>NZ_CP064690.1:4800000-7997500 GCF_023100965.1 Bradyrhizobium sp. 192
TGCGCCCGGGCCGCTACGAAAAGGCCATCGAGGTCCGGCGTCCTGATCTTGTCGGCACGATCAACATTCTCTCCCACTATCTGCCGGAGATCGAAAGCGGCGAGCGTTCCGAGCTCGGACGGCTGCTAGAGGGATCGACCGGCGCCGAACTTATGATGTTGACGCGCGATGCAAGACGGATCGCCCGGCGCGAGGACGGGTCGCTCCGCGCGGATGACGTTCGTGCGGTCGCCCTGCCCGACGAGGCCATTCCACCGGCGCGCTTGCGCAGAATCTGCGTGCACGAGGCCGGGCACGCGGTAGGCATCCTGGTCCTGCGTTGCGCCATCCTGCGCGGCATCGTCGTCCGGACGCGGGATGGTGCTGCGGGACAGACGACCTCGGTCCAGGATGACTGTGATCTTCCGACAAGACGCGACTTCGAGGCCCGTGTCGTGGCAACCTTGTGCGGTCGGGCGGCTGAGCGTTTGCTGGTGGGAGAAGTATCGGTTGGCAGTGGTCTCGATGAACAGAGCGATCTTGCGATCGCGACGCGGATGATCGCATCGCTTCACGCATCTACGGGCTTGGGAGACGAACTCACTTTCACATCGGATCACCATCACCTGCTGAAGGCCGTTTCGCGCGACAAGTCGCTGCGCCGGCGCGTCGAGGCTGACCTGGTCCGTCTGGAGAAGGAGGCCGAACGACTCGTCAAGCGCAATCGGCGTGCGATCGTGGCGATTGCAGAGACGCTCGCCGAGAAGCGCCACCTTACCGGCGAGGCAGTTCGGATGCTGTTCGATGATCACAACTGGTCGGGAAAATTTCAATCATGACCGAGAGGCAACAAGCGAGTCTCGCGCGAAAATCCCGGGGCGATGAACCGCTCAAAACGTACGCTTCTTGGCGGCGACTCGGCCGACGCCGCGTCATCGGCAAGCTGCACGGGTGCCGCCCAATGTTTCCCGGAGAAACCACATGAGGCCAATGAATCGACAGATACCCTTCCCGCCTGCTGGTGCCGATTGGCTCGAGTCCTTGCGAAACGTCGGCAAAACGGAAGGAACGTTGGATTGCTACGCGCGCGACCTTCGCGACGTGGCCGAAGCATCGGGTGCGTCCGAGGCGGAGCAACTGCCGTCGGTCGGGCAGACAGCCGTAGATCTCATCGCAGTGGCCTGGCGTAGCGCCGGCGTCGGAGAGGCTACGATAGTTCGTCGCTTTTCGGCGTTGCGCGGCTTTGCCGTCTATCTAGTGCGCGAGCGCGGAATGGATTTGAGCAGCCTATTGTCCGCCGACTTTCCCACCGCGCCAAAACGCCGACGGCAGTCGGTGGGCGCGGACGAGATCGGGCGGTTGCTTGGGGACGATCCGGAAGGCTGGCGGCATGTTCGCGACAGCGCTCTGTTCGCCGTGCAGTCGGACGCCGGCTTGACCTCGGCCGAGACCGTCGGCCTCGACTTGGAAAACGTGGACCTGAAAAATTGCTTGATCCGCGTCGTGAACACTCACCTTGAGCCGCGGATCGCCGGCATCTCGGAGCGGGCGCAAAGTCTCCTGCAGGAGTATATTCGCGCGCTTCCCTTCGACCTGGCGAAGGCGGACCCGCTGTTCGTTACCTCGAAGCGGAAGCGGCTAGATGTCCGCAGCGCGCAAGTCTCCTTTCGTCGCCGCCGCATGCGTCTCGGGGTATCGCCCAGAGCGACGCTAATGGGCCTGCGTCATGCGAACGCCGCGCGGCTGGTGGCTCAGGGAAACGCGCCTGCCGTGGTGGCGAACGCTCTCGGCGTGCTCGCAACGACCGTTGGACGATACTTCGACGGCGAAGGTTAGGCGGCCGGCCTCATGAGCATTCTGTCCAGCGAGTTGACACTGTCATACCCCATCATCGCCGCGATCACCTCTGCGGGTACTTGTCCCGCCGCCATGTGGGAGGCGAACGCTCGCCTCAGATCGGTGGTGACGAGCGGCCGGCGAATGCCGAGAATCGCCGATCTACGTTTCAACTCCGCCGCGACGGAAGGTCCGTCGAGTTGCCGGTGCCCCCTGCGGAAGACGAACTCGTCGTCGCCGCTCTCCGCGTCCTGTTGCATCAAGATCGACAGTCGCTCGCTTGCGCCCTTCGGGACCGGCAGCGTCCGCGCCCTGGCGCCGAGCACAGTGAGCAGCGTTCGTTGCGAAACCGCGACATCGCCCCTCTTGAGGTCGAGCACTTCCGAATTGAACATGCCGCAACCGTACAGAAGCGCGAAGGCCGCGTTGTATAAATACGCGTCGGCACGGTCATCGAACGACACGATCGCGATGCATTGTGCGGCGGAGGGAATGAGCTGCTGCATCCCATCTCGCTACCCGACGTGCCCGAAAAGATCGACAGGCGATCACGCGCCCGGCCACCCGATTCGGCCCGCTGCGATTGCTAGTTCTGAGATCACCCGCTTGGGTCGTGCGCCAAATCGGTTGACAACAGGCCGATTGGCAAGGCCATTTTGGGTCGGAAAAGTGCTTACAAAACAAGTGCTTGCTGAGTCAGCGCTCGACTCGGTAAAGTTGTCGTTAGGAGAACCTAGAATGACCTAGCATCCCAGACGATGGGAAGACGACGCGAGACCTTCTTAGCCTAGCCAGCAGGAGCAATCTCGCGTCGTCCGATCCACATCGACAATCCAAAACCGCGGGAAGTCCTCGGACATCCATCGGAAATTGAACGGCTCGTCGAGAGCACGGAAAGAATCGCACACCGGCGGAATCTCCGTCAAGCGAATTTTTCCGGCGTCGACTTCGGCCGCCTTCAAGTCGAGCAGCCGGCGCATGTACAACGCGATAAACGATTTCGATCGCTTTCCGCCCGATATCGGCAGCGTGGTGCCGCGCTCGATGATCGAGGCTGCCGTCGGCCTTGAAGCGTTCCTCACCATTCCCCTCAGCGCCGAACTGAAGCTGCATCGGCGCCGCGACTTCGACCGCGTGCGCAAGCCCGTCGACGGCAAGAGAGGTCACAAGACAGGAAAATTCCACACGCGCAAGGATCCGCGCCGGCCGGTCATCATGAACGAGTCCTTCGTCGGAGAGCGCTGGCGCAATCTATACTACGAAGTTCATCCTTCCATTCTGCGTCATCTGGATCAGAGGTTCATAGTCGAGATCAACGACAGGAACGGTGCCTGCTGGGCCGTCCCGGATTCGTACCTCGAAGGCTCTGACGGCACCTTTGCAATCTGCGAGGGAAAGACAGCGCTGATCTTCGAATTCCTGCCGGAAGGCGGAAAGAAGCTCGTTCGCGGTTTGACGGACAGGGTCCAAAACCAGCAACTGCGAATTCAGGACGCGTTCAGGCAAGCGGGACACATTTACGAGGTGTTCGATCAGGCCTGGTCTGCACATCCGATCCGCACGGGCAACATCCGCAAGATCCTGTCCGCAACGAAGAAGCTGCCGTTCGGAGTCGCCGAGCGTCTCGCGATGGAGCGCTTGTTGAGGGGCGACGATCTTACGGTCGGCGACTGCGCGCGCGAATTCGCCGGTCGCGGCGATTGCCCGGAAGAGTGGATTTGCGCGGCGATGGGCAATGGCGTTCTGGAGATTGACTTCGATCGTCCCATCGACCGCGCGTCGCGCGTCTCACTTCCCTCGCCTCCGTTCTGGAGCGACCGATGAACGCGCCTTTCACGATCACCGTTCGGACAAACACGGGCACTGTCCTCATATCACGCGGCCAGTTCATGAAGCTGGACGACGTCCTTTGGCAATTCGTTGGGCTGAGCGAAGACGGGCTCCAGGAGTTTTACAGCCGAACTCTGAAAAGGCACCAGCCCTTCCACCCCGACGAACTGCACGAATTCTGGAAAGCCGGGCGCCTGGTGGTTTTGCCGGACACGAAGAGGCCCACCAAGCCCTCGGTCCTCCGCAACATCCAGGTTCCTTTCGAGAACAACTACACCCCCGAACAGAAGCGGATCATGCTTATTCGCGAGCATTTCGCGAAGCGGTTTCATGAAGATCATCCAGGGAAGGTTGGCAGAAGCCCGGTCAGCGTCGAGAAGTGGCTTGAAGGCGTCGAACCGCCCCCGGTGCCCCATGAACCTAAGGAGCGCTTGTCGAAATGGAGCGTCGTTCGCGCCTACGACGACTGGATCGCAGGCGGCCGCCGCATCGAGGCCCTGGCGCATGGCAACGCCCACGGAACGCACGAGAGCACGCTCGCGCCGGTACGCCACATCATCGAGGAAGTGATCGAGCAGTTTCACGTTCCCTATAAGGAAATCGAGGTGCCGGAAGTGCTCGGCATCATCCTGAAGGAGATCGAGCGGGCGCAGCAGGACGGCGAAGTCCCGGCGACGGACGAAAGCGGTGCGCCGCTGGTTTTCGAACCGTGCCGGCAGACTATTCACAACTACATCAAGAAGCTGAGCGGCTGGGAGGTGGAGCGGATCCGTGGAGGGATCGACGAGGCAGACGACAAGCACGCGCCGAAGGGGCGCAAGCCGCGCGTCGAATATGCCTTTCAGGAATGGCAGGGCGACCATGCCCTCATCCCGATCGAGGTCGGCACGAGCATCATCGATCAATACGGGACCGCGCACGACATCAGCATGGGCGGGCTCTGGCAGACCGCCATCGTAGACGTCGCGACCCAGTACGTTTTCCCGCTGGGTCTCGGCGTGGACGCTCCTTCCACTGCGCGCAGCATGGAGGTCCTCCGGACGGCGATGTGCCCGAAGGGCGAATACTTCGAGCGAATGGGACTGAGCGGCCAGTACGACCCGACGATCATTCCGGAGATGCTGTTTCTGGACAACCAGATCGACAATCACGGTAGAGACCAGGCCGCTGCCATGATGGATCTCGACATCGAGAACGGCTACGCGGGAGCCTACAAAGGCAGCCATAAGGAAAGCGTCGAACGTTGGAATAGAAAGTTCAAGAAGCACTGGCGGAAGTTTCCGGGCGCGCTGCCAAGGGCCGAGGACCTCGGTCGCGGCAAGCGTCCGCGCAAGCGCGCCGCAGTTCCGTTGAGCATCGAGGACATTCGCCTGGAGTCGGCGCGCTTCGTCGCCGAACACAACGACACCCCGCAAAAACGGCTCGGCTACATCTCGCCCAACGAGGCTATGCGGCGCCACGTCGCCAAAATCGAGGACGAACGGCGGAAGGGTAACCCGCTTCCGTTCCGCCCCATCCACGAGAAGAGCGCCGTCGACGTCCAGCGCATATTCTCGATCCGCGCGGTCGTGACCGTTCGCGAACACGGCGTGCGCTACCGGTATCTCGAATGGGTCTGCGACGCGTTCAAGGACAGGGAGGGGCACCGGGTCGAGCTTTTCATTCCGCCGGCCGACGTCTCGGAGATCTGGGCCTTCGATCTGGACGACAAGGTCTGGATCCAAGCCTACGGTGCCTGGCCGTTCTACATGGTCGGACTTCCGTGGACCGAGCATATGTTTGTTCGCGCCCGAATCCTTAAGCACGAGGCCTCGCTGGACGAGGGCGGCACGCGGCGCTCGGTGGATTTCAAGCGCAAGTATATGGCGAACAAGGCAGAGGGCCTGCGCCGTTTGTTCGATCTCGCAGGCAAGTCCTTCGAATTACAGCGCGGCAAGCCGCGCAACGAGCGCCTTTGGAAGCGATCCCTCCCCGTCGGCCATCTCGACTTTGCACTCCTCTCGACGCGGGCCGCCGCGGTCGACATGCGCGAAGGTCGCATCCCGCCCGGCATGGAGAGAACGTTCAAGCTCGCGGAGAACAAGGGGACGAAGCGGCCGATGCAGATCATGAACCCCTCGCTCGATAAGGCGCCCGCGTACTGGGAAACCGAGGACTATACGGAAGATCCGCTGGCTCGCGGCGACGGAGGCGAAGATCTATGAGCAAGAGTGTGCCTGCAGTCGTCGGCCGGAACCCGGTCACATCGTCGGCGAAATGGATGGAGATGTCCGCGTCGGACCGTCTTAAGGAATTGCGGTCGCTCAGGGTCTTTGCGCCGGACGCGGCGAAATGTTTGACACGGCTAAATGCTCGGCTTCGTGGCGACAGTCCTGCCTCCAGCGGAAACGCCGGCATTCTCATTACCGGACCGGCCCATATCGGAAAGCATTCGTTGATCGCACATCTTGCCGATAGCAATCCTCCGACGCCGACCGAGACGATTGATCGCCACAGCATCGTGGTTGTTCCGCCTATCGCGCGGCCGGACCCGGGCGGACTGACCGAGGCCATCGAATTGGCAACGGGTTGGAGATATCAAGGGGCACGTCTCCTGGGTGGCGCCGGCCCGGCTTTCCAGGTCAACAGGATCTGCCAAGCGAAAGGCGTCAGAATCCTGGCGTTCGATCGCGCGATGTTTCTGTGCGGCCGGCACGCGATAGCGCCGGAGGCGGTCCCGTTCCTCAGCGGCATCATGGATGCCGGACAGACGCTGGTCGTCCTCGTGGGGCCGAAGACACTGGAGGATCGGATCAGGAAGACCTCGGGGCTTTCTGAAAGGTTCTTCTTCTGGCGCCTCGCGCCTTTCGCGTACGGAGACGAATGGGTCGCCGTGCTCGGAAGTTACGAGCGAGCGATGCCGTTTGCCCCCGGTAGCCTGACTTCCGGAACGATGCCGGCACGGCTTTATCTCGCGTGCTGGGGAAAGCTGCCTCGTTTCGGGCAACTGACAATCGAGGCCGCCCGCAACCGGCTGAGGAACCGCAGCTCGAACGCCGTCATCGAGCTTCAGGACTATTACGACGCCTACGCCGAGTTGATGCCCGACGACAAAAAGAACCCGTTCCGAAAAGACTATACCGCGCAGGTCCTCGCCGAGGACATCGAGCGCGGCCCGCGGGTCGACGCCGCCACGCTGACGGGAGTCGAATGATGATCGAGACCCGATGGACCGATAGTTTTCCTCTGATGAACGGGGAAAGCGCGAGCTCGTTCTCGCTCAGGCTCGCCAATTTCCTGACGGTCAGGCCGGAGGGGTTCCTGAAATCCGCCTTCGGCGACCCGCGCAGCCTTGCCCACGCGGTGCACCGTCACGACAGGCTGGAGTTCTTGAGCGACGCGAGTGGGCTCGATCCAGTCGCACTTTCACGCGCGTTCGTCCTGCCGACCGATGGCTCGTCGCGCGAGCTTGCCGTCTTGGACTTCACCCTGTCCGAGAACCATCTCGATCAGAGCGTCCGCCGCGTCAGTCCGCTCGCTCTTTCGCTCGACGTGGCGGCGTCGACGCCACCGTATCACCGTATCACCTGGTGTTTGCGGGATCTCAGGTTCGATCCGGCGACCAACGCCCCTCTTATTTCGGCGTGCGATCATTGCGGGAGAGCTCTTACCTGGGAGACTTGCTCGGATCCGGGGACGTGCGGTCGGTGTGGCAGGCCACTGTGGCGGGCTGCGGCGCCGCACGTGCCCATGACCCAGTTCGATCTTTTCCTCTGTGATCTCTTTCATCCGAACGCGGCGGTGCGCTGGGACCGGAGAACGAAATTGGCATCGCCCCTCAGGAACTGGCCTGAGGGCGACTTGATCGACCTGCTGCGCGCGCTGCAGCGTGTGCAACGTCTTTTTCCGTCCGCGCATTCGACCGACGACGCCGTCGGACCGTCCGTCATCGAAGCGGACGGTTCGATAAGCGAGATGCTGAATCAGAACATAAAGGCAGCCGGATCGGGCTCGAGCACGGCCGTCACGGTTGCCGCTGCGGCCACGATGGCTGTGCTGAAAGAGTCCCCTCGCCCAGTCGCGGAATTCCTGACCTCCTTACTGGTGAGCCGAACATGACGATTCGCCAACGCATCGTGGATCACATCGCTCGAACGATCAGCGCCGGCGAAGCCCGCGAGGCGAACATTCTGCTCGGCTTGCTGATCGCAAATTTCGCAGGGATCGATGGCTTCCTGGACGCCACTACCGCGCAACTCGGCGGGTTCCTATCGGCGCGCTATCACTCCGCGGCTACCTTCGCACGGCGTTTGAGTACGATGCGGTTGATCTACACCACGTTGATTATGTGGAGGATGCTTGAATTCAATCCAGCGACCGACATCCGGCGCCCGACCGTTGTCGTCCACGCGACCGACTTCGATGTCTCTCCGGCGGACGTACAACGGCTCATAGAGGCACAGGAGACTGTCGTACGGTGCGGCAACGCGTCCGACTATTACTGGGCGCACCAGCAACGCGTCGTTTTGGCCTCGATGTATCTCGTCGCGAGCGGGGTGCTTCTTTCGGAGCTTGAGGACCTGAAAATGCGCGACTTGGGCTGCGGAATCCTGAAGGTAGGGTGCGGCACGCTACGCGAACGCGTAATTTGGCCTTCGAATGCCGCCCTTGAGGCGATCGGGAACGCTGCTCATTCCACTCGCATACTGCCGCCTGTGCCAGGCGCGCCGTTGTTCGTGCAACCCCACGGAGCTCTTCTGAACACGAAGCTTGTATCAAAATGGTTCAGAAGGGCAATCGAACGCGCTGACATACCCGGCCTAACGCCCGCAAAAATTCATCGATCCGCCGCCAAGGGCGTTCTCGAAAACGGGCTTGGATGGGACGTTGCGCGGAACCCATCCGGTTACCGTCGGATCCCAAAGATGAGCGACGTTCCGTCTTTGACCGACATGGAACGCGCGATCGCGCGCCATCCGCTCGAGTCGGTCTAAAAACCGTCCGCGACTGTTTTCCTAGCCTGACCACCGCTGGTTATGTAGCCGGCGGGCTTTCGTGCGCTCGCGCCAAACGGCGCGCGATTTCCGATGGACAGTCCTGACGAAAAGCAAGTTCTGATGGACCGTCGCAACGAAAAGCAGTTTCCAATGGACCATTCGACGGCAAAAAGCAGATTTGGATGGACGCAGATTTTGAGGGAAGCAAATTCACTTCGACCAGGTGCATTGAAATAATTGGAGTTTTTTAGAAAGACGGTGCAAATTCATCTGGATTCTTCACCAGCCAAATCCAGGGCTACCCCGAACCCCGCTCCCGGCCGACAATCCCGGCGCGCTACGACCATCGATGTTTTGCTTGCACTTTGATGCCCGTCAACCTGGTCGCGCCTGGATCGACATTTGCATGGGCAGGTTCAACCCGGCCATACTTCCCGAGGGGCCATTGGATAAGAGCCCAGGTCACAAGCTGCCCGATTGGAGCTTTCGCTGACGACGCTGAAGGTTCTTCACACGACAACCTATCGATTCAACGAACATGTGCGCCTGTTGCCGCACCGCCTCATGCTTCGTCCGCGCGAAAGCCGCGAGCTTCGTCTGATCTCGAGCAACGTCACGGTGACGCCGCCTGCGGCCTTGACCTGGGCGCACGATGTGTTTGGCAATGCGATCGCGACGGCGACGTTTCAGATGACGGCCTCCAATCTGGTGATCGCCAGCGTCGCGGAGCTTCAGCTCGACGCCGTCGCATGGCCTGTGTTCGATATCGCGGTCTCCGCCATGTCTTACCCATTCCGCTATTCTGGCGACGACTGGACCGACCTCGGCGCCCTCGCCCTCCCCCAGTTCTCGGACCCGGCGGGGGTCCTGCGAAATTGGGCACAAATGTTCGTCCGAGGAAGTCGGACTGACACGCTGTCGTTGCTAAAGGACCTCAGCGTCGGCGTTTCCGAAGCTGTCCGGTATCAGAGCCGTGAGGACGAGGGCACCCAAACGCCGGTAGAAACCCTGCATCGTGGCTGGGGGTCATGCCGGGATTTCGCGGTGCTTTTCACGGAAGCAGCACGCATGCTCGGGTTCGGAGCCAGAATCGTCTCCGGCTATCTTTACAATCCAGAACGACGGAGCATCGGGTCGAGCGGTGCAGGATCGACCCACGCGTGGGCGGAGGTCTTCGTACCGGGAGCCGGCTGGATCACATTCGACCCCACCAATCGCAGCCTCGGCGGCTTCAATCTAATCCCGGTCGCGGTCGCGCGCGATATCCGGCAAACGATCCCGGTGTCCGGCAGCTTCGTCGGCAGCACCGGTGCCTTTGCCGGGATGTCCGTAGAAGTTTTTGTCTCGTCTTAGGTCGACCTTCGGCGGATTGCCGGCCGGCTTTCGTTGACGAACCTGTCGATGGCCCAGAAGCAAAGTGCCCCGACGACGCAAATGATCAGGATCCCGCTGATGAGCGAAAGCATGGAAGCGCCCTGTGCTGCCTTGGCAGCGAAGCGCGCGCGACTGGGGATGAAGGAAAGATCGCCCATCGCTCCCGCGCCGGACACTGCTTCGCGAATTTCTCCGATCGGCAAGACCAAGTCTGTCCAATCGATGCGCGCTCACGTTGCGCTAGATCAATTCACGTAAGGCCTCCTGGATCATTATCGCGCATCCTTCCGAAGACGCCGGCTTCAGACCGCCGCGCTACCCGAAAACGCATCTGGAGATGCTGTTATGAGCAAATCGTCCAAAACCACGCTTGTTGCGCTCATCGCCGCCACGACGCCGTGGCTAGTCGCGCCCGTCGCTGCGGCGCCGCTCACTTCCCCGCTGATGCTGCGCGGCGCGGTAGCACCATCGGTAGAGACGGTGCAATATCGCCGCGGCTGGCGCGGCGGCTATCATGGCGGTGCAGGAATTGGAATTGGTGCGGGCATCGCCGGCGCTCTGATCGGCGGAGCGATCATTGGCGCAACGCAACCCTACGGGTATTATGGCTATGGCCCCGGCTACGGGCCGGCCTACGTCGCTCCGCCTCCCTATGTTGACGACGCGGTCGGCTATTGCGCACGGCGCTTCAGGTCCTATGACCCGTATTCCGGAACCTATCTCGGCTATGATGGCCTGCGGCATCCCTGCCCGTAACGACGGCAACCTCGGTCTGGGCAGTCTGATATGCTGGTCGGGCTGCCCACAGATATTCGAAGCCGTCGTTGATCCACGTCAATTCGTTCGCGAAAAACAAATCCGCCATAGGCGGGAACGCCTGTCCGCCGCTTCTATTCGTTCTTTGTCCGATCCCGGACGAACAAGAATTGGTGGATTCCATGAAACGCACCCTATTGGCGACGGTCGCAGTCCTCGCACTCGCATCTCCGTTATTCGCGGCTGAGACCGGCAAGACCGTTGGGCAATCGCCCTCGTCGTTTTACCTCGCTCAGGATACCGCGACGATGAAGTGTCAGATCGTCGAGAGCCAGCCTGCTACCGGCAGCAACATGAAGGTCGTCGGCGCCGCCCATGTCAATCGGCGTTTGACTGGGACCCCCTATCGGCATCCAAAATGGACCCCTTTGATCGGCGTGCTCTGCTGGTAGCGCTCGGGTCGTCGGAGCTGGTCGGGGTTGCGGAGACGGCGCGAGCGCGGGTTGTTTGAACATCGTCGCGGCTTTTGAATCGCCAGCTGTCGTTGCCGGTCTCGACGATGTCGCAGTGATGGGTCAATCGGTCGAGTAGCGCGGCGGTCATTTTGGCATCGCCGAACACGCTCGGCCATTCGCCGAACGCAAGATTGGTGGTCACGATGACGGAGGCGCGCTCATAGAGCCGGCTGACGAGATGGAACAGAAGCTGGCCACCGGACTGGGCGAAGGGCAAATAGCCGAGTTCATCCAGCACGATGAAGTTCATCCGGGTCAGATGCTCGGCGAGCCGTCCTTGCCGTCCGTTGCGGGTCTCGGTCTCGAGGCGATTGACGAGGTCGACGACGTTGAAGAAGCGGCCGCGGGCACCGGATCGGATGCAGCTTCTTGCAATTGCAATGGCCAGGTGGGTTTTGCCGGTGCCAGTGCCGCCAACCAGCACGACGTTGCGTTGCTGGGCGATGAAGCCGCCGCCAGCGAGATCATTGACGAGAGTCTGATTGATCGGCGTGCCGTCGAACTGAAAGTCGGCGATGTCCTTGGCAAGCGGCAGCTTGGCAATGGTGAGCTGATATTTGATCGACCTGGCTTGCTTCTCGTTGATCTCGGCGTTGAGCAGATCGCCGACAATGCGCTGAGGTTCGTGCTGGCGCTTGACGGCAGTTGCCATGATCTCGTCGAAGGCAGCCTTCATGCCGTAGAGCTTGAGTTCGCCCATGAGGTCGAAGATTTGGGTTCGTTCCATCAGATGGTCCTCCGGAGGTTGTCGTAGCGGGCACAATCGGCGATCGGTGCATGACGGAGCGTCAGTGCGGCCGGTGTCATGATGTTGGCCGGTGGGGCGGGTTCACGTTGACGGGCCAGGATGTTGAGCACCACATCGGCGGAATGGACGCTGTGACTGAGCGCTTCGGCACAGGCCGCTTCCACCGCGGGCAGACCGTCAGTCAGCACCGCGTTGAGGATATCGACCATCTGCCGATTGCCATCGTCGGTGCTGGCAAGCTTGCGCCGGATCCGCTCGATCGCGGCCGGCAACACCCAGTCTTTGAAGGGAGCACCGTTGCGCAAGGCGCCGGGTTTGCGGGCGAGCACCGGCACATAATGCCAGGGGTCGTAAACGGTATCGCCGCGCCCAAAGGATCGCGGGTGCTCGGCAACGATGCGTCCATCCTGACGGATCACGATGCGATCGGCATAGGCTTGAACCTCGACCGGTCGTCCGACTGCGCTGGCTGCGACCGAGTATTTGTTGTTGTCGAAGCGCACCAGGCAGGTCTTCGAGACCGATGCCGTCACCGCATGGAAGCCGTCGAAGCGGCCGGCATAGGGAACGAGTTTGGGGCGTTCGGCTTCGAACACGTCCCAGATCGTCTGATCGACTAGCTCCGGATGGCGATGAGCCTTGGCGTAGGCGATGCATTTGTCGAGCAGCCAAGCGTTTAATTCCTCGAGGTTTTTGAACCGCAGCCGCGGCGTGAAGAAGCGTTCCCTGACCAGCCCGACCTGGTTCTCGACCTGCCCCTTCTCCCAGCCCGACGCTGGCGTGCAGGCGACCGGATCGACCAGATAGTGGCTGCACATCTGCAGGAAGCGACGATTGTAGAGACGCCCTTTGCCGACGAAGATCGTCTCTACGGCGGTCTTCATGTTGTCGTAGATGCCGCGGGTGCAGGTGCCTTTGAACAAGGCGAACGCCCGGTCGTGGGCGTCGAACACCATCTCCTGCGTCTCCCGCGGATAGGCCCGCACGAACAGCATGCGGCTGTGACAGAGCCGGACATGGGCGGCCTTCACCATTACCGTGGTGCCGCTCAACAGGACCACCTCGTGGCTCCAGTCGAACTGGTAGGCTTCGCCTGGGTCAAAGCTCAGCGGGACATAAGCGGCCGCGGTCGATTGCCCGCGTTCCTTGCTCCAGCGCCTGGCGTATCGACGAACCGCATCATAGCCGCCGGCATAACCCAGGCCGCGAAGCTCCTCGAATAGCCGGATCAGTGTCAGCCGTTCCCGCGCCGCCTTGCTCTCATTCCCTGCCAGCAACCGATCAAGCTCGGCACTCCAGGCACCCATCTTCGGGAGCGGCTGCGTCTCGCGCTCGTACCGGAACTCCGTCGCTTGAGAACGAATGACCTTGCGAACCACCTTCCGCGATACGCCAAGTTCTCGGCAGATCGCCTTGATCGGACGACCATCAACAAAGTAGGCGCGACGGATCTTACCAATCGTCTCCACCACCAGCATCCCAACCTCGGCTTCCATGACTCGATGGAAGCCACTGTGGACCCTTATCCCGGGGTCCCGATTGGATGCCGATCACCCCGAAAACGGGGTCCTTATTCCATGCCGAAACACAGGCCGAAGCCGGAGTCATCCCTGAAGAGCGTGTCGACGTTGGACTTGCCGTCTCTCGAGAGCTCTTTGATCGTGACCCGACCCATCAGGCCGCGCAACACGCTCGTCAGCTCTTTCAGAGCCGCGTCATGCTGCTTGGAGAGCTCGTCGCTCTCCTTCGCCTTCGAGAACTTTGCGATGTAGCGATCGCGGAGGTCGAGATAAGACTGCTCGGGCGCTGCGGCCTGGACGGGCGCCGCCAGGACGATCAGGCAGAGCAAGGCATAGGATTTCATGGGGATCCGCGGAACTGGGGATATCTCCCATCTTTGTGGCCCTGCGAAACCGGAAGGTTCATCCCGACGACCGTTTCACCGTGCCCTACTCCGCCGGCGTCAGCTGCCGGCTCAGCCGCATCGCAGCGGTCTCGCGCACCCGAACCCGGGCACGGCGCTTGCGCCACCAGATCACGACGCCGGTGACGGAGAGCACGGCGACCACCAGCCCCATGATCGAGATCAGGATGCGGCCGAACAGGCCGACGATGCGGCCCGAATGCAGGGGGAATTGCGCCTGGACGAAGATGTCGGCGGCGGTGCCGACCCAGGGCAGCCGTTCGCCGATCGGGCGGCCGTCCTCGCTGTCGTAATAGAGCTGGGCCGGGCCTACGCCGCCGGCGCCGTGATCGTCGCCGGGGTGGAAGAAGGCGGCGGCGTAGACGCCATGAGCCGGGCCGTAATTGATCGAGCCGACCGGGATGGTCCAGCCGCGCGCCTTGCCGTCGGCGGCAGCGCGTGCGGCAATGTCGGCGAAGCTGACCTTGGGCTCGATGGGATCGTCGAGATCGCGATAAGGCCGCTGCTCATAGGGTGTCGGCGTGTAGTTCGACACCATCTTCATCAGCGGCGAGAACACCTCGAAATAGAGGTTCAGCGAGAACGCCGTGAAGGCGATGACGAACAACACGCCCCAGGTCCAGAGACTGAAGGCGCGGTGGATGTCGAAATTGATCCGGTAGGCGCTGCCGGAGGTCTTGATGGTCCAGGCCGGCGCCCATCGCGCCCAGAAGCCGCGCTCGAGCTGGCGCGTGACGGCAGGTGCCCGCGCCGCCTTGGCCCGCCGGCGCGACGGCAGCGTCAGATAGAAGCCGACGAAGCAATCGATGGTCCAGATGATCGCGATGACGCCGAGCACGCGCATGCCCCAGCGGTCGCTGCCCCAGAATTCCGGAATGTGCATCGTGTAGTGCAGCTTGTAGAGAAACGAGACGAAGTTTTCCCGCGTCACCGGCCACACCGCGCCCCAATAGCGGCGGCCCAGCTCCGCGCCGGTGTTGGGATCGAGGAAGACCTGATTGTAGTCGAGCGCGTAGCGCTTGCCGGTCGCCGGATCGATCCGCGGCATCACGAAGAACCACAGCGAATGGCCCTCCTCCGGCGTCATGAAGAGGTAGACGACGCGCGCACGGGGATCGCGCTGCTCGATTGTCCTGGCGAGCTCGATCGAGGGGATCGCCGGGCCTTTGCTGCTGACGTCGAACAGATGGCTGTTGAGGACGTCGTCGAGTTCGTGATCCCAGGAGATGATCGCTCCGGTGATGCCGGAGAAGAACAGGAATCCGGCCGTGAGCAGTCCCGCCCAGCGATGCAGTCTGCCGAATATCGCTCTCATGGTTGTCTTTCACAGAGCTTCGACGCCGTCATGGCCGGGCTCGTCCCGGCCATCCACGTCTTGCGGCGACGCTCGAAGAACGTGGTTGCCCGGGACAAGCCCCGGGCATGACGACGTTTTGTGGAGGACCATATCTGCCTGCTCTGGCCATCGATCACCGTGTCTACTCACCAGCGGTAAGTCAGCTTGCCGATCGCCTTGCGTCCCTCCGCGTAGAAGCAGCCCGACAGGCTGTAGCAGGCGGCGACATAGCGGGTGTCGGCAAGATTGGTGACGTTCAGCGACAAGCGCCAATTGTCACGGGTGTAGGCGAGCAGCGCGTCGAGCACGGTCGCCGATCCCACCTTGAAGGTGTTGGCATCATCGCCCCAGGTCGCGCCGACATAGCGGATGCCGCCGCCGAACTGCAAGCCGCCGAGCAGCCCGTTCTGGAGCGTGTAGTCGCTCCACAACGAGGCGCGGTTGAGCGGCACGGTGACCGGAGCCTTGCCGACATTCACCGGATCCTGCGTGACCATGCCATCGACATAGGCAAAGGCGGCACGCAGGTTCCAGCCGTCGGCGAGCGACATCGTGCCTTCGAGCTCGATGCCGCGCGATTTCACCTGCCCGGTTTGCTCCGCGATGTAGAGCGGCGGTGCGTAGGTGACGACGTTATCGCGTGTCAGGTCGAAGGCCGCGAAGGTGAACAGCGCATTCCAGCCGAGCGGCTGGTACTTGACGCCGACCTCGTACTGGACGCCGGTCTCGGGATTGAGCATCTGTCCGGACGCGCCGGTCGCGAGCACCGGCAGGAACGATTCCGAGTAGCTGAAGTAAGGTGCGATGCCGTTGTCGAAATTGTACATCACGGCCGCGCGGCCGGTGAAGGCCGATGCATCCTTCGCGACAGTCGTGTTAGCGAGGCCGCTGTCGACCTGCGTCGTCACGAAATCCTGGCGGCCGCCGAGCTGGAACGACAACCGGCCGAGCTTGATCTGGTCCTGGGCATAGAGGCCCACCTGCGACTGCTTGACCCCGGTATTGTCGCTCATGGCGCCGACGGTCCAGTCGTAGCTATAGGCCGGATTGAAGACGTTGATCTCCGGCGCTGACGTCGTGACCGAGAAAGCGGTGTCGCGGAAGGAGGTGTTGCGATAGTCGACGCCGACCAGCGTGGTGTGGCTGAAAATGCCCGTGGTGAACTTGCCCTGGAGCTGATTATCCACCGCGAAGGAATTGATGTAGGAGTTGCTGTAGCTGCCGAAGCGCGCGAGCTGCCCCGCGGCCTCGTCGGTGTAGCCGCCGCCGTAAAACACCTTCTCCTCGTTGTGCTGATAGGCATAGCGCAGGTTCTGCCGGAACGTGATGTTGTCGGTGAAATTGTGCGAGAGCTGGTAGCCCGCGGTTGCGATCTCGGTGTTGAAAGCGTTGAAGCTCGGCACGCCCGCGAAGAACGAGACCGGGATGGTGCGGCCGTTGTTCGGCCACACCGTGCCCGAGGCCGGCAGGAACTGCAGGCCCCACCCTGCCCGGTCGCGCTGGTAATTGGCGAGCAACGTGATGGTGGTGTCCTCGTTCGGCTTGAACGTGACGGCGGGCGCGATGAAGACGCGGTTGTCCTTGGTGAAGTCGACCTGGGTCTCGCCGTCGCGGACGACGCCGGTGAGGCGCCACAGTACCGTGCCGTCCTTGTTGGCGGAGCCGCCCATGTCGAACTGGCCCTGATAGCGGTTGAAGCTGCCGCCGGAGACTGAGACCTCGCCGAACTGCTGCGCCGTCGGCAGCTTGGTCACGTAGTTGAGGATGCCGCCGGTGCCGCTGCCGCCGTACATCGCCGATGACGGGCCCTTGAGCACCTCCAGGCGCTCGGCGCCGTAGGGACCGAGGCCGTTGAAGTGCACGTAGTTGCTGGAGGGGATCCGCAGGCCGTCGACGTAGAGGCCCGACATGGTGGTGTCGAAGCCGCGGATCTGCAGAGCGCCGAAGCGGGTGTCGGAGCCGCCATTGACGTCGCCGCTGACGCCGGCGGTATAGCGCAGGGCCTCGCCGATCGAGACCGCGCCCTGGTTCCTGACCTGGTCGGTGGTGACGACGGAGACCGACTGCGGGGTTTCGATCAACGGCGTATCGGTCTTGGTTGCCGTGCCGCTTCGCGTCGCAACGAAACCGCGCACCGGACCATTGGCGCGTTCGCCCGTCACGCCGTTCGACGACGCCGACTGGGTCGGCGTGGCCGGCTGCGCGGGAGAGCGACGATTGGCGCGCGAGGTGCGTGTCGCCGCCCTTCGCGACGAAGCAACCGCCGCAGGGCGGGCGCGCTGAGTTGGCGCGTCGACGGTGACGGCGGGAATCTGCGTCTGCGCCTCCACGGAACCAAAGGGAACCACGAGCGAGAATGTACTGACCGCCCCGAGCAGCAGCACCCGAATCTGTCGATGGCGCGTGTCCCCACGCGAAGAAAATTGGAAGTCGGTCACGTCGTTTTAGGCCCCACGCACTGCCGGCTTTGCCGGTATCATTTTTGATGACCCGCCCTAACTCAGGCAATTTGCGAGTGCGATAGGAACGCCGTTAGAATTTCTCCAGACCTGTGTGCCGCACGTGCGACGAATGCGCTCACGCGCAATGCGCTGTCGCTTCTTTAGAATTGGAATATTTCCAGACTGACTTGGCAATCTGTTTGAGACGCCGCCGTATGCGATGGCTGCATCGCGCGATCAGCGTTGCGAGCGAAGCAGAAGGCGCGAGCCGTTGAAGGTTACGCTTCGGCCGCGTGACAACAGGTTGCGGCGGTGCTCTTTTCGCCGGCTACCACGCTGCGGCTATTGCGGTCCGGCGGGATGTCGCCGGCAGCATTGGCCGCGAAGAAGCCGGTCGGCTTCAGTATGAATCCGGCGTATTCGACCGGCATGATCGGAAAGTCCTCGGGCTTGCAGACATGGGTGTGGCCGAAGGAATGCCACACCACAATGTCGGCATTCTCGATGTTGCGGTTCTGCGCGGCGTAACGCGGCAGGCCGTCGCCGCCGGCATGGACGTTCGGATAATCGCCGCTGGCGTATTTCTCGGCGGGATCGAATGCAGTCACCCAGACATGCTTGGTTGCAAAGCCGCCGCGCTTGCGCACATAGCTGCCCTCCTGCGCCAGCATCAAGGGGCTTGGATTGACCACGAGCTTGTAGGCCGGCGCGCCGCCGACCGAATTGGTCTCGTTGGGATTATTGATCTTCCAGAACCGGCCGGTCTCGCCGTTGGCAACCGCCGCGGCATCACGCTCGCGCGACAGCACGCGCGTCGTGGTGTCGAAGACGTTGCCGTGCGGATTGTCGTCGCCCCAGGGCCGCGGCACGAACTCGTGCTCCGTCACCGTGTTGCCGCCGCCGTCGAGATCCATGTGCAGGCGCACGTTGAAGAAGTGCTGGTGCGTTGGGCCGCCGAGATTGTCGTCGACCATGCCGCCCCATTTGTAGGTCTTGCCTGACGGCACGGCGGCGGTCTGGATGATGCCGGTGAGTTTTGTCTCCAGCTGGATCGTGCCGTCCTGGTATAGATACCAGTAGAAACCGTAATCGTAATTGCCGACAGTCGCGAAGAACGAGATCACGAGCCGCCGGGATCTGCGGACCTCAAACAGGCCGTTGCGGAATTCGTAGTGTTTCCAGGCAATTCCGTAGTCTTCTTCATGCATGCAGATCGCGTTCTGCATGACGAAGGGCTCGCCCTTGTTGTCGGCGGCGGGCACGTCGAAATAATGGATGTTGCCGAGACAGTCGCAGCCGAGCTCGAGCGCGTTGGCGAGCATGCCGAGCCCATATTCGCCCGCATCGAACGCCGACTTCCAGAAATGGTTCGCGGTCGGGTCCGCGTAAGGAACCACCATCTCGGTGACGCTGGCGCGATGGATCAGCGAGCGCTTGCGCGCGCCGTCCTGGTAGGCGAGCTGATGCAGCACCAGGCCCTCGCGCGGCGTGAAACCGACGCGGAAGCTCCATTTCTGCCAATCCACTTTCCAGCCATCGACCTTGAAGCTTGCACCCTCGGGCTGCTCGATATGCAGCGGCTTGATGTCGGTGCGCGGATTGGTGACTTCATGCGCGCCGTAGTTCCGCTTCTTGCGCGGGATCGGCACGATCGGATCTGCGTCCGTGAGATCGATCACCTTACCGGCGATCAGGTCGACCACGGCCACCACGCCCTCGATCGGGTGGGCGTAGCCGTTGTCCTGCAGATGCTCGCGGAAAAAGCTGACGGCGCGCACGATGCGGGCGCCGCGCTCGTACTCGAAATCGAAGAAGCCCGAGGAGAACGGATCGACCTGTACCAGTTCGATGTCCTTGTCGGTCAACCCGCGCCGAACCATCGCCGCGCGCCAGCCGGGATCGGCCTTCACCACGGCCTCACACTTGAAGAATTCCTCCAGCATCACCGGCGGCTGCCCATAAGGCGCCTCGCGGTTCGGAATGACCTTGCGGCCGACCATCTCACTGCGGCCGAGATCGACGATGTGCTCGATCGCTTCGCCCGTGGTGATGTCCAGGGTCAGCGCGAAGGCGCGGCGCCCTGCTGCGCCCGCAGCCAGCTCCTGCCTGGTCGGCTCCTCCAGCCGCACCGTCGGGAAGCGGCAGTTTTCCGGCGAGGCCGCAGCGGCGCGCACCAGCGTGCAGGCGGCCGCGATCTCCTCGGCTGTCAGCGGATCGAGCGGATGCGGCGTCGCGGTCTGCGCGGGGGATTTGGCTTTGACGGTATCGAGCATGGTGATGTCCAGAGGTCAGCGCGGGGCAAGATGCGCGGTGATGGCGCGGAAGGCGGCGAGCCAGCGATGGTCGAGCGGAATGTCCATCGCCTTCGGCTGGGTCGCGAGCTTAACGATGACGGTGTCGGTGGCCGCGTCGATGTAGAGCCACTGGCCGTGGATGCCGATCCCGGCCAGATCGTTACGTGAGGGATCGATCGTGTACCATTTGCTGCGGTAGCGGGCGCCCGGGAAGATGTCGGCGAGATCGCCGTCGGCCCAGGCCTTGGGATCGCCGTTCTCGTGGATGTCGTCGATCCACCAGCCCGGCACCACCTGCCGCCCCTCGACCACGCCGCGGTTGCGGATCATCTCGCCGAAGCGCAACAGGTCGCGCGCAGTCACTGAGAGCCCGCCGGCGATGCGGCCCATGCCGTGGCCGTCAAGCGTCATGGAGCCGTCTTCCTCGGCACCCAGCGGCTGCCAGAGATAGTCCGACAGGATGCGCGGATAAGGCATGCCGCAGGCACGCTCATAGAACCAGCCGAGCACCTCGGTATTGGTCGAGACGTAGTGGAATACCTTGCCGTGCGGCTTGCCGGTGCCGCGCAGCGTCGTCAGGTAAGCACGCTGATTGCCGGGCTCGACGCCGGGCGGCGGCACGTCCCAGCCCGAGGAGAAGCGATAGCGCGCGACATCGCCCGCGGGATCCTCGTAGTCTTCCTCGAACTTGATCGCGACCGCCATATCGAGGACGTTGCGCACGGTGCAGCTGCCATAGACCGAGCTCTCCAGCTCCGGCACGTAGCGCACCACCCTCGCCTCCGGATCGAGCAGCCCACGCGCGGCCAGCACGCCGCCGAGCGTGCCCGCGACCGACTTGCTGATCGAGCAGATCAGATGCGGCGTGATCGCGCTCATGCCGTCGCCGTACCATTCGTGGATCAGCGTGCCCCGCTGCATGACCAGCAGCGCATCGCCAAAGGTCTCGCGCAGCGTCGCCTCGATCGTGGTCGGCTTGCCGTCGGGTGCCGTGAAGCCGAGCTTCTGAAGCTCGTGCGGCGCGCTCGGTATCGGCGTCGGACGCGCGGAGCGGCGGACCTCCGCGGTCGGCAGCACTTCGCGGGTGTGGGTAAAGCCCCAGCGGATCGCCGGAAAGCTGCGCCAGTTGGCGCGCGTCACCTGGGCCTCGGGCGCCGGCGGGCTGCCGCGCATGACATCGGTCGGTCGCATCTCGATCCTCCGCGAAGTGCCACCCCGACTGCGATGTCGGAACGGCAGGACGCAAGCCTGCACCGCGGCGTCGTCAGGCGTTATCGAGATCCGGCAATATTTTGCTGGACTCGAGCGTCGGGCGTGCCAGTCTGGGCGCTATGCCCTCTGGTTTGGGCTGATCATTTTCCACGTATCGTCATGATCTTGAGCGCAACTCCTCCGATTCAGGACTCGGCTGCCAGCCTGCTTCAGGTGAGCAGCACGGATGTCGACGAACACTGCGGCGGCCTCGGCCGCTGGCGGCTGAGCTACGATCAGATCAGCGCTGGCTCTTTCCGGGGCAGCTTCACGCAACTCTCCCTGCCCCACCTGGAGGTGTTCCGCGAGATCACCAGCCAGCAGGTCCGCCAGTACGGCCAGCTCGGTGCCGACAGTTTTGGCATCGGCCTGCCCTGGCACGGGGATGGCGAGGTCAATTGCAACGGCGCCAGCGTGGCCGGCGCCCAGGTCATCGCCTGCGTCGACGCAGAGGTCGACATGTGCACACCGAAGGCGTTCGAGCTGCGCGGCGTCGTCGCCAGCGCGGCCCTGATCGAGGAGCTGGCCGCCCGCCTCGACATCGCGCTGCCGCGCGCCGTCTGGCATCAGCTGAGGGTCATCGAAATGGCGGAGGCGCCGGTCTTGCGGCTGCGCGCCCATCTTGCCGCGATCTACGAGACCGTCTCCGCCGCCCCCAAACGGTTCGACGATCCCGTGGCGCGGCAGGCGCTGGAAGACGCGCTCCTCGTCGAGATCATGGACATGCTGCCGACGGCGCGCACCAGCGATCCCGGCCGCAGCGCGGCTGCACGGAGGCGAACCGTCGATCGCGCCCGCGAGTTGATGCATGGCAGCGGCGATCGCTCGCTCTCGCTGCTGGAGGTCTGCAAGGCGGTTGGCGCCAGCCCGCGCAAGCTCGGCTATTGCTTCAAGGAGGTCTTGGGCACGAGCCCGATGCACTACTGGCGGGCGATGCGGCTGAACCGCGTGCGCCGTGACCTCAAGCGCGCCGGCGGCATCGAGACGTCGATCTACGACATCGCCGTGCAGCACGGCTTCTGGCACTTCAGCCAATTCTCGCTCGACTACAAGCGCCACTTCTCCGAAAAGCCCTCGGAGACGCTGCGGCGCGCCAGGCTGGCCGCCTGACGCGCTCGTTCGCCTTGTCAATGGGCTGGCATAATCTACCGCCCCTTGAAGCGCGGCTTGCGGCGGCCCAGGAACGCATCGACTCCCTCTTTGTGATCCTCGCTGAGGCTGGCGAGCGCGAACTGGTCGACGTCCATGTGGCTGGCGAGATCGTCCAGCGCATGCGCGAGCCGGTTGACGGTCAGCTTCGTCATCGCGACCGAGAGCGGCGGCTGCGCGGCGACCTTGCGGGCGAGCTCCATGGCGGCATCGAAGGCATGGCCGGGATCGACCACCTCCTCCACAAGACGCCACTCATGGGCCTCGTCCGCCGAGATGCGCTGGTCGGCCAAAATCACCGCCTGCTTGGTGCGGGCGGGTCCCATCAGATGCAGCATGCGCGGGATGCTCTGCCAGCTCATGTTCATGCCGAGCCCGATTTCGGGCACGCGCAGATGCGCATCGCGGCCCATGATCCGGAAGTCGAGCGCGACGGCCAGCGCGACGCCGCCGCCGACACAGAAACCCTCGATCGCCGCGATCGTGATCTGCTCCATCTCCTGCCAGGCGTGCGTCAGACGCGGCCCGAGCTTGAGGTGCCGCCGCAGGGTGCCGAGATCCATCTCCTTGCGCGAGCGCCCTTCGGTATCCTTGAGATCGAAGCCGGCGCTGAACGCGCCCGAGCTGCCGGTCAATACGACGACCGACGTCGCGGAATCGTCCTCGAAGCTGCGCGCCGCCGCGGTGAGCTGCCGCAACGCCTCGGGCGACAGGGCATTGATGCCGTCGCCCCGATCGAAACGCACCACCGCAATCCGGCCCTCGGGCCCGAGGCCCTTTTCGATCTTCACGTAGTCCGTCAACGAAATCTCCCCTCTGCTTTGCGGCAATGCTAGCCTACATCCGGCCTCACGAATACGGGACCCGGTTGCGCCGCAGCGCATACTCGACAGGCCCGGGCCATTGCGCTTATCTTCGCCACCATGAGCCATGATCACGACCACCATCACCACCACGATCACGACCATTCCGAGCTGTCGGAGACCGAGCTGCGCGTGCGGGCGCTCGAGACAATCCTGACCGAAAAAGGCTATGTCGAGCCGGCCGCGCTCGACGCCATCATCCAGGCCTATGAGACCAAAATCGGCCCGCATAACGGCGCCCGCGTCGTTGCCAAGGCCTGGACCGATCCGGCGTTCAAGAAAGCGCTGCTGGAGGATGGCTCCAAGGCGATCGGCACGCTCGGCCATGTCAGCCGCGTCGGCGACCATCTCGTCGTGGTCGAGAACACGCCGCAGCGCCACAACATGGTCGTGTGCACGCTGTGCTCCTGCTACCCCTGGGAAATGCTGGGATTACCGCCGGTCTGGTACAAGGCGGCGCCCTACCGCTCGCGCGCGGTGAAGGACCCGCGCGGCGTGCTCGCCGATTTCGACGTCAGCCTGCCGAAGGACGTGGAGATCCGGGTGTGGGATTCCACCGCCGAGACGCGGTTTCTG
Organism: Bradyrhizobium sp. 192; assembly: GCF_023100965.1. NCBI lineage: Bacteria > Pseudomonadati > Pseudomonadota > Alphaproteobacteria > Hyphomicrobiales > Nitrobacteraceae > Bradyrhizobium > Bradyrhizobium sp. 192. The sequence goes on from NZ_CP064690.1 coordinate 4,823,849, forward strand.
GTGCTGCCAATGCGCCCCGCAGGCACCGAGGGGTGGAGCGAGGAGCAGCTCGCCGAACTCGTCACGCGCGATTCCATGATCGGCACCGGATTCCCGCGACAGCCGGGGGCGCCGTCATGAACGGCGTGCACGACATGGGCGGCATGGACGGGTTCGGCAAGGTCGAGCCGGAGCCGGACGGGCCGATGTTTCACGCGCATTGGGAAGAGCGTGTGCTGGCGATGGTGCGCGCGATGGGCGCGGCCGGTGCCTTCAACATCGACACCTCGCGCTTCTATCGCGAGACGCTGCCGCCGGAGGTTTATCTCTCGAGCTCCTATTACAAGAAATGGTTTCTCGGTCTCGAGGAGATGCTGATCGAGAAGGGCTACCTCTCCCGCGAAGAGGTCGCCGCCGGCCATGCGATGCAGCCGGCCAAGGCGCTCAAGCACGGCAAATTCGATCTCACCCAGGTCGAGCGCGTCATGGTGCGCGGCAAGTTCGGCCGCACGGCGCCTGCGCCCGCCAGGTTCAACATCGGCGATCGCGTGCGCGCCAGGAACATCCATCCGGCCACGCACACGCGGCTGCCGCGCTATGTCCGCGGCCATGTCGGCGTGGTCGAGCTGAACCATGGCTGCCACGTGTTTCCTGATACGGCGGCGATGGAGCGCGGCGAACATCCGCAATGGCTCTACACGGTCGTGTTCGAGGGTCGCGATCTCTGGGGCGAGGACGGTGATCCCACCCTGAAGGTCTCGATCGACGCCTTCGAGCCTTATCTGGATCCGGCGTGATGAGCAGTGCGGCAGCGGCGGTCGCGACGGCGGCCATTCCAAGCATTCCCCGCGATGACGACGGCCCGGTGTTCCGCGCACCTTGGGAGGCGCATGCCTTCGCGATGGCCTTGACGCTGCACGAGCGCGGCGTGTTCACCTGGCCGGAATGGGCGGCCGCCCTCGCCGCGGAGATCAAGCGCGCGCAGGCGGCGGGCGATCCCGATACGGGCGAGACCTATTATCTGCACTGGCTCGCGACGCTGGAGGGCTTGGTTGCGCGCAAGGGCGTTGCGTCGACGGAGACGCTGCATCGCTATCGCGATGCCTGGGACCATGCGGCCGATCGCACCCCGCACGGCAAGCCGATCGAGCTCAGGCCGGAGGATTTTGGGTAGGTCGCGCTGCACTCGTGTCCCGGAAAGCTGCAACGCGCAAGCGCCGCGTCCGGGCACGCGAGAAATGCGTGGCTCCTATCGCCCCGCCACGAACTCCCGCCATCCCTTCGCCCGCAGGCTGCATGCCGGGCACTCGCCGCAGCCATAGCCCCACTCGTGCTGCGCGCCGCGTTCGCCGAGATAGCAGGTGTGGGAGTGCTCGCGGATCAGGTCGACCAGCCCCTCGCCGCCGAGATCCTGCGCGAGCTGCCACGTCGCGGCCTTGTCGATCCACATCAGCGGTGTATGCAGCTCGAATTTTCTGGCCATTCCCAGCGACAACGCGGCCTGCATGGCGCGGATGGTATCGTCGCGGCAATCGGGATAGCCGGAATAATCGGTCTCGCACATGCCGCCGACGATATGCGTGATACCGCGCCGGTAGGCCAGCGCCGCGGCGAACGTCAGGAACACCAGATTGCGGCCGGGCACGAACGTATTCGGCAGGCCGTCAGCGCCCATTGCGATCGCGACGTCGCGCGTCAGCGCGGTCTCGGACACCGCCGCCAGCGTCGGGATCGACAGCGTATGGCTCTCACCGAGTTTTGCCGCCCAATCCGCACGCAGGCCCTTGATGCCGCCGAACAGCCGCTCACGGCAGGTGAGCTCGATGGCGTGGCGCTGGCCGTAGTCGAACCCCAGCGTCTCCACGCGCGCAAAACGGTTCAGCGCCCAAGCGAGGCAGGTGGTGGAATCCTGGCCGCCGGAGAACAGGACCAGCGCGGTTTGTGATGAAAATGCGTCACTCATGGCCCGCGCTTTAGCACTGCGGGCGCTCCTCGCCAATTGGCGGCCATTCGTTGGAAATCCGCCCGTTCCGCGCGCCCGCGCTGGGAACGGCGGCCCGCTTTTGGCATAAGGCTTTGGACCCAGGAGACCGTCCCGCAATGACCCCTTCCCACGACATTTCCCGCCTGATCGAGATCATGGCGGCGTTGCGCACGCCGGTGACCGGCTGCCCCTGGGACCTCGAACAGGATTTTGCGACGATCGCGCCCTACACGATCGAGGAGGCCTATGAGGTGGTCGACGCCATCGACCGTGGCGATCTCGATGATCTCAAGGACGAGCTCGGCGACCTCCTGCTCCAGGTGGTGTTCCACGCCCAGATGGCGTCCGAGCAGAACGCTTTCGCGTTCGGCGATGTCGTCGAAGCCATCACGCGAAAAATGATCCGCCGCCATCCTCACGTCTTCGTCGACAAGGACGGCAATCTCGCCGCCTCCCACGTCAAGGAAGTCTGGGACCGCATCAAGGCCGAGGAGAAAGCCGAGCGCGCCGCGCGCCGGCCGCCGGAGGCAACGCCACCTCACAAATCACTGCTGTCGGGCGTGAAGGCCGGCCAGCCCGCGCTGACGCGGGCCATGGAGCTACAGCGCAAAGCGTCCACCGTCGGGTTCGACTGGAACGACCCGCGCGCGGTGCTGGCCAAGATCCGCGAGGAAGCCGACGAGATCGAGGCCGCGCTCGACCGCAACGACAGCGAGGGGCTTGCGGAAGAGACCGGCGACCTGATGTTCGCCCTGGTCAATCTCGCCCGCCATGTTGACGCCGATCCGGAAGCCGCGTTGCGCGCGACCAATGCGAAATTCGAGCGGCGCTTCGCCTATATCGAACGGGCGCTTGAGGCGCAGGGCCGGACACTGGAGCAGGCGTCGCTGGCTGAGATGGATGCACTGTGGAATGCGGCGAAGACGGCTACCTGATACGAGGATACCCAGTGGACATCATCGCACCCTCGGGATCAAGCCACGCGCGGCACCGCGTCGAACCTCGACACCACGATATCCCGCTTGGTCTCGTCCACCCTCACGGTCATATCAAAACGGCCGTCGTGCAGCTCTTTCGCGAGCACCTCGGCGTTGCGATGCAGCCAGCTGATGCCGGCGCCATCGGCGGCGTCGATCGAGAGGTCGAGCGTGGTTCGCTTGGCCGCCAGCCGCTCCTCGATCGCGGCGAGCAAGGCGTCGACGCCCTCGCCTGACACGGCGGACACAAGCATCGCGGGATGATCCTCCGGCCTGCGCGCGGCGATGTTCAAAAGCTCCTCGCGCTGCTCGGAATCGTAGCGGTCGATCTTGTTCCAGACCTCGATGATGCGGCCGCTGTCATCAGGGTTGATGCCGAGCTGGCGCAGCACGGCATCGACGTCGCTCTGCTGGGCCTCGGCATCTTCATGGGATATGTCGCGCACATGCAGGATGACGTCGGCTTCGAGCACCTCCTCCAGCGTGGCGCGGAACGCGGCGACGAGCTGGGTCGGCAGGTTGGAGATGAAGCCGACGGTGTCCGACAGCATAGCCTTGCCGCCATGCGGCAGGTTGAGGGCGCGCAAGGTCGGATCGAGTGTCGCAAAAAGCATATCCGCCGCCTGCACATCGGCGCGGGTCAGGCGGTTGAACAGCGTCGACTTGCCGGCATTGGTGTAGCCGACCAGCGCGACGACGCGATACGGCACGCGCTGGCGGCCGGCACGATGCAGTCGCCGCGTCGCCTGCACCTTCTTCAGCTCGCTTTCGAGCTTGGAGATGCGCTCCTGGATCAGGCGTCGGTCCGCTTCGATCTGCGTCTCGCCGGGACCGCCCATGAAGCCGAAGCCGCCGCGCTGGCGCTCCAGATGGGTCCATGAGCGCACCAGGCGCGAGCGCTGATAGTTGAGATGCGCCAATTCGACCTGGAGCGAACCTTCCTTGGTCTTGGCGCGGCGGCCGAAGATTTCCAGAATCAGCCCGGTGCGGTCGAGCACCTTGGCTTGCAACTCCTTCTCGAGATTGCGCTGCTGGATCGGTGCCAGCGCGCAATCCATCACCACGAGCTCGACATCGAGGCTCTTGGCCAGCGCGGCGATCTCTTCGACCTTGCCCTTGCCAATGTAGGTCGCGGGGCGGATCTGGTTGATCGGCGCGATGATTGCGTCTGCAACGACGAGATCAATCGCGCGCGCGAGGCCGGCGGCTTCATCGAGCCGGGCTTCGGCATTGCGTTGGATATGACTCTCCGATTGCGCGTCGGCACCGCCTGCGCGCACCCGCAAATAGGGGCCGATGACAAGCACCCGCCCCGTCTGCTTAGCCCCTGCCGACCGCGGACGGTCGGCATCCCCGTCGAAATTCCGGGGTTCCAATCAGATCACTCTCAAGCCGGCTGATCCTCGCCACCTTCGAACAACTGGATCGGCGCACCCGGCATGATGGTCGAGATCGCATGCTTGTAGACGAGCTGCGAATGACCGTCGCGCCGAAGCAGCAAACAGAAATTGTCGAACCAGGTCACGATGCCCTGGAGCTTCACTCCGTTGACCAGAAAGATCGTCAGTGGCGTCTTGGTTTTGCGAACGTGGTTGAGGAAGGTGTCCTGCAGGTTTTGTGCGCGGTCTGCCGCCATTGTTTTTTTCTCGCTTTGAGTTTCTTTTTATTGCGCCGGTTGCGGCCCTCTTTGTGACGTTCGGGGCCTCTCCCGGTTGCCGTTCCTCATGAGATCCCCCTCGGAAGGAACAGCCGTGCGATTAGAGGACAGGTGGACTTATTAGGCAAGCCGCTTCAAGCGGCAGCCGGCGCCGTACTGCCCCGAAAAACTACGGAATTCGATCAATTTCCTCGCTTTACGCATAAGGTGACGTCGCGGCGTTAGAATCTTGTTTTAACGGCGTTTTCCCAACGCGAACCGGTGCCCTGCGTGGTACGAAAACGGGTCAGCCGACACCGAGTGCTTTCAACTTTCGATGCAGCGCCGACCGTTCCATGCCAACGAACTCGGCTGTGCGAGAAATATTTCCTGAAAAACGGCTGATCTGTGCAATCAAATAGTCGCGTTCGAACACTTCGCGGGCCTCGCGCAGCGGCAGGCCCATGATGTGCTCGCCATTGTTGCTGGTCGGCATCGCCGGCACCATGGAGCCGACATCCTGCGGCAACATGTCAGCGGTGATAATGACCTCGGGTCCGCCCGCAGCCAGAATCATGACTCTCTCAACGTTGTTGCGGAGCTGGCGCACATTGCCCGGCCAGACGTGCGATTGCAGCACCGCCATCGCGTCCTGCCCGATCTGCCGCTTGGGCAGGCCGCTGCCGGCCGAGATCTGCTCCATGAAATAATCGATCAATTCCGGGATGTCCTCCCGCCGCTCCGACAGCGCAGGCACGCGGATCGGCACCACCGACAGCCTATGATAGAGGTCCTCGCGGAAATGGCCGGCGGCGATCTCCTCTTCGAGATTGCGCGCGGTCGAGGAGATGATGCGGACGTCGACCTGCATCTTGGCGGTGCCGCCGACGCGCTGGAACGACTGCTCCACCAGCACGCGCAGGATCTTGTTCTGGGTTTCGCGCGGCATGTCCGCGATCTCGTCGATGAACAGCGTGCCGCCATGGGCTTCCTCGAGCGCGCCGGGCTTGCGCGCCTGCTCGCCGTTGGACTGTTCCACGCCGAACAGCTCGTGCTCCATGCGGTCGGGCGTGATCGCGGCTGCGTTGATGACGACGAAGGGACCGTCGGCCCGGCCCGAGGCCGTATGCAGCGTGCGCGCCGTCAATTCCTTGCCGGCGCCGGCGGGACCGACGATCAGGATGCGGCTGTTGGCCTTCGCGGCGCGCTCGATGGTCTGGCGCAGCTGATTCATGCTGGGCGAACGGCCGACGAGCGAGCTGGCGCTCGGCGCCAGCTGCTTCAGCTCCTTGACCTCGCGCTTGAGCCGCGAGTTCTCCAGCGCTCTGGTCGCGACCAGGATCAGCCGGTCGGCCTTGAACGGCTTTTCGATGAAGTCGTAGGCGCCGCGCTTGATCGCGGCGACGGCGGTCTCGATGTTGCCGTGGCCGGAGATCATCACGACCGGCAGGTCGGCATTATCCTTCTTGACCTGCTCCAGCAACTGCAAGCCGTCGAGCTTCGAGCCCTGCAGCCAGATGTCGAGAAACACCAGATGCGGCCTGCGGTTGCCGATTTCAGCCAGCGCGGAGTCGCTGTCGCGTGCGGTCCGCGTGACGAAACCCTCGTCCTCGAGAATGCCCGCAACGAGATCGCGAATATCGGCTTCGTCATCGACAATCAGAATTTCACTAGCCATGGGTCGCGCCTGTCTTGTCAGCTGCCTGTTGAGGCTTCGATTTTCGTTGAATCATTGGTCTTTTCAGCGGCCTCTTTGGTTTCGGCCGCCGGCTTATTTGTTTCCTGCGCCAGGTCCTTGACAGGAGCGCCAGCCTGCCCGCCGGTTGCGTCCTTGACCGCGGCCGCCGGGGCCTGTTCGGCTCCCACCGGGGCCTGCTCGGCTCCCTCGGCCTTCGCGGGCAGGCCCGAGATCGCAAAGCGCATCCGCATCCAGGCGCCGCGCTGGCCCGCGCGGAAGTCGGAAGCATCCTTCAGCTCGATGCGCCCGCCATGGTCTTCCAGCACGCGGCCGACGATGGCAAGGCCGAGGCCGGTGCCCTTGGCGCGTGTCGTCACATAGGGCTCGAGCAGCCGCGAGCGCGCGACCTTGGGCAGGCCGATACCGTTGTCGATGACGTCGATCAGCACGTCCTCGCCCTGGCGCGACACCACGACGTCGATGCGGCCTTTGCCGAGCTCCTCGGGCGGGACCTGCTCGATCGCCTCGGTGGCGTTCTTGACGATGTTGGTGACCGCCTGCGAGATCAGCCGCCGGTCGAACTGGGCGCGAAGCGGATCGTCTTTGAACTCGACCTCGATATCGATCTCGGGATGGGCGACCTTCATCAGGAACACCGCCTGCCGCACCGCGTCGGCGACGTCCTCGCCCTCCATCACGGGCTTCGGCATCCGAGCAAAGCGCGAGAACTCGTCGACCATGCGGCGGATGTCGTCGACCTGGCGCACGATGGTGTCGGTGCACTGCTCGAAGATCTGCTTGTCCTTGGCCTCGGTGATGTCCTTCCCGAACTTGCGGCGGATGCGCTCGGCCGAGAGCTGGATCGGCGTCAGCGGGTTCTTGATCTCGTGGGCGATGCGCCGCGCCACGTCGCCCCAGGCCGAGGTGCGCTGCGCCGAGACCAACTCGGTGATGTCGTCGAGCGTGATGATGTAGCTGTCGTGCGGCTGGTTCTTCTCGGCGCTGACGCGGACCGAGAGATTGCGCTCGGTGCCGTCGCGGGTGATCGTGATCTGGCCCTGCACCAGACGCTGGCTCCCTTCCCGCGCCGCGGTCATCGTCTCGTCGAGCTCTGGCAACACGTCGGAGAGCGGATGACCGAGCGTCTCCGCCTCGGAGTGCCCGATCAGCTTCTCCGCCGAGCGGTTCAAAATGCCGACGCTGCCTGATGTATCGACGCCGATGATGCCCGCGCTTGCGGAAGACAGCACCGCTTCGATGAAGCGGCGGCGGCTGTCGATGAGGTCGCTGGCGTTGACGAGCTCATCACGCTGGCTGCGCAACTCCTGCGTCATCTTGTTGAAGGTCTCCCCCAGTTGGGCGAGATCGCCTTCCGACTGCTGCACGGGCACCTTGACATTAAGGTCGCCGGTCGAGACCGTGTGGGCCGCGTTCATCAGCCGCCGGATCGGCGAGACCAACGAATTGGCGAAGTTGAGGCCGATCAGCACCGAGGCCATCAGGATGGTCAGCGCGATCACGGCGAACATCAGCGCGAAGGCCACCTGGATACCGAGCCGGCGCGACTCGATCTGGGCGTATTCGGCGACGCTGACCTCGGTCTGCTTGACCTGATTGACGACATTCGGATCGAGGGGGCGGGCGACATAGAGGAAGGTGTCGCTGAAGGCGCGCAGCCGGATCACCGCGGCCACGTAGCTCGCATCGGGAAGGATCGCGATCTCGGGCTCGGATTCGTTGACGTTGCTGAGGAAGTCCGGCGCGGGCGGCGAATAGGCGAGCCGCATCCCGGTGTCGGCGGATTCCAGGATGTTGGTGTTCTTGTCGATGATCATCGCGCCCGGCAGGTTGCGCGAAGCGGCGCTGGCGCTCAGCATCTCCCGGAACGAGCGGCGATCCTGGTCGTAGAGTGGCCGGGCATGCGCGATGTCGTTGGCCATGCCGAGAATGTCGCCACGGATCAGCTGCGCATGGTCCTGCATATAGGCCCGCGCGATCGTCAGCGAATTCTGGATCACCTCCTTGGTCGGGCCGGAGAACAACCGGTCGAGGCCGCGTTCGATGGTGACGTTGGCGACCACGGCGACCAACACCGCCGGCAGCACCGCCACGATCGAGAACAGGCTGACGATCTGGACATGGAGCCGCGCCGCCGCCCTGCCCCGCCGCCGCGCCAGGATCAGCTGCCAGAGCTCGCGGATGATGATGCCGACCAGCAGCAGGATCGTGGCCGCGTTGGTCAGGTAGATCGAGCGGACCACCGCCGGCGTCGGGTCGATTGTGGTCAGGCCGGTCAGAACCAGGAAGGTCAGGAAGGCCGAGAGCAGCGCGAGCACCACGGCAAAGGGCGCCAGCCAGCGCCGCGCCGACCAACGCCGGGGCTCTTCCGCTGGTGCCGTGTCAAAGTGTGCGGCCGAGGTGTCTGCGCTGGTCATTCCGGCAATGGCGATGCTGAAAACGGGTCCGCGATTGGCGGCCACTGATGTATTCGTACCACATTGTTGCCGAATTGCGACAATTCCGCGGCGCCTTCGCCGCGACGGACCGGCGCATCCACAGGGCAATGCCGGATCAGCGGGAACAGACTCGGGCCGTTCCGGCTTGATCCGGCATGGACAGGATCTTTCTCGCGATAATGACTTCCGCTGTGCTGCTACTGATCGTGGCCTCTGACCTGCTGGTCAACGGCCCGGGTCTGCAGGAGCCGGCTGACTTGGCCATGCTGCCGACATCAGCCCGCTTGGTCAGATAGGAGTGGCGATGCGCTTAGCGGATCAAAAAGCCGAGATCGTCCTCTTTCAGTGGAACGTTCAGGCCCGATACCGACTTCTGCTCACCGCGTCAGCCACAACGGCCAGCGCGATCCGGACAGGCTCGGCTCCGCTCTGGTAGGGGGAGCCGAGCCACCGTCCGCGCAAGCGTGATTAGCGTTCGTCGCGGAAGAGCTATCCCCCGCTCCGATACACCTGGATGTCGAGGTCCCGGATCTTCTTGCGCAGCGTGTTGCGGTTGAGGCCGAGCAGGTCTGCGGCGCGGATCTGGTTGCCGCGGGTGGCGGCGAGCGCGGCCGTGAGCAGCGGCACCTCGATCTCTTTGAGGATGCGGTGATAGAGGCCCGGCGGCGGCACGCCGTTCGGGAAACCCTGGAAGTGCGAGGACAGATAGGCCTCCACGGCGCCGCCGAGATTGTCGACGCCCTGCTGCACGGCTGCACCCGGGCTGACCGAGGGCGGCGCGAGCTCGCCGTCGATGACGGAGGCCGTGATCACATCCTGCGGATAGAGCGCAGCGAGCCGCCGGGCGAGGTTTTCCAGTTCGCGCACGTTGCCCGGCCAGCGATGCTGCTTCAGCCGCTCCAGCGCCAGCACGTCGAGCTTCTTGGGCGGCAGGCCGTCCTTCTCGGCCAGCGCGAAGAAGTGACGGATGAGATCGGGCAGGTCCTCGATGCGTTCGCGCAGCGGCGGTAGCCGCAGCGGCACCACGTTGAGGCGGAAGAACAGGTCTTCCCGGAACAGCCCCTGCTGGATCAGGACGCGCAGATCCTTGTTGGAGGCCGCGACGATGCGCACGTCGGTCTTGATCGGGGTGCGGCCGCCGACGGTGGTGTATTCGCCCTGCTGCAGCACGCGTAAGAGACGGGTCTGTGCCTCCATCGGCATGTCGCCGATTTCGTCGAGGAATAGCGTGCCGCCCTCGGCCTGCTCGAACCGGCCGGAGGCGCGGGTGTTGGCGCCGGTGAAGGCGCCGCGCTCATGGCCGAACAGCTCGGATTCGATGAGGTCGCGCGGGATCGCCGCCATGTTGACCGCGACGAACGGGCCGTTGCGGCGCTTGCCGTAATCGTGCAGCGCGCGCGCCACCAGCTCCTTGCCGGTGCCGGACTCGCCGGTGATCATCACGGTGAGATCGGTCTGCATCAGCCGCGCCAGCACGCGGTAGATTTCCTGCATCGCCGGCGAGCGGCCGACCAGCGGGATCGCCTCCATCTCGGCGTCCTCGTCCGGCGTCGAGACCCGCTCCTTCGGCTCGGCCAGCGCGCGGCCGACGATGGCAATCAGCTCCTTGAGGTCGAACGGCTTCGGCAGATACTCGTAAGCCCCGCGCTCGGAGGCGCGGATCGCCGTCATGAAGGTGTTTTGCGCGCTCATGACGATGACGGGCAAATTCGGCCGCATCTTCTTGATCCGCGGCAAGAGGTCGAAGGCGTTTTCATCCGGCATCACCACGTCGGTGATGACGAGATCGCCCTCCCCTTGGCTGACCCAGCGCCACAGCGTCGCGGCATTGCCGGTCAGCCTGACTTCATACCCGGCGCGGGAAAGTGCCTGGTTGAGAACCGTGCGGATGGCGGTGTCGTCATCAGCTACGAGAATGCTACCTGCGGGCATCGTTGATCCTCATTTTGCCCCCTGAGATGCAGCCGACGACTTCCCGGCAGAGCCGTCGTGACTGCCGTGATCGGCATGTTTCACCGATGTGGAATACATCGGCATCAGCACGCGGAAGGTGGTTTTGCGCGGCTGAGATTCGCATTCGATGATGCCCCCGTGATCGCCGATGATCTTGGCGACCAGTGCGAGACCGAGGCCAGAGCCGGTCTGCTTGGTGGTCACGAAGGGATCGAACAGGTTGGGCAGAAGATCGTCCGGTACGCCTGGTCCATTGTCCCTCACGCAGAATTCGAGCGGCAGGGAGACCCGGGATTTTTGACCGGGGACCGACAGGCGCACGCCGGGGCGGAACGCGGTGGTGAGCTGGATCTCGCCGTCGGGAACGTCGATCAGCGCTTCGGCGGCGTTCTTCACGAGATTGAGGAACACCTGGATCAACTGGTCCTGGTTCGCCAGCACCGGCGGCAGCGAGGGATCGTAGTCCTCGATGAAGCGGATGTTGCGGGCAAAGCCGGACTGCGCCAGCCGCTTGACGTGGTCGAGCACCGAATGGATGTTGACGGGGCCGCGCAACACGGGGCGCTCGTCGCCGAACACCTCCATGCGGTCGACCAGCGTCACGATGCGGTCGGCCTCGTCGCAGATCAGGCGCGTCAGCATGCGGTCCTCGGACGAGGCCTGCTGCTCGAGAAGCTGCGCCGCGCCGCGGATGCCCGAGAGCGGATTCTTGATTTCGTGCGCCAGCATCGCGGCCAGCGCGATCACCGAGCGCGCCGCGCTGCGATGGGTGAGCTGGCGGTCCATCTTGTCGGCGATCGAGCGCTCCTGCAGCATCACCACGATATGGCCGGGCCGCTCGGTCAGCGGCGCAACGTGAAGATCGACCTGGCGGTCGCCGCCCATGCGCGGCGTGCCGAGATCGACCTTGTATTCGTTGACCGGCGCGTTCGACGAGCGCACCTGGTCGATCAGCGCCAACAAGGGACTGCCGAACGGCACCAGCTCTTTCAGCGACTGCCGCTTCAAAAACTGTGTCGAAATGTCGAAGAAGGCTTCGGTCGCGATGTTGGCGGCGACGATCTTCCCGTCCGGCCCGATCATGAGCACGGGATTGGGCAAGGCATCCAGGATCGCGTCGCTGTCGGACGGAACCGGCCGACGATGTTCAGCAGCTGAGCTCATGCAGCAGCGCTCCATGCGAAGTCGTCGAAGGCATCTTGCAGTGATTGGTGGACGCGGCCCGGATCCTCGGAGGTGAGGATTGTCTGCCGCCAGGATTTCAGCTTCTCGGCCGGCGCGCGGCTCGCCTGCGCTGCGACGTCGAGGGCCCAGCCGAGATGCTTGCGGGCATGCCTGAGACCGATGCACAGACCATAGAGCGCGCAGACGCCCTCATAGAGCGTGCGGACATAATGCAGCTGCGTGTCCAGCGAGGGCACAGCCTCCTCGGCCCCGCCCTTCAGGCGGCGGCCGATCTGACCCGGCAGCCAGGGCTGGCCATTGGCGCCGCGCCCGATCATCACGGCGTCGGCGCCGGAGGCCTCGAGCGCCGCGAGCGCCTTCTCGTAAGTCGTGATGTCGCCATTGACGACGAGCGGAATCGAGACCGCCTCGCGCACGGCACGGATCGCATCCCAATCGGCCTCGCCTTTGTAGAACTGGCTGCGGGTGCGGCCGTGGACGGTAACGAGCTTGACGCCGGCGGCTTCCGCGCGCCGTGCCAGCTCCGGCGCGTTGCGGGTCTGGTCGTCCCAGCCGAGCCGCATCTTCAGCGTCACCGGCACCTTCACCGCCGCGATGGTGGCATCGATCAGGCTGACGGCATGGTCGAGGTCGCGCATCAAGGCCGAGCCGGACTGGCCGCCGGTGACGTGGCGGGCTGGACAGCCCATATTGATGTCGATGATGTCGGCGCCCTCGGCCTCGGCGATCCGGGCGCCCTCGCCCATCCAATGGGTCTCGCAGCCGGCGAGCTGGACCACGTGCGGGCCGATGCCGGTGGCTTCGCAGCGCAACCGGGACATCCGGTGACCATTGGCGAGTTCATCGCTGGCGGTCATTTCCGAGACGACGAGACCGGCCCCAAGCTCGGCGGCCAGCCGGCGGACGGGCGAGTCCGTCACTCCCGACATCGGCGCCAGGAAGACCGGGGTGACGACATCAATATCGCCTATTTTCAACGGCTTAGAGCCGAATACTGCCGAACCGGTCACAGGGGTCTCGTCGACTGGGCAGGGGCCTCATCGCGCCTGCCATGATCTATCTTGCGCACAATTCTTGTGCAGTCAAGCGTCATGCCTACAGTTTAGACAATTCTGCAAATCTTTCAAGTGCAGTGCAGCAAAATGCTGTCTCCAACAATCCGGGGAAACCCCCTTTTTTTGCGGGCCTGCCGTGCTAGAGGCATGCGGCAATCACCCCACTCCCCGACTCTTTCCATCACCGACTGAGTATTTGAGTCCTATGGCGAAATCACAACGCACCGCAGTCGTCCTCGTCGCAGCCGGACGGGGATTGCGCGCCGGCGCCGGCGGGCCGAAGCAATATCGCGAGATCGGCGGCGTGCCCGTGATCTACCGCGCGATGGAAGCCTTCAGCCGCCATCCTGACGTGTTCGCGGTACAGCCGGTGGTGAACCCCGATGACAGCGCCATGTTCACGGCGGCAGTCGCAGGATTGAAGCACGAGGCGCCGACCAGTGGCGGCGCTACCCGCCAGGCTTCGGTGCTCGCCGGTCTCGAAGCGCTCGCCAGGCACAAGCCGGACGTCGTCCTGATTCACGACGCCGCCCGTCCCTTCGTCTCGGAAGGCCTGATCTCGCGCGCGATCGAAGCCGCAGGCCGCACCGGTGCGGCGATCCCCGTCGTCGCCGTCACCGACACGATCAAGATCACCGGTGCGGGCGGCGATGTCGAGGGCACGCCGGAGCGGGCTTCCTTGCGCATCGCGCAGACGCCGCAATCCTTTCGTTTCGACATCATCCTTGAGGCGCATCGTCGTGCCGCGAAGGACGGCCGCAGCGATTTCACCGACGATGCCGCGATTGCCGAATGGGCGGGATTGACGGTTGCAACCTTTGAAGGCGATGTTGCCAATATGAAGCTCACCACTCCCGAGGATTTCGTGCGCGAGGAAGCGCGCCTGGCCGCCCAGCTCGGCGACATCAGGACCGGCACCGGCTACGACGTCCACGCCTTCGGCGAAGGCGACCATCTCATGCTCTGCGGCGTGCGCGTGCCGCACACAAGGGGTTTTCTCGCCCATTCCGACGGCGATGTCGGCCTCCATGCGCTGGTCGACGCCATCCTCGGCGCGCTCGCCGACGGCGACATCGGCTCGCACTTTCCGCCGAGCGACGCGAAGTGGAAGGGCGCCTCCTCCGACCAGTTCCTGAAATACGCCATCGAGCGCGTCACGGCGCGCAGCGGCCGCATCGCCAATCTCGAGGTCACGATGATCTGCGAGCGGCCGAAGATCGGCCCGTTGCGCGACACCATGCGCGCGCGCATCGCCGAGATCTCCGGCGTCGACATCTCGCGCGTCGCGGTGAAGGCGACCACCAGCGAGCGGCTCGGCTTCACCGGCCGCGAGGAAGGCATCGCCGCCACCGCCAGCGCCACCATCCGCCTCCCCTGGAGCGCGTAAGGCCATGGCCGGCAGCGACGCACGTGCCCTCTCCCGCTCGCTGCTCGACCTCTGCCGGATGCGCAAGCTGACGATCGCCACGGCTGAATCCTGCACCGGTGGCCTCGTCGCGGGCGCGCTGACCGACATCCCCGGATCGTCTGACGTGATCGACCGTGGCTTCGTCACCTATTCCAACGATGCCAAGCGCGCGATGCTCGGGGTCGAAGCCGGCACGCTTGCCAATTTCGGCGCCGTCAGCAAGGAGACCGCGATTGCCATGGCGGTCGGTGCGCTGGAGCGCGCCGATGTCGATCTCGCCGTTGCCATCACCGGCATTGCCGGCCCGGGCGGTGCGACGCCCGGCAAGCCGGTCGGTCTCGTGCACTTCGCCGCCGCGGCGCGCGACGGCCGCATCATCCACCGCGAGCACCGGTTTGGCGCGATCGGCCGCAGCGCCGTACGTGCCCGCTCGGTGGTCGAGGCGCTGCGCATGCTGATGGATCTGGCCCGCGGCCCGCAGGCGCAGGCCAAGCCGAAGCGCGCCGCCGCAGTAACCCGCCTGCGCCCACGCGTGACCCGCTCGCCCCGCCGGCATGTCGCCAAACGACGGACCCCGCGCGCGCCGCGCGGTTGAGCGCCTCAGGCTGCCGCCAACAGCGCGCTCGCGTGGTCGAGCACGCACTGCTTGACCGCAACGGCCTCAGAAGGTTTCGCCTTCGCGCTGACGGTCAATTCCAGGATCGGCGCCGCGGGATTGCCGACATCGAGGACCTTCGTGACGGAGACGCTCGGTTGCGCCTGAGCGTCGATGCGGGAATCGTTGCGCAGCTCCCTCAGAATGCGATCCGCGAGCGCGTTGGCCGCACTGGCCGGGACGGGAAACGCCACCTTGACCTCGCCCGTGCCGGGATAGACGCTGTGATTGACGATCGCCGCGCCCCACACCTGTCCGTTCGGCAACAGGATCTGCGTGTTGTCGGCCGCGACCAGCTCGGTCATGAACAGCGACAACGACCTCACCTTGCCGGCCTTGCCGGCCACCTCGACATCGTCACCGATGCGGAAGGGCCGGAACAGCAGCAGCATCACGCCTGCGGCGAGATTGGAGAGCGTGCCCTGTAGCGCCAGACCGATGGCGAGCGATGTCGCGCCCAGCACGGCAACCAGGCTCGCGGTCTGGATGCCGAACAGCTGAAGCACGGCGATGCCGACCACCGCCAGCACGCCGTAACGGACGAGGCTGCCCACGAACAGCGTCACCAGCGGGTCGACGCGGTGCGTGACGCTCAACAGGCGCGTGACGAAGCGCTGCATGGCGCCGGAAAGATACCAGCCGACGGCGAGCAGGAGGATCGCGTAAAGCGCGTTCAAGCCATACAGGACGAGCGAGGCCTTCAGCGTGTCGAAATTGATGGTCATGGCGGCTCCAACCCGGACGATCCGTTGCAAACTCGCCGCGGCGCGAATTGATCCCGGCAATAGGCGCCGCAGAATTTCGTAGCCCGGGTAACCTAAGTGAGACCCGGGCCACCGCCCGCGTGCCCCCCCCGGATGTCGCTACGCTCATCCGAGCTACAAGCCGTTGCGCTGCCGACGGGCAAAACACGCCAGCCGTAGGGCAAGACAGCGGCACCAAAATATTCGCCTTTACAGAATTTCTGATTTGTCGCACTGTGCCGCCACCTCACCCCGGTCAGAGGGGCGTATCGCGATCGTCACGAAACGTGGGGTGAGCCGTGGTGGACGCTCGTCACATCGGCGCGAAAGGCATCGCAGGGCGGGCAACCGTGAGCGACAGCCAATCGCGCACACGACCGGTGTGATCTGCGTACGGCAAAACCGTGTCGTCCTGACGCCCGGGGTCTGTGCGTCAAGTCTTGCGGTGATGTGTGTTGCCCGACCGGGTGCGCATGTCAGCGATCTGCAAGGCGACGGGGGCAATAGTGCATCGCTCCCCGGGGAGAGCTCGGCATAAGCCGTAAACCCACTGCGCAGGGAAGGCCGGGTTGTCCTGGCTACACCTGTATGCCGCTGTGCAGCTTCTTGTCACGCAGGATTCGCACAGTGGACCGCGGGTGCCAGCCGGCACCCGGTCTTCCCTGCGCCCTCTGACAAAAGAGGGGGCCGAGATGAAGCAAGACTCGGACAGAACCTGTCGCGAGACTGCGGGGTTATGCCCATTTTTCCAAAAAGCACGCAAGTTTGTCGAATTCGATCGAAATCGCAACGCAGACGGCGCGACCAAATGCCTTCGCTCGTGTCCGATCTTGCGCGAGAATATATTGGCGCAATAATGCCGCTCTACGTTGTGATCCGGAATCAACCGGACCAGCCCAGTGGAGGGCGACGAAATTGTTCGCTCGCGCCGCGACCTCAGTCGCCGTGATCATCACCTTGGCCGCCCTTGATGGTGCGGTCGCACAAACGGCGAGCCAGCCGCCTGATACGATGGCGGCACGGGTCGAGGCCTGCACACCCTGTCACGGCAACAAGGGCGAAGGCACCAGCGACGTCTATTTCCCGCGGCTTGCCGGCAAGCCGGCCGGCTATCTCTACAACCAGCTGCTCGCCTTCCGCAGCGGCCGCCGCAAATACCCGCCGATGAACTATCTGCTGGAGTTTCTGCCTGATCCCTATCTCGAGGCGATGGCAGAGTATTTTGCCGGCGAGCATCCGCCGCTGCCGCAGCCGGCTCCGAGCGAGGTCAGCAAGGACGTGCTGGCGCTGGGCGAGCAGCTCGCCACCAGCGGCGATGCCGGCCGCAACATTCCGGCCTGCGTCAGCTGTCACGGCCCGGGACTCGCAGGCATGCAACCCGGCATCCCCGGTCTGCTCGGCTTGCGCGCCAATTACATCAGCGCCCAGCTCGGCGCCTGGCGCTACGGCACCCGCACGGCGAAGTCGCCCGACTGCATGCAGCTTGTCGCCGGCCATCTGACCGAGGCCGACGTCACCGCAGTCGCCGCCTGGCTTGCGACACGCCCGGCCCCTGCAAACCCTGCTCCCGTCCCGAAAGGCACCTACGCGCTGCCCTTCGGGTGCGGCAGTCAGCCCAACTGACGAGGCGGATGATGGGCTCGAAACTGTCGATCGCACTGCTCGCTCTCGCCGCGCTCACGCCGGCCGCGCAGGCGCAGGACAAGAGCAGCGACATCATCGCGCGCGGCGAATATCTGGCGCGAGCCGGCGACTGCACGGCGTGCCACACCGCGCCGGAGGGCCGCCTGTTCGCCGGCGGCCGTGCCATGCCGACGCCATTCGGTACGCTCTACACCTCCAACATCACGCCGGACCCGGACACGGGAATCGGCAAGTGGAGCGCCGACGATTTCTACAAGACCATGCACAGCGGCCGCTTTCCGGACGGCGGGCTGATCTATCCGGCGATGCCGTTTGCGTCCTACACCAAGGTCACGCGCGCCGACAGCGACGCGATCTACGCCTATCTGCGCGTGATCGCCCCGGTGAGCCAGAAGAACAAGCCGCACGAGCTGCGCTTTCCCTACGACAACCGGCAGCTCATCCTGGGATGGCGCACGCTGTTCTTCAGCGAGGGCGAGTTCAAGCCCGATCCGAAGAAATCGGCGGAATGGAATCGCGGCGCTTATCTGGTCGAAGGCCTCGGCCATTGCGGCATGTGCCATTCGCCAATCAACGCGCTCGGCGGCACCTCGCAATCGGATGCCTTCAAGGGCGGCCTGATCCCGATGCAGAACTGGTACGCGCCCTCGCTCACGTCGAACCGCGAGGCCGGGCTCGGCGACTGGAGCATCAAGGACATCACCGACCTGCTCCAGACCGGCGTCTCCATGCGCGGCGTGGTCTACGGCCCGATGGCCGAGGTCGTGCACAACAGCCTGCAATATCTCAACGACGAGGACACGCGCGCCATGGCAGTGTACCTCAAGGGCATCGCCGAGGGTTCGTCGCCGCCGGCGGCAGCTACAGCGCTGCCGACCACCGAAAGCAGCCTGCTGATCAGTCTCGGCAAGACCGTCTACGACAAGCATTGCGCGAGCTGTCATGGCACGCAGGGCGAAGGCAAGCCGCCGCACTGGCCGCCGCTCGCCAACAACCAGTCGATCGAGATGCAGTCGGCGGTCAACCCGATCCGCATGGTGCTCAATGGCGGCTATCCGCCAGGCACCAAGGGCAACCCGATGCCCTACGGCATGCCGCCGTTTGCGGGTCTGTTGTCCGACAACGAGATCGCCGCCGTCGTCTCCTACATCCGCACCGCCTGGGGCAATCGCGGCACGCCGGTCGCGGCGCGCGAGGCCAACGAGCTACGCTCCGCACCGCTGAACTGAGAGGCCGCATGTTCAACTCCGATCCGCCGACCAGCCCGGCCACCGCCGACCAGGCCGTCGAGGAGGTCGTCGCGCAGGGCCCGTCCGGCGCGATCATGCTGGCCGGCATCGCCACCGCCTGCGTGGTCGCGATGTGGTTCGCCTTCTATCTGTTCGTCTTCCTGCCGCGCGGATCGCTGCAATGAGCGCAGAGGAAACGCATCACGCCAGCGCCGAGGTCGCGGCCCGCGTCGAGCGGCGCTGGGCCACCATCGCCGTGATCATCGTCGTGATGATGGCGTTGCTGGCGGCCTTCGCCGGCATCCATCGCGCCACCATGCCGCAGCCGCGCGTCGAGACCATCGACCCGTCGCGAATTCATCTCTCGGGCGAGTTCGTCGAGAGCAATCTCGGCAGCGTGCTCGAGGCCAACGGCACCGTGACCGTGCGCGCGATCGGCCAGCAATATTCCTTCACGCCGGCCTGCATCGTGGTTCCCGCCGACACGCCGATCACGCTGCGGGCCACCAGCGCCGACGTCGTGCATGGCATCCTGATCCAGGCCACCAACGTCAACACCATGCTGGTGCCGGGCTATATCTCCGAGCAGCTGATGCGCTTCACCAGGACCGGCGACTATCTGATGCCCTGCCAGGAGTTTTGCAGCTTCGGCCATGAGGGTATGTGGGGCAAGGTCAAGGTGATCGACAAGGCCGAATTCGCCGATCGCGCGAAGGGTGGCGGGAGGCTGAGCTGTGTTGGTCAATAGGAAGCTCATCCTCGCCCATTTCTGGCTGGCCTTCGCCGTATTCGGCATCGCGCTCACGCTCGGCGCGTGGCAGATGTTCATCCGCAGCCCGATCGGCACCTGGCTGTCCAATCCCGAGCTCTATTACCGGTCGCTGACCGCGCACGGCACGGTGATGGGCTACGTCTTCCCGACGCTGGTCGCGATGGGCTTCGGCTACGCCATCAGTGAAGCCGCGCTGCAGCAGCGCCTGGTCGGCGTGCGCTGGGCCTGGACCGGCTTCTGGCTGATCGTGATCGGCAGCATCATGGCGGTGATCCCGATCGCGCTCGGCCGCGCCTCGGTGCTCTACACGTTTTACCCGCCGCTGATCGGTAACGTTTTCTATTATCTCGGCGTCGTCCTGGTCGTGGTCGGCTCGTGGATCTGGGTCGCGCTGATGTCGGTCAATCTGCGCGTCTGGCGCAAGGCCCATCCCGGCGCCCCGGTACCGCTCGCTATGTTCGCCAATGTTGCGGGTTCGTACTTGTGGGCCTGGACCGCGGTCGGCGCCGCGCTCGAATTGCTGCTGCAGATCATTCCGGTCGCGGCCGGCCTGAAAAACACCATCGATGCCGGCCTCGCTCGCGTGTTCTTCTCGTGGACGTTGCACGCCATCGTCTATTTCTGGCTGATGCCGACCTACATCGCCTATTACACCATCGTGCCGCGCGCGATCGGAGGCCGGGTCTATTCCGACTCGATGGCACGAATCTCCTTCATCCTGTTCCTGGTGGTGGCGATGCCGATCGGCATGCATCACACCTTTGCCGACCCGCAGGTCGGCGCCGGCTTCAAGTTCATCCATTCCGCCTTCACGGCACTGGTCGCGCTGCCGACGCTGCTGACTGTGTTCACGATCTGCGCCTCGGTCGAGATCGCGGCGCGACTGAGGGGCGGCCGCGGCATGTTCGGCTGGATCAGGGCCCTGCCCTGGGACAATCCGATGATGCTGGCGCTGGCGTTCTCGTTCGTCATGCTCGGCTTTGGCGGCGCCGGTGGCCTCATCAACATGAGCTATCAGCTCGATGCGTCGATCCACAACACGCAGTGGATCACCGGCCATTTCCACCTGATCTTCGGCGGCGCCATCGTGATCATGTATTTCGCCATCGCCTATGATCTGTGGCCGCACTTAACGGGACGCGAGCTGATCGATGTCAGGCTGATCCGGACCCAGCTCTGGCTGTGGTTCATCGGCATGATCGTCACGACGTTCCCGTGGCACTGGGTCGGCATTCTGGGCATGCCGCGCCGCATGGCCTATTTCGACTTCGGCGATCCCGCGATCGCGCCGCAGGCACTCTCCGTCACCCTGTCGGCGATCGGCGGCTTCATCCTGCTGGCGTCGGGCATCATGTTCATCGTCATCCTGGCGCGTGGCATGCGTACGTCCAAGATTGACCCCGGCCCCTACCGCTTCGCGCTGGCCGTGCATCAGCCGGCGACCGTGCCGGTCGCGCTCAACACCCACGCGCTGTGGGTCGCGCTGATGATCGGTCTCACGCTGACTAATTACGGCTATCCGATCCTGAATCTGGCGCTGAGTTCGGGCACCTCGGTGCCGGCCGTCTATGTGGGAGCGCAGTGATGAGCACGCGCGACCTCTTCACCCTCCGCAACGGCCATTTCAGGATTGGCGTCGGCATCACCGCCGCGATCCTGATCGTGACGGCAATTGCGGGCTTCATCGTGCTGCCCTTCGCGCAGCCCTGGGTGCAATTCGCTAATGTCTGGGACGCGATCTGCAGTGCCGCCGGCGTGCCGCAGCGGGCGGCCAGTGTGACGGCGCCCGAACAGGCAAAACGATTGTCGGAGGTCGTGCTGACCTCGAATACGTTGTCGCGCCCGAGCCAGGAAGCGATTGGCCGCGGCGCGACGCTGGCGCAGCGCTGCGCGATCTGTCATGGCCCGACCGGCGTCAGCCGCGCGGACTCGCCCAATCTCGCCGGCCAATATGCGGCCGTGATCTACAAACAGCTGCACGATTTCCGCTCCGGCGCACGCACCAACGCCGTGATGTCGCCGTTCGCGGTCAACCTGACGGACCAGGAGATTGCCGATCTCTCCAACTATTACGCCTATCTGCCGCGGCTTCCGGCCTATCATCCGACGCCGCAACTGCCGAAGCCCAACATCGTCATCTACGGCGCGCCGATGCGTGGCATCGCCCCCTGCGGCGCCTGCCATGGCAGCCTCGACAACAAGACTGGCAGCCCGTGGTTGGAAGGGCAATCCGAGGCCTACATGAAGGCTCAGCTCCACGCCTTCGCCTCCGGTGAACGGCGCAACGACATCAGCCAGCAGATGCGCAACATCGCGCGCGCAATGACGCCGCAGGAGATCGAGGCGGCCGCGGCGTATTATGCCTCGCAGCCGCCGAACGTGGTGAAGGCGGTGGATTGAAGTGGGGAGCTCGTGCCGCGGACGCAGCGCAGCGCTCCTTCAACGGTGCGCTGCAGAGCCGGGGCCCATCCATCCACGCGAGGAGACTGCGGCCATGGGTCCCGGCTCTACGCAGCAACACTCCGCGTTGCACCGCGTCCGGGACACGAGAGTTGCCACTGGTTACGACGGCGCCAGCTTGCGCCCGTAAATCGCGTCCGCCCGCTTTTCGAACGCGGTCGAGAACCGCGCGAAGGCAGCATCGAACATCGAGCCCATCAGCAGCGCCAGCATGCGGCTCTTGAACTCGTAGGCGAGGTAGAACCCGACGTCGCAGACGCCCTCGCCCTTGGGCTCGAACGTCCAGCGATTCTCGAGATTGCTGAACGGACCTTGCAGATATTCGACCAAGATCGTCAGGTTGGCACGGTCGAGGCTCACGCGGCTGGTGAAGGATTCCCTGACCAGCTTGAACGACACCGTCATGTCGGCGACCAGCACCTCGGTGCCGTCGGGCTTCGCCATGCGCTGGCGCACCTTCAGCGCGCTGCACAGCGGCACGAATTCCGGATAGCGCTCGACGTCGGCGACCAGATCGAACATCTCGGAGGCGCTGTGATTGACACGGCGCTTGCTCGAAAATTTGGGCATGGTGACTCAGATGGCGGTTCAGCGGGCGCTGGCGGCCCGCGCGGCCTTCAGTCTCGCAAAATCCTCGCCGGCATGATGCGACGAGCGCGTGAGCGGGCTCGCCGACACCATCAGGAATCCCTTCGTATAGGCGACCTTTTCGTAGGAGGCGAACTCGTCCGGCGGCACGTAGCGCATTACGGCGTGGTGCTTGCGGGTCGGTTGCAGATACTGGCCGATGGTCAGGAAATCGACGTCGGCCGAGCGCAGATCGTCCATCACCTGCTGCACCTCGTGGCGCTCCTCGCCGAGGCCGACCATGATGCCGGACTTGGTGAAGATGGTGGGATCGAGCTCCTTGACCCGCTGCAACAGCCGGATCGAATGGAAGTAGCGCGCGCCCGGCCGCACCGTCAGATAGCGCGACGGCACGGTCTCGAGATTGTGGTTGAAGACGTCGGGCTTGGCAGCAACGACCACCTCGAGCGCCCCCTCCTTGCGCAGGAAGTCGGGCGTCAGGATCTCGATCGTGGTCGAGGGGCACGCGGTGCGGATTGCGCGGATGGTCTCGGCAAAATGCTCGGCGCCGCCATCGGCGAGATCGTCGCGGTCGACAGAAGTGATGACCACGTGGGCAAGGCCGAGCTTGGCCACGGCCCCCGCGACGTTCCGCGGCTCGGCCGCATCCAGCGCGTTCGGCAGGCCGGTCTTGACGTTGCAGAAGGCGCAGGCCCGGGTGCAGGTGTCACCCATGATCATGAAGGTTGCGTGCTTTTTGTCCCAGCACTCGCCGATATTCGGGCAGCCCGCCTCCTCACACACCGTGTGCAGGCCGTTCGACCGCACGATATTGCGGGTGTCGGCATAACCGCGGGTGTTGGGCGCGCGCACGCGAATCCAGTCCGGCTTCGGCGGCGAAGCGGAGTCGGGACGATTCACCTTTTCAGGGTGACGCGGGCGCAGCGGGTTCGTGATGGTATCGACAATAACGACCATGGTCTGTCCGGTCTGTTCAGGTCCTACCTAGTCTGTCTGCCTGCCTGCCGCAACCCGGCTCGCGCCGCTTCAGGGAACATGGCAGATATGGGCAATATCCTGCTCTGTTCTCAGGCGATTCTCACCTCGAATGGCTCCAGTATCGAAGACTTCCACACCGCGGCTCGGCAAGGTCCTGAAGCGAGCCTTTTTCGATCGCGACGTCCGCCAGGTCGCGCCGGACCTGATCGGTGCGACCATGCTGGTAGACGGCGTCGGCGGCCTCATCGTCGAGGTCGAGGCCTATCATCATACCGAACCGGCGGCGCATTCCTTCAACGGGCCGACGCCGCGGAACCAGATCATGTTCGGCCCGCCCGGCTATGCCTATGTCTACCGCTCCTACGGCATCCATTGGTGCGTCAACTTCGTTTGCGAGGAGGCTGGCTCAGCGGCCGCCGTGCTGATCCGCGCGCTGGAGCCGACACATGGCTTGGCGGCGATGCGCCGCCGCCGCCATCTCCAGGATGTGCACGCGCTGTGCTCGGGCCCGGGCAAGCTGACCGAGGCGCTCGGCATCACCATCGCCCACAACACCCTGCCCCTCGATCGACCGCCGATCGTGCTGCATGCGCGGACGGAAGACGTCGAGGTGGTGGCCGGCATCCGGATCGGCATCACCAAGGCGGTCGAGCTGCCCTGGCGCTATGGCGTCAGGGGCTCGAAGTTTCTGAGCAAGCCGTTTCCGAAATAGGCTTACGAGGCCTGCTTCAGCCGCTCCAGCGCCTCGAGCAGCTTGGCCTTGCGGGCCAGCGCGGCCTCACGCTTTTCGCGCTCCTCCTCGACGACCTCCTCGGCCGCGTTGGCGACGAATTTCTCGTTCGCAAGCTTGGACTCGGCGCGCTTGATATCGGCGTCGGCCTTGCCGATCTCCTTGTCGAGACGCGTGCGCTCGGCGGCGACGTCGATCACGCCCTTGAGCGGCAGCGCGGCCACTTCGCCACGCACGAGCAGCTGGACCGCACCGTCGGGCGCGCGGTCGGCGAAGGAGATGTCCGAGAGACGCGCCATGCGCTTGATGATTTCGGTCCAGCGCGGCGCGCGCTCCCTGGTTTCGGCGGACGCGCCGACCAGCACCAGCGCCGTCAGCGTTGACGGCGGAATGTTCATCTCGGCACGTATCGAACGGATCTGCGTGATCAGGTCGATCACCCAGCCGATCTCGGCTTCCGCCTGGGGATCGGTGAAGTCGGCATGGTCGAAGATCGGCATGACCAGCATCGGCGACACCAGCGGATCGGTCGGTCCGGCCGCCGCAGCAAGCATTGCGAGCTGCTCCGGCGTCGGCTCGGCCGGCTTCAACGGCCATTGCGCCAATGCGAGCAAACCGTCGCGCTTGGCCGTCACTTCCCACAGCTCCTCGGTGATGAAGGGCATGAAGGGGTGCAGCAGCTTCAGGATCTCGTCGCGGGCCCAGGCGACCATGGCGCGGGTCTCGTCCTTGGCCGGGCTGTCCGGTCCGAGCAGGACGGGCTTTGCGAGCTCGACATACCAGTCGCAATAGACGTTCCAGACGAAGCGGTAGATCGCACCGGCCGCATCGTTGAAGCGATAGGCTTCGATGGCCTCGGTCACCTCGCGCGTGGTGTGCGCGCTCTCATGCGCGATCCAGCGGTTCAGCGTCTCCTTGGCCTTCGCCGGCTCGAAACCGTCGGGCACGGCGCACTGGTTCATCTCGGCGAAGCGCGACGCATTCCACAGCTTGGTCGCGAAATTGCGGTAGCCCTCGACACGGCTGGTGGCGAGCTTGATGTCGCGCCCCTGCGCCGCCATCGCGGCCAGCGTGAAGCGCAGCGCGTCCGCGCCGTATTCGTCGATCAGGTTGAGCGGATCGATGACGTTGCCCTTCGACTTCGACATCTTGGCGCCCTTCTCGTCGCGGACGAGGGCGTGGATGTAGATGGTCGAGAACGGCACCTCCTTCATGAAGTGCAGGCCCATCATCATCATGCGGGCGACCCAGAAGAAGATGATATCGAAGCCGGTCACCAGCGCATTGGTCGGATAGTAGCGCTGCACCTCGGGCGCGTCCGCGGGCCAGCCGAGCGTCGAGAACGGCCACAGCGCCGAAGAGAACCAGGTGTCGAGCACGTCCTCGTCGCGGGTGATAAAGCCTTCGCGCTTGTTGCGGTCGAGCGCCATCTCGCGGCCCTGCTCGGCCGTGATGACTTCCTGCTCGACGTAATAGCCGAGCGCGTGGCTAACGGCCTCCTCCTCGGTCTCGGCGACGAACACCTTGCCGTCCGGACCGTACCAGGCCGGGATCTGGTGGCCCCACCAGAGCTGGCGCGAGATGCACCAGGGCTGGATGTTCTCCATCCACTCGAAATAGGTTTTTTCCCAGTTTTTCGGCACGAAATTCGTCTCGCCCGAACGCACCGCCGCAATCGCGGGCTTTGCCAGCGTCTTGGCATCGACATACCATTGGTCGGTCAGGTACGGCTCGATCACGCTGTTGGAGCGGTCGCCGTGCGGCACCATGTGGGTGTGCGGCTCGATCCGCTCGACGAAGCCGAACGATTCCAGCCGCTCGACGATACGCTTGCGCGCGACGAAGCGGTCGACCTTGTGGAATTCCTCGGCGAACTGCGCGGCGCCTTCCGGCAGGTCGCGCAGATAGTCCTCGTTGTCGACGAGATCGAGACAACCTTCCCGGTCGATCACGCTGATGCGGG
Source organism: Bradyrhizobium sp. 192 (assembly GCF_023100965.1). Classification (NCBI taxonomy): domain Bacteria; kingdom Pseudomonadati; phylum Pseudomonadota; class Alphaproteobacteria; order Hyphomicrobiales; family Nitrobacteraceae; genus Bradyrhizobium; species Bradyrhizobium sp. 192. The sequence continues at coordinate 4,849,922 of NZ_CP064690.1, forward strand.
CGAGGCCGTGGCGATTGCCGACCTCGAAATCGTTGAAGTCGTGCGCCGGCGTGATCTTGACCGCGCCCGAGCCCTTTTCCGGATCGGAATAGTCGTCTGCGACGATCGCAATCTTGCGGCCGACCAGCGGCAGGATCACGTTTTTGCCGACCAGCTTCAGATAGCGCTCGTCGTCCGGATGCACGGCAACGCCGGTATCGCCGAGCATGGTCTCGGGGCGCGTGGTGGCGACGACGATGAAGCTCGAGGGATCCTCGGGGCTGAATGTTTTGCCTTCGATAGGGTAGCGCAGATACCAGAGGTGGCCCTTGACCTCGGTCTGCTGCACTTCGAGATCCGAGATCGCGGTGAGCAGCTTGGTGTCCCAGTTCACCAGCCGCTTGTCCTTGTAGATCAGGCCGTCACGGTGCAGCTCGACGAACACCTTGACGACGGCCTTCGAGAGGCCCTCGTCCATGGTGAAGCGCTCGCGCGACCAGTCGCAGGAGGCGCCGAGCCGCTTGAGCTGGTTGATGATGGTGTCGCCGCTCTCGGCCTTCCACTGCCAGACCCGCTCCAAAAACTTCTCGCGGCCCATCTCGCGTCGGCCGGGCTGCTGGCGCTCCATCAGCTGCCGCTCGACCACCATCTGGGTGGCGATGCCGGCGTGGTCGGTGCCGGGCTGCCACAGCACGTCGCGACCGCGCATGCGCTCGAACCGGCACAGGATGTCCTGCAGCGTGTTGTTGAGGGCATGGCCCATGTGCAGCGAGCCCGTCACGTTCGGCGGCGGGATCACGATGGTAAAGGGCACGGCGTCGCTGCGGTCGGGACGGCCGGCCTTGAACGCAAGGCTGTCCTCCCACACCACGGACATGCGGGCTTCGATATCGGCGGGCTGGTAATTTTTCTCGATCATGGGCGCTAGAAAGCCGCGTGCGCGGGTCAAGTCAACGGGAAGCTCAGCGGCAGCGGCTTTCCGGCCCGATCCGCAGGCCGAATATGCCGTAGGAGCAGGGCTTTATCGGGGCCGCAGGGCCGTGTCAGCGGCCGCCACGCGAGACCCGCTCAATTTCGGCCTTCACGATGCGTTCAACCATGCCCGGCAGATTGTCGTCGAGCCAGGATTTCAGCATCGGACGCAGCATCTCCTTGACCAAATCCTCCAGCGTCCGCGCATTGCTGCTGAGCACCGTATGGGCCAGGGAATTGAAGGCGGATTCGACCGCCGAGACCGTCGATTGCGCCAGGATTGGCTGCTGCGGCGGCACCGGGGGCGCGTCGAAGTCCACCGGCGCGTAGGACGGCGGCGGCGTCGGGCGCGGCGGCGATTCGGCGAATTCGAGATCGTCGCGCGGCTCGACCTTGCGGAAGCTCGGCGGCGGCGGAGGCGGCGTCGGGTCCATCGCCATCTCGTCGGTCAGTTCGAGCACGTCGGCCTCAGGCTCAGGCTCAGGCTCCGGCTCAGGCTCGGGTTCCGGCGCGCGGACCTCGGGCGCAGGCGTGGCCGCATCAAGCCCTGCCAGCAGAGCGTCGATATCGTCCTGGTTGTTTGACGCATCCGCCGCAGGGGCAGCTGGCGGAGGCGGAGCCGGCTTTGCGGCGGGGGCTGGTGCGGGCTTCTCGGCGGCCGGTTTACCGGCTGCGACCTTGGACGGCGGAATGTCGTTCATGACCTGCGGCTTTGGCGCAGCCGCGGCCGGCGCTGGCTTGGCGGCTTCTGCCGGCGGCGGCTTGGCTTCATCGTCGGCAATGATGCGCCGGATCGAGGCCAGAATCTCCTCCATCGAGGGTTCTGTGACCTTTGCAGGCTGCGTCATCTCCGACTCCACATCATCAACGCCCTCGCATGCGTTGTTTTACACCAAGCACGACGGGATTGGCCGGTTCCGGATGGGTGGCCCGACATTTTCGTCGCGGCAGCCCGACTTGTCCCCAGATCACGGCTCAACGTACAGCGGTGCGCCCCTGCCCCCGGTACTCAAGCTTTACGCACGCAGCATCAATGCGAGCCGAATCGACCCGCATCGTCTTGCCAAGGCTATGTCAGGGAATTTGACGATTGCAAGCAAAGCGCTGGTCGGCCTCGTCTCATCGCGAGGCCGACCGGACGCCTACGGGTGTTAGCGCCCGTCAGGCGTACGCACGCCGGCCCAGCTGTCGCGGACCTGTTGGTAGTGAACGCTCGGATCGTAAATCGTGGTCGCAAGGCCCAGGACCTGCGGCGCCAGACGGCCGACGGCAGCCAGCACCTGATAGGAAGCGACGACGCGGTCGTGCTGCGCGGTCACCAGCGCGACGCGCGCATTGACCAGCGCCTGCTGCGCGTTGAGCACGTCGAGCGTGGTGCGCTGACCGGCCTTGGCCTCTTCACGAACGCCGTTCAGCGCGATCTCGGACGCCGTCACCTGCGCCTGCGCCGACTGCACCTGCGCCTTGCCGGCCTGCAACGACCCCCACCACTGCACCACGGTCGCACGGGTCTGGTCGCGCGTGGTTTCGAGGTTGAGACGCTGCTGCGCCAGGTTTTCCTTGGACTGGCGGATCAACGCATATTCTGAGCCGCCCTGATAGATCGGCACCGAAAGCTGAGCAGTCGCGGCGGCGTTGAAGGATCGCAATTGAATGATGGACTGTTCGTTGGCCTGCGTGGCCGATGCCTGGATCGTAAGCGTTGGCAGCAACGCACCTTCGGCGACCTTGACCTGCAAATAGTTGACGTCGATGCCGTACATGGCGGCGGTGACGTTGGGATGCTCAATCAAGCCGAGCTCCACCGCGGCGGCGAGCGACGGGGGCAGGAAACGGTCGACCGGCGAGCCTGGCGCAAGGTTTGTCGGCTCGTTGCCGATGATGCGGCGATAAGTGGCACGGGTCGTGTTGAGATTCGCTTCAGCAGTCAGCGCCTGCGTCCTGCCGGCTGCCAGCTGTGCTTCCGATTGTGCGACGTCGGTGCGCGTCACTTCGCCGACATTGAAGCGGTCACGAGTCTGCTTGAGCGTCTGCTCGAGCACCCGAACGTTGCTGCGCTGGACTTCGAGCGTGGCCGAGTCGCGCAGATAGTCCATGTAAGTCGTGGCGGCTTGGAGAAGGACGCTTTGATCGAGGCTGCGCAGCGCTTCGCGCGAGCCGGACACCTGACTCTCCGCGGCGCGTGTCCGGTTGGCAGTCTGGTTACCGTTGTAGAGCGTCTGGGAAGCGGTGATTCCAACGCTGCGAGGCATGGTGGTTCCATGGATCGCGTTGGTACCCACGCCACTCTGGAGGTCCTGATATTGATAGCCACCGCTCGCCGTGAGCGAGGCCCGGGGCCGATAGCCGGACAGGGCCTGAGGCACGTTTTCGTCGGTCGAGCGCACCTGGGCGCGCTGTGCGTTGAGCTGCGGATTGTTCTGATAGGCGCGCACCAGCGCGGACTCGATCGTATCCGCCAAGGCAGGCGTCGGCCCGGCAAGCGCGAGCAGCAGGACCGAAACCGCAGCTCCGGTGAAGAGCTTCACCCCATGCATCCCAAAATTTCCGTTCATTCTAGCGCCCGGCTCGTGCCCGCGAGCTGGGTTACCATCTACCGAGTGGAGTCGTTGCCCCGCCGCAACATAGGATGCGAATCGGCGCGACGGAACTACCTCAGCGTAGTTCCCGGTGGAAACTCTTAACGTGCAGCATCCCGGCCACACTTCTGATTCAGAACGGGATTTTAACGGGCTTTGGGCCGTCAGAAGACGAAGGCGGCAGCCCGTGCCAGCCCGGGAAGGACCGGGGCGGCGGCGTCGAACAGGGCCCGATGGCCGAATTCGCCGTGGGTATGGGTCACGATCATCGCCCGCGGCGGCCTGGATTCGGCGGACACCCCCACCAGACGCCCGCCCTCCTTCAGCTGCCCGAGCAGCGCTTCCGGCGTCACCTCAGTCGCGCCATTGAGGATGATCACGTCGTAGGGAGCGGCGGACGGATCGCCTTCGGCGCAGGCCGCGGCCTTACAGGTGACGTTGGCAAGGTTCAGCGCAGCCAGGGCGGCCTTGGCCTTCGTAGCCAAAGCCGAATCGCATTCGGTCGCGGTCACCTGCCGCGCGAGCTTGGCGGTCAGTGCGGCGAGGTAGCCCGTGGCGCAGCCGACCACCAGCACGTTGTCGCCCTCGCCGATCTCGGCGGCCTGGAGCAGCTTGCCGGTCAACTGCGGCTTGATCAGGAAGCGCTTGGCTTCGCCCTCGCTCACATCGAGGTCGAGATCGAGATAGGCCAGCGCCTGCCGGTCGGCCGGCACAAAGGCCTCGCGCGGAACCGCGAGCATGGCATCGAGAACACGACGGTCTGTGACGTCATTGGTGCGCACCTGGCCATCGACCATTTTAAGGCGCGCGGTCGAGAAACCGGACATTTGCGGACCCTGCAAGGCGGACGACGCCGCGGACGAAATTCGCGGCATCTTTGGAGCATGCACGGCCAAAACGCAACACGGCCGTTAGCCTGCGGGGCTAGGCTTCCGCATCTTACCGCCTCGGGGGCGGGCGGGATTATTCGATCGCTACCGCCAGGCGACCGATCAGGGCGGCGACCTCGTCCAGCCGTGCCGAATCGGGCGTCTCGACCGCTCGCGCCAGACAGGCCAGGCATTCGTCGTCGCTCAGTTCGGGAATCTCGGCCGGAAGAATCGAGGGGGCCATATGGTCGACCTGGACGTCTGGCATGGGAATCAGCTCCGTTAAGATCCGGCTATCGCGAAGCTCGATTTCAATTGAGTCGATTTGGCGCCGTCCGCATGGCGTGACGGGGCCACTCCACAACACATCTGCTTGAATGCGATTCCCGGCCGCGATCGCGCAAAGCGTCGTTCAGAAGCCACGGCAACGAGATCGCGCATCGCGCGAGGGCGCAACCGTAAACTGTTGAATGTGCGGTAGAATTTGGCTCCCCGGGCTGGATTCGAACCAGCGACCATCCGATTAACAGTCGGATGCTCTACCGCTGAGCTACCGAGGAAAAGGCGAACCAGTCGTTCGCGCGCGGCTGCGTATAACAAAGCCGCTTGCGCTTGCAAAGGACGAATTCGTCATCACCCGCAACGCGCCGGAGGAAGGTTGGGATGCTCCCTCCTCCGGACCATCCCGGCCGAGGGCTACTCCGCGAGGAACGAGGTCGTCTTGGTGCCGGGATCGTAGCGCAGCCGCAGCGCGGTCATCTTGCAGAGGTTGCGGATTGCGCTTCGCTAATCCACCCCACGCTGCTATCACGGCCGCCGACAGACCAGATCGATCTCGATCAATGCGTCATACGCCAAGCCAGTGACACCGACGCAGGTCCGGGCTGGCAGGCGGCCGGGCGCGAAGTACGTGCGGTAGGTCTCGTTCATCGCCGCATAATCTTCCTTGAAACGCGTCAGATAGATCCGCGTCATCACGACGTGCTCGAGGCCGAGATCGAGGCCTGCCAAGACGATCTTCAAGTTCTCCATCACTGCGCGGGTCTGCGCGACGATGCCCTCGGGCAACTCGCCCGGCGCTTGCGGCGTGTCCGGCATCTGGCCGGTGACGAAGACGAAGCCATCGGTCTCCACGGCGTGGCTGAAGGGTGCGACCGGCTTCGGGCCGCCGCTGATCATGTGGAATTTCACCAAAAATGTCCTTGTTAAGGTGCGTCCTGAAACAGGCGCTTGCTGAGGATGGCGTGCACGCCCCAATTGCCGTCGACGACTTGCGTGACGCCGAAATCGACGGCGGCCGACATCAGCGCGATCGCCTCGTCCTCGCTGAGGCCTTTGACGTTCATCAGGAAGCGCCGCATCTTCCGGAATGCGTCCTTCATGGCGAGATCGAGCGACGACTTCGCGTAAACCTCGCTCTGCCCCTGGGCGCCGAACTCCGCGAGGTAGTTCGGATGGCTGAAGCCGGTCAGCACCCAATCGGTTGCAGTCTCGATCAGGGGATAAGAGAGATCGGCGAAGGGCTGTCCGGCGAGATCGGCCTTCTTGTGCAGGATCACCTCGAAGGTGCCGGTCATCGAGCATTCGATCGCGGTGCCGCTGAGTTCGCCGTCGCCCTGGGTGGCATGGGGATCGCCGACCGACAACAGCGCGCCGGGAACCGAAACCGGAAGATAGACCGTCGACCCCTTCCCCAGCCGCCAATTGTCGAGATTGCCGCCGAAATATGAGGGTGGCACGGAGTCGATGAAATCCACCTCGCGCGGGGCCACCGCGATCACGCCGAAATGCGGCCGCAAGGGAATCTTGATCCCATCGAGCACGGCATGCCGGCGCTTCACCGTGCCGGGCGCCACGGGAACTCCGGGATAATCATAGGCCGCGTGCACCACCCCGAACGGATCGGTTTGCGGTTCCCAGCGGTAGGAATAGAGCGCGCGGGCGTGCGGCGCGTCGATGTCGTCGAATATCTCATAGATCGTCACGACCTCGCGCGGCTTCGGACCCGCGAGAAACTCGTTGTAGTGATATCCCCACCAGGCTGCGACGGAGGAGCCGAACACGCGGCCTGAATGTTTGGGATGACGGCTCGCGCGCGGCACGATGTCGAGGATCCGCACCTCCAGCACGTCGCCCGGCTGGGCGTCCTTCACTGCCACGGGACCCGTGCAGATGTGCACGCCAAAGCCTTCGCCGGCGCCGCGTCCGAACACGCTGGCATCCATCGGACCCGCGCCGCGGCGATCCACGTTCTTCCTGGCCTTGGTCCAGCCGAACACGCTTTCAGCGGCGGCATCGCCCGCGATCATCAGCTCGGGGTCGTCGGAGGCATGCTGGGTCAGCGTCTCGATGGTGACGGTATCGCCCGAAGCGATCTCGAGCTGCGGCTGCAGCGAGCGGCTGAAATAGCCCCAGTGAACACGGTTGGCTTCGATCGGGAGATGATGGTGCTTGCGACCCTCAGCTCTCGGCGCGTCGAAGTCGGCGAGGCAGACATTGCTGCGCGCCTCCGTCCCCGTCTGATGCGCGCGGAGCTGTGCCAGCGCGTCCTGCGGCCAGCCGCGCTGACCGATGATTCCGTGCTGTGCCGTCGCGCGCTCCGCCTCCTGCTGGCGAAACTCGCGCGGCGGCAGGCCGAAGCGATGGCGGAAGGCGCGGCTGAAATGCGCGGAGTCGCCAAAGCCGTAGGCGTAGGCGATCTCCGAGATCGAACGATGCGCCTCGGTCGGATTGGACAGGTCGGCCCAGGCGCGCTGAAGCCGCCGCTCGCGAACGTAGTGGGTGAAATTGTCGCCGACCGTCTCGAACAGTTTCTGCAAATAGCGTTCGGAAATTCCCTCGGCTTGCGCCACGCGGGCCGGCACCAGATCGGGATCGTCGAGGCGACGCTCGATAATCTGGCAGATCCGGTGCAGCAGCGCAGACTGCGCCGCGCTGGATCCAGCATCGGAGGTCGACGCCGCCAGCTGATGCGCGAGCGTCAGGAGAAGATCGACGAGCGACTGCGCGAGCGAATTCCATTCGGCGTCACTCAGCGTGTCGAGCGTGCGCGCGGCCGCGTCCAGCAGGCGCGAGAACACGTCGGCAAAGCCGGTGGTCGGCACGACCCGAGCCTCGCCGAGCCGCGGCTTGCCCGAAAGGCGCCCGTGCAGTGCTTCGGACGTCACCGACAGCACGATGGCGCGCATGTCGCGCTGGAACACGATGCTCCAATCGCCGCTGCGCGGCAGCAGCACGAGGTGGCCGACGGGAACGATACGATGACTGCCGGCGCTTTTCAGCACCATGCCGTCCTCGACCGGCATCAGAGCGATGGGGAGGTCCTCGTTCGCTCGCGAGAGCGGACCAACGCTCTGCGCGCCCGCGGCCATCCGCGTCAATGCGACGCCCGCGGAGTGCCGGTGCGAGGCGGTCGCGTGTCCGTCGAACAGGCCGTGACCACCCGCGGGTTGCAGGCCGACCGCAGCCAGCACGTCCCGCCACGCATCGGGCCGGTCGTCTTGCGCGTAGGACTCGCTCGTGAACGGGCGGAAGCTCATCGGATCGACCCAGATTGCAGTCGATCGAAGCAACCTCCGTGCCAGACGTGCGCGGTCATCGGTCGCAGCGACGGGCCGCAGATGCGGGTTCTCCTTCACGCCTTCATCCCGAATATCGAATACACATCAATGCATTAGTCGCACCGAAAAATGTTCTTGCGGATCGTGCCATGGACGCCCCAATTGGCGTCGACGACCTGGGTGACGCCGAAATCGGCGCCGACCGACAGCAGCGAGATCGCCTCGTCCTCGCTGAGACCGTGCACTGTCATCAGAAACCGACGGAGTTTTCTGAACGCATCGCGCATCGCACGGTCGAGACTCGCGTGATTGGCAATCTCGGTTTGCGCATCTGCGCCGAGCGCGGCGAGATAGTTCGGATAGGTAAAGCCGTAGAACGACCAGGCATGATCGGTCTCGAGCATGGGGTGGTCGAGGCCTTCGAGGCTGGTGCCGGCCAGATCGGCCTTCTTGTGCAGGATGAATTCGAAGTCGCCGGTCAGCGAGGTCTCGATCGCGGTGCCGCCGAGTTCGCTGTCACCTTGCGCGGCGTGGGGATCGCCGACCGAGAAATAGGCCCCTGATACGGCGACGGGATAGAACATCCGCGCGCCCTTGCCGATGCGCCAGTCGTCGATGTTGCCGCCGGTATAGCTTGGCGGGATCGAGCTGACGAAATCGGCTTCCGATGGCGCAAGGCCCATGGTGCCGAAGTGCAACCGCGCCGGCACCTTCACGCTCGAGAGGATGTTCTCGCGCTTCCTGATGGTGGCGTGGTCCACGCGCACGCCGGGATAGTCGATGGTCGGATGCACGATGCCGTCGGGGTCGGTCTGCGGCGTCCAGACGTAATTGTAGACGGCCTTCGCGTAGGGCTCGCCGGAGGTGTCGAGCTCGAAAATGGTGACGACCTCGCGCGGCTTCGGCTCCTCGATGAGGTCGTGGTAGTGAAAGCCCCAGTTCGCTGCGACGTTGGAGCCGAAGCAACGGCCGGCGTGGCAGGCACTGCAACTCGGCCGGGGCCGGACGTCGAGGATGCGCACTTCGAGAATATCGCCGGGCTCGGCGCCTTCGATTGCGACCGGACCGGTGAGGAGATGCACGCCGATCCCCTCGCCTGCCCCGCGGATGAACGGGCCCTCGACGGGGCCGGAGCCGCGGCGCGCCACCGCCTTGTGCTCCCGGGTCCACTGGAACACGCTCTCGGCGCCCGGGTCGCCCTGGATCATGCGCTCGTAATCGTCATTCGCATGATGCGTGAGCGTCTCGATTGTGGCGCGATCTCCGGAACGCAGCGTCAGGGCCGGTGCGACCGCCTTGGAGAAATAGCCCCAGTGAACGGTCTTCGGCGAAACCGGCAGCGTGACATGCTTCATGACTTCAACTCTTCTGACCTGGCCTGTTTGGGAGTCGTGAATCTTGCGGCGACGGCACTCAACGCACCGCCTCCGGCGTCTTGTCGGCTTCCATCACGTTGAGGAAACGCGCCGTCAGCGGGTTGCGGGGATTGGAGAGCACCTCATGCGCCGGCCCCTCCTCGATGATCGCGCCCCCGCTGAGGAACGCGACGCGGTCGGCGACCTCATCGGCGAAGCGGATCTGGTGCGTCGAGATGATCATCGTGAGGCCGTCGTCGATGGCAAGGCGGCGGATTACCTCCAGCACTTCGTTGACGAGCTCGGGATCTAGCGCGGAGGTCGGTTCGTCGAGCAGCAGCACGCTCGGGTTCGGAGCGAGCGCGCGGGCGATGGCCACACGCTGCTGCTGGCCGCCCGAGAGATGCCGGGGCAGCGCGTCGGCGCGATGCGAGAGACCGACGCGGTCGAGCAGCTCGGTGGCACGGCGGTCGGCATCGATGCGGGTCATGCCGTGCACCCAGCGCAGGGGGCCGGCGACGTTCTCCTTGGCCGACAGATGCGCGAACAGATTGAACTGCTGGAACACCATGCCGACGCCGACGCTGGCGCGCTCATCGGCGATGGCGCGCGGCGACAGCCGCTTGCCGTTATCGTCGAAGCCGAGGCGGCGGCCGCCGACGCGCACGGTGCCGGCGTCCCAGTTTTCAAGATGGTTGATGCAGCGAAGCAGCGTGCTCTTGCCGGAGCCGCTGGGACCGAGCAGCGCAACGACCTCCCCGACCCGCACCGTGAGGTCGAGGCCGCCGAGCACTTTTTGCGCGCCATAACTCTTGGTGAGGTCCTTGGTCTCGACCGCGATGTTGTTGCGCGCGATCGTCGCCGCACGCCGGGTGCGCTCCTCACGGGTCAACGCCAGCGGCGGTGTGTCGGCAGGCTCGGCCTGCACGGGTTCGGGATCGGCGACGGTCGTCTCGGCCAATTCGACCTTGGTGGTGAGGTCAACACGACGCCACGGCAGACAATCGGCGAGCTTGCGCTCGCGGCGCGTGGTGCGGTCGAGATCGAGCCACCATTCGACCACAAGCTGGATGACGCTGATGGCGAAGGTCAGCACGAGGTACAGCAAGCCTGAGGCGAAGAAGATCGAGAAAAAGTCGAAGGTCGAGGACGCCAGCTGCGTCGAGCGCAGGGTCAGCTCCAGCACCGCGACGACGGAAGCGAGCGAGGAATTCTTCAGTGCGCTGACGGCCTCGTTGCCGAAGGCCGGGATCATGGTGCGGATGGCCTGCGGCGCGATCACCCGGCGCATCAGCACCGACGGCGTCATGCCGAGCGCCTGCCCCGCCGTCACCTGACCGCGGTCGACGCCCAGCACGCCGGCGCGCAGCATCTCCGCGATGAACGGCGCCTCGTTGCAGGCGAGCGCGAGGCCGGCGGCCAGCACCGCCGGCAGCTTGATGCCGATATGCGGCAACGCGTCGTAGGCGAACACCATCTGCAGGATCAATGGCGTGCCGCGGAAGATCACGGTGTAGGCCCTGGCGATTGCCGCAAGGAGCCAGAAGCGCGAGAGCTGCATGCCGGCGAGGATTAATCCGAGGATCAATCCGCCGCCGAGCCCGAGGGCGGTCACCTCGAGGGTGAGCTCGATGCCCTCGAGCAGATACGGCATGCTCAGATAGTGGAGGAACAGCGACATCAGCCAGCCGTCATGAGAGCGGGATCAAGTTTGGTCGAAGGCGGTGGATGGGCTGATCACCTCTCCCTTAGGGAGAGGTCGGATCGCGTCGTTCGATGCGATCCGGGCGAGGGTTACGCTTGCACCGAGTTTGCCGCGCCCCCTCACCCGGCGTTTCGCGCCGAGCTCTCCCCGTCGGGAGAGGTGAGCCGCACTCAATCGGCGGTCAGGATGTCCGGCTCCTTGAAGTTGTTCACGTCGAGCCCATGCTTCTTCAGAAGCTCCATATGCGTGCCGGCCTTCTGCACCTCGATCAGCGCAGCCAGCACGGCGTCGCGGAATTTCGGCTTGTCCTTGGGCACGGCGATACCGACAGAATACGGGATCGTCACCGCGATGGCCTTCTCCAGCTTGTCCGGATAGGCCTTCACCGCGCTGTCGACGGTGTTGACGTCGTTGACATAGGTGTCGGCACGGCCGGCGAGGATCGCCTGGATGCAGTTGGCGTTGTTGTCGTAGAGCTGGATGGTCGGCTCGGCCTTGCTGGCCTTCTTGCACTCGGGGATCAGGGCCTGGATCAGGGGCACCTCGACGTAGCCGGTGTTTTCGGCGGCAGCCGCGCCGCACATCGACATGTTGATGCCGTTGATGCCCTTCGGATTGCCCTTGGCGACCAGCACACCGTCGAACACCTTCGAGTAGGTGATGAAGTCGGCCGCCTTGGCACGCTCCTTGGTGGCATAGATGTCGGAGATGACGATGTCGGCCTGGCCCGCGGCCAATGTGGTCAGCAGTGCCGCGAATGTCACCGGCTTGTAGGTCAGCTTGAAGCCGAGGCATTCACCGATGGCCTCGCCGAGATCGATGTCGAAGCCGATATACTTGCTGGGATTCTTCGGATCGATCGTCTCATAGCCCGGCGTGTGCGGATTGATAGCGTTGACGAGCGTCTTGCCCTTCCAGTCCGGATATTTCTCCTGCAACGCGGCACAGGCGGCGGGCGCCGCAGCCTGTGCGCTCAGCGGTGCTGCGGCAACCAGGCCAAGGACGACGCTGGCGCCGAGCGCGAGCTTGCGCAAAGGCGTTGCGCGCGCCGTTCCCCGCCGCGCCTGGGGCAATACCCGTCTCTCCATGTCCCGCTCCTTCGAATTGTCATGGCAAAGGCCATGTTCCAGATCTCGGAGGCGAGCCTAGGGGGAGAGCCGGCGGGAAAGCTTGTCCGCGGGCGTACAAAAAATTGGATGGAGGGGGCCTGCGATTTGGGCAGGCGTCTGCCCAAAAACTGCTCGGGGCGCGAATTGGCGCGATACGCAATTGTCGAATTCGGGGGAATCAATGGTTTCGATTGAGAGAGATCTGCACGATCAAAGCCTCACACAGTGAGGCCGCTTGACCGAGATAAGACGGGCGCTGGACGCATCTGCCCGCCGACGCCGCGATATCCACAGCCTGTCCGCAGCATATCCACAGGCCGGCTATGCCGGATTCGCCAGCCCTCGCGAGGCACTTGCTGCGCACAAATCCACCGAGCCAGCCATGTCAGCCGCCGGCCTGATCGAACACGCTGCGGCAAGCCTCGCTCAAGCTTGAGCGGTTACGGCGCAGGCAGGCTGTGATGGCGCGGACATTGGGGATCTCGCCGGCGCAGAGCCGGTAGACGTCGGGCGTGCAGGCCCGGCGCTGTTCGGCCGTCCCCTGCCCGTGGGCGGCGGAGGCAAACAGCGTCAGGAACAGCCCGACCGTGGAGGCGCGGCGCGCCCGGCTCTTCACACCCGCAAACCGCAAGAACCTCGCCTTCATGACCAGTCTCCCATTCCGCCCTGCCCGCTCCGGCCTGCATTGGCCGGTATGCCAATGGGTTAAGAGAAATAAACCGCTGAAGATGTGATCTCTTTCACACTGCCGGCGCAGCGGAGGAACCTAGAGTTTCGCCGGGGATTTTTAGAAATCGCTAACCAATCGGGGCCCGATCGCCGGATCGTTAAAATGCGAACGATCGGCTCAACCGGGTAACAAACCGGCTTTGCGACATTGCGCCGTCCGCGTTCTGCGAGGGTGCGATGAGAAGCGAAGCCGAATTCAATCTGCTGCTGGATGCCGTCCGGGACGCCATGGTCGTTGAAGATTTTGCGCCCGCGCCGGAGGAGGAGTTCGTGCCACGCTCGTGGAGTTTTGACGCGACGTCCGGGAGAACTCCGATGGCCGCCAATGACAACGAGGGTGCCTGGCCCCTCCTGCCGTTCCCCGACGGCTGGTATGCGGCCTGCTGAGGCTGCTATCACTTTGAGCCGTAGCGACCGCCTCGCCGGCGTTTTGCCGTAGGCGCTGTGTGAAAGCCGGCGCCGCGACGATCAGGTCTTGACGCGTTCCTCGCCATCCTGCGGCACCCGGTCGGGTGCGGCCGATGGAAAGATGCTGTCATAGATCGCACGGGCCTCACGGATGAGACGAGCCCGCTCCAGCTCGGATTTCGGGACAAATCGGACGATGTCGCCCACGGGTGCTCCAGCGCTCGTTGATGTCAGTCGCATCACTTCGCAGATGCGAAGTGTATGCCAACGGGCGTGAATCCAGGGTTTCCAGCGCCCCCCGGGCAAATCCGGGGGACACCAAGAGGCGAGCCTCTCCGGCGCACCCAACGGAATACGTCAGAACTGAGTTCCGCTGGAAAATCAGACATTTATGATGGAGGCCACGTCGGGACTCGAACCCGAGTAAACGGTTTTGCAGACCGGCGCGTAACCACTCCGCCACGTGGCCCCGTAAGGGCGGACCAATATAGGGGATCAACGGGTTAGGCAACCGCCTTCGCCCAATTTTGGCCGGAGGCCGCCCCTAAAGCGCAATGAGATCTGGATGCATCCTCATCGCGCCCTAGCTCGTTGTTTGCGCATGATCTCTTCCGAAAACCGCTTCGCACTTTTCCGGATCATGCCTTAGCGGGGACCTTCGCACCGCTACGCGTTCCTCGCGCCGACCCGAGCCAGATATTGCGCGAGAATCGTATCGGTTACCCCGGCCGCGATGATCCGCCCCTGCTCCAGCAGAATCGCCCGGTTGCAGGTGCTCTGGATCAGCTCGATGTCGTGCGAGGCAAGCACCAGGACGCCGGCGCGGGCGACGATCTCATCGAGCCGCTGCCGCGCGCGCTGTCCTCGGTCCAGATGATCGGCGTGAGAAAGAAGACGAATTGCAGGCCGCTGACGATCGCCGAACCAATGTCGCGGAAACGCACGCAGAGCATGCCGAGCGCGACCGAGCCGCCGAGCAGCGCGAGGAACAGGATCGCAAAGCCGGGCAGCGCGAGCGGCATGCTCCAGTGCAGCGGCCAGGGCATCACGACGTAGAGCAGCACGACGATGACCAGATGATGCGCGAAGATGCGCACGTTGCGTGCGATCATCTGAAGGACATGAACGATCAGCGGCGCCGGCACCGCCGTGATGAGATGGCCGGACGCCACGAAGACGTTGGAGCCGTCCTGCAGCGTCGCGGCTAGATCCGCGACCTGTGCCGCCGACGGTCTCTAGACGCCCGCGCCTCGCGGTGCGATCGACCGTACAGATGAGTTCGGCCGAAGTCAGGCCCGTTTGCGCCGCCGGAAGTCGCGCCGGCCCTTCGGGGCAGGTTTGGGCGCCAGTTCCGGCATCTCGGCCTGGACCTCCCGGTAGCGTGTTAACAGCCGTTCGAAACTGGCGTTCAGGGTCTCCGCGATGTCGGGACGCCGCTCGAGGCCGGCGAGAATCGTTGCCGCGGCCTCGATGGTCGACAGCCCGTCCTTGCGCGGCTCCTTGCGCAGACGCCCATAGCGCGAGGGGTGCGCGGGGTTGAGGATCACGCGCTGGCACTTGAGCATCCAGGGATTGCGCCACCACAGCGCCTTGGCCTGGCTCCAGGTGCCGTCGAGCAGCACGATGCCTTCGAGCTTGCCGAGGATGGCGCGCTGGTTGTCCGCGACCTCGCCCTTGCGGTTGAGCGCGACGACCTCGGCTGCCGCTTCGAGATCGGCGGCACGGGCCGAACCGAGATAAAGCACGGCCCAGTGCGAAGCGTTCTCGACGTGATGGCCCAGCGCCTTGGACAGGCTCGGCCAGGACAGGCCGACCCGCACCGTCGCCTTGGCGAAATGCCCGGCAAGCAGGCGCGCTGTGCCGAGCGCCCTGTCCTGCTCCTGCGGGTGCTGCAGGATCAGGAGCGACAGCCGATTTTCAATCGGCGTGATGCTGTCGCAGATGCACAGCGGCATCGGCTTCTGGCAATGCGGGCACTCAGGAATCGGCTCGGCCGCGGCTGGATCTGGTGAGTTCGACATGGGCGCCGCTATACGCTTGATGCGGCGCTTCAACAACCTATTCCGCCGGCGCAGGCACCGGACGCGGCTCCGACCGCCGCCGCAGGCGGTCGATCAGCAGGTAGATCACGGGCGTGGTGTAGAGCGTCAGGATCTGCGAGACGAACAGACCGCCGATGATGGTGATGCCGAGCGGACGGCGCAGCTCCGTGCCGGGGCCGGTCGCCACCACGAGCGGAATGCCGGCGAACAGCGCCGCCATGGTCGTCATCAGGATCGGGCGGAAGCGCGCCTGGCAGGCCTCGAAGATCGCCTCCGCCGAGGACAGGCCGCGCTGGCGTTCGGCGTCGAGCGCGAAATCCACCATCATGATGCCGTTCTTCTTGACGATGCCGATCAAGAGGATGATGCCGACGAAGGCGATCACCGTCAGCGGCGTATTGGTGAGCTGCAGGGCGAGCAGCGCACCCAACCCGGCCGAGGGCAGCGTCGAGATGATCGTGAGCGGATGGGCGAGGCTCTCATAGAGCACCCCGAGCACGATATACATCGCCACCAGCGCGCCGAGGATCAGCAGCGGCTGGCGGCCGCTGGTCTTGGCGAAGTCGGCGGCATTGCCGTCGAAGCTGCCGCGGATGCCTTCGGGCATGTGCAGTTCTTCCACCGCGCGCTGGATGTTCTGCGTCGCCGCCTGAAGCTGCACGTCCGGCAGCAGGTTGAACGACACCGTGGTCGAAGGGAACGACTGCGAATGATAGACCGCGAGCGCGGCCAGTCCGCGCGTCGCATGCACCACGGCCGACAGCGGCACCTGCGCATCGCCCGCGCCGGCAACGTAGATACGCTCGAGGTTGGAGGGATCGACCTGGAATTTCGGATTGATCTCCAGCACGGTCATGTACTGGTTGCGCTGGGTGTAGATGATCGAGATCTGCCGCTGCGAGAACGCGTTGTTCAGCGCGTTGTCGATATCCTGAACCCTGACACCGAGCGCCGAGGCCTTCTGGCGGTCGATCGTGAGCGTGAGCTGGAGGCCGCCGGGATCGCGATCGCTGGAGACGTCGGTGATACCCTCGACGCTTTCCATGCGCTTGGCGACAATCGGAGCCCATTTCTGCAGCAAACCGAGGTCGGTGCTGGTCAGCGTGTACTGGTAGTCGGAGTCGCTCTGCCGTCCGCCGGCGCGCACATCCTGGGCGGCGAACATGAAGAGGCGGATGCCGGGCACCGGGAACAATGCGCGCCGCAGGCGATCGATCACGACCTGCGTCGAAACGTGATTGCGCTCCTCCGGCGGCTTCAGGCTGATGAACATGGTGCCGCGGTTCGAGGTTGCGCCGCCCGGCCCGCCTCCGCCGCCGACCGTCGAGCCGATGCCGGCCACCGCCGGATCCTGCATGACGATGTCGGCGAGCCGCTGCTGAAGGCTAAGCATAGACTGGAACGAGATGTCCGCGGAGGCGCGCGTCGCGCCGATGACGAAGCCAGAATCGTCGGTCGGAAAATAGCCCTTGGGGACCTTGATGTAGAGCATCACCGTCAGCCCGATCGTGGCGAAGAACACCAGCAGCGTCAGCAGCGGGAATTCCAGGACGGTACGCAGGGTGCGGGCATAGAATGCGACGATTCGCGACAGCGATCCCTCGATGATGCGATCGAACAGCGTCGCGGTGCCGGACGTGGTTTGCCGGATGTAATGGGCGCAGATCATCGGCGTGACCGTCAGCGACACCAGCGTCGACACCACGATCGCGAAGGTCAGCGTCAGCGAAAACTCGCGCAGCAGACGACCGACAATGCCGTCCATGAAGATCAACGGCGTGAACGCTGCGATCAGCGACAGGCTGATCGAGACCACGGTGAAGCCGATCTGCCTGGCGCCCTCGATCGCCGCTTGGAACGGCCGCATGCCGTGCTCGAGATTGCGGTACATGTTCTCGATCATGACGATGGCGTCGTCGACCACGAATCCGACCGAGATCGCCAGCGCCATCAGCGACAGATTGTCGATCGAGAAGCCCGCGACCCACATGCCGGCGCAGGTGCCGGCCAGCGCCAGCGGCACCGAGATGCCAGCCGCGATCGTCGGCGTCAGACGGCGCAGGAACACGAACACCACGACCATCACCAGGATGGCAGTCGCCAGCAGCGTCCATTGCATGTCCATGACGCTGGCGCGGATCGTGCTGGTGCGGTCGACCAGGGTGGAGACCTCCACGCCGGCCGGAATCCACTGCTTCAGCTCGGGGATCAGCGCCTTCACCCGGTCGACGGTATCGATGACGTTGGCGTCGCCCTGTTTGGTGATCTGGATCAGCACCGCCGGCTGCTTGTTAAACCACGCGATCGAACGGGCATTGCGGACGCCATCCTCGATCTCGGCGACGTCGGACAGCCGCAGGAAACTGCCGTTCGCGCTCTTGATGATGATGTCCCGGAATTCCTTGGCCGTGCGCATCTGCTTGTTTAGCGACAGCGTCTCACTCTGGCGCTCGCCGTTGAAGATGCCGACGGGGCCGAGCGGATTGGCGTTGATGATGGCAGTCCGGACGTCGTCGGTGGCGATGCCGGCGTTCGACAGCGCCACAGGATTGAGCTGGATCCGCACCGCCGGCTGGTCCGCGCCGCTGATCGTCACGTTGCCGACGCCGGGGACCTGGGAGATGCGCTGGGCCAGCACGGTGTCGGCGACATCGTAGATCGCGCTTGCCGCAAGGGTCTTCGAGGTCAGCGCCAATACGAAGACGGGCGCTCCGGCGGTGTTGGCCTTGCGGAAGCGCGGAAGCGCCGGCAGGTCGCTCGGCAGGTCGACCAGCGATGCGTTGATCGCCGCCTGCACGTCGCGCGCGGCCTTGTCGATGTTGCGGCCGATGTCGAACTGGAGCTGGATGTTGGTGGTGCCCAGCGACGACGTCGATGTGATCTGGTTGATGCCGGCAATCTCGCCGAGCCGCCGCTCCAACGGCGAAGCCACGGTCGCCGCCATCACGGACGGATCGGCGCCCGGCCGGCTGGCCGAGACGAAGATGGCGGGAAAATCGACGTTCGGGACCGAGGCGACGGGAAGGAAATCGTAGGCCACGACACCCAGCAGGAACAACCCGATCGACAGCAGCGTGGTCGCGACCGGGCGGCGAATGAAGGGTTCCGAGATCGATGCCATCACTGCATCCCCTCGGTCGCGCCCGCGACCGGCGGACCTCCCGGCTCGGCCGGCGGCAGCGCGCGCTCGAGGCGGCGGTTGATGCGGTCGAGCGCGAGGTAGATCACGGGCGTGGTGTAGAGCGTCAGCAACTGGCTCAGCAACAGGCCGCCGATGATGGAGATGCCGAGCGGGAAGCGCAGCTCGGCGCCGGTGCCGCTCTCGATTGCGAGCGGCAGCGCACCGAACAGCGCTGCCAGCGTCGTCATCATGATCGGTCGAAAGCGCAAAAGGCACGCCTGCACGATCGCTTCCTGCGGCGACATGCCCTGCCCGCGCTCGGCTTCGAGCGCGAAGTCGATCATCATGATCGCGTTCTTCTTGACGATGCCCATCAGCAGGATGATGCCGATCAGGCCGATCACCGAGAGGTCCTGCCCGCACAGCATCAGCGCGAGGATGGCGCCGACGCCGGCCGAGGGCAGCGTCGAGAGGATCGTGATCGGGTGGATGTAACTCTCATAGAGCACGCCCAGCACGATGTAGATCGTGATCACGGCGGCGAGCAGCAGCCATGGCTGTCCTGCCAGCGCCTTGGCAAATTCGGCGGCGTCGCCGGAATAAACGCCGACGATGCTGTTGGGCATTGCGATACGGGTCTCGATCGTCTTGACCGCTTCGACGGCATCGCCGAGCGCTGCGCCCGGCGCCAGGTTGAAGCTGAGGGAGATCGCGGGGAATTGCGCCTGATGGGAGATCGCCAGCGGCGCAGTGGTGCGCTTCAGCGTCGCCACGGCCGACAGCGGCACCTGCGCGTTGGGCGTGCCTGCGGTCGCGCTCGCGGCCCCCGGCAGATAGAGCTTCGACAGGATCGAGGGATCGCGCTGGTACATCGGCAGCGCCTCCAGCACCACGCGGTACTGGTTGGCCTGGCCGTAGATGGTCGAGATCTGTCGCTGTGCGAAGGCGTCGTTCAGCGTGTCGGTGATGCCTTGCAGGCTGACGCCGAGCTGGCCGGCACGGGTGCGGTCGACATCGAGCTGCGCGCGCAGGCCGCCTTCCTGCGCCTCCGAGGAGACATCGCGGAACAATGGATCGCGCCGCATCTCCGCGACCAGCTTGCGCGCCCATTCCGACACCAGCGCCGCATCCGTGCCGGTCAACGTGTACTGGTACTGCGAGCGGCTCGACTGGGTCGAGATCTGCACGTCCTGCACCGGCTGGAAATAGACGGTCATTCCGGGGATGCCGGACACCCTCTCCTTCAGCCGGACAATGACCGCGCTGACATCGTCGCGCCGCTCGCCGCGCGGCTTCAGCGACATGACGAGGCGGCCGACATTCGTAGTCGGGTTGACCGAGCCCGCCCCGATGACCGACACCACCCCGGTCACATCAGGATCGGCCTTGATGGCATCGGCAACCTCGGTCTGCCGCTTCCGCATCTCCGCAAACGACACGTCGGGCCCCGCCTCCGTCACCGCCGTGATCGAGGCGGTGTCCTGAAGCGGCAGGAAGCCTTTTGGCGCGACGACGTAGAGGACGAGAGTCGCGACCAGCGTGGCGAAGGTCACGACCAGCGTCGTGCGCTGGTGCTGCAACACCACCAGCAGCGTACGGTGGTAGGCCTCGACGGTGCGGTCGATGAAACGGCTGATGGCGGCGAGGCCCGGCACCGCCAGCTCCTCATGCGCGTGCTTGAGCAGCCGCGAGCACATCATCGGCGTCAGCGTCAGCGAGACCACGGCCGAGGTCACGACCGCGATCGTCAGTGTCAGCGCGAATTCGCGGAACATTCGCCCGACGAGGCCTGACATGAACAGCAGCGGGATGAACACCGCGATCAGCGACACCGTCAGCGAGATCACGGTGAAGCCGATCTCGCTGGCGCCCTTCAGCGAGGCCTCCATCGCGCTGTCGCCGTTCTCCATGTGGCGGACGATGTTCTCGATCATCACGATGGCGTCGTCGACGACGAAGCCGGTGCCGATCGTCAGCGCCATCAGCGACAGATTGTCGAGGCTGAAGCCGGCGAAATACATGATGCCGAAGCTCGTGATCAGCGACAGCGGCAATGCCACGCCGGCGATCAGGGTCGCCCGCAGCGAGCGCAGGAACAGCAGCACCACCAGCGTCACCAGCACGACACTGAGGACCAGCGTGAACTGCACATCGTGGACCGAAGCGCGGATGGTCACGGTGCGGTCGGAGACGATAGTGAGGTTCACGCCGGCTGGGATCGCGCGCTGCACCTTGGGGATTTCGGCGCGGATCTGGCTAACGACGTCGATGACATTGGCGCCGGGCTGGCGCTGGATGTCGATGATGACGGCCGGCGTGCCCTGGTACCAGCCGCCGGTGCGGTCGTTCTCCAGGCCGTCGACGATCTGCGCGACGTCGGCGATAGTGACCGGCGAACCGTTGCGGTAGGCGATGATGATGGGCTTGTAGGCGTCGGCGGCGGCGATCTGGTCGTTGGCCGCGATGATGTAGGCCTGCTGGGCGCCGTCGAGCGAGCCTTTCGGCCCGGAGACATTGGCATTGGCGATCGCAGTGCGCAGATCTTCCATGGCAATGCCGTAGGCGGCGAGCCGCGCCAGGTCTGCCTGGATGCGTACGGCCGGCTTCAGACCGCCCAGCACCGAGACGCGCCCGACGCCGGAAATCTGGCTCAGCCGCTGCGCCAGCAGCGTATCCGCGATGTCGCTCATGGCCCGCAGCGAGATGGTGTCGGAGCGCAGCGCCAGCGTCATCACCGGAGCGTCCGCCGGGTTCACCTTGGCGTAGGTCGGCGGATAAGGCAGCGTCTTGGGCAGCACGCCCGCCGCGGCGTTGATCGCGGCCTGCACGTCCTGGGTCGCGCCGTCGATGTCGCGGTTGAGATCGAACTGCAGCGATATCTGGCTGACGCCGAAGGAGCTGGTCGAATTCATCGCCGACAGCGAAGGGATCTGGCCGAGCTGCCGCTCCAGGGGCGCTGTGATCAGCGAGGCGATCACGTCGGGGCTCGCGCCTGGAAGCTGCGTCGTCACCTGCACGGTCGGGAAATCGACCTGCGGCAGCGCCGAGACCGGCAGCGCGAAATAGCCCAGCAGCCCGCCGATCAGAAGCGCGATGCCAAGCAGCGAGGTCGCGATGGGACGGCGGATGAAGGGTTCGGAGACACCCATGGGATCTGCCTACCGCGTCAAGCGGCTGTTGTCGGGATCGGGATCATGGTTGTTTGGCTCCACTTCCCGATGCACCAGGCCCTGGTGCCGGCCCGGTCTGTCCCTTCTGGTCACCCTCGCTGCTCCTGCGCTTGGCGCGGAACTCGCTGTCCTTACCTTGTCCGTCCTTTTGGCCTTCCTTGGCACCGTCCTTCTTCTGGCCGTCCGGACCGCGCGTGCGCTTGCGGGGCGCGAGATCGGCCGACGGGGTCTGGTCATCGCGGCCGATGACCACCTTCGAGCCGTCGGACAGATTGGCAAAGCCCGTGGTCACGACCCTGTCGTTCGCCGACAGGCCGCTCGCGATGACAGCATCATGCTCGTTTTGCTGGGTCACCGTCACGGGTTTGGCCGAGACCAGATTATCCTCGCCGATGACGTAGCTGAACGTCCCGATCGGGCCGCGCTGTACGGCCGACGTCGGCACCACCAGCGCCTGCATCAGCGTCTCGACCTTGAGGCGAACGTTCACGAACTGGCCCGGCCAGAGCTGGTAGTTGGCGTTGGGAAATTCCGCCTTGAGCTTGAGCGTGCCGGTGGTCTGGTCGACCTGGTTGTCGATGCCGGTGAGCTTGCCGGTGTCGATCACCGTGACGCCGTCGTTGCCGAACACATCGACTGCGAGCGGACCCTTGGCGGCCGCGGCGTTGACGCGCATGATCTGTTGCTGCGGCAAGCTGAACCACACCGCGATCGGCTGCAATTGCGTGATCACCACGAGCCCCGTGGTGTCGGAGGCGTGGACGATGTTGCCCTGGTCGACCTGACGCAGACCGGCCCGACCGGAGATCGGCGCCACGATCTTGGTATAGCTTAGCGTCGCCGCCGCGTTGTCGATCGCGGCCTGGTCGGCCTTGACCAACGCCTCGGTCTGCGCGACCAGCGCGCGCTGGGTGTCGGCCTGCTGCTTGGAGCCGGCATTGGAGGCAGCGAGCTGCTCATACCGTGTCAGGTCGATGCGCTGGTTGGCGAGCTGGGCCTGATCCTGCGCCTTCTTGGCGACCGCCTGATCGTAGGTGGCCTGGTAGAGCGCGGGATCGATCTCGCCTAGCACGTCGCCCTTCTTGACGTCCTGCCCTTCCGTAAAATTCACGGCGATGAGCTTGCCGTCGACCTGCGAGCGCACGGTCACGGTGTTGAGCGCGCGAATCGCGCCGACGCCGTCGAGATAGACAGGAACATCCTGGATGCGCGGCGTCGCCGCCAGCACCGGCACCGGCAGATCGGGCCGCTGGTTGCGGCCGTTCGCCTGCTGCGGCTGCTGATGCCAGACGGTCCAGCCGTAATAACCGAGCCCGCCGAGGATCGCGAGCGTGATCAGGGTCATGATGAAGCCGCGGCCGCGCGGTTTCTTCGCCGTCCCCTGCTCTACGCCTTGCTTGCTATCCGGCTTAAAGAGCATTGACCGGTTTCTCCATGCGCGGCTCCCAGCCGCCGCCGAGCGCCTGATACAGGCTGACGATGGCGAGCAAGCGGGCCAGTTGCGCCTGTGACAGCGCGTCTTCCGCCTGGAACAGGGTCAGTTGAGTGTTGAGCACGGTCACGATGTCGGCGGTGCCGGCGCGCAATTGCTGCTCGGCGAGATCGAAGGCGCGCCGCGAGGCCGTGACGACATCGCGCTGCAATTGAAGCTTGATCGTGGTCTGCTTGATCGAGAACAGCGCATTGTCGACGTCGGCAAAGGACTGAATGATCGTCTTGCGATAGGTCTGGAGCAACTCGTCCTGCCGCGCCTTGGCGAACTCGAAATTGCCAAGGATCCTGCCGCCGTCGAAGATCGGTTGCGTAGCGCTGCCGACGAGCTGGAAGAAGGCCGCATGGGGCTGGAACAGCGAGACCAGGGCCGAGCTCTGATAGCCGCCATTCCCGGTGAGCTGGATGGTCGGAAAGAACTGCGCGCGGGCGTTGCCGATATTCGCCGTCGCCGAGGCGAGCTGCGCCTCCTGCCGGCGAATATCCGGCCGCTGCGTCAGCAGCTCCGACGGCAGGCCGGGTGTCACACGCGGGATCGCGATCCGGTCCAGCGAGCCGCCAAGCACGCGCACGCTTTCCGGCGGGCGCGAGACCAGCACGGCGAGCGCGTTGACGTTCTGGTCGAGCGTCTGGCGCAGCGGCGGCACCAGGGCCTTCTGGTTGGCAAGCACGCTCTCCTGCTGGGCGACGTCGAGATCGGTGCCGGTGCCGGCCTTGCGCCGCTCCCTCACGGCATCGAGGATGCGCTGCGCGCTCGCAATGTTGCGCTGTGAAGTCCTGATGCGGTCCTGCGAGGACAGCACCTGGAAATAGGCATTGGCAACGGCTGCGAGCGTCGTCAGCGCGACGGTGTCGCGGTCAAAGCGGTTGGCGTTCGCCGTCTCCTCAGCCGTCTGCAGCGCATCCCGGTTCTGACCCCAGAAGTCGAGCTGGTAGCTCGCGCTCAGCGATGCCTGGTAGTTGACGACCTCGCGGCCGCCATTGGTAAGCCCTGAAGCGGAGGAGCCGGAGGTGCGCGAATAGGCCTCCTGCCCGGTGCCGGACAAGTTCGGCAGCAGCGCCGCGCCCGCCTGCCGGGCCTGGGCGTCAGCCTGGACGATGCGCGCCACTGCGGCGGCGATGTCGAGATTGACGGTCTGCGCCTCCTCCATCAACTGCGTCAGCTCCGCGGAGCGGAAGCTGCGCCACCAATCCAGCGACGGCGGCGCATCCGCCTTCCCGGCATATTTGTACTGCGCGGGAACATCGAGGGCGGGATCGGGAAGATCCTGGGTCAGCACGCAAGCGCCGGAACCGACGGCGAGGCACACCACCGCAAGCCAGCGCGCCGCGCGCAGCGTCGTCCGGGATGCAGAACCTTCAGACCGCTGCACGGCGATCCCAGGAACATCCTGTGTCACATCCATCCCCCGCGGGGCAGATCGAACCGCCGCGCAGCCGGATTAACCGATTCGCGGCGGGACAGTCGGGGGTCTTTGGACAACTCATTCACAGGCGGCGATGCTTTCTGCGGAACCTCAAAAATCATACTAGCCGGGCGCCGAACTGCGGGACAGTCCCGCAGTTGCGAAATGGCCACGCAAACGAAGTGGAACGAACCACCTTAAATTCAAAAGGTCGTTGTCTTGCAGTTATTTTTCTCATTTTGAAATATTGAGATGCCCAATCAAGCTTACCAAGATTTCATGTGATATTGCTGCCACAGCGACACTTGGGCCTTTTCCGTCCGAACGCACCGTGCCGCTTCGGTCGCGCTCACTGGCTGAGTCATCCCACAAGCCCGTCAATCGCCGAGAGAAGGCCGTTCTTCGGGCAGATTTGATTTCGGCCATCCAGGCGCCATCTACAGCCATCGATGGCGGGAAGTCCCGCTCTTGGCAAAAATTGGTCGCGAGGAGGCGGATGACGACTGTCATCTTCCCTGGCCGGACGGAGCGCGGGCATTTCCTCCTCCCGATGTCCCGGCTTGCGGCCGAGCGCATCGTCGCCGGGCGCGTCTCTCAGGAATATCGTTGTTTGAGCAGAGGTTTCGCCCGGTTTCGCCGCAGCGCAAAAGCCTTCCCCTTTGGCCTCCCAGGCACTACGTTCTGGCCAACCAGATCAACCTCCTTGGTAGCGATTTCCCCGACATGATCATTCGAAACGACGTTGTCGAAGCCATCGGCAACACCCCGCTCATCAAGCTGAAGCGCGCCTCGGAATTGACCGGCTGCACCATTCTCGGCAAGGCCGAGTTCATGAATCCCGGCCAGTCGGTGAAGGATCGCGCCGGCAAATGGATGATCCTCGAAGCCGAGAAGCGCGGCGAGCTCAAGCCCGGCGGTCTCGTGGTGGAATCGACCGCCGGCAATACCGGCATTGGCCTTGCGGTCGTCGCGAGCGCGCGCGGCTATCGCACCCTGATCGTGATCCCGGAGACGCAGAGCCAGGAGAAGAAGGACTTTCTGAAGCTGTGCGGCGCCGAGCTGCTGGAATCGCCGGCACTGCCCTACTCCAATCCCAACAACTACCAGCATGTCGGCCGCCGCCTCGCCGACGAGTTGCGCAAGACCGAACCTAATGGCGTGCTGTTCGCGGACCAGTGGAACAATCTCGACAATGCCAAGGCGCATTACGAGTCGACGGGACCCGAAATCTGGCAGCAGACCGGCGGCACGGTCGACGGTTTCGTCTGCTCGGTCGGCAGCGGCGGCACGCTCGCCGGCACCAGTCGCTACCTCAAGGAGAAGAACAAGAACATTCGTATCGCTTGTGCAGACCCGCACGGCGCCGGCATGTACGAATACTTCAGGACCGGCGATGCCAAGGCGACGCCGGGCGGCTCGATCACCGAGGGCATCGGCCTCAACCGGGCGACCGCGATCGTCGAGACCGCGAAGGTCGATGACGCCTATCTCATTCCCGATGCCGAAGCCGTCGGCGTGATCTACGAGCTGCTGCAGCACGAGGGCCTGTGCCTCGGCGGCTCGACCGGCGTCAACGTCGTGGGCGCCATGCGCCTCGCCAGGCAGCTCGGACCCGGCAAGACGATCGTCACCGTGCTGTGCGATTCCGGCAGCCGCTATCAGTCGAAGCTGTTCAACGCGGACTTCATGCGCGCCAAGAACCTGCCCGTGCCGGAATGGCTCGAGAAGCGCAGCAACATCAAGCTGCCGTTCGTCTAGAAAGTCGAACGGCACCTCATCTCGTCGTGCTTCAGGCGTGATCGTCGCCGCTCGGCCAGAACAACAGCGCCAGCGTCAGCACGAGATTGGCGATGCCGCCGACGATCGTGCCGGTATGATTCTGGCCGATCGCATAGGCGGGAAACCGCGTCGCGACGACATAGTCGACGATCATGAGCGCGATCCAGGCCGGGACCACGCAAACCGGGTCCCACCCGATGTCCCGGAAGCGCATCGAGTAAAGCGTCACGGTCGCCAGCGCGAAGAATGCGATCGCTGCGATCATCCCCCAACTCTTCAGGAGATCCGCGGGACGAACATTGGCCGGCGTGATGTCGCGCAGCACGGACATCGCGACAGCAAAGCAGATCGCGGTCGTCACCACCGCAAGCACGATCGTGGCTAGGAAGAACTGCAAGCGTCCCAGCCGGGTATTGAGGCCGAATACGAGGTCGAGCATTGGCACACCCTTTTGGTGCCACATGCGCCCAAACAGCTTTCGGACCGGTGAAGCGGGCTGCTGCAAGCAGCCTCATGGTTTCCGGACGACTAAGCCGGTTCCGGCAATGCGCGGCTTTTGTCCCGGGCAGGCAGCATCACGCCCCCTCGCCGCCCTTCGAAGCCGCGGCGCAATAGTCGCGCCAGAACTGGCGATAGCCCTCCTCGACCCCGCGCGTGTAGATCTCGACATTGCCGGCGGGCGAACCTGCGATCAGAGCCGGCAATCCCGCGCGCAACTTCGCCAGCTGCTCGGGCCGCGAGGCAAATTTGCGAGCGATCTCGACATAACCATCGTCATCCTCGGCGACCCAGTCGCCGAGACCGACGGCGGTCACGATGGAGGCGCCGGCACGCGAGGAGGCGCCGTGGCCGAGCTTGGCGACGACGGGAACGCCCGCATAGAGGGATTCCCAGGTGCTGACGCCGCCATTCTGCGGAAATGGATCGAGCGAAATATCGACTTGCGCGAAGGCTCGCAGATGCTCTTTGCGCTCGGTCGAGCCCAGGCAGGTGATGTTCTCTTCGGCAATGCCTTGGGCCATGAACCGCGCGAGCAGACCATCGCGCAGCATGGGATCGTCAAGCTGCGTGTGCTTGATGATGATCTTCGATCCGGGCACCTCCCGCATCACCCTGGACCACACGCGGATGACCTCATCCGATATCTTGGAGATGCGATTAAAGACGCCAAACGTCACGTGGCCGTTGCGGAGCATGGGAAGCTCCGAAGCGCAAACATCCAGGATCGGATCGATCGTGATCAGGCACGGCAGATCGTAGACCTTTTCGGCCAGCAGATGACGGGCCGATTCCGGAATGAAGATCGGATCGGCGAGCACGTATTCCATGGTCTGAAGGCCGGTGCCCGTGGCATGTCCGAAGCCCGTGACCTGGATCGGGGCCGGCTTGCGGGCGAACACCGGGAGCCTGTTGCCGGTCGTATGCCCTGACACGTCGATCAGGATATCGACCTTGTCGGCCTCGATACGGTCGGCCAGTTCATCGTCCGAAAGCTGCCGGGCGTCGACCCAGACATCCGCCGACGATTTGAACTTTGCAGTCATTTCATCTCGGACCGGCGAGCAGGAATAGCAGACGATCTCGAACTTGGCGTGGTCATGGTGGCGCAGCACCGGTAACAGGCCGAACGCCGCCGAGTGGTACCAGAACTCGGCCGCGACATAGCCGACCACGATCCGCCTGTCGGGATCGAGCTGCCGGGGCGCGAGCTTTCTCCGTGGCAATCTGGCGCCGACCGCATCCCACCAGGATTTGCGTGCCGCCTGCTGGACCGCGAAATCGGCATCCGAGAGAAAGTCCAGAAAATAGATCTTCCGCGCGATCAGCTCCGGCTGGTCCGGCGCGATTGCGAGGGCGGCGTCGAGATGTTCGATCGCAGCCGCGATCTCGCCCTGGTTGGCGAAGCAGGAACTCAGCAGCGCCAACGCGATTGCCGAGCGCGGATTTTCCTCGAGCAACGCCGTGCAGGCCAGAATCGCCTGCGCCGTATTCCCCATGCTCAGCGCGACTTCTGCCTTTCCCCGCAGGGCCACTTCAAGCTTCGGTGACAGCGCAAGCGCTGCGTCAAAATCCGCTGCCGCCTGTTCCGGCCGCGACAGCGCAAGATTAAGCCGTCCACGGTGCGCGAGGACCTTCGCCGAACCTGGCCTGATCGCGAACGCCGCTGCGAGCGCGGCTTCCGCCTCGTCATAATGCTTGAGCTCGATCCCGACCACGCCCTTGCCGATAAGCGCTTCGGCGTGACGCGGCTGAAACAACAGAGCGCGCTCGAAACTCTGCTTGGCGCGGTCTAATCGGCCCAGCGCCAGCTCGGCCAGACCACGATTGCAGAGCGCATCGGCGTTGTCGGGCTTCAGAGCGATGGCGCGGTCATACAGTTCGATGGCTTGCTCCGGCAGGTTCATCTGGAGCAAGGCGTTGCCGAGGCCTGCCAAGGCCGGCGGAAAATTCGGCTTCAGTGCGATCGCTCTTTCCTGACACGCGCGGGCGGCCTCGAATTTCTGAAGCGACAGGTGGACAGCGGCGAGATTGTGATGCGCCTTGTGCGAACGCGGATCGATTGCGATCGCGCGCTCAAGCAGGTGTTGCGCCTCGACGAGACGCCCGCCTTGTTGCACGCTCAAACCGAGCAGATGCGTGGCGTCGAAATGATCCGGAACGGCCTGCACGATCTGGCGGCAGAGCGCCTCGCTCTCCGCATATCTGCCTTGGCCATAAGCGCTCGCCGCGGCGGAGATGATGGCATCGGCCTGCTTCTTCAACTTCTTCTGCAATCGCGCATTCTGGAATGCGCGCGCGCCGGCGCTGCTTTGCAAAGTGTTTCTCCGGGAGATGGCCCGGGGCGAGTCTAACTGATTCGCGCGGGCCAGCCGGTCGGCGGGACCGGAAATCCTTCCGGGCTATTCCGGGGCTCGCCGCAGGATCCGGCTCAGGAGCCGCTAGGTGCTGTCCCGCCTACCGCAGCGTCGTTGCTCTTCTCCGGGGCGCCAGCACAATAGTCGCGCCAGAACTGACGGTACCCCCCCTCGAGCTCGCGCGTGTAGATCTCGACATTGCCGGCGGGCGAGGCTGCGATCTGAGCCGGTAATCCCGCCCGCAACTTCGCCAGATACTCGGGCTGCAAGGCGAACTTGCGGGCGATCTCGACGTAGCCGTCGTCATCCTCGGCGACCCAGTCGCCGAGACCGACAGCGGCTACGATCGAGCCACCGGCACGCGAGGATGCTCCAATGCCGAGCTTGGCGACGACCGGAACGCCCTTGTAGAGGGATTCCCAAGTGCTGATGCCGCCGTTTTGTGGGAACGTGTCGAGGGAAATATCGATCTGATCAAAGGCCTTCAGATGGTCGTCGCGCGAGGTGGTGCCGAGACAGGTAATGTTCTCCTCCGCGATGCCCTGCGCGATGAAGCGTGCGACCAAGCTGTCGCGCAGCAAGGGATCATCGAGCAAACCATGCTTGAGGACGATCTTCGATCCCGGCACCTCCCGCATGATGCGCGACCACACACGAATGGCATCATCCGAGATCTTGTAGATGCGGTTGAACACGCCGAAGGTGACATAGCCGTTGCGGAGCATCGGCAGCTCGGAGGGCTGCTGATTGGTGACGGGCTCCATCGTGATCAGGCATGGCAGATCGTAGATCTTTTCCGGAAACAAATGCCGAGCCGATGGCGGAATGAAAATGGGATCCGCGAGCACATAGTCCATGGTCTGCATGCCCGTGCCCGTCGCGTGTCCGAAGCCCGTGGCCTGGATCGGGGCCGGCTTCCGCGCGAAACACTGCAGCCGGTTGCCGGTCGTGTGGCCGGACACGTCGATCAGGATGTCGACATTGTCCGCCTGAATGCGATCGGCGAGCTCGTCGTCCGACATCTGCCAGGCGTTCACCCAGACGTCCGCCAACTCCTTGAACTTGGCGGTGTACTCGTCCTCTCCCGGCCAGGAATAATAGCAGATGATCTCAAACTTGGTGTGATCATGGTTGCGCAGCACGGGTAGCAGGGTGAGTCCCGCCGAGTGCTGCCTGAATTCAGCGGCGACATAGCCGACCACGATCCGTTTGTCGGGATCGAGCGGCCGCTTGGGCAACGTCCTTTGCGGAATCTTCGAACCGATCGCATCCCACCAGGACTTTCGCACCGCCTGCTGGACCGCGAAATCGGCGTCTGCGAGGTAGTCCAGCAAGAAAATCTTGCCCCTGATCGCATCTCCGTAATCCGGTCGGAGCGCAAGCGCGCGATCGAGATATTGGATCGCGGAGTCCATGTCTCCCTGGTTCGAATAAGCGAATCCCATCAACGCCAACCCCATCTCGGAGCGCGGATTTCGCTCGATCAAGGTCGTCGCGGCCCCCATCGCCTGCGCGGTCCTTCCCATGACGAGGCAGACCTGGGCCTTGCCCCGAAGGGCCAGTTCGAGCTTGGGCGAAATCGCAAGCGCCGCATCAAAATCCGCAAGCGCGGGCTCCAGGCGCTGCAGCTCGTAACTGAGCCGCCCGCGCTGGGCCAGGATCCTCGGCGCGCCCGGCTTGATCGCGAGCGCCGTGGCGAACTTGGCTGCCGCCTCCTCGTGGTGCCGCAGCTCCATGCTGACCATGCCGCTGCCGACGATGGCCTCAGCGTGACGCGGCTGAAACAGCAGGGCGCGATCGAAACTCTCCTTGGCGCGCATGATCTGCCCGAGCACGATCTCGACCATGCCGCGATTGCAGAGGGCATCGGCATAATTCGGTTTGATCTTGATGGCGCGCTCGTGCATCTCGAGCGCCTTTTCGTAGAACCCCAGATGCATCAGCGTGTTGCCGAGATTGGTCAACGCCACCGCGAAATTCGGCTTCAGCGCGATCGCCCTCTCCTGGCACCGGCGCGCCTCCTCGTAATTGCCGAGGTCGAAATGCACGGTGGCGAGGTTGTTATGGGCATCGTGCAGGCGCGGATCGAGCGCGATCACGCGCTCCAGCAGCTGCTGTGCCTCCTCCAGGCGCCGGCCGTCATGGGCGCACATGCCGAGCAGGTGCAGGGCATCGACATGATCCGGAAGGGCTTTCAGGATCTCGCGGCACAGCGCCTCGGTCTCGGCATAGCGGCCTTGGCCATAGGCGTTCGCCGCAGCGGCGATGACGGCGTCGGCCTGCTTCAACAACTTCTTCTGCAATCGCGCATTCTGGAATGCGCGCGCGCCGCCGCCGCTGTTCTGCAAGGTGTCTCTCCGGAGGATGCCCTCAGACGAGTCTAACTGATTCTCAGCCCCGGCCGGCCGGTGACCCGACTTGCAGCGACTCCGGGATTTCCCGGGGGCGGCGCAAGGTCGGCTACCCGACCTCGCCGCGTTCCGAGGCGCCGGCACAGTAGTCATGCCAGAACCGGCGATAGGCCGCTTCGACCTCACGCGTGTAAAGTTCGACGTTGCCGGCGGGCGAGGCTGCGATCCGAGCCGGCAGATCCGCCCGCAATTTGGCCAGGCGAGCGGGCTGCGTCGCATATTTGCACGCGATCGCGGCGTAGCCGTCATCATCTTCGGCGACCCAGTCGTCGAGGCCGACGGCCGCCACGATCGAGCCGCCAGCACGCGCCGAAGAGCCGTTGCCGAGCTTGGCGACGACCGGAACGCCCGCATAGAGGGATTCCCAGGTGCTGATGCCGCCATTTTGCGGAAAGGTGTCGAGCGAGATGTCGACTTGCGCAAAGGCCAACAGATGCTCGTGGCGCGTGGTCGAGCCAAGGCAGGTGATATTGTCCTCGGCAATGCCCTGGGCCACGAAGCGTGCGACCAGGCCGTCGCGCAGCAAGGGATCGTCGAGCAGCCCGTGCTTGATGATGATCTTCGATCCCGGCACCTCCCGCATGAGGCGCGACCACACACGGATCGCGTCGTCCGATATTTTGTAGATGCGGTTGAACACGCCGAAGGTGACGTGGCCATTCCGGAGCATGGGAAGCTCCGAAGGCGGCACGTCCAGAATGGGATCGATCGTGATCAGGCATGGCAGATCATGGACCTTTTCGGCCAGCAAATGCCGCGTCGATTGCGGGATGAAGACTGAATCGGCGAGCACGTAATCCATGGTCTGAAGGCCCGTGCCCGTGGCGTGTCCGAAACCCGTGACCTGGATCGGGGCCGGCTTGCAGGCAAATACCGGGAGCCTGTTGCCGGCCGTATGCCCGGACACGTCGATCAGGATGTCGATCCTGTCCGCCTGGATGCGATCGGCCAGTTCGTTGTCCGAAAGCTGCGCGGCGTCGACCCAGACGTCCGCGAGAAGCTTGAATCGCTCGGTGATCTCGTCCTGCAACGGCCAGCAGGAATAGCAGACGATCTGGAACCTGGTATGATCGTGATGGCGCAGCACCGGCAACAGCGCGAACGCTGCCGAGTGGTTCCTGAATTCCGAGGCGACATACCCGACGACGATCCGCCTGTCAGGATCGAACTCTCCGGGCGGCAGCGTCCGTTGCGGCAGTCTGGCGCCGACCGCATCCCACCAGGACTTTCGCGCCGCCTGCTGGACCGCGAAGTCGGCCTCGGGCCAATAATCCAGGATGAATATCTTGCGTGCGATGGCATCCGCATAGTCAGGCGTGATCTCGAGTGCCGCGTCGAGGTGCTCGAGCGCGGTGGCGACGTCTCCCTGGTTCGCATAGCAGGCGCCGAGCAGCACGATGGCGTAATCCGACCGCGGATTGTCTTCGAGCAGGGTCTTGACGGCCGCGATCGCCTGCGTCGTGTTCCCCAGCAGAAGGTTGACCTGCGCCTTGCCACGCAGCGCAAGCTCGAGCCGTGGCGATTGGGCCAGCGCCGCATCGAAGTCCGCCGCCGCCTGTTCCAGCCGGTGCAGATCGAAATTGAGCCGTCCGCGCTGCGCCAAAATCCGCGGTGAACCCGGCTTGATTGCGAGACCAGCTGCGAGGGCGGCTTCCGCCTCCTGGTAGTGCCGGAGCGCGATGCACACCATGCCCTTGCCGGCGATCGCTTCCGCATGACGCGGTTGAAACGAGAGGGCGCGATCGAAACTGTCCTTGGCGCGCTCGGACCGGCCAATCATCAGCTCCGCCATGCCACGGTTGCAGAAGGCATCGGCATAGTCTGGCCGCAGCCTGATAGCGCGTTCGTGCAGTCCGATCGCCTGCTCGCCGAGGCCAATGTTCAGGAGCGTATTGCCGAGATTGGTCAAGGTGATCGGACAATTCGGCTTCAACGCAAGGGCCTTTTCCTGGCATGCACGCGCGTCCTGGAATTTCTGAAGGTCGAAATACACGGCGCCGAGATTGCCATGGGCATCGGGCGAGCGCGGATCGAGGGCAATCGCGCGCTCGAACAGCTGTTGCGCCTCCTCAAGCCGCCCGCCCTCATAGGCGCGCAGGCCGAGCAAATGCGTGGCGTGGAAATGATCCGGAACCTCCTCCACGATCCCGCGACAGAGCGTCTCGGACTCCGCAAATCTGCCCTGCCGGAGAGCCTCGATCGCGAGGGACATGACGGCGTCCGCCTGCTTCCTCAACTTCTTCTGCAATCGCGCATTCTGGTATGCGCGCGCGCCGACACTGCTCTGCAAGGTCTCTCTCCGGAGGATGGTCCGAAGGGAGGCAAAGCTGATTCGCTGGTGCCAGGCTGGCGGGTCAGTCAGCCGGCGCGGCCTAGGGGATGGCAGCTGCTCAGCGCAGGATCTGGCTCAGGAACAGCTTCGTGCGGGCGTGCTGGGGCGCCGCAAAGAACTCGTTCGGCGTGTTGGCCTCGATGATCTGGCCGGCGTCCATGAAGACCACGCGGTTGGCGACCTCGCGGGCAAAGCCCATTTCATGGGTGACGACCAGCATGGTCATGCCTTCCTCGGCAAGGTCCACCATGGTGTCCAGCACCTCCTTGACCATCTCGGGATCGAGCGCCGAGGTCGGCTCGTCGAACAGCATGACCTTCGGGTTCATGGTCAGTGCCCGCGCGATCGCGACGCGCTGCTGCTGGCCGCCGGACATCTGCCCCGGGAACTTGCTGGCCTGATGCGGGATCTTGACCCGCTCCAGGAACTTCATCGCGTTGATCTCGGCGTCCTTCTTCGGGATGTTCCGCACCCAGATCGGCGCCAGCGTGCAGTTCTCCAGCACGGTCAGATGCGGGAACAGGTTGAAGCTCTGGAACACCATGCCGACCTCGCGACGTACCGCGTCGACGTGCTTGAGGTTTGGCCCGAGCGCGATGCCATCGACGACGATCTCACCCTCCTGGAACTCCTCCAGCGCGTTGATGCAGCGGATCAGGGTCGACTTGCCGGAGCCCGAGGGCCCGCAGATCACGATGCGCTCGCCCTTCTCGACCGCGAGGTCGATGTCACGCAGCACGTGAAAATCGCCGTACCATTTGTTGAGGCCGGAAATCTTGACGATGGGGTCGGACATGGTGACCTCGATCAGTTGCGACGGTGGGCGTTGAGGCGATGCTCGACGAACAGCGAGTAGCGCGACATTCCAAAGCAGAAGATGAAATAGATGATACCGGCGAAAGCGAAGCCGGTGAATGCGGTCGACGGCGTCGACCATTTCGGGTCCGAGAACGAGGCCCTGAGCGATCCCAGCAGGTCGAACAGCGCCACGATCGAGACCAGCGACGTGTCCTTGAACAGCGAGATGAAACTGTTGACCAGATTCGGAATGACGTGCCGCAGCGCCTGCGGCAACACGATCAGCGAGGTCGTCTTCCACCAGGACAGGCCCAAGGCTGCGGCCGCCTCGCCCTGCCCGCGCGGGATCGCTGCGAGCCCGCCGCGGACGTTCTCGGCCTGGTAGGCGCCCGTGAACAACGCGATGCCGATCAGCGCGCGGACGAGGCCGTCGACCGTGAAGTTGCCGGGCAGGAACAGCGGCAGCATGTAGGTGGCGAAGAACAGCACGGTGATCAGCGGCACGCCGCGCCAGAACTCGATGAAGGCGATCGAGAAGATCCGGATCAGCGGAATCGTGGAGCGGCGGCCGAGCGCCAGCGCGATGCCGATCGGCAGCGAGGTGACGATGCCGGTGACGGAGACCACCAGCGTCACCAGCAGGCCGCCCCACAAATTCGTCGTCACGACGGGCAGTCCACCGCGATCGAGCCCCATCAGCTTGATCACGAGGGCGATGGCGACGAAGGTCGCGATGCTCGAGGCGAGCGCGCGCCAACCGGTGCGCAAGCCGCCGCCGAGGCCGAAGGCGATCAACGAGACGATGACGGTCGTCATGGCGAAATCGCCCCAGACCGGCTGGCCCGCCCCCTGGATCTGATCGCGCAGCCAGGTCAGCGGGAGGATCAGCCAGGAGATCGCCACGCCGACCAGCACGATGAAATTCCCGACCACCCAGAACAACGGCGCGACGGCGGATGTCTTGCTGACACCGAGCACGGCCTGCCCGGCACCGATGATGCTGTCGTCGAACAATTCCAGCACGCCGGCGGTCCAGCTGAGGCCGAAGCCCTTGATACCGCCACCGTGCAGCAGAAAGAACGCGACCACAGGAAATGCGAAGAAGAACAGGCCGGCGTTGAGCCCTTTCGCCGGCAGACGCGGTACGAGCAGCGGCACCAGTAGGGCCACCGCCAGGATGAAGGTGAGGTCGACCCGCCAGCGCTCGGCCTCGGGATAAAAGCCGTAGATCAGTTGCGGCAGCTTGGCCTGGATGTAGGGCCAGCAGGCGCCGACCGCAAAGCCGGCATTCTCCGTGAGGCATGCTGCGCGGTCCTTGCCGCTCCAGACCGCATCGACCATCAGGAACTTGACCGCGGGAATGATGGTGAACCACAACAGCAAGACGCCCACGATCGTGAGCAGGATGTTGGTCGGCGAGTTGAACAGGCGCGTGCGCATCAGCCCGACGAAGCCCGTGGTCTTCACCGGCGCCGGACGTTCGGTGAGCAGATCCTTCCGGACGAAGCTGGTCGAGGCGATATCGCTCATGCGCCCAGACTCCGGCTGACGCGCCAACCGTAGACGCTCATGATCGCGCTGGTGAGCAGCGAGATCAGGAGATAGATGCCCATGGTCATGGCGATGATCTCGATCGCCTGCCCGGTCTGGCTCAGCGACGTGCCGGCGAACACCGAGACGAGGTCGGGGTAGCCGATCGCGACCGCCAGCGACGAGTTCTTGGTGAGATTGAGGTACTGGTTGGTCAGCGGCGGCACGATGACGCGCATGGCCTGCGGCACGACGACCAGCCGGAGCGTGGCGCCGCGGCTGAGGCCGAGCGAGGCCCCCGCCTCCATCTGCCCCTTGTGGACGGACAGGATTCCGGCGCGCACGATCTCGGCGATGAAGGCAGCGGTATAGGTCGACAGCGCCAGCGTCAGCGCCACGAATTCCGGGATGATCCGCGAGCCGCCGGCGAAGTTGAAGCCCTTGAGCTGCGGCAGCTCGAAGGTGAACGGCAAGCCGAACACCAGCATGGTGGCGAGCGGGAGTCCGACCAGCAGACCCAGCACAGTGGGCCAGATCCGGATCATTCGCCCTTCCTGAAACAGCGCGCGCCGCGCATGGAAGCGCAGGGCGAGTGACGCGACGACGCCGAGCGCCAGCATCGCCAGGAATGGCTCCAGGCCGCTCCCGCCGATCGGGCTTGGAATGACGAGGCCGCGATTGCTGATGAAGGCGATGCCGAGCAGCGAGATGCTCTGGCGCGGATTGGGCAAGGCCGCGAGAACCGCGAGGTACCAGAACAGGATCTGGAACAGCACCGGCAGGTTACGGATGATCTCGACGTAGATCTCGCCGACGCGCGACAACAGCCAATTGGGCGAGAGCCGGCACAACGCGACGACGAAGCCGATCAGTGTGGCGAAGACGATGCCCACCACGGAGACCACGAGCGTGTTCAGGAGCCCGACCACGAAGACGCGCAGGAACGTGTCCGAGCCGCTATAGGAAATCAGGGTCTGGTTGACGTCGAAGCCGGCATTGTTCCTGAGGAAGCCGAAGCCGGCGGCAATATGCTGGTTCTCCAGATTGGCGCGGGCATTGGAGACGATCTCATAGCCGATCCAGCCCAGAATCCCCGCGAAGGCAAACTGGACGGCAACGCCGTTCCAGCCTGCCTTTCCGCCCAGAATGCGCCTGATCTTCAGGGCGATCTGGGGCGGCGGATTTCGGGCCTCGGTGCTCATGCCGCTGCCAGCGGGTCAGAGGCGATCAGCGGATCGGCGGCGCGTACTGAAGACCGCCCTTGTTCCACAGATTGTTGAGACCGCGATTGATGGCGAGCGGCGAGCCCGCGCCGACATTGCGATCGAACACTTCGCCGTAATTGCCGACCGCCTTCACGATCCGCACCACCCAGTCCTTGGTCAGGCCGAGCTGTTCGCCGAAATTGCCGTCGGTGCCGAGGACGCGCTTCAACTCCGGATTTTCCAGCTTCGCTTTCTCATCGACGTTCTTCGAGGTCACGCCAAGCTCTTCGGCGGTGACCATCGCGAACAGCGTCCACTTCACGATGTCGAACCATTGGTCGTCGCCATGACGCACCATGGGGCCGAGCGGCTCCTTCGAGATGATCTCGGGAAGCACCATGTGGTCGTTGGGATTGGCAAGTTTGAGACGGTTGGCGTACAGGCCCGACTGGTCGGTGGTGAAGACGTCGCAGCGTCCGGCCTCGTAGGCCTTGACCGTTTCGTCGTTGGTGCCGAACGCGATCACCTCATACTTCATGTTGTTGGCCTTGAAGTAGTCGGCCAGATTCTGCTCGGTGGTGGTGCCGGTCTGCACGCAGACCGAGGCGCTGTTGAGCTCGAGCGCCGAATTCACCTTGAGCGACTTCTTCACCATGAAGCCCTGCCCGTCATAATAGGTCACACCGGTGAAGTTGGCGCCCAGCGAGGTATCGCGCGAGATGGTCCAGGTGGTGTTGCGCGAGAGCACGTCGATCTCGCCGGATTGCAGCGCGGTGAAGCGGTCCTTGGCGGACAGCGGCACATACTTGACCTTGGTCGGATCGTTGAAGATCGCTCCGGCGATCGCGCGGCAAACGTCGACGTCGAGGCCGGTCCAGTTGCCCTTGTCGTCGGGCGAGGAGAAGCCCGGCAAGCCCTGGCTGACGCCGCAGGACAGCATGCCCCGGTCCTTGATGGTCTTGAGCGTTTGCGCATCGGCGGCTTGGGCGCCGAGGCCGGCGGCGAGAGCAAGGGTGAGAGCCAGGGTTACGCGTTTCATGGGCTTTGGGCCTTTCAAAGTCGTCTCAAGGATCGTTGTCTCAGGATCATCGCTGCCAGGGCCAGGCGTATCAAGGCCAGCCCTGCAAGAGTCATGCTGGAAAACCTTGCCGAACACTCGCCGATCCCGGGAGGCCATACCTTAATCCCCGCCGCAGCGCCCGCCGATATGGCTGTGGCGCAAGGTCCGGTCAGACGGTGGACGAAGGTCGCGGCAGGCCCCTCAACATGCGGCGACTGAATAGCACCTGCGCATCACAGAACGACTGGCGTGCCGGGTCAAGGGGTTGACGGGAGTCTTCTGTGTTCTGTTATTAACGACAGCGGCCACCGGCCGGCCTCCAGGGCGCCTCTCGCGTCCGGCGGAAACGCGGTTTTGAAAGCAGACGCATGGATTCCTCGCACCCCTCCCAGCAGCATGCCGAGACCCGGCTGGTCACCTCCGGCCGCGACACCAAGGCGCAGAAGGGGTTCGTCAATCCGCCGGTCTTTCACGGCTCGACCGTGCTCTACCCGACCGCCGAGGATCTGCACGCCCATCGCGGCGAGTTTACCTATGGCCGCCACGGTTCCCCCACCACCAAGGCATTCCAGGAAACGCTGATGGCGCTGGAGGGACCGCAATGCGCCGGCGTCGGCATCGTCCCGTCGGGGCTCTCGGCGATCTCCACCACCCTGCTCTCGGTGTTGAAGGCTGGCGACCATATCCTGGTCATCGACAACGTCTACCGGCCCTCGCGCAATTTCTGCAACGGTATGCTCGCCCGCTTTGGCGTCGAGACCACCTATTTCGATCCGTTGATCGGCACCGGTATCGACAAGCTGTTCAAGCCGAACACCCGCGCCGTGCTGGTGGAGGCCCCGGGCTCGCAGTCGTTCGAGATGCCGGACATTCGCGCCATCGCCGAGGTTACGCATGGGCGCGGCGCGCTCGTCATCGACGACAACACCTGGGCGACGCCGCTCTATCACCGCTCGCTCGAACAGGGCGTCGACATCAGCATGCAGGCCGCGACCAAATATATCGGCGGCCATTCCGACATCATGTTCGGCACGATCTCGGCCAACGCCAAGGCCTGGCCGCAGATTGCGGAAGGCATCCGTCTGCTCGGCGTCTGCGCCGGTCCCGACGATGTCTTCCTCGCGCTGCGCGGCCTGCGCACGCTGTCGGTGCGGCTGGCGCAGCATCACCGCTCCGGGCTCGACATGGCGCGATGGCTCGCTGCTAGACCCGAGGTCGCGCGCGTGCTGCACCCGGGGCTCGAGACCGATCCCGGCCACGCGATCTGGAAGCGCGACTTCACTGGCGCCTCCGGCCTGTTCAGCATCGTGCTGAAGCCAGCGCCACAGAAGGCCGTCGACACCATGCTCAACACGCTCAAGCTGTTCGGCATGGGTTTTTCATGGGGCGGATTCGAGAGCCTCGCGATTCCCTTCGATTGCGACGCCTATCGCACCGCGACCAAGTGGTCGCCCGGCGGCCCGACGCTGCGTCTGCACATCGGGCTCGAGTGCGTCGATGATCTCAAGGCCGATCTCGATCGCGGCTTCGCTGCCTTCAAGGCGGCAATGTGAGCTAGCTCACAAGGCACAACGCCTGCGGACGCGCCAACGCGCGCCACGGGAACGTGCAGCTGGCGCAAACGTTAACGCTGATGCGCCAACAAAAGGTTTGAACCTCAAGCATTTGGCGCTAGCCTCACCAATCGACTCCAATCCGGACACGGAGCATGGGAACGTTGGTTCTGCTCGATCTGATGGGCGGCGTTGCGCTGTTGCTGTGGGGCCTGCACATGGTCCACAGCGGGATCCTGCGCGCCTTCGGTCCTGACCTCAGGCGTCTGCTCGGCAAGGCGCTGAGCAACCGCCTCAGTGCTTTCGCTGCCGGACTCGGCCTCACCGCACTGCTCCAGAGCAGCACGGCGACTGCCCTGATCACCTCCTCGTTCGCCGCCGAGGGGCTCGTCAGTCTCGCCGCCGCGCTCGCCATCATGCTCGGGGCCAATGTCGGCACGACACTGATCGTGCAGGTGCTGTCGTTCAACATCGCAGCCGTTGCGCCGGTGCTGTTCGTGCTCGGCCTCGTCGCCTTCCGCTCCGGCCCGCGATCGCGGATCAAGGACATCGGCCGCGTCTGCATCGGCCTCGGCCTGATGCTGCTCTCGCTGCACATCCTGCTCGACACGCTTGCGCCGGCGGAGAACGCACCGGGCGTCCGGATCATGATGTCGGCCATCACGGGCGATCCCATACTGTGCATCGTCATTGCCGCCCTCGTCACATGGGCCGTGCATTCGAGCGTCGCCAGCGTGCTGCTGATCATGTCGCTGGCCTATTCGCAATTCATTACGCCTGAGGCGGCGCTGGCGCTGGTGCTCGGTGCCAATCTCGGCAGCGCCATCAATCCCGTGTTCGAGGGTGCCAAGCGTGACGATCCCGCGAGCTATCGCTTGCCGGTCGGCAATCTCGTCAACCGCGTTG
This sequence comes from Bradyrhizobium sp. 192, assembly GCF_023100965.1. NCBI lineage: Bacteria > Pseudomonadati > Pseudomonadota > Alphaproteobacteria > Hyphomicrobiales > Nitrobacteraceae > Bradyrhizobium > Bradyrhizobium sp. 192. The sequence goes on from NZ_CP064690.1 coordinate 4,890,846, forward strand.
TCGGCATCGCCCTCGTCCTGCCCTTCCTCGGCACGATCGCCGAGCACATGCATGCCTGGCAGCCCGATCTCGCCAGGATGACGGCGGCGTTCCACATCGCCTTCAACGTCGGCACCGCCGTGATCTTCATCGGCCTGCTCGACACCATGTCGCGCCTGCTGACCCGCCTCTTGCCGGATCGCGTGCAGGAGGCCGACCCGGCCCGCCCGCGCTATCTCGACGAGACCGCGCTGGAGACGCCGTCCCTGGCGCTCGCCGACGCCTCTCGCGAGACGTTGCGGATGGGCGATCTCGTCGAAGTCATGCTGCGCAAGGTGATGGCGGCGATGATGACGGGCGACCGGGCGCTGGTCGACCAGGTCACCAAGATGGACAATCTCGTCGACGGTCTCGACGAGGCTATCAAGCTCTACGTGACCAAGCTGATGCGGGGCAGCCTCGACGAGAGCGAAGGACGGCGCGCAATGGAGATCATCTCCTTCGCCATCAACCTCGAGCATATCGGCGACATCATCGACAAGAGCCTGAGCGAACTCGCCACCAAGAAGATCAAGCGGCGTTTCCAGTTCTCGGCGGAAGGGGCGGACGAGCTCGCTGCCTTCCACAAGCGCACGATGGACTCACTGCGGATCGCCTTCGGCGTCTTCATGTCGGGTGACGCCAACGAGGCGCGCAAGCTGCTGGTGGAGAAAACCGCGCTGCGCAACACCGAGCTCGCCGCGGTCGAGCGGCATCTCGACCGCCTGCGCGAGGGCCGTCCCGAAACCATCGAAACGACCTCGCTGCATCTGGACGTGCTGCGCGACCTCCGGCGCATCCACTCGCACATCTGCTCGGTCGCCTATCCCGTGCTGGATGCGGCCGGCGAGCCTTATCGCCGGACCCAGGCGGAGACAGCTGCCCTGCCCGCCTCAGGCGCTGCGTCGGCAGTGCCGCGCTAGGCGGCCGGGCGCCGACTGAAGTCATGCCCGACGATCAGGCTGGTTGGGCGCGTGGGCGCACCTGCGTCATGGCGACGCCCGAGATCGCGAGCAACCCGCCGGCGATCAGCTTTGGGCTTATGCGTTCGTCGAGGAAGATGACGCTGGAAGTCAATGCGAACACCGGCAGCAGCAGACCGAAGGGCGCGACGCGCACCATCGAGCAACGGGCGATCAGCCAGAACCAAAGGCCAAACCCAACAATTCCGCCGATGAAGATTGTGTAGGCGAGCGCCAGCCAGCCACGTTCGTCTGCCGTGACAAGGCTCGCCATTTGTCCGGATTCGAGCAGCAACGACATCAGCATGACCTGCGGCACCGTGAGCAGCGACGACCAGCCCATCAACATCAGGGGATCAAAAGGGCCATAGCGCTTCGTCAAGACGTTGGACACCGCAAATGCGAAAGCTGCCCCGACAACAAGCAGCAGCGGAAGCGCGTTTTCCGACACGCCAGGCCCCGCTGCCAGCACGACCACACCGATGAAGGCAAGTAGCACGCTGGCGGACGTAGTTAGAGACGGCCTCTCCGCGAGCAGCGGCCAGGCCAACAAGACGGTGAAAGGTGCGGCGAGTTGATATGCGACGGCTGACATGCTTCCCGAGCCGAGCCCGAGACCAACGTAGAACAGGCCGAAGTTCAATCCACCAAGGAAAAGCGAAATGGCTGCGACAGGTCCGAGCTGCCCGCGCCTCGGCCTTTCGACGAACGGAACGAGCAGCAGCGCGATTGCCAGGAAGCGCAGTGCGAGGAAGAAGAGAGGCGGAAACTCCCCCACGCCCACTTTGATGACCACGAATTGATAACCCCAGAGCAAAGGAACGACCACCGCGCAGACAATCTGCAGGGCGGACATGGCATCGTCACCTTCAAGACCATTCGGTCCAGATATAGGCCTGCGCACGGGGGAAACCTCCATGGTTGTCTACCTGATGAAGCGGTCGAGAAGAGCGTCGACGGTGGCTTGCGAAATGGTCCGTGTCGGCGCCGTCTTACCGACCACCCGCAGGCCCTCGACGAAACAGACGAGAATTCGCGCGGCACTCGAAGGCTCGACACCATCGGCCAGTCGGCCCGCTGCCTTCGCACGGGAAAATGCACCAGCCACCCGAGTCTCCATGGCTTTGAAAAAGCTCTCGATGCGACGATCAACCTCGACGTCACGGCCAGCCAGTTCCATGGCTGTGGCTACCAGCAGGCATCCGCGCCGGCCATTAGCGCCGCTGTTGCGGTCGACGTAGCCGGCAAGGTAGGCCCTTAGGCCCTCGACCGGCTCTCTGCGGTGGTCGAGTTCGGTATCCATCCGCGTCAAGGCAATGGCAATGTAGCGATCGAGCGCACGCAAGAACAGCGAGTGCTTGTCACCAAAAGCGGCGTAAAGGCTGCCACGCGAGAGTTTCGTCGCACGAAGCAGGTCCGGCAGCGCCGTGGCGTGATAGCCGAGCGACCAGAATACATTCATCGCGCGTTCGACAGCGGCTTCCGTGTCGAAACTCCGGGGGCGGCCACGGGGCAGCTGTACTGGGGCGGGGCGACGCATGGCGATATATGAACCAATCGGTCGTGAAATAGCAAGAGTTGATTAGGCCACATATCCCACAGTTTTAGGAGAAGTCCCGGAGGCTGGTTCGGGTTTAGCGCTCCAGCGTCTTCGACGCCTTGCTGCGGTTCTTGATGATCAGCATGATGTTGCGGATATAGATCACCGTCGCGAGCGATTGTCCGAGGATGATGACTGGCTCGCGCTTCACGACGCCGTAGACCAGCGTCATCAGCCCGCCGCCCATCGAGCAGAACCAGAACGCCATCGGCACCACGCTGTTGCCGGCGCGCTCGCTCGCGATCCACTGCACCAGGAAGCGCGCGGTGAAGAACAGCTGCGCGACGAGGCCGAACGCCAGCCAGAAATCGAACTTGGCGACGAAGACGTCGTAGAGATAGTTGCTCAGCGCCTGACCGTATTGGATGATCATGCGTTCACCTCAGTCACTTCCGGTGTCGGCTTCTTGCGGCGGATCAGCCACCATACCCCAGCGAGGTCCATGATGCCGATCCACAGCCGGTCGAAGAAGCCGTAGTTCGACACGCCGGAATGGCGCGGCCGGTCGATCACGTCGACATAGGCGATGTCGTAGCCTTCGCGCCGGACCAGCGCCGGCAGGAAGCGATGCAGCCCGTCGAAATAGGGCATTATCAGGAAGACCTCGCGGCGGAATGCCTTCAGCCCGCAGCCGGTATCCCGCGTGCCGTCCTTCAGGATGGAGTTGCGGACGCCGTTGGCGACGCGCGACTGGAATTTCTTGAAGCCGGTATCCTTGCGCCCGACGCGCTGCCCCGCGGCGAGACCGACGCGCCCTGCCCCCTTCTCGACCGCCGAAATCAGGTCGGGCAGGAAGGCCGGATTGTTCTGGCCGTCGCCATCGAGCGTCGCCACGATCGCGCCGCGCGCCGCGCGCACGCCGCTGCGCACCGCCGCGGATTGACCGCCTGATCTGGCATGGCGAAGCTGACGCAGATTGTCTCGCTGCGCCATGATTGCTGCGAGGCGTTCGCCGGTCGCATCGGTCGAGCCGTCGTTGATGTAGATGATCTCATAGGCCCAGCGGCCATCGAGCGCCGCGCCGATCTCCGCGATCAGCGGCGCGATGTTGTCGGCTTCGTTGCGCACGGGAACGACGATGGAAACCGAAGGCTGGGGCGTCGACAATTCAGAGCTCGTGGTTGGCATTGGCCAGCGACATGGAACCGAGGGCTCCCGCAGGCAGCCGCTTTTATGGGGCGGATGCCCCGTGGGCAACCCTTTTGAGGCGGGTCGAGACCGGCCCCGCAAGCGGCACGATGGTGCCGTCGGCGCGGATGGCAAAGCCCAGCCGCCGGGCCGCGAACCAGTAGCGGACCGCCATGGCGCCGACCATGCCGACCAGCGCGCCGGCCACGACGTCGCTCGGGTGGTGCGCCAGCAGCACCAGCCTGGTCAGCAGGATCACGATTGCGTAAGTGAACATGAACACGCGCAGCCGCGGCCAGAGTGCGGAGACCGCAAATGCCAGGGCGAACGCCGCGATCGCATGCCCCGACGGCAGGCTGGCATGAGCCCCCGTTCCCTCGAACGGAACGAAGTTGAAGGGGTTGGCTGTTCCACCGACGAATGGTCGCCCCCGGCCGATGACGTATTTCAGGACCTCGCCAACGAGCGCCGACAGAGCCACCGACAGAAACAGGTACTGCAAGCGGGTGCCGAGTCCGAGCAGCAGCGTACGGCGCGTATCGCGAAGCCCAGCCGCAAAAAGCGCCACGATCACCAATGCCGCCCCCAGCGCCGACAGCACATACTCGTCCTTGCCGAAATCGGTGAGGATGCGGATCGGCCACAGGCTCGGCGTGCCGCGCGCCGGCATCAACTGGATCTCGGACTGGTCGAACGCGACCATCAGCGCAATGACCAGTGCTGCGCCCGCCGCGCTGAGCCACAGCGAATGCCGCGCCAGTTTTCGCGCGGCCTCTGCGCGGCGTGAATGCGAGGGCGTGCGAACCAGCTGCGCCAGCGCGCGGCCCGACACGGTAAGCAACTGCGCGGGATAGCCCGAACGCAGATCGGGGCTGGTCAGGGACGGCATCCTATTCGGTGCCTTCCGAGCGGAAGATCGAGATCGAGATCGCGCGTCCCTGCGAGAAATTGTAGCCGTCGATGCGGGTACCGACCTTGTAGCGCAGCCCGATCGCCTCGGCACGCTGAACGAAGTTCCGCTCCGAACGCTGCTCGATCAGCGCGAAGCGGCAGCTGCCCTGCCGCAGGAAATCCGCCGCGCCCGAGCCGTCCGTGAGCACGGTCTGGGTACCCGTCAGGAACACCAGGCTCGGCTCGTGATAGCCGGCAGCAGCAGCCTTCGGTCCGACGCAGGTGACGTTGCGCAGCGCCCGCGCGATTTCGATGCTCGGAAACAGCGGCGTCAGCGACGGCAGCACGATGCCGTACACCACAACCGCCAGCATCAGGGCCGCGACCAGCGCATTGAGCAGCGAGCGCTCGGCGCGGTTGTTGTCGTAGAGCCACCAGGCGAACAGGCCGAAGATCAGCGCCGCCGCGATGAACGGCCAGGCCACGAAAGCCGGATGCCGCGTCAGCATCACCGCACCCACCACCGCGGTGATCGAGGCGGCCGCGGGGATCGCGAACCACCAGGCCGAACCGCGCATCAGCCAGGAGCGCGACAGCACGCGTCGCTCCACGGCGCCGGCGGTGAGGATGGCGATCGCCGGATAGAGCGGCAGCACGTAATGCGGCAGCTTGGTCAGGACCGCCTCGAACACGATCCAGGACGGGATCAGCCAGGCCAGCAGAAACTGCGCGCCCGGCTCGCGTCTGGCCCGCCACACCGCGGGCGCCGCCATCGCCGCGAGCGGCGCGCCCGGCCAGAACGTGATCCAGAACAGCGCGAGGTACAATCCGGGCGGCGCGCCGTGGGATTCCTGGGCGCCGATCTTGCTCAGCATGTCGCCGCCGACGGAGTCCGCAAAGAAGGCATCGCCCGCGCGCCAGAAGATCGCGATGAACCAGGGCAGCACCAGCACCAGCATCCACATCAGGCCCCAGAGCGGACGCAGCTTCCACAGCCAGGAGGAATCGCGGTCCTGGATCGCGAGCGCGACGATGGTCAGGCCTGCAAACATCAGGATCAGCGGGCCCTTGATCAGGATGCCCACCGCAAGCGCTGTCCAGAAGATCGCGGGCCAACTCCAGGGCGGATGTGTCTCATCCTCAGCGCGCTGCCACGACAGATAGGCCCGCGCCATCGCGCCCATCGCGGCGACCACGCAGAACAGCAGCATCGCGTCGGTCTTGGCGAGACGCGCCTCGACGCCGAGCAGCACGGAGGCACACATCATCAGCGCCGCCAGCACCGCGGCACGTCGCGTGACGAAGCCGAGCGCGGCCCAATAGGTCATGAGCACGGCGCCGACAGCGCCGATCAGCGACGGAATCCGGTAGACCCAGATCCGCAATTCGGCCTTCGGCAACTTCAACGCCGAGGCGATCTCGACTGCCGCCGATTGCAGCCAGTAGATGCCGACCGGCTTCTTGTAGCGGACGTCTTCCTGGAAGCGGATGTCGACGTAATCGCCGCTCTCGACCATCTGCTTGGTGGCCTGGGCGAACCGCGCCTCGTCGCGATCGACCGGCGGGATCGTGAAGAAGCCCGGCAGGAACAACAGCAGTGCGCACACCAGCAGGAAGGCAACGGCGCGGGTATGGCTGGCCGTGACGACATCGAGCATGCTCACGAGCCGGCTGCCCGGATTCGCGGACGATTTCGGCTCGCGGGGCGCTCCAAAACGGGGGGTAGGATAGGTCTCGGCCATTGGTTCCGCTTACGCCGAAACCGCCATCGCCACAACCGCTTGAGGCGGGGTCATTGAATTCGAATGACGACTGTGTCCGCGGCGCCCGTGGCATCGATCACGGTGAGGCGCGCAAAGCCGGGACCGGGTGGATCGATCAGGCGTTGGCGGCGGCCGTCGATCTCGCCGAGCGCCGTACCGTTAACCATGACGGTCATGGGCAGCACCCCACCGGCGACCTTGACCGGCATCGCGGCGCTCTCCTGCCCCCCGGAGCGATCGACATCGATCCGCGAGCCGTTCAGCGGAAACTGGATGTGCAGCGCCTGCTCGCGGCCCGTTCGCACCAGCTCTCCCACCGGCCGGAACCGTTTCAGCGGCAACGGCAGCTTGGCATTGCTGGCAACCAGGGTTCCCCGTGGCGGCTTCGGCAAGGCGGCCAACGTCTTGCCGGTGCGGGCGAAGGCATCGAACAGGATCGGTGCCGCGGCGACGCGGCCGATCAGGCCCGGAACCGGCGCGCCGTCGGGACGGCCGACCCAGACGCCGATGGTCATGCGGCCGTCGAACCCGACCGACCAGGCGTCGCGATAGCCGTAGGAGGTGCCGGTCTTGAAGGCGATGCGGTTGTGTGCGGCATTCTCCGGTGGCGGCGTTCCCAGCAGAATGTTGCCGACCTGCCAGGCCGCGACCTGATCCAGCAGCCGAAGCGGCTCCCGGTCGTCCTTGTCAGCCATCACCTCGCGCAACGGCTTGGTGGTGCCGAGCCGGGCGAAGCCGGTGTAGAGCTGGGCGAGATCCTGCAGCGTCACGCCGACGCCGCCGAGCCCCATGGCGAGCCCCGGCGCTTCGTCCTTGGGCAGAACCACATTGCCGCCGGCCTGCCGCAGCCGCGAGGCCAGCCGGCTGGAGCCGACGCGATCGAGCAGCACGATTGCGGGCACGTTCAGCGAGAGTTGCAGCGCCTTCCTCACCGGCACCGTACCCTGGAAGGTCATGTCGAAATTCTCGGGCGCGTAGGAGCCGAAGCGGACCGGCCGGTCGTCGATCAGGCTCTCCGGATGAACGAAGCCGTCCTCGAAGGCGAGCCCGTAGATGAAGGGCTTGAGCGTTGAGCCCGGCGAGCGGATCGCACGGGTCATGTCGACCTGCCCTGCCCGGCTCTCGTCGAAATAATCGGCCGACCCGACACGCGCCAGCACGTCGCCGCTCTCATTGTCGACCACGATGATGCCGACCGAGATGTTGGGCCCCAGCGCAATTGCGCGATCACGGGCCAGCGGCTCCAGCACCTTCTGCAGGTTCGCATCCAGCGTCAGCTTGATGACCGCCGTGTCCTTGACCGTCGACAGCGCGGTGTCGGAGGCATGAGGCGCCAGGATCGGCATCGGCTTGCGCAGCTTCGGCACGGGCACGGCCTTGGCCTGCCTGGCGTCGTCCGCGCTGACCACATGCTCCTCGACCATGCGGTCGAGCACGCGGTCGCGCGCCTTGCGTGCGGCCTCGGGATGGCGGTCGAGGCGGCGCCTCTCCGGCGATTGCGGCAGCGCGACCAGCAGCGCGGCTTCGGCCAGCGACAACCGCTTCGGCTCCTTGCCGAGATAGCCGATCGAGGCGGCGCGGATGCCTTCGAGATTGCCGCCGTAGGGCGCCAGCGCAAGATAGAGATCGAGAATCTGGTCCTTGCTCATGCTGCGCTCGATCTCGATCGCACGAACCATCTGCCGCAGCTTGGCGTAGAGCGAGCGGTGCCGCCGCGGCTCCATCAGCCGCGCCAGCTGCATGCTGATGGTCGAACCGCCCGACACGATGTGGCCGCGTGTCGCGAGCTGCAGGACGGCACGCCCGAGCGCCAGCGGGTCGAGACCGTTATGCGCGTAGAAGCGCTGGTCCTCATAGGCGAACAGCAGTTTCAGATAGGTCGGATCGACGTTGGATTTGGCATCGACCGGCAACCGCCAGCGACCGTCCGGCATCGCATAGGCGCGCAGCAGCTTGCCGTTGCGGTCGACGATGGTGGTGGAGACGTGCCGGGCTTCGTCGAGCGGGAGAGGTCCGAGGGAGTAAACCCAGCCGACGAAGGTGCAAATGGCGATGATTAAGGTGAGAGCAGTTGCCGAGAGAAGGCGAAGAGCGATCCGCCCTCTGTGCCCGTCGCGGCCGGGCTTGTCCCGGCCATCCACGTTCTTAACTCCGGCCCCAAAGTCCGTGGATGCCCGGGACAAGCCCGGGCATGACGACGGAGAATTTGGCTCGTTCAGAGCGTCACTCATCCTCGTTACTCACTTCGCCGCCCGCACCTCGACCGTCCCCGTGCCCGTCCGACCGTAGCGCGAGGGATTGTACATGTCCTCGACATAGGCCTGGGGCAGCACGTATTTGCCGGGAGAGACCACGCGCACGATATAAGCGACGGTGAAGACCGACTTGGAGTCCGCGGCGCGATCGACCGCGGCGGTGAAGCGGTCGTCGCGGAACTCGGTGTCCTCAGGCTCCTCGCCGTCCTCGATCCAGTCCAGCGTGCCGCTGTCGCCCGACGACACCAGCCTCGGGTTGTCGATCTCGAGGCCCGCCGGCAGATAGTCGGACACCATGATGTGGCCGTACTCGGGCTTGGCCTCGGTGATCTTCAGCACCACCGCAAAGCGCTGGTTCTGCTTTACCTTGCTGATGTCGGCCGGCTTCCCGTCGAGCGTGAAGTAATTGCGCTCGATCTTGAAACCGTTGGACGCTGCCGGCTCCGGCGTCACCGGCGAGCCCGACACCGAGATCACCGCCTGCACGGGCGCGTCGCCGGTGTTGGTGATCTTCAGCGGCTTGCCCTCCAGCGTCGCAGCCTTGTAGCTGCGGTAGAGCGCGGTCTTGACCGGCTGGCCGTCCACGTCCATGGACAGGTTCTCCTTGGCCAGCGCGCGCGCCGCCAGCACCAGCCACGCATTCTCCTGCGTGGAGGTGTAAGGCGTAAGCCCGCGCGCGGTCTCGACCCGGGACACCGCCTGCGTCAGCGTCGCCTTCGGCGCGTTGCCTTCGCTGGCCAGCGACACCAGAGCCGCGGCATCGCGAAGCTGCGAGCCGTAGTCGGTGCGGCCGAACTCCAGGACCGGCTTTGGCGCGAGGCTGTCGAGCGCGGCACCATAGACCCGCTCGGCGCGGTTGCGGTCGCCGACGAGAGCGAGCGCCGCCGCGAGCTGCGACTTCGCGATCGGGGTCGCGAGGTTGTTCAGCTTGGTGTCGGCGAGATAGCGGAGATCGCCGATCGGCGCCGCGCCGTTGCGGGCGAGCACGTAGAGGCCGTAAGCGAGATCGCGCCCGCCGTCCTTCTCCGGCTCGTTGCCGTTGACGACGGAGTTTCTGACACGGTCGAGCGCGTTCTTGAACAGCACGTCCGGCACCACAAAGCCCTTTTCGCGGGCACGGGTCAGGAAGTCCGTCACGTAGGCATCGAGCCAGGCATCGTCGCCACCGGCCGACCACAGGCCGAACGAGCCGTTCGAACCCTGACGGGCCAACAACCGCTCGATCGCATCGCGGATGCGTTGATCGACTTCGGTGTCCATGGCCAGGTGGGCACCGGCCGCGAGGTCGTTGACATAGAGCAGCGGCATGGCGCGGCTCGTGATCTGCTCCGAGCAGCCATAGGGATAGCGATCGAGCGCTTTGAGGATCGTCGCGGCGTCGAGCGCGGTCGACAGGCTGGCCGAGACCGAGACGGTGCCGGTGCCCGGCACCAGGTCAGAGAACATGTCCGAGGTCAGCGTCAGGCTCTCGCCCTTCGCCAGCGTCCGGATCGAGCGCCGCGCCAGCACCTGCGTCGCCGCCTTGACGTCGAACGCGTAATGGCGCGCCAGCGTCAGGCCGTTCGGCCCCTTGATGTCGACGTCGAGCGTCGCCTGCCCCGCCGCGGTCGCGTCGATCGCGAGCGCGAAGGAGTTGCGCTGCTTGGCGGCGAGCTTGACCGTGGTCGCGGGGTTGCCGGTCATCTTCACCGGGCCACCGGTCTTCACGTTGATGACGTAGTCGCCGGCCTGGCCCTCGACATTGTCGATCTCGAGATTGACCGTGCCGTGATCGCCATTGAGCAGGAAGCGCGGCAGGGTCGTGGTCAGCACCACGGGGTCGCGGATCACGACATCGGTGTTGGCACGGCCAAGCTTGGTCGCGGTCCACGCCACTGCCATCACGCGCGCGGTGCCGGCGAACTCCGGAATGTCGAAGCTGACTTCCGCTGTGCCGTCAGCGCCGACCGTCACGATGCCCGAATAGAGCGCGAGCGGCTTTTGTGTGGGCGGCGAGCCCTGCAGCTCCGCCGCACCGGCGTCACCGCCGGACTTGATCTGGCCGCGCGTGCCCGACATGCCGTCGATCAGCTGCCCATAGAGATCGCGGATCTCGGCGCTCAGACGGCGCTGGCCGAGATAATAATCGTCCGGCGCCGGCGGCTTGTAATTGGTGAGGTTGAGGATGCCGACATCGACCGCAGCGATGACGATCTTGGCGTCCTCGCCCGGATTGAGCCCGTCGAGCTTGACCGGGATCTTCAACGCCGCGTTCGGCCGGATCAGTGCCGGCGGCGACAGCTTCACCTGCAAGGTGCGGGTCTGCTTGTCGATGCCGAACCATTTCAGGCCGATCGCCCGGCCCGGCATGCGCTGGGCCGCCGCGTCGAGCGGACGGCGCAGCGTCGCCACCACGTAAGCGCCCGTGCCCCAGTCCTTGCCGACCGGGAGCTTCACCTGGGCGGTGCCTTCCTTGACGTCGATAGTCTGGGTCGTCAGCAGGCGGTCGCCGAGCACATTTATGGTGAGCTTGCCGGCGCTGCGGACATTGACCGACACGGTCATAGTGTCGCCGGAGGAATATTGCGGCTTGTCGATCGAGGTCTCCAGCAGGTCCGGCGTGTCGGCGCTGCCGTCGGAATACCAGCCGACGTCGAACTGCACCGAAGTCACCGGGCCATCGGCATCGTTCGACTTCACGTCGAGGCGGTAGCGGCCGGGTTGGGGGTTGAACGAAATCCGCGCCGGCTTGTCGGCCGCAATGGTCACGTCACCGTCGGCGACGCGCGAGGTCGACTTGACCGGCTCGTACTCCCAGTAATTGTTCTGGCGATACCATTGGTAGCGCGCCTCCATCTTCAGGAGTTCGTAGCGCAGGCCGTCGCGGTGCAGCTTCTCGCCCTCGGGCGAGACGAACAGAACGTCGAACTCGGCCTTGTCGCCCTCGGCGACGTTCTTGGCGCCGAACAGCGGCTTGACGCCGATCTGCGCCGCACTGGGCGCCACCGGCAGCACGATCTTGCGCTCGACGGCGCGGCCGCCGGTCTCGACCATGCGCACGAAGATCTGCGCCTCCTGCGGACGGGTCGAGGCCGGCTGCTTGTCCAGCGTCACCGGGAAGGTCGCAACGCCGTTGGCGTCGGCCTCGGGCAGATTCTCCAGCGGCGTACGCTCGTTCGAGGTGGTTTCCTCGTCGGCAACGCCGAACTGATAGCCGGCAAAGCCCGGGCGCTCGGCCGCTGGCGCGACCAGCAGGTCGCCTTCGAGCTGCAGGCCCGAGGCCGGCGCGCCATAGAGGAAATGGCCGTCCGCCTTAAGCTCCATTGGAGCGTTAGCTTTGATCAGCTTGTCCTTGGCGGACAAGTCGAATTCGATCCGATCAGGAACGTAGTCCTCGACCATGAAAGTGGTCTCGCCGACCGAGGGGCCCTTCGGATCGGTGAAGGCACGCGCCCGCCACGTCCCGGTCGGCACGGCCGAGTTGAGCGGCACTGACAGCGTACGGCCGCCCGCGCCCTGGTCGGCGAGCACGGCGCGTCGGTATTCGACGCCGTCGGGACGCTCGATCACCATCGTCAGCGGCCCGCCGCTGACGGCATTGCCCTGCCCGTCGCGCAACAGCGCGGTGAGATAGACGGTCTCGCTGGAGCGGTAGACGCCGCGCTCGGCATAGACGAAGGCATCGGCGCCTGCGGGCACCGGGCGGCCGGAGACGCCGCGATCGGACAGATCGAAGGCAGAGGACTTCAGGCTGAGGAAGGCATAATCCGCCTTCTCGCCGGTGACCGTCAGCATCGCCGGCGACAAGCCGCCCTCGCCGCGCGCAAGGCCCGCCTCGAACAGCACATGGCCGCTGTCGTCGGTCTTGCGGGTCGCCAGGATCTCGTTGTTGCGGGCAACCAGCCGCACCTCGGCCTTGCCGACCGGATCGGTCGAGGCCAGCGAGTTGACGAACACGTGGATGCCGTCATTGCCGGAATAGGCGGCGACGCCGAGATCGGAGACGATGAACCATTGCGTGGCGAGCTGATAATCGTCGTCCGAGCTCGGGCCCTTGGCGGCGGCCGTCATCACGTAGACGCCGGGCTGGAGCTCGCCGAGCGCCTGGTCGACCGGGAATGCCGTGGTGACGTCCTGGTTCAGCGTCATCGCGGTGGCGAGCTCGCCGGTCCAGACCTTCACGCCGCGCTCGTCGCCGAGATCGGAGAGCTGGTATTTCGACAGCGTCTTCTGGAAATCGCTGTCGACCACCGTGTTGATCAGATTGCGGTCACCGATCCGGAAGACGTTGATGTTGACCGCGGGCGTGTTGACGCTGACCACAGGAATGCCGCGCTGGCCGGTTCGGGGCAGCACATAGGCCCGGCTGGTGAAGCGCACGAACGGCTTGCGGTCGCGCACATAGACGTTGAACTCGGCCGATTTCGGCAGCCCCTCCTTCACCGTGGACGGCAGGCCGGCGCGCAGATTGATGTTGTAGCGCTCGCCGTGCTTGAGGCCGTCGACGCAGAGCTGCTTGCCTTCGACCGAGAGCGCCGGCTTGTCCTGCCCCGCCAACGCCAGGTACGGCGCGAAGTCGGTGCGCTTGGCCAACTCCTCGGAGAACTGGAAGCAGGCGCGCGGGCTCGCCGAATCCGAGTCCACGGTATAGTCGAGCAGCCGGAAGCCGTGCTCGTCGCGCATCTTCTCATATTGGCCGCGGACGTCGGCGACCTCGCGCATGTCGAGCGACAGCCGCAGCGAATCCAGCGCCGGCCGCCACAGCTTGCGCTCCGACAGCGACTTGCCGAGCACCGCGAGCGCGTCGGCCTCCTCGCCCGGATTGCCGGCGCGCAGATAGGCGATGTAGGCCGCGGTCGAGGCGCGCTCCAGCAGGAAGGTCTGCTCGCTCGAGTTCTTCGGCGATATCTGGAAGATGACCTTGGCGAGCCGCAGCCAATTGCCGGCGTCCTCGGGCGTGGTCGCCGCGATCTGACCGAGGACCGACAGGCCGGTACGATAATCGTTGCGCCGGAAGGCGGCGTCGGCGTCCGTCTTGAGCGTCGCGTTGGTCTTGGCGACGGGCCCCGCCTCGCTCTTGATCTGGGCCTCGAGCTTGATCGCGGAATCGGCGAGGTCGTCCCGCTTGAACGCCTTGTCGGCGGCATGCGCTGCGCCGAGGCCGAGTGCCAGCGTGGCGCAGATTGTGACGGCGCGAACAAGACCGATCATGATGGACTCCCGGAAGTCGCGGACAGCCGCCCGCAGGCAGCATGAAATGCGCGAAAAGGTGACGGACTCAAGGCGATGGAACCAAAGGTGCAAATCGTCGCATTCGCCATGGAAAGGCAAGCCCAGAGGAGACCGATCAAGATACCGCCGCTCACGCCGTCCTGATGGCGCAGCGATACCCGACCCGTCGACCGGCGGCCACATCCCGGAAGCTGGCCAGCGTTCCCGGCGATGTAATCCATCGTCCAGTCCGCTGCCGCTCAACCCGGCACCCTGACATGCCACGGTCTCGCTTTGTCGCGGCTCTGAGCAAAACGGTTCGGTTCAGACTTGGCGAAAGACGATATTTTTCATATTTGGCATGGTAGATGAACAGCCAGCCTCGCCTCTGGGGCGGCTCAAGACGGTCCCGTAGCTCAACTGGATAGAGCATCAGATTTCTACTCTGAGGGTTGCAGGTTCGATTCCTGCCGGGATCGCCAGCCCCATTCTAATCCACCGCCCTTCACGAACGCGTGGGTAACCATACGCCGGCCTTTGATCGGCGCCGATCAGTCCTATGTATGCGCCGGGCGAATTGCGCCCGGTCAAGGACTCCGATGCTTCCAGCCGAATGGACGAGAATGGCTATCGCATCTGCGGTGGCAATCGTCGCGATGTCGTATCTGGCAATTGACGCAGGCGTTGTGAACACCAGCGTGGTCACGAGGCCCATCAAGGTGGCTCAAGCATCGATCATTGGCGCCGCCATGGGCCAGCATCAGCTTTCCTTCGCCGTTCAGGAGTGGGCGCGTCCCAGCCGCGACAACGACGAAAAGCCTGCCCTGGAGCATTGCCTGGCGATCGACTAATCGAGGCGTCCTCTGTCGCGCAAGCGACGATATTCATCCTCCGCCACCTCTCGATTGACGAACCTGCCACCACCGCGCAATGGCCGCGGTGAGATCGTCCCACACCTGCGTCGGCAGGTCGGATACCGCCACGCGGACGCTGTACTGGTCCGTGGTCACGTCGTGAAACCATTCGGTCGCGGCAAAGTCGAAACCGAAGCTGCCGGCATGACGAATCGGGAGGCCCTCGGCACGCAGTTCGTTGCTCATGTCCTCAGCGGCCTGCCGCGCGCTCGCCTCGTCGAGAGGGCGACTGCCTCGCAAGGTGACGTAGAGACCATGGGCGAAATGGAGTTCCGCCGAGAGCGCCGGGAGCCTTGCTGCAAAATAGCGGGCCGTGCT
Source organism: Bradyrhizobium sp. 192 (assembly GCF_023100965.1). Lineage (NCBI taxonomy): Bacteria > Pseudomonadati > Pseudomonadota > Alphaproteobacteria > Hyphomicrobiales > Nitrobacteraceae > Bradyrhizobium > Bradyrhizobium sp. 192. The sequence continues at coordinate 4,905,885 of NZ_CP064690.1, forward strand.
TCGGCCGTTGCGCAGGATCGCCGCGACACGCCGCTTCGTGAGGTCCCGGTAGGCCGCGCTGCCGACAAAGGGCGGGAAATGCGCCGGCAAGGCCGCGCCGCCGAGCAGTCGCACCGCGTTGCGGGTTTCGGCTTCAAGACGTCTCCATTCAGGCCGCCCTGCCCGCTGCCGGTCATCATTCCCCTGCACGAAAACCGCCGAGCCGAGGCGGCCATATTCAGCCCCGAGCGAGTCGAGCTTGTTGTGGCTTCGCACCAGTACCAACGGAATGCCGCAGCGCCGGGCCCAGCTCAGGACACGCCGGATCCGGCCCGAGCTGCCCGCGAAGCATGTCGTATCGAACAGCACGAGATCGAGACCCGAGCCGTCGCTTCGGACCGCCGCCTCGAAAGCACCGGCGAGGGAGCAGGAATCCAGTAACAGAATCTTCGGCGAGTTCGCCGAAACGAACGCATCGCCCAGCGGCAGACTCAAAGCCACGAGCCGCAGATGAGGAACAAGGCCCCGGATCAGCTCCAGCGTCTCGCCATAGGAGCCGGGAAGCACCAACAAATCAGCTTTCTCGACGATTTGCGCGGAGGCGAGCAGCACGGCGGAGATCGCAGCCATGCCTGAGGCCGTATAGACCGCCGCGCTTATGCAGCCGCCATCGAACTCATAGAAGGAAGGACCGCGCACCGTGAAATCGGCACGCTGGTAGTCGTAACGGAACTCGAAGGGCCCGCTGACGGGATCGGCGGCATGCGACCAGGCTGTTTCCGTTGCCTTCCACGCCTGCAGCTCGTGCTCTGCCCTGAGCGCCGCAGTGATCTGGAATTTGGACCCGACGACCTCGTCGACCGATCGCGGAGGCGCCAGATCCAGCGGCTTTGTCAGGCAGTCGTTCAACAGCCTGAGTTCCCTGTGCTTCCGTTCGAGATAGGCCTGAATGGTCTCCATGCGCGTCTTGGGCAGATCCGAGAGGACGTCAACGCGTGGAGATCGCCTTGGGTCCAACGCGCGCCCGCTGCAACGAACGTCGATCATGGCCGTTGAGACGGTGCAAGGAGGACATCATGTCTGAGATCAGAGAGCACATGAAAATCATCGGCAAGGACGGCGCACATGTCGGCACAGTCGACCGCGTCGAGGGCAACCGCATCAAGCTGACGCGGAAGGACAGCCCGGAAGGTCACAAGGACCATCATCATTACATCGACACGAAATATGTCGGCGCCGTCGAAGGCGATGTCGTCAAGCTTTCAATGAATGCCGATGCGGTCCCAAAGACGGAAGCCGCCTGAGCATTGAGCCCCTTCGGAGGCCTTTTGTTTGTTCACGATCCGACTCCGCTTCGTTCCAAAAGCACGAATCGTAATCGCAAAATCGGCGCTGCCGACGTCTTAACGTTGCGTTTCGTCGGATCGGATCGGTCACGTAGCCATGGACACGAGCATCGGTCGCAAGCGGTAGGCGTCGATCGCGGCGTTCGACAACAGCAGCCTGCGCCGCTCCCCTCGCAGCATCAACCTGTCGATCCGGTTCAGGATGAAGCGAGCGGAGTCCTCGCGCTCGCCTGTGAGCAAGCCGGATCGGTCCAGATATTTCCAGGCGATGTCGAAGGACTGTGCGCGTAACTCGGGGTCGGTCATGGACGGCCAACGTCCGCGAGGAACGGAGGTTCCTGTTCGAGCGGGAGCAAGCCGAGCCGCCCCGCGCAACGCCAGGCCTGTCGAGCACGGCACAACAAAATGCGCAGCGGCGCGGAACGAGATCACGACCGGCACGTTGGATGGCATGAAATCAGGTGGTGCCGACCTCCCTGCCCCGGTCGGCTTTGAAGGGCCCCGTGCTTGTCCCCCGAGCACGGGGCTTTCTCATCGAGATCAACCGTCTGACCCGATCTCGGCCCGCATCGTTGACGCGACAATCCCCTGCGAATGCCCTCAGTCCGCCCGCTCATCGCGACGATCGCGGGCCAGTTCGTGCCAGGCCAGGGCCAATTGGATCAGCCGCTGCCGGTCGGCGCCTTCCGATGCCGCGGCCCGCTTCATTGCGGCCTCCGCTTCGTGCTGTGGGTCGTACTTGATACACATGAGACCGAACTCTAGCCGGCCATCTGGACAAGCACATGGCAATTTCGTCCGTATGATTGCGGGGTAACGTCCGCGTCTGCCGGACTGCGGCAATCGCGCCGGCACGATTGCCTCGCTATGCGCATGCGCCGATTGCGAAGCCATTCGGCTGGGCTTCTTCCAGGAGATCTGTGAATTGGGTCACAGTCTGCGACCTGTATCTCGGTTAAACCGTGTTTCGACGCTCCCGGCAGCACGTGGAGGCATCGATGGTATTTCCCGTCATGACGCAAGACGCAGCAACTCCGGCCAACGTCCCGACGCAACGACAAAGGACCGACCTGCTCGGTATCGCCTATCTCGGGACCATCGGCATCGTGATGCTGGCCTGGATCACCGGCCTCGTCTGGGGCGCGATTGCGTTCTTCAACTGGCTGGTGTGACGCCGCGCGATCCGCCGCGTTGGCGCGCAGGGCTCGCACCGCTTTAGAACAGGCAGTGCACCACCTGCCCCAGCTTGATCCCGCCGCAAACGATCATGGCCCAAAGCGCCAAGCTGATCTGGATTGCATCCAGCATGTCCCACGTCCCCGCGAATCGCTTTCCCAACTTTTTTCTTTTGAGAATCGCGTGAAGCGGCGCCGGGAGCCAGTGCTTTTTTCAGGCAGTTGTTGTGCGCCGCCGAACGCCGCCCCGAGATACGCATCCAGACAATCGGTTGACAGCACCAGAATAAAAAGAGGCGGACAATTCGCCCGCCTCTTTCAGCTCAGGATGCGAGCAGTGCCTTAGCGGCACGCCCGCGGATCGGTCGGTACGTACTGCCCGTCCGGATAGCGGTAGTAGCAATTGCCTTGTGACCAGTAGTAGCCCGGCTGGGATGCGGCGGTGGCACCGGCGATGGCTCCGGTCGCGCCGCCGAGAACCGCGCCCGCGGCAGCCCCGGTCGCGTTGCCCGAGATCAGTCCACCCAGCACGCCGCCGACGATGGCGCCGCCAAGCGCGCTCGCGCCGGGATCAGCCGGTGGCGGAGGCGGAGGTGGCGGTGCATAGGCGACCGGAGGCGGCGGCGGGGCATAGGCCACCGGCACGTCGTCGTAATACTCTTCAGAGATGTAGCCGGGCGGACCAGCCATCCGTTGCGGATAATAATACCAGACACCGCCAACGTCCCACCACCAGCCGGAGCGACCGTTGTGGACTTCGTGGCGCCAGCGCCCGCCGTCCCAGGAGCGATTGCCACGATAGGCATGTCCGCCCCAGTCGCGCGTTGGAGCGGGACCGCGGGCCACATAACGTCCCGGCGGCGGACCGCCGGCGCCGTGCGGACCGGGACCCGCATGGGGCTGGTCAGCGGGCCGCGGCGCGGGCCGGGCCGCCTGCTGCGGCGGTCTCTTGCGGATGTTCTGACTGTCCGGAGGCGGTGCCCCTGCGCCCGGGCGGGCCGGAGGGTGGCCGGCGTCCCTCGGTGGCCTGGCGTCCTGGGCCTGCGCCGAAAGCGCGAGCAACGACATGGCCGAAACCAAGGGAATGATGATCTTCATGCGGCTGGACGCACTCATGCGTGCTTGACCCCCTACTTTCTCGATTGCCGTGGTGCCTGGCGCAACAGACGATTCGAATCGCGCTTGGCTTGATGCCGGCTGATATAGCTGCCCCGCTTGGTCGGCTAAGTCGCGTTACAAATGATTAAGATCACGGCATTTTTTCGGCTCGACGGGCCGCGGTGGAGCGCTTCTAGCGGGCCGGCTCGATCACGTTGCAATTGCGTCGCCCGGACATCAGGCAGTCCTGCATCTTGCTGGCCGCGGTCAGGTCCCGCGCGAGCCACCAGCCGACACCGAGGATCAGGATCGCGATGATCAAGCCGGCGACCGCGCCGCGGCGGTTATCACCGGATTGAGGCTTCGGCCGGGATTTCGCCTTCTCGCCCGGTTCGGGCTTGGACTCGAGCTTGGACTCGGGCTTGAACGTGGGCATGGCTACCTACCGCGCGGGCGAGCCGGCTTACCACCTCTGCGACGTCCCGTCACATCCCGATCAGCCCAGATCGTCAGGTTCAGCCCCGGGTCGCCCGGATCGCATCCTTGCGCGAGGTTTCGACCGCGGGGATCGCCTGCTGGAGCCGCGGTGCACAGGTGGTGAGCACGAGCGCGGTCTGGGTGCATTCCCAGTCGGCCCCCAGGACGGTACTTTCGATCGGCTGCGGACGGGCGAGCAGCAGCACCGTGCCGGCCATTGCTGCCACCGCGACGGCGATTGCGAGCGCCTTCAGGCTCAGTCTGGAGATCGTCATGCCCGTGCTCCGCGTTTCGTAGCGGGCGAACGCTAGGCGCCGCTCCGCGTGCCCCTTATGAGGGACATCACAATTCGGCAGTTTTTCGGGGCTACGAGAGATCGTCGGGGGAGCGATTTTTCGTCTACCTGATCGGCTGCGATTATGGGTGGCGTCGCGACGCGCGGCGATGTAAACGCTTCTGCGTCGCGTGGCGCCTGCTATGCCCAGCCGACGTACCAACCGCAGTGATGTAGGATCGGAAGCGAGGAAGACAAGGCTCGTCGATGAGTGGATTTAGGGAACCAGGCTTCTCCGACCGACAAAAGGCGGCACAGGAAGCACGCAAAAACCTTTTGAACAAATTCAAGTCGCAGCCGGGACCGGATGATCCAGCGGTTGTGGCGAAGCGTGCCGAGCGCGAGGCCCTCGCGGCCAAGCGTGCCGAGGCAAAGGCTGCGCGCGAGGCGGAAAAGGCCGAGCAGAAGCGCCTTGCAGAAGAAGTTGCCGCGCTCGAGGCCGCACGGATCGCCCGCGAAGCCGAAGAAGCCCTCGCAAAGGCGGCTGAAGCCGAGGCCGAGCAAAAGGCAAGGCGAGACGCCCGTTACGCCGCGCGCAAGGCGAAGCGCAAGTAACGTCCGCAAGTAACGTTTGAATTTGAGCTGAGACATGATTCCGGGGCGGCCCACGTGACCGCCCCGGAATTTTGCCGTTCCGGTCGTTTCAAGCGCGTGTTTGGCTTTGCGTAAACACCCGTGACGAGGACCGAAGATCAGTGCTTCTTCATCATCCCGTCGTCTTTCTTCATCCCGTCCTTCGACATCGTATCCTTCTTCATGCCGTCGTCCTTGGACATGGTGTCCTTCTTCATGCCGTCCTTGGCCATGGTGTCCTTTTTCATCATGCCGTCATCCTTGCCCATCTTGTCCTGGGCAAAGGCGGCCGGTGCGAGCGCGAGACCGAGCGAGAGGGCGGCAGCGGAGACGCCGAGCACGATGCGGGTACGAATGGTCATGAGCGAAATTCCCTTCAGGATGGAGTTTGTCAGCGACGGACGCCGCTATTCAGTCTCGACGGATTGAAGCCCTGCGTTGTTACGGCCTCGCCGATAAATTTCTGGAGGCGCCGCCGTTCATCGCAATCACGTCCGCGCGAGCCGCACTGATTGCGAACGGCCCAAGTGCTGCAGCGCAGCACGACCACCCCTTGCCCCGGCAATCGGTCTCGAACTATCAGATGAGAGAATATCGGGTGAAAGACCGGCTAGGATGGGCCTACGCACCGGTTACATGACCTGCCCACATCACGCCAACAAGAACCGTTCGAAGAAACGCTCAAGGGGATTACACCATGCTCACGCGCCGCCATCTGCTCGCGACCGCCGTCGCTGCACCCGCCATCCTCCGCTTCGGCACCGGCACCGCGCATGCCGCGACCACGCTGAAGATCTCGCATCAATTCCCGGGCGGCACGATAGACAAGGGTGATTTCCGGGACCGGCTCTGCCGCATGTTCGCTGCCGAGGTCGCCAAGCGCAGCAACGGCGACATCGCCGCCGAGATCTATCCGAACTCTTCGCTGATCAAGACCAACGCGCAGTTCTCCGCGATGCGCAAGGGCGCGCTCGACATCAGCCTCTATCCGATGCCCTACGCCGGCGGCGAGCTGCCGGAGACCAATATCGGTCTGATGCCCGGCCTCGTGACCACCTACGACCAGGGCCTGCGCTGGAAAAAGGAGCCGGTCGGCAAGGCGCTGACCGACTTCCTCGCCGACAAGGGCATCATCCTGCTCACCTGGGTTTGGCAGGCCGGCGGCGTCGCCAGCCGCTCCAGGCCGATCGTCGCGCCGGAAGACGCCAAAGGCCTCAAGGTTCGCGGCGGCTCGCGCGAGATGGACATGGTGCTGCAGACCGCCGGCGCATCGGTGCTGTCGGTGCCCTCGAACGAGATCTATGCGGCAATGCAGACCGGCGCCTGCGATGCCGGCATCACCTCCTCCACCAGCCTGATCTCCTTCCGACTGGAAGAGGTCGCGAAGTCGCTGACGTCGGGTGCCGGCGCATCCTACTGGTTCATGCTCGAGCCGCTGATGATGTCGAAGGCGATCTTCGACAAGCTGCCCAAGAACCAACAGGACATCCTGCTCGCGGTCGGCACCGAGCTCGAAGCCTTCGGCCGCAAGGGAGCGCAGGACGACGACGTCGAGGTTGCCAAGGTCTACGAGAAGGCCGGCGCCAAGGTCTCGGCGCTGGATGCCGCGACCGTCGGCAAGTGGCGCGACATCGCCCGCGACACCGCCTGGAAGGATTACGGCGCCAAGACCGCGACCTCGGCGAACCTGCTCAAGCTCGCCACCGACGTCGCTGCATGAGCCACGGTCCGCTTCCGGATCGCGACCACCATGCCAACGCTGCCGCAAGCTCAGGCCTTGCGGCGGCGCTCGATCGCGGTCTCGCCATCCTCAACAACATCATCGTCGTGTTCGCCGCGATCGCGCTGGTCGCGGCCTGCGCCATTCTCAGCTACAGCGTGCTCAGCCGTGCCTTGTTCAAGGCCGCCAATTACTGGCAGGACGAGGCCGCGGTGTTCCTGCTGGTCGGAGCGACCTTCATGACAGCTGCCTACGTACAGCAGAACCGCGGTCACATCGGCATCGAGGCCTTCGTCGGCCTCTTGTCGCCGCTGGCGAACAAGATCCGGCTCTGGCTGGTCGATGCTGTCACGTTCCTGTTCTGCGCCTTCTTCACCTGGAAGTCCTGGACGCTGGCCCATGAGGCCTATGTCGACGGCCAGGTCTCGAACTCGATGTGGTCGCCGCCGCTCGCCATTCCCTATTCGCTGATGGCGCTCGGCATGAGTCTGCTCTGCATCCAGATCCTCGTGCAGCTTGCGCTGCCCTTCACCGGAGCCAAGCGTTCATGAGCGTATTCGGTATCGGCGTTGCCTACGGCGTTGCGACGCTGCTCGCGATGTTCTCGGGCATGCCGATCGCGTTCGCGCTCGGTGCGGTCGCGATCGTGTTCATGGGCATCTACATGCCCACAGCGTCCCTCGATACGGTGACGCAGAACGTCTACGAGGAGATGGCCTCGATCACGCTGTTGTCGATCCCGCTCTTCATCCTGAAGGGCGCAGCGATCGGCAAGTCGCGCGCGGGCCAGGATCTCTATTCGGCTCTGCATGCCTGGCTGCACCGCGTGCCCGGCGGCCTCGGCGTCGCCAACGTGTTTGCCTGCGCGCTGTTCGCGGCGATGGCGGGCTCTTCGCCCGCGACCTGCTCGGCGATCGGCTCGGCCGGCATCCCCGAGATGCGCAAGCGCGGCTATTCCGGCGGCTTCGCGGCCGGCATCATCGCGGCCGGCGGCACGCTCGGCATCCTGCTGCCGCCCTCGATCACCATGATCCTGTTCGCAGTCGCTGCGGAAAAGTCGCTCGGCCGGCTGTTCCTCGCCGGCATCGGTCCCGGGCTGCTGCTGGTCACGCTATTCGGCGCCTACGCGGTGTTCCGCTTCCGCCGGGAATATGCCGCAGCTGAAGCGGTCTACAAGAACGGCGGACCGGAGCATGCGATCCTCGCCCGCGACGAATACACGCTCGCCGAACGCTTCAGCGTGCTGCCGCGGGTAATCCCGTTCGTGCTGCTGCTCACCGGCGTCATGATCGCGCTCTATGGCGGCTATGCCACGCCGTCTGAGACCGCCGGCCTCGGCGGCCTGCTTGCACTGGCGCTGATCGCTGCGATCTACAGCGTGTGGCGGCCGAGCGACCTCGCGCCGATCATGAAGTCGACGATCCGGGAATCGACCATGCTGATGATGATCATCGGCATGTCGCTGCTCTATTCCTACGTGATGAGCTATCTGCACATCTCGCAGTCGGTCGCCGAATCCATCGTCGCGATGCACCTGCCGCGCTGGGAGCTGCTGTTCGCGATCCTCGTCATGGTGGTCGTGCTCGGCTTCTTCCTGCCGCCGGTCTCGATCATCCTGATGACGGCGCCGATCATCCTGCCTCCGTTACGTGCCGCCAATTTCGACATCATCTGGTTCGGCGTGGTCATGACCATCGTGATGGAGATGGGACTGATCCATCCCCCGGTCGGCCTCAACATCTTCGTCATCCGCAACGTCGCACCGGACATTCCCCTGCGCGAGGTGATCTGGGGCACGCTCCCGTTCGTGCTGCTGATGATGCTCGCGGTGCTGCTGCTGTGTTTCGTGCCGGAGATCTCGACCGGGCTGCCCGATCTGGTGATGGGGCCAGACGGGAGCAGGTGACGGTGCAATGACGGAGAGTTAGGAAACAGCCCGCTTCTTCTTCGCATTCAGCGCGGACGCCACCCGGCTCACGGGCGCCTTGCCCAGCACACCGCTCATCCCGTTCGTGGCCGCAAGCAGCTTCTCCATGTCGACCCCGGTCCTGACGCCCATGCCTTCGAGCATGTAGACGACATCCTCGGTCGCGACATTGCCGGTCGCGCCGGGGGCGTAGGGACAGCCGCCGAGGCCGCCGGCGGCGGCATCGATGACGCTCACGCCCTCCTCCAGGCCGGCATAGAGGTTGGCCAGCGCCTGCCCGTAGGTGTCGTGGAAATGCATTGCGAGCCTGGCTGCGGGTACGTTGGCGGCAACCGCGCGCAGCATCTCCTTGGCCTTGGTTGGCGTGCCGACGCCGATGGTGTCGCCGAGCGAAACCTCGTAGCAGCCGAGATCCCACAGCGTATTGGCGAGATCGGCGACGGCCTTCGGCTTGATCTCGCCGTCGAACGGGCAGCCCAGCACGCAGGAGATATAGCCGCGCACCGGCACGCCGTCCGCCTTGGCACGTGCCAGCACCGGCTTGAACCGGTCGATGGATTCCGCGACCGTGCAGTTGATGTTGGCGCGCGAAAACCCCTCGGAGGCCGCGGCGAACACCGAGACAACTTTCGCGCCAGCGGCGCGCGCGGCATCATAGCCCTTCTCGTTCGGCACCAGCACGTGGAACTCGGCGCCCGTCAAATGGGCGACGCCGCGCAGCACGGCATCCGAGCTCGCCATTTGCGGGATCGCCTTGGGCGAGACGAAGGCGCCGACCTCGACGGTCGTCAGGCCGGCTGCGACCAGCGCCTCGACAAAGTCGATGCGGGCCTCGACGCTGACCGGAATCTTCTCGTTCTGGAGCCCGTCGCGCGGCCCCATTTCGATGATGCGAACCTCGTCGTTCATCTCACTCTCCCCAAGTCATTCTTCCGAAGGCTCGACCACCGCGAGCTCGACGCCCTCCTGCACGATGTCGCCGACCTTGCACTTGATGGACTTGAGCACGCCGGCATAGGGCGCGCGCAACGTCTGCTCCATCTTCATCACTTCCAGCGTCAGGATGGGCGCGCCCTTGTCGAGCTTCGCCCCCTCCTCGGCCAGCACGGCGACGACGGTACCCGGCAGCGGCGCTGCGATCTTGTCCTCGCCGGTCTGCTCTTCGGTCTCGCCGCCGAACGGGTCGACCCAGTGCAGGTCGAAGCGGCCGTTACGCGTGCGCAAGTAAAGCTCGTGGCCGGTGATGACCGCGGCGACCGACGATTTGACGCCGTCAAGCGTCAGGTCGAAGCCGCCGTCCTTGGCTACGGTCGCGAACGCCAATTCGCGCTCGTCGATGACCAGCGTCGACGGTCCGCTGCCGTAGTTCAGCACGACCCTCTGCTCCGGGCCGTGCCCGACGCGAAAGGCAAAGCTGCGCTGCCGACGACCGACCGGCTGCCAGCCGAAGGTCTGCCATGGCGAATTCGCCTCGCTTTGAGCGGCCCGCTGCTCGTCGTTGATGACAGCAGCCACCGCCGCGCAGAGCTCGAGCTCACCGGGCACCGGCGCCGCCTGTGTCAGCACGGCCAGTTCGCGCTCGATGAAACCGGTGTCGATCGCATTGGTCCGCACCTTCGGATGCGTCATCAGCGCCGACAGGAACGGGATGTTGGTGACGATGCCGCGAACGTCGGACTCTTCCAGCCCCCGGTTCAACCGTTCGATCGCGACATCCCGCGTCGGCGCCCACGCGATCATCTTTGCGAGCATGGCGTCGTAATAGGGCGAGACACTATCACCCTCGCGATAGCCGGCATCGATGCGCAAGCCCCCGCCTTCCGCCGGCAAGCGCCAGGTCGAAATCCTGCCGACCGACGGCATGAAATTCTTGGTCGGGTTCTCGGCATAGACGCGCGCCTCGACGGCGTGGCCGTTGAGCCGGATCTCGTCCTGCTTCAGCGGCAGCGCCTCGCCGAAAGCGACGCGCAATTGCCATTCGACCAGATCGATCCCCGTGATCAACTCGGTCACGGGGTGTTCGACCTGGAGACGGGTGTTCATCTCGATGAAGAACACGTCCTTGCCGTCGGAGACGAACTCGATGGTACCGGCGCCGACATAATTCACGGCGCCCGCCGCCTTTCGCGCGGCGGCGCAGACCGTCTCGCGCTGGGCAGCGTTGAGCGTCGGCGACGGCGCCTCCTCGATCACCTTCTGATGGCGCCGCTGCAACGTGCATTCGCGCTCGAACAGCGACAGCAGATTGCCCTGGCTGTCGCCGACGATCTGCACCTCGATATGGCGGGGATTGTCGACATATTTTTCGATCAGCATGCGATCGTCGCCGAACGCGGCCTTGGCCTCGCGCTTGGCGCTGACGATCGCTGGCGCAAGCTCGTCGGCCGAGCGCACGATGCGCATGCCGCGGCCGCCGCCGCCGGCGGAGGCCTTCACCAGGATGGGGAAGCCGACCTTGTCGGCCGCCTTCGCCAGCGTCGCGTCGTCCTGCGCATCGCCGTGATAGCCGGGTACCAGCGGCACGCCGGCCTTTTCCATCAGCGCTTTCGAGCCGGACTTCGAGCCCATCGCATTCATCATTTCGGCGGTCGGGCCGACAAAGACGAGGCCGGCATCGAAACACGCTTGGGCAAATTCGGCATTTTCGGACAGGAAGCCATAGCCGGGATGCACGGCCTCGGCGCCGGTCTTGCGCGCGGCCTCGATCAGCCGCTCGACATTGAGGTAGCTGTCGCGGGCCCGCGCGGGTCCGAGCAGCACGGCTTCATCCGCGAGCGCGACATGCATCGCGTCGCGATCGGCCTCGGAATAGACCGCGACGGTGCGCAGGCCCATGGCGCGGGCGGTGCGGATGACACGGCACGCGATCTCGCCGCGGTTGGCGATCAGGAGCGTGCGAAAACGCCGGTAGAGCTTTGAGCGGTCCATCGCATCACATCCTGAACAGGCCGAATTTCGTCGGCTCGATCGGCGCATTCGACGCCGCCGAGAGGCCAAGGCCGAGCACGAGGCGCGTGTCGGCGGGGTCGATCACGCCGTCGTCCCACAGCCGCGCGGTGGCGTAATAAGGATGCCCCTGGCTCTCATATTGCGCGCGGATCGGCTCGCGGAATTTGTCTTCGTCTTCCTTCGACCAGTGATCGCCCTTGGCCTCGATATTGTCGCGGCGGACCTGGCTCAGCACCATCGAGGCCTGTTCGCCGCCCATCACCGAGATGCGCGCGTTCGGCCACATCCAGAGAAAGCGCGGCGAATAAGCCCGGCCGCACATGCCGTAATTGCCGGCACCGTAGGAGCCGCCGATCACCACGGTGAATTTAGGCACCGAGGCGGTCGCGACCGCCGTGACCAGCTTGGCGCCGTCGCGCGCAATGCCGCCCGCCTCGTATTTCTTGCCGACCATGAAGCCGGTGATGTTCTGCAGGAACACCAGGGGAATGCCGCGCTGGCAGCACAGCTCGATGAAATGAGCGCCCTTCAGCGAGCTCTCGCTGAACAGGATGCCGTTGTTGGCGATGATACCGACCGGATAGCCCCAGATGTGGGCGAAGCCGCACACCAGAGTCGTGCCGTAAAGCTTTTTGAATTCGTCGAACTCGGAGCCGTCCACGACGCGGGCGATGATGTCGCGCACGTCGAACGGCTTGCGGCCGTCGACCGGCACCACGCCGTAGATCTCCTCCGCCGCGTACAGCGGATCGCGCGGCTTGTGCATGTTGAGGTTCGGCCGCATCGAAGGCTTCAGCGTGCCGACGATGCGCCGGGCGATGCCGATCGCATGGGCATCGTTCTGGGCGTAATGGTCCGTGACGCCCGACTGCCGCGAATGCACGTCGGCGCCGCCGAGCTCTTCCGCGCTGACGACCTCGCCGGTCGCGGCCTTTACCAGCGGCGGGCCGCCGAGGAAGATGGTGCCCTGATTGCGCACGATGATGCTCTCATCCGACATCGCCGGAACATAGGCGCCGCCGGCTGTGCAGGAGCCCATCACGATCGCAACCTGCGGAATGCCCTGAGAGGACATCTGCGCCTGGTTGTAGAAGATGCGGCCGAAATGCCGCTCATCCGGAAAGATCTCGTCCTGCAGCGGCAGGAAGGCGCCGCCGGAATCGACCATGTAGACGCAAGGAAGATTGTTCTGCCGCGCCACGTCCTGCGCGCGCAGATGCTTCTTCACGGTCATGGGGTAATAGGTGCCGCCCTTGATGGTGGCATCGTTGGCGACGATCACGCATTCGCGACCGGCAACGCGCCCTACCCCCGTCACGACGCTGGCCGAATGCACGTCACCACCATAGAGGCCGTAAGCCGCCAGCGGCGACAGCTCCAGGAACGAGGTACCGGGATCGACCAGGAGATCGACCCGCTGGCGCGCCAGCATCTTGCCGCGCGAGGTGTGGCGGTTGCGCGAGACCTCGCCGCCGCCGCCGGCGACTTGGCTGAGCTTTTCGCGCAAGTCCGCGACAAGCGAGCGCATGGCCTCGGAGTTACGCGCAAAGTCTGACGAAGACGGATCGATGCTGGAATGGAGCGGCATGTTGATTCCAATTGGGTGAAGGTTTTAAGCCGTCTCGGACATCAGTTCGCGACCGATCAGCATGCGGCGAACTTCGGACGTCCCCGCGCCGATCTCGTAAAGTTTTGCGTCGCGCCAGAGGCGCCCCACAGGAAATTCGCTGGTGTAGCCGACGCCGCCAAGCGCCTGGATCGCCTCGCCCGCCATCCACGTTGCCTTCTCCGCGGAATAAAGGATCGCAGCCGCCGCGTCCTTGCGCAAGCTGCGGGCGTGGTCGGCGCGGTCGCAGGCGCGGCCTACCGCATAGACGTAAGCGCGCGTGGCCTGCCAGGTCGCGTACATGTCGGCGAGCTTGCCCTGCATCAGCTGGAAATCGCCGATCGGCTGGCCGAACTGCTTGCGCTCGTGCATGTAGGGCACGACCGCGTCCATGCAGGCCGCCATGATGCCGAGCGGGCCGCCCGACAGCACCGTGCGCTCATAGTCGAGGCCGGACATCAGCACCTTGACGCCCTCGCCCACCTTGCCGAGCACGTTCTCCTCCGGCACCTCGCACTCGTCGAAGAACAACGGATAGGTGTTGGAGCCGCGCATGCCGAGCTTGTCGAGATGTTGGCCGTGGGTAAACCCCTTGAAACCCTTCTCGATCAGGAAAGCGGTCATGCCGCGCGGGCCGGCCGCCGGATCGGTCTTGGCGTAGACGACGAGCACGTCGGCATCGCCGCCATTGGTGATCCACATCTTCGAGCCATTGAGCACGTAGCGATCGCCGCGCTTGTCGGCGCGCAGCTTCATCGAGACAACGTCGGAGCCGGCACCCGGCTCCGACATCGCGAGTGCGCCGACATAATCGCCGGAGATCAGCTTCGGCAGATAGCGCTGGCGCTGCGCGTCGTTGCCGTTGCGGCGGATCTGGTTGACGCAGAGGTTTGAATGAGCGCCGTAGGACAGGCCGACGGCCGCAGAGCCGCGCGAAACCTCCTCCATGGCGACGATGTGGGCGAGATAGCCCATGTTCGAGCCGCCATATTGCTCCGGCGCGGTCATGCCGAGCAGGCCGAGATCGCCGAGGCGCTTCCATAGGTCCGCGGGGAACAGATTGGCCTTTTCGATCTCGGCCGCCCGCGGCGTGATCTCCGCCTCCACGAAGGCGCGCAGCGTGTCGCGCAGCAGGCTGATGTCTTCGCCCAGATCGAAATCGATGCTCGGGATGTTCAAGGCGATTCCTCCGTATTTTGTGGACCGAACCTAGCGGGGTCAGGGCCCTCTTGCGGTCGAAAAGGTTGCATTTTCCGCCAAACTTGGCGAGGATTTTCCCGAGGGAGTTCCCAAAGGTTCGTAATGCCTTTTCAAGCCGCAACCGCAATCCCGCGCCGCGCCGTCACCCCCGCCGCCTTCGTCCGGGGCGTGGTTGCCGCCTATGCGCGATACGGACGGGATCCGGCCGAGGCATTGCAGCGGGGGCAGGTCGGGCCAGACCTTGTCAGTTCTCGGGACGGGCGGGTCACGGCAGCCCAGTTCGAGGCCCTGGCGGGCCATGCCATGCGCGAACTGGACGACGAGGCGCTCGGCTGGTTCTCGCGCCGCCTGCCTTTCGGCACCTACGGCATGCTGTGCCGCGCCTCGATCACGGCACCGACGCTGGAGGTGGCGCTCAAGCGTTGGTGCCGGCATCATCGCCTGCTCACCGAGGACGTGCTGCTCGATCTCGAGGTCGGCGAGGAGACCGCTTTGGTGTCCATCCGGGAGCTGCGCGATCTCGGGCCGCTGCGTGAATTCTGCCTGGTCACCCTGCTCCGTTACGTGCTCGGCTTCTCCTGCTGGGCCGTCGATTCCAGGATCGCTTTGCGCGCCGCGGAGTTTCCTTATCCGGAGCCTCACCACGTCTCGGTCTACCCGACCATCTTTTGTCGTAACATCCGCTTCGACGCGGACCGCGCGGCGATCACCTTCGACAAGCATTATCTCTCGCTGCCGCTGACGCGCAGCGCCGCCGATCTCGACAACATGCTCAAGGGCGCGCTCAGGCTGACCGTGCTGCCCTATCGGCGTGACCGGCTGCTGGTCGAGCGTGTCCGCCGCGTGCTGCGCAGTGCGCGTGGACGCAGCCTCGGTGCCGAGGATGTCGCAAGCGAACTGGCGCTCTCCACCCGTACCATGCATCGGCGCCTGCGCGAGGAAGCCACCTCGCTGCGTGAGCTCAAGGAAGAGACGAAGTTCGAATTGGCAAAACAGGAGCTGATGCGCGGCCGCACGCCAATCAAACGCATCGCGGAGATCTCCGGCTTTCGCAACGAAAAGAGCTTTTCTCGCGCCTTCCGCAGCTGGACCGGCGCGAGCCCGCGCGAATTTCGCGGCCGTTACCGGTGAGGCGCGAGCCAGCGGCACCTTGCGCGTCCATCATGGATGGCGGCCCCGAGATGGATCCCGGAGGCCGCTACGTCCCTGAGCCGGTCCAGATTGCAACGTCAGTTCGAGTTGGTCTGCCCACCCGGTCGGAGCTTGCGCGATTGCGACCGCTTGGGCTGATAGGCCAATGCATCGTTCGAGGTCTTCGCGCCAGCGCTCTGCGAGCAAATGCCGCCGATGCCGCCGGCCGCGGCCCGGCAGGCTTCCATCGTCGGATAGCCGCAGCCGTGAGCGGCCTGGGCACCGTTGGTGATACAGTACTCCTCCGCCTGCGCGGCCGGCGCAGCCATGATGAGGAACGCAGATGCAAACAGCATCGCAGCGGATGCGACAAACGTTTTCGAGATCGATGTCATGGTGTCTTTCCTGCTAAAGGGTCCCGCAAAGGAGGCCTCGGCATGCCAACACGCTGGGGTTCGCACCTCGCATCTAGGCGGCACACGAGAACCGGCAATCACGGCTCCCCGCATTGCAGGGCTTCCCGGTTCACATGTCACAGTTACGTGACTTACTAATGTATAATAATTCGGATTACCGATATTTCGGTTGTCGCCGGGGGAGTGTTCGGATTCCCTATCCTGCAGTCGCCGCAACGTCCTGCAGCGGCAGCGGCACATCCTTCGCAACACCCAGCACCGGGAAGCTGCGGACGTTCTTCACGTCAGGCATGGCTGCGAAATGCAGCAGCTGCTGGCGCATACTCTCGACGCTCGGCGCCACGCATTTGAGGAGATAGTCGGTGTCGCCAGAAATCCGCCAGCACTGCTGGATGCGCGGGATCGCGGCAATCGAGCTCTCGAACGCCTCGAGCACCGGTTGCGCCTGGCTGCCAAGCTGGATCGAGACGAACGACACCACCTCATAGCCGAGGCGCCGCTCGTCGATGACGGCCCGCACCGCCCGTATCACGCCGCGACTGAACAGCGATTTCAGCCGCCGCAGGCAGTTCGGCGCCGACACGCCGACGCGCAGCGCCAGCTCGTTGTTGCGGATACGCCCGTCCTGCTGCAGCTCGGATAAGATCTTCAGATCGATGCCATCGAGCTGGTCCCGCCCGGCCATCCCCCCACCTCGCCCTTGATCTGGTCACGGGAGGCAGCGAAGCACGAGGCGGAATTGGCGCCAAGGGCTTTCCAGGACATCGGCGGAACAGTTCGGCTCAGCTGTAGACACCAGGCGCGCATAGAGATGCTGCCGACCGCTGGGCTTCCGGAATGCGCCGGCAAATCGCGGCCTGGCTATAGGGCGCTTATTCGCGGCTGGCTTCGCGCGCCGCAAGGCGCTTCCGGAAAGCTATGGTGCCATCCGCAAAGCTGGCGACGCAGTTATGACCCCTTGCAAAATTGCGCAAACGCCCAACGGCTACATCATTCTCGCCAAACAGGCGCTCGTAATCGCCTCGCGGCAGATCGTGAATGGCGCCCTCCTCGAGGCCGTTCAACATGACCTCAAGCTCGGGCAGCGTGAAGTTGCGCCGCATCTTCGACCCTTCCGCCAAATGCCGGCCCATATAAGCCCGGCCTCACGCGGTAGAGTTGATGCACGTCAACCGAAACCGGGGTGTCTCTGGCTCGGTCAGCCCCTCAATGCGTCCAGGGCTCGCCGCGGCGGAACGAGAAATTGTCGGCATAGGCGACCGGCCGGCGGATCGAATCCTGGGGCTCGATGACTTGGTAGGCGATGCCCTTGCGCTCGCAATAGGCGACCGCCTCTTCCTTGCTGTGGAAGTGCAGCGTGATCTGCTGCTTCATGTCGCCCGACGAGGTCCAGCCCATCAGCGGCTCGACCGAACGGGGCTGCTCCGGCTCGTAGTCGAGCTGCCATTCCTTCGTCTTGGACCGGCCGGATTGCATCGCGTTCTTGGCGGGCTTGAAAATGCGTGCGGTCATGGGTGATCCGGGCCTCTTCGTCTTTTCGTTCGATTTCGGTGCGTCACGGTGGCAGTTGGTGGAAACCGCGGGCATAGTATAGAGACACCGGTCGGGAACTGATCGGTGATTCCGGCCCTGGCACCCTCCCCGACGGTATAGTCATTATGCTGCACCGTGACAATTGCGTACCCGCCTTCCGCGCCGGGGTCCCGCCCGGCGGCACCACCTCGCCGACCTCGGCGTATCCGTCCCCTTCGAGAGCTTCCGTCGCATGGCCTTCCTGAACATCAACGCCACGCTTCCTGAAAAAGGCCGTGACCTCCGGCTCGACCTGTTTCGCGGCGTCGCGAACTGGGCGATCTTCCTCGACCACATTCCCGACAACGTCGTGAACTGGGTGACGACGCGCAATTACGGCTTTTCCGACGCCGCCGATCTGTTCGTGTTCATCTCCGGCTATACCGCCTCGTTCGTCTATGCCCGGATGATGCTGGACCGCGGCTTCCTGGTCGGCGCCACCAGGTTGACCAAACGGGTCTGGCAACTCTACGTCGCCCACATCATCCTGTTCGTGATCTATATCGCCTCGATCAGCTATCTGGCGCTGCGTTTCGGCGATAGCGAGATGATCAACGAGTTCAACGTCGCCGGCCTCGTGGACAACGCCACCGAGACGCTGCGCCAGGGCTTGTTCCTGCGATTCAAGCCGCTCAATCTCGACGTGCTGCCGCTCTACATCGTGCTGATGGGCCTGTTTCCGCCGGTGCTGTGGTTCATGCTGCGCAAGCCCGATTTGACGATGGGACTGTCGATCGTGCTGTGGCTGACGGCACGCCATTTCGGCTGGAATTTGACCGCCTATCCGGCCGGCCAGTGGTACTTCAACCCGTATTGCTGGCAGGTGCTGTTCGTGTTCGGCGCCTGGTGTGCGATGGGCGGCGCGCGGCGTTCGATGGGTTTGATCAATGCGCCGGTCACGCTGTGGCTGTGCCTCGGTTACATGCTGTTCGCGCTGGTGATGACCATGGCCGGCCGCTTCCCGGCCTTGGGCGGGCTGTTCCCGGAGTGGCTGTTCTCGGCCTTCAACCCGAACGACAAGACCAACCTCGCGCCCTACCGCTTCCTGCATTTCGTCGTGATCGTGATCCTGGTGATCCGCTTCGTGCCCAAGGAATGGCCGGGGCTGGAATGGAAGGTGTTCGATCCCCTGATCGTCTGCGGCCAGCAATCGCTCGCCGTGTTCTGCGTCGGCGTGTTCCTGTCCTTCGTCGGCCATTTCGAGCTGTCGATGAGCTCCGGCTCGCTGCTCGCACAGATCTTCGTCAGCATCGCCGGCATCGCGATCATGACGACGGTGGCCTATTACATTTCGTGGTCGAAGAAGCAGGACAAGCCGCTCAAGCCACCGCCACCCAAGCCTGCGGCAGCCGCGACGAAGGCGGCCTGAGCCGGGAACGCCTGCCGGTTGCAGCGCCCCCTTCAATCGCCATCGGCGCAGATCGATTGACAAAGACTGGTTGACTTGGGTCAACCAGAGGCGGTGGCGGCCGGCCTAGTGTCGTCATGACACGCGCTGCCGCACCGGCGGCCTCCTCTCGGACAAGGCCAAAAGCACATGCCCTCTCATTTTCACGCCGTGGTATGGATCGACCATTCGCAGGCTAGGATCTTCCATCTCGGCTTGAGCGGCTCGGACGAAATCACGTTGCATCCGCAACTGGCGACGCGTCACCTTCATCACAAGGCAAACGCAATCGGCAGCGGCCATGCCGCCCCTGACAAGGCGTTCTACGGCGAGGTGACCAAAGCCCTGGCCGATGCCGGTGAGATCCTCATCATCGGTCCGGCCAGCGCAAAGACGGAGCTTGCCAGCCACATTCGCGCGAGCGCACCCGATATCGCCAAGCGGATTGCCGCGGTGGAAGCCGCCGATCATCCCTCGGACGCCGAAATCGTCGCCTATGCCAAACGTCACTTCAAGCTGCCGCTGCCGCGTGTGCAGGCGCCGGGATAGGCTGGGGGAAAACGACACGCGGGCTGGGGCCGCACGGCCTCAGCAATAGCCCAGGGCGCCATAATGGCTCATACCGAGCTCATCGCGCTTCAGGCGGCTTCTTCGCCATCGAACTCAGTGAATTTCTTGTAGATCCAGTCGCGGCCGTCGTGGCGGCGCCAGACCTTGCCGACCACGAGCTGTCCGTTGATCGAGCGGCGGGGCACGATCACGGTCCAGAGGTGCCAGATCTCGCTCCAGCTCGATTGCGGACCGGTGGTTTTGAAGTTGCGATCTAAGGACATGACGCAGAACTCACAGGATACGCGCGCTGCGACGAACCGTCACCGTGTCTGAGCACGAAGTTCAGGCAGCCCATCGCGAGCCGGAATCGATCTGATAACGATCGCCGAAGCGGCCGCAACAACCGCTCGTCCTTAACCTAACCGGTCAACCTTACCTCTCCCGGCCTGGAGCCGAGATCGGTTGAAAGCGGCCGCCGAATTACCTAGAATGCACGCACGATTTGAGAATGACCGCGCCATCTGGGCGCGTAGCTAATTGATTGAGCTGACGTCCGATTTTGTAAGTTGAATTTCGAGGCGATTCGTCAGGGCGACCACAATGAATTTGCAATGTGAACGTCTGCGCCTGGCGCTGGCATCGACACCTCCTGTGCCGATCGCGAGGACGTCAGCGCAACAGCCGAAAGCCGCCAACGACAACCACGGGATATGGCCGCTGCTGCCATTTCCGCTCGGCTGGTACGCTTCCAGCTGATCGGCCGGATTCCAAAAAGCGACACGAAAAAACGAGACCTGGAAAAGCGCAACGCCGCGCAAGCGGAATATCATCGCTTGGCGGCGTCCGTTTAGACATTGGGCGCTGAAATCCCCAACATACATATGTCTATGGCGACAGCCAAAGGTTCGATGAAGCCTTGGTTATTCTGACCGGGGTCCCTCAGAGGCCGGCGCTGGACGCCGTCTGGCCGCTGCCTTGAAGCCCGCCTTGCGCGTTGTAGGTCTGTCCCGACTGACTGCCCTGACCGTCTTGCGCACTCGCCGAAGTCTGCACCTCGGTGGTACCGTCGGAGTAGGTAATCGTCGTGGTGGTGACCCCGTCGAGGGTGATGGAGACCTCGCTGACAATCGTCTTGGCCGAGCCGCCGCCACCCGATCCCGCGCTGCCGCCCGCCGATTGCGAGGACGACGTCTCCGACGTCGACGATGCCGCCGATGCCGCCGATGCCGCCGACGTCGTGGAAGCCGTGGAAGCCGGCGTCGTGGCGGCCGAAGGGGACGACGTCACCGTTGCACTGGCCGAAGCAATCGCACTGATCGACATGAAGACCTCGCCCTGGACCAGATATCGGGCGTCGCGTCGATCGCGCGCCCTCTCCTTCAACGCGGCGGGCGGTCGAAGCAGGCGCTGGATTTGCGCCCCTCGGCCGGATCGCCGAGCCTGACGCACAAGCGGTGGCGCGCCGGGCAACATGCTGCGCGGGTCGAAATCTCGAAGAAATTGAAAGGGATTCAACCCGGGGACTGGTCGGGGCAGCTGGATTCGAACCAACCCCAACCCATTGGAATCGTTGAAAGCGATTCTGACCGACGTCTCGATCAAGCCCTGACGGGCTCCTAAACGTCCCCGCGATTCTGACAACTCAAGTTGGAGCTGTCAGATCGTGCGACCACTTCATCAGCACCGTTTGAACGCCGGCCTGTCACGCCGGAGGTCGCGGGTTCGAGCCCCGTCTCTCGCGCCATTATTTCAATGGCTTAGCACCCCCTCCCAGCCCACGATTCGACTCCTCGCGAAGCAGCGATTCGACTCCTGCGCTCCCCTTCCGTTCCGTTTTGACCGCCTAGCGGCTCCGCCGCACCGCGTTCGCGCGCCTGCTCGCCCCTCGCCCTGATCGGACCGAGGGCGGCGTTCGCGCGCCCGTTTGTTGCGTCTGTTGCGTCGAGTTCCCCACCCAACCCAAACCTATGGAGGCTCCGATGAGCGTCGCGGCTCGCGTCGATCCACTTCTCAAAGCTTTGCGCGATGTAGCTCCGGCTGCGACGCCAGTCCGGCCCGCGATCGCTACATCCTCACCTGCCAAGCCGCCGCCATCGCCGTTGCGCGTCGGTGACATAGATCTCGGCGAGCTCGACACCGGCGGCCCGCTCGGCATCAGCCTCGGCAAGCTGATCGCCGGCCGACTACTGATCCAGGCACTGTCCGGCGCCGGCAAGTCCTGGACGCTGCGTCGCCTGATCGAGCAGACCCGGTTCCACGTCCAGCAGATCGTCGTGGATCCCGAAGGAGACTTCCGCGGCCTGGCCGAGCAGCTCGGCCTGCTCCACCTCGACGGCGCCAGGCTCGACGCGGCTGCGCTTGCCACGGCGGCGGCGCGGGCCCGGGAGCATCGGGTCTCGCTGGTGCTGGATCTGTCCGACCTGACCCCGGAAGATCAGATGAAGGCGCTGACCGCCTTCCTGACGGCGCTGATCGCGGTCCCGCGCGAGCACTGGCATCCCTGCCTGGTCGCGATCGACGAAGCCCATTTGTTCGCGCCATTCGGCGGCTTTTCGGAGCTGCCGCTGGTCCGCAGGGCCTGCATTGCGGCGATGGTCGACCTGATGAGCCGCGGTCGCAAGCGCGGCCTGACCGGGATCCTCGCCACCCAGCGCCTGGCGCGGCTGCACAAGTCGGTCGTCTCCGACATCCAGAACTTCATGATCGGCCTCAACACGCTCGATCTCGATATCCGCCGGGCGACCGAGACGATCGGCTGGGATGCCCGCAAGGGCTTTGACCGCCTGCCAGTCCTGGCGCCGGGCGAGTTCGTCGCCGTCGGCGCTGCGTTCTCGCGTACGCCGGCGGCGGTCAAGGTCGGCCCCGTGCAAACGAAGCACGCCGGCGCAACGCCGGAGCTGCTTGTCCCCGAAGCGTTCGACCCCAGCACGGCCGCCCAGCGCCTCAGCCTCGACCAGCTGCTCGCCGAAAGCGCCGCCGACCAGGAGGCAATCGAGGCGCGGGCCAAGGCGCCGAACTTGCGCGCCGTCCGCATGTTCCTGCGGGAGCCCGCATTCTGCGATGCGGCCCGCGTCTATGGCGCGCTGTTGAAGCTCGCACCGAACGGCGCGCGCGTGAAGGATCTGCCGAAGCATCTGTCGCGGACGCCTGACCAGGTCACGGCCGCGCTGTCGCTGCTCGACGAAAAAGGCGCGCTCGAATTCGACGGCGATGGCGACGCGCGCGCCGTGCGCATCGAGAAGGGTCTCCTGGCATGAGCGAGCTGCAACCCGTCTCCTTCCGCAAGGGCCGCGCGCACGAGCCGCGGCTATCGGAGCCCCGGGTGCCCGGCAAGCGTCACGAGCGTTTCTGGACCGAGGAAGAAAACGCGATCATCAAGGCGCATTACCCGAACGGCGGCGCCGCCGCGGTCCTCGCGCGACTGCCGAGCCGCACCCTCTCGGGTGTGTACGGACAGGCCAAGAAGCTTGGCGCAGCCGCAACCCGGGTTGACCGCATCACTGCGCCGAAGGGCTTCGACGACAAGCTGCGTGCTTTGTACGAGCAGGGCGATGGCAGGAAGAAGGGCGAGCTCAACGCCTTCGCAGACGAGCACAAGCTCCCGCGCTGGTGGATCACCAAACGGGCAACGAAGCTTGGCCTGGTCATCCCTCACAAGAAAGAGCCGCCCTGGACTGCAGCTGAGAACGAGCTGATGAAGCGCGTGCCGTTGCACAATCCCGATCGTTGTGCCGAGCTCTTCCGCGAGCACGGTTTCGCGCGATCGGCGACAGCCATCATGGTCCGCGCCAAGCGGCTCGATCTCTCACGCCGTTTCCGAGAGACGCTGTCGGCCACCGCGGTCTCCAAGATCCTCGGCATCGACAGCAAGGGCGTCACCGCCGAGTGCATCAACGGCCGGCTCGAAGCTTCGAAGCGGCAGACCCGGCGGCTCAACCAGCAGGGCGGCGATCCCTGGTCGATCGAGCCGGCCGCTTTGCGCGCCTACATCATCGAGCACCTTGAACGCATCGACCTGCGCAAGGTCGAAAAGTTCGCCTTTATCCAGATCGTCGCCGGCGAGCCGCTCGAAAAGCACGCTCGCGGGAAAGCCGAGGCGGCATGAGCCAGAAGCACGCGCCCTCGATGCACCACCGCAAGCGCAAGGGCAATAAGCGCATGTGGGACCGGCATCCGGAGGATTGGTACATCGAGGAGGAATGGGTCAACGATCGCCTCTTCGCGGTCGAGGCCTTCGAGGGCCGCGTCCACGATCCCGCCTGCGGTTCGGGGCGCATCGTGCGCGCGGCCAGGCGCGCGGGCCTGCGCGCGACCGGCAGCGATATCGTCCAGCGCGCACCGGGATTCCGCGTCGGCAATTTCTTCGAGCAGACCCACAGCGTCCACAACATCGTCTGCAATCTGCCGTTCCGCTTTGCCATGGCCTTCATCGGCCACGCCCTCAATCTCGCCGACCGCAAGGTCGCGATGATCGTGCCGACGGCATGGGTCGGCGGCGACGGGCGCTCGCGCTGGCTCGAGCGCACGCCGCTGCGACGGGTCTGGCAGTTGTCGCCGCGCCCATCGATGCCGCCGGGCCCGGTGGTGATGGCCGGCAAGCAGAAGATCGGCAACGGCACCACCGACTATTCCTGGGCCGTGTGGGAGCAAGGTTACGCCGGCCGGCCCGAGCTCTGCTTTCTCCGTCGC
This sequence comes from Bradyrhizobium sp. 192, assembly GCF_023100965.1. Lineage (NCBI taxonomy): Bacteria > Pseudomonadati > Pseudomonadota > Alphaproteobacteria > Hyphomicrobiales > Nitrobacteraceae > Bradyrhizobium > Bradyrhizobium sp. 192. Next base: position 4,930,016 of record NZ_CP064690.1, read on the forward strand.
GACGACGTCTCCTCGATCACCAGCGTTCCCGCGCCCGGATCTGCGGCGCAACTCTCACATGCGAGCGCAGCATCATGAAGAAATTCCTCATCCCGGAGGCTGCGCTCGGTCAGCACGCCCTCCTCCTCGGCAAGACCAGGTCCGGCAAGTCGTCGAAGATGCGGCTGATCGTCGAGCACTTTCTCGACCAGAAGATTCCGGTCTGCGTCATCGACCCCAAGGGCGATTGGTGGGGCCTGAAATCCTCAGCCGATGGAAAAAAGGCTGGCTATCCCATTATCATCTTCGGCACTGAGCACGCTCGGCACGCCGATATCCGGATCAACGCGCGCAGTGGCGCCGGCGTCGCCGAACTCGTTGCCACCGGCAATCGCCCTTGCCTGATTGATCTGCGTGGCATGCGCGTCGGCGAGCGCGCGCAGTTCTTCATCGACTTCGCCTCGACCTTCTTCACCCATGCCCGCGGTCATCGCGTGCTCGCGATCGACGAGGTCCACAACTTCGCGCCGCAGGGCAAGATTCCGGATCCGCAGACCGGCGAAATGCTGCATTGGGCGAACCGCCTGATCAGCGAGGGCGCCGGTATGGGCATCACGATGCTGTCGGCGTCGCAGCGGCCGCAAAAGGTGCACAAGGACTACGTCACCTCGCATGAAACGCTGATCGCCACCCGGGTCATCCACAAGCTCGATCGCGAAGCGATCAAGGACTGGATCGACGCCTGCGGAGATCCCGCGCTTGGCAGGGAGGTGCTCGGCTCGCTCGCCGGCATGCAGCGCGCCGAGGCCTGGGTCTATTCGCCAGAGGCCGGCTTCGGGCCCGAGCAGCTCACCTTCCCGCTGTTCAAGACCTTCGACAGCTTCAAGCCGCAATCCGACAAGGCGCCCGCCAAACTCAAGGGCTGGGCGCAGGTCGACCTCGTGGAGGTCCAGGGCAAGCTCACCAAAGTCATCGAAGAGGCCAAGGCCAACGATCCGAAGGAGCTGAAGAAGCGCATCGCCGAGCTCGAGCAGCGGCTGAAGAAGGCGCCGCCGGCGCCGGCGACCGATCCCGCCGACATCGGCATGGCGGAGCTGCGCGGCTACAAGCGCGGCCTGCAAGAATGCGCAGTGGCCTATGGCGCCTTCGCGAAGATCCTCGGTTTGATCCAGGCGCCGCTCGAGCGCGCGATCGCCGACACCGAAAAGCGCCACGCCATTGTGGTCGAACAACTCCAGAAATCGGGCCAGCAGGCGGTGAAACAAGCCGCCGTAGACGCCCCAAAGCGCGAGCCGGCCGCTTCTGCCGGTAACGCGCGCAAGTCATCGCCGGCGCCTGCTGGCGGCGATGGCGACGTTTCCGGGCCCGAGCAGAAGATCCTGGACGCGATCCGCTGGTGGAACGTGCTCGGCATTGCCGCGCCCAGCCACGCGCAGACCGCCTTCATCGCCGGCTATTCGCACAAGTCGGGCAGCTGGGCGACCTATCTCAGCCGTCTCCGGACCAAGGGCTTGATCGAAGGCCGCGGCGATTTGGTGCTGACCGACCAGGGCGCGGCGATCGCGGCCGAGCCCGAGACGCCGCCCTCCACCGAGGCGCTGCATCGCGCGGTCCTGGGCAAGATCGACGGCCCGATGCAGCGGATCCTCGGGCCGCTGCTCGAGGCTTATCCTAACGGTCTGTCGCATCTCGAAGCCGCCGAGAAAGCCGGCTACAGCCATCAGTCCGGCAGCTGGGCCACCTATCTGAGCCGGCTGCGCTCGCTCGACCTGATCGCCGGCCGCGGCGAACTCAAGGCCGAGCCCTGGCTCTTTGCAGCATGAGGGCGGGCACCATGACCGACCTCTTCCTGACCTTCTCGTCGGACCCGTACCATCTCGACGATACGCAGCCGACCAGGTGGGCGCTCGAGATCTGCGCGTGCCGCAGCACCATGGCAAGAGGGCCGCGGCATCGCTTCCTCAGGTCAACATCGCCGCAACCTTGCCGATCACAGCCCGCAACACATCATCAAGCGTGGGACAGCGATAGGCTGAGAACCGAGAGCGGGACGTCGCCGTGAGGCTGATTGAGTGTTTGCCCATTTCGCTCAAGGGCAAGAGGAAGTAATCAATGACTTCTCTATTTGTCTCCTTGTCCAATCGCAGCGCGAGAATGACTTCGGCTGGCTCAACCCTTCGCCGATGGACCAACCAAACCGGCGCATGATGCCGCGCGACATAGTACCGAGCCATGCGTAGCGATATGGTGAGATTGCCTGCGATCGTCATTACGTCGGCACCAGCTTCAAGTACAGCGGAGATACCACGCGCTCTTATGTGAGTAGCCAAGATTGATGCCTGCTTCGACAATTCAGCGGCCAACTCTCCTTGCCCTTCAATGTAATCGAAATCTATCTCGGGGTTGACGTAGCCAACCCGGCGAAACGCTTCTCGTAAGCTGCCGAATCGATATGCATATAGTGCCGCGCTCGGCATGTTGTCAGTAGCAGCCATAATCGTTGAGCTGAGCTTCCCGTGCAGTGCGAGTGTCTCTTGCAACTTCTTCAGCAGATGCTCATTCGACAACCTGCTCTGCTGCTGTTTCAACAACTCCTGAGCTTTGAGAAAAATGCTCTTGTCGACGATAGGCTCATAGAGATCCGTAGTTCGAATCCACAATTCCGGGGGATTCGCTTTCCTGGCCTGCTTTAGTCGGACCGAGGTACGGTTATAGACACAATTCCCGATGTAGGCTTCGTTGCTCAGGAGATGGCGGACCATCGCTAACGACCAGGCTGTTCCTCGATGGTTGGGCACTTGCGCATCATTTAGCCAGCGAACAATAGCTCCGCGCGATCTCCTATGAACGACATACTCTCGAAAAATCTGCGCGACGATGCGTTGCTCGTTCTCCGGCCCGGGCTGGATCAGCACGCGGTCAGTCTGCAAATGCTTGCGCTGGCCCTTGCGCAGGAGGCCCTTCGAACATCGGGATTCATCAATGAGCTCCCGCTGAAGCCCGTAACCTACAGGGCCGCCCTGCTTGAAGCCCAAGCTCGCTACCCTGCAAGCCCCCGCGTGCACCTTCACCGAAAGTTCTCTGGAATATTCGGCGGCCATTACCCGCTTGAGGTTCTTCACGATGCTCGCAATCACGCTGCCATCGTTATCGAATTCCTCAGCGCAATAACACACCTTGATCCCGACCTGACGGCAGCTGAATTCGTAGTGGGCGCTTTCATCGACATCCTGAAACCTCCCCCATCGGCTCACGTCATAGACAAGGATGTGGTCGAAATCCGCTCGACCACTGCGAACGTCGTCAAGCAGCTCAATCAAGCCGTCACGCCGATGAATGCTCAGGCCGCTCCGACCCTCGTCTGCATAGGTGCGAACGATTACAAGACCATGTTGCGCGGCATAGACAGCAATTGCCGCAGCCTGGTTTTGTGTCGAATATCGCTGGTTTTCAGTCGACATCCGGACATACTGAGCTGCCCTGCCGGTGCCGGTGGGCAGCAACAGATCGGATCCAGGACGAATGATCAGGGCGTTGGCCATGCGCGCCTCCGCTACAAAGCCGGACCGCTTCAATTTTGGGGGCGGTCACCAGAACCATGACAGGCCACTCTTGCTTAGCCATCCTAGCACGCCGGAGCATACGAGGCCGCCCCACAGCCATGAGTTTCGGCGCGCAGCACTTATCGATCTCAGATACAGAAATGCCCCGAGCAGCGTGCCGTAATTTCTCCTGAAGTCCCCGTTAAGCTTGGCAATATTCGACAGTTCCGACGATACACCCGCTTCATCGGCCATTGCGCTGGTTCCTTTCGCACTGTTAGAGCCAGCGCCCTATGAACCACTGTTTTGCCCGACGAAGCAAGCATAAGTTCGGTAATTTCGAATGCTCTTCATATTGCGACGCCGCTCGTTGTTGACCAACCCTTGGGGACGATTCCGCGCGGCGTCTTTGGGCGTAGCGGCTTGCCTCCCGCCCTGTTCGGCGGAATATATCGACCACGGGCAACAAGTCGCGCGCGAAGTCGTTTGAGGCGGTTGGATCATGGGTGCGAAGATCCGCGCGCCGGGAGCCCGCGATCGGCCCATCGCTAGCGTTCGGCGATCACGGAGGTCCTGGTCGACTCTCCGCGTCCATCCGAGGCCGAAAGCGGACATCCCGCTATAGCAACGAGAGCCGGCGAGCCCGAACAACGGGCGCCAGGCAACCTCTCGTTAACAAGATTATGGAACATTTCGCTCGCGCGCGGCCATGTACCGCGTTCCGCGCGCGACCAGGACCTGTGCCCATGCCGGCGCCCGCCTCCCACAACGCTCGCCGCAGCTCCGCCAAGGATCTGCTCGACCTCGAGCGCAAGATCGGCGCCGACCGCGCCAGGATGGAAGATCTCAAGCGCGGCCTGCGCGAGATCGCCACCGACCAGGGCGAGAACTTCAAGGAAGAGTTCGCCGGCGAAGGAGTCGTCAAGGTCGCCGGCCGCAAGGAAGGCGCGCTGAAGGGCATCCTCCCTGTGCTCGATGCCGAGCAATTCCTCGGCCTCAGCGAACGCCGGCGCCAGACGCTGCTCGACAGCGGCCTGGTCAGGATGGAAGAGCAGCGCTCCGGCACGTTTTACGGCAGCGTCACCATCGAAGTCTTCTGAGAACGCCCGTCCTCATCACCGCCGGCCGCTTGCGCGGCCGCCCCGGATCGATCGCCGGCACGCTCGAAGACCGCAGATCCCGCGGCATCACTAAAGCCATCGTTCGCGCCGGTACCGAGGTCGAGCTGCTCTCGATCGAGAACCTGCGTGCCGACGATCAGGGCCAGCTCTTTCCCTGCGACCTCGGGAATTGCCCTTAGTTGTCGGGAGCACTGCCCGGGGCTTAGGGTCCACCCATGGCACGCCCTGTTCTTATCCACTGTCCGCACACTGGGATGAACGTCCAGCATGCGCTGGCCGACGAGATCACGTTGTCCGACGGCCTTTACGAGCGGTTCGACTGCCCGGCCTGCGGCGGCATTCATTTCATAGATCGAAAGACCGGGCAGCTCCTGGGCCAGAGCGCAAAATGAAAACGCCGCCGGCGCTAGGGCGCCGACGGCGTTGAAGAGCTGATCCTGTTCGGCTGGTCAGTGAGCGAAGAAGAACTTCCAGATCGCGACGCCGGCGGCGCCGATCGAGGCGACATAACCGATATACTTGAAGGCGCCGTCGACCAGCTCCTTCATGCCCTTCGCCTTGGTCAGCAGCGTCACCAGCTCACCGAGCTTGGTCTCGATCCCGACCAGGCGGGCCTCGTGCTTCTCGTCCCTCTCCCCGCGCGCGCGCTCGCGCTCCTCGAGCGCGGCGATGCGCTCGACCTGGGTGCGCGGTTTCACGGCCGTCAATGTGCCCATCACGTCGCTCCCTTTCCGGCATAGTCCAGCCGCTGCCGCCGCAGGCATTCCCGCGCGAGCTCGATCACGCCGTGCTGCTCGATCATGATCGCCTCGAGCCGCAGGAAGGCCTCGATCGCATCATCGTCGGGCCCGAACGCCGGCAGCGCGATCTGCTCGAGCAGATCCTCGCACATCAGGGGGACGTCGACGCGCAGCGCCGGCGCGAGCTCAGCGAGCCTTGGGCCGCAGGAGGCCAGCGGCATCGCCAAGGCGGCAAGCAGAAGGCTTGCGAGCAGCCGCGGCCGGCGCCTTTCGTTTCGCATAGTCGTTGACCTTCTTCTGGAGGGCTTCGTTTTGCTTGCGGAGCGCATCGAGCTTCGGGGTGAAAAATCCGCCGAGATCCTTGGCGATATCGGCATCGCGCTGCGCGGCCGCGGCCGCCGCCGTGGTGCGCTCGTCAGCGATGCGGGCATCGCAACGCGCCACCTCCTCGCGGTGCACGTGCAGCGCCGTGAAGCCGACGGCGAACAGCACCGCGAGGATCTTGAGGCAGGTGCCGCAGCGGAGCAGCCAGCCGACGGCGTTGACGGCCGCGGCTGCGGCCGTGCCGCCGCCAGGAATGAGCGCGATCGCGCCCGCGAACGAGGTCAGCATGATCAGCGCCCCATGTTGGCTGCGGAGCGGTGGTCCTCGACCCGGGCCCGGGCGATGCGGCCGGCGTCGATCAGCACCAGGATTCCGACCACCGCCGCGGCAATGCCGATCGGCAGCGCCCAGGAGCTCGAGAACAGGGCCTTGAGCAGCGGCCGCACCTGGTCGAGCATGCCGGCGGCCTGGTGCGCCTTGTCGATGCCGGCCTGGACGGTGTCGAGGTCGAAGCCCCCGGCCTGGTCGGCGCCGACGCCGCCGAGGGTCGACAGCCCCAGGGCAATCTTCAGCTTGGCGAGGAGGCTGAGCCGATCGGCCCCGGCGATGGTCCGCGAGCCCGCCTGGCGCAGGTCCTGGACCGTGGCGGTCGCCCGGGCCTCGGCCACGGGGACGCCCGGGGAGCTCGCCAGGGCCTCGCGGGTGGGCTGGTCGACCACGCCGGTGGCCGGAAGGCCGTGGTTGAGTTGGAGGGCCGCCACGGCGCCCCGGGTGGCCTCGTGGAAGTCGCCATCGTCCCGGCCGACGGCGTAACCCTTGGCCTTGAGCTCGGCCTGGAGGCCTTTCACCTCGAAGCCGGCGTCGCCATAGCCCAGTTCGCCCGCCGGACGGGCCACAGGCGCCGGAAACAGCGCTGCCTGGCCATGCTCGGGCATCAGGGCGGTCTTCCACCGCCGCGTCAGATCCTCGCGCTGCTTGAGCCCGATAAAGCCGCCGTTGAGGTGGTAAGTCACCCCGCGGATATCGTCCTTCTGGGCAAAGGGCACGCAGCCGCACAGCACGAAGTCGACCACGGCGCATTCCAGGAACAGATCCGGCCGGTTGACCAGGTCGGGATCGCCCAGGAAGTCCTGGGCCATCTTCCGGGCCAGGCGGAAATAGCCGTCATGGCCGGTGGTGTTGGTGCCGCCCCTGCCCCGGAACGACCAGCCGTCGTTCGAGGCCGGCCGGTTGCCCATGCGGCCGTTATAGACCTTGTTGGCCAGCTTCTGCGGCGCATGCGCAAACGGCAGCGCCTCGGCCACCGATTTGAAGCGGCTCGGCCAGGTCCGGACGATTCCCTCGGGGGAATAATTCAGGTTCTCGACCAGCTCGCGCCCGGCCCCGCACTCGTGGGTGATCTGGGCCATGAAATGCGTGATCACCAACGGCGTGAAGCCGTACTTGGCGAACACCTCTGCCGCGGTGGCATTGATGCCGACGAGCAGATCCTGCGGGCAACGCGGCCACAGGCGCGCGAGCGCCTGGCCGAAGACGGTATCGGTCATGGGGACTACTCTCATTTTAAGATTGCGCAATTTTTGGTTGTCGAGCACGTTGCGGTCTATGTTGACCCGCATCCTTCGATTGCTCCCGTCCTCGACCATCGAGGGCTACGAACACCCTGAATTGGTTTCGGAGATATTCGCCAAAACCGTCGCAACGGATCCGACTGGCGAATGGCCTGAGATCCGCGGCACTGGGAGCGTTTTGGACTTTGGCGGCGCTTGCGGAATCCACTACAAACTCGCACGCCGCGAAGTTCCGCTCATCCGCTGGGCTGTCGTCGAAACGCCGGCCATGGTGCAGCAGGCCATGCAGCTCGAAACAGATAGGCTCCGCTTCTTCACCAACATCGGAGCTGCTCGTTCTTGGCTCGGCACCGTCGACCTGATGCATTCAAATGGGGCGGTTCAATACACCGCCGATCCAACGGAAACGGTGCTGCAGCTGGTAAATGTTGGTGCCGCGCGCATGCAGTGGCGACGCCTCTTCTTCTCCGAGCATCCCGTGGCCGAACACCAGCGCTCGATGCTGATTGAAAATGGGCCACGTACCGGAGGCCAGCGCCTCCGCCTCACAACAAAGGCCGTTTCCTACGAGCGCAAGAGCCTGTCGCGGAGCGAGTTTGAAGCTGCGCACTCAGGCTACCACATCGCAGCAAGCGGGGACGATTGGTGCGACTTCGTCAAAGCACCCGAATGATGTAATTGCAGATGATCGTCGGCTGGACGTTGTTGTGAGCACCGCCCCCGGTGTTGCTCGACGTTACGCTGATGCTGTTGTTTCCCGACAGCGAGGAGATTGTCTGAGGCGATTGCGCACCGTTGAATTGAGCGGTTTGAAAACTGCCGGTGCCAGCGCCGAGGCCTGCCCAGCCTCCCGTGATAGCCGGCATACCTAACCCGCCGGTCGTGCCCACCGTGATCCCTTGAGACCCGTTTGTTGACGTGATCGACGGAATTTGCCCCGCAGACAGCGTGTGGGATTGCGCACCGCCGGCATCGCCAGGACTGTCTATGCCAGCGACGGCGTCGGTAAGGCGACCAGCCGCAATGCCGCCCATAGCATCGGCACTTGCTGAGACACGACCGCGTTTGTCCGGCAAGTTGAACGTGGTCGATCCATCACCGGTGCCGTAGGTTGTTCCGAGCAGAGCGAAGAGATCAGCATAGATTGCCCGGGAGATCGCCTGACCAACCGGGAACGCAAAAGCGCTGCTCGGCGCTGTTGCCCCCCAATAGTCGAGGCCCCCGCCAAGAGGGATGTTGTAGGGTGTGCCGAAGACGCCGTGCAGCAGGAAAAGCCCGTTGACGTTATCATACCGCGCCGTGTACGGCGTGCCGGCGATCAGAACGCCCGGCGGCAGTTCGCGGGTTGGATCGGCGCGTAGCGATTTCGCCCCCAGCCCATCGACATTGAGTGAGACGTGCGGCGATCCGAGAGCGTTGGTGACGTGCGGGGTGAAGGCAATGATGTTGCCGTCGAGCTCGGCCAGCGAGCCGTACTTCCGGAAAGACGCCACCGTGTAGGCCGTCGACGTGCCCCCGGTAACGATCGCTCCGGAAATGTCCTCGCGCAGCATCGAGCTCGACGCCAGCGGCGACGCCATCACCTCCTTGGTGCCGGCGCCGAAGCTGCCCTTGGTCTCCTCGACCGTGGTCAGCGTGATCTCGTTGGCCGCGCTGTAGGTCGCAATCCCGCTCCAGAACGCGAAGCCCGGCTCGACCACGGTGACGAAGGTCTGGTCGCCCACCGACATGAACGATGCGAACGTGTTGTAGGAGCCGTCGGCGGCGCCGGCGAGTGCGAACGGTCCGCTGCCCGACGTCGTCGAGATCTCGAGAATGCGCGCGCGGGTGCGGACGAAGGTCATGGTTACAGCCTCGCGCTGAATTTCGTCGGCGTCGTCCCGCCGAACACGACGATCGCATCCGCGATCGCCGAGCCCGCGGACCCCGACCATGTGAGCGACAGCATCAACGAGGCATGACCAGTCGCGACCGCCGTGACCCCTGTCAGCGCGGCGGTGGTCGGGCCGTTGGTCACGACTGCCGACGTCCCGATCGTCACGGTCGGATCGGTCCGCATCGGCACAGGGCACGGCATCGACGAGAACTTGCCGCTGGTTGCCCCGCTCAGAAGTGTGCCGGAGATCGGCAGATATTCGTTCGCCGCGGTCTGCCAGTAGTGCCGTTGGCACTTCCGCAGCTCATCGTCATAGTCCGGCAGCTGGAAGGACGGCGCGGCGCCGCCCTCATACATGCCGACGTCGAACAGCTCGAACACGTTGCCGTTCGTGCCCATCAAATTGAACTGGTTCGAGGTCGCAAATCCGCCGGATGCAGCCCCCCACGTGTTGACGGTCTGCTGGAACGAGCTGCCCGCCATCAGCATGATGCAGACCTCGATGCCGATCGTGGTGTCGACAGCCCATGTTCCGGTGGTGTCGCCCGCGAACGTGACGGTCTTGACGACGTCGGTGTTGGCCTCGCCGCCGGCGATCGTGAACTCGCCGGCGATGCTGCGATTGGGCGTGCCGTTGCGCAGGCCGATGCAATAGGTTCCGGCCGGGGCCTTGACGCCGATCTGAACCGTGATCGATTTGGCGGAAGCCGAGCCGAATCTGAGATCGCAGGCGCGCCGGCCTTCGATCCGTTGCGTCAGCATCGCGTAGTCCGCCGATCCGACCGACGCGTCGGCCCCCGTGACGGTGACCCGCGTCCGGTTCGGCGACCCGCCCGGGGTCGCGCTCGCCACCTGGGCGACGCTGACGGAGCCGGCGTTGGAAAAGTCCATGCGCCACTGGTCGACCGGGTAATAGCCGTTGGTGGTGCCAGCCGTCGTCCCGTTCTCTTGCGACACCATCATGCCGGGGTTGAGAAGGTAGTTCTTCCTGGTGACATCGAGGTTGGCACGCCCCTGCGCCTTCCTCGCGGTCGAGAGGCCTTGCGCGCCGTCCAGGCCCAGGGCGCTTGCCGCCGGCATCCCCATGAACACCTGCTTGACGCCGCCGGCGGAGAAGGTGCCCTTGCTCTCGAATGCGGTGGTGACGGTGACCTCGTTGGTGTTGCTGTAGGTGAGCAGGCCCGACTTGAAGGCGACACCGGGCTCCACCACCGCGCCGACCGTGGTGTCGCCGACGGCCATCGACGCGCTGAAGGCGTTGTAACCGGCATCGAGAGCGCCGGTGACCACGAACACGCTCTGGCTGTTCGAGCTCGACTGTTCGAGCACGCGGTCCTTAGGGGCAACGAAGGCCATGATCAGAGTCTCTCGTCGATGCGGAGCTGCTTGCCAAACAGCGGCTTGCCGTCGACGGCGAAGGCATTGCTGAAGGCGATGGGGGTCTGGTCGATGACCAGGCCGTAGATCGAATCCCGCGGGAGGTTCTCGCTCTCGGGATCGATGATCAGCAGCACGTTGCGCTTGCGGCCCTTGACCCGGTCGAGCCGCTCGACCAGGCCATAGCGCTGCGCGGTTGTGACGGCATTGAAGGACAGGTTGATCCGGCGAAAGCCGTTGTCGTCCCAGATCAGCGTGATGCCCGAAGCCGTCGTCGACACCCGGCTGCGATCGACGTTCTGCACAGTATCGCCGGGCGCGAAATTGTAGGTGAAGGCCTCGCGGCCGCCCTCGACCAGGCATCCGGCCTCGACATAGAGGGCGTCGGGATCTGCAATGTCGAAGCGGGTGTAGCGCCAGACCGCCGTGGTGGACAGCAGCCACAGGAAGGCGCCGTATTCGATGTCGAAGGCCGGGCCGGCCAGGCTTGCGATCGGGCCGGTGTCCAGCACGTCGCCGGCGACCCCGGTGGCGTCGATCGAGGACAGCCGCAGCCGCACTTGCGTGTTCGGCCCGCAGGTCAGGCCGTTGATCAGCACGGTATCGGCGGAGACCCCTGCGCCCTTGTCGGCGACGAACCAGTCGGCCGGGCTCAGGCTACGCCAGCGCTGCGAGGGATGCGGCGTCTTCAAGTTCGACGCCGGCATGGTCAGCACCTGGCTCGAGGCGGCGATGCCGGCGCCCGCGGCGACATTGTCGATCAGCAGCGCGGCGTTAGCCATAGGCGGCGATCTCCACGGTGTCGACGCCGGCCCCGTTGAACTGGAGCTTGACGCCCCACTCGACGATCCGCATCGGCCGGCCCGACCTCAGGTCGAAGCGCGGGTGGGTGACGCGGATGACGTTGCCCATCTCGCGCCGCAGTGCCCGGCGCGGCAGCGACATGCGGTAGATCGCGCGCGTGGTCTTGAACAGATTGATCAGGCGAGCGGCCTCGGCCGCGGCATCGGAGGCCTCGGAGAAATAGGCCTGCACGGGATCGCGGTCCTGCGCAAAGGGATGGTCCAGCTGGATCGTGCTCGAGGTCGCCTCGGCCAGCCGGTAGGGTTCGGCGACAAAGGCCTTGTGCGCGGCCGTGACGCCTTCGGCGAGATCGGTCTGCACCGTCCAGCAGCGCTGGTACGGCACGCGCCAGCGCCAGCGCGGCGGCCGGTAGGCGTCAGGCAGCGGCTCGCGGCTGATGTCGACGATCATGTCGTCGCGGGTGAACGAGGCGACGGGCTCGCCCGTGGGAGCCGCGAAGATCTGGACTTCGAAGATGCCGTCGAGGCGATGCCCGCCCCAGCCGCCGATGCCGGCCATGATGGCCTGGATGAAAGCGGCCACCGTGAGGTTCTCGTCGGGCCCAAGGAAATAGTCGATCGGCGCCGGCTGGTCGGTGTTGACCTGGTCGAACGAGGCGACGTCGAGATCGTCAGCGTCCGACAGCACCGTCCGGTGCCGCAGTGCCCAGCGCACGATATCGGCGGTCCGGACCAGGTAGCCGTCGGTGGCATCGCCCTTGACGTCCGCGGTCACCGTGCCGCTGGCACTGAAGCCGAGCTTGAACAGGCCAGCGGCCAGGCAGGTCTTGAACTGGCCTGCGGTGACGCTGGCGGCCGCGAGCGCGGCGTAATTGGCGACGTCGCCAGCGCCGGTGAGCGCGACGCCGCGATCGTACACCGTATCGATCGCCTGCATCGCGCCGTCGTGGACCTGGTAGATGAGGAGGTTCGGCACCAAAAACACCGGCGAGACGTTGCGGGCATTGCCGAATACCAGGGCTTGCGCTTGCCGGCGAGATCCGCGCCGCCATCGGCGCCGCCGGTACCGCCGTAGGTGTTGGGCTGCATCGGCACTTCGAGCTTGTAGGAGAAGTCCTCGAGGTCGATCGCGATCTGGCTCGTGTCGATGTTCCAGCCCGAGGCGGTGAGCCGCGCCAGCGGCATGGTCTCGGCATAGGGCCGGTCGGGACGGCCGGCACGGATGGTGATGGGACGGCCGTCGATCGCATAGGACTGTGGCAGGAAATCGTAATCGGCATCGGCATTGGAGATGGTCAGCTTGCCGGTGCCGGTGGCGAACTGGCCGATGTCGCCCTGCAGGATCGAGCGCGTGAACTCGAAGCTCTCGAGCACGCCCTTGAACGGCTGGCTCGACGGCGTGTCGGCCGGCTCGGTGGCATAGTCAGCGGTGCCGACATAGAGCTTCAGCGTCAGATCTGCCGACAGATCCGTCGTCATGTCGAAATAGACGCGCATGTCCCGCCGGGAGGCCGACCACGGCAGCGCGCACATCGGAGCTACGCCATACATCAGGAGCGATCCGTCAGAACCCAGGGTTCTATCTCGGCGAAATAAGCGAACGGCGTTTCCTGGGTCTCGAGCATGAGGTCCCAGCTGGTCGTACCTGCGCCGACGGCGGTACCGACACCCGCGGCCGTGCCGCGGCCCGCATGCCCGCCGATTGAGAGCGCAGTCGCGACGCCTGCGGCCGTGCCCCTTGCCGCGCGGGCGCCGATGCCAGGCGCGGCCGCGGCGCCATTGGCGCTGCCCTTGCCGGCCCGCGCGCCCTTGCCCGCCGCCGTGGCGGCGCCGACGGCCGCACCCGTTCCGGCCCGCGCGCCCTTGCCGATCGCCGTCGCAGCGCCGGTGGCGGCGCCGCTCGAGCTGCTCGGGGTCTGGTCCGATTCCGAGAAGCGGTAGCGGCTGAACGGCCCGATGCTGAACACGGCGGCGCCCCCTCAAAACGCCGGCAATCAGCTCTCGGTGATGCTGGTGCTGTTATGGACTACCGGCGGAACGCCGTTCGAGATCGCGATCGCCGGCGACAGCGCGCCGCGATAGAGGATCTTGCCGGCGCCGTTCGCGGCGGTACCAACCGACCAATAGGTCGCCGTCTCGCTGCCGCAGGTCGCGATCGGAAAATTGACGTCGTTGACCGGCGTCACGCTGGTCCCGGCGACGGTGAAACCCACCGGGGTGCGCAAGACTGCCGCGCGCGCATAGGAGGTGTAGGCGCATTCGCTGGTGGTCTGGGCACCGCCGACGCCGGGATCGGCGGTATGCAATGCGAAATAGAGAGTGGCGAGCGGCGAGGACGCCGCGTTATCGGCAATGTTGGCGATCGCCGTGCCATTGAAGATCAGCTTGAGCCAATCGTTGCAGAAGGTGGTGCCTTTGTCGCCCATGGTGGTCGCCGCTCCCTTAGAGGATCATGCTTTTCGAAGCCGTAGCTGCCCGACGGGGATCTGGAACGGCTGGCCGGTGGTGATAGTGCGCGGCATGGTCGGCGCGCCCGGGCACAGCATGTTGCCGGCGCCGACGACCGCGGAATCCTCGATGCCAAGATAAGCGACGGTGCCCCAGTCGGTGCTGGCGGGACCGACGCTGATCACGCTGGTGTTGACGCTGATGCCGTCGGCATCGGCCGCGCCCATCACGCCGGCGAGCGAGACCCTGGTATAGCCCCCGCCTGAAATCTCGTTGGCATGCGAGCCGGCGACGCCGGGATCGGCGGTGTGCAGCGACAGATACAGCGTGGGCGCCGCATAGGCCGCAACGCCGGTGAGGTTGTCGAGGTCCTTGCGACGGTAATAGCTGGTTGCGCTCATGCCGCCCCCCGCGCATTCGGCCGCGGTGCTGCCGGCCGCCGCCCTTCGACCGCGTTCTTGAGATTGTCGAGCTTGGCAGACAGCATGTCGCGCAGGTCCTGGATGGCCGCGACGTCGGTGCTGGCGGCCGCGGCGATCGCCTGCACCAGCGTCGAGGTCTGCTGCGCGAAATACGCGCCGTTGTCGTTGGCCGCGGCCGTGCCGGTCGAGATGACAGGCGTGATGCCCTGGACGCTTGAGCTCGCAGTGGCCGAACTCGGCTGCGTTGCCGAATAGCTCGAGCCACTGGACCCGACGAGGCCGGAGAGCGCTGCGGTCACAGCTTGCTGAATGGCAGCAAACCCCTCTGACGAGGCATAGAAGTTCTTGGCCTGGCCGAGCAGGTGGTCGGCGTATTTGGTGATGGAGCCGAGCGCATCGGCATTGCCGCCCTGCGCGAGCGCGAGCTGCTGGCTGAATTGCGCCTGCGCGGCGGCGAGCTGCTCTTGCGGCGACAGGATCGAGTTCGAGCCGACCTGCAGGCTCTCCAGATACTGGCTGATGGTCTTGATCGAATCCGTGATGTCGACGGTGGCCTCGTGCACGACGTCGGCGAGATCCGGAAACAGCTTGATGAAGTCCTGGAACTGGTCGCCGACCAGGCCGGCATCCTGGATGATCTTCTGCGCCTCGGCGCCGAAGGTCGCCGAGATCTGCGCCAGGATGGCGGGATCGTTGCCGAGCAAGGCCGCGGTCGACAGATCCGTCGCGTGCTGGTTCAGGAGCGTTGTGGCGTCGTTGAGATAGGACTTGCCCTGCGCCGTGTTGAGGCGCGCGGCAAGGCTCGCCGTCAGCGTGTCGGCCGCGTCTTCCATCAGTTTCTTGATCTGGGCCTTCACCGCGGCGTCGATCGCGCCGAACTCGCCGGTCAGATCCCAGTGCTGGGCGTTGCCGATCTCGGTGAGCGTGTCCTTGAGCCCCGCGGCCTCGTCGTTGACGCCCTTGATCGACTTCTGCAGCGGGGAAAGCTCGTCGGCGCTGCGATAGAATTCGCCGAGGACGCGGCCGATGCCGCTGGACAGCGTCTGCGCAAGGCTGCCGCGCGCGGCCTCGTCCTTGGCCTTGCGTGCCGCCTCCTCGAGGCCCTGGTAGGACCCGAACAGGGACTGCAGCTCGTTGGTGAGCGGCCCGAGGTCGACGCCGGCGGCGGCCTGGTTGAACTTGGTGACCTCGCCGGCCATCCTGGCCCACTGCGCCTGGGCCTCCTGCAGCTCCTTCTTGGCCTTCTGGTCGCCGGCGAACAACGCAGTACCGATCGCCGCAACGCCCTCGATGCCGCCCTTGATGAAATTGCCCGACAGGATGTCCGTGATCGCGCTGTCGGCCAGCTTGGAAGACAATTGCTGCGCCGAATCCGCCAGCGCGTCCATGGCGGACTTGCCCTGCAGCAGGCCCTGGAAGAACGTCTTGGCGAAGTCGACGCCGGCGTCGCGACCTTCCTTGATCGCGTTGGTGACCCGGATGGCCGCGGCCTCGCTCGAGGCCAGCGCAGCCGGCACATCGTTGCCGTAGATGCCCCTCAGCTGTTGGGCGATCTGAAGATCCTCCGGACCGAGCAGCGCGGTCTGCCGGCCGAAGTCGATCTGCGAGGCGACCTTGGTCCTTTCAAGCGCGTCGGCCGCCTGCCCAGCCGCCTTCGCCTGGTCCTCGATCTCTCGGGTGAGGTCTTCAGTAGGCTTCCTTCCGGCCTGCTGCGCGGCAATGGTGAGCGCGGTCCGGGTGCGGTACTCCTCAAGGGCGCCGGCGCCGAGGCCGACCGCGTCCTTCTCTGCGGCCAGCATCGCGATATGCTTCTGCGACGCGCTGAGCGCGCGATCGTAAGCGTCGGCGACCGCCTGCGCGTTGTCGGTGATGGCCTTGGACGTGTCCTTCCAGACCGCGCGCTGCACCGCGTTGGTCTGAGCGATTGCCTGCTGCACCGAATTGGCGTTGCGCAGGCCAACGGCAAGCCGGTTGAGCGCCGCGGAATATTCATCAGCCGCCTTGGCGTTGCCGTCATTGCCGCCGTACAGGCCGGTCGCGGCACCTGCTGCAGCGCCGGCCACCGGCGTTGCCAGGGCGCCGGCCGCAAGGCTCGCCCCGGCTTTCGCACCGGTCTTGGCCCACTCAGGAAGCCGATCGATGATCTTTCCGACCCACCCGAAGGCTTGAGACAGCATGTCGACCACCTTCAGCGCAAAGCCCGTGACCATGTCGACAGCCTTCGCGATGACCTCGACGATGCTCACCCAGACTTCGTGCATCTTGACGCCGGCGGCCGTGAGCAGATCCTGGATCGGATGCCAGCGCTGCTCCAGGATCTTCACCGCAGCGTCGTAGCGGTTCTGCAGGTCGAGTGCCCGCGAGATGTCCTCGTCGGAGACGAGCTGCGTGCTTTCGATCTTCTCGGCGCTGACGAGAAGCCGATTGAGAAACTCATCGTCCTCGCGCAGGCGCGCGGTGATCGCCGGACCGAAGGCCGTGTTGGCGAGATCCAGCGCAGCCAGTCGCTCGCCCTTCTGCATGGCCTGGTCGATCAGGGAAACGATGGCCTTGAACTGCTGCTCGGTGTTCGTCGCGCGCCCGAGGTCGCCGACTCCGGCATTGCCGGAGAAGTTGCCGGCCTTCACCAGGTCTTTCAGGCGGTTTTGCAAGTCCGAACCGCCGAGCTTGTCCGTCGCGGTCTCGACCAGCTTTTTCAGGGCGGCGGTGAGATCGTCGATCGGGAGCTTTGCGTCAGTCGCCGCCTTGTCGAGGCGCTGGATAAAGCCCGTAGAAAGGTCGACCTTGGCGGCGCGTTCCGCGATGTCGGTCCATTCCTTCAGCTTCTCGCCGCCCAGCCGCCATGCCTCGGCGGCCGTCTGCACCGCGTTGACGACAAGTCCGACGGTGCCCAGCATGCGCAGCGCCGGCATCAGCCGCGAAACGATGCTGCTGGCGACGCCGTAGAGGCTCGGGCTAAAGGCCTCGAGCGCGGCACCGACGCCGACCAGCTGCCGCGCGAACGGCGCGAGCGAGCTGCTCGAGGCGCCGATGGCAAGCCCGAGCTTGATGATGCCGGTGCCCGCATAATTGGTCGCAGTCACCATGCCGACGGCCGTCGCCTCGAGCGCGACCGCGGTGCCCTTCAGGATCGGCACCGCCATGGCGTTGACCACGTTCCGGAACGCGGGCGAGAACAGATAGGCCGCTTCGGCCGCCTGCCTCAGATGGTTGGCCACCTCGGCCCATTCGAGCGCATTGGCACGCGCCGAGGCGCTGTTGTCGTTGGCGGCGACGCCAACCTGTTGCAGCGCCTGGCTCTGCTGGCGCAACGAATCCGAGATGCGCTCCTGCTGCCGGACATTGTCGTTGAGCTGCGCGCCGAGCTTGGCGATGGCAGCTTCGGCGATTGCCGCGCTGGAGCCGGACTTCGCCATCGACGCGGCGGTGTTGTCCGAGGCGTCCGCGACCTGGTCATAGGCGCGCGCGACCTGGTCCATACCCTGGACCTGGCCGCGCACCGTCACCTCGCGAACAACCTGCTGGATGTCCATCAGACCTCAGGATTGGGGCTTGGGCTTGTTGATCCGGACCAACTCGTGGGTGTCGAGCCGGCGCAGGATCTCGGCGAAGCGATCGAATTCGCAGATGTCGTCGACGCCGTAACGGGCGGCGAAGGTCACAAGCGAGCCGAACGGGATCGCATTGGTGAAGGCGGCGCCGAAACCGATCGAGACCGGACGGTCACCGCGCAACGCGCGCAGCGCGGTGAGGTAGATGCCCGATGCAGGCGGGAGCTCCGGCGGATAAAAATGCGCCGGATGCTCCGCGCCGATCTCATCGTAACGCTGCTTCAGGAGCTCGACTTCACTTCCCCACTCGCGCTCCCAGTCGAGGAAGGCGGTGAGTTTCCCACGAGGTCCTCGGTCTCCGCCTTGACGCCCTGCTGGACGCGCTTGGCCGCGGCCACCACGCCGTCACGGAACGGCTTGGCCTTGGGATTGACGAGCAGCTGCTCGGCATAGGCCGGATCGAAGGCCTTCTCGACGCCGGCGCTCTTCAGGTTACGCCAACCGAACAGGATGGTGCGTGCCATCGCGCGGCCGAGCACGCCTGCATAGGCCGCCGGGTCGATGTTGCCGTCAGCGCGCAGCGCCGGCGGGAGCGCGCGGATGCCCTTCTGCATCGCACGCTCGAAGGCCGGATTTTCCCAGGGCGCCACCAGCACCTCGAGGTCGCCCAGTTCGGGCAGGTCCTTCTGCCACTCGCGGCCGTCGACGACGACCACCGCATTCTCGATATCCATTTGAATTCCTCGTGGGGTTGGGGTGGCCGGGCAGCCCCACGACTGCCCGGCCGGGCCCGCGGCCGCCCCGGGGAGGAAGGCGGCTGGACGGGCTTCTCTGCGCGCGTGGGGGCGCGTCCGAGGGGCGGCTTTACGGCATGAACCAGAAGCGGCCGATCGACAGGGTGTAGCCCAGCGTCGCGTGGGGCTCGGCCTCGTAGGGGCCGGAGACCTTGCGGGACTGGTTGGAGGCACCGACCTCGGAATCCGGCGCCAGGCGGATCGCCGGGACGTCCCAGCGATAGCCTTCCTTGTCGCCGGAATTGTTGCCGGTGAAGCAGGTGAAGGAGGACAGCGTGTTGTTGATGCCCTTCGCCATGATGGTGGGATCGGCGAGATAGGTATCGACATTGCCGGACACCGTGAAGGCGCCGACGTTGATGGCGGCGGCGCCGAGAGGGCCGACCACCGGCTCGCGCGAGACGTTGTTGGCGATCTTGATCGAGCCGGAGCTCATGACGTTGACGCCGCCCATCAGGGTGACGCCGCCCTCGGTGAGATCGCCGACGTTGGTGGTCGCGGTCATGGTGCCGTAAGTGGGCGCGGCAACGTCGGTCGACCCGGTGTAGCGCACCGTGCCGATCGGATCGGCCAGGTTGCCCATGACGTCGAAGGAAATCGTGATCTCCTTGCCGCCGGCCACCGTCATGGTCATGCCGTTGATGATGGTGTCGTAGAAGTACTCGTACATCGAAGCGGCAACGCCGGTCTGCTGGCCCTCCCAGTCGAAGGCGTAGATCGTGGTGCCGTTCTTGAGGAAGTCGCCGGTGTAGACCGAGATGGTTTTGCCGGTGCCGGCATCTGCCGCAAAGCCACTCGGGACGATATCGAAGGACAGCCGCTGCGCCGCCACTGCGGAGATCCGCGCCCAGCCGTTGCAGCCTGCGGTGGCGAACTTCTCGCCGGCGGCTGCGCCACCGATCCAAACCCAGCGGCCAACGCCGACGCCGTTGCCGAGCGTCGTAAAGTCCAGGGCGGTCGAGGTGAGCGCATTGCCGAGCGTGGTGGTCGCCACGATATCGCCGCTGACGCCCTGGAAGCCGACCACGCGGACGCTGGCGCCGACCGGAATGGGCGCGCTCTCGGCGGTGAAGGTCGAAGCCGGATAGGTGATCGCCGTCGCGGTCGAGGATGATACGCGCGCGACCTTGTTGTTGCCGGCGGTCGGGAAGCCGAGCGTGCGCGTCAGGTGACCGGCCTTGAAACTGGCACCGCCGGCGGAGACGGTCAGCGCCGTGGTCGTGACGTCGCTGATCTCGGTGTCCGGCGTCAGAACCTGGATGACCGCCTGGGTCAGCCACTGGCCCTTGACCATCGCCTCGAAGAGATCGTCGAGGTGCTGGAACTTCAGCTCGGTCGCGATCGCACCAGCGTTATTGATGTCGGTCAGGAAGGTACCGGCGGCCTGGCCGTCACCGCGGCGGTCGTTGCTGCGGCCGCGCACGGGCGAAGCCTTGAGACCGAATTGCCCGTTCTGCATCTCATTCCAGGCAGGGTTGGTCGGCTTGACGCCGTAATTGGCCGATGCCTTGCGCACATAGGACTGTTTCGTCTGGTTGGTTGAGGGGACAAGGCCGCTCATCTGCAGGCTCCTTCGTCAGAGAGGTCAGGGGGAGAAGCGACGGCCTATTTGAGGGCGTCGAATTTGTAGGCGACGGCGAACGGCACGTGGAATTTGGTGCCATCGCGGTTGCGCTCGTCGATCACCGCCGGCGAGGCCTCGTCGGTCTCGACGCCGCCGAAGGCCTTTGATCGAAACAGATCTCGCAGCTCGTCGGCCCAGGCGAGAACCTGGGCTTTCCAGCCACGCTTGTTGGTGGTGACGGTGAAGATGAAACGGGCGCCGCCGCGCTCCCGAAAGACCGCCGGCGAGCCGACGCTCATGCGATCTTCAACCGCGGCCGGCCACTCAAGCTCGAGATACGGCGGCTTCGGGACCTCGGAGACCTCATTGAGGTCGACCAGGGGGCACGCGGAGATATTCGGCCACGATTGCAGCCGTGTCTCGAAGGCGTCGGAAACGGCTTTGCTCGGCATGTCAGCTCGGCTGAATGATGATGACTGGCTGGCGCAGATCGCGCGGGCTGTAGGGACGCGCCTGCTGCTCAACCTTGGTTTCGGTGAGGCCGGCGATCTCGCGATAGCCGAAGGCGATCTTGGCGAAATGGCCGAAGGTCGCTTTCACCATCACCGCAACGACCTGATAGATCCCGTCCGGCGCCTGCTTCGACCAGCCGCCTTCCAAGGGCCTGGCGTAGGAGACGGACGGTGCAAAGACGAACTCGCCCACCCCGGCTGGTACCGACGAGAGGGACCACCCATCGGTGACGGCCGCGATCTCATTGCCGTCGGCGAGCAGCCGGTGCGATTGTTGATAGGCGCCTGTTTTGACCGGCGAGTGGATCCAGAGCAGCCGGCCGATCTCCATCAGCAGGATCGGCATCACGTCATAGGTCCGGACGATAACGCCGTCGGCGCGCACGCGCTCGAGCGCCTCGGACGGGGTGCCGTCGACGACGGTCCGGTGCGGCACATCCTGCTCGAGGGCGTTGCGGTTGCGCGCGTCGGTCTGGGCGAGGATCTCGCTGGCGGTCTTGACCAGCATCCCTGCCCTCGCCTCCGGACCAAGCCAGGACGCGACCGCGAGGTCGAGTTCGCGGCGGATCGGCTGGATTTTGACCTGGATCATTCGACCCACATTTTCCAGGCGTAGCCGTCGGCATCGGTTGGAAGTGGACGGCTGGCGATCTCGTGGGTTTTGCCGCCAACCGTCATGGTGAAGGTGCCACCGGCCAATGGCACGGCGACTTCCCTGGCGCGGACCTCGATCCAGGACTGGCCCGCCGGCGGCGAGCCATCCTCCGGCCGGGCGCTGGAATCCCTGCCATCGAACAGCACCGTGCACGGCACCGAGATCCCGCCGCCCGGCGGCGTATACGACGCGGCCTTGCCATAAATGACATAGGCCGCGTCGGCCGCCGCGGCGGCGAGAGTTTCGGCGAGAGCCACGGACTAGGTCCGCTTGCCCTGGTAGAGCGCCGACGGCATGGTGCAAACGAAGAGCGGGTAGGAGAATAGCTCGACGTCCGCCCAGGAGTTGCGGTCCTTGTCCGTCACGATGCCCGAATAGACCGCCTGGCCCGGCGTGTTGACGAACTCGAAGCTTTCGCCGGGCGACATCGCAACCTGGAAGACGTTGGCGCCGATCGGGAAGAACTTGGCCTTGTCGGTATTGATGCCGACGACGCCATCGTCCGAACCGCGATAGTTGATCCAGGTGATGTCCCCATACTTGAAGATCGACCAGGCGGTACCGAAGCCAGCGCGAAGATCCTGCGCCTGCTGGGTGGCGAGAAAGGTCTTCTCCACCTCGGGATGGCTCGTCAGATCATCCCAGAAGGCATCTCCGCACAGCGCGCCGATGCTGACGCCATTGCCGCCGAGGCCCTTGAGTGCGGCCAGCATCGAACGTTTGACGGTATTGCACTTCTTCCGGACGGCGCCGGTGGCCGGGTTTGCGTTGTCGAGGTCAAAATCCAGCTCGGCCGGGATCGCCTGGTTGAACTCGGCAGCCCAGTCATAGATTACCGATGTGCCGTCGGCATCGAGGACCTTGCCCTGGAGAGCGCCAAGACGGTGGAATTCCCAGGTGAGCTCGAAATCGCCGCGGATGAGCCCCTGGCGGCGCGCGACCTCGGTCTGCAGCTGCTTCAACTCGGTCTCAGAGCCGAAGGCACGAATGCCCTGGAGCTCAGAGGCGGTGATCCGGCTGCCCTCGGCCAGGCGCACCGTTTCGAAGGCGCGAACCTTCGACTTCTCACCGCCACGCTGCTTGGGCGGCGCACCACGCGGCGAGGTCTGGATGAGCGCGGGACCATTCGTCCGCTCTTCGATGAAGACGGCGGTGGTTCGGATCGGGACCGGATTGAAAAGGCCGGGGATGGTGCCGAGGAGACTGGGGGTGTAGCCGAGCTTGTCGACGACGGCGGTCAGCGTGGTGGAGCTGAACGCATCCTGCTTGAAGACGTCCATGGTGAGCATTGTCGAATTCCCTTCGTGGAATGGAGCGCGTGAAGCGCGAGGAGACGTGTGCGCGCCGGCGGCGCCGGCGCGGGTTGCTTCAAGCGACCGTGGGGAAGTCGGCTTGCCGGTTAGCGGAGGATGATGCCGAGGTCGGCGAGGTCCTGGATCGCCTGCGCCTTCTGCGCGGCGGTCAGGTTGCTGCCCGGCCAGACCAGGTCGGAAGCGCGCAGCTCGCAGGAGCGGCGCATCACGACGCCCCGCTTCTTGGTCGAGCCGTCGGTGGTGATGGCGCTGAACAGCACGCCGGCGGCGCGCTGGCAACCATCAGTGGCCGTGGTGTCGAACGCCTTGAAGTCGTAGTCGACGGGATCCTCGATGCCGACCGTGACCGAGAAGGCGTCGCCGGCGACGAAGTCGGTGGCGCCGTCCGCGATCGCGAACTTGATCTGGTTCGCAAAGGTGGAGCCGACGATGGCCCGGCCGATCTCGATGCCCTTGGGGTCCATCACGGCGAAGGTGCCGAGGTTGGTGACGGGCTCGATGCAGACTACGCGATAGACGCCGTTCTTGGCATCGGCCAGCACCGGCGTGGTGGCGTCGATGGTGAAGACGCCGTTGCCGGTGTTGCCGGCGTCGGCCGCGGCGGAGGAGGTCACGCTTGCGGCGACCGGCGCACGGCCGACCACCTGGGCGGTGAGGAGGGTCTGCGAAAGGCCGATGGTGACCTCGTCGCGGGAGCGCTTGCCGTTGGCTTCGCTAACGATGAAGCCCCCGGCGTGAAGAGTTTCAGTCAAGGTGGTCATGATCAATTTACTCCTGTTGTCAGGACCGGGGTTCCCGCCCGCGCGGATGCGCGGGCGTCACAACGTCACTTCGTGGGGATTCCGTTGAGCTTGTTCGCCTGGGCGATCGCCGCGTCCCAGCCGGCCGTGGCATGCTGCGCGGTCGAGCTGGCCGGCGGCGCGGCGTTGAGGGAGACGGCGTCGGACGCGTTGGCCTTGGCCGCGGCGAGATCGGCGCGAACCTTCTCGATCGGCGCCTTGGCGGTAATGAACTTGCGCGCCTCACCGGCGCCGACGCCCGCGATCGCGCAGAGCTCGAGCGTCTCGGCAGCCATCTCGGCGGTGTAGCCATCGGCGGGCGTGGCGGCCGCTGCCGGAGCCGCAGCCTGGGACGCGGGCTGTGCCGCAGCGGCCTGCGCCTTCTTGCCCGAGCCATTGCAGGTCGGGCACTTGTCGCCATCGTCGGCCGGCGCTTCGGCCGCCGGCGCCGCCGCAGCCGCGGCGGGCTGATCGGTCGTCGCAGCCGCTCCGGTCGTAGCGGGGGTCAGAGCCGTGGTGGAAAGCAGCTTGTTGCGGTCGGTCTCGGCCGCGGTCGTCTGGGTCGTCATGGGCTGAGGCCCTCCGGTTGAACCCGCGCTCGCAGCGGCGGAAGTGCTGCGCGACCTTCCGGCCGCGAGATCTGTGAGCTCGGCTAGAGCGTCCTCAAAGGTGGCGACGGCGTCGGCATACCGGCCGTCGACGGCGGTGCTGTCGGCGGCCACGCCAGCCTCGGTTTTCATCGCCTGGCTCCCGGTCATGCGGCCCTGGCGGTCGACCAGGTCGCAGAACTGCTGGCGGCAATTGTCGACGTTGGCCTGGAGAGTCTTGGCGGCGCCGTCGGACAGCGGGGCATGGGCCCAGCCGTCGATCTTGCGCTCGCCGGAATAGATCGCCGTGTACTTGTCGCCCACGGCCTGGTCGTAGGCGGACTGGTCGACGTGGACGATGACGGCGCCAATCGAGCCCACCTGCCCCAGCCGCGGCAGGAGCAGGCGCTCGGCGCTGCCGGCGACGCCATAGGCGGCCGAGGCGGCGAACGTGTTGGCCACCGCCCACACCGGCTTAGCGCTACGCGCCGCGATGATCTTGTCGCAGATGTCCAGCATGCCGGCGGCCTCACCGCCCGGGCTTTCGACATCCATCAGGATCGCCTTGACGCGGCTGTCGGCGAGCATCTGGTCGAAGGCGGCACTGAGGCCCTCATAGGTGGTCCAGCCGCACAGCGCCGTGAGCCAGTCGAAGCGGCGCGAGAGCACGCCGCAGACAGGGAGGATCGCGACGCCCTCCTCTGTCAGGCCGAACTCGGCCACGCCGCCGGCAACGATCACCGGCTGGCAATCGACGATCGCCGACAGGCGCGAGGTCGCGGCCTTGGTCTGCTGCTTGTGCTTCTTGCCGCCACGCCCCTCGGCCAGCTCGCCCGACAGGACGCGCTTGGCCAGCGGCCCCTCCAGGATCGTCCGAAACGCCGTCGGCTCGATGCAGTGCGGATGGCCGAACAGACGCTCGGCGATGTGCGGATAGGCGATCATTGCTGCTGCGCTCCCTGCTGGTTCGGCTGCGCGTCTTCAGGCGGTGTCTGGGCGACCTGCTTGCCGGCCGGCGCAGTTCCGCGAAGCTTGATGCCGAGCCGCTTTTCGCGCCGCTGGTCTGCGGCAATGCGTCGGTCGTTTTCGTCCGGGTCCCGCCCCTGCTCTTCGACTACGAGCGAGCGCGGCTTGAGGCCGTTGTCGATCGACAGCACCTCCGCCTGGAGATCCTTGAGCGGATCGATCCATTGCCAGCTCGGCGGGATCCACGTCACGCGGTTGTAGGGTTTGGGATCGTCGGCAAAGCCAGGCAGCTCGATCGCGCCGGCGAGCACCGCCTGCTTGAGCCAGAAGGCCCACACGGCACGGCACATCTGGAACGCAACGACCCCGTGTTGCAGGGCATCGCATCGCCTGCGCAGATCGATGTTGGCCGAGCGCTCCGAGGAATAGTTCGCCCGGCTGCGATCGCCGGTCATGCCGGCATAGGGCAGCCCCAGCGCGGCGCAGATCCGCAGCAGCGTGCGGTATTGAAACGGCTCGTAGCTGGCGCCGACGTCGGCCGGCGCCGCGGTTTCGATCTCCTCGCCCGGCAGCAGCTCGTGCACGGTGCCCGGCGCCAGGTTGATCGCGGCCGGCTTGTTGTTCGGATCCTTGGCGGCGTTGAGGGCCTCCTCAAAAAACTCGCCGTTCGGGTCGACGCGCTTGATGAAAACCGAGAACAGCGCCGCAGTCTTCTTCCGCTCGAGCTCGGCGTCGTCGAAATTGTCGAGCATCCAGAGCGAGACGATCGCCGGCGTCAGCTTGGAGAGTCCGCGGATCTGTCCGGCCTCGACCGGATCGAAGACGTGGAGGACGCTTTCCGCCGGGACGCGAACGAGCTCGCCGGTGTTGGCCTCGACGGTCTGGTCGCCCGGATGTTCCTTGTAGAAGTGGTAGGCGACGCGGCGACCGATGCGGTCGAACTCGATGCCCTGGCGAATATAGTTGCCGTTGACTGCAGGCTCCGTCTTCCACAGCGGCAGCATCTCGCTGGGCAGGATCTGCAACTGCAGCGGCACGGAAAGCCCGTCGGATAGCAGCCGCGGCCGCATGCGTACGAAGACCTCGCCGGCGATGAACAGCTCGCGCCCGACGCGACGCTGCAGGCCGTAAAAATCAGTCAGCCCGTCGGAATCGGCTTCGTCGGTCCAGTCGGTCCAGAGTTGCTGCAGCTTCGCCTTGAGCGGGGACTCCGCCTTGTCCGGCTGCGGCTCCTCCTCGAGCTTCGGGCCGCCATTGGCACCGATCGCCTGCACGCCGCTCTTCGGTTCGTTGGTCTCTTCGGGCGGCGGATTCCAGCTCGGCACGATACCGGCGCCGATCAGGTTCGACGTGAACACTTCCACGGCATTCGATGCGTAGCCGTTGTTGCGCACCAGGTAGCGGGCCCGGGACAGCGCCGTGCTACCCGAAGCCGAAATCAGGGTGTTGACGTGCGTGCGGCTCGGCACCCAGTTGGCCATGCGCCGCGCCATGCGTCCGGCCTCGAGGCCGTCGCTGAAGGCTTTCGCCTTCCCGCCCATGAACGAGAACAGCCCCACCCTCAGAGATCCTTGCAGTAGATGATGCGCCGGGACCGGCGCGTCGACGACGACTGCAGCGTGCCGATCTGCGCCTGCACGGCCGCGATCGCGTCGCGCAGCTCGGCCATGTCGCGAAACTCGGCGCGCTTGTCGCCGGAGCTCGACGCCTTGATGCCGGTGGCTTGCAGCTCATAGAGCGCGTCGAGACGCGCCTGCAGCTGCTCGAGGGAAGCGGCCATTGATCAGTCCATGTAGTTGGAGCGAGAGGAGCGCCGGGTCAGAGGCTGCCGCGCCGGCGCCGGTGACCTCGTTGCCGCACTTGCCGGCGCTGTACCGGCCGCGGCCGGCTCACCCGCCGGCGGCGGATTGTCGTTGTGGGGAACGCCCAGCTGGTCCTCGAGCTCGCGGAATTTATTTGGGCGCCAGCGGTCCCATCCTCGCATCGCGGCGAGCGCGCGCGCGTAGTTGGCGCAGTCGAGGACCTCGTTGCGTCGGCCGGACATCACGGTCCAGGTGCGACGGGTGCGGCCGCGGACCACGTTGATTTTCAGCTCTTCCGACGTCAGCTGCTTGACCTGGTCTTCGCTGACGTCCTCCGGCAGATGCACATAACCGGGTGGGAAGGCCTTGCCCTCCTCCGGCCGGTCGAGGCCCAGCTGGCCCATCAGCTCCTGCTTGCAGAACGACGAACCGACTTTCACGGTCTTGAGGCCGCGGCGCAGCTTCTTGCCTTGGACGGTGACATCGAGGGCGCCGACGCCGACATAGGGCATCAACGAATTGTCGTGGCCGTCGATCGCGTGGACGTTGCCGCGGCCCATCTGGCTGCGGACGAAGGAGCCAACCTCCGCGGCAAACGCGCCGGAATCGATCCCCCAATCCTTGACCGACATTTCCGCCCCGCTCTCGTGGCGCCAGACGTCGTCGAACATCTTGGCGAGCTCGTCCCAGGTCGCCTGGTGGATGACCTGGCCGGGGATGACCCGGTGCTCGATCAGCCAGCGCTCGCGGTTGCGGCCGAAACCCCAGATGCTGATCTCGAGGCGGTCCTTCTGGACGTCGACGCCGGCGAATAGGATCAGCACGCCCCAGGGGATCGTGCCGGATCGATAGCCGCCGCGGCGGCCGAACACGCGGTCCCAGTCGGGTGCTTCGCCGGCTTCCTTCCAGGTCCGGGCGAGCTGCGTGTTGTAGAACGTCTTCAGCTCCTCGAGGCCGGCCCTGAGCGCGCTCCGGTACTTCTTCACGAGCTGGCGGATGCTCTGCTTCGGGGCGTACAGCTTCGACGCGATGCCGCCGGCATGATCGTTCGGGACGGCGCGCTTGCCACAGTCGGCACAGACCGCATACTCCACGCCGGGCGCCGCCGGCTCGCAGATCCATCTCTCCGGTTTCTGTTTCTTGCCGCAGCAATAGAATTCGCGCGTCTGGCGCCAGGTCACCCGCTCGAGCGCGCGTAGCCGATCGGCCTCTGTCCACACCACCCCACAGCAAAGGCCGACATAGGTGGCCGTCTCGGGCTTGGGCAGATCTTGCGCATCTTTCTCGAAGCGAACCTGCTCCCACTCCATGACCTGCGAGGTCTGGCAATGCGGGCATATAACGAATGGCTTGCGCTGGTCGCTGGCCTCGTAGGACTTGGCGATCGCGCTACGCCCCTCGATCGTCGGTGAGCACACGCGCGCGGAAAGGCTGTTGGCGGCGAACTCGGCCTGGCGCTCCTCGGCCAGGACGATGGGCGAGCCTTCGTTGCCCGACGACAGCGGGTACTTGTCGATTTCGTCGAACAGCACGATGCGGATTGGCCGCATCGCGAGGTTGGTCGGGCTGTTGGCGCCGACCATGGTGATATGCCCGCCCGGGAACTGCTTATGGGTGAGCGTGTTGCCGGCGTCGCGGGCCTGGCTGCGGAAGATATCCCGCAGCACAGGCGTGTCGCGGATCATCGGCGCCAGGCGATCCTTCGAGAACGTCTCGGCCGCGGCGTCCTTGGGCTGGACCACCAGGATCGGGCACGGGTCCAAGTGCATGTAGTAGCCGGCGACGTTCTCCAGGAAGGTGGTCTTGAGCAGCTGCGTGCAGGCCTGCAGCGTGATGATCTTGACGCCCGGCTCGGTGGCCCACAGCATCGGCCCGCGGGCGACCTCCACGCGCGCGACGATGAACCGGCCGCCGTTGGAAGATTCCTTCGAGAGCTTCCGGTGCGCCTCCGCCCATTCGACAACGGTCATGTTCGGCGGAGGCCTCAGCCCCGCGCGCCACGACGCCCGGAGATCCTCAGCCTGGCGGAGCGAGCTCGGGAGCAGCGGGCTCGCCGAGCTCGTCGAGGTGCTCGCGGACATACTTCGTCAGGACCTCGACCAGCTTGCGATCGTCGACCTGGAGATCCGACGCCATCAGGGTGACCACGCGGACCGGCCAGGCCAGCCAGGCGTCGCGAAGCTCGCGGGCCTGGTCGAAGAACGCCTTGTTGGCGGCAGCGCGGTCGACCAGGCGGCCGACGTCCTTCTCGAAGTCGACCGCCCGCTGGCGCGCCAGGTAATTCTCTTTGACGCGCTGGGCCCCGGCGAAGGGGAGCATCTTGCCGTCGGCGAGCTGCTGCTCGAAATCGCCGTCCGTTGCATCCGTCGCGCCGGGCGTTGCATTGGGCGGGCCTGGCGTTGCATCAGGGGATGCAACGGCGACGAGCGTCGAGCCGCCCTTCCCGCCTTTCGGCTTGGCCGGCCGGCGTCGCGACTGGGCTAAATTGACGTTGGCACTTCGGTCTGCAACCACTTCAACCAAAACGACTTTTCCGCCGTGAGACCGCACCGCCCCGCTGTCGACCTGGCGGCTCAAGGTGGACTTGTTGACCCCGATCTTCCGGGCCGCCTCGCTGATCGAAATCAGCTCCAAAGGCGTTGCATCAGGGGGGCGTTGCATCAGATTTGACCCCCGCAGCTAGCAAGAATCTGGGGCCGGGCCACCGGTTTTGCGTTTTGAGTGGGGAGGACCCGCGCGACTCGTCTACTCTGGGGGCGAGTAAACAGATTGCAACCGGATGAAGATGCCGCAGCCGATCACCAGTCTCGTGGCCGCTCCTCACATCGTTATTGACAGCAAGGTGCTTTGCGATAAGCCGCAGATGGCAGCGCTGGTTACGCAAATCTTTGCGCTATGGGCACTTCTTGAAAGAGAACTGGGCGTTTTGCTCATTCGGCTTTTGGGAGCTGAGGCCGTTCCTTCTCATGCAATCTTCGCTGTTCTGCAAACACAAAGCTTGCAAGAGAAAGCGATCGTCGCCGCAGCGCGTAGCGTGATGCCACCTGATGAATTCGCGATCTTCTCAGCCGTAATGGATGTCGTAGGAGGCGTTAAGAAGACCAGAAACAAGCTCGCGCATTGGAATTGGGCGAGATGCGAAGGCCATCCCGAGTTGTTGCTCCTGGGAGATCCGCGGCGCTTGAAGCAACGCGATGAGCGTATAGCCGCATTTTTTCAGGGTCTTGATGAAAGCGATGGCGTGAACTTGCTTGAGACCTGGACATTAATCCAGTTCGACGAGGATGCGTTCTTGGCTTATCGAGCCTCTGATCTTGAACGTGAAGTCCGCGACCTTACCGAAGCAGACAGACTAATGTTTTTATACGGCATTTATTTGGATCCGTCGTTCTCCGTTGCCCAAGCCAAGAATTTGGCCGGGCCAGCGGTGACGAGGCAGGACGTTCGGGAACGCATGCTCCAGGATATGCTCGAAATGCGGTTGTTCAAGGACGCCTTGGACCGAGTCAAAAGTCGAGTTCAATCTACCTAAATGCTGGAGTCCGATAAGAGCCCTTAGCGGACTCCAGCACGACAATCGGCGGAGCCAGTGAATTGGCTCCGACGCTGCGACAGGGGGATCGGTTGGGTGCAGCGACACGACACCGGCAAGCATTCCTGCGCAACCACAAGACGTGCGCGTTCTGCGGCGGCGGGGCGCCGTCTTCGACGATCGAGCATTGCCCACCGCGCGCGTTGTTTCAGCATCGCCAGTGGCCCGAAGGCTTCGAGTTTCCTGCCTGTCAGGCGTGCAACAACGGCAGCAGTAACCACGATCTCGTGATTGCGATGCTCGCGCGTATGGATCCGTTCGAAAATAAGGGCGACCTCGATGGCGCTGCGGTGGGTCTCATGAAGGCGGCGCATCGTCAGCACCCGGAGCTCCTTCAGAACATGATGATGCGTGCGAACCAGGCGCGCCGTGCAAACCGTGAATTGGGCCTGCGGCCGCGACCGGGCCAGACGCACCAAGACACGCTGCTTGCTAACGTGACCGACGAAATGCGCAAAGCTGTCGAAGTGTTCGCGGGCAAGCTCGCAAAGGCCATTTACTACATGCACGCAGACACAATTTTCCCCGCCGACGGCTCTCTCGTGATGTGCTGGTGTACGAACACAGACTTGCTGCGCCACGGCAAGTTTCAGTTGTTCGAGGTCGTGAAGGACGTGCCCGGCGAGGCTCCGCATTTGATTCGATCCGGCAAGTTCTTGAACGATCAATTCGAGTACAAGTTTTCACTGTCCGACGAGCAGCACCTATTTGCACTGCAGGCGAGGTTCGGAAACGCGTTCGGTCTCATCGTGTTCGGCGCCACGACGCCTGGCCTTCTCGAGCAGCACATTCGGCGGTTGGAATGTACGATAGCGCGCGAAGACGAGGGCCCGTTCCGAATCCTTCAATCGACCGTGCTGCCCTTGGGCCTTAGACCTGTCGGTATGCACTTGGAGTCCGATAACAGCCCTTAGCGGACTCCAGCAGATCAACGCCCTGCTCTGCCAGCGTCGGCTTGTGACCCCATTTCGGACACTTAGCAGGTGCTGGCGTTTCTTAATTAAGGACTGCGACCTATCTGCAACATCGCCTGAATGAGACCGTGGTATTTACGACGGTTCATTGAATGGAAGGGTTTGGGATGAAGAAGTTCGCATTGACGCTGACAGCAATTGCGGCCTTTGGCGGTTCGGCTGCTGCGGCCGATTTACCGGCCCGTGTCTACACAAAGGCTCCACCGCCGGTGGAAGCAGCCTATACTTGGACAGGCTTTTACGTGGGCGGCAACATCGGTGGCGGATGGAGCCATGACTCCGGTGCGCCGCGATGTAATGACGGGGCCGGAGTGCCAAACGGTGCGCTCTGCCAGAATGTGCCCGGCAGCACTATCAATGGCTCTGGACTAATTGGCGGTGGCCAGATCGGTTACAATTGGCTGGTTGGTCCCTCCTGGCTGCTTGGTGTCGAGGCTGATATTCAGGCTACCGACATCAGCGGCTCGACCATCGTGAATGGCCCCTTCACGTTCTTCGGCGGCGGTCTGGCACTGCCTGCCGCCGAATTCTCGGCCAGCGAGAAACTCGACTGGTTTGGGACCGCGCGCGGCAGAGTTGGTGCGATCATCGGCCCGGCGCTTTTCTATGTCACGGGAGGCCTTGCTTATGGGCACGCTCAGCTAGATACGAAATTCACTTCTCCGACTGCGTTCCCAGCGAGTGCTGGTGTTCAAAAGACCGGTTGGACAGCCGGTGCCGGCGTCGAATGGGGTTTTGCAAGCAATTGGTCCGCAAAGCTGGAGGGCCTATATTACGATCTGGGAACCACGACCCTCACCGCGGGGCCAGCGGCGCCGGTGGGGCCGGGCGCACTTGGTTTTGTTCGGGGCAAAGACTTCGATCTGCGCGGCGTAATCGCGCGTGTAGGCCTGAACTATCATTTTGGCGGGCCGGTGGTCGCGAAGTACTGATCTCCTCCATCCCTTGACTAACTTAAGCTCCGGTATCGTCCGGGGCTTTTTGTCTGATGAATGAGCGCGCGCTCACAATGTACTACTTCCGTTGTTGTCCCCTTAGCCGACATCCCTGTCCGCCCTCGCTTGGCGTCCGATAACCGCCCTTAGTGGACTCCAGCATTCGCTTCCTTAAAGGGAGTGGACGCGCGGCGGCTCGCTACCTTGATGGGAGTGAACGGCCCGCACTTGCGCTGGATCAAGTCACCCATGCGCAAGTATGCGAGAAGGGTCGATGGTCGAAACGGTTTTCACCTGCCCCCAAACAGGCCTCAGCGTTCAGCATCGGCTCGACAGCGAGGCCGCGGCAGACGATGAGTTCGTCCAAGTGGTCTGCCTCGCCTGCACTCGCCTCCACCTGATCAATCGTAAGACTGGAAAGCTCCTCGGCTCAAAGCCCTGAAGGTTGCTAGTCGTCCCAAACACGCTCTCCGCATGGCATAGGAACAAGCGCACGGAACGGCCGCTTGCGGAATCCAGAAAGTACTGGAGGAGCCGAGGGATTGAACCGCACTTTGAGCACGTAGGCTGCGGCCTTTCCTTAGTGTTCTCAGTCGTTGACATCAGCCGAAGTTAACCCACTGGGGTAACTTCGACTGTCCGACGTATTTGGTATTGACATCTCATTGGAACATGCGGCCCGATTAGGCATTCTCGAGCTTATGCCCAAATACTTCTTCCATGTTCACAGCGCGAAGCCGAGCCACGATGAAGTCGGAGAGGATCTGCCCGATGACGAAACCGCCTGGCGCGCAGCCACGCGTTTGGTTGGCGAGGTTATGAGAGACATCAACGGAAAGTTTAGGCCAGGGCAAGACTGGTCGCTTGAGGTGACGAACGAGGCCCGCAAGCCGATCTACTTTATCACCATTGGATCTCGAAAATTGGCCTGACGCGCGGCGGCTCGCTACCCTGAAGGGAGCGGACGGTAACCTTGTTGCGTTACCCTAATTCCAGCTCCCGATTGCTGCCTGCCTGCATTCCGCAGCAGGATAGTTGGCGCCAGTCGTCTGACCATTTGCGGCCAGAATTTTCATGATTGGCGAGGGCCGCCAGTGGATACTGGCTGGAAAGCTGGCGGCCCACCTGGCTTGAAGGGAGTGGACAACCGTCGCCGAAGCAGGCTCAGGCAGCACCGACCGGGCAAGGGCGGACTTTCGTTCCGCAAACCAGGCCCATACCGGGAGCGGGACGTTAGGAACGATAAGCATCCACCAAATTTTCCTCTGATGACCCGCTACTATTTTGATACCCGCGATAACGAGAAGTTCATTCCGGATGATATCGGGGTGGAGATTTCCACGCTGGACGAGGTGAAGCTCGCCGCTTCGCGAGCAATGGCAGATTTCGCCAAGGACGCGCTGCCCGGTTCAGTCGTCCGTATTCTCACGATCGAAGTTCGTGATGAATTTCGTCCCGTTTTGCTGGTTTCGTTACGCTTTGAGATCGGACACCCACCGTCTCGCAATTAGCATAGGCAGATTTGGAACCTTCCTCTTAACCTATGCTTATCGCTCATCGCCGGCCAGATCTCGGGCGCCAGCGGCTGAGAGTTTTTGTGCTCCCCCTGTCGGTCGGAGCGGTGAGTTCCATGCCGTCTTCAGCTTCCTCAAGCAAGAAGTGGCGTGTGATGCCCAGTACCTCGACGGCCACCCTCATTCTGAAGCTCAAGAAGAACAATCGGCTCGACCATGACGACGTCCTGGCTATTCAACAACTGCCTATTCATAGCAAGCGGGTAGCTGCCCACCATCGCATCGTGCGCGATGGTGATCGGCCTTCGGAATCCTGTCTGATCATGGAAGGGTTTGCGTTTCGGTCCAAGCTCACGCCCGATGGAAACCGCCAAATTCTCTCGATAGACGTCCCGGGAGACATTCCCGACCTTCAGAGCCTCCACCTGCACGTCATGGATCATGACCTAACTACTCTCTCGGATTGCACTCTCGGCTTTATCCCGCACGATGCACTCCGCGAATTGGTTCACCGCCGTCCAAACGTATCAGCCGCGCTCTGGCGAGAGACGTTGATCGATTCAGCAATTTTCCGAGAATGGATCGTTAACGTCGGGTGCCGGCCCGCGCTTCCTCGTATGGCGCATCTGCTTGCCGAGATTCATGCAAGACTTGACATGATCGGCCGGACGGCAAATGGCTCATTTGAGCTACCGATCACGCAAGTCGAACTGGCCGATTGCCTCGGCTTATCGGTCGTTCACCTCAACCGAACCCTGCAGCAGCTTAGGCACGAGGGCCTCGTCGCGACAGAGCGGAAATCCTTCTGTCTGCTCGAAAAGGAGCGGCTGGAAGAGCTGGGTCAATTTGATCCGACCTATCTCCATCAAAATCCCTCGCTATGAAGTGCGCCCGCTCCCGTCTTCCGCTCGGGGCCTTTAGCTGACCTCCACACCCCTGAGCGAGCAACTCATGTCCCCAGGCAAGTCTCGATGATCGAACAGGCCCTCACCCTGCGACCTACTGTGATCGGCGGTGAGACAGCGGAGGGCGACTTTACCGTGATCCACGATGGGCGCGAGGTGGGTCGCATCAGGAAGACGCAAGACCTCCTCCACGGCACAGAAGTGAGCGCTTGGAACATCACCGTTCCACTGCCGATGCCGGCTTGGTGCCATGGATCGGCTGAAAGTCTCGAAGCCGCCAAGTGGGCCTTCCGGTGCGCCTGGGAGCGGTTTCATTCCGAGCTGAGCAAGGACGAGATCGCGCGCTGGCACCACACGCACGATGCGCGAAAGCCCTGAAGGACTGATTGGCTACTCGTCCCAAACACGCCTCCCCGCATTGTCAGTGACATCTACGATAACCACCGGGGTACCTTACGATGTGCAGCAAACTACGGGGAATCGACGAGATTTCCGGCAAGCCTGACGGGAGAGGACCAAAAAAGGAGTGAGGAACGCTGCCTTATCGACGGGATTACCCTTCTTCAATAGGAGCGAACTTCATGAAAACCAAGTTTCTTCTCGTCGCTGCCGCTCTTATCGCCGGGTCGTCGTTGCAAGCGGTCGCCCAAGGTGGTGGTGGTGGTGGCGGCGCCGGCGGTAGCGGCTCATCAGGGGGCGCTAGCGGATCATCGTCTAGCAGCGGAAGCGGCAACACATCATCGGGAGGCACCGCCACGAGCGGAAATCCTTCACAGAGTGGCAACACCGGCGGTACGCAGCAAAACTCAAATCAGCTCAACAACAGCAAGAGCGCCGCACCCACGGGCTCCCCAACAGCAGCACAGGCCGAGCGCAACTCAGGCGCCGGAACTGCCCCAAACGGTCAGCCTATCGGCAGCCCCGGCTCAGGCGAAGGCTCCCCGGAACAGCCGGTCGGCGGTCGAAAATGAAGCACCACTCCCCCTGGAGGGAGTGAACTGCAAACGGTTTGCCGTTTCGACGAGAGGCAGAGCGGAACAGGCGGCGCCTCGTTGAAGCCTCTTATCAAGGAGATTCGTGATGAAACTTGCCGCAATCCTGGTGCTCGGTTTCCTCACCGTTGGCTCTGTAGCTACGGCGGATCAACCCGGACTCCTGAGGTGAAGGTGCCCGCCGAAATGGGGCAGTGATGCTCCCTGATTTATTTTATTGTCGAACGTCGATCGGAGAACTACGATCACCGTATTTAAATCCCGTTAGTTTTGAGAGAGCGGCGTCATGATTTTCCAGGACCTCAGGAAGGCGGCCGTCCTCAGTCCAGTCAACGCAGAAGACTGGTTTATAGGGATCGGCTATCTCACCATCGCGGTCTTGGCCATGGCAGTTTGGTTGTACGCTCTCGCGCGGCTCGCGACAAAGATCCTCGGCTGGCTTTGAGCATGGCCCCGATCTCCACCGCTGGCATCATCACGTGCTTCTACCAAACCTGATTGCCTGTTCGATCGGGAGTGCGAACGATGGATCTATTGATCTTCGTGGCAGCTTTCGGACTTGGCTTCGCCGCGGGTTACGGGTTGAGGCATTTTCAATCGTTAAGCCGCCGCCGACGCAGGCGCGAATGGTCTCCACACGCGATGTCGACCTTGCGGACCGAACGAAAAACGTCCGCGCGCGAATCGCAGGTCTCACAGTCACTCGACTTCCGCAAGCCGATAAACCGCCGCGGGTCCGCGCGTTGATACGATCTGCACACCGTGCTTCCTGATCAGCCCGTTGACGATCCACCTCCACTGCGAGATGGGATGTGTCAGAAGTCCGCCGTGCGGGTCATCCGCATAGAGCCGGGCGGCCGCCCGATCGCGCGTAATCCCGACCCGTCCTGCGGAAGCGATGATCTCATAGAGCCGAAGAGCTTTGCCGGTCAGAGATGCAGCAATCTCGTCCCTCGGAATCGGATGACCGCAGCACTTGCAGAGGGTGACCTCAGGCATCAGATGCCCAGCCACTGTCGAAGCTGCGGCATGAACGCCGTCGCCATCCGGCGATAGCCAAGCACGCTGATGTGGTCGCCGCTCAAGTTCGACGGATCGTTGAAGAAATCAAACGGCCCCTGCAGCACCTCGTATCCGCCGGCGGCCGCGCCGGCGAGCACCCAACGATTATACTCGACGCCGTCGGGATCGGTGCCGTCATCGGCCTCGGGAAAGATCGCCGTCGCGATCTTGTACCAGGGGTCTGCCTGGGCAGCAGCCATGTAGGCGGTGAAGTCCGTCTTGATCTGTGCGATCGTGCGTCCCTGGAAGCCGCTGTTGCCATACTGGCTGTTCGGCCCGATCAGGATGTTCTTCGCCAGAGCCGGATTGAACAGCTTCCGATTGCCGATCGAGTTATAGAAATCCGTCCCCTGGTCGATCCGGAAGCCGCTGCCAGCCACGTTGTTCCAGTTGATCGGGTAGCTCGACAGATCGTCCATCAGGAATTCCGGCCAACCCATGCCGCCGCCGACCAGCTCGTCGGTGTAGAGCGTGCCGGGCACGCCGCCTTGCCCCTGGTCGAGCGAAGCGCCGTCGATGAGCACGTTCGCGATCAGCGGTGACGTCGGCATGTTGAGGATGCGGTAAAGCGACGCCTTCATCGCCGCTTCCTGCGCGGGGCTGAATACCGTGGAAGAGATCAGCACGGCGTAACCGCGGCCGCAGAAGCCATTGTCGCCGATGCCGCCGCTTGCAGGGTAGGAGCCGATGTTGCCGCCGGCGGGGCTCGCAGCCGTGATCGCGGGACCGGTCTCACTATATTCGTTCCAGCCGTACTTCGCCGCGGCTGCCGACAGGATGGCATAGGACACCTGGTTCTGGATGCCCACGGTTGGCGGAAACACCTGAACACTCTCGAAGTTGGAGAGGTCGAAGACTGACGCCAACGATCCAGCATCATCTGCGAAAAATGAGTTCGGCGCCTCCAAGGCGAAACCCGTGTTCGAGACGATCGTGTTGAGGCGGCCGGCACCGAAGAAGTTCGTGACCGAAGATGCCGTCCTCGCAGTCGTCGAATACGGCTTTACGAGGCTGAAGATTGAACAGCTCTGCGTGTTCATAACGACAGAAGGCGGCAGATTGAGAAATTGCGCCTTCATGGTCGGGTGATCGATATCCGACGACAGCACGCCGCCAAAGCCGAGGCAAATCCTGCCGTAGATCAGTCCGACCCACGGCCTGTTTGCCGCGGTGGTCTGAATTGCGTCGCCCTCGTTACTGCTCTGATCGAACCAGCCGGAGATCGTGTCGCCGCCGACGCCGGTATACGGATCGATGCCGAGTGCCGCGGCGAACGCCTTGATATCGGGATAGCCGCCCTTGACCGTCTTGATCGTCACGCCCGACGTCGTGAGCGTGAACAGGTTCTTGTTCGGCGCCGTCCATGCCGCGCCGACAGCGCAGATGCCGTAGGTCGCGGTCCACATCACACCGCTGACGGCGTCCATCGGCAGCGGGCCGGACAGGTTGAGCCCCCCGGTTGGTACCCCCGCTCCCCCAACGCCATCGGACGCCGAAACCGCAGCCATCAGTGGCCGCGAGAGCGATCTGGTCAACGGCTGCCCGTTCTCAGGCACTGAACACACCACAGGAATCGCTCGTGGCGATACGGCTGAAACGATACGTGCCGGCGGCGACGATCATCACCGCTTTCTTGCGAGCGCCTAGACTATCGACCTGGAAGTATTGCCCGGCGTCGTCCTTCAGGAGGATATCGACCTGGACGTTCGGTCCGAGGTCAGGTCCCGCCGTATCCTTCAGGCAATAGGTGACGGGCGTGCCGGCGCTAACGACCTGGTCGATCGAATTGGCTGCGCCCGTGCCAATCGCAAGTATCTCCGTCGGCATTGTCAAAGCCCTCTTCTAAAGAAAATCGCCGCCGGCGTGGTCGTCGAAGCCGTTCTCGCGGCGGTCATAGACCGCGAGCGTGTCGAGCTTGACGTGACGGCTGTGGCCCTTGACCTTCAGCGGATCCTCGCCGGCCTCGAGCGCCGACGTGACGAAGCCGGCGCGCATCGAATGTCCGGAAAAGGCTGCCTCATCCAGGCCCGCCGCCTTGATCGCCCGCTTGACGATTCGCGCGATGGATCTTCCCGACAGCGGACCGGCGCCAACGCGCCCGTGTCGATCGACTTCGCGGAAGACGGGTCCTCCGGTGATCGCGGCCGCTGCCAGCCAGGCGTCGAGAGCGTCGACCGGACGCAGCTTCTTCCCGTTCGGGACCCGAAGAGTGGTGCCCTTGCCTTCCTGGTCACTCTTGGAATGGCCGAGGTGGACCAGGACGCCGCCGGCGCGACGCTCGATGTCGTCGAGCTGCAAACCAATCAGCTCGGATCTGCGCAGCGCCGCGGCGAAGCCGACCAGCAGGATTGCCCGATCGCGGACGCCAGCGAGGGTGTTTGGCAAGTGCTCGAGCACTTTTGACAAGAGCCCGGCGGTGGTTGGTTTCTTGCGCGTCGTCTTCGACCGCAGAGTGCGGCGGATGCCGCGCATGGTCGCCTTGACGCCCTCTGAATTGGTCGGTGGCTCGAAGCCGGCCGCCTTGTGGGCGCTACGGATCGCGGCGACGCGCCGTTGGATCGTCGAGGACTTCCGCCCGCCGTCGGCGAGCTGCGCCAGGTAGCGGGCGACGGTCGTCGGATCTGCTGGCAAGGCATGAAGACCAGCAGCCATGCACCAGCCGCCAAAATCGTTCCAGTCGGCGGCATAGCCTTTCCGCGTATTGTGCGACTTCTCAGCTGCGAGATAGGCTCTGACCGAGCCCATCGAGTCGATCAGCTCATTGGGCATCGCAAGACCAGGGAGTTACGTCACATGCCAATAACGACCGGCAAAGCCGGCGCGGACATCAAACGAGGAGACGCTTTGAAACTGTCGGACGGAAAGCTGTATCCGGCTCTCTCTAACGAGCAGGCCATCGGCGCCGCTGCAGAGCCGGCTGCCGAAGGCCAAGAGATGTTTTGCGACCAGGACACGAGTTGGCGAATAAAGCAGCGATCCAGGCTAGGAGGCTAGAGTCCCTTAAGGGCCCTTATCGAACGTCAGACATTAATGCCGCCTACCGTGGGAACTTTGTGCTACGGCCGATCGTAGTATGGCAATGCCGATATACTTTTTGGATCAGCACGCTGGTGACGAAATCGAGATCGATCGCGAAGGGACTGATCTGCTTGATTTAAGCACCGCGAAAAGCCTGGCCTTTGAGTTGCTGGGTGAATCGATTATCTTAGAAAGAGCTCGTCTTCCCCTCGGGGAAGTGGCTATCGTGGTGCGGGACGAGAGCGGTGCTGTGCTGCGCGTATCTGCCAAGGTCGCCGTCGAAGAACTATCGCCTCCGCAGACAATTTAGAAGCAGCAAGGAAGCTGGCCGCCGGCGCGCAAGCATTAGGCCGACCCCTCCTCCGCTCACGCGGCTCTCGAAATCAGTTTGGCCTTGCGGCCCGTCAGCTGCTCCCAGCGGGCGATCGCCAGGCCGCAGTACTCCGGGCTCAGCTCGATGCCGTAGCAGCTGCGGCCCGTCATCTCGGCCGCGATGATCGTGGTCCCGCTGCCGAGGAAGGGGTCGTAGACCGCGTCTCCCTGGAGCGTGTGGTGCAGGATCGGCCGGCGCATGCACTCGACCGGCTTCTGCGTGCCGTGGCCGGTGTCGCTGCGCCGGTGCGGGATCTGCCAGACGGTGGTCTGCTTGCGATCGCCCTGCCAGTTGGCCGTCTTCAGCTTGCGGACCGCGTACCAGCAGGCCTCGTGCCGCCAGTGATAGTGCCCGCGCGAGATGATCAGGCGGCCCTTGTCCCAGATGATCTGGGCTCGCACCCGGAAGTCGGCCGCGGCCAGGCTCAGCTCGACGCTGGAGGCGTGCAGGCCGGCATGCCAGACATAGGCGATATCGCCGGGAAACAGCGCCCAGGCCTCGCGCCAGTCGCTGCGGTCATCGTTGAGCACTTTCCCGGCGGCCAGGACCGCGCCGCCGCTGCCCTTCAGCTTGCGCCGCCATTCCGGCTCGTAGCCGACACCGTATGGAGGATCCGTGGCCATCAACCGCGGCCGGGCACGGCCGAGCAGCTTGCTGACAATGGCGGGATCTGTTGCGTCGCCGCAGGCCAGGCGGTGCCGGCCGAGCTGCCAGATGTCGCCGTTAACGACGACAGCGAATTTAGCCGGCCGGACGAACGCCGGAGACTCCAGATTGTGCATGATCTCTGAAACAACTTGTCCCGCCGCGTGCGCGGTGGCGGGATGGCCGGGTAGCGGCCGGATCAGGTCATGCGAGTTTCGAGCTCGCGGCTTAGGGCGTTGACGCGCCCGCAGCCCCCGTCTCTTCCTTGCAGAAGAGCCGTGGCTAATCAGGAATGTCGAGCGGCTGGACCTTGATGGTCGCGCTCGAATAGGGCGACGAGTCGCCGTCGTTGAGGTGGCCGGAGGCCTCGATCAGGAACACGCGCTGCGCGTCGCCGAGCGCCTTGGTGTTCTCGAGCGAAGACTTGATGAAAGCGTGGACCTGCGCCGGCACGTCGGCCTTGCGCTGATCCAGAACGCGCAGCGCGTGAAGACGCGAGCGCGCGACGAAGCTCATGTGGAAAGACATCAGAGGGCAGCCGGGTCTTATTTCATCGTCATAGCTTCGCAGTAGCTAATCTCCGGCGGAGATCAGGGGCGGAACGGCCAAAGCCGCGCCGCGGCACTCCCCGGGTTACGCCGGTCGATGCCGCGAACCGCGCACCGGCAAGCCGGCCGCGTCACTTGCAGGAACGGATCATACGGCAGCGGAATCCTGACCTGATCCAGATTCGAGAGAATTATTGCTCGACGAAGTGCAGCAGGCCCGGCTTCACCGGCCAGACCCTGCGGCCGAAGATCTCGACCTCGGTGAGAACGTTCACCCGCCCCTGCTCGTCCAGGTCGACGATCTTGCAGAGCATCTTGCGCAGCGGCAGGATCTCGGCCCACACGTCCCGCCCCGAATAATACGGGGTCTCCTTCGCGCGCGTCAGCTTCCTGATGTACTGCGCGTCCTTCTTTGCCTCGACCTTCCGGACCTCATCGACGACGATCTGCGGCAATGTCGCGAGTTTCTGGCTGCCGGACTGGGTCATGAAATCGACCACGCCGCGCGCGAACCGGACGCGGTGCCAGGCCTCGTCCGTCTGCGGCATCGGCAGCAGGATCCGGCTAGGGAACATCGAGACGGTGATCTCGCGCGATCGCCGGCGGCCGCCAGGCGTCTTGCGGTGGAGGTGCGGCCAATAGGGATGCAGGCCGAGCTGCTGGATGCTCTCGATCGCGCGCGCCTCGCGGCCGGGCTCGGTGATCACGACGTGCCAGAGCAGGTCATAGCCGGCAGTCTGCACCGGCTCCGGCTTTACGGTGTCGACGTAGCCGACGAATGTCCCTTTGACCCATGTGGAGGTGTCGATGTGCGGCATGCATGGGCCTTTTCTAGTTTTGCAGTTTCGAGGCCGTGCTCGACGTGTTCGCGCACGATCTCGGCAACAGAGACCCCGCGCTTCTCCGCGGCCGCGGCGAGCTCGGCGAATGTGTCCTTCTCGAAGCCGACCGGGATCCGCGGCATCTGATTGCCGCCGGCGGAGTGACCCTTGGCGCGCATCAGCTTTGCTGCGAGCGGATCTTGTGGGCCTTCGCTTCGAGCTCGAGAAGCGAAGCGCGAAGCCGCGTTCGCTGGTCCTCGATCTCCGCGAGCAACAGATCGTCGAGATCTCTCTGCAGATCCTCGGGCAGCACGCGGTTCTCATCGCATACGATGTCGAGCTTTGCCTTCAATTCATGCGATAGTTTTGCTGCAAATCGAAAGCGAGCATTCGGCCCGTCTTTGTTGCGCCTCACGAAGGAATCGAGCTGATCTGCGAGGGTAACCCCGGTGACCAGCTGCATAGGCATGGCTTCTCCGCTCAACTGGGGCCTCCCTCACGCAGGTCTTGGAAAATACGGATCGAGCCCGGTTGGCGAGAACGCCACCGGCGCGCCGACGATGATGTGCCAGGGGTCGAAGCCCGACGGCGTGGTGGGCGTGTGCAGAATGGC
The DNA here is from genome assembly GCF_023100965.1 of Bradyrhizobium sp. 192. Classification (NCBI taxonomy): domain Bacteria; kingdom Pseudomonadati; phylum Pseudomonadota; class Alphaproteobacteria; order Hyphomicrobiales; family Nitrobacteraceae; genus Bradyrhizobium; species Bradyrhizobium sp. 192. The sequence continues at coordinate 4,972,734 of NZ_CP064690.1, forward strand.
GCCGACCGCAGTGGGGCCGCCGCGCGCGGCGCCCTGGAGCAGCCTCGCCGCCGCATCGAATACGGCCGGCTGGCTGCCACCGCGAATCCGCACGAACGGCAGCTGGACCTCGAGAACGCAGCCGCCCTGCTCGACCAGGCCGCGCTGCAGGCCCGCATAGACCGGCCGCGGCAGCAGGAACGACAGATCAAATGAACCAATTGGGGAACGCATGCACATAACCCCCTGAGCGAGCAGGGTTACGGCAGACGGGTAATGAAGCCGTTAACGGCTCGGCAACGATCAATCGCCGGGGCGATGGATACGGGTGACGTTGGACCGCTTGGTCCAGAACTTCTGGGTGTAGCCCTCGCCCTCGACCCGGAGCATCACGTCGGGACCCATGTCCTGCTCGATCTTGCACCGGATCTCGACCAGTTCGCCAGGCCGCAGAGAGGCCGGCGTCGCCTCCTCGGGCTGGACCAAGGTGTCGTAGACCAGCCAGCCAAACGCGTCGCGCCTGGCAAGATACGTCACCGACCACAGACGGCCTTGGAGCTCGATCATCCTGCTGGTGACCGGACCGTTCTCATAATGATCGATGCCGGGCGACATGAAGTCGCTCGCGACCGGAACGTCCGCCAGATCAGTGCCTCGCCCCATGCTCTCTCCCGACGCAGAATATAGCGGCGGTCGAAAAATCAGGCAATCCAATCGCTTGTTGCGGAAGGCTAACCCGGTTTCTCGCGGGTATAGGCCGGCCGAAATCTGGATTCAGTCACGCGACAGAGACTCGACCTAGAAACCACCAAAGGTTAAATTCTACGGGATTTACGGAGGTGCAATCGTGCCCGAGTTTCGCGCCTACTTTATTGACGAGGGCGGTCACATCACGCAGCGCATTGACCTGCCCACCGATGATGAAGCGGAGGCAAGGGAGCAGGCCCAGGCGTTGGTTGATGGCCAAGCCGTGGAGCTCTGGGACGGCGCTCGCAGGCTCGTCCAATTCGAGGCAAACAAGAGCGTTCCTTGATAGTTAGACGCTCGTTGCGGCGAAAAATGAGATCAGTCCGGCAGCATGAGGCTGCAAATATGAGCGCCCCAGGTTTTCGTAAAACACTTTCAGAAAGGCTTCGTCGCCGTATCCGACAAACGCCTCAAGGGCGCGGGCTTCCCTTTCGTTGATCGTGAAGGTGATCTCCAGAACGACATCCGCCTTCGGGTGCGACTTTGGCCATCACAGCATCCCCAGCGCCCGCAGGTACGTCTCCAGGATCGTCTCGGCCTCGGCGCGTTCGTTCGGGTCTTGCTTGCGCATCTTGACGATCGTCTTCAGCGCCTTGACGTCGTAGCCGTTGCCCTTCGATTCCGAATAGACATCGTTGATGTCGTCGGTGATCGCCTTCTTCTCGCCCTCGAGCCGCTCGATGCGTTCGATGATCGATTTGAGCTGGTCTTTGGCGAATTGCGTCGCCGGCCCGTCTCCGGAAACGGCCATCAGCCTCGCTCCTTCGCCAGCGCATCGGCGATCGCCGCGGCCTCGCTGCGCAACCGCCTGAGCTCGTCGAGCGAGGCGACCATCGTCATCTCGAGTGCGCCCATCTTTCCGTGCAGGGCGCGCAAGCTCTCGATCGAATGCCCGATGCGCACGCGGCCGGCGAAGCTCTCGGCTTTCGCGGCACCCGGGGTTGGCGCGGCGCCGCCCTCGGCCGCGGCCTGGTTCTCGTCGCTCATCATGCGCTCCGCTTCTTCAGCCGGTCTTCGGGACCGAATTTCAGCTCGGCCTGGTGGAACGAGCGCGCGTCCTGCTTCACCTTGCTGCGGAAGCGATCGCCACGAAGATCGAACCGTGCCGCGTTCACGATGATCTGCCGCAGCGCCGCCGGGTCGTTGCGGCAGCGTCCCATCCAGTCGGTGATCTCCTCGGCCGCGCGATGGCGCTTGACGCCGAGCTGATCCGCGACAAGGTCGGTGCCGACCTCGAGCAGCCAGCGCGCGTCGGGGTTCTCGCCGGGCGCCGACGCCTCCCTGGCCGGCTCTTCGGGCGTCTGTTTCTCGGCGACGATGCGGAGGTGTGTCAGCGCCGGATTGCCGACGCGCCAGGCCGCGAGCACCGCCTCGGCGAAGTTGTTCTGGATGTAGCTGGCGATGAACCGGTTCGGCGCCTGCAGGACGAGTTCGTCCTCGCCAAGCGAGACCACCGCGACATTGCCGAGCCAACTCCGGAAAGTCGCATCGCCGAGCCTGCGCCTCAGCGCGACGCCGGGAATGCCGAGATCGAACCAGGGGCCGGCGGCGCCGTCAGGCGCAGCGCCGACGGCCCCTGCCGCAGCGAGCCCAGAAGTGTCGAGAGGAGTCCTAAGAGAAGTAGGGGGTCCTTTTTTGCACCTATCCGGTGACGTTTTTTGCACCTGTTCAGGACGGATTTTGCACCTGTCGGCGTCCAATAGGTGCAAATTCTGCCCCTGTTGCCCCTCTGACAGGTGCAAATTTTGCACCTTTTCGGCGGGCTCGTAGATCGGGACATAACGGTTGCAGCGTCCCCTCTTCACCACGGTGAAGTACCCCTGCTCCTGGAGCGCCCTCACCGCCATCTTCACCGTGCGCGGAGCCAAGCCCAACTTCTCCTCGAGGTGCTCGATCGAGGGATAGGCATCACCGGTGTCGAAATCGACCTTGGCGAACAGCTCGCCGCCGACCGCGCGGAAGGACGCGGACAGGCTGGTGTCCCGGCGCACCCGATCCATCGCGGCCAGACGCTTGCGGTTGAAGTCCTTGAGGGCTTCCTCGCGCGTCATCGGGGCTGCCCCCGATCGAGCGGCGGAGGTGGTCTGCCCCAGTTGATGAGTTTGGCGAAGCCCACGGCTTGGATTTCCCGCGCGAGCTCTCTCTCTCGCTTGGATATCTCGTCACGAACCAGGAAGCGAATTGCTTCCTCGTCGCGGGACACCTTGATGCCCGGCGCGAACACGATGGTGCCGTCATCGAGCCGAGTGCCATATCGAAAGCCATCCGAACTGGCGAGCGGTTCACCTGGTGGCCAACGGGGCTCGGAGAGCTTCGACAACCATGACTTGACGCGCCGCATCACCTGCCCGTCTCCGCAAAACGCACGTCGAATGGAGGCGCGGCGAATTGCGGGCCGACACGTTCAGCCGACCAGGCGCGCGCGATCGCCTGGATGCTGACCGCCGCGGCGAAGGCGAGCGCGACGCCGATCACGAAGGTGGCGCGATCGATGCGGTCGAGGCCGAGCCAATATTGATGGATAGCGGAGCGCCGCCAGCGATCGCGCAGAAGATTCATTGCGGCCTCAGCCACTTGGAGGGAAAGGGACGCGAACGCAACAAAACGCCAAAAAACGCGAAACGAGTTATCCACAGGGCAACTTTTGCTGCCGTGTCGGCGCGAGATCGGCGCCCAAATCAGTTATCCACAGGGCCGATTTCGCGGCCTTGCGAGCGATTCGACTCTGTGCCTGCGGCCGTGATGACTCCGCGGCATGTTCCCGCGTACCCCGCTCATGCCGCCGCCTTTTCCATCTCAGCTGTCGTCACCTGCCCCCACAGCGATGGGTGCGCTGTGTATCCTTTGCGCCGCAACGCCCAAGACATCAGCGCGTGATACCGCGCCGGGAACGTACGTGCCCGGCTCCAATTTTCGGTGGCCTTGTAGGAACTGCCGGTGAGATCGGACAATCCCGAAATTCCCCCAAGGACGCGCATTACGTCGGCCTTGGCCTGCAGCTTTCGCGACTCAGCAAGTCGTTTCATGGAATCACGCCTAAACCAAATCTCTTGGGTCGCCAAGGACCAAGCATGATTGGTGGCGCAACAGGCGGCGCAAATGCACTTTCTTTGGCGATGCCGAAGAAACAAAAACCGAACGAACCCGCCCCGATCGACGATCAGGCGAAACGACTGAAGACCCTCCGCGAGGCGCTAGGCCATCCGACATCGAATGGCTTCGCCGCGTGGCTCGGCATCGGAGCTAACCGCTACAACAACTTTGAGAACGGCACTCCACTCAGCCGCGAAGTCGTGTTTTTGCTGGTTCAAAGCATCCCGGGCCTAACGAGCGATTGGCTCTACTTCGGCAAGCCCGATGGACTGACCCTGGAATTGGCGCGTCGCTTGGGCGAGCTCGGGCCTCCGGGGAAACGCACCACAGCCTGATCATTCCAGACGTTCCGCGACGCCGGACGTTCGTCGAAGAAGCCGACCAACTGTTCGACTAGCGCCAATATTTCGCGCGCGTGATCCTGCTCTTGAGGCAGCTGCGACGCGATGTTCAATGCCTGCCGGCGGATCCAGCCCTGTTTTTCTATCATTTTCTTTTACGCCTCCGGTTACTCTGGCCTCTTTGCCATTGGAACTGATGCTACCTCTAGGCGTGTACGACGCCAGCTTCGCTTTTAGTCGAATACCAAATGTTTTGGTTAATGCGGATTGACTACCAAATTTTTTGGGTGATAGGGTCTGTGTAGTCCGGCGGTTGAGTCGGACGGCCGGCGATCTGGCGAGAGCCGGTCAATTTCAACCCGAGACTGCTGCCGGTGCTCGTTCGGGTCCGGCCAAACAGCGCGCGGATCGGTCCCAGCAATAGAACGGACCTGGGTTCGATACCGGACATCAAAACCGGTCCGCGCGCTGCATTTTCAACCGCATCAACTGCATGAGGGGTAGCCATGCGACAGGTCAGCGAAGCGCTGAAGCGCGCCGCATCAGTTGATTTTCTTGATCTCGTGACCTTCGGCATCCAGCGCCATGCCGAAGCCGACCGCCTCAACAGCCGGTTCATCTTCGTGTCGGAGATCTACGAAGGCGCCGACCGGATGTCCTCGCGGCTGGAGCAATTCCAGTCGGCCGCCAAGTTCAGCATTGGGATAGCCCGCGACCATAACCGCGCCTGCATCTTGCTGGCGCGCGCCCAAGACGGCTGGTACGTCGCCGAGCACGCCCATTGCAGCGTAGACGATCTCGACGCCGTCAACGCCCATCTGCGCGAGATCGCTACCGCGGCGGCGGGCGTGAAATTGGTCCAGGTCGACGACTTCTCCGCACCGTTCGAGGTGCAGCGATGAGCGCCACCTACACCCGTGCCTATTGCTTCCCGTCCGGTTTGATCGAGTTCGGCTTCGCCATCCCGAAGGGCGCCACCGTGATCGCCCGCGGACCCGCGGAGCAGCTGCGCGCCTTCATCGGCGCCAACGCGCGCCAGGCTCGGCTGCACCGGACCAAGAGGACGCCTGATCTCGTGGTCCCCGGCATGCCCGAGGCCGACAACCAGCTCGCGCTCGACGCTGCGCTGGCGACCTGGTCGAAATGGATTGCGGCCAACGCGCCGAAGGGCGTGCGGGTGGTGCGGCGATGACCGGGATCTCGTACGCCTCCCTGATGACCCAGCGCGTGGAATCCTGCTTCCGCGAGATCGCGGCCGCCGCCCGCGGCGATCGCGCATCCGATGCCGGCGGCACCTATGCCAACCGCGGCGCCGTGCTTGCCGAGATCCGGCTGATCAAGGCCAAGGCGCGCGAGGCCGAGATCCTTTTGCGTGCTGCGCGCAGCAATTGGCCTTTGATTGACGGCAGTTTGTCCTCGTTCCCGGGCCGCGGCGATGACTGACACTCTTTTTGCGGGGATAGCTCAAGACAGAGCGCCGGCGTCTACCCACGCCGGAGGTGAGGTATCGAATCCTCTTCCCCGCTCCACCGCTCACGATCGCCTGTCATGGCAGCTGGGCTTTGACGACGCCTTGGCCGGCCGGCCCTGGCGCGTCGGGCCCGATGAGATCCTGGCGCGTACCTTCGACGGCGATCGCGACGTCCTCTCCTACCTCCTCGGGCATGCCGATGGTCGGCGCCAGCGAAACAGGGAGCACCGCAATGCCGCTGCGCTGTGAACAGGCCGATATCGTCGCGCGCCCGCGCACCGCGGGCCTCGCCTGCCAGGTCTGCGGCTGCACCGACGACAACGCATGCCCGGGAGGCTGCAGCTGGGTCTCGATCGACCCGCCAGTCTGCTCGGCCTGCATCGCCGCGGAAGCCATGGCCGAGGCCGAAGCGCAGGTTGCGCTCGAGGACGCGGGGTTCTTCTTCGGAGAGGAGCGCTGCCCGGCCTCACCCACGCCGGCGCTGCACGTCCAGCTCTACGTCGACGAGACCTCGGGCTACTGCGCCCGCTGCAAGGCGGGGTTCACGCTATGACGCCCGAAGCCCAGCTGATGCAGCAGGCGCTCGAATTCGCCACCGGCCGCACCAACATGATCACCGCGCATGTGATTAAGGCTCGCGTCGCGAAGACCACCGAGGCGCGCCTGCAGCATCTGGATTCCGCGATCGTCGCCGCCCGCGCCATCACCGACGATCTCATGACCAAGCGCGCCCAGGTCGTCCATGGCGCCGGCAAAAGTGACGACGTCAAGGGAGATGCGGCGTGATCGGGCTCGATGTCACCGACGTCGGCCGCCTGGTCCGGATGATCCGGGCCTGCCGCGTCACGGCCGCCGCGATCGAGATGAAGCTCTGCCGCTGCCCCCCGGCGAACGCCGAGCAGCTGGCGCGCGTGCGTCGGAAACTGCTCGACGTCGCGGCCAAGCTCGAAGGTCGGGACTCATGAGCGAGACCGACGCTAAACGCGACGAATCGGTCGGCCTCTACGTCGGCTGGGACGAGCTTCATCGCCGCGTCGCGCCCGCGATGGGCCGGGATTCGTTTCGGTCATTGGTCAAGGACAAGGTCGCAAAGGCGGGTTTTCCACCGTTCAGCGACACTTGGCGGGGATTCTACTGGCCGAAAGTGAGGGCATGGCTGGACTCGCAGAACGAGGTTGGAACAGATGCACGGGTCACCATCAGCGCCCCGGAAGTCGAGGACGGCGCCGACGAAGGCTTCAAGCATGCCCCGCCGCGGAGAAAGGCCCGGGTTCAAGATCGGCCGCAACAACCTGGGATACTGGCTGGCCAGCCAGGTCACACGCGACCCCATGGGGTTTCCCGACACCTGCATTCCGTTGCCACCGGGCGCGACTGACGAGGAGATCGGGGAGCTATGCCGCGGCTACACGGCGCAGCTGCGCCAGCACATCGAGGCCGAAAAGAAGAAGCTCGAGACCAGCGATCCGTCGCTGACGAAGACGCGGTACGACGGGACGATCAAGGCAGCGTGCCAGATCTATCAGGAGCACCCCAACTCGGCTTTCAACCACGGCATCAGCGACACGACCAGGCGAGGCTATCTCGCGGACCTCAAAGTCATCATCGAGAGCGTCGGTCATCGCCGGGTAAAGGGCTGCACAACGCTCGACGTCGAAGCCTGGTACCGGGAATGGCGCAAGGGTGCCGAATACATCGACGACGACGGCACCGCCTGGTTCGGACCGGAGCGTATAGCTCGGGCGCACAACGCGGTCGCTATGGTGCGGACCGTGTTGCGCTTTATGGCGAGACTGCGTCATCCGGATTGCAAGCTGCTGGCGGAGGAGCTTGCCAAGGTCAAGTTCGAACGCGAGGGCGCGCGCGAACAGGAGCTCACCTTTCAGCACGTCCGCGACTTCATCCGCGCGGCCGGCGAGATGGCGGACAAGGATTTGATCCCGCGCGATCGCGCGCTCTACCTCTCAATTGCGACGGCGGCCCAGTTCGAGCTAATGCTCCGCCAAGGCGACATCATCGGCAAATGGCAGCCTCGCAAGGAAGGCGCAAAATTCCCTCGCGGAGTAGAGCTGCTGCACCTCGACAAGGAGACCTGGTCCGGCTTCTTCACCTGGGAGAAGATCCCGGGCTGGCGCTGGCGCACGCGCACCTCGAAGTCAAAGTATCGCGCGGCGGTCGAATTCGATCTGCAAATTTACGATCTGCTATTTCCCCTTCTCGACCAGGTGCCCATGGAAGAGCGGACTGGGGCCATCATCAAGGGCGAGCTCGGCCTGCCGATCCGGTACCGGACCTTCGTGAAGGCGTTCCGCAAGATTGCTCAGTTTGCGAATATCCCGGACGAGGTCTGGAGCATGGACGCTCGTGCCGGCGGCGCCGGCGAGGCCGACGAGGCGGGTGTCGACACCACGCTGATTTCGGCCGGCTTGACCCACACCAACGTGACCACGACCGGTCGCTATCTGCGCCGACGGGCCAAAAAGATTGTCACCATCGCCGAGGCGCGCAAGCAGTCGCGCGTCGCGGGCGGTGAGGACGGAACAGCGTAAGAACCGCGTGTCAGAATCACGTCAGAATCGCAGGGAAAAAGTTTAGGAGATTCAACGTCGGGACTGGTCGGGGCAGCTGGATTCGAACCAACGACCTGCAGTACCCAAAACTGCCGCGCTACCAGGCTGCGCTATACCCCGAATGTCCGGCGAACTCCGTCGATACACGCTTCCAAAGCGGCCAGCAAGGCTGACCGGCGGGTCTTATTTGCTGCCGAACAGCGGATGGCCGACGCGGTCGCCGGGCCGGATGCCGTATTTCTGCGCCGTTCCCGCCACCACCTCCAGCACGGCCCGGGCAGGCCCGCGGGACGAGATGATCTTGGTCGACATCGGCTCGGTATTCTCGGCGATGCGCAGGATGCGGCCGTCGGCACGGATGAAGATCATGTCCAGCGAGACATAGGTGTTCTTCATCCACATCGACACCTCCTGCTCGGGATTGAAGTCGAACAGCATGCCTTTGCCGTCCGCCAGCTCCTTGCGGTACATCAGGCCGGTCTGCTTCTCCTCCTCGGTCGTCGCCACCTCCACCGAGAACACCTGCACGCCGTTCTTGGTGACGATCTCGAGCGGCTGGAAGCTGGCGGCGCTGACGGGCGCGCCGGCAACCGCACAGCCGGCGATGACGAGGACGGCGGCAAGCCAGCCCTTCAGAGCGGACCAGACAGCCTTACGATCAGGATTCATGGGGGCACTCGAGGCGTGGGACTGGACCAGTCCTTACGCGGCGGTCGCCGGAAAATCCAGAGCCGCACCGGTCTGCCAGCGCGCCCTTGCTCACGATTGCGGGAAATGAAAGCCAGAGCCCGAGATGCGTCGCGCTTAGTGCGACTGCAATCCCGGCGAACCGGTCTCGGGATGGATCTCGGCCGCCATCATGCCCTTGGAGCCGGGCCCGAAGCGGACCAGGACATATTGGCCGGGCCTGAGCTCGGTCATGCCGAAGCGGCGCAGCGTCTCCATGTGGACGAAGATGTCGGGCGTGCCCTCGCCGCAGGTCAGGAAGCCGAAGCCGCGCAGCCGGTTGAACCATTTGACCTGGGCCCGTTCCAGCCCGCTGGTCGCGGTGACCGTGACGTGGGTGCGCGGCGGCAGCATCTGCGCCGGATGGATCGCGGTCGACTCGTCCATCGAGACCACGCGGAACGCCTGGTAACCCTTGGCGCGCTGGATGCACTCGACGACGATGCGGGCACCCTCATAAGCGGTCTGGAAGCCGTCGCGCCTAAGCACGGTAACGTGCAGGAGCACGTCCGGCCACCCGTTGTCGGGAACGATGAAGCCGTAACCTTTGGAAGCGTCGAACCATTTGATGACGCCGTGGACTTCGACGAGATTGGCGCTGGCCTCCCCCAATCCGCTGAACGGACTGAGCGCGCTGTCGCGACTGGCACCGCCGTGTTCGCCCGGCGCGATCCGCCCAGGCGATACTCCCTGCCCGGGAACCCCGAGCTTCTTGGACTCAAATCCGTCCGACGACCCCATAACCCCGGACCCCACACTGCCATGCAACCCGCCACATCGGCGGGGCTCGAATCACGCGTCTTAAGAGAATGTTCTCAATTGGACGCGACGCGAATCTTTCGACTCAAAAGATAACACTCCCGGTTGCGAGGCATAGACAAAAAAGAGATTCGGCGGAACCTATGAACAGCTTGCACAGCCGCGAATCAAACTGACGCCTCAATTGGCGACAAAGGGCCCGAGCGCTTCGCCGATGTCGTCGTGGATGACGAGGTCGGCAATGTCGTCCTGTTCGGTCGGCTCGCGGTTGATGATCACCAGACGGGCACCGGCGTTCTTCGCCATCATCGGAAAGCCCGCCGCGGGCCAAACCACGAGCGAGGAACCGATCGCGATGAAGAGATCGCAGGCTTGCGACAGCGCGGTCGCGCGCTGCATTTCATCGTCGGGCATCATCTGGCCGAAGGAGATCGTGGCGGTCTTCACCGGTTCGTCGCAGGCAGTGCAGTTGGGCGCGAGGCCATCGCCGTCGAAGCGATGCCTCACCCAATCGAGCGGGTAGGCCTGCCCGCATCCGATGCAGCGCGCGTAAGTGGTGTTGCCGTGGAGTTCAATCACGTGCTCGCCGGCGAAGCCGGAGGCCTGGTGCAGATTGTCGATGTTCTGGGTGATGACGGCGGGAACCTTGCCGGCGCGGTGCAGCGAGGCCAGCGCGCGATGGCCGCGGCCGGGCTTCGCCGCAGCGAAGACCTCCTCCATCGCAAAACGGCGGCGCCAGGATTCGTCCCGCGCCTCCTGGCTCGCGACAAACTCGTCGAACGGGATCGGACGGTTGCGCGTCCAGATTCCGCCCGGCGAGCGGAAGTCGGGAATGCCGCATTCGGTCGAAATGCCGGCGCCAGTGAACGGCACGATGACCCTCGCCTCGGCGATCATCTCGCCGAGCCGTTCAACGCCGCTCTGAAGATCCGATGCAATCAATCGCAACTCCCGATTCGTTTTGCCTGACAGCAACGAGCGCAAGCGACAAGATTGCTGACGCTCTTATCAAGCGCTAACGCGATGCGCTCGGCAATTTTTTCCGACCCGCGCATATCACAATCCTGCAATGCCTCCTCCCCATTGACGCCCCATTCGGGAGCATCAATGGATGTGTCAATGCGACTCAAGATGATGCGGCGGCAGTGCTTGGGTTCAGTAGCAAACTCGAGGGGATGGCTATGACCGAAGACGAAGAACGCAAAGCCCGTGAGCGCGACGAGATCGCCGCCCGTGTCGCCGCCTTCCGTGCCACGCAGGAAAAATTCAAACGCGAGCGCGATGAGTATTTCGTGTCGACCTTGGAGAACGCCCGCAAGGTCGAACGGCCCTCGCTCTGGCCGTAACACGCCTCCCGATCAATGCGCATGAAAAAAGCCCGGAGCATCGCTCCGGGCTTTTCGTTTGAGAATGGCTACCAATGGCGCCAATGGTGATGGTGCCGGTAGTACGGTCCGCCGCCGTAATAGGCGTAGGGTCCCGGTCCGTAGTAGCCGGGGCCGCCATAATAACCGTAGCGGGGGCCATATCCGTATCCGTAGGGCTGCGACGCTGCGACGGCGCCCGCGGTGATCGCGCCGGCCGCAAGGCCGAATGCGAGGCCCGGGCCGATGCCGCGCCCGCGCGCTTCGGCAGGCGCAGGGGCCGCGATCGCGGTGACACCGACGGCTGCAACCGTGGCCAGGACTGCCAGTGTTTTCTTCATGCTTCTCCTCCTTCGCGTCTTGCTGAGATAACGACGAGCGCGGGCGATGGTTGCGCAACGGCGCGGAAGCGGGCGCGACAAAAACATTCGATACAGCCGGAACCAAATCGCCGGCCGCGGATTGCCTCGTCAAGTGCGTGAGCCTCCGCTATCCGGTTGAGGCGACGGCACCGAGACCCCGTCAGCATCTTCGCGATGCCGGCGGGGTTTTCAGTTTCACGGGAGCAGATGGCAGCAGACGAAGATTGCTGCCAGCGGGGCGAACGACCGAGGAGGAGAGTTTGCCGTTATCCGCTTTGCTGGCCCGTATCCGCAGGCTGGTTCCCCGATCCGACGATCGGCACTACGACGAGATCGTTCGCAACTTCGGCGTCGGCACGCTGCACCCGCCGCCGACGCCGATGAGCGATGGCGAGCTGGCGCGATCGCCGAGTTCCTGAAACAACAGCCGTCGAGCGAATCCGTCGCGACCCTCGGCCGCCGGCTCGACCCCTCCTCTCCGCTTTGAGTTCTCTTTGCGTTTTCGGACAGGAGCATGAAACCAGAATTGCGCGCGGCCGTTGATGCCGACTTCATGCAAATCGGAAGAGGCCAACATGCCCGTGTGGCTGGAAGTATTGCTCAATTTGTCCGGCTATGCCGGCTTCGTGGCGCTCGCCTCGCACGGCGGAGCATCAGCCTCCGTGCGTACCGACGAGCATATTTGTGGCGACGGGCGCTAGCGGGCGTGTCGCGCTCTAGTTGGCGTGCGCTGGCTGGCCCGCCGTGCGTACCAGCCGGTCGGCCTTGACCGCGACGCGCGTGTCCTCGAACTGCGGCCGCAGCGAGAAGCTGATCAGCACGAAAGCGAGACAGAACAGCGTGCCGACGATCGCGACGCGCCGGTAGGTGTGGCGGTCGCCCTGGTAAAAGGACGGCTCTGAAAAAGGCGTCATGGCAAAATTGCTTCTTGGCAAAGGTCGTTTCTTGCTTGTCCTTGCCAGACACCTACCGCAACGAGCGCCAGGCGCAACGCGATTGGGCTTTTAACCTAACCGAATAGGGTTATCGGTTTCGGCGCAAACTCTCGTTAGGAATTGATGGAAGTCTCCCATCGATGAGCAGCGATGGGTCTTGCGTGAAGCTGAGACCTGCCGCGCTCCACCCGACCGGCTTTGTTCCAGCTTCGACACCATTTCGTTCTCGAAGAACGAATCGGAATCGAAGAAATCGGCGCGGAGCAGGTCTTAACAAAGCGTGCGTGCGCGACGATCCGATCACGTCGCGTCGGGAGACGATGCATCGGGAGATTTCGATCCCGGTGGCGGCACTTGCGGCACCGACGGCTTGCCTTTGCGCAAGCGCGGGTGCCGATCGTACCAGAACACTTTCGCGATCTCGGCGAGAAACCAGCACGCATTCATGTCGCTCTCCCTCGCCTCACGGCTTACGGAGGAGGCGAGGACGCGACTGTGCGAAGCATCACGCTGTCTCGTTATGATACGTGCGGCAACATCGCCGCCGGCAGGCACAACATGTTCTGCATCCGACTCCATTTCGTTCTCGAAGAACGAATCGGAGTCGGAAAAATCAGCGCGAATCGATTCCTAACGATCGATGAAAGCGCGCGGCGCGATCTCCTGAGCGGCGGCACTCGGCACAATCTTCGGCGGCAGGAATTTCGAGACGACCGCGAACACGATGACGATCTCACGGCAAGGTTCGCATCGAAAGCTGTTGGTGGAAGTCGCCATCATCGGCTTGGCGCATCGCGGGCATGTCATGCAGGCCGAACGCTGACGGCACATCTTCGTTCCTGAAGCATCAGCGGCGAATGCTTGCGCCGCAGCGCCGCCCCACCAAGGCGACCTTCAAAATGCTCGCCCCGTTGCGGATGCGACAACCGTCCGATCAAGCGCGAGCGGTCCGATTGAGGCCGCACTTGCCGTGTGCCCGATGTCGTCGGCGTCCACCGGCGCAGGTCAAGCCGCCCGCTTCGCTCTGCTCTTCTCCGAAAAGCATTCCAGGATCTGGATGCGCAGCTCTTCCGCTGCCGGGCCCTCGAGCTTCCGGAGCTCGTTCCAGAGCCTGATCACTTCGCGCTGCTTTTCGACGGTCATGAGTCACCTCCCAAGCGGTCCTAAGGTGGCTCACTAGAACAAAATAGGAACAAAAAGTCTAGTCCCCGGCGCGCGATTTCCCGGCATGTCGCATTGAACCTTTTCAACGCCCCGTGGACCCATGGAAGCTGGGGATTTCAGCGCCCAGTCATATCGCAGCGCCGCGGTGGACGAACATATTCCGTCATCGCGGCGCTGTTGCTTTTTGGGTTTTCAACTTTAAGTTAGGAATAAGGCTGGCGGCCAAGCGCTGAAAATCCCAACGCCGTCAGCCCGAAGAGCCCCGTGCGAAAGCGCGGGGTTTTTCTTTCGAGCCGTGTCGGGCTGGAATGGCGCGGCGGGCTCTGTGGTTCGTCCCGATCGTCATGGTGATGTTCGGGACCGCAATCGCCGAGCACCGTCTTGTCTTCAGTCCTCGCGTTGCGGCATCACCCGGCCGCAACGATATCGCCGGCGCCTTAGACGGCGTCCTTGGCGACCTTCAGCGGCGAAGCCTTCACCGACTTGCTGGCGGGCTTGGCCGCGAACTGCATCGGCTCCTTGGTGAAGGGATTGACGCCCATGCGGGCTTCGGTCGCCGGCTTGTTCACGACCGACATCTTCGCGAAGCCGGGAATGACGAACTCACCGGACTCGTTGAGCTCCTTGTAGCCGACCGTGGCCATGTACTCGATCACAGACTTCACGTCGTTCTTCGAAAGTTGCGTGCCCTCGGCAATTGCATCAATCAATTGGGTCTTCGTCATCTTCGCCATGTCTGAATTCCTTTGAAGGGGTGCGCGCGAATACTCTGTTGTGACGCGGCCGGACCGCGGAGGCGCGCTTCTGATTCATGCCCGAGGTCATGAAGTGACGGGCTTAGAGCCTATCAAGGGCAAAAACGCAAGCAGGGCTTCTGCGGGGTTCCCGACTTCCTGTGCAAGGTGCCGCAGGGACACGCAATTTCCCTTTGAACCATTTTGCAGCTGGCGCGTCATATCATTGAAGTCCCCAAGCTTCACCCCACCAGAAAGCCCCGCTTCCCCCAGGCGGGGTTTTCGCTTTTGGGTCATGGCAGAACGCTCCTTCTGCCTATAATGGTCTGAAGGTTTTCCAAGGGGTGTTCATGAAGGTCGCTATCGTCATCGCAGGCTTGATCGTCGTTGCCGTCGCAGCCCTCGTTGCGATCCAGCCCAGCTTCCTGAAGCCTGCCTCCCTCGCCCTGGTGAAGAAGTCCGACATCTTCGGCTTCTCGCCCGGAATGACATTCGACGAGACCAGCAAGCTCGTCAGTCAACGCCGCTATCTCTGCCGCCGAGGCCACGACTCCTACACCTTCGACTGCGACATCAACGGCGCCAAGGTTTCGGTCGACAGCGACGAGACCGACGCCAGGCACAAAATCTGGCGAGTCAAGGCGGAGTTGAACAATCCGGGGGCACAGGACGCTACCGTCAAATCGATCTCCGACCAGTTCAACGCGGAAGCCATCAGGGAGCGCGAGGGATGGACATGGATCGTCGGCCGCGGGCTCAAGCTGAGCTATGACGGCCTCGCCTTGAACCTCGTCGACGAGGCCGCCGAGGCGCGGCTTCGCAACAAGGAAGTAAAGCGCTAGAGCCTGAAGTCACCTCGTCGTGAAACCTGTGGCCCGGCACGCCTTGTTGACACTTCAGTAACCCAACGCCGCCAAGCTCCATTCAGTCTCGTTGCGTTGGAGTAACCCCACAGTGCTGGATTTTGAAGAGCTGCGTGAACTCGCGGCTGATGTTCGTGTCTTCGTCGACGTCGCCGAGGACAAGGCCGAAGCGCTCAGAGCCGTCATCGCGGCCTATGACGTGGTGCTGGCGATCTTCCCCACCGAGGAAGGCATGGGCCTTCATGTCATCAAGGGCAGCCAGATCCTGGACACGATTGCAAACTCGAGGACGCATGCGGTCTACAGCCATACGGCGATCGCAGTCCCCGACCTGCAACACGCCCAGGCGCTCAAGCTGCTGACGGCCCCGGTCGAGCAACGGATTGCGGCCTAAGCTGCATCGCAAGAAAGCTAGCCGCCGTCTTCCTCGTACGAACGCGAAACGCGTTCGCACGCGGATTTCGCATCAACGACATCTCAGCGCGATGACGATTCATCCTCATCGCATTGCGCCCGAGCTGGAACCCTCTTCAGAAATAACTTTCTCCTCGATCGCCCGATTTAGGAACAGGACTTCAGCCCTCCAGTTGGTTCATGCAAACAACAGGAGTTCACAATGAAGAAGTTCATGATCGCTACCGCCGCCCTTGGTCTGATGTGCGGCTCGGCTTTTGCGCAGAGCGGAACCGGTCCTGCGCCGCAGTCCGACAACATGCAGAAACCCGGCATGACCAACACGGACAAGGGCTCGATGCACAACAGCACGACCGGCATGAGCAATGACGGCATGAACAAGGGTGGAATGGTGAAGCCCGACGCCTCCGGCCAGGGCGGCTCAGGCCCGGGCAGCGACCAGGGCGGCACGAAGACCCGCAGCAACATGAAGTAAGCCGGCGTTCTGCCCGGCTCACGTTCCGGCCGCGTCGTTCTCCACAGAACGGCGCGGTCGTCTCATGCCGACGCTTCAGACGGCGTTGCCGTTCGAGTCGCGAGACAAGGCAACCGCATCCCAGGATCGACGAGGCGAGAAGCTCGCCTGTCGCGATGCCTTTCGACCCGCGCTCGTCAGTGCCCCAACAACAAGACCGCAAAACCGATCACGATACAGCCAAGGCCGAAGATCGCGGTCACGATCTCGACGACGTTTTCCAGGCCGAAGAACCTGACGATTGCGCTCCATACGGCAGACAGGAGCATATCCACGATAGCGCTGATCAAGGCCTGGAGCATACGAATGAGTCGCGCCTGTCCTCACCGGAGTTCAGTGACATCGGATTAAATACGTCCGCGGGTCACTACCAGGTGTTGGGATCGTCAACCGCATGTACAGGCGATCACGCAAAACCCTTGCGGTAGCTGCGCACGATCGTAAGCCGGTATTCTTCTGCGGACGAAGCCGCCCTTGCCGGCTTTTCCAGCTTGGTGCTTTTGCTTTGGCATCCTACGAGCTCATCGCGTTTTTCTCGTTTTGCGATGTTGTCCTGAGCCCTTGTCTCCAACGACTCCCCGGCTTCGGGGCATTGCTTGTTGTCTCCGCGAGCAATCGAATGACGCAACGCGTTGAGCGTTCTGGCAATTCGTAATTCCGTAATTGGGGTCGATCCCCACGCCATGATGACCGCCCGCCCTTGCGCTTGTCATTCGATTGAATTACATTGCCGTCGAGGATCCCAGGAGGCGCCTATGGCCGCAAATGCCCTTGTCCAGACCCGCATCGACGCGAAAGTCCGTGATCGCGCATCTGCTGTGCTTGAGGGTATGGGGCTGACGGTATCGGACGCGGTACGCATCCTGCTGACCCGGACCGCCAACGAGGGCGCGCTGCCGCTCGAACTCGTCACGAACAGCAAGGCTCACGACGCCTGGTTTCGCGCGAAGGTTCTGGAAGCGTTGAACGACACACGGCCCGATACCTCTGACGAACAGGCCGAGGCGCATTTCGCCGAGCGGCGCGCGGCGGCCCGACGCAGAACGGATGAACTGGAGTCGTGAAGCTCGTCTGGTCTGCCTTCGCGATGTCGGACCGCGACGGCATCTTCACTCACATCGAGGCCGAAAATCCTCGGGCGGCCATCGCGCTCGACGAACGGATCGCCGCGGCTGCGCGTCGACTTATCGAGTTTCCCGAGAGTGGGCGTGCAGGCATGTAGCCGGCACACGCGAGCTCGTCATTGTCGGCACACCGTATGTCGCTGCCTATACCGTAACGGAAAGCTTGATCCGGATATTGCGCATCCTGCACGGCGCCCAGCAATGGCCCGATGAGCTTCCGGAAGATTGAGTCTAGAGCGAGCCGTATAGGCTCCGACCCTGTCACCGTAACACGCGTAACATGAGTGCGTAGGATGGTTGAACGAAGCGAAACGGGATGCCACAAGCGGCGCACGATTCTGCATCAGATGGCGGCGTGGAAAGTAGACACGCAACAGTGCCAGGTGGTGAGGCGTAAGAGTGAGGTGGGGCTTAGCGGCCCAGAAGCTACTTAACGTCAAAGACCGTAAACCCTTTAGTGGGCTTAGCCACCAAGCCGGAGTAACGCCCGGCCCATCGGAATAGAGGCGCTACTGTCTAAAAGCTCGCAGGCCAGCCGCAAGGCGGGTTCTTTATGCGCGGTACTGTTCGAGCGTATCGCCCTTCAGCTTCGCCCACGCCGGCATCGTCCGACACCGCTCCAGGTGTTCTCACCGTCGCGATACTTCACAGGCCGCTTAGGACGCGCTGTGGGGGGCTTTGAGGTGACGAGCGCACCGACTTTCTCGACCTCCGCCAAAAGCTCTTTCTGGCGCGCGGCAACCTTGTCAGCGAGGGTCTGAGTGACCTTGTCTCTTAGTGCGGCGAGTTCTTCGATGGAAAGGGATTCGATTTGCATGGGAGCAATGAAGCTCGCGAACTGTTGAGAACGCAAAGGGCACATGAGTGCTTTTAGTCGCCCGCAATCCGCCCGCTATCCCTGCCCTTCTCTGCGATTTGCTGCTATTTAGTGCCCCGTCATACGCAAACGGGAAAAACAATCCCGAAACGTTCTCAAGGAGATAAGAAAAAATGCGATACCTCCACACCATGCTGCGCGTGCGCAATCTCGATGTCGCGCTGAAATTCTATGTCGATGCTTTCGGGCTGAAGGAGGTGCGGCGGATCGAGAACGACAAGGGGCGGTTCACACTGGTGTTCCTGTGCTCGTCGGACGATCTCGAGGCGCTGAAGAAGCAACCGCAAACGCGCGGCGCGCCGCTGGTCGAGCTGACCTGGAATTGGGACGAGGAGAAATATGGCGAGGACCGCTTCTTCGGCCATCTCGCCTACGAGGTCGACGACATCTACGCGACCTGCGAGAAGCTACAGAAGGCCGGCGTCACCATCAACCGCCCGCCGCGCGACGGCAACATGGCCTTCGTCCGCTCGCCGGATCTGCACTCAATCGAGCTGTTGCAGAAGGGCGAGCCGAAGCCGCCGCAGGAGCCCTGGGCATCGATGCCCAACACCGGCCATTGGTAGGCGCAAAACGCTGGAACAAGCCCTCGCCGCCCGCGTTCACTCTCCGACAATTCAATTGGAGGAGGACATCATGGGACGCGGAATTCTGTTGTGGATGCTGGGCGTGCCGATTCCGGTCATCATTCTGTTGTGGCTGTTCTTCGGCCGCTGAGCGACGGATTCGACTGGCCGGGTTGTTTTGCAACGAAGCTCCGCCTCGGGCGGAGCTTTTTGCATGAGGGCGCGCCGCAATCGCCCATCGCGCGTTTCAGGAAATTCCGCTATCACCCGCGCAAGCGACAAAGCCGCGGGGGAGACGCTTCATGCCGGACACCAAGCTCACGATCTGGGGCCGTGCCAATTCCGTCAACGTGCAGAAGGTGCTGTGGTGCCTGACCGAGCTTGCTCTGCCCTATGAGCGCATCGACGCCGGCATGAGTTACGGCCGGACCCGCGAGACCGATTATCTCGCGATGAACCCCAATGCGCGGATCCCGACTCTGGTCGAGGGCGATTTCGTGCTGTGGGAGTCCAATTCCATCATGCGCTATCTCTGCCTCGCGCATGGCAGCGGCACGCCGATCTACCCGGAGGCGCCGAAGAGCCGCGCCTCCGTAGATCGCTGGCTCGACTGGACGCTGTCGACCGTGCAGCCGGTCGACCGCCCGGTGTTCTGGGGCATCGTGCGCACGGCGCCCGCCGAGCGCGACATGATCCAGGTGCAGCGCGATGCCGATGCCGCCGCCGAGGTCTGGGCGATCGCCGACCGCCTGCTCTCCTCGCGCCGCTTCATGGAGGGCGATGCGTTCACGCTCGCCGACATCGCGCTCGGCTCTTATGCGCGGCGCTGGCTCGGCGTCGAGGGCATCAGCCGGCCGGCCCAGCCGCATCTGACGCGCTGGCTCGCCGAGCTCGGCCAACGGCCCGGATTTGCGCAACATGTCGCACCGCCGATGTCGTGAGCCGGCAGCGCTGTGCAAGCTGCAGTGGGAACGCGATAAATCCGCCTTTTGGCGCAATCTCCGGCGTAACCTCAGCACTTGACGGCTACTGTGCATGGGGTTGTTTTCGCGTTTTTTGTTTTGGCTCAGCGCCAGCCCCGCTCGACCAGCAGCACGCAGCCAATCAGCACCAAGGTCACCACAGCGGTCGCCAGCCGTGCCGTCCAGCTCAGGCCGCGGCCGACCCACCACAGCAGCGCGCAATACATCAGCACGGGGACGACGAGGTCGAGGCGCAGCAGATCCTGAGGCATCGGCTCTAGCGCCTCACGGTGGTGTCGATGCTGATCGAGCCGCCGATCTTCACGCAGGTGCCGGTGCCCTCGACCATGACGAAGCGCGGACCGTAATTGGCGCAGGAGCCGGCTTGGGCCTTCCCGGCCGCGCCCTTCAGCGGCAGCGCCTTGCCGGCCTGCGGCCGCTCATTGGGCGGAAGACGAAGGGCCTCCGTCGCCACGGCGGGTGTGGCCAGCAACGAGATCAGGGTGAGGAGCGGCGCGCGCATGACCGCGTTCTAGCCCGGAGCTGCGCCGCGCGCCATCGGGGCGGCCGCGGCTGCGATCAGATGAACTTGATGCCGGCGGATTTGCCGCGGCGCCACACCACCTGGCAGCTCCGCCCGGTGCGCGCATCGCGTGCGAAGGCGAGCCGAATCACGCCAGGGAGCTGGCTCGCGTCCTCGTCCAGCGTGATCTTCGCGCCGGAATCCGAGATGTCCTGAACCAGGCACTGCCGCGCGGCGAAGCCGCCGTCGAGCGTGATCCAGGCTTGCCGCGACAGCAGCTTGCGGGCTGCGCGCTTTTTCGGCGGTGGCATTGGAAATCTCCCCTCCCAGCGCTACGCAGGGAACCCTAAGAAACCGTTGCGTTTGCCTCCGAATGATCCGGGTCCGGCGCTGTCCACTGCCGGTGAAAAGACCGTTCCTGAACGGCTTGCCCGGAGCCAGAAAGGCAACTATACGTTCGCCCGCTGCAAGCCGCCGGGCCCTGTTCGGCCGGCCAGTGGCCATGCCGGCAAAATCGGCGGGGCCCTGCGTTTGCTCCCTTCGTCTATCGGTTAGGACGCCACCCTTTCACGGTGGAGAGAGCGGTTCGATTCCGCTAGGGAGCGCCAGGCAGCCCGGTTTCTCCCTCACCTTTGCTCCAGAAAGCTGCTTCGCACCTTCGCGCAGGCGAGCCCGACGGTATAGACGTGGGTCCCCTCGATCACGCAATGGTCCGGGTTGAGCGCCAACAGTCCGATCGAACTTTCGGCATCGAGCACCACTGCCGAGCGGACGATGATGCAGGGATAGTCCGCCCCGAGCTTGGCGTAGCTGTACGGTCGAAAGTTGTTCTTCAGGACGTGCGTATAGCCGTTGTGGTCCAGCAGCGGGACCCTGAAAGCGCTCGCATACGCCGCGGAAAACCTGTCCCGCATCGGCTGGTCGCCCCAGAGCTGCAGCGTCATGTCCCAGCCGTGATTCATGTCGTTCTCAGGCGCGCGCACGAACATGCCGGAGACGTTGGCGCAGGCGGGGCCTGCCGCGACCACGGCCTTCGAGAGCCGGGCCCCGATCGCGTTCAAGTGAGACGCCTGCAGCGCTGCGGCGCGGGCGTCGACCAGCGTCATCGCGCTCATGGCGGCACACAGGCCGCCCGCAAGCAGGCTGAGCGCGACCGGAGGGACAGCCGGGACCAGCCGTCGGACCTGCACCACGATCAGGACCAGCACACCGCCGGTCAGAACCCACGGCGCCATCATGTAATGCAGCGCATAATGCTTCGACGTCGCCACGAGATGGGCTGCATGGATGAGGACGGCGGCACCGAGCGTCAGGCTGACCGGATCGCGCCAGCTCCGGCGCCCGATCCACCAAGCCAGCGCCACGGCCGCCGCTGCGACGTACACGCCGAACACGAGCGGCGCGGCGTTGATGATCTCGGCCATGTTCGACCAGAACATTCCGAAATCAATGAAACCGGGCTCGCCCTCGCCGTAATTTCCCTTGTGGGTGGCGATTTGCACGAGCCATCCGAACCCGCGCGTGATCGTTCCCGGATTGAAGATCAGGCTGAAGCCAATGAAGCCGATCGCCCCGGTGACGGCGGCGGCGACGAACGCGCGCCTGTTTCGGAGCAGACACACGGCGAACAGCGCCTGCGGCAGATAGAGATATTTCGTCGAGAACCCGAGCGCAAAGATGGCCCCACATACGATGCCGAGACCCGTCGACGGCGGATGCGCATCGAGCGTGGCCTTGGTCACGATCGCCATGCCAAACAACGCGATCGCTGCCATCAGGCTTTCCGGCGCAAGCACCATCTGGAAGTGAAATGCGTCCGCGTTCACGAACGCGCCGGCCTGAAACAGCATCGCAGCGATCGCGGAGTGCGTCGCCCGGCCGACGATGATCCCGCCGGCCAGCAGCGCGGCCGTGAGCACCAGCGCCTCGCCGGCCCGCGCCGCCCATGTGATCGCGTCGTAACGTTCGAGCCCGAACGCGACGATGTCCTCGGCCCTGGCGAGCAGGGCCCAGCCCCGGACGATCAGTTCGACGAGCAGCGTCGTCGTCGTTCCCGGATGATCGAATTTCAACGAGCCGTATCCCGCCGCCGCCACCAGCCCGTTCATGGTGTACGCCGATTCCGGATCGACCTGGACGCCCCAGACGGCCTGGTAGGCCGAATAGAGCAGCGTCGCCGCCAGATACAGCGACGGCACGACGAGGATCAGCAGCGTTCTGATCCTTCCGCTCACACGCGCGTCGGGAAAGCAGCAATCGTCCGGCATCATCGTCGTCGAACCGTGGTTCACGCGCTTTAGATCGCCTTGATCTTGAGGAAGGCGAAAGCCACCATCTTCAGCAGCATCCAGCCATGGCGAAACCTGGAGATCTGGGTTTCGCCATACGTGCGCGCGGCATAGCGGATCGGGAGATCCACGGATTTCAGGTTGAGCTTCGATGCGCCGAAGATCAGGTCGAAGTCGCCGAACGGATCGAAATCACCGAAATAGGCCTTGCCGGCCTTCAGGCGCTGATAGTCGCTGCGGCGCAGGACCTTGGTGCCACACAGGGTGTCGGTATAGCGCTGATTGAGCAGCCAGGAGAATAGATAGGAAAATATCTTGTTGGCGATCAGATTGAGGAAGCGCATCGCGCCATCGTCCATGGGATAGACCAGGCGGGATCCATTGACGAACTCGCCCTTGCCCGCCAGCAGCGCCTCGACGAATTTCGGAATCTGCTCCGGCGGCATGGTGAGGTCGGCGTCGAGAATGATCAGCACGTCGCCGCGCGCCGCGTCGAACGCGGTGAAGACGGCGTCGGCCTTGCCCTTGCCGGGCTGGCGCATCACCTTGATGTCCTTGGACGGATACGCCTGCCTGACCCGCTCCATCTCCTCGAAGGTGCCGTCCTGGCTGTGGCCTTCGATGAAGATGATCTCGATGTCGCTGCAGAAGTCGGGAATTCGCAGGACCGCGGGCTCGATATTGCCGCGCTCGTTGCGCGCCGGGACGACGACTGTGGCCGAGGCGAACTCTTCCCTCGCCCTGCGGCTCGACCGTGCGACCAGATAATGCCGAAGCGCCAATTGGCGGATTCCCGGCAGCACGCTGACGAAACGATTGAGAAAACGCCCGAGCCCGAACATCCGCACCGGCGAGAGCACGCGCTGCTCCGACTTCACCGGATCGAAATCCGCAAGCCTGGCAAGGCTGCGCAGGTCGGACGGCGACAGCACGTTCTGGTCCGGGTGCGGCATCCGCAGGCCGACGAATTCGGCGAGTTTCAGCAGGGGGTACCACAGATGCGAGAAGTACCCGATCACCAGCCGCGTATCCCGCGTGCAGAACGGATGCAGCTGGGCGATGAACTTCTGACAATCCTCCATCGAACCGATCGTATCGAGGACGAGGATGTAGTCGAACGGACCTTGCAGCGCATCGAGCGTCGCGGGGTCCTCGACATCGCCTTCGACGAAAGTGAGACCGGCGTGGCGCTGCCGCGCGATCGCGATTTGTTTGCGACAGAAATCGACCCCGACACCGTGTGATGGCGCGAGACTCGCGAGCGTATCGCCAATGCCGCAGCCGATGTCGAGGACGCGACTTCCCGGCGGAATCAGGAACCGGAGATAGCGTTCATCCTCGTCGTGAAAAAAGCTGTTCTTCGCGCGCCATGCCACCCGGTCCGTGGCGATACGGTCGGCGTGATCGAGAATGCCTGCCTTCCGCGGCGACGGGCAGCCGGACGTTACGGTCACGTCCATGGCAGGACGCTGGTTTCATTGAGCCTGCCCGAACTGAAATTGACTGCAAAATCCAACACCGCGGCGCGCGACGCCGCAGCCACAAAAATAGACATCAATAGGGTCCCCCAGACCTGCCGGTACTCAAGCGCAACTGTGGGGCGAGATCAACAAGAAGATCATGACCAAGGATTGCCGCCGGACGCGGAGCACCTTCGGCAGGAACGCGAAATCACCCCCTGCGGATTGCTGAAATCCGCCGCCAACTCGCCCTCGGCCCTGGGCGATATCCGTCACCCCGCATGAACCTCCCCGGCCCTTGCCTCCGACCAACGTCCGGAAGGAACCGCCTCGCCCGCCGCGATGGCGTCACGGATTGAAGGATCTGGTTCGGCTCATGGAGCAGCGCAAGTCGACCCCGGAAGGCCACTCCGGCACCCCCGCGATGACGACCACGCCACCGGCATGGATGCCCCGTACGGCGCCATATTCGCCGGACCGGCGCGCCAAAATGCTGGAGCACCTGGCACGCGCCAGATCGCTTCCGCAGCCGCAGCCAGAATTTGCTCCGGCCGCACCTGGGCTGCCGGGCCGGAGCGCCAAGGATATTCTCGGCGATCTCATCGGCTACGCCGTCGTGTTCGGTATCCTCGCTTTGCTCTTCCAGTCGCGCATTCCGCTCTATCTCGGCGCGTTCGTCGTCCTGACCGACGCCGATCGCATCGAAAGCGCACTGGCTACGATCGGTATCCGCTTCGAGCCCGAAACGATCGGCCCCGACATCGTCAAGCGCTCCGCATTCTTGTTCGGCTGGTTCGCGTTGCTTGCCGCCTTGAAAGGCTCTGTCCCGGCCTGGCTCGCGCCATGGATGCCTTCCGCCGAGTCATGGTCTTTCATCGCCGGTATCGCACTCCTGCTCGCCATCGTCGAAGCACTCACGGCGCTGGCGATGCGGCGTGCATTGCCGCCGCTGGGATTGGAGATCAGCCGGAACGGCCTGACATGGACGACGATCCAGCTCGTCCTGGCCGTGGGCACGCTGGCTTTGCTGGTGCTGTTCGGATTTCTCTAGGTGCCGCAGCGCCTCGTTGCTTCACTGAGCTACCGAGCCCTCAATAACGAGTTTGTGAGACGGCCTGAAGCCTAACGGGTCTTTTTGCCGCGTATTCCGCTACGCCACCGAGGCGCGCGTTTACTGGAAATTTACCCCTGCTCCTGAGCGCCGGTATCATTTGCTTAGAATATGGCCTCTACCGTGGAATTACGGAAATAATCCGAAACACGATTGGCCCGCATGTCCGTCGCAGAGTTCCTCAGGCAACGAGCAGTGGAAGTCACGGTCAGCGGCAGCTACTCGCTGTCCCGCTGGTACGATTGCGAGGGCAAGCTGCGCAGCTTCGCCTGCCGCACCAAACGCGTTTCGCCCTTCCGGATGATCGTGGACGTGCCTGTCGTCGGCAAGGTCGGAGAGCGCCTCACCTCCTATTTCCAGGATTTCGGCGAATTTCAGTGCACGATCAGCGCGACGCTGAAGTCGGGTTTCCTGATGGAGCTCGACATGACGCGGGCGCGGCGAGCCTGGATGTCGGAAAAGCTCACCTGGCTCGAAAAAAAGCAGAAGGACGACAGCGTCAAGGAACTGCGGCGCGACGCACGTTTCGTTCCGCAGGTCTCGCACACCGTCCTGACGCTCGCCGATGGCCACACCTATTCCTGCTTCATCATCGACGTCTCCACGGCGGGGGTGGCGATCTCCTGCGAGTACGACCCACCGGTGGGAACCCCGCTTGCCGTCGGCGCCTGCGTCGGGCGGGTCATCCGCAAATTCGACAACGGCTTTGCGGTCAAATTCGCCGAAAAGCAGCCGCGGGACGACCTCGTCCGCCTCATCGTGCGCTCGCCGCTGCAGCAGTCGGCCTGAAGCCGGCCCGACCGATTTTAACCTTTTCTTAACTAAATACTGGAGATGGCATCGCTCGCGCGGTAAGGTGTGGCTCAGCACGTCCGCAATCACTGCGGGCCCCGAGTATCGGAAGTCCTGGAATGTCCATCGCCGACGCCGAGTTCGCCCTGGCAGAGATCGCGCCGAACGCGCCCGTTACGTCCAAACCGCAGCTTCCACCCGGCGTCGTCACCGAAGGACCGCTGGTTCAGGCCAAGCTGCGCGAGAGCTATCTCCTGCTCGGCATCCTCTATGTCGGCGCGGTCGCCGGCATCGTCTGGGCCGTGACGCAAGGCGTCGGCAAGGTCGAGCTGTTCACATTCGCCTGGATGTTCGCGCTGACGACATTCGGCATCGGCGCCGGCATGCACCGCCTGTTCGTCCATCGCAGCTTCCGCACCGGCCCGATCATGCGCGTGTTCTTCTGCGCCATCGCCCAGATGGCGATCCAGGGATCGATCGCGAAATGGGTCGCCAACCACCGCCGCCATCATCTCTACGCCGATGACGTCGGCGATCCCCACAGCCCGCAATTCGACGGCTTCGGCAATCGCTATGTCAGCGCGCTCAAGGGCTTTCTGCACGCCCAGGGCAGCTGGGTGTTCGACCAGGCGACCACCGACAACGAATACTACGCCAAGGACATCCTCGTCGATCCGATCGCGATGTTCTTCGTGCGCACGCGCTGGGTCTGGTACGGGATGTCCGCCGTCTTCATTCCCGGCGTGATCGGCTACACCTTCGGCGGCGTGCACGGCATGATCGGCTGCGTGCTGTTCTCCGGCCTGCTCCGCGCCTATCTGCTGATCCTCACCAGCCAGCTCACCGGCTCGGTCTGCCACGCCTACGGCTATCGCCGCTTCGAGGTCGAGGACGCCTCGACCAACGAATTCGTGACCACGATCCTCACCTTCGGCGAGGGTCTGCACAACAACCATCACCGCTTCCCGCGGGACGCCTACATCTCGCACGCTTGGTGGGAGATCGATCTCAACGGCCTGATCATCCTGGGCATGGAGAAGATCGGCCTCGTCCACGACGTCTTCCACGCCTCGCACCGTCAGCTGGAGCGGGCGGCCGAAGCAGAGGCAGCCTCGACGGCGCGCTGAATCGGCAGGCAGCGGCCACCGCCACGCCGTCTTGCCTCCGCATCGCTGCCCTATCGCGGCCCCATTGCGGGATCAGCTTTTGAACGTCCGTGCCTTGGGGCCGGACGTCATTTGCAGACTTGCGATCGGGGGACCGAATGGCAGTCACGCTTGATAAGATCACAGTCGACAAGATCACTTGGGACAGGGTCGGCCGGGTCACCGAGCCCGGACGCTACATGTACACGTTCGGCTGGCTCACCATCACCGCCGGCGATCTGGAGATCTGGAAGCTCTACCCGCAGGCCGCGTTCACGCTGCTGACGCAGCCGGGCGAGGCTGACGCATCCCTTGGCGAGGAATTCCATCTCGGCGCCTTTGACGTCGCTCCCGGGGCGCCGCCGCCGTTCACCACGCACTGAAGGCGGAAAACGCCGGCCGTTCCGGAACGGATGGCATGGGCGTTGCTTTATCAACGCCATGATACACATCCCCGCCGTGGACCAGGCCTTCCTGCTGTTGCTCATCGTCTTCTGCCTCGGCACGTGCCTCGTGCGCGTCTTTTGGGAGCTGGAGCAGACGCGGACGCGCCGGATCGCCTCACCGCCCCGTCAGGGACCAACGAAGCGCAGCTAGCTGGCCTCCCTCGCGCACGGCTGCGTGGTGAATCGAAGAAATTTGCGCACGTCCTTGATCCAGCTTGCCAATCGCATCCCGACCTCGGTCGGGCTGTCGTTGCCGCGGATGACGAACGGGTGCTGTCATGCGATTGATGACGCGTGTATTTTGTCCCCACGGGCGACTGCAGATGAACGGAAGCGATCACGTTCATTAAGCGAGCCGACAGCAAGGGCATGACAGATGGTCGCATCGGTCAATGTAGATAAGCGGATCAAGGGAACCTATTTTCGGCGCCGATGTACCTGATCGAAGCATTGCCCACCGTCATCGGAACGGCCGCCATCGCCCCGGCGCTGCTGATGCTGTGGCTTGTCATCGCCGCCGAAGAGCGCCCGGGCCCGCCGGCCCAGGTCTGGACCGCGTTCCTGTTAGGAGCGGCCAGCATTTCGCTGCTGGGCCTCGCCCGCGCGCCCTTCGCCAAGATGGTCGCAGCCCCCGATGACCCCTGGGCGGCCCTCGCCATGCATTCGATCTTCGGCGTCGCGCTGCCCGAGGAAGCCGTCAAGGTGATCGCCATCGTGGTGATCTCCTCGGCCAAGCGGCGGACCTTCGCCAATCCGATGGATACCGTGGTCTACGGTGCCGCGGTCGGCCTCGGCTTCGCCGCTTACGAGAACCTGGCTTATCTGGTTCAGCACGCCGAGATGTGGCGCTCGTTGGCTGCCTTGCGCAGCGTGCTGACCGTGCCGTTCCACGGCGCGCTCGGCATCATCGCGGGCGCTTACCTGACGATCGCGCGCGCCGGGACGGCGCTCGGCGCGAACCGCCACCATCGAGACTGGGCCCGCCTCTCCAGCCGCCTTCTGATGCTCGCCGGCCCGCTCGCGCTGCATTCGGCCTTCGACTTTCCGCTGCTGACCCTGCAAAGAATGCCCGACCTCGATCCGACACTCCGGATGTGGCTCGGCGCCGCCAGCCTCCTGATCGGCTTCAGCTCGATCGCCTTCGCGATCCGCCTGGTTCGGCGCGTCGCCCGCCACCACGCCCCCCGGACCGACGTCGCGCGGGAGCGGCTCAGCCAGCTCCGCCGGATGTGGGCGCTGCTGCTTGCCGGCGGCGGAGTCGGCTTTCTCGGCCTCGCCTTCGTGCTGACCTCGATCCATCACTGGCTCATCGACCCCGAGCGCAATCTGACACTGGCCCTGATCCCGATCGGTTTCGTCTCGATCCTGCTCGGCCTGGCGCTTCTGATTGCCACAACGGCGATCTATGTTCTCGGCCGCAACCGCATCCGCACCACCGCGGAAGGTTTTTCCTCGGCGCCCGGCGGCGGGTGAGCCGCGGGATGGCAAGCGCGCCGCACGCATACTAGATTGAGCGCTGACCTTTCGACCTGGAGCCTGCCGATGACGTCGCCCGAAGATTTTTCACGGCTGCAATCCATGATGGGCCGGACGGTCAAGGCCCACTGGAAGGCCTTCCTGTTCGAGGGCATCCTGCTCGTCATTCTCGGCGTCGCGGCGCTGATCCTGCCGCCGCTCGCCAGCCTTGCGATCGCGATCTTCCTCGGCTGGATGTTCCTGATCAGCGGTATCGGCGGGCTGATCGTGACTTATTGGGCGCGCAGCACGCCGGGATTCTGGTGGTCGCTGATTTCGGCTGCGCTTGCCGTGCTTGCCGGCCTGCTGCTGCTCGCCCGGCCGATGCAGGCCGTGCTGACGCTGACCATCGTGGTCGGCGCCTACTTCCTGGCCGAGGGCGTCGCCACCATCATGTACGCGCTGGAGCACCGCCGCGAGCTCAGCGGCCGCTGGTCGTGGCTTCTGATCTCGGGCCTCGTCGACATCGCGATCTCCTTCATGGTGATCACGGGACTGCCGAGCTCGGCGGAATGGGCCATCGGCGTCCTCGTCGGTATCAACCTCCTGTTCGGCGGCGCCAGCCTGATCGGCATGGCGCTGGCGGCGCGCAACAGCAACACCTGACCCGCCTCGGCACCTGCCGCGCCGATTGGGGGGTGACAATCCGCCGATGGCGCGCTATATGCCGCTCCATGATCACCGTCGCCACCAGCTATTTTTGGTACTTTAGCTACGACAGCTCGCTGGCGGCAGGAGGATCGCGCTCAATCTGAATATTGAAGCAAACGTCCGAACAAGCCGCCAGACCTGGCGGCTTTTTTATTGGCCGGCAGGTTCGAAACAAACAGGAGCCCGCCGTGCTGAGCACGACCGACGATCTTCGTATCCGCGAACTGAAAGAGCTGAGCACGCCGGAGGAGGTGATGCGGGAAGTCCCGCGCACGCTCACCGCGACGCGCGTGGTGATGGCCGCGCGCAACGCCATCCACGCCAATCTCGCCGGCCAGGACGACCGCCTGCTGGTCGTGGTCGGCCCCTGCTCGGTGCATGACTCCAAAGCCGCGCTCGAATATGCCGAGCGACTGGCGAGCTTGCGCGAAGAGCTCGCCGACCAGCTCGAAATCGTGATGCGGGTCTATTTCGAGAAGCCGCGCACCACCGTCGGCTGGAAGGGCCTGATCAACGATCCCGATCTGGACGGCAGCTTCGACATCAACAAGGGCCTTCGGCTGGCGCGCAACGTGCTGTCGGCGGTGAACAATCTCGGCCTGCCCGCCGGCACGGAATTCCTCGACATGACGACGCCGCAATACATCGCCGACCTCGTGTCCTGGGCCGCGATCGGCGCGCGCACGACCGAGAGCCAGATCCATCGCGAGCTGGCCTCGGGCCTGTCCTGTCCGGTCGGCTTCAAGAACGGCACCGACGGCAATGTGCGGATCGCGGCGGACGCGGTGAAGTCGGCCTCGCATCCGCATCACTTCATGGCGGTGACGAAACTCGGCCGCTCGGCGATCGCCTCGACCGCGGGCAACGAGGACTGCCACATCATCCTGCGCGGCGGCAGCAAGCCGAACTACGACGCGGCAAGCGTCGCGACCGCCTGCAACGAGCTGACCAAATCCGGCGTCGCACCGCTGGTGATGGTCGATGCGAGCCACGCCAATTCGAGCAAGAAGCCCGAGAACCAGCCGCTTGTGGCGGCCGACATCGCTGGCCAGATCTCAGGCGGCGAGAACCGTATCATGGGCGTGATGATCGAGAGCAATCTCGTTGCCGGCCGCCAGGACGTCGCGCCGGGCAAGCCGCTCGTCTACGGCCAGAGCATCACCGATGGCTGCATTGATTGGGCGGCCACCGCGACCGTGCTCGAGCAGCTCGCTGACGCGGTGGAGGTCCGGCGCAACCTCCGCGGTGCAGGCCTGCATGAGCGGTCGGCATAGGGATGACGTGACGAAGCGTCGGTCGCGGGCCCGTTATCAACCTCTCCCCGTCGGGGAGAGGTTGAGCCTCAGCAGCCGCGGCAGATGCTCTTGATCTTCTTGTCGAGCGCCTGATTTTCCTTGCTGAGCGGATCGTTCGGATCGCTCAAATTCTTCTCACTCGGCACGTCGCTGGCGCGCGGCTGACGATGACCGACGGGTGCAGGCGGCACAGAGCCCGCCGACGGCCCGGACGTGGCGCCGCCTGACGTTGATCCCTTGCTCCCGGTCTGCGCGACCGCCGCGCCACCGAGCAAGACCACGAGCGATGCCGCCACGATGATCTTCTTCATGTCTCTCCTCCATTCCTCAAACCAGCGTCGCCGCTTTCACCGCTCAGGTCTCGGGCGGATAGAGATGAACGTCGCCGCAATAATCGACGATACGATAGCGCGTTTCGGTGTCGGCATCACGCGCGTCAGGTGCGGTATTTTGCTCCGCCAACACGTAATTCGGTCCGACCGGCGACTTCCCGGCACCACCGGGAATATCGATGACATAGTCCGGCTGACAGAGCCCTGACACCCGCCCGCGCAACTGCCGCATCAGGTCCTGCCCCTCCGCCAGGGTCGTCCGCAGATGCGCGGTGCCCGGCGCGAGATCGCCGTGATGCAGATAATAGGGCTTGATCCGGCATTCGACGAAAGCTCGCATCAAATCCGACAGAGCGGCGATGTTGTCATTGACCCCGCGCAAAAGGACGGACTGGCTCACCAGCGGAATGCCGGAATCGACGAGCCGCGCGCAGGCGGCGCGCGCCGTTCCCGTCAATTCCCGCGCATGGTTGGCATGCACGGCCACCCAGGTGGTCGCACCCTCGACCTTGAGCGCCGCGACCATCTCGTCGCTGATCCGCGCGGGATCGGCCACCGGCAACCTCGTGTGAAGGCGGATGACCTTGACGTGATCGATCGCCGCGAGTTCGGTCATGATCTCGCCCATCCGCCGCGGCGACAGCATCAGGGGATCGCCACCGGTCAGGATCACTTCCCATATCTCGTGATGCGAACGGATGTAGTCGATCGCCGCGCGATAGGCGCTGTCCGACAGCGCATTCTCCTTGCCGGGGCCGACCATCTCGCGGCGGAAGCAGAAGCGGCAATAGACCGCGCAGACGTGAACCAGCTTGAACAACACGCGGTCGGGATAGCGGTGCACGATGCCGGATACCGGCGTGTGCGGATGATCTCCGATCGGATCGGCGTCCTCGCCCGGCTGCATCTCCAATTCGTCTGCACTCGGAACAAACTGACGGGCGATAGGATCGTCGGGGTCGGACGGATCGATCATTTCGACCAGCGCCGGCGTGATGGCCACGGCATAGCGTGCGGCAACGCGTTCGAGCGCCGGCAGCGCTGCTGCGGGCGCCAGACCTTCGGCGACCAGCTCAGCCGGCTCGCGCAGAGTGCGTGCAAGGTTCGTTTTCGTCATGTCTCGAAAGATGCTTCATTTGCAGGTGGCGTCCAGACCACCTGATCGATCCGCGATGCGCCGCTTGCCAGCATCACCAGCCGGTCGAGGCCGAGCGCCACACCGCTCGCCTCCGGCATTGCGGCGACTGCGGCCAGAAAGTCCTCGTCGAGCGGATAGGCTTCGCCGTAGCGGCGCTGCTTCTCCGTCATCGATTCCGTGAAGCGCTTTCGCAGCTCCCGGGCATCGGTCAGTTCCCCAAAGCCGTTGGCGAGCTCGACGCCGCAGGCGTAGACCTCGAAGCGCTCGGCAACCCTGGGATCCCCAGCCTTAACCCGCGCCAGCGCCGCCTCCGGAGATGGGTATTCGAACAAAACGGTCAAACGCCCCTGCCCCAGATGCGGCTCGACGTGCTCGACCAGAACCTTGCTGAAGATATCCGACCAGGTGTCGTCCCCGGCCACACGGACCTTGCCGCTGGCCGCCTCGGCCAGCGCAGCACGGTTACCCTCGCCGTCCCTGATTGTCGACAGCAGGTCGATGCCGGCGAACCGTTCGAAGGCGCCCGCGACCGTCAGGAGCTCGGGCTCGGCGAACGGATCGGCGGTCCGGCCGCGGAACGAGAAGGTCCCGATGCCGGTCGCCTGCGCGGCGCGGGCGATGACGACGACGCAATCGGCCATGATGGCGTCGTAGGAGGCGCCCGCCCGATACCATTCCAGCATGGTGAATTCGGGCAGATGCAAGTCGCCGCGCTCACGGTCCCGGAACACCCGGGCGAGCTCGAAAATCCGCGTCTCGCCCGCCGCCAGCAGCTTCTTGCAGGCGAATTCGGGCGAAGTCCGCAAATATCGGCTGGCCCGGCTGCCGTCCGGCCGCATGATCTCGGTCCGGGGGGCATGCAGATGGGTCTCGTTGCCCGGGGAGACCTGGAGGATGGAGGTTTCGACCTCCACGAACCCCTGCTCGGCAAAAAAGCCCCTGAGAGACCCGGTAATGGCCCCCCTGGCCTGCAGGAAGGGCCGGCGGTCGAGATGCCGCCCGGGCGACCAGAACGGTGAGATGGGCTTGTCCCCAGCCATTACCGGACCGCCCCAGGTCCGAGCAAAATGCTGGCATCTAGCGGCAAAATCAGTATGTTGCGGCCCGAAACGGGTGCCGCGGTCTGATTTGAGGCCCCAGGTCCCCCATCAATTTGATCACGTCCTGGCCGGTGCCGGGCCAAGCAAGCAGGAAATATAGCTTTGAGAGTCATCGCCAGTTCTATTCGCAAGGGCAACGTGATCGAGCAAGACGGCAAGCTCTATGTCGTCGTGAGCGCCGAGAACATCCATCCCGGCAAGGGCACTCCGGTCAGCCAGATCGAAATGCGCCGAATCTCGGACGGGGTAAAGATCTCCGAACGCTACAAGACCACCGACCAGGTCGAAAAGGCCACCATCGAAGAGCGCAACTACACCTTCCTGTATGAAGACGGCGACGGCTACCACTTCATGAACCCGGAGACCTACGACCAGGTCCAGGTCTCCAAGGACGTCGTCGGCGACGCGGCCTCCTATCTTCAACCGGACATGACCGTCAAGCTGTCGACCCACGACGTCAACGTGGTCTCGCTCGCGCTGCCCCAGCGCGTCACGCTGGAAGTGGTCGAGACCGAGCCGGTGACCAAGGGCCAGACCGCCTCGTCCTCCTACAAGCCTGCGGTGCTCTCCAACGGCGTGCGCACCACGGTGCCGCCGCACATCGCGGTCGGCACCCGCATCGTGGTCATGACCGAAGACGGCTCCTACTCCGAACGCGCCAAGGACTGACGGGAACAGAGCGAGCGCAACAGGTGCCGCCGGGGGGCGAGACAGTGGTTGGGAAGGGTTTCCGCTTCGTTTCGCTGCTCCTGGCGTCGCTCTCGCTCCTCATTGCCACTCCGCTCGCTGCGGATGAATTCCGCAGCCCTTCGCTCACGGCCCTGCGCGTCGACTGGCGCGCAGCGCTCGACCAGCTCCGCACCGAGATCAACGGCCGCCCCAGGGTCGCGGGCGATTTCGTCTTTGCACCTCGCCGCACGGTGCCGCGTTACGATCCCCGCGCGATGCCCGCATTGGTGCAGCTCAACGCGGTTTCCTCGCGTTTCTTCACCGGCATCACGCGCAGTCCCGTGCCGGTGCTGCTGCCGTTCGACGCCGCGGCTTACCTCGAGGCGCAGCGCAGCGGCGCGACGGCGACGCTGGCGCTGTCCCGCTACCAGGCGGACTTCAATCCCGTCGACATGTTCGATGCCGGCCCCGCCGGCTACAGCGCGACCTTCTCGCTCGAGCCCGGCGCCGGTGACGGCATGCCGGTCCGGGTGTTCACAAGGCCGGTCGAGGTGCAGATCACAGGCTCGGCGCTGGTCTACGACATCGCCGATCCCGCCGGCGGCAAGGGCGAGCCGGTCAAGCCGCTCGCGACAACCTACCCGGACCTGCGCAGGTTCATCCGGGAAGGCTATGTCCGCTACGCTTTCACTCGTTTCGGCGTCGCCTATGTAGTGTCGATCCAGTGCCTCGACAGCGTCGCCAAACCGCGGCGGCTGGCCTGCAAGGAAGCCTCTCCGGTCGCCGAGCGCTTCCTGAAGGCCCTACGCGTCGCCGGCGGCCAGCGCATGCGGCCATTGACGGACATCGCCTCCAACATCCTCGATCGTCCGGCTGGCCGTTCACCGGATTTCAGCTATCGGCCGAGCGGCGACATCATCCCGAACACCGGCTATCGCAAGCAGGGCGGCCATCCCGACGCCATGGCCTATGCACAAATCCGCTTTCCGCTCGAAAAGGCGCCCGCCTTCGTCCGCTCGCAATCCTATGCCAAGCGCGACAGGACGGAGAGCATGACCGCCTATCCCTGGCGCGACAATTTCTGCGAGTCCCGCAGTTTCGAGGTCTGGCAATGCGCGGGCGGTTACGGCCATCAGGGCGAGGACATCCGCGCCGCCGACTGCCCGCCGCCCGGCGAAGGCCGCGAGCCCTGCGATCCCAAGCAGCGCGGCGTCGTCGCCGTGCGCGATGCCATCGTGATCCGTGCGTCCAAGGACCAGGCCGCGACGCTTCAGGTCAACAGCCGCACCGAGCACATCCGCTTCCGCTACATGCACATGAATCCGCAGGCGATGAATGCCGATGGCGTGCTCAATGGCCGCATCGTCACAGAAGGCGAGAAAATCGGTGTGATCTCGAACTATCTCGACCATCCCGCGGGAACGTCGATGCATCTGCATTTCGACGTGCAGGTGTTCACGCGCGACGGCTGGATCTGGGTCAGCCCCTACGTCACTCTGGTCTCCGCCTACGAACGCCTCATCCGCGCCCGCGGCCGCGAGGTTGGCCCGGAGATCGCGGTCACGGCGCAGCCGGTCGCCCATGCGCTGCCGGAGGACGTGATCAAGCCGGACCTGCGCGAGGGGTCAGGCGGCGAAGAGAATTAAGAGCTTGCTCGCTTCCAAATGAAGGGCGGTGCAAGTGCATGCAGTCGCGGACACCGCTGGCTCGAACGAACAAGGGATCGGGTTGATGAGTGTCGGACTGCTTGGCCTTCTCGACGATATCGCGGCGATCGCAAAAGTGGCAGCGGCCTCGCTCGACGACGTGGCGGGTCAGGCTGCCAAAGCGGGTGCAAAGGCGGCCGGCGTGGTCATCGACGACGCAGCCGTCACGCCGAACTACGTCATCGGTTTTGCCGCGAAGCGCGAACTGCCGATCGTCGGCAAGATTGCGGTCGGATCGCTGCGCAACAAATTGCTGATTTTGCTTCCGGTTGCCCTATTGCTTGGCTATTTCCTTCCAACCGCGGTAACCCCGCTGCTCATGCTGGGCGGAGCCTTTCTCTGCTACGAAGGCGCCGAGAAGGTGCTCGAAGCCGTGATGCCCCATCATGCGCACCACGAGGCTCAGCTCCAGCCGATGGCGGCGGATGCCAGGTCGGTCGAGGACGAGAAGGTCGCGAGCGCCATCAAGACGGATTTCATCCTCTCGGCGGAGATCATGGCGATCACGCTGGCAGCTATCCCCGCAGGCAATATCTGGACCCAGGCATTGGTGCTGGCTTTGGTCGGCTTCGGTATAACGGTCGGGGTCTACGGCGTGGTGGCCCTGATCGTGAAGGCGGACGATGCCGGGCTGGCCCTTGCGCGCTACGACGGCGCCTCCATCATTGGCGCAGCGATCCGCTCGCTTGGCCGCGCACTCGTCCGCGGTATGCCTACCTTCCTGGCAGTGCTGAGCACCGTCGGCACGGCGGCCATGATCTGGGTTGGCGGCGGCATCATCCTGCACGGCATCGAAAAATACGGCCCGCCCGTGGTCGGCCGCATGGTCCATGCCGCAACCGAGGTTGCCGCGCACGCCCTTCCATCCATTGCCGGCATCATCGAATGGTCGGTCGAGGCGGCCATCTCAGGGATCGTCGGATTGATTGTCGGCGCAGTTGCGATTCCGACAGTCCAATACGGTCTCTCGCCGGCATGGAAGCGGGTGAAGGGCTTGCGGCAAGCCTGAAGGCTATCGGCTATTCGAGCAACGTCGTGAGCTGCGCGCCCTCGTCGGCCACGAACACCGCGATCAACTCCGCGGGTTCGGTCATGCTGGCGTTGGCCGAGACCAGATGCGTCGAGCCTGGCGGCTCGAAGAAGGACTGGCCGACGCCGAACGTCTCGACAGGACCGCCGCCAAGCTGGGAGCGGATCTCGCCCTTGGTGATGTAGGCGGTCACCGATCCTGCGTGACGATGCGGGCGCGAGAATCCGCCCGGACCATAGGTCACGCGCACGATGGTGACGCGCTTGCCCGGCACGTTCGGCAAGGCGTAGGAGCCGATCGGTTCGACCTTGTCGAGCGGCGAGCTCTCCGCCGCCGTGGCGCAGAGCGGCGCCAGCGCGCCGGAGACGGCATCCATCGTCAGCGGCAGCGTTTTGCCGATCGCAAATGCGCAGGCAAGTCCTGCGACGACGGCAAGCGCAGTCGAAGGTGACGGCGCCGGCCGTCGTACGGTAGATAAACTCGTTGCTGTCATCGTAACCTCCGTTCGTGTCGGTCAGGATGCTGCAGCATTCGCGGCCACCGGCCGCGGTGCCGGCGTCCAGCGAAACGCAGCGCCGAAACGGTTCCAGACATTGATCGAGGCGACCGCCGAGGTCAGGTACATCAGCTCGGTCTCGGAGAACTCCCGGGCAGCTTCGGCATAGACGTCCTCGCTGACGCCGTCGGGCAGCAAGGTCAGCGCCTCCGCCCAGGCCAGCGCGGCGCGCTCGCGCGGCGAAAAGATCGGCGCCTCGCGCCAAACCGCGACCAGATGGAGCTTGTCGGCGGGCACGCCAATCCGTTCCGACAGCACGACATGGTGCTGCACGCAGAAGGCGCAGCCGTTGATCTGCGAAGCGCGCAGCTTGACGAGCTCGAGAAGCTGCCTGTCGAGGCCGGCCTTGGCCGCAAGTTGACCCAGCGCGAGCACCAGATCATACGCATCGGGCGCGATCCGCTTGAAATCCTCGTATTCACTGCGGGCATGTGACATTGCCGTCCACCTCGTCTATTATAAGATTGCTTACATCTTATAAGAGCTCTTACATGTTGCGCAAGGCACCCAATATCACGAGATCGAAATCCCGGGGCAAACCCGTCGAGCCTGGTCCCATGCAGGTGCCCGCCGTGGGCGAAGGCAAGCGCGGCGAGCAAGGGTATCTCGGCTATCTCCTGCGCCAGGCCCATGCCGCGGTCCGCCTGACGATGGAGCGGACGCTCGCAGACCTCGGGGTGACGTCGCCGCAATTTGCGGTGCTGACGATGCTGAATGCCTATCCGGGCCTATCAGGCGCCGACGTGGCCCGTCTCACTTTCCTCACCCCGCAAACGGTCGGGGTCATCATCCGCAATCTTGAGCGTGACGGAGCGATCGTGATGACGCCTCATCCCGTCCACGGCCGTATCCAGCAATGGACGCTGACCAAGCGGGGAACGACGTTGTTGAGGGCGTGCAGGGAACGCGTGATCACGCTGGAGAAGCGTCTGGCTAGCGGGCTCGACGCCAAGGCCGAGGCGAGCATTCGCCGCTGGCTCGCCAACGTCGCGACGGAGTTGCAGGAGGACTAGGCGAGGATCAGTCGCCGCCTCCCCCGTCGCCGCCGTCACAGCCGGCAGCATCCGGGAAATCGCCGCCCCCACCGGCATCGCCGCCCTGGATGCCGCGGCCGAAATTCTCGGCGATGATCATCAGGACGACGACGAGGAGCCCGGCGCCGAAGGGCCAGGGATTGGCACGGATGATGTCGAAAAGCTCCCGCATGCCGCATCCTGCGCAGGTGGAAGCGAACCAACCGTAAAACGACAGGCCTGAAAGCCAGAGATATTCAGGAAGCGCGGGAGCCCGCTAACCGTCCTTCAAAACATTCTTAACCTCACCATCGACCCAGGTCCCGTCCGCCGCGATCACCCGTACGCGGCTGTTGTCGGTGGCATTCACCAGCACATGCGAACTCACCCGGTCGCCGCTCGGCTCCAGGTGCAAATCGGTCTCGGGCTTCCAGCTCAGCGTCGTCGCGAGATCGCCGGGAAAGATCTGCCATAACGATCCGTCGTCGAGTTCGACGACGTGGCTCTCCGCATGCGCGCGTATCTTCATTCCACCCCGAATTCTCGATGAAGGGGAGCGGCCCCGGCGCTCAGGCCGGGGCCAATTCCGTCAGTCGTTGTCGTGATGGATCACGGTCTTGCTGCGATTGCCGTACGCATCTTCCTTCTTGATCACGGTGGTGCGGCTCGACGGCTCGCGTTCCCGGACGACCGTGGTGCGGTCACGCTCGCGGACGCGATAGTCCGGCGACTGGCCGACCGTTACACCGGCACCGACCGGGCCGACGTGAACACCAACTTCATCGGCGAATGCAGGGGCCGCAATGGCAGTCACCATGGCGGCGGCAAACAGATATTTCCTCATCTTGTCCTCCTCGTTGTCATGGGGAGGGAATGCAGGACTGCGACACTTTGTTCCGCATGAACGGCCTATTCCCGCGTACCCGGAACCGGCTCACACCGGCCATGTTTCCGGCTAGACTGGATCCATGAAACAAGCTGATTCCTCGGCCCATCACACCCGCCGCACATTGTTGAAGTCCGTGCTCGGCGCGGCCGCTGTCCTCGCGTCACCCGCAGGCGTCCTCGCAGCACCGCCGGGCTTTGACGAATGGCGCGAAAGCTTTCGCGCACGTGCGATGGCCAAGGGCATCTCGGCCGCGACCTGGCAGCGCGCGATGGCACGGGTCGAGCCCGACATGAGCGTGTTCAAGCAGATGCGCAGCCAGCCCGAATTCCACGAACAGGTCTGGCAATACATCAACCGCCGCGTCTCCGACTGGCGCATCATCAACGGCAAGATCGCGCTGAAGAACAACGAGGCGCTGCTGGCGCGCATCGAGCGGGATTTCGGTGTCGAGCGCGGCACGCTGCTGGCACTGTGGGGCGTCGAGTCCGCCTATGGCGACCCCCTGGTGCAACAGAACCACATGACGCCGGTGTTTCCCTCCCTCGCCGCGCTCGCCTGGAACGAGCCGCGCCGCAAGGCCTATTGGGAGACCGAGCTGATCAACGCGCTCCGCATCGTCGACAAGGGCTGGAGCACGCCGGAGCAGATGCAGGGCTCCTGGGCCGGCGCGATGGGCCATTCGCAATGGATGCCGGAAGTCTGGCTCAATGTCGGCATCGACTATGACGGCGACGGCAAGGTCTCCCCCTTCGGAAAGCCCGACGACGCGCTGGGCTCCACCGCAAAATATCTCGTCAACCGGGGCAAATGGCATCGCGGCGAGCATTGGGGCTACGAGGTGCGGGCGGCCGGCAATATGAGCGGCAGCCGCACCTATGCGGCCTGGGCATCTTCCGGCGTCACCCGCGCCGACGGCCAGCCGTTCCCGCAGCCGAACGCATCCGCGCAAATGTGGACGCCGGTCGCTGGCGGACCGACATTCCTGCTGGGACCGAATTTCTACTCGGTGAAGAGCTACAACCCTTCCATGAATTATGCGCTGGCGATCTGCCATCTCGGCGACCGCTGCCTCGGCGGGCCGGCCTTTATCCAACCCTTCCCCGGCTCCGAGCGCGCGCTGACGCTCGCCGAGGTGCAGGAAATGCAGACGCGATTGACGAAAGCCGGCTTCGACACCGGCGGCACCGACGGCCGGGTCGGCAACGACACCATGAAGGCGATCAAGGATTTCCAGCAGCGCGCGGGGATTGCGCCTGCGGACGGATATGGCGGGCTGAAGGTGCTGGCCAAGCTGCGGCAGGGGTCATAGGAGCCTGCGCCCTCACTTTGTCATTCCGGGGCGCGCCCTTTGCGCGAGCCCGGAATCCATTTCTCCGCCCGACTTGCTGCACGATGGATTCCGGGCTCGCGCTTCGCGTGCCCCGGAATGACGACCAGTTCAGTGCCTGTACTGCGGCTCTTCCGCATCCAGTTGCCGGCGGATCGCGGCGAGATGCAGTTGCGCGGATTCGGAATCGCCCTCACGCATCTGCCGATAGGTCTCGGCCGCAATCGCGGGATCGACCGGCAGCACGTTCCGTCCCGTCGACATCGCCAGCACCTGTACCTCGGCGGCGCGTTCGAGGTAATAGAGATCGTCCCAGGCTTCCGCGATGGTCGGGGCCAGCACCATCACGCCGTGATGCTTCATGAAGACGATATCGGCGTCACCCACGGCCGAGGCGATCCGGGCGCCCTCGCGGTTGTCGAGCGCGAGGCCGTTGTAGTCGCGGTCGACCGCGGTGCGGCCGTAGAATTTCAGCGCGGTCTGGCCGGCCCAGATCAAGGGCTCGCCTTCGGTCATCGATAGCGCCGTCGCATAGGGCATGTGCGTGTGGAACGCGACCTTGGCGCGCGGCAGCAACCTGTGCATCTCGGCGTGGATGTAGAACGCGGTCGCCTCTGGCACGCCCTCGCCGTCGAGCACATTGCCGTGGAAATCGCAGATCAGCAGCTTTGAGGCTGTGATCTCGCGAAAGGCATAGCCGTAGGGATTGACGAGAAATAGATCGTCATGGCCGGGCACGACGGCCGAGAAGTGGTTGCAGATGCCCTCCTCGAAACCGTTGCGCGCCGCCATGCGGAAGCAGGCGGCGAGATCCTCGCGCGCGGTGCGGATCGCATCGGTGGCGAGGTCCGGCCGGTTCGAGCGGAATGGCGCGGGCGCGGGTGAGGAAGCGTGAAGGCTGTGCGCCATGGCGAAGGACACCTCTGTCGGTCGAAAGCTGTCCGCCTTGTACAGGGGCTGCGCCTGCGCGTCAGCCCCTGCGCGTGCCACCCTGCCCTGCGCGCTCAGGCCCGCCGCGGCACGCCGCCGGCGTTCATGCCGCCGTCGATAACGAGCTCGCTACCGGTGACGTAGCGCGAGGCATCGGAGGCCAGATACAGCACGCCCGAGGCGATCTCCGCGGCCTGTCCGGCGCGGCCGAGCGGGGTTGCGACCTTGGCGCGCTCCTCGGGATCGATCGGCGCGTTCTGGCCGGCGCCGGTCGCGCCCGTCGGGATCTTGCCCCAGATCGGGGTGTCGATGATGCCGGGATGCACGGAATTGACCCGGATGCCGTCGCCGGCCGCCGCGCATTCCATCGCGATCGACTTGGCGAACAGCCGCACGCCGCCCTTGGTCGCCGAATAGGCCGACAGGCCCGGCGCGCCGCGCAGGCCTGCGAGCGAGGACATCATGACGATCGAACCGCCGCCATGCTTGCGCATCAGCGGCAGGCAATGCTTGACCGAGAGAAACACACCGTCGAGATTGATCGCGTTCTGCTTGCGCCAGTCGGCGAGCGTCATGTCGACGATCGAGGGCACGGCGATGCCGATGCCGGCGTTGGAGACCATGATATCGAGCCGGCCGTGGCGCTTGGC
Source organism: Bradyrhizobium sp. 192 (assembly GCF_023100965.1). Classification (NCBI taxonomy): domain Bacteria; kingdom Pseudomonadati; phylum Pseudomonadota; class Alphaproteobacteria; order Hyphomicrobiales; family Nitrobacteraceae; genus Bradyrhizobium; species Bradyrhizobium sp. 192. Next base: position 5,014,865 of record NZ_CP064690.1, read on the forward strand.
GATTTCGCCGACGATTTCGATCCAGCGTTCCTCGCTGGTGACGTCCTGCTCCAGGAAGATCGCCTTGCCGCCGGCTTTTGTCACGCGCTTGGCGAGCTCGGGCCCGCGCAGCTCATCGATGTCGGTGATGACGACGGTCGCGCCTTCGCGCGCGAACAGCTCGACGATGGCCTCGCCGATACCCGAGGCGCCGCCGGTCACCAGCGCGACCTTGCCCTCAACCTGCCCTGCCATGTTCACTCCCTTTTTTGTTGTTTGAGCGATCTTATTTTTGCGCATGATCTCCGCGCAAACGCGTTCCGCGTTTGTCGCGTCGGATCATGCGTTATCTAATCACGGATGGCCCCTGGTCCGGTAGCGCGACGTCGATGACACGGAATTGCACCCGCTCGGCGCCCTGGTAGCGATCGACCGAAAGCGAGCCGGCGACATGCAGTTGCTGGCCGCGGTTGGCAAGAAGCGCATTGCCGAGCTTCTGGCCGACCGAGCGGAACGCGATGCCGTTGACGATGGCGCCATCCCCCGACTTGAAGCGCAGACGCAGATGCGCCTGCCCAACCTCGTCGGCAAACACGAGCTGATGTGCCGGCAGCGCCAGCACGGCTTCCGGATTGCCGCTGCCGAACGGACCGGCACGGTTCAGCGTCGCCGCAAGCTCCGTCGTCACGGCGCGCGCAGAGACCGCGCCGTCGATGTAGAGCTCGTTGACGTGGCGCGCCTCGGCAACGTCCCGCGCCAGCGCGTTCTCGAGATAGGCGCGAAATTCGGCGAGCTTCTCTTTCCGCAACGTCACGCCCGCGGCCATCGCGTGGCCGCCGCCTTTCAGCAGAATGCCGTCAGTGACCGCCTGCCGCACCGCCTTGCCGATATCGATGCCTGCGATCGAGCGCCCCGATCCGGTACCGATGCCGCCGGGCTCGAGCGCAATGGCGAAAGCGGGCCGCGAAAACTTTTCTTTCAGCCGGGAAGCAACGAGGCCGACGACGCCGGGATGCCAGCCTTCGGACGCCGTGACGATGACGCCGAGCTTGTCCTCCAGCCCGATCGAGGCCAGCGCCTCGGCTTCGGCCTGCGCTTCGGCCGCCTGCTCGATGACCCGGCGCTCGCTGTTGAGGCGGTCGAGCTCGGCGGCGATCCGCGCGGCCTCGACGCTGTCGCCTTCCAGCAGCAGCCGCACGCCGAGATCGGCGCGGCCGATGCGGCCGCCGGCATTGATGCGCGGCCCCAGCATGAAGCCGAGATGCCAGGCCTCCGGCGGCCCGTTCAGCCGCGCCACATCCATCAGCGCGGTATGGCCGACATGGTCGCGCCGCCGCATCGCGATCAGTCCCTTGGCGACGAAAGCGCGGTTGAGACCGATCAGGGGGGCGACGTCGGCAACCGTCCCGAGCGCGACGTGGTGCAGCATGCCGAGCAGATCCGGTTCGGGCATTTCCGCATTCCAGAAACCGCGCTGGCGCAGCTCGCGATTGACCGCAACCAGCGTCACCAGCACGAGACCGACCGCGGCGAGATGGCCGAGACCGGAGAGATCGTCGAGCCGGTTCGGATTGACCAGCGCGTCGACCTCCGGCAGCTCCGTGCCGGCCTGGTGATGGTCGATCACGACCACGGACATGCCGAGGCGCTTGGCCTCCGCCAGCGGCTCGATGCTGGTGGTGCCGCAATCGACGGTGACGAGCAGCGTGGCGCCCTTGGCCGCCAGCCCGCGAACCGCTTCGACATTGGGCCCGTAGCCCTCGAAAATGCGGTCGGGAATGTGGATCAGCGGATCGAGCCCGCAATGGCGCAGGTGCCAGGCGAGCAGTGCCGCCGAGGTCGCTCCGTCGACGTCGTAGTCGCCGAAGATCGCGACCTTTTCGCCCTTCGCCGCAGCATCCGCGATCCGCTTCGACGCGGCCTCCATCTCCGTCACGGTAAAGGGGTCCGGCATGAGCTTACGGATGGTCGGATCGAGAAAGTCGGGCACCGCGTCGATGTCGACGCCGCGGCCGGCCAGCACCCGGGCCAGCAGTTCGGGCAGCTGGTGCCGCTGCACGATAGCGAGCGCCTGGGCCGCCCCGCGGGCATCCAGCCGGTCGCGCCAGAGCTTGTCGGTCAGCGAACGCGCGACGCCGAGAAACGCCTGGGGCGCTTCGACGGGCAAGGCGGTGGCGGGCGGCGTCATGGGTCGCAGTCGGTTTGAGGAACCCGCAATCGACGGTATCGCGTCGGTCCGGCTTGCAGGACGATTGACCCGGAATCCTCAGGGATTTGCAATCTCCGCGCCGCACAAAGCGGTGGATTGCCGATTTGCGGCGCCGACTGACTATCATTTGGGCATCCGCCGGAACAGCAAATTAAGCGGGCGTTAGGCGGAATCTTCGAAAAAAGAATCGTATTCGATCTGTAAGCGATTGTTCCGGGTTCGTTGCAGATCAGAGCTCATTGCCAAGGGAAAGCCCCGATGTCTGCTGCGCTGGGTCTGAAGGCCAAGCCGATCGCCACCGAACCCGCTGAGGACGATTCCGACATTTCCGCGCTGATCAACCGCCTGACCGCGGAGGTCAACCAGATCGCGGTCGACAAGACCAAGTCGATCCAGCAGATCACCAACCAGATGAAGATGCTGGCGCTGAACGCGCTGATCGAAAGTTCGCGCGCCGGCGCGCAAGGCGCGGGCTTTGCGGTGGTGGCGCAGGAGGTGCGTGGGGTCGGTCAGCAGGTCGAGACCATCGCCCGCGAACTTGAAAGCCAGTTGACGAAGCGGACCGGCGATCTCGTCTCCTCGATCGAGCGCATGAGCCAGCGTTCACGCGGCGAGCGCATGATGGATCTGTCGCTGAACGCAATCGAGCTGATCGACCGCAACCTTTATGAACGCACCTGCGACGTGCGCTGGTGGGCGACTGATTCCGCGGTGGTCGATTGCGCCGCCTCACCCGGCGCTGCGGCCGTCTCCCACGCCTCGCAGCGCCTGGGCGTGATCCTCGGGGCCTACACCGTCTATCTCGACCTGTGGCTCTGCGACCTCGACGGCAACGTCATTGCCAATGGCCGTGCCGACCGCTTCCGCGTCGTCGGCCAGAACGTCGCCCACACCAAATGGTTTCGCGAGGCCAGGGGCCTGCGGTCCGGCGACGACTACGTTGCCGGCGACGTCGAGAACCAGCCGCTGCTCGGCAACGCGCAGGTTGCGACCTATTGCGCCAGCGTGCGCGCCGGCGGCCAGGCCAACGGCGCCCCGATCGGCGTGCTCGCCATCCATTTCGACTGGGAGCCGCAGGCCCGCGCCATCGTACAAGGGATTCGCGTCGGCGACAGCGACAAGGCCCGCGTGCTGCTGGTCGATTCGAGTTTGCGCGTGATCGCGGCGTCGGACGGCCAGGGCATCCTCAGCGAGCGCATCTCGATCTCGCTGAACGGCCAGGCCTCCGGCTTCCATCACGACCGCACGGGCGCACTGGTGGCCTTCCATGCGACGCCGGGCTACGAGACCTATCGCGGGCTCGGCTGGTACGGTGTGATCGTCTGCGGGGCGTGAGACGGCAGGCGAGTAAAAAACGCGAAAACAACCCCATGCACAGTAGCGACAGGGTTGTTTTCACTGGCCTTTTCAGTTGAACTTTCCGCCTTATCCCGCGAAGATTTTGACACGACGGGCAAAACACTGGCAATCTGCGATCCATCGCAGAGTGTGTTGCGGCACGAGGGAATGCCCCCTAGCGGCTTTGTGAAATCCCACCCCGGCTTCTGAAGCATTTTCCGGCAAGCCGCGCCCGTTACAGGCAAGAGCCCCGCGCCCTCAATCGAATAGAGTCGCTTCGCATCACGTTCATCGACGTGGGCGCGCGAATTCGTACTGGCATTGGCCATCTCGCGCTCGTCACTTGCCAAGGAGACAGGCCATGAAGATCGTCGTAATCGGCGGAACTGGATTGATCGGGTCCAAGCTCGTGGCGCGGCTCAGGCAGCAAGGCCACGAGACCGTGGCGGCTTCACCGAAATCAGGCGTCAATGCCGTGACCGGGGATGGCCTCGCCGCCGCGCTGACAGGCGCGGATGTCGTCGTCGACGTCGCCAATGCGCCGTCGTGGGAGCCCGCCGCCGTGCTCGAATTCTTCGAGCGGTCGAGCAGGAATCTGGTCGCGGCAGAAGCTGCCGCCGCCGTGAAGCATCACGTGGCCCTGTCGATCGTCGGGACTGAGCGGTCGCCCGACAACGCCTATTTCCGTGCCAAGCTCGCCCAGGAGACCATCATCAAGTCATCCTCGGTCCCCTACTCGATCGTGCGCGCCACCCAGTTCTTCGAATTCCTCGCCGCCATTGCCGACATGGGTGCGGTTGACGGCAGGATCGTCGTTCCCTCGGCATTGTTTCAGCCGATCGCCGCTGACGACGTCGCTGCTCGCCTCGCGGAGGTCGCAACGGGCAAGCCACTCAATGGCACGATCGACATCGCAGGCCCCGAGAAGGCTCCCTTCAACGAATTCATCGCACGCCGTCTGAAGGCATCGGGCGACACTCGTCCGGTGGTCGGAGATCCGAAGGCGCCGTACTACGGCGGCCCCATCGACGACACATCGCTGGTCCCGCTCGGCGAGGCGCGCCTCGGACCAACGAAGCTCGCAACATGGCTCGCTCGCCTCTGAGATTGGCAACCACGAAACCACCGCAGATAAGGAGCTCCCATGCGCAGATTGCTGATCGCGACAGCGGTTTATGCCGCCTCATTGCTGACGGCCCACGCAGCCGAGCCGGCGGCGCCATTGGCGAAAGTCACGGTCGTGTTCGACCAAGCACTGCCCAACGTTCCCGGCAAGAGCATGAAGGGCGTGCTGGTCGAGTACGGTCCCGGGGGCTCCTCACCCGCGCATATCCACGCCCCCTCCGCCTTCATCTATGCCACGGTGTTGGAAGGCGCGATCCGCAGCCAGGTCAATGACGGCCCCGCTAAGGTCTTTCACAAGGGAGAGAACTTCTCCGAACACCCCGGTGACCGCCACGGCATCAGCGCGAATGCCAGCGATACCGAGCCTGCCAAGCTGCTGGCCGTGTTCGTGGTTGATACGGCTGACAAGGAACTGACGACGCGGATCACGAAGTAACGTTTACCCAAGACGCTTTCCGGCCGCCGCCATCTCCGCCGCGAGCAACACGGCCGCACGGCTGGCGCCGATCGAGGCGATGCCCTGTCCTGCGATGTCGTAAGCGGTGCCGTGCGCGGGCGTGCAGATCGGGAACGGGAAGCCGCCGAGCAAGGTGACGCCGCGATCGAAGCCCATCAGCTTCATCGCGATCTGGCCCTGGTCGTGATACATCGTCAGCACCGCATCGAAGGCACCGCCCTTGGCGCGCAGAAACACGGTGTCGGCGGGAAACGGTCCTTCCGCCGCGATGCCCTCGCGCTGGCCGGCTGCGACCACAGGCGCGATGATATCGATCTCCTCGCGGCCGAAATTGCCGCCGTCGCCCGCGTGCGGGTTCAGTCCGGCGACGGCGATGCGCGGCCGCGCGAAGCCGGCGTTGCGCATGCAGGCATCGGTCAGCTCGAGCGCAAGGTGGATGCGTTCGCTGGTCAGCTTGGCAGCGACGTCCCTCAACGGGATGTGGGACGTGACGCGCGCGTTCCACAGCCGGTCCAGCACGTTGAACTCGAGGAAGTGTTGCAGGCGGGCTTTGCCGAGACGGAAGGAAACGATCTCACGCTGAAAATTGCGTAAGACGCAATTCGCGTCGTCCGTGCGGGCGGAGAGCGACTGCACGCTGCCGTCCCGCTGCCGCAGCCCGTTCTCGCCCCGCGTGAATCCGCGCACTAATTCCACTTGCTAGCTTGTCGCGGCCGGAGCAGCATACTTTTCTGCCGGGCCGCGGCCGCGTGGCCGATCAGGCCGGCCCCAACGCGCGAACAATCGCGCAAAACAAAAGACAAAAGCGGAGGAAATGCATGACAATCGATGTCTCCCGTCGATCCCTACTCGCACTTGGAGCCGGCCTTGGAGCCGGCCTCGGTGCCAGCGCCATGCTCGGCACCAGCGCATTGGCGCGGGCTCCCAAGCTCGGCACCCAGACGCCATACTGGCACCGCTTCGTCCTCGGCGATGCCGAGGTCACCGTCGTCTCCGACGGGCCGCTGCCGCTTGGCGATCCCTCCGGAACCTTCACCGGTGTCCCCAAGGAAGAGGTGAAGAAGATGCTGGCGGAGAATTTCCTGTCGCCGGACAACGTCGTGCTCGAACAGAACTCGCCGATCGTGAACACCGGCGACAAGCTGATCCTGTTCGACACCGGCATGGGCTCGTCCAAGGCGTTCGGCCCAACCACCGGCCGCCAGCAGAAGAGCATGGCCGAGGCGGGGATCAAGCCGGAGGACATCGATGCCGTGGTCTGTTCGCACGCGCATATCGACCACATCGGTGGCATCGTGGATGCCAACAACAAGGCGCTGTTTCCGAACGCGCAGATCTACATCGCCCAAAGCGATTTCGACTTCTGGACCGATGAAGGCAAGCTCGGCGGCCCGGCCAAGGACTTCGTCGTCCACGCCCGCAAGAACCTGATGCCGGTGCGCGAGCGGATCAAGTTCTTCAAGGACGGTGAGGAATTCCTACCCGGCGTGCAGGCGATCTCCGCGCCCGGTCATACCGTCGGCCACACCATCTTCATGGTCTCCTCGGCCGGCAAATCGTTCGCCTTCCTCGGCGACCTCTCGCACCATTCCGTGCTGCTGCTCGAGCGGCCCCGGATGGAATTTTCCTACGACACCGACCCCAAGCAGGCGGCCGAGTCGCGCGTCAAACTGCTGACGATGCTCGCGGCCAACAAGACGCCGGTGATGTCCTATCACTTCGCCTGGCCCGGCTACGGCCACGTCGCCAAGGCCGGTGAAGGCTTCCACTATTACCCGGAGCCGATGAAGATGACGCTGTAGCTCGAGATCAACCCCGGGGGGGCGCAAGCGCCTCCCGGGTCGTTGCTCGCTACTCGGCGGGCTCTGCGACCGCGCGCGGCTGCGAGGCTGTCGCGTCGGCTCGAGCGCCGGTGAATATGCGGCGGACAAGCACGTACAGCGCGGGTACGAAGAAGATGCGGAGACCGGTCGCCGCGATCATGCCGCTGGCGACTCCGATGCCGACCGCGTTCCGGCTTTCATAGAATTCAGCGCCGACCAAGCGGTACGACATCGCAGGCCCTGGCGCGATCATCAAGACGCAGGAAGCTCCAAATCTGGGCGCTTCGTGTAGAGAAACGCATCCAGAGCGCCGTGGCCCCTGTAGAGATAACTCCAATAAACCCGTCTGCCGTCCCGACTCTCGACGAACCAGTAGCCGGTCATCGTCGTTCCGGTTCTCAAAATATCGCGCCACAGGATTTTGGTTCTTCGCGAACCCAGTGTGGGACCAAACAGGTTCGAGGGGCCTTCAACCGACTCTTCGTCCCATGTCACGCGGTGCACGGATGTGAGTGATGGCGACATGAAGCCGGCAGCGCCAAGCCCCAAGAGCGTCATCGCCAAGGCTCCCCAGCCGGCCTCGCGAAACAGGACCCCGTACAAGCCGGCAAGCGACATCAGGAAACCGCCGATGACCGTGAACCAGGCAGTACTTTTATCCGGCTCGATGGCTCCTGCGGTATCGCCGAGCTCAATCGGCCTTGCCTGTTGGAGCGTCCACGATATGAGCGCAATGATGGCTGCGGTCACCACCGCCCCGAACAAGACTTGCAAAACCGACGGTGAGGAGGCCAACCAGCAACTCTTGTTCTTGCCTATGTCCTGACTCGCAGCCGATCACGCGTCACGCTGCTAGCAGCCGAGCTTGTCGGCGATCCCGCCGAAATCCTTCGCGACGATGTCCCAGTTGCCGGTAGCCTCAAAGTCCACCTTCTGCAACGGACCGTACTCCGTCGGCCGCGCCACGAAGGCGGTCTTGAGCCCGTTCTTCTGGGCGGCCGCGAGATCGCCGTTGTGGGCGGCGACCATCATCACCTCGTCCGGCTTGAGGCAGAGCAGCTTTGCTGCGCCGAGATAGGTCTCGGGATCGGGCTTGTAGTGCTCGAACAGCTCGGCCGACATGATGAGGTCCCACGGCAGGCCTGCGAACTTCGCCATGTTGGTGAGCAATGCGACGTTACCGTTGGAGAGCGGCGCGATCACGAACTTCGTCTTCAGCCGCGTCAGGCCCGCGACGCTGTCCGGCCAGGGATTGAGGCGGTGCCAGCCCTTGGTGAGATAATCGAGATCGGCCTCGGTGAGACCCTTGATCGCGAACTGCGCGACCAGCTTTTCCAGCGAGCGGCGGTGCAGATCATCCAGCATGACATAGCCACGCTCCGGATGTTTGCGCACGTCGTCCATCGAGGCCATGTACATGCCGCGCCAGCCGTCGACGAGCGCGGTCCAGTCGGCACTGATGCCGCGTCCCTTGGCCCACCACATGAAGTCGGTGATCAGGCTGGTGCGCCAATCCACGACGGTGCCGAACACGTCGAAGACAAGGGCTTTGACGGCGGAGAGATCGGATGCTGGTGTCATGTTCGCTCCGCGGATTTTTCCTGCGCCCGGTCGGCTCCGGCTGAGATCGAGGGCTTTAAAGCATGATCCTTTCCGTGCAACAATAGCAGTTGTCCGCCAGACCTCGTTCGTCCGCGACGAGCAAAAACTTTCGCCCCAGCGTGCGCATGCATCTGCCATGACAGACCTCCCTGTCGCATACGTTCTGCTCGATCATGTCCGCCTCCCGGATGAGGAGGCGTTGATCCGGACATTGCGCATTCGTCATCCCGACGTGCAGTGGGGTCCCGGCGGGCTCTCACGCAGCAACGATGCCGACCGTCCGATGTTCATCCGTGCCGGCGATCATCTCATGACGATCCTCATGATGCCGGCGCCGATACCTTACGATCAGGAATTGTGGCAGCGGGCTTCCTGGCTTTGGCCGGAAGCTTTCCACGCCGTTGGCCGGCATCGTGCGCACCTCATCGTGGCGCCGATGGGCTCTGCCGAAAGCAATAAGGCAACGAAGGCGCTGAATTTTGCCGAGAACACGCAGCTCACGACCGCTTTTGTCGGGGCCGTGGTCGCGGCATTGCCGGAAGTTGCCGCTGTCGTCTGGCGGGGAAATGTCGGCCGCTCGCCCGAGATGTGGCTGAACCAGTCACGTAGCGCCTTTGCTTCCTATCCAGATCAACCCTTCGCATTGTGGATCGAGATCGTCCCCTACCTTGCGGGCAAGACCATCGGAGCCTTGACGATCGGATTGTCCGCATTCACGGGACGAGAGATCGAATTCGAGGTGGATGGGCTCGATCATGGCACCGTCACCTCCCGTGTTGCCCAGCTTTCATCCTACCTTATTGCCCACGGCCTGGACGACGGTCCCGCGAGTGGCGCGGTGTTCGAGGCCGACTCCGAAATTGATCATCGTGTCGCGGTGTTTCACCGCAACTCCCGCTTCAACATCGGGCCCGTCATTTCGTTCGCTTCCCTTGATGATCGATCCGGGAGAGTCAGGACCTTTCCGATCATTCCCTCCGCCATCGCCCGAGATCATCCGTTGCTGGTCATGCTGGGCAAGGTCGGGCTTTTCGATCCGGCACAGGCCGAGAACCAAATCAGGCTCAGGCCGGATCATTATGAATCGGAGGTCCGCCTTGAGGCCTTCGACCGAGGCCTCTCGCAGGCCCTGTCCCGCATGATCGCAACCGACATCTATGCCGAGGCCGATACGAACGCGCGCCGCGCGCTCGCGAATGGAGACATGGCGTCCGCGAAGGCCATTCTCCAGCCCTGGGCCGATGAAGTCGGCGAGCTTCAACTGACCGTCAAGTTCGCCCTGACCGTTTGCGACGCGTTCCTGTTCATGCCCGCGCCGCCCCGCAGCCCATAACAGACAAGCGCGAAATCAAGTCTGCGGCGCGCGTCCGATCGGAGCAGCCGAACGATCGCGCGCGGACGGTCGCGAGATCAGTCTAGATGGAACTTGGCAAGTTCCCGGTGCTCGGCCTTGATGTAGCGCACCGTGCCGGTGACGGAGCGCATCACGACCGTCTCGGTCTCGATCACGCCGTCCTTGCGGAATTTGACGCCCGACAGCAGCGAGCCGGTCGTGACGCCGGTGGCGGCGAACAGACAGTCGCCGCGCGCCATGTCCTCGATGCCGTAGATCATCTTGGGATCGTTGACGCCCATCTTGGCGGCGCGCTCGATCTTCTCAGCGGAATCGAGAATCAGGCGGCACTGCATCTGGCCGCCGATGCAGCGCAACGCTACGGCCGCGAGCACGCCTTCAGGCGCGCCGCCGGTGCCGAGATACATGTCGACGCCGGTGTTATCAGGGTCGGCGCAATGGATCACGCCGGCGACGTCGCCGTCGGTGATCAGGCGCACGGCAGCGCCGGTCGAGCGCACGCTCTCGATGATGCTGGCATGGCGCGGACGGTCGAGCACGAGAACGGTGATGCCATCAGGCTGGACGCCCTTGGCCTTGGCGAGGCGGCGAACGTTCTCGGCCGGCGTGGCATCGAGTTCGACGACGCCCTTGGCGTAGCCGGGGCCGATCGCGAGCTTCTGCATGTAGACGTCGGGCGCGTGCAACAGCGTGCCGCCGTCGGCCATTGCCATGGTGGCGATCGAGCCCGGCATGTTCTTGGCGCACAGCGTGGTGCCTTCGAGCGGATCGACCGCGATGTCGACCTGCGGGCCTGCGTTCATGCCGACCTTCTCGCCGATGAAGAGCATCGGCGCCTCGTCGCGCTCGCCCTCGCCGATCACGATGGTGCCCTCGATCGGGAGCTTGTTGAGCTCGCGGCGCATCGCATCCACCGCGGCCTGGTCGGCCGCCTTCTCGTTACCGTGTCCGCGCAGCCGCGCCGACGACACCGCCGCCCGCTCCGTCACCCGCACGATCTCCAGCGTGAGGATGCGCTCGAGCAACGCTTGCGGGGGGACTGAAATATGGGTCGACATCGGCTCACTCCTTCGAAACGTTTGGGACGGAAATCTCCGTCCGCATCAACTCGCAACACCCATGGTTCGTTCGAACCGCTCGTCTGTTCACGCTCTAATTCTTCTCGATCCGGATCACCTGCGGCCGTCCACTGATCACCTTGTCCTTCTGCACGGCGGCGAGCGCGCGGCGCACCGCGTCTTCGTGAGTGGCGTAAGTGATCAGGATGACCGGCACGGGGACCGCCTTGCCGTTATCGGGCGCAACGCCGCCATTGGGATGACGCTGCACGATCGACTCGATCGAAATCTTCTGTTCTGCCAGCCGCGTCGCGATCGCGGCCGCGGTGCCGGGGAAATCGCGCGCCAGAAGACGGATGTAATAGCCGCCCTCGTGCCGCTCCATCGGCGCCTTCTTGGTGTCGCGCAGTTGCGAAATGGGCCGGCCGAACGGGTTGGCGCGGATGCCGCGCGCGACGTCGGCGATGTCGGCGACGACGGCAGATGCGGTCGCAGCACCACCGGCGCCGGGGCCGACCAGCGTGATCGGCGGAATGCCCTCGCCGTCGATCGTGACCGCATTGGTGACGCCCATCACCTGCGCGATCGAGGAGGATTTCGGCACCATGGTCGGATGCACGCGCTGCTCGATGCCCTTGGCGGTGCGCACCGCAACGCCGAGCAGCTTGACGCGGTAACCGAGATCGGCGGCCGCACGCAGATCTTCCGGCGCGATGGAGGAGATGCCTTCGACATACACCGCGCTTTGAGCAACTTTCGTGCCGAAGGCGAGGCTGGCGAGAATGGCGAGCTTCTGCGCGGTGTCGTGGCCGTCGACGTCGAAGGACGGGTTGGCCTCGGCATAACCGAGCCGCTGCGCATCCGCGAGGCATTCGGCGAAAGACAGGCCCTCCTGCTCCATCCGTGTCAGGATGTAATTGCAGGTGCCGTTGAGGATGCCGTAGACGCGGTTGATGCCGGTTCCGGCAAGACCCTCGCGTAACGTTTTGATGACGGGGATCGCGGCGCCGACCGCTGCCTCGTAATTCAGCGCACCGCCGTGCTTTTCAGCGGCTTTCGCCAGCTTCAAACCGTGCTTCGCGAGCAGCGCCTTGTTGGCGGTGACCACTGACTTGCCGGCGCTGAGCGCAGCCTCGACCGCCGACAGCGCGGGATCGCCGGCGCCGCCCATCAGCTCGACGAAGCAGTCGACGCCGGGATGGGTGGCCAGAGCCATGGGATCCCTGACCCATTCGACGCCGCGCAGGTCGATGCCGCGCTTCTTCGCCTTCGAGCGCGCGGTGACGGCAACGACGCGGATGCCGCGGCCGCTGCGGCCTGCGAGCACGCGGGCCTGCGTTTCAATCAAACGGACAACTTCGGCGCCCACGGTGCCGAGCCCCGCTATGCCCACTTTCAGGGGTGCAACCATGATGACTTAGAAAACCTGCCGAAGAGAACCTAACGCCGATTGGCGAGCGGAACGACGTTGTGCAACGTTTCGATGCCGCTTTCAAGGAAGCGTCGCACGCCGCGCGCGGCCTGCCTGATCCGTTGCTCGTTTTCCACCATGGCGATGCGGACATATCCTTCACCATGCTCGCCGAAGCCGACGCCGGGCGAAACCGCGACACCGGATTTCTCCACCATCAGGGTTGCGAATTGCATGCTGCCGACGCTGCGGAAGGCCTCCGGCAGCGGCACCCAGGCGAACATCGAGGCCTCAGGCGGCGGGATCTCCCAGCCGGCGCGGCCGAACGATTCCACCAGCGCGTCGCGGCGCTTGCGGTAAGTATCGCGCATCTCCTTGATGCAATCGTCCGGGCCGTTCAGTGCGGCGGTCGCCGCGACCTGCACCGGCGTGAAGGCGCCGTAATCGAGGTAGGATTTGACGCGGGCAAGAGCTGCGATCACGCGCTCATTGCCGACCGCAAAGCCCATGCGCCAGCCGGCCATCGAATAGGTCTTCGACATCGAGGTGAACTCGACGGTGACGTCCATTGCGCCGGGCACCTGGAGCACCGAGGGCGGCGGGTTGTTCTCGTCGAAATAGACCTCGGCATAAGCGAGGTCGGACAGGATCAGGATCTCGTGCTTCTTGGCGAACGCAACGAGGTCCTTGTAGAAATCGAGGCTCGCCACATAGGCGGTCGGGTTCGAAGGATAGCAGACGACGAGCGCGAGCGGCTTCGGGATCGAATGCACGATCGCCCGCTCCGCTGCCTCGAAGAACTGCGGGGTCGGCTCCGAGGGCACCGAGCGGATCACGCCGCCCGCCATCAGGAAGCCGAAGGCGTGAATCGGGTAGCTCGGGTTCGGACAGAGGATGACGTCGCCGGGCGCGGTGATCGCCTGCGCCACGTTGGCAAAGCCTTCCTTCGAGCCCAGCGTTGCCACGACCTGGGTGTCCGGGTTGAGCTTCACGCCGAAGCGGCGGGCGTAGTAGCCGGCCTGGGCCTTGCGCAGGCCATTGATCCCTCGGGAGGCGGAGTAGCGGTCGGTGCGCGGCTTGCCCAGCGTCTCTTTCAGCTTCTCCAGCACATGCGCAGGCGCCGGCAGGTCCGGGTTGCCCATGCCGAGGTCGATGATATCGGCGCCGGCATTCCGCGCGGCCGCCTTGGCCCGATTGACCTGCTCGAACACGTAAGGTGGAAGGCGGCGGATGCGGTAAAATTCTTCCATGGCTCTCTGGGCTCCGGGGCAACCGGTCAGGACAGAATCGACAGGCCGGGACGGCAGTTCGGAAAGGCGTCCATTTTCGTCGAGAAAATTACTCAAAATCAAACGCTTAGAGCAATCACCGACGACGAAGACTGAAGTCGTTCGCCCTGACTCTCGGCTGAACCGGGATCTTTTAGCACGGCAAGGCGGGGGCGCCAGCGATTACCTTGGAGCGGCTCATTTCCCATCCTTGCCGGCGACCGCCTGACGGTCGCGCGCGGCGGCGAGCTCAGCCTCGATCTTGGCGCGCTGCTCCGGCGGGATGACTGCCTCATCGCGATCCGGCGGCAAGTCGTGCACCGGCAGATAGCTGCCGGGCTCCCTGGGATGCGCCTGCGCGTCGGTGGGCGTCATATCCGCGAGCTGGCTCGAACATCCGCCGACGGCGAGCGCCGCGATCAGCAGCGCGCCGCGGATCGGCAGCGTCTTTTGCAGGTCCCATAACGCCAACACTTGGGAAATCCCCTACTCGTCCCAAAGCACGGCCCCGGGCAATGTTACCCAAGACCGCGCCCAAGCTCAAACCATTGTGCCCAAATGGTGCGAGCGAGAAAACAGCCATTGCCACCAAACCGAGCCGTGCGGCCCGATTGTGACGGAACCGAGAAGATTTGTCGCAGTGCAACACATCTTCGAGAGGGTTTAACGTCAAACATGCGAGCTTCGCGGTGACGAATACGGAATGAATCGTTACTGTTCTGCTCATGAGTATGGCCACGACCGATACGCCCAAACCCGAGCCGAAGTTCGATGCGGAAGCCTTCGCGATGAATGTCGCGCGGGCGATGGAGAACGGCGGCAAGGCGCTCGCCGCCTATCTGAAGCCGCGCAAAAGCGGCGAGGTGCAGGATCGCCCGCCGGCCGAGCTCACCGAGGTCGTCAAGACCTTCACATCGGTTGCCGAGTACTGGCTGTCGGATACGTCCCGCTCCTCCGATCTGCAGACCAAGCTCGCCAAGGACTATCTCGACCTCTGGGGTTCGGCGGCGCGCCGCATGGCCGGCCAGGACGCAGCGCCGGCGATCGCGCCCTCGCCGCGCGACAAGCGCTTTGCCGACCCGGAATGGAAGTCGAACCAGTTCTTCGATTTCGTCATGCAGCTCTATCTGCTCACGACCAGATGGGCGCAGGAGCTGGTGCGCGACGCCGAGGGGCTCGATCCGCAGACCCGCCGCAAGGCGGAGTTCTACATGCAGCAGCTCACCAATGCCCTGTCGCCCTCCAACTTCGTGCTGACCAATCCGGAAGTGCTGCGCGAGACGATGGCGAGCAGCGGCGAGAATCTGGCGCGCGGCCTGAAGATGCTGGCCGAGGACATCGCCGCCGGCAACGGCATGCTGAAGATCCGCCAGTCCGATCCGGACAATCTCGTCGTCGGCGTCAACATGGCGACGACGCCGGGCAAGGTGATCTACCAGAACGAGTTGATGCAGCTGATCCAGTATTCGCCGACCACGGAGACGGTGCTGCGCACCCCGCTCCTGATCGTGCCGCCCTGGATCAACAAGTTCTACATCCTCGATCTCAAGCCGGAGAAATCCTACATCAAATGGTGCGTCGACCAGGGCATCACCGTGTTCGTGATCTCATGGGTCAATCCCGACAAGCGGCTCGGCAACAAGAGCTGGGAAGACTACATGAAGGAAGGCCCGCTCACGGCGATGGACGTGATCGAGAAGGTCACCGGCGAGATGAAGGTGCACACCGCCGGCTATTGCGTCGGCGGCACCATGCTCGCGACCACGCTGGCCTGGCTCGCCGAGAAGCGCCGCCAGCGGGTGTCGTCGGCGACGTTCTTCGCGGCCCAGGTCGACTTCAGCCATGCCGGCGATCTCCTGGTGTTCGTCGACGAGGAGCAGATCGCATCGCTCGAGCAGGACATGAAGGCCGCCGGCGTGCTCGAAGGCTCGAAGATGGCGATGGCCTTCAACATGCTGCGCTCCAACGATCTGATCTGGTCCTACGTCGTCAGCAACTATCTGAAGGGCAAGCAGCCGAGCGCATTCGACCTGTTGCACTGGAACTCCGACGCGACGCGCATGACGGCATCGAACCATTCCTATTATCTGCGCAATTGCTATCTGGAGAACCGGCTCTCCACCGGCACGATGGTGCTCGACAATACGCTGCTCGATCTCTCCAAGGTCAAGGTCCCCGTTTATAACCTCGCCACCCGCGAGGACCACATCGCGCCAGCTGAATCGGTGCTGTACGGCTCGCAGTTCTTCGGTGGCCCCGTGAAATACGTGCTTTCGGGCTCGGGCCACATCGCCGGCGTGGTCAATCCGCCCGCCTCGAACAAGTACCAATACTGGACCAACGACAACATCAAGGACGTCAACGTCGCCGAGTGGATGAAGGGCGCGGTCGAGCACAAGGGCTCGTGGTGGCCGGACTGGCGCCAATGGCTCGGCGAGCTCGATCCGGAGCAAGTCCCGGCGCGCAGCGTCGGCAGCGACGCCCTGCCGCCGATCGAGGACGCGCCCGGCAGCTATGTCAGGGTCCGCGCATAGCGGAATCTTCCACGCTTTTGTATAGACTCGCGCTCAACGCAGCGACGACAGAGAGGATCGAACCATGACGCGCGAATTGTTCTGGCTGACACTGACGGTGATCCTGACCGGGATCCTCTGGATTCCCTACACCATCAACCGGTGCCAGGTCCGCGGTCTCACTGGCGCCATGGCCAATCCCTCGCGCGGCGACAAGCCGCAATCGGAATGGGCGAACCGCCTGATGTTCGCGCACGACAACGCGGTCGAGAACCTCGTGCTGTTCGCACCGCTGGTGCTGATCCTCAACGCGATCGACTATTCCACGAAATGGACCGTGCTCGCCTGCGCCGTCTATTTCTGGTCACGCGTCGCGCATCTGATCGTCTACGCGCTCGGGATTCCCGTGTTCCGCACGCTGGCCTTCACCGTCGGCTTCCTCGCCCAGGCCGTGCTGGCGCTGGCGATCTTCAAGGTGTTCTAGAAATCACGCCTTTTGAAGATCAGGCCTCTTGAAAATCAGGCCTTGCGCACGACGAGATTCAGCATGTTGGCTGGCGTTTGGTCGAAGCTCTGGATCACGCTGATTTCGGATGACAGCGTGATCCACGGACCCGCATTGGCGTAGGTCGCATCTAGCCACTCTGGCGAGACATAGCTGTAATAGCGCCCGAGGCTGTCGCGGCCGTCGCTCTCGCCCATCTTGTAGCTGGCATAGAAGACGCCTGACGGTTTCAGGGCGAGGTGAATCCGCGCAAGGATGCCTGCGAGTTCGCCGCGCGGTACGTGCAGCAGGCAGGCGCTTGCCCAGACGCCGTCGTAAGCCTCGTGCGCCTCAAGCTGGTCGAACCGCATCGCCTCGACCGGATGACCTAGCCGCTGCGACGCGATCTCGGCCATTTCGGGCGAGCCATCAGTCGCACGCACCGAAAACCCTTCGGCCAGCATCACCGCCGAATGATTGCCGGCGCCGCAGCCGAGCTCGAGGATCGCGCCGCCTGGCGGCAGCAGGGCAAGGAAGCCACGCAGCCGTGTCGAGGGCGCCTTCGCCCAGTCGGCGTAGGACTGGGCGTTGCTCCGATAGAATTGCAGGGTCGCATCGTCCACTGCAGGACCTCGTGTCATGGAAACAGCGCGATCTGCTCCAGCCCCGCCGTCTCCGGCAGCCCGAACATCAGGTTCATGTTCTGGATCGCCTGCCCGGCCGACCCCTTCACCAGATTGTCGAGCGTGGAAATCACGATCGCCCGGTTCTTGATGCGATCGGCGACGACGCCGATCTGCACATAGTTGGAGCCGCGCACATTCTGGGTCTGTGGCAGCACGCCCTTCCTGGCGACATGCACGAAGGGCTCGTTGGCATAAGCCTGCTCCAACGCTGTTCGCAGATCGTCCGGCGTCGCGCCTTTGAGCTTGACGTAGGACGTGCACAGTTCGCCGCGCGCCATCGGAATAAGATGCGGCGTGAAGTTGATCGTCACCGCGGAGCCGGCGGCGACGCCGATCTCCTGCTCGATCTCGGGCGCGTGCCGGTGGGTGCCGACCGAATAGGGCGACAGCCCCTCGCCCGCCTCGCTGAACAACGTGTTCTGTTTCAGCCCGCGGCCGGCGCCGGTGACGCCCGATTTCGCGTCGATGATGATGTCGTCGACGTCGATCAGTTTGGCTTTCGCAAGCGGCACCAGCGCGAGCAGCGCCGCCGTGGGATAGCAGCCGGGACAGGCGACCAGCCGCGCCGACGTAATCTTGTCGCGATAGAATTCGGTCAGGCCATAGACCGCTTCGCCCTGCAGTTCGAGCGCCCGGTGCTCATGGCCGTACCATTGGGCATAGGTGTTCTTGTCCCGCAGCCTGAAATCGGCGGACATGTCGAGGACCTTGATTTTGGAATTTGCCTTGAGGACAGCGGCGATGATTTCCTGCGTGGTGCCGTGCGGCAGCCCGCAGAACACCGCATCGAGCCTGCTCCAGTCGACCTTTTCCCATTCCACGAGTTTCGGCAGGTCCAGCATGAAGAAATGCGGAAACACGTCACCCATCGACTTGCCGGCGTGGGTGTTGGCGGTGAGTGCGATGATCTCGGCATTCGGATGCCGCGCCAACAGGCGCACTGCATCGGCCCCGGTGTAGCCGGAAGCGCCGAGAATGCCGATCTTCTTCGAGCTCATCGCGCGTGCCTTTCAGGCGTCATTTGATCGTCTTGCCGGGGTCGAAAGTTGCAGCGTCGCCTCGTCCAATGGATTGGACTCGCGAGCAAGGCTTGATCAGCCACTTGTCGGCAATCCCAGCATCAGCCGCATGTTCTGCACGGCCGCGCCGGACGCACCCTTGCCGAGATTGTCGAGCCGGGCGACCAGCACCGCCTGGTGATATTTGTCATTGGCGAAGACGTAGAGCTCAAGCTGATTGGTCTCGTTCAGCGCCTCCGGCTCGATCCGGCCGCCTTTGCTCGCCTCGTTCTGGAGCGGCATCGCCGAGACGTATGTCGAGCCGGCGTAGCGCCTTGCCAGCGCAGCTTGCAGGTCTGCACCTGTGGGCTTGCCGGGCAGCGTGTCGAGCTGCAGCGGCACCGAGACCAGCATGCCCTGCCGGTAGTTGCCGACTGAGGGAATGAAGATCGGCCGCCGCGTCAGGTTCGAATAGAGTTGCATCTCCGGCAGATGCTTGTGCTCGAAGCCGAGGCCGTAGAGCTCGAAGGACGGCGCACTGCCGTCCTCGAAGCTCGCGATCATCGACTTGCCGCCGCCGGAGTAGCCGCTCACCGCGTTGACCGTGACGGGATAATCCTGCGGCAACAGGCCGGCATCTACGATTGGCCGCAGCAGCGCGATCGCGCCGGTCGGATAGCAGCCGGGATTGGAGACCTTCTTCGCCGCCTCGATCTTGCCGGCCTGCTCGGGCGTCAGTTCCGGAAAACCGTAGGCCCAATCGGGCGCGACCCGGTAGGCGGTCGAGGCGTCGAGCACCTTCGGGCCCGAGGCGCCCATGCTGTCGACCAGCGCGACCGTCTCCTTGGCGGCATCGTCGGGCAGACAGAGGATGACGAGGTCCACCTCCTCCATCAGCGCCTTCTTGGCAGCGGGGTCCTTGCGCTTGTCGTCAGGGATCGTCTTCACGACGACGTCGTTCTGGTGCTTCAGCCGCTCGTTGATGCCAAGCCCGGTGGTGCCGGAGCCGCCGTCGACGAAGACGGTTGCGGGTTTGGTGGCAGCGCCCTTCGGGGCCTGTTTGATGTCAGCGAGGCTCATGGCGCGCTCCCTTCGAGCATGTTCGTGTCGTCTGCAAAAACCTGCGGCCTTGCCTGCCGCATCAAATGTGAGATCTGCCTGGCGTCGGCATCGCCGGCACTGAGCGCATTGGCGATCGCCGCATAGTCGGCGTCGGATTTGTGCTGGTTGAGCTTGAAGCTGCCTTCGACCTCCTCAACCGTCATCACCAGGCCCACGATCGCCTTCTTCATCGCCTCGAGCCGTCCGGCCGTCATCTTGTCCGATGTCCATGGCTTCTTCGGCAACAGCCAGGTCTCGAACTTGTCGCTGAGCGTGTCGATCTGCACTGCCAGCTCGTCATCCGACAACATCCGCACCGGCCCGCTCAGATGCACCGACTGGTAGAGCCAGGTCGGCACCTGGTCCGGCGAGACGTACCAATCCGGCGACACATAGGCATCGGGGCCGTTGACCGCGAGCAGCCAGGACGCATCGCCGCCCGCGAGCTTTAGCAGCGGATTGTGACGGGCGACATGAAGGGCGGCCTGCGGCGTGCCGTCGGCAGCATAGGTGAGATAGAACGGCAGCGGCGAAGCCACCGGCTTCTTGCCGTCAAAGGCACACATGGTGCCGAAGCCCCGATCGCTTGCGAATTTCAGGCTCGCGGCGCGGTCCTGCTTGAAAAAGGGTGGCGTGTACATCGTGGTCTCCTGCTGGGCCTCTTTGGGGGCCGCCGGATCAGATCGCGCTGACAGGAGAAAGAATGCCGCGGATCGGATCCAGCGGCAAAGACGATGATCTCAAACGCGATCGACCGCCCAAACCGCAAGACTGCGGCGGCGGTGACGAGCGAACAGAATGGTCGCGGCGTTGATCATGGCGCGCGGCTATAAGGCTAGATCAGGCTTTCGTCAAGGTTCCGGCGTCAGATCACCCGCCAGATCCATTCCATGATCTTCGCGAGCACGTCGCCGAACAGCAGGAGCACGGCCGACCAGATCAGGGCCGAGACGAAATTGGCGGCCTGGAAGCTCCAATAAGGCATCTCGAAGATGCCGGCCGCCAGCGGCACCGAGGCGCGGAAAGGACCGAAGAAGCGGCCGATGAAGATGCTGGGGATGCCCCAGCTTCGCACGAAGGCCTCGCCTCTGGGCAGGAGATCCGGATAGCGCGAGAGCGGCCACATCTGGGCGACCTTCTCCTTGTAGCGGTAGCCGAACCAGTACGAGACCCAGTCGCCCAGCGCCGCACCGAGGCCGCCGGCGATCCAGACCGGATAGAAGCTGATGCCACTCACCCCGATCAGCGCACCGATCGCAACCAGCGCGCCCCAGGCCGGGATCAGCAGCGAAATGAAGGCGAGCGACTCTCCGAAGGCGAGCAGGAACACGATCGGAGCCGCCCAGGCCTGGTGAACGCGCACGAAATCGGCCAGGGCGTGCGCAAACTGCTCCATCTAAAAAAGCCTTCCCGCCCCATCTCAAGGTGCTGCTCGATGAAAAGGACTGGTAAGCCAAGGGCTTGTGTGACATCAAGTCACAAAGCTCGGCTCAGCCCGGACCAACCGGTCAAATTGCCGGCAATTGCAGGGCCTGCGGCGTAAAATCGCCGGGATTGGCTCCCAACCACACCGCCCGGCCCGCCCCGCGGTAACCTTTCCAAGTCAGAAGTGGCATAGTCGGCCCAACCGATTCGCCGCCGATGCGGCCCCTCAAAGCGTATCAAGATATATGTCCAAACAGTTGAAACCCAAAGTAAAAGACGATTTTTTCGGCGGCGATGAGTCGAAGCCCC
The DNA here is from genome assembly GCF_023100965.1 of Bradyrhizobium sp. 192. NCBI lineage: Bacteria > Pseudomonadati > Pseudomonadota > Alphaproteobacteria > Hyphomicrobiales > Nitrobacteraceae > Bradyrhizobium > Bradyrhizobium sp. 192. Next base: position 5,036,005 of record NZ_CP064690.1, read on the forward strand.
GCAGCGCGCCCAAGGCGGCGCCGCGCGGAAGCGGCGGCGAAGCCGACTACACCGCGGCCGACATCGAGGTGCTCGAAGGCCTGGAACCGGTGCGGCGGCGGCCCGGTATGTATATCGGCGGCACCGACGAGAAGGCGCTGCATCATCTGTTCGCCGAAGTCATCGACAACTCGATGGACGAGGCGCTGGCCGGACACGCGACCTTCATCGGCGTCGAACTCTCCGCGGATGGTTTCCTCACCGTCACCGACAACGGCCGCGGCATCCCGATCGATCCGCATCCGAAGTTCCCGAAGAAGTCGGCGCTGGAAGTCATCATGTGCACGCTGCATTCGGGCGGCAAATTCGACAGCAAGGTCTACGAGACCTCGGGCGGCCTGCACGGCGTCGGCATCTCCGTGGTCAACGCCCTCTCCTCGCTGCTTGAGGTGGAGGTCGCGCGCAGCCAGAAGCTCTACCGCATGACGTTCGAGCGCGGCCATCCCAAGGGCAAGCTCGAGGACCTCGGCAAGATCAACAACCGGCGCGGCACGCGCGTCCGCTTCAAGCCCGATACCGACATCTTCGGCGCCAAGGCTGCGTTCAAGCCGCAGCGCCTGTTCAAGATGACGCGCTCGAAGGCGTACCTGTTCGGCGGCGTCGAGATCCGCTGGAATTGCGCGCCCGAGTTGCTCAAGGGCATCGAAGACGTACCGGCCGAAGCCACCTTCCACTTCCCCGGCGGCCTCAAGGACTATCTTGCGGCTGCAATCCACGCCGACACGCTGGTGCACCCGGATATCTTCTCCGGCAAGTCGGGCCGCAACGGCGCGCATGGCGCCTGCGAATGGGCGGTGGCCTGGACCGCGGATGCCGACGGCTTCCTGTCCTCCTACACCAACACCGTCCCGACGCCAGATGGCGGCACGCACGAATCCGGCTTGCGCAGCGCGCTGCTGCGCGGCCTGAAGGATCACGCCGAGCGCGTCGGCCAGGGCAAGCGCGCCTCGTCCATTACGTCGGAAGACGTGATGGTCGGTGCCGCCGTGATGCTCTCGGTGTTCGTGCGCGAACCTGAATTCCAGGGTCAGACCAAGGATCGCCTCGCAACGGCCGAAGCGCAGCGCATCGTCGAGCAGGCGATGAAGGATCCGTTCGATCATTGGCTGTCAGGCAATCCGAACATGGCCAACCGGCTGCTCGACTTCGTGATCGACCGCGCCGAGGAACGGCTGCGGCGGCGGCAGGAGAAAGAGACCGCGCGGAAAACCGCCGGCAAGAAGCTGCGCCTGCCCGGCAAGCTCGCCGATTGCACCGATGCCGGCACAGACGGCTCCGAGCTCTTCATCGTCGAAGGCGACTCGGCCGGCGGCAGCGCCAAGCAGGCGCGTGATCGCAAGACGCAAGCGGTGCTGCCCTTGCGTGGAAAAATCCTCAACGTCGCCTCCGCCGGCAAGGACAAGCTGACGGCGAATGCGCAGCTCTCCGACCTTGTGCAGGCGATCGGCTGCGGCCAGCTCCTGCAATACCGCGAAGAGGATCTGCGCTATCAGCGCATCATCATCATGACCGACGCCGACGTCGACGGCGCCCACATCGCGTCGCTGCTGATCACCTTCTTCTACCGGCAGATGCCGCGGCTGATCGACGAAGGGCACCTCTTCCTCGCGGTGCCGCCGCTCTACAAGCTGACCGTCGGCACCAAGTCGGTCTACGCGCGCGACGACAAGCACAAGGAAGAGCTGATCAAGAGCGTGTTCAACGCCAACGCCAAGGTCGAGGTGAACCGCTTCAAAGGCCTCGGCGAGATGATGCCGGCGCAGCTCAAGGAGACCACCATGGATCCAGCCAAGCGCACACTTCTCAAGGTGGTGCTGCTCGCCGACGACCGCGACACCACCGCGGATTCGGTCGAGCGCCTGATGGGCACCAAGGCCGAGGCGCGATTCGCCTTCATCACGGACAAGGCCGAATTCGCCAGCGACGAGCTGCTGGACGTTTGAGTCCGCGGCGCAATAGCACTCCGTCGAGAGCCCCGGCGAAGAGCCGGGGCTCTTTTGCGTTTCGGGCCGCGACAACGTCGCCGCGCGGCATGGCTTCGAACGATTCGCGGCGCCGGCGCTGCGACTCGGCCAGCGACTCACGGCGCTCGGGCCGAGGCGCAGCTGCCTCCATTTCGGACAAGGTTGAATTTCCTAACGAAACCCTACCTGAATTTGAGTTTCGAGAATCCATTCAAACTATTGAATATATGCAACTTTTTCAGATTTCGGCAATTGCGGCTGAAATACCCGCGCACCGGCGTTTTCCGGCGACTGTGCTTGCCCGGCAACAGCATTCCGGCAGGAAACGTCTATAGTCCGGGCATCAGTTGACACGAACTCCAGTGCGCTCGCGCTGCTACACAGACCAAGTTGGGGATTTGACATGAAGAAGATTTTGCTCGCTCTGACCGCGGTTGCCGCGATGACCGGTTCGGCCTCGGCGGCTGATCTCGGTGCCCGTCCCTACGTGAAGGCCCCCATGCCGGCGCCCGTCGCCAACTGGACCGGCTTCTACGCCTTCGGCGGTGGCGGCGGCGGCCTCTCGAATGCCGACCAGAGCATTGTGGATACGGCCACCGGCACGCCTTTGACGATCACGCAGCGCCAGGGCGGTTCCGGCTGGTTTGGCACCGTCGGCGCTGGTTACGACTGGCAGTTCAACGGCACTTGGGTCGCCGGTATCTTTGGCGACGCCCAGTTCGGCAGCATCCGTTCCACCATCCAGGATCCCATTTTCAGCCTCACGGGCAGCCAGAAGCTGGAAACCTCTTGGGCCGCGGGTGTGCGCCTCGGCTGGCTGGTCGCCCCGAACGTTCTCTCCTACGTCAACGGCGGTTACTCCGGCGCTCACTTCGGCCAGACCAACTTCACGACGCTGGGCGGCACTCCCGCGGGCGTCCACCTCAACAGCTACAACCGCAACGGCTGGTTCATCGGCGGCGGTGTCGAGAACAGCCTGAACATCTTCGGTGTCTCTTCGCCCGGCTGGTTCATGAAGACCGAGTATCGTTCGGCCTTCTACAACGCCAAGACCCAAACCGAGCTGTTGGATGGCACCAACGCGCCGCTCATCAACAGCGTCCGCGCCAACAGCTGGAACCAGACGATCTCGACCTCTCTGGTTTACCGCTTCAACTGGACGGGTCCGGTCGTCGCGAAGTACTGATCTGATCTCACGATCAAACGTCAAAGCCCCGGCATCGCCCGGGGCTTTTTCGTTGTGGGCTTGTCGGCAGCCAATGCTCGTCTTCAGCAACGGTGCGCAGCGCTGAGCTGGTCTTCGACCCAGCACAACATTGCTGATTGCCCTGCCCACGCATCGCACCGGTTCTGCCGGCGCCATTGTATCCGAACCAAAGCTACGGTTACTGTGTGCCCAAGCTTTCGGGACCGCGGCAATCGTTCATGCCGCGAGTCGCGAGGGAAGCGGATCGACGGGGAGGAATGCATGCGCAGATTTCTGCTTGTAGCAGGCCTGTTTGCCCTCGCCATCGGACTGCTCTGGATCGGACAGGGCACGGGTACGGTTCCCTGGCCGCGATCGAGCTTCATGGTCAACCAGCTGCATTGGGCTGGCTATGGCGCCGCCATGGCCGGCTTCGGGCTGGTGCTGATCTGGCAGAGCAACCAATAAAAGAAACCAGGGAATACAAGCATGACATCCAGCCGGTTCGATCTCCGCGGCAAGGTCGCGATCGTCACAGGAGGTAATGGCGGCATCGGGCTTGGCATGGCGCGCGGCCTTGCCGATGCCGGCGCCGACATCGCCGTGGTCGGACGCAACGAAGCCAAGTCCAAGGCAGCAGTCGAAGATCTCAGGCAGCGCGGCGTCAAGGCGATCGCGGTTGCGACCGACGTCACCGACAAGGCGGCGATCGAGGCCATGATCGCGCGCGTGGTGAAGGATCTCGGCCGCATCGACATCCTCGTCAACAACGCCGGCATGAGCATCCGCAAGCCGCCGCACGAGCTCGAGCTCGACGAGTGGAACAAGGTGATCGAAACCAACCTCACCAGCGCCTTCCTGTGCTCCAAGCTCGCCTATCCGGCCTTGAAGGCCTCAGGCAACGGCAAGGTGATCAACATCGGCTCGATGATGTTGATCTTCGGTGCGAGCTTCGCCACCGCCTATGCTGCGAGCAAGGGCGGTATCGTGCAGTACACGCGGGCCTGCGCCAATGCCTGGGCGCCCGACAACATCCAGGTCAATGCGATCCTGCCGGGCTGGATCGACACCGACCTCACCCGCGGTGCGCGGCAGCAGGTGTCGGGATTGCACGAGCGGGTGCTGGCGCGCACGCCTGCGGGGCGCTGGGGCGACATCGACGATTTCGCCGGCATCGCCGTGTTCCTGGCATCGCCTGCATCGAACTTCGTCACGGGCACCGCAATCCCCGTCGATGGCGGCTTCTCGGTGATGGCCTGAGGCCGGGCCGCACGCTATCCGACGACGCAAAAAAGAAGCCCCGGACAAGTCCGGGGCTTTTGAATTTTGGCAGTGCTTTTTTTAATCGTTGGTCGCGTTGCGGTCGACTTGCTCAGTAACGGGCGATGGTCGGGGCGTCGAACTTGTAGCTCGCGCGCACGACGGCCCATTGAATGTCGCGCGGCTTGGCATCGAAGGTGTAATTCCCCGAGGTGCCGCCGAGCTGATAGGTCTGGCTGCCGAAGGCCGCGTAGTTGTATTCGAGGCCGACGATCCAGTTGCGGGTGACGCCGTATTCCCAGCCGGCGCCGACGGTCCAGCCGTTGGCCCAGTGGGTCTGTCCGCCGGAGCCCGACACACCGACGGTGTCGCTGACGGAGAGACGGTTGTTCACACCGGCATAGCCGCCCTTGATGTAGAAGAGGTTGTTCTGCACGGCGAAGCCGGCGCGGCCGACCACGGTCGCGAGCACGTTGGCGCGCCAGGAGAACACGTCGTCACCGGCACCGAACGCGGTATTGGTGAACGAGCCCTTGTTGTCGAGGCCGGAGATCGTGCCTTCCATGCCGAACACGTAATTGTTGGCCTGCCAGTTGTAGCCGATCTGGGCACCGCCCATGATGCCGGATCCGCGCTGACGATAGCCCTCGCCCGGGACGAGATCGCCGAACGGCGCACCGATCCCGTTGTTGATGAACTGCTCATTGGTCCACGCGCCACCGATATGGCCGCCGACATAGAAGCCGGTCCAGTTGAACAGCGGCTCCACATAGGCGGGCGCCTTCGTGTAGCGCGCGCCGAGATCGGCGGCGGAGGCCGCGCCGGTCGAAACCAGAGCGGTCGTGCAGGCGAAGGCGGCAATCAACTTGTTACGCATGGTACACCCCGTGTCCTTTGATGCACGCACGGTCACAGACGGGTGTTACTAAAATTCGAATCAACAGAGTTAACGCGGCGCGTGGGCACGCGCTGGTCCGCAAATCCGTCGGCGCTGTTGCACGAACGCAACGCCGCAGGCGCGATTTAACGCGACATTATCCCTACCGAATTGCTGCGCTACGATGACGGCGCAGCCTTCGAATACACATGCTCGGGTCGCACGCCGAGCGCAAGCAGGCGCGCCGGAATGCCCTGCAACCACGGCAGCGCGGTGATCAGGCGCACGATCAGCGGCACTCGGAGCGGCCGATCGTTCCCCTGCAGGGCGCCGCTGATGATCTTGTTCTGCACGATCACCTGCATCCGCTGCGTCATCCTCGCCGGAAACTCGCGGCGACGGCGTACGGCGTCGAGATCGTTCTCGGACGGGCAGCCGTGCTGCAGCTTGTCCGCCAAAAGATTGGCGGTCGCGACCGCGTCCTGCACGGCGAGATTGACGCCGACGCCGCCGACCGGCGACATCGCATGCGCGGCATCGCCGATGCAGAGCAGGCCCGGCCGCGTCCAGCGCGCCATGCGGTTGATCGCGACGGTCAGCAGCTTGACGTCGTCGAAGCTCTTCACGTCGGCGATGCCGCCCTTCAGGATCGGCGCCATGCGTACGACGTCGTCGAGCAGCGCCTGCAGTCCCCTCGCCTTCACGGCGTCATACTGTCCCTTGGCGATGACATAGGCGCATTGCCAATAGTCGCCGCGATCGAACATGATCATCATCTTGCCGGGCTCGACGCGCGCAAACACGTTTTCCGTTTCGTCGGGTTTGCGACCGACGCGGAACCACAGCACGTCCATCGGCGCGCCGATCTCCTCGACGCTGAGGCCCGCACGCTCTCGCACGGTCGAATGCCGGCCGTCGCAGGCGATGGTGAGATCGGATTCGATGTCGACGATGCCGTCGGGCGTCTTCGCCCGCACCCCGGCTATCGCTTCACCGCGGCGGATCAGGTCGACCGCCTCGGTGCTCATCATCACCTCGAGCGAGGCAAAGCGCCGGCTGGCCTCGCGCAGGAAATTCAGGAAGTCCCATTGCGGCATGAAGGCGATGAAGGGGTATTTGGTGTGGAGCCGGCGGAGATCTGCGATGCGCACCGGCGTGCCGCCGAACAGGCCGTCCATCTTCTGCAGGCGCTGATGCGGCAGCTTCAGGAAGCCGTCGATCAGGCCAAGCTCGTCCATCACTTGAAGCGTCGACGGATGCACGGTGTCGCCGCGGAAATCGCGGAAGAAGTCGGCATGCTTCTCCAGCACCACGACCTCGATGCCGGCCCGCCCCAGGAGATAGCCGAGCATCATGCCGGCGGGCCCACCGCCGACGACGCAGCAGCGGACTTTCTTCGTCCGGTTCGATTGTTGGCCGGAGGTCATTGCAGCCACGATCCGCGATGCGAGTATCGATCAAGACATGGCGGGTAGTGTAGCGCCGATTCCGGCCGGGCCGAGCCTGAATCTGGTTGCGCCATGTCAACGCCGGCCGGCAGAAGCCGCGATGCGGAAGAGAGCGAGCCGCGGATTTAGAGCCGGGATCTGGCGTTTTGCCTGCGGCGAAAACCGCCAGCATCTGCCGTGCGCGTCAGGCCGCCGGCCGCCCCGGATACCAGAAAGGCCCGCATTGCGCGGGCCAGTCATGGACGGAACCCAAACTATTTCTGATCCTCATTGCCGGTCCCGGTCCCCGGGCTGCCAATCGGCGCATGACCGACCCCAGCGTTCCGCTCAGCTTGCGCGGCTGTCGGCGTTCCTTCCGACTGCGGCGAACGGCAATCTGCTCGCCTCAGGGCTTTGACGACTTCCGTTCCCACGGACGTTTGCCGTCGGCGTCGCGATCCCACGGACGGGTTGCCGGAGCCACCTTGTCATCCTGGGCTTCTTTCGCACGCTCCGCCTGGACGCGTTCCCTGTCGGTGGCTGGCGGCGCGGGCATTTGAGCAGTTTGCGCCACCGCCGGAAGCGTCGAGAGGAGCGCAACGATAATGAATTTTATCATCCCCGGCTCTAACACTTCCACAGTTGGCTTGTCCGATTAAACTTCGTCCATCCTGTCAGGCCCCGCTCGATCAAGACGGCCTCAATTATTACTGCGGTTCGCGGCCCGAAAACTCTTGATCTCCGAGACGCTGCCGTCGCGATAGGTCAGTTCCACCGAGATGGACTGCGTGCTCGGTGCAAGCTTCATGTAGAGCGGCATGCCGGCGGTGATCGCACTGGGGTCGCGCATGTCGCAAGCGGGCATCTTCAGCACCTGGTTGGGCACGGCGCTGTCGATGCCGATGCGCACTTCGCGGATGGCGCAGCGATACGACACGAGATGCGTGTAGTAGACCAGCAGCCCGTTGAACTCGCGGAACGACAGCCAGCTCGTCGCCGTCATGTCGAGGATCTTGCGCTGGTCGCGGATCAGTGCGGCCTCGGGATCGAACCGGATCGGGAACGGCCCCTGCATGTCGCCGGACTGATCGACATAGCGGACCTCGATGGTGCCGGCCGCGGCGTCCGGCGGCAATTCGATCGACGGGTTCGGCATCCGCTTGCGCGTGCGCGGATCGAGCGTGTCGATGAAGCCGGTCTCGCGGAAATCGCCCTTGCCGGCCATGCGCCAGGAAATGCCAAGCGTCGGGTCGGCAAAGGAGAACACGACGCTCCAGCCGCCATTGTGCCGCGAAAAGCTCGCGATCGGCGCGTTGATGGTTTCTTCCTTTGGCATCTGCGGCACCGACACCGGCGGCAGCGCCGCAAGCTTCTGCGGCGGCGGATCGGCCGGCCGCGCGACGGCATCCTTCGCCATGCCGCTGAGGAAGACGTCGTCGACCATCTGGTCGAAATAGACCGGCACCTGCCTGTGCTTGACGGTGCCGGCCATCTCGCTGACGAGACGGCGGGTGCGCTGCGCCACCTGTACGAGATTTTCGCCGGGCTGCAGCAGCTCCTTGGCGAAAGTACGTGTGAACACCGAATTGGGATTGGCGTCGTCGTTGGAGAGCCGATCGAGCGCGGTTTGGCGGGGACCGGCCGAAAACACCGAGAACACGCCTTCGGGCAGCTGCACCATCGGAGCAAGCCCGCCGCCGCCGGCGACTGCGCGCGTGCCCTTGCGCTCGAACGGGTTGTTGCGGCATGCGTCGAACACCAGAATCGATGTCCGCACCTTCTTGTTCTGGAGGCGCTCGACAATGCGGTCGGCCAGGATCGAGGCGTCGCGCACCAGCTCTTCCTGCCCTTCGGTCGCCGCCGGCACGTCGGTCGGCAACAGGTAGTTCTGGCCCGCGATCTCGAAGCCGTGGCCGGCGTAGAAGAAGAACGCGGTGTCGCCGGGCTCGATCGCCTTGTCGAAGGCGAGCAGGGTCTCGGAGAATTGCTGCCGGCTCTGGTTCTCGGCGACCATCACCGAGAAGCCGAGCTGCTTCAGTGTATCGCCCATGGTGCGGGCGTCGTTGACCGCCTTGAGTAGCTTCGGGACATTCCTGTAATCGTTGTTGCCGACGACGAGCGCGACACGCTTCTCGGCATGGGCGGGGGCGACGAAGCCGCTCAGGCTCGCCGCCAGGCCAAGGGCCGCCAGAATTCCGAAAAGCCGACGCGTCATCGCAAAATTCCCGTTACAGAACGGCGCCACGCCGCTTCCCTCGAACGGCAGTTCATTGGACCCCCTGCCGCTGTGTGATAGTCGGCCCAGACGTAACGAGGGTTCAAGCGCCCGGGCCCCGGTTCCACGATCTGCCTATGGCAGATTGCGCTGGAATCTGCTTTTTCTTTGGCATCGGCCAAACGCACTGGAAGCGAGGGGGCTGCCGTGTATCGCTGGTGTACCGACGAAGTCGAGCCGAAGGATCGCTTCGACTATTGGCGCGAGGTGCGCTCCAAGGGTTTGTTCGGCGTCACCGCCGAACTCGATCGCGAACGGCGCGGGGATTTCTTCGGCGAATTTTCGCTGCGCCAATTCGGCGGCGCCGGCCTCGTCGAGCTGAAGGCCTCGCAATATTCAGTCGAACGCAGCAGCTCCGACATCGCCTACGCACCCGGCGACAGCATCTGCGTCTACCAGCAGCTCGGCAGCGGCGGCTGGTTCGGCGGCATGCGCGGAAACGACTTCGCGATCGCCCCGGGAAGTTTCGCCACCAGCCATACCGACCTGCCCTACCGCACCGCGCCGCTCGGCGCCGGAGGCTTCCATTTGCGGATCCTGAAGATCCCGGTCAGCAGCATTCCGGCGCAAGACAAACGCATGCGCGAGCTTGCGCCCCGGACATTCGGCGATCCTACCCTGGCGCCGCTGCTCGGCGCCTGCTTTGCCGATCTCGATGAGGCCGCTGATGGTAGCGTCGTCGATGCGACCTCCCTCGTCCAGGCTTTGGCCCATCTGGCGCTGATCGAGCGCGGCATCGTCAGGCCCGGCAGCCGGCGCGGACAGGCCGCGTTGCGGACCGCCCGCCTCTCGCAGGCCCGACGCCTGATCGCGGGCCACCTGCAAAACCCGGATCTGGCGCCGGCGATGGTGGCCGACCAGCTCGGCGTGTCCGTGCGCCACCTGCACATGCTGTTCGAGACCGCGGCGAAGAGCTTCTCGCAGACGGTGACCGACGAACGCCTGAAGCAGAGCCGCCGCCTGATGCGCGAGGCACCGGAGCGGCTGATCGCCGACATCGCGACCTCCTGCGGCTTCGAGAGCCTGGCGACCTATTACCGGGTCTTCAATGCCGCCTATGGCATGGCCCCCGGTGACTTCCGGGCGCAGGCCTCGGATGGGCGTTAGCCGCCGTTTTGGCGGCCCCGGCCTGGACGTGCGGCGGGGCGGAAAAAACCCAGTCGCACCCGCTATTAGGTAAAAACCTCAGGTTTTTTAGGACCTTCCCGCGCCCGCTCCATTGACTTTGGCCGATTCCCGCCTATGTTCCGGGTCGACGCGGCTCGGTATCGAAGAGCGATTCCTGAGCTTGGCGCTTTGTTCGCGTGAGTCAGCACCCCCAGCTTCTTTGAGAGCGCGCCGTTTTGGGGTGGAACGCGACAGCCTTATTACTCTCGATTCCGAACGGCGGTTTCGACCAGAGGCTCAATGTCCTTTTCAGATCTCGGACTGTCCGAAAAAGTCCTCGCCGCAGTGGCGGCCACCGGTTACACCACCCCCACCCCCATTCAGGAACAGGCGATCCCACACGTCCTCGCACGCAAGGACGTGCTCGGCATCGCCCAGACCGGCACCGGCAAGACCGCGGCCTTCGTGCTGCCGATGCTCACCATCCTCGAGAAGGGTCGCGCCCGCGCACGCATGCCGCGCACGCTGATCCTCGAGCCGACCCGCGAGCTCGCGGCGCAGGTCAAGGAAAACTTCGACCGCTACGGCGCCGGCCAGAAACTCAACGTCGCCCTCCTGATCGGCGGCGTTTCCTTCGGCGACCAGGATGCGAAGCTGACGCGCGGCGTCGACGTGCTGATCGCCACCCCCGGCCGCCTGCTCGACCATACCGAGCGCGGCGGTCTGCTCCTCACCGGCGTTGAGCTGCTCGTCATCGACGAAGCCGATCGCATGCTGGACATGGGTTTCATCCCCGACATCGAACGCGTCTGCAAGCTCGTCCCGTTCACGCGGCAGACCCTGTTCTTCACCGCGACCATGCCGCCGGAAATCCGGCGTATCACCGAGACCTTCCTGCACAACCCGCAGAAGGTCGAAGTGTCCAAGCCCGCCACCACCGCCGTGACCGTCACGCAGTGTCAGGTCCCGGCCGGGCGCGAAGCGCATGAGAAGCGCGAATTGCTGCGACGCCTGCTGCGCGAAGCCAAGGACCTCCAGAACGCGATCATCTTCTGCAATCGCAAGCGCGAGGTCGCGATCGTTCACAAATCGCTGCAGAAGCACGGCTTCAGCGTCGGCGCGCTGCACGGCGACATGGACCAGTCGGCCCGCACGGCGGCGCTGGAACAGTTCCGCAAGGGTGAGCTGCCGCTGCTCGTCGCCTCCGACGTCGCCGCCCGCGGTCTCGACATTCCCGAGGTCAGCCACGTCTTCAATTTCGACGTCCCCCACCATCCCGACGACTACGTCCATCGCGTCGGCCGCACCGGTCGCGCCGGCCGCACCGGCACCGCGATCTCGCTCGTGACGCCGCTCGACCAGAAGTCGATCGTGGCGATCGAGAAGCTGATCGGGCAGAGCATTCCGCGCGCCGAAGGCGACTACGAAGTGAGTGCCGACACCGGCGAACACAGTGATCGCCCGCGCGAGTCGCGCGGCCGCGAGCGCTCACGTGGCGGACGCGGCAAGCCGCAGCGCGGCGGTCGCGACCGAGAGCGCAGCCACGAGCCGCGCGTCGAGGCTCGGCCAGCAGCCGAAACACGGCCCGCTCCCGAGGCAAGACCTGAACGCGAGGCAAGACCTGAACGCGAAGCGAGGCCCGCACGCGAGGCAAGACCTCCGCGTGAAGCCAGGCAATCATCCGAGCGTCATGGCTCGCGCCAGCAAGCCAATCCGTCGCATGTGCCGTCGATTGGCCGGCCCGAGCCACGCCGCCAGCGCGAGGCCGACACCGAGCCGGGCGATCATTCGCATCTGCCGGCGTTCCTGCTGCGGCCGGTTCGCTCCCCCGCCGGGGCCTGAAGCGCGACGCGCGCCAGGCTTTCGGTTGAGCAAAGCCCCCTCACAATTTTTTAGATGTATCCGTGAACGTATATTTACGGGGCATTCACGATCGTCCGTTAGCCTACGAACATAATTTAAGCATTGCTGCGGTCGACGGCGCATCGACCGCTGTGGGGTATGTTCCGTGGTCAAGGTTCTCGACGAACACGAACGCACGATGGCGTTCGCCGAGGTAGCGCTCGGGCAGATCCGATCGCTGCGGCAGACGGCAATTCCCCGCAACTACGAGATTTGGTACGTCTACGCCACCGGCTACAACGCGCCGCTCAACAAGATCATCAACGAGACGCTGGCGCGCAGCGGCAAGCTGACTGAAGCCGACCTCGATCAGATCTACGAGACCTATCTCTCCCACATCAAGACCACCGACCGCATCGACAAGGTCGGCGCGCGCGTCATCGGCGAGATCGACGACGTGATGAAGGTCTTGAGCGACGCACTCGGCGTGACCGGTTCCTACGATGCCAGCCTGTCGGGCGCCACCGAGAAACTGGCGTCGGCCAAGAGCCGCGAGCAGATCAAGTCGATCGTCGAAACGCTGCTGCGTTCGACCAGCGAGATGCGCGAGACCAACAAGACGCTGGAAGACCGGCTGACGCTGTCGAAGAACGAGATCAGCAATCTCCAGCTGAGCCTGGAGGCGATCCGCGCCGAAAGCCTGACCGATCCGCTCACCGGCCTTGGCAACCGCAAATATTTCGACCGCATGATCGACATGGCGGTGCAAACCGCGCTCGCCTCGGGCGAGCCGCTGTCGCTGCTGCTGTTCGACATCGATCACTTCAAGTCCTTCAACGATTCCTACGGCCATCTCACCGGCGACCAGGTGCTGCGGCTCGTCGGCCTTTCGCTGAAGCAGACCATCAAGGGCCAGGATATCACCGCGCGCTATGGCGGCGAGGAATTCGCGGTGGTGCTGCCCAACACCGCGCTGCGTCAGGCCCTCACGGTGGCCGACCACATCCGCCGCGCGGTGATGGCGAAGGAATTGAAGAAGAAGTCCACCGGCGAGATCCTCGGCCGCGTCACCATCTCCGTCGGCGTCTCCATGCTCAAGCCGGGCGACGACACCGATGCGCTGATCGAGCGTGCGGATGCCTGCCTCTACGCCGCCAAGCGCAACGGCCGCAACCGCGTGATCTGCGAGGCCGATCCGGAATACGCGGACGAGACCCACAGCCGCGTGGCGTGAAGCGATCGCGGCGGGCCGGAGGGCTGCGCTTGACATTCCAACCTGACGACCGACATCCTCTGCGCCGCCGGACCGCGAGCATCGAGGATTTGTCGTCGTGCCCAATCCGCATGATTTCCACACGCCGCAACCGTCCTACACCCGGGACGAACTGCTGAAATCGGGCGACGGCGGTTATTTCGGGCCGGGCAATGCGCAATTGCCGGCGCCGCCGATGCTGATGATGGACCGCATCACGGAAATCAGCCTGGACGGCGGCGAGTTCGGCAAGGGCCATATCGTCGGCGAGCTCGACATCGTGCCGGACCAATGGTTTTTCGGTTGTCACTATCGCGGCGATGCGATGATGCCGGGAAGCCTGGGGCTGGATGCGATGTGGCAGATGGTCGGCTACTGGCTCGGCTGGTCGGGCTCACCCGGCAAGGGCCGGGCGATCGGCGTCGGCGAGGTGGAGGTCACCGGAGTGGTCACGCCGGAGACGCGACGCGTGCGCTACGAGGTCGCCATGCGCATGGTCCGCCGCGGCAAGCTGGTGCTCGGAATCGCCGATGGCCGTGTGCTGGCTGACGGCGTCTGCGTATTCACCGCCAAGGACATGAGAGTTGGCCTGACTAAGGCCGTGGATTGAAGCTCTCGTAGAGTGAGCAAAGGCGCGTAAGCGCCGTGCCCACGATCTCGGCATTGATCATTTAAAACCGTGGGCACGCTTCCGCCGTCGCTCTTCGAGCTATGGCGGACAAGTCGCTTCGCCTTCCTATCGCACCTTCCTTTTGGCTGCCTTCTTGGCCAACCGCTTCTTCGGCACGGCTTTTCTTGTCGCCTCCTTCGCCGCCGCCTTTTTCTTCGGCCGCGTCTTCACCTTGGCGCGCTGGGCGGCTGCGAGCGCCGCCCTCGCCCATTGCGCAAGCTCGGCGGAATCGTCGAACAGGCGCGCAGGCAGCTCCCAATAGGAGTTCACCACCACGGTCTTGGCACGGGTCGAATATTGGAACGGTTTTGAGCCTTCGGCTTCAAAGTCCGGGATCGTCACCTCGTCGGCCCGAAAGAACAGGCCGGCACGCAGCGACAGCGCGAAGTTGATGCCGTCGGCTGAGATGCCATAGCCGGAGAACATTTTTCGGATGGTGACGGGGCCGAAATCGGCGAACAGGTCGGTCAGGAATTCGCGGTCCATGGCCTACACTCTCTCCCCCGCGTCGTCCCCGCGAAAGCAGGGACCCATAAACCACAGGGAGAAGTTTAGCGAAGACTGGCAGCTAAGGAAGCGTGGTACTGATACCGCACATCACCGCCGGATCACGCGGTATGGGTCCCGTTCGCCGGCACGACAGTGGAGCAAGGCGCTAGCCAAGCTTACCCGTCGATCTTGGCCGGACGCAGCTCTACCGACTCGCCGCAGCCGCAGGCGGAGATCTGGTTGGGATTATTGAAGACGAACTGGGCCTGCATCTTGTCGGCCTTGTAGTCCATCTCGGTGCCGAGCAGGAACAGCACGGCCTTGGGGTCGACCAGGATCTTGACGCCCTTGTCCTCGACGACCTCGTCGGTCGGGCGGACGTCATGGGCGTATTCGACCGTGTAGGACTGGCCGGCGCAGCCGCCGTTCTTCACCCCGACACGCAGGCCGACGATCTCGGAGTCGGCGCGGTTTGTCAGTTCGCTGATGCGCTGGGCGGCAGCGTCGGTCAGCCGCATTACCTGCGGGCGTGGCCGCCGCGGCTTCGGGGGGGATGCTGGTGTCGAGCCTGACGATATCTGGGTCATGTCAATGATGTGGTCCGTTGCGGCGCGAATTCAATGCCAAGGATTCAAAGCAAGCGTTACGCGTCACCACATGTTGAGGACGAGGCGGGCCTCGTCGCTCATGCGCTCGGGCGTCCAGGCCGGCTCCCAGACGACCTTGACGTCGACCACGCCGACGCCGGGAACGCTGGCGACCGCGTTCTCGACCATGGTCGGCAGCTCACCGGCGGCCGGACAGTTCGGCGTCGTCAGCGTCATCTGGACGTCGACGGAGCGGTCGTCCTTGATCTCGACCTTGTAGATCAGGCCGAGTTCGTAGATGTCCGCCGGGATTTCCGGGTCGAACACGGTCTTCAGCCCGGCGATGATCTCGGTGGTGAGACGCTCGGTCTCCTCCGGCGGCAGCGCCGAACGGGTCTCCATCGGATTGGCTTTGATTTCGGCCGTGTCACTCATGCGAACAAATCCCGCGCCTTCAGCAGCGCCTGTGCCAGATGATCGACTTCTTCCCGCGTATTATACATGCCGAACGAGGCCCGGCATGTGGCCGTGACGTTGAACCGCTCTAAAAGCGGCATCACGCAATGGGTGCCGGCGCGCACTGCGATGCCCTGGCGGTCGATCACGGTGGCGACGTCATGGGCATGCGCGCCCTTCAGCTCGAAGGAGATCACCGGACCCTTGCCCCGAGCGGTGCCGATCAGCCGCAGCGAGTTGATCTCGCGCAGCTTCTCCTGGGCATAGGTGGTGAGATCGTGCTCGTGCGCGGCGATGCGCTCCTTGCCGATCGAATTGACGTAGTCGATGGCGGCGCCAAGGCCGACGGCCTCGACGATCGCGGGCGTGCCCGCTTCGAATTTATGCGGAGGATCGCCGTAGGTGACGACATCGCGCGAAACCTCGCGGATCATCTCGCCGCCGCCATTGAAGGGACGCATCGCGACGAGATGGTCGTACTTGGCCCAGAGCACGCCGATGCCGGTCGGACCGTACACCTTGTGGCCGGTGAAGACATAGAAGTCGCAGCCGATGTCCTGGACGTCGACGGGCAGATGCACCGCACCCTGGCTGCCGTCGACCAGCACGGGAATGCCGCGCGCGTGAGCGATCTTCACGACTTCCTTGACCGGCACGATGGTGCCGAGCGCGTTCGACATCTGGGTGATCGCGACCAGCCTGGTCTTCGCCGTCAGCAGCTTCTCGAACTCGTCGATGAGGAAATTGCCCTCGTCGTCGACCGGCGCCCATTTGATCACGGCACCCTGACGTTCCCTGAGGAAATGCCAGGGCACGATATTGGAATGGTGCTCCATGATCGAGAGGACGATCTCGTCGCCCTCTTTGATGTTCGGCCCGCCCCAGGACGAGGCGACCAGGTTGATGGCCTCCGTCGCGTTGCGGGTGAAGATCACTTCCTCGGTCCGGGGCGCATTGATGAACTGCGCGACCTTGGTGCGACCGCCCTCATAGGCTTCGGTCGCGGCATTGGCGAGGTAATGCAGGCCGCGATGCACGTTGGCGTATTCGCTCGTATAGGCCTGCGTCATGCGATCGAGCACGGCGCTGGGCTTCTGCGCCGAGGCGGCGTTGTCCAGATACACCAGATTCTTGCCATAGACCTGCAAGGCGAGCGCCGGGAAATCCTGGCGGACGCGCGCGACGTCATAGGCGCCGTTCTTGACTGCCGGATGCGTGCTCATTGGCGCCGCTCCAGCCAGCGCTCGGCGATGCCGATCACATGCTCGCGCAAGCCGTCATCGGCGATCTGCTCGATCGCTTCACCGACGAAGGCCTGGATCAGCAGCGCCTGGGCCTGCTTCTCCGGCAGGCCACGCGCCTTCAGATAGAACAGCAGGCTGTCGTCCAGCGCGCCGGCGGTGGCGCCGTGGCCGCAGGAAACGTCGTCGGCGAAGATTTCCAGCTCGGGCTTGTTATCGGCCTCGGCTTCGTCCGAGAGCAGCAGCGCGCGGATCATCATCTTGCCGTCGGTCTTCTGCGCGTCGGGACGGACGATGATGCGGCCCTGGAATACCGAGTGCGCACGGTCGTCGAGCACGGCGCGGAAGACCTCGCGGCTGACGCAGTTCGGCACCGCATGGTCGACCACTAGCGTGGTGTCGCCATGCTCGGTCTTCTGCAACAAATTGACGCCATTGGCCGAGAGTTCGCTGCCCTCGCCTGCCAGCGTGATGAACCCCTGCAGACGGCTGACCGCGGCACCCGTGGTCATGTTGAAGAAGTTCAGCTTCGTGTTCGCTCCGACGGTCACGAAGTGCGAGCTGATGTTCACCGCGTCAGGCGCATCGTCCATCAGACGGATATGTGCGACATCAGCGTTGTCGCCGATCGAGAGGATGACGGCATCGTTGACTTGGTAGGCTTTCGCACCGACTGCGACAAAGCTCTCGATGATGGTGGCGCGGACGCCCTTCCCAACCATGACCCGCGAGCGGGTGAAGGCCGAGGCGGAAGCCGCGGTTGCGAGATGGATGATCTGGATCGGCGCAGAGAGTTGCGCACCATCCGCAATCGACAGCACGACGCCGTCGGTCGCCATCGCCGCGTTCAGCGCGATCACGGCATCGGTGGTCGCGGTTTTCAGCAGACCGGCATCCTTCTCCAGCGTCTCCCGCAACGTCTTGAAGCCGGCCTCGGCGGCGAGCGCCTTCACGTCGGACAGATCGCCTGCGAACACGCCGTCGACCAGCACCAGCTTGCGGGCACCCTCGATCGCATGCGCCTTGACGGCTTCCGCGGCGCGCTTCAGCGCAGACGCATCGGGCACGGCCGCCAGCGGCAACACCTCGCCGACCAGCGCGCGCAGGTCGGTGTATTTCCATTCCTCGATCCGGCGGTGCGGCAGGCCGAGACGCTCATAGGTCTCGAACGCCTCGCGGCGCACCGCGATCACGGAAGGCGAACCCGGCAGCCGGCCTTCGGCGCTGGCGAAGAGATCGCTCACCGCGCGGCCCTTTCCGGTCTTTGCCACAGCAACGTTCATCGCAAAATTCCTTACGCGGCGTCCTCGAACTGGGCGTAGCCGGAGGCTTCCAGCTCCAGCGCCAGTTCCTTGCCGCCGCTCTTCACGACACGGCCCTTCGACATCACGTGCACGATGTCGGGTACGATGTAGTTCAGCAGCCGCTGATAATGGGTGATGACGACCATCGCGCGCTTGGGCGAATGCAGCGCGTTGACGCCGTCGGCCGCGATGCGCAGCGCGTCGATGTCGAGGCCGGAATCCATCTCGTCGAGGATGCACAGGCTCGGCTCGAACAGCGCCATCTGCAGCACCTCGTTGCGCTTCTTCTCGCCGCCGGAGAAGCCGACATTGACGCCGCGCTTGAGCATGTCCTGCGGGATGTTCAGCGACTTCGAGACCTCGCGGACCTTCTTCAGGAAGTCGGGCGTCGAATATTCGCTCTCGCCGCGCGCCTTGCGCTGCGCGTTGAGCGCGGTGCGCAGGAAGGTCATGGTGGCGACGCCGGGAATCTCGACCGGATACTGAAACGCCAGGAACACGCCTTTCGCGGCACGCTCCTCAGGAGCCATCTCCAGCAGGTCCTCGCCCTTGAACAAGATCTGACCGTCGGTGACCTCATAGCCGGGCTTGCCGGCGATGACGTGGGAGAGCGTCGACTTGCCGGAGCCGTTCGGCCCCATGATCGCGTGGATCTCGCCCTCGTTCACGGTCAGATTCAGCCCGTGGAGGATCTCACGCTCCTCGACACGAACCTTGAGGTCTTTCACTTCAAGCAAAGCCATCTTGGTATCCAGTTTATTCAATTGATGCATGGAGCGCCCGAGGCGCACCGCGAGGGTCGGAGCTAACCGACCGACCCTTCGAGCGAGATCGAAATCAGCTTCTGCGCTTCCACCGCGAATTCCATCGGCAGCTGCTGCAGCACGTCCTTGACGAAGCCGTTGACGACGAGGCCGACCGCTTCTTCCTGCGAAAGGCCGCGCTGGATGCAGTAGAACAGCACGTCCTCGGAGATCTTCGACGTCGTCGCCTCGTGCTCGAAGGTTGCCGAGGAGTTCTTGGCTTCGATGTAGGGCACGGTGTGCGCGCCGCATTTGTCGCCGATCAGCAGCGAATCGCAGGCCGTGAAGTTGCGGGCGCCGGTCGCCTTGCGATGCGCGGTGACGAGGCCGCGATAGGTGTTCTGCGATTTGCCCGCGGCGATGCCCTTGGAGATGATCCGGCTCGACGTGTTCTTGCCGAGATGGATCATCTTGGTGCCGCTGTCGACCTGCTGGTAGCCGTTCGAGATCGCGATCGAGTAGAACTCGCCGCTGGAATTGTCGCCGCGCAGGATGCAGCTCGGATATTTCCAGGTAATCGCGGAGCCGGTCTCGACCTGGGTCCAGGAAATCTTGGAGCGGTCGCCGCGGCAGTCGCCACGCTTGGTGACGAAATTGTAGATGCCGCCCTTGCCTTCCGAATTGCCGGGATACCAGTTCTGCACCGTCGAATATTTGATCTCGGCATCGTCATGCGCGACGAGCTCGACCACGGCGGCATGCAGCTGGTTCTCGTCGCGCTGCGGCGCGGTGCAGCCTTCGAGATAGCTGACGTAGGCGCCCTTGTCGGCGATGATCAGCGTGCGCTCGAACTGGCCGGTGTTGCGCTCGTTGATACGGAAATAGGTCGACAGCTCCATCGGGCAGCGCACGCCAGGCGGCACGTAGACGAACGAGCCGTCGGAGAACACCGCCGAGTTCAGCGTCGCGTAGAAATTGTCCGAGGTCGGAACCACCGATCCCAGATATTTCTGCACCAGCTCAGGATGCTCGCGGATCGCCTCCGAGATCGGCATGAAGATCACGCCGGCCTTCTTCAGCTCCGCCTTGAAGGTGGTCGCAACCGAGACCGAATCGAAGACGGCATCGACCGCGATCTTGCGGCGCGCCGGGTCTTCCTCGCCGGGCTTGGGCTCGACGCCTTCGAGCATGGCAACTTCCCGCAAGGGAATGCCTAGCTTCTCGTAGGTCTTGAGAATCTCCGGATCGATCTCGTCGAGCGAGGTGATCGTCTTCTTCGGCTTCGGCGCCGAATAGTAATAGAGGTCCTGGAAATCGATCTTGGGATAGTCGACGCGGGCCCAGGTCGGCTCGGTCATGGTCAGCCAGCGCCGATAGGCCTCAAGCCGCCACTGGAGCATCCAGGCGGGCTCGTTCTTCTTCTCGGAGATGAACTTGACGGTCTCTTCCGACAGCCCCTTGGGGGCCTTGTCGGATTCGATCAGGGTCTCAAACCCATAGCGGTATTGGTCGACGTCGATGCGCTTGACGCGCTCGACCGTCTCTTGCACGGCTGGCATTCTATCCTCCGCTCGCGGTTTCAAGGACCGCGGTGGATCAAACTCGGACGAGTATTACGATGTCTATTACGATGTTTTTTGGCGGAAAGCACGGGCTTAGAACCGTTCAAGCCCTGTTTCATCGCCTATCCCTTAAGTAGGGTATTACCGAGCTTTCGCCAAGCCTCTAACGCCCTATTGATGTCATCCGGTTCCGTGGACCAGCCCAGACTGAGGCGCACCGCCCCCTGGGCCACCGCGGGATCGTACCCCATGGCCGACAGCACGTGGGACGGCTGGACCTTGCCTGAGGAACAGGCCGACCCCGAGGAGACTGCGATGCCTTCGAGGTCAAAGCCGATCACGGCAGTCTCGGCCTTGAGGCCGGGCGCGGCGAAAAGAACGGTATTTGGCAACCGCTCCATTTTATCCGAGAAGATGGTTGCGCCGGCGGTTCCCCGGATGCCATTTTCCAAGCGAACTCTGAGGGTTGCCATCTGCTCCGCATCTTCCGAAAGAGTCTGAAGCGCGACCTTCACCGCTGCGCCGAAGCCGGCGATTCCCGCAACATTCTCGGTTCCGGCGCGCCGGTTCAGCTCCTGGCCGCCTCCCCGCAGCAAGGGCTCCAATCCGCTCAGTCCCTCGGCCACGACCAGGGCGCCGACACCCTTGGGGCCGCCGACCTTATGTGCAGAAAAAGTCGCAAGATCCGCGCCCACGATGTTGATCTCGAACGGAATTTTCCCGAGTGCCTGGATGGCATCGACGTGCAGGAGGCCGCCGGCCTCGTGGACGATCCGGGCGACCTCCGCGACCGGCTGGAGCGCGCCGGTTTCGTTGTTCGCGGCCATGACGGAAACCAGGGCCGGAGGGCCGTCAGCGAGCAGGCCTCTGAGCTGGTCGAGATCAACCACACCGGAACGCAGCACCGGGATCAGACCAATCTTGTCCGCCGGGAACCGGCCGCCGGCGAGCACCGAGGCATGCTCCACAGCCGAGACCAGCAGCCGTTCAACCGCGCCGCCGGATGACCGCCGCAGACCAGGCGACAGCGCCATCGCGTTGGCTTCCGTTCCAGCGGAGGTGAAGACGACGTTGCGCGGCAGCGCCCCCACCGCCGCTGCCAGTGCGGCGCGGGCCTCCTCGACCAGCCGTCGCGCCTCCCGTCCCTCGGCGTGGACCGAGGACGGGTTGCCGACCAGGTCCCAGGCACCGAGCATGGCGCGTCGCGCTTCCGCGCGCAGCGGCGTGGTCGCATTCCAGTCGAGATAGACGCGATTCCTCATGTAGTATTATATTACCTTGCTCGAGAAACCCGGCCTGTGGGACCCGTCTGGCCCGAGATGGCGCCCCGGCCCGCGCTTGGCAACGGGCGATTCCATGTCCGCGGCCGCCGATGACGCGACCATGACACGCTAACATCTTGAGCCCATTGAGTGATGTTCAAGATGCTTGCTTTTTGACCCTCAGCCTATGTTAGAACCCGCACCGTCAAGTCACCGCGCGCCTTCAGCGCATCACCGCAAGGCGCGCCTTCTCACCCTTCATTCGCGCTTCCGTCGGCACCCGCCGACGAGGCCACAATCGGTTGATTGCCGAGGATCGTCGCTCCAGCAAATCAATCAAGAGATCATCGATGCCTGAAGTTATTTTCACTGGCCCTGCCGGCCGTCTCGAAGGCCGCTATCACCCGGCCAAGCAGAAGAACGCGCCGATCGCGATGATCCTGCATCCGCATCCGCAGTTTCACGGCACGATGAACCATCAGATCGTGTACCAGTGCTACTATGCTTTCGCGCATCGCGGCTTCTCGGTGCTGCGCTTCAATTTCCGCGGCGTCGGCCGCAGCCAGGGCTCGTTCGACCACGGTACCGGCGAATTGTCGGATGCCGCCGCAGCCCTCGACTGGGCCCAGACCATCAATCCCGAAGCGCGCGCCTGCTGGGTCGCCGGCTTCTCATTCGGCGCCTGGATCGGCATGCAGCTCCTGATGCGCCGCCCCGAGGTCGAGGGCTTCATCTCGATCGCGCCGCCGGCCAATCTCTACGACTTCTCCTTCCTCGCGCCCTGCCCGTCCTCCGGCCTGATCGTGCATGGCGAGAAGGACGCGGTGGTGCCGCCCAAGGACGTCAACACGCTGGTCGAGAAGCTGAAGACGCAGAAGGGCATCGTGATCGACCAGCAGGTCATCCCCGGCGCCAACCATTTCTTCGATGCCAAGCTCGAGCCGCTGATGGAAACCATCACGGCGTATCTTGATATGCGTCTGGCGAACGTGCGCTGAGGCTAGCAACCGTGTAGCCCGGATGAGCGAAGCGATATCCGGGAAATCCCATCCGCTGAAACAAAAACCCGATTGCGCTTCGCTCATTCGGGCTACATGCGCTCAGGCCGCGAGCTTGAGCAGATGCGCGTCGTGCCGCACGAGGAAGGCGCGCAGCAATTGCGGATAGTCGGCGCCGACTACCGTCCGCACGCTCTGACGTTTTGACAGAGCAACGCGCCACGCCTGCACCTTCGGCACGTCCTTGAAGACGCCGAGCTCGGTCAGTTCGTCGAACACGTCGAAATAGCGGAAGATCGGTGCGAACACCGCATCGACCAGACTGAATTTATCGCCAGCGAAATACGGCCCCGCGCCGAGCGCCCCTTCGACACGCGCGAATTTCGCGGCGAGCGCCTGCCGCTTGCTCTCGAACGTCGCCGGATCCGTCGTGGTCTCCAGACCCCAGAGATCGCCGAGGATCACCGAGCCGAACTCCATCCAGGCGCGGTGCTGGGCGCGCGTCAACGCATCCGCCGGATGCAGTACGAGGCCCACTTGCGTCTCCTCGATGTATTCACAGATCACGTTGCTCTCGAACAGCGCGACCTCGCCCTCGTCAGTCGTCACTACCAGCACCGGCACTTTGCCGAGCGGCGACAGTTTGAGAAACCAGTCGGGCTTATCGGCGAGATCGATGTCGATCCGCTCGAACGGCACCCCCTTCTCCTTCAGCGCGATCACGGCGCGCTGCACGTAGGGGCAAAGCTTGTGGCTGATCAGTTTGAGTGAGGTCGTCATGGCAATGATCCTGGCGGTTCGATGCAGCTGCATTCAATATAGATGCATTTGCATGAATGCGTCAAGATCGATCAACGAGGGACGTTGCAGATCCCCGATCTCTCCTCGTCATTGCGAGGAGCCTTTGCGACGAAGCAATCCAGTCTTCCTATATCGATGACGGTGCACTTAACTATTCCTCCTCGCCGTCGTCCCAGCCCCAGGGCTTCGCTTTTGACGACTTCGACGACCTAATTGGAATCCGAAATTTTGATAATTGTTACGCCCCTTGGAAATCCTTTAGTTAAGGTTCGGCGCCTCCTCCCCCTCGGCGCTAGGACGAAGTCCCTTCGTGGGCTTTTTGATGGGTTTGAGCATGGAGCTGCCGCGTAAGCATCACTACAACCCGGCGTTCTACCTAGATCGGTTCGTTGGTCCCGATGGCTACGTGCGCGAGATGCGCCTTGTGCGTGGCAAGGTGGTCTTGAAGTCCAGGCATCCCGACGCAACTGGCTTTCAGCGCGATCTGTACCGCATCGAAGGCGCCCCCGAGGAGCATTCTCAGCACCTTGAAGTTCACTTCATGTCCCCGCTGGACAACGGTGCAGCAAGGGCGTTGGAGCGCATCGAGGCCGGCGATACGATGGATTGGTCTGCGGACGAACGCAGCGAATGGGTTCGGTTCGTCATTGGATTTCTCTTCCGACACCCGGCGAGCGTGGCCTTGATAAAAAAGCACTTCGCCGACATGTTTCAAGGAGCGATCGAAGCGCTCGAACGGCACTACGATGAGGTTCGTGGTCCAAACGATCCCGCTACCTTTGCCGAAGCATACGCCCAAAGTAATCCAGCCGCTGCCGAAATACATGCCACGAACATGATCGCGGAGCTGATCGACAACGATCGACTTGGCCCGACGATCTTCGACATGCGTTGGGCCGTTCTGGAGATGAAACGCTCAAAGTTTTCAGTCCTCACATCTGATCGTCCCATCTATTTGCCTGTGCCTCTGGGAAGGCCGGATGCCTACATTCTGCTTCCTATTTCCCCGACCAAATACTTCGTCGCGGCACGCCAGCATCCAACTATCAAGGCACTTAACCAACTCGACCGAACCACGTTGGTCCGAGAGGTCAATACAGCACTCGTCCAACAGGCCCGCGAATTTGTGTGGGGATGCGATGACTCACAGCGACGTTTTGTCGAAAAGCATTTTGCCAAACTGCCCGAACGCGAGCTACTGACCGAGGCCCAAATGCAGGAAGCCATCAACGCCGCTCGCGGGGCAACAGCAAAAGACTTTGAGGAGTAAGCGGCCTCACGCCGGAGCTTTTTCGTCCCTGTACCTCTTGGTATGCTCGTTCTCCAAGTCCTTCTCCTCGTAGATCCGGCGAAACAACGTCAACACCCGCTCGCAGTAGTTTGTGATGTCATCAGCTGCCTGACGCAAACGCACGAGATCGGTCCCCCCACGCATGAGGCCGAATTGACCTTCACCGGTTCGCTGGTAGCGCAGGAATTCGATCTTGATGTTTCCCGCCTTGTCCATCTCGGCAGAGACCCAGCCATGGGCCATAAATAGGCGGATGTCATCGAACTCGCTGAGGCCATCACAAATCGCATGTAGTTCGTCCCGGTACTTCTCGTATCCAGGTCGATTGGCTATGTCCTTCGCCGCCTTGATCCGCTTATCAATCAGATAAGGAAACTTCAGATGGAGAAGCACTGATATGTCAGCCAGCATGAATTCGACCTGGCTGTACGAGGTCATGATACGGCCGCGCTGGAATATGCACTCGTCCACCAGCGCCTTCTGTTCGTCGGTCAGCATGGTAAAGCCTCTAATCAAAGGGGCGCGGTATAGACACTCGAATTGTGGCGATTCTAGAACCGGTAGAATGCGAGCAACATCGCCACCACACTTACGGCGGCGACGACCCCCACGACTCCTTGAGCACTAATCTTGCAGCCCCAGAAGTCGAACTCGAATTTCGGTGGTTCAGACATGACACAGCTCTCCACTGAAATCAGAAGCTGTGTTTCCGGGGGATTTAGATTTGTCGGCTGATTTGAATCGGGATTCAAGTGAAACAGGCCAGTTCCCCACGATTTCCCGCGACAGATTTTATTCACCCACGCATAATCTCGTCAGATCAACGGGTTACGCGGGAAGTGAGCACTACGGTGACAGTGCACTTAATCACTTCTCGCGAGCTGCGAGGGTCCGCACGTAAGCCCGGTATGCATCACGCCGCACGCGCTCCGCACATGGATTCCGGGCGCGTCCTTTCAGGGCCCCCGGAATGACGGCGAAGGCGTGGACGGTACCACGTGAGCCGTCGAGGCTGGGCAAGAACTCGGCATTTTGGGGAGTTGATGTACGATTCCGTTCATGACGAATCGCACATTCAAGACCGGCGAGAGCCGAGAGCAACCCAGTCTGCTTCCTGCGCGAGTTGAGGACTATGTCGGGGCGGACAACCCGGTCCGGGCGATCGAGAGCTTCGTTGGCGTCCTCGACCTTGCCAAGCTCGGCTTTCGCCATGCTGACCGCAAGGCCGAAGGGGTCGGCCAGCCGCCTTACGATCCGGCCGATCTGCTGAAGCTGTACCTTTACGGCTACATCAACCAAATCAGGTCGTCGCGTCGGTTGGAGCGGGAAGCTGGCCGCAATCTGGAACTGATCTGGCTGCTGAAGGGATTGAAGCCAGGCTATCGGACGATCGCCAACTTCCGCAAGGAGAACTGGGCGGCTCTGAAGGCGGCCAACCGCAGCTTCGTGCTGCTGATGCGCGAGCTTGGTCTTGTCGGCGGCAGCGTTGTTGCGATTGACGGCTCGTTTTTCCATGGCGACGCCAGCAAGGCTAGTATCTTTACGCGCAAGAGGCTTGCCGATCAGATCGCAAAACTTGACCAGGAGATCGAGGCTTACGGCAAGTCCCTCGAGGACAATGATGCCGCGGAAGCCAAGAAGCCCGGCAAGGATGGGCCCGATGGTGGCAGCGCAGGTGGAGGTGACCTTGGCGCGAAGGTCGCGGCGCTGATGGCCAAGCGCTCGCGCGCACAAGCCGATCTTGCTCGGTTGGAAGAGAACGGCGAGACGCAATTGTCCCTGACCGATCCGGATGCCCGGCTTCTGGTCAAGAGCGGCCAAGGGGTCGCAGGCTATAACGTGCAGACCGCCGTCGACGACAAGCACAAGCTCATTGTCGCCAGCGAGGTGGTGAACGACAGCAGCGACGTCGGCCAGCTACATGCGATGGCCATGGCCGCAAAAGAAGCCCTTGAGGTCAAGGCCCTGCAGGTGCTGGCAGATGAGGGCTATTACAGCAGTCGCGAACTGAAGGCCTGTGAGGATGATGGCATCGTGGCCTATGTGCCGGTGCCGGAGGGCAACTCCCGGCTTGAGAAGCAAGGCCGCTTTGTCCTCAAGGACTTCAACTATGATGGCGTATCCGACACCTACCGTTGTCCCGCCGGCCAACTGCTACATCCGATGAAGAGCAGGCAGAAGAACACCAGTGGCCGCATCGAGATCCGCTACGCGGCGCGTGGGGCGATCTGCAGGACCTGTCCCCTCAAGGTCCGTTGCCTCGGCTCGAACGCGGCCTACCGGGCGATCGGTCGCTGGGAGCATGAAGACGTTCTTGAGCGTCATCGCGCACGGATGCAGGGCGCAGGCGAACTGATGCGCCGTCGTTCCGGCATCGTCGAGCATCCCTTCGGCACGCTCAAATGCCGTGCCGGCTATCGTCATTTCCTGGTCCGCGGATTCAACAAGGTTGGCGGCGAGTGGAGCTTGATGGCGCTCTGCTACAATTTCACCCGCGTGCTCAACATCCTCAGCTTCGACGCGTTCTTGGCCGCGCTCGCAAAGACGCTCGCTCCTCGCCGATGCCCCTTCGCAGCCCTCCTGCAGGGCATGAAGGTCGCTCTAGCGACGTTCTGGCGAATATTTCGGCCTCCGCTCGCAACTCCCCGGTGCGCTACCGCCTAGGACGGCCAACGACCAATTCTTGCCCAGCCTCGTCGGGCAAAACACCCAAAACCCGTCAATCCCTCCTCGCAAAAATATTTCACTTTCCCGAATTTCGGATTTGTGGCATATGTGCGCCATCCCGGCCCTTCCAGAGGGGCGCTTCGCGATCGTCACGAGATGCGGGCCGGGGTGCGGTGGACGCGGTAGCGCCGGCGCGATGGGCGTGAGGACAGGGCGGGCGACCGTGAGTCCCGGCACAACGCGCATACGACACGGCGCGGTCACAGCGGTTTGGTCGATGGTCTGGGGCGGGCACACGCAAGCCCCGGATGTTGAGGCCAAGCCGTCCGCGGACGGAGAAGTCGTGTGGTCCCGACGCCCGGGGTTCTGGCGTCAAGGTTTGCGGTGATGTGGCGACCAACCGGCACGCATCGATCAGCCGCAAGGCGACGGGGGCAATAGTGCAACGCTCCCCGAGGAGAGCACGAAGGACACCGTTAAAACCATCCGCGCAGGGAAGGCCGGGCGACCGGCACACCTGTGGTCCACCCCGTGTGCGCTCTTATCGCCCACGGACCTGCGGGTGCCGCCGGCGCCCGGCCTTCCCTGCGCCCTTTGGTCTTCAAAGAGCGCGAAACGACCTGCAAAGCTCGGGCGAAATCTGCCGCGAGAACGAGAAGGTGCGTCTTGCGAGAAAGCGCGCGGAATGAACCGCAATCGCCGACGCATGCGCCATGATTGCGCGCGCAGCGAAGCAACGACGATGGACCAACCGGGGCCGCCCTCAGGGCCGCGCGATCACTCCACCTGTCATCGGCATCGGCACCCCCGTGGTCGCCGGATAGGACAATGGCAGGCCTTTCAGGCCGCGGGCGGCGAGGAAGCCGAAGGCCTGGGCCTCGATGGCGTCGGAGGCCCAGCCGAGCGTCTCGGCGGCCTCGACGGTGGCCGATCCCATCCGCTCCCTCAGCATCCGCAGCATGGTGAGGTTGCGCGCGCCGCCGCCGCAGACGATCCAGCTCCGTGGCCGCCGTGGCAACAACGGGATGATGCGGGCGATTGCCGCTGCGGTGAAGGCGGTCAGGGTCGCCGCGCCATCGGCCGGCGCGACCTCGCCGAGCTTGAGCGCGGCAAAGTCGTTGCGATCGAGCGATTTCGGCGGAGGCAACGCAAAGAACGGCAGCTCCAGCGCGCGGGCAATCCAGGCCTCGTCCACCTTTCCGAGAGCTGCAAACTTTCCCTCCGTATCGAACGACTGGTTCATCGTGCGGTACATGAAATCGTCCAGCAGCGCGTTGCCGGGCCCGGTGTCGCAGGCGATCAGCGTGTCGTTGCCGTCGATATAGGTGATGTTGGAGACACCGCCGATATTGACGACGACGATCGGGCCCTCGCGATCCAGCGAGTTGGCGAGCGCACGGTGGTAGACCGGTACGAACGGCGCGCCCTGCCCGCCGGCCTCGACGTCGGCGGCGCGGAAATCGTGCATCACCGGAATATGGATCGCCTTGGCCAGCGCCGGCCCGTCGCCGATCTGCACCGTCAGCCGCCGCTCGGGGCGATGCAGCACGGTCTGGCCGTGGAAGCCGACGATGTCGATGTCCTCCGGCTTCATGCGGTTCTGGGCGAAGAAGGCCGCAACCGCCTCGGCATGGGCCTGTGTCACCGCGCGCTCGGCCTCAGCCAGGATGCCTGGCCGGGCGTCACGTTGCGACAGGTGCACGGCCTCGCTCAGCGCCTGGCGCAGCAGATTGCGCTCCGCCGGGCTATAGGCCCGGTAGCCGGACGGGCCGAACGCCTTCACCTGCTTTCCATCGGTTTCGATCAGCGCGACATCCACCCCGTCCAGCGAGGTGCCGCTCATCAAACCGAGTGCCGTCAACATCATGGGATCAGCGCCCTCAAAATACCCCTACAGCATGCCGATCTTGTGCCAGAGGGACACATCTTATAATGCCACAGCGCCAAGTGGCGGGCAGCAATCGGGTTCCGACCGAAGACCCTTAAATTGCTCCCAAAACAGTAAACCAAGAATTGTCAGGCATGCCGACAGATGACTGCATTTAAATCGGATTTCCTCAATATCCTGCAGGAACGTGGTTTCGTCCACCAATGCTCCGATTTCGAGGGGCTGGACGCGCTGGCCGCCAAGGGCGAAGCGACCGCCTATGTCGGCTACGATTGCACCGCCCGCTCGCTGCATATCGGCAATTACCTGA
The DNA here is from genome assembly GCF_023100965.1 of Bradyrhizobium sp. 192. Lineage (NCBI taxonomy): Bacteria > Pseudomonadati > Pseudomonadota > Alphaproteobacteria > Hyphomicrobiales > Nitrobacteraceae > Bradyrhizobium > Bradyrhizobium sp. 192. The sequence goes on from NZ_CP064690.1 coordinate 5,065,503, forward strand.
CCATGATGATGCTGCACTGGCTGCAGGAGTCCGGCAACAAGCCGATCACGCTGATGGGCGGCGGGACCACCATGGTGGGCGATCCCTCCGGCAAGGACGAGACGCGCGCGATGCGCACCGTCGCCGAGATCGAGGCCAACAAGGAATCGATCCGCGGCGTGTTCGCAAAGGTGCTCCGCTACGGCGAGGGCAAGAGCGACGCGATCATGCTCGACAATGCGGAGTGGCTGACCAGGCTGAACTGGATCGAGATGCTGCGCGACGTCGGCCGGCACTTCTCGGTCAACCGCATGCTGACCATGGACTCCGTGCGGCTGCGCCTCGAGCGCGAGCAGGAGATGAGCTTCATCGAGTTCAACTACATGGTCTGCCAGGCCTACGACTTCGTCGAGCTCGCCAAGCGCACCGGCTGCAAATTGCAGATGGGCGGCTCGGACCAGTGGGGCAACATCATCATGGGCGTCGACCTCGGCCGCCGCATGGGCACCCACCAGCTGTTCGCGCTGACGACGCCGCTGCTGACGACGGCATCGGGCGCCAAGATGGGCAAGACGGCGCAAGGCGCGGTCTGGCTCAACGCCGACGCGTTCTCGCCCTATGATTTCTGGCAGTACTGGCGCAACACCGAGGATGCCGACGTCGGCAAGTTCCTGAAGCTGTTCACGACGCTGCCGATGGCCGAGATCAGGAAGCTCGAGGCGCTCGGCGGATCCGAGATCAACGAGGCCAAGAAGGTGCTCGCCACCGAAGCGACCGCGCTGCTGCACGGCCGCGACGCCGCGAACGAGGCGGCGGAGACCGCGCGCCGCACCTTCGAGGAAGGCGCACTGGCCGAAACCCTGCCGACCGTGGAAATTCCGCGCAGCGAGCTGGACGCAGGCCTCGGCGTGCTCAACGCCTTCGTCAAGGCGGGCCTCGTTGCCTCCAACGGCGAAGCAAGGCGCCAGATCAAGGGCGGCGGCCTTCGCGTCAACGACGAGCCGGTTACTGACGAGAAAATGGCGCTCTCGGCAAACAATCTGACACCCGAGGGCGTGATCAAGCTGTCCTTCGGCAAGAAGAAGCACGTCCTGATCAAGCCTGCATAGGCGTATGAGCTTTTCGCTGCTTGTCAGGGCGCACGGATGCGCGCTCCCTGACGGGCAATGGATCAGAACACGCCCAGAGAAACGGCCAAGGAAACGACCAAGGAGGCGCCCGCGGTAGCGATCATGGAACCAGAGCGCTCGCAGCAAGCTGCGGTGCGCACCGCGCTCGTCGTGCTCGCGCTGTGCTTCACGCTGGCGGTCCTGGGCCGCGGCCTGAGCGAGAGCTTCACCGTCTTCCTCAAACCGATCTCCGAAAACTTCGGCTGGGACCGCGCGCAGGTCGTTTCGATCTATTCACTGACCTGGCTGATCAGCGGGTTGACCGCGCCGCTGGTGGGACGATTGTTCGACCATTCCGGACCGCGCATCGTTTACGCGCTCGGTCTGTTCCTGCTCGGTGCGGCCTTCCTGATCGCAAGCCAGGCGCAGGCGCTGTGGCAATTCCAGCTTTCAATCGGACTCTGCGTCGGCATCGGCGTCGCCTTCATCGGCAATGTGCCGAACTCGATGCTGCTCGGCCGCTGGTTCGGTCCAAAGCTGCCGACCGCAATGGCGGTGGTGTATTCGGCGATGGGCGGCGGCGTGCTGGCGCTGCTGCCGGCCTCGCAGCTCCTGATCGACCATCTCGGCTGGCGTGAGACCTACCAGCTGTTCGGCTTTGTCGCGCTCGGCCTGCTGGTGCCGCTGCTGCTGCTGCCCTGGCGGATGTTTTCGGCCGGCTCGCCGCATGTGACCAAGAGAAGCGATCCCGACTTCATCGACCACGGCTGGACGCTTCCGAGCGCCATGCGTCACCACGCGTTCTGGGCGCTGTTCTCGACCTTCTTCTTCACCGCCGTCGGTATGTATGCGATCGCCGCACAGATCGTCGCCTATTTGATAGATGCCGGCTTTCCGCCGTTGCAGGCCGCGACCGCCTGGGGGTTTTCGGGCGTCGTGCTGGTGTTCGGAATGCTCGGCGTGTCCGCGCTCGACGGCCTGATCGGGCGCCGGCCGTCGGTGCTGCTGAGCTACGCGATCTCGATTCTCGGCATCGTCCTGCTCTGGCTGCTTCAGTACTATCCGAACATCATCCTGCTCACCGGCTTCGTCTTCTGCTTCGGCAGCATGATGGGCTCTCGCGGCCCGCTGATCACGGCAACCGCGATGAAGATCTTTCGCGGCAAGCGCGTCGGCACGATTTTCGGCACCATCTCGATCGGCAGCGGCCTCGGCTCCGCCTTCGGCTCATGGAGCGGCGGCCTCATCCACGATTTCACACACGGCTACAACCTGCTGCTCGTGTTCGCGCTAGCGAGCGTGATCCTCGGAATGATTCCATTCCTGATCGTGCCCGCCTTGCGGGAATAGGTCTCCCCAACGTAACCTGCATCCCTCGGTGTCACCGGGAAAATACTGATGATGTACGAACATCGTGCGCAAAAAAATCCGGCGTGAACGGACGAACTGCGGTGTTTTGTCCGACATGACAAAAATGTCAGCGCAAATTGACGCGGGATCGCTTGCGGGGTTGAACTGAATACGATCCTAGTCGGGCATTGGATGGAGGGCACAAACCAAATGAACTTTCCTTATCTCACTCGCTTTCAACCGGTTCTCTTGAGCCTGTTTCGCTTCATCACCGGATTGCTGCTGTTCCAGTACGGCGTCGCAAAGATCTTCAAATTCCCGGTGCTCCCCTACTTCGCCAACATCCCGCCGCTGATCTGGACGGCAGGCGCGATCGAGCTCGTGCTCGGCGCGCTTCTGATGATCGGCCTGTTCACCCGCCTCGCCGCTTTCATTCTCGCGGGCGAAATGGCCTTCGCTTACTTCATGGGCCACATGCTCAAGGGCGAAACGCCGGTGTTCCTGCCGCTGCTCAATAACGGCACCGCGGCGATCCTGTTCTGCTTCGCCTGCCTCTATCTGTCGGCCGCCGGCGGCGGCTCGGTCAGCGCCGATGCGGCGATGGGCAAGGACTAGCGGCACGTTCGTGCGGCGCCGAGGCGCTCGCGAATTAACCTGAAAGCAAGACGGCACCGGCGGATCTGCCGGTGCCGACTCAGCGCGCCCCCAGCACGTTCCAGATCAGAACGAGGACCGCCACGAGCAGCACGGCCATGACAAGGCGGTGAACGAATCGGTTCATTGCCGCTCCGATAGAGCTCGATCAGCAACAAAGTCCGGGTGCGCGATCCTCCCGCAAGAATGCAGGCGCGCGGCGATGCATGGCCTTCTGCCTGCACGCTTGCGCATGAGGCTGCGGGGCGTCCTTCGCGCGGCCGGCGCCCACAGGCCTACGTTCATGATTGGTAAGAACTTCATGCTACCCATGCGAGCAACAACAACCATTCCGTAGGGGCTGTGATGAAGCTGTTGAGCCATCTGACGATCCGCACCAAGCTTGCCAGCATGGTCTGCCTTGCGGCTCTCACGGTCACGGCCATCATCGGCGTATCGTCCGTCCTCAGCAAGAGCCGCATGATGGAGGACCGGGTCCAGCAGATGCGGACTGCGGTGGAGCTGCTCTACAACTACGCACAATCGCTTCAGGAAGAGGTGACCGCCGGCAAGCTGACGCTGGCCGACGCCAAGGCCCAATTCCACCAGCGTGGCCGCCGCATGAACTTCAACGGCAACCAAGGCTACCCCGTCGTCTACAACCCCGACACCTCCATCCTGGTGAACGGCGCCAACCAGCAGCTGGAAGGCAAGATCACCGGGGCCAAGGATTCCAACGGAGTCCTGATCGCCGACGCCATCATCAAGGCCGGCGGCGAGACCGCGCAGGGCGGCGTGACCTCCTATCTCTATCCCCGCCCCGGCCAGACCGAACCCGTGCGCAAGACCGTGTTCGCGCGCAAATTCGCGCCCTGGAACGCGACCATCAGCTACGGCCTCTATGTCGACGACATCGACGCCGACGTGCGCGCACTGACGCTGGAGCTCGCCGCGATCGGCGTCGGCCTGATGCTGCTGATGGCGACGCTGTCCTGGCTGATCGCCCGCGACGTGCTCAGCGCACTCGATCGCCAGAAGAACCGCATGCAGGAGATCTCCGCAGGCGCCATCGACAAGCCGGTCGAGGAGACCGATCGCGGCGACGAGATCGGCCGCATGGCCGAGACGCTCGAAGTGCTCAGGCAGACCGCGCTGACGGCGCGTAATCTGGAAGCCGAGCAGGTCGCCACCAAGACCCGCACCGAGCAGGAGAAGCGCGATGCGCTGATCTCGCTTGCCGACCGCTTTGACGCCTCCGTCGGTCAGCTCGTCGGCCTGATGGCCTCCGGCTCCGGCGAGTTGGAAACCACCGCCAAGTCGATGTCGTCCACCGCCGAAGGCACCAACCGCCGCGCCGCCGTGGTCGGTACCGCCGCGACCGAAGCCAGCCAGCGCGTCCAGACGGTCGCAGCCGCCGCCGAAGAACTCTCCTCCTCCATCACCGAGATCAGCCGCCAGGTCGCACAATCCGCCGAAGTCACCGGCCGCGCCGTGGACAGCGCCCGCCGCACCGACACCATCGTGCGTGCGCTCTCGGACGGCGCCCAGCAGATCGAGCACGTCGCCGAGCTGATCTCCAGCATCGCCGCCCAGACCAACCTGCTCGCGCTCAACGCCACCATCGAGGCCGCACGCGCCGGCGAGGCCGGCCGTGGCTTTGCCGTCGTCGCCTCCGAGGTGAAGTCGCTGGCGAGTCAGACTGCCGAAGCCACCCGCGAGATCGGCGACAAGATCGCGCAGATCCAGGGCGCGACCAAGGAGGCCGTGGACGCCATCGGCGGCATCACCGCCACCATCGAGGAGGTCAGCCGCATCGCCACCTCGATCGGGGCCGCCATCGAGGAGCAAGGCGCCGCCACCGCCGAGATCGCCCGCAGCGTCTCGCAGACTGCGGAAGCCACCCAGGAAGTCACCACCAATATCGGCGGCGTCTCGACCGCCGCGAACGAGACCGGCAACGCCGCCGGCATGGTGCTCGCCGCAGCCAGCAACCTCTCCAAGCAGGCCGAGCAGCTCTCCGGCGAAGTCGGGACGTTCCTCGCCGGCGTGCGCGCGGCGTAAGGGGCAAACGCCCAACTCCCCAACATTCGTCGTGGCCGGGCTTGTCCCGGCCATCCACGTTCTCCGTACCCATAGCAAGAAATTACGTGGATGCCCGGGCCTTCGCCTCGCCGAAGCGGCTTCGGCCGCGCAGGCGGGACAAGCCCGGGCATGACGATTTCGGTTACCGCCGCGTCAGCGTGCAGCCGCTCGAGAGCTGGCGCGTCGAGCCGGTCGAGCCGTCGTTCGACTGCGAGGGGAATTCCTCGAAGGGTGAGTTCTGCTTGCCGGTGTTGAACTCGAAGATCTTGCGGAACAGGCCCGGGGCCATCGCCGAGATTGGATTGACGCGCATCACGGGCGCCGACGGCGTTCCGACGACCTCATAGGTCACGCCGATCAAGCCTTCATTGTTGCCGCCGCCGAGGAAGATGCCGAACAGGGGGATCTGGCCGAAGATGTTGTTGACGCCGTACATCGGCACGAAGGTGCCGCTCATGCACACCTGGTTGCCGGGATAGTCGATCGAGCCCTCGATGGTGGCACCGATCATGGGACCCTTGACCACGCCGTCGCGGACCGTGAGTGCGCCGTTCTGCCGCGTGAACTCGGCGCGCAACGCGCTGAAGGAGACCCCGCTGCCGGTGCCGTTGGGCGCGCCGGCGGCAACGCGTTCGAGCTGTGCCTCGCCCTTCACCATGAAGTCGCGAACATTGATGAGGCCCTCGCGCGAGGTGTTCGGCTCAGACGTCGGCGGCTCCATCGCCACCACCATCTGGCCGCCGACCGCCTTGGTGTAGGTGTCGGTGAACCGCAGCAGCGCGCCGGCATCGTTGGTCTGGAGGTAGATCACCTCGCGGCTGCCCTGCGCACGTCCGCCGCGCAGATCGGCGGCCACCGGCGTGTCCTTGCCGATCTTGCCGCTCAGCGTGAACGCCTTGATCGCACCATTGCGTTTCGACATCTTGGCATCGACGCTGCGCATCGCCTCGCCATTGAAGCCGGCGACGGCGCCGAGTTTCACGTCGATATCGAAATCGACGTTTTTCAACTTGTTGTTCTTCTCGTCCTTGGAATTGCCCGAGATCGCCGATTTCAGGAAGCCGCGGCCGTCGAACACGTCGCCGCGCATGGTGCCCTTGACCACGCCATCCTGGCTGCGCTCCACCTTCAGCGAGGCCTTGTCGCCATCGGAAGGTGAATAGGTCGGGAAGTTCGCATTCATGAGATCGCCGTTCGCGTCGACTTCGAGCGAGCCCTTGATCGAGGCGCCACCGCCTTCGATGACGATGTCTTCCAGACGCGTCGATTGCGCGGTCGGCACGACCTTGAAGCTGGCCTTGCCGGACTTGCCCGGCAGCTTGACCCAGCCCGGAAGGATATTGTCCAGCTTGACCGAGGTCAGGTCGGCCTCGACGCCGAGCTTGGTCGTCTGCTCGGGACCGCCGGCGATCTTGCCCGAAAGCTTGATCGGCAACGATCCGCTGACGGCGGGGCCGAGATCGAATCCCAGGCGCGCCCGGCTCGCATCGTCCAGCGTCGCTTGCAACCTGACATCCGCGTCGCCCTCGGCGGGCTTGCGATAGTCGATTGAGGCCGCCTGCCCGTTGATCTTGACGTCGCCCTTGACCTGATAGCCCTGGTTGTTCGCAACGATCTTGAGAGTGTTGGCCTCCAGCTTCTGGTTCATCACCAGCTTGTCGGCGGCAAAACCGTTGAGATCGGCGGTGACGGCGTAGGTCGTGTCTTCCTTGGTCAACTCGCCCTTGACCGGAAGGCCGAGCTGGATGTTCGCCGTGAACGTCCCCTTGCTGGTGTTGGGGTCGATGACGGTCGACGACAGATCACTCAGGCGATCATTCGAGAGCATCTCGGCCGCCGCAGGCACCGGTCCGTCGACGCGGAACCTGGTCCGCGACGGCGACGGCTTGGGCGCCATGTCAGGCACCTCGAAAACGAAATCGGAAATCGTGACCTTGCGGCCAGCGGGCGTATCGGCAATGCCCTGGCCGATGGTCACGGTCGCGGTGCGGCCGGTCACGCGCGCCTTCAGATCGGCATCGTGCACGACAGGCATGCCGTCCACGGGACGGACCGCGACGCCGCTCGCCACGATGTTGACCGAGAGGCCGTCGTCGGGAATCGGCGGCCCCTTGCGGGGAAGGTTTTTCGTCGGCGAATTGACGCCGATCTCGATGCGCTGGAGCGTACCGCGCTCGATCCGCTCGATCACCCATTCGCGCAACTCGGGAACGACCAGCGTCGGCCACATCCGCTTCAGCGCGGAGGCCGACATCGGCGTTCCCGCAAAGCCCAGCGTCAGCCGCGGCTCGCCGGAATAGTCGATGGCACCGGTGCCGGCGACGCCGATCTCGCCATTGCTGATGTCGGCCTGCGTCAGCAGGAGGCGCTTGTGATCGGTGTCGAAGCGGAAGCCGACGGCGATGCGGTTGAAGACGAGCGGCGGCTCGTTGTCGATGCCGCCGAGCAGGATCGAACCGCCGCTGAAGCCGAGCTGCCAGTCATTGACGGTCCCGTTGGGCGGCTCGAGATGAGCCAGAAGCGTCAGACGGTTCGCCCCCGACAGGATCTTGAACGGGGCGACCAGCACCCGCCGATTGGCGTCCCACTCGACGTTGATCTCGGCCTGGTCGATCGCCATCGGATAGTCCGGCGTATCGGTGTCGATGATATTGCCGGCGCCGACCGCGATCTTGCCGCGGAAGAAGGTCGGCACGCCGTCGCGGCCGAGCTCGCCCTTGAGCTCGCCCGTCAGCGGCAGGTCGGCCGTGTAGGTGAGATCCTTGACCCGCAGCGCCAGGAGGATGTTGGAGGTCGAGAGCTTGTCGGCCTTGATGTCGACCGAGCGCACGCCGTTCTCGGCCGGCCCGATCGTGGCGCGCAGCATCCACGGGCGCGCGCCCTCTTCGCCCAGGCTGAGCGTGACGCCGCCGCGGCTCGGCCGGCGCAGGCTGAGCGTGATGTTCTCAAACGACCATTTGCTGCCGCGCTGCTGATCGTCGACGATCAGATTGCCGTTCTTCAGGCCGATCTCGTTGAGGTTCTGGCCGTCGAGGCCGGTCATGCTCAGACTGTCGAGCCAGTCGAGGCCCTGAAGGATGCCGCTCTGCGCCGTCACCTGAGGCGGGCCTTGAGAGGCGGCTTGGGATGGATCCTGACTCGCAGGCGCCGTGGCGAATGGCGGCGGCGGGACGCCATTGCGCGGGAATGTCGGCGGCAGGCCCGCATCCTTCTTCGAGGCGACGCCGGTTGCCAGCGGCTTTGCGGTATCGCCGGCGGACACGGTGACGGTGCCGTCAGGCGCGATGCGGATGGCGAGCTCGGCATCGACCAGATTGAGACTTTCGGCGCGCAGGTGCCCCATCAAGAGGCCTGCACCCGACAGCTTCACTTCGGCCTTCGGCGCGCTGGCAACGACGGCGTGATCGCGATCGCGGACGATGATGTCCCGGATGCGGACGGCGATGCGGACCCGGCCGGCGCGCTCGATCTGGGTGCCTCCGATCTCGACCGTGTTGCCGTGACCGATATTGTCCTCGATCGCGGACGCCAGCCACGGCGTTGCGATATCGAGATTGATGGGGCCGGCACCGAGCCGCCACCACAGCGCCCCGAAGCAGCCGACGAAGACGACGGCGAGGGTCCCGACGACGAGCGCGACCCGCTTCAGCCAGCGATCGGCGGCCAGCCAGCGCCGCACCCCGCGAAACCCGTCGCCGAAGCGATGAAAGCCCGAATTGGAACGCGACAACAGCCGGCGCGCGCGATGGCCCGCGGCCGCCTCCTGATCCGGATCCCAATCGGCGTCGTCCCATTCCTGCGGCTGTTGCTGAACGCCGCGCCGATCGAAGTCCGGATTGTAATCCTGGGGCGACTTGTTCCTTGCCATTGCCTCTCGATACAGGCGCCCGTCATAGGATTGAGCGCCGCCGGGACCGCAGCCGTCCACTGGAAGCGAAGCTCCCTGTGCCGGCATTGCCGCCATACCTCGAATATTCCTGCTGTTCGTCATTTCGCCCCGGGAGTGCGTTCAACGAGCAGTGGGGTGGTGCGTGGAATTCCTTGTAACCATACTCCGGCGCCGCGAGACTTGCCCAGCCGAGGGCGCGATTCCGGCACGCCGGACGAGAGCTGCAATACCGTTTCGATTGACCCGCCGAAAGCGTCGAAAGGAAGGCGTATGTCCAAGAAATCCCGAACGAAATCGTCCAAAACGCCCTCCGGCAGTCCGACGGCTAAAAAGAAGGCCCTCAAGACGCAGGCCTCGACTCCGGCCAGGTCCGCGAAAACACCGCGGACCCCGGCGAGCAAATCAACCGGGACCCTAGCAAAACCAGGATCACATAGGGCCGCATCGAAACAGTTAAATTCCTCCAAATCGGCATCCCCGCCCGCGAAGGCGAAATCCGGCCTGACCGAGGGCCAGAAGGCCCCCGCTTTCCGCCTGACCCGCGACGGCGGCGACGTCGTCACATTGGCGGACTATGCCGGCCGAAAGCTCGTGCTGTTCTTCTACCCCCGCGCCGACACCCCGGGCTGCACCCGGGAAGCGATCGACTTCACCCGCCTGGCCGGCGCCTTCGCCGCTGCCGGCACCGCCGTGCTCGGCGTCTCCGCCGATCCGTTAAAGGCCCAGGAGAAATTCCGCGACAAGCACGGCCTCGGTATCCCCCTGATCTCGGATGAGACGCACCAGATGCTTGAAGCCTATGGCACCTGGGGCGAAAAGTCGATGTATGGCAAGAGCTTCCTTGGAATTCTTCGCACCACGATACTGGTCGGAGCCGATGGCAAACTGGCCAGGATCTGGCGCAACGTGCGGGTCGACGGCCATGCCGACGAGGTGCTGGAAGCGGCAAGAAGTCTTTAACCAGTTCATTAAATTCGCGCGTTCCCATTTCCGGAAAATTAACCATGACCGGCCCAGATTGCTGCGGCAATTAGGCCGTACGGACTCATCCGACCGGCGCGGGAGTGCCGATGTCGAAAAGTTCTGCCCAATATTCGCAGTACGCCCAACATCATCCTCACGACCACGGACGGGCCTTCCAACGCCGTCCCGCCCTTGCGGCAGCTGCAGCGATTCCCCTTCCCGAGACCGACGACGCCTACACCATCGTCCATGCCGGCAAGCAGGTCCGCTTCGGGCCCGTGGTGTTCTGGATCGTGGTCGGCACGGTGGTGCTGCTCGGTCTCTGGTCGGCGGCAACCGCCACCTATTTCGCGTTCCGTGACGACGTCCTGACCCGGCTAATCGCTCGCCAGGCCGAGATGCAGTACGCCTATGAGGACCGCATCGCGGAGCTGCGCGCCAAGGTCGACCGGACCACCAGCCGCCAGCTGCTCGACCAGGAACAGTTCGACCAGAAACTCGACCAGATCATGAAGCGCCAGACGGCGCTGGAGTCCCGGGCCACGGCGCTCGGAGCCATGCCTGATGTAACCGGCTCGATTCCGCGCGCGACGCCTCAGCGCGGCGATTCGAGCCAGGTGACGCCAAAACCCTCGCCGATCAGCGACACCGTGATCTTCGTGGCACCGCCGGACCGTGAGGCGCGCCTCGAGTCGCGCGCTCCGACTGTTGCCACTCCCCCAACCAACCAGTTCGCCAAGAACCAGGGTTTCGACAACGTCCTGGTCCGGCTCACGACCTCGCTCGACCAGGTGGAACGGCGCCAGATGGCGGCGCTCAGCGCCGTCGAGGAAAGCATGGATTCACGGATGCGCCGGATGCGCGGTGTCGTCAGCGATCTCGGCCTGAATCTCGCCAATCTCGAATCCGCCGTGCCGCGCACCGCGATGGGCGGTCCATTCGTACCGGTCAAACTGACGGCGAACGCCGGACCGTTCGAGAAGCAGCTCTCACGCATCAACACCACGCGCGCCGAGATGGACCGTCTCAATCGCACGCTGGCGCTGGTGCCTTATCGCAAGCCCGTGATCGGCGAGGTCGAATTCACCTCCGGCTTCGGCGTTCGCAGCGATCCCTTCCTCGGTCGGCCCGCGATGCATACCGGGCTCGATTTCCGCGCCGCCACCGGCGATCCGGTTCGCGTCACCGCCAACGGCAAGGTGGTGTCCGCCGGCTGGTCCGGCGGTTACGGCCGCATGGTCGAGGTCGACCATGGTAACGGGCTTTCGACCCGCTACGGCCATCTCTCCGAGATCAACGTCAAGGTCGGCGAGATCGTGAAGATCGGCCATGTCGTCGGTCTGGTCGGGTCGACCGGTCGCTCGACCGGTCCGCATCTGCATTACGAGACCCGCATCGATGGCGAAGCGGTCGATCCGCAGAAATTCCTGCGCGCCGGCGTGCGTCTCAGCGCGGGCTGAGCCCCTAGCAGGAGCGTTTATAGCCCTGACTACTGACTGCGCTCGTGGCCGACCTCGCCGGTGATGACGTCGCCGAACAGCTCCCAGGCCTGCCCGTTGAAACGCATCAGCTGCATCTGCTCGATCGGGAAGTAGTCGTCGGCTGAGGTGTTGACCATGATGCCGGGCAGCATCAGGTCGGTGTGAAAATTCTTCAGGCTGGTGGCCTGCTTCATCGCGTTCTCGCGCGTGAGGTTGTCGCCGCACTGCTTCAGCACCTGCGCCATCGCCTCGGCCTGCACATAGCCATAGAGGTTGTTGGCGTTGGTCTTGTCGCCATCGGGGTAATATTTGTCCATGAATTCGCGCCACTTCACCACGGCCGGATCCTTGTCCCAGGTCGGATCGGTCGGGTCCTTCAGATAGGCGGTCGAGATGATGTCCTTGGCATAGTCGAGCCCGGCGGGCTTCAGCACCGACGCAATGGATGTGGCCGTGTTGGCGAGGAAGAATTTCGGCTTCCAGCCGAGCTCGCCGACCTTCCGGATCGCCTGCGCCGATCCCTTCGGCGCGGCCCACGAGAAGAAGATATCAGCGCCGGAATCGTGCAAGGCGACGATCTGCGAGTCGATCGAGGGATCGCTGACCTCGTAGGATTTGTCGGCGATGATCATATTGACCTTGTCGCCGAGGCCGTCCTTCAATCCCTTGAACTGATCCTTGCCGGCGTCGTCATTTTGCCAGAGCACCGCGATCTTGCTGTTCGGAAACTTGTCACGGATATATTTCGCGTAGATTCGTCCTTCGCTCTGGTAGTTCGGCTGGAAGCCCATCGTCCACGGGAAGTTCTTGGGGTCGCCGAACTTGGTGCCGCCGGAGGCGACGAACAGCTGCGGCACCTTCTTGGCGTTCATGTATTTCATGATCGCGGAGTTCGAGGGCGTTCCGAGAGGCTGGAAGATCAAGAGGACCTCGTCACTCTCGACCAGCTTGCGCGCCTGCTCGATCGCCTTCGGCGGAGAGTAGGCATCATCGTAGCTGATGAAATTGATCTTGCGGCCGTTGATGCCGCCCTGATCGTTGATCATCCTGAAGAAGGCCGCCTCGGTCTTGCCGATCACGCCATAGGACGACGCCGGCCCGCTATAGGGCATGATGTTGCCGATCTTGATTTCGGTGTCGGTGGCTCCGGGATCGTATTTCTTCTGCGCCGAGGCCGGTGTCGTGACGAGCACGCCGGCAAGAATGGCGAGGGCAGCAAGGTTTTCGCGACGACCCGGCATCGGTCTCTCCCCTGTTTTGTAGTCTTGTTTTGTGGGGAGTGTCGCAAGGCGGACGATGGCTGGCAAGCGCCGGGATTTTCCGCAAGGTGAAACAGCAGACGCGGAACTACACGCTGCGCCGCAGCAGGTGCAAGACGCGCCCATCAATCACCAGCAACGCGCTGGCGATGACGATGGCGCCGGCAATCTCACGCATCGAAATCGGCTCACCAAGGACCAGATAGCCGAGCAGGATTGCAGTCACGGGAAGAAGGAGCGTTACCAGCGTTACGTTGGTCGCCCCTGAGCGCCGCAGCACCTGGAAAAAGACGAGATACGCGAGCGCGGTCGAGAGGCCCGCCGAGCCGAGCACGGCGAGCCAGGTCGTCATGCCAGGCATCGGCAGGCGCCATGGCCGGTCGAATACGAAAGCCAGCACCGTCATCATGATCGTCGATGCGAGCAACTGACATGTCGCCGTCGCAAGCGGTGGCGATTTGGACAGCCAGCGCCGTGCCACCAAAGCCGCGAATCCGTAGCTGAGTGCCGCACCGAGACAAAGCAGAATCCCGATTCCCTGCCCCGTCACCAACTCGACCCCGCCTCCCTTCAGAATGATGACGCCGATTAGGCCCACGACGACACCCGCCGCCCGACGCGCGATCAGCCTCTCCTCTCCGACAGCAGCCATCACCACGACGGTGAATAAAGGCGTGGTCGCGTTGAGGATAGACGCCAGCCCACTCGAAATGAACAATTGCGCCGTCACGATCATGGAAAAAGGCAACACGTTGTTGAGCAACGCCATGGCGATATACGGGCGCCAACTCGCGATGTCCCCGGGAAGAATGATCCGATAAAGCCGCAGGAGCGGCAGAAGGAAGGCCGCACCCACCGCCACTCGCAGCAGCACCAGCGTCAATGGCGGCAATTCCCTCAACGCTGCGCTGTTGAAAAAGAACGAGCCGCCCCACAGGATCGAAAGGAGGCCCAGCAGCAACCAGTCACGCGCGTCGATCCTGTTATCGGTGGTAAGCATGACGTCTCGCATCTGGTGGCCGGAGCCGTCGCCTAGCGCGAAGCCATGGGAGTGACCACCCGATTTCCGCAACAGAGCTGTGCAGCTTACTTCGGCCGCGACACCAGCTCGATCATCCTGCCCTCATCTTCGTCGGGCATCGCCGCCTTCGCCTGCGCGTAGGACTCGACCGCGGCGCGCGCGACCAGCGGCTTGTCGGCCAGCAGACTCTCCGCCAACTTGACGGCATAGGCTGCATCCTTGTGGCGCAGTGCTGTGGTGAACGTCGCGCCGGAGAAATCGCGGGCGACCATGCGCTTGGAGTGGCGTTGCACCTGCGGGCTTGCGGCCACGCCTGCCTGGATCGATTCCAGCACGAGGTTCATGTCGAGCCCGGCCTGCTCGGCGATGGCAAGGCCCTCGGCCAGGCCGGCGATCTGGATCGCGCCCATCAGGTTGTTGATGAGCTTGTAGACCGTGCCGGCGCCCACCGGTCCGAAATGGCGGATGGTCGAGCCGATTGGCTCGAGATAGGGCCGCGCGCGATCGAGGTCAGCCGCGTTGGCGCCGACCAGCAGGGTCAGTTTTCCGGCAGCGGCCGCATCCGGCAAACCCGTCACGGGACAATCGAGATAGATGAGGCTGCGCGCGTTGAGCTCGCGGCCCATCTCGCGCGCATGGTCATGAGAGACGGTGGAGCATTCGATCGCGATGGTGCCTGATTTCGCCGTCTTGGCCGCGCCCTTCGGGCCGAGCCAGACCACGCGCGAGGCTTCGTCATCGGCCACCATGGTCACGACGGCGTCGGCGTCGATCGCGGCGTCTTCAGGCGAGGTCGCCCAATGCGCGCCGCGCGCGATCAGGTCTTCCGCTTTTGCCTTGCTGCGATTCCACAACGTCACCGTGAAGCCGGCATCGAGATAGCGGCCGGCCATGCCATGACCCATCCGCCCCAATCCGATGAAGGCGATGCGGGGCATGGTCAGTCCACGTCCTCGATGTCGGCGCCAGTTGTGCCGAAGGCGCGCTGCGCCAGCGTCGCGGCCATGAAGTCGTCGAGATCGCCGCCGAGCACGCCCGAGGTGTCCGAGGTCTGCACGCCCGTGCGCAGGTCTTTCACCATCTGGTAGGGCTGCAGCACGTAGGAGCGGATCTGGTGGCCCCAGCCGATATCGGTCTTGGCGGCCTGGTCGGCGGCGGCCTTCTCCTCGCGCTTCTTCAGCTCGATTTCATAAAGACGCGCACGCAGCATGTCCCAGGCCTGCGCCTTGTTCTTGTGCTGGGAACGGCCGGCCTGGCAGACCACGGCAACGCCGGTCGGGATGTGCGTCAGCCGCACCGCGGATTCGGTCTTGTTGACGTGCTGGCCGCCGGCGCCGCCCGAGCGCATGGTGTCGACGCGGACATCGGATTCCTTGATGTCGATCTTGATGCTGTCGTCGATGACCGGGAAGACCTGCACGCTGGAGAAAGACGTGTGCCGCCGCGCGTTGGAATCGAACGGCGAGATGCGCACCAGGCGATGCACGCCCGCTTCGGTCTTCAGCCAGCCATAGGCGTTGTGGCCGGAGACCTGGATGGTCGCGGACTTGATGCCGGCCTCTTCGCCCTCGGACTCTTCCAGCACTTCGACCTTGAAGCCGTGGGTGTCGGCCCAGCGCGTGTACATGCGCAGCAGCATCTGGGCCCAATCCTGGCTCTCGGTGCCGCCGGCGCCGGCATGGACTTCGAGATAGGAATCGAACCGGTCGGCTTCGCCCGAGAGCAGCGCCTCGAGTTCGCGCCGCGCCACTTCCTTCTTGAGATTCTTCAACGCGGCTTCGGCCTCAGCCACGACGCCCGCATCGCCCTCGGCCTCGCCGAGCTCGATCATGCCGATGTCGTCTTCGAGCTCCTGCTCGACCTTGCCGATACCGCCAAGCGAATCCTCAAGCGAGGTCCGCTCCTGCATCAGCTTCTGGGCCTTCTGGGGGTCGTTCCAGAGGTTGGGATCTTCTGCGAGCTTGTTCAGCTCAGCGAGGCGCGCCGTCGATTTCTCGACGTCAAAGATGCCTCCTCAGCAGCCCGACTGACTGCTTGATCTCTTCTACCAACCGTTCGATTTCGGCGCGCATGGTGTTCTCTGGTCTCGCGGAATTGGTGACGCGTCAACTGAAATGCGGGATGTAGCGGCGGCGGCAGCAAAGCGCAACCGCCCGCCTCGCCCGTATCAAACGTTTTCCGCTACCACAGCCCACCCGTGCCCGGCCGCATGATGAAGCCGGAGTCCGGCTGCTGCTGCTGCGAGGCCGGCATGCCGCCGCGCCCGTCGGCGTCGGCCACGCCGATGACCGAATAATTATCCGGCGGCGCCGTGCCCGGCTTGAAGGCTTCGAGGATGGTTCCGCCGGTTTCGCCGGGGCCGGCGCGCATGCCGGTCTTGGCGACGACCCGAACCAGCTTGATGCCGGCCGGGACCTTGAACGGAACGGCGGGCTTGTCGGCGAGCGCGAGCTGGAGGAAGTCGCGCGCGATAGGAGCCGCGAGATGGCCGCCGGTCGCGGCGTTGCCTTTGCCGAGCGGACGCGGCTTGTCGTAGCCCATATAGATGGCGACGGCGATATCGGGCGAGAAGCCGACGAACCAGGCGTCCTTGGCCTCATTGGTGGTGCCGGTCTTGCCGGCGATCGGCTTGCCGACCGCCTTGACCACGGTCGCGGTGCCGGCCTGAACCACACCTTCCATCAGCTCGGTGATCTGATAGGCGGTCATGGAGTCCAGCACCTGCTCGCGGCGGTCGATCAGCTGCGGCTCGGGCTGGTTCTTCCAGCCGCCCGGCGCGTCGCAGCCGCGGCATTCGCGCTGGTCGTGCTTGAAGATGGTGTGGCCGTAGCGGTCCTGGATACGATCGATCAGCGTCGGTTTCACGCGGCGGCCGCCATTGGCGAGCATCGAGTAGGCCGTGACCATGCGCATCGCCGTCGTCTCGCCGGCGCCCAGCGCGTAGGAGAGATAGTTCGGCAGTTCGTCATAGACACCGAAACGGCGGGCATATTCGCCGATCAAGGGCATGCCGATGTCCTGCGCCAGCCGCACCGTCACGGTGTTGAGCGACTGCCGCAGCGCGTTGCGCAGCGTCACCGGTCCCTGGAATTTGCCCGAGGAGAAGTTTTCCGGCCGCCATACGCCGGCGCCCTGCCCCTGGTCGATTTCGATGGGTGCGTCGAGCACCACGGTCGAGGGCGTATAGCCGTTGTCGAGCGCGGCCGAATAGACGATCGGCTTGAACGACGAACCCGGCTGCCGATAGGCCTGCGTGGCGCGGTTGAACTGGCTCTGGTCGAACGAGAAGCCGCCGACCATCGCGAGCACGCGGCCGGTCCAGGGATCCATCGCCACCATCGCGCCGGACACTTCGGGGATCTGGCGCAACCGGTACTGGCCCTCGACCGGCTGGCCGTCCTTGTAGAGCGGATCGGCATAGATCACGTCGCCGGGCTGCAGCACCTGCGACACCGCCGTCGGCGTCTTGCCTTTGGTTCCGCCCTGCGCGGCCCGCGCCCAGCGCACGCCGTCAAGCGTGACGATGCCGGTCTCGCGCTGCTTGCTCACGGCGCCGCCAAGCTCCCGGCTCGGCTGGAAACCGATGCGGGCAGACTGGTCGCTGGTCTCCAGCACCACCGCCATCCGCCATGGCGAGATGTCGGAGAGCGATTTGATCTCGGCGAGCTTGACGCCCCAGTCGCCCGAAATATCGAGCTTGCTCATGGCGCCCCGATAGCCCTGCTGCTCGTCGTAGTTCACGAGGCCGGTGACCATCGCCTTGCGCGCCATCACCTGGATCTTCGGGTCGAGCGTCGTGCGCACCGACAGACCGCCTTCATACAGCTTCTTCTCGCCATAGCGCTCGAAGATGTCGCGGCGGACTTCCTCGGCGAAATATTCGCCGGCGAAGGTGTGGGCGCCGTTGGAACGGCTGGTGACGGCCAGCGGCTCCTTGCGAGCCTTGTCGGCGTCGGCCTGCTTGATCCAGCCGTTCTCCAGCAGACGGTCGATCACGTAGTTGCGGCGCTCGATGGCGCGGTCGCGATTGCGGACCGGATGCAGCGTTGCCGGCATCTTCGGCAGCGCGGCCAGATAGGACGCTTCCGCCACCGTCAGCTCGTTCACCGACTTGTCGAAATAGACCAGCGACGCGGCCGCGATGCCGTAGGCGCCGAGGCCGAGATAGATTTCGTTCAGATACAGCTCGAGGATCTTGTCCTTCGAATAGGTCTTCTCGATCCGCATCGCCAGCAAGGCTTCCTTGATCTTGCGGGAGAAGGAGACCTCGTTGGTCAGCAGGAAGTTCTTGGCGACCTGCTGGGTGATGGTCGAGGCGCCCTGCGGACGGCGGTTGGAGCCGTAGTTCTGGATGTAGGCCACGCCGGCGCGCGCCATGCCGGTGTAGTCGATGCCGCCATGCTCGTAGAAATTCTTGTCTTCGGCCGCCAGGAACGCGTTGATCACGAGCTTGGGCACCGCCTGGATCGGCAGGTACAGCCGCCGCTCCTTCGCATATTCGCCGAGCAGCGAGCCGTCGACCGCGTGCACGCGGGTCATCACAGGCGGCTCGTAATCCTGAAGCTGAGAGTAGTCGGGCAAGTCCTTGGAGAAATGCCAGATCAAGCCTGCCACGGCCCCGACACCGACAAGGAACAATACCGTTCCCGCGGCGAACAGGAAGCCCATGAACCGCACCAGCAAGCGCATTATGTGTTTATCCGTTCAAACTCTGGATCAGACCAGTATCAGCCCATCGGACCAAAAAACTGGCACCCCAAACAGGCGCCAATCTCCCGTCGCGAATTCACCGGCTAACGCAATACCATCAGTGCCGGACTTAAGACGCCTGCCGAACAAGGATTCTCGCCGATTCCGGAACCCCCTGCGGGATTTTTATAAAGCGCCCGCTGTGGCCAAACTAGGGCTTTTGCGGCGGGACTGGAAAACCCCTTCAATTCGACGATCCCCGGGTCGCCCAATTGGGGCGATCCCGAGGTCGTCAATTCGGCAATCCCCGGGTCGTCAATTTGACGATCCCCGGGGCGTCAATTCGACGATCCCGCCGTGGCCATCCGTTTGGTCAGGAACCCGTCGATCGCCTGCGCCATCGAGCCCACGGCACGGGACCGCCAACCCTCCGAGACTAAATGCTCGAGGTCACCTTTATTTGAGACGTAGCCGATCTCGACCAGCACCGAGGGCACATCCGGCGCCTTCAGCACCCGGAAGCCCGCCGACTTCAGGGGATGCTTGTGCATCCGCACCGTCGACTTCATCTCGCCCATCAGAAGGCGGGCGAAACGGTTTGAAAAGGTGCGGGTTTCCCGCTGGGTGAGGTCGATCAGGATATCGGCGACGTCGGTCGGCTCTTCGGCGAGGTTGAAGCCGGCGATCGCATCCGCCCGGTTTTCGGCGTCAGCCAGCCGCTGTGCCTCTGCGTCGGACGCCTTGTCGGACAGCGTATAGATGGTCGCGCCCTGCGCATCGCCCTCGGCGCGAGGCAGCGCATCGGCATGAATGGAGACGAACAAGGCCGCCTTCAGATTCCGGGCGACCTTGGTCCGGTCATTGAGGGGAATGAAGGTGTCGTCGTCCCGCGTCATGACCACACGGTATTTGCCGGCCTTTTCCAGCTTGTCGCGGAGCGCCAGCCCGAAGGCCAGCACAAGGTTCTTCTCGCTCTCGCCGCTCGACTGCGTGCCGTTGTCGATGCCGCCATGGCCGGGATCGATCACGACCACCGGGCGGCCGTCGGCCTTCTGCTGCGCCGCCGTGTCCGGGGCCGTCGCGGGAGCCGTTGCAGGCTGCGCTTCCGCGATCGTCGGACGCAGCTCGGGGCGGTGTTCGGGTGCGAGCGACTGCACGAAGGCGGTCCGGTCGACCTCCTCCAGCTCCAGCACGAGCCGGGCCGGCTGACCGTTGGCCGCCTCCAGCACATAGGAATTGGCGATCCGGGCCGGTCCGGTCAGGTCGAACACGATTCGCGAGCCGCCGGGCATGACGAGTCCATAGCGGAAGGCCTTGACCAGTCCGCGCCCCCCGCTCCCTGCCCCCGCGGGCAGCTGAAAATTCACCTGCGGCACGTCAACGACGACCCGGTACGGGTCGGCCAGCGTGACGGCGCGAAAGGTGACGGTCTGGTCGAGGTCGAGAATGAAGCGAGTCTGCTTGCCATCGCCGGCCAGCCGGGCGGCGGAGGCGACCGGAAAATTCGCTACTGCAACAATGGGTTGCGGCTGGCTTTCCGCGGCGCTCAGGCGCGAGGAATCGGCACACGGCAACGCCGCTGCGCACAGCAGAGCGCATCCCAGCAAAACCCGTTGATTTGCGCGGCTCGCCACCGATTCCGTGCCTCCGAGCAGCCCTTTTAACGCAATAGAACCACAGGGTTAATCGATCCTTAATGACAGAAGCGCGAAACTCGCTGACTGTGACCGCCGTGCGACGCTCCCTTGCACCGATGGCTCATTCCTCGTATGTACGGAATGCTGACGGCCGATATTTCCGGTTGTGTCGCATTCAGCCTCCCGGTGCAGCGCCGGAACTCTCAAGGTTTGGGAATTCCAGCGTTTTCCGTTCCCCTCTAAGACCAGCGCGGTGCGCGGCAGCGAGGTGGAGCGGGTCAAGCGCCGGTGGCGGACGGTCCTGGGTTACCACTCGCGTTTCCGGGACAGTTCTGACAGCGACGTAACCCATTACCCGGTCCCTTGATCCCAAGGGAGCGGTTCGTGACCCCCAAGGCGAGCGCGCTCGCGCCATGCCTGGCCTGCAGCAACTGATTGAAGGGCGGCCTCGCCGCCCAATGTTTCATACGGGCCGACGCTTGATGCGCCAGACTGTGCCGACGAATTCTGAAGGATCATTCGCGACGCTGCGGAGTGAAAATCCCGCGCGCCGCCTTGGCCCTGAAGCTTCCGGTTCGGCAAGGCGCGAGAGACGGCGTTTCGGCCTTCCCCTCACCCCCGAATCAGGTGGACCGTCGCGTCACCCGGCAGCGCAGCTCGCGCCCACGGTGAAAAGCGCCCGCCGCCGCCAAGAGTTAAGACATGCCCAACAAGATGTTGATCGATGCCACCCACCCGGAGGAGACCCGGGTCGTCGTGGTCCGCGGCAATCGCGTCGAAGAGTTTGATTTCGAGACCGCGCAACGCAAGCAACTGCGCGGGAATATCTACCTCGCCAAGGTCACAAGGGTCGAACCCTCGCTCCAGGCCGCCTTCGTCGAATATGGCGGCAACCGCCACGGCTTCCTCGCTTTCAGCGAAATCCATCCCGACTATTATCAGATCCCGGTCGCCGACCGGCAGGCGCTGATCGAGGCCGAGGAACAGGCCCATCGCGAGGCCGAGGAAGAGAGCGAGAACCGCTCCAACGGCCGCCGCCGCTCGCGCCACCGCAACTCCCGCCGCCGCGGTCATGGCGAACGCGTCCGTAGCGATGTCGTTGAAGGCACCGATCCCACGGCCCAGCCGGTCGAGGGCGAGGCCATGTTCGCCGAAGGCGCGTCGCACGAAGGCGAGCATCTGCACGCCGATGCGGAGCATCCGGGCGAGCACGATCATCACGACCACGAACATGGCGATCATGATCACCACGATCATGACCACGAAGGACACGCGCACGACCATCATCATGCCCATGGTGACGATCACGCGCATGATCATGACCATGGTCACGATCATGACGAGTATCATCATGCCGATGAGACCCCCGCGCCTGTCGCGGCCGTCGGCGCCGAACCCGTGGTTGCTGCCGAACCGCAGGAGGCCCAGACCTTCGAGGCTCACGCCTCCTATTCCCACGAAACGCATGCCGAGGATCTCGCCGAAGCCGTGACCGCTTCAACTGAGCCGGCCGACGCCGTCTACGGCGAGGCCCCTCATGCCGAGGCTGCGGAAACAACCGGCGAAGACGACGAGGATGAGGACGAGGACGACGAGGAAGCCGAAGAGGAAGTCGTTGAATCCGTCGGCGGCGACGACGTGCTGGAGGAAGTGCCGGAGCGCACCTTCCGCCCGCGCCGCCAGTACAAGATCCAGGAAGTCATCAAGCGCCGCCAGGTCATGCTGGTGCAGGTCGTCAAGGAAGAGCGCGGCAACAAGGGCGCGGCGCTGACCACCTACCTCTCGCTCGCCGGCCGCTATGCCGTGTTGATGCCGAACACCGCGCGCGGCGGCGGCATCAGCCGCAAGATCACCAGCGCCCAGGACCGTTCGCGCCTGAAGGAAGTGGTGCAGGATCTCGACGTGCCGGAAGGCATGGGCATCATCCTGCGCACCGCCGGCGCCGCCCGCACCAAGCCCGAGATCAAGCGCGACTTCGAATATCTGATCCGGATGTGGGAGACGGTGCGCGACCTGACGCTGAAGTCGCAGGCTCCGACCCTCGTCTACGAGGAAGGCTCGCTGATCAAGCGATCGCTGCGCGACCTCTACAACAAGGAGATCGACGAGATCTCGGTGGCCGGTGAAGCCGGCTACCGCGAAGCCCGCGACTTCATGAAGATGCTGATGCCCGCCAATGTCAGCGCGGTGAAACAGTATCGCGACGGCCAACCGCTGTTCTCGCGCATGGGCGTCGAAAGCCAGCTCGACGCGATGTTCTCGCCGACCGTGCAGCTGCGCTCCGGCGGCTACATCGTGATCAACCAGACCGAGGCGCTGGTCTCGATCGACGTCAACTCCGGCCGCTCGACCCGCGAGCACCATATCGAGGACACCGCGCTCAAGACCAATCTGGAAGCGTCCGAAGAGGTCGCCCGCCAGCTTCGTCTGCGCGACCTCGCCGGCCTGATCGTCATCGACTTCATCGACATGGACGAGAAGCGCAACAACCGCGCGGTCGAGCGCAAGCTGTCGGACTGCCTGCGGCAGGACCGCGCGCGCATCCAGGTCGGCCGCATCTCGCATTTCGGCCTGCTCGAGATGTCGCGCCAGCGCATCCGCGCCAGCGTGCTCGAGAGCTCGACCGATCCGTGCCCGCATTGCGGCGGCACCGGCCATGTCCGTTCGGTGTCTTCGGTGGCTCTGCAGCTGCTGCGCGGCCTCGAAGAGATCCTGATGAAGGGCGCGACCCACAATCTGGTGGTCCGCACCCGCACCGACGTCGCGCTCTATGTGCTGAACCACAAGCGCGGCCATCTGCGCGATCTCGAGAACGGCTTCAAGGTGACGCTGTCGGTCATCGCCGACGCAAGCGTCAGCGGACCGCAGGCCTACGTCATCGACCGCGGCGAGCAGGTCCACACACTGGAAGCCGCCAAGGCACTGCTGGTGGCGCAGGCGGCCGCGAGCCCGCCCCCGCTGGCGGAAGAAGCCTTCGACGACGAGGACGGCTTCGACATCGAGACCGAATCCGAAGTCGAGACCGACGAGAGTGAAGGTCTCGCTGAAGAGGCCGCGGGCGAAGCAGGTTCCGAGCAGGACGGCCAGCGCCGCAAGCGCCGCCGGCGCCGGCGCGGCCGCGGTGGCCAGCGCGACGGCGAGTTGCGTGAGGATAGCCCTGCCACCCTTCCCGAGCCGGCTGTCGCGGCCGGCGAAGGCGAAGAGGATGCAGAGTCCGAACAGGATGGCGAAGAGGGCGAGGAGCAGGCGGCCCGCGGCGAGCAGCAGGGCAGCGCGGACCGACGCCGCCGGCGTGGTCGTCGGGGTGGACGCCGTCGGCGTGGCAGCGGCGAGGAAGGTCTTGCCGGCTCGATCGGCGACGAACTCGGTACCAGTCAGCCGTCGGAAGCGTCCGACGCAGTCGCCGATTTCGACGGCTTCAGCAGCGAGGCTGCACCCTCGATCGCCCAAGCCGAGCACACCGCCGAGCCTGAGGTCTCGCAGCCCGAGCCGCGCGCCGAGGTGCGAACCGAGGTGGCGCCGGCCCAGCCGGAGCCCGTTGCCGCGGAGGAAGAGCCCGCCGACGACAAGGCCGCGCGGCGCCGCTCCACGGTCCGGGAAAAGGTGAGCTTCCTGTCGAGCAGCCCGAGCGAGCCGGCAGCCCCGGTCGCGCAGGCGCCTGAGCCGGCCACTCCGCCGGCGGCTGAGCCCGCGCCGGAACCGGCAAGTGAAACGCCGGCCACGCCACGCCGCGCCGGCTGGTGGTCCCGCCGCTTCGGCGGCGGCGAATAAAACCGAACACGCAAGAGAAAACGCCCGGGTCAAGCCGGGCGTTTTTTGATTTGGCGAGGTCAGTTTCAATGCAAAGCGCAATCGTTCTCGGCGGCGGCATGATCGGCGTGAGCGCGGCGCTGCACCTCCAGCAGCGCGGCTGGACCGTCACGCTCGTCGACCGCAGGGAGCCGGGCCGCGAGACCAGCTACGGCAACGCCGGGATGATCCAGGCCGAAGCAGTTCGCCCCTATCCGATGCCGCGGGACCTTGCGACCCTCCTGAAGATCGCGACCGGCCGCACCAACGATGTACGCTACAGCCTGTCGTCGCTTCATCTCCATATCGAGCCCCTGCTCCGTTACTGGTGGCATTCGGCGCCGAAGCGCCATCGCGAGGCGATCGAGGCCTGGGCGCGGCTGATCGCCTACGCGACGAGCGAGCACGACATCTTCATTCGCGAGGCCCATGCCGACAATCTCATCCGCCGCGCCGGCTACCGCGCGCTGTATCGTGATGCTGCCGCCCTGGAGCACTCGATCAAGGACGCCGAACAAGACCGGAGCGAGTTCGGCGTGAATTTTCGCGTGCTCTCGGGCAGCGATCTCGCCAAGGCCGAGCCGGTCCTGCGCGACGACCTCCCCGGCGCGATCCATTGGCTCGACACCTGGACCGTGTCCGATCCCGGCGCGCTGGTCACGGCCTATGCCGAGCTGTTCGAGCGCCGCGGCGGCACCATCGTGCTCGGCGATGCGCAGTCGCTGCGGCAGACCGCGAGCGGCTGGTCGGTCGATACGGACCAGGGGCGCCTCGACGCCGCCCACGCTGTCGTGACCCTCGGGCCGTGGTCGCCCGATCTCCTCCACAAATTCGGCTATCGCATCCCCCTGGTGCGCAAGCGCGGCTATCACATGCATTACAGCGGCGGCGCTTCGCTCGACCTGCCGCTGATCGACAAGTCCGGCGGCTATGCCATGGGGCCGATGGCCAAGGGCATTCGCATCACCACGGGAGCCGAGCTAACGAGCCCTGAGGCTCTCGCCACGCCCGTACAGCTCGCCAGCGCGGAAGCATCCGCACGCGAGCTGATTGATCTCGGCAAGCGCGTCGAGCCGGATCCGTGGTTCGGCACCCGCCCCTGCACGCCCGACATGCTGCCGGTGCTCGGGCAAGCGTCGCGCCATCCGGGCCTCTGGATGAATTTCGGCCACGGCCACCAGGGCTTCACCCTCGGACCGGCGACGGGGCACCTGCTCGCGGAGATGATGAGCGGCGAGACGCCTGCGATCGATCCGACTCCGTACCGGCCGGGGCGGTTCTAAGCCCTTCGGGCAAGCTGCCTGCTTCAGTCAATCTGTTCGCTCGGCGAGCAGCTTTCTGATGCGCTCGGCGTCTTCGGGCGTCGCCGGGTTGTAGACGATCATGCTGAGATCGGAGCGGCCCTCGACGTTGAAGCTCGAAAATTCGAACGACATCATGCCGTGAACCGGGTGGCGCAGCCGCTTGGTGCCATCGCCGTGATGGCGCACGTCGTTGTCGCGCCAGAGCGCGGCGAATTCCGGACTGGTGCGGCACAGCTCATCCACGAAGTCGGCGACATGCGAGACCGCGCCCGCGCGCGCGGCATCCGCCCGGAACGCGGCCACGACGAAGCGGGCCACGCTGTCCCAATCATATTGCGCCGCGCGCACGCGCGGATCGCAGAAGATGAAGCGCAGGATGTTGCGCTGTCCCGGCGGGATCGCGCCGTAGTCCGTCAGCACGGCGGTTGCGGCACGATTCCAGGCGACGACGTCCCAGGTCGCGGTCCGCACCAGCGCCGGGCTGAATGCGAGTGCGTCGAGCACGCGCTGCAGCCGCGGCGAGACGCCTTCGCTGGCCTGGTAGCGCACCTCGGGCGGGCGGCCGAGGCCGATCAGGAACAAATGCTCGCGCTCGACATCGGTCAGCATCAACGCGCGGGCGATGCGGTCGAGCACGTCGGCCGACGGTGCTCCGCCGCGGCCCTGCTCCAGCCACGTGTACCAGGTCGGGCTGATATTGGCGCGCTGCGCCACCTCCTCGCGACGCAAGCCGGGCGTGCGCCTGCGACTGCCGGCAAGGCCGAACGCGGCGGCATCGAGCCTGGTGCGGCGATCCCGGAGATAGGCCCCGAGCAGGTTCTCGGCGGTGGCGGTCTCGCTCATGCTGTTAGCTATTATACCCTGATAACGTCACTACTTTACCCGGATATTTGTAATGCGGATGGTCGTCTCCACCAACCCCTCGCCGCCAATTCCTGGAGATTGCTCATGCGTGTCTTCGTCACCGGCGCCACCGGCTTCGTCGGCTCCGCCGTCGTTGCCGACCTGATCGCCGCCGGGCACCGCGTCGCCGGCCTTGCCCGGACGGATGCCGGTGCCGCCGCCCTCACCGCGATGGGCGCGGAGGTCCATCACGGCTCGCTGGAGGATCACGCCTCCTTGCGCAGCGGCGCGGCTGCCTCCGACGGCGTGCTGCACCTCGCATTCAACCACGACTTCTCGAAATTCACCGAGAATTGCGAACTCGACCGCCGTGCGATCCTCGCGCTCGGCGACGAACTGAATGGCTCCGAGCGTCCGCTGATCGTCACCTCGGGCGTCGCGCTGCTCGCGCCCGGACGGCTCGCGACCGAGGACGATGCGGCGGCCCGCCACTTTCCGCGCGTGTCGGAAGCGACCGCCGAAGAGCTCGCCGACCGAGGCGTCCGCGCCGGCATCGTGCGGCTGCCGCCCACGACCCATGGCGAGGGCGACCACGGCTTTGTCCCGCGCCTGATTGCGATCGCCCGGGAGAAAGGAGCTGCAGCCTATATCGGCGACGGCATGAACCGCTGGCCGGCCGCCCATCGCCTCGATGCCGCGCGCGTCTATCGCCTCGCGCTCGAACAAGGCGCATCCGCTCGCCGCTATCACGCCATTGGCGAGGAAGGCGTGCCGTTCAAGGTGATCGCGGAGGTGATCGGCAAGAGGCTCGGCGTGCCCGTGGTCTCGAAATCTCCCGACGACGCCGAATCTCATTTCGGCTGGTTCGCGCGGTTTGCGGCCGTCGACGTTCCGACCTCGAGCGCGAAGACGCGGGCTGCGCTCGGCTGGGCGCCCAAAGAAAAAGGGCTGATCGAAGATCTCGACCAGCCCCATTACTTCAAGGTCTGACAACGCAGCTCGTGTCGTCAGATCCAGATCAGTCCGTCGTGATCGCCGTCTCCATGTCGGTCGGATCGATCTGCCTGGAGAGGTTGGCGTTCAGCTTGTCGCGGTCGAGCTCACCCTCCCACCAGGCGACGATCACGCAGGCGACGCCGTTGCCGCACAGGTTGGTCAGCGCGCGGCACTCGCTCATGAACTTGTCGATGCCGAGCACGATCGCCATGCCCGGCACGAGGCGCGGATCGACCACGGCCAGCGTCGCCGCCAGGGTGATGAAGCCCGCGCCGGTGATTCCGGAGGCGCCCTTCGAGGTCAGCATCGCCACGACCAGGATGGTCAGTTGCTGGCTGAAGCTGAGATCGACGCCGAGTGCCTGCGCGATGAAGAGCGTCGCCAGCGTCATGTAGATGTTGGTGCCGTCGAGATTGAACGAATAACCCGTCGGCACGACGAGCCCGACCACCGACTTGGAGCAGCCGAGCCGCTCCAGCTTCTCCATCATGGACGGAAGCGCGCTTTCCGAGGATGAGGTGCCGAGCACGATCAGGAGTTCGTCCTTGATGTAGGCCAGGAACTTGAAGATCGAGAACCCGGCGATGCGCGCGATGATTCCGAGCACCACGAACACGAACAGCGCTGCGGTGACGTAGAACGTGGCGATCAGCCCGATCAGGTTACCGAGCGCCGTCGGTCCGTACACGCCGATCGTATAGGCCATCGCGCCGAACGCGCCGAACGGCGCTGCGCGCATCACGATGGAGATGACACCGAACACCGCATGCGCGGCGTCGTCGATGAAACTGCGGATGGTGTGGCCGCGCTCGCCGAGGCTCATGATGGCGAAGCCGAACAGCACCGAGAACAACAACACCTGAAGGATCTCACCCTGGGCGAACGCACCGACCACGGTATCGGGAATGATATGCAGGACGAATTCGGAACTCCTTTGCGCCTTGGCCTGATCTGCGAACTTTGCAACCGCCTGCGCATTCGCCGCCGCGTTGCCGAAGCCGGCGCCGGGCTTGACGAGGTTGCCAACGACAAGTCCGATCAACAATGCGAAGGTCGAGACGACCTCGAAATAGACCAGCGCCTTGACGCCGATGCGGCCGACCTTCTTGGCATCCTGGATATGGGCGATGCCCGAGACCACGGTGCAGAAGATGATCGGTGCGATCACCATCTTGATCAGCTTGATGAAGCCGTCGCCGAGCGCCTTGATCCATTCGTTCTTGGCGAATTCCGGCCAGAGCCAGCCAACGATGGCGCCGAGCACGATGGCGATCAGCACCTGGACGTAGAGAACTTTGTACCACGGCTTGGCGACGGGCGGCGCGACCGGCGCCCCCGTCATGACGGTCGTCGTCATCGTTTCACTCCCCTCAAAACACTGGGCCAGCCAAGATCAACTTGGCCGGCCCTGTCAATCGGAACTGCCCGCGCTTGCGCGTTTTACCGGCGGCGATCGATCAGTCTGCGCGCTGCCGGCATCAACGTTGCGCCAAGCGCATTCTTCACCAGCGAGGCCGCAACGAACGGCACGATGCCGACCTGAAAGGCCTTCGCAGCGCCAAGCCCGAGGCCGAACGCCAGCCAGCCAAAGCCAGCCGCCAGAATGACGATATGGCCGACAGCCATCGCTGCGAACAGCAGCATCACGCTGCGATCCCAACCACGTTCGGCGAGCCAGCCGGTCACGAAAGCGGCCGCAATGAAGCCGAACAGATAGCCCGCGGTCGGTCCGACCAGCGGCGCAATGCCACCGATCGGCCCGGCAAACACCGGCGCCCCGAGCGCGCCTTCCACGAGGTAGGCGACCATGGTTGCGCTGCCAAGACGCCAGCCATAGGCAGCGCCGATCATCAGCACCACCAGCGTCTGCAACGTCATGGGCACATAGGGCAGCGGCAGGTTGACCTTAGCCGACAGCGCCATCAATGCGGTGCCGAGTGCAACCAGAACGACGGCACGCACCGCGCCGACGGTTTCGCCCGGTCGGGTCGGCCACATCAATGCGGCGAGAGGAAAATGCGGCGTGGCAGAGGTCGGGACAGATCGGTCAGACAAGATGAACTCCGGAATTGGTCGAAACTGGCGGCTATTTAAGCCAGTGAGCGATCCGGTCAACTGCCTCGCGCATCTCGCCGGGCGAGCGCGCATAGGAAAGACGAATGAAAGAGCGGCCGTGAACGGGATCGAAATCGAGCCCCGGCGTGGCCGCGACGCGTGCCTGTTCGAGCATCTGCTTGGCGAATTCGAAACTGTCGGAGGTGAAGTCCGAGACGTCGGCATAGAGATAAAATGCACCATCGGCCGGCAGGAATTTGGTGAGGCCGGCTTTCGGCAAACCCTCGATCAAAATCCGCCGGTTTTCGTGATAGCCGTGCTTGATCGCCTCCATCTCGGCTGCACCGTCGAAGGCGGCTTCAGCGGCAATCTGCGAGAGCGACGGCACCGAGATCGAGAGGTTCTGCTGCAGCCGCTCGATCGGCCGCACCAGGATGTCAGGCACGACCATCCAGCCGACGCGCCAGCCGGTCATGCAAAAATACTTCGAGAACGAGTTGATCACGAGTGCGTGCTCGGAAAGCGCCGCTGCGGTGACTGCCGGAAACGCATAATCGAGCCCGTGATAGATCTCGTCAGAGATGAAGCGGATGCCGGCGTCTTCGGCAGCCGCCATCAGGCCGGCGAGCGCTTCGCGCGACATCATGGTCCCCGTCGGATTGGCGGGGCTGCCGACCAGCACACCCTTCAGCGGCGCTTTGCGATGCGCCGCGAGCAACGCCTCGCCGGTGAGCGCATGGCGCGTCTCGTGGGTGGTCTCGATCAGCACCGGCTCGCAGCCGAGCGCAGTGAGAATATGGCGATAAGGCGGATAGCCCGGCACCGTCACGGCGACGCGGTCGCCGGGCTCGAACATCGACAGGAAGGCCAGGATGAACCCGCCCGAGGAGCCGGTGGTCACCACAATCCGGTCAGGGCTGACGTCGCAGCCATAGGCATCGCGATAATGGCGCGCGATGCGCTGCCGCAGGCTGGGAATGCCAAGCGCTGAGGTATAGTCGATCCGCCCGGCCTCCAGCGCCGCATGGGCGGCTGCGATCGCGGTGCTGGGTGCGCCGGCGGCGGGCTGGCCGACCTCCATATGGATGACATGCCCCCCGGCGGCCTCGATTCGGGCCGCCGCGGCCATGACGTCCATTACCATGAACGGGGGAACATCGCTGCGGCGGGAGGGCTCGAGCCACTGCCCCAACCGGGTCCTCAATGTCGCATCGTGCATCGATTTCTGCTATTTCGCTGGCGGACCGGTGCGTCCGGTCCGGAAAACGGAGCGCTTGCGCCCCAGACTGGCCGCATTGTACGGCTCATAAGGGTAACGCTCGTAAGGGCATATCGCGTATCCGGTCCGCCGCCAATCGCCAAAACCAATCACGAAACTGCTGTCCAGACCGTTTGACCAAGACCGTTTGATGTCGTTCCAGATCGCATTGCGCAAGAAGGCCTCCGCCCTCACCGCCCTCGTCACGGCTGCGGCGATCGCGCTGCTGCCGCTCCCGGCGGCGCGGGCGCAGCAGAAGGGGCCGCCGGTCCTGCGCGATACCGAGACCGAGCAGCTGCTGCGCGAATACACGCGCCCGATCCTGCGCGCCGCGGGTCTGGAGAAGCAGAACATCCAGATGGTGATCATCAACGACAGTTCGTTCAACGCGTTCGTCGCCGACGGCCGCCGCATCTTCGTCAATTACGGCGCGATCCTTCAATCGGAGACGCCGAACCAGATCATCGGCGTGCTCGCGCACGAGACCGGGCATCTGGCCGGTGGCCATCTGTCCAAGCTGCGCGAGCAGCTCGCGGCCGCCCAGACCCAGATGATCATCGCGATGCTGCTCGGCGCCGGCGCGATCGCCGCGGGCAGCACCCAGCGCAGCAGCGCCGGCAACAACGGGCTCGCCAATGCCGGCGCCGCTGTGATCGCCGCTCCGCAGGAGGTGATCCGCCGGACGCTGCTGTCCTACCAGCGCCAGCAGGAGGAGAACGCCGACCGCGCCGGCGTGAAATTCCTGACCGCGACCCAGCAATCGCCGAAGGGCATGTACGAGACCTTCAAGCGCTTCACCAGCGAGAGCCTGTTCGCGTCGCGCGGCGCCGATCCCTATCTTCAGTCGCATCCGATGCCGGCCGAGCGCGTCGCCGCGCTTCAGGAACTCGCCAGTTCCAGCCCCTATTGGAACAAGAAGGACGATCCCGCGCTGCAGCTCCGCCACGACATGGTTCGTGCCAAGATCTCCGCGTTCATGGAGCGGCCGGAAACGGTGTACCGCCGCTATCCCCAGACCAACGACAGCATGCCGGCACGTTATGCCCGCGCCATCAGCACCTATCTGCACGGGGATTTGCGCAGCGCGCTCGCGCAGATCGACGCGCTGATCCAGGTCCAGCCCAACAATCCGTACTTTTACGAGGTCCGCGGCCAGGCCCTGTTGGAAAGCGGCAAGCCGGCCGAGGCGATCGCTCCGCTGCGCAAGGCCGCACAGCTTTCCAACAACGCCCCCCTCATCGAGATGTTACTTGGGCAGGCTCTGGTTGGAACCGATAATAAGGCCTACACCGATGACGCCGTTCGGATTCTCCGCGGTGCGGTAGCCCGAGAACCCGAGGCGGTGCTCGGCTATACCCAGCTCGCGATGGCCTACGGCCGGAAGGGCGACTATGCCGAAGCGGATCTCGCCTCGGCGCAAGCCGCTTACCTGCGCGGCGACAACAAGACCGCCCGCGAGCTCGCCACGCGCGCGAAAACCCGTTTCGCCGTCGGCACGCCCGGATGGGTCAGGGCCGACGACATCGTGGCGGCGAAGCCGCCACGCAACTGACGTAACTCGAACGACGCCCGATACCACGACGTCACGACACCGAGCTTAAGTCCGCCGGGACGTATTCCGAAACCTGCTTTGGATAAGAGGATTTACCCATGCCTTCGCTGCGCCTGCTTGCTCCCGCGCTGTTTGCGCTCGCTTTGTTCGGCGCGGCCGCGCCCGCCTCGGCCGACAGTTTCTCCGATGGCCAGCGCACCGATATCGAGAAGATCATCAAGAACTATCTCGTCAGCCATCCCGAGGTGCTCGAAGAGGCGATGGCCGAGCTCAGCAAGCGCCAGGCCGCGGCCGAGACGCAGAAGCACGAGGCCAGCGTCACGCAGAATGCGGACGCGATCTTCAACTCGCCGCGCCAGGTCGTGCTCGGCAACAAGGACGGCGACGTCACCTTCGTCGAGTTCTTCGATTACAATTGCGGCTACTGCAAGCGCGCGATGGACGACATGCTCACCCTGATGAAAAGCGATCCGAAGCTGAAGGTGGTGCTGAAGGAGTTTCCGGTGCTGAGTCAGGGCTCGGTCGAGGCGGCGCAGGTGGCGGTTGCCGTGCGCATGCAGGATCCCTCCGGCAAGAAATATCTCGACTTCCACCAGAAGCTGCTCGGCGGCCGCGGCGCCGCCGACAAGGCGCGCGCGCTTCAAGCCGCCAAGGAAGCCGGCCTCGACACCGCCAGGATCGAGAAGGACCTCGCCAGCCCCGAGGTGCGCGCCACCATCGAGGAGAACTTCAAGCTCGCCGAAGCCATGGGCATGAACGGCACGCCGAGCTACGTGATCGGCAAACAGATCGTGATCGGCGCCGTCGGCGTCGAAGGCCTGAAGGAAAAGATCGGCATTGCCCGCTGTGGCAAGGCGACCTGCTGATCACACGATCTACGATATTGACGACCCAAAGGCCGGCTGAAAAAGCCGGCCTTTTTCTTGCGCGCCGAACGTTGGCAGCTTCGTGCAAAGTCATTCATCTGGCGTTCAACAAACAAATGCCGCGGAACAGCCGAAGTTCCGGAACAACTCAAATCCCCTTTCGTTGTCGGCGCGGGCAATGACGCAAAGAACCACGTGAGGAGAATTCGATGTTGAACCGCTTTATGATCTCGGTTGCCGCGGCCGCACTCGTCGCCGGCGCCGGTGTGGCGAACGCACAGGGCATGAAAGGTGACACCGGTGGTGCGGCCGGCGCACAGCCGACGCAGCACGCGCAGCCTTCGGGTGGTGCGGCAGACCATGGCGGCGCCATGGGCAGGGACAAGGGCACTGTCGGCCAGGCCGGCGGCGCCATGAAGCCCGGCGGAGCCGCCGAGGAGAAGTCGTCCGGCACCATGGAGAAATCCGGCGGGATGGAAAAGTCCGGTGCGATGAACAAGAACGCGGCCGACGACAAGGCCGGCGCGAGCAAGGGCGACGTCAAGGGTGAGCACGCCCAGGGCGCCCAGGACAAGTCGAAGAGCATGAGTTCGGACTCGACGACCAAGTCGGATTCCACCAAGTCCGGCGCGAAGGACATGAAGGCCGAGGACAACAAGGCGGGCGGCGCCGCCAAGAGCAACAATGCCGAGAACCGTCCGGGCACCACCGACAGCAAGTCTCAGACCACCACGGGTAACGCCCCCGCGACCGCGGCTGCGCCGCCCGCAGAGAAGCGGACTGAAATCTCGACGGCGATCAAGTCGGCCAAGATCCAGGAGACCACCAACGTCAACTTCAACATCTCGGTCGGCACCGCGATCCCGGCATCGGTCCACGTCCATCCGCTGCCGCCCCGGATCGTGGAGATCTATCCGCAATGGCGTGGCTATGAAGTCATCTACGTCCGCGGCCAGTACGTGATCGTCCGTCCGCAGACGCGCGAGATCGTCTACATCATCGAAGGCTAAGCTGCCTCGCTGAACCCCAAATGGGCCCTTGCCGAAACATCGGCAGGGGCCTTTTTCCTATGCGTCGCCCTCCCCGGCGAGCCTCCCTCCGGCAGCCACGATTGGAACTGGTTAACAAGCAATTTCCGTGGCTTGCGCACAGGTTTTTGCACCGGGGATGAGGTACCTGAAGGCCCTTGGGAGGCCCTTCAAGGCTTCCCCTAGGCCGCTTTGTTACCTATAACCCCCGCCACGCCGAAGCACCTGCCGGGATAGGAATGGCCGAACCAGCAACCGATACGATCCTCGTTCTCAACGGGCCGAACCTCAACATGTTGGGGACGCGCGAGCCCGAGAAGTACGGCCAGGCCACGCTGGCCGACGTCGAGGCGCTGTGCCGGGACACGGCCGCCAGTTTCGGCCTCAAGGCTGACTGCCGGCAGTCCAATCGCGAGGGCGAGCTGATCGACTTCGTCCACGAGGCGCATGCCCGCAAGATGAAGGGCATCATCGTCAATGCCGGCGGCTATTCGCACACCTCGATCGCGCTGCACGACGCGCTGTTAGCGGTTCAGATCCCGACGGTCGAAGTGCATGTGACCAACATCCACGCCCGCGAGAGCTTTCGTCACCACTCCTACACCGCGCGCGCGGCTTTCGCCTCGCTCTGCGGATTCGGCATCGAGGGCTACCGCCTCGCCATCCAGGGCCTTGCCGCCAAGCTTGCCATCAAGCCCAAAGCCTGAAGCCCCCTTCATCAAACAGAACATTCGGATCAAACAACATGGCGCGCCAGCCAGACGACAAAGCAGCCGCAAAGTTTTCTAGCGAGGATTCCGCGCTCGTCCGCGAGCTCGCCCTGCTGCTCGATGAGACCAGTCTCACCGAGATCGAGATCGAACGGGCAGGCCTGCGCCTGCGCGTCGCCCGCAACATCAGCGTTGCCGCGACCATGCCAATGCAGATGGCAGCCGCTCCCGCCGCCCTGCCGGCAGCCTCCGCCGCGCCTGCCGCCACCGGACCCGACCTGTCGAAGCATCCCGGCGCCGTCAGTTCGCCGATGGTCGGCACCGCCTATTGGTCACCGGAGCCCGGCGCCAAGCCGTTCATCGAGGTCGGCAGCAAGGTTTCGGTCGGACAGACGCTGCTGATCATCGAAGCCATGAAGACCATGAACCAGATCCCCTCGCCGCGCGCCGGCACGGTGACGCAGATCCTGGTCGAGGACGGCCAGCCGGTCGAGTACGGCGAGCCGCTGGTGATTATTGAGTAAGCGAATGGGGAATAGCGAATAGCGAATGGTCCACCCCTTCCCTACTCGCCATTCGCCACTCGCCATTCGCGACAGGACACCATGTTCGACAAAATACTCATAGCCAATCGCGGCGAGATCGCCCTTCGCATCCTCAGGGCCTGCAAGGAGCTCGGCATCGCGACCGTCGCCGTGCACTCCACCGCCGACGCCGACGCCATGCATGTGCGCCTGTCGGACGAGAGTGTTTGCATCGGACCGCCGGCGTCCAAGGACAGCTATCTCAACGTGCCCGCGCTGCTCGCGGCCTGCGAGATCACGGGCGCCGATGCCGTGCATCCCGGTTACGGCTTCCTGTCCGAGAATGCCCGCTTTGCGGAGATCCTCTCAGAGCACAATCTGCATTTCATCGGTCCCAAGGCCGAGCACATCCGCCTGATGGGCGACAAGATCGAGGCGAAGAAGACCGCCAAGAAGCTCGGCATTCCCGTGGTGCCCGGCTCGGACGGTGCGGTCGGCCCCGATGACGACGCGCTGGGGATCGCCAGGACGATCGGCTTTCCAGTGCTGGTGAAAGCAGCGGCCGGCGGCGGTGGCCGCGGCATGAAGGTGGCGCACAGCGAGGCCGACCTCCTGATGGCGCTGTCGACGGCGGCCAACGAAGCCAAATCCGCCTTCGGCGATGCCTCCGTCTATCTCGAAAAATATCTCCAGAAGCCGCGCCACATCGAGATCCAGATTCTCGGCGACGGTCGCGGCGGCGCGATCCATCTCGGCGAGCGCGACTGCTCGCTGCAACGCCGTCACCAGAAGGTCTGGGAAGAGGGCCCCTCGCCTGTCCTTTCCGCCGCCGCGCGCGCCAAGATCGGCGAAACCTGCGCCAAGGCGATGCGCGACATGAAATATCTCGGCGTCGGCACCATCGAATTCCTCTACGAGGACGGCGAGTTCTACTTCATCGAGATGAACACCCGCATCCAGGTCGAGCATCCCGTCACCGAGAGCATCACCGACATCGACCTCGTGCTGGAGCAGATCCGCATCGCGGCCGGCGGCGATTTGCCGGCAAGGCAGGAAGACATCCAGGTCATCGGCCATGCGATCGAGTGCCGCATCAACGCCGAGAATCCCCAGACCTTCCGCCCCTCGCCCGGCCGCATCTTGCAATACCATCCGCCCGGCGGCCTCGGCGTCCGCATCGATTCCGCGGTCTACCAAGGCTACACGATCCCGCCCTATTACGATTCCCTGGTCGGCAAGCTGATCGTGCACGGCAAGACCCGCGCCGAATGCTTGATGCGATTGCGCCGGGCCCTGGACGAGATGGTCGTGGAAGGCATCGAGACCACGCTGCCGCTGTTCCGCGCGCTGGTGCGGGAAGACGACATCATCAACGGCGACTATCACATCCACTGGCTGGAACAGTACCTCGCCGGCAAGACGGAACCCGCTCCGCGATAAATCCGCTTTCGTCGTGGAACCCTTTGGCCCCCATCGCGTTCTCGACGCGGGACAGTTCCAAGGGGGCGTTTTGACTTCCGCTGAGTGTGACAGAGCGAGGCCGTGGTGACGGCCAAAGCCCAACGACGGCGCGCATTTTGGCAGATCCTGCTGTTTTCAGCGGGACTTTTGGTGCTGACAGGCATCAGCGCGGGTTCAGTCTATCTCGTCAACAAGGCGAGAGATGACAACAAATGGGTGGTTCACACCATCGAGGCGGAGAACCAGATCAACGCCCTGCTGTTGGAAATCCGGCGTGCGGAAAGTGCCGCGCGCGGCTACCTCCTGACGCAAGAAGCGGTTTTCAGGATCGACCATGAGAGGGCGATCGCGGCAATAATGCCGGCCCTCGACAGGCTCACGCGCCTGACCGGCGACAACCCGGTGCAGCGCGAAAGCATCGCGAAACTCAGCGAGGCGATCAAGACCCGGCTCGGGCAGTTCGGGCAAGAGATGGGTTTCATCGCTCAGGGTCAGCCGGAGAAGGCCGCCGCGGTCGTCCGTGAGGTTGCCTCCACTGACGCGACCGCCGAGATCGCCAAAATCGCCTCTGGGATGCTCCAGGAGGAGGAACGGCTATTCCGGCAACGCTCGGAAAACGCCGACCGTAGCCAGACATTCGCGGCCTCGATGACCGGGATCGGCTCCGGCCTCGTCGTGGTGCTGGCGCTGATCTCGATCTGGCTGGTGCGGCGCTCGGCTCGCGCCCGAGACGAGGCTGAAGCGCGGCTCCGCGATGCCAATTTCAATCTCGAATCCATCGTCGACGCGCGCACGGCCGATTTGCGCGAGGCCAACGACGAGATCCAGCGCTTTGCCTATATCGTCAGTCACGATCTGCGCTCGCCGCTCGTCAACATCATGGGCTTCACCAGCGAGCTCGAAGAGCTCAGCGGCGATGTCTTCCGCCGCATCGGCGGCCTCACCCAAGTCCCCGCCGGCGGGCCGCCGCTGGCGCCCGGCGCCCCCGGCGAGATCATGCTCGAAGCGGCCGACAAGCAGCTCTCGGACGATGTTTCTGAAGCGCTCCGGTTCATCAAGACGTCGATCGCCAAGATGGACCGGCTGATTTCGGCCATTCTGAACCTCACCCGCGAGGGCCGGCGCGAATTCCAGCCAGTGAAGATCGACACGCGCGAACTGATCGAGGCGATCGTGTCGACGCTGGCGCACCAGGCGGCCGAGGCGCAGGCCGAGATCCACATCGAGCCCCTGCCTGACATCGTGAGCGACCGCCTCGCACTCGAACAGATCTTCTCCAATCTGGTCGACAATGCGATCAAATATCTGAAGCGCGGCGTACCCGGCGAGATCAGAATCCGCGGGCGGACCAAGCTCGGCTACGCCATCTTCGAGATCAGCGACAACGGCCGCGGGATCGACCCGAAGGATCACCAGCGGATCTTCGACCTATTCCGCCGGGCGGGAACCCAGGACAAGCCTGGCCAGGGCATCGGTCTTGCGCATGTGCGTGCACTTGTGCGTCGCCTCGGCGGCACCATGTCGGTATCATCGGAACTGAACGCGGGCAGCACCTTCACCATCACGTTGCCGATCGCCTGGAACGTGAACAACCGGAACGCAGATCGATGACCCAGCCTGTCACCATCATCATGATCGAGGACGACGAGGGCCACGCCCGCCTGATCGAGCGCAACATCCGCCGCTCGGGGGTCAACAACGAGATCGTCGCGTTCCCCAACGGCACGGACGCGATGCAGCATCTGTTCGGCGCCGACGGCAGCGGACTCGTGCAGAAGGGCAACGCGCTGCTGATCCTGCTCGACCTCAACCTGCCCGACATGAGCGGGATCGACATCCTGAGGCAGATCAAGGAAAACAAATATCTGAAGGCTTCGCCCGTGGTGGTGCTGACCACCACGGACGATTCCCAGGAAATCAAGCGTTGCTACGAGCTCGGTTGTAACGTCTACATCACCAAGCCCGTCAACTACGAGAATTTCGCCAATGCCATCCGGCAGCTTGGCTTGTTCTTCTCGGTCATCCAGGTCCCGCCCGCCGCCCCATGAACCAGCGCACGCCAACCCTGCTCTACATCGACGACGACGGCGCGCTGGCGCGCCTGGTCGATCGCGGCCTGACGCGGCGCGGCTACAGGGTCATCCACGCCGCCAGCGGCGAGGACGGCCTGGAGCGCATCCGCCGCGCGTGTGCCCAAAGCAACGTCGACGGCATCATCGACGTGGTGGCACTCGACCAGTACATGCCCGGCCTCGACGGGCTGGAGACGCTGGAGCAGATCATGGCGATCCCGGGCTCGCCGCCGGTGGTATTCGTCACGGCCTCGCAGGATTCCAGCATCGCGGTCACCGCGCTGAAGGCCGGCGCGGCCGACTATCTGGTCAAGGACGTCACCGGCGATTTCATCCCCCTGCTCCACGTCGCCGCCGAAGGCGCGCTGCGCCAGGCCGAATTGCAGAGGGCACGCGAGGAAGCCGAAGCCGAGATCCACGCCTCGCGCGACCGCTACGCAGCTCTCGCCGCCGAGCGCGAAATGCTGCTGCGCGAAGTCAACCACCGCGTCGGCAACTCGCTCCAGATCATCGCCTCGCTGCTGCACCTGCAGGCAAGCTCAGCCGCCCAGGACGAGGTCAAGGCAGCGCTGACCAACGCGATGGGCCGCGTCGCCGCGGTCGCGCAGGTGCACCGCCGCCTCTACACCTCGCAAGATCTGAAGAGCGTGGTCCTGAACCAGTATCTGGACTCGCTGCTCGAGGATCTCCGCCGCTCGGCCGAAGGCAACCGGATGTCGCGCCTGACGTTGAAGGCCGAGCCGATCGAGATCGATCCCGACCGCGCGGTCGCCGTCGGCATCATCGTCAACGAACTGGTGATGAACGCGGTGAAATACGCCTATCCCGACCGCGCCGGCCCGATTCATGTGGAGTTGCACGGGCACGGCGAGGATGTCCTGCTGTCGATCACCGACAACGGCGTCGGCGACAACGTCAAGGTCGATCCGCGCTCCACCGGCATGGGCCAGCGCATCGTCGCGGCCATGGCCTCCAAGCTCGACGCCGTGGTCGAGCGCGATCCCGCCCATTCGGGAACACGGATCGTGCTGAAGTTCGCGCGCATGCCCGCAGCCCCCGGCAGGACCAGCACCGCCGCCGCGAGCTGATCTTCGCGCCCCGCCGCGCAACCCCCATCGCAACCGCATCGCGATCCTGCTATGATTGCGAACCATGACTTCGCGCGACTCCGCTCCGTCTGAAATCACACCGGCCGTGCTGCTGCGCGCCTACGCCTGCGGCATCTTTCCGATGGCCGAAAGCGCCGAAGATCCGACCCTGTTCTGGGTCGAGCCGGAGCTGCGCGGCGTCATTCCCCTCGACGGATTTCGCGTCGCCTCGCGGCTCGCGCGCACCGTGCGTTCGGATGTATTTCGCGTCACCGTCAACACCGCATTCAAGGCGACGATCGCCGGCTGCGCCGCGCCGCAGGCCGGACGCGAGGACACCTGGATCAACAAGCGCATCCGTGACCTCTATGGCGGCCTGTACGAGCTCGGTCATTGCCACAGCGTCGAGGCCTGGCAGGGCGAGGACCTCGTCGGCGGTCTGTATGGCGTGAGCCTCGGACGGGCCTTCTTCGGCGAGAGCATGTTCCACACCGCGCGCGATGCCTCCAAGGTCGCGCTGGTGCATCTGGTCGCGCGGCTGATCCATGGCGGCTTCGAGCTGCTCGACACCCAATATGTCACGGACCATCTGAAGAGCTTTGGCGCGGCCGAGATCTCGCGGCGGCGCTACACCGCGCTGCTCGACAAGGCGCTCGCGGGCGAGCCCGGCGATTTCCTGAAGCTCTCTGCGGGTGAGGCGATCCCGGGCGCACGCGCACTCGAGATCATCGCGACCAGGCAATGATCGATAGCCAGGCCGAACGGCCAAACCGCCGGGATTTGGCCTATCGGCCAAACCCGGGGATGCCGAACAGACCCGGTCGCTGCTCCGGCGGCGGAGGCGGTGCCGGTTGCTGTTGCTGGATCGGCGGCAGAGGCTGCGGCGGACGCTGTTGCACCTGCTTCGGCGCGGCCTTCTTCTGCGCGGGCGGCGGCGGCGCAGGCTTGGTCGC
Organism: Bradyrhizobium sp. 192; assembly: GCF_023100965.1. Taxonomy (NCBI): domain Bacteria; kingdom Pseudomonadati; phylum Pseudomonadota; class Alphaproteobacteria; order Hyphomicrobiales; family Nitrobacteraceae; genus Bradyrhizobium; species Bradyrhizobium sp. 192. The sequence goes on from NZ_CP064690.1 coordinate 5,106,094, forward strand.
AGGATCCGGCGCTGCGGTCGCAATGGTCTGCTGCGGCTCTTTGCAGTCGGTGAGCCAGATGTCGTAGATCGGATGCTCGACGCCATGCAGGCCCGGGCTTGCCGCATACATCCAGCCCGAGAAGATCCGCTTCACCTCACCCTGCAAGGTGATCTCGTCGACCTCGACGAAGGCGTCGGTGTTGGCGGCTTCAGTCGCGGGCCGCGTGTAGCAGGCGTCGGTCTTGACCCTAAGCGCGCCGAACTGGACGGTCTCGCCGATCTCCTCGTCGAAATTGATGATCCGCCCGGTGATCTTGTCGAGGCCTGAGAACGTCGCCTTCTTGTTCACGATCTTCTGGGCGGGCGGCTCGGTGACGACCTCGTCGCCCGGCTGCAGGCTTGCGGGGGTCTGCGGCACGGCACCACCCGGCCCGCCCTTCTGCTGCGGCTGGCGACCCGGCGCGCCCGGCGGTGCGACCGCGGTGGACGGCAGCTGGTTTGGGGGCGCGACGGTGGAGCCCGGTGGCGGCGCCAGCGGCTGGATCTCGACCGGCCCCGGCATCACATTGCCCTGCCGTCCCTGAGGCGGAGGCATCGGGCGCGACGGCAGCACGCGGCCCTGCGGCGGCAGTTCCGGCACTTCCTCGTCGTCATCGGGGATCTGCTGCGGCTGGGGCTGGCCGCGCGGAATGTTGCCGGGCGGCCGCAGCGGCGGCGGATCGGAAAAGATCGTGCCGATCTGCGCCTGGGCCGGCGTCGCAGCCGTCAGTGCGGTGGCGGCCAAAAGCGCCGCAAAACCTGTCAGGGTAATGGTTCGAAACATCTCGCGCGGCTTCAACAGCGAATCGGGCTTGTTGGACATTTTACAGGGGATACCGCCGCTCGCAGGCCCTCCGGTTAACACGGGGAATACGGCGGGGGAAGGGCGGCATCCCTGCCCTGTCCGCCGCCCGCTGGCCAGGGCTGCTGACGGGTGGGATAGTCGGACGCCCCACCCAAGGGCGCGAGGCGCCATCGCCCCGAAAACGACGTCCAACGATAACCGGAAACCCCAGAGGTGCGCCCTTCCATGCCCGTTGTGCTCGATCCCGATGCCGCCGCCGTCTACAAGGCTTTCCAGGAGGCCGGCCGGCCTGCCTACGAAGCCCTGACCGCGCCGGAAGCGCGCGCCTATTATTCGCAGGCCCGGTTTGCCACCAACCCAGAGCCGCCCGAGCTCGCCCGGATTGCACCGCTCTCGATCCCAGCCCCACACGGGGCGATCCCCGCCCGCCTCTACGTGCCCAAGGAGCCGCGCCGGCACGACGGCCTGGCGCCGGCGCTGGTGTTCTTCCATGGCGGCGGCTGGGTGATCGGCGATCTCGACTCCCACGACGTCGTCTGCCGCCAATTGGCCGCCGCCGGCGCGCTGATCGTGATCTCGGTCGACTACCGCCTCGCGCCCGAGCACAAGTTTCCCGCTGCCGCCGAGGACGCCATCGCCGCGACCCAATGGATCGCGGCGAACGCGCGAGAGCTCGGCATCGATGCCTCGCGCCTGTCGATCGGCGGCGACAGCGCCGGCGGAAACCTCACCGCGGTCGTGGCGCTCGCCGCGCGCGACGCCGGCGGCCCCGCGCTCGCAGGCCAGGTGCTGATCTATCCCGCCACCGATTTCGCCATGACCCACGGCTCCCACAGCGAGCCCGAGACCAGCGTGCTGCTGACGCATTCGGTGATCCGCTGGTTTCGCGACCACTACCTCAATGGCGTCGCCGACATCCACGACTGGCGCGCTTCACCGGCGCGTGCGCAAAACCTGGCCGGCCTGCCGCCGGCCTATGTGCTGACCGCCGGCGCCGATCCGCTGCGCGACGAAGGCGACGAATATGCCGCGCGGCTCGAGCAGGCCGGCGTATCGGTCACGACCAAGCACTATCCCGGCCAATTCCATGGCTTCTTCACGATGGGCAAGCTGTTGCAGCAGGCCAATGTCGCCGTCGGCGAGATCGGCGCGTGGCTGAAGGGATTGGGTTAGCGAACTCCCGTAGCCCGCATGAGCGACAGCGACATGCGGGACCGCTCTCACCCCTCGCAAATATCTGTCCCGGATATCGCTGCGCTCATCCGGGCTACGCAGGCGACACTCATCGCAATGCCGTCCACCCTCCAAACGACTCTCGCCGTCCCGCTGCGCGTCCTGACATGGCTCGGCAGCCAGGGCACGCGCGGAGTCGCCGCTGTGGTCTTCATCGCGGCCGCGGTGCCACCCCTCGGCGCGCTGCTGCGTCCCTATCTCACCGAGGCAATCCTCTGCCTGCTCTGCATCTCCTTCATGCGGGTCGATCTGGCCGCCCTCTACAGCCATCTGCGCCGACCGGCGCTGGTGGCAACTGCCACGGCCTGGACCACGATCGGCGTGCCACTGATCGTCGGATTGATCGCCCAGGCAACCGGGCTCACGGCGCGCGCCCCTGGCCTTTCGCTCGCGCTGATGCTCCAGGGCATGGCCTCGCCGATGATGGCCTCTCCGGCACTGGCCGCGCTGATGGGTCTCGATGCCACGCTCGTGCTGATCACGCTGGTGACCTCGACCGCGCTGGTGCCCTTCACGGCCTCGCTGTTCGCCGGGCTCTTCCTCGGCGACATGCTCAGCGTCACGCCGTTGGCGTTGGGCCTGAAACTGCTCGGCATCCTCGCGGCCTCTCTGCTGGCCGCAACCGCCATCCGATGGATCTTCGGCGCGCAGGCGATCCAGCGTCACAAGACGCCGATCGACGGCCTCAACATCATCATCCTCTTCATGTTCGCTGCCGCGATCATGGGCGACGTCGTGCGCGACCTCCTCGCACAGCCGCTGTTCACCCTTGGCCTCGCAGCTCTCTCGTTCGCGATCTATTTCACCCTGCTCGCGGTCACCACGCTGCTGTTCCGCCGCATCGGCACCGAGCGCGCGCTCGCACTCGGACTGATGGTGTCACAGCGCAATCTCGGCCTGATGCTGGCGGCAACCGCCGGCGCATTGCCGCCCACCACCTGGCTCTATTTCGCGATGACGCAGTTTCCGATCCACCTTGCGCCATACCTGCTGATGCCGATCGCGCGGCGCTTCACGGCGCGCGCGGATGCATCCTGCGGAGCGGCGGCGAAGAGGACCAGCTAGGCAAGCGGAACGTGGAGCCGAATTCGATTGACGCAATCTACGGGCGCTCCAGATCAGGTGTCAGGCCAATCGTCCGGCCGCACGTCCTTGGCTCTTTCTTCGGCCAGGAGTCGTAACAGCGTCTGATGCCGTGCTTCATCGCGTGACGGGTCACCCTCACTGATGGCGATGAGCTTCTGATAACGTCTGATATTTTCGTGGTTTACGTAGCTCTGCATTGCGCCCTCCGACGTCTGAACAGCATGGCGCGCTGAGGCTGACACTAGCTACCCATTGCGCAGGCGGTGCAAGGGTTATCTTCGGGCGGATGGAACATGCCTCAACGGCGTTGTTCCCTTGATGACGCTTTGCGGAATTGATCCAAGCCCGGGCGCGGAGTGGAACAAGAAACTCGCTCTGGAACGATAGACATCAGGGAGTCTTGCCCTTGAGAGGTCCAGTGATGATGTTCATTGAAAAGAACGACCCGCCGCTAACGCTGCAGCTAACGGATGAAGATAAGTTGAAATTGAAGACTGAGGCGCTCGCGAGAGAGGACCGCTGGGTCAAGTACATTATCGACGGCTTGGCGGGCGACCTCAGAGACGTGAAGCACTGAAGTCTGCCGCCTGGGGCAAGGGCGGGGGCCCGACTGAGTTCTGGTTAGCATTGAGGACCGCGCTCAACGCACTTTGCGAGACGGAGAAGGCTTACGCGCTGCGTGGTCTCTTTTTCTTGCACTCGGCCAATATCCAGTCGCGAAATGCTTTCATCGCAGGTGAGAGCTTTTTCGATTTCAGGGTCGTGAGCCAATAGGATCCCAGAAAGGCTTGACTGTCATAGGGGCAAACCAGCCGCTTGCGCGCCAGGTCGTCGGAAAACAGCACGACCGGCAACAGCGAGACGCCGGCGCCTTGAGCTGCCGCATGCGCCAGGGAGACCGACGAGTCAAAAATCGGGCCGGTCATCCGCGGTTGCCTGCATTTTGCCGCCTCGAACCAGTGCGCCCATTCGCCCGGCCGATACGAGCGCAACAGCACCTCCTTGTGGAGGTCGACCGGATGTTTGAGGCGCTTCGCGACATCAGGCGCGCACATCGGTGTGAAATGAGCCTCGACCAGACGCTCGGCGTTCGTTCCGTGCCAAGCACCGTCGCCAAAGCGAATGGCGTAGTCCAATCCTTCGCCGCCGAGGTCCACGCGGTTGTTGTTCGCGAAGATCCTGACGTCGATATGCGGATGGCTCGAGGTGAAGCTCCCGAGGCGAGGAAGCAGCCAACCCGACGCAAACGTTCCGACCACGCCGATGGCGAGGCTCTCACGCATGCGGCCATTCTCGAACCGATCCAGGACCTGACTGATCTGGCTGAAGGCGCTCGCTATGACGGGCTGTAGCGTCTCGCCTTCTTCCGTGAGAGCAAGCCCGCGGGTCAGTCGCTTGAAGAGCTTGACGCGCAGACTCTCTTCCAGGGTCCGCACCTGCTGGCTCACGGCTGCCTGCGATACCCGAAGTTCGAGACCGGCCTTGGTGAAGCTCAGATGGCGCGCCGCCGCCTCGAATGAGCGGAGCGCGTTTAGAGGCAGACTGGAAATGCTGGCGGGACGGCGGGCCATTTTGATCCAAGTTTTACTTATGGATGGCCTTACGAAGCATCGTTTGTCAATTGCCGGAGCCAGACGCAAAACCTCGCTGCAATCTTCGGGAGGTCACGATGCTCACACGACGTCAATTCGGCTCATCAACACTGGCGGTGGCCGGAAGTCTCTTCCTGCCGGGCGTCTCAGGCGCTGCGTCAAGTGGAACCGCACCGCTGATCGAAGCCATCAAACAGTTGGAGCTGAAGAGTGGCGGCCGGCTCGGCGTGTCCGTGCTCGATACAATGACCGGCGTTCCGATCCATCACAAGGGAGACGAACGCTTTCCGATGTGCAGCACATTCAAGGTCCTGGCCGCCGCGGCAATCCTCAAAGCCGCGGGCAGCAAGCTGGAAGCGCTTGAACGACGAGTTCGTATCGAACAGGCCGATCTCGTCGAGTACTCGCCCGTCACCCGCGAACACATCGGCGGAGAAGGAATGACCCTCCGCGAGCTCTGCGACGCGGCCATCACCCGGAGCGACAACACGGCCGGTAACGCGCTTCTGAAAAATATCGGCGGTCCAGCCGGCTTGACCAGCTTTGCGCGGAGCCTCGGCGACGACATCACGAGATTGGACCGGACTGAAACCGGGTTGAACGAGGCCAAGCCCGGCGATCCCCGCGACACCACGACTCCAAATGCGATGGCCGCCAACTACCGACGCTTGCTGCTCGGTGACGTCCTGCTCCCGGAAGGGCGTGATCAACTCGGCCAATGGCTCATCGCCAACAAGACCGGGGATACTCGTTTACGCGCCGGGTTGCCGCAAGGCTGGCGGGTGGGCGACAAGACCGGAGCAGGTGAAAATGGCACTGCCAATGACGTCGCGATCGTTTGGCCGCCCAAGCGTTCGCCGCTCATCATCGCAGTCTACCTCACCGGCGCATCGCTCGACCCAAATGGACGGAATGATGTGATCGCATCAGTCGGTCGGGAGGTCGGCAAGGCCTTCGGCTGACGATCGTGTGCCCGTCTTACCCCGCTCTTGCCGCGCGTCGCAGCGCCTGCGAGGGCAACGCGCAAGCCGACCAGCCGGTCGCGCACCCATTGTGAGGCGCGCCCCCAAAGCCGAGCTTGATGGTTTGCGGCTCACCGACGCCGCGAGGAACATCAATTCAAAGATCCAGTTAAAGCCGCTCATCCCAAGGAGATTCCACGATGAGATTTGCCGTAATCCTGGTTCTCGGTTCGCTCGCCATGAGCTCAGCAGCCAAAGCAGATCAACCCGGCCCCGACTGGATGCCGATGGAGCAAGTGAAGGCCAAGTTGATGGAGTCCGGCTATTCGCAGGTCACGAAGCTCGAAGCCGACGATGGGCGGTGGGAGGGCGAAGGCATCAAGAACGGAAAGAAGATGGAATTCCATGCCGACCCGAAGACGGGTGCCCTTTTGAAAGAAAAGCCCGATCACTGAGCATATCGAGGGCGCTCGCGGGCATGGAGAGCCCTACCCCGCCCGCGCCGCGCGGCGCAGCGCCTGCGGCGGCTGGCCGAAGGCGCGGATGAAGGCGCGGCGCATGCGCTCGGGATCGCCGAAGCCGGTCGCCTCTGCGACCAGCTCGATCGCCTCGCGCGAGGACTGCACGCGCTCGCGTGCGACTTCGAGGCGAAGCCGCTCGATCGCCTTCGACGGCGTCGTGCCGGTCTCGGCGGCGAAGGCGCGGGCAAAATGCCGCGCGCTCATGCCGGCGCGATCGGCGAGGTCCTCCACCGTCAGCGGCGCGTCGAGATTTTCGCGCGCCCAGGACAACAGCGCGCCGAAGCGGCCGTTCGGCGTCTTCAGCTCCAGCAGCGAGGAGAACTGCGACTGGCCGCCGCTGCGGCGATGGTAGAGCACGAGGTGCCGCGCGGCCTCTTGCGCGACCTCCTCGCCATGGTCCTCGGTGACCATCGCGAGCGCCAGATCGATGCCCGCGGTGATGCCGGCCGAGGTCCAGACATTGCCGTCGCGGGTGAAGATCTGGTCCGGCTCGAACTTCACCTTCGGATAGCGCGCGACGAAATCGCGCGTCCGTCCCCAATGCGTGGTGGCGCGGCGGCCGTCGAGCAGCCCCGCCTCGGCGAGCACATAGGCGCCCGAGCAGACGCTCGCGACGCGCACGCCGCGCCGCGCCAGCCGCTGCACGAAGGCGCACGTGAGCTCGCAGCGCGCGGCATCCGCAACGCCCGCACCGCCCGCGACCACCAGCGTCGTGATCGCATTCGCCGACTTGAAATCACGCGCCATCATCTCGACGCCCGACGAGCTGCGCACCAGTCCCGCGCTCGCGGCCAGCACGCGCAGCGCAAGCGTCTTGCCCGTGCAGCGCGCCGCGACCTCGAACACCGAGATCGGACCGGCCGCATCAAGCAGCTGGAAATCCGGGAAAATCAGGATGCCGATCATAGCCGATGTCCGAAATAGAGGGAATTACGCCATTTCAGACACAACCGCACCATGCCAGTCTTCGCGCGTCAAGCTCATCTTTGGAGGACCTGCCGATGTCGTCACCGCTCCAGATCGGTCTTCTGGTATTTCCGCGCGTCACCCAGCTCGACTTCACCGGTCCCTTGCAGGTGTTCTCCATGGTGCCCGGCGCGAATCTGCATCTGATCTGGAAGCGGATCGAGCCGGTGCCGAGCGATTCCGTGCTGACGCTGACGCCGACCACGACGTTCGCCGACTGCCCGCAACTCGACGTGATCTGCGTGCCCGGCGGCGCCGGCACCAACGACCTGCTCAACGATGAGGAGGTGCTCGATTTCCTGCGCAAGCAGGCCGAAGGCGCAAAGTATGTCACCTCCGTCTGCACGGGCTCGCTGGCGCTCGGCGCCGCCGGTCTGTTGAAGGGCTACCGCGCCGCGACCCATTGGAGCGCGATGGAGATGCTCGGCCAGTTCGGCGCCACGCCGACCAGGATGCGCGTCTGTGTCGACCGCAACCGCATCACCGGCGGCGGCGTCACCGCGGGAATCGATTTCGCGTTGACGCTGGTTTCTCTCATGATCGATCGCACTACCGCGGAAGCAATCCAGCTCCAGATGGAATACAATCCCGCCCCGCCATTCAATTCGGGCTCGCCCGACACCGCGCCCGCTGAAGTATTGGCCTTGCTGAGAGAGCGCGGCGCGCAAAACCAGGCGCGGAGGCTCGAGGCGGTCAAGCGAGCGGCGGAGCGGGTGAACTAGCCTCTCCTCTCGTGTCCCGGACGCGGTGCGGCACGCAGTGACGCCCCGCAGAGCCGGGACCCACGCCACTGGGGTGCTCTTGGATACCTTGGTCCCGGCTCAGCAGCGCATCACTGCGTGCTGCGCAGCGTCCGGGGCACGAGCTCGGCACAACAGAAAAAGGCCGCTCGGTTTCCCAAGCGGCCTTTCCTGTCTTACGGCGGCTGCACATTCCATCGGGCGATTTCGGAACTTCCAGACCGGGGGCCTATCTCCCGATCGAGTCCTGGTCGGCGGCCGCTGCATTTCGGGACAGTCGCGAACTGTGGCCCGAACCGAACGCGATGGTCTCCCATCTCCGTAAGATGGGGGCATTGAGCCGCATGGCTCGCACGGCCGCAACGTTCGCGCAGACGCCGTCCCCGCTGTTCCCGTTGTCCACAGCAGGGGTGAGGCGGATGGGCGTGCATCCAACCGAACGATCGAGATTGATGGCGGACGGAAAGCCTAGCCAGGCGTCCAGGGCTGATAATCGCCGGTCGCCTTCGGCCGCTTGCCGCTGGCGAGCGTTGAGCCCGAGGGCCGATAGGCCTTTGCCGTGCCGGTGAGATTCGGCTGGTGCGGCTTTTCCCACTCGCGCGGCTGATAATTGGCCTCGGTCGGCGGAACATCGACGGTGTGATGCATCCAGCCATGCCAGGACGGCGGGATCCGGCTGGCTTCGGCGTAGCCGTTATAGACCACCCAGCGCCGCTCGAAGCCAAGCGTCGGGTCGACCACCCCACCGCGGGTGCGATAGTAGAGATTGCCCTGCTCGTCCTGGCCGACCAGCTCGCCGTACCGCCTGGTCCAGAGTTGGGTGCCAAAAGTCTGGCCATTCCACCAGGTGAAGAACTTGAGGAAGAACTGTTTCATGCGGCAAGGGCCCTGCTTCGTCGGGTCCTGATGCCATCCGGGCGGCGAAATGTCCAGTTCGGCGGGAGCGGCGGTCCCCTCCGCAATGAGCGGCCCTCGAAACGAAGGTTGCCGCAAATCGGACGCGATCCGTTCATGCCGGGTACAGCGCTCGTGCGCGAGCCTTTCATTCACGCGCAAACCGGCGTGATCGCAGGAACCCTGGCCCGTTCATAGGGTTTGCTTCCGGGAAAAGGAGTTTACTCATGAAAAGTCTGAAAGTTTTGAGTGCCGCTGCCGCGGTAGCATTGGTTCTCCCGCTGGCGACGCCGAGCTTCGCACAGGGTCACGGTGGTCGTGGTGGTGGCGGTGGCGGCGCACATTTCGGCGGCGGTGGTGGCGGTGGCGCTCACTTCGGTGGCGGCGGCGCACGCATGGGCGGCGGCGGATTCGGTGGCGGTGCGCGGATGGGCGGCGGCGGCGCCGCCTTCCACGGCGGTGGCGGCAATTTCGCAGCCGGTGCAGCGGTCCGCCCGAGCGGCGGCACGTCGTTCACCGGTGGCGCAGCCCGTAACTTTGCGGCCGCCAGCGGCGGCACTTGGCAGGGTCGCGGTGGCAACTGGAGCGGCCGCGGCGGCACTTGGAACGGCGGGCACCATCATCGTCACGGCGGCCGCGGCGGCTTCTGGCCCGGCTTCGCGGCGGGTGCTGCGATCGGCGGACTTGGCTCCTACGCTTATTATGGCGGCGGCGGCTATTACGGCGACCCCTATTACTATGGCGACAGCTACTATGACGAGCCGTCGGTAGCGGTCGTTCCCGATAGCGGCGGCGATTCCGTGGCCTATTGCTCGCAGCGCTTCAAGTCATATGACCCGGCTTCGGGCACCTATCTCGGCTATGACGGCCAGCGTCACCCCTGTCCGTAAGCACTCCAGTCACGCTTGAAGGAAGGCGTCGCATCGCTGCGACGCCTTTTTTCGCATCCTGTACGCCTCGGCGATTTCGCCGCATCGGGCCCATCGCCGGCAATGATGCTGCTTACAAGTCGACATAACGGGACCTTAATTCACCGCACCGTGCATATCTACCCCGACCCAATCCAAAATTGACCAGGGACACGATTCGCGGATATCACCAACAACGATGGGGATTTCGATTACTGGGAAGTGTCATGCCGCGTCTCGTGGTTGACGACGATCCGATGGTCGGCGCGACCATCGAGGTCCTCCTCCAACGTCAGGGCTTCGACGTCACGCTGGCCGACGGTGGCGAAACAGGACTGGCTGCGCTGGAAGCGCAGGCCTTTGAGGTGATGCTCGTTGATATCTTCATGCCGCATATGCGCGGCTTCGAGTCCATCCGCATCTTCCATGAGCGCGCGCCGGCTACTCCGTTGATCGCGATGTCCGGCTACGCCTTCGCCTCATCCGCCTCGCCCTCTCCCGATTTCCTCCGCATGGCGCTGGAGCTCGGCGCTACGCGCTGCCTGCGCAAGCCGTTCACGCCGGAAGCGCTGCTGACTACGATCCGGGAATGCCTCGCCGGTCCGGGCGAGAGCACACAGCCGAAGGACAAGAAAGAAGCCCCTTGATCCCAACGCAGCGCGTCATTCTCGGTGCTGGACTTGCCATCCTCCTGATCATCACGGCCGCCTCGATCGCCCTTGACGTCAAGTCGCGGTCCGACGCGGCCTGGGTCCATCAGACCGTCCGGGTACAGAAGAAGATCTCCGATCTGCGCGTGCTGCTGCGCCGCGCCGAAAGCGCCGCGCGCGGCTACGAACTCTACCGCAGCCCGGCCTTCAACGCCGAATTCCAGGCCGTCCGAGCCGAGATCGCGCCGGCCCTCGCCGAACTCAAGCGCGCCGTGCGCGACAATCCGGATCAGGTCAAGCTGCTGGAAGGCACCGAACCGCTGGCCCTGCGCCGGGTCGAGATCGCGGCCGAGGCGATGCGCCTTCGCGCGGCGGGCGACCAGGCCGGCATAGCCGCGCTCAACGGCAAGGCCGAGGGCCGCGGCCTGATGGACGCCGTGATGGGCAACCTCGACCATCTGAGCGCGGAGGAGGAACGCGTGCTCGCCGCGCGCTCCCAGGATTCGCGCCGCACCGGCATCGTGCTGCTCGGCATCGACGTCGCCGGCGCCCTGCTGATCCTGCTGCTGGTCGCGCTGGTGATGCGCGAGAGCCGGCGCGCGACGGTCGAGCTCGAGAGCACGCTGAGCGAGACCACGGCTGCCAACCACGCGCTCGAAGCGGCGGTGGCCGAGCGCACCGAACACCTCGTCAACGCGCATGACGAACTGCGCCTGTCGGTCAATGTGCTCCAGAGCACGTTTCACAGCATGGCGGAGGCGGTGCTGGTCATCGACGCCGAGGGCAACGTCCTGCTGTCCAATCCGGCCGCGGAGCGCATGCTGCTGCATCGCACCGGCATGAACCTGCGCAATCTGCGCTCGCTGTCGGATGTGTTTCACGGCGACGGCGTCACGCCGCTCAAGGCCGACGAGCTGCCCTCGGTGCGCGTGCTGCGCGGCGAGAAATTCGAGGACATGGAGATGATCGTCCGCCCCCACAGCGGCAATCCTCCGCGTCATCTCATGATCAGCGGCCGGCCGATGCTGGACGGGCAAGGCGACATTTCCGGCGCGGTGCTGGTCTATCACGACGCGACCATGTCGCGCGAGACCGAGCGGCAGCTGTACCAGTCGCAGAAGCTGGATGCGATCGGCAAGCTGACCGGCGGCGTCGCACACGACTTCAACAACATGCTGACCGTGATCTCCGGCAACACCGAGACGCTGGTGGCGAGCCTGAAAGAGCAGCCCGAGCTGCAGCGCGTGGCGAGGCTGATCGACGAGGCCGCCGAGCGCTGCGCCGAGCTGATCCAGCATCTGCTCGCGTTCGCGCGCAGGCAGCCGCTGCAGCCGCGCGACGTCGAGATCAACGCCGCAATCGCCGACATCGCAAAACTACTGCGCCCCACCCTCGGCGAGCAGATCCAGATCGAGACCGTGCTGGAACAGGGGCCGATGACCGCGCATATCGATCCGTCCCGGCTCACCAATGCCGTGCTCAACATGGCGATCAACGCGCGCGATGCCATGCCGAACGGCGGCAAGCTGCTGCTGGAGACTCACCGCGTCGTGCTGGACGAGGCCTATGCGCAGGCCCATGCAGACGTGGTGGCCGGCCCCTACGTGATGCTCGCCGTCAGCGACACCGGCACCGGCATGTCGCCCGACATCCAGCTGAAGGCGTTCGAGCCCTTCTTCACCACCAAAGAGGTCGGCAAGGGGTCAGGCCTCGGCCTCTCCATGGTGTACGGCTTCGTCAAGCAGTCCGGCGGACACATCAAGATCTACAGCGAGGAAAGCCACGGCACCACGATCAAGCTCTATCTGCCGCCGGGCGATGGCATGGCGGACGTGGCCGCGACCGGCGCGCCGCAGATCGAAGGCGGTGCCGAGACCATCTTCGTCGTCGAGGACGATAGCCTCGTGCGCACCTTCGTCACCGCGCAGCTGCAGAGCCTCGGCTACAAGACGATTGCCGCCCCCGACGGCAAGACCGCACTGGAACTGATCCATGCGGGCCAGCCGTTCGATCTCCTCTTCACCGACGTCGTCATCCCCGGCGGCATGAGCGGGCGCGAGCTTGCCGACGAGGTGGCCAAGCTGCGGCCGGGCGTGAAGGTGCTCTACACCTCCGGCTACACCGACAACGCCATCGTGCACCACGGCAAGCTCGACGACGGCGTGATGCTTCTGACGAAGCCCTATCGGAGAAACCAGCTCGCGGAGACGATCCGCAAGGCACTGGGCGGCGACGGGATGGCCGCGGGCTAACGCGCCGCGAGCGAACCAGGAATCGTGCTCCTAAATCCGGGTCCTAGAGCGCGATTCTCTATCTCATTTCGACGCGCTGTGCCGCGTCGGCGTCAACGTGCTGGTAAGGACGGCCTCGGAGATCGAGAATGTCAGCCAGGTGTTCCAGCCTGACGGCCGGTTGGCAGCGGCAAACTCGCCATAACCCTTCAAGCCGAGAAAAGCATGGTTGCTCCCGATCGGGAAGATATATCCGATCTGGGGGCCGACGCCGAAAACGCGCGAGCGGAAGCCGCCGAGAACGGCCGGCTGTCCGGAATCATCCGTGATCTGCTGGTAGCCGTAACCGACGAAGCCGACGAAGATCTGCTTCGACAGGAATTGCGACACGCCCCAGTCGAAATGGAAATCGATGCCACTCTGGTACTGGGTGTCGGGGTTCTTGAAATTGTAGGTGAAGCCACCGACGCCGGAAAGTTCCGTGCCTGTCGTGGGATTCAAGTAAGTGTAGCCGCCGCCAAAATCGATGGCGCCGTGGCCGAGGCCGATATTGGACAGTCTGAGCGCACTGTAGTCGCCGACCGGTATGTCGCCCGCGCCATAAACCATGTAGTTGTGGACGCCATTATTCCATTTCAGCCTGAAAGTCGGATAGAGGTCGCCATAAGAGACGAGCGCGTCCTCTAGGAAGCCATTATGCGTAGAGACGATCGGTCCCGCCGCCGTCGTCAACGTCCCGGCAAGGCTCGCTGAATTTCTACCGTAGACGCTGGCCAGCGTCGCCGACAACTGGCCTCCGAGCACGGGCGTCGCAAATGTGTAGGTCGGCGCAATGAGCATCAGGTCGGCTTGGCCGTGCAAGGACAAATTGAGATCGATGTTGACGTTCGGCGAGAACCGCCCGACCTGGAATTCGCGCGACGCGGCAGCCCCGCCCGAAGCGCCCACGCTCGCGTGGTAATAGATCGCGGCGATCGACCAACCAGGTGTGCTCGGAGTTGCGGAGAGACTGCCGTAAAGGCCCGGCAACCAGAATGAAATGCCGCTTTCGTCGGCAAGGGCCATTTGCGGAGAAAGCACGGCAAGTGCCGCGGCAGCGAGTGCGCCACTCAACCGTCGTCCGCGCGCGATGTAACTCGTCATAACTGCTGCCCCCCGTCAATCTGCTGTCGTTTGATCGCCCGACTTTGGAACGAACCGTATCCTGCACTGCCGGTTGTTCAATCGGACAAACCTTTCTTCAACATCGCCGCCTTACGGCCCTCTACAGCTTCTTCACTGTCCGCCTTCTTCATGTCTTTCAACTCGACCGTCACCTGACTGATCTTGCCGGAGAACTTGAATGGCACCTTATAGGCTTCTGTTACTGGAGTACCCTCGTCCGCTCCGACATCCGCACCCTCGTCCGCCGAGAAGCCACAGCATTGGGTGCGATCTATCCGGCCCGAGGCAACATTCCTGCCGTTGACGAACAGCGTGCCGACTGCACCCTTTCCGATCCCACCGCCGTCATAGGCGAACTCGAAGCGGATCGTGGACTTTCCGGCGGGCAATGCCTGCTTCGCGGCTATTGTAAATCGCTGCAAACCAAGGAAATTGTAGGTGTAGGTGGGCTTGCCGTCCTTCAGGTACAAACTCCAGCCGCCGAACCTGCCAGCCTGGGCAAGGATCGCTCCGCTTGCCCCTGTGCCGGGAATTTCCACATCGGCGGTGATCGCATGCGAGCGGTTCTTCGTATTGATGAAGACGTTCTCGGACATTCCGATCATGCCCTCGTGAACCGTCAGCGAGGTGCGGCCGGCCATCAAGTCGGGCCGCCCGACCATGGCCGCGTTCAGCCGCTCCAAAGTCCGGTCGTCGAGCGGCAATACGGAATACTTGACCGCTTCACTGAGAAAGAGATCCTGGAGCTCCTTCAGCTTGTCCGGACTCTTTGCTGCAAGATCGTTCGTCAGGCTGAAATCGGACCGCGTGTCGTAGAGCTCCCAGATATCCTGATCGAGCGGCCTGCGATTGGTGGTTTCCCACGCCGCACGGTGAATCGTGCCGGCCAGCCAACCGTCGCTATAGATCGCGCGGTTGCCGAATATCTCGAAATACTGCGTCTTGTGCGAGCTTGGGGCTTTGGCGTCGGAAAAACTATAGGCCATGCTGACACCCTCGATGGGCGTCTGTGCCGTTCCATTGACGCTCTTCGGCTCGGGAACCTTCACGGCCTCGAGGATGGTCGGGACGATGTCGATGACGTGATGCCACTGCGAGCGCACCTCACCCTTGGCCGCAATGCCCTTGGGCCAATGCACAACCATGCCGTTGCGGGTGCCGCCGTAGCTCGATGCGACCTGCTTGGTCCAGGTGAAAGGCGTATCGCCTGCCACCGCCCAGCCAGCCGCATAGTGGCTGTATGTCATCGGGCTACCGAGTTCATCGTAATGCTTGAGAATGTCCTGAACGCTCTCCTGCACGCCGTTGAAATAGGTCATCTCGTTGAACAAACCGTTCATGCCGCCTTCGGCACTCGCGCCGTTGTCGCCGACGATGTAGAAGACCAGCGTGTTGTCGAGCTGGCCGGTCGCTTTGACGGCATCGATCAGGCGGCCGATCTCGGTGTCGGCGTATTCGCCAAAGCCGGCGAACACCTCCATCTGGCGAGCGAAGAGCTTCTTCTCGTCAGGGCTCAGCGCGGCCCAGTCCTTGATGGCTTCCGGCTTGGGAGCGAGCTTCGTACCGGGGGGCACCACACCGAGCTTGATCTGGCGGGCCAGCGTCTCCTCGCGCAGCTTGTCCCAGCCCTGGTCGAACTTGCCCTTGTACTTGGCGATCCATTCCTTCGGCACATGGTGCGGCGCGTGGGTGGCGCCTGGCGCGAAGTACATGAAGAACGGCTTATCGGGCGTCAGCGACTTCTGGTACTGCATCCAGTCGATCGCTTTGTCGGTCATGTCCGTCATGAAGTTGTACTTTGGATCTTTCGACGGCTCGACCTGAGTCATGCCGTCATAGATCAGCGGAGCCCATTGGTTGGTCTCGCCGCCCATGAAACCGTAGAACTTGTCGAAGCCCTGGCGCGTCGGCCAGCGATCGGTTGGACCGGAGGGGCTCACTTCCCACGCGGCAGTCTCGTGGTTCTTGCCGAAATGCGCGGTGCTGTAGCCGTTCAGCCGCAGCATCTCCGCGACGGTCGCCACGTTGTTGGGACGCTGTCCGGTCTGCCCCGGGAAGGTCGTCGCGGTCTCCGCGATCGATCCGAAATTGTTCATGTGATGGTTGCGACCGCTCAACAGCGCAGAGCGCGTTGGCGAACAGAGCGCGGTGGTATGGAATTCGTTGTAGCGCAGACCCTCGTTCGCCAGCTTCTCCACCGCCGGCATGTGGATCGGCCCTCCGAAGGCGCTCGACTGACCGAAACCCATGTCATCGATGAGGACGATCAGGACGTTGGGTGCACTGGCAGGCGCCTTGACCTCGAAGCGCGGCGGCGGCGTCGCATTGCGCGCGTCGAACACGGTGCTGTGCGGATATGCCGGCTCGGGAATGGGCAGAACGGTGCGATCGGTCGGCAGCACGACCGCGGGCGGAGCGACCTGTTGGGCATTCGCAGAAATTGGCAGCAGGGCGATCAAGGACAGCGCGGTGACGGCCGTTGTCATACGTCTCATGTCGGCTACCTCGGCGAGAGCAGAAACAGCAAATTCATTGATGAAATGCCGGGATGCGAACAGGGCGCATCCCGCAGCTCGGCGGCAGCAGTTAGACGCCGGATCAGCGCCGCCCGACGCGATTGACGGGACCGCCGCGATTCATCGGTCTCCCCACCACCCCAACGCGGGGGGTTACGACCGCGCGCGCCACCGGCCGCGGCCGCAGCACGACCCCGGGCCTGACGATGCATCCGACGGGATATTCGACATATTGGCAGTACACCACAGCACTGGCCTTTTCGGTGCTTGCCGCAACGAAGCCGGCGACCAATCCAGCTGTCAGCAGTGCAGATATTCCAATCGAGAGTTCATCCCTGCGTCCTCCGTTATTGATTGCCGAATTTACCCGGTCGAGCGATCGGGGGGTTGACGCAGATCAATCCCCTTGGCGGGCGGTCGTCGCCTAATACTTCGACTTCGAAGGGATTGGCTCATGAAGCGAATAGCGATTGCAATTTCAGTTCTGTCGCTGATGGTGAGTTCTGCGGCACCGGCGCAGCAATACAAGATGGAAACTCCAATTCCGCCGGGCATCCCCTCCCGGATAAAGTCGAGACTCGCCTCGGCACGCTGAAGTTCTTTGACGGATTCCCCGACAAGGCCACCGTCGAAAAGCTTTACGACAATCTCGACTTCCAGCGCGCGGTGCAGGCCTACCTACTGGCACTTCCCGCGGTGAACATGGCCGGATTGCGTGAGGGACTGCTCCAGGTTGGGGCTGCCAACTCCACGATTCCGACCTTTGAGACGCTGATGGATGCCCGTTCGCTGTTTCTGACAGCCAACGCCAACGTTGCCTACACGTGGATATGGATCAACTTGCACGACGGCCCACTGGTGGCCGAGGTACCACCCATGGTGCTGGGTATGATCGACGACTTCTGGTTTCGCTATGTCACCGACATCGGAGTGGTCGGCCCCGACAAGGGCAAAGGAGGCAAGTATCTGCTGTTGCCGCCCGGCTACAAGGGAGAAGTGCCCGAGGGGTATCTCGTGGTCCGTGTTCCCACCTATGAATCAATTCTCGTCTGGCGCAATTTTTCCGTGAACGGGGACATGACCCCGGCCATCGAAAGCCTGAAGAAGCTCACGCGCATCTATCCCTTGTCGAAAGGGACCAATCCTCCGGCCAACACATTCGTCAATGTGTCGGGCCGAGCCTTCAACACGGTGGCACCGGCAGACGACAAGGTCTGGACGTTGCTCAATCAGGTCGTTCAGAGCGAGCCGATCGAGTCGCTCGACCCGGTTACGCTCGGCTACTTCGCTTCCATCGGTATCGAGAAGGGCAAGCCGTTCGCTCCCGATGCCCGCATGAAGAAGATTCTGACAGAGGCGGCCGCGGTCGGCGATGCTACGGTGCGCGCCCTGCTCTTCAGGAGCCGGATTCCGGAAGCGTTCTACTATCCGAACAGCACCTGGCGTCAGTGGCTTGGCGGCTACAATTTTGAATCGCAACCCGGCGTGCGCTTCCTCGATGCCGCGTCGTTCTTCTACTTCTATGCGACCGGCGTGACACCCGCGATGGAAGCAAAAATGGTCGGTCAGGGTTCTCAATACGCGGTGGGGCTGGTCGATTCCAAGAGCGCTGCTCTGGATGGCGGCAAAAACTACAGGCTGCATCTGCCCCCGAACATTCCAGCGAAAGAGTTCTGGTCAGTGATCCTGTACGACAACCAGACGCGCTCGATGCTCCAGACGGACCAGCGGTTCCCGATGGTGAGCAGCCAGGACAAGGCCATCCTGACCAACGCAGACGGTTCGGTGGACGTTTATTTCGGACCGAAGGCCCCGGCCGGTAAGGAGCACAATTGGGTGCAGACTGTTCCTGGCAAAGGCTGGAATACCCTTCTGCGTCTCTACGGCCCGCTCGAACCGTGGTTCGACAAGACCTGGAGGCCAGGAGAAATCGAGCTGCAGTAGAGATACGCGCGGGCATCGCCTCCGTGGCCAATCAATTGTCCGGAGCCGCCGCCCGGTTCGATATCCCGCCGTGATCCATCGCTCCTTGACTCGATAGGGCTGAGGCTGAAGATTGGTGTGGCTATCTTGATCGATGCTGGACGCCTGATCGCAAGACAGAAGGCAGCCGTTGGCACGCAAGCGTCACAGATCGGGCCGGGATTCACCGAGGGCCCTTGCCCAAGCGCCGTCACCGACTTCGCAGTCGCCGATGCGTGCTGGGCAGAGCGCCGCGCAGTTGCCGATGCGTCGCATCTGGATTGGGGTCGCGGCGGTCGCCGTCGTCGCTTTCGGTGCTGCCTTCCAGTTTCTCAATCATAGCAGTCCGGCCTCGCAGACCTACGCTCCCTCTGCCGCGGCCTATGTCGGCAGCGAAACCTGCGCGGGCTGCCACCAGGCCGAAGCGAAATTATGGGGCGCCTCGCAGCACAAGGCGGCGATGCAGCACGCCACCGACCAGACCGTGCTCGGCAATTTCAACGACGCGAGCTTCGACTATTACGGCGTGCGCTCCCGTTTCTTTCGCAAGGATGGCAAATTCCTGGTCGAGACCGACGGTGCCGATGGCAAGCTCGCCGTGTTCGAGCTGAAGTATACTTTTGGCGTCGATCCACTGCAGCAATACCTCGTCGAGTTTCCTGACGGGCGCATTCAGGCCTTGCCAATTGCATGGGACAGCCGGTCACACGACAAGGGTGGCCAGCGTTGGCTTCATCTCTCGCCCGATGAAGCCATCAAGCACGACGATATCCTGCACTGGACCAAACTGAACCAGAACTGGAATTTCATGTGCGCGGAGTGCCACTCCACCGGCCTGCGCAAGAACTACGATGCCGCGACCGACCGCTTTGCTACCACATGGGCGGACATCAGCGTCGGCTGCGAGGCCTGTCACGGCCAAGGCTCGAACCACACCAACTGGGCGCGCAAGCAACAAAGCTGGTGGCCGTTCGGCAAGCGCCAGGAGCCAGGCAAGGGATTGCTCGTGCGTTTCGACGAACGCCGGGGCGTCGCCTGGCCAATCGATCCCCAGACCGGAAACGCACGGCGCTCCGCGGCGCCGGCAATGCTGCGCAAGGAAGTCGAGACCTGCGGCTTATGTCACGCACGGCGGGCCGGCTTCCGCGAGGACTGGATACCCGGCGAATGGCTGTCGCAAACCCATGTGGTGGAGCCGCTCGCGCGCAACACCTATCATGCCGACGGGCAGATCCGTGACGTCGAGGAGCCGTATAATTATACGCCCTTCAAGCAAGGCAAAATGTTTGCGGCCGGCGTCACCTGCAGCGATTGCCACGAGCCGCACAGCGCCAAGCTTCGCCTGCAAGGCGAAGGCACCTGTCTGCAATGCCATGCGTCCGACAAATATGCCGATGTGAAACACAGCCACCACGCAGAGGCCGATCCGGCGCCGACCTGTATCTCGTGCCACATGCCGGCTCGGACCTACATGGTGGTCGATGTCAGGCACGATCACGCTTTCAGGGTGCCTCGGCCAGACCAGTCTGTCTCGCTCGGAACGCCGAACGCCTGCAACGACTGTCATCGCGACAAGGCTGCGCAATGGGCCGCGTCGGCGATCGAGCGGTGGTTCGGACCAGCCCGCAAGGGTTTCCAGACCTACGGACAGGCATTCCATGCCGCCCGCACCGGCCAGAGCGATGCCGCTGAACTGCTTTCGGTCCTGTCCGCGGATCGCCAGGCTCCGGCCGTGGCGCGGGCAAGTGCGCTCGGCGAACTTGCCTCGCGCGTGACGCCGGCGAACATCGCGGCGGCGCGCACCGCGCTCACCGATCCCGATCCGATGGTGCGGATCGGCGGCCTCGCCATGCTGGAAAACGTGGCGGCCAGCCAGATCTGGCCGCTGGCCTCGCCGCTGCTCGCAGATCCCGTACGTGGCGTTCGCATCAGGGCAGCCTCCCTGCTCGCGTCGGTCCCGACCGCAAGCCAGCCGTCGGGCGATCGCGCCAGCTTTGATCAGGCGGCCGGGGAATTCGTCACGGCGCAGCGCGCCAATGCCGAACGACCCGAGGCGCGCGCCGCGCTTGCAGATTTCCTCGCACGCCGCGGCCAGACCGGGGATGCGGAGATGGAGTACCGGGCCGCGCTCAGGCTGAGCCCGCAATATGCGACGGCGGCGATCAATCTGGCGGACCTCTATCGCCGCACCGGCCGCGAAAGCGACGGCGAAACGGTTCTCCGCGAAGCGATCGCGGCGTCGCCGGGTGATGCCGCCGCGCATCACGCACTCGGCTTGGCGCTGACCCGGCTGAAGCGGCCTGACGAGGCGCTCGCCGAGTTGCGGAGGGCAACCGAACTTGACCCCGATCAGCCACGCTACCTCTATGTCTACGCGGTGGCGTTGCATTCCCGTGGGCAAGCCGGTGAGGCCGTGAAGATGTTGAATACGGCGCTGGAACGTCATCCGGGCGACAGGGACGTCCTGTCAGCCCTGGTCTCGTTCAGCCGCGCGGCTGGCGATGCGAGGGCGGCGCTGGACTACGCTGAAAGGCTCGCGATCATCGTGCCGGACGACCGCAATCTGGCGGCGCTGATCGCTCAGATCAAACGGCAGATCGGCGCGCCAAGCGAGGCCACACGACCCAGGCATTAGCGCGTTGCCAGCACCACGGCCGCCAGCGTGAAGATCAACGCGGCGATCTGCCCCGGTCCCAGCGGCTCATGCAGCGCAATCGCCGAGGCGACCACGCCGATCACCGGCACCGCCATGGTGCCGATCGCGGCGACCGAGGCCGGCAGGCGGGCGAGCGCTGCGAACCAGCTGACATAGGCGATGCAGAACTGCACCACAGTTGAATAGACCAGCAGCCACCAGCCGGCCGGCGTCACCTTGTCCAGATGTGTGGTCTCGATCAGGAGGCCAATGATCGAGATCGGCAGGCAGCCGATCCCGATCTGCCAGGCCGCAGCCGTGATCGGCGGCAGATGGATCGGGTACTTCTTCGAGAACACCGTGCCCACCGCGAAACCGAGCGCGCCGGCGAGCGCCATGACGATGCCCGGCAGCTTCTCGACGCTGGCGGCGATGCCGTTGCCGCCCATGATCGAGGCAAGCCCCACGAAGGCCATCACCAGCCCCAGCGTGCGCAGCACGGTCGGCCGCTCGCCCAGCACCGGCCAGGCGATGATCGAGGCCCAGACCGGCATTGTGTAGGCGATCAGCGCCGCCTCGCTCGCGGGCAGCCAGAGCAGCGCCAGGCCCATCAGCACCATCCAGCCGGTGACGTTGAGCACGGCGGCGATTAGGAGGCGCGGCCAGATCGCGGGGTCCACCCTGAGGCTGTCGCGGCGGATGATCGCCAGCGCCGCCAGCAGCACCGCCCCGAGCACACCGGTCACCCCGCGCAGCGTCAGCGGCGGCAACTCGGAGAGCAGGAATTTGGTCACCGGCCAGTTGAAGCCCCAGCCGATCGAGGTGATGGCAAGGAACATCAGGCCGGCCGGGGCGATGCGCGGCCGCGCATCCCGGCGAGTCGAATCAAGCATGTGGGTGGTCCGGCAAATTCTGGGGTCAGCTTGGCCCGGATTCGCAGGCCAAACCACCACCACAGAGGGCATGCCTGCCCTCACCTTCCGTACCCCTACGTGAGTCCCGTCGTGGCAACCCCGTCGCTCAAAAATATACCTGCCCTGTGAACAGCGGGATGAAGCATCCGCAGCACTACCGAATGCAAATTTTTTCGGTTGGGAATCTCTGAGGACTCACTGATACTTGCCTCCACAACAGGCGCGGGCTTGCCCCCTGTTATCCCCCACAATCCACCATATTTAGTATTTGATTCAGGAACTCGCACTAGTTCTTGACGGGCGCAATGGAGAGTCCTAGTTTTCGATCCGTTCGGCGCGAGTGAGTTTGCGTCCCGCCGGCACTCCCCCAAAGGGTCTCGCAAATCTCATCTCCGCCAGCCGGCCGAAGGCTGCGGAATGAGGGCTTGTCTGCCCGCGATGAGCGGACTTTTCGGGCGCCAGAACGGGCCGGCAACAGGCTCGAATGGCACGGTAGACGTTGTGATGTTGTGGGGCGTTGAACGCATGTCACGCGCATCCCCTTGGGGGCGGATGGGTGTGGGCATGCCGGCCGATGAAAGGTGCACGCACCGACCCATCGCGCCGGGAGAAACTGGGCCGGAACCACCGGCTGAACTGCGAAGCCTTTGGGCCGGCATGGCCGCTGAAGGACTCGCGAACTGAAATATCGACCCGGTCGCCTTGCGGAGGCGCGCCGGTTAAAAATAAGGACGGGGCAATACGATGCGGATTGAGCGGCGCCACACCACTTCGGGACAGTCACCTTACGCGGGAATCGATTTCCGCCAGACCACGTCGGAGATCAGGAATCCCGACGGCTCGGTCGTGTTCAAGCTCGACGGCGTCGAGGTCCCGACCGCCTGGTCGCAGGTCGCCTCCGACGTGCTGGCCCAGAAGTACTTCCGCAAGGCCGGCGTTGCCGCGCGCCTGAAGAAGGTCGAGGAGGAATCCGTCCCCTCCTTCCTGTGGCGCTCCGTGCCCGACACCGAGGCGCTGGCCCTCCTGCCCGAGAAGGAGCGCTATGTCAGCGAGCTCTCGTCAAAGCAGGTGTTCGACCGCCTCGCCGGCTGCTGGACCTATTGGGGCTGGAAGGGCAAGTATTTCTCGACCGACGAGGACGCGCAGGCCTTCTACGACGAGCTCCGCTACATGCTCGCGATGCAGATGGTCGCGCCGAACTCGCCGCAATGGTTCAACACCGGCCTGCATTGGGCCTATGGCATCGACGGTCCCGGCCAGGGCCATTATTACGTCGACCCCTTCACCGGCAAGCTGACCCGCTCGAAATCGTCCTACGAGCACCCGCAGCCGCACGCCTGCTTCATCCAGGGCGTCGGTGACGACCTCGTCAACGAGGGCGGCATCATGGACCTCTGGGTCCGCGAAGCGCGCCTGTTCAAATACGGCTCCGGCACCGGCTCCAACTTCTCGCGGCTGCGCGGCGAAGGCGAAAGGCTCTCCGGCGGCGGCCGCTCGTCCGGCCTGATGAGCTTCCTCAAGATCGGCGACCGCGCCGCCGGCGCGATCAAGTCGGGCGGCACCACGCGACGTGCGGCCAAGATGGTCGTCGTCGACGTCGATCACCCCGACATCGAGACCTATATCGACTGGAAGGTGAAGGAGGAGCAGAAGGTTGCGGCCCTCGTCACCGGATCCAAGATCAACCAGAAGCACCTCAAGGCGGTGCTGAAGGCCTGCGTGAACTGCGAAGGCTCGGGCGACGATTGCTTCGACCCCGAGAAGAACCCGGCCCTGCGCCGCGAGATCAAGCTCGCGCGCCGCAGTCTCGTGCCTGACAATTACATCAAGCGCGTCATCCAGTTCGCCAAGCAGGGCTACAAGGACATCCAGTTCGACGTCTACGACACCGACTGGGACAGCGAAGCCTACCTCACGGTCTCAGGCCAGAACTCCAACAACTCGGTCTCGCTGAAGGACGATTTCCTGCGCGCGGTCGAGACCGACGGCGACTGGAATCTGGTCGGACGCACCACCAAGAAGATCACCAAGACCCTGAAGGCGCGCGACCTCTGGGAAAAAATCGGTTACGCCGCCTGGGCCTCGGCCGATCCGGGCCTGCACTTCAACACCACCATGAACGACTGGCACACCTGCAAGGCGTCCGGCGACATCCGCGCGTCCAATCCGTGCTCGGAATACATGTTCCTGGACGACACGGCGTGCAACCTCGCCTCCGCCAACCTGCTGACGTTCTACGACATCCCCACCAAGCGTTTCGACGTCGACAGCTACGAGCATCTCTGCCGGCTCTGGACCATCGTGCTCGAAATCTCGGTGATGATGGCGCAGTTTCCGTCGAAGGCGATCGCCGAGCTCTCCTACGAGTTCCGCACGCTCGGCCTCGGCTACGCCAACATCGGCGGCCTGCTGATGACCATGGGCCTGCCCTATGACAGCAAGGAAGGCCGCGCCATCGCCGGCGCGCTGACCGCCGTGATGACCGGCATCACCTACAAGACCTCCGCGGAGATGGCGGCCGAACTCGGCACCTTCCCCGGCTACAAGAAGAACGCCGCGCACATGCTGCGCGTGATCCGCAACCACCGCCGCGCCGCCCACGGCCAGTCCAATGGCTACGAGGCGCTCAGCGTCAATCCCGTGCCGATGGACCTCGTGTCCTGCCCGCAGACTGATCTCGTCACCCACGCGCAGGCAGCCTGGGATGCGGCGCTCGAACTCGGCGAGAAGCACGGCTATCGCAACGCCCAGACCACGGTGATCGCGCCCACGGGCACGATCGGCCTCGTGATGGATTGCGACACCACCGGCATCGAGCCCGACTTCGCGCTGGTGAAGTTCAAGAAGCTCGCCGGCGGCGGCTACTTCAAGATCATCAACCGCGCGGTCCCCGCAGCGCTGCGCGCGCTCGGCTATCGCGAAGCTGATATCGCGGAGATCGAAGCCTACGCCGTCGGCCACGGCTCGCTCTCCAACGCGCCCGGCATCAACGCCTCGACGCTGAAGTCCAAGGGCTTCACCGATGAAGCCATCGCCAAGGTCGAAAAGGCGCTTCCGACCGCCTTCGACATCAAGTTCGCCTTCAACAAATGGACCTTCGGCGAAGACTTCATCCGCGACCAGCTCGGCATCGGTGCCGAGGCGATCGCGGCCCCCGGCTTCGACCTGCTTCAGGCCGTCGGCTTCACCAAGCGCGAGATCGAGGCGGCCAACGTCCACATCTGCGGCGCGATGACGGTGGAAGGTGCCCCGCACCTCAAGGCCGAGCACTATCCGGTGTTCGACTGCGCCAACCCCTGCGGCAAGGTCGGCAAGCGCTATCTGTCGGTCGAGAGCCACATCCGCATGATGTCGGCGGCGCAGCCCTTCATCTCGGGTGCGATCTCCAAGACCATCAACATGCCCAACGACGCCACGGTGGAGGACTGCAAGTCCGCCTACATGCTGTCGTGGAAGCTGGCGCTGAAGGCCAACGCGCTCTATCGCGACGGCTCGAAGCTCAGCCAGCCGCTCAACTCGCAGCTCATCGCCGACGATGAGGACGAGGACGATGCGGTCGAGAGCCTCTACGAGAAGCCGATGGCGGCGCGTGCCGCCCAGGTCTCGGAGAAGATCGTCGAGAAGCTGGTCGAGCGCATCATCGTGATGCGCGAGCGCGAGAAGATGCCGGATCGCCGCAAGGGCTACACCCAGAAGGCGGTCGTCGGCGGCCACAAGGTCTATCTCCGTACCGGCGAATATGACGACGGCCGTCTCGGCGAGATCTTCATCGACATGCACAAGGAAGGCGCCGCGCTCCGCTCCTTCATCAACAACTTCGCCATCGCGGTGTCGCTCGGCCTGCAATACGGCGTGCCGCTCGAAGAGTATGTCGACGCCTTCACCTTCACCCGCTTCGAGCCGGCGGGCCCCGTGCAGGGCAACGACAGCATCAAGTACGCGACCTCGATCCTCGACTACGTCTTCCGCGAGCTCGCGGTGAGCTACATGTCGCGCTTCGATCTCGCCCATGTCGATCCGACCGAGTCGAACTTCGACGCGCTCGGCAAGGGCGTCGAGGAAGGCAAGGAGCCGGAGGATCAGAACCACCAGGCGACCAGGCTGGTGTCGCGTGGCCTCACCCGCTCCCGCACCGACAATCTGTTCGTGATGCGCGGCGGCTCCGCTGCGGTGGTCTCGGGCAACGACAGCGCCCCGACCGGCGGCTCCAAGGTCACCGCCCTCGCCGGCCACGGCGCGAGCGCCCGGGTCGGCGACGTCCTGGAAGGCGCCGTCGCGCTGAAGCAGGAAGTGCAGCACGACCTCTCGCCGACGGAGAAGCTGGAGGCGCTGCAATGGAGCAAGTCCGGCAGCGCCGCCCAGACTGCGGTGCCCAGCAAGGCCGAGCGCCGCGCGGAAGCCAAGGCCAAGGGCTACGAGGGCGAGATGTGCTCGGAGTGCGGCAACTTCACGCTGGTGCGGAATGGCACGTGCATGAAGTGCGATACTTGCGGCTCGACGACGGGGTGTTCGTGAGGGGTTAACGTACGCGGATAGCTTGGTCCTGGGCTTGGAGCCCGGGTCGCCGAAAAACAAGGGGGTGGCGCACGCCATCCCCTTTTTGCTTGTTTGATAACAATTAGGCTTGTGACAACTTTCGCGTGCAATCGATTAACCTTCGAAAGCCAACAGGACCAATAATGTTCAAGTCCATTCGATTTCGCAATTTCAAGTCCTTGAGGGACTATACCGTCCAGTTGCGGACAATGAATGTATTGGTAGGCCCGAATAACGCGGGAAAATCGACAATTCTAGATGCATTCCGGGCCATGGCAGCAGCTCACCGCTATGCTTCACGTCGAGTTCAATCCCCGATTTCAGTTAATGGGAATACTGTCTCGGGCTACGAGATTCCAACGACAAACTTTCCTATATCGTTGGCCAATATTCATTCTGACTATCAGACTAATGTGGAAACCTCGGTAACTTTTTCGCTCGAGAACGGCAACAAGCTGCAACTTAGCTTCTACGACAATGCCCGTTGCATAATGACTGTTGTGGAAGCGAAACAGCGAACGACAACGACAGCACAATTTCGAAAGAATTTTCCAGTCGCAATCTACCCTTTTCCGACCTTAGGTCCTCTGGAGGAAGAAGAGCTTCTGCTAACTGACGACTACGTTCGCCAGTCTGAGGATACACGAAGATCGCACAGGGTGTTTCGCAACGTTTGGCATCGACGACGAGACCAATTCTCAGCATTTGAGGCGCTCGTCGCAAATACATGGGAAGGGATGACAATATCTCAGCCTGAACTCGATCCGACCTATCCGCCTCGCCTATCGATGTTCTGTAAAGAAGGACGCATAGACCGAGAGGTTCATTGGGCCGGGTTCGGCTTCCAGGTTTGGCTCCAAATACTAACGCACTTGACGGGTTCCGCCGCCGATAACGTTCTTATAGTCGACGAACCCGAAATTTATCTGCATCCAGACCTCCAACGAAGACTGTTCCAGTTGCTTAAGAATGCCAACAAACAAGTTATCTTGGCGACACACTCAGCCGAAATTGTGAACGAGGCAGATCATGACGATGTTGTGCTCATCAATCGGGCCAAGAAAACGGCATTGCGAGTGAGCGACGCTGATAGTCTCCAGGAAGCCTTGAACAGCATTGGATCTGCACAAAACATTCACTTGGCTAGACTGACGAAGGGGCGCCGCATCCTCTTCTTAGAAGGCAACGACTACCGCCTGCTTCGGCGCTACGCGTCACAGTTCAACTTTGACTCGATCGCCGACGACGTTGTCATAACGGTGGTTCCAATAGGGGGCTTTAGTCAAAACAAACGAATTCAAGACACGGCGTGGGCCTTTGAGAAAATTTTAAAGGCGAACATCTCGATAGCCGCGGTGTTGGACCGAGACTTTCGCTGCGGCGACGAAATAGCGGAGCTTCTAAAGGACGGCAGAGCGACGGTACCGCACTTTCACATACTGGGCTCAAAAGAGATCGAGAACTATCTACTCGTGCCTTCCGCGATTGCAAAGGCAGCTCAACAGAAGCTCAAAGAACGCAAATCGTCCGCTGCCCTATCAGTGAGCGACGTCTGCCAAATGCTTGAGAGCATCATGGCTGACCAGAAGGCTGACGTACTGGGCCAATATATTTCAAATCGTGTAAGGTACTTTGGGACACGGAGCGCGAAGGACGCTTCCACAGTCGTCAAAGAGGCTCTCGAACTCTTCGAGCAAGAATGGAAAGAGCCTCTTCGAAGGACAGCCATATCCTCAGGAAAGAAGGCTTTCGCCGCGCTAAATGGGCAGCTTCAGGAAAAGCTGGGTATTTCGATCACGTCAAACCAAGTTATCAAATATTTGGAGCAAAGCGACGCAGGCGATTTGGTGGATGTTCTTCGTGATCTAAATGAATTTGCAAGGATAATGCCACCCTTAGCAACGGGTTTCACTTAAGCGGCGTACAACTGGACCAAGCAATAGCTAGCCGCGCTGACTCAGGGGTACGGTGACAGCAGCCGTTTGATGGGTTGAACTCTTGCGAAACCCATCTTTTCCACCAAGACTGTTGATGGGTTTCGCAAGAGCTCAACCTATTCTACGAGCCGAATTGCCTTTGCGGTCGAGCCCATCCCCCTTAAAGTCATGACCTTGCCGGCATGAGTTCCAACGGCCCCGGTAGAAGCGGAGTCGAGTTATGCCCAAACCGGAAAGCTTCCCGATCGAGAAGATCTTCGTTCCCACGAAGCTGAAGAAGACCCTCAAGCCCGAGAGCGTCGCGGAGATCGCGGAAAGCATGCTGGACATCGGGCAACAGACCCCTATTTCCCTGCGGCTCGACGGAGACCGCCTCGTTCTGGTCGAGGGACTGCATCGGTTGGAGGCCTGCAAGGCGCTCGGCGAGACGACCATTCTCGGCGTCCTGGTTCCGACCGAGCTTGCTCAACACAAGCCGCTGCTCGCCGAGCGACCCGAAGTCGAGGCAGAGCGCATCAAGATGGCGCGATTGAAACAGTTGCGCCTCGAGAAGGAAGCCGCGGAGGCATCGACGGCGGCCTCGAGAGGCAACGCAACGCAAGCGCCGCGCGCAGGTTCGACGAAAGGCCTGCGCGATAATCCGAAGGCATCCCCCGTCCGGATGGTGAAAGCGAAACCGAAATCATTGTCGGACTGGATCACGCAGCAGAAGGGCACCGGCAGCCGCTATTGATGGCGGGCTTCGGTTGAGGCCGTCATTCCGGGGCGCGCCCGCTTGGGCGCGAGCCCGGAATCCATCAAGCGACACGACGCGTGGCGCAATGGATTCCGGGCTCGCGCTTCGCGCGCCCCGGAATGACGGTGAGGTCTGCTGCGCGCTACCTTGCGTGTCTGCCAGCGCATGACGGCCGCAATCCCTGCGATCGCGGCCGTCTTGCCGTCACCTATCAACCCGATCGTCTCACGCCGCCTTCGCCTGCTCCGGCGAGGCGGTCTCCATCGCGCGCATGTAGAGGTCGAGCAGGCTTTCGCGCTCGTCGCGCTCGTTCTTGTCTTCCTTGCGCAGCTTGATGATCTCCTTGAGAATCTTCACGTCGAAACCATCGCCCTTGGCTTCCGCGAAAACTTCCTTCTTCTGTTCGCTCAACTCCTGCATTTCGCTGTCGAGGTTCTCGATCCGCTCGACGAACGAACGGATCTTGCCGCCGGGAATGGTGATGTCGGACATGGTGCCTCTTTGCTGACTGAGGTCGTGAAAATGACCGCAAAGAAATGACCAATGTGTTAACCTCACAGGCCGCGCATTGCCCGCTGAAACGCCGAGGGAGCCGTTCCATGGCCGAGCTTCGCTTCGATGACGGTGCCGCCTATGAGCAAATGATGGGAGTCTGGAGCCGTTCGGTCGGCGTGGTCTTTCTCGACTGGCTCAAGCCGGCGCAAGGGCTGCGCTGGATCGATGTCGGCTGCGGCAGCGGCGCCTTCACCGAGCTCATCGTTGCGCGCTGCGCCCCCAGCGACGTGCAGGGCATCGATCCGTCCGAGGGCCAGCTCGCCTTTGCCCGCACGCGTGCCGGCGCGCGCGGCGCTGCGTTTCAAACCGGCGACGCCATGGCGCTGCCGTTTCCGACGGCGAGTTTCGATGTCGCGGTGATGGCATTGGTTCTCGTGTTCGTGCCGGACCCATCGAAAGGTGTCGCGGAATTGGCGCGGGTCGTTCGTCCCGGCGGCCTGGTCGCGACCTACATGTGGGACATGCTGGGCGGCGGCTTTCCGCTCGATCCGATCCTCGACGAGATGCGCGCGATGGGGCTGTCGCCCACGCGTCCGGGGCATATGGAAGTGTCCACCCTTGCGGCGCTTCAGGCCTTTTGGAGCGCGGCCGGGTTGCAGCAGATCGCCACCCGCGAGATCACCGTGCAGCGGACCTTTGCCGATTTCAACGAGTTCTGGAACGTGGAGACGAAAGCCCCCTCCATCGCGCCGGTGATCGCAGCCATGCCGGCGGCCGACCTCACCGCGCTCATGCAGCGCGTGAGGGCGCGTCTCCCCGCTGCCACAGACGGCCGCATCACCTACAACGCCCGCGCGCACGCGATCAGCGGACGCAAGCCGGGCTGAAGATGTGGCGAAGACCGTCGCCGCAATTCCGAGATCAGCAACGCGGCAAGATCTGAAGCTCCATCAGCGCCATGCGCTGCAGGATAACGGGGTCTCGCTCGCCCTCCTTCGCGGTGCGAAGGATCGTTTCCGCGATGGCCTTGATATGCGCGGAGCTGACCGGGGCTGGCAATGACGCAACCGCCGTGTCCAGCGCGGCTTTCATGACGTCGATCGTTTCAGGCGAAAATGATGCGTTCGAAAAGTCTAACATGCCTGCACCGATCCGGAGGTAAGCACGAGCGCCCTCGTCTCCCGCGCCTCACCGGCGCCTGATGCCGCTGCGTGAGCATGGGTCACCAGCGCCGACCCCAGCTCCCGCGCCAGTTGCTTCCCCATCCACCGCCACCGCGGACCAGCCGGACGACGAGGAGCAGCAGGACTGCGCCTATGGTGGCGTTGACGATCGCGCTGATGGTGCCGCTGCCAAGATGCACGCCGAGCTGAGGCAACAACCAGCTGCCGACAAACGCGCCGAGAATTCCGATGATGATATCACCGACGAGCCCAAAACCGGTCCCGCGGACGATCTGGCCCGCCAACCAGCCGGCGACGAGACCAACAAACAAGATAACCAAAAGGCTTTCGCCGGACATGTTCATTCTGTGACCTCGATCGCTTGGTTCGAATGGCTGCGGATCGGCGCATTCTGGTCGGCCAGGATCGTCAGATGTTGCGGCAATTTGGTCGAGCTCGCCGAGCTTGATCCGCTTAGGGCACAATAGCTGCAATGACCAAGAGTTCCCCCTCGATACAACTTATATTTGAAATCGTTCGATCGTTTCCAAGCTGCACCGGAAACAAGACTCCGCTCGCCGTGCATTTCGTAGTCTTTTTGGTATCGCGACCCCTGGCGTAACTAAACCAGAAATAGAAACGGAACTTCGGCCGGTCCAGGCCTTTCGGGCCCCATGGCTGACCTTCGTGTCCGCGCACCCACGAAATCATCTATATCATCGAGGGTTAATCCGAGAGATCACGCGCAAACCGACGGGCGGCTTAACAGCGCCCCTTCGTCGTTTGGTCCCGATGCGATCTGTAGGGCAAACGCATATGACAGCTTTCCCTGCGGCCATCCTTCGAGACGCCCGCCGTAAGCGGGCTCCTCAGGATGAGGACGGAGTGCGCGGCAGCTGTTTCAACGGGCACCGGCGCCGATCAGCCTCATCCTGAGGAGGCGCGCAAGCGCCGTCTCGAAGGAAGAGGCGCGCGCTCGGACGGCTCTCAAGAGCCATAGGCGATAGCCCCGATGCGATCTGCACGAACACCAGGCCTGAACGCACAAAGGATGACGCGTCGTTCGCCGCGTTCGCGCCAGCAACGGCCGTCTTCGTTACAGACCATGCGAACCCCTACAGATTTTCGCTCCCTACCACCAATACGGCCAGCGCCATCCCTCGTAGCGCACATAGGACGGCACCAGCGGCGGGCCGTAGGGATCGACCTTGTCGTCCTCGGGGCGATAGCGATAGCGCGGAACGACGTTGTAATCCCACGGCGTCGGCCTCAGCACGGGCGCCGTGACGATGAGGCGCTCCTGGGGTGCGCGAACGACGACGGCTTTCCGCGTCCGGGCTTCAGCGCCCGATGTTGCGAGGCTGCTCAGCACCAGGGCGGTTCCGAGCGCGCAGGCGGCGGCGATTTTTGTCATGCATGGGTCTCCTTCGCGGCAAGAGTGCAAAAGGACTCGGAACAAGGCAAGCAAATTTCGCGCGATCTTTTCTGCGGCCATCCTTCGAGACGCCCGCTCTGGCGGGCTCCTCAGGATGAGGGCGGAGTGCGCGGCGAGAGCTTCAACGGGCACGGATGTCGCTCAGCCTCATCCTGAGGAGGCGCGTCAGCGCCGTCTCGAAGGACGAGGCGCGCGCTCCGGCGCTTCAGCCGCAGCCGTGGGATCAACCGTCGCGCTCGCCGTTCAGCAGCGCGAGCGCGCGCGGCACCTGGGCGCGGTCCTCGACCAGCACATATTCCTGCCGCTGCAGGCTGGCGCCGCTCGCGACCACGATCGATCGCTTCGGGCACAGGCCGAAGCATCCGGTCATGACCAGCTTGGCCGGCTTGAGGCCATCAGGCCTCCGCGCCTTCAATTCGGATTTGAGCGCGCGACCGACATCGCGGCCCTCGTCGCTGCGCTTGAGACATTTGCGGCAGACCAGCACCGGCGCCGCGCGCTTGGGACGTACGAGCATCGGACTTGCGGATTTCGAGCGCTTTTCGGGCATGGAGAACCTGCATGAGACATCAGCTCATATAGGGATGGAACCGCGATCTCGCCGCTGCGCCAGACAAGTTGGTCCCGGCGCTCGCGCCCTATTCCCGCGCCCGGCGCAGCGCCTCCTGAAGCTTGATCCGCTGCTTGTCCCAGCGGTCCTGTTCCGCTTCCGCGCGCTCGTCCAGTGCGGCGCGCTCGGCTTCGATCGCCTCCGCCCTGGAATCGTGTTCCCGTCGTGCCTTGTCCAGCGCGGCCTCGGCGGCAGCGACCGCCTTGTCGCGGCGTGCGCGGTCCCTGGCGCGGGCGGCCTCCTCCTTGGCGCGCGCGGCCTCGCGCCGCCGCTCCTCCTTCTCGAACGCGGCTGCGGCCTTGCGGGCTGCCTGTTCGTCGCTCTTGCCGGATGATTTCCTTGCGGCCTTGGCGGGACGCTTCGCCGATCGCGTCTCGCGCTTCGGTTGCTTCTTGGGATGTTTCTTGCGCTTGCTGCCGGGCTCGGCGTCGTCATCGCCGAGATCGGTCGGCAGTTCGGCGCTTTCGCTGAACGCACCGTCCGAGCCGACCGGGCGCCTGAGCACGACGCCCGGCTTCGCCATGGTCGCCGCGACGACATCGGGATCGTCAGTCTCCTTCGCCGCGCCCTGATGGAACAGGTTGGAGCTGGCGCCCCAGGCCTCGAGCGCCGCCTTCATCGAGGGTGCGGCGATGGCCTGGTCATAGAAGCCGAGCGAGGTCTGGTAGGTCTTGAGTTTTCGTTTCGGCTTTGCCGGCATGTCGTCCCGATTGTGATTTCGCTGTCTGTTAGCGATCGTAGCCCGGATGAGCGAAGCGATATCCGGGGACTTATCCTGCGAGGTATATCCCGGATGTCGCTTCGCTCATCCGGGCTACGAACTACGAACTTCCAATCAGCGCATCGTATCCCTTCTCGCTGAACGCCAGCAGACAAAACCCGTGCCCGAACGGATCGGCCAGCATCGCGATCCGCCCATAGGGCGCATCGCGCGCCGGCGCCTCCAGGATCGCGCCGGCGCCGAGCGCGCGCGCGACCGCGGCGTCGACATCCTCGACGACGACGTCGATATGCATCGGCGTCCAGTGCCGCTCGTAGCGGCGGCGGTCGCCGCCGGCACCGATCGTGCCGGCCTGCTTGGTCAGGAGATAGACCGGCGCGGGCCAGCCGAGCAGTTCGACGAAATCAGTGCCGAAGCGGCGGCCGACGCTGAGGCCGAAGGCGGCGGTGTAGAAGCGCGTGGCCTGCGCCACGTCGGGGACGTCGATGTTGAGCAGGAAGGTCATGGCGGGCTCGTCGCGGGTTGCGCGGCGAGCGTAGCCCGGATGGAGCGCAGCGCAATCCGGTGTTTTGCCCGACGCCGCAAGTCATCATTCGGCGTTACCGAAATATACGAGCCTTATCAAAGACATCTCTACTGTGCATGGGGTTGTTTTCGCAAAAATCGCTTTCGGCGGCCTCACTTGTCTCGAAGGCTCAGGATGTAGGCCGACAGCGCGTCGGCCTGCTGCGGCGAGATCACGAGGTTCGGCATGTTCCGGTGGCTGGTCCGCCAGAACACCCTGAGCGACAGCGCGGTGGTGCCGCTGCGGTCGGCGATGGCCTGGAAGCTCGGGGCCTCGTCGAAGAATCCGGCCGTGTGCGCATCGACGGCGTGACAGGTCTGGCACCACGCCTCTGCCAGACGATGCCCCTCGGCCACGGCGCGCGGGCCGGACCGCGGCTCCCCCGCGGCGGTGTGAACGACGCCCAGCAGAAACAGCACCGACAACGCGATCAGAACGATCAAGCCGAGATAGATTCGAACGCTGTGCGACATCGCCATTCCCCGCTGTTGGTTCGAGGGCATGTGAAGCGTAGGTCGCACCGAGCGGCTGAAGTTGATCTGCGTCAAGCGAGCGCCTCGGCTGGCTCATCGCGATCCGGATCGCGCCGTTTCGGTGATATCGCACCGGCGCTTCCCGCAGCTTTCGCTTGCTTTCCGCGATCCCGCCCCTACGGTCGCGCCGCAAACGAAGCGCTTTTACGAGACCAGCCAATGACCGACGCGATGAAATGCCCCGCCTGCAACTCCGAGCACGCCTATCAGGACCGCGATCTCTGGGTCTGCCCGGAATGCGGCCATGAATGGAGCGGTGCGGCGGAGGCGGCAGCGGACACCGCGCAGGCGGCCGGCGTGCGCGATGCCAACGGCAACGTGCTCACCGATGGCGACAGCGTCATCGTGATCAAGGATCTCAAGATCAAGGGCTCCTCCTCGGTGGTCAAGGGCGGCACCAAGGTGCGCAACATCCGCCTGCAGGACGCCAGCGACGGCCACGACATCGCCTGCAAGATCGACGGCATCGGCGCGATGAACCTGAAATCGGATTTCGGAAGAAGGCTTGAGCCTCGCGCCTACCTCTGCCGCTGCGCCAGATAGAATCCGCACAGCACCGTCACCAGCCCCGCGCCCTGCAGCATCGTCGGCGCCTCGCCGAGCAGCAGCCAGCCGGTGAGCAGCGTCAGCGCCGGCACGCAGGCCGGAAACACCGCGGCGCGGGCGACGCCGAGGCGCTGCACCGAAACCGCGTAGAGATAGAGCGCGGCGGGGCCGGCGAGCACGCCCTGCGCCAGCGCCTGGATCACATTCTCGGTCACGCCGATCGCCGCAACATGGGCCAGGCCGACGTTTGCGATGTAGACCGGCAGCAGCAGCAGCGACAGCACGTTGATCACCAGCGCAGCCGACACGGCCGAGACGCGCCAATGGCGCAGTGCCGCGCCGAAGCCTGCGAACATCAATCCGGTGAGCACGAAGGTCAAATCGCCGAGCACGCCGTCGGCCCCGATGTGGCCGATCGATTCCGCGCCGATCACGCCGAGGCCGCCGACGATGACGACCGCACCGGCAAGGCGCGAGGCCGAGATGTGCTCCTTCAGCACCACCGCCGCGAGCAAGAGGCCGCCGAGCGTCGCGCAGGAGGGCTGGATCACGCTGCCATGGCCGAGCGGCACGAACAGGAATCCGGTGTAGGAGATCAGCGACATCACGGGGCCGCCGAGCACCATCAGCACGAGGCCCCTGCTCCAGCCGATGCCGCAGAGATCGGAGATGCCGGCGCGGAACACCAGCGGCAGGAACACGAGTCCCGACCAGACATAGCGATGCACCAGCAGATCGACCGGCGTGAAGCCGACCTTGAGGCCATGCCGCGTGGCGGCAAAGCCGAGCGCCCAGAACAGCGCCGCGGCAAGGCCGCAAAGGACGCCGAGCAGTGCCGGCGCCGTATCGTGCTTCTGAGAGAGAGCGCCAGCGCCGCTCGTCCGCTGATCCATGGGCTTCAGCCTTATGTCAGCGCCCATATCGGCTCAACCCACGCGGCTGCAGGGCTGGCACGCGGGGTGATTACCGGGCTTCAGCGCAACGCCGGATATCGCTCAGAAAAATCCGGGGCTGAGATCGAGGCCGTAGGTCAGGCTCAGCACGAACACGAACAAAGCGGCCGCGGCGAACAAGACCGCGTGCTTGAGAATGAACGCACGCGGCGAAATGGTGACGATACCGGCTTTCTGCGCAACGGGCATGACGGCCTCCAATATGATTTCAAAATTGGCCGCAACGATGCGCGGCCGCATCAACGCGACGTGCAAAGCAACTCTTAAAGGGATCACGCTCGTTATGAACGGGGATACATCTCCGGCACATTCACGCGAACTTGTTCGCGGCCGGATTCTCGATCAGCGCATCGGCGTCGATTCGCCGTGCCGAGACGTTGCACCATGCGCGCACCCGATGCGCAAGCAGCGGCGCTTTCGATTGAGGCAGTGGGTCCCGCTTCTCCGCGGAGCCCACCTGCCGTTCAAAATGTCAGCTTAGCGCGCCACGCCGACGGTGGCGGTCTTCACCTTGCGAGGGCTGAGCACGTTCACCTGGTGGACCGAGGCGAGCGTGGTCGGCGCAGCGGACTGCTGCTCGACATGCGCGGCACCGAGGACGCGAACCTGCAAGGGCGAGACCGGAAATCCGTTGGTCTCGTAAGTCGGCAACTCGGCGGCGAAAGCCGCGGTGCTGCCCGCGATCGCCAGGATGGCGGCGGCGATCGACAGAGTCTTCTTGTTCATTGTCATGCTCCTGAGTGGAAGAGTCGGAGCCTATTTAGGCGCGGTTTGCTGCATTGCGACATACTTTGTTGCATTGCAACAGCGCGTGCGGTGCATGGCGATATGTTTAACGCGTACAAGGCGTTGACCGAATCACGGCCGGCCGCGACATGACGGTTTTATGGACGGTGTTCAGCCACCGAGCACACCGCCCCGGCCATCGCGCGACGCCCTATTTCAATGCAGTCGCCAGCGACTGCAGCTTTGCGACGAGATTGATGCCGAGCGCATGGATGATCTCGATGATCGCGAGCGCGATCCCGGCTGCGATCAGGCCGTATTCGATCGCGGTGGCGCCGGATTCATCGGCGAGGAATTCGGTCCATTTGCATTTCAACGTCACAATCGCGTCCTTCCCAACTCTGCCGGAACGCCGGCAAGCGAGAAATGCACCACCACAATCCAAGATTGAGTAAATCCGATCGCTTCAAGTTGACGACAATGAACGCCGCTTTTGCTCGCGGTCCCCTCCAAAACGACAGTGGAACCCGCGTTGCAGCTTGGCAACACCCCCACGAAAAGCCCGTTTTCGCCGATTTACGCCATTGCGCCGCCACACGGTCCTCCGAACAATCGAGGCGCTGCGTGCCTTTCCGTGCAAGACTGTTTTTGCATCATGACTGTTCCGACAGAGCGTGTCCGAACAGAACCGTTTGGAGGCAGGGATCATGAACGATCGGCGGTCTCTTCTGGTGGCGGTCGCGTGCCCCTCGGCCGTTCTCGCCGGCTGGCTGGCGCTCTCCCTCTCCGCCTATGCCCCTGCCCTCATCGAGAACAGCGGCGCCAATGCGGCTGCCGTGTCCCGTGCCAAAGATCTCAGCCGGCTCGACCTCGCCGACGTGCCGCGCGCTGCGACGATCGAGGACGGCGTCGCCTTGACCGCCGACATCGCGGCTGCTGTCGCCGCGGCACCGGCCCCGACGATCACTGAAACGGTGCCCGAGCCGCCCGCCATCAAGCTCGCCTCGGCCGATCCGGCGCTGATCCTGCCGGCGGAGACGCCGCCCGCGCCGCAGATCTCGCCTGAACCAGAGCCCGCCGTCAGCGAGGCTGTCCCGGTTGCAGCGCCAGCAACCGTCAAGCTCGCCTCTGCCGATCCCACCGAGATCGTGACGACGGACGAACTGTCGCCCGCGGCGATCGCGACCGGCCCCGCCACACCTGCGAGCAAGGCATCGCCGCCGGCCGACACCGTCGCCGTGCTCGACGAATGCTTCGTCATGGATGCCTGCATCGACCGTTATCTCTGGGCGCTCTATCAGCGCACCGCGAAAGAGGACTCGATCAAGGTCCAGGAGCGCCGTGCCGTCACCGTCAAGCGCAAGGGCAAGGGCAAGACGGTCACGGTGATGCGCAGTTTCACCAAGCTGGTCGACCAGGATTTCGGCTGGAAGGATCCGAAGGCGGCCGAGCATGCCGGCATGTCGATGATGGACTACGTCATCGGCGGCATGGACAAGAGCTTCAAGCGGAAGCTGTTCCGCACGCTGCTCGCCGCGGAGGCCGCCGGCCTCTCGCCCGGCATCACCAGCGCGTTCCGCGACGATTACCGCCAGTCGATCGCGAGCGGCCTGAAGGCCGCCTCCGACCGCTCCTATCACGGTGGCAGCACGCGCGGCGGCTACGGCCACGGCATGGCCGCAGACATCGTCAGCACCCAGGGCAATAATCGCGCGCAGCGCTGGGTCTCGACCGAAATCCTGTGGAAGTGGGTCGACGCCAACGGCAAGGCATATGGCATCGGCCGGCCCTATCTCGGCCGCGACCCGCCGCATGTCGGCCCGGTCGACGGCGCCGAATACATATCAAAGCGTGGCACGAGTGAGCGCAAGGAAGTCGCCAGCGCCAAACCTAAGAAGTCGCGGGCTGTCGCGAGCGCCAAGCCGCCAAAGGCCCAAAAGGCACAAGCCGCGCGTGAGCAGAAGAGCCCGGCCAAGCCACAGAAGGCGGCGCAATCGACCGGCAAGCGCGCGACCTGAGGCCGTTACGGCTGGTGTATCGGCCTCGGCAGCGGCACCAGCCGCATCTCGGCTGTACCGGCATCCTGGGTACGCACCAGCACCGCGAAGATGGTTTCGACCGCAAGCCGCACGGCGGCCTCGATGGCCTCGCCCTTGGCCAGATGCGCGGCGATCAGGCCGGTGAGGAGATCGCCGGTGCCAGAGGGGCGGATCGGCAGGCGCGGCGTCGCAAAGCGCGACAACTGCCCCGCGGCGCACAGGATCGTCTCCACCTGCCCTGCCGCCGTATCAGCGAGCGTGCAGCCGGTCGCGACCACGTCGATGCGGCCGGTCCCCGCCAGCGTTGAACAGGCCGCACGCAGGTCCTGCGCATTCGCGATCGTGAGGCCTGAGAGCAACTCGAGCTCGAACTGGTTCGGCGTGGTGAGGTTGGCTGCCGGCAGCAGCCGGTGCCGGACCACATCCAGAATGCCGTCGGCGACATAGACGCGGCCGTCATCGCCGATCACGGGATCGCAGAGATAGACGAGCCTTGAATTCCGCGTGAGCGCCCGCTCGACGAAATCGGCGATCACGGCGGCGTTGCCCGGCGAGCCGAGATAGCCGGTGACGAGCACGGCGGCCTCGTCGACCAGACCGCGCTCCTCCACACCGGTCAGAAGATCGGCAACGAGCTCGGTCTCCAGCACCCGCCCGCGCAGGCTCGGATAGCGCGGATGGTTGGACAGCAGCGTCGTCGGCACCGCCGCAACATTCACGCCCTCCGCCTGAATGGCATAGGCGGCCGCGCTGTTGCCGACATGGCCGTGGACCACCTGGCTTTGAATGGAGATGACGAGCATGGAAGAGGTCCGTAGGGTCAAACGTGCCGCAAGGCAAGCATGGCCCGGATCACGAAATGTCGTAGCCAAGCCCCGGCCGCAACGCCTGCATCTTCCGCGCCAGCCGCCGGTGTCCGCTCTCCTCCGACCGCGCCAGCCGGCAAGCGACGGCGACATGATCCGCATCGCTCTTGTGCTGGTTGAGCTTGGCCTGACCTTCGACGGTGTCGATCACGAGATCGACGACGCGGATCGCCGCCAGCATGCTCTCCCGCTTGGCCACCTCCATCTGCGCGAGGTCCCAGGGCTGCTTCGGCAGCCGCGCCTCGGAGACCGCAAGCAGCGCGTCGCCATGACCGCGGTTCTGGTCCAGCTCGCGCGGATGGGCAACGCCCGACAGATGCACCGCCTCGTAGAGCCAGGTCGAGACGTTGTCGCGCGAGGAATACCAGTCGTTGGAGATGTAGGCATCGTCGCCGGCAACGATCAGCAGGAAGCGCCGCGTGCCATCCGCGAGCGGCACGAGCGGATTTTTGGCGGTGAAATGGATCTGCACGATGGCACGCCCGTCGCGCTGATCCAGCACGAACGGCACATGCGAGGCGCGCGGGCCGCGCTCGTCCGCTGCCACGATCATGCCGAAGCCGCGCCTGCTCGCGAATTCCAACGCGCGCTGCTCCTCGATGTGGAACTGGGGACGAAGGACATGCATGGCGCGGCGCTCGATGGCTGGACGAGGGACGATTTGAGGCTAACCCATCGTCTGTTGGAATCAGAAACGATATTGTCCCGCAAAACGCAGATGTCAGGAATGATCTCGGCGCCGTGCCAGCTCGCCGAGATAGGCGCAGAACATGTCGGCCAGCCCGTCGGCATGACGTGCGATCTCGGCCTCACTGCGCGGCGTCTCCGAAAACCGCTTGCCGACCGCGCTCAGCGTGGTCTTGATCAGCTCGCCGGCAAGCGCACGGGTCGCCTCCGAGGCTTTGGGCAGCGCTTCCCGCATGAACGCCGCGATGATCCCCTCACCGGCGGCCCGCGCGTCCTGCGCCTCGGGCGCGTCGCGATAGAGCGGCGCTGCATCGCTGAGCGCGCCGCGGATCGCGGCCTCCTCGCACTCGGACAGAATGAAGGCATGCACCAGCGCGCGCAGCCGCACCGGCGGTGGCTTCGCCCGGTCTTCGAGGATGCCGCGCAGCAGCTCGCTCGTTTGCCGCCACTCGTCGCTCTGGAGACGGAACAGGATCGCGGCCTTGTTCGGAAAATATTGGTAGAGCGATCCGACGCTCACCCCGGCCCGCTCCGCCACCCGCGCCGTGGTGAAACGCTGCGCGCCCTCCTTCGTCAGAACCTGAACAGCGGCATCGAGGATGGCCGCGACAAGCTCGCTGGAGCGGACCTGTTGCGGCTGTTTTCGTGAAGAAATTGAACGGCTTCGACGCTCGGCCATGGCTCACTTGGGGAATGCGAATAGGAAATGCGACGAATTAGTCGTATTTCACGCGGGCACGCAAGCACGCGTTTCTTCGCCACCTCTGGAGACCTAAAATGACCATCCCGACCATCACATCGCTTGCGCCCCTGCTGGAGCGCCTGTTCGAGGAGGCCGAAGCAGCAAACGGCGCAACGCTGGCCGCCGTCGCAGATTTGTCCGATGCCGACCGGGCGCGCTTGATGCGGAGCAAGACCGACTATCGCGACCTCTACGGACGCCTGAAGGAGGCGCCGCTTGCGGTCTCGCGCGAAACAGGCCGCCTGCTCTACATGCTAGCCCGCGCCTCCCGCGCCAGGGCGATCGTCGAGTTTGGCACGTCGTTCGGCATCTCGACACTGCACCTTGCCGCAGGCCTGCGCGACAATGGCGGCGGCCACCTCATCACCAGCGAGTTCGAGCCGTCCAAGGCGGCGCGGGCACGGCAGAACCTCATCGCCGGCGGTTTGATCGATCTCGTCGAGATCCGCGAAGGCGACGCGCTGAAGACGCTCAGCATCGATCTGCCCGACACGATCGATCTCGTGCTGCTCGACGGCGCCAAGGCGCTCTATCCGGAGATCCTCGATCTGCTGGAAGGCCATCTCGGTCCGGGCGCGATCATCGTCGCCGACAATGCCGACG
This sequence comes from Bradyrhizobium sp. 192, assembly GCF_023100965.1. Lineage (NCBI taxonomy): Bacteria > Pseudomonadati > Pseudomonadota > Alphaproteobacteria > Hyphomicrobiales > Nitrobacteraceae > Bradyrhizobium > Bradyrhizobium sp. 192. Next base: position 5,147,786 of record NZ_CP064690.1, read on the forward strand.
ACAGCCCGGACTATCTGGCGCGCGTGCGCGCGCCCGGCAGCGGCTACATGTCCACACCCTTCGCCGAAGACGTCGAGCTAACCGTGCGGATCAACTGACACTGCACGGTCCGTTTCCAGCCGGTGTCGCAGCTTCGTCACTTACAAATGATATTCGCTGTCAGCGAAGAGTCTGTTCATGGCTGACCTTGGCTGTCGCGCTGCACCTATCACCCGCTGAGAGACTCATGACCCCGGCTTTCAATGCCTACGCGGCACTCGCGCTCGCCATCGTGTTCGAGGTCACCGCGTCGGCGTTGTTGCAGCAGTCGGCGCAGTTCACCCGTCCGTGGCCGACACTGGGGATGGTCCTGCTCTACGTCGCCTCGTTCTATGCGCTGTCGTTGGCGATCCGGGTTGTCCCGTTGAGCATCGCCTATGCGATCTGGGGTGGGGTCGGCATCATCCTGACCGCCACCGTGTCCTTCGTGCTGTTCCGCCAGATACTGGACGCCGCAGCCTTCGTCGGCATTGCCCTGATCGTATCAGGTGTCGTGGTCATCAACTTGTTCTCGGAGACCAATGTGCATTGATGCCGGGGAGCCGACGCGCCGGCTATTGGCTCTGCACGGGCTTTGCCGAACGCGGAGCGGACCGCGCGGGCTTCTTGGGCCTGACCGCAGCGCGCGGCGGCGGCTCGTCAACAGACTGCAGATAAGCAGCGAGCGCCTTGGCCGAATCCAAACTGGTCGCGTAGTGATCCTTGAGGAACCAGGACAGCGTCAGGCTGAAGCGCCCCTTGGCAAGGCCGCGCGGGCTGCGATGGCAGGTCGCGCAGCCGTCAGCGAACAGCTTGGCGGGTGGCTTGCCGGCGTCGAGATTTTGCGCGGCGGCAACCGTCACCGTCAGAACAGCGGCGGCCGCAACACTCATCAGGGGCACGATCCGGTCGCGCCCAGGTCGAAACAGCGATGTCAAATGCCGTCCCCTCGCCCGCTTTCGGTCACGCCGCCGACAGCTGATCGAACTCCGGCGGAGCGTAGGCCTTGCCGTCCTGGTCGGTGATGACGACCTGCCACCCCTCGCTCACCCACACCTTCGCCTTCGCCACGATGAGCAGCCGGCTCTCGCGGTCGAAACTGTACTTCGCGTTGTCGCGTTCTGCGACCATTTTGTAGGCCAATTCGCATCCCCTTGCGTCGCCCTGCACCCGGCCTCCTCGTGGCAGCGGGCTTTGGCGGCAATTCGCCGGGAGCGTGGCAATTTGGTGCCATCCGCAGGCATGTCGCCGATGATCGGCGCTGGCGACCGGCGTCGATGGAACCGATCATCCCGATTCCGGAGCCCTAATGCACGCGGATGATGTGGGGGCGCCCGAGATCGATTAGCCCTTGCACCGCGGAGAGACGGTCGTCGAGGGCCGCGATGGTGAGCAGCAGGTTGTTGCGGCGCTCGTCGAGCATGCCAATCTCGGCGCCGGTGAGCTTTGTGCCCGTCCGTTCCTTGTGGATCCTTTCGAGGGACTCGCGCAGTCCGGCAATGAGGCCGGTCAGCTGTCTGGCTTCCTTCGTCATCGAACGCTTCGCGACGTTTTGGCGGCGCATCTCCGCCTGGCCCTGTTTCATATCATCCTCCCGTGCCCCGCTGCCCCGAGTGGATGCTTACAGCTTTGGGTAGACATGTTACGATCGATGAAATCTGCCAGCGAAGAACTATCTTAAATTGTAAAAGCCTCGACAAGCGAGGAAAAAGCCCGGCACCAGGGCCGGGCTTCCCTTTGCGATGCTAGTGCCTCTGATGTCCGCCACCGGGGCCGGCCGCCGGGGCGCTGCCGCCACGCGGGCCGGCATTGATATGCGGAGCACCGCCCCCGCCGCCGTGCGGCATTGCAGGCGCGGCGGCGCGCGGCGCCGGCATCTGCGCACGGGCATTCATCGGCGAACCATGGCTCACGTTTGGCTGGGCGACATGCGGCATCGCCGGACGCGCTGGAGGCGCGGCCGATACGCGGGGCGCTTCGTGCGCGCGGGCCATCGGCTGCGCACGCACCGGAGCGCGGGTCGCAGCCCGCTCGTGCATCATGCGTGCCTGTGCATCGCGCGGATTGCTGCTCTGCGCGTTGGTCCGTTCATGCGCGATGCGCTCGTTTCGTCCAGCGCGGGCCCGGTCGGACGTAACAGCAGCGCCGCGCTTCGCAATCGCAGCGTCGGGTCTCGCGATCGCCGCGTCGCGCTTCGCGATCGTGGCATCGTGCGGTGTGGTCGCGGCGTCACGCCTTGAAATCGCGGCGGCGCCCTTGCCGCGCACTCCGCTGCGTTCGAGCGCGATTGCGGCATCGCGAGTCGCCGCACGGCCGATGCGAGCCGCACGCGGATCAATCGTCATCCGCGTCGCGACGCGCTCGTGCGAGGTCCAGTACTTATTCCAGTAAGCGTGGCGGCGATAAAAAGGACGCCCTTCGTAGTGGCTGGACCAGTACGAGGTCAGCACGAAGGGAACGACGGGAACGTCGATCTCATCGACATAGTCGGGGAGATACACGTAATGATTGCGGTAGAGATATTCGAGATATTGCGACGACACCCAGCCGCGGTCATCGGAGAAGCTGACGTCGCACCAGGCATTGCCGCGCAGGCAGCCATGGATGTTGACGCGGGCGCCCTCGGGGACGCGATCGACCAGGGGAAAGCCCGGCCCCGGCCCGGCCCGCAATCCGGTCGAGACCGTGACGATGCCCGGCGCGGCCAGCGCGGCCGTCGGGACCAGCAACAATGCTGCAACTAAAGCGGTTCTGAACTTCATGGCGCAGTCCTCCTTTGAGAGGCGGAACGCGCCAGCAGAACAGGCGTTCCGCGTACGGCGCGCCATCCATCGAAAGATCGAGATGCGCGCCCGTGCGCGGTTCAATATTCATCCGCCGTTCATCGGCGCACCGCCTATGGCGCGCTGAAGGACCGTCAGTTGACCTGCAACATGAACGCGTCGAAGTACGACGCAAGCCCGGCAAAGTCGGAGAGCGGCAGCACGTTCGCGACATACTGGTCCGGCCGCACCACGACCACGCAGCCGGCTTTCCGATCGATGCCGCGCATCGTGAAAATGTCCTGGCCGCTCTTGAGGTCCGGACAGAACATCTTTTCGTAGTCGCGCAAACCATACCGCCCCTTGCGCGGGAGCAGCAGCGACGGCATCGCCGCGACGGCGAGTTCGCGATGATTTTGCTGGAACACCGCCCGCAGATCGATCACGCTGTCGATGTCGGCGTCAACGGGGGTGTATCGTCTCACCGGAGACTCCCTGGCTTCGGTGAGGAAGTTGCACAGCGCACGAATGGCGGAGCCTGCGGCCGCAGGATCTTCGGCAGGCGAAAACGCGTAGATCCGGAAGCGGCCATCAGCCTGCGCGGCGTGGCCGAGATGAACCGGCTTGGCATCCGCCAGCCGGATCACCGGTGCGGAGTGGAAGCGCTTGCCGATCACGAGGCCTTGCGCGAGGCGCTGATGCGAGGCTGCACCGGTGAGGATCGATGGCGTGTAATGCGTCGCCGTGCCCGCGGTGTAGCGGCCGTGCCTGACGAAATAATCCTGCGTCCTGGCGGCATCGGCGCCACCCGCTTTTGCTGACGACGCCAAAATCCCCGCCCATTCGCGATCGAAATCGATCAGCTCTTTCGCAACCGACTGGCGCTCCGCCGAATAGGAATGCAGCAGGTTTGGGGCGCACTGCTTCCGCAGGACGGCGGCAAGTTTCCAGCCGAGATTGAAGGCGTCCTGCATCGAGACGTTCATGCCCTGTCCGGCCTTGGGGCTGTGGGTATGGCAGGCATCGCCGGCGATGAAGATACGCGGCAGGCGCGATGCGATCTCGGACTCCGGCACATCGTCGAACTTGTCGGTGAGACGCTGGCCGATCTCGTAGACCGACCACCAGGCGATCTCCTTCACCTCCAGCGTATGCGGCTTCAGGATCCGCTGCGCCTTCGCAATCACATCGTCGGCGGTGATGTTGCGGTTCGCGACGCGCTCGCCGACCTCGAGCTTGGCGAGCTCGACATAGATGCGGACCATGTAGCCGCCCTCACGCGGAATGATCAGCAGGCTGCCGTCCTTCGCCGACTGGATCAGGGACTTGAAGCGGATGTCCGGGAAATCGGTCACCGCCAGCACGTCCATCACGCCCCAGGCATGGTTGGCGGAATCGCCGTGTAGCTCTCGCCCGATCGACTTTCGCACCATGCTGCGCGCACCGTCGCAGCCGACGACATAGCGCGCCTTGATCGTTTCGACCTTCCCCTCGTTCGCAGCGTCGAGGCGTTCCAGACGCACGGTCACGGCAGGATCGGCGGGACCTGCCGCCAGATCGACCTGGAGGTCGAGCAGGCGGCGGCTGTAATGAGGTTCGAGCTTGGCCGGCGATTTGCGCATGACATCGAGAAAGCCGTCATGGATGCGCGCCTGGTTGAGGATGACGTGCGGGAATTCCGACAGCCCGTCCTCGACGTCCTGCACTCTTCCGCTGCGGACAATGGTCTCGGGCAGCCGCTCGTCCGGCTTCCAGAACGTGGTCTCGTTGACCCAATAGGCCTCCTTCAGCACGCGCTCGCTGAAGCCGTAGGCATGGAACATTTCCATGGTGCGGCAGGCGATGCCGTCGGCCTGCCCGACCAGCAGGCGATCCGGCTTCTGCTCGACGATGCAGGTCTTGATATCAGGGAATTGCGCAAGCTGGGCGGCGAGCGTGAGGCCCGCAGGGCCACAGCCGACGATGAGGACATCGACCTCGTCAGGCACGGCGCCCGCCGCGCCCGGGGCCTGAACGCGCTCGGCGGGGTCGGCGATGTCAGGGTCGCCCGGCTGAAATCCATTCAGATGGAATTGCATGCGCCTCTCCCGTCAACTCTCTGTCTGTTTTGATATTGCTCAGTATGCTGATTATCAGTATACTTGTCAACGACGGTGCACCCTGGCTCCTAGGAGAATTCGGTGAAAGATAACAACGACATGCCCGGGCATCTCGCGCGCCGGTTCCAGCAGATCGCCGTTGCGGTGTTCCTGGCCGAGGTCGCGGACGCCGGCTTCGACCTCACGCCGGTGCAATACGCCGCGCTCGCGACCATCAAGGCCAATCCGGGGCTCGACCAGGTAACGCTCGCAGGCTTGATCGCCTATGACCGCACCACCATCACCGGCGTGATCGATCGCCTCGTGCAGAAGGGACTGGCCGAGCGCCGCGCCTCCAGCCGCGATCGCCGCGCCCGCGAGCTCGAGATCACCGACGAGGGCCGGCGCACGCTGCGCAAGATCACACCATCAGTGGAATCGGCCCAGCGCATCCTGCTGCGCGGCCTCAGCGACAGAGAGGGCGAGGAATTGATGCGGCTGCTGCGCAAGGCGATTGCCGCCGGCAACGATCTGAGCCGCGCGCCGCTGCGCCACGTGCAGGCCTGATCCCGTATCCGTGCGGGTGATTGTCGCAGCATCGCGAAACCAGGAACTAACCTTCGGCCGCTACGCTCGGCAACATTCTGCGTTTAACGCGCGATTAACTTTGCCGGTTCGGGAGATCATGATGTTCAGGTTCGTCATTGCGGCAGCGACCATCGCGCTCTCGACTGGCTTTGCGCTCGCAAACGGCCATGGCGGCGGCGATGCCGCGCCTGCGCCCAAGCCTGAGGCGGCGACCGCGCCGGCGAAGGTGATCATCACCAAGCAGGGTCCCAAGCTCGTCGATCTCAAGGGCATGACGCTCTACACTTACGAGCGCGACACCACGGGAAAGACGTCGAACTGCAACGGCAAATGTACCGAGAGCTGGGTACCGCTCGCCGCGACGGCCGACGCCAGGGCGGTCGGCGACTTCACGGTGATCAGCCGCAACGACGGCAGCAAGATGTGGGCGTACCGTTATCGCCCGCTCTACACCTCCCCCGCCGACAAGACGCCAGGTGAAGCCAACGGCACCGCAACCACGCTGCAATGGCGCATTGCCCGGCCTGAGGACTAGAGCGAGATCAGACCGCGCGCGTCCGCACCAGAGCGCGCCTGAGCCTTCACCCGCGCCAGCTTCCGCCCGCCTCGGCCTGCGCGCTCTGTCCCGGCGGCAGCACCACGACCGTCGAATTGAGCTTCACCCGGTCGTAGAGATCGATCACGTCCTCGTTGCGCATGCGGATACAACCGGACGAGATCGCCTGTCCGATATATTCCGGCTGGTTGGTGCCGTGGATGCGGTAGAGCGTGTCCTTGTTACCGGAATAGAGATAGATGCCCCGCGCGCCCAAGGGATTGGCGGGACCGCCGGGAACGCGTGCCGGATATGGTCCGAGCCGCGCCTGGATATCTGCCGTCGGAACCCAGTCCGGCCATTCCGCCAGACGGCCGACCCGCGCGACGCCGGAGAACGCCATGGCTTCCTCGCCGACCGCAACGCCGTAGCGGATCGCCTTGCCCTCGGGCAGCACGAAATAGAGGTAGCGCGCGTCGGTATCGACCAGGATGGTACCCGGCTGCTCCTTGCGCTGGTAGTCGACGACGTGACGGAGAAATTGCTCGGGCACGTTCGCTTGCGCGTAAGGCGTATGCGCGAGCAACTGCCGGTCGCGCGGTGTCATGCTCGCGTCGGTCGATGGCGAAAGTGTAGTCTGCATGCAGCCGCCCAGCGGCAGCAAGGCGACAGCGAATAGAGCGATTAGTAATCTTGGCACCGCGCCGGCCCCCGATAGCGGATAGAAGTGCCCCCAGCGTTTCCAGATGCCGCCAAAATCGTGCTGAAAACAAGGCCGCGCGGAACAATTGCGCGTGTTCGACGAGGCGGGTTCCATCACCACAAACGGCGGAAGAGCGTCGCATCATCTCCATCCCCTCGCCTTGCTTTGGTCAAACCCGGCTGGACTCGTGCGTCATCGTTCGAGCTCGTCCGATCGGGATGGGCTCACCTCAATAGATCGGCTCGCGCCAATGCGGACGACCAGTATTTCAAGCGCCCGGGCTTCAAACACCCGGCTTCAAAGGAGCTGCGATGCTCGCGACGCTGAACCCCAAGCAAATCGTCGATGAGATCGTGAAGGACACGGTCAAGGACAACGATCCGCACGACGCGATTCAGATTTCGCCCGACATTGTGCTGGCTTCGCGCCCCATCAGCGTTGCGCCCGCGCTGGCACCTGACATCGCGACCCGTCCGGAGCCGAAATTCGTGCCGGAGCCCAAAGCCTCGTTCGAGCGCAAAATCTCTCTGGAGCCCAGGTTCAGTCCTATCTCGGAGTCGCAGGCGGCACCCCCGCCCTCTGTCGACACCGCCATCCGCGTCGCCGCGAACGATGGTGCCGGTCCGCGGAAGCGATCCGCCGCCGGCAAGTGGCTGCGCGGCGCTTTCGTCACGTTTCTGTTCGCGGGCGGCAGTGCGGCCGCCACGATCGTCTGGGCGCAACACGGCGACGCCGCCAAGCAGATGCTCGCCGAATGGACACCGGCATTGGCGTCGCTGCTGCCGTCGACATCGCAGACCGCGCCGGTCGCTGCCGCGCAGGCCGCACCGCCCACGGAGCAGGCGGCAACCGATCAAACGGCCGATCAATCTGCGACGCCGCCCGCAGTCCAGGTCGCCGCAGTTGCGCCTGCAGCGACGCAGCCCGATGCAGCGCAGTCGGTGCAATCGATGACGCACGATCTCGCCGCGATGGCGCAGCAGATCGAAGCGCTCAAAGCCAGCATCGCCGAGTTGAAGGCCGGACAGGAGCAGATGGCGCGCGAGATGGCAAAACCGCCCGTGCCGAAGCCGACAGCTGAGGTCAAGCCGGTCGATCCGCGCGCACGCGCCGCTGCGCTCCCACCGCGAGCTCCGTCACCGCCGCCGGTTCGCAAACCGAAACCGGCCGTGTCGCATACCTACATGCCGGCCTATTCTCCCGCCCCGCTTGCGCCACCGCCGTCGCAGGCTGCCGCGGTGCCGCCGCCGGTCCCGCCTGTTACCACGACTCAAGCCGTCGCCGATGACGACGGACCAATCGTGCGTCCGCCGATGCCGTTGCGCTAAGACTGAGACCACGCAACAGCACGGCGCGCTGCGACAACGTCGCATAGGCTGTCCTGGTCGATGTGATGCGTTGAGTCCGGGCAATTACGGATAAGCAACTTTTTCGCTCAAGAGAAAAGGCCGTCGGGATCTATGCCGGCGGCCTTCTCTTGCAGCTGCCGGTTCCCGGAGCCCGGTTCTGCTGCAATTCCATGCCTCATGATCGCGTCGAGATGTTTAATAAAATGTTAACGATCCCACACGCTGCACATCATTTCTGCGCCATAAGCACAGAGATTGCGCGGTCCGTTCACCCGATAGATATCGACTCAGTGGTACCATCCGACATGTGTTGAGACTTCCACTGAAGCTCATCTCGTCACACCGGGGAATTCGGATGCCGTACTACTCTTTCGATCTTGTGGTTGGTGGAGAGTTCAGGAACCAGGGCGGAATCATCCTCGAAGACATCGAGGTTGCCTCCGATCGAGCCGACCAGCTCGCCACCGAGCTGTCGCAGGTGAAACCGGAGCTGCAGCAGAGGGGTTGCGCGGTGCGCGTCACCGATCGCGACGACAACGAGCTTTACCGCACGCCGCTCGATCCCGTGCCGGCCTGGCAACGCTGACTACTCTTCCAGCGCCGGCGGCTCGAACCAGTTCGTCAGCGACAATCCGCCGTCGACGACGAAGGCCGCGCCGGTGACGTAAGCGGAGAGCTTGTTCGACAATACGGTGAGCGCCATCGGCGCAAGGTCATGGGCCTCGCCGAGGCGCCCGAGCGGAATGTGCCGCGCCAGCGCGGGATCCGCGACGAACCCGCCGGCTGCGATCGCGCCGGGCACCAGCGCATTGACGCGGATGCCGTGGCGGCCGAACGACTTCGCCAGTTCCTTCACCAGCATCGCCATCCCCGCCTTTGCCGTCGAATAATGCGGCAGGTTGCGCGGCGTGCCCGCATGCAGCGAGGTGAGAAACAGGAACGAGCCCGGCCGCTTCGCCGCGATAAGCCGCTTTGCGAGCTCGCGCGCCAGATGAAAGCCGGCATCGAGATTGACGGCATGCATCTGCTGCCAGGTCCTGCGATCGACCGCGAGCGCGTGATCGGCCTCCCGCCGCGGCGGCGAGGCGCTGTGGACGAAATGCGTGATCCCGCCCCACGCTGCCTCCGCCGCAGCAAGCAGTTCGTCGCACGCATCGGGCTCCGCGAGATCGCCGATCCAGGGCACCGCCAGCTCAGGCTTCTTGCTCGCGCTGATCGCGGCACTCACCCGTTCCGCGCTGATATCGGCGAACACGGTCCGGACGCCCTCGCCGACCAGGGCCTGCGCGATGGCGCGGCCGATGCCGTTGCCCGCGCCGGTGACGAGCGCGGTGTCGCGGGTAGGATCGAACGGCGTGCTGAACAGGCTCATGTCGCTCTCCGAGGCCGGGATGCGGGCCACGATAGCGCACCGCAGCGGGGCGCGACAAATTTGCCCTTCGCGCCATTGCGGAGCAACCCGCCGGACGCTAGCCTCCCAAAAAACGGAGGAGATACCTGGGATGCGCTACGGTTTCCTGATGGCTGGCCTGTTGCTGATCGCCGCTCCGGTCCAAGCCGAGGACCATCCACGCTCGACCTATGTGACCCTGGTCCTGCAGGCCTTCGCCGCCAAGGTCGAATGTCCGGGCACGGATGTCGTCTACCAGGATCTCGTGCAGAAGGCGGAGCAGATGAAGCTGCCCGAAGGCACGACGGAGAAGGTGCGCAAGGCGATTGCCTGGATGCACACCGGCGGCAAGATGGGCGAGAAGCAGGACGACGATTTGATGGCCGAGGTCGCGGTGGCGACCCAGGCGACCGATCTCAACCAGCGCCGCCTCGGCATGCCCAACTGGTGCGAGGCCCAGAAGACCAACCTCGCCGGCCTGATCCGCGCCAAGGGCGGCTAGCGAGCCCGCTGTCGCGGCGTTAAGGACACCGCGACGGAACCCGTGTTTCGGCCAATAATTGTCACATTCCTCGCCAGCATGCGGGCTCCTTTCGCACAGGAGAAGCCAATGCGGATGACCCATCTCATCGTTGCCGGCGTGCTCTCGGTGAGCGCAGCGCTGGCCACCCCGGCACAGGCAAAGAATTCCGACGCCCAAAAGGGCGAGGACAAATCGACCTCGTCCTCCTGCAGCGCCTATCAGCAGGCGCCGGACGGATCGTGGGAACCGCTGCCCTGCAAGGAGTCGGGCGAGCGCGACCAGCCGCAGACGCAGCATCGATCCCCGTCACGGGGGTCGGGTCGCGAGGAACGCTGAAGCGTTTCCGGTCCTGCGGTCAGCTGTGGGCAGGCCCGCGCATGATCTTCATGGCATCGGCGATGTGACGCCACTCCTTGGCCTCATCGGCCTCGCCGCGGCCCTCGCAAGCCTGGGCCTGCTCGGCGGCCTTCGCGATCGCAGCAAAGCCGTGCTGCTCGAGCATCTGCCGCGCGACTGTGTGGACCTGGACCTCGGACATCATGGGCGCTCTCCCGTCTGACCAGACCGCAGGCCGCATGGCTCCCGCGGTTGGTCTTAACGATTGAGGGCAGGACCTCGTTCCGCTCCCGTCCCGACGGTCCCAAAACGAAGGCGGCCCGCTATGCCCAGCGGACCGCCTTCTCACCCACCCCAAATTGGGACCCGCCGGCCGCGTCCCCTACGCGACCGCCGCTTTCTTGCGCTCGAAGTCGTTAGGCACCTCGATATCGACCTCCAGAGTCGAGACCTCGTCGCCGCGATCGAGCCGGACGATGACCTTGGTCGGGTCCAGCGTGACGTGCCTGGAAACGACCGCGAGAATTTCCTCACGCAGCACACCGAGCAGATCGGGCTGGCCGCGCATTCCGCGTTCATGGGCAAGCAGGATCTGCAGCCGTTCGCGAGCGACGGGTGCAGAGGCCTTGTTGCCGCGGAGAAGCCGAAGCAAACTCATGCTCATGCAGCCCTCCGTCGCAGCAGACGATCCATGAATCCCTTGCGCTCGGTCGGCACCTGCATGGGGACGGTCTCGCCGCACAGACGGCGCGCCGCGTCGATATAGGCCCGCGCCGGTGCGCCATCCGCGTTCGACAACGTGACCGGCGTGCCGACATTGGAGGCGCGCAGCACGTCCTGGCTTTCGGGAATGATCCCGAGCAAGGGTGTTGCAAGGATCTCGAGGATGTCCTCGATGGTCAGCATCTCGCCGCGCGCGGCGCGTGAGGGATCGTAGCGGGTGATGAGGATGTGCTTCTCGACGCGCTCGCCCTTCTCGGCCCGCACGGTCTTGGAATCGAGCATGCCGATGATGCGGTCGGAATCTCGCACCGAGGAGACTTCCGGATTGGTGACGATCACGGCCTCGTCGGCGAAGCGCATGGCCATGGAGGCGCCGCGCTCGATGCCGGCCGGGCTGTCGCAGATCACCCAATCGAAGCGGGCGCGCAGATCGTCGATCACCTTGCCGACGCCCTCTTCCGTCAACGCGTCCTTGTCGCGGGTCTGCGAGGCCGGCAGCAGCCAGAGGTTCTCCAGCCGCTTGTCCTTGATCAGCGCCTGCGGGAGTTTCGCAACGCCCTGCACCACGTTGATGAGGTCGAACACGACGCGGCGCTCGGCTCCCATCACGAGGTCGAGGTTGCGCAAACCGACGTCGAAATCGACGACGACGACCTTTTCGCCGCGTTGCGCCAGCGCAGCCCCTAGCGCGGCGGTCGTCGTGGTCTTGCCGACCCCGCCCTTGCCTGATGTCACGACCAGTACCTTGGCCATTTCTGAAATCTCCTTCTGGTCAGTTCAGCGCGGTAATTCGCATGGTGTTGCCCTGCAGCCAGGCCTGGGCCGGCCGGCCACGAAGAGCGGCATCGATATCGTCGGCGGTCTGATAAAATCCATCGATTGCAAGCAGTTCGGCCTCGATCTTCTGGCAATAGATGCGCGCGCTCGTGTGACCGTTCACGCCGGCCATGGCGCGGCCGCGGAGCGCGCCGTAGATATGGATGGAGCCCCCGGCAACAACTTCCGCGCCGGAGCCGACCGAGCCCAGGATGGTGACGTCGCCGTCGGGGAAGATCACGGTCTGGCCGGAACGTACAGGGCTATCGAGCAGCAGCGAGGTCGGCTTGGCCTCGGCCTTCGCCTCGACCTTCTTAGGTGCACTCGGCTCGACCACGCAGCTGCGCCCGCCCGACAGCAGCGGCGGCATCATCGCCGTCAGCTTCGCCTCCTCCACACCCTCGATGCCGAGCACGCGGATGTTACGGTCCTGAAGGCTGGTGAGCAGATGGCCGATGCCGGCCTGACTGAGATCGACCGAGGACAGGTCGATCACCACGGGCCGGCCGGCAAAGAAGCCCGGCGAGCGCGCAATGGTGGCATCGATCTCGTGCAGCCAGTCCTGCACCGGAACCGTCGGCGTGAACACGAAGGCCACATAGGACCGCCCGCGCAGGCGCACCATTTGGCGTTGTGGTTTGACTGCAGCCTCCATAGCGGCCGACTCGTTCCCTGTTATTGAATGGTTAACGATGCGGCAGATATGGTTAACGGCCGGTTAATTCTCCGTGGGGTTATGCGGCTGGGTCGGGCAGGAGCGGGCCGCTCTCGTGTCCCGGACGCGCTGCAACGCGTCAGCGTTGCTGCGCAGGCCGGGACGCAGAAGGTGGCACGGGAAGATGCGGAGAGATGGGCCCCGGACGCGGCGCACCGCTACGCGCTGCGCCGCGTCCGGGGCACCAGCGAATGGCGCAGCTGTTTCCCCATCGCTGTTGCGAGCGCAGCGCCCCCTACTTCTTCACCTTGCTCGCATCCATCTTGATGGCGGGATCCAGCATCTTGGTCGTGAACGCCGTCGTCACGTCGAACGGCTTCTCCATGCCGAGATAAGTCTGGACCAGGTCATAGTCCTTCTTCATCCGCTCGCCGTCGATCCACCCAAGACCCTTGGTCGTCGTGAACTCGTCGGTCATCAGGAACTTGATGCGCTCCCACTGGCGCTCCTGGTTCGCCTGGTCGAGACCGGAGACATGGTCGAGCAGCGCCTTCAGGCACGGCGCGACGTCGGCAACGCAGGCCGCAAAGGCCTTTTGCGTGACACGCACGAAGTCCTCGACGACCTTCGGGTTCTTCTGCAGATAAGCGCCGTTGACGATCAGCGAATTGCCGTAGGGATTGAGCCCGATGTCCTTCCAGTTGACGTAGCCGAGGTCCTGGCCGAACTCGATCACCTTGAGGTCGTGCTCGTTGTAGAAGTCGCTGATGATGTCGACGGTGTGGCTCTTCAGTGCCGCGATCTTCGCGGTCGGTCCGACATTGACAAAGCCGACGGCGTCCGGCGCGATGCCGGCGGCCTTGGCGAAGGCCGGCCACATCACGCGCGAGGCGTCCCCAGGCGGATTGCCGATCTTGTGGCCGGCAAAATCCTTCACGCCGTTCACGCCGTAGCTCTTCAGCCAGTAGAACGTCTGCCCGGTGTTGGCATAGACGCTCATCACCGCGACGGTGTCGGCGCCCTTGCTCTTGGCCACCAGCATGGTGGCGAGATCGGCGACGCCGAACGGCGAGCCGCCGGAGCCGACCTTGGCGGCGGAGACGGCCGAGCCCTTGCCGGTCTCGATGGTGAGGTCGATGCCCGCCTTCTCGTACCAGCCTTGCGCCTTGGCATAATAATACGGCGCGTGATCGGCCGTCGGCGTCCAGTTGAGGATCAGGTTCACCGCCTCGCCCGCGCTCGCCGGCACCGCCGGCAAACCGAGCATCAGGGCCACAACAGCCGCCTGCAAACGCTTCATCGCATCTCTCCTCATTGCCAGCGACCCGGCTTGTCGCTCTCCCCGTGTGAGGATACCAATGCAACAAGCCCGCCCTCCACTTGTCAACTGTTTGGTTGGAAATGCCCGCAAAACGATCTGGCGACACCGTGCCGCAGCGCCGCGACCCCGTCGCCACCCGCAAAAAACTGCTCACCGCGGCGCGGCTGGAATTTGCCCGGCACGGATTTGCGGGTGCCCGCGTCGACGAGATCGCCGAGCGCGCAGGCGTCAACAAACAGCTGGTCTACCACTATTTCGGCGACAAGGACGCGCTCTACCTCGCCGTGCTCGAATGGGTCTATGAAGACATCCGCGAGCAGGAGCGCCGGCTCAATCTCGAGGGCCTGCCGCCGGAGAAGGCGATCCGCAAGCTGATCGAGGCTTCGTTCGACCACCTGGCCGCAAACCCTGATTTCATCGTGCTTTTGAACGACGAGAACCGCGGCGGCGCCCGCCACGTCCGCGGCTCGACCCGGCTGGAAGCGATGCACTCCCCGCTAGTAAAGAGCGTGTCCCACATTCTCAACGAGGGGGTGCGCGCGGGCGTGTTCCGCAAGGGCATCGATCCCGTCCAGCTCTATATCTCCATCGCGGGCCTCAGCTATTTCTTCTTCTCCAACACGCCGACGCTGTCGGCGATCTTCGGCAAGGACCTGTCGAGCCGCACCGCACGGCGCGCCCGCCGCCGCCATGTCGCCGACCTGGTGCTGCAGTCGCTCCGGCCCTAATCAACCAACTGGTTGAAACTTTCGCCGAGGAGGGTTAGGCTTTCGACCAGCGGCATCGCCGCCGCGCCAACAGGGAGCAATCGGTGGCAGGAGACAGCGCACGGGCCTCGCGCAGCTTTGCGATCATCCTGATCGTGCACCTCGCCGTGCTCGTGCTCTGGCAGGTCGCGGTCGACGCCTTCCACGTGCCGAAATTCATTCTGCCCTCCCCGCTCGCGACAATCCAGACGCTGGGAACCGCGAACTACGCCTGGGGCGCCAACACGCTGGTGACGGCGATCGAGATCCTCGGCGGCTTCGCGCTCGGCGCATTCGTCGGGGTCGCGCTCGCCGCGATCTTCAGCTGGGCGCCGCTGCTCAGCATGGCTTTGCTGCCGCTGTTCGTGACGCTGAACATGATCCCGAAGGTCGCGCTCGGCCCGCTCTTCATCGTCTGGTTCTCCTACGGCATCATCCCGAACATCCTGATCGCCTTCAGCATCTGCTTCTTTCCGATCCTGCTCACCACCGCGCGCGGCCTGCGCGAGGTCGAGCCTGACCTGCTCGACCTCGTCAAATCGCTGCGCGGCTCGCGTTGGACGCTGTTCCGCAAGATCCAGCTGCCGGGATCGCTGCCTTACGTATTCTCCGGCATGAAGGTCGGCGCCATCCTCGCGGTCGCCGGCGCCATCGTCGGCGAGTTCATCGCCTCCGAGCGCGGGCTCGGCTACCTCATGATCCAGGTGCAGTCCTCGCTCGACACGCCCGCGATGGTGATGGCCGTCGTGCTGCTGACCGTGCTCGGCGTCGCTCTCTACGGCCTGGTCCTCGTCCTCGAACGCATGTTCGTCGTCGGCGACGCCAGACAAAACTAACGAAGGACCGACCATGCTGCTCACCCGCGAGACCCTGCCGAAGACGATTCCCGATATCGCGGCGCTCGACGATCTCCTCTGCCGTCCGACGCAAGCGCTGATCGACGACCTCGCCAAGGTCGAGGGCGACATCATGATCCTCGGCGTCGGCGGCAAGATGGGTCCGACGCTGGCGGGACTTGCGAAGGCGGCCGCTCCCGATCGCCGCGTCATTGGCGTCGCCCGCTTCAGCGAGGCCGGCGTGAAGGAATGGCTGCACGCGCGCGGCGTCGAAACCATCAATTGCGATCTGATGGACGAAAGCGCCATTCAGACGCTGCCCAAGGCGCCGAACATCGTCTTCATGGCAGGCCGCAAGTTCGGCGCCGAGGGTGATCTGTCGCTGACCTGGGCGATGAACGCGCATGTGCCGGCGCTGGTCGCGCAGGCCTTTCCGTCGTCGCGCATCGTGGCGTTCTCGACCGGCTGCATCTATCCTTTCGTGCCCGTCGACGGCAAAGGCTCGACCGAGGAGATGGCGCCGAACCCGCCCGGCGAATACGCCCAGTCCTGCGTCGGCCGCGAACGGATGTTCGAATATTTCTCGCGCAAGTTTTCGACGCCCGGCCGGCTGTTCCGCCTCAACTACGCGATCGACATGCGCTACGGCGTGCTGCACGACATCGCGACGAAAGTGCTGACGGGTGCGCCGATCGACGTCAGCCTGGGCCACGTCAACTTCATCTGGCAGGGCGACGCCTCCGCGCAGGCGCTGCGCTGCCTCGCCCATTGCACCGCGCCAACCTCGCCGATCAATGTCAGCGGCCACGAGATTTTGGCGGTGCGTGATCTCGCGGCAAAATTCGGCGCGAGGTTCGGCCGCGCGCCGGTGCTTGTCGGCGAGGAGCAGCCGACGGCATGGCTGACCGACACCTCGAAGGCCGTGGACCTGTTCGGCCTGCCGGTCGTGGACACCGAGCAGCTGATCGCCTGGACCGCCGATTGGGTCTCGCGGGCCATGCCGAGCCTCGGCAAGCCCACCAAATACGAGGTCCGCGATGGCCGTTACTGACGCCCCGCACATCGTCCGGCTCGGCGTCGACGACGCGATCGCGGGGCTGGCGTTGTCGACGGAAGCGCACTGGAACCAGACCGATGAGGACTGGCGCATCTTCCTGCGCGACGGAATCGTGTTCGGCATTCGCGACGGCATGCGGCTGGTCGCCACGGCCGCCCTGCTGCCCTATTCCGGCAACAACGCCTGGATCAGCATGGTGCTGGTATCAGGCACGCATCGCCGCCGTGGGTTTGCCACGCACCTCGTCGATAGTTGCCTGGAGACGGCGCGCCAGAACGGCCTGACCAGCTGGCTCGACGCCACACCCGACGGCGCCGCCGTCTACGGACCACTGGGGTTCACGCCGACGCTGCAATTGCGCCGCCTGAAGCTGGCGAATCCTGCGCCGGCCGAAACGCCGCCATCGTCATCCGCGACCATCGAAGCGCTTCGTACGCGGGACTTGCGGGCCACCGGTTTCGACCGGACCGCGCTGCTCGAAGCCTTCGCACAGCGTTCCGGCTCGCGCATCGTCGGCGCGAACGGCGCCATCGCGCTGGTGCGCGACGGCCGCACCGCCCGCCATGTCGGCCCGTTGTTGGCCGACGATGCGCCGGCAGCGCTGGGCCTGGTCGACGCGATCGCGGGATCCGAGGCCGGTCCGCTGCTGCTCGACGCTGTCGCCTCGCAAAGGACGTTTCTGGAAGGCCTGACGGCATCCGGCTGGACCATCGAACGGCCGTTCCAGCGCATGCGGTTCGGCCCCGCCACCACTGCCGGTGAAGAAATGCCATTCGCCGTCGCCGGCCCGGAATTCGGATAGGACATCATGCACCACAGCCAGATCAATGCCGACATCCGCAAGCTGATTGCCGAGGGCACCGTAATGCCGGCGCATCCCCTCGCGCTCACCGCCGAGCGCCAGCTCGACGAAACGCGTCAGCGCGCGCTGACGCGCTACTACATCGACGCCGGCTCCGGCGGCCTTGCGGTCGGTGTCCACACCACGCAGTTCGCCATCCGCGAGGTCGGGCTCTATCGGCCCGTGCTCGAGCTTGCCGCCGAGACCGCGGCCAACTGGACCAAGCGTCCGCTGGCGATGGTCGCAGGCCTCGCCGGCCCGACCACGCAGGCCGTTGCCGAGGCCCGTACCGCGCGGGACATCGGCTATCATGCGGGCCTCCTCAGTCTTGCCGCGATGAAGAACGCCTCCGAGGACGAGATCATCGCGCACTGCACGGCGGTCGCCGCCGAGATTCCGCTGGTCGGCTTTTATCTCCAGCCGGCCGTCGGCGGCGTCATCGTGTCGAGCCGGTTCTGGCAGCGCTTCGCCTCGATCGACAACGTCATCGCGATCAAGATCGCCCCGTTCAACCGCTATCGCACCCTCGACGTCCTGCGCGGCGTCGCAGCCGCAGGTGCGCTCGACCGCGTCGCGCTCTACACCGGCAATGACGACCACATCCTGCTTGACCTGATGTTGCCGTTCGATCTGCGCGACAAAGGCGTGACGACGCGCACGTACTTCAAGGGCGGACTGCTCGGCCATTGGTCGGTGTGGACAGCGAGTGCGATCAAGCAGTTCGAACGCTGCAAGGCGGCACGGCACAAGGACAGCGTGCCGGCCGACCTGCTGGCCCTCGATGCCCGCGTCACCGACTGCAACAGCGCCTTCTTCGACGTCGCCAACAATTTTCACGGCTGCATCGCCGGCTGCCACGAAGTGCTGCGGCGCCAGGGCCTCATGCGGGGCCTGTGGTGCCTCGATCCGGACGAGGGCCTCAGCCCCGGTCAGAAGGAGGAGATCGACCGCGTCTACCGCGAGCATGCCGACCTCAGCGACGATGCCTTCGTCGCCGCCCATTTGAGCAAATGGCTGGCATGAGTTCAGAACCCTTCATCAGCCTGCGAGGCGTCCGCAAGGTTTATCGCAGCGGCGGCGCTGAATTTTTGGCAGTCTCCGACGTCACCATGGACGTGCAGGAGGGTGAGCTGGTCTCGCTGGTCGGGCCGTCCGGCTGCGGCAAGACCACGGTAATGAAGATCCTGGCCGGCCTGCACGGCGCCGACGGCGGTACGGTGAAGATCGGCAACGCCGAAAGCCCGTTCGATCCGACCCGCGACATCGGCATGGTGTTCCAGCAAGCGCTGCTGCTGAAATGGCGCACCATCCTGGACAACGTGCTGCTGCCGGCCGAGATCGTCGGCCTGCCGATGAAGGCCGCGCGCGAACGCGCGCGCGACCTGCTCAACCTGGTGGGCCTCTCAGGCTTCGAGCAGAAATATCCGCGAGAACTCTCCGGCGGCATGCAGCAACGCACCGCGATCGCGCGCGCCTTCATCCACGATCCAAAACTGATCCTGATGGACGAGCCGTTCGGCGCGCTGGACGCCCTGACGCGCGAGCAGATGAACCTGGAGATGCTGCGGATCTGGCGCGAGAGCGGCAAGACCATCATCTTCGTCACGCACTCGATCCAGGAAGCGGTATTCCTGTCGTCACACTGCGCGGTGCTGACGGCGGGACCTGCGAAGATGGCCGACTACTTCCCGATCGACCTGCCCTTCCCGCGTGACCTTCCGCTCAAGACGACCGATGCGTTCGGTGTCTATGCGCGGCGGATTTATGCGAAACTGGGGTTGGGGACGGCGTAATTCAACACACGATAGATCTCGTAGGGTGGGCAAAGCGCAGCGTGCCCACCATGACGAGTCAAGCAAGTAGTGGTGGGCACGGCGCAAATGCGCCTTTGCCCACCCTACAAGAGCGCGGCGCAATCGCAGAGCCGCGCCCTCTCGCCGTCAGCTCTTGTTGCGCATCTTGCTGAGCAGATAGTTGTCGTAAAAATTCTCCGCGATCTGCGTATAGAACAGCAGCTCCTTCATATACGCGTCGTGGCTTTCCTTGGTCCGCTTGAACAGGTCGCTCTTGGCGGCGAGTTCGTTCAGATGGTCCTGGGTCGCGTTGTAGCAGGCCTCCAGCACCGGCTGCGGGAACGCCTTCAGCTCCGCGCCGTTGGCGATCAGCCGTTTCAGCGCCGCCGGATTCACGCTGTCGTACTTCTCGAGCATCCAGGCGCCGGCCGCCGCGCCCGCCTGGTTGACGATCGCCTGGTACTGCTTGGGCAGCGAGGCCCATTTCTCGTCGTTGACGATCATGTGCAGCATCGCGCCGCCTTCCCACCAGCCGGGGAAATAATAGTATTTGGCGACCTTCTGGAAGCCGAGCTTCTCGTCGTCATAGGGGCCGACGAACTCGACCGCGTCGATCGTGCCCTTCTCCAGCGCCGGATAGATATCGCCGCCCGCGATTTGCTGCGGCACGACGCCGAGCCGTGCCAGCACATGGCCGCCCATGCCGGCGATGCGGAATTTGAGGCCCTTGAGATCGTCGACGGTCTTGATCTCCTTACGGAACCAGCCGCCCATTTGGGTGCCGGAATTGCCGCAGAGGATGGCGTGCGCCTTGAACGGCTTGAGCGCTTCGTTGGTGAGATCGGCGCCGCCGCCGAAGTGCCACCACGATTCCTGATGGCGATGATTCATGCCGAACGGGGCGCCGGTGGCATAGGCCAGCGCCGGCTCCTTGCCGATGTAGAAATAGAGCGGGGTCTGCGCCATCTCTACCGAGGCGGTGCTGACGGCATCGAGCGCCTGCAAGCCCGGAACGATCTCGCCGGCGCCGAAGGTCTGGATCTGGAATTTGTTGTCGGTGGCCTCGGCGACGTATTTCGCGAAGGTCTGCGCCGTGCCGTAGATGGTGTCGAGCGACTTCGGGAAGCTCGAGGTCAGGCGCCATTTGATCTCGGGCGCGCTCTGCGCGATCGCAGGTGCAGCAACCAGCGTCGTCGCGCCGGCAACTGCGCCGCCCTTGAGAAATGTACGGCGTTTCATGATGGGTCTCTCCCTGAACTAAATTTCAAACATATGGGCTTGCAGCGACGATCTTCGCGGATCGTTTGCCCGTTCCCGTCGTGGAGTTCAAGATGCGCGAGGAGAAGGCTCTGGCCGGTAGCCCGCATGACGCAGCGCGCTCCACCCCGGGCTACGAGACCGTGAGCAGACGAGCTTCAGAGCAGCCTGGCGCTGACGAACAGCGCGCGCACGGCGTTGGTTGCCTGCACCGCCAGCATCGCGTTACCGGCCGCACCTTCCAGAGCCTCGACGGCGTCCTCGTGCAGGGAGCGGAATTCCATCCATTCGACCGACTTGAAGTTGGTGAGGAATTGATAGGCCTGCCCGACGGTCGCTATCGCCAACGTGTCACCGTTCAGCTTGATCTTGAACGTCGTGCGCAGCGGGGTCTCGGAACTTGATGGATCACTCATGGGCTGCTTCTGGACGATGGCGGCTTAACGAAGGGGAAACGGCAGCCCCGCCGCAGCAGGCGACTATCAGGAGTCAGTGCTGGCGCGCTGCGAGGCGGTCGCCGATCCGCTCAGGCTCGGCACCACGACAAGACGGTTGAACTCGCCATTGTCCCAGGCCTTGAGGAAACGATCATAATCCTTGATCGAGACGCAGCCGTTGGAATCGCCGCGCGGGCCCAGCATGTAATTGTGGGTGAGAAGGCCGACGCGGCCGAGTGCGCTGGTGCCCTCGGTCGGCGTCAGGCGCAAAGCGCGGACACCGTGGAACAGCTTTTCGCGCGGCTTCAGGTCGTAGATCGCGGGCGGAGTCGCACCGACCATGCGCTGATCGACATGATCGGGGTCGTCCATCAGCGCGCCCATGCCGGAATGGGCCTCCAGCGCGACGCCGCTCGGCAAGTAAAGCGCCTTGGCCTTGATGTCATAGACCGCCGTCCGCGAATCGTAGCCAAGGGCGGCCAGGTCCGGCGCCTTGCCGAACAGGCCGTCGCCGGGCGTCAGCGAGGCGAGCCTGATCTTGTCGGTGAATTTTTCGAACAAGTTGCGGTTGTCGACCCTGGGGTTGGTCTCCGCGTACGCTTGGCTCGACGCAATCTGGGCGGAGAGGTCCGCCTGCGCCGGGCGCGAGCGCGGCATGGGCACCGCGTCGGCGTGCTGCGTACCGGGCCTGGTCTCATCAACCATGTGCCGGTCGTCATCGGTCAGGGTCGAGCGCCAATCGTCGCCCTGGAGCTTCTGGGCGAGCATCGCCTTGGCGTCGCGGAGCTTGAGTTGGACCGCACTCAGGGCGGAACGCTCCATCGTCCGCAGGCCGAGCTCGCGGGCCGGCGGATTGCCGGACGCCGACGCGAAACGGTCCTCGAAAGACGGGCTATTGGCCGGCGGCAGTGCAGCAGTGACCAGCGAGGTCGTATCGCCGATATCGGCGACCCAGGCAGCAGCCCCCAGTGCCAGCGCGACGGCAGCCAAAGACAGCAATATCGTCTCCGCTCGCCCCATACGGCGGCGCGGCAACAGCCTCTCGGCGCTTGCGCGGTCGGAAACCATCAGATCCCCAAAACGACCCCCGGGGGGCCCAACCCCCACCCGGCGACTCTATACCAGCTATCACATTGGGAGCCAAAAGTTAGGCATAATCGCGGCCGGCAAGGGTGCGACAAGGCACCTTGAGGTATCTAATGACCGATCTTTTCGATCTAGAGCGCTTTCTCCGGGCCCAGGATCCGGTCTACCGCAACGTTCTGGAGGAGCTGACCCGGGGCCGGAAGCAGACTCACTGGATGTGGTTTGTCTTTCCGCAGGTCGCCGGACTCGGGTCCAGCGCCATGTCGCAGCGCTACGCCATCGGCTCCCGCGCGGAGGCTAAGGCCTATCTCGCCCATTCCTTGCTCGGGACGCGCCTGATCGAATGTACCAGGCTCGTGCTCGCGGTTCAGGGCCGGAGCATCAACGCGATCCTCGGCGCCCCGGATGACGCCAAATTCCGCTCGTCGATGACGCTGTTCGGCGCGGTGTCCAACGAGCCCGTGTTCGGCGAGGCGCTCGCCCGCTATTTCGCAGGCGAGCGCGACGCCGTGACGCTGGAGATCCTTGCTACCCTTGGTCGCTAGGCCAGGCCCGCACCCGCGGACCCCGGCAGCGTAAACCCCCGATTAATACGGGTCTGTCAATTTCCGGAGAATATCTTTCTCCCCTCCCGCGCCAATTGCCGGACAGATCATGAAAATCGGAACGCTCCTGACCACCGCCATCGTCTCGCTCTCGACCGTCGGCGGCGGCCTCGCCGTCTACGTCGCCGTGACCAAGTACCAGACCATGGAGCGGATCACCGAAGCCCAGGGGCGGCTGGCAATCGTCCGCGCGGCCAGCGACATCCCGCGCTACCTCAACCCCGAACGCGGC
Source organism: Bradyrhizobium sp. 192 (assembly GCF_023100965.1). Taxonomy (NCBI): domain Bacteria; kingdom Pseudomonadati; phylum Pseudomonadota; class Alphaproteobacteria; order Hyphomicrobiales; family Nitrobacteraceae; genus Bradyrhizobium; species Bradyrhizobium sp. 192. The sequence continues at coordinate 5,170,473 of NZ_CP064690.1, forward strand.
TTTTCCACCAACATCCTCTACGGCCCTGCCACCATCGATCCGGCACAGCTCGCCGAGCAGGACAAGCTGCGCAAGCAGACCGACGGCGCCCGCGACAGGATGAATGCCCTGCGCAAGGAGCTGCCCGGATCGTTCGACGACGGCAACACCATCGGCAGCAACATCGACGGCATCAATGCGAAATTCACCGCGCTCCGCGCGGCCATCGACAAGGCGCTCGCGGGACCGGCCGAGGCACGCAAGGACGCGGCCAAGAAGATCGTCGCCGAGAACGCTGTGCTCAACGGCGGCGTGACCGCGCTGCTCAACGAGCAGGTCCGCCGCATGGCGATCCTCAACGGCGACGCCTACCGGCAGGCCAGCTACGCCAACACCGCCATGACGCTGCGCGACGTCGGCGGTTTCAACTCCAGCCTTCATAAGAATCTCGTCGGCGGCAAGAAGCCGGCGACCGACACCGAGAAGGCCGACATCGGCCGCTCGCAGGGTCGCAACGACCAGCTCGTGATGGCGCTGCTGGAATTACGCGGCAATCCGGCAACCCCGGCGAACGTCGCTAGCGCGCTGGAGAAGTTCAGCTCGATCTATGTCGAGGAGTTCGGCCGCGAGCTCAAGCTCGTCAAGGACGGTGCGATCAGCGGCAAGTACGAACACGACATGGAGACCTATTACGCCGCCACGCAGCGCGGCCTCAGCACCATCATCGAGGTCCGTGACGCGTTCTACGACAATGCCGAGCAGATCCTCGCCGGCGCGTCCTCCGCCGCGCGCATGAGCTTCACCATCGCGCTGCTCGGCCTTGCTGCCGTGTTGATCGCGAGCGCCGGCCTCATCGTGATGGTTCGCCGCCGCGTCTGCGCGCCGATCGTCAACCTGACCAGCCGGATGTCGCGGCTCGCCGAGGGCGAGGTTGCGGACAGCATCCCGGGCGCCGAGCGCTCCGACGAGATCGGGGCGATGGCCGCGGCCGTCCAGGTCTTCAAGGACAACATGATCCGGGCCGACCGGCTCGCGGCCGAGAAGCAGGCCGAGAACGACGGCAAGATGCGCCGCGCGCAGGCGCTCGACGAACTCACCCGCGCGTTCGAGGCCAAGGTCACCGAGCTCGTCGGCGGCCTGTCGAACGCGTCCTCGACCATGGAAAGCACGGCACAGTCGATGACCTCGACGGCGGCCCAGACCAACAGCCAGGCCGCGGTCGTCGCCACAGCCTCCGAGCAGACCTCGACCAACGTGCAGACCGTCGCCAGCGCCACCGAAGAGCTGACCTCCTCGATCTCCGAGATCGGCCGTCAGGTCGCACAATCCACCGAGATCGCGGCCCGCGCGGTCGAGAACGCCCGCCGCACCGGCGACACTGCGCGCACCCTCGCCGAGGGCGCGCAAAAGATCGGCGACGTCGTCACCCTGATCCAGAGCATAGCCGAGCAGACCAACCTGCTCGCGCTGAACGCGACTATCGAGGCCGCCCGCGCCGGCGAGGCCGGCCGCGGCTTTGCCGTGGTCGCCTCCGAGGTGAAATCGCTGGCGGGCCAGACCGCCAAGGCCACCACCGAAATCTCCGAGCAGATCACGGCGATCCAGACCGCGAGCGACGAGACCGTGGCCGCGATCCGCAACGTCGCCGACGTCATCGGCGAGATCGACCAGATCGGCACCGCGATCGCCGCGGCGATCGAGCAACAGGGCTCGGCGACCAAGGAGATCTCCCGCAGCGTCCAGGAGGCCGCCCGCGGCACCCAGGAGGTCAACACCAACATCGCAGGCGTGCAGCGTGCCGCCGACGACACCGGAGCTGCTGCCAGGGACGTGCTCGGCGCGGCCGAGCAGCTTTCGACGCAATCGCGCGATCTCGCCGGACAGTTCGACCGCTTCCTCGGCGAGGTCAGGGCGGCGTAAGGCGCCCTTTTCGCTGCGGCCAGAGGCCGGAGGGCGGAAAGGCCCGGGCGAGCACCTGCGCAGCCATCGCCAGGCGAACCAAGCGTTGTGGACGAGAGGGAACACGGATTCCTGCGGGAGACGTTCCATCGATGTTGTTCTTTGTGATCATCGCAAGCTCCTTCCGACCAAATCGTGATGCAGCACTGACAATTGACTGAGAGCGGCTCAGAGGTCTCCCGCTCGTCGGCGTGTCCTACTGCCGTTGCGCAGCCGCCTCCGCGATCTGCTCCGGCGTGAAGGGCTCGAGCTTGACAGTCAGCTTGTCGATCTTGCCCGTGAACTTGAACGGAGAGTCGTAACGATACTCCAAGAGCGCGACCCCGGTCCGGGTGTCCCGGCCGATATCGAAGGTTTCATCCTCCGGAAACGTGATCGGCGTGGTGTGCTCCAGGGAGTTCTTGGCTACGATCTTTCCATCGACGGAGAGAACGCCCGTCCCTCCCTTGCCCAGGCCAGGACCATCGGCCTTGAATTCGAAGACGATGGTGTGCTTGCCGGATTCAAGCTCGGGGCCTTCCCACATGGTGCGCTTGAGGTCGAGCAGGTTGTAGAGGAACACCACCCTGCCGTGGCCCACGCCGAAGTCGCCCTTGCTCAGGAACAGGCCATAGCCGCCGAAGCGTCCGCCTTCGGTGACGATCATGCCCTCCGCGCCGCCCTCGGGCACGTCGACCTCGGCCGTGATGGTGTACGACTTGTTGAGGATGCTGGGCGCGGCGCTTGCAGGCACGCCAGTCAGTTCGCCCGAATAGTTGAACACCGTGCGTCCCGCCGTGAGGCTCGGGCGCGGCGTATTCCAGCGGGCGAGCGAGGAGTTGTCGAGCGGCAGCACATTGTATTTCCTCGCCTCGGCGTAGAAGGCGTCCTGAAGCTGCTTGAGCTTGTCCGGCAGCTGGCTGGCGAGATCGTTGAACTGGGTCGGATCCTCGTTGACGTTGTAGAGTTCCCAATTATAGCCGGTGATGACGTCCGGAGGCGTCTTGGTGCTGAGCTCCCAGGGGATCGTCGCCGGCGTCGTGGCCGCCACCCAGCCGTCCTTGTAGATCGCGCGGTTGCCGAGCATCTCGAAGTATTGCGTCGCGTGCCGGGTGGCAGCGTTGCCGTTCGCCTTGTCCCAGGTGTACGCCATGCTAACCCCTTCGACAGGGCTCTGCTTGATCCCGTTGATTGTCTCGGGTTGCGGAATTCGGGTCGCTTCCAGGATGGTCGGAACGATGTCGATCACGTGATGGAATTGGCGCCGGATGCCGCCCGCGTCGTTGATGTGACCGGGCCACGACATGACGACGCCCTGGGCCGTGCCGCCGAAGTGCGACGGCACCTGCTTGACCCACTTGAACGGCGTGTCCATCGCCCATGCCCAGGGCGCCGCGAAGTGCGGGAACGTCCGCTCCGAGCCCCAGAACGGGTACCAGAGAAACTGGTCCTTCACCGGAACGGCGACGCCATTGAAGGTGGTGAACTCGTTCGGCGTGCCGTTGATCATACCTTCGGAGCTCGCACCGTTGTCGCCGCCGATATAGATGATCAGGGTGTTGTCGAGCTCGCCGAGATCTTCGACGGCCTGGATCACACGGCCGATTTCATGATCGGCATAAGCCAGGAAAGCGCCATACACGTCCGCTTGCTTGATGAAGAGCTTCTTCTCGTCGAAGCTGAGCGAATCCCACTGTGGCAGGTCTTTCGGCCAGGGCGTCAGCTTGGCGTTGTCGGGCATGATGCCCAGGCGCTTCTGGTTGGCGAAGATGGTCTCGCGCACCTTATTCCAGCCGTCGTCGAACAGGTGCATTTCACTGATCTTCTTGATCCACTCAGGCGTCGGATGATGTGGCGCATGTGTGGCTCCGGGCACATAGTACACGAAGAACGGCTTGTCGGGCGCGACCTCCTTGAGCTGCTTGATGTGCTGGATGGCGTCGTCCGCCATCGCCGTCTCCAGATTCCACTTGGGATTGCCCTCGAACGGATAGATGGCCGTGGTGTTGCGGAACAGGTTCGGCTGCCACTGGCTCGCGTCTCCGCCGACGAAACCGTAGAAATAGTCGAAGCCCATTCCGTTGGGCCATTGCTCGAAGGGTCCAGCCTGGCTCGACTGGTAGGAGGGCGTGTTGTGATCCTTGCCGAACCACGAGGTGTCGTAGCCGTTCGCCTTCAGGATCGTGCCGATGGTGCCCTTCTCGATGGGAATGATCGAGTCGTAGCCGGGAAAGCCAGTTGCTATTTCGCCGACCACGCCGAATCCGACCGAATGATGGTTGCGGCCGGTGATGAGTGCTGCGCGGGTCGGCGAGCAAAGTGACGTCGAGTGAAAGTTCGTGAACCGCAGCCCCGCTTTCGCGATGCGATCCATGGAAGGTGTAGGTATGACGCCGCCGAATGTGCTGGGTGCGCCGAACCCCTGGTCATCGGTCATAATGAGCAATACGTTGGGTGCGCCCTTCGGCGGCACCACGCGCGGCGCCCACCACGGCTTCGATTCGGTGGCCTTCTCCCTGATGACACCGCCGAACTTCGGGTCTGGAGGCGGGATCTGCTTGCCGTCGATCGTGATAGTGGCGCCGGGATCACCCGAAACGCCAGTCATCTGCTGAGCCGACACCGGGGCACCGATGATAAGGACAAGAAGACTCGCGCCTGCGAGCAAGCAGCCAAAGATTTTCATGACGCAGGTCTCCCGTCATCTGAGAAAGGGCCGACACGCTTCAAAAATGAGTCAGACGTTCGTCCCGCTCGCAGGAGGGACGTTCGGAGGCGATCAGCAGGGTCGATTCGAATAGTGGTCAGGCGCCGCAAATGCTCCTTCGCGGCGTCTCACAGCTTGTTTCGGTTCTTGCTCGCGCCCCTCAATTTTGGAGCGTCCGCCGTCGATTTCGCCCAATCCGCCATTTGCATACAGGTCAGCAGGTCGACATAGCTGTCACTGCCGCCGGCAGTCGCCTCACCTTCGCACTGGTTTCGAAGGGTGTCGGAATTCTGGAGCCAGACGGTGTTGAGCTGTTTGAGCGCGGTATTCTCGTCGCGCATGCAGTTGTCGTAGCTCTCCGGCAAAGTCAAACCCATTGCCTTGTCGGTGGCTACGGTCGCCTTGCACAGCGCCTCGACATCGAAGTGAGGGACGCGGTCGCTGACGGAAATCGGCGGCTGGCCGACCATCATTGCCAACGAGAGCAATGCAATTTTCATGGTAGAATTCCCCGGGTGAGACCTTACCGAAGTTGAAACTCCATCCGACGACATCCGTGCGAGTGGATGTTGATCTGAATCAAGGAATAGATGTGGGTTGGCTCCTCACTGAATAGGGCGCGAGAGCTGAGCACTCTGTCGATGGCCGCCGTTGAGCGGATGCCATCCTTACCTTTCTTTGCCTTCGTGATTTTTCTTCGCCAGCGCTCGGAGGGTAAGCTGGTGGCACACGAGCGAGGCATTCCGGCACCAGGAGCGGATCGCGCCAGGGACGTGCGACCCGACCCGCGCAGGACATGTCGCTTAAGCAGCGCGCTCACCAGCGATCCGGAGCAGGCTTCCCGCTCCGTTCCGTCGCGGTCGCCGCGGCCATCCTGACTGTATTCTTCGCAGCCCCCGGTATTTTGGTCTACCTTCGCAACATGGGCGAGGCCGCCGGGCTCACAATCGGCAACGCTGCGAGGTCGCCGGCCAGACGGGTTCAGTAAGGCGGCGCCTTGCGCGCCCGCTGCGCTTTCGCCGCCTCGATCCACCAGGCGAGGTCGTCGGCAAAGCGCGGGAACGCGCGCTCCAGGGCCTTGCCGCCGTCGCCGATCGGCTCGCCCTCGGCCGACAGCGTCTGCGCGATCGGACCGACGCCGATGGTGCTCGACACCACCACCATTCCCATCTCGGAGAGCGTGCCGTGCCAGGCGGTTGCGGCGCGCGCGCCGGACAGGCGGCCGGCCGAATAGCTCACGATCGCGGCCGGACGCCAAAACCACTCTTCGAGGAAATGGTCGGTGAGATTCTTCAGGCCGGGCTGGATGCCCCAATTGTACTCGCCGGTGACGAAGACGAAGCCGTCGGCGCTGCGGATCTGCCCGGCCAGATTCTCCAGCGCCTCGGGCGCCGAGCCCTTCGGATACTCCTTGTACATGCGGTCGAGCATTGGCAGCCCGATCGCCTTGGCGTCGATGAAGGTCACCTCGTCGCCGCGCTCGCGCAGCCGATTGATGACGAAATTTGCAAGGCGGATGCCCATGCGGTCGGAGCGGTAGGAACCGTAGAGAACGAGGATGCGATTGCTCATCCCCTGACGGTAGCACGAAACCGGCGGCCGCCCTACTCGATTTGCCAACTATCGCCCGCGTCCGCACTCCAGCGTTTGCGACGGCGTCTCGCCAAACTGGTCGCGGTAACTTCGGGAGAAGTCGCTGAGATGCCAGAAGCCGAACGCGAGCGCCACGGCTTTGACACTGCCGGCGCCCGCGAGCAGGCGCTGGCGCACCAGCCACAGCCGGCGCAGACGCAGGTAACGGTGCAGGCTCATGCCGCGATAGCGGCGGACGACGTCGTGCATCGTGCGGACGGACAATCCGAGCTTGCGGGCAATCTCCTCGCTGTAGATCGGCTGCGAGAGATCGTCGGACAGGAGAGCGCTGATATCCCTGAATATCCTGAAGTTCCGCTCGTCGTTGGGACGCAGGGTCCAGCGGGCCGAAACGACGTTTTCCAACGCGTGGTCGACGGCCGCGAGAAGAGACTCCCTCATTGCTCTCGCCTTGAGCGGAATATCTGACGCCTCGACCGGCGCTGAGGCCGCGGCGACGATCTCGCGAACCACACTGCGCAACCGATGAATGCCAACGGCGCTCGTTTCGAAAATCTTGAAGCTCTGGGTTGGTCTCGGCCAGCCGCGCTCAGTCACCTCCGGCCTGAAAATCACAGAGGCGATCTGCCGCTGCACTTCCTCGATGATGGTATAGGCCGCGCCGCCGCTGCCGATGACGACAGCCGGACGCATACGCTGCGAGCCGTTGAAGCGTATCGGCACGTCGAGGTCGTCCATCGTGAAACCAACCGCCGTGCAATTCTCGACAAGCTGGGCGTCGACCACGCGCGGAAATGCGGTCGTCAGATTCACGTCGCATCCAGGCATCGACAGAATGATCTGCTCGGCCGAAATCCTCCGAACAAAAGGCGTAAACTCGAAGTTCAGGCCTCGGATGGCATTTCGAAATTCATCGACATCTGAAAAGCGAAATATTCTGGGTGCCAAGCTGGGCACATCATCAATGCTGTTCATGGCGACGAGAAGCGCAGCGTCGCAACGACACGCGCCCGGCAATGAGCCGTTCGCTCCCCCCTTCGGTTTTACGTCAGACCGAGGGAATCGATCTGAGCGTGTGCCCTCAGGAGACGAGCGTCCAGTCCTGAGGACAAGGAGGGACGCGGGATCTCGCCAAATTTCGATAGCGTTTTCCGGTCATTCGGTACCCGGCTGCGCAATCCATAAAAAGCAAATTAACGCCTTTCGGGCGAAATGAACCGCGTTAGATCGTCAAAGTCATTGCATCCGGGCCCCCTGCCATGATGGCAAACGCGCCTGCTAATATATTGATCGAGCTGGAGGATGCGGTCGCAACCTGCCCGTTGGACCGTTGCGCCCGCATCCTCGAAGGCATTTTGCAGCTGCTCAGCGGCAGCCGTGAGCAGCCGCAGCAATTGCTTGCCAATGTGGTCGACCGGGTCCTGCTGCGGTTGATGGAGCGGCTCGACGCCAGCGCGTTGATCCAACTCGGCGATGCGCTCGCCGAACTCAAAGCAGCTCCACCGGAGACATCGAGACGCCTTGCCTCGCACGATGATCCCGACGTCGCCTGCCGCGTTCTGCTCAAATCGCTGGCGCTGTCCGCGTCCGATCTTGAAACGATCGCGATCTCGAGCGGCGAACCACAGCAGCTCGCGATTGCTGCCCGCGCGCGCATCGAGCCGCAATTGACCGAGACGCTCATCAGGCGCGGCGTCCGAGCCGTCCACCTTGCCCTGATCGGCAACGCAGGTGCACAATTCTCCGATGCCGCCTACGTCGCACTCGTCGAGACGTGCGCAGGCGATGACGAACTCACAAAGGCTCTGGCGCTGAGACCAGGCACGCCAGATCCGATCTTGAAGAAATTGCTGTCGGCCTCGCCGGCCCCCAACGCTCGCGCGGAGACAAAGGCTCCCTCCGTTTCGGCTCCACAAGCGGCAGCGCCGATTGTGCCCCGGTTGCCCAGTGCGGCCGCCTATGCGAGCGCTCGGCCGGAGATCGTCGCGCTCAACCGCATCGGCAAGCTCAACGATTCCACGGTCAATCGCTTCGCGATCCGCGGCGAGACCGCCAATTTGCTCACGGCCTTGTCGGTGCTTTCGGGGACTCCCGTCGAGATCGTCGAGCGCGTCATGACCGACGACGATTGCGAAGGACTGGTCATGGCCTGCCGGGCTTCGCGGCTGAACTGGCAGACCACGCTCGCCATCCTGAGCAACCGCAGCTGGACCAGACTTTCCTTTGCCGAGCGCGAACGCGCACAACTCATTTTCGAGACGCTGCTTCTGTCGACCAGCCAGTGGACGGTGCGGTGGGGGGAAATCGCCGCAAGCGTCAAGGGGAGCAGTCGGGGAAGTCGCGGCGCAAAAGCGGGGGCTAGCCGATGAAGTTCGACGGCCGCAAGGCGGCGCGCGTGAAGTTGGATCACAAGCAGCCGGTCAATCTGATGGGCTCGGACGGCACGTGGCGCCGCGGCTGCGTTCTGCTCGACATCTCACAAAGCGGAGCCAAGATCGAGGTCGAGGGCACGCTCGACGTACTCCAGGCCAAAGAATTCTTCCTGCTGCTGTCTTCGACTGGGCTCGCCTACCGGCGCTGCGAGCTGGTCTGGATCGACGGCACCACGGCGGGCGTGCGCTTCGTCACCGCAGAGGGCAAGAAGAAGCCGGCAGACCGACAGATCGCGGCAACGCAGAACTCGATTCAGAGCAAGTAAGCCGGGGGAATCCTTTCCCCGGATTGAACTATGGCAACGTCGAGGTCGAACCGTGCAGAACGCGCGAACCTTACCAAGCCCCGTCAAGCGTGACGCCGGGATCCGAGAGCGGGAAGTCGCCCGCCCATTCGTTCATGTGCTGGCCGACACGTCCGATAAGCTGTCAGGCGTGTGCTCGATCGTCGAAGACAAATTCACCGTTGCGGGCGAACGGCTCGACGCCGATTCCAAATTGTCACAGCAGCCGTTCGCCTTCGTCATCCGCGCGGAGCTGCGCGACGTCGGGACCATCGCGGCCATCAAGAAGCGGGCCGGCAAGCTGGCGAAGGCGAAAAAACGCATCTTTCTGCTCGATCACACCTCCCACGCGGTCGTATCGCAGGCCTACGCACTCGGCGCGACGCTCGTCCTTCCCGGACCGGTCAACCGGGTCAAATTGCTGGCGGCGCTGTCCGATCCGGCAGAGCCGTCGTCTGCCTCGTCAGGCGAAACCGCGCAATCCGGCAACGCCGTCGAGACCGCGGCGACCGCCATCGCGTCGATGTTCACTTCGGTGACGTTGAGCCAGCCGCTCGATGTTGACGGCGCCAGGGAAGCCGGCCGCCAGATCGCCGATCGCATCACCCAGCATGGCCTGTCGGAATGGCTCACGACGGTGCGGCGTCATCACGAGGGGACCTATCAGCATTGCCTGCTCGTGACCGGCCTCGCCATCGACTTCGGCCTGAGCCTCGGCATCGGCAGGCCCGATCTGGAGCGTCTGTATACGGCAGCCATGTTCCACGATATCGGCAAGGCCCGGATCCCGCTTGCGATCCTCGACAAGCCCGGCCGCCTCGATCCCGAGGAACGTGCCATGATCGAGACTCACCCGGCGGCGGGCTACGATTTCCTGAAGGGCCACGACAAGATCTCGCCCGAGATTCTCGACGCCGTGCGTCATCATCACGAATATCTCGACGGCAGCGGGTATCCGGATGCTCTCTGCGGCGAGAGCATCAGCGACCTCGTTCGTATTCTCACGATCTCGGACATCTTCGCGGCATTGATCGAGCATCGCCGCTACAAGCCGACGATGCCGCGCCTGGAGGCTTATAACATCCTGTGCGGAATGAACGGCAAGCTGGAGAAGGCTCTTGTAGCCTCCTTCAGGCAGGTTGCGCTCACGAGGTGAGCGCAACGGCGCGACAATCATGACGGGACCGGCGCAACGAACCCGCTAGTGGGTGGCGCGATGGCTGGCGCGGCGCGGGATGGACCGGCAGGCCAGCCCTTCGGCCAGCAGCTTCATGTCCTCATGCCGGCCACTGCGAATCAGCCGGCCGAACTCTTCGGGGGTGAAGGGGAGACTTGGATCAGCATCGATCGGGCGCCGCAGCCGCGGGCCGAAGAACCGTCGAACCAGGCTAGCCAGCCGCCGCATGTCAATTCCCTCGCGCCAGCAACAAAGCTCTCAGGAGGCATATTGTTCCTCCCGCATCTTCGAGATTGCAAGAGGCCGCAAGGAGTCCACACCAAAAATTTCTGCCAGAGAATAATCTCCTCTCCGTCGTCCTAATCGACAAAACCGACGTAACGCACAAACTCCTGATTGTGCTCGCGGTCCGAGCGCACCGCGTTGGCGGCAAAGTCGTCGTCGGGATAGCCCATCGCGACGCAGGTCATGATCACCTCGTCTTCCGGAATTTCCGCGACCTCGCGCACGATGTCGGAGCGCATGATGCCCTGCCCGTTGATGACGGAGCCGAGACCGCGATCCCATGCCGCGAGCACGATGCCGTAGCAGAGCGCGCCGAGATCGAAATGGCAGACGGCGCCGGGGTCGAGCACGCGGTCGTAGGTCAGGACGAGCGAGACCGGCGCGTCGAACTGGCGGAAGCCGCGCAGCACCCAGTCCTGCCGCATCGGCTTGTCGTCGCGCGCGATCCCCATCGCGCCGAACAGCTTCTTGGCGACGTCGACCTGCCGCGTGCGATGCACACCCTGGTACTCGCCGTGGCTGATGATGTCGCGCTTGACCTTGGCCCCGCCGATCATCTCTTCCATGTTGCGGCGGCGAACCTCCTCGAGCGGCGAGCCGGTGAGTACATGGACGTGCCAGGGCTGGGTGTTCATCGATGACGGCGCGCGCTTGGCGCTCTCGATGATCGCCTCGATCACCGCGCGCGGCACCGGCTCGTTCCGGAAGCCGCGCACGCTGCGGCGCGACTGGACCAGCGTTTCGAATTCCACCTCGTGAACCTCCCTGCCCTTCATCCGGCCCTGAACACCGTTGCCGATGCGGCACGCAAAACCTATGCTACCCCGCAAGCAAGTCCAAGAATCCAGTGAGGAACAATGCCCGCACCGCTCGATCCCGTCATCGCCCAGATCATTCCGCTGCTGCCGCTGCGCGATCCCACCGCGATGACGCCACAGAGCGCGCGCGATTCCTTGCGTGCACTGGCTGCCTCCCGCGCCGCCATTCCGCCGCCGCCGGTCGAGACCGTGCAGGATATCGAGGTGAGCGGCGGCGCCGGGCCGCTTCCTGCCCGCCTCTACCGGATCGGCACCACGCCCGCGCCGACCGTGGTGTTCTTCCACGGCGGCGGCTGGGTCGCCGGCGACATCGAGACCCACGACCGGCAGGCGCGCAATCTCGCGATCGAGACCGGCGCCGTTGTCATCTCGGTCGATTATCGCCGCCCGCCCGAGACGCGGTTTCCCGGCGCCTTCGAGGATGCGTTCGCGGCCGTAAGCGACATCTTCAACCGCGTCGCGGAATTTGGCGGCGACGCAAAACGCCTTGGTGTTGCCGGCGATAGCGCCGGCGGCAATCTCGCCGCCACCACCGCGATTGCCTGCCGCGATGCCGGCATCAGGCTTGCCGGGCAATTGCTGGTTTATCCCGTGACCGACGTCCTTGGCGCCTACGCCGATGCGGGCGAGAACGCGCGCTATCCCTCGCGCGCCGAGAATGCCGACGGCTACTTCCTGACGCGTGCCACCATGGAATGGTTCTGCGGCCACTATCTCGCCGACCCCAATCACGCCCTTGACTGGCGCGTCTCGCCGCTGCGTGCACCGTCGCTCAAGGGCCTCGCGCCCGCGATCGTGACCACCGCCTGGTTCGATCCCCTGCGCGACGAGGGCGCGGCCTATGCGCGGGCGCTGGAGGCTGCCGGCGTGCCCGTGAAACACCATGAAGGCCCCGGCCTGATCCACGGCTATTTTGGCCTCGGCGATGCCTCCGAGGTCGCGCGCGCCGAAGCACAGCGCGCACGGGCCGGCTTCAAGGCCCTGCTCATGCGGGGCGCATGAGGAGGCGCTAGGTGCTCGGCACTGGCTGCGCCGCCGTGTGCCCCCAGGTTTCGTCCCAATCCTGACCGGCGGCGTCGACGACGCGGCCGTCGGCTTCGAAGAACTTGTTCGGCACCTGGAAGATCGCCAGGATCAAGGCGCCCTCTGGACACCAGGCGGCATGCCGGCTGCCCGCCTCGCGCCAGATGAATTCGCCGGCGTTGCAGGCGATGCCCTCGGCCGGCCCCTCCTTGTCGACGAGCGCGCCTTCGATCACCCAGCTCTGCTCGATGCCGACATGCTCATGATCGGGCAGCACCGATCCCGGCGCAAATCGCATCAAGGCGGTCATCAGGCCGGTGCGGCGATCGAACAGCAGCGTCTTGGCCTCGCAGCCTGGAAAGCGCGTCGTCTGCCAATCCATGTCTTGAGGCCGAACCAGATGCGAATGCTGATCGGCGGCTTCCGAGTGTTTCGGGATCACGGCGTCCATCACGATGCTCCGTCCGGCTAAGCTGGCCAAGGCTAGCAGGGTTGCCCGCCGCGGTCAGCGAGCAGTGCAACAGGAAGCGAGCCCGGCCAGAGCTCCCGCTCGGAAAAATTCGCCAGCCGAACCGGACGGCGGGCCCTCATCCAGCTTGATTGCGCCACGATTCCCGGTTCCAATCTCTCCGCCATTTCTGGTTTACGGAGATACCCATGATGAAGCGGATTTTCCTGGCTGCGATCGTTGCCACCTTTGCAGCGGGCTCGGCCTTCGCGGACGACACCTGTGAGAGCAAGGCGGTCGGCAAGGACGGCAAGGCGCTGGCCGGCGCCGCCAAGGCCTCGTTCCTGAAGAAGTGCAAGGCGGACGCCTGCACGCCCAAGGCCGTCAGCGCCGACGGCAAGCCGCTCGCCGGCGCCGCCAAGAACAGCTTCATGAAGAAGTGCGAGATGGGCGCGTAAGCGCCTGGAGAGATCCTCGAAAGTCATCCCAAGACGTCATCGGGCTCGATTGAGACCGTATCGAGCTCGATTTGCTGATTCTAATATCTCCAATTTGGCCGCTTCGATGCGTTTGCGGCTTCAGCTCCCTGCGCCGACTCAGGGGCACGACCGGCGAGTGTCCTGATCTTGGTCACCACAGCTTCGCAACCGACCAAAGCGGCCGTGCTGACGGGCGCAACGATGATCTGCTTCGCGGCGAACTCGTTGCTGTGCCGGCTCGCGCTGGGGCCGGGGCTGATCGATCCCGCAAGCTTCACGACCGTGCGCGTTCTGGCGGCGGTCGTCATTCTGGCGCTGGTGGTCTGGCAACGCTACGGGCATTTGCCGTCATTTGCCTACGCCAAGGTCAGGTCGGTGGCCGCCCTGTTCGTCTATCTGATCTGCTTCTCGTTCGCTTATGTGCGGCTGACGGCAGGCACGGGCGCCCTGATCCTGTTCACCGCCGTGCAGCTCACGATGTTCTGCGTCGCGCTGCGGGAGGGAGAGCGTTTCTCCGCAGCCGGCTGGATCGGGCTTTCAATCGCAAGCCTCGGCCTCATCTGCCTGGTTCTGCCGGGCGTCAGCGCGCCCGATCCCCTCGGCGCGATCCTGATCGCCGTATCGGGAATCGCCTGGGGCGTGTTCTCGCTGTCGGCAAGAGGCGTCGATCATCCCATCGAGGCCAACGCTATCAATTTCCTCTGCTGCCTGCCGCTTGCCGCCGCGGTGAACCTCTGGCAGCTCTCCGATGTCCATGTCACGTCGACCGGGCTTGCCTATGCCATCGCATCCGGCGCGGTGGCCTCGGGGCTCGGTTATGTGATGTGGTACGTCACGCTGCGCCATCTGTCGGCAGCACGCGCGGCCTCCGTTCAGCTTTCCGTCCCTGCCATCGCCGCGATCGGCGGCGCGCTCTTCCTGGCCGAGCCGGTCACGCTCCGATTGCTGCTCGCCTCCCCCGCCATGCTTGGCGGCATCGCCTTGGTGCTCGCGCAACGCAGCCAGCGATAAAGCGCCTTCCGAATCTTGAGCCCCGTTTTCGATCCGATCGGAACGGTAACCGCTCTAGCGGCTCCGCTAGCGCTTCAAGCCCGCTTGAACCGGTAGTCGAACGCCCCATCCAGCGGCTTGATCAGTCCGACCGTCGGCGCCGGAAAATGAACCGGCAGGATCAGCGTGTCGGTGTCCGCAACTGACGCAAAAAACTTCCGCCGCGACACCGCCGACTGCTTCGGGTCCCAATCCGGCTTCGCCGACCAGTCCGGCTCGCGGCACTGGATCTGGTGATGCATGAGATCGCCCGCGACCACCGCGCGCTGCCCCTTCGAAAAGATGTTCACGCAGCAATGGCAGGGCGAATGCCCCGGCGTCGGCGTCAGCGTGACGGTATCGTCGAGCGCGTAATCGTCGTCGACCAGGAGCGCCTGCCCGGCCTCGACGATCGGCAGGCAATTGTCGCGAAACACGGTACCGGGCGGATTGCTGCCCTTGGCGTGCTCGGCCTCCCAGGCCGCATACTCACCCTTGTGGAAGACGTATTTCGCATTCGGGAACGTCGGCACCCAGCGCCCGTCGCGCAAACTCGTGTTCCAGCCGGTGTGGTCGATATGCAGATGCGTGCAGAACACGTAGTCGATCTGCTCAAAACCGATGCCGAACGCGAACAGCTCGTTACGCCAGCGCTCCTTGCCGGGAAAATCGAACGGCGGCGGATGGCCCTTGTCCTCGCCAGTGCAGGTATCGACCAGAATAGTGTAGCGCGGCGTGCGCACGACGAAGGTCTGATAGGTGATCACCATCATGCCGCGCGCGGCGTCGAACACCTCCGGCTCCATCGTCGGCAGATGACGGGCGAACACGCTCTCGTCATAGGCCGGGAAGAAATCCTGCGGTCGCCGCCACGGCCCCTCCCGCTCGATGACGGCGTCGATGGTGATGTCGCCGATCCGCAGTTGCTTCATGATGGTTCGCTCCCTTTTTTGCAGGGAGCGTAGCGCAGGGCGCTAACCCGTCAAGCCACGCCGCGGAATGCTAGCTTCGCAGTCCCGGCGCTTCCTGCCCGGTGCGCGCGACATATTCCGTGTAGCCGCCGCCGAACTGGTGGATGCCTTCCGGCGTCAGCTCCAGCACGCGGTTCGAAAGCGTCGCCAGGAAGTGCCGGTCATGCGAGACGAACAGCATGGTGCCCTCGAAATCCGACAGCGCATTGATCAGCATTTCCTTGGTGGCGAGGTCGAGATGGTTGGTCGGCTCGTCCAGCACCAAAAAGTTCGGCGGGTCGAACAGCATCTTGGCCATCACCAGGCGCGCCTTCTCGCCGCCCGAGAGCACGCGGCAGCGTTTCTCGACGTCGTCGCCGGAGAACCCGAAGCAGCCCGCAAGCGCGCGCAAGGATCCCTGCGCCGCGGTCGGAAACGCGTATTCGAGCGACTGAAACACCGTCTGCTCGCCGTCGAGCAGGTCCATCGCGTGCTGGGCGAAATAACCCATCTTGACGCTGCCGCCGACCGCCACCGTGCCCTGGTCCGGCTCGCTCGCGCCCGCAACGAGCTTGAGCAGCGTCGATTTGCCCGCGCCGTTGACGCCCATCACGGCCCAGCGCTCCCTGCGGCGGATCATGAAATCCAGTCCGTCATAGATCCGCTTGCTGCCGTAACCCTTGTGGACGCTCTTGAGCGCCACGACATCCTCGCCCGAGCGCGGCGCCGGCGGAAAATCGAATGCCACGCTCTGGCGCCGCCGCGGCGGCTCGACCCGCTCGATCTTGTCGAGCTTCTTCACCCGGCTCTGCACCTGGGCCGCATGCGAGGCGCGCGCCTTGAAGCGCTCGATGAACTTGATCTCCTTGGCGAGCATGGCCTGCTGGCGCTCGAACTGCGCCTGCTGCTGCTTCTCGTTCTGCGCGCGCTGCTGCTCGTAGAATTCGTAATCGCCGGTATAGGTGGTGAGCGAGCCGCTATCGATCTCGATCACCTTGGAGATCACGCGGTTGATGAACTCGCGGTCGTGCGAGGTCATCAGCAGCGTGCCTTCGTAATCGTGCAGGAATTTTTCCAGCCAGATTAGGCTTTCGAGATCGAGATGGTTGCTCGGCTCGTCGAGCAGCATGACATCAGGACGCATCAGGAGGATGCGGGCGAGCGCCACGCGCATCTTCCAGCCGCCGGAGAGTTTTCCGACGTCGCCCTCCATCATCTCCTGGCTGAAGCCGAGGCCGGACAGCGCCTCGCGCGCGCGGCCATCGAGCGCATAGCCGTCGAGCTCCTCGAACCGGTGCTGCACCTCGCCGTAGCGGGTGATGATCTCGTCCATCTGGTCGGCCTTGTCGGGATCGGCCATGGCGGCCTCGAGCTCGCGCAGCTCGGCCGCGACCTCGCTGACGGGACCTGCTCCATCCATCACCTCGGCCACGGCACTGCGGCCAGACATCTCGCCGACGTCCTGGTTGAAATAGCCGATGGTGATGCCGCGATCGGTCGAAACCTGCCCCTCGTCGGGCAATTCCTCACCAGCGATCATCCGGAACAGGGTGGTCTTGCCGGCGCCGTTCGGCCCGACCAGGCCGATCTTCTCGCCCTTGTTGAGGGCAGCGGAGGCTTCGATGAAAAGGATCTGGTGGCCGGCTTGCTTGCTGACGTTGTCGAGGCGGATCATGGGGTCTTTTCAGGGGGATTTTTGCGTTGCAGCGTCATAGGCCATGCGGGCCGCCGGGGGAAGCCCGGCGGGGTACGGATTCCTGCCCACATGGGGCGCCAATTCGGTGGCTTCACCCGGCGGCTTGGGGCGGATGGCCGACAGGCGTTCTGATGACACCCTTTCGCTTCTTTTACGCATTCACGGCGCGACCATGTCGGTATGGGCTGGCCTCGACCGTCCTGCGGTCGACACGTCTCTGAAGTACCGTGCATGCACCCGTGCACGTGACGTGATGTCATCACCTCGAGCCGCCAAAATGAACCTGGAGCAATGCCCATGAGGATCGCCGTCGAGACCAACGTAGCAGCGCCCATCGATCAGGTCTGGCGTGCCTATACGACGCCTGCCGACATCGTGAAGTGGAACGCCGCGTCCGACGACTGGCATACGACGAGGGCTACGGTCGAGCTGCGTGACGGCGGCGCGTTCTCGTCGCGTATGGAAGCCAAGGACGGCAGCATGGGTTTCGACTTCGCCGGCACTTACACGAAGATCGTTGAACACAAGCGGATCGAATACGCGTTCGGCGATCGAAAGGCCGAAGTCGAGTTCGTGCCGGGCCCAAAGGGCGTTGTCGTCCGCGTCGTCTTCGACAGCGAGCCGACGCACTCGGTCGAGCAGCAGCAAGGCGGTTGGCAGGCGATTCTCGACAGCTTCGCGCGATATGTGGAGGCAAAACAGACTAAGTCGTGACGTCGTGCAGGCAGGAGAAACGCATCTCTCCGGGCATCGAACCAAACTATGCCGGCGAACTCGTCCGCGAAGGCGTCGAAAAGGACTTGCCCTGTATCTTCACCGACCTGGAATTCGAGCCGTTGGTCGAAGCGCGCTTCGCCGCAGTCAAGCAAGGCTTTGATCACAACCGCGGGCGCCCCCCGAAACGTTGAGGGTGCCGCCCGGATTCAAAACGGTTGCGTAGTGGACCGCCGATGTCGCAGTCGGAATGAGCGATCGGCCACCAGCGGTCATGCGCCTACTTGCCGCGGTGAGAGCCTCGACAGTCGGAGGAAGGAGTCATCAGGTCACTTCGCGTAACCCTGTGATCGGAGCCACGCGATCCGACGCTCACCATTCATCCAATCGTCAATTTCGGCCTTGCTCGTGAAGCCCGTGATTTCTCGGGGTTCTGCGCCCGGGTACTCGGCGATAATCGCCCAGTCGCCCTCTGCCTTACGAATTGGTTTGAAGCTCACTTTTACTTTTGCCATGCCCTACCTATGCAGGAAAGTGCGCTAAAAGGGAACCTCTCCAAGCACCCGAGGTCGCCTCCGCAATCACTCACCGGTTCGCGCGGCCCTTAGCTACGGAACAAATGCACCAACCATAAGAAGGAGCCGTCGGCTTCTACTTGAAGTCTCGCGGCTGCTGATGTAAGGTGTCGAGCATCGATACTGGCCGAACAACTGTTCCGCTTTCGCCTCAGATCCTGACGGCGCGCACGTTTCAGACATTCTCCAAAATCGACTAACCGGAACGCTGGCCGCACGTCCGCGCGCCAGCTGTCCTGCGCGCATACGAAAGGAAGACCCGATGAATACGGGAACAGTGAAGTGGTTTAACAGCCAAAAGGGCTTCGGCTTTATCCAGCCGGCAAACGGCAGCACCGACGTTTTTGTTCATATCAGTGCGGTCGAACGCGCCGGCATGGGCACCCTGAACGAGGGACAGACGGTGTCTTATGACGTCGTCGCAGACCGTCGTACGGGCAAGTCCGCTGCCGATAATCTTCGTGCTGCTTAATTAAGAGCACGACAGACCTGTCGCTCTCGCCACGGATGTACTGGCAGAGCTTGTGGTCCCGCCCCGCTCCTGAGTCTTCAGGGCGGGGTTTTTGCGTCACCCCCTGCAAGCGACTGTAAAGTACGCTTCTCGTGGCTTCTCGTCACTGTCGGCCCTGTGGTTGCCCTGCTGGTAAGCCAACAGATTGAACCGGTGAAACGAGCGAGGCTTCTCGGTCTCTGACCTCACGGCCATCGAATTTCGAAGTGGCTTGTTTTGTGTTTCGGGCGCATAGACAGGGATGCTCGAATCTCATCACCGATCCTGTCGGTGCGGCGCCGTCTATGGCCGAAGCGAGGCAATAGCCCCGGTCGGCAGATCGCCAGCTGCGAATGCTCGGTTTGCGGCGCGCCCCTGGAATCGTGGAACAGTGCTTACGAGCCAGGTCGGGAGCCGACAGCATGCGTTACGTCACTCCACGCTTCACGCGAGAGCAGCCGCAAACATCGAGGTAACACATGTCGTATGCCTATAAGCTGAATGAAGACGTTCGCCATCAACCCCAGGGGCCGCAAGGACGTGCCACCACCGAACCGCCAATGATTTATACCATCATTCAACACATGCCCATCGAGTCCGATGGACGCGTGAGATATCGCATCAGGGCCAAGTCCGAGAAGATCGAGCGAGTCGTTACGGAAGATCAGCTTTCGTATTTTCAATGATCGACCGGCCGAGACCGGCAGCAGATGCGCGCGACGAGAACCTCGTGACGACGTCTCCCTACGCCCAGAACGCGAGGGCACTCGTTCTGGTTGAAAATTACAAGATTGCCGGATGAACAAGCACGGGCTCTAAGCCCTTCTCATCAACCTGAGCGAAGCCGCCAGCCGCAGGCTACGCTTGCCGGCGAGCGCGATGCCTTCGAGCTCGCCGCTGTCTTCGTTGCAGGTTCCGGAGAAGCCGATCCCGACCTCATAGCCGCCGAACACGGGATTCTCGCCCTTCGCAGGCGTGTGCTCCTGGTTGAGCATCTCGCCCTTCCAGCGGCCGTCCGCCGAGGAATAGGAGCCGAGATAGTAGAAGAACGCATCCCCGCCGAGGATGCGGCCGTCGATCAGCAGCATCACGCCGGAGAGTCCGGCATCGACGCCGTCGAGCGCGCGCAGGCTCATTCCGTAGAACCCGTTGGCGATGCCGCCCTGCCCGATCGTGCCGCGGGGCGGCAACGCCCCGTCATCGAGCCGCGTGAGATTGGCCCAGAAGTGGGCGCCCGGCATGGTGTTCGCACCGCCCTGCAGACGGATCTCGTTGCCAACCAGCCGGCCGCGCGCCTCGATCGAGGCGACGTCCGCCCCCATCAGCGGCTTGTAGTTGGGATCGTGGTTATGCCGCTCGGTGATGACTTCGGCGATGATCTCGCCGTCGCGCTCGACATAGGTGCCGAGATGCGCAAAGCCCGAATTGCCGCCTAGCATCTTGCCGTCATGCAGGCACATGATGCTGCGGCCGAGCGCATCGTTGACGCCGTATTCAACCTTGTAGAGTCCGTCCAGCAACGTAACCAGCCCACAACATCGGAAAAGAATGCAGGCTACCTAGCATTGCCGCCGCATCTCGGCCACCCGGCTTTTCCGCGCAGGGCCTTGCGAAACCGCGGCGGCCCGATGCCATCATCTTCCTGTTTTGCCCGACAGGCCAAAGCGGAATTCTTTGTCCGATAGGTCAAAGTGGACTTCGCAAAATCCGTAGCTCGCAATTCCGCTGCGATTTCAAGGACCTTCTACTGTGCATGGGGTTGTTTTCGAGATTTTTGCTTTGGCGGGCCTTCATCGCGCGTCAGTGCCGCTTGAAATACTGCACCTCGCGCTCGTGCTTTTCGGCAGCCGCTCGGCTCCTGAAGGTCCCGAGGTTACGACGCTTGCCGGTCTTCGGATTCACCTTGCGTGAATAGAGGCGGTATTCGCCCGACGCCAGTTTGCGGATCATGATCGCGCTCCGTTTTGTCTTGAAGTCAACGGGTGCGCGCGATTGAGGTTCCGCCGCATACGGCTCTGCTCAGAAGCACAGCGTGGTGACGAGCTTGCCCTGCTTGTCCTTGATCGCATAGGGGCAGCGCAGCCGCTCCAGCGCTGCCTTGGCGTCTGCGTCGCCGAGCGCGGCGGCGCGCTCGTAATAGGCCTTCGCGGCGTCCTTGTCCTTCGGCCCGCCGCGGCCGCCTTCCGCGAAGGCCCCCATCCGCTCCAGCGCGCCGGGATGGTTTTGCGCCGCCGCCTTCTCGAACAGCGCACGCGCCGCGACGTCGTCCTTCGCACCGCCCGAACCTTCGGAGAGCATCAGGCCAAGCTGGTACTGCGCCTCCGCATTGGTCTCGGCGGCCTTGCCGAGCAGCGCGCGCGCCTGCGCGGGATCGGCCGGCGTGGCGCCACCCGCACCGCCGAGCGCGGCGAGGTTGCTGACGCCGCGGGGGTTGCCTGATTGCGCCGCCTTCTCGAACAGCTTTCGCGCCTGAGCCTCGTCCTTGGCGATGCCGGAGCCGGTGCCATAGGCAACGCCGAGCTCGACCATGGCCGCACTCGATCCCTTGTCGGCCGCCTTGCGCCAGGCGGCGATCGCCTCCGCGGTCTGCCGGTTGGCGGCATAGGCGCGGCCGAGCGCGAACATCGCGCGGCGCGACGATGCTGCGGCCTGCTTGCAGAACCTGATCGCGGTGGCGACGTCGGCGGCTGCGATCTCGGCCACGCCCCTCACGTCCGCCGGCTTGTCGGGATCGCTGGGATCGGCCGCGACCCGGTCGCACAAGACGAGATCGGCCGATTGCGCGCGCGCCGCCAGGGGCGCGGCAAGCACGAGAACGATGGCAAGGAACAAATCCGCATGGTCGTCACGTTGCGTCCTCGCTCCGGCAAATTCAAGGCTCGAGTCCCGATTGACGCAGGACCGGTACGACCTCGGGCGATGCCAGATAGCGCAGCAGGCGGTCCGCGGCGTCGGCATGCCTCGCGCCTGCCATGCGGCCGGCAGAGAACACCGCCGGTGTCTGCAGCGCGTGCGGGATGGGACCGACCACCTCGATGCCGCCGACCTGCTTCAGCTCGCTGATCTGCTGCACGGCGAGGTCGGCCTCGCCGCAGACGAGACGCTCGGCCGTAAAACCCTGCTCGACGACGGTGGCCCTGGCGTTGATCTCGGCTGCGATCCCCATCCGCGCGATCAGCCGGGCGAAGTAGACGCCGCTGGCGCCCAGCCGCGAATAGGCAACGGACCGCGCTGCGAGCAGCGTCCCGCGCAGCGCCGCTTCGCTTCCGATATCGGGATGCGCCTGCCCTGCCCGCACCGCAATGCCGACATAGGAGCGCGCCAGGTCGGCCGCGCTTTCGGCGAGCACGCGGCCTTCCGCGATCATCTCGTCCAGCCCCTCGCGCGTGAGGATCACGAGATCGGCGGCCTCGCCCTCACGCAACCGCTTCAGCAAGGCGAGCGTCGGCGCAAAGTCGGCGTCGATGCGGACGCCGGTTGCGGCTTCGTACCCGGACGACAGGCTGCGCATCGCCCCCATCAGGCCGAGCGTCGAGAGCATGCGAAGGTTTTCCATGAGTTATTCCCGTCACGATCAGGCGCGATGCATCAGCTTGAGCGAAGCGGTCAGGCGCAGGCTGCGCTTGCCGGCAAGCGCGGTCGCCTCCAGCACCGCCTGCTCTGAATCGTACGTGCCGGCAAAGCCGATGCCGACCTCGTGGCCACCGAAGATCGGGTCATCCTTGGCCGGCGTGTGCTCCTGGTTGAGAAGCTGGCCCTTCCAGCGCCCGTTCGCGGCGGTGTAGCTGCCGAGATAATAGAACGACCCATCGCCGCCGAGGATGCGGCCCTGGTTGAGCAGCATCACGCCGGTGAGGCCGCCGTCGAGACCATCGAGCATCCGCAGATGGATGGAGTAGAGGCCGTCGGCGATGCCGGCTTCGCCGACGCCACCGGCGATCGGCACCTCGTCTTCCGTGATCGGCGTCATCACCGACTGGAAGGGAATGCCCGGCAGCTCCTTCAGCTCGCCCTTGAAGCGATAGAGGTCGCCATCCGCCCAGCCCTCGGCGAGCAAGGTGGCATCATCGGTGCCCGCCATGGCGCGGTAGTTCGGATCGGGGTTGTGGCGGACGGTGTTGATCACGACGTCGACGCCGCTGGCGGTCTTCTCGTAGGTGCCGATATGGGCGAAGGCCGAATTGCCGCCAAGCATCTTGCCGTTGCCGGCATGCATCACGCTCCGGCCGACGGCGTCGCCGAGCTGAAATTTCACCTTGTAGAAGCCTTCAAACACCAGCCGTCCCCGGCCCTGCGCGCATCCTGCGGGCACTCTATCGCGCTTTGGGCTGAGATGGACAGGCTTCACGCGACGCAGCCCTGCTGCGTCACGGGAATGGCCCTCATCAGGATGCTAAAAAATCCGCCGGAGCCTTTCAGCTCCGGCGGATTGAAAGCCAACCCGGGCCAGCCCCCCAGCCCGGGCCGGGAGGATCTTAGGCCGCGGCCTTCTTGTCGGCCGGCACGGACGCGATCGTCTTCAGGATCTGCGAAGCGATCTGGTATGGGTCGCCCTGCGAGTTCGGACGGCGGTCTTCCAGATAGCCCTTGTAGCCGTTGTTGACGAAGGAGTGCGGCACGCGGATCGAAGCACCGCGGTCGGCAATGCCGTAGCTGAACTTGTTCCACGGCGCGGTCTCGTGCTTGCCGGTCAGACGCTTGTCGTTGTCCGGGCCGTAGACGGCGATGTGGTCCATCAGGTTCTTGTCGAAGGCGGCCATCAGGGCCTCGAAGTACTCCTTGCCGCCGACCGTGCGCATGTACTCGGTCGAGAAGTTGGCGTGCATGCCGGAGCCGTTCCAGTCGGTGTCGCCGAGCGGCTTGCAGTGGAATTCGATGTCGATGCCGTACTTCTCGGTGAGGCGCAGCATCAAATAGCGGGCCATCCACATTTCGTCAGCGGCTTTCTTGGAGCCCTTGCCGAAGATCTGGAATTCCCACTGGCCCTTCGCGACTTCCGCGTTGATGCCTTCATGGTTGATGCCGGCGGCCAGGCAGAGGTCGAGATGCTCTTCGACGATCTTGCGGGCGACGTCGCCGACGTTCGAGAAGCCGACGCCGGTGTAGTACGGGCCCTGCGGCGCCGGGTAGCCAGCGGTCGGGAAGCCGAGCGGACGGCCGTCCTTGTAGAAGAAGTATTCCTGCTCGAAGCCGAACCACGCGCCGGAGTCGTCGAGAATGGTGGCGCGCTTGTTGGAGGCGTGCGGGGTCTTGCCATCGGGCATCATGACTTCGCACATCACGAGCACGCCGTTGGTGCGCGCGGCGTCCGGGAAGACGGCGACCGGCTTCAGCACGCAATCGGAGCTGTGGCCTTCGGCCTGCTGGGTGGAGGAGCCATCGAAGCCCCAGAGCGGAAGCTGCTCGAGCGTCGGGAACGACGCGAATTCCTTGATCTGAGTTTTGCCGCGCAGGTTCGGAGTCGGCGTATATCCGTCGAGCCAGATGTACTCGAGCTTATACTTGGTCATTGAGCCTCTCTGTAGATGATGCGAAAGGTTGGGGGCCCGGAGGCCACCGAACGTTTTGTACCCGGCCATCATCGGCCGGCTATTTACAAGCATTTTACGTGCCAAAAGGCCGCAGTGCTGAAGGTCTCCACCGGCAACCGAGGTCTCCCCGTCGCGAGGAGATGTCCCCGGTAATATGCGTCATAGCCGCGCACCTTCGCGTGAAGCTGCATCGCAAAAACCCACGGAAATCGCCCGATTCTGAAGCAGCCAAGCTGGCGTGGAGGTTGCCGATGAAACGCGCATCAACGTCCAGCAATTTTCGCAAAGTCTTCAGCCCCGGCCCAGCAACCTTTGGAATGGCTCAGGCGTTAGTCATCGACAGGCTGCCTTGGAGGATGCAGAGCTCCATCTGCCCACAAATTGGGCGGCAACTGATTTCCTTTTCAGCACTTTCCAATTCGGGAGGCGCGGCCGATATGGGGAGTCCGGTAACCACAATCGAACGAGTCGGGCGCACCATGGGAGGCTATGGCGCTTCGACCAAGGAGAATCTCGATGATGAACAATGGTCTGAGTCAGGGATCGGCAACGATCTACCAGTTTCCGGTCGGGGGCCGCGCTGCTCTCGCCCGAGGCCGCTATGGCGAGACCCGCCTTGCTGCCGATCATGCTTCGCTTCCCGCGAACGTCTCGATCTGCAGCGACAGCTGGTACCATCAGGACGCGGTCGACGAAGCCAAGCCGAAATGGGATCGCTGATGCCTATTGCTGGTTTGAGACCGCCGCGCCCTCGCAGGTGCCCGGCGGCAGTTTGAAAAGGGGTCGAAACAACGAGGTTTCGGCCCTTTTTGATTCCAGCTCGTCCTCGCAGCTAGATCCCGGGCTTTTCGATCACCGCGCAAGCGTGACCGGCCGCCTCAGGTGCTTCACCGTGGTGGGTCCGGCCTTGGGAATCTTCAGAGTCACCCCTGCCCCCGAATAGCGTGCGCCCGAAACCGACAGCCGCTTTGCAAGCGTGACCGGCTCACCGTCGATCTGGAGGAACGCGCGCTTGTCGTCGTCATAAAACCCAGCGATGAACTGCGTACCATCGGCGCAGCGATAGGTCCGGAACGTCTGCGCTTCAGTCTGCGGCGCACCGGTCAATCCAGCCGCCAGCATGGTGATCCCCAAAAGAATGGCCTTGTGCCGGCCCATGATCGCCCCCTGTAATGCTTTCAAGGATGCCCCCTAGTGCGTCCAATGGAACTATAACCATAGCCGATCCCATGTCAGATTCCCCTGCTCGTCACCTCGCCCTGCAAGGCGCCAGCAATTTTCGCGATCTCGGCGGTTACCCGACCACCGACGGCCGCACCACGCGCTGGCGGCACATCTTCCGCTCCAACCATCTCGGCCTGCTCACCGCTGATGATGTCGAGATCGTTCGCGCGCTCGGCGTGCGAAGCGCTTTCGATTTCCGTGGGGTTGAGGAGCGCGCGGCCGGCGTCTGCGTTGTCAGCGAGATCACGGTGCATTCGCTGCCGATCGAGCCGAGCGTCGTGGCTGCGCTGCGGAGCGAACTCGCGAGGGGAACACTGACTGCACCGGTCGCGCTGGAGCTCATGCGCGAATCCTATCGCAACTACGTTCGCCACAACACGAACAGCTTTCGCAACCTGTTCGGCCATCTCCTGGAAGATCGCGCGCCGCTGGTGATCCATTGCACGGCGGGCAAGGACCGCACCGGCTTTGCCAGTGCGCTGATCCTGCATGCGCTCGGCGTCGCCGATGAAATCATTGCCGAGGACTACCTGCTCACCAACCGGCATTACAAGCGCGATGCGACGGCTGCCACCGACCTGCCGGAGGACGTACTCAATGCCATCGGCAGCGTCGAGGCCTCGTATCTTGCTGCGGCTTTCGAGGCCATCGGCAGCGAATATGGCGATCTCGAAACCTATCTGCGCGACGGACTCAAGCTCGGCGCGACCGAACGGACCGCGCTGAAAGAGCGCTATCTGGAATCATAGGCGGCCGTGCCAGGAGAACAATGATGCAAGACAAGGTCCTGATCGTGACAGGCGCGCTCGGTGCGCTCGGCAAGGTCGTCGCGGAGGTCGCGCAGTCACGCGGCGCGCGCATTGCCGGCATCGATCACGCGCCTTCACAGAGCTCCGCGACGCCTGATAGCATCGAGATCGGCGGCGTCGATCTCTCCGATGCGGCGCAGGCGAAGACGGCGGTCGAGATGGCGGCAAAGCATTTCGGCCGCCTCGACGCACTCGTCAACATCGCCGGCGGCTTCGCCTTCGAGACCATCGGCGACGGCGACATCAAGACCTGGCAGCGCATGTACGCGCTGAACGTCCTGACCGCGCTCAACACCTCGCGCGCGGCGCTGCCGCATCTGGCCGCATCCAGGGCCGGCCGCATCGTCAATATCGGCGCCATGGGCGCCCTTCAGGCCGGCTCCGGCATGGGCCCCTACGCTGCGTCGAAGGCAGGTGTGCATCGCCTCACTGAAGCGCTCGCGAGTGAGTGGAAGGGCAAGGTCACCGTCAACGCCGTGTTGCCGTCGATCATCGACACCACAGCCAACCGCGCCGACATGCCGAAGGCGGACTTCTCCAAATGGGTGACGCCACAGGAACTCGCCGAGGTGATCCTGTTCCTCGCCAGCGAGGCCGCCAGCGGCATTACCGGCGCGCTGATTCCGGTCAGCGGGCGGGTGTAATCGCAGTCTGATTGTCCGTGCTGGGCGCCAGCTCGGATTCAATAGGGGCCGGGAAGGCTCTAAACTGCCCGCAACTGATTCGCTGATCGGATCCCCTTTGGAAACCGCGCTCTACCTGCCCGTCAAACGCTTCCTCGAAGAGCTCGGCTTCACGGTCAAGGGCGAGATCGGCGGCTGCGATCTCGTCGGCCTCAGCGCCGGCGATCCACCTGTGGTGGTGATCGGCGAGCTCAAGCTCGCCTTCAATCTCGAACTGATCCTCCAGGCGGTCGACCGCGCGCCGGCCGGCGACGAGGTCTGGATCGCGGCAAAGATGTCGATCCGGGGCAAGGGGCGCGAGAGCGACGCGCGCTATCGCAACCTGTGCCGCCGCCTCGGCTTTGGCATGCTCGGCGTCACCGACCGCGGTCAGGTCGAGGTGCTGGTGAAGCCTCCGACCGCAGCGCCACGCCGCGAGCCGAAGGTGCGCTCGCGCCTCGTCGCCGAACACCAGCGCCGCCAGGGCGATCCCGTGCTCGGCGGCAGCACCCGCGCGCCGATCATGACGGCCTATCGGCAGCAGGCTCTGGCCTGCGCCTCGGCGCTCGCCGACGGGCCGCGGCCCGTGCGCGAGTTGCGCGGGCGCTGCCCTGACGCCGGCAAGATCTTGCTTAACAATGTGTATGGCTGGTTCGAACGGGCCGACCGGGGAATCTACGGGCTCACCGAAGCCGGGCATGCCGCCCTGAAGCGCTGGCCGCAACAACGGATTGAGATCGAGGCCGGTGTCACGTCACCGCCCTGACACCCGACCGGTGCATAGCTGAGATGCCACACCAAATTCATATTGCAATGCAACATTCCCGGCACTAGGTATCCCGGCATCAAACGAGGCCGTTATGAGCGCAGACTGGAATACCAAATATGGCACGCGGCGCGTCCGCCATGATCCGCCGACCCTGGACGAGGCGATCTTCGCCGCTATCGGCATCACCGACGATCAGGGACAGCAGGCCGAGATCGCCGCAGCCTTGATGGGGATGCCGCTCGATGTCGTGCAGGCCGAGGTGAAGAAGCAGGCGCGTACCAACAGCCGCATCACCGCGACGCGCGTGATCGCCGGCGAACAGGGCGCACAGCGCTCCGTCGTGGTCGAACGCCGCGTCGTCCGCCGTTTCGGCAACGACAAGCGCACCGGCACCTGAGCGCTTCATTCTTTGTTTCAAGGAAAAAGCGGACCGGTTAGCCGGTCCGCTTTTTTGATTCAGGCCCGCTGATGTCAGGCCGCGCGATTGCCGTACATGCTGGAGATCAGCTTCCAGCAGGTCGAGTTGAAGCTGATAAGAGCGCGTCCCGCCTTGAACGGCGCTGCGGCAAGCTCCGCAAGCTCGTCTTCAGGCGTCTTCGCAAGATCAATCGTACCGGTGGACTCGCCATGGCGGAAAGCGAGATGCGCGCCGAATTTCCTGGCGAGCGCGCGCATGGCGTGATTCTCCGCGCCTGTGGTGATGCGCAGAGTCTTGTAGCCCTTCCAGCGCGCTTCGGCGATCAAGCGACTGAACAGCACGGTGCCGACGTTCTGGCGGCGCGCGGAGGCCTCGACACTGAAGGCGACTTCGGGGAGCGAGGCGCCTTCCGGCGGGTGCAGCTCGGCCGCACCGCGGACCACGCCGTCGACGATATAGGCGACGATCACGGTGCCGTCCTCGGCGCAGCGGGCGGCGTAACGCTCGATGAAGCTGTCGTCGAGAAAGCCGTTGAAACGGTCGTGCCGGCTTTCGGCATCGAGCCTCAGCAAATGATCGCGCAAGAGCGGCAATTCTTCGTGCTGGATCAGGGTCCGCACATAGCCAGGAGCGGTGCGGACGGTTTCTTCAAGTACCACGTCAAAACTCCTCTTGGTGTCCCTCGAGGAGGCGTTCGAATCCCTAGACCTCCTATATTGTGCATCGCAACATCTTTTGCAAGACGAGGACCTGCCCAAGTTAAAGGCATTGCAAACGACTAATTCGTTAATAGAATCAAAGACCCGTAGTCTTACAGGACCAGCTGAGTCTGGGTGACCACGGCAACCAGCTTGCCATCCTCAGTTTCCAACCGGGTGGTCCAGACCTGGGTCCGCCGACCACGATGGACCGGGGTCGCGGTGGCAACGACCGTGGTTCCCTCCTTGGCCCCACCGATGAAATTGGTCTTGCTCTCCAGCGTGGTCGTGCCCTTGGCGTCCTCGGGCAGGTTGATCACGGTCGCCGCCGCCCCGACGGAATCGGCCAGCGCCATCACCGCCCCGCCATGGATGGTGTGGTGGAGCGTACAGAGATCAGGCCGGACCATCATGCGCGCCACCACGCGGTCCTTCCCGGCCTCGATGAACTCGACGCCCTTGAGCTCGGCGAACGGCATCTTCATCGCTTTAAGCTTTTCGAGCGGCGTCATCGAAAGTCCTCCCAATTGATTGTTGTCCCAGCGTGAATTGCTTCGTGCGGCAAAGCAATGACGTCAGAGGTAATGGGCGGGCTGACATGGGGGCGCAGGGCAAATACTCTCGTATCCCGGACGCGCGGCAACGCCCCAGCGTTGCTGCGCAGAGCCGGGACCCATCTCGCGACGGAGCACGATGCGGCATGAGCCCCGGCTCTGCAGCGCATCACGCCCCAAGTGCGGCGCGCCGCGCTGCGTCCGGGGCGCGGCTTCGTTCACGTCACCGCGTTCACCACCTGATATTCCGGCCGTCGCCAGACCTCGCCCGCGATCACCTCCTCGATGATCTCGGCCGCACGGATAATCTCGCTCTCGCCAATGTACAGCGGCGTGATCCCGAACCGCATGATGTCGGGCGCGCGGAAGTCGCCGATGAGTCCGCGGGCGATCAGCGCCTGCATGGCGGCGTAGCCGCCGTCGAAGGCGAAGGAGACCTGCGAGCCGCGGCGCTCACGTGCGCGCGGGGTGACGAGCTTCAAAGTCGAGCAGCGCCGCGCCACCTCGGCGATCAGCAAATCACCGAGCGCCAACGAACGCGCACGGACCTCTGCCATATCGACGCGGTCCCATATGTCGAGCGAGGCCTCCAGCGCCGCCATCGCCAGCACCGGCGGTGTGCCGACGCGCATGCGTTCGACGCCGCCCGCAGCCGCATAGCCCAGCTCGAACGCAAATGGTTTTGCATGCCCCATCCACCCCGACAGCGCGGCGCGTGCGCTGTCGGCGTGGCGCGGCGCGACGTAGAGGAAAGCGGGCGCACCCGGGCCGGCGTTGAGATATTTGTAGGTGCAGCCCGCCGCGAAATCCGCGCCGCACCCGGCAAGATCGACCGGCAGCGCGCCGGCGGAGTGCGCGAGATCCCAGACCGTGACGATGCCGAGCGCATGAGCCTTTGCCGTGAGCTTCGCCATGTCGTGACGGCGGCCTGTTCGGTAGTCGATCTCGGTGACGTAAAGCACCGCGACCTCCTCCGACAGGGCGGCCTCGATCTCCTCCGGCGCCACCAGGCGCAATTGATGGCCGCACCCGAGCGTCGCGATCAGGCCTTCGGCCATGTAGAGGTCGGTCGGGAAGTTGCCGGTGTCCGACAGGACGATCTTGCGGGACGCGTTCATGTCGAGCGCGGCGGCGAGCGCCTGATAGACCTTGAGCGACAGCGTGTCTCCAACCATCACCGAGCCGGCTTCGGCGCCGATCAGCCGCGCGATGCGATCGCCGACATGGCGTGGCTGGGCATACCATCCTGCACTGTTCCAGGCGCGGATCAGCTCGTTACCCCATTCAGTCGTGATGACGCGGTTGACGCGCTCGGCAACGCCGAGCGGCAACGCGCCGAGCGAGTTGCCGTCGAGATAGATCACGCCATCAGGCAGATGGAACAGCGCTTTGGTGTCGTCATAGACGCGATATCTGGTCATGGATATTTCTTGGGCATTTCTACAGAATGGTGCGGACGCGCCAGAGTTCGGGGAACAGCTCGACCTCCAGCATGCGCTTGAGATAGCTGACGCCACCGGTGCCGCCGGTGCCGCGCTTGAAGCCGATGACGCGCTCGACCGTCGTCACGTGGTTGAAGCGCCAGCGACGAAAATAGTCCTCGAAGTCGACCAGTTTTTCGGCGAGCTCGTAGAGCATCCAATGCGTCTCCGGCGCCTCGTAGACGATCCGCCAGGCCTGCAGCACACCCTCGTTGAAGCTGTGGGTCTCGCGAACATCGCGCGCCAGCACCGCGGCCGGCATCTTCAGCCCGTTGCGGTCGGCGAGCCTGAGCACCTCGTCGTAGAGGCTCGGCGTCGCCAGTTCTGCCTCGAGCAGCTTCGTCGTCTCCGCATCGTGCGCATGCGGCTTGAGCATGGCGTGGTTGCGGTTGCCGAGCAGGAATTCGATCAGCCGGTACTGGCGCGACTGAAAACCGGAGGACTGTCCTAGCTGCGAACGGAAACGCGTGTACTCGCTCGGCGTCATCGTGCGAAGAACGTCCCAGGCGTTGTTGAGCTGCTCGAAGATCCGCGACATCCGCGCCAGCATCTTCATCGCAGGCTGCACCTCATCTTTGGAGATGGCGCGGCGTGCGGCGCTGAGCTCGTGGATGGCGAGCCGCATCCACAGCTCCGTGGTCTGATGCTGGATGATGAACAGCATCTCGTCATGCGCTTCCGACAGGGGGTGCTGCGCGCCCAAAATCGCATCCAGCGCAAGGTAGTCGCCGTAGGACATCCGCCTTGCGAAATCGGTCTCGGCGCCTTCGCTGCTGGGATCGTAATCGCTGGACGTCATGGGCAGGCCCTTTCGATCAATCTTCCCCGGCCCGGCTTTGCTCAGTCGAGGCCGATCAGGCGCGCGGTGATCGGCGACGACGGATCCTTCAGCCCGTCGATCACGGTAAAATGGTTCAGGCCGGGATCGACGACGAGGCGCGTCGGCACGTCGAGGCCGGTCCAGACATTGGCCATCAGGTCGGACTGGCGGATGAATTCCGGCCGCTCGCTGCCGCCGACCCAGGCGGTGACGGGCGAATGCCCGCGCGGCAGATGCAACGCCGCGCTTTCGAGCGTCGCCTCCTCCATGCTCAGGCCGAGCGTCTCGTTCATCTTAGTCTTCAGCAGCGGACGCAAATCATGCAGGCCGCTGATCGAGAGGGTGCCAGCGACGCGGTTGTAGACGGCCGGCTCCAGCCGGCTGTCGTCACATAGCATGCGCGTGACGAGGTGGCCGCCAGCCGAATGCCCGGCGAGCCGGATCGGCCCGGAGACGAGTGAGGCCGCCTTGGCGATCGCCGCGGCGATCTCGGCCGTAATGTCGGAGATGCGGGCGGCCGGCGTCAGCGTATAGCTCGGCAGCGCCACGCTCCAGCCATGGCGGCGCGCGCCTTCGGCCAGATCAGTCCAAGTCGACTTGTCGAAGCGCATCCAATAGCCGCCATGGACGAAGACGACGAGCCCGTTGCTGTCGCCGTCGGGCAGGATCAGGTCGAGCTTCTGGCGCTCACCTGCGCCGTAGGCAATGTCGGGTCGAAAATTCTTCAGCCCGGCACGATAGGCCGCGGCCCGCTCCGCCCACTGTGCCGGCATCTTGTCCGAGCCCGGGATATGGGCCGAATTGGCGTAGGCATCATCCCAATCGCGCATTGTCACTCCCGGGGGACTCGTCCAGCAACCTGACCAGTCTGCCACCGGCAAAGCCCGCCTCCTAGTCTTTATTTTAAGCTTAAAGGATCGGGATCAGCCCGTGTTTCGTCCAGCGAAGCGGCAAGATATTCCCTGCCCTGAGTAGATCAGGTCGTCGCTTCAAAAATGGGGCCGTAGGGTGGGCAAAGCGGAGCGTGCCCACGCACCTGGTTATGTTGGATGAAAGTCGTGGGCACGGCGCAAGGGCGCCTTTGCCCACCCTACGAGATCTTGCTCGCTACGCCTTCTCCACCCCGCACCATTCCGCAATGAACAGCGCCATCGCCCTGGTCGTCTTCTTCAGCGACTCCAACTCGACGAACTCGTTGAAACCGTGCATCTCGCCGCCGCTGGCGCCGAAGCACAGGCTCGGGATGCCGTGGTTGAGGCCGTAGAAGCGGGTGTCGGTGAGCGCGGTGAAGACGAGATCCTCCGGCATGCCGCCATAGACCTTGCCGAACGCCTTGGCGAACGCGGCCTCCGGCGCGGCGGCATCGGTCAATTCATAGCCTTCCGACAGGAAGCCCGACCATTCGATCTCCGGCGGATTGTTGGCGAGGAAGCGGTGGTTGCGCGCCGCGGCAGCGACGCAGGCCATGATCTCCTTCTGGTGATCGGCGATCGACCAACCTGGCAGCACTGCAATCCGGCAATCGACGTCGCACCAGGCCGGCACGCTGGAGGCCCAGTCGCCGCCCTTGATGATGCCGGGGTTGAAGTTGATGGGATGGTCGAGCGTCTTGAAGTGCTGGTCAGCTTTGGCGCGCTCGTTCCACTCGATCTCGAGCTTCTGCAGCGCCTGAATCAGATGATAGGCAGCCATGATCGCGTTCGCGCCGGAGCCGGCAAAGGCGACATGGGTCGGGTGCCCCTTCACACGCAGGCGAAACCAGATCACGCCGACTTGCGAGCGCACCATCTTGCCGCCGGTCGGCTCCGGAATGAAGCAGGCGTCCGCGCGATAGCCGCGCTGCAGCGTCGAAAGCGCGCCGACGCCGGTGCTCTCCTCCTCGATGACGGACTGGAAGTGGATCCGCGCCGTCGGCTTGAAACCCGCGGCCTTGATCGCATCCAGCGCATAGAGCGCGCCGATGGTCCCCGACTTCATGTCGCAGGCGCCGCGGCCGAACATCTTGCCGTCCTTGACGACGGGCGAGAATGGCGGCGTGTCCCACAATTCCAGGGGGCCTGCGGGCACCACGTCACAGTGCCCTTGCAGGATCAGCGATTTGCCGGCGTTCGTTTGCGGGCGGTAGGTACCCACCACCGAACGCGCCTTGGAGAAGTCATGCTCGATCGGACCGAAGCCGCGCAGATCCTTGAGGTCCTCGACATCGATGTGCCAGTCGTCGACCTCGTAGCCGCGTTCGCGCAGGAGGTCGCCGATCATGTCCTGGCATGGCCCCTCCGCCCCGCGGGTCGAGGGGATCGCGACGAAATCGCGCGTGGTGGCAAGCTGGGCTTCGAAGCCGGCATCGACGGCGTCGAGAATCCTCTGCTGCGTTTCGGCATTCATCAGGCAACTCCAGGCAGTTCATTGGTCCCAAGGAGGCGCAAGCTAGCCGATTTCAGCCGTTCGGGTACTCCACAAAATATGCATCCCGCAATGCATCTTCGAGCAAGCGGCCTTCCGAATAGCCATTGAGCGTCGCGGGCCGGCCGACGCCGTCGGGCAGGCGCGGGCACGGCTCGGGCGCGCCGAGCACGGTGCGAACCGGGATGCGCTCGGCATAGATCGGCAACGCATAGTCCTCGTCGTCGTCGGCAACACCCTTGGCGCGTATCTTGGCAGAGGCTTCCTCGATCTCCATCGCAATGAAGGACGTCGCCTTGATCTCCTGCGTGGTGCTCGCCCGCAGGCTGGCGGTGCGATCCGGGAAGAAGCGGTCGACCATCGCGATCACCGCCCGCTCCTTCTCCTCGGCGTCGGTGACGAGATAGGCGGTGCCGAACGCCATCACCGCGCGATAGTCGGCCGAGTGATTGAAGCCGCAGCGCGCCAGCACGAGGCTGTCGAGATGGGCGACCGTCAGGCACACGCGCTCGCCTGTGGTCTGGTTGCGCAGCATGCGGCTCGCGCTCGAACCGTGCCAATAGAGCTTCGTGCCTTCGCGCCAGAAGAAGGTCGGCGTGCAATAGGGCTGGCCGTCGATCACGTAGGAGACGTGACAGAGCATCGAGGAGTCCAGGATCCGATGGACGGTCTCGTGATCGTAGAAGCCGCGGTCGTGCCGGCGCTTCACCTGGTTGCGCGCCGATGTCGGATAGGAATTCGAAGTCTCGGTCTGGCTCACGGCCGCTCCTGCTCGGATTGGAAGAAATCTGGAAGCAGTTGTAGCGGCGCCTTTGGTCTGCGATAGTTCCAATTCCATGCGAAATATTCCAACCAATTCTCTGCCCTCGGCTACCAAGTCTTCCTTGCCGACCAAGACCGGGCTGCCGCTCGACCTTACCGGCCCGCACGTCACGCCCGCCGCCTCCGCCGCGCACCGGCTCTATCAGGCGCTGTGCGAGATGATCGTCTCCGGCCTGGTCAAGCCTGGCGAGCCGCTGCCGCCGTCGCGCACGCTGGCCACGCAGACCGGCTTCGGGCGCAACGCCGTCGTCATCGCCTATGAGCGCCTGATCGCCGACGGCTTCGCCGAGGCGACCGTCGGCTCCGGAACCTTCGTCGCCGCGCGCATCCCTGCGCGCACGGCCGAACCGAACAAGCCGAAAGTCATTGTGGAAACGCCGGGGCAAGGCGCGTTCGCGCTCGGCTGCACCCACATCGACGAACGCGCCGTGCAACGCTTCCGTGCCTTCGTCGGCCGGCGGATGCGCAACTTCGGGTCTGAGCATCTGCACTATGGCGATCCCCGCGGCAGCCGCGAGCTGCGCGCGGCGATCGCCGATCATCTGTTGTCGGCGCGCGGGCTGCGCTGCGATCCCGATCAGATCATGCTGACCTCAGGCACGTTGCACGCGTTGCGCATCGTGCTGAGCGCGATCCTCAAGGCGGGCGACCAGGTCTGGTGCGAAGACCCCGGTTACCCGGCCGCGCGGAAAACCATCGCGAATTGCGGCTATCGCGCCGTGGGCGTTCCCGTCGATGAGTATGGGATGCGGGTCGCCAAGGGCCGCATCGCCGGGCCGTCCGCGCGCGCGGCCTATGTCACGCCGTCGCATCAGTTTCCGCTGGGCGTGCAGATGTCGATGCCGCGGCGGCTCGAGCTTCTGGACTGGGCGAGGCAGGCCGGCGCTTTCGTGCTGGAGGACGATTACGACAGCGAGTTTCGCTATGACGGCGCGCCGCTGATGTCGCTCGCCGGCATCGACCGCCTCCAGCGCGTGATCTATCTCGGCACCTTTGCCAAGACGCTGTTTCCCGGCCTGCGCATCGGCTATTGCGCCCTGCCCGAACGCCTGATCGCGGACGTGACGGCTGCGCGCGCGGCGCTTGACCGCTTCCCCGGGACGCTGATGGAAGGCGCGGTAGCCGACATGCTCAACTCGGGCGCGTTCGCCGCGAACCTCAAGCGCGTGCGAAAGCTCTATCGCGAAGCGCGTGACGCATTGGCGGAAACGCTGGAGGCTGAGTCCGACGGCGCGCTGTCGGTACCGGTGCCGTCACAAGGCCTGCATCTCGTCGCCCGGTTCGATCGCTCGGTCGACCTTTCCGTGGCCGCGCGGGCCAAGCAGGCGGCCGGCGCGGAAGGCTGGCTATTGGCCGACACCTATTCACGCGCGCGACCTCTGCCCGGCTTCGTGCTGGGATTTTCCGGCCATTCGGTTCCACAGCTCGTCGCCTCCGCCGAACGGCTCGCGCGGGAATCGCGCGCAGCCCTGCGCATCGGGAACAGATCGGCCCGGCAGACCTGACGAAGGTTCACTATCAGAATCGCAAGCCCGTCTTTACACTGCGGTATCAATGCCGGGATCTTTCGCCATGCTTTTCCGCCGTGTTGCTTGCCTCTCGGTCCTGATCTCCGCCGCCCTCGTGACGACGGCGCACGCCGTCACGGTCGGACGCGAACAGGACATCGTCGACCTCAAGCTGGGTCAGCGCGTGCAGGTGGACGACGGAACCTGTCCCGCCGGACAGGTCAAGGAAGTGCGCGGAACGAAGATGACAGAGAAGGGCGTCGCGCGCACCGCCGCCTGCGTGCCGCGCTACGGTCCGAAGACGAGATAGTTACTGCTTCGCCGGGTCGAACATGCACTGAAGGGTCGGCTTGGCGATCTTGGTGAAGGTCGGACCGATCTCGCCCTGCTTCGATGACGGCACCCAGTCGGTCTCGATGGTGGGCACGCCGGTCTCGCTGATGCCGCGCAACAGCGCTTCGCGCAGATCGCGGTCCTCGACGGCGGCTGCGGCATGATCGTGCAGGCAGCCGCAAACTTCCTCGGGATGTTCCCACCGCCCCAGCATCCGCGGCGCACATTGGCGCACGAATTCAGTGCGGGGATCCGGTAACCTTGAGGGCGCGCGCACCTGTGCCTGGGCGGCATTGATCGTCAGAACAGACACGAACACAGCGGCGCAAAATCGAACGATCATGACGGCCTTTATCGGCTGATTTTCTTGGTGTTGATCAGAAGCGCGCGGCAACCACGATCGACTGCGTCGCGGCGGTCGTGATCGGCGAGCCGCTGTACTGGAAGGTGCCGACACCGGGTATACTGCCGTCCGGCGAGCCTGCGAACGAAGAACCGGCAACAACGAAACCAAAGGCAAGGATGAAGCTGAGCGCGCGCATGGTCTTGTCTCCGAGTTCCGGTGGCCGGCGGTGCGCCGTTCGTCGTTGTGAAGCTGATAACCATGGGCGGTTTCGCCCGTGATGCGCCAAAAGCGCAAAACGGTTTCATCTCCGTGAGAATTGTTTCGTCCGGCCCGAGACGACGACACAATTCGCGGAAAAGGCCAATCATTTCAGATGGGTCTCACCGCAGATCAAAATAGCCTGCCATGTTCCGGCTGCTGTGCGCGAACACTCGGGAGGCAGCACCGTCATGCTCCCGCCTCACCTGCTTCACACGCATTTTACGTTTTTCTGCTGAATGGAGCGGCAAACGAAGGCTGTGGTCGAACCGAGGGCGCATCGGCTGCGACCCAAGCCATCGAAGCCAGGACGCCCGGATCACCGGGCGCGTTCACTTGAGGGATGGCCATTATGGTGGCGCAAGATCGCGCAATGACGCGCGAGGCGGAGCAACCGACCGACCGCGAAAATCACCGATCGAATCGCGTCGCGTCAGCCGGCGCGATGTCGCAGCAATCCGGCCGGGGGTTTGAAGCCGCGCCGCAAGCGTTCGTGCGGCTGACCGGCTCGCACCTCGTCAAACCGCAGTCCCGCCGCGCTGAGTGAAGCGCCAACGCGTCACTGCGTGAAGAACTCGCCGCACTTCTGGACGTTTACGTCTGCCGGCCCCCACGGCATGATCGGCACGGTCGAGGTCGAGTTCTTCGGCGAGCCCTCGATAATCCTGTCCGAATAGACCATGTAGACCAGCACGTTGCGCTTGGTGTCGCAGCCGCGCACGATCTGCATCTTCTTGAAGAACAGCGAGCGGCGCCGGCGGAACATGTCATCGCCCTGCTCCATCTTGTTCTTGAACTTGATCGGGCCGATCTGACGGCAGGCCAGCGAGATGTCCGAAACCTCCTCGGCAAGGCCCAGCCAGCCCTTGAAGCCGCCCTTCTCCGGCACGGTGAAATGACAGGCGACGCCCTCGACTTCAGGATCGTCGAGACCATAAGTCGCGAGTTTGTCGTTCGGGCTCATCCATTTGAACACGGTGGAGCGGCGGAAGATCAGATCGGGCTCGTCGGCGGCCGACGCGGACACTGCCGGCACGATCAGGGCCAGAAGGAGGAAAGCAAAGCCTTTCAAGCGGATGCCGGAAAGACCGGGGAAACGAGATGACATGAAGTTCTCCGGTAACAAGTCGCCACAATGTAGGTATGAGACGGCCGCTCAGGAAGACGACGGACCGACGGCGCGGCCGCCGTTTACCGCTCCGTGAGGCTTTTTTGCTACGACTTGGACAAAAGTAGCTGACGGCAGAACCGCCATGCTGGTGAACGCGTATCCCCTTTGCGAGACTAACGTCTGATTTGGATTATGGATTCGAGGATGAACAGCGTGAACGGGTCGAGTTTTTCTGCCAAGCCGGCGCTGCTGTGGCAGGTCGCTATTGTGACGGCGGCGGCTGCGATCGGCGCGACCAGTCAGGCAGACGCAGCATTTTACTATTGGACGGATTATCCCGACGGATCCTATTACACCCGGCAGAACCGGCATCCCGAAATACCGCGCCAGAAGCCGCAGAAGCACGGCGCTGGCGCCAAGAAAGAGGTTGTCGCCGAGAAGGCCGGCAGCAAGCCACAGGGGCCGCTGGTCATCGTCGTCTCGATCGACCGGCAGAAGGTCACGGTCTACGACACCAACGGCGTGTTCGCGGAATCGCCGGTGTCGACGGGCATGAAGGGCCATTCGACGCCGATGGGTGTGTTCAGCGTCATCCAGAAGCACAAATTCCACCACTCCAACATCTATAGTGGCGCGCCGATGCCGTACATGCAGCGGATCACCTGGTCCGGTGTCGCCATGCATGCCGGCGTGCTGCCGGGCTATCCGGCCTCGCATGGCTGCATCCGCATGCCAATGGCGTTCGCGGTGAAGATGTGGAATTGGACCAGGATGGGCGCCCGCGTCATCGTCGCGCCCGGCGAGATGTCACCGCACAGCTTCTCCCATCCCCTGCTCGCCTCCTTGCGCGTGCCGCCACAACCCACCGCCAGCCTCGAGCCGCAGACCAATGTCGGCGACAAGGCCGACAAGGGCGCCGCGCAAACCAAAGCCGCCGAAGCCAAACCGGTCGAAACCAAGCCCGTCCAAACCAAGACCGCCAGCGCCGACAGCCTATTGGAGCTGCGCACCTCCCTCGGTCACACCGTGATGTCGGATGTGACGACGGGCAATGCGGCAGCCCACGAAGAAGCCACCGCGCCGGCCGACAACGCCAGGACGGCCGAAGCATCGGATGCAGCCAAGCCTCCGGCGAATGACGTTGCCAAGCCGGTGAACGCGGACAAGCCTGCCGACAAAGTCGAGGCCGTCAAGAGCGAGCCGGCCAAGACGGACGCTGCGGACTCCGCGAAGACACCCGATGCACCGGCACTTGCGATCGCCGCCTCGCCCGACGCGAAGAAGGACGAGAGCCGTGTTGCCGAACCGGCGCCGGCCGCAAAGCCGGAAGCGCCAAAACGGGCCGGACAGATCGCCGTCTTCATCAGCCGCAAGGATTCCAAGCTCTACGTGCGGCAGAATTTTGCGCCGCTGTTCGAGGTGCCGATCACCATCGCCACGAGCGAGCGGCCGCTCGGCACGCATATCTTCACCGCCGAACTCGACAAATCCGATTCCAATGCGCTGCATTGGTCGGTGGTGTCGCTGCCCGTCTCCGCCCGCTCCGCGGCCCGCGATGACGACGGTCGCCTCACGCGCCGCCAGCGTGGCGTGGCCGTGATCCCCGTCGCCGCCAAACCCGTGGTCACGCCGGACAGCCCGGCCGCGGCCCTCGACCGCATCTCGATCCCCGCCGACACCATGGCGAAGATCAACGAAATGCTGACATCGGGCGGCTCCATCATCATCTCGGACCAGGGCATCAACCAGGGCGAGACCGGCGAAGGCACCGACTTCATCGTCCGCCTGTACTAAAGCGCTTTCGAGCGATGTGGATACCGGTTCGCGTCGAGAAAACGCGTCAACAGCTTACCGTTGCACTGCGCCCGATAACGCGGTGTTGACGAGGCAGGTCGCAGCGGCGGAGTAACATGCGGCCCGGATCATTTCGGGGGACGCCGTCATGATGAATCGCAGAACCATGCTCATAACCGCGCTGGCCGGCACGCTGGCGCCGGCAACGCGCGCGCTTGCCGATAGCGGCATGAGCCGGATTTCGGCCTACGCCTTCTCCTTCCCCGCTTTGTCCGGCGACGACATCCGCCTCGCCGCTTCCACCGGTAAGCCGCTGCTGGTGGTCAACACGGCCTCGCTCTGTGGCTACACGCCGCAATATGCCGGCCTGCAGGAGCTCTGGAACGAGTTTCGCGCGCGCGGGCTCACGGTGATCGGCGTGCCTTCCAACGATTTCGGCGGCCAGGAGCCCGGCGGCAGCAGCGAGATCACGGAGACCGCGCACCACCAATATGGTGTTACCTTTCCGATCATGGCCAAGGCCATCGTGGTCGGCGCAAAGGCTCATCCGTTCTACAAATGGGCCGCTGAGGCGCGGCCAAGGGAAGTTCCGCGCTGGAACTTCCACAAATATCTGATCGGCCGCGACGGCTATATCGCCGAGGTCTTTCCGTCCGCGGTCGAACCCGCCGACACACGGATCAAGACGGCCATTGCCAGGACGCTGGCCGCCAGTTGATGCAAGGCGCGCCAATCCGGCTGGGCACAATTGTGGCAAGGTGCCAAACAGCCGTTGCAAAGGCGATGGCCCACCATCTAGGCTAGGATCGTTTGGGGCAGGATGGGTTTTGCCCGCGTCGAAAAAAGACGCGGCGGAACAACGGGATCAATCTCGAGGACAACACCATGCGTGTGGCGGCAGGACTGATTTTGGCAAGCGCGATATCGGTCGCGATGACCGGCGCAGCGTGGTCGCAGACGCCGGCGGCAAAGCCCGCAGCCGCGACGCAAGCCGCACCCGCGGCGACGGCGGCCGCAGCCGCGCCTGCGGCCGCTACACCCGCAACTCCCGCGGTCGCCGCAGCACCAGCGGGCTTCGTCAATCCGCCCCCGCCCAAGCAGGCGCCGCAGCCGGCGCGCGCGGCCTGCAACACGCCCGGCGCGCTCGGTGTCGCCCGCACCGTCGAGATCGATACTACGGGCGGTCCCGGCTTCGGCTTCGAGCATTTCAAGGAGCTCGACTTCCTGCGCGACAAGGAGGTGGTGCTGACCTTCGACGACGGCCCCTGGCCGCGTAACACGCCCGCCGTACTGAAGGCGCTCGCCGACGAATGCACCACCGGCATCTTCTTCTCGATCGGCAAGCACGCGACCTACGAGCCGGAGATCCTGAAGCAGGTCTACAACGCCGGCCACACCGTGGGCACTCACACCTGGTCGCACGCCAACCTCAACAACAAGAAGCTCACCGAAGCGCAGCGCAAGGAAGAGATCGAGAAGGGCCTTTCCGCGGTGAAATGGGCACTCGGCGGCATCTCGCCCTCGCCGTTCTTCCGCTTCCCCGCGCTCCAGCATCCGCCGGAGATGGTCACCTATCTCGGCAACCGCAACACCGCGATCTTCTCCTGTGACATCGACTCCTTCGACTTCAAGGCCTCCAAGCCTGAGAAGGTGGTCGAGACCGTGATGAAGAAGCTCGACACCAAGGGCAAGGGCATCATCCTGATGCACGACTTCCAGAAGCACACCGCGGAGGCCCTGCCCGAGTTGCTCAAGCGCCTGAAGGCCGGCGGCTACAAGGTGGTGGCGATGCGCGCCAAATTCCCGGCCTCGTCGCTGCCCGAATACGACCAGGAGCTGCTCAAGGACGCCAAGCTGCCGACGGTGAGCCAGCGCCCGGTCAATTCCGTGGTGACGACCGTTTCCGAATAGACGGCATTGTCTTTCCGTATCGAAGGCTACGTCATCGTCTCCGCCGACGGCATGCTCGCCGACGCCGGCCATGTCATGCCCGACAGCCTGAAGTTCGACGGCGACAAGCTGTTCTTCGAGCAGGCGCTCGATCGCGCCGCGCTGATCGTGCACGGCCGCAACTCGCATGAGCAGCAGCCGAACTCGCCGCAGCGCAGGCGGCTGATCCTGACCCGCAGGATCAAGGCGCTCACCGTCGATCCGGAGATGCCGAACGCGATGCTGTGGAATCCTGAACAAGCGAGCTTCGAGGAGGCCTGCGCCTTTGCCGGTGTCGCCTCCGGAATGGTCGCCGTCATCGGCGGCCCCGTCGTGTTCGAAATGTTCATGGGCCGCTACGATACGTTCTGGCTGTCGCAAGCCCCGCATGTGCGCCTGCCCGGCGGCGAAGGCTGTTTCGTCGGGGTGCCGGCGCGGACGCCGCAGCAGGTGCTGACGTCGCACGGGCTGCAGCCTGATGCGCCGTATTTGCTCGACGCGGCGCATGGCGTGACCGTGACCCCGTGGCGACGAACGTAGGCCCTCAGACGTCCCCGTAGGCCGCCTCGGCCGGACGCGTGGTGCGGCCGTATCCCATGATCATGAACA
Source organism: Bradyrhizobium sp. 192 (assembly GCF_023100965.1). Taxonomy (NCBI): domain Bacteria; kingdom Pseudomonadati; phylum Pseudomonadota; class Alphaproteobacteria; order Hyphomicrobiales; family Nitrobacteraceae; genus Bradyrhizobium; species Bradyrhizobium sp. 192. Next base: position 5,213,169 of record NZ_CP064690.1, read on the forward strand.
AGGCGCCCATGATCGACAGGTTTTTCAGCGCGTCGACCACCATCCTGGCATTGTCGGGCGGCGCCTGGTTCCAGAAATCGTCGAACAGCACGGTCGCAATCGCGACGTAGATGATCATCAGCATTGCGAAGAACCGCGCGCCGAAATTCAGCGCGATCATCAACCCCGCTATGATCTCGAGACCGCCGACCGCGATCGCCAGCAGTTGCGGCGTGGTCATGGCAGTGGCCGTCTCGATTTGCTTGGCGTAAGGCGCGACGATGTCGGGCACCACCACCTTGGTGGCGATGAAGTCGGCAGTCGCCTGGATGGCAAAGAGCTTGGTCGCGCCCGTGTAGACGAACAGCACGGCGAACAGGATTCGCCCGAAAGTCACGAACGCTGGCATGATCGGCCTCTTGGCAAAGTGCTAAGCACGGAACGCACGTGGGATTATGAAGAGTCGTGCGCTGGTTTACAAACGGGGAAATGGAGAACTGAAAGTATTACAAGATTTGCGAGACGGGCGCGTAGTGGTTCTCCCTAGCGGAATCGAACCGCCTGGACGAATTCAACCACCACTCTCTCGGCGTCATGGCCGGGCTTGACCGCCATCCACGGCTTGTCCCGCGGCACTGAGATCGTGGATGCCCGCGCCTTCGCCTCGCCGAAGCGGCTTCGGCCGCGCAGGCGGGACAAGCCCGGGCATGACGAGTTCGGGGAATGTTGATCCCTTACGTGAACCAGCCCTTACGTGAACAACGTCGGCTGCCGCGCGGCGCGCTCCTGCGCTTCGACGACTGCCACTGCCGTCATGTTGAGGATGCCGCGTGCCGTCACCGAGGGGGTGAGGATATGTGCCGGGCGCGCCGGGCCGATCAGGATCGGGCCGACCGGAAGCGCGTCCGCCAGCGACTTGATCATCTGATAGGCGACGTTGGCGGTATCCAGCGTCGGCATGATCAGGATGTTGGCCTCGCCCTCGAGATTGGAGTGCGGCAGCACCATTTTCCGCGCGGCCGCCGAAAGTGCCGTGTCGCCCTGCATCTCGCCGTCGGCCTCGATCTCCGGATGCTTTTCCTTGAGCAGCTGGGTCGCACGGCGCATCTTGCGCGAGGAATCGGTGTCGTAGCTGCCGAAATCCGAATGCGAGACGAAGGCGATCTTCGGCTTGATGTTGAATCGCTGGACGTGGACCGCCGCGAGCGAGGCGATTTCCGCGAGCTCTTCCGCGCTCGGATTGGGCCTAACCTGGGTGTCGGCAATGAAGAAGGCGCCCTTGCTCGTGATCAGCAGCGCCAATGCCGCGTAGTCGCTGATGCCCGGACAGAATCCGACGATCTCGCGGACATGGCGCAGATGGCTCATATAGCGGCCCTCGACACCGCACAGCATGGCATCCGCCTCGCCGCGCATGACCGCGAGCGCGGCGATCACCGTGTTGTTGGTGCGCACCACGGTGCGAGCCGCATCCGGCGTCACACCGCGGCGGCCGGCGACCTCGACATAGGACTGCACGTAGGAGCGGTAGCGCGGATCGTCCTCGGGATTGACGAGGTCGAAATCCTTGCCGGCGCGGATCGAGAGGCCGAAGCGCTTGATACGGGCATCCACGACCGACGGACGGCCGACCAGGATCGGCCGCGCCAGATTCTCCTCCAGCACCACCTGCGTGGCGCGCAGCACGCGCTCATCCTCGCCTTCGGCGTAGATCACGCGCACCGGCTGGGTCTTGGCCTTGGCGAACATCGGCTTCATGACGAGGCCGGAGCGGAAGGCGAAGCGCTCCAGCAGCGCGGTGTATTCGTCGAAATTGGTGATCGGCCGCGTCGCGACGCCGGATTCCATTGCCGCCTTCGCCACCGCCGGCGAGATGCGCAGAATCAACCTGGGATCGAACGGGCTCGGGATCAGCGAGCCCGGGCCGAAGCCTTGCGTCTCGCCGGTGTCGAAACCCTGCGCGACGGCATCCGATGGCGCCTCGCGCGCGAGCTGCGCGATGGCCTCGACGGCCGCGAGCTTCATCTCCTCGTTGATGGCGCTGGCGCCGACATCGAGCGCGCCGCGGAAGATGAAGGGGAAGCAGAGGACGTTGTTGACCTGGTTCGGATAGTCGGAGCGACCGGTGCAGATCATCGCATCAGGGCGCACCTTGCGCGCCTCCTCCGGCATGATCTCGGGGGTCGGGTTGGCAAGCGCCATGATCAGCGGCTTGTCGCCCATCGCCTTGGCCATGTCAGGCTTGAGCACGCCGGGCGCGGAGAGCCCGATGAAGATGTCGGCGCCGCCGATGACGTCACCGAGCGTGCGCTTGTCGGTTTTCTGCGCATATACCGCCTTCCAGCGGTCCATCGTGGTGTTGCGGCCTTCGTGAACGAGGCCATCGATGTCGCAGACCCAGATGTTCTTGCGCTGCGCGCCCATCGACACGAGCAGATTGAGTGTCGCGATCGCGGCAGCTCCTGCTCCCGACGCCACGATCTTGACGTCGGAGAGCTTCTTCCCGTTGAGTCGCAGGGCGTTGGTGACGGCGGCGGCGACGATGATGGCGGTGCCATGCTGGTCGTCATGGAAGACCGGGATCTTCATGCGCTCCTTGAGCTGCGCCTCGATCTCGAAGCATTCCGGCCCGCGGATGTCTTCCAGATTGATGCCGCCGAAGGTCGGCTCCAGCGCCGCCACGGTCTCGACCACGCGCTCGATGGTATCGGCGGCGATCTCGATGTCGAACACGTCGATGCCGGCGAACTTCTTGAACAGGACCGCCTTGCCCTCCATCACCGGCTTGGAGGCCAGCGGGCCGATATTGCCGAGGCCGAGCACGGCGGTGCCGTTCGAGACCACCGCGACCAGATTGGAGCGGATCGTTAACGAGGCTGCTTCGCCCGGGTTCTGGGCGATCTCCATGCAGGCCGCAGCAACGCCCGGCGAATAGGCCAGCGCGAGGTCGCGCTGATTGGCAAGCGGCTTGCTCGCCTGGATCTCGAGTTTTCCGGGGCGCGGCAGACGGTGATAGGCCAGCGCCGCCTGGTGGAGATCATCGGAATAGGACGACATGCGGTCTCTTGCCTCGCGTTACCGGCCTCAAACTACGGTGTTCTGACCGGTCTGTCGCGGGTCGCGGTATTCCGGGTCATGGAAACGGGATGAAGCACGCCGGGCGCCCCGGTGGCAACATCGGATTGCGACCCCATCAACAGGCCGCGCGGTCAAACATTTGAAAACCATAGCTTTCCATGGACCGCGCCGCGTTTTGCGAATATGGCAGGTTGCGCGGTGCAAAATGAGCAACTGGAGCTGAGAATGAAGCGGATTCTGGTCGGCCTGGTCGCACTCCTCGTGCTCGGCGCGGGCGGATGGTTCGGCTTCAATCTCTATGTCCAGCACCGGGCCACCGCCGAGGTCGAGACGGCGTTCGAACGGATGCGCTCCGGCGGCGGCAAGGCGAGCCACGGCAAGATCACGTTCGAACTCGCGAGCCGGACGCTGACGATCGAGGACATCAATGTCGAGCCCGGCCAGCCGCAACTCGCCAACGTCAAGATCGCAAAGGTCACGGCCGTCGGCGTAAGCCAACCGGATGACGCCCGTTTCTCGGCCGACAGCATTGAAGTGTCCGGGGTCGAGGTCGCCTTCTCGTATACCGAGCCCACAAAGCTGAAGGCGAACTACAAGATTCCGCAGATCAGCGCCCGCGATTTTTCGGGCCCGACCCGTGCAGACGGCGCTCCGTTGTCCGGCTCGATCATCGACATGTACCGCTTCATGCTCGCGCAATACGCGACCGTCTCGGCCTCCTCGATCGCGGTGCCGACCGTCACGGTCAACGTCGATGCGGGCACCGGCAATGCCGGCAGCGGAGATTACGTCTATGCGGGCCTGTCGGTCCAGAACGTCAATCGCGGCAAGATCGGAGCGGCAAAGACGGACCGCTTCACCTATTCGCTCGATCTGGCCCAGCCGGGCAAGCCCGCGAGAATGACCGGCGAGCTGTCCGGACTTGCCGCCTACGATTTCGACGCGACCCCTGTGAGGGCCGCGCTCGAACAGCAAGGGTCGAGCGACGACAGTTTCCACAAGGTCTATCGGCGCGTCACCGCCAATTCATATGTGGTGACGACGGCACCGGGCGTGCGCGTACAGGTTGACGGCTTCACCTTCGACGACATTGCGATCCGGCCTTCGAAATTCCGCCCGGCCGAGATCATCGCGCTGGTGCCGGCCGAGGGCTCGACCCCCACGCCGGCGCAGTCGCGCGACATCATGGAAAAGGTGGCCGACTTCTTCGAGGGCTTTCAGATCGCCAAGGTCGAAGTCGGCAAGCAGACGGTCGAGACGCCGCAAGGGACGGGACGACTCAATGCCGTCAAATACGACCAGGACAAGATCGCGCTGGAAGGCCTCGTCATGCCGCTGCCGCAGGGGCAGCTCAAGATGGAGAGCTTCGCTCTGAAGTCCTTCAGCGCGGCGAAACTGATGCGCTGGGCCGCAAGTCTTCGATCGCCCGGACAACCGCCCTCGCCCGATCAGATGCTCGGCTTGTTCCGTGTGCTCGAAGGCGCCGAAATCAAGGGCGTGGTGGCGCCCTACAAGAACACGCGCCAGCTCGTCACCATCGACACGCTGAGCCTGAACTGGGGGCAATTGGTCGGCTCGATCCCAAGCAAGGCCAATCTGGTCGTGAAGATGGTCACTCCCACCGATCCTGCCAATCCCGCGCAGCGGCCGCTGATCATGGCGGGCGTGGACAAGCTCGCGATCGACCTCGATCTCGGCGCCGCCTGGACGGAGTCGTCAGGCGCATTCGCGCTTGCGCCGGCCACGATCGATCTCGGCAATCTCGCCAGGGCACAGGCCCGCTTCGCACTCGCCAACGTGCCGCGCAGCCTGTTCACGATCGACCCGGTGCAGGCGATGAGCCAGGCAGCGCAGGTCGAAACCGGTGCGTTCGAGCTCTCCTTGCGCGACAGCGGCGTCGTCGATCTCGTCGTGGCGCAGTTCTCGCGAATGCAGAATGTCAGCCGCGATGCCGCGCGCAGCGCCATCGTCGAGATGATCCGGGCCCAGGGCGAGAAGATCGCCGGGTCCAATGCCGATACCAGGGGCGCGGTGGATGCGCTCGCTGGCTTCGTCGAAACGCCGGGGCAGACGCTGACCATCAAGCTCGCGCCCCGCGCCAAGGTGCCGCTGCTGCAATTGATGCAGCTCGTCCAGAGCGACCCGGAGAGCGCACTCGCGCAGTTCAAGATCGAGGCGTCGACGGGGCTTTAGAACTTTTCCGGCATCGGCACGCTCACGGGCCGTAGCCTCGTTCGGGTGTGAAGGGCTTCGCCCCTCACTTCTGCGGCAGATTCACCCGCACATGCAACTCGCGGAGCTGTTTGGTCGATGCTTCCGACGGCGCGCCCATCAGCAAATCCATGGCCTGCTGGTTCATCGGGAACAGCGAGATCTCGCGCAGATTGTTGGTGCCGCACAAGAGCATCACGATGCGGTCCACACCCGCGGCCATGCCGCCATGCGGCGGCGCGCCGTACTGGAAGGCGCGGTACATGCCGCCGAAGCGGTCGACCACTTCCTGCTCGCCGTAGCCTGCGATCTCGAACGCCTTCACCATGGCTTCCGGCACGTGATTGCGGATGCCGCCCGAGGCGATCTCGTAGCCGTTGCAGGTGATGTCGTACTGGAACGCCTTGATGGTCAGCGGGTCCTGGCCCTTCAGCGCGTCGAGGCCACCCTGCGGCATCGAGAACGGATTGTGCGAGAAATCGACCTTCTTGTCCTCCTCGTTGTACTCGTACATCGGGAAGTCGACGATCCAGGCGAGCTCGAACCGCTCCTTGTCGGTGAGATTCAATTCCTCGCCGACCTTGTTGCGGGCCAAACCAGAAAACTTCCAGAACTTGTCGGGATCGCCGGCGACGAAGAAGGCGGCATCGCCTTCCTTGGTGCCGATCTGCGCGCGGATCGCGGCGGTGCGCTCCGGCCCGATGTTGTTCGCCAAGGGACCAGCGCCCTCACCGCCCTCGCGCCACATGATGTAGCCCAGCCCAGGCTGGCCCTCACCTTGTGCCCACGAATTCATGCGGTCGCAGAACGCACGGCTGCCGCCGCCCGGCGCCGGGATCGCCCAGACCTGGTTCTTGGGATCTTCGAGCATGCGCGCGAACACCTTGAAGCCACTTCCGCGGAAGTGCTCGGAGACATCCTGCATCTCGATGGGGTTGCGCAAATCCGGCTTGTCGCTGCCGTATTTGCGCAGCGCCTCGGCAAACGGAATACGGCGCCAATTCTTCGACACCGGCTTGCCCTTGGCAAACTCCTCGAACACGCCGGTGATGACGGGCTCCATCGCCGCGAACACGTCTTCCTGGGTGACAAAGCTCATCTCGACGTCGAGCTGATAAAACTCGCCGGGCAGGCGGTCGGCGCGCGGGTCCTCGTCGCGGAAGCACGGCGCGATCTGGAAATAGCGGTCGAAGCCCGACATCATCAGCAGCTGCTTGTACTGCTGTGGCGCCTGCGGCAACGCGTAGAACTTGCCGGGGTGGATGCGCGACGGCACCAGGAAGTCGCGCGCGCCTTCCGGCGAGGACGCGGTCAGGATCGGCGTGTTGAACTCGAAGAAGCCCTGCCCCTCCATCCGCCGGCGCATCGACTTGATGATTTCGATGCGCGTCATGATGTTCTGGTGCAGCTTTTCGCGGCGCAGGTCGAGGAAGCGGTACTTCAGGCGGATGTCTTCAGGATATTCCTGGTCGCCGAACACCGGCAGCGGCAGGTCGCCGGCCGGGCCCAGCACCTCGATCTCGGTGACGTAGATTTCGATCTTGCCGGTCGGCAGATCATCATTGTCGGTGCCCTCGGGGCGGCGGCGGGCCTTGCCGTCCATCCGCACCACGAATTCCGAGCGCAGCTTCTCGGCCTGCGCGAAGGCCGGCGAGTCCGGATCGACCACGCATTGGGTCAGGCCGTAATGGTCGCGCAGGTCGATGAACAGCACGCCGCCATGGTCGCGAACGCGATGGACCCAGCCTGAGAGGCGGACCGTCTCGCCGATGTTGCTCTCGCGGAGCGCGCCGCATGTATGTGACCGGTAGCGATGCATGGTCGTCCCAAAAATGATGTCGGAGGAAACGAATCGGACGACCTGTCACGGCCGGTCCGAGATTGCGGCAGGGTTTACCCGACGAGGCCGGGGGCGGCAACCAAGGGAACGCCCTGTTTTGGGCCGGAAGCGCCCAATTTTACCCAATCTCGGCCCATCCCTTTGCCATCAGCCGTTCCAGCCCTATCTTGAGGCCATGACAGTGCATTTCCCCTTCCAGAACTCCTATTCGGCGCTGCCGGACAGCTTCTTTGCCCGCGTTGCGCCGACCCCGGTCGCGGCCCCCCGGCTGATCAAGTTGAACCGGCCGCTGGCGCTCCAGCTCGGGCTCGATCCCGACTTGCTGGAGACCCCCGAAGGCGCGGCGATCCTGGCCGGCAAGACGGTTCCGGAAGGCGCCGATCCCATTGCCATGGCCTATGCCGGCCACCAGTTCGGGCATTTCGTGCCCCAGCTCGGCGACGGCCGCGCCATCCTGCTCGGCGAGGTCATCGACAGAGACGGCGTCCGCCGCGACATCCAGCTCAAGGGATCTGGTCCCACCCCGTTCTCCCGCCGCGGCGACGGCCGCGCCGCGCTCGGGCCGGTGCTGCGCGAATACATCGTCAGCGAAGCGATGTTCGCGCTCGGCATTCCGACCACCCGCTCGCTCGCGGCCGTGATCACTGGCGAGCACGTCATCCGCGAGACCGCGCTGCCCGGCGCGGTGCTGACGCGTGTCGCAGCGAGCCACATCCGGGTCGGCACCTTCCAGTTCTTCGCCGCCCGCCGGGATACCGAGGCGGTCCGGCGGCTCGCCGACCACGTGATCGTCAGGCACTATCCGGAGCTGCGCGACCTGGAGCGGCCCTATCACGCGCTGCTCGCCGGCGTGGTCGCGCGCCAGGCCGAGCTCGTCGCGCGCTGGCTGCTGGTCGGCTTCATCCACGGCGTGATGAACACCGACAATTCCTCGATCTCCGGCGAGACCATCGATTACGGCCCCTGCGCCTTCATGGACGCCTACAACCCTTCGCAGGTGTTTTCGTCGATTGACGAGATGGGCCGCTACGCCTACGCCAACCAACCGCGCATCGCGCTGTGGAATCTGACGCGCCTCGCCGAATGCCTGCTGCCGCTGTTCTCCGACGAGCAGGAGAAGGCGGTCGCCGAAGCCCAGGATATTCTCGGCGCCTTCTCCGACCAATTCAGCGCCGCCTATCAGGCCGGCCTGCGCAGGAAGGTCGGCTTGTTCACGGAGCGCGACGGCGACGAGGCGCTGATTCAGGACCTGCTGGATGCCATGGCCAAGAACCAGGCCGACTTCACCCTCACCTTCCGCAAGCTCGGCGACGCCGCCGTTGAAGACAGCGCGGATGCGCGCGCGCAGTTCATGGAGCCCGCAGCCTTCGACGAATGGGCCGGCCGCTGGCGCGCGCGTATCGCGCTGGAGCAGCAAGGCGCTACCGAGCGGCAGGCCGCGATGCACGCGGTCAATCCCATGTTCATCCCGCGCAACCATCGCGTCGAAGCCGTGATCCAGGCCGCCGTCAACGACGACAATTACGCGCCGTTCGAGGAATTGGTGAAGGTACTGGCCAAGCCGTTCGACGATCAGCCCGCGTATGCCGCCTACGCCGATCCGCCGCTGCCGGACCAGCGTGTGCTGCAGACGTTCTGCGGGACGTGAGGCGGGTTCGACCGTTCACTACCATCCCTGAATTATCCACTGCGTGGATCGCGCCTTGCGCGGTCCGTTGCTGTCCCGCGGGCCCTGTGGACACGTCTGCCCGCCGGAACCGCTGTCATCAAACTGAAACACACACGCTCTAACCGCCTGTCAGGGTCGTCTTGCCGGAGACGTCCTTTCTCCAACACCCCTGACAAGCGCCATGCCCTTCAAATTCATCCACCTCACCGACACGCATCTGGCGAACCCCGGCTCGACCCTCTATGGCCTCGATCCGCGCGCCCGGCTGGACGCGGCCATTGCCGACATCAACAAGCATCAATCCGACGCCGCCTTCGCGGTCGTGACCGGCGATCTCACCCATTGGGGCGAGGCTCAGTCCTACGCCAATTTCGCCGACGCGATGGCCGCGCTCAAGATTCCCTACATCGCCATGGTCGGCAATCACGACCGCCGCGTCACCTGCCTCGACGCGCTCAAGGCCGCGCCGCGCGATCCCAACGGCTTCGTGCAGGGCACGCGCACCACCGAGCACGGCCTGTTCGTCTTCCTCGACACACTGGACGAGACCAGCCACGCCGGCGAGATGTGCGCCAAGCGCTTCGACTGGCTCGCGAAGACGCTTGCCAACGCGCCCGCCGACCAGCCCTTCGTCGTGTTCATGCATCACCCGCCTTTCCCGATCGGCGTCCATGCGATGGACGAGATCGGACTGAAACAGAGCGCGGAGTTCGCCGAGGTGATCGCGCCCCATCGCTCCCGCATCCGCCACCTCTTCTTCGGTCATGTGCACCGTCCCATCTTCGGCAGCTACGGCAAGATTCCGTTCTCCACCCTGCGCGGCACCAACCATCAGGTCTGGTTCGAGCTCGACGCCGGCGCGCCGCATCTGGCCAGCCACGAGTCGCCCGCCTATGGCGTGGTGCTGATCGACGACGAGAACCTGGTCGTACACAGCCACGACTTCCTCGACACCAGTCTGCGCTTCCCCTTCGAGCCACCGGCGGGGGTGGACGGCCGCGACTATGCACTCAACTTTCCGGCGCGGTGAGATGAGCCTCGCCGAACCCGCGACTCTTCCGGTCGCGACCTCGGCGGCGCCGCGCCTGGACGTGCCCAAGCGCCTCGTCGCGCGCTTCAAAGCTTCGCTGCCCGCCTATCTCCTGCTGCTCCCCTCGCTGGTCTTCCTCGCGCTGTTCACCTATGGCGCGATGGGCCGCGTGCTGATCGATGCGCTCTACCAGCGCGCCACGCCGAAGGCCCCCGTCCGCTTCGTCGGTCTCGACAACATCGCGGCGGTGCTGGCCGACCCCGCCTTCTCCGGCGCGGTCGTCAACAATCTCGTCTATGCGGTCGGCACGGCGATCCCGAGCATCGGCCTCGCGCTCCTGTTCGCGCTGACGCTGTCGCGCACCCATGCCGTGAGCAGCGCGCTGCGCGCCGCGCTGTTCCTGCCGGTGTTGATCCCGATGGTCGCGGCCTCCGCGCTGTTCATGTTCATCTTCCTGCCCAATGTCGGCCTGCTCGATTACTACATCGGCCGCCTGCTTCCGGTGCTGCCGAACTGGCTCGGCGATCCCGACATCGCGCTTTACGCGATCATGATCATCACGATCTGGAAGAACGCCGGCTATTACATGCTGTTCTTCCTCGCCGGCCTGCAGGCCGTGCCCGAAGACGTGATGGAAGCCGCGCATCTCGACGGCGCCGGGCCTTATCAGCGCCTGCGCCATATCATTCTGCCGGAGCTCAAGCCCACCTTCCTGTTCGTCATCGTCATCGCGATCCTCAACGCGGTGACGCAGGTCGACCACGTCTTCGTCATGACCCAGGGTGGGCCGTCGAATTCGACCAACCTCGTGCTGTTCTACATCTACCAGCAGGCGGTCGAGCATTACGACGTCGGCAAGGCCTCGGCCGCGACCCTGCTGACGCTCGCCGCGCTGATGGGCCTGACCGCGCTCTCCTTCCGCACCATGGCCAACCGCGAGGGCGGGCCATGAAGCTGATCGACTGGCTCTACAAGGACACCCCGCTCGCCACACGGGGCGAGATCACGCCCAATCTCGGCTTCCTGCTGACCGTGCTGCTCGCGATCGTCTGGCTCATCCCCTTCCTGTGGATGGTCGTCGCGACGCTGCGCCCGGCCTCCGACGGCATCAACGCCATGGCCGAGCTGATGCCGAGCCTGAAGCCGACGCTCGACAATGTCAGGGACGCCTGGGAGATCGGCGACTTCCCGCGCTACACGCTCAACACCACGATCATCTGCGCCGGCATTCTGCTGGTGCAGTTCGTCACGATCACGCTGGCGGGCTTTGCCTTTGCGCGCCTCGACTTCGCCGGCAAGTCGCTGATCTTCTATCTATTCCTGATGCAGCTGATGCTGGTGCCGGTGCTGCTGATCGTGCCGAATCTCAGCCTCGTGGCGCGGCTCGGCCTCTACGACACGCTCGCCGGCGTGATGATGCCGTTCTTCGCCTCCGCCTTCGGCACCTTCCTGATGCGCCAGGCATTCGAGGCGATTCCGACCGAGCTCGAGGATGCCGCCCTGATCGACGGAGCGAGCCTGCTCCAGCGCATCCGCCACATCTACGTGCCGCTGTCGATGCCGAGCTTCTCGGCCTTCGCCATCATCTCGGTGACCAGCCACTGGAACGACTTCCTGTGGCCGCTGATGGTGATCAACTCGCCGGACAAGCGGCCGCTCACGGTCGGGCTCTCGGTCTTCACCAAGACCGCCGAAGGCACGCAGGCCTGGGGCACCATCGCCGCCGGCACGCTGATGGTGATCGCACCGCTGCTCATCACGTTCCTGATTTTCCAGAAGCGCTTCATCAGCTCTTTCGTCACCTCAGGCATCAAATAGGAGATTCTTCGATGCTGTTTTCCCGCAGGCTCATGTTCGGCCTCGCTATGGCAGGTACTCTGGCAAGCGCCCTCGCCTTTCCGGCTCTTGCCGGCGAAGGCCCGACCGAGATCGATCTGTTCTTTCCCGTCCCCGTCGACGGCAAGCTCGCCCGCGACATGGGCACCCTGATCAAGGAGTTCAACGACGGTCACCCCGATATCAAGGCGACCGCCGTCTACACCGGCTCCTATGACGACACGCTGATCAAGACGCGCGCCGCGATCAAGGCCGGCAAGCCGCCGTCCGCCGTGATCATGTCGGCGAACTTCCTGCTCGACATGCAGATCGAGAACGAACTGACCAATCTCGATGCCCTGATCAAGGCCGACGGCACCACCAAGGAGCAGTTCCTCGGCCAGTTCTTCCCCGCGCTGCAGGGCAACGCGGTGATCAACCGCTCCGTCTACGGCGTGCCGTTCCACAATTCGACGCCGCTGCTCTACATCAACGCCGACAAGGCCAAGGAAGCCGGCCTCGACCCGAGCAAGCCGCCGCAGACCTGGGCCGAGCTCACCGACTGGGCCAAGAAGCTCACCAAGCGCGAGGGCGACAAGGTGACCCAATGGGGCATCGCGATCCCCTGCGCCTACGACTATTGCGGCTGGATGATGGAAACGCTCACCATGAGCAATGGCGGGCGCTACTACAACGAGGAGTTCGGCGGCGAGGTCTATTACGACACGCCCTCGATGCTGGGCGCGCTCACCTGGTGGAACGACCTCGTGTACAAGCACAAGGTCCACGCCCCCGGCGCCACGCCGGGACCAGCCGTCAGCACCTCCTTCATCTCGGGCAATGCCGCGATGATGATGCTCTCGACGGGCTCGCTGACCTATGTGCGCGACAACGCCAAGTTCGCCTACAAGGTCGCGTTCATCCCGCGCAACGTCCGCAACGCCGTGCCGATCGGCGGCGCCTCGCTGATCATTCCGGCAGGGCTCGAGGCCGACAAGCAGAAGGCGGCCTGGACGCTGATCAAGTGGATGACCTCGCCGGAGAAAAGCGGCTGGTGGAGCCGCGCCACCGGCTATTTCGCGCCCAACATGGCGGCGTACAAGACGCCCGAGATGGTCGACTTCCTCAACAAGAACCCGGACGCCAAGACCGCCGTCGAGCAGCTCGACGTCGCCAAGCCGTGGTTCGCGACCTACAAGACCGTGCCGGTGCGCAAGACGCTGGAGGACGAGGTGATGCTGGTCCTCAACGGCAAGAAGCAGCCGAAGGAAGCCCTCGTCGCCGCGCAAAAGGCCGCCGACGAGACGCTCAAGCCGTACAACGCGGATACCTCGCTGAAGCTGCCGTAAGGCTCGCTGCAACCGCCAACGACCATCGGCGCTCCGTCATGCGGGGCGCCGATTTCGCTTTAGGCGGCCCCCGCCATTAACCCCCCGTCCACCATCCGACCGACCGCGCCGCCGGTAACCATTGCAATTAACAGACCCTCAACGCACCCCCGACAAATCTACCTATGTTTCTGGAGGTTTCGCCGTGGATCTGTTGGTTATCGAGTTCCTGGGGTTGGCGCTGGTCGCCATGTGCGTGGTCGTGGTGGCGCTGCCCCGCGGCCGCAAATCCTCGCACCGGGTCCGCTACGAATAGGAATTTCGTCGGAAAAAGCGATTCCGGCCCGAATGCAAGGCTCGAATTCGCACTGAGCCCCTTGACATCACAGCACTTTCGGCAGATCGGCTGATATCACGTGTCATGGGTCGTTCATGGATTTGATTACCACCACCGCTGACCTCGCGGCTGCCTGCAGCCGACTGGCCAAGCACCCCGTCATAACCGTCGATACCGAGTTCCTGCGAGAGACCACCTACTACCCGCTGCTATGCGTGGTGCAGATGGCCAGCGCCGAGGAAGCCATCGTCGTCGATACCCTGGCCGCAGGCATCGACCTCAAGCCGTTCTTCGAGCTGATGGCCAACGAGGCCGTGCTGAAGGTCTTCCACGCCGCCCGCCAGGACATCGAGATCATCTGGCACCAGGCCAACATCATCCCGCACCCGGTGTTCGACACCCAGGTTGCCGCGATGGTGCTCGGTTACGGCGACAGCATCGCCTACGACGCCCTGGTCGAGAAGGTCACCGGCCACCGCCCCGACAAGACCCACCGCTTCACCGACTGGTCGCGCCGGCCGCTGACCAAGGAGCAGATGCACTACGCGGTGTCCGACGTCACGCATCTGCGCGACGTGTTTGCAGCGCTCGACGCCGATTTGAAGAAGCGCCGCCGCAGCGAATGGGTCTCCATCGAGATGGAGGTCCTGACCTCGCCCAAGACCTACGACTTCCACCCCGAGCGTGCCTGGGAGCGGCTGAAGACGCGGGTGCGCAAGCCGAAGGATCTCGCAGTGCTGATGGAGGTCGCGGCCTGGCGCGAGCAGGAAGCGCAGAGCCGTGACGTACCGCGCGGCCGCGTGCTGCGCGACGAGGCCATCAGCGATATCGCCACCCACGCGCCGAATACGCTGGAGAAGCTCGCAAACTTGCGCTCGGTGCCGAAGGGCTTTGAGAAATCCAAATGGGGCGCGGACATCGTCGCCGCGGTCACGCGCGGACTGGCGCGCGATCCTGCCACGCTGCCGAAGCTGGAAAAGCCGCGCAACAACAACAATGGCGCCGCCATCGTCGAGCTGTTGAAGGTGCTGCTGCGGATGACCGCCGAGCGCCATGCGGTCGCCAGCAAGGTGATCGCCACGGTCGACGATCTCGAAGAGATCGCAGCCGACGACGAGGCCGACGTCCCCGCCTTGCGCGGCTGGCGCCGCGAGCTGTTCGGCGATGCCGCGCTGAAGCTGAAGCGCGGCGAACTCGCGCTGGCGGTCGAGAAAGGCCGCGTGATCGGGGTTCAGCGGGCGGAATAGGCCCGCGCGCCCTCCCCGAGATCGTCCTGGCTTTCGCCAGGACGACACCAAGAGTGTGGCGAGCCGCTCCGCCCGCTAGGAAGCCCGCCTTACGCCGGCGTCAGCTTCCCGACTTCCGGCTTCATATCGTCGAGCACGCCCGATATCGCCGCGATCAGCTCGTCGATCTGGGCCTTGGTGACGATCAGCGGCGGGCAGATGGCGATGGCGTCCAGCATGTTGCGGGAGATCACGCCGCGCTCCTGCAGCATGCGGCTCGCCATGCCGCCGACGGCGCCGGGCGTCGCCGCGGCGGTCTTGCGGCCCTTGTCGAGCACGAGCTCGATCGCCGCGATCATGCCGACGCCGCGAACCTCGCCGACCAGCGGATGGCTGGTGAGCTCGCGCAGCTTGCCCTGCATGTAGGCACCGAGCTCGGCGGCATGCGCGACCAGGCCGCGTTCCTCGATGATCTTGAGGTTTTCCAGCGCGATCGCCGAGCCGACCGGATGGCCGCCCGCGGTGAAGCCGTGACCGAGCACGCCGATCCTGTTGCTCTCGTCCGCGATCGGCTCGAACATGCGGTCGTTCATGATGATGGCCGAGAGCGGGAAATAGCTCGACGTGATCTGCTTGGAGACGACCATCACGTCCGGCTTGATGCCGTAGGTTTCGCAGCCGAACATCTTGCCGGTGCGGCCGAAGCCGCAGATCACCTCGTCGGCGACCAGCAGGATGTCGTACTTCTTCAGGACCGCCTGGATCTTGTCCCAATAGGTCGCCGGCGGCACGACGACGCCGCCCGCGCCCATCACCGGTTCGCCGAAGAAGGCCGCGATCGTCTCAGGCCCCTCCTTCTGGATCAGCGCATCGAGCTCCTCGGCCCGCCGCGTCGCGAAGGCCTCCTCGCTCTCGCCGGGCGCACCGTCTTTGTAGAAGTGCGGCGAGCCGATGTGCAGGATGTTCGGCAGCGGTAGATCGAACGAGCGATGATTGTTCGGCAGGCCCGTCAGGCTGGCGGATGCAATTGTGACACCGTGATAGCCGCGCATGCGGCTGATGATCTTCTTGCGCTGCGGCTGGCCCAGCGAATTCGAACGATAGGCGATCAGCTTCAGCACGGTGTCGTTGGCTTCCGAGCCGGAATTGGTGAAGAACACCTTGCTCATCGGTACAGGCGCGAGCGCGACCAGCTTCTCGGCAAGGTCGATCGAGGGGCCGTGCGATTTGGCGGAGAAGGTATGGTAGAACGGCAGCGCCAGCATCTGCTTGTGCGCGGCCTCGACCAGCCGCTTCTCGTTGAAGCCGAGACCGACGCTCCACAGGCCTGCCATCGCCTCGAAATAGCGTTTGCCCGATGCGTCGAACACGTAAGGCCCCTCGCCGCGCTCGATCACCAGCGGACCGGCCTGCTGATGCGCGCGCGCATTGGTGTACGAATGGAGCTGGTAGGCCACATCGCGGGCTTCTTGCGAATTGGGCAGCATGGACATTTGCGCAGATCCTTGAAAGCGTCACGTCGCCGGCAGGGCCGGCGTCATCACTCGATGATCAATTACCTTGGCTATTGCGGCAGCGCGGAACTTGCAACGCCAATTCGTCGGCAACAAGCGCTCAGCAGCGATGCACAAAGATGCACGCGACAACGCTGCACGTGACAAATCCGCCCATGACGAAGCGGCACCTCGACGCAGCACCTGGAGCCGCTCTCACGCCGTGTCGTCGTCATGTCCGTCGTCAGTGCCGGCAGCGGCTTCCCTCACCTCCACCAGCGCCATCGAGAGCAGATAGACCGTGGTCGGCAAACCAAGTCCGCGCGCCCTCTCGGCCGCACGCGACAGATCGCTCGCCAGCTCCTTGAGCTCGTCTCCCCGCGACAATCTCCACCCCATCGGCCGGTCGCGGCCGCCTACACCGCAACGGCGCCGCTGGTTCTGAGCAGTTCGGCGCTGGACTGGATTGTAGCAAAATTCCCGATGACATTCACTACCGCATGCTTATAGGCGGCGGCATCGCCTGTACCAGGCTGCCGGCAAGCCACGGCGTCGGCGACCACTAGATAGCGGTGGCTGCGGTGAAACCCATCGGAGGCGGTGGCCAAAATGGTCTCATCCAGGGAGAAACCGATCAGAATGCAGCGTACAGTGCGGATATTGGACATGTAATCCACGAACCGCGACGAGCTATAAGCGGACGGCAGCGGGTGCTCGAACGTCAGCTCCCCCGGCAGCGGCTTGGTCGCCGCGATCCAATCGGTCAGCCTCGATGCCGGATTGAACCAGGCCGCCTGCGCGATGCGCTTCAGATGCATCACCGGCCAGAGATTGCCCCGCCACACGGTCAGGAGTTCCAGGCAGCGCGACGTGACGGCGTCGCCGTCGAGGATGACGTGGCGACGCCCGGGGGTCAGATATTCGCCCTGGAGATCCGCGCAGACCAGGATCGGCGGATCATCATGGATGGAAGCCAGCATTGTCTTGCGCAGAGCTGCATCAGTTTCAACGGTCGGCGAGCGCGAGGTCCCGCAGCGGTGAGGTCACGGCCCGCCCCGCCGAGGCGTCGAGCACGCCCGGCCGGTCCCAATCGCCTTCGGGACGGATGATCACGTAGGGATCGCTGTCCAGCGTGATCGCGTCCGGGCCCGGCTCGATCTCCAGCAGCATTTCCGTGTAGGAAAAATCCGAAAAGGTGACCTTGCGATTGTGGCCGAGCGGCTTGGCGCCGAAATGGGCCCAGAAATCGACCAGCCGGTCCTGTGCCTGGCCATAGATCTTGCGAAAGCCCTTGCGCTTCACATAGTCGACGCTGGCCTGCACCAGCTTGAACGAGACGCGCGAACGCCGGTATTGGTGACGCACCGCGAGCCGCTCCACCTTGGCGAAATCGCCGAAGAAGCGCACCCGCAGGCAGCCTGCGGGCTCGTTGCCGACGAAGCCGATGAAATGGGCCGCGACCATGTCGTTGCCGTCGAACTCCTCCTCGAACGGACAATCCTGCTCGGCGAGATAGACCGCGGAACGGATGGCCGTGACCAGCATGAGATCGCTGGGATCGCGCGCAAGACGGATGGAGATGGCCCGGGAACTGGGCTTGGCGAGAGGAATCCTAGTACCGTGCATCTGCAAAACTCCTTGCCTGTATGATCGCGCCCGGCATGCGCAGCGGCTGGCGATGCCAGGGCCGCTCGTAGCACCAGAGGTCGGGCTGGAAGCTCGGGACCGGCGCAAACCCGGTCGCCTTCATGATGTCGCGTCCGGCCACCGTTGACGGCTGCGCATAGCAATCGGCGCCGCGAAACCTTAGCTGTCGGAGATGTGCTGCAGCCTTGCCGAGACCGGCGATCCCGCGTCGTGTCGCCGCGATCGCCCAGATGTAGATGGCAGCGACGTCTTCTTTCGCGGAAGCGAGATAGTGCGTCTCGGGCGCCGTGAGGCAGATCTCGTCGAGCATCAGCGCATCGTGCCCGCGGTCGTTGAGGAACAGGAACGCCATGCCGCCGACGAGATCGCCCTTCCGGGTGAACGTCAGGATACTCTGGGGGTCGAACGCGACGTATCGCGCAAGCTCGGCGGCCCCGATCCGAACGCCCGGCACCAGCCGGTGCGCCATCTGTGCAAGCACGGCAATTTCGGAAGATTGCGCGCAACGGACTTCGACATCCGGGCTCAGCGGCAAGGCATCGAAATCATGCCTTGCGGCAAACGAGCCCCTTTCCATACACATGTCACGCCTCTATCGTTCGAGGCTTTCGTGCCCCGCTATGCCGATGAGCTTAGCGGCTGGGGATCAGGAGTATGCAGCAGTTATTGCACCGGGGTGCTGCGGTGACGCAGCACGGTGAAGAAGCCCTGGATGCGTCCTGGGACGATTTGAAACTGTTTTTAGCGTGCGCAAAATATAAAAGTTTTCGCAATGCCGCCGAGGAGCTCGGGCTCACCTCGACCACGCTGATGCGCCGGATCGACCGGCTCGAAGAGAGCATCGGCTGCAAGCTGTTCCTGCGCGACCAGAGCGGGCTCACGCTCAGCGATGAAGGCACCGCGATGATCGCCGACGTTGCGCATATGGAGCGTCATGCCTTTAACGTCTTTCGGCGCGCCTCGCGGTCGTCGAACGACACTTCCGGCACCGTGCGCGTCGCGGTGACCGAAGGTCCCGGCAATTTCTGGATCCTTCCGCGACTGATCGACTTCCAGAAGACCTACCGCAAGATCACCGTCGATTTGCGTTGCGCGATGGAGCAGGCCGACGTCGCACGGCTTGAATCCGACATCGCGATCCAGCTCGAGCCTCCGACCAATCCCGACCTGATCGTCGCCAAGCTCGGCCGTCTGCACATCTATCCCTTCGTCTCAAAGGAGTACGAAAGCCTCTACGGCGTGCCGACGACGCTCGCCGAACTGAATAACCACCGCATCATCAAGCAGAGCGCGCCGCAGGTCGACGACAGCGCCTACGCCCGCGTGCTCGGACTGAAGTCGCTCGAGGGCATCGTCGGGATCAAGACCAATTCCTCGGTCGGCGCGCTCTATGCCGTCGAGCGCGGCGCCGGCATCGGCTTCCTGCCGACGGTCTCGATCGCGCTGGGCGCGCCGTTGATCGCCGTCGATCTCGGCGTCAGCCACCACGCCGATCTCTGGCTCACTTATCACAAGGAGTTTCGAACCTCCGAGCGCCACAAGATCGTGATCGACTGGCTGAAGAAGATCTTCGATCCCAAGATCTATCCCTGCTTTCGCGACGAATTCATCCATCCGAACGCGCTGGTGCCGATGATGACGGCCGCGCGCGAGGGATTTGGATTGACGGGATATGTCGCGGCGACGCCGGCTTAGAAGGTCTCTGCCTACCAGCGATATTCGAAGCCGACCGTGCCCTGGTGTGACGTCAGCTCGTTGCGGAACTTGCCGTCGTAATTGACGTAGAGCCGCGCCACACTGGTCAGGCTGAGCGAAGCCGAGGCACCTGCATCCATGCCGTAACGGCTCTCGCCGATGCCGGGCACCACGATGTTCTGGGTGCCGAGGCTGACCTGGATCAATCCCAAATCCTGATGGAAATTGTCGACGAGCTTGCCGTAGGCCGACAGGTCCAGGATTCTCTGGTCGATGATGAAGTAGCGGCCGATCTCGGCCCCGACCATGATGCGTGCGCGCGAGAGCGTGGTCGAACCGACGGTGAGCGGATCGAGGCCGCCGGCCTCCTGGAACGCCGCGCTGGTGGCGCGCACATATTCCAGCGCGCCCTTGGGCACGATCCGCATCTGGTCCTTGGTCCAGTAATAGCTGATCTCGGTCAGCGCGCCGTCGACTGCGGCGCGATAGCCCGCGGTCGCAAGGCCAAGGCCGGTGTCGCGGCTGGAACGGACCTTGCCGAAGCCGTGCACCACGGCAAAGGCCCAGGTCCATGGCCCCTTGTCGACCGAACCGTTGATGCCGACTTGCGTCAGGTCGAGCGTCGCCGATTGCAGCGCCAGCGGCACGTCGACGTCGGTGTGGCTCTGGTCGACGGAGAAGCCGAGATTGACGCCCGGCGACACCCGCGCGCCAAAGCCGGCAACGCCGCCGACCGTCTTGCGCCTGTCGCCGACGAAGTCCCCTTGCGCGTCTGTCCGCACCGAGATGCCGTAGCCCTCGAACCAGGTGCGATAGCGCGGGTCTTCCGCACTCGCGGATGCGCCGCCGCCGCCGGGATTGGTCCGGAACGTCCGGTTGACGCCGCCTGATGCCTGGTTGCCGAGGCGCTCCAGGAAGTTCGAGCCGAGATTGAGCGCGCTGTTGCCGGCCGATTGGTCGTAGTTGGTCGAGACGGCCGAGGGCGTGGGAGGCGGCAGCGGCGGCGCCACCTGAGAAAAAGCGGCCGGCACCATCAAACCAGCCAGGACGGTACCCGCGACGTTGGCCGTCGTCCGGCGAACCCGGGCTCCTCCACTTACCTGCCGTGTCCCGGAGGGCTGCGATGTGCAGCACATGACGAAAATCCCGAAGCAAATGGCGGCGCGCAAAAATGCAACAGGCGCGGCGCACGTCGCGATTTGCGCCGAACTGCTACGGAGGGTCAACCGCTTGGCCCGCTGTCACCGAGGCTATTGCCCTCGATTGTGGTTCCGCGGCCACAGGTCGGAAATTGCGGGTCGGCACAAACGGCTCGCCCTTGAAATCCGCGCACGGCTTGCTAACGGGCGATTTTCATGTTGCAATATCGGACACAATCGGAATTGGCCGCTCGACTGTGCGTTTCGCGACATTGAGACTCAAGACTCGAACAGACTTCCGGAAGCCCGTTTGTGGCGTGGCACGCGAAAAGCGGCCGCGTCGTTTTTGTATCTAGCGGAGGAGACTAGCGATGCCGCAAAAGGGCACCGTCAAATGGTTCAACCCGACCAAGGGCTACGGGTTCATCAAGCCGAACGGCAGCGACAAGGACGTCTTCGTCCACATCTCCGCCGTCGAGCGCGCCGGACTCTCGACCCTCAACGAAAATCAGGTGGTTGAATACGACCTCGTGGAGAACCGCGGCAAGGCATCCGCGGAGAACCTCAAGGTCTCCTGACTTCTCTCAAGGCTACACACGAGAGAACATGACGTTGCCCCCGGCTCTGCCGGGGGATTTTGTTTTTGTTGGATGATATTAGCGAAAGCCGCCGTTGCTTTGGAGCCGACCATCACCACCAAGCCACCACCGATGACGACTGATGAGCAGCAACGCTCGGCTTCGGCAGGCGTTATCGCAGGCACTGATGTCGGGGTGAACGGTGCTTTCGACGTTTTCGGCTCGGAGCTTCCCGATGAGGCGTTCGAAGGTGTGTTCGATCAGCCTCGGCAAATGTACAAACCAGTCGATCTGTTATTTCGCGGCTCGTGAGCCCGGGACCATCTTTACCCTACGACGGGCGAAACTAAGAAATTCTCCGACGCAGCACTCCCGGCCGTCCTGCACACATCGCCCTCGATCCGGACCTTTCCGGTCGCAAGCAACCGCAGCGCTTCGGGATAGATGCGGTGCTCGACTTCGAGGATGCGTTCCGACAGCGTATCTCCCGTATCGTGATCGCCAACGGGCACCGCGCCCTGCATCACGATCGGGCCGGCGTCGGTCTCGGGGATCACGAAGTGCACCGTCGCGCCTGACAGTTTGACGCCGGCGCGCAGGGCCTGGCCGTGCGGGTCGAGGCCGGGGAAGGACGGCAGCAGCGAGGGATGGATGTTGAGCATCCGGCCGTACCAGTTTTGGGTGAACTCGGCCGTGAACAGGCGCATGAAGCCGCCGAGACAAATCAGCTCGATACCGTGCTGGTCGAGGGCCGCCTGAAGCACCTTTTCGAAGCCGGCGCGGTCCTTGCCGAACGGCTTGCTCTCGATCACCAGCGTGTTCACACCAGCCGCTTGGGCCCGCTCCAGCCCGAGCGCATCGGCCTGGTTCGAGATGACGAGCGATATCTCGGCCGGGAAATCCGGCGCGCTGGCGGCCTTGATCAGCGCGGACATGTTGGAGCCGCGGCCGGAAATCAGGATGGCGACGCGGCGCTTCATCACAGCGCCAGTCATTACAAGGCCATGTCGAGATGGCCGTTGTAGACGACGCGGTGCTCGCCTTCGGCCGGGATCACGGTGCCGAGCTGCGCCACGGTCTCGCCGGCGTCGGTGAAGACCTGCACGACCTCGTCGACCTTGTCGGGCTCGACGATCGCGATCATGCCGATGCCGCAGTTGAAGGTGCGCAGCATTTCCAGCTCGGCGATGCCGGCCTGCACGGCCAGCCATTTGAACACCGGCAGCACCGGCAGGCGGGCCAGATCGATGCCGACGCCGAGCTCCTTCGGCAGCACGCGCGGAATGTTGTCGGTGAAGCCGCCGCCGGTGATGTGGGCAAGGCCTTTCACCGCGCCGGTCTCGCGGATCGCGCGCAGGCAGGATTTGACGTAGAGCTTGGTCGGCGTCAGCAGCGCGCCGCCCAGCGTCATCACAGGAGCGAACGGCGCCTGGGCTTCGAAGCCGAGGCCCGATTGCTCGACGATCTTGCGGACCAGCGAGAAGCCGTTGGAATGCACCCCCGACGAGGCGAGCCCGATCACGGCGTCGCCCGCGGCGATGTCCTTGCGCGGCAGCAGCGTGCCCCGCTCCGCAGCACCGACGGCAAAGCCGCCGAGGTCGTAATCGCCGTCCTTGTACAGCCCGGGCATCTCGGCGGTCTCGCCGCCGATCAGGGCACAGCCGGATTCTCGGCAGCCTTCGGCGACGCCCGCGACGATCGAGGCCGTCGCCTCCGGATCGAGCTTGCCGCAGGCGAAATAGTCCAGGAAGAACAGCGGCTCGGCGCCCTGCACCACGAGGTCGTTGACGCTCATGGCGACGAGGTCGATGCCGATCCCGCCGTGCAGCCCGGTCTCGATCGCAATCTTGACCTTGGTGCCGACCCCGTCGGTCGCAGCCACCAGGACCGGGTCCTTGAAACCGGCCGCCTTGAGGTCGAACAGACCGCCGAAGCCGCCGATCTCGGCGTCGGCGCCGGGCCGTGCGGTGGCGCGCACCATCGGCTTGATCAAATCGACCAAGCGGTTGCCCGCGTCGATATCGACGCCTGAATCGGCGTAAGTGAGGCCGTTTTTGCGGTCGGTCATGCCCGATTTCCAGTGGGTTTGCGGCTGGTTACGTCGAATTCCGGGGACGCGCAATGGCAAGCGTGGCGCCCCACCCTATAGTATGTAGATATCAACCGGTTCAGCCTCCCGAGGGGGCCGGATTCGAGGTCAGACCGGGTGCCGGGAAGCGCTTTCGTGAGTATTCCGAATATCATTACCCTGGGCCGCATCATGCTGGTCCCGATCATCGTCTGGGCCATCGTGTCGAGCCAAATGGAGGTCGCGTTCGCCGTCTTCCTGATCGCCGGGATCAGCGATGCCGTGGACGGCTTCCTGGCCAAGCGCTTCAACATGACGAGCGAACTCGGCGCCCTGCTCGATCCGCTCGCGGACAAGGCGCTGCTGGTCTCGATCTACATGGCGCTCGGGATCTGGGGCGCAATCCCGCGCTGGATCGTGATCCTGGTGGTCTCGCGCGACATCATGATCGTCGCCGCCGTGATCGTATCCTGGCTGTTCGACCGGCCGGTCGAGATGAAGCCGTCGAAAGTGTCCAAGCTCAACACCGTGGCGCAAGTGGCGTTCGCGGCCCTCGTGCTGGCGGCGCTTGCCTTCGGCTTCAAGCCGGCCCCTTATGATATCATCCTGATGAGCCTCGTCACGGTCTTCACACTCGCCTCCGTGTCGCTCTATCTGGTCGAGTGGCTGCGGCACATGAGTACGATCGAGGCCAAATGAGAGGCGATGCGGCCCCGCAAAAGGCCAACTCCCGCTCGATACGTTCGATCTCTTCACATCACGCCGGCCCGCCGGCATGGAGCAAAGCAAGCGTGCCAGGCCGCGTTCACCCCCGACAATTGGCGTTTTCGCTTCCGCATGCGGAAAGCCTCAGCCGGGACAATTTCCTCGAAGGCCCCGCCAACGCGGCCGGTCTCGGCCTGATCGACAGCTGGCCGGAATGGCCGAACCGGATCATGTGGCTGGCCGGCCCGGAAGGAAGCGGCAAGAGCCATCTCGCCGCGATCTGGGCTGAGGAATCCGGCGCCCGCTCCACCACGGCCAATGCACTGACCGCCGCGGGCGTTCCGGGCGCGCTCGCCACCGGCGCCCTGGTGGTCGAGGACATCAAGGTCGGGGAATTTGACGAACGCGCCCTCTTCCACCTGATGAACCTTGCCCGCGAGGACGAGGCCAACCTCCTCTTCACCGGACGCGAGGTGCCGGCAGCGCTGGAAATCGAGCTTCGCGACCTGCGCTCGCGTCTGCGGGCCGTGCCGGTGGTCGCGTTGCTGCCGCCCGACGACCGGCTGTTCCGCGGCCTGATCGTCAAATTCTGCGCCGACCGCCAGCTCGCCGTCGACGAGAGCGTGGTCAGCTACCTCGCCACCCGCCTGGAGCGGTCCTCGGCCGCCGCCCGCCAGGCCGTGGAACTGCTCGACAGCGAAGCCCTCAGGCTCGGCCGCCCTGTCACCCGGGCGCTGGCCGCCGAGCTGTTGCGGGACGCCTGACCTGCGCTTCCAAGGCCCACACGAAGCCCGCTTGACGCGGCGAAGCGGCGGAACATCAATGTCATCGAAACGTCATCGCTCTAACACATGCTCCCGGCGGTTTTGCGGGTAAGTCGCAAATTGGGGCGAACTGGATGGACCGACTTCTGATGGACTCTGTGCAAACTGTTGAAACTAAAGAAAAAGCCCCAGAGACCGAGAGCCTGCCGGCGATCGCATCGAGTCCCGAGCGATTCATCAACCGCGAGCTCTCCTGGCTGCATTTCAACCGCCGCGTCCTGGAGGAATCGGTCAATCCAAGCCACCCCATGCTCGAGCGGGTGCGATTCCTGTCGATTTCGGCGAATAACCTCGACGAGTTCTTCATGGTCCGCGTAGCCGGCATCAAGGCCCAGGTGCGCGAGGGCATTGCCGAACGCAGCCCCGACGGTCTGACCCCGTCCGAGCAGCTCGCGCTGATCAACCGCACCGTCTCCGAGCTTGCCTCCGACCAACAGGCAATCTGGCGCGATTTGCGCGGCACCCTGGCCGATGTCGGCATCGTGCTGGTCGAGGGCAAGGACGTCACCAAGGCGGAACGGACCTGGATCGAGGACTACTTCCTCAGCAACGTGTTCCCGCTGCTGACGCCGCTGGCGATCGACCCCGCCCACCCCTTCCCGTTCATCCCGAGCCTCGGCTTCACCATCGCGCTCCAGCTCACGCGCGCCGCCGACGGCAAGCAGATGAACGCGCTGATCCGCATGCCGGGCAAGATCGACCGCTTCATCCGCCTGCCGACCGAGGGCAAGGTGGTCCGGCTGATCTCGCTGGAACAGGCGACCGCCCTGTTCATCAACCGCCTGTTCCCCGGCTACAACCTGCACGGCCAAGGCGCTTTCCGCGTCATCCGCGACTCCGAACTCGAAATCGAGGAAGAGGCCGAGGATCTCGTCCGCCTGTTCGAGACCGCGCTGAAACGCCGCCGCCGCGGCTCGGTGATCCGGCTCGAGATCGACGCCAAGATGCCGGAGCAGCTGCGCAGCTTCGTGCAGCACGCGCTGTCGACCGCCGACGACGAGGTGTTCCTCGTCGACGGCGTGCTCGCCATGAACGAGCTCTCGCAACTCACCCGCCTCGACCGGCCCGATCTGGAATTCACCCCTTACGTGCCCCGGCATCCCGAGCGCGTGCGCGAGCAAGGCGGCGACATCTTCGCTGCGATCCGGCAGAAGGACCTCGTCGTCCATCACCCCTACGAATCCTTCGACGTGGTGGTGCAGTTTCTCCAGCAGGCGACGCGCGACCCCGACGTCGTCGCCATCAAGCAGACGCTTTACCGCACCTCGAGCAACTCGCCGATCGTGCGCGCGCTCGTGGAAGCTGCCGAAGCCGGCAAATCCGTCACCGCACTCATCGAGCTGAAGGCGCGCTTCGACGAGGAGGCCAACATCCGCTGGGCGCGCGATCTCGAACGCGCCGGCGTGCAGGTCGTCTACGGCTTCCTCGAACTGAAGACGCACGCAAAACTCTCGATGGTGGTGCGCCGCGAGGGCGGCAGCCTCACGACTTACGTCCATACCGGCACCGGCAACTATCACCCGGTCACCGCGCGCATCTATACCGACCTCTCCTACTTCACGTCCGATCCGACCATCGGCCGCGATGCTGCGCGCGTGTTCAATTTCATCACCGGCTATGCCGCGCCGAGCGATCTGGAAAAGATGGCGGTGTCGCCGCTCACCCTGCGCAAACGCATCATCGAGCATATCCAGGGCGAGACCGCACACGCTAAGCACGGCCGGTCCGGCGCGGTCTGGATGAAGATGAATGCGCTGGTCGATCCTGATATCATCGATGCGCTGTACGAGGCCTCCCAGGCCGGCGTGCAGGTCGAGCTGGTGGTGCGCGGTATCTGTTGCCTGCGGCCCGGCATTCCCGGCCTGTCCGAGAACATTCGCGTCAAGTCGATCATCGGACGCTTCCTGGAACACGGCCGAATCTACTGCTTCGGCATGGGTCAGGGCCTGCCGAGCGCCAAGGCGGCTGTGTATATCTCGTCGGCCGACATGATGCCCCGCAACCTCGATCGCCGCGTCGAGGTGCTGTGCCCGCTGCAGAATCCCACGGTGCATCAGCAGGTTCTCGAACAGATCATGGTCGCGAACCTGAAGGACAATGAGCAAAGCTGGCAATTGTTGCCGGACGGGTCCTCAACGCGTATGAAGACCGCGAAGGGCGAGGAGCCTTTCAACGTGCACAACTACTTCATGACAAATCCGAGTCTGTCTGGCCGTGGAAAGTCGCTCAAGGAATCCTCGCCGCGTCGTCTCACGCGCCGGAACGAACGCCATCAATCCTGATCGGGGATTTCCGACGTGAAGCGGCCGCGCAAGCGCGGCTCGAGCGTCGCGGTCATCGATATCGGCTCCAACTCGGTCCGTCTCGTCGTCTACGAGGGACTGACGCGGAGTCTCATTCCGATCTTCAACGAGAAGACGCTGTGCGGCCTCGGACGCGAGGTGCAGAGCACCGGGCTGCTCGCGCCCGATGCGGTCGACAAGGCGTTGACCTCGCTGAGGCGCTTCCGCGCATTGTGCCGCGTGATGCAGGTCGGACGCGTGTTCGCGATCGCGACTGCGGCCTGCCGTGACGCCTCCAACGGCCCCGATTTCATCGCCAGGGCCGAGCGTATCTGCGCCGTGAAGATCGAGATCCTCTCGGGGCCGCGCGAGGCGCGGCTGTCGGCGCTCGGCGTGATCTCCGGCATCCACCATCCCGACGGCATCGTCGGCGACCTCGGCGGCGGCTCGCTCGAATTGATCGACGTGCGCAGGAACAGCGTGCGCAGCGGCGTGACGCTGCCGCTCGGCGGGCTCGCACTGCAGGACCTCGCGCATAAATCGCTCAAGCGCGCCGACCGCATCGTGCGCGAGGAGATCGACGAGGTCGAGCTGCTGACCGCGGGCCGCGGCCGCACCTTCTACGCGGTCGGCGGCACCTGGCGCGCACTCGCGCGCATTCACATCATCCAGAGCGGCTATCCGCTCCAGGTGATGCACGGCTATTCGATTTCGGCCGCCGAGGCGCTCGACTTCTCGCGCCGTCTGCGTCGTCTTGCGGCCGCGGACATGCTCGCCGACATCGAGAGCGTCGCCGATGCACGCCGCCCGCTCCTCACCTATGCGGCGCTGGTTCTCGAGCACATCATCCGGGTGGCGAAGCCGAAGACGATCGTGTTCTCGACCTTCGGCGTGCGCGAGGGCCTGCTGCACGAGAAGCTGTCGGAGGCGGAACGCACCAAGGACGGCCTGATCTGCGCCGCGGAAGAGCTCAACCGGCTGCTGTCGCGCTCGGCAAAGCACGCCCACGAGCTGATTGCCTGGACCGACCGCCTCGTTCGCGTGGTGAAGCTGCGCGAGACCGAGGAGGACCGTCGCTTGCGCCACGCCGCGTGCCTGCTGTCCGACATCGGCTGGCGCGTGCATCCCGATCACCGCGGCGAGCAGACGCTGAGCCTCGTCGTCAACGGCAATTTCGGCGCGATCACCCACACCGAGCGGGCCTTCGTCGGCCTGTCGGTGTTCTATCGCTATGCGGGCCTGAGTGAGGAAAACCAGCCGCCGTTGACCATGCAGGAACTGCTGACGCCGGCGCAGCTCGAACGCGCGCGCCTTCTCGGCGCCGCGTTTCGCGTCGCGCATCTGATCTCGGCGGCGCGTCCGGGCGTGCTGCCGGCCACGCATTTCCGCAGCGAGGGCCGCAAGCTGATGCTCATGTTCGAGCACCGCCTCGGCGACCTCGTCGCCGACCGCGTCGGCAGCCGCTTCAAGCAGCTCGCCCGCCTGATCAACCGCGCCGGCTCGATCGTGCGGCGCTGACGACGAGGACAGTGCGTCAAGCGAGCGGCTGGGTCTTCAACCAGCAGTGGCCGTTGAATCTCCGCTACCTTCGGGCGCGATGACGGCTTTCAGTCCGCCGAGCTCGGAATCGGTGAGGACGAGCTGCCATCCATAGGCACTCAGCACGTCCTGAACGATCGCGAGGCCGAGACCGGCACCTTCGCCGCGCTCATCCAGTCTCGCACCGCGTTCGAGCACGCGCGAACGTTCGGCGGGCGCGATGCCCGGGCCGTCGTCTTCGACCGTGATCGCCGGATTTGCAGTGGCGTCTGCGCCAATCCGCACCCGGCTCCTGGCGTGACGGGTGGCGTTTTCCAGGAGATTACCCAACACTTCCGCCAGATCAGCCCGATCGAGCGGTACGCTCGGCTCGCCCGTGATGCAGGTCTTGAATTCAAGCAGCTGGGCAGCAGGCGTGCGCGCCAGCGTCAGCATCAGGGATTCGACAAGCGGTCTGAGGGGTGTGGAAGTACCGCCACGCAGTCGCGCCGTGCCCCGCGCCCGGGCGCGTGCCAGCTCGCGGTCGACATGACGGCTCATCGCATCGGCGACGGCTTCGATGGCCTGGGCGATGTCCGGCTCGCCTCGCTGGCGCAACAGCGCGACATCGGCCGCGAGAGCGGCGAGCGGCGTCTTCAGCCCGTGAGCCAGGTCGGCGGCGCGGCTGCGCGAACGCTCGATCTCGCCTTCCTGGGCGTCGATCAGATTGTTGACCTCTTCCACCAGCGGCTTCACCTCGGCAGGGACATCGACGGGAAGATGCTTGCGTTGGCCGGAGCGGACGTCGGCGACGCCGCGGCGAAGTGCATCGAGCGGCCGGAGGCCCAGTCCGACCTGGACCGAGGTGGCCGCCGCCAGCACCAGGCCCAGCAGGCCGAGCGCCAGCGCCAGATCCCTGGCGAATTGCGAGGCGGCGACCGACACGCGGGCAAGATCGGCCGCCACCGCAACGCGCACCGGAACGCGGCGGTCGCCCACGGTGAGCAGCACGCGGCGTTCACTGACCAAAAGCCGCGCGTTCGCCGGCCCGGCGATGACGTGACGGTGCAATTCGCGAGGCGACGGCTCGTCCTGCGGCAAGTCCAAGGCCGTATCCCACAGCGAGCGCGAACGCAGCACCTGACCGCCGTCGTCCGATACCTGCCAGTACAAGCCCGAAAGCGGGTCGGCAAAACGCGGATCGGCCGGCGGCCGGCCCACCACCAGCTTGCCCTTCGCATCCACGTCGATACCTGCGATGAGTTGCTTCAGATAGACGTCGAGGTCGTCGCCAATGCTGCGCGTGACGTGGCGTTCGAACAGCAGCGTCAGCCCGGCTCCGGCGATGGTCAGCGCGATCAGGATCGCCACCACTCCGCCGGCCACCAGTCGCAGCCGCAGCGAGCCCCAGCTCACGGCGTCGTCTCCGGGACCAGATAGCCGAAGCCGCGCCTGGTCTCGATCAGATCCGCCCCGAGCTTCTTGCGCACCCGGCCGACCAGCACCTCGAGTGCGTTCGACTCGTGGTCCTCGCCATGGCCATAGACGTTCTCGTGGAGCTCGTGCTGCGGCACCACGCGGCCACGATGGTGCAAGAGAAAGGCGACCAGGCGGTATTCCAGCGGCGACAACGCGACGGGTACGCCGCGCAGCGTCACCTTCATCTGGCGCTCGTCGAGTTCGACGTCGCCGGCCACGATCCGGGGAGAAGCATGCCCCGCCGAGCGACGCACGATCGAGCGCAGCCGCGCCAGCAATTCTTCCATGCGGAACGGCTTGGGCAGGTAGTCGTCGGCGCCCGCGTCGATCCCGTCGACGCGCTCGGCCCAGCTGCCGCGCGCCGTCAGGATCAGCACCGGCATGGAGCGTCCGTTCGCGCGCCAGCGCTTGAGCACCGCCAGGCCGTCCATGCCGGGCAAGCCGAGATCGAGGATGACGGCGCCGTAATCCTCGGTATCGCCGCGGAACCAGGCTTCCTCGCCGTTGCGGACGGTCTCGACCACATAGCCGGCCGCGTGGAGCGCCCTCTCCACATCGGCTGCGATCCGTCGGTCGTCCTCCACCAGCAACAGGCGCATCACTTCTCCCTGATGCGTTCGATCTCGCCGCTCCGCGCATCGACGTGCACCTCGTAGAGGCGGCCCTTGTCGTCGACGACGCGAAACTCGTAGACCCAGCGGCCCCGCTCGCGCTCTATCTCGACGCCGGCGACCTCCCCCGGCAGCTTGCCACGAATGGAGGCGAGGATGTCGGCGAGTGACTTGATCTCGCCCGCCTCGACTGCGCGGCGAACCGCGTCTGGCGCGCCTCGATCGTGGCCGCCGGCTGCGGCAGGCACCGGCGCGAGCAGGATGCCTGCCAGCAAAGGCACCGCGAGGAATCCCAGGAAGCTGGCTGGTTGCATTCACAAAGACTGCCCTAATCAACCTGACAAAACGCTGACGTGGATCAACAGGTAGCCGTCAGGGCCCGTCTGCCAATATCCGTACATCGCCTCGCCGCATGACGCGGCCGGACGCCAAAAGTCGGAGAGAATCATGCGCAAGATCACCATCCTCACCGCTGCCGCCGCCTTGCTCGCAGCCGCCGCGACCGCTCATGCCGGCAGCCTCGGGCGTCCCTGCACTGCAGCGCCGCAGACAAGCTGGCTGCCGCTCGAACAATTGCAGGCCAAGGTCGAAGCCCAGGGTTACAAAGTCCAGAAGGCCAAGCTCAAGAATGCCTGTGGCGAACTCTACACCATCGACAAGTCCGGCAGCCGGGTCGAATTGTTCGTCGATCCGACCAGCGGCCAGATCGTCGGTCAGCTGTAAGAGGTCGCACCATGAGCGCCATTCACGACGCGATCGTGGCCGGCGGCGAGAAGCCGCTGGCCACCGTCAAGGTCTGGGACCCCTTTGTGCGCGTGTTCCACTGGTCGCTGGCCGGGCTATTTCTGCTCGCTTATGCGACCGGCGACGAGATCGAGAATGTCCATATCGCCGCCGGCTACACGATCGCGGGATTGCTCGGCTTACGGATCGTGTGGGGCTTCGTGGGACCGCGCCATGCGCGCTTCAGCGACTTCGTACGCTCGCCGCGCGCGGTGCTCGCCTACGCGCGCGACGTGGCGCTGCTGAGGGCGCCGCGCTATCTCGGCCACAGCGCTGGCCGCCTCGCTGCTGCTGGCGCTCACCGTGATCCCGGTCGCGATCTCCTTCGTGCTCAAATCCGCCTCGCATCGCGATCCCCTGCTGGTGCGTGCGGCACAACGGGTCTACGCGCCGGCATTGCACTGGTCCCTCGACAACGAACGCAAGGTGATGGCCGCGGCGCTGATCGGCCTCGTTGCGGCAGGCTTCGCCTATACCCAGCTCGGCAAGACCTTCATGCCGACGATGGACGAAGGCGACGTCATCGTCAGCGTCGAGACGCTGCCCTCGGTCAATCTCGACGAGTCGCTTGCGATGAATACAAGGCTGCAGACCGCCCTGCTGGCCGTGCCTGATATTGCTGGCATCGTCGCCCGGACCGGGTCGGACGAGCTCGGCCTCGATCCCATGGGCCCCAACCAGACCGACACGTTCCTGGTGCTCAAGCCGGCCGCCGAGCGTGCGACCGACAATCGCGAGGCCCTGCTGCAGAAGCTTCGCGAGGTCCTCAACGGCTTTCCCGGCATCTCGCTCAGCTTCACCCAGCCCATCGACATGCGCGTGCAGGAGATGATCAGCGGCGTGCGCGGCGACGTCGCCGTCAAGATCTTCGGCCCCGACATCGCCCGGCTGAACGAGACCGCGGCAAAGCTGTCGGCGATCCTGTCCAGTATCGACGGTGCCGAGGACGTTTACACCACGCTGAACGAAGGCGCTCAATATTACACGGTTGCGGTCAATCGCCTGGAGGCCGGCCGCCTCGGCCTGAGCGTGGATTCCATCGTCGCCTCGCTGCGGACCCAGATCGAGGGTCGCATCATCGGGACCGCGCTCGAGGAAGGACGCCGTACGCCGATCCTGGTCCGGGGCAGCGAGACGACACGGGAGGCGCCGACATTGCTGGCGAGCCTGCCGCTGACGCTGGCGTCCGGGCGGCATGTCGCGCTGTCGCAGGTCGCCCGCATCCAGCGCGTGGATGGCCCTGTGAAGATCGACCGCGAGGACGGTGCCCGCATGAGCGTGGTGCGGGCCAACGTCCGCGGCCGCGACATGGTCGGCTTCGTCGAAGCCGCCCAACAAAAGGTGGCGACCGAACTGCCGCTGCCGAGCGGCTACCGACTGACCTGGGGCGGACAGTTCGAGAACCAACAACGCGCCGCCGCGCGACTGTCCGTCGTGGTCCCCGTCGCGATCGGCCTGATCTTCGTGCTGCTGTTCACCACCTTCGGGGCCATCAGGCAGGCGCTGCTGGTGCTGGTCAACATTCCCTTCGCGCTGATCGGCGGCGTGTTCGCGCTGGTCGTGACGGGCGAGTATCTGTCGGTGCCGGCCTCGGTCGGATTCATCGCGTTGCTCGGCATCGCCGTGCTCAACGGCGTCGTGCTGGTCTCCTACTTCAATCAGCTCCGCGCCCACGGCCTTCCCGAGGATCGCATCGTCGTCGAAGGCGCCATGCGCAGGCTTCGCCCCGTGCTGATGACCGCGAGCATCACGGCGCTGGGCTTGATCCCGCTGCTGTTCGCCACAGGGCCGGGATCCGAGGTGCAGCGGCCGCTCGCCATCGTCGTGATCGGGGGACTGCTGTCCTCCACCCTGCTCACCCTGATTCTCCTGCCGATCCTGTATCGCCGCTATGGCGGGACGTCGAAGGTGACGAAATGACCGAGCACCCCGTCTGTCTCACGCTGATCGTGCCGCATCGCCTCCGCGAGGAGGTGTTCGACTATCTCACTGAGCAGAGCGACCTGGTTTCGGGATTCACGGCATCGCACGGAGCCGGTCACGGCACTGAGGTCCGCTTGCATACGGCCGCCGAACGCGTGAAGGGCCATGCCGATCAGGCCGTCGTGCAGGTGATCCTGGCGAGCAGCGATGCCGGCCGCTTGCTCGACCGCCTGCGGCTCTCGTTCGCCGGAACCAAGCTGGTTTACTGGACGATCCCCGTGACGGAGCTCGGCACGATCGACTGAGGCAGAGCATTTTCGAGCGAAGTGGATACCGGTTCGCGCGAACAAAACGCGTGAAAATAATGATCTAGGAGCTTCGGTTCTGATTCAATCAGAACCGATAGTGCTCTCGCCTACTCCGCCGACGCCCTGGCGTGCCGCTCGGACGATGCCAGTGCGGCAGAGGTCAGTTTGCGCCGGCGCCAGATGCTGCCAACCACCAGCACGACGACGACGCCAAGCGCCGCGCAGAAATATTCGCCGCCGGCACCGCCATGGCCGAACTGCGGCGGGATGCGCAAGGCACCGAGCATGCCGTCGAGCGAGGCGCCGAACGAACCTTCGAACAGCGTGTGCAGCTTGGGCGCAACGCCCGGATCGGTCGCGATCACCTCGCCGGCGATCCAGCCGAGCAGCGCCGCACCGGCCCAGACCAGCACGGGCAGCTTTTCGAGCAGCGCCATGATCAGCGCCGCGCCGGCCACGATCAGCGGCACGCTGATGGCAAGGCCGAGGATCAGCAGCGGCACGCTGCCATTGGCGGCCGCGGCGACCGCAATGACGTTGTCGAGCGACATGACGATGTCGGCGACCACGACGATCTGCACGGCCTGCCAGAGATGCGAGGCAGCATCGACGTCGTCGTCGTCTTCGTGTTCCGGCACCAGCAGCTTGGCCGCGATCACGATCAGCGCGAGACCGCCGATCAGCTTGAGGTACGGCAGCTCCATCAAGGTCGCGACGATGCCGGTGAAGATGATCCGCAGCAGCACCGCGGCGCCAGCACCGAAGATCATGCCCCACAGACGGTGTCGCGGCGACAGGCCGCGGCAGGCGAGCGCGATCACCAGCGCGTTGTCACCGGACAAGAGGATGTTGATCCAGATGATCTTGCCGACCGCAATCCAGAAGGTCGGTTCGGCCATCTCGTTGCGAAACTGGGTGAAGAATGCCCCGATCGTGGCGGGATCGAAGATCTGCCAGAGCCAGTTCACAATAGGTCCTTTCGCCCAGTCTTTAAATTACGGCTGATGGATCAGCCGACGATCTCGTTGCCCGAGAAGAACTGCGCGATCTCGATCGCGGCGGTCTCCGGCGCATCCGAGCCGTGGGCGGAATTCTCGCCGATCGACTTGGCGTAGAGCTTGCGGATGGTGCCGTCGGCAGCCTTGGACGGGTCGGTCGCGCCCATCGCGTCGCGATACTTGGCGACGGCGTTCTCGCCTTCCAGCACCTGCACGACCACGGGGCCCGAGGTCATGAACTCGACGAGCTCGCCGAAGAACGGCCGCGCCTTGTGGACGGCATAGAAGGTCTCGGCCTGTTCCTTGGTCATGCGGATGCGCTTCTGCGCGACGATGCGCAGGCCCGCCTTTTCGATCACGGCGTTGACGGCGCCGGTCAGGTTACGGGCGGTCGCGTCGGGCTTGATGATCGAGAAAGTGCGTTCGATGGCCATAATCTTGTCCTTGGGAAGAAAAGCGGTGATTGTCGAGTTGCCGGGCTTATATCGGCGCCTTTGTCATCCGGCAAGCGACCGCCGGAGTGACGTCACAGGCGCTTCGCCGCAGGACCCGAGGGTGCGGTTCAACATGGATTACGACAATTTCCACCCAGATGAACCCAATCTGAAGGCTCCGTCAGGATTCGGTTCAGCCTCGCCGGTGTAGGGTTGGCCGCATCGAAACCGAAGTCCGATCACCGGGCGGACCGTTTCGGAGGCCTTTCCATCGGACGCGATAGCCCCGCGCCGGCAGTTTTGAGGAGATCACCATGTTGAGGAAACTTTCGCTTGCCGCTGTCGCTGCGGTTGCGCTGGGTGCCGCGCTGGCGCCGACCTCGGCTTCAGCGCACTGGCATGGCGGCGGCCCGGGTTGGCATGGCGGTGGCGGCTGGCACGGCGGCCCCCGTTGGGGCGGACCGCGCTTCTATGCCCCCGTCTCCTACGGTTATGGCGGCTGTTATGTGCGCCGGCTGGTCCCGACCCCCTGGGGACCCCGCTGGCGGATGGTCAACCGCTGCTACTGAGCCCGACAGCACCTTCCTGAAGACCGACAGGTATCTGCGCCCCCACAGGTACCTTCCTAGAGGAGCCCCGGCGATCCCCCCGCCGGGGCTTCGCATTTTGGGCGGACGCGCCGAGATTCATGCAATTTTGACGAGAATGCCG
The DNA here is from genome assembly GCF_023100965.1 of Bradyrhizobium sp. 192. NCBI lineage: Bacteria > Pseudomonadati > Pseudomonadota > Alphaproteobacteria > Hyphomicrobiales > Nitrobacteraceae > Bradyrhizobium > Bradyrhizobium sp. 192. The sequence goes on from NZ_CP064690.1 coordinate 5,248,878, forward strand.
GCATTGCCCAAAAACGGCGAAACCATTTTGGGGGTCAATGACTTGGTACCGTGTCTTTACTTTGAGCACACGGAACCTAACGCGATGGCCGCCCTTTTTGCCAATGACAGCGAACAGATCGACGGCCGCACCAGTCGCTCGATTCGCGATGCCGTGGGCGAACGGCTCCAGCAGCGCCTGCGTCCCGAAACCCAACTCCCGACCCATCTCGAACAGCTCATGAACGAGCTGAGACAGCGCGACCGCGACCAGCATTGAACTGGTGCGAAAAACGGGTTGCGTTCGACGCGCCTTGCGGTGACAAGGCCGCATGCTTGGGATCACCGACCTCTCCATCCGCCTCGCCGGACGCCTTCTGATTGACCAGAGTTCCGTGCAGATCACGCCGGGATCGCGCGTGGGTCTGGTCGGACGCAACGGCACCGGCAAGTCGACGCTGTTCAAGGTGATCCGCGGCGAGCTCGCGGCCGAGCACGGCTCGGTGAGCCTGCCGCCGCGCTGGAGCGTTGGCAGCCTCGCCCAGGAAGCCCCGAACGGACCCGAAAGCCTGATCTCCGTCGTGCTCAAGGCCGACCTCGAACGCGAGGCTCTGCTCACTGAAGCCGAAAGCGCGACCGATCCGCACCGCATCGCCGAGATCCAGACCCGGCTGGTCGACATCGACGCGCATTCGGCGCCGAGCCGTGCCGCTGCGATCCTGTCCGGCCTTGGCTTCTCCGCCACCGACCAGCTCCGTCCCTGCGCTGAATTCTCCGGCGGCTGGCGCATGCGCGTCGCGCTCGCCGCCACGCTATTCGCCGCCCCCGACCTGTTGCTGCTCGACGAGCCCACCAACTATCTCGATCTCGAGGGCACGCTGTGGCTGGAGGATCATCTCGCGCATTATCCGCGCACGGTGATCGTGATCAGCCATGACCGCGATCTGCTCGAAAGCTCGGTCGACCAGATCCTGCATCTGGAGCGCGGCAAGCTCACGCTCTACAAGGGCACTTACTCCTCGTTCGAGGAGCAGCGCGCCATGCGCGAGATGCTCGATGCCAAGGCGGTCAAGCGCCAGGAGGCCGAGCGCGCCCGCCTGCAAGCCTTCGTCGACCGCTTCAAGGCCAAGGCCTCCAAAGCCCGCCAGGCCCAGTCCCGCGTCAAAATGCTGGAGCGGCTGAAGCCGATCACGGCGCTGGTCACCCAGGACGTGCGCGAGATCGGCTTTCCCGCACCGGAGAAGATTTTGTCACCGCCGATCATCGCGGTCGACAACGTTTCGGTCGGCTACGATCCGGCTAACGCCGTGCTCAATCGCGTCACCTTGCGCATCGACAATGACGACCGCATCGCCCTGCTCGGCTCCAACGGCAACGGCAAGTCGACACTCGTCAAACTGCTCGCAGGCCGCCTCGCGCCGTTCTCCGGCAAGGTGACGCGTGCTGACAAGCTGTCGATCGCCTATTTCGCGCAGCATCAGCTCGACGAATTGAACGAAGACGGCTCCGCCTACGACCACGTCCGCAAGCTGATGGGTGGCGATGCGCCCGAGGCCAAGGTCCGGGCCCGCGCTGGTGCGATCGGCTTTTCCGGCAAGGCGGCCGACACCAAGGTCGGCAAATTGTCCGGTGGCGAGAAGGCGCGGCTGCTGCTCGGCCTTGCGACCTTCTTCGGCCCCAACATGATCATCCTGGACGAGCCGACCAACCATCTCGACATCGACAGCCGTGCAGCGCTTGCCGAGGCCATCAACGAATTCCCCGGCGCCGTCATCATGGTCTCGCACGACCGCTATCTGATCGAGGCCTGCGCCGACCAGCTCTGGATCGTCGCCGACCGCACCGTCACGAACTATGACGGCGACCTCGACGAATACCGCCGCCTGGTGCTGTCCGCGCGCAACGGCGAGCCCGCCCCGCGCGAGCGCAGCGTCGCAAGCGAAAAGCCGCAGCGCGCCAGGTCGGACAATCGCGGCTCGCTGAAGAAGCGCATCACCGAAGCCGAAGCCGAGATCGCGCGCGTCGGCGCGATCATCGCCAAGATCGACACCGCGCTGTCGCTACCCGACATCTTTACCCGCGATCCCAAACAAGCCGCGCAATTGTCGAAGGCCCGCGCCAATGCCGCCGACGCACTCGCGCGCGCGGAGGAGCAGTGGCTGGAGGCGAGCACGCAGTTCGATGAAGCGGCTGGGTAGCTCGTGTGCCCCGGCCAAGGGGGCAGCGCGAAGGCGATGCGCCGCAGAGCCCGGACCCAGGAGCAGCTTGCACGCTGAAACATGGGTCCCGGCTAAGCGTCGCGTCATTACATGCCGCGCCGCGTCCGGGACACGGGCATTTTGTTACGCGTGCTTCTTCTTCGGCTTAGCTGCCTTCGGCACCGGCTGCGGATCGGGATTGCCTTCGATCGACGACAGGCGACCCGCCGTGAAGGTGTAGATGCCCGCTCGCGGGCCCGTCGTCCATGTCACCACGGCGACGCGCCGCCCGGCGCCATCATTGGAGAGATTGACGTTCGACGGCGCGCCGATGCCGCGCACCACGTCGCATTCGGTGTGGCCGAGCGCGACCGTGCCGCCGTAAGAGACCGGCGCCGTCGTCGACGCATTGGCATCGGCCGGTCCCGGAGGCGGCGTCATGCCGGGACAGGCGCCGTCGGCGCTGACGAGATCCTCAGCGGCCACCGGCTTGTCGGGGGTCAGCGGCGGCGACTCGATCGAGATGTTCTTGATGAACAGCCGGCTGGGCGTGTTGAACCATTGTGCGTCCTTGGCGGACGCGAGCAGGTCGGTCCCGCCGGAGCAGCCCGCAACCAGAGGCCCGACGGCAGCCAACGCAACGATGAGCGAGCTGGGAAGCTTTTGATGTCGCACGATAAACCAAATTCCCCGCGTGAAGGACCAGCCCTAAGCGATTGTCCCAACATCACTTTGCGGCACGAAGGTGACAAAAGCCAGCATCGCCCGAAAAGTGCAAATTATCATTAATTGCGAAGGCCCCCTAATTCCGACGCTGCCATCGGCCCCGCTCGTCGGCCTGCCAATAGGTGACATCAAATCCCCGCGCCTTGCAATCCGTCCACGCGCTGCGGGCGAGCGCGAGGGCATCCGGATCGTCGCCGTTGAACAGCATCACCATGCGCGCATAGCCCTGCGCGTCCTGCGGCAGGGCGGCGTTGTCGACCAGGAATCGGACATGGGCGCCGTTGGGATTGCCCTCCTCGATTGCCAGCACGACCGGCTGATCGGCAGCATCGTTCACGCGCCATGTCGCATGCGGCAGGAATGAATCGTCGCGATAGGTCCACAGGTGCGCATCGAGCGCGTCGGCGCGCTCTTCCGAGGTCGACTGCACCACGACGCGCCAGCCGCGCTCGAGCGATTTCTCGAGAAGCGGCGGCAACACGTTCTCCACCGTCATGTTTTGCAGATGATAGAACAGGACTTCAGTCATCTCGGGTCATTTGCGTTCGTAATGGTCTGCGACCAGGCGGTCGAGCAGGCGGACGCCATAGCCGCTTGCCCAGCTCTGGTTGATGTCGGTCTTCGGCGCGCCCATGGCGGTACCGGCGATGTCGAGATGGGCCCAGGGCGTGCCGTCGACGAAGCGCTGCAGGAACTGCGCCGCGGTGATCGAGCCGCCATGGCGGCCGCCGGTGTTCTTCATGTCGGCGAACTGGGAATCGATCAGCTTGTCGTATTCGGGACCGAGCGGCATGCGCCAGACCTTGTCCCCGGTCTCGGTGCCGGCCGCCAGCAGGCGTTCGGCGAGTTCGTCATTGTTGGAGAACATGCCGGCATGCTCGGTGCCGAGCGCGACCACGATCGCGCCGGTCAGCGTCGCCAGATCCACCATGAATTTCGGCTTCACCTTCTTGGCGACGTACCAGAGCACGTCGGCCAGAACGAGGCGGCCCTCCGCGTCGGTGTTGATGATCTCGATGGTCTGGCCCGACATCGAGGTGACGATGTCGCCCGGCCGCTGCGCATTGCCGTCGGGCATGTTCTCGACGAGACCGATGGCGCCGACCACGTTGGCCTTGGCCTTGCGCGCGGCAAGCGCGTGCATCAGGCCGACGACGCAGGCCGCGCCCCCCATGTCGCCCTTCATGTCCTCCATGCTGCCGGCCGGCTTGATCGAAATGCCGCCGGTGTCGAAGCAGACGCCCTTGCCGACGAAGCTCACCGGCGCCTCACCCTTCTTGCCGCCGTCCCAGCGCATGATCACGGTGCGGCTCGGCCGCGCCGAGCCCTGGCCGACGCCGAGCAGCGCGCCCATGCCGAGCTTCTGCATCGCCTTGACGTCGAGCACCTCGACCTTGACGCCGAGCTTGCGGAGCTGACTGGCGCGGCGCGCGAATTCCTCGGGGAAGAGCACGTTCGGCGGCTCGTTGACGAGGTCGCGCGCGATGATCACGCCGTCGACGACGTGGCCGGCCGAGGCAAAGGCCTTCTTCGCAGCAGTGGCATCGCCGACCGCAAGCGAGATGTCGGCGCGCGAGCTGCCCTCCTCGCCGTCCTTCTTCTTGGTCTTGTAGCGGTCGAACTTATAGGCGCGCAGGCGCAGGCCCGAGGCGATCGCAACCGCCTGCTCGCTCGTCATGGCACCGCTCGGCAGTTCCGCCATGACGGTCATGGCGGCCGCCCCCGCGGCAAGCTTGCCCGCCGCCACCCCGCCGAACTTGAGGAAATCGTTCGCCTTCAGGCCGGCCGCCTTGCCGGCGCCGATCACGAGCAGACGGGTGGCCTTCACCCCTTCCGGCGCCAGGATGTCGAGCGCAGCCCCGGTCTTGCCCTTGAAGGCGGCAGCGGCGGCCGCGCGCTTCACGAGTTCGACAGCGCCGCCCAGCGCCTTGGCCGTCGCCGGACCGACCTTCAGACTGTCGTCGCAGAACACGACCAGGATGCCACGGGCGGCAGCAGACAATGGGACGAAGCCGACCTTGATGGCATCGGACATGGGTAACTCCTTCAAAAATCTTGGTCTTTTTGCTATTCAGGGTCCCTGGCCGGGGCCGGACCTGAACGGCGATTCATTGAGCCATCCGCACTATGGGCCAGCGCCCCGGCAGATGCCAAGCACCCCCCGTGGCCTCAACGCCACAACGAGGGAAATATTAACCGTATAATGAGGGTGCCACGGGGCAGCCATTTTGTTGACGGATCAAAGGGATGGTAGTGAGAGAGTGAGCTGGCGGAAGAGGCGCTGGCCAACCTTGGGGATCCCCTGATGGGGGATTGGTTGGGCAGCGGGAATTTCGGCCGACATTGGGGACTTGGTGGGATTCGTGCGGTAGCGCATGGGGTCGATCGATAGGTATATCTTCCGCACGACGCTGGCGTCGTTTGCGCTGATCCTGGTCAGCCTCACCGGCGTGATCTGGATTACGCAGGCGTTGCGCGGCATCGACCTGATGACGAGCCAGGGTCAGACCATCCTCACCTTCCTCGGCATCACCAGCCTCGTCGTGCCGGCGCTGGTCCTGATCATCTCGCCGATCGCGCTGATGATCGCGATCTCGCACACGCTGAACAAGCTCGCGACCGATTCCGAGATCATCGTGATGAATGCCGCCGGCCTGTCGCCGATCCGGCTGTTCCTTCCGTTCTTCTATGCCACCTGCGTGGTGGCGCTGCTGGTGGCCTTCATCGCGGCCTATCTCGCTCCCGACGGCATGCGGCGGATCAAGCAGTGGGATGCCGAGATCACCGCGGACGTGCTCACCAACATCCTGCAGCCCGGGCGCTTCGCCCAGCTCGACCAGAATCTCACGATCCGGATTCGCGAACGCCAGCCCGGCGGCGTCCTTGCCGGCATCTTCATCGACGACCGCCGCGATCCCAAAGAGCGCGTCTCGATCGTCGCCGAGCACGGCGAGGTCGTGAAGAATGAGACCGGCTCGTTCCTGGTGCTGGAGACCGGCAATCTCCAGCGCTTCGAGGCGGGCAAGCGCGATCCCGCGCTGGTGGCGTTCGGCCGCTACGGCTTCGACATGTCGAAGTTCTCGGGCCAGGGCCGCGACGTCACCCTCGGCATCCGCGAGCGTTATCTCTGGGAGCTGTTCTCGCCGTCCGAGAACGACCCCGTCTACAAGCAGATTCCCGGCCAGTTCCGCTCGGCGCTGCATGACAGCCTGCTCGCGCCGATCTATCCCTTCGCCTTCGCCGTGCTGACCTTCGCCTTCCTCGGTGCGCCCCGCACCACCCGCCAGAGCCGCAATTTCTCGATCGGCGGTTCGGTCGTCGCGGTGTTCGGCCTGCGCATGGCCGGCTTTGCCTGCTCGGTGATGGCAGTGAAGTCATCGAGCCCGGTCCTGGTCCAATACGCGATGGTCTTTGGCGCCATCGGCGTCGGGCTGTGGATGATCATCGGCGGCGTCGTGGTCGAGCCGCCCCCTGGCCTCATGGAAGCCATCAACAGGTCGAACGCGCGCATCGCGCGGCTGTTCGGACGGCCGGCCACCGCATGAGCATGCTCACCAATACACTCGGACGCTATTTCGCCGGCCGCTTCGTGATCGCGGCGCTCGGCGTGTTCCTGGGCATTTTCCTGCTGCTGGTGCTGGTCGACTACATCGAGATGGTGCGCAAGACCTCGGGGCTGGCGTCCGCCTCGGCGCTGATGGTGGCCGAGACCTCGCTGTTCCGGGTGCCGCAGCTGCTGGAGAAACTGACGCCGTTCTGCATGCTGATCGGCGCCATGACCTGCTATCTCGCCCTCTCCCGCCGACTCGAGCTCGTGGTTGCGCGCGCCGCCGGCATCTCCGCATGGCAGTTCATTTCGCCGGCGCTCGGCAGCGCGCTCCTGATCGGGGTGATCGCGACGATCGCCTACAATCCGATGTCGGCGAATCTGCGCGAGCTCTCCAAGCGCATGGAAGCCGAGCTGTTCGGCTCGGCACCCGGCGGCGGCATCCAGGACGCCTCCGGCTTCTGGCTCAATCAGCTGACCAGCGACGGCCAGACCATTATCAACGCCGCGCGCAGCGAGCAGCAGGGCGTCCGACTCACCGGCCTGACGCTGTTCCGCTTTGACACAGACAGCCATTTCAAGGAGCGGGTCGAGGCGCGCGAGGCGACATTGGAGGCGGGCCATTGGCTGTTCAAGTCCGTTCGCCGCTTCTCGCTGGACTCTCCGCCGATCGACCAGGCCACTCTGGAGATTCCGACGACGCTGACCGAGGCGCAGGTCCGCAACAGTTTTTCCACCCCCGAGACTGTGTCCTTTTGGCAACTACCGAGCTACATCCGCTCCTCCGAAAGCTCGGGCTTCGCGACAGCCGGATACCGACTCCAGTATCAGAAGCTCTTGGCACAGCCGTTTTTGCTGGCCGCCATGGTGATGCTCGCGGCCTCGGTGTCGTTGCGCTTCTTCCGGATGGGCGGCGTGCAAAAGATGGTTTTGAGTGGCGTGGGCGCAGGCTTTCTGCTCTACGTTCTGTCGAAAGTGACTGAAGACTTGAGCAAGGCTGAGTTGATGCATCCGATCGCTGCGGCGTGGTTGCCCGCGGTGGTGGGTGGCCTCACCGGCTTTTTGGCCTTGTTGTACCAGGAGGACGGTTAGTGACTGCCGTCCATCGAGGACCCGTGTCTGGTTTGACGCGCCGCATGGTGATGCGCGCGAAGGGATCAGGCTTGGCTCTTCGCAGGCTGGTGATGGCTGTCGCCGCCGTGGCATCGCTCGGCGCGCTGATCGATGTTGCCGCCGTGGCCCCCGCCTCGGCCCAGAGCTTCACCTACAATCCGCTGCCGCCGCGCCCGAAGCCGCCGAAGGTCGCCAACGACAACCAGATGCTGGTTCAGGCGACCGAGGTCGACTACGACTACAACAATTCGCGCGTTTCCGCGGTCGGTAACGTCCAGCTGTTCTACAACGGCACCAGCGTCGAGGCCGACAAGGTCATCTACGACCAGAAGACCAAGCGGCTGCATGCCGAAGGCAACATCCGCATGACGGATGCCGACGGCAAGATCACCTATGCCGAGATCCTGGATCTCTCCGACGATTACCGCGACGGTTTCGTCGATTCGCTGCGTGTGGATACCGCCGACCAGACCCGCATGGCCGCGAGCCGCTCCGACCGCTCCGACGGCAATTACACGGTGTTCGAGAACGGCGTCTACACGGCCTGCGCGCCGTGTAAGGACGATCCGAAGAAGCCGCCGCTGTGGCAGGTCAAGGGTGCGCGCATCATCCACGACCAGCAGGAGAAGATGCTGTATTTCGAAACAGCGTCGCTCGAATTCTTCGGCGTGCCGATCGCCTACATGCCCTATTTCTCGACGCCCGACCCGACCGTGAAGCGCAAGAGCGGCTTCCTGATGCCCGGCTATTTCCCGGGCACGACGAACACGGGATTCGGCGCCGAGGTTCCGTATTATTGGGCGATCGCGCCCGACATGGACGCAACCATCACCCCCCGCTTCCTGTCGCGGCAGGGCGTGCTGCTGCAGGGTGAATTCCGCCAGCGCCTGATCGACGGCGCCTACCAGATCCGAGCCTATGGCATCAACCAGCTCGATCCCGGCGCGTTTTCCGGCCAGCCCGGCGACAAGCAGTTCCGCGGCGCCGTCGACACCAAGGGTCAGTTCGCGCTGAACGACAAATGGGTCTGGGGTTGGGACGGCGTCCTGATGTCCGACTACTATTTCTTCTCGGACTACCGGCTCTACCAGTACCGCGATCCGCTCGGCTCGTTCCTGCTGCTGCCGACGGAAGCGCTGTCGCAGCTCTATCTGACCGGCGTCGGCAACCGCAGCTTCTTCGACGCGCGCACGATGTACTGGCTGAGCTATTCGGGCAACCAGAGCCAGGTGCCGATCGTCTATCCGGTGATCGACTATTCCAACGTGCTCAACTATCCGGTGTTCGGCGGCGAGTTCAGCTACAAGACCAATTTCGTGAACCTGTCGCGCGACGAGGCGGTGTTCGACCCGATCACCACGGTCGCCAACACCAGCAGCCTGTGCACGACGGCGTCGGCCGATCCGCTGGCCCGCACGCCGTCGCAGTGCCTGCTGCGCGGCTTCCCCGGCACCTATACCCGCCTCACCGCCGAGGCGCAGTGGCGCAAATCCTTCACCGATCCGCTCGGCCAGATCTGGACGCCGTTCGCCAGCCTGCGCGCCGACGCGATCAACTCCTCGGTCTCGAACCAGCCGGGCGTGTCGAACTATCTTCCCGTCGGCGACACCCAGGCGTTCCGCCTGATGCCGACCGTGGGCCTGGAATACCGCTATCCCTTCATCAACATTCAACCCTGGGGTTCGACCACCGTCGAGCCGATCGCGCAGATCATCATCCGGCCGAACGAGACCTATGCCGGCAAGCTCCCGAACGAGGACGCCCAGAGCATGGTGTTCGACGCCTCGAACCTGTTCAGCGTCGACAAGTTCTCCGGCTATGACCGCGTCGAGGGCGGCGGCCGCGCCAATGTCGGCGTGCAATCCACCACGCAGTTCGACAAGGGCGGCGCCGTCAAGGTGCTGTTCGGCCAGTCCTACCAGCTGTTCGGCATGAACTCCTTCGCGGTCCAGGACTCCATCAATACCGGCCTCGATTCCGGCCTGGACAAGCCGCGCTCCGATTACGTCGCGAGCACCAGCTATTCGCCCAACAGCACCTACACGTTCAGCGTCCGCTCCCGCATGGACGAGCAGACCTGGAACGTGCAGCGCTTCGAGGCGGAAGGCCGCGCCAACTTCAACCGCTGGGCGGTCAGCGTGCTGTACGGCAATTACGCGCCGCAGCCGGAACTCGGCTATCTGACCCGCCGCGAGGGCATCCTGACCTCGGGCTCGCTGAAGATCGCGACCAACTGGGTGGTGTCGGGCTCGGCGCGGTGGGACCTCGAGGCCAACAAGATCAACCAGTATGTGCTCGGTGCCGGCTATGTCGACGATTGCTTCGTGCTGGCGGCGAACTACGTAACTTCGTATAGCTATGCGGCGGGCACCGCGCCGCCCGTGCTGAGCCATGCGTTCATGTTCCAGATCGGCCTGCGCACGCTGGCGACCTCGTCGACGAGCAGCAATTCCGCCGGCCTCCAGTGAACGGTTTGAAGTGCCGGCGCGTTGCCCCATCACAGGCTCGACGCGGCTGACATGCGAGCGACAATCATGACGACCTCATTGCCTATCTTCCGCCTCCTCATCATCGCCCTCGCTGCCGGACTGATCCTGACCGGACTGCCATCGCCGTCGCGCGCGCAGAACATCGTCGTCATGGTCAACGGCGACCCGATCACCGATTACGACATCGAGCAGCGCTCCAAGCTCGACCAGCTGACGACGCAGAAGACGCCGCCGCGGCAGGAGGTCATCAACGAGCTGATCGACGACAAGGTGAAGATGAAGGAGGGCAGGAAGTACGGCGTCGATCCCGGTATCTCCGACGTCAACCAATCCTACGAGGGCATGGCGCAGCGCATGCGCATCTCGCCGGAGCAGCTCACCAAGTCGCTCGAAACCAAGGGCGTCCGCCCCGAAACGCTGAAGAGCCGCATGAAGGCCGAGATGGTCTGGACCAGCCTCGTGCGCGGCCGCTTCAAGGAGAAGCTGCTCGTCGGCGAGCGCGACGTCGCCCAGGCCGTGCAGGCCCAGACCGGCGACAAGCTCCAGATCGAAGGCACCGAATACAAGATGCAGCCGATCGTGCTGATCGTGCCGCGCGGCTCCTCCGCGGCGTTCCTGGAGACGCGCAAGAAGGAAGCGGAGACCTACCGCACGCGGGTCGCAAGCTGCGAGGAAGCCAACTCGCTGTTCCGCTCGACGCCGAACGCCACGATCCGCGGTACGATCACCAAGACCACCGCGGAATTGCCCGAGCCGCTGCGCAAGGTGCTCGACGATACCCCGATCGGCCATTTGACCGCGCCCGAGATGACCAAGAACGGCATCGAGATGGTGGCGCTGTGCTCGCGCAAGCCGACCATGATCGACACGCCGAAGAAGCGCGAGGTCCGCGAGAAGATGTATCAGGAGAAGTACGAGAAGACCCAGAAGGCCTATCTCGACGAGCTCCGCAAGGCGGCGATGATCGAATATCGCAACCGCTGATGGCCAACCGCGCAGCCACACCGCATGCCCTTCCCCTTGCCCTGACCCTGGGAGAGCCCGCCGGCATTGGCCCCGACATCACGATCGCAGCCTGGCTCCGGCGCCGTGAACTGAACCTGCCCGCCTTCTATCTGCTCGGCGACGAGGCGTTGATCGCACGGCGCGCCCGAGCGATCGGTGCCGATATCAGGACCGCGGCGGTGCCCCCCGGCGAAGCCGTTTCCGCCTTCGCCGATGCCCTCCCCCTGGTCACCACCGGCGAGCGCGCGACCGCCGAGCCCGGCAAGCCCGACGCATCGAGCGCGCCGGCCGCGCTCGCCTCGATCCGGCAGGCGGTCACCGATGTCCGCGAGGGCCGCGCCGGCGCCGTCGTCACCAATCCGATCGCCAAGAGCGTGCTCTATCGCGCCGGCTTCCGTCATCCCGGCCACACCGAATTCCTCGCCGAGCTCGCCGCGAAAGACGGCCGCGTGCCGCAGCCGGTGATGATGCTGTGGTCGCCGCGGCTCGCCGTGGTGCCCGTGACCATCCACGTCTCGATCCGCGATGCGCTGGCAGAGCTCACCAGCGCGCTGATCGTCTCGACCGTGCGCATCGTCGCAGCCGAGCTGAAATCGCGCTTCGGCATCGCGCAGCCGCGCATCGCGGTCTCCGGCCTCAATCCGCATGCCGGCGAGGACGGCTCGCTCGGTCACGAGGAGCAGACCATCATCGCTCCCGCGCTCAAGATATTGCGCAGCGAAGGCATCGAGACCAGGGGCCCGCTGCCCGCCGACACCATGTTCCACGAGGCCGCGCGCAGCACCTATGACTGCGCAATCTGCATGTATCACGACCAGGCACTGATCCCGATCAAGACCGTCGCCTTCGACGACGCCGTCAACGTCACGCTCGGCCTGCCCTTCATCCGCACCTCGCCCGATCACGGCACCGCCTTCGACATCGCCGGCACCGGCAAAGCCAATCCGGCCAGCCTGATCGCGGCCTTGAGGCTGGCCAGCCGCATGGCGGCTTCGCAAAGCTGATGAGCGCGATCGACGACCTCCCGCCGCTTCGCGAGGTCATTCGCCAGCACGCGCTGTCGGCGCGCAAATCGCTTGGCCAGAATTTCCTGCTCGACCTCAATCTCACCGCCCGCATCGCGCGCGCAGCAGCCCCGCTCGAAGACTCCACGATCGTCGAGATCGGCCCCGGACCGGGCGGGCTGACACGTGCGCTGCTCGCGCTCGGCGCGCGGCGCGTCATCGCCATCGAGCATGACGAGCGCGCGATCCCGGCCTTGCAGGATATTTCCGCGCGCTACCCTGGCAGGCTCGAAATCGTGCATGGCGATGCCATGACTTTCGATCCCCGTCCGCTGCTCGATGGCGAACGCGCGAAGATCGTCGCCAACCTGCCCTACAACATCGCGACCCAGCTCCTGATCGGCTGGCTCACCACAGAGCCCTGGCCGCCCTGGTACGACATGCTGGTGTTGATGTTTCAGCGCGAGGTCGGCGAGCGCATCGTCGCGCGCGAGGACGAAGAGGCCTATGGCCGGCTCGGCGTGCTCGCCAATTGGCGCTGCGAGACCAGGATCCTGTTCGACATTGCGCCGTCCGCCTTCGTGCCGCCGCCGAAGGTCACGTCCTCGGTCGTGCGCCTGGTGCCGCGCGCTGAGCCGCTTGCCTGCGATCGCAAGCTGCTCGAGCAGGTCGCGGCCGCCGCCTTCGGCCAGCGCCGCAAGATGCTGCGCCAGAGCCTGAAATCGCTCGGCGTCGATCCGGCGCGGCTCTCCGCTGCCGCCGGTGTCGATGCGACGCGGCGCGCCGAGACCATTCCCATTTCCGGCTTTGTTGCCATGGCCCGTGAATTGGCGGATATACGAGCCGAAACGTGAAATTGAAATTCCGGAGGAAAGAAATATGGCGTTGATGCGTCGGCAGTCCCTGGTCAAGTTCGATGCGCCCTTGTGTGCGACCATCGTCGACACGCCGAAGCCGAAAGGTGCTGAGGTGCTGGTGCGCATCGAGCGCTGCGGCCTCTGCCATTCCGACCTGCACATCCAGGACGGCTATGCCGATCTCGGCGGCGGCAAGAAGCTCGACACCACGCGCGGCATGACACTGCCCTTCACGCTCGGCCACGAGATCGCCGGCGTTGTCGACGAAGTCGGCCCGGACGTTCCGGCCGGCCTCGTCGGCACCAAGAAAGCCGTCTTCCCCTGGATCGGCTGCGGCCAATGCCGCGACTGCGCCAATGGCGACGAGAATCTCTGCGTCAAGCAGCGCTTCCTCGGCGTCTCCATCGATGGCGGCTTCGCCACCCATGTGCTGGTGCCCGACGCGAAATATCTGCTCGATTACGATCCCCTGCCCGTCAACCAGGCCGCGACCCTGATGTGCTCCGGCGTCACCGCCTACGGCGCGCTCAAGCGCCTGGTCGACCGTCCCCGCCAGCGCAACCTGCTGCTGATCGGCCTCGGCGGCGTCGGCATGATGGGCCTGTCGTTCGCGCAGGCGATGTTTAGGCAACCGATCACGGTCGCCGACCTCTCGCCGGCCGCCCGCGACACGGCGCTGACCAACGGTGCCGCCGTCGCCTACGACCCGTCCGAGCCCGACGTGATCAAGCGCATCCTGAAGGAGACCGAAGGCGGCTTCGACGAGATCGTCGATTTCGCCGGCAACGAGAAGTCGATGGCTTTTGCTGTCGCGGTCGCCGCGCGCGGCGGCAAGATCGTGGTCTCCGGCCTGATGGGCGGCCAGTTCACGCTGCCGATGGTGCAATGGGTCTACAAGCGCATGACCATCGAAGGCTTCATGGTCGGCACGCTCGAGGAGGCCCAGGAGCTGATGGCGCTGGCGCGCGCCGGCAAGATCAAGCCGACGCCGATGCGCGAGGAGCCGATGGGCGACGTCCAGAAATGGATCGACGAGCTTCGCGCCGGCAAGGTGGTCGGCCGCATCGTATTGAAGAACTGACCCATCGCCGCGGCGGGCCCGGCGCAAGTTGCGCCCGCCGCGGAACGCCTGCGGCCTCGCCGCGTTGGCTGCGCATGACCATTCGCTGCACCGTCGAAAGCGCATTCTTCATCGCCTGGAGCTGCCTCGAGCAGAGCGGCGAGCTCGGCCCGCCCGACGAGAGCGCCAACGTCATTCTCGACGCCATAGAAGCTCAGCTCAGGACCGGCGAACGCCGGCAGCTGATGCTCGCCAACAGGGCGATCGACGCCTACCGCGCACACGCGGCGCTGCACCGCTCCTCGTGGGATCGCGCAGCGCGCTTCGGGTGATGATCATCGCCGCCCCTCGGGCCGCCGGCTGAACTGACCGAATCCCCAAGGCCCGCGCGCCAACTTCTCAACCATTGACGCGCCCTTGTGTGCACTTTGGAACCGTCGGTTCCGCCACGGAAACGTAGGGTTCTGGCTGGCGCCGATTCCCGGCCAGCCAAGAGAAGAAACTGTGACCGGTCGGCCCCCGAACGATCTGCTCCGGCAGCTCACCCCTCAGGATTTCGAACTGCTCGCGCCTCACCTCCAGCCGGTCGAACTCGCGGCGAGCCACGTCCTGCATCACGCCGGCGACGAGGTTGCGGCGGTGCATTTTCCCTGCGGTCCCGCGCTGGTATCGTTCGCCGTGCCGGTCGAGGACGACCGCGAGGTCGAAAGCCTGCTGGTGGGCCGTGAGGGTGCGGTGGGCTTTGCCGCAGGCCGCGGCCCTTCGCTCGCTTATTCGCGCGTCGTCGTGAAGCTGGGCGGCACCCTGGTCCGGCTGCCGCTGCGCGGGCTCGAGCAGGCGCAGCAGAGATCGGCGACGCTCCAGGAGGTCTTCGCGCGCTACGCCGACTGTCAATTCGCGCAGTTGTTGCAAACCGCGGCCTGCAACGCCGCACATTCGATCGAGCAGCGCGCCGCCAAGTGGATCATCTCCACGCAGGAACGTACCGGCGGGGCCGAAATCCCCCTCACCCACGAGCAGCTCGCCGGCATGCTGGGCGTCTCCCGCAGCTATGCCAGCCGAGTCATTCAGATGTTCAAGGCCAGGCGCATCCTCGCGACCCGCCGCGGCGCCATCCTGATCCTCGACGGCACCGCGCTCGAAGCCAGAGCCTGCTGCTGCAACGATTGGGTGAGGAAGCATTTCGACGAAGTGCTGGGCGCGGCAACGGCTGGCGGCTAGGCCGCGAACGCATAATCTTCGTCGACGTACGACTCTACCCGACAAAGACGCGCCTTGTGGAATCGCAGGAAATGTCGCGATAATGAGCCGCAAGCGCTGATGAGGGGTAATCAATGCCGCATCACTCGGCGCAATGCCGGGCGTCATGAGGCCGAATAGCAAGCCGCACGCTGAACCTCAATCGCCCGCAGACGCAGCGTCGAGGACCGCTTCGAGAAAGATTTCGACGTCCACGCCCGGCAGAGAGGCCATCGTGTTCTTCAGGCGGCCGTCGAGCAACAACATGGCCAACCCATGCACGAGGGCCCAAGACGCAGTTGCTTTCGCGGCCACTTGTAAA
This sequence comes from Bradyrhizobium sp. 192, assembly GCF_023100965.1. NCBI lineage: Bacteria > Pseudomonadati > Pseudomonadota > Alphaproteobacteria > Hyphomicrobiales > Nitrobacteraceae > Bradyrhizobium > Bradyrhizobium sp. 192. Next base: position 5,264,416 of record NZ_CP064690.1, read on the forward strand.
GGCTTCATCGGCCTGTCCTCGGCCATGGAAATGACCGCCATTCGTAACGACTGGCGCGACTCGTCAATTGCCGCCAACAGCGATGGCCTTTTCATATCCAGCCGTTCGCTGTGGAACATGAGCAAGAACAGCTTCGGGTGAGCTCGCGCGAATACGACATATGCCGATCCCATCGCTCTCAAGCGGTCACCGGCGTTGCCAGATGTCGAGTTGACAGCCTCCGCAAGTGCTGCAGCAAATTTTGTGTAGCCGACGGCGGCGAGCTCAGTTAGCAGCCCAGTAAGGTCCCCGAAATGGTTCTTCGGCGCGGTATGCGAAACGCCGACGGTCCGTGCCACTTCGCGCAGCGTCACGGCCTGTAGCCCATCACGCTCAAGAATCTTTTCCGCAGCTAAAAGGACCGCCGATTTGAGATCGCCGTGATGATAGGTGGAACGGCTAACGCGTTTGACCATGCCAATATTTACACTGGAAATATTTCAATTGACAAGCTCCAATGACGGGCCTAGGGATATTTCCACTGTAAATATTGAGCCAGTAGCGTGGAAACGGGGTTCTCGTCGATTGCCCTGGCTCGGCTGTAATGACGTTCAATCGCCAGATCGAGAGTGCCCGTGTAGGCGCTCCATCCATTGCTAAAAGGTGAAGTGTCATGCTGGCTGAATTTATCAAGGCAACGATCACCTTCGTGATGTCGAATTACTCGTTGAGCTTCTTTGTGCTCGGACTGATCGTCTCTCTTATTGCGATTGCGCGAGCAGAGCATCCGATTGACCGGCCTCTTGTCGTCGAAAAACTGCTTGCTTGGTACGTGTTCTTCAGCATCGGTGTCGACAATCTCTATAATTTCGTCATGCACGTCTTCTTCGGCAAGCTGTCCGCCGCTTTCATCGGCTGGGCCGATAGCCCGTTCCAGTTCGAGGTCGGAACCGCAAGCTTGGGCTTCGCGGCAGTTGGATTGCTCGCGGCGTTCCGGAGTTATGATCTTCGCCTCGCCGCCGTGCTCGGCCCCAGCATGTTCACGCTGGGGGCGGCGGTCGGTCATCTCTATCAGATGGTAACCGCGCACAACTTTGCGCCGGGCAACGCCGGGATCATCTTCTGGACTGATATCTTCATTCCGCTGTTTGGATTTGCGCTGCTGCGGTTGAGCTGTCCAAACGCGAGCCCGAGAGCGACGCTGGCCACCGCCTGAGCGAACCCGGAGAGCCCTTGAAGAATAGGAACGACGATGGTCGACGGCATCACGCGGCGACACTTCCACCATTTCCTGGCGGCCGGCGCGGCGACAGCGGCTCTGGCGCCGGGGATAAAGCCGGCAATGGCGCTGGAGACGGCGAACATCATCTGGACCTTCGATAATCCGCATCTCACCGGCAACTTCGCTCCAATCGGTCCTGAGATCGATGCGACCGACCTGCCGGTGATCGCAGGCCGGATCCCGCCCGACCTGAGCGGCGCTTACATGCGGAACGGCCCCAACCCGCTCTATAAGCCCAATGCCTTCACCTATCCCATGGACGGCGATGGTATGGTTCACGCGGTCTATTTCGATAACGGCCGGGCACGCTACCGCAATCGTTTCGTGCAGACGCCCAGCTTAGCGGCCGAGCGTCGGGCGGGGCGCGCCATCTACGGCAGCTTCGCGCATCCGATGCAGATTGATCCGAAACTGCTGCATCCCGGCGATCCTCAGGGGCCGTTCAAGAATGGCGCCTTCATCAACATCATTCAGCATGGCGGTCATCTGCTTGCGCTTAATGAGTCGACGACGGGTTTCGAAATTACCCGGGATCTCGACACCATCGGTGAGTGGAAGGCGGGAACTGACAAACCGCTCAGGCTTGGCGCGCACAATCGCCGTCATCCAAAAACCGGCGCGCTGTTCGCGATCAACTATTCGCACGCAGAACCCACCGTTCAGATCCACCAAATCGACGCGTCGGGTACTTTGGTCAACAGCTTTCCGGTCGCGCTCGCTGCGCCGACCATGATCCACGATTTCGTGCTGACCGAACGCTATATTGTGCTGCTGGTCTGTCCGGCCGTGTTCGACAGCGCAGCTGCACAGCAAGGACAATCGTTCCTGCAATGGCGGCCGGCCATGGGTACGCGCATCGGCCTGATCGCGCTCGACGGCAGCACGACCCGATGGCTCGACGCCGATCCGTTCTTCGTCTTCCATTTCGCCAACGCCTTCGAGCGCGGCGGCAACATCTTCATCGACTACGTGAAGCATGAAAGCCTCGCCCTCGGCTACGCCCAGCAGACCCAGAAATCGCCGACGCTGCACCGGATGATGATCGACCTTGCTACCGGCAAGGTCGGCGATGCTCAGGTGGCAGGCATGGTCACCGAATTCCCGCGCGTCAACGATGCGCTCGATTCGCTGCCGACGCGCTTCGTCTACCTGCCGACGCTGACGGACACATTGCTGCTGTCCAAGCCGCCCTCGGCTACCTTCAATACCATGATGAAGGTGAACGCCGAGACCGGCGATGTCGTCCGCCACGACTTTGGTAACAAGATCGCAGGCGAAGCCGTCTTCATTCCGCGCGGCACGAATGGCGAAGACGACGGCTATCTCGCAGTTTATGCCTTCGATCAGGAGCAACAGACCAGCGATCTCGTGTTGCTCGACGCGGCGCGTGTCGACGCCGACCCGGTTGCAGTGATCCGGCTGCCCCAACGTGTACCACAAGGCCTGCACGGAAACTGGATTCCGAAGAATTAAGGCCTGTTCTGGCTGCAAACTAAGCCGATACGATATTCGGGCCAATATGATATGAATGAACTGAAGGATGACAAATGACACCTGCTCAGGAGAATACAGCGAAGTCCTGCTTGCTCGGTGCTGAAAACAATACCATGACGTTTCCTGAAATCGTTCAGGCGCTTACTCGCGAAGGCTTTGAGAGCTACACGATCGATTTTCGTCGAGGCCGCGCAATCTACTATCTTCCCGACGGTCAAAGCGTCGAATATCCCACTCGCTCTACGCTTTCGGTTGCCAAGGATTTCGACGCGGGCGCCATACAGGCGGCCATCCGAGAGGCTCAGCAATTGGTGGCTGGCTACACTTACGATGGATTCTGCGAGAAAGTAGCAAAGGCTGGCTGTTCAGGGTACGTCGTGTCATTCGCGGGTAGGCGGGCGGTCTATATGGGACGGACGGCGGAAACGCACCTCGAACACTTTCCTTCCTGAGGTCCGCTCCAGATCGTTTTCGGCGGATTGTCGTTCAGCCCCTATCTCTATCGTGCTCGCAACCAGGTCGAGCGGTTCTTCAACACGATCAAACAATGTCGTCGGTGGCAACGCGCTACGATTGGCTCGCCGCCAACTACCTCGCATTCGTTCAACTCGCGTCAATCAGGCCATGGCTGCGCCTTAATGAGTCCGCGTCCTAGCACTACTTTGGCAGAATGTGTTTTCGCCGCTGTTTTTCAAGGATTTGCTTTCGGCAATGTGGGCACTGCTGGGGCGGCGGCCGAAGGATGAGATCGACGATGGCGTGACGTACGGCGGGCATAGTCGGTTGAGGCGGAGGCCCGTTGATTCTTTTTTTTTCGCCCCGCGTTTGCGAGGCGACGATGTTGCAGGAAGGCGTAGGCAATCATTGTCATAAGGGCGTGGCGATGAAGACCTTGCCATGATCGCCCTTCGAAGTGATCAAGTCCAAGTTCCTCCTTCAACTGTTGATGCGCCTGCTCACAAATCCACCGTGCCTTGATGGTGGCGGCCAGCGTGCGCAGATCCGTCGTCGCCGGAAGATTGGCGAGATAGTATTTCTTCTCCCCGGAGGCACGTTGCTCGCCAATGAGCCAGGCTTCGTCGCCTGGGAGATGCTGCTGACCTTTATCCCATATCCGCTGCGGAGGGCCGTCGGCGGTGCGGACACGGAGAGCAGCAAATCGGGCTTTGAGCCGACCTTTCGTCCCGCTGCGCCAACTCACGGTTTTCCATTTGGCGCTGGCCAGCATTTGTTCTGCCGCAATCGATAAGATATCGGGCACGTGGTGCTTTCGTGGTTTGCCACGGGCTTTGGTGATCGGCCAAATGAGCTTCACATCGACCGGATACACTTTCTGGTGCCGAGGGATACCGACCGCCCAGGCCAGCCCGCGCTCTGTTAGCCCTTGTCGAAACGGCGCGCTGAGGCCGTATCCTGCATCCGCCAGCACACATCCAAAGCGTATGTTGGCTGCCATCGCGCGGTCAATCTCGGCCAAAGCGATCTCCGGCTTGGACCGCGGCGTTCGGTGTTCGACTGGCACGCGAGCGCGCTTCAAGCGAGGCATGTCGCTTGTCCAGCTGTCAGGCAGAAAGAGACGTAACGCGACCATCACGGGCACTTCCCCGCGCGCAAGCGTTAAAGACACCAGCGTTTGGCAATTTGCAGTTTTACCGAGAGCCGACGCGTATTGAGCCGCAACACCGACCGATCGCTCACCCTTTTTCGGCAGTGAGGTGTCATCAATAACCAGCACCGCATCCCTGCCGCCGACAAGTCGGTCCGCCTGGTTGAGCAGCTCTGTCTCTAGCGGCGTCGCGTTCCAGACGCCGTCCGCAATGAAATGGTGCAACTGGTCGTAGTTGCTCGTGGCAAGGCGTTCCGCCATCGGCTGAACGCTCTTGCGATCGCCAGGACCGATCAATCCCGCAACATATAGAGGACACATCCGCTGTCGGGTCTTATGACCCAGCCGGTCCAAGAACGGCATCAGCCAGCGTTCGAGTTCGTCTTCCCATCCCGGCATGGTCAGCCCTCCAAGAGCCGACCACCCATGAATCATTGAACAATTGATTCGGGAATCCTATAAATCGCGGCAAAATCAACAATCTGCCAAAGTAGTGCTAGCGCCCGAAGACCTCACGCCTGCGGCGGCGACTGGCGCTTCAGATGCAGATAGACCGGGTTGAAATCGCCGAGCCGCTGCAGCTCGCGCCATTTCAGGACGATGAGCTCCCCGTCGCGCAGATCCATCGCGCCGCTCCGCCTGAGGTCGGCAAGCGTCCGGTTCACCGTCGCGATCGCCATGCCCAGCGTCTCGCCGAGCTGCGCGAGGCTGATCGGCACGCGGAAGCGATTGCCGCGGACGAGCTGCGAGGTGCGGGCGCGATAGAACAGCTCGCAGAACAGATGCGCCATACGCGCCTGCATCGGCCGGGCGCTGTTGTTGGTGATGGCCTCGCGAAAGATCGCGGCATCGCGCAGCGTCTCGCGCCAGACGGAGTGCGCGAATGTGGGGCGGCGCCGGAAAGCCCTGAACAATTCGCGATGCGGGATGAAGGCCACCGTGGCCGGTCCCAGCGCGCTCAATCCGTGATCCATCTGGTCGATGAACAGAGCCTGGGAGTCCGGCAGGTCGCCGGTCAGGTGGAAGGACAGGTATTGCCGCCCCCCGGTGCCGAGCAGATGGTAGCGCGCGACCATGCCTGAAACGACGAGCGCCGAGTGTTCCGGCTCATCGCCCTGACGGATGAAATCCTCATTCGGCTCGAAATCGCGCAGCGTGAAGGTGAGCCCGCGGATCTCGGCAAGATCCTCCGGCTCAAGCGCGGTGTGCTCGGAAAGGTTCCGGATCAGCACGTCGTGAGCTTTGTCCATGGCACCACCAAAAATCGCGCCGACGCTATCAAATGATATGTCGACCCCGGGTTCAGCGCACTAGAACGCGCAACGGAGGCACAGGTTGCTAACCGGCTGACGGCCTGACCGGGTCGCGTTCAACCTGTCGTCCCTACGAACCGAGTCCCGGAATGAGCCCCGCAACGATTTTGGACCGCATCCGCGATCTGTTCGCATCCGATCCGGGCGCGCACCTCGGCTGCATCAGCGATGCCTTCGAGAAGGGCACGCTGACGGAGCCGGCCCGGCCGATGTCCGATCAGGAGCTCGCCCGCGCCATCCGCGAGTTCCGCTCTGCGCCGGTCTCCGATTGGAGCCTTGCAAAGCTCTCGCGGCGCTTCGTCGAAGCATCAACGCCGCGAGACGACTGAAATACACCGCGAGTTTCATGCCGCATCCGAAGTTCATAGCGCGTCTCCAGACCGTCGACGGCCTGTCCGAGGACGAACTTCGGCAGATCGCGGGCCTGCCCTCCACGCTGCGTCAGGTCGCGGACGGCGAGATCGTGCTGCGCCAGGGCGAGGCCGCCTCGCGCAGCGTCTTCGTCGTCAGCGGCTTCCTCTACCAGGCCCGCATCGTCGGCGACCGCAGCCAGATCCTGGCGTTCCACGTTCCCGGCGACATGCCCTGCCTGCACACGCTGCTGGTCTCGCCGATGGATGCGGACCTCGTCGGCCTCGGCCCGACCATCGTGGGCTACGTCGGGCACAGCCAGCTCCGCCAATTGCTCGACGGCTCCCTCCATTTGACCCGCGCTCTCTGGCGCGAGACCCTGATCGATGCGGCTATCTCGCGACAATGGATCGCCCGCCTCGGCGCGCAGACGGCGCTGCCGAAGGTCGCGCACCTCATCTGCGAGCTCGCAGCGCGGCTGGATATCGTCGGCCTTCTCAAGGACGCCTGCTTCCAGATGCCGATGACGCAGCGCCACGTCGCCGATGCCTGCGGCCTGTCGATCGTGCACGTCAACCGCACCATCCAGGAACTGCGGCATCGCCGATTGATCGCATGGGAGGGCAGCGAGATCGAGCTGCTGCAGCCTGAGGAGTTGCGCAGGCTCGCCGATTTCACCCCAGACTATCTGGCCTGAGCGCGACATGCGCTCGCCCGGCCGCCGGGTCATTCGCCTCGATGGGGCGCGCTTATGCCATGCAGATCGCAAACAGAACTGACGGCGGCTCGAAGAGGCGTCGGGCAAAACACCTGGTCAAGCCCTCGCGTCAAAAATATTCCACTTTCCCGAATTTCGGATTTGTGGCATAGAGGTGCCATCCCGGCCCTTCCAAAGGGGCGCTTCGCGATCGTCACGAGATGCGGGCCGGGGTGCGGTGGACGCGGCAGCGCCGGCGCGGATGCGTGATGACAGGGCGGGCAACCGTGAGTCCTCAGGCGACGCGATACGACACGGCGCGGTCATAGCGGTCTTGTCGAGACCTGAGGGCGAGCACACGCAAGCCTTCGGGGATTTCGACGGGGCCGTCCGCGGACGGAGAAGTCGTGTGGTCCTGACGCCCGGGGTTCTGGCGTCAAGGCTTGCGGTGATGCGGCGGCCCGACCGGGCACGTGCATCAGCCATCCGCAAGGCGACGGGGGCAATAGTGCATCGCTCCCCGAGGAGAGCACGAAGGACACCGTTAAAACCAGCCGCGCAGGGAAGGCCGGGCGACCGGCAACACCTGTGGTCCACCCCGTGTGCATTTCTGTTGCGCACGGATCTCGGGTGCCGCCGGCGCCCGGCCTTCCCTGCGCCCTTTGGTCTTTCGAAGAGCGCGAAACGACAGCAAGCCTCGGGCGAAACGAGCCGCGAGAACGAGAAGGCATGTCTGCAAGTAGCGGAGCCCGTCGCATGCGTTGAATGTTGCGAACCCCATCATGGAGCGGCGAAGAACCAGATCGTGATCGCTTTCGCGCAACCATCCCACGATGGCTGGTTCCCGACCGGCACATTCAGGACACATCGAGCGGGGTTTCCTACCTACCATATTGACGTGCCTCAAGCCGATCCTGGTCTGCGTCGGCATCATCGTCATTTCAGATCAACATCGGAGGAACAGCCATGCGACGTCCAACTCTTGCTGCAGCGCTGTTGCTTGCAGCGCTGACCTATCCCGCGTTGGCTCAGACGGCATCTGATCACGAGGGCGGCCATCACCCGGGATCGGATCAGGCACCGGCGCCCGCGCAAACGACGCCGCCCGCAAGCCCGTCCGGCGAGCGACAAGGCATGATGGGTGGTGGAGGCATGATGAGTGGAGGCATGATGGGTCCCGCCATGAAGGGGCGCGGCACGATGGGTGCGGACGCGATGGGGCCTCCGATCATGTTCCGCATGGTGTTTGCGCTGATGGACGCCGACGGCGACGGAGCCCTCTCGTCGGCGGAGTTTCAGGCAGCCCACGAGCGAATTTTCAAGGCCATGGACAGCAATAAGGATGGCAAGCTCACGCCGGAAGAAATGCAGGCGTTCATGCGAGCCGGAAAATAGGTCCTGCAGTTCGCCGAGCGAGCTATCCCCCAGGAGACCTCCGAGCGGCGTAGGACCCGAATCTGCGCTTCGCTTGTCCCGGACCCGACCGTGATCTACGCCGCCGCCCTCTGCCTTGCGACCAGCGCTTCGCCAAAGGCCTCGAACAGCTTGCGATTGATCGGATTGTGCTGCGGATCGTATTCGGCGTGCCATTGCACGCCGAGCGCGAAGGTCGGGGCCTCCGCGATCCGGATCGCCTCGATGGTGCCGTCCTCGGCGACGCCCTCGACCAGCACGCGCCTGCCGGGCTCGAGAATGCCCTGGCCGTGCAGCGAATTGACCCTGATCTTCTCGCAGCCGAGCAGCTTTGCGAACGCGCCGCCCGGCGTCAGCTCGACGTCGTGACGGTCGGCGAACACCACGGTCGGATCGGGGTGGATCTCGCCGTTCTCGAGCCGGGGCATGCGATGGTTCATGCGGCCGGGAATTTCGCGGATCTCCGGATGCAGCGAGCCGCCAAAGGCGACGTTCATCTCCTGGAGGCCGCGGCAGATCCCGAACAGCGGCACGCCGCGAGCGACGCAAGCGACCGAAAGCGCCAGCGCCACCTCGTCGCGGTGGATGTCGTAGGGCTCGTGCGCCTCACACGGATCGACGTTGAAACGGGTCGGGTGCACGTTGGCGCGGGCGCCGGTCAGCACGATGCCGTCGACCGTGTCGAGCAGCGCACCGATGTCGGTAATATCAGGCGCTCCCGCGAACATCATCGGCAGGCCGCCGGAAACCTCGGCCACGGCGCGCAAATTGCGCTCGCCGACCATCTGGACCTGAAATCGATTTTCGACGCGATGGGCATTCCCGATCACGCCGACGACCGGCTTTCTCATCTGTCGTTCCGTGCCTCTCCGTGAAGAAGATTCTCCGAACATGCCCCTCCGATGGCACAAATTCAACAGAAGGGATCGCGGGACGGCAATGCTATTTTCGCGCAAATGCCTCCCGGGCCTCACCCCCGGCGGGCAGGCCGGCGGCCTTCAATGCGGTTGCCGCCGGATCGCCCGGCGCGGCCAGCCAGGGCAGTTTCGCATCAATTCCGCGTGTCACCGGCTCCCCGAGCGCCCCACCGAAATCGATCGGCCAGAACCCGTTCGGCACGACCTCGACCGTGAGGCCGCGGATCGCATAGCCCTCGCCCAGAACCGCCGCCGCATTGTCGCTGGCGACAAGGCGCGCCGTCCCGGGATCCCTGGGGTCTCCGAAGCTCACGAGGACCGGCACGAGGTCTCCCTCCAACGGGACCACGCCGGTCTGCCGCTGGATATCGTTGAACGAGACGCGACTGCCCCGCGCGGCGCCGTAGGCACGCAGCGCGACATAGTTGATGTCGTCGAAGTCCAGCTTGGCGCCCTGCCGGTGCGCCAGCAAGGCCACCAGATTCCTGCCTTTGGCGCCGTCCTGGCCAAGGTCGACGAACACCGCCTCCCCGCGTGTCGTGGTGCGGCCGCCGCGGTTATAGTTGCGGTCGGGCACGACGGCCAGAATGCCGGACCCGGTCTTGATCCCGTCGGGCGTCGTCACCTCGACCGTCAGGCGAAATTTGTGGCCGGGCCGGTTGATCCGGATCTGGTCGCCGATCACGAGCACGGCCAGAAGCCCGAGCAGACCGGCCCATTTGCTGATGAAGCTCAAACCGCCCCCATTGTTCTTTCCTCATCGCTCTGCACGGTCGGCACGCCGGCGTCAAACCGGCGCGTCGACGCGGCCTTGCTCCGAAGCGCGTTTGTCGAGAGAGTACGGCGCGAATTGCGCTGAGAGGACCCGACGTGACCATGCCCAAAGATGAACGCTCCCGGACCCGCGGCGATCTCGCCTGGGCGATCTCGGTCGGGGGCATCGGCGTCGTGCTGTTCACCGCGCTGCTCGCCTTCACCTGGTATTTCGCCGCCACCGTGCTGCTGATCTTCACGGGCACGCTGCTCGGTCTCGGCCTCAACGCACTGACCGGCGCACTTGGCCGCAGGGTGCCCCTGCCGCATCCGGTACGGCTTGCGATCGTCTGCACCGCGCTCGCCCTGATACTCGTCGGCATCGCCTATCTCGGCGGCGCCACCATCGCCGAACAGGCGTCGCTGCTGAGCAAGACCATCAAGTCGCAGATCGGAAACGTGAAGTCCTTTCTGGACAGCCACGGCATCGACACCAGCTTCTTCGATTTCGGCAACGGCGCGACCGACTCCTCGGCCAATATTCCGTCGGAGGCGGCGCCCGCAGCGGCGGCGCCCTCGCGCGGTTCCTTGCCCAGTGCGGGCGCGCTGGCTTCCAGCGGCGGCGCGATCGTGAGCCAGACCTTCAAGCTGCTGCTCGGCACCATCCACGGCGTGGGCAACATCTTCATCGTGCTGTTCCTCGGCCTTGCCTTCGCCGCCCAGCCCGGCGTCTATCACGACGGCCTGCTGTATCTGGCGCCGGCGAGGCACCGCACCCGCGTCGCCCTGATCATCGATCGCATCAGCGAAACCCTGGAGCGCTGGCTGATCGCGCAGATCATCGTCATGCTCGCGGTCGGCGTGGTGACCTGGATCGGGCTTGCCGTCATCGGCATCCCCGGCTCGTTCATCCTGGGAATTCAGGCCGGCCTGCTCGCCTTCATCCCGACCCTCGGAGCCATCATCGCGGGCGTCGTCGTGGTGCTGGCGAGCCTCGCCTCGGGCTGGATCCCAGCGCTATCGGCCTTTCTGCTCTTCATGGGCGTGCACGCCATGGAGAGCTACGTGCTGACGCCGATCCTGCAGCGGCAGGCGCTGGACATCCCGCCGGCCACGCTGTTCGCGTTCCAGATCGTGCTCGGCGTCGTGTTCGGCATCTGGGGCCTGGCGCTGGCGCTGCCGCTGCTTGCCATCGGCAAGGTCATGATTGACCATTTCAAGACCTATGAGGCGCCGCCGCTGGCGCAGGCGACCTGAGCCAGCTCAGGTCGTCAGCACGGTCTCGGTGTGCTCGACCTCCGGGGGCGAGGCGAAATACTGGCCGACGAGGCCGCGCCATTCGGCAAAATTCTCCGAGCCGCGGAAATCGACGGTGTGGTTCTCCAGCGTCGCCCACTTCACCATCAGCCGGTAGCGCTGCGGCTTCTCGATGGATTTGTGCAGTTCGAAGCCGTGAAAGCCCTTGGAGCGGCCGAAAGCGGCCTTGGCCTTGGCGACAGCGGCCTCGAAGTCCTTCTCGCTGCCCGGCTTGACGTCGATTTGCGCGATCTCGGTGATCATCGGTTTCCACCCTTTTTGTTCGATGGGCGTGTCTAGCGCAGCGGGCGAAAAAGAAAAAGGCGCCGAAACGGCGCCCTGCTCGGCCCGGAAATGCAGACCTTTCAAACCAGCAGCAGAACGGTGCCCGCCACGATCAGGGCGCAACCGACGAACAATGCGAGCGGCCAGTAGCTGCGGCGGCCTTGCGTGTAACGCCCCTGCGCACGGCGCTCGGTGATCAGCGCGCTCTCGTACTCGTCCGCGGTCGAGAACAGGCAGGCGAACCCGCTGCGTGCCGAGGCCGCAGCGGCTTCGAGCGACATCAGGGCAGCTTGCGGGTTCTGTCGACGGATCGATTCCATGACCGCAATGGTAGGGATCGAATGGTAAACAGGGAATTACCGCGGCTGCTGCGCTGCGTCTCAGGCGGTGGCCGGCCGCGGCGTACTGATCCGCGCGGCGCTCTGGCGGCGCCAGTTCTCCAGCGACAGCGGCAGCTCCTCCGCCGCCTCGACGCGGTTACGGCCGCCGCGCTTAGCCTGATAGAGCGCGGTGTCGGCGGATGCCAGCAGCACTTCGAGCTCGGTGCCGGCAGGACCGCCGGCGACGCCGATGCTGACGGTGGTGTCGACCGGGCCTTCGTCGACCACGACGCCGGAGGTCTCGAACGCCTCGCGTACGCGCTCGGCGACCAGCACGCCCTCCTCCAGCGAACACGGCAGCAGTGCCGCGAATTCCTCGCCGCCGATCCGCCCCGACATGTCGGTGATGCGCAGATTGTTGACGACGACGGTGGAGAACAGCTTCAGCATCTCATCGCCGGCGGGGTGGCCGAAGCGGTCGTTGATCGACTTGAAATGGTCGATGTCGAAGATCATCACGGTGACGGGACGTCCGGCCTTGGCCTCGCGCTCGATCACGCGGCCGCAGGCTTCCGAGAAGCCGCGGCGGTTGAGCATGCCGGTCAGGGGATCGGTCGACGCGGCGGTGCGGTGCGCGGTCACCGTGCGCTCGGACACCAGCATGAAGATCACGAACACGGTGCCGACGGCGTAGAGGATGAGTTCGACCGCGAACACCTTGACCCAGATGCTCTGGGGGAAGCCGGCATCGTGCGGACGCAGGAAGCCGCCGATCAGAACCGGCAGCATCAACACGCAGCCGTGCATCACCGGCATCACGACGGCCGGCCAGCGTCGTTGCAGGCTCTTGCGCCGTTCGGTCCAGAGCTCGCTGGCGGTCAGAGCCGCGTAGACCGAGACGATGCCGGCGCCGACGATCATCCGCACCATGGATGCCTCGGGGTCGAGCAACGTGACGGCGCCGACCCAGGCGAGCGCACCGAGCACGAGGCCGGGCCAGTTCGGCTTGCGGCCGTGGAAGACGCGCGCCGCGTTCCACACCATGCCGCAGGCGACGAGGCCGACCGCGTTAAGCGCGAGGTAGAGATGCGGGCCCAGCCTGTCGCCGGCCGCGGTCCACAGCGCTACGGAGGCGGCACCGAGGAGATAGGCGGTGCCCCACCATTTCAGTGCAGGGCTGTTCTCCTGCCTGCCGAAGAAAACCATCATGGCGCCGAGCAATGCGGCGACCATGGTGGCGACCAAATAGAGCGTGATGCTATCGAGCGACATCATGTCGGCCCCCTTAAGCCATAGCAGTTACGCGATCGGTACATCCGATTTGCGCGCCCTTCCGAAGGCGACGCTAAATCTGGCGGGTTCCATTCAGGTTTTCGCGGGCGCCCAAGTTTTCTGGAAACACGCCATCAATTTGCAGACAAACGAACAACAAAAAGGGCGCTGAAATCAGCGCCCTTTTGCATCTCATTGAAGCCGCTTTCGCGGCGAATGTGATCGAAGCGATTAACGCTTCGAGAACTGGAAGGACCGGCGGGCCTTGGCCTTGCCGTACTTCTTGCGCTCGACCACGCGCGAGTCGCGGGTCAAGAAGCCGCCCTTCTTGAGCACGGTGCGCAGCTCCGGCTCGAAATAGGTGAGCGCCTTGGAGATGCCGTGACGGACCGCGCCGGCCTGGCCGGACAGGCCGCCGCCGGCAACCGTGCAGACCACATCGTACTGGCCGGAACGGGCGGCCACCGAGAACGGCTGCTCGATCATCATGCGCAGCACGGGACGGGCGAAATAGACCTCGACCTCGCGGGAGTTGACCGTGACCTTGCCGGCGCCCGGCTTGATCCAGACGCGAGCGACCGCGTCCTTGCGCTTGCCGGTGGCATAGGCGCGGTTGAACTTGTCGACCTTCTTCTCGTGCTTGGGCGCATCGGGCGCCGCCGCCGTCTTGAGCTGCGAGAGCTGGTCGAGCGACTGAATGGATTCGGCCATGTTATGCGGCCCTCGTGTTCTTGCGGTTCAACTTGGCGATATCGATCTTCTCGGGCGTCTGAGCCTCGTGCGGATGATCGGCGCCGCCATAGACGCGGAGGTTGCCCATCTGGACGCGACCGAGCGGACCACGCGGGATCATGCGCTCGACGGCCTTCTCCAGCACGCGCTCGGGGTGCTTGCCCTCGAGGATCTGGCGCGCGGTGCGCTCCTTGATGTGGCCGACATAGCCGGTGTGCTTGTAGTAGGTCTTCTGCTCGCGCTTGCGCCCGGTGAGGACCGCATGCTGCGCGTTGATGATGATGACGTTGTCGCCGCAATCAACGTGCGGGGTGTAGGTCGGGAGGTGCTTGCCGCGCAGGCGCATGGCAACGATGGTGGCGAGGCGGCCGACGACCAGACCCTTGGCGTCGATCAGCACCCACTTCTTCGTCACCTCAGCCGGCTTTGCCGAAAAGGTTTTCATGTCAGAGTTTCCGTGGACGGGGAGCATCGGCGCGAACACCGCACCGGACTAGGCGGTTTTCTAAAGAAGGGACGCGCAACGGTCAATGCCCAGCGACGTGAATTAGCGTCGTAATATCAATAGCTTGAAAATATGGTTCTATATTACCTGCGAAAAGTTCAAACAGTTGGAATGGAATAGGTGGAGGTGACATGGGCGATCGGATCGGGCGAGGTGCCGGACAACAGCTTCACCTCCCCGACCGCCAGCCGCTTGCCGAGCTTGAGCAGCCGCGCCTCCGCCAGCACATCCTGGCCGGGCTGGCCCTTGCGCAGGAAATTGATGTTGAGATTGGTGGTCACGGCGAGCCCGACCGGTCCGATCGCGGACAGCAGCACCACGTACATCGCGAAATCGGCCAGCGCCATCAGCGTCGGGCCGGATACGGTTCCGCCGGGACGCAGCATCTTCTCGCTGAAACGCTGCCGCAGGAGGCAGGTCTGGCCGTCCGCGCTTTCGATCATGATGTCGTCGCCGCTGAACGCCTGGGGAAATTCGACGCGAAGGAACTGCTCGACATCCGCCACGCTCATTTTCGCTAACGCCATGCTGTTCCCCACCCTCGCTTCACTTGTCCTGTTACATTAAGTTATCTGCGTCATTCAAATGCAATAATCCAACGGAAACGCTTCGATGTCCGCCCAGGCCGCCCGCGCCCCCTCCCCGCAACCGCCGATCCTGCTGCGCGAGACCAAAGGCTCCATCGCGGTCCTGACGCTGAACCGGCCCGCTGCGCGCAACAGCCTGTCGGCAGCGATGATCGCCAGCCTGCATGCCGAACTCAATGATATCGGCGGCGACAAGGCCGTCCGCGGCGTCGTGATCGCGGCCAACGGCCCGGCTTTCTCCGCCGGCCACGACATGAAGGAACTCACCGCGCGCCGCACCGATCCCGACCGCGGCCGCGCCTTTTTCGCCGAGATGATGACCGCCTGCAGCGCAATGATGCAGGCGATCGTACACCTGCCCAAGCCCGTGGTGGCTGCCGTCCAGGGCATCGCGACCGCGGCCGGCTGCCAGTTCGTGGCAAGCTGCGATCTCGCCATCGCCTCGGAGGACGCCAAGTTCGCCACGCCGGGCGTCGACATCGGCCTGTTCTGCTCAACGCCGATGGTGGCGCTGTCGCGCAACGTCCCGCGCAAGCAGGCCATGGAGATGCTGCTGACGGGCGAGCCTGTCACGGCCGACCGCGCGCGCGAGATCGGGCTCGTCAACCGCGTGGTGCCCGCCGGCACAGAACTCGGCGCTGCGATCGAGCTCGCGCAGCAGGTCGCGCTGAAATCCGCCTACACCGTCAAGCTCGGCAAGGAGGCATTTTATCGCCAGGCCGAGATGAGCCTTGAGGAGGCCTATCGTTATGCCGCAGAGGTGATGACCGAGAACATGATGGCGCGCGACGCCGAGGAAGGCATCGGCGCCTTCATCGAAAAGCGTGCGCCGACATGGCGGGATGAGTGACAACAAGAAAAGACGACAAATGAACCACGACGCCTATCCCGACAATTACATCCGCGCCATCCTCAACTCCGTGAAGTCGATCGCGATGGTCGGCGCCTCGCCGGTCAACGTGCGGCCGAGCTATTTCGCCTTCAAATATCTGGCACAGCGCGGTTACGACATGATCCCGGTCAATCCCGGCCATGTCGGCAAGGAGCTGCTCGGAAAGCCCTTCGTCGCCTCGCTCGCCGACATCGACCGTCCCATCGACATGATCGACATCTTTCGCAATTCCAGTCACATCCTGCCCGTGGTCGAGGAGGCGCTTACCCTCGACCCGCTGCCGAAGGTGATCTGGATGCAGCTCGGCGCGCGTGACGAGGTGGCGGCAGCGAAAGCCGAGTCGGTCGGTATCAAGGTGGTGATGAACCGCTGTCCCAAGATCGAATATGGCCGCCTGTCGTCCGAGATCTCCTGGATGGGCGTGAATTCGCGCACGCTCAGTTCCAAGCGCGCGCCGGCACCGACGCAAGGCATGCGGCTATCCCTCAATCGGATGAGCGTCGGCGGCGGCGACACCGCGGCCTCCGACCGCGCCGCAAAGAACAAGAGCGAGCAAAGCTGACGCATCGCGAAGGATTCCTTTCGCGATCGCGACAATGCGTAGCAAGATCATTCCCAAATGATCCTGATGTGACGCGGCGCCTTGACGGCGGGCGCGGCGCCGATCAGCATGCCGCGCGATTTCAGGTCACAAGAACAGGACGCCCTCAATGAGCGATCGCCTTCCGGGATTTTCAACCCTCGCCGTGCACGCCGGTGCACAGCCCGACCCCACCACCGGCGCGCGCGCGACTCCGATTTATCAAACGACCTCGTTCGTGTTCAACGACGCCGACCACGCCGCCTCGCTGTTCGGCCTGCAGGCATTCGGCAACATCTATACCCGCATCGGCAATCCCACCAATGCGGTGCTGGAAGAGCGCGTCGCAGCCCTCGAAGGCGGCACGGCGGCGCTGGCGGTGGCCTCGGGCCATGCCGCGCAGGTCGTGGTGCTGCAGCAATTGATGCAGCCCGGCGACGAGTTCATCGCGGCACGAAAGCTCTATGGCGGCTCGATCAACCAGTTCACGCATGCGTTCAAGAGCTTCGGCTGGAACGTGGTGTGGGCCGATCCCGATGACATCTCGAGCTTCGAGCGCGCGGTGACGCCGCGCACCAAGGCCATCTTCATCGAGTCCATCGCCAATCCCGCCGGCAGCATCACCGACATCGAGGCGATCTCGACGGTGACGCGCAAGGCGGGCGTGCCGCTGATCGTCGACAACACGCTGGCCTCACCCTACCTCATTCGTCCGATCGACCATGGCGCCGACATCGTGGTGCACTCGCTGACGAAGTTCCTCGGCGGCCACGGCAATTCGCTCGGCGGCATCATCGTCGATGCCGGCACCTTCGACTGGTCGACCGGGGGCAAATATCCGATGCTGTCGGAGCCGCGGCCGGAATATCACGGCATCCGCCTGCAGGAGACCTTCGGCAATTTCGCCTTCGCGATCGCCTGCCGCGTGCTGGGCCTGCGCGACCTCGGCCCCGCGCTGTCGCCTTTCAACGCCTTCATGATCCTGACCGGCATCGAGACCTTGCCGCTGCGCATGCAGAAGCAATGCGACAACGCCAAGGCGGTCGCTGAATTCCTCGCCGGCCATCCGGCGGTGGCCTCGGTCAGCTATGCGGGCCTTGCGAGCGACAAGTACAACCAGCTCGCGCGCAAATACGCGCCGAAGGGCGCGGGCGCCGTGTTCACCTTCAGCCTGAAGGGCGGATACGACGCCGGGGTCAATTTGGTATCGAAGCTGCAGCTGTTCTCGCACCTGGCCAATGTCGGCGACACCCGCTCGCTGGTGATCCATCCGGCCTCGACCACGCACAGCCAGCTCGACGACGCCGCCAAGATCAAGTCCGGCGCCGGCCCCGACGTGGTGCGGCTCTCGATCGGCATCGAGGACAAGGAAGACCTGATCGCGGATCTGGAACAGGCGCTGGGGGCGTAGCTGTTGTCATCCGGGGCGGCAAGCAAAGTCGCCCCGGACGGCGCCGCCAGTTAACAGTCATTAACCATATCTGCCGCATACATCGTCCTTGGATCGCCCTTTGATTCGGAGCCGATGATGCTGCGCTGGATGGTGCCTGCCCTTGCGGTCATGTTGACGGTCTCAGCTGCCGTTGCCGCCGATCTGCCGGCCACGCCGAAGCGGCGCGCCGCTGCTCCGCCACAGGAGCCGCCGCAGGTCTATGTCGATACCGATCCGGATGCGCTGATCTCGCCGGCCTATGGCATCGGCAGCTACATCCGCAACTTGCCGGGCACGCCGCTGCTGCCGGGCTCCCACACGCTGCCCGGCTATTACGGCCGGCCCTGGGACTACGACTATCAGGGCTCGTATTACGGCGGGAAGCAGGTCGACTACTTCTGGCGGCTGCCCTACTCGTGCGGCATCTCCGGGTATTGCTGATCAGACGGGCTGATGGTGATCAGCCGGGCTGGCCAACTGGAACCGCGCGCGACTGCGCCTGCGCAGATTGCCGCGAAGCGAGCCGCTCCACCTGCATAACGGCGAGCATCAGCACGACGATTGCGACCGCCTGGTGCGACAGCGCGAGGTCGATCGGCACCTGGTTGAGCAGCGTGAGAATGCCGAGCACCGCCTGCAGGCTCACCGCCGCGAACAGCGAGAGCGCGCCGCTCGCGGCTGCACCTGCGCGCGACCGCACCGCGTCAATCGCGTGGAGCGCGGCCAGCGCAAACAGCGCATAGGCGGTCATGCGGTGCTCGAACTGCACCGTCAGCACGTTGTCGAACATGTTGCGCCACCACGGCGTCTCGAACCACAGCCGCTCGGCCGAGGGAATGAACGCGCCGTCGATCTGCGGCCAGGTGTTGTAGGCGCGCCCCGCGCGGAGGCCCGCGACCAGCGCGCCGAAATAGATCTGCACGAACGTCACGACGAGCAGCAGCGCGCTCGTGAATCGCAGCCGCGCCGATGCTGCAATCTGCGGCCGCTCCTTGAGCCGTCGCACCGTCCAGACGATGCCGGCGAAGATCAGCAGCGCGAGCACAAGATGCGTCGCCAACCGATATTGCGATACCTCGACCCGCTCGGTGAGGCCCGAGGCGACCATCCACCAGCCGACCGCGCCCTGGAGCCCGCCGAGGGCGAACAGCAGCCACAGCCTGCGCTTCAATTCACCGGAGAGGCCACCGCGCCACAGGAAGAACAGGAACGGCAAGAGATAGGCGACGCCAATGAAACGGCCAAGCAGCCGGTGGCTCCATTCCCACCAGAAAATCTGCTTGAACTCGGACAGGCTCATGCCCGCGTTGAGCTCGCGATATTGCGGGATCCTCTTGTAGGCCTCGAACGCCTCGGTCCACTGCGCCTCCGACAGCGGCGGCAGGCTGCCCGTGACCGGCTTCCATTCGACGATCGAGAGGCCGGATTCCGTCAGCCGCGTCGCGCCGCCGACCAGCACCATCAGCGCGATCAGCGCGGCGACGGAGATCAGCCACCAGCGCACGGCGCGATGGGGGTTGGACGGGGCGGAAATCGGTGTCATTTCGGGAGCAAAACCAAGACTTGAAGGCTTGAACCGGACTGCGCGCCCCTTATAGTCCCCCGCTCCCGCAGCGCAAGTTACGCGAAAGCCGCTCATAGTCCGCCATGACGATCCGCACCCGCAAGTTCCTCGGCGCCATCCTGCTCCTGATGCTTTGCACCGTCTGGGCCCTGCTCGGCATGGCGGCGGCGCAGATGCCGTGGATCGCCGAATCCGGCTGGCGGCAGGCGATCTATTACGTGGTGGTCGGCCTGGGCTGGGTGCTGCCGGCGATGCCGATCGTGAGCTGGATGCAGCGGCCTGATCGCGTCAAATCTAATTCGTAGCGCTGCCCGTCGGCTTCACCGGCGCAAAGGCGAGGCCTGACACCAGCACACGCAGCATGCGCAGCGAGCGCACACGGCCGTCCCAGGAAATCCGCGGCAGCGCGCGCAGATTGGTCCGCCCCTCCGCATCGACGATACCTGATATCGTCGACACCGCGCTGGCAAGGCCGGCTTCCTCTGCCATCACGACGTGACTGCGCCGGAAGGAGGCGCGATCGCCGAACGGAAAGGCGAAATGACCCACCTCGCGGCGGAAGGCGGATTCGGCGACGGCCTTGCCCATCGTCATCTCGCGCAGCGCCGCACTGTCCTTCATGTTGGCGAGCACGGGATAGTTCACGGTCGCGCTGCCGATCGTGACGAGCGGATCGGCGGCGAGCTTCGCGAGATCCTCCCAATCCATCGACGCCTCGCGCGAGAGCGCGGCAAGATCGATCCGGTAGCGCGTACAGAGATCGGCGATCGCCGCCGACAGATCCGCCGGCGACAGCGAGCGCAGCCAGCGCTCGAGATGCGAAAACAGCGCCTGTTTCTCGGCACTGTCGGTGACGACGAAACGCTGCTCCTTCTCGCCCATCATCAGGCTGATGCGGCTCTCGCGCGCAATCACCTGTTCGAGCCCGAGCCACCAGGCCTGTGCGACGCCATCAGGAAAAGCGGTGGGCACGTAGATCGTGAAGGGCACGGCGTGATGCGACAGCACCGGATAGGCGAAGTCGATCAGATCCTTCGGCGCACCGTCGAAGGTGAGCGCCACGAAACGCCGCTGCTCCGGCAGCGTCACGGCGCGGCGGCAGACCTCGTCCATGCCGAGAAACTCATAATTCCAGCGCTTCAATGCGCGAATGGCGCGGTCGAGAAATCGTGGCGTGATCTCGCTCGCGCGCAGCGGCTGAAATCCGCCGCGCCGGCGCGGACGCACACGTTCAAAGCGCAGAATGGCGCCGGCACCGCGACTGCGCAGCGCGGCCTGGCCGGTGAACCAGGCCAGCTCGAGGCGCAGCCGCTCCAGCCAACTGTCGTCGGATGCCAATATCTTGACCCTTCGCGCCCTCGAGCGCCCGTTCCCTCTCCATTGTCCTTACCCTTTGTTGACATTTCTTTGCAAAGGTCGGCCACCGGCCGAATTACGTCTATTTTGATTTCTCGACAGGTTTCGTGAATGACCATGGCTGCGGCGATGCAAAGCCGGACGGCAGAAGCGCCAGCGCGGTCGAAAGCGAGCCGTATCGCGCATGTCGATATCGTCACCGATCTCGGCGCCGCCGAGGCCGTCTGGCGCGCCTTCGAGCAGCCCGGCCATCTCTTCACGCCCTATCAGCGGTTCGATCTGCTGAGCCCCTGGCAGCGACTGGTCGGCGAGCGCGAAGGCGCGCGCCCCTTCGTCGTCATCGCCCGCGATGATGATCACAGGCCGCTGCTGCTGCTGCCGCTCTCGTTGCGCCAAAGCCACGGCGTGCACACGGCCTGCTTCATGGGCGGCAAGCATACGACCTTCAACATGGGCCTGTGGAACGCCGCGTGTGCCGCGCAGACCGTTGCCGCCGATCTCGATACGTTGTTCGCGCCGCTCCGCGAGCACGTCGACGTACTCGTGCTGACGCAGCAGCCGCAGCGCTGGCACGGCCAGCAGAACCCGTTTGCAGCTCTGCCACGACAGAGCCCGATCAACGGCTGTCCGCAACTGGTGATGGAGCCGGGCGGGCCGCCGGCATCGCGTATCAGCAATTCCTTCCGCCGCCGCCTCAAGAGCAAGGAAAAGAAGCTCCAGGCGCTCGCCGGCTATCGCTATCACCTTGCCACGTCGGACGCGGACGTCACCCGCTTGCTTGACTGGTTCTTCCGCGTCAAGCCGGTGCGGATGGCAGAACAGAAGCTCCCGAACGTCTTCGCCGAACCGGGCGTCGAAGAGTTCATCCGCAGCGCCTGCCTTGCGCCGCGCGGCGAAGGCCGCGTCATCGACATCCATGCGCTGGAGTGCGACGACGAGGTGATCGCGATCTTCGCCGGCGTCGCCGACGGCGAGCGCTTCTCGATGATGTTCAACACCTACACGATGTCCGAGCACGCCCGTTACAGCCCCGGCCTGATCCTGATGCGCTATATCATCGATCGCTACGCCGAGCGCGGCTACCGCTCACTCGACCTCGGCATCGGCTCGGACGACTACAAGCGGATGTTCTGCAAGGACGACGAAGAGATCTTCGACAGTTTTGTCCCGCTGACCTCGCGCGGCAGGCTCGCCGCGATGGCGATGTCATCGCTCAGCCGCGGCAAGCGGCTGGTGAAGCAGAACCAGATGCTGTTCGACCTGGCCCGACGGCTGCGGCAGGCGTTCGGGTAAATCTGTCCACGTGCGCCGATATCGTAGGGTGGGCAAAGCGGCTTGTCCGCCGCAGCTCGCAGAGCGAAGGCGGAAGCGTGCCCACCAATTCGAAGTGGTGGGCACGGCGCAAGTGCGCCTTTGCCCACCCTAAGATATCGAGCCTGCGGATAGAGGATAAGAACTAAGCCGCCACCACGCGCGGCGCGTCAACCGCATTCGACGGCTGCACCGGCTTGCTCAGCATCGTCACCTCGCTGAAGCCGACCGCCCTCAGCTGCTCGCACATCAGCGTGCGCGCATCGCTCGCCATCGACGCATCCGGCACTACGACGGCGCGGGCATGCGCTGTCAGCAGTTCGGCCGGGAGGTCGGAGGCGCCGCCAGCGTCGATCAGCACGTGATCATAGGCGCGCAGCAGCGCGTCGATGGCGAGCGTCACCCGCGGCGATTGCAGCACGCTGCGGTCGAAGCCGGGACGGCCGGCCATGACGAGATGCAGCCGCGACAGCTTGTCCTTCGTGATGATTTGCGCGAACGACGCCTCACCCTGCATCAGCTCGGCAAGGCCGGGCGCCGAAGCATCGACGGATACCGCGGCAATCGTCGGCGAGGACGCGGCGAGATCGACCACGACGACGCGGGCCTCGCGCGCCAGATGCCGGGCCAGCGTCAGCGTCGACAGTGTAATGGCTTCGCCGGAAGCGGTGCCGAGCACCGTGACCTTCTTCGCCGCAGCACCCGCGGCGCGCAGGCTGTCGGCCAGATTTTCGATCTCGGTGAATTCGGTGACTTCGGCATCATCGGTCATCTCCGGCTGAAGCGGCGCCAGCTCCGCCGTGACCGGATCTGCGATCGGTTCGATCTCCGGCTGAACGACCGGCTGGGCAACCGGTTGGACAACGGGTTCCTGGCGCAACGGCGCCTGCGCTTGCACCGGCCTGAGCGCGGCCACCGCGCGCGGCGCGGTCTGGCTCAGCAACTCGCCGGTGACGACGACGCCGGACGAAAGCAGCAGCGTTGCGATCGTCGCGATCAGCACGATCGGCAGCTTCTTCGGATAGGCCGGCGTGTTCGAGACGACGGCGCGCGAGATGACGCGGCCGTCGGTCGGCGCGGTGTCGATGGTCTCGCGGGTATTGGCCTCGCGATACTTGGCGAGATAGCTCTCGAGCAGATCGCGCTGCGCCTTTGCCTCGCGCTCCATCGCGCGGAGCTGGACGTCCTGGCCGTTGGTCGAGGTCGCCTGCTTCTTGAGCTGCTCGAGGCTCACGGTCAGGCCGTCGACCCGCCCGCTGGCGATGCGCGCGTCGCTTTCGAGCGACCGGGAAATCTTGGCCGCCTCGTCGCGGATTTGATTGTCGAGGTCGCCAAGCTGGGCCTTCAACTCCTTGATCCGCGGGTGGTTGCCAAGCAGCGTGGACGACTGTTCGGCGAGCTGCGCGCGCAGCGTTACCCTTTGCTCCGACAGCCGCCGCATCAATTCGGAGTTCACGACCTCGGACGCCTCGATCGGCTTGCCGCTCTGGAGCATCTCCTTGATCAGCCGCGCCTTGGATTCCGCATCCGCCTTCATCGAGCGCGCATTGTTGAGCTGGGTGTTCACCTCGCCCATCTGCTGGTTCGACAACGTGGTGTTGTTGGTGCCGATGAACAGGCTCGACTTCGAACGGAAGTCCTCGACCCTCGCCTCGGCGTCGGAGACCTTCTTGCGTAAGCTGTCGATCTCGCCGGAAAGCCACTGGCTGGCGTTCTTGGCCTGCTCCTGGCGCACGCCCTGCTGGAGCACGAGATAACCGTCCGCGATCGAATTGGCGACGCGTGCGGCAAGCTCCGGATCGGCGGACTGAAATTCGACCACGATCACGCGCGACTTGTCGACGGCGTAGGCCTGAAGGCGATCGTAATAGGCGTCGAGCACGCGTTCTTCGGGCGTCATCGAGAACGGATCGCGGCCGATACCGATCATCGCGGCCAGCGACTTCAGCGGCGAGATGCCTTGCAGGACCGGATCGAACTCGGGGCGTTCCGCGAGCTTGTTCTTCTTGATGATCTCCCGCGCCAGATCGCGCGACAGCACGAGCTGCACCTGGCTGGTGACGGCCTCGGCGTCGAGCGCCTGCCGTTCCTCGCTGCGGTCGCTGCTGGGTCGCAAGAACACGTTCTCGCGGCCGTCGATGAGGATGCGCGATTCGGATTTGTAGCGCGGCGTGACGAAATTGACGATTGCGACGGATGCGACGAGCGCCAGCACCGTCGGCACGATGATCCAGCCACGCTTGCGCGCCAATGCCGCGCCGAGCGCGTGCAGGTCGATATCGCCGGATTCGACTTGGGCCTGCTTGGTGACGCGCGGCGCAGGCCTGACTTCGGTCTTCTGCTCGATCTTGGGTTCGATCTTGGGCTCGACCTTGACCTCAGCTTTGGGCGCGACTTCGGTTTTGGACTTTGCAACAGCCCGCGCAACAACGGCCTTATCCTTGCCGGCACGCCAGAACGCTAAACGCATCGAACACTCCCGCAGCGCAACGCCACCAAGCTATCTCAACCGGCGCGATTACACTCCATTAAGGTTGCCGCTGGGTTAATCGCGGCATGCGGCGACTTGCGCAGGCGCACTCGTCACCGTTTGTTAACCACGAGACCCCTTAATCCATCTCGATATTTTCCTGGGAATTGTTCCGCATTTGCCGTCGAGCGCTGGTTTTGATTGATGCCCCCCTCTCCTGACCGGCCGCTTCGTATCCTGCACGCCGTGCGTGCTCCGGTCGGCGGCATCTTCCGCCACATCCTTGACGTCGCCAACGGCCAGGTCGACCGCGGCCATCATGTCGGCATCCTCGCCGACAGCCTCACCGGCGGCGAGCGCGCCGACAAGGCGCTGGCCGAGCTCGCGCCGCGGCTGAAGCTCGGCGCGCACCGGCTTGCGATTCGCCGCGAGCCGTCGCCGGACGATGTCCTGGTCTGGCTTCGCATGCGACGCCTGATCGCCACGCTCAAGCCCGACGTCATGCACGGCCACGGCGCCAAGGCCGGCGCGTTCATCCGGATGCGGCGACGCTCCGACGACACAATCCGCATCTACACGCCGCATGGCGGCTCGCTGCACTACCCACTCAACACCTTCAAGGGCGAGTTTTACGCACGGCTGGAGCGGACGCTGATGGACGCGACCGACCTGTTCCTGTTCGAGAGTGCGTTCGCTCGCGACACCTATCAACGCATCGTCGGCACCCCCAAAGGCGTGGTGCATTGCGTCTTCAACGGCGTCACGCCCGAGGAGTTCGAGCCCGTCGCGACTGCCGAAGACGCCACGGACCTCTGCTACGTCGGCGAGTTCAGGCACATCAAGGGCGCCGATCTGCTGGTCGACGCCGTGGCGCGCCTGCACGAGGGCGGCAAGAAGGTCACGCTGACGCTCGGCGGCGACGGCGAGGAGACAGCGGCGCTGAAGGCGCAGGTCGAGAGACTCGGCCTCACCCATGCGATCCGCTTCCTCGGTCACGTCAAGGCGCGCTACGGCTTCTCCAAGGGACGGCTGCTCGTCGTCCCCTCGCGCGGCGATTCCATGCCCTATGTCGTGATCGAGGCCGGCGCGGCCGGCATTCCCATGATCGCGTCGCGTATCGGCGGCATCCCCGAGATCTTCGGTTCCGACAATCCGGCTCTGTTCGCGCCGAGCAATTCCGAAGCCATGGCGGAGGCCATTGCCGCTGCACTCGACGATCCGCAGACCACCGCACAGCGCGCAGTGCTGTTGCGCGAACGCATCTCGGCGCATTTCTCGCAAGCCGCCATGGTCGACGGCGTGATCGCCGGCTATCGCGACGCATTTGCCAATCATTAACCATCCTTAAAGCCCGCTTTAGAGAATCTTCCGATTTGTTCGATAATCCAAGGACCAGGGGATGCCGCCCGGGGCGCCAACGCCATTGGCCCGCGGATGCTTGAAATGGACGTGGACCCGTGGAACCGCTCAACGCACGCTCGATGCTCGATGCCGCGACCAGCGCCGCGGCGAAACCCGCTGACGAACCCTTCGTGGAGCGTCGCCGCCGGCTCTCGCCCGCAGCCCTCGACGTCGTCAACCAGAAGGTCTCCCGCGCCTATTCGCCGATCGTAATCACCGGATTCGTCCGCCTCGCCGACTTCACGCTGCTCAGCCTCGTCGGCATCGCGCTCTATGTCGGCTATGTCATGCAGCTCTCCGGCTTCAGCTGGGTCTATCCCGCCGAGGTCATCGCCGTATCGATCGCAGCCGTGGTCTGCTTCCAGGCCGCCGACATCTATCAGGTGCAACTGTTCCGGGGGCAGCTCCGGCAGATGACGCGGATGATCTCGTCCTGGTCGTTCGTCTTCCTGCTGTTCATCGGCATCTCCTTCTTCGCCAAATACGGCAGTGAAATCTCGCGGCTGTGGCTAGCCGCCTTCTACTTCCTCGGACTCGCCGCGCTGATCGCCGAGCGTCTGGTGCTGCGCTCGCTGGTGCGCGGCTGGGCGCGCCAGGGCCGGCTCGACCGCCGCACCATCATCGTCGGCTCCGACAGCAATGGCGAGCAGCTGGTCGAAGCACTGAAGGCGCAGGAAGATTCCGACATCCACGTGCTCGGCGTGTTCGACGACCGCAACGACAGTCGCGCGCTCGACACCTGCGCCGGCGCCCGCAAGCTCGGCAAGGTCGACGACATCGTCGAATTCGCCCGCCGCACCCGCGTCGATCTCGTGCTGTTCGCGCTGCCGATCTCGGCGGAGACGCGCATCCTGGAAATGCTGAAGAAGCTCTGGGTGCTGCCGGTCGACATCCGCCTCTCCGCTCACACCAACAAGCTGCGCTTCCGGCCCCGCTCCTATTCCTATCTCGGCGAGGTGCCGACGCTCGACGTGTTCGAGGCGCCGATCACCGATTGGGATCTGGTGATGAAATGGCTGTTCGACCGCGTCGTCGGCAGCCTCGCGCTGCTCGCGGCCCTGCCGGTGATGGGGCTGGTGGCGCTGGCGGTGAGGCTCGACAGCCCCGGCCCGGTGCTGTTCCAACAGAAGCGCTTCGGCTTCAACAATGAGCGCATCGACGTCTACAAGTTCCGCTCGATGTACCACCATCAGGCCGATCCCACCGCCTCCAAGGTCGTGACCAAGAACGATCCGCGCGTCACCCGCGTCGGCCGCTTCATCCGCAAGACCAGCCTTGACGAGCTGCCGCAGCTCTTCAACGTGGTGTTCTCCGGCAATCTCTCTCTGGTCGGGCCGCGCCCGCATGCGGTGCAGGGCAAGCTGCAGAGCCGGCTGTTCGACGAAGCCGTCGACGGCTATTTCGCACGCCATCGCGTCAAGCCCGGCATCACCGGCTGGGCCCAGATCAACGGCTGGCGCGGCGAGATCGACAATCAAGAGAAGATCCAGAAGCGCGTCGAGTTCGACCTCTATTACATCGAGAACTGGTCGGTGCTGTTCGACCTCTACATTCTCCTGAAGACGCCGATCTCGCTGCTGACCAAGAACGAGAACGCGTATTGAGTTTCTCCGTCATGCCCCGGTCAAGCCAGGCGATGACAACGGGTTTGTAGCGTACGAATAGCGTGAGCATGTAATGGCGTATGCGGCGACTGCCGGTGAAGTGAACTTGGCCGTACCGGCTGCGCCCGGCGTGCTGGCTCTGCAGCGCGCGCTGGTGTGGTTGGTCGGCGCCTCCGGCGCGGTCGTCTTCATCGAGCCGAGCCCCTACGAGATCACGACGCTGCTCGCGGCCGTCATTTTCTTCGCCACCGGCCTGCGGCTGCGGCTGGCGCTAATGCCGCTGGTCCTGATGCTGGTGCTGCTCAACGTCGGCTACACCATCAGCGCGATCCCGCTGTACGGACAGTCCGAGGTGGTGAGCTGGATCGCGACCTCCTGGTACATGGCAGTGACCGTGGTGTTCTTCGCGATGGTCACCTCCGAGGACACTGCGGCCCGGCTCGACATGCTCCGCCGCGGCCTCGTGGTCGGCGCGATGATCGCCTCGCTGCTGGCGATTGCCGGCTATTTCCATTTGGTGCCGGGCGGCAACGACCTGCTCACGCTCTACGGCCGCGCACGCGGCACGTTCAAGGACCCGAACGTGCTCGGCGCCTTCCTGATCCTGCCCGCGCTGTTCTCGCTGCAGAGCGTGGTTTCGGACAAGTTGGGGAAGGCCTTCCGCAACGTCTTCGCATTCGGCATCATGTCGCTGGCGATCCTGCTCGCCTTCTCGCGGGCGGCCTGGGGCGGCCTGGTGCTGACTTCCGCCTTCATGCTCGCGCTGATGGTGCTCACCAGCCGCACCAACGCGCAGCGCTCGCGCATCATCGTCATGGCGATCGTCGCCGCCGTGCTCGGCCTTGCGCTGATCGCGGTGCTGCTGTCGTTCGATTCCACCGCCGAGATGTTCAAGCAGCGCGCGAGCTTCGACCAGAGCTATGACGAAGGCCGCTTCGGCCGGTTCGGCCGCCACATCCTGGGTGCGGAAATGGCGCTCGACCTGCCGTTCGGCATCGGCCCCCTGCAATTCCATCGGTTCTTCCCCGAGGACACCCACAACTCCTACCTCAACGCCTTCATGTCCGGCGGCTGGCTGTCCGGCGTGTGCTATCCCGCGCTGGTCTTCACCACCGTCATCATGGGCTTCAAGCACATCTTCGTCCCTGTGCCCTGGCAGCGTGCCTATCTCGCCATCTTCTCCGCCTTCGTCGGCACCGTCGGCGAGAGCTTCGTGATCGACACCGATCACTGGCGGCACTTCTGGATGATGCTGGGCGCGATGTGGGGCATGATCGCGGCCGCGCAGATCTATAAGCAGACTAACGACGAGGCTCGCTCAGCTTGAGGTCGGGCTGCTTCTCGGCGGGGTGTCGAACAGGCCCCTCGCCTCGGTCGCCGCGGGCACGCGCTGGTAGACGGCGGCGACCAGCCGATCATGGCCTATTCTCCGATGGCACCTGAGCTTCCACCTCGAACTTCAGCCCGGCGTGATCGACCAGCCGCTTGATCAGCTCGTGTCTGCTGCGCCCGGCCATCGCCCATATCGGGGCACCGCCACCGACGTAACGCGAGGCGAGATATTCGGTATCTCTGAAGGCTTTGACCTGCTGATTGACGGATAGCGCGACGCAGGATTGCCGGAACGAGGGCTGCGAGCAGCCGATCAGTGACGCGGCACCATCCAGGACGTCCGCGGGCATCACGGCTCGCCCGGTCCAAAGAAGGTCGATGATTGCGGTGTCGTACATGCCGCCGGTAGCGGCCCCGACAAGAAGTTTCCGTCAATCCGAGACACTCCGTTACAGCTTGTTACAAATTCATGAGCGCGAGCGACATCCCCGCAAAGTTCACTTGGCAAGATGTTTCCTATCGGGATGACGTTCCCGTACTTCGCCCGCACTATCGATACTGAGAACCAGGCGGGCAACGAATGTGGCTGGCATGCTTATCGTTAGTCGCTGGCCGCAAAGATAACGTGATCAACAAGGATACGAAGAAATATGCGGAAGCTACCTATCTCGATCGCATCAACTCTGGCAGCTCTGTTGACGGCTTCAGCGGCTGCTGCATTTACAGCTCCGGCTGTAACCACTGAGGCTCGCAGTGAGGTCATCTCTGTAGCGAACGGGTGCGGCCCCGGTTGGCACAGGGGCCCCTATGGATACTGCCGGCGTAATCTCGCACCGTACGTCCATGGGCCATACGCGGTATATAGACCATATTATCCGGAGAATTGTTGGATAGCCGCAACTGCTTACGGCCCGCGGAGGGTCTGCGCATGGTAAAGTTGTCGATGACTGCGCGCGTTTACCGGGCGATGACCGTCACACTTGCAAGTCTTGGGTTGCTTTCTGCGGCCTGTGGCAAAGCTGGCGCGAGCCAGGCGGAATTACGTCAAGCCTGTGCGAAGGACGCTCGCACCGTGTGCGCCGGCGTTCGGCCCGGCGGCGGTCGAATCAAGCAGTGCATGGTTCAAAGATTCGATCAGCTTTCCGACGCTTGCAAAAACGCCATGGAGAGCGCTGGCCTGAAACAGTGAGAGACCGTCCGTCCATCAAGCATGACTTTGGACAGGGCCGACATAATCATATGTCGGCCTCAAATCTACGTACCGGCGGCGATGTCGACCCAGGGGTCCCTCAAACCTGATCCTTCGCTCGACGCAAGCTTCGTTGCCCTGCTCGACCGATGCGGCGGTCCGACCGATCCTGAGATGAGAAGCCTCATTCACGGCTCTACTCGCGCTACAGCAGACGAACACGAAAATTTCCTTCTCAACAGCTCCTCAATGAAAATCGGTTCACTGAATGATGGGGCCAACCGCAAGAGCCGGGCGGGTTTGCCTCCGCAGCACAGCGGGACCCTTGCGAGAGAGGGTACATGAAAAGATTCCAGAATTGGCCCTTGAGCGCATCCTCCGCACTAACCTTCCTGACTATCAGCGTATCCCTCGGAGGAGCATATGCGATAAGCGGGTCGTTCTTTGGGAACGTCAGCGTTTCCGATCTTCGAAGATTCGGGGGAGTAACTATCGATGATCTCAGAGCCTTGGAACTATGGCGGATTCCAGTATCGCAGTTGCTGCACGCAAGAATGCTACATATGTTGTTCAATGCTTTATGGTTGCTTCTGCTGGGTCATCGTCTTGAACGGCGCATCGGATCGCTCAGGCTTCTACTGCTCTGGTTGGTCGCTGGTGGTTTAGCCACTGCGGCAAGCCCGATCGGGGTCGAAGCACCCTGGAATGTTGGGACCGGCGCATCACAAGCGCTCTTTGCTTTTTCAAGTTGCGCGCTCGTGCTGGCCCGTCGGCAGGCGATCGGCCGAGGGTACACTACCGCAGTTGCGTCCACCTATCTGGCGATAGGTCTGATTCTAGATATCGTGACCGCAGGGCATCCGAAGCTTGGCCATCTAGCAGGAGCTCTGCTGGGTTCTCTGCTCGGGGCAGCATTCCTGAACCTGCCTGAGAACCCAACCGAAACGACAAAAGAGACCTAGCCTTCAGCCTCGAACCTCAGCCCGGCGTTCTCGACCAGCCGCTTGATCAGCTTGTGCTGCATCGCCGCGCCCGGTGTCCAGAGACCGGCCGGCACATCGGGCGCATCGCGCAGCAGGCAGACCGCGCATTCGGAGATGATCTTCGCCGTCGACGCATAGCCGGGATCAAGATCACCCTTCACCGCGGCGCGAACCGTACGGCCACCGGGCGCGATCGCCACATAGAGCAGATCATAGTGACCGTTGTCGCGCTCTTGCTTGGACGGCCCCTCGCCGGG
Source organism: Bradyrhizobium sp. 192 (assembly GCF_023100965.1). Classification (NCBI taxonomy): domain Bacteria; kingdom Pseudomonadati; phylum Pseudomonadota; class Alphaproteobacteria; order Hyphomicrobiales; family Nitrobacteraceae; genus Bradyrhizobium; species Bradyrhizobium sp. 192. The sequence goes on from NZ_CP064690.1 coordinate 5,295,589, forward strand.
CTTGAGCGCTGCGGGGCCGGTCTTGTCGCCATTGGCGGCCATGACGAGCTTGGCGTTGGCCTGCCCTTCGTCCCCCGCTCCCGTCAGCACCATCTCGTCGTAGACGAAATCCCGGCCATAGCGGAATCCCATCAGCATGTTGGAGCGATGGACGTTGCGCGTGTTCAGAAGCGCCATCGCGAACGGAGCGGACCAGGATTGCAGGTCCTCCTCGAAAACAGGCTTGTTGCCGCGCGGCTGCTTGGGTCCCTCGAAGCCCGGCGTGAAGGCAAACGGGTCCTTGAGGATCGACACCAGGCTGAGATCCTGGGCAACCGCTTCGAAGGTGACCCTTGCGCTCGCGGAGGTGCCGCCGGAGAACTTCCAGCTAAGACCGCGGACGCGTCCCTTGACGCGCGGCGCCGGCGCTCCGAACAGGCGCCGGGCCTCCTCCTGCACAAAGAACGTACCGAGCTCGAACGGGATGGAATCGAACCCGCAGGAGAACATGATGCGCGCGCCGCTCGCCTTGGCGGTCGCCTCATGCCTGTCGATCATCTGCTTCAGCCAGATCGGCTCGCCACAGAGATCCATGTAGTCAGTGCCCGACGCGACGCAGGCCGCAAGCAGATCGGAGCCGTAGAGCTGGTAGGGACCGACAGTGGTGACCACCAGCTTTGCCTGATCCACCATCGCCCGCAGCGATGCGGGATCGGCAGCGTCCGCAACGATGAGCGCGGTGTTCGCGGGTGCGCCGATCGCATCGCGAACGGACGCGAGCTTGTCTCTGCTTCGCCCTGCCATCGCCCATGTCGGCGCGCCGTCACCGACATAGTTCGCAGCGAGATATTCGGCGACGAGCTGGCCGGTGTATCCGGTCGCGCCATAGACGACGATGTCGAACTTCGCGGACACGGATGAGGTTTCCTGCAGACCGTCGACCTTACGCTTCCACCGTGAACGTCAGTCCCGCATTGTCCCGCAGCCGCTCGATCAGCTTGTGCTGCATTGCTGCGCCCGGCGTCCAGAATCCGGCGGCGACGTCCGTCGTGTCACGCAGCAGGCAGATCGCGCATTCGGAGATCATCTTCGAGGTCGAGCCGTAGCCGGGATCGCGGTCGCCGGTAACGCCGGCGCGGACCATGCGGCCGTCGGGTGCGATCGCGACATAGAGCAGATTGAAGAGCCCGCTCTCGCGCTCCTCCTTCGACGGCCCCTCGCCCGGCTTCGGCGCGCTCGGGCCGGTCTTCTCGGCATTGGCCGCCATCACGCGTTTGGCGTTGGCCTCACCTTTCTCGCCGGGACCGGTCAGGACCATCTCGTCGTAGACAAACTCCTGGCCGTAGGGAAATCCCATCAGCATGTTGGAGCGATGCACGTTGCGGGTGTTGATCAGCGCCATCATGAACGGGGCGGCCCAGGAATTCAGGTCCTCCTCCATCAGCGGCTTGTTACCCCTCGGCTGCTTCGGGCCGGTGAAACCCGGCGTCAACGCGAACGGATCGTTCAGGATCGCGATCAGGCTGATGTCCCTGGCGACGGCGTCGAAGGTCGCCTTCGCGCTCGCGGCGGTGCCGCCCGAGAGCGTGCCGCGCATGTCGCGCACACGGCCCTTCACGCGCACGGCGGGTGCGCCGAACACGCGTCTGGCCTCCTCCTGGACGAAGAAGGTGCCGAGCTCGAACGGCACGGAATCGAAGCCGCAGGAGAACACGATGCGCGCGCCGCTCTCTTTCGCAGCCGCCTCGTACTTGTCGATCATCTGCCGCATCCAGATCGGCTCGCCGCAGAGATCGAGATAATCCGTGCCGGTGGCGACGCAGGCAGCCAACAGTTCCTCGCCGTAGAGCTGATACGGACCGACCGTCGTGATCACCGACATCGTCCGCTCCGCCATCGCCTTCAGCGAGGCCGCGTCGGACGCATCCGCGACAATCAGCGGTGTGTTGCCGGGCGCGCCGATCGCATCGCGCACGGATTTCAGCTTGCCGAGGCTCCGGCCTGCCATCGCCCATTTGAGCGTCTTGTCGCTCTTGTAATGCCGGGTCAGATATTCGGCGACGAGCTGGCCGGTGAAACCGGTGGCACCGTAGACGACGATGTCGAATTTCGCAGAGCTCATGATCGGCCTTTACTTCTTCGCGTAACTCACGCCCATGCCGGCACGGACGTCACTTTGAATGCCGTAGGGCGGAATCGGGTAGCGCAGGCCGTTCCTGGCCAGCGCCTTCATGCCTTCAACTGCCTTGGCGAGATGGGACGGCTTCAAGGCCATCAGCATCTCCTCGTCCGGCACGCCGCCATAGCGCCGTTCCGCATAGCATGGCAAGGACAGGCTGGGCTCCCCGGTCTTGAGCGCCCGCCCCCAGGAATCCGCGCACGCGGTCTCACCGACCACGCCCCATTCGAACTTCTTGTAGCCGGTATATTGCAGCCCGTTGATCAGGATGATCATCTGCCCCGGCGTCGCATAGACCAGGCAGATGTCGGGCGGATCGAGCCGGCCGCTGGCGAGCGGACTGACGGCGAGCGCCTGATATTGTCCGAACGGAACCACGTCCAGCGCCTCCTGGCGTTTGCGCGCGTCCTCCGCGGTGCCGTGCCAGACCCCGACGTAATTTTCGCCGGCGAGCCATTTCTCGTCCTGCGGCGCAAGCCCGATCACCGCGCGGCATTGTGCGCCGACGAGATCTTCTGAGGTGATGCCGACGGTCCAGCCCAGGCGCGAAGCCATGCTGACGATCTGGTCGGTGGTATGGATCGCGTTCGGCCGCCGGATCTTGGGGATCGCCTCCATGTCCGCGGCGCGCGCGAACAGCTTCATGCCGATCACATTCGTCTTCAGCCGCAGCAGGTTGTTGAGATCGGCGACGAGGCCGCCGAGATCGATACTGTCTGCACTCTGCTGTTGCATTGGCTTCCTCCGGGCCGGCGATCTTGCGCTGGCGCTATGTTCTTGTTGTGCAGTTCTCGTTCTAGTCCTTGCCCGGTCCCGGAAGCAACTCGCCGGTCCTGCCCATCAGACGGTAAGCCACCAGGCCGATCCACTCGCGCACCGCGACTTCGGTTCGGCCCAGTCCGTCCGCGCCCATGTTGGTGAAGGAAAACAGATCGTCACGCCCGCCCATCCGCCAGTCCACCGGATAGGCCTCGACGTCGAATCCGGCCTTGCGGAAGATTCCCATCGAGCGCGGCATGTGGAAGGCCGACGTCACCAGCAGCCAGCGCTCGCCCGGCTTCGGCGTCACCAGCTGTTTCGTGAAGAGCGCGTTCTCCCAGGTGTTGCGCGAATTGCGCTCCAGGATCAGGCGGTCCTTCGATATGCCGAGATTCTCCAGGATCGGCGCGGAATAGTCGGCCTCTTTCGCCTCGGTCGAAACCAGGTTCGCGCTGCCGCCGGTAAAGACGATGCGCGCATTCGGATAGCGGCGCGCGAGCTCGGCCGGCGCAAACAGACGATCGGCGGCGTGCGCGACCACGGGGGTGCGATGCGCCGCCGACAGATCGGTGTCGACCGAGCCGCCGAGCACGATGATGCCGTCGGGCGCGCCGCGCGAGGCGTCCCACGCCGGAAAGCGCGATTCGAGCGGATAGATCAGAAGATTGCCGAGCGGCGAGAACGCCGCCACCGCCAGCAACACCAGCGTGGTCACGGCAAGCTTGCGGCCAAGCGCGGCAAAGCGCGTCGCCATCAGCACCAGCGACAGGATACCGAGCTCGACCAGAAGGTTGATCGGCAGCAGCGCGGTGCCGAGGGTCTTGGACAGAACGAAAAACAGGGGAGCCTCGCTGGAATGATCTTGCCGGTCCGCGCAGGGCTTGACCTACCCGACGATCTTCAGAAAGCTTCTTGAAAGAGGATCGATCGCCGGGTCAAGCCCGGCCTGATGAAAGCGACCGGACCCGGCAAATGACCCATCACCACCTGCATTCCAACCCCAAAACCTGTCATTGGGGCTTCTTCGAAGCCGCGCTCGAGCCTGTCCTCACCGTCAAAAGCGGCGACGAGGTGACGGTCGACACCATCAGCGGCGGCCCGGACATGCTGCCCGACCGCGACAAGTTTCACATTCCCCCCGAGATGTTCGAGGTTCACGCCAATAACGAACGCATGCTGCCGGGGCACATCCTCACCGGGCCGATCGCGGTGGAAGGCGCCGAGCCCGGCGACGTGCTCGCAGTCGAGATCCTCGACGTCCAGCTCCGGCAGGATTGGGGCTGGAACATGATCAAGCCGCTGTCCGGCACCCTGCCCGACGATTTCCACGAGACCCGTATCCTGAACATTCCGCTGGACCGGACGCGGATGGTCGGCCGCATGCCATGGGGCTTCGATCTCGCGCTCAAACCGTTCTTCGGCGTGATGGGCGTGTCGCCGCCGCCGGCCTGGGGCCGCATCTCCTCGCTGATCCCGCGCGCCATGGGCGGCAATCTCGACAACAAGGAGCTCGGCGCCGGCGCGACGCTCTATCTGCCGGTGTTCGTGCCAGGCGCGATGTTCTCCTGCGGCGACGGCCACGGCGTGCAGGGCGACGGCGAGGTCTGCGTCACCGCGATCGAGACCGCGCTGCAGGGGCGCTTCCGCCTGACGCTGCGCAAGGACCTGACCTTCGACTATCCCCGCGCCGAAACGGCCACGCATTACATGACCATGGCGATGGATCCCGACCTCGACCAGTGCGTGGTGCGCGCGCTGCGGGACATGATCGCTCTGCTCGGCGAGACGCGAAACCTGTCGCGCGAGGACGCCTACATGCTGTGCAGCCTGGCCGCCGACCTCAGGGTGACCCAGACCGTCAACGGCGCCAAGGGCATCCATTGCATGATCGAAAAGGCGATCGTGCACGGCTGAGCCGGCCCGCACCTCCCGACCTGTCGACGCCACGCCGCCGCCCGATGTCTCGCGCGGCGCGCCCAACCACGCCAAAAATCTCCAGCGATTTCAACGAGCTGACACACCGGTCTTGCCCGGATTTGACTCTCACCCCTGAACCTAAATAGAGTCTTAATCGTTACTTTTATGTACCCGAGTATGAGGCTAGCGTTCGGCCATGGCCACCGAAAAAGCCGAGACTGACCGTATTCCCGTAACCTTGGCGCTCTCGACCATCACCTATCTGGAGAAGCTGGTGAGACAGGGCACCCACGGCACCAGCGTTCCCGGCGTCGCACGTACTCTGATCGAGGAAGGCATCCGTCTCGCCATCAAGGACGGGCTTCTGTCGATTCGCGACAATGGCAGGACGTGAGCGCGCGCCGGACGTGAACGGACGGATCTCGGAAGGCGGATGGCCACATCTGCAACCTGGGACCGTGACACATGCCTGTTCTTTCGCCCACCTGGACCGACGAACGAATTGAACTTCTGAAGCAGCACTTCGAGGCCGGCCTCTCGTGCCGCGAGATCGCCGCCGACATCGGAGTCAGCCGCAATGCCGTGATCGGCAAGCTGTCCCGCCTCAATCTCACGCGCGGCCGCACCATCGACGACCGCAAGGTTCAGGACCGGCCGGCGCGGGCGCCGAGAACCGTGCCGCGGCTGCAATACGAGATGCTCGCCACGATCTATGGCGACACCGACGCGCCGGTCGTGGCCGGGCCGATCGACGAGGCCAATCGCTGCTCGCTGCTGGAGCTCTCGGAGAACCGCTGCCGCTGGCCGATCTCGACGCCGGGCGCCGAGGATTTCTGCTTCTGCGGCAATTCCGCGCCGGACAGCCAGCCCTATTGCAGCGGCCACAGCCGCCTCGCCTACCGGCCGAACGGACGGGCCCGCGTGATGCGCGGCTGATATTTCGCTCGAGACGCTTTGAAACAGCACCCCAAAAACGAAAAACCTCCGGCGGGGCATCACCGGAGGTTTCTGGAGGCTTAGCATGAAGCTAAGAGCCGCAACTTTCGTATTGGCTGAGCGATATATAGCTGATTAACTCAGGTAAGTAAATAAGTTTGCAGGTGATCGAATCGCATGGCTCGTCTTCGCCGCCCGCAACCGCCACCGCCACCGGATTTTCCGAATGCCACATTGGAAGAAGGCCCCGGCGGTGTCCCGCCGGGGCCTGGTCGTCGTCAGATCACATCACCAGTTGCGCTGGGCGCGCAGCAGCAGGGTGAAGCTGTCCTGATCCTTCAACTCGTAGACGGCTGCAGGCTTGGCAGTGGTCGCGCTTCCAGCGTAAGCAACCGTGCCGGAATACTTCTGGTCGATCCTGGTCCAGTTGAAGTCACCCGAGAACGTCAGGTTCTTGACCGGAGTCCAGCGGGTGATGAAGCCCACCTGAGCGATGTCGAAGTCCGGATTGCAAGTGCCGGTCAGAGCCAGAGCGGCCATGCCTGCGCTGCCGCAGATCAGACCCTTCGCAGTGCCGCTGTAACGGACGGCACCGTACGCACCGTAGAGAGCCGAGTTCCAGTACGCATTCCAATTGTGGGTGAACGCACCGCGCATGCCGAAAGTCTTGGTGAGTTCGAGGCCCGTGCCGGCCCCGAACACGGCGTCGGACACACCAGCGAAGCCGACGCTCTGGTAAGCGCCATTGCCGCTGCCACTGAACATGGAGTAGCTCGTCGTCGCCAGGCTCTGGAAGTTGTAGCGGCTCGCACCCTCGGTGTAGACGCCCTGGATGTTGAGCACGTCACCCGCGCCTGTCGGGATGTTCTTGATCGACAAGGCCAGCGCAGCAGCCCAACCCCACTTGTCCGACGCTGCTCCGGTAGTTTCGCTGGCGCCATAGTAACCGGCGTGGTTGTCGTGCGCCGCAACCGACGCCTGGAACAGGCCCCACGCCTGGTCGACACGCACCATGCCGATGATGTCGGGCGACCGCGTACCGCCGATGTCGTTCAGACCGTAAGCACCACCGACGATGCCGCTAGCGGTCGCGCCCGTGGTGTTCCAGATGTTCGTCTGGCCGTAGGCAACCTGGTCCTGCGCCGAGATAGCCGCCGTGATACCCTGACCGAAGTCAGCGGTATAGGTGAACTGGTTGACACCCGTAACCGTGCCGCCGCCACCGACGAGACCGTCGAAGTTGTTGCCGGGATAGTTGGTCCAAGGTGCGTCGAACTGCGACACCGCCTTACCCATCGTGAATCCGGCGAACTGGATGAAAGCGAAGTAGACGCCAAGCGCACCGCCGGAGACCGAGCCCGAACCGCTCGTTCCTGCCGGGGCCGAATCATAGGCGGTGGCGCCTCCGGTAGCACCCGTGCCTGCACCGGCATAGCTTCCCGACGTCCAGGTGAATGTCGCATCGAAGAAGGTGCGGACCACGCCATACTCGGTCGCGGTGCGCGTATCGATGTTGAGATCTTGACGAGAACGCATGCTGTAGTAGTTGCTCAGACGGTCGTGCGCACCTGCGACACCGCTGAACTGGCCATTGTAGTGACCGCCCGAGTTGAGCGCGACTTCGGCACGCAGATAACCGCCCAGCTTGATGCAGGTGTCGGTGCCCGGGATGTAGTAGAAACCCGCTCCGTACAGCGAGCAGATCTTCACGTACTCGATCGCCTTGGCCTTGACCGGAAGATCGGCCGCCTGGGCTCCACCGACGGCGATCAGACCCGCCGCAGTGCCGAGCAAAAGGCTCTTCACCACTTTCATATAAAACCTCCAAGTTGTCCATTTTGCGGAGACTGGACCGTGAGGCCCCCCAGATCCCCGTCTCTTCAAATCCGCTCGGCCGCTTTGCGCTTTCGGACACTCCCGCTTGAACGCGAGGGACGTGAGCGAACCACCTGCAACGGGACGATCGAGTACCCCCCACCGTCAGAAGCAATATGCCTGCGCCGTTCCGCCGATCAAAATACTTTATTTAGTCAGCTTTCTGTTTCACCTAAACCTGTGCCCCACAGGCAACACCCAGGGTGAGCCAATCTGTTGAGCCGATCATCTTTGTAATCCTACTGACACAATTAGCCTGCTCTGCACTTGCGTCAGAGCAGGCTTGCGTGGACTATGGCCGTCGATGAACAACCGGCCTAAACGATCGGTTCACGGGAGTGACGCTGTGTCCGCGACGAGGAAAGAAGGAGCGCGCCTGCGCTCGATCGGCAACCTGGATATCATCAGGCGCTTCACCTGGGAGATCTCGTCGATCAACATGTATCTGGAAGAGCTGCGTCAGTTCTGGGCGAAGACGCTGGGCATCAGCGGCCCGCAATGGCTGATCCTGATGGCCATCTCCGACCTCGACAAGGACGACGGCATTCCGGTCAACGTCGTCTCCAAGCTGCTCCACGTCGATCCATCCTTCGTCACCACCCAGTCCAAGCTGCTCGAGAAGAAGGGCCTGCTCCGCCGTCGTCCCTCCCCGACCGACGCCCGCGTGGTGCGGCTGTCGCTCGCCGACAAGACCCAGAAGCACATCGCGAGCCTCAACGAGCAGTACAAGACGATCCGCGAATTCGTCTTCCAGGGGTTCGATGAGGACGAATTGACGGAATTCACCGGCAAGCTCGCGACGCTGAAGAATCGCCTGCAGAAAGCCTGCGTCCGGATCTCGATCGACTTCTGAAGGCTTGGTGCGGCGGTCAAATCCGCCGCGTGGCGGCGCCGAGCCGCGATTCGAGCCAGTCGAAGATATATTCGTTGGCAAGGCTCGGATTGTCCGCATGGGCCTGGGCCGCGCCGGTCTCGGCCGAAGTGAACACCTTCAACATGACATCCGAGCTGCCGAGCCGGGAGCTCTCGACGATCTGGCGCGCCCGGTCGGCCTTGAGCCAGCCGTCTTCGCCGAGCGTGATCAGCACCGGACAGTCGGCGCTGGAGGCCATCAGCGGCGCGTGCGGCACCGGCACGATGGTGACGTCGCTCATCGCGAAACGGCTGGCAAAGAACGCCCGCTCGTGCAGGTCCCACAGGCCGCCATCGCAGACGGCGGCGGCAAGCCGCGGCTCCTGCAACACCGCGCGCGCCACGAAGGACGAGCCCCAGCCGTCGGCGATGATCCCGACCCGGGCGAAATCGATGTCGCCGCGCGTCTCCAGATAGTCCATGACGCAGGGAATCGCGCTTTCGAGATCCCCCCGCCGCAACAGCTCGTCGATGATGTCGTCGCGCTGGTCGCCGAGCAGGTCGAGCGCCAGCATCGAGAATCCGCGCTCGCGCGCATGCGGCACGAGCTTGTGCAGGAATTCCTCCTTGCGGTGGCCGGGCTCTCCGATGCAGATCACGGTCGGAGCCCGCCCGCTTCCCGACGGCGCCGGAAGGAAGTAGCCCTGCAGCGCATGTCCGTCGAGCCAGGGGATCGTCACGACCTCGCCCGCCGGGCTGCGCGCCGAAAGGTAGCGGCGCGCGCATTCCTGCATCGCGAGCACCGCAACCCAGCGGCGCTCGTCGTCCGGCTCGAGCGGCATCGCCGCCGCACCATAATAGTTCATGGCGCGCAGCCAGTTGCGCTGCGCGGTCGCCATGTGGCCTTCCGCGAACGCTGCCTCGGCGCGATGCCGATTGGCCTGCGCCAGCTTCTTCCACTCGCGATGCCAGGACCGGTCGTCGCCCCGCTTCAGCTGCCGCGCGATCATCAGGCATTCAGCGATCGTGGCGCCGCCCTCCTGGGCCGCGGTCAGGAGCCGCGTGAATTCAGCGGAAATGTCCTCCCGCTCCGGGCAGAGGATCCAGTCGTCGGAGAGGCATGCGGGTATCATCGGAGCTACGCTCTATCATCGCGTTACCCTTGATTGAGTAAACCAATTCAGTGCACCGACCAAGCAGCCGTGCACTGAATGAGAGCCGTTCGAGATCACCATCGCTTGAACGAACCCGGTCCGCTCGCATGCGTGACATTCCAATTCGTCATGAGGCGATCACAATTGGCAGGAGGTGGCACCTGCAAATACCTGCACGCCTCTTGCCATGATGATGATCATACCTATATCCGCCCGCCTTGGAGGCGATCTCACCCGAGCCGCCAGCCGACCTCCTGGGTAAAGCTTTCGTAAAAGGCGCGGTCGTAAGCCTGCTCCGGCGTGGCGCGGACGCGTTCGTCGAGGCGCCTGGCGTCCTCGCCGACGAGGATGCGCCAGCGCTCCGCCTTGACCCCGTCGAGAATGATCTTCGCGGCCTGTGCAGCCGTGGTCGGCGCATCCTCGAGGAAGCTGCGGGCGCGCTCGGCGAACACCGCCTGGATGTCGTCGTCCGACATCTTGTCGGCATCCGGCACGCCGGCCGCGACCATGCGCTTGCGGGTCAGCGCGACCTCGTCCGCGTTGAGCCGCTCCGAGCCGTCGGCGCTCTGCACCTTGCGCGAATTGGAGACGATCGAGGTGCCGATATGGCCCGGCATCACCACCGAGCATTTGACATGCGGCGCGTGCAGGCGGAGGTCGTTGATCAGCGCTTCGGTAAATCCCTTCACGGCGAACTTGGCCGAGCTGTAGGCGGTGTGTGCCTGCCCCATGCCGATCGAGGCCCAGAAGCCGTTGACGCTCGCGGTGTTGACGATATGGGCCTCGTCGGCGGCCACCAGCATCGGCAGGAAGGTGCGCACGCCGAGATAAACGCCGCCCCAGCAGATGTTGAAGGTGCGCTCCCACTGCTCGCGCGTGTTCGTGAACAGGCTGCCGCCGCCGCCGATGCCGGCATTGTTGAACAGCAAATGGATCCTGTCCGTCTTCTGCTGCTCGGCGAGCTCGTCGCGGAAGCGCTTCAGATGATCCTCGATCGAGACGTCGGCAACATGCGTCGTGACGCGCAGGCCTTGCGGCAGCTTCTCGACCTCGCAGAGCCGCTTGGTCTCGGCCATCGCGGCCTCCGAGACGTCGCACATCGCGACATTGCAGCCCTCGGCGACGAGCTGCCGTGCGAGCTCGCGCCCCATTCCCGTGCCGCCGCCGGTGATGACGGCGATCTTTCCTGCGAAATCCTTCATGGGACTTTCGGCCCCTCCCCTTGTCGGTCTGTTTCTTCGTCGCAGTGCCGCTGACCGGCCGCGCGCGCGAAATGTAGCAGCGCCGCATCGGCAAATGAAAGCGGCGCGGCGAAGCGATCTTCGGCATCAATTATTTCGGCGCGCGGACTATCGGCCGCGCCGGTGCGATCACCACACGGTCCGTGCGTGTGAGGCAGCCCCACCCGCAGCACATCCTTCGAGACGCCCGCCGTTGGCGGGCCCTCAGGATGAGGGCGGAGTATATGGAGGCAGTTGCAACGAGGGCCGTGCCCTTTAGCCTCATCCTGAGGAGACCGCGCAGCGGTCGTCTCGAAGGACGAGGCGCTTGCTCCGTTGTCGCTGGGAAGCACATGCGCTGGCCCACCGTGCGCGAAGCACCAGCCGAAGGCGCTGGCGCCACAACCGGAGCTTTACTGGCCCGATTCCCGTATTTGTCCGGCTTCGGTTTATGGGAAATTTTTTTATAATCCGAATCGCCAAATGGACTCCGGACGCTGGGTCGATTCGGCCAGGCCAGCGTGTGGCTTGCGTGTCACAGGCTCTGGCACTCCGCTTGCATCTTCTTCGTGGTCTGAAACTACCGATGAGGTGACAGGAATGTTCGTGACCGTCGTTGCCGTGCTCTGCCGGCTGAGTGCAGCCAGTTCAGGCAGTTGCATCGAGGAAATCGTGACCGACAGCAACATGACGCCCGAGATATCGATGATGCAGTGTGCGATCGGCGCACAGGCGCCGTTGGCGAAATGGATGGGCGAGCATCCGATCTATCACGCCAATTGGCGCCTGGATCGGTACAAATGCGTGCCCGGCCATTACGAGATCAAGGGCCACGCCTAAGGCCCCGCAAAACTACTGACCAGAACACGACCAACCGAGGAAACGCCCACCGGGCCAGGTCCGATGACACAGCGCGCGCGTTTTGCTCGGAACTGAGATTTCCTACCAGTTACCCTGGAAAACTCCGGACGCCGTTTGGTCTCCGTGCGCTCGAAGTCATGCATGCATGGTACCGCGGCTCACGGCGGGTCGCTTGACTCAGGTCAATATCCTGCTGACCTGAGTGCGCCAACATTGTCGTATTGACCGTATCAAACTGAACTCGCGGCTGGCCATTTGATCCTTCTCAAACGAGGCTCTCGGCCCGGCATCTGGCGTGAGCGACCTCGGCGGCTTCTCCGTGCTGGGGCGCGGACATCGATCGTGAATCGTTTGCACGACGGAAAGCAGAATGAAGCTCGGGCTTGCGCCGCCACCACCTCAACGTGATTTGCGTCTCGACCTGTTTCGCGGCCTCGCCAACTGGGCGATGTTTCTCGGCCATGTCCCCGGCACGGTGCTGGTGTGGTGTTCATTCCGGAATTATGGATTCAGCGACGGGGCCGATCTGTTCGTGTTCATCTCCGGCTACACCTCGGCGCTCGTATATACGCGAAAGATGGAGCGGGGCTTTGTGTTCGGAGCCAGCAGGCTATTGAGGCGCGTTTGGCAAATCTACACGGCGCATATCCTGCTATTCATGATCTACCTGGCTTTCATCCATTTCCTGTCGGAAAGGTTCAACGCGCCTGATCTGGTCGATCTGTTCAACGCCGCACCGGTCACCAGCGCGCCGATCGAGATGATGACGCAGGGGCTTTTGCTGAGATACAAGCCTCTGAATTTGGACGTGCTGCCGCTCTACGTCGTTTTGATGGGCCTGTTTCCTCCGATCCTCTGGTTGATGTTGAGATTTCCCGATGCCGTCATGATCGGGTCGGTGCTGCTTTATCTGGCTGCGCGGCGATTCCATTGGAACCTGCCTTCCTATCCATCGGGAAGCTGGTACTTCAATCCGCTGGCGTGGCAGCTTCTGTTTGTCACGGGCGCATGGCTCGCGTTGACGGGTGCGGGGCGTCTGCATTTCCTGCTGCGGTCCAGGCTCGTGCTGGTTGTTGCGATTGCCTATCTGATCTTTGCGGCGCTCATGACGTTGGCTGCTCACCAGCCTCAGCTCCGGGCCTTGTTTGCGCCTGCCTTGTTCGAGCTTTTCAATCCCAACGACAAGACCAACCTGGCGCCCTACCGCTATCTTCATTTGATGGTGCTGATCATCCTTGGTGCCCGGTTCATACCGATCGATGCGCCCGGGCTGCGAGCCACCATCTGGCGACCCCTGGTAAAGTGCGGCCAGCAGTCTCTGGAAGTGTTTTGTGTGGGCATTCTCCTGGCCTTCATCGGGTACTTCATCCTGCAGTTGGCAGGGAACGGCATCCTCGCCCAACTGCTCGTCGGAGCCGCGGGGATCGCGATCATGACGGCGGTTGCCTACTACAGATCCTGGTCAAAGCGAGTGGAGAAATCTTCACATGAGAGTCCGGTAGACGGAAAGAAGGCGCCGGAAAGCACCGGCGCCCTCGAGCATCTTGTGCTGCGCGGCGCCGGAAGCGCGGCGCAGGTCCCTCGCGGGATGGATGCGCGGCAGCCGCCTTAACAGAGGTTTGACCAACCGCACCGACGTCGACAAAGAGCCTCGACCAGGTCGCCCCCGGTCCGCAGCTCCCAAGAAATTCGGTTCGTGGTCAGAGCCGGCGCCTTTGTCGCCCAGATGAGCGGGGGCGAACCACGAGGGCCATGCGTTGGGACGCACCTATCTCGAAAGCCGCCGCAAGCAGATGCGCAAGATCGACCCCGCGCTCGCCGCGTTCATGAAGGCGCACCTCGACAGGCTCAAAGAAACAAAGGCCGGCGCGCTGGTGATGCTGACGCCGACCGGGAAGGCCTATACGAAGCGCTATTTCAACGAGCCCTGGCGCGAGGACTGCAACAAGCTCGACGCGATTAATGCCGACGCCGAAGCCCATGGCAAAAACGTCGAATATGTCAAAACGGCAGACCTAAATTTTCACGACAACCGGGGCACCGCCGCGACGTTACTCGCCGAAGCTGGCGCGACGGCGCCTGAGATCGCCGAAGCGCTATGTTGGAGCGTTGACAAGGCGCAGAAGGTGATTGACCTGTACCTCGCCCGTCGCGGCGTGCTCGCCGCCAGTGCGATCAGAAAGCTCGAAGACTATCGGGACAGAACGACACCCTCGTAAAACCTGGGTGCGATCGACCTTCAAAGAATTCCAAGAACTTTTGGAAACAGTGGGTACATCTCACGTTGTTGAGCGAACAACCTGAGGAGGAAACCATGCGTCGAATCGCATTTGCAACCGTCGTTCTTGCAGCCAGCTTGATGCCAGCGGTGGCTCAACAGACCTCGCCAAACATGCAGAACGAAGCCGACAAAGGCATTAAGACTCACAACTCCGGTGCATCGGGTTACGTGGGCGAACAGGACCGGCCAGGTTCCGCAGCGCAAGTGCCGGGCAGCAGCTCGGGTCGCGCTGATTCAACGACGACAGCACCTGGCGCTCAAAATTCTGGAACAGGGATTGCCGGAGCACCGGGTGGCAAAAACGGGCCTTCCTCGCAAGGTACCGTCGGTCAGAACACATCGACCCAGCAGCAGGACTCATCGGGTGTCAAAGGACTGCCGGGTAACAAGAGCGGCCCGCCCGCGAAGCGTTGATGTGATGGCTCGCTGCAAGCGTGATCGCCAGGCGTCTAACGCATGCCGGGCGCAAAGCGCAGTCCGGGAAGTCTGGAGTCCGTTAAGGGCTGTTATCGGACTCCAGGAGTGCCGGGCGGAGCTGCCTCGATCGGCCTAACCTGAGCGAACGAACTTTTTGAGGCCTAAGACCTCTTTAAATCCAGAGTGAACTCGGAATTGAGCAGCGTTCTCATTAAAGGCGCTCCTCTGATCCTTATACTTCCAAATATATTCCGCGCCTCCACCTCCGCCGCCAGGAGAGTAAAAGCCTATCAGCGAAAAGTCATATAGCTGCTTCATGGCTAGCTCGGGTCTATCGTCACCCGTCAGCAGAGACTTTCTTCGTTCCCACGCCGTAAGGAAGTCGTCCTTCGTAAATTGCAACGCTTCTAGGTTTTTGAGGACCTCAACGTAGAATTCATAGTTGGGAATCTGTTTGTGGATTTCGTCCTCGAGCTCCCGATACAAATAGTCTGAGTAATGACCCTGTGCTTCCAAAATGTGTGGGTTGTCGAACTTTGCACTCGTTGACGGAAGGGCTTTGAAGGCATCAAGGGCCTCGTTGCAAAACTTGATCATGTCGCGAGGGCGAAGAAAAGTTCGATCCCGCATATAATGATACTTTGATTGTCTACCGGTCATCTGGTGATCTTCATCGAACACCTCGTCCCAACGGATGGGCTCCTCCGATTTTGCCGCCGCTTTGAACCGCTTCTCCATCAAGCTCTTCAGCGTTCGATGGTTGGGGCCATGGTCCCAATGGACAGATGCTGAAAAGTTTTCGGTTATCTTGTTCTTGTCTTCGAAGCGGAGAAATCTATAGATATCGTCACGGAGGAATATGCCTACCGTAAGATTCTTGCCCATCTCCTTTGCGAGGACGTTTAATTCCTTTGCAGCCAGAAGCAATCCGATCAAGCGGAGCGAATATTGTCGTTCGGTGGTCGAAAAACCGAGGTCGAGTTGATCGAACAGTACATAGTAGCGATTGTCCGGGTTCAGACATTCGATTACAGACTTTCGCAGATTCAGGTTCACCTCCTGAGCGATCGACGGCAGGTTGGCCATTTCAACCGTATCGATCTTCGCCGAGGCCTTAAATATTTTCCAGTCGACGCCAACATCTCCCGAAAAGCGCAGTCGGTGTGCTGGAGAAAATATCTGTGTTACGTCCGGGTCTTTCGAACCGTAGGTGTCAAGCACGAAGCGTTCAATCCGCTCCAGGTGAGGAAGTGTCTCGTCGCTGAAGGGCTGCGAGTTATCCTGATTGAGGAGGATTTTCGAAAGCGATATGAGGCACAGGTAATTCCAGCTTTGCACGTAGCATTGCTCTTCGGGAACGCCGACCTTTTTTTGCTTGTCGTGATGATGCCAAGGGTAGTCAGAAAATGTGTGCCCGAATGAAAAGACGTTCGGCACTCGATCTTTGAGAATCTTTTTGAAGATCGCGGTTTTGCCGCTGCCTTTGCGTCCAAGGATACAAAATTTCTCGTGGTTGAGGACCTGCAAATAAGCGGGGTGGTCTTCGAAGGATTGAAGGAGCAGAGAATCTTCGTCGGCATCGGTGCCTCCGAAATTTGATATTTTTCTTAGATCAATCGGCATTTGGCGCCCTCACGAAGTCGTCTGAAAAACGCAGTAAGCAAAATAGCAGTGCGACGGAAAGGCTGGAGTCCGCTAAGGGCTCTTATCGGACTCCAGAGCGTAGCGCGGAGAGAGCGACAGTTGCTCGCTCAGGGCGAAATCCCAATTGACGATCATTGATCATCATCATCACGATCGGACTTGGGCGCCGGACGAGATGGAGCGGGGTCATCGCGCTCGTGCTGACACGTGTAGTCCGCTTGTTTGCAGACTGAGTCTCTAGCTCTTGCTATTGGTCTGCACTTGGCAGGGTTGAACTGACATTGTTCGACCTCGCGTTGAGCGTCCTCGCAAACTGCGATCGCCCGGATACAATCGGCCTGGACCGGGCTGCCCAACACCATGATGATTGCGCCTGGAATGCTAATGCTCTTGATCATTTCAACGCCTCCTGCTGGCTCGATCTTCGAGATCGCGTTCGAGATCATCCCATCTGTAGCAGGACAGAGCTTCCCCCTCACAAGACCGCGTTAGGTTGGAGTAGTGGCTATCGCAGGCTGCCGTACAGGAATTGAAGTCCTCGAGCGAACACTTGTTTAGGCATCGATCGAGATAACTATCGGCACTGGCCCGGCAGATCTGTTCTTGCCTTTCGCACTGCCTCGCCGACACCTGGAACGGAGCGGAAATTGCGCCGCCTGCGAGAATTGCAATGACCATAAAAATTGACGGCTTGGCCATTTGGCCTCCCAAATCTTGAACGTCTACTAATGATCGAGATCAAGAACTTGGCAGCCCGAGATTGTAAAGCCCCCCTAAAGCATATGCGCGGGTCCTCCCCAGGGGGAAAGCAAAACCGGTGGCCCGGCCCAAACCATCGTTAGCCGCGGGCAGCAAATCTGATGCAGCGACCCGACTTGAAACAATCCCAGAACGGAAATTGTAAACCGCATGTAAACAGGCGGCCCGGCGTAAACCGGCCGCACCGAAACCATATTGAAATTATTGGATAAAATGGTCGGAGCGAGAGGATTTGAACCTCCGACCCCTAGTCTCCCAGACTAGTGCGCTAACCGGGCTGCGCCACGCTCCGAACGTCGTTCCATTAGCTAGGATCGGCGCGATGCGCAAGGCGAGGCCGCAGCATTTTGCCGTCCCCGCCCACAGTCGCCGGAACTGCCCGCAAAGCCGAGGAAAAGGCCCCTCACCCGTCCTTCAGCGCCTGGTCCAGCATTTCGCGGCAGGCGACGAGGTCGGCGAGGACGCGCCCTAACCGTTCCCGGTCCAGCGCACTGGGGCCGGCCGGGGCCGCGGCAGTCGTGCCGCCCTTGCGGAAGGTGGTGAGGATGTCCTCGTCGTCGACCTCGCTGAAGCGGAAGTCGATGCCTTCCTCCTCGTCACCCTGGTAGTCGTCCTCGTCGCTGTCGGTGACGCCCTTGATCGGCGCCTCCTCGTCCTCGGGCTCCATCAGGCTGGCGCCGATGGCGTCCTCGATGGCCCCGAACGAGACCGCGGCCGCGCTGTCGGCGAGACCCTGCACCGATTTGACGCCGTGCTCCTTCAGGATCCGCTGCACGCCGCGGATGGTGTAGCCCTCGCCGTAGAGCAGCCGGCGGATGCCCTTGAGCAGGTCGACGTCGTCGGGGCGGTAATAGCGGCGGCCGCCGCTGCGCTTCATCGGCTTGATCTGGGAGAACCGGGTCTCCCAGAACCGCAGCACGTGCTGCGGGATGTCGAGCTCCTGCGCTACTTCGCTGATGGTTCGGAACGCATCCGGCGCCTTGTCCAAATGCCAACTCCTCTGCGCGGGGCGACTTACGCCTCGGGTTGAACCTTGCTGCCGTCGCCGTTGGTACGGTGCTGCGCGTTGATGCGCTGCTTCAGGATCGCCGACGGCTTGAACACCATGACCCGGCGCGGCGAGATCGGCACCTCGGTGCCGGTCTTCGGGTTGCGACCGATGCGCTGGCCCTTCTTGCGGACCATGAAGGACCCGAACGAAGACAGCTTCACCGTCTCGCCCTTTTCCAGGCAGTCGGTGATCTCCTTCAACACGAGTTCCACGAAGGCGGACGATTCCGTGCGCGACAGGCCCACCTTCTGGTAGACGGCCTCGCACAGATCGACACGCGTTACGGTTTTACTTTGATCGGTCATCGCCCTGCCCCACATCACGGCGAACAATTGTTGTCTGAAATTATGAGCTTACGTTACGGCGGTCAACAGCGCTCATCAATGCAGGCGCATCGATAATCGCGGCTGATTCCGGCAAAATTTTATCGACTGTGGCTCTACCAGCGCACCATCGCCGAGCCCCAGGTGAAGCCGCCGCCCATGGCCTCCATGAGAACCATGTCGCCGCGCTTGATGCGACCGTCCTTGCGCGCTGCCGACAACGCCAGCGGAATCGAGGCGGCCGAGGTGTTGCCGTGACGGTCCACCGTCAGCACCACCTTCTCCGGCGCGATATGCAGCTTGTGGGCGGAAGCGTCGATGATTCGCTTGTTGGCCTGGTGCGGCACGAACCAGTCGATGCTGTCGGCATTGAGCCCGGTCGCCTCGAAGGCGTCGACGATGACGTCGGTGATCATGCCGACCGCATGCTTGAAGACCTCGCGGCCTTCCATGCGCAGATGACCAACCGTCTGGGTCGAGGACGGCCCGCCGTCGACGAACAGTTTTGCCTTGTGGCGACCGTCGGAGCGCAGATGGGTGGTGACGATGCCGCGATCGGTTGCAGCCTTGCCCGGCTGCTCCTGCGCCTCCAGCACCACCGCGCCGGCGCCGTCGCCGAACAGCACGCAGGTGCCGCGGTCGGTCCAGTCGAGGATGCGCGAGAAGGTCTCCGCGCCGATCACCAGCGCGCGCTTGAAGGCGCCGGTGCGCAGGAAATTATCGGCGGTGGCGAGCGCGAACACGAAGCCCGAGCACACCGCCTGGAGGTCGAAGGCCGCGCCGTGGTTGATGCCGAGGGCGTGCTGCACGGCAACGGCGGTCGCGGGAAACGTGTTGTCCGGCGTCGAGGTCGCCAGCACGATCAAGTCGATCGACTGCGCATCCAGGCCGGCGTCGGTCAGCGCAGCCTGCGCCGCCTTGATCGCGAGGTGCGAGGTGAACTCGCCCTCGCCCGCGATGTGCCGCTCGCGAATGCCGGTGCGCTGCACGATCCACTCGTCGGAGGTGTCGATACGCGCCGCCAGCTGGGCGTTGGTCACCACCTGCTCCGGCAAATAAGAGCCGCAGCCCAGCACGACCGAACGAATCTGAGTCACGAAACAGCCTCCTGCGCGGCCTGCACGGAATTGAGTGCACCACCTTCGCGGTTGAGCATCTGATTGATCTTGTTCAGGAGATCGAATTTGACCATCTCATAGCCAACATTGATCGCAGAGGCAAAGCCTTCGGCGCTGATTCCGCCATGGCTCTTGACCACCAATCCGTTCAACCCCAGGAACACGCCCCCGTTCGACTTGTTCGGGTCCATCTTGTTGCGCAGCGCCTGAAAGGCGTCGCGCGCCAAGAGATAGCCGAGCTTGGTCATCCAGCTCCGCTGCATCCCTTCGCGAAGCAATTCCGCCATCTGCCGCGCGGTTCCCTCGGCAGCCTTGAGCGCAATATTGCCGCTGTATCCTTCGGTCACGATGACGTCGGCGTGCCCCTTGCCGATGCCGTCGCCCTCGACGAAACCGATATAGTCGAGTTCCGGCAGGTTCCTGGCGCGCAGGATTTCACCGGCCTCGCGGATCTCCTCGTGCCCCTTGATCTCCTCGACCCCGATATTGAGCAGCCCGACCGTGGGGCGCTTCTTGTCGAACAGCACGCTTGCCATCGCAGCCCCCATCACCGCGAGCGACACCAGATGGTGCGCGTCGCCGCCGATGGTTGCACCGAGGTCGAGCACGACGGAATCGCCGCGCTTGGTCGGCCATACCCCGGTGATTGCCGGACGGTCGACCCCCGGCAACGTGCGCAGATGGAAGCGCGACATCGCCATCAGCGCGCCGGTGTTGCCGGCGGAGACCGCAACATCCGCCTCGCCCTTCTTCACCGCGTCGATGGCAAGCCACATCGAGGAGGTCTTGCGGCCGCGCCGCAGCGCCTGGCTCGGCTTGTCCGAGCCGCTGACGGCCACGTCGGTGTGGATGATCCTCGAAGCGGCCCTGAGGTCGGGATGCTTCTCCAGCTCGGGCTCGATCATGGCGCGGTCCCCGACCAGCAGGAATTCGGCCCCCCGATGCCTCTGAAGCGAGATGGCGGCGCCGGGAATGACCACTGCGGCGCCTCCGTCGCCCCCCATGGCGTCCAGCGCGATGCGAACCTTGCTTGGCATAAAAGTCCCGGAAACCTGGTCTGGTGCGGTCTTGAACGAGCGGGGCCGCAGAATGGGTTCGCCACGGACATGGCGATCGGTCGAGCGCCACGCCGCGCTCCGGCCGGGCCGCGACAATAGCGTTTTGTTATCCCGAAACAACCTCTTGCCCCCAGCCTTTTGCTTTCAGGGCGGTCCGGCCGCCAACTGGCAAATACACAGGAAGCACATTGAAATCAAACAGATAAATCAGCCTTTCAAACCACTCACGCAAGCACCTCGCGCCCCGTAGCAAAGCGGTGCTCCCGGGAATGCCCAGCTATTTGCCTTTCTTCTTGTCCTGCAACTCGTCTTGCAGCGCCTTCAGGACCGCGAATGGATGGTCCTCCGGATCGGGGGCGGTGACCTCCACCTCGAACACGACCCCCTCCTTGCGCGGATAGGGATCGATCGCCAGGAACAGGGCGTCGGTGGCGAGGCGGCCGAGGTCGATGATGCCGTTGACGATCGGCTCCGGCGGGTCGGCGACCTCGGACGGATCCTCGTCGTCCCGCCGCTCCGCGATCAGGTCGGCCAGGCGGCGCGCCTCGGCCTCGGGGGCGAACGTCAGGTCCACCTCCTCGTCGACCTCGCTCTCGATCGGATCGAGCGTGACCACGCAGGTCTGGCCGATTCGGGCCCGGACGCTGCCGGTCACCTGGACCCGGCCGCCGCTCCTCGGCACCACATCGAAGTCGGCCTGGGCGGAGAGCACCTCGCGCAGGCCGCCGGTCTCCGCCATGGCCTGCCGCTCGGCGGCCGAGGCCTCGAGCTTGCGGTGCAGGCCGGTGTCGGGGATCTGCGCAACGAGGACGGGGACCCGCCAGGGATCGGGCTCGGATCCGGTATTTGGTCGGCTCATGGCGTGTCACCCTCGGAAAGCGCTGGAGGAAACCTGAAGGCGCCGCGCAGCAGCGCGGCCTCGTCGGCCCGGCCGAGATCGGCCTCGCTGGCCCGCGCATAGGCCGCGAGCCGCTTCGCCCGGTCCAGGCCGGTCCCGTTCAAGATATTCTTGCAGATCGCCTCTGCCAGGGCCTCGCCGCCGCCGGCCTCCACGGCCTGGTCATAGGCCTGGACGCGGCCGTAAAACGCCTCGCCGAAGGCCCGCATCCGCTTCGGTACCGTCTGGTCGCCGACCCCCATCTCGCGCAGATTGTCGTCCATGTCCTCGCAGAAGCGGTCGAACAGCGCCTGCGACAGCTCCGAGGCTCCTCCACTGGCGCCCTTGACCGTGCGCAGGCGCCGCAGCAGCAGCCAGAGATGCAGCAGCAACAGGTCGAAACGCCCGTTAACCGTATCGGGCACGCCCAAGTCGCGGTAAAATATGGGTTCTCGCGCCTGCGTCACGATCATGCCA
Organism: Bradyrhizobium sp. 192; assembly: GCF_023100965.1. Lineage (NCBI taxonomy): Bacteria > Pseudomonadati > Pseudomonadota > Alphaproteobacteria > Hyphomicrobiales > Nitrobacteraceae > Bradyrhizobium > Bradyrhizobium sp. 192. The sequence goes on from NZ_CP064690.1 coordinate 5,317,326, forward strand.
TAGATGGCTTCAATGGTGCCGCGCGGGGTTAGCCGGGGTTTCCTGAAGTGATTGAACGGCCAAAGCATTGTGGTTTCCGCAAGCAGGCGCGCGTGTGTTGCATTGTGGCGCTCAGCCCGGTACTTCAGCGCCTCGCGCGACGCAAGGGGACGGAATCAGTTCCGCTATGACGATAACGAACCAGACCAGCCTGCGCGCGGACAAGCGGCGCGGCCTTCATGCACGCTGGCTCGGCTTGCGCATGTTCGCCGCCGTCGCCCTGGTCGGCGCCGCGCTCACGGGCTGCACCGGCGAGCAATTCCAGAAGGGCTACATCCTGCCGCCCGGCGCGCTGGAGCAGATTCCGATCGGCGCGAGCCAGGACCAGGTACTGATCGTGATGGGCACGCCCTCCACGGTGGCGACCCTCGACGGCGAAGTGTTCTACTACATCTCGCAGCGCTCGGAGCGCGTGGTCGCCTTCATGAACCAGAAGGTGGTCGACCAGCGCGTCATCGCGATCTATTTCGACAAGAGCCGGCGCGTCCGGCGGCTGGCGAATTACGGCCTGCAGGACGGCAAGATATTCGACTTCATCAGCCGCACTACGCCGACGTCGGGCCAGGAGATGAGCTACCTCGCGCCGTTGTTCAAGCTACTTAGCTTTAACTGAGAATCGCACCTGCGGCGTCCTGCCGCTGTCGTTGCGGCCATTGCAGTCGCATGCGACTTGCCGTCGCGTGCCTGGTTCCCTACGCTCCCCTGCAAAACAAGAAGCAGGGAGAGGATTCGTGCCCAGAAATTTGCTATCCCGACGTCGCGTGCTCACCGGTGCGGCCGGCCTTACGGCCGCAGCGATCCTGCCGCGATCAAGCCTTGCCGACTGGAAGCCGACCGAAAACGTCCGTCTCGTCGTGCCGGCCGCAGCCGGCGGCTCGACCGACGTGTTGGGCCGGCTTCTGGCCGCGCATCTGCAAACCGCATGGGGCCAGTCGGCCGTCGTGGAAAACCGCTCCGGCGGCGGCGGCACGATCGGCACGGCCGAGGTGGTTCGCGCCAAGCCTGACGGCCACACCATCCTGGTCGGCAACCCCGGTCCAAACGCGATCGCCTACAGCATCTTCAAGAATCTGACCTACAAGCCGGACCAGCTCCAGCCTGTCTCCAACATGATCCGGATCCCGAACATCGTGTCGGCGCATCCGAAAACCGGCATCAAGTCGGTCGCCGAGTTGATCGCCTATCTCAAGGCCAATCCGGACAAGCTCAGCTACGCCTCCTCCGGCGTCGGCCAGAGCCCTCACCTCACCGGCGCCTGGTTCCTCCAGCTCACCGGCCTCAAGATGACGCACATCCCGTTCCGCGGCGCCGGTCCCGCGCTCCAGGCCGCGCTCGCCGGCGACATCCAGATCCTGTTCGACAATCTCTATCCGAGCCTGCCGCAGGTGCAGAACGGCACGCTCAACGGCCTGTGCGTCACCACGACCGAGCGCAGCGCCCTCGCGCCGAACCTGCCGACCATGCGCGAGAGCGCGCCGGAGCTGGCGAATTTCGACGTCTCGTCGTGGTTCTCGGTGTTCCTGCCGAAGGGCGTCTCGCCCGAGGTGCTGAGCGCGCTCAATCTGCAGGTCAAGGCCATGCTGGAGCGCGACGACATCAAGAAGCAGATCGCCACCATGGGCGCCCGCGCCGACTACGGCACGCCCGAGCAGTTCGCCGCCTTCGTGGATGCCGAGACGAAGAAGTTCGCCGGCATCATCCAGAAGGAAGGGCTGCAGATGGATGTGCAGTAGTTCTCGTGTCCCGGATGCCGTCTGCGGCATCCGGGACTTGAGCAACTGCTATCCGGTCGTGACGCCGTCAATCGGGCTGATATCTCCGACGAAGCGCAACAGATCGCTCATCAGGAAAGTGCCCGGAGTCTTCGCCGGCAGCGTCGGCTTCCAGTTCTGCTGGCTGAGATAGGATTGGTTATCGCCAGCGACGATGCCAATGAACACCTCGGCCACGATGCGCGCGCCGACCGGACCGAGCCGAAGGCCGCCGGTCTTCACCTGGGCCTCTTTGAGGATGTAGTACCAGAGCGGCGTCTTTCGATCGAAGCCCTGGGCGGCCGCAACGGCGCCGTCCGTACCGGTTGCGATCTCCGTTGGCTTGAGCACTGGAATCCCCATCGCACGCGCCACATCCTGCCCCGACGGCAATCCGAGATTGACCCCGCGCTGCAGGTTGCGGAACGGAAGGCTTCCGCCGCCACCTGGAAGATCGTGCAATTTCGGAATCAGGAATGGATCGATCTTGCGCGAATGGTTGAACAGGAAGTTTGGGGTCGGCGGAGGCGCCGGATCGAATGCGTAGAAGCGGCTCCAGTCGATGATCCAATCCGTGGGCAAGGTGCTGACATTGGGTGGGGAATTGGGTGCGTTGGGAGTGGTGCCGGCAATTTCGCCCAGGATGCGGCCGGAGAGCCCGGAGAAGAAGAACTCGAGGCTGAGGCTTGCCGCAGCAAAGCCGCCGGGCTGCGTGAACACACGGTTGTGGCTATATGTCTCGCGAACCATGCTGTGCCCAAGCCGGTAGGCTGCCGCCGAGAACTCGACCGGCATGTAGGGCACCTTCTGGAATCGGTAGAACTTCCGGCCCTCGTGCAGAATCCGGGCGACGATGCCCTTCTCCGTTAAGCGCTCGACGAAATCGTGCAGCACCATCCATTGATAGTGCCAAGTCACAAGCTTCCTTGCTTCGGAGAAGAGCTTGTCGGCCGCCGGTGGGTTGGGACCGGCTGCGAGCATATCGACGACCTTGTTGTGGAATTTCAGGAACGCAAGGTGCGTCTGCGCGACCAGGAGATTTTCGTCATTGCGGTGGTCGCCGATCAGGGCTCGTCCTTCCGAACTCCTCGTCAGATCGTTCGGAAACACGCCGGCCGCGCGCGGCGTGGGCGCCGTCTTGCCGAGCAGGAACTTCGGCCCGGGCTGCGTGATGTTGTTGGGATCCCGAGCGTAGAGCTGCGGGCTGCCGTCCGGTCCCAGACCGTAGATGCTGTCCAGATCGAGCCTTGGGGTTCTGAAGTTCGTGGTGGCGTGGGGGTCCTCCTGCTTCTCGGCAAGCGACGTGAGATCGAGCGTAATGTCGTGATCGACGAATTGGCCGAGATAGGTGAAGCCTGAGGGGACGTTGGCATTGTCGCCGACCTGATCGTCCGGATTGGCGTCCTTCATCGCGGCGGCAAGCGCCTGCAGCGCAGCCTCCGGTGCCGTAAAGGCCGGCAAGTCAAACATCCGGCCGAACATGCCGGGGTCTGCATTGGCGCTGGGGGGTTTCAAACCCGCCCTGGTCGGCTGGCGTCCGGCTTTCCCGTGTCTTGGATTCAGGTTTGCAGCTTGCGTCATTCTTCCCTCCAGTGGGTGAGACAGCACCTGCACGGTAGCCCCCTCAGGGAAGACGCTCTGTAATTGGGCTCACAGTTCCCCTGCGACAAAGGCGGCTGCGAATGAACGTTATCGTGAGCCAAAAACCCCGCGGCTCGCGCCGCGGGGCTTGTCTTGCAAACTGGTGACGCCGTTCAGTGCGCCAGGATCGCCAGCAGCAGCAGGGCCACGATGTTGGTGATCTTGATCATTGGGTTCACCGCGGGACCCGCCGTGTCCTTGTAGGGATCGCCGACGGTGTCGCCGGTCACGGCCGCCTTGTGGGCGTCGGAGCCCTTGCCGCCGAAATGACCGTCCTCGATGTACTTCTTGGCATTGTCCCAGGCGCCGCCGCCCGAGGTCATGGAGATCGCGACGAACAGGCCCGTCACGATCACGCCGAGCAGCATGGCGCCGACCGCCGAGAACGCCGCCGACTTGCCGGCCACGCCGCCACCCGCGATCGCATAGATCGCGAAATAGACGAAGATGGGCGACAGCACCGGGAGCAGCGAGGGGATGATCATCTCCTTGATCGCCGCCTTGGTCAGCAGGTCGACCGCCTTGCCGTAATCAGGCTTGTCGGTGCCCTGCATGATGCCCGGCTTCTCACGGAACTGGCGCCGCACCTCCTCGACGATCGCGCTCGCCGCACGCCCCACAGCGGTCATGCCCATCGCGCCGAACAGATACGGCAGCAAGCCGCCGAACAACAGGCCGACAACCACATAGGGGTTGTTGAGCGAGAAGTCCGGATTGACGCCGGCGAAGTAGGGATGATGCGCGGAGTCCGCAACGAAGAACTTGAGGTCCTGGTTGTAGGCCGCGAACAGCACGAGGGCACCGAGACCGGCGGACCCGATCGCATAGCCCTTGGTGACTGCCTTGGTGGTGTTGCCGACCGCGTCGAGCGCGTCGGTCGATTTGCGCACCTCCTTCGGCAGACCCGCCATCTCGGCGATGCCGCCGGCGTTGTCCGTCACCGGGCCGAACGCGTCGAGCGCGACGACCATGCCGGCCAGCGCCAGCATGGTGGCCGTCGCGATCGCGATGCCGAACAGGCCGGCGAGGCTGTAGGTGACCAGGATGCCGGCGATGATCACGATCGCGGGCAGCGCGGTCGCTTCCATCGAGACGGCAAGCCCCTGGATCACATTGGTGCCGTGGCCGGTCACCGAGGCCTGGGCGATCGACTTCACCGGACGATAGTCGGTGCCGGTGTAGTATTCGGTGATCCAGATGATCAGCGCGGTGACGATGAGGCCGACCACGCCGCATTCGAACAGCGCCATGCCGGTGTAGTCGACGCCATCGAGCTTGCCGAAGCCGATCAGGCTGTAGATCACGCCGGCGATGCCGATCAGCGACAGGACGCCGGTTGCGATCAGGCCCTTGTAGAGCGCGCCCATGATCGACTGGCTCGGCCCGAGCTTGACGAAGAAGGTGCCGATGATCGAGGTGATGATGCAGATGCCGCCGATCGCGAGCGGCAGCGTCATCATGTTGGCGAGGATCGGCGTCTTGGCGAAGAAGATCGCAGCGAGCACCATGGTGGCGACCGCGGTCACCGCATAGGTCTCGAACAAATCGGCGGCCATGCCGGCGCAGTCGCCCACGTTGTCGCCGACGTTGTCGGCGATGGTGGCCGGGTTGCGCGGATCGTCCTCGGGAATGCCGGCCTCGACCTTGCCGACGAGGTCGCCGCCGACGTCCGCACCCTTGGTGAAGATGCCGCCGCCGAGACGGGCGAAGATCGAGATCAGCGAGGCGCCGAAGCCGAGCGCCACCAGAGCGTCGATGACGATGCGGCTGTCAGGCGCAAGCTTCAGCGAATGCACCAGGAAGCCGAAATAGAGCGTCACGCCGAGCAATGCGAGACCCGCCACCAGCATGCCGGTGATCGCGCCTGCCTTGAAGGCGAGTTCGAGGCCGCCGGCGAGCGACGTCGTCGCGGCTTGCGCGGTGCGCACATTGGCGCGGACCGAGACGTTCATGCCGATGAAGCCGGCCGCCCCCGACAGGACGGCGCCGATCAGAAAGCCGATGGCGACGTAGATTCCGAGGAAATAGACGAGCAAGACGAAGATGACCACGCCGACCATGGCGATCGTCGTGTACTGGCGCCGCAGATATGCCTGTGCCCCCTCCGCGACCGCTGCCGCGATCTCCTGCATGCGCGGCGACCCCGCATCCGCGCTCAACACCGAAGACGTCGCCCAAATCGCGTAGACGACGGAAAGCACTCCGCAGAGCACAATCAACCATAATGCTGTCATTTGATTTTTGCCTCAGATCCTTGATGTGTCCCCGGCGCCTTTTGTTGTCCGTCTTGCGGTGCGGCGCCTTGATTTCGAACAAAGCCGCCCCTGCCCAAAAGGGGCGGCCTTAGTCGGTCACAAGCTTGCCAAAATCGAATTGAGGGTGCAACGCCGGATAAGGCCGAAAACGCCGATCTCGGCAGGTATTTAGGCAAGCGCCGAGAACTGGATGCCGGTTTGGAGCAATTCCTAGAAGTGGCTGTAGGACAGCCGCCTCAAGACCAATTCCTGGCCCTGGCCGTCCAGGAAGCGCGGCCCCTGTTGGCCCGCGACGATGGTGCCGATCGCGGTGACGGCAAGGCCGGTCGCCCGGCCCGCGGCAATCAGTGCATCGGCCTGCGCCGGCGAGACGGTGCACAGCACCTCGTAATCGTCGCCACCCGCAAGCAGCGTCTCGACGCAAACGGCGTTGCGGGCAACCAGGTCTGCTGCCGCCGCCGAGAGCGGCACGCGCGCCACGTCGACCGTGGCCGAGACCCCGGACGCCGCGCATAGTTTGGTCAAATCACCGGCGAGGCCGTCGGAGACGTCCATCGCCGCGGTCGCATGATCGCGCACGGCCCGTGCCAGCGGGTTGCGCGGCTGCGGCACTCGATAGCGTGACACCAGGGCTTCCCTTGCAGCGGGATCGGTCGCGAGCGCGGCCGCAGCGGCACCGCCGGTGAGCACCCCGAGGCCGAGCGCTGCGTCACCGATCGTGCCGGTCACCAGGATGCGATCGCCTGGCCTCGCACCGGTACGGCCGACCATCCGCCCCTTCGGCACGCGGCCGAAGGCGGTGATCGAGATCATCTGCGGCCCCGGCGTCGACACCGTGTCGCCGCCGAGCAGCGGACAGGCGAATTCTCTCGCGTCCTCGCCCAGCGCGTCCGCGAAGGGCCGCAGCCAGGCATCCTCCTTGCTGCGCAGCGCCAGCGTCAGCACGAAGCCGGCGGGCACCGCGCCCTTGGCCGCGAGATCGGACAGGTTCACCCGCAGCGCTTTTCGCGCGATGGTGTCAGGCGGATCGGTGGCAAGATAGTGCACGCCTTCGACGACGGCGTCGGTGGTGACGACGATGTCGTCGCCCGACGACGACAGCACCGCCGCGTCATCGACCAGGCCGAACGCGCCGGGATCGGTCGCCAGCGGCTTGAAATAGCGCGCGATGAGGGAGTCTTCGGGGGAAGGATTGTTCGCCATCATCGGCAGCTACACCCACCACTGTCTTCGCCCTCGCGGGAAACTACCCGCGCCCGAACTCGTCGCCGCGAAACTGGCGGCCGATCTGGTCGAGCACGGCGTTGACCATTCCGGTCTCCTCGCGGTCGACGAAAGCGTTGGCGACATCCACATATTCGGAGACGACGACGCGGCCCGGCACGTCCTTGCGATGCTGCAGCTCATAGGCCCCTGCCCGCAGCACCGCGCGCAGGATCGCTTCGATCCGCTTCAAGGGCCAGCCCTTCGACAGCGCCTCGTCGATCAGGGGATCGAGCTTCTTCTGGTCGCGCACGACGCCCGAGACGACGTCTCGGAAGAACGCGGCTTCGGCCGGCAGATACGTGTCGCCTTCGACCTCGTTGCCGAGCCAGTGGCTCTCGAACTCGGCAAAGATGTCGTTGATGCCGGCGCCGGCGATGTCCATCTGGTACAGCGCCTGCACGGCCGCAAGCCGTGCTGCACCACGTCGGTTCGCCTTCTTCTCCGTGGGCCCCGCCGGTTTTTTGTTGTCAGCCATGATCAGGCCCGCGCCAGCCGGCGCTTGATGCGCAGCATCGCGATCGCCGCGCGCGCGGCATCGCCGCCCTTGTTGAGCTCGCTGGCGCGCGCCCGCGCCCAGGCCTGGTCCTCATTATTGACGGTGAGGATCCCGTTGCCGAGCGGCAGCTTGCGCGCCACCGCAAGGTCCATCAGCGCGCGCGAGGATTCCTGCGACACGATCTCGAAATGAATGGTGTCGCCGCGGATCACGCAGCCGAGCGCGATCGCCGCGTCGTAGGGCTTGCCGTTGGCGGCAGCCGCGTCGACGGCGATAGCCACCGCCGCCGGAATCTCCAGCGCGCCAGGAACCGTGATGACGTCATGCGTCACACCGGCCGCCTTCAGCTCGGCCACCGCGCCGTCCAGCAGCGCGTCCTGGAGATCGTCATAGAACCGCGCCTCGACAATCAGCGCGCGCGCGCCGGAAATGTCGGTCTGGTCCTTCAGGGGTGCGCGCCGCGCGTCTGCCATCGTTCGATCCGTTTCACAGGGGTTGGCGCTATGTAGTCGCCGCAGCCGGGTAAGCCAAGTTTTAAACTGTCATTTCCGTCAGCCGCGCCGCGTACCGGGCCATCAAATCGACCTCGATATTGACCTCGTCCCCCGCCTTCCAGCCGCCGATCGTCGTGACCGAGAGAGTGTGCGGGATGATCAGCACCGAAAAAGTCACGTCCCTGACCGTATTGACCGTCAGCGAGACGCCGTCGAGCGTGATCGAGCCCTTGGTGGCGATGAACCGCGCCAGCTCCCGCGTGGTCGAGAGCTCGAACCGCGCCATGTCGGGCAGATCCTCGCGGCTGACGAGTGTGGCAATACCGTCGACGTGGCCGGCGACGATGTGGCCACCGAGTTCATCACCGATCTTCAGCGCGCGCTCGAGATTGAGCCGCGTGCCGAGCTTCCAGTGCTTCGCGGTCGTCAATGCCAGCGTCTCGGCCGCGGCATCGACGTCGAACCAGGTCCTGCTGCCTTCGACGCCCGAGGCGACCACCGTCAGGCAGACACCATTGCAGGCGATCGAGGCGCCGTCCGCAATGGTGGTCTGGTCATAGCGGCAGGCGATGCGCAGCCGGTGCAGCTGCCCCTGCGCCGTCGGCGTGAAGCCGACGATCTCGCCGAGATCGGTGACAATGCCAGTGAACATTACGCGCGCTCGTAGATGGTGAGAGTATCCTTGTCGAATGTTTCGCTAGCATGAACCTTGTAGGCCTGCGACTGCGTGATTTTCGACAGGGGCAATGCATCGAGCGCATCGACTCCACCGGGCCCCACCGCTTCCGCTCCGCGGAACAGCCAAATTTCGTCGACGAGGTCAGCGGCAATGAACGATGCGGCTACCCGGCTGCCGCCCTCGACCATCAGCCGCGTGATGCCCTTCCCGGCCAGAGCATGGAGCACGGACGGAAGATCGAGCCCGGAAGCGCTCCCGGGCGGCACGCGGATGATCTGCGCGCCGGCAGCGCCAAGACGAGTCGCGGCGGCGGCTTCGGCGAGTTCAGAACCGACCACCCAGAGCGGCGTCTCGCGCGCGGAGCGCACCAGCTGGCTTGCGGCCGGAATGCGCAGATTCTGGTCGAGGACAACTCGCACCGGAGAACGCGCTTCCAGGCCCGGCAGGCGGCAGGTGAGAAGCGGATCGTCCGCCAGCACCGTTCCGATACCGACCAGGATGGCATCGCTCTGCGCGCGCAGCAGATGCACGCGATTGCGCGCCGCCTCCCCGGTGATCGCGACCGGCTTGCCGCCGGCGGCGCTGATCTTGCCATCGGGCGAGACTGCGAGCTTCAGGATCACATGCGGGCGCTTGTCCCGGATGCAGCGGAAATGCCCCGCATGGTCGAATGCGGCTTCCGCCGCGCACAGGCCCAATTCGACATTGATGCCGGCAGCGCGCAGCCGCGCATGCCCCTGCCCTGCGACCTCCGGATTGGGATCCTCGATCGCCGCCACCACGCGCTTGATGCCGGCCGCGATCACCGCGTCGGCGCAGGGCGGCGATTTGCCGAAATGGGAGCAAGGTTCGAGCGTGACGTAGAGTGTGGCGCCGCGTGCGGCTTCGCCTGCTCGCCGCAGGGCTTCGGGCTCGGCATGCGGACGCCCGCCCGCCTGGGTCCAGCCGCGGCCGACGATGACGCCGTCCTTGACGACGACGGCACCGACTGCCGGATTCGGCCAGGTGCGCCCCTGCCCGCGGCGTCCGAGCGCCAGCGCCAGTTCCATGAAGCGGCGATCGGAATCCTTGGCCTCGCGGGCCTTCTGCGCGAACTGATCCTCCAGGATACGGAAGATCATTTGCGGATCGCGGCGAGCCGCGCTTCCTCCTCACCGGAGAGCTCGCCGAGCACGTCGGCGAAATCCTTGGCCTCGCGGAAATTGCGGTAGACCGAGGCGAAGCGCACGTAGGCGACGTCGTCGAGCGTGCGCAGATGCTCCATCACGGTCTCGCCGATCACCTCGGACGAGATCTCGGCCTCGCCGCCGGTCTCGAGCTCGCGCACGATGGTGGAGACCATCTTCTCCACCCTTTCAGGCTCGACCTGCCGCTTGCGCAAAGAGATCGAAACCGAGCGCATCAGCTTGTCGCGGTCGAACGGCACGCGGCGGCCGTTGCGCTTGACCACGGTGAGCTCGCGCAGCTGCACGCGCTCGAAGGTGGTGAAGCGGAAATTGCAGGCGACGCACACACGCCGCCTGCGGATCACGGACGAGTCCTCGGTCGGACGCGAGTCCTTTACCTGCGTATCGAGACTGTTGCAGTTCGGACAGCGCATCCGTTTACCCAAGCCTTTACTGGTAGATCGGGAACCGGTCGGTGAGCGCCTTGACCCGCTCCTTGATCGCGGCCTCGACCAGCGGCGCCTTGCCGTCGTCGGACTGCGCGACCGCGTTGAGGACCTCGGCGATCATGCCGCCGACCTGCTGGAATTCGGCAACGCCGAAGCCACGGGTGGTCGCCGCCGGGGTGCCCAGACGAATACCGGAGGTGACGAACGGCGACTCGGGGTCGAACGGAATGCCGTTCTTGTTGCAGGTGATGGCAGCGCGAACCAGCGCCTTCTCCGAGGCGTTGCCCTTCAGGCCCTTCGGCCTGAGATCGACCAGCATCAGATGGTTGTCGGTGCCGCCGGAAACAATATCGAAGCCGTGGCTCTTCATGGCTTCAGCGAGCGCCTTGGCGTTCTCGACGACGTTCTTGGCGTAGACCTTGAAGTCCGGACGCAGCGCCTCACCGAAGGCGACCGCCTTGGCCGCGATCACATGCATCAGCGGCCCGCCCTGCAGTCCGGGGAAGATCGCCGAGTTGAACTTCTTGGTCAGCGTCTCGTCATTCCACAGCATCAGGCCGCCGCGCGGACCGCGCAGCGATTTGTGCGTCGTGGTGGTGGTGATGTGGGCATGCGGCACCGGCGAGGCATGCACGCCGCCGGCGACGAGGCCCGCGAAATGCGCCATGTCGACCAGCAGATAGGCACCGACGCTGTCCGCGATCTCGCGGAAGCGCTTGAAGTCCCAGGCGCGCGAATAGGCCGAGCCGCCCGCGACGATCAGCTTCGGCTTGACCTCTTCGGCCTGCCTGGCGACCGCATCCATGTCGATGATCTGGTCCTCGCGGCGCACGGTGTAGTGCGCGGCCTTGAACCACTTGCCGCTCATGTTGACGGGGGAGCCGTGGGTGAGATGGCCGCCGGCCGCGAGGTCGAGGCCCATGAAGGTGTCGCCGGGCTGCAGCAGCGCCAGGAACACCGCCTGGTTCATCTGGCTGCCGGAGTTCGGCTGCACGTTGGCGAATTTGGCGCCGAACAGCTTCTTGGCGCGGTCGATCGCGAGGTTCTCGGCGACGTCGACCCATTCACAACCGCCATAGTAACGCGCGCCCGGATAGCCTTCCGCGTATTTGTTGGTCATCACCGAACCCTGCGCTTCCAGCACGGCCCGGCTCACGATGTTCTCGGAGGCGATCAGCTCGACCTCGTGGCGCTGGCGACCGAGTTCGCCCTTGATGGCGGCGGCGATTTCCGGGTCGGCCTGCTCGAGCGAGGCGGAGAAAAACGAATCGGGCGCGGAGGCGGTCTTGGCGAAGGTCATCTTGCGAATATCTCCACCGCCGCAGCCTTTTGGCGGGCTACGGGCGGTCTGGTGTGGCGATCGGAAGCGGCGAGCGCGATCTACCACATCGCCCGCAACAGGCCAAGTAGTTGCGGGTCCGGCTGGATATTTGTGCAAGATATGGTGGAGGGTGGAGGTTTGCGGCGATGGGGCCGGCCTTGGGGGAACCGCCCGTCCGCCGCCTCCCGAATGGGCCGCTTTGGCCCTAATTCCTCATCCTTGGAGCCGCCGGCTGCCTGTCACAGGCCGGTATAACCCGCCTTCACCGGGTCCACGCTGCCGTCGAGCTGGCGCAGATAGGTCAGGCCGCACACCGTCAACCTGTGGGTGTCCTTCTCGCCGGCTTCCATCAGGGTGTTGAGATAGTTCGTGACCTTGGCCCGCGCCTCCTCGCTGGCCGCGGCGGTGCGGTTGGCGAGCATGTCGTAGGTCTGCATGATGCGGTCGATGGCGGCTTCCATGGCACCCTCTGGTTGGTCGATGTTTTGGGATTGTCGATCAGGCAACCGCGCGGGCCTCGGCCTGCGCCTGGAACCGGGCGATCGCCTTGTTGGCGAGCCTGATCTTGTTGATTTCGCCGCTGTGCAGCAGCTTGATGATGATCCCGAGCAGGCGTTCATCGGTGACGAGCGTATCGGGGATCGCGCCGGAGCGGCGAAGGTAATTCGCGGCGATGGCGTAGGCCTCGCTCACGAGTTCCACGTTCATCGCCTGAAGCCCGCGCTCGACCAGCATCGCCCTGTCTCCGATCCGAAGGAGATAAGCGCAAAGCCCGGAACTGGTTCCCTGGCGCCGGAAGATTTTCTTCGCATGTGCAAAAATGCAAAGCGCACCGGTCCGGGGCAACTCCGGGCCGGTGCGCTGGGGAAGTTGAGGCACGTTCGGGCGGCTTGCCGGTCTTGTTGCGGGCCGGCTTGGCCTATCCCGTTAAAACTCAGAGCCGATACAGGATCTGGTCGGTCCAGAACCGCTCGAGGCGGTGCAGCGACTTGTTGAGGGTCGAGAATTCCTCGCCCGAGATGCCGCCGACCTGCTCCACCGTCTTGACGTGCTTCTGGTAGAGGGAGTCGACGATGCGGCGGACTTCCTGGCCCTGCGGCGTCAGGCGGATGCGCACCGAGCGGCGATCGACGCGCGAGCGCTGATGATCGAGGAAGCCGAGCTCGACGAGCTTCTTCAGATTGTAGGAGACGTTGGAGCCGAGATAGTAGCCGCGCGTGCGCAGCTCGCCCGCGGTCAGCTCCTTGTCGCCGATGTTGTAGAGCAGGAGAGCCTGCACCGAGTTGATGTCCGCGCGGCCGCGGCGATCGAATTCGTCCTTGATCACGTCGAGCAGCCGGCGATGCAGCCGCTCCACCAGAGTCAAGGCTTCCAGGTAGAGCGACTGCACCGAACCCTGCTGGCCGGAGACGCGCTCCGCGGTATCTGCCGCAGTTGCGACGGCTTTCATCATGACACTTCCCCTGTTGTCGTTTTTATCGACACTTATTCGACGAAACTTGTGTCCCGTCTGATAGGTGCAACTTAAGGGGGGCGTTTGAAGATCGGCTTAAATAAGAGAATAAAGAGATCATGAATTTAAGACAGTGAATTGCGGATTAAGCCTGTGCCACAAGGGCTTTTCGCAACGCTCTGTTGACCTTCGCAAGGTCCTGTTCACCCTCCGTCCGCCCCCCTTGTCGCATTCCAGAACAGCCCCGCTCCGTTTCGAAACGGGCGCGTAACAGCTGTGGCGGGATGCACGAGGTCAACGAAAAGTTACCTCGAATTTTAGGCAACCAGCGGTCAACCAAATCGGCACAACTGCGCCCTCGTGTCCCGGACGAGCGCAGCGAAAGATCAGGGACCCACGGCCACAAACGAGCTCGTGGAGAGATGGGCCCGGGCTCAGCAGCGCATCACTGCGTGCTGCGCTGCGTCCGGGGGCACGAGAGTGAACGCTGAATAAGAGAGTGGTGAACGTTGAAATCGTCTGCGCGCTATGGCGGTCGTTCGCGCGCGGCCATCCAGGCGAGCGCGAGATAGGCCGCGAGCATGAAGGCTTCGACGGCGACGACGATCAGGCTGCCGCCGTAGATTCCCGGGAACATCAGCTCGATCACCGCCATCGAAACCACGGTCGTGAGCCACACCACCGCGCCCCACGGCGTCGCCAGCCACAGGCCGACCGCGGCGACGAGCTCGATCACCGCGAAATAGACGGTGGCAGCCTGCCAGGCCATCGACTGGTTCTCGAACGCCTCGTCCTCGCCGCCGACGAAGCCCGTCACCTGCGCCCAATGATAGAGGCCCTTCAGGATCGAGAGCAGTGCCATCACGCGCAGGAACAGCACGAGGCGGCGCGTCCAGACATTGTCGTCGGACTCCGGACGCTCCGACGAGATCGCAGCCACCGACATCGCGCTGTCTCTGGCGCTGTCTCTGACGGCGTCCCTGGGGCTGCCGTCGCGGGCCGCATCGCGGGTGGTGATCTCGGACATGGCCCCTTCTGGCTGCTTCGGCTCGCAAAATCAATCGGCGGCCCGTCAGGTCAATTCTGCCTTGCGGCAGGTCAAGCCGCGGTGACGGGAACCATGCGAGCTGGTATAAGAATAATTCCAGCCGGAGGAAGAGTGATGGCGATCAAATACGGACGTCCGATCGAATTGCGCGAGGTTTCGCGCCGGGAGGGTGCTGCGGTGCCCCATGCCCTTGATCTGACCGTCCGGCCGCGCCGCAACCGCAAGGCCGAATGGGCCCGGCGGATGGTGCGGGAGAACGTGCTCACCACCGACGACCTGATCTGGCCCCTGTTCCTGATTGACGGCAACAACAAGCGCGAGCATGTCGCCTCGATGCCCGGCGTCGAGCGCCTCAGCGTCGACCAGGCCGTGCGCGAGGCCGAGCGCGCCATGAAGCTCACCATCCCCTGCCTCGCGCTGTTTCCCTACACCGAGCCGTCTTTGCGCGACGAGGAAGGCTCGGAAGCGACCAACCCGAACAATCTGGTCTGCCAGGCCGTGCGGGCGATCAAGAAGGAATTCCCGGACATCGGCATCCTCTGCGACGTCGCGCTCGATCCCTTCACCAGCCACGGTCATGACGGCCTGATCTCGGACGGCAGGATCTTGAACGACGAGACGGTCGCCGTCCTGGTGCGTCAGGCGCTGGTGCAGGCCGAGGCCGGCTGCGACATTATCGCGCCCTCCGACATGATGGACGGCCGCGTTGCCGCGATCCGCGAGGGGCTGGATCACTCCGGCCTGTCCGACGTGCAGATCATGGCCTACGCCGCCAAATACGCTTCCGCCTTCTACGGCCCGTTCCGCGACGCCATCGGCTCGGCCAAGACGCTCACCGGCGACAAGCGCACCTATCAGATGGACAGCGCCAACACCGACGAGGCGTTGCGCGAGGTCGAGCTCGACATCGCCGAGGGCGCCGACATGGTGATGGTGAAGCCCGGCATGCCCTATCTCGACGTGGTGCGTCGCGTGAAGGACACCTTTGCGATGCCGACCTTCGCCTACCAGGTCTCCGGCGAATACGCGATGATCGCGGCTGCCGCCAACAACGGCTGGCTCGACGGCGAGCGCGCGATGATGGAGAGCCTGCTGGCGTTCAAGCGCGCCGGCGCCGATGGTGTGCTGAGCTATTTCGCGCCGAAGGCGGCGGAGAAGCTGCGCAGCCAAGGCTAGGCTGGCACCGCGCATCCCCGCCCCCGAATTGCCGGAATATTTCGGCTTGTTAATGTCCGGGTGCCCTTGGCACGGAGATGGCCTGTTCCCATGTCCTGCCACGGGAGTACTCCTTGGGAGACGGACATGTCGTATTCGGATTCGGGCAATACGTGGCGCAATGACGGCGGAGCGCAGCCGCACGCCTACGACCCCTATCTGCATCCGGAACTGTTCCGCGGCGTTGCGACGCGGCGGGTGTTCGCGTTCCTGATCGACATGGTCGTGATCTCCGTGCCGGTCATCCTCGGCTACATCTTCATCGCCTTGTTCGGCGTGGTCACGCTCGGCATCGGCTGGGCGCTGTTCTGGCTGGCCTGGCCGGCCTCCGTGATCTGGGCCATCGTCTATTACGGCGCCTGCATTGGTGGCCCCTCCTCCGCGACGATCGGGATGCGGGTGATGGATCTGGAGCTGCGCACCTGGTACGGCGCGCCGGGCTATTTCGTGCTCGGCGCCACCCACGCAGTGCTGTTCTGGGTAACGGTCTCGTTTCTGACGCCCTTCGTGGTGCTGCTCGGCCTGTTCAACAGCCGCCGGCGCCTGCTGCAGGATTTCGTGCTGGGAACGGTCGTGATCAACAATTCCGTTCGCGCGCCGGTGGCACAGACGGCAAGAACCTGGTGATCACAGGAGGACTTGGTGATCAACGGCCTGCTAACCGGGATCCGCTAAGCTGACCGCTGACCTGACCTGCCGAGCTGGCCAATTGACCGTGGGCTTCCGTAGCGCGATGCTGATATTCACTTCGGAGGCCCACGACGTCCCTTGACCCAGCACTCGCGCGACACCCCCCAATTTTACCTCACGGCGCCCTCGCCCTGCCCCTATCTGCCGGGCCGGCATGAGCGAAAAGTATTTACGCACCTCGTGGGTGAGCGCGCCGGTGACCTCAACGACCTCCTGACCCATGGCGGCTTCCGCCGCAGCCAGTCGATCGCCTACCGGCCGGCCTGCGACCAGTGCCGCGCCTGCGTCTCGGTCCGGGTCGTCGCCAACGAGTTCCGCCCCTCCCGCAACTTCCGCAAGGTGATGGCGCGCAACGCCGACATCATCGGCGAGCAGCGCAGCGCGGTGCCGACCTCCGAGCAATATTCGGTGTTCCGCGCCTATCTCGACGCCCGCCACCGCCATGGCGGCATGGCCGACATGACCGTGCTCGACTACGCCATGATGGTCGAGGACAGCCATGTCGAGACCCGCATCATCGAATACCGCAAGCGCGGCCCCGACAGCGGCATCACCGGCCGCGGCGAGGAGCTGATCGCGGTCGCACTCACCGACGTGCTCAGCGACGGGCTGTCGATGGTCTATTCGTTCTTCGAACCGGGCCAGGTCAGCCGCTCGATGGGCACCTTCATGATCCTGGACCACATCGCCCGCGCCCGCCGGCAAGGGCTGCCTTACGTCTATCTGGGCTACTGGATCGAAGGCTCCAAGAAGATGGACTACAAGGCCCGCTTCCTGCCGCAGCAGCGCCTCGCGCCTTCGGGCTGGCTGCGCATCGACGCGCAGGGCGATGCGGCGTCCGAGCCGCAGGATTAAAGCCCTTCCGGGATCGTGCCCGCTTTCAGGGCGCCAAAGCTGCGACGGCCTCTGAGCCGACCGCTTTGGAAATGCCCTCGCGCCCAAGGATGAATTTGAGCGCAGAGATTCCGGGAAGGAAGAAGTAGCCTCCCCCCAGCGTTCGCGTAAAAGCAGCCAAGGACACTTCCTCGCCGCTCGCCAATCCCGGCATGGAGAAGCTCTTCGCGGCGGCCGGCTTGCCGACGAGTGGGTCATCCTGGTCGTGCAGACCGACGAACCGGGGATTTCGCAACCAGCGCTGATAGATGAACTCGAACTGCCGCTCGAGATCCGCGTTGCACGCGATGAAGAAGATGCCCTTGCGCGGCTTCTCGTTCGCAACCTCCTCGCGATAGGGTCGACCTCGGCGTAGCAGCCGATGCAACTTGACCGACTTGACGCTCGATTGCACGTCGACGCCCAGCGTATCCCTCGGATTGACCCGGCGGATATGGGCTCCCTTCGGACAGCCAAAGCCGTTCGCGTCGTCGACACGAAACCGAAATGCATCGGCCTGCGAATCCGAAATCGAAACGCCGGCACCGCCTTGCCATGACAACGGCCGCCCGTTCCTTCGACGGCCCATCACCTTCTCGCAGACGGCCTCGCCGTATACCGCTTCAAACTTCTCGAACGCTTCGACATCCTGCTCAATCTGGCGAACCGCGAGATAGGTTCCGTTCAGCGCGAAGCGGCCGCCGGTATGCGTGGCGTCGCCCGGCCATCGCTTGACGTTGGGGCAATAGGTCAGCTCGTCGTATTCGTTGCGATAGCCCAGAATGAATTCGCCCGGGGCGACGACGCGATCCTCATACAGGGGGCCGGCATCGTCTCTGACCCGCCGGAGCCCGTCGCCGCGCTCTTCCCTGAGTTCGCTGACCACGGGCTGCGCGAGCCCGTCGCGAAACCCGAACGACTCGTACAATTTCTCTTCCTTGTCCCCCTCCTTCTGCTGGAAGGCGCAGGGATCGTTGTCGACCTTGATGACATCGAACACGTCCGGATCAGGATCCAGTTCTGCCGTCTTCTCCGGCGCGCTCGCCGTTTCAGCAGCGCTCCGTCGCTTTCTCCATTCGGCCACCAGGACATGCACGGGGCTGCGGACACCGTCATCAACATCGGACCAGCGCCAATCTCGCGGGCTGTCCCTCAACAGCAACGCGCGCAGGTCGCAGCCCATGCCGCTGCTGAACGGGGACGGGAACGGATGCGCAGCGGTCTCCTCGCATCCGAGCTTTGCCAGCCCCAAATAGCTGAAAGCGATTGCGACGGCGTCGTCGACCGGGTGCTTCCTCGATTTTCTGACATCCGCGGCGCTGACGACCAGTTTCTTGTCGACGAGGTTTGCGAGCCACGCTCGCGCATCGTTCTCGCGGCCCGCCTTGATCGTCAGCAGCCAGAAGCGGCTGGTCTTCAACCAGCCATAGCCGCTTCCGAGCATTCCCTGAATGTCCTTGAGCTGTTCGGAGAGATGCGAGGCCTTCATGTTTCGATCGCCCTCATGATGAAGTCGTCGTTGCTGTCGTTGCGCTCACCGAACAGGGCGTTACGCAGCCCGGTTGCGAGGTTGATCTCGTCGATCGTCGCGTTGCACGCGTCGAAGCGATACATGTGCGGAAGCATGCTGTCGCGGGCGTAGGACTTGAATTTCAACTCGCACTTCACGCCGCGAAAAAGCACGAAACGCGTCGGTGGAAAATCGCGCGGCTCCTTGACGTCCGGCTGCCCGACGGCAGCCGATCCCCGCGACCTCAGCGTCGTCCATCGCCAGGCCAACGTGGTCCCGATGGTCGCTCCGTTGATAAAATCGTCGAGGTAGCCGCCGAAATTGCCGTCATAGTTCGAGCAGAATAGAAAGCGCCGACCGCCCTCGATGATGTGCCAATGACCAAAATGGATACCCGGTGCATCACCCAGCCGCCCTTCGGTGAAGAACACCCGCCCAAAGAACGTCACGATACGCAGGGACACGCGGATCCACCAGGCGCCCCAGCCGTTCGGGCTTCGGATATCAGTCAGGCTGACCATGTGCGCAGTCCCGCCGGCCAACAGCGCTTCGCACTGGTCGATTGACGGATGGACCTGCTGGGCCCGGGTGACATCCTCTTCGTAGGGATGAAAGAACCACTTGCTCAAGGCCTCGAACCGGCGATTGATCCAGGAGAAGAAGGTCCCGATGACGAGCAGCGCGACGATCGCAAGCACGCCGAAGACGGCGAGCTCCCACCCCGGAACCCGCGCAGTCAAAGCCGTGATCCCTTCCATGATCGGCTTCGGATAGAAGACGAAGACCACCGCGCACACCAGGATGGCAACGAGCAACGGCACGATCACGATCCAGCCGACTACACAGGTGGAGAATGACGACCAGGTCTCGGTTGGCCGTTCGAGTTCGCGACGGACGCTGTCCACCCAGCGCCGCCACGGCACGGACAGGGCCGGCAACGCGACCAGGAGCAGCCATCCCAGGAACAGGAGCCCGACAAGGGCGAGCAGTGCCCTGACGCTCGCCCACACGATCCACATGCTCACACTGCTTATGACATCCACCACGGACTGCACTTCGGGGTAGGATACGCCGACGAACCAGGTGTAGGCGCCGAACAAGCCTCGCGGCAGCGCGCCCAGGAGCCAGACCAGGGCCAGCCACAGGCCGAAAACCACGAGCCCATAGCCGACTTTTGCCGAGATGCTGGCACCCTTCCCACGCCAATAGGACCGCGGTGAAGGCTGCATCGCCCAGTCGAAGCGTGGGTCCTGGAATGCCCGCTGCGCTAGCGCAAGCGCGAACGACGCACGGTCATCGCCGTACATGGCTCTCAGCTTGCGCCCCTCGTCCCGGGTCCATGTCAGCAGATCGCGCTCCTTCCTGATCTGCCGGGCCGTTCGGTCGCGAGGACCGACGAAGCCGCCATCGGCGAGACTGAGCCACCCGACAAGCTTGTCGAACAATTGTCCGTTGCGCGCGCTCGCCAGCGGAGGCCCGCCGCCGGGCCAGTAGGAGCCGAAGAGCGACCACATCGTGCCGCTGGGATGATGCACGAGCCTGTACAGCATGTCCTTGGGATCGATGCCTTCCTCGATGGCAAGCTCGAGCATCAGCGACGGCGTCTGCTCCTGCGCGTCCGTTCGCGCCGGCAACAGCGCGATGGACGCGAACTGAATGACCGCAACATCCTCAAGGAGCGCATTCAACGCGGGCTGCATGTCTCCCGAATCGGAAAAATCCACCGCGCCGCGCCAGCCTGGCGCAATGATGCAGATCATCTGCTGCCGGACCATTTCGAGCATGGACTGTCCTTCCCCAATCCGTCAGACGAAGTTCACGCGCATGCGAGACATCAGTGCGCCGTCGTAGGCAATAGCCTTGCCCTCGCCTCGCGTTAGCCGCAGCTCTGGCAGGATCAGCAGACCAATCAGCGCACTCGTCAGGATTTCGACCGCGTAGTCCTTGGCGGGACATTGGCGCGTGCCGTATCCGAACATCAGCCAACGCAAATCCTGATGTGGACCCCAATTGCGGGCGGGACAGAACTGACCGCTCTTCTTGACCACCCTGGAATCAAACAGGGCGGCGATCGACCAGATCGCCATCTTGCCGCCAGCGGAACACGGCGCGTTGTGCCGCGCGCCGGTCTCAAATTCCGTATCACGCGGCACGTCGCGCGCGAGCAGCGGAAAGATGGGCCGAAAGCGCATCAGCTCGAGCATGTGCTGGCGCACCAGATCGCGGAACCTGGCGTCGTGCCAAACGCCGGCCGCCCCCAGCCGCTGGGCTTCCGCCCGCAGGGCCCGGTGAACCTTGGTACGCCCGAGCAGTTCCTGCACCGCGAGTGCCCCCGACTGCACCGTGACCGGATGCGAAATCCAGGCAAGACCGGCGGCATTCCGCGTGATCGTGCTGGCAGTACTCTGGACGCCCCAAGCCTGTTCGATGTCGCGGCTCACGGCGGCGATACGTGCACGCAACGCATCCGAGCAGAGCTCTGCCCGTCGCTGAACCCTCAGCGTCGCAGTGCTTCCGGCAAGAAGCTGGCCTGCGACATACCTGATTTCCAGGAGATATTGCCGTTGCAACCCTGGGTCGTTGACGTTGCCATTCGCGCCCGCCACCACCTTGCCCGTTGCCGCCCCGAACAGCGGATCCATCGCTCGGAAAACGATCCACATCAGGTAGTCCTCGATCAGGTCGAAAGACTTATTCGTCCCGAGCTGCCCAAGCTGCTGGACGCGTCGCTGAACCTCCTGATCGGCCGCGGCCGGCAAGCTCGCAGCCAGCAAAGCCAACCGATCATCGAGCAGACGCCTGTCGTCGTGGTAGGTGGGACCGGGATCCATGCCGATCAGATAATCGCCGGCCGACAGGTTCGCCGCGTGCGCGGCGTTCGAGAAACTCTGCGGCCTGGTCAGCACACCCTTGACGGCGCTGGCCCGTGCCGCCATGCCGAGCCAGCCCCCCACGAACGGCAAAAGCCGAAACACGGCACCAAGGGCTCGCAATGCGCCCGGATGGCGATTGGCCCAACAGAAGATCCCATAGGAGAGGCTCCGGAGCCCCGGCGGCATTGCATCGGGAGTGCCAGCCGAGAGCTTCATGCTGCGTACCCGTCCTTGCGCCAATCTGCGAGCGCCGCGGCGGCCCGTCTCTGATAGTGAGGCATGCCCAGACGCTCCGCTGCCTCGGCGGCTCGCTTGAAATGCGCTTCGGCGCCTACCAGATCGCCGGCCTGCCGCATGGTTTCCGCAAGCTCGTACAGGGCTTCGGTCTGGTGTCCGTATTCCTCGGCGGCCTGCTCGACCGCCTTGCGTCCGACAGCCATCGCGTCGTCCAGTCGTCCGAGCTTGCGATAGGCGATCCCCAGGCTCACGCGCATGAATGTCCTGCCATAGGGGCCGGCCGCCTCGTAGATGCGATCGGCGAATCCCTTCTCCAGCATGGGCACCGCTTCGGCGGCCTTGCCGTTTCGCGCCAGCGCGCTGCCGAGAACGCCGGTGCACACGGACAGCATGGTCGGCACGTTGTGCATCAAGCATTGCTGCACACCCTTGCGCATCAAGGACTCGGCACGGTCGAGTTCCTCGCGTTCGACCCAGATCTGCGATTGGACCGTGTCGATCAACAGCCGGGAATACGGATGATCGATGCTGGATAGAATCTCGTAGGCCTTAGCGCAGAAATCGTCCGCAGCGCCGCCATCCCCGAGGCGCCAGAGCGTGCTGGCATGAAAGGCGTACAGGTTGATGATCGGAATCGCGGCCCAGCCGGGCTGGACATAGTGGGCCGACAGTTCCGGTTCGTAATCGGACAGCAGGATTTGGCCTTCGGCCGCCGCTTCAGCGTATCGCCCGAGCGCATGCAGATGCATGAGGCGGGTCTGATGCGCCGCCATCATCATGTGACGACGCTGTGCGAGGCGTGCCGCTTCCAGGCCCTGCGAAGCGTAGCGCAGACCTTGCTCGAAACGTCCGCGCATCCACAGAAATACAGCCGTCTCGGTCGAAACCGCAGCCCTTGCACGCTGATCGTTCAGTTGCACGGCGATGGCTTCTGCCCGCTCCATGTTGTCGAAGATCTCGTCGATCTGCCCGAGAGCCAGCATTGCACCAATGGCCTCCAGCCGAAGCGCGAGCTCCAGGGTCTGGGCGGTCGTCGCTCCCTCGACGCGCTGTGCCGCCTGGATGCCGTTCTCCAGCAATTGGACGGCCTCCCGATTGGCCGAGCGCGAGATGGCACGAGCCATCGACTTGGCGGCGAATTTTGCCGCCTGCTCCCATTCCTCGCCCCCGAAGGCATGATGCGCCAGTGCCGGCGCGGCATCGACATCGGCGGCGCCGGGCTGGGCGTGCAGCGCCAGGAAGGCCTGGCGATGCAGTGCCTTGAGCCTGGCGCGCGTGAGTACCCCGAGCACGACGTCACGGACCAACGCATGACGGAATGCGAAGGCGTGCGACCCGCGCGAGCTCCTCGCCTGGTCCGGCCCCGTCAGCAAGCCGGACGCGACGCAAAGACCCAACAGCTCTTCGGCGCGATCGAGGTCCACGGCCTGCATTGCGGCAACCAGGTCGTGCGTGATGGGATCCCCGAGGATGGCCGCGGCCTCGATCGCCGACTTGGCAGCGTCGGGCAGCCTGTCGACCCGCGCGCCGATCACCGCCGCGATGGAGCCCGGCACGCGCAGTTCGCCGAAAGGCCTCTGCAAGCGGTAGGCGCCAGGGGTTCCCTCCAGCGACCCGTCGTCGATCAGCGTGAAGACCAGTTGTTCCAGGAAGAAGGGATTGCCGTCGGCGCGCGAGACCAGTTCTGTCGTGATGCCGAGCACGGACGGATCATCGCCGAGACAGGCGCGCGCGAGCCGGAGCATTTCTCCATCCCCCAGCGGCTCGATCGTGTGCTCGGCAAACCAGGATGTCCCTCGCCACTGGTGCTCGAAATCCGGACGATAGGTGACGCAAATCAGGACCGGCAGCCCCTGAAGTTTGGGAAGCAGGCCCTCGAACAGCCGCCGGCTCTCGCGATCGGCCAGGAAAACATCCTCGAGCACGAGCACGAAGGCGCCGGACCGCACGCGTCTGCGCACGAGCCAGAGCAACGCCTCGCCGATCCGGCGCCGTCGAAGCGTCGGGTTCAGCGCCAGCCAGGCCTCATCCGGCGCCGCAAGTCCCAGGAGATCATTGACCGCTGCCAAATGCTCGGCGCCGTCTTCGGGCCATTCCGCAATCAACGCCTGCTTGGCCGAATGCCGAATGTCGGCCGCACTCGTTTGCGGAAGCCCGACCAGACTTGCGGTCAGATCGGTGGCGGTGCTGTAGGCACGCGTGCTCGCATATCCTCTCGCCTGCGAAAAGCAGATCTCGATCCCCTCTCGCGCGAGGCTGTCCATCCAGTCGACGATCAGACGCGACTTGCCGATCCCGGCATCGCCACACAACCCGATCGTTCGCATGCCGGACTTCTGAATGGTCTCCAGCGTCCCTTCCAGGATCCTCAGCGTGTGTTCGCGTCCGATCAGAGGCGCCCAGCGCGGCTTCCGCGTCAATGGCGCGGCCGCCGAACTTTCGGTCTCCACCACGACTTCATGCACTTCGATCGGAACATCCAGTCCACGCACGGTCCGCATGCCGGCCGTACGCGTGTCGATCTGCTGCGCGACCAGCCGCTGCGTCGCGGCGCTGATCAAGATGCCGCCGGGCGGCGCCATCTTCTCGAGCCGCGAGGCGAGATGGATCGTCTTTCCGTCCGCGCCGTAATGGGACCACCGGTACTGTCCGACGATCCCGACCAGCACCTCGCCCGAATTGATACCGATGCGCAGCGTCGGGCTGACGAGGCCTCCGACGTCATGGCCTGGGATGGATGCTCTCTGCATCTTGAGAGCGGCAAGGCACGCCCGCAGGGCATGGTCTTCCTGGGCCACGGGCGCGCCGAACAAGGCGACGAGGCCATCGCCGAGCAACTGGCTCACCGTGCCGCCATAGGTCTCGACCGCCTCGGCCAACCGGTCCAGCGCCCTGCCGAGATAGGCGCGGGCTTCCTCGGGGTCGACATGCTGCACCAGGGAGGTCGAATTGCAGACGTCGACGAACAGCACGCTGACCTGCTTGTTTTCAGTCAGCATCTGCGAGCGAACCGGAATAGGATGGTGCAGCTGGACGACGTGCGCATCGCGGTTCGGGGCGCCCGGCTCTTCCGCGTTGCGATTGAGGCTCGCGCCGCATTGAGAGCAGAAGCGATGCTCACGGGAAATATAGGCTGAACAAGCGGGACACCTGGTCACGGCAGCACACACTCATCAATGACTTGAACAAATTACAAATGCGTTCTGCCTTGAACATCGCCCCTTCGAGGCGTGAACCCGCTCAGTAGAAAAACAAGCTGTCGATCAATCCAAACGATCAAACCAAGTATTTCGTGCGGCAACCATATTTGCGCACAACCGATAGATGAATCCGGAGAACTGCAGTGGCCGCTCTGGTCCGGCGCGGGACCCGCCGATCATCCCGCCGGAAGCAAAATCAATGCTGAAACAGGCGTCAGTATTGTACGCCCGGTCAGCAATTGCAACTAGTATGCGCGTGTCGCACAACTTGAAAAGTGACAGTTTGCCAAATCGACCCCGATGTCCTCCGCGGCAAACCTGCGCCCGAAAACGGGGAACAAGCTCGCCAGCCGACACATCTCACTGGGCGGAGGCTCGCGTTCGGGAGGGTCATGCCCGCTGTCTGATCGGGAGGCCCGTCGAGCACGGTCCACTTGAACGGGCCGGGCGGATCGCCGCCGCCCTCACCCGAACAGCGTATCCACCAGCAGCTTCACGTTCAAAACCACGATGACGCCCGCGACGATCCAGGCGATCGCCGCGACATATCCCGGAATCGCGAACTGCCCCATCTTGCGGCGGTCGGAGACGAAGCGGACCAGCGGGATCACCGCGAAGGGCAGCTGCATCGACAGCACGACCTGGCTGAACACCAGCAGGTCGGCCGTGCCGCGCTCGCCGTAGATCGCGGTGACGACGATCACCGGAATGATGGCGATGCCGCGCGTGAGCAGGCGGCGCGCCCAGCTCGGCAGGCGCAGGTCGAGAAAGCCCTCCATCACGATCTGGCCGGCGAGCGTCGCCGTCACCGTCGAGTTCAGGCCGGAGGCGAGCAGCGCAATCGCAAAGAGCGTCGAGGCGATACCGAGACCGAGCAGCGGCGACAGCAGCTCGAAGGCCTGGCCGATCTCGGCGACGTCGGAATGGCCGCTCTTATGGAAGGTCGCCGCCGCCACGATGAGGATCGCTGCGTTGATGAACAGCGCCAGCATCAGGGCGATGGTCGAGTCCGTCGTCGCCCATTTGATCGCCTCGCGGCGGCCCTCGTCGTTGCGTTCATAGGCGCGCGTCTGCACGATCGAGGAGTGCAGATAGAGATTATGCGGCATCACCGTCGCACCGATAATGCCGATCGCGATGTAGAGCATCTCGGGGTTGGTGAAGATCTCGCTCTTCGGCATGAAGCCGTGCAGGACCTCGGCGACCGGCGGCGCCGCGGCCACGATCTGGACCGCGAAGCAGACCGCGATCACCCCCAGCAGCGCGATGACGAAGGCTTCGAGGAAACGGAAGCCGCGGTTCATCAGGAGCAGCAGCAGGAAGGCGTCGAGTGCCGCGAGCAGCGCGCCGCCGATCAGGGGAATGCCGAACAGCAGCTTCAGCGCGATCGCGGTGCCGATGACTTCGGCGAGATCGCAGGCGATGATCGCGGCCTCGCAAGCGATCCAGAGCAGGAAATTCACCGGCGGCGAATAGGTGCCGCGGCAGGCCTGCGCGAGATCGCGGTCGGTGACGATGCCGAGCCGTGCCGCCAGCGACTGCAGCAGGATCGCCATCAAATTCGAGAGCAGGATGACCGAGAGCAGCGTGTAGCCGAACTTCGAACCGCCGGCGAGGTCGGTTGCCCAATTGCCGGGGTCCATGTAGCCGACCGAGACCAGATAGCCGGGACCGACAAAGGCGAGCAGCCGGCGCCACCAGCGGCCACCGAGCGGAACGGCGACCGTGGCGTTGACTTCGGGGAGGCTCTTGGTGACGGGCGCATCAGCGCGCCAGCCGGCGGCGTCGGGGGTCAAATCAGGCGATCGGGCATCCATGCGAGGAGAATACCGAGTTCGAGGCTTATTGCAACTCATTTGCAACTGCATCTAGTCGACATGGGTTCCCGCTCCTGCCGCTTCGCCACCTTGTCGGGAAGCGGGTGGGTCCGGCGGCCCTTGGCGCTGGATACTGGCGCCAACCGACTTAGCAGGAAATGAGCCATGTCAAACCCGCCTCGCCTTCCCGACACCTTTGCCCGCCTCGCCTGGTCCAACCTCGCGGCGCAGTCGGCCGAGCAGATCGCATTGGCCGCGGCCCCCATCGTCGCCGTGCTCACGCTCGGGGTCGCGGAAGGCCAGACCGGGCTGCTGCAGACCGCGCTGACCCTGCCCTTCGTGCTGTTCGCAATTCCGGCCGGCCTGCTCGCCGACCGCATCTCGCGCCGCTCGCTGATGGCCGGCGCCGAGGCGCTGCGGGCCGCAGCCCTCGCCACCATCGTGCTGCTGCTCGCGCTCGGCGCGCTCAATCTTCCGCTGCTGGCGCTGCTCGGCTTCGCAGCCGTCTGTGGCACCGTGGTCTACAGCGTGGCCGCGCCGGCGCTGGTGCCGTCCTTGGTGAGCTCCGACCTCCTGCCGGCGGCGAATGCCCGCATCGAGCTCGCGCGCACCGTCGCCTTTGCCAGCGGCCCTGCGCTTGGCGGCGCACTGGTCGGATGGTGGGGCGCAAGCCCGGCCTTCGGCTTTGCCGCGGCACTCTCCGCCATCGCTGTCGTGCTGCTTGTGTCTGGAAAATCTGCCAGAATGTGCGAACGGGCGGTTCTCGTAAAACCGCCCGTCGCTGGATCTGAGCCCGATCGTGCTCGAAGGCCTTGAGCCTGTCGGGGAGCTAGGGACAGATCCGGTGGTCTTCCTCAACCCGAACAGTTGCATGGGCTTCGAGCCCGGACCGAGCAAGGAAGGGATTGGATGATGGCACAAGACGGTCTGGTTGTCGCTGGCATCGACGTGGCCAAGGACAAGGTGGATGTGTGCATTCGCTCATTGTCACAACGGCAGGCGTTCCCAAGCACGCCGGAGGGGCGGCGAGCGTTGATCCGCTGGCTTCGAAAGCACAAGGTCGGCAAGGCCGCCATGGAGGCTTCCGGCGGCTATGAGCGGGAATGGGCCAAAGCGCTGCGCGAGGCTGGTATCGAAGCCCTGATCGTGGATCCGAAGCGGGTGCGCAACTTCGCTAGATCGGCCGGACGGCTCGCCAAGAACGATCCAATCGATGCGGAAATGATTGCCTGGTTCGCCGAGACCTTCATCGAGGCAAAGGGCCAAACGTACGATGCGGCACGTGAGAAACTGGTGCAGATCGTGAATGCGCGCCAGGCTCTGATCGACATGCGGACCAGCTTGCAAAGCAGGAATGAGCATTCCACACCTGACGTCGTGCAGAAAATGCAGGGCCGCCTGCTGAAGCAGATCACCTTGGAAGTTGCCAAGTTGGAAGCAGCGATCGCAGTTCTAATCAAGGCCACGCCGCGTTTTGCCGAACTCGCCGAGATCATCGAGAGCGTGCCGGGTCTTGGCGGGGGCACGTCGGCCGGATTGATCGGGGCGATGCCGGAACTCGGCCAGATCGGGGACAAAGTTGCTGCGGCACTGCTGGGTGCTGCGCCTTATGACGACGACAGCGGCAAACGTCGGGGCGTCCGTCATATCCAGGGCGGGCGCCGCAAAGTCCGCAACCTGTTCTACATGGCGTGCATGGGAGCCGCGACACGGCACAATCCCGTGCTCAAGGCCTTCTATGATCGCCTGATCGCCAAAGGCAAGAAGCCGAAGGTTGCGCTCACTGCCTGCATGCGTAAGCTGATCGTGATCCTCAACGTCATGATCGCACGCGGCGAGAAATGGGATGCCAAGCGGTACGAAGTCGGCGGCACCGCTCGGCTTCCGCCGAGCGCATGCACAGCCTGAAGATCGGTGAGCGGACGGGGTCAAGGCCGTCAGCCGCCGAAGGCGGTGGCGCGCGAGCGCCAGCCTTGAGGCCGGCCGGTCGCCGAGCTACTTCACAGTTGCTCTCCGGCATCTACGAACCCGCACGCGCGCCCGTCCCGCGGCGCCATCCGTTCCAGGACATCCGCGAAGGCGCGGCGTTCGTGTTTCACCATCCGCTGCTGCGGCCGGTGTTCGTCACCCAGTTCATCTTCAACACCGGCTGGTTCCTGCAGATCGCGGTGTTCGTGCCCTATGCCGTGCGCCATCTCGGCCTGACCGCCGCCGGAATCGGCACCGTGCTGACCATGTACGGCGTTGGCATGGTGATCGGCGCGCTGCTTGCCACCCGCGTGATGCGGCGCATCGCGTTCGGCACCGTGGTCGGCCTCGGCCCGGTCACCGGCTTCGTTGCGGCGGTGGTGATGGCGCTGACGGTGCTGGTCCCCTCGCCCTTTCTCGCCGCGTTGAGCTTCTTCCTGCTTGGCGTCGGACCGATCCTGTGGGTGATCTCGACCACCACGCTGCGCCAGTCGGTGACGCCGCCGCGCCTGCTCGGACGCGTCTCCGCCATCAACATCATGAGCTACGGCGCCCGCCCGCTCGGCTCGGCGCTGGGGGCGGTCGTCGGCGGCCTCTGGAGCGCGGAAGCGTGCCTCTATCTCGCAGCCGCCGTATTCGGCGTGCAGGCGCTGGTGATCTGGCTGTCGCCGGCGGTGTGGCTGGATCGCCAGCCGGACATGGTCGGGGATGAAGTGGCGGTCGGCTGCTAATTCGCCAGATACCGCTCGTAGCTCCCCGTCACCGGCTCGCTGGCGTCGACTTCGGGATCGAGCGTGTAGAGATCCTGCGCGCGGCCGATGCCGCGCAGCGCGTAGCGGCCGGTGGAGACGAGATAGCGTCGCCCGGCGGCATCGAGGCCCTGGTAGAACTCGGATGAGGCCAGCAGCTCGCGGTCGACCGAGCGGCTCATCGAGGCGATGCGGCTGACCTCGTTGACGGTCGGGCCGACCACGGTGAAGTCGAGCCGGTCCTCGCTGCCGATATTGCCGTAGAAAACCTCGCCGACATGCAGGCCGATATAGGCCGACGTGGTGGGACGGCCGTCGGCCTCGCGCCGCTTGTTCAGCGCCGCGATGTTCTTGCGGAACAGATGCTCGGCGCGCAGCGCAGCGCGGCGCGCATCCGCCATGTCCTCACCCCAGAACATCGCGAGCACGCCGTCCCCGATCAGCTTGAGCACGTCGCCGCCGGCCTCGTGGATCGGGTCGATCACGGCCTGCGCATAGTCGTTGAGGAACGGGATGATCTCGTCGGGCGCGATGCTCTCGCTGATCCCGGTCGAGCCGCGCAAATCCGAATACCACAGCACGGCGTTGATGCGCTCGGTGACGCCGCGCGAGATGCGCCCGCGCAAGACCTGCGCGGAGGCGTCGCGGCCGAGATAGACGCGCCCGAGCGTGCGGGCGATATCGACCTGCTGCGCCGATTTGATCGCGAGCCCCAGCACCGGCACGAGATCGCGCAAAGCCTCGAGCTCACCGTCGCTGAAGCCGCTGTCGCGGCGCGTGGTCCAGCAGGAATAGAGGCAGTCCATCAGGCCGAGCGCGCCGTTCTCGCCGAAGCGATGCACGAAGGCGAGATAATGTTTGTGGCCTTTCTCGGCGAGTTCGCCGATCTGCGAGAAATCCAGCGACGGCGCCTCGGCGAGATCGATCACCATCTCGTCGTGGCCATTCTCGAGCATGTGGAAGAACACCGAGCGGCGCCAGCTTGCGGCAGCGTCGCCGTCGGCGGTCGAGCCGTATTCGAACGCGTCGCTCTCGTTGCTGGGACGGTCGCTCCAGCGGAAGCCGCGGCCCTCGTAGATCGGATGCAGCGTGTCGATCACCACCAGCGCGCGCGACAGGTCGAGCCCTTCGGCGCAGCAGCGCTCGCAGAAGCCGCGGAGCAGGTCGATTTCGGGAAGGCCCGTGAGCCCCTGGCCGGTCAGCCAGTTCATCAGCGCAAGGCGCGAGGTCAATTGCATGCGCCATTATGGCGTGCATTCGTGACGAGCGGAAGGCCGCGTGCGAACGTCATGCGACCAAGGCTCCCGTCTCAAGGCTCTCGTCCGCAGCAGGTCCAATATGCCGCAGCCGCGGTTGACGCGCTGTCGTTGCCGCTGCAAATGGAACCGATGACACCGCCGACCAGAAATACGGCAATATGAGCCAGCGCCAGCTTCCGATCATCCTGGCGCTCGGCACCACGCAGACCCTGGCCTGGGCCTCCAGCTATTATCTGCCGGCGCTGATCGCCGATCCCATGGCGCGCGACCTCGGCGTCTCCTCCAACTGGATCTTCGGCGCGTTCTCGGCCTCGCTGGTGATCTCGGCGATGCTCGGGCCGCGCATCGGACGGCAGATCGATCTCGTCGGCGGCCGGCAGGTGCTGTCCGCCTCGAACCTGACGATCGCCGCCGGCCTCGCGCTGCTCGGCTTCGCACATTCCGTCCCGGTGATGGTGTTCGCTTGGCTCGTGCTCGGCATCGGCATGGCGATGGGGCTCTACGACGCCGCCTTCGCCGCGCTGGGGCGCATCTACGGCACCGAGGCGCGCAGGCCCATTACCGGCATCACGCTGATGGCGGGCTTCGCCTCCACCGTCGGCTGGCCGCTCACCGCCTGGGGCCTGTCGCATATCGGCTGGCGCGAGACCTGCTTTGCGTGGGCCGCCGCCAACATCCTGATCGGCCTGCCGCTGAACTTCTTCATGCTGCCGGCGATCAAGGGCGCCAAACAGGCGGCGGCGACGGCCGAGAACCCGCATCTGCCGCTCGACCGCACCATGGTCCTGCTGGCCTTCATCTTCGCGGCGGTCTGGACCGTCACCGGCGCCATGGCCGCGCATTTCCCGCGCATCCTGGAGACGACGGGGGCGACGCCTGCCGAAGCCATCGCGGCCGGTGCACTGATCGGCCCGGCGCAAGTCGGGGCCCGCATGTTGGAGGCCGGCTTCCTCAGCCGCTTCCATCCGCTGTGGTCGACCCGGCTCGCCTGCCTCACCCATCCGATCGGCGCGGTAATCGTGGCGATCTTCGGCGGCGCCGCGGCGAGCGCGTTTGCGCTGTTCCACGGCTCGGGCAACGGCATTCTGACGATCGCGCGCGGCACGCTGCCGCTGTCGATCTTCGGGCCGAAGGATTTCGGCTACCGTCTCGGCATCATCGGCGCCCCCGCACGGATGGCGCAGGCGGTGGCGCCGCTGGCCTTCGGCCTGCTGATCGACGTCATGGGCGCCAAGGTGCTGATCGTCTCCTCCGCGCTCAGCCTCTCGGCGCTGGCGGCCTTGTTCCTGATCCGCACCAAGCCGCGGCCGGATTGACCGGACCGAAGCTTTCGCGCACAAGCGAGCCATGAGCCAAGACAACAGCCCGCCCCGCACATTCAAGGGACTCCTGCGCTGGGCAACCACGCCGCCACAGGCCTGGGGCGTCTATCTCCTCGCCATCATCCTGGTGTGGCTGGTCTCGTTCTACGCCGGCATGTTGAAGCCGAAGAAGACGCCGGACGCGAGCCCGGCGACGGTGACGGCACCGAAGGGCTAGGCTGGCTTCGCCTCGCTGGTTGCGATCCATATTCCGGCGAACACCGCGACCAGCCCGACCAGAAGGCTGGTCGTAATCGGCTCGCCGATCAGCAGCGCGGCGAGCAAGGTGGCAGCGATCGGATTGACCGTCATCGTATTGGCGACGCGGGTCGGCGTCGCCCGCACCAGCGCCGTCACCCAGAGGATGAAGGCGAGCGCACCGCCGCCGACGCCCAGATAAATGCCGGCGATCCACTGCGCCGACGTGAATTGCTCGAGCGCCGCAAAGCTGCCCTTCGCCAGACCTGCCAGCACCAGCACGAGCGCGCCTGCACCCATCCCGACCGTGAGGAAACCGAGCGCGCTGGAGCGCCGCATCAGCGGCCGCGACAGCACGTTGTAGAACGCCATGCAGAACACTGCGCCGGTCATGATCAATTCGCCGCGCCAGGCGCCCGGCGGGCTCTGCGCGAGGCCCACGGCCAGCGCCGCCGCCACGCCGAGCACGGCGATGCCGACGCCGGTGATCTTGCGTGCGGTCAGACGCTCGACGCCGAGAAGCGCGCCGACCACCATGGTGTGGAGCGGCAGCGTCGCCAGCGCGAGGCTCGCGCGCGCGGCCGTCGTGTAGGACAACGCGATGTTGTAGAGGATAAAGAACAGGCCGAAGAAGCAGACGCCGAGCCCCGCCACGGCCGGCCAGTCGGACCTTTGCGGCCAGCGCACGCCGAGCAGAAGCGCACAGGGCAAGAGGCAGAGAAAGCCGATCCCCCAGCGCAGGATCGCCAGCAGGATGGGATCGGCCCCGCCGACGAGATAGCGGGTGATCGCCGCAGCTGTCCCGCCGATGCTGCTCGACAGCAGTGCGATCGCGACCCCGACCCACTCTCCCACGATCAGCTCCTGTTGCGGAGTCTTCGCAGGGCGCTAACACGTGGCTGCTGCCAGCGTCATGGCAGCAGCTTCGCTACCTATCTCAGTCATAGACCTTGGGCGACGTCTTCTGGACGTCGCTGACCTTGCTTGCGCAAAAGGAACGCGAATCCTGTTCGCGCGCCTCGCCACAGGTCACGGCGGATAGAGATCGCCCCAACCTCGCTTCTCGTCCGGAGGACTGGCTGGAGCATCGTGTACCGTTAACGGTCGCAGATCCGCAACCAATCGTGCGAGTTGCGGCGCGGCTGCGCTGGTACCGATGAGACGAAACACGATACCGCTTCGATTGCCCCCGGCGCGTACCCCCTGGAGAGCATCCGACTCGTCGCAGAACAGCGCGTAGTCGGGACCAACTCGCCGCGGGAGGGGCCCGGTTCGTGAGCGGCCCGCCGACGAATAAGGCGACTTGCGTTTTGGCGCCGAAAGAATGTGACCGCCGGCCACGTGCACACCCGCGACGGCGTCCGTACCAATCCCGTTAAGGGTGCCCAGGCGAGAAACAAGCGATCCGGTCTTGTCGAACTCCCCACCGGCATACGTGCAGCCGGCCTCGGCCGCGCGGCCCGCCTCCCATCCGGCATCGACGAAATACGAACGCTTCGCACCGGTGCGCATGTTCATGTTCGGATCGGTACGTGCCACATAGGCATGAACCTCGCTCCCCACCTCGATGCCCTCGACTTTGATCCTCCAGCTCCCATGCTCGGGCACCATGCCGGCACCGGCAACGGTGGGCTCGACCGCAATCAGCCACACCCTGCTGTCACCCCAGTCAACCGGGGCATACGCGCCGGTGTAAGGCGGAAGCGCGGGTCCAGCGGGCGGCGGAGATGGGAGGCCGGGGGGCGCAGGACCGGTAGTCGACGAGGAGCTAAGACCACTGGGCGACGTCAGCGTCACAACGACACCGCCCGTGTGGTTCATCTTCATCCAGACTTCAGCGAAGCAGAGCACGGTGTTGTCGGGAGGAAGCCGCCATGTCCACTCGACATGGTCGGCGTCTGCCACGGTTTGCCTGACGAAACGGACCTGCCCATCGCTCAGATAGTTGTTGCCGGCAGGCAGGAAAATATCAAGCTTTGGACGTCCGGAAGTACCGTCGTAGTAGATGACAAGCTCCCTCAGCTTGCCCTCAAGCGCTGCGGTGCCATCATGAGGTCCGGTGGTCGGCCCATAGCTGACATTAATCACCACGTTCTTTGTGCCGGAATCGACAAATGACATGATGTAGTCGATTGCGTCGGCGACGTAACCCTTCAGCCAGACGCCGGTCGCGTCGCGAAGGCAGCTCTCAGGAAACTGCACGAACACGATATCGGCTTCGCAAGCAGGATCGGTTCGGGGATCTTCGGGCTGCCAACTTGGCGGATCGCCGCGCGCGATGCGTGCCGAGAGCGGAATGCGTCCGGCGAGGACATCCATCACATGTGCACCATGCGAGCCCCGATGCTTGAGCGTCTTGAAACCCGCATCCGCGTAGCAGCCATCCTCGTCGATCACGTTTGCTCTCTTGTGCAACTGGATCCAGTCGTTGAGCCCGACCACGCCGGATACGGAGTCTCGAAGGAACTCGAGGCCGTAATTGAAATCGAACGGCTTCTCGCCAAAGACGTCTGCACCTGCGGGGATCGGGACTCTGTCTGCGTGCTCGTTCTGATCCCAGACACCGCGCACGCGTGTCCCGGTTGCGACACCCGCGATCCGCTTGACAAACTGAGCTGCCGCGAACGGACAGCCATCATCGATCACGCCGATGAGCAGAGACGTTGGTGGTTGTTCGCTCGAGAACCTATCGAGCCGCACGCTCTTTTGTATGGCCGTCGGCTCCGATGGAAGCGACAACTCGACCCTGAATACATTGTCGTTCCATGCCTGGAAGTTTGCCTCGACCGCCTTCTTGTAAGCCCGCATGGTCAGATATCGCGAATTCGGACTGATCCGTCCGAATTCGGCACCGAAGCAGTGAGGACTCATAGCTCTCATAAAGTCAGAAGCCAGATCGGCCCTCTTGAGCTCCACAAACAGGAATAGCTTGGACTTCTGCTCGTCGAAAAACTCGAAGTTCTTGAATTCGCTCGCGATTGCGTACCGAAGGTACGGGTCGAAGCATGTCGGTAATTCTCCGGCCATGGAATGCTCTCCACTTCCGTTTCAGGAACGTGTTTCCTACGGGAATCTCGTCGACACTTCGGAGTAGGCCTTGTCCCACAGCTCCTTCATCAGGAGGGACTGCGTGACGGTCCCGCCGGTGGTTTCCGAATAGAACTTGTTGGCATTGAGCGCCTGGTCAGCATGGAAGGGGTTGAAATCCGTGCTGGGGTTACTGTCGACGTAGCCCGCGTCGAACGTGCGCCTCCTGGTTGCCGTGCTCCCCAGACAACGCCCGACGAAGTACTCGCCAACGGCGATGCCCAACATCCGCCCTGCCATGCTATCGACCGGAAAATGGACGCCGGCCACGACCCGGTTGGTTGCGATCCGTGCCGCCTGGCGATCGAGCTGCTCGATGATCTGGGGGAATCCGGATGTCGCCTTATGCAGGCTCAATAGCCGTTTGAGCACGTAGGCTACCGCGTAGGCCTGCGTCGCATGTCCGCTCGGGAAACTTCCGTGTCCCGGCGTCGTGATCATCGGCTGCACCTCGGCGTTGTATTCGACCGGCCGCCAGCAAGCCAGCGCATGCTTGAAGCGCATTTCCACGTAAACGCAGAACTGCAGGACCATGTTGATGAGCTCGAACGTGCGCCTGGTCCTCTCGGGATGCAGATAGACGATCGAAGACCAGAAGGCATATTGTGGATCGACCTGCGCCATGATTTCCGTGGCGCGTTCGTTGCGCAGCTCGGCCCAACTCAGGACCATCGCAATCTGGTTCTTAAACGTCGACTCGCCCGGACGCCCTATCTCCGCAATCACGTATGCGGGCGACCGAACCAGGAATGAGTTGGGATCGGCGGCCGACACCTGAAAGGTGATGCCCTGCAGCATTTCCCCGACCGCCGTGAAGGCGCGCACCCACGGCTCCCAGCGATCCAGTTGGGCGGGATCGTCGATCGTTGTCGGCAAGACAGGCGCGTGAAAGTAATAGTATGGAGACGTCGAAATTTCGGGAACAACGATTGTCCCTTCGCGGGCGTGGATGAGTGCATCCACCATGATGGGATTGGCCCAGACGTCGCCGAGTGTGCCAAGGACCGCCCCTCCGGCGCCGCCTGCTCCGCCCGCACCGCCTGCTCCCCCTGCGCCACCAGCTCCGCCAGCACCACCTGCGCCGCCTGCTCCTCCCGCTCCGCCTAGTTGAGCCATTGCCTGCCTCCTTATGAAAACAAGTCGTTAGTCAGCCTGTCGTCGGTAAACCCGCGATTTCCAGGCAGCGGGCCCAGTGCCTGCCTGTTTCGAGCTGCGCATTCGGGAGGCGCCCGATGTATCGATCCACGGTCAATTGCGGCTCGAGCTCGCGCATCCTGCCCAACGCTGCGCGCGCCTCCTCAATCCGTCCCTGCGAAACGAGTGCGATGGTAAGGACCCGCCAGGTGGACGGATGCATGCGATTGAGAACGAGGGATGAGCGCGCGAGCTTTTCCGCCTCGCCGCATCGATGTGCCGAAAGGAGAGCCGTGGCTCCAAGGGACTCGAAATAATAACGCTGCGGATCGAGCGGAGAGAGCTCCATCGCACGCTGCGTTGCGGCAACGGCCGCCTCGCCTTCGCCTTTGAAGGCGTTGACGGTGCCGCGGTAGAGCCAGCCCAGCGCGTGGCTGGGGTTGGCATCGACGGCCTGCTCGCACCGCTTTCGAGCGGTGTCCAGGTCCTTCAACATGTGACAATAGACGAAGCCTTCGGTCGCAAGCGCAAGCGCATCGGAGGGGTCGCGGTCGAGCGCTGCGCGAGTGGCGCTCAATGCTTCGACGGCCTCGCGCTTGCGGTCTTCGGACCAGCCGCGCGTCATGCGCAGGATGTACCAGTTGGCGAGCCAGGCGCGTGGGGCAGCTATCCGGCCGTGGCGATTGATCAGTTCGTCCAGAGCCTTGCGCGTCTGGAGAAACTCATCCTTGTTCGACCGGTGCATCAGGCGGATGCTGCCAAGCAGCAGCGAATAGCTCTCCAGCGTCGGCAACGGCTGGGTCAGGATATGCTCGACCTCGGCATCGAAGACCGACAGATGCACTGCAGCGGCGATGCGGTGCGCCAGTTCGCTCTCCGGCTGCAGCAGGTCGCCGATATCCCCGCTCAGGCGGTCGGTCCAGACGACCTGGTTGGTTCGCGCCGCGGACAGCTCCGCTGTCACCAGTATCCGGCCCGCAGCGACCACGTAGCTGCCGCTGAGAATGTAGGTGGCACCGAGATGCGCCGACACTTCCGCGACATCGCTGACTCTGCCGCGAAATGTATTGGTCGACAGACGCGAGATCACCTTGAGGTTCGCCGATTTGGATAGGCGCCAGATCACGCTGTCCGCGATCAGGTTACCGATGTCGAGATGTTCCTCCGCGTCCTTGCGCGCGTCGAAGGGGATGACGGCGATCGTCGGCTCCATGGGAGTTCCATAGTCTCTCCGAACGGCGAGGCTCGGGTGCAGACTGGCCCGACCAACGCGGTAGGCGCGAACCGGCTTGTCAAAGTGCTTGAGGATACAATCGCCCATATCTTCGCATAACGCATCCACACCGTGCGTCAGCTCGTCGCGCGCCGCGGCGCTGCCAATCGTCTCGCCGGGATTGGCAAGGCTGGCAAGAGCTGCCGCCAATTGCTCATGGGCCGCCTCGCTGGCGATCGTTTCACCGGGACCGGCAAGGGTTGCGAGCCGGGCTGCAAGATTGATACCGGTGCCATAGATGTCGATACCGTCGCTCCACGCAGTGGAAGCGTTGATCCCTGCACGAAGCTGGAAGTGTTGATCCTCGGGACGCCCCGTGTTCTGAACAGCTATGCTCCGGTGCATGTCGGCCGCGGCATTGACAGCGTCAGGCACCGACTCGAAGCGGGCCATCAGCCCGTCTCCGAGGCTTTTCACGAGGCCGCCGCGATAACGGGGCAGAATTTGGTCGGTGGCAAATTGGACGAAGTCTGTCCACCGATGCACGGCGGATGCCTCATGCTCCCGCATCAGCCGCACGGACTCGACGAGGTCGACCAAGAGGACCACTGTGTCCTGCTGCACGAGGCCCATGCTCGTCTCTCCGAAGCACGGCCTCCGCTGCCGGGCTCTCAGGTGAATGGCCTCTCGAGGCCGATGCTATTCCACTTACCTGATGTCGACCGGGACCTTGCCCCGGCAATCGCCAATTCGGCGGATGCCCTCATAGAGCGCACGCAAATGCATACTGCGCACGCGGCCGCCCGGTTATGAACCAGATCACGATTGCCAAATGCCTGCGCCGGTTGCCTCCGCGGCGGTTATGCACAACTCAAAATAGAATAGACATCCTCTCTACACGAGAAGTCACGTTCACTCTCGCTAATGCGGACACGTCTCCACCTCGACCGTGACGTGGCTAAGCCCCTTCAGCCCGACCAGCCGCCGCTTGTACACATCCGGTTGCTTCGGCTTGTCCGACACCACCGAGAGCAGCACGGCGCAATGGCCGGGGCCGACTTGCCACAGATGCAGATCGGTGACGCGGTCGTCGCCGACCTCCATGCGTGCGCGGATCACCCGCTCCAGCTTCTCGTCGGCGCGCACGTCGAGCAGCACCGCGCCCGACGTCTTGACCAGGCCGAACGCCCAGCTCGCGATCACCGCGCTGCCGATCAGGCCGACGGCCGGATCGGCCCAGACCCATCCGGAGTACATCGCCACCACCAGAGCCGCGATCGCCAGCACCGAGGTCGCGGCATCGGCCATGACATGGACATAGGCGGCGCGAAGATTGTTGTCGTGATGATGGTGGTGATGGCCGTGATGATCGTGATCGTCACCGTCATCGTGCGCGTGACCGTGGCCATGATCATGGCCGTGATGATGGTGGTCGTGGTTGTCGCGCAGCAGCCACGCGCTGGCGAGGTTGACGCAGAGCCCGAGCACGGCCACCGCGATGGCCTCGCCGTAGACGATCGGCACCGGCGTGAACAGCCGCAGCACGCTCTCATAGGCGATCTCGACCGCGATCAGCCCGAGGATGATCGCACTGGCGAAGGCGGCGAGATCGCCGAACTTGCCGGTGCCGAAGGTGAAATGCGCATTCCCCAGGTGCCGGCGCGCGAAGCGGTAGGCAAACGCAGCAATGCCGAGCGCGGCCGCATGCGTGCCCATGTGCCAGCCGTCGGCGAGCAGCGCCATCGAGCCATACAGCGAGCCGGCGACGATCTCGCCGACCATCATGACCAGCGTCAGCACGACCACGAGCCAGGTGCGCCGCTCGTTCTCGTCGTGCTTCTCGCCGAGGAAAGCGTGGTCGTGGGTCCATTGTTCGATGGAATGGGAATGCATCAGGTCAGGCTCCGGGAACAGATTCCTCCGCCCAATATAGGCCGCGGCAGCCGATCTTTCTAACGCTCACCGCCTCCAAAACCGCCGATTGACAGGCCCGCGCGATTTAGCTGTAATGGCGCCATGGGGATTTGAGCGATCTCCCCACGAGGCGACATGCCCAAGTATCGCGTCCCGTTTCGTTTATGCGAGGACGCATCATGTCAACGTTTACGACCATATCATCTGACAAATTGACACG
This sequence comes from Bradyrhizobium sp. 192, assembly GCF_023100965.1. Lineage (NCBI taxonomy): Bacteria > Pseudomonadati > Pseudomonadota > Alphaproteobacteria > Hyphomicrobiales > Nitrobacteraceae > Bradyrhizobium > Bradyrhizobium sp. 192. The sequence goes on from NZ_CP064690.1 coordinate 5,356,902, forward strand.
GTTGATCGGCACGGCGAATGCCCCTGTCCTGATCGACGTGCGCACGGACGAGGATTTTGCCGCTGACCCAAGGCTGATCCCCGGCTCCATCAAGCTCAGCCACGACACTGTCTCCGACTGGGGCTGCGAGCTGTCCGGCCGCGCCGCCATTGTCGCCTGCCTGCGCGGCGCAAAGCTCGCGCAGGGCACGGCGGCGTGGCTGCGGCAACTCGGCGTGCAGGCCGAGACGCTGGAGGGCGGCTTCGAGGGCTGGAAGGACGCCAGGCTGCCACTGATCGACGCGACAAAATTGCCGCCGCGCGATGCCAAAGGACGCACCGTCTGGGTGACGCGGGCGCGGCCGAAGGTGGACCGTATCGCCTGCCCATGGCTGATCCGCCGCTTCGTCGATCCCAACGCGGTGTTCCTGTATGTGGCGCCGTCCGAAGTGGTCGCCGTCGGCGAGCGGTTTGGCGCGGCTCCCTTCGACATCGAGAACGTATTCTGGAGTCACCGCGGCGAGCTCTGCACCTTCGACGTCATGATCGAGGAGTTCGGGATCGCGACCCCGGCCTTGCTCAGGCTCGCAACGCTGGTGCGCGGCGCCGACACCGCGCGACCGGACCTCGCGCCGGAGGCGCCCGGCCTGCTCGCGGCCTCGCTCGGGCTGTCGCGGATGTACGACGACGACATCGAACAGCTCGAGGCCGGCATGCTGCTCTACGACGCCTTCTACCGCTGGTGCCGCGACGCCACTGGTGAGACCCACAATTGGCCGACCAACAAAGTGAAGACGTGATGGATACCCGCGTCAGTCAAACGGGAGCTGATGCCGGTCACGGCATCAGCTTCAACGAGGCGTTTCGCGTCTGGCTTCGCGTCGCCTGCCTGAGCTTCGGCGGGCCCGCGGGCCAGATCGCGGTGATGCACCGCATCCTGGTCGAGGAGAAGAAGTGGATCTCCGAGGGCCGCTTCCTGCACGCGCTGAACTACTGCATGCTGCTGCCGGGACCGGAGGCGCAGCAGCTCGCGACCTATATCGGCTGGCTGATGCACCGCACCGCCGGCGGACTGATGGCCGGCGGCCTGTTCATCCTGCCCGGCATCATCGCCATCATGGGCCTGAGCACCATCTACGCCGCCTTCGGCAATGTCAGCTTCGTCGAGGCGCTGTTCTTCGGGCTGAAGGCCGCCGTGCTCGCCATCGTCGTCGAGGCCGTGGTCCGCGTCGGCAAGCGCGCGCTGAAGAACCGCGTCATGATCGCGCTGGCGGCCATCGCCTTCGTCGCGATCTTCTTCTTCGCGGTCCCCTTCCCGATCATCATCATCGCCGCCGGCCTCATCGGTTACGGCGGCGCACGCAGCGGCCGTCCGGAATTCGCGCCCGCCGGTCACGGCAATGGCGGCGGCAGCGCCGTCATCGACAGCATGCTCGGCGACGCCGTGCCCGATCATGTGCGTCCCGACACCGCGCGGACGATCCGCCTCAGTGCGTTGTGGCTGGCGCTCTGGCTGGTGCCGGTCGCCGTGTTGCTGATCGCGCTCGGCCAAGGCAACGTGTTCAGCCAGATCGCGCTGTTCTTCTCGAAAATGTCGCTGGTGACTTTCGGCGGCGCCTATGCCGTGCTGGCCTATGTCGCCCAGCAGGCGGTCGAGCATTATCACTGGCTGAAGCCGCACGAGATGCTGGACGGCCTCGGCATGGCCGAGACCACGCCGGGCCCGCTGATCATGGTGCTGCAATTCGTGGGCTTCATGGCCGCGTTCCGCGATCCCGGCGGCCTGTCGCCGATGCTCGCGGCCACGCTCGGCGGACTGCTCGCCACCTGGGTCACCTTCACGCCCTGCTTCCTCTGGATCTTCGTCGGTGCGCCCTATATCGAGCGCCTGCGCGGCAACGCGGGTTTGGCCGGCGCGCTCAGCGCAATCACCGCCGCCGTCGTCGGCGTCATCCTCAACCTGTCGATCTGGTTCGCCCTGCACACGCTGTTCCGCGAGACCGTGCCGGTGCACGCGTTTCCGCTGGACTTCGACAGGCCGGTGCTGACGAGCGTCGATATCCCGGCGATGCTGCTGGCGATCGCGGCGGCCACTGCGATCTTCCGGTTCAAGCTGGGGATGCTGACGGTGCTCGCGGGGAGCTGCGCGGCAGGCGTGGCGCTCCGGCTGGCGGGATGGATCTAAAGCAAGATCCGCAAAAGCGCAGTCGAGGCGACGTCGACGTTGCCTATGCCGATCGGCAAATCATCGAGACCGGCAGCGCCAGTTCAGGCGGCTGCAACAACCGAGCTCAGCGGCACATCCAGCGAATAGACGAAGCCGCTTGGTTCGTAGGCAAGGCCCACCTGACCTGCCAATTGCTGTCCGAGAGACCCCATCATCCGGGTGCCGAAGCTCCGCCGCACCGGCGGCTCGACCGTGGGACCTCCCCTTTCCGTCCACACAAGGCGAAGTCTCTGCTTCGCGTCGTCGACTCCCCACGCCACTTCTACGCGGCCTGTGGGGACCGACAGCGCTCCGAATTTGGTCGTGTTCGTGCACAGCTCGTTCATCGTCATCGCAAGCGCGATGACAGCTACGGAGCTGATCTTGATATCTGGTCCATTGAAATGAAAACGTCGGTCGCCATGGCTGTCATAAGGTTCCGTCGCGCTGCTCAGCGTGTGAGTAAGGCTTGCATCCGCCCAACTGACTTGCAGCAGCAGATCGTGGGCTCGCCCCAATGCGAGCAGCCTTCCCTCCATGGCCTTCTGTCCGTGCTCGATACTCAGCGCTCCGCGGAAGCTTTGGGACGCGATGGCACTGACCATGGCAAGCGTATTCTTGACGCGGTGATGAAGCTCGCCCAGGATCAACTTCTGCAGTTTGTCGGCCGCGGTTCGCTGCTCGGCGTCGATTCCGGCTTGGATGATGAGTGCCCTGGCGTCTATCTCGGCTTGTTCGAGCAGCAGGCGGAGACTGTCGTTCTCGGCCGACAGAACAGTCTCGTGTGTTGATCGGGATGAAGGATCGGCCATTTGCGTCGGGTGAGTCGCCTCACCGGTCATCCAATCGGCTGCAGTCGGAATGATCTGCAGCGCACCTGCACCGATCATCCCCTGCAACTCGGTGATCATTTGCTCGACACCAAGCGGTTTGCCGAAGAAGCGGCTGTTGGCTGGCCTCTCTTCCTCGGACGGCTTCACTTGACCGGAAACCAGTATGATCTTGATCGATGGCCAGCGTTCGCACACCGCATGGGCGAGTTTCAGGCCGTCGATGCTGCCAGGCATTTGAATGTCGGTGAGAAGCAACGAAATATCCGAGCGGGATTCGAGGACCGAGATTGCCTCGTCGGCATTGACGGCCTCGACGGGGCAAAAACCGGCGTCCTCCACGATATCGACAGCACGCATGCGCAGGATCATCTCGTCTTCCACGATCAGAACGTTCGGCACCTGAGTAGGATTTGTAGACATGGCAATATCTCCCTATTTCACGGCGACCGATGCGGTCCTGCCAACGGAGAGCCAGACTCTTCCGATTTCCCGCCAACCACTGGCAGCAACCACTTGCCGTTGCTCCACTTTGGAAATGACAGCGGCCCAGTCCGAAGCGCACGAGCGCATCTCGACACGATCACCGTTGTCCTGACGGGCTAGAAGCAGGAAGCGCACTCTCGCTTTGCGGCAAGTGCTGGAAAGAGACTATCGACGGGCAGTTACCAGGCGAGCTTCCTGGAGCCTCGCTCCAGAGCCGGCATGTCGCAAGCAGGAAGTGGCAAAGTCCGGCCAGACCTGGGTCGAGCAATTCGAATCAACGACCCGCAGATCAAGCCGGTCGCCTTTGGCCAGCGCCGCGACTTCATCCGCTTGCACTTTAGGTGCAAACCCCGGCAAAGCGATCACTGAAGCTCCGAGGAGGATAAAGATCGTGAGGGACAGAAGGGATTTGATCATTAGAGACTGCTGACTTTTTGGTCTTCGATCCTCGACGTCCGGGGATCTGCAGAACAACAATCAAAACGAGAGATCGTTCCATATTTTCACTTATTCGTTGAATTCGTGCTGCTTTGCGCTTTGCGTCATAAGCGGCGCAGGATGCAGCTTCAAAGCGCGAGACTGTTCTTACTCATTCGCAAAGCAACAACCACACCCTCGTCTGACCAGTCGAAGGCTATTGTGCCGCCGAGATCCCAAAGCTCATATGCCGCCTCATCCATCGTGATCGCGTCAGTATCGACGTTCCAGGACCACAACGCGACGCCGGCGGCGCGCGGCGCGGCTCGCAGGTGCTTTTCGTTCCATACGGGCATAGTCACGTCGCCAGGAGACATCAGGCTCAGGTCTCCCGTTAGTTCAGCCAACCACTTTCGCCGAGCACATCGACGGGACGTCTGCACCGACCAGGCAGACCAGACATGCTCAGCGCTCCATCGCGGTCGGCCTCGGAGCAAAAGGTGGCGGGGACGGCCCACATGACACCGAGCCAAGCGAGCTTCGGCTACGGCCACAGCGAGTATTGGACGAAAACGCCGTCACGTAAGGCTGCGTTCTCATCGAACGGTAGGCTTCAGGTTGTGGCGGACCCACGAGGGCGCAGCCCTTGCTGGATATGCAAGGCGTTCTCATTCAGTTGCGCGGCCTTTAACAAAGCTTCCCGCTCGGGGCCAGGAGGCGCTGTCTCTGCACGGCTGCGAGCGACACTCGCCATTTGAATGAGGCGCTCCGTCAGGGAAGTGGTTGGCTTGAGCATGAATGGCTCCGCGTACTTGGCGGGAGGATGGGGCTCTCAGTCACCGATAGGCGCCATGATGGGCCGGTGATGAAATCCACTAGGCGCCTATTCGCCCAAAATAGATACAGAATTCAGCAGACCAGGTCGCACGGGCGAGGTTAACTTCAAGGCATTTCCCTGCGCTTGCTGATCCGAGCGCCGATGGCCGAACACCACGAAAACTGCGCGGTTGCCTTGAACCGGAGCACTTAGTGACGGCTTGGAGCGCCGTCGGCATAGCGGCTCATGTCCAGATCGACGCAAAAGTGGGCGATCCAAGCCAGTGCGGCCCTGCGTTCGGGTGACCAGCGACAGCGGACATCACGCGGCTGCGATCTTCGGCTCAGTTCCGTCAGCGGAACTTATCGATGCCTCCAGACAAGGGAATGCTCCCGTCGGGCAAAGCACCCGCCGCGCGCGGGATGACTGCTTGTCAAGCCCTGGCTCATAAAATATTCTACTTTACCGAAATTCGGTTTTGTCGTACACACGAAACACCCTGGCCCGAGACGAGGGGCGGATCGCGATCGTCACGAACCGCGGGCTGGGCAGCGATGGACGCGACGGCGTCGGCCGCAACAGGCATTGCAGGGCGGCTTCGGCCGTGAGCAACTGCCTTTGCGCATACGACACGGCGCCGACAGCGTCTTTGCATGGCTTCGGGGGCGAGCACACGCCACCCCCCGGATTCCCAGCGAGGACGTGCGCGGACGGAGAAGTCGTGTGGTCCCGACGCCCGGGGTTCTGGCGCCAAGTCTTGCGGTGATGTAGCGGCCCGACCGGGCGCACGCATCAGCATTCCCGCAAGGCGACGGGGGCAATAGTGCAACGCTCCCCGAGGAGAGCACGAAGGACATCGTTAAAACCATTCGCGCAGGGAAGGCCGGGCGACCGGCGACACCTGTGATCCACCCCGTGTGCATTTCTATCGCGCACGGATCTCGGGTGCCAGCCGGCGCCCGGCCTTCCCTGCGCCCTCGTCCTTTCGAGGGTGCGCCCTGAAGCAAAACTCGGGCGACACGCGCCGCGAGAAGGCAAACTCTCGCCTGCTGTTTGAAAGGTGGCTACTTCATCATCATCCGCGCGATCGCCTCCCCGATCACCACCGTGGTGAAATGCGTGTTGGCCCGACAATCCGACGGCATGATCGAAGCGTCGGCGACACGCAAGCCGGAGATGCCCTTCACCGTACCGTCCGGATTGACCACTCCGTCGGCATCGCCAACGCTGGTCATGCGGCAGCTGCCGGCGGCGTGCTGAATGTCGCCGGTCTCTCGGCGCAGCACCGCATCGAGCTCGTGATCCGGCAGCGCGGCTGCCTGCGGCAAGGTCAGATCGGTGTCGGCAAGCCTGATCCAGTCGGCAATGCCCGAGAGCGCCGGCTGGGATGTGATCACGGCGAGCCGCCTCACCGCATCGATCATGCGCAGCATGTCGCGCGGATCGGCCAGCATGTTCTCCTCGACAACAGGATCGATCGTGGGGTCTGCCGAGGCGAGCTTGAGCGTGCCTCGCGAATAGGCGTTGAACAAGCCCGCGCCGATCGCGCCCGGCACGCCGATGCCGCGATGGTTGAAAGCGATCAGGATCATGTCGCGCTTGCCGCCGTCCGCAAGGCCCGAGGAATAGGTCACGCAGCAATTGGTGTGGCGGGTGTCCGGATCGGTCGGCCGCAGATTTTCGCGGAGCTGGATCGTGGCGCGAAACAGCGGATGGTCGAAATAGTGGCGGCCGACCGGCAGGTCGCGCGCGACGCTAATTCCCATTGCCTTCAATTCCTCCGCCGGACCGATGCCCGAGCGCAGCAGGATCGCCGGGCTGTGGATGGCGCCGGCGCAGAGCACGATCTGGCGCGCGCTGATCTCCTGGGTGCCCTGCCCTTCGACATGAACACGGACGCCAGTTGCCCGGCCGTCGCTTATCAGGACACGATCGACCAGCGCATGGCCCCGGATCTCCAGATTGGCGCGCCCGCGCGCGGGCTCCAGATAACCCTCATTGGTGCTGATACGGCGCAAGTCGCGGCTGTTGGTGGGATAGCAGGCGACGCCCTCGCCGTCGGGGCCGTTGAGATCGGCGCACCAGGGATAGCCGCTCGCCAGCGCCGCATCGCGCAAGCCGCGATCGATCGGGCCCCACGTCTCCGGCGGCGCGCGATAGACCGGCAGTGGCCCGCCGCGGCCATGGCCCTCGGCGTCGCCGAACTCAAAATCGTTCTCGATCACCGAGAACAGGGGCATCACGTCCTTCGCCGACCAACCGGTGCAGCCATTGGCCGCCCATTCGTCGAACGCGTCGGCAACGCCGCGGATGGCGATCTGACCGTTCATCATCGAGCTTCCGCCGAGCCCCTTGCCGCGCCAGTAGAAGCGCGGCTCCTGCCCGGCCACCCGGCGCGACAAGAGATCGGGCCACTGCCATTTCTCCTGGTACTCGCGCTTGTGGATGATCGGGATCGGATTCGGCGTCCTGACCTCCCACGGCGCTTCATCGGCGCGCCAGTCGAGACCTGCTTCGAGCAGTAGGACACGTCGTGCAGGATCCTCGGAGAGCCGTGCCGCAACAGCGGCGCCGGCAGAGCCGCCGCCGACAACAATGACATCGTACATCGCGTTACTTCTCAACGTTCCAGAACACCGGGATGGCGGACGGTATCAGACCACGCAGGGTGGCGCGATAGGCAGCCGGCTGCGCAAATTGTCCCCACGGGATCGCGGGGGTCTGATCGTACATCACACTCTGGATCTCCCCGGCGATTTTCTTGCGGTCCTCCTCGGCCGGCGCCTTGGCGAAGGCTTCCAGCAGCGGTGTGATGCGCTGATCGCATTGCCAACCGGTGAAGTCGGCACAATTGAAGGCAACCATGACGTTGGTCAGCGGCGAGCCGAGGTCGAAACCGCCGGCGTGAACGCCATAGACGCTCCAGCCCTCTTTCTTGGCGCGGCGCGCCAGCACGCTGGCCCAGTCCATCACCTGGAGATCGACGTTGAAGCCGGCGGCCTTCAGCCGCTCGGCCAGCACCTGCGCCGAGACGCGAGGGGCTTCGAGATCGTTGGCCTCCATCACGACGACGGGCTCGCCGGCATATTTGGTCGCCTTCAGCGCGGCCTTCGCCGCTTCGATCGACGGCTTGGCGGCCGCGTCCGTGCCGGCCTTGCTCTCATAGGTGGTGCCGCAGGTGAAGTATGTCGCGCAAGGCGTCGCGTATTTCGCATCGAGGCCGAGCGCATCCAGCACCTCGCGCTGGTCGACCAGCTTCCACAGCACGCGCCGGATGGCGGGATCGTCGAACGGTTTTGACGCGGCGTTGAGGCGATAGGCGCCTGCGAACATGTTGCCGCCGGTGAAATTCACAAGCTTGACGCGCGAATTCTTCTCCAGCGTCGGCAGCAGGTCGAACGGCGCGTATTGCATGAAGTCGATCTCGCCGGCCTGCAGCGCGGAAGCTGCGGTCGCACCGTCAGGAATGACGCGGATCTCCAGCGTGTCGACGTTGACGCGCTTGCCGCCGGCGAGGAAGTCGGCGGGCTCGGAGCGCGGCACATAGTCGGCGAACTTCTTCAGGATCATGCGATCGCCGGTGCGGTGATCGGCCTTGCTGTAGACGAACGGGCCGGAGCCGACGATCTCGGTGATGCGCTGGTCGCCGGGTGTTTTCGCGATGCGCTCGGGCATCATGAAGGCGACGGGGCTGACGGGATTGCCGAGCGCGTCGATGACGAGGCCGGAGGGCTCCTTCAACGTCAGCACGAAGGTCTTCGCATCGGCCGGCTCGAGCGAGGCCGTGATTGCGAAGATGCGGCGGCCAAGCGCGCTGCGGGTGCCCCAGCGGCGCAACGAGGCCACGCAATCGGCTGCGGTGACCGGCTGACCATCGTGCCATTTCAGGCCGTCACGCAACGTGAAGCTGTAGGTCAATCCATCCGGAGAGACCTTCCAGTCCTGCACCATCTGCGGCTTGACGTCGCCCTTGGAATCCTTCGCGAACAGCGTGTCGAACACCATGTAGCCAAACGTGCGCGTAATGTAGGCGGTAGAGAAGTGCGGATCGAGCGTGACGATCTCCGCCTCGAGCACAGCGACGAGATTGCCTGCGGCATGCGCAGGTGCCGCAACGATCGCGAGCCCAAGCAACGCCGGAATGAAAGCCTTCAATTTGAACATTGGTGTGGTTTCGCCTTTTGACTGAAACGTTCGCAGTCGCCAGGAAAAAGCAATGTTCGTGCCCACGCGGCGGGGCAACGTATGCGCCCACGACTATCTGCCGCGCGTTTGCGGAGATGCGCACTTAGAGTTGGAGAGCGCGGCTCCCGCATCCCGTGGGTCCCGGCTCTGCGCAGCAACGCAAAGAGCGTTGTAGCGCGTCCGGGACAAGAAGGCGCCTACCCGATCACCCGGCCGAACTTGTTCGACTTCGGGAATCCCTTCGGCGGCAGGCGGCCGGCGTCGGCGCGGGTGCCCTTCCACTCCGCGAGCTCCTTCGTGGTCGCGCTGAATTCGCGGCCGGCGGAATCCTTCCAGGTCAGGCCGGCCTTCGCCTCGAACACGGCAATGTCGGAGAGACCGCCATCCTTGTATTTCTGCAAGCGAACGCCGCGGCCGCGCGCCATCTCCGGCACCTGGTCGAGCGGGAAGATCAGCATCTTGCGGTTCTCGCCGATGACCGCGACGGTGTCACCGAGCACTTCGGTAACCACGCGCGCCTCGTTCGGCATGTCGACGTTGAGGACCTGCTTGCCCTTCTTGGTGGTGCCGACGCAATCGTCCTCGTTGACCACGAAACCCTGGCCCTCGTGGCTCGCGACCAGGAATTTGCGTCCGCCCTTGTTGACGAACAGCGCGACGGGCGCCGCCTCCTGTTCGAGGTCGATGAACAGGCGGATCGGCTCGCCGTGGCCGCGGCCGCCGGGAAGCTTGGCGACGTCGAGCGAGTAGAACTTGCCATTGGTGGCGAACAGCAGCAGCTTCGAGGTCGTCTCGGCGAAGAACGCAAAGCCGAGCTTGTCGTCCTGCTTGAAGGCCAGCCCCGAGAGATCCTCGACATGGCCCTTCATGGTGCGGATCCAGCCCTTGTCGGAGACCACGACCGTCACCGGCTCGCGTTCGACGAAGGCCTCCTCGATCGCGGCGAGATCGTGCTCGGGCGCGTCGGCAAAAGTGGTGCGGCGCTTGCCGAGCGGCGTCTTCGGGCCGAACATGTCGCGGACCTTGCCGACCTGCTCGCCGACCTTCTTCCACTGCTCGGGCTCGGAGGCCAGCAGCCCCTCGAGGCCCTTCAGCTCCTTGCGCAGATCCTTTTCCTCGGTGCGGATCTCCATTTCCTCGAGCTTGCGCAAGGAGCGAAGCCGCATGTTGAGGATGGCTTCGGCCTGCACCTCGGTGAGCTTGAACGCCTTGATCAGCGCCGGCTTCGGCTCGTCCTCGTTGCGGATGATCCGGATCACCTCGTCGATGTTGAGATAGGCGATCAACAGGCCGCCGAGAATCTCGAGCCGGCGCTCGATCTCGGCCTTGCGATGATTGCTGCGGCGGATCAGGACGTCGCGCAGATGGTCGAGCCATTCGCGAAGACACTCGGCCAGGCCCACCACCTTGGGGACGCGGCCCTTGATCAGAACGTTGAGGTTCAGCGGAATCTTGTTTTCGAGCTCGGTGAGACGGAACAGCGATTCCATCATCAAGGCGGGATCGACGTTCTTCGATTTCGGCTCGATGACGATGCGGACGTCTTCGGCCGATTCGTCCCTGATGTCGCCGACCAGCGGCAGCTTCTTCTGGTCGAGCAGCTCGGCGACCTTCTCGATCAGCCGCGACTTCTGCACCAGGAAGGGAATCTCGGTGACGACGACGACCCAGGCGCCTCGCCCGCCCTCCTCCTGCTCCCACCGCGCGCGGACGCGGAACGAGCCACGGCCGGTGGTGTAGGCCTCGGCAATGGACTGCTTGGAATCGACGCAGATGCCGCCGGTCGGGAAATCGGGGCCCTTGACCCACCTCATCAGCGCCTTGGACTTGGCGTCGGGCTTCTCGATCAGGTGCAGCGCGGCTTCGCAGAGCTCTGCCGCGTTGTGCGGCGGGATCGAGGTCGCCATGCCGACCGCGATGCCCTGCGCGCCATTGGCGAGCAGGTTCGGGAAGCCGCCGGGCAGCACGATCGGCTCCTTCGACTGGCCGTCGTAATTGGGGCGGAACTCGACGCCGTCCTCGTCGATGCCTTCGAGCAGAAGCCGCGCGACGTCGGTCATGCGCGCTTCGGTGTAGCGGTAGGCGGCGGGATTATCGCCGTCGATATTGCCGAAATTGCCCTGGCCGTCGACCAGCGGATAGCGCGAGGAGAAGTCCTGCGCGAGGCGGACCATGGCATCGTAGATCGCCTGGTCGCCGTGCGGATGGAACGAGCCCATTACGTCGCCGACGATCTTGGCGGATTTTTTGAACGCGGTGCCGGGGTCGAGCCTGAGCAGGCGCATGCCGTAGAGGATGCGGCGGTGAACCGGCTTCAGGCCGTCGCGCGCGTCGGGCAGCGCGCGGTGCATGATGGTGGAGAGCGCATAGGCGAGATAGCGCTCCTCGAGCGCTTCACGCAGCGGCACCTCGTGAATTTCGGCCGGTTCTTCCGGCGGAACGATTCGTTTTCCCATGCCGCCCGGTTAAACCGTGGAAGCGAATCGGGCAAGGATGGATTGGTTCCCTGTGGGCGGCCTAATGGCCTGCCCAGCCGGCTGTCACAGGCTGGGTGGTCTGGGCCTTTTGGGCCTGTGTGGTAGTCGGAGCATTGGTCAGGCAGCGCCGGGCGACCTCGATCTCGGCCTCCGTCGCGCCCTTCGACCGCGCCCATGTCTCTGCGGCCGCAGCGGAATATTTGGCCACATAGTACCGGACGACCGTGCAGGATGCCCGGCGAAACACGCCGGGTTGCGGCTCGCCGGCGATGGCATCAGGCGCAAACGCGAGCAGCGCCGCAGACAAGGCGAATCCCCTGATCAACATTTGGGCTATCCCCGTGGTGGAACCTGAGGGGCCAAGTCCATTGAACCCGATTTCGTTCCGGGGAACTCCATGTCGAGGGACAAGGCAGAGTCCCGCTTGGCTCATGGCGCGGAAATTGCGGCTCTGGCCTGCTGTCGCGTCAGCGCGTTGATGAAGCCGGCCCGCGCGTCGGAATGGACCTGCCCGCGCGGCTCCAGCACATGGCGCAGCAGGAACAGGCCGGTGAGTCGAAAGCCATCCTGGAGATCCTCGTCGGTAAGCTCCCCCTGCACCTCGCCCTGGCGTAGAAAAGGCGGCAGGCGCAACAGGCGGTCGCGCCACGGCTCGCCCGCGCCGCGCGACACCGCGCCGCCGGATTTCGGCGAGACGTAGATCAGGTCCGTGGTCTCGCCGGTCACCGCGCAATTCTCCAGCGCCAGCCCGAAGCCGAGCTCGCCGAGCATCGCCAGCTCGAAATGGATGACGTGCACGGCGGCGCTGCCGATGTCGTCGAAATCATCGAGCGAATGCTGGAGCTGCGTGAATATCTCCTCATGCGGATCGCGCTCTGGCAGGAGGCGCGCAATCGAGGCGAGATGGGTGACGCCGTAGACGCCGTGGGACGATCCCAGCAACGTGGCCGCGCGCAGCTTCAAGCCCTCGATCGCGTAGGTGCCGAGATGCTCGTCGAGCCGCGCCCGCCAGACAACGCTGACGCTGTTCCCCGGCTGCAGCAAGGGCCGCATCCGCGAGCCGGCGCCGCCGCGCACGAGGCCGAGGTGGCGGCCGTGCCCGCGCGTCAAGAGCTCGACGATGGCGCTGGATTCGCCATGCCGCCGCACGCCCAGCACGATGCCTTCGTCGGTCCATTCCATGGAAGGAATCTTATCGCATTTCGAGCTGTCGTAGGGTGGGCAAAGCGAAGCGTGCCCACGCATTTTTTGCGACCATGGTGAGATGGTGGGCACGGCGCGCAAGAGCGCGCCTTTGCCCACCCAAACGTCACGCGTTGAACCAGCCCTGGGCGTCGCCAGTGAAAGAGAAATACAATCCCATCGTCGTCAGCACGCAGGAAACGATCTCGATGGCGCTGTCGAGCTCCATGCCCTTCTCCCCGATGATCTGGCCGAGCGAGATCACCGACAGCACGAGCGCTGCCGCCAGCACCCAGCGCGGCCAGTTCTTGCGCCCATGCGCGGCGAGCCGGACGAAATAGACCAGGAGCAGGATCATGCCGCCGGCAAGCAAGGTCCCCGTCATGATCATCTGCTCGGTCAGCTCGGCGCTGGGCGTGCGGTCCTGCACAGCAACGGACAAGGCGTCCAGCATCAACGATGCATAAAGCAGCGCTTCGAAGCGCCGGACATTGCTGGGCACGCTCATCGGATACCGATCTGTTCTTGGTTATTCTCTCGGAAAGTCCAGGCCCATCTCGCGGTAGCGATCGGGATCGTCGCCCCAGTTCTCGCGCACCTTGACGAACAGGAACAGGTGGACCGGCACGTCCAGGATCTGCATCAATTCCTTGCGCGAGTCCGCTCCGATCGACTTGATGGTGGCGCCGCCCTTGCCGAGCACGATCTTGCGCTGGCTTTCGCGCTCGACGAAGATCGTCTGCTCGATCCGCACCGACTTGTCCTTGCGCTCCTCCCACTTCTCGGTCTCGACCGTGGACTGGTAGGGCAATTCCTGGTGCAGCTTCTGATAGATTTTTTCGCGCGTGATCTCGGCCGCGAGCTGCCGCATTGGCGCGTCCGACATCTGGTCCTCGGGGTAAAGGAACGGACCTGCCGGCACCATCTCGGACAGCGTCTTGCGGAGGTCGTCGACGCCGTCGCCCGAGATCGCCGCGATCATGAAGGTCCGTGCGAACTTCATACGCTCGTTGGCGGCCTGCGCCAGCGCCAGCAGCTTCTCGCGCTGGACCAGATCGACCTTGTTGATGACGAGTATCTTCTCGTGGTTGACGCTGGCCGCCTTGGTGAGGATCGCCTCGGCCTCCTCGTCGATCCCTGTTTTGGCGTCGAGCAGCACGCAGACGAGATCGGCGTCATGCGCCCCGCTCCAGGCGGTCGAGACCATGGCCCGGTCGAGCCTCCGCTTCGGCAGGAAGATACCGGGCGTATCGACCAGAATGATCTGCGCATTGTTCTCGATGACGATGCCGCGGATCAGCGCGCGCGTGGTCTGCACCTTGCGCGAGACGATCGTGACCTTGGCTCCGACCAGCGCATTGACCAGCGTGGACTTGCCGACATTCGGCGCGCCGATCAGCGCAACGAAACCGCAGCGCGTCGCAGGGGGCGTCTCGCCGCTTGCTTCAGCCGTCATTGCTGCCGCCAACACCTTCTCGTTCGATCATCACTGAAGCTGCCACCTTCTCTGCCGCGCGCTTGCTGCCGCCGATGCCTTCGGCCGGCGCGAGCCCCGGCAGGTCCACCGCGACGCGGAATTGCGGATCATGATGCGGGCCGGTGCGCTCGACCTCGCGGTAAACCGGCGTCGGCAGTCCCTTGCCCTGCGCCCATTCCTGCAGCACGGTCTTGGGATCGCGCAAGGGACGGCGCGGCTTGTGCATGCGCTCGGTCCAGTTGCGCTTGACGAATTCGGACGCCGCCGCGTAGCCGCCGTCGAGGAAGACGGCGCCGATCACGGCCTCGCAGATGTCGCCGAGGATGGACTTGCGCAGGCGCGCGTCGGCGCTGGAGCCGACCGAGCCGAGCTTGATGTCGTCGAGCAGACCGAGCGACTTGGCGACGTCGGCGCAGCTTTCCTTGCGCACGAGCTCGGCAAGTCGCTTGGACAGCTCGCCCTCATCGGCGTTCGGGAACGCATGATAGAGCATGTCGGAGACGACGAGCCCGAGCACGTGGTCGCCGAGGAATTCCAGGCGCTGATAGCTGTCGCCGCGCTTGCGCCCGGACTTCAGCGCCGAGACATGCGTGATCGCCTGCATCAGCATGTTGGGGTCGGCGAAGCTGTGGCCGATGCGCGCCTCGAGCGCCGCGTTCGCATCTGTGGCAGCCTTGGCCTTGCTGCTCCGCGTCCGCTTCTTCTTCGCGGGCGCCTTGCCTGCAGCAGCCTTGGTTGCAAGGCTCTTGGTCGCAGCTTCGCCGTCGAGGCCCGCTTGTGCCTCGATCGGTTCGGTTGCGATGTCCTTGGCTTCGTCTTTCATCGGACGATTTTGAAGAAGCGATTCCAGCGCACTGCCCACGGCCAGCGCCAGAACATCCAGGCATGCTCGCCTTCGCCGATGGAGAAGAAGATCATCTGCGCGCGGCCGATCAGATTCTCCTGCGGAACATAGCCGACCTGGCCGAGGAAGCGGCTGTCGGTGGAGTTGTCGCGGTTGTCGCCCATCATGAAGAAATGGCCCGATGGCACGGTGTAGACGTTGGTGTTGTCGACGTAACCGTTGTCGGCGCAGTCGAGCGTCTCGTAGGACACGCCGTTCGGCAGCGTCTCCTTCCAGCGCTTCACCCGAGAGATGCCGCCGCCTTCCGAACCGCAGGGCTCCTCGCCGACATATTCGCTCATCCGCTGCCGCTCGACCGGCGTGTCGTTGATGTAGAGCAGCCCGTCCCGCATCTGGATGCGGTCGCCGGGAAGGCCGATCACGCGCTTGATGTAATCGGTGGAATCGTCTTTCGGCAGCCGAAACACGACGATGTCGCCGCGGGCAGGATCCGAGCCCCAGATCCGCCCGGAGAACAGCGGCGGCGAGAACGGAATCGAATAGTGGCTGTAGCCGTAGGAATATTTCGAGACGAACAGATAGTCGCCGACCAGCAGCGTCGCCTTCATCGAGCCGGACGGGATGTTGAAGGGCTGGAACAGGAAGGTGCGGATCACAAGCGCGATCAGGAGAGCGTGGATCACGACCCGGATCGTTTCGCCGATGCCGCTCTCAGTTTTCGTTCCCGAAGTCACGCTCATTGCTCTCTCAATTCCGGCCGGCGATCACAGAGCGCCCTCCTCCCGCGAACGGCCCATCGGTTCGCGGCCCAAGGAGATTGTCCTGATTCTGATAGTGAGGGCCAATTCCGGCGTAAAGCCGAATTAACCCAAGCTGATTTGCGTCCGCGGACTTTTAGACGGTTGTCGGAGGCCACGCAATCAAGGATCGCATCAAAACTGCATAAGACACTGATTTATAACACAAATCATAAAACCGCCGCGAGCCGTCTCAGAGTTTCCGCAGCGGGACGGCCGAAATGATGACGAAGGCCTGCGCCAGTGGCCAGTCGTCGGTGATCGACAGGTCGATCCGCGCCTCGAACCCCTCCGGGGTCAGGGCCTGGAGCCGGGCCAGCGCCCCGCCGGTCAACTGCATGGTCGGCCGCCCGCCTGGCAGGTTGACCACCCCCATGTCGCGCCACCAGACGCCGCGCCGGATCCCGGTGCCGAGCGCCTTGGAGCAGGCCTCCTTGGCGGCGAAACGCTTGGCATAGGTCGCCACCACCATCTTCTCGTTCTTGGCCCGCCGCTCCGCCTTGGCCCGCTCGGCCGTTGTGAAGATGCGGTCGAGGAAACGCTCGCCATGGCGCTCGATCACCTTCGCCACGCGGGTGATGTCGATCAGGTCGGAGCCGATGCCGATGATCATGCCCGGCTCCGGCCTCGGTCCATTGCCGCGCGCATGCTGCGCACCGTCTCGGCGAGACCGACGAACAGCGCTTCGCCGATCATGTAATAGCCGATGTTGAGCTCCATGATGTCAGGCAGCGCTGCGATCGTCTCTGCCGTCGCGTAGTCGAGCCCGTGGCCGGCATGGACCTCGAGCCCGGCGGCCTTGGCCAGCTTCACACCCGCCACGATCCGCTGCCATTCGGCCGCGGCCTTTTCGGTGTGACCATCGACCACAGCGTCGCACCAGGCGCCGGTGTGGATCTCGATCACCGGCGCGCGCAACTGCGCCGCCATCTCGATCTGGGCGGGATCGGCAGCGATGAATAGCGAGACCCGGATGCCGGCATCGGTCAACCGCGCGATGTAGGGCGCGAGCGGATTGTGCTGACCGACCACATCGAGCCCGCCCTCGGTGGTCACCTCCTGCCGGCGCTCGGGCACCAGGCACACCGCGTGCGGCTTGGTGGCGAGCGAGATGCGCATCATGTCGTCGGTCGCCGCCATCTCGAAATTGAGCGGCTTGGAGATCTCGGCCTTGAGCCGTGCCATGTCCTCGTCGCGGATGTGGCGGCGATCCTCGCGCAGATGCGCGGTGATGCCGTCGGCGCCGGCTTCGATCGCCAGCAGCGCCGCGCGCACCGGATCGGGATGGCGGCCGCCGCGCGCGTTACGCACGGTTGCGACGTGATCGATATTGACGCCGAGGCGAAGCTTCGAAGCGGGCATTTCAGGACTCACGACGGTGACATTTCTCAACTTGTCATGCGCGGGCTCGACCCGCGCATCCATCCTCTTCGAAGAGATGGGTCGCCGGGTCAAGCCCGGCAACGACCAGCATCATCCATTAACACGTTCGACTTTGGCGACGACCGCCTTGGCGCGCAACTGGGCCAGGATCGCGCTCAAATGTTTCAGATCGTAGACTTCGAGATCGATCGTCGTTTCCGTGAAATCCGGCGAGCGGCGCTGCATGCTGATGTTGTCGATGTTGCCGTCGTGCTCGGCGATCACAGTCGCGATCTGGGCCAGCGCGCCGGGCTCGTTGACGTTCTCGACCCGGATGCGGGCGGGGAAGCGCTGCGGCGCGGAGTCCTCGATGTCCCAGCGGACGTCGAGCCAGCGCTCGGGCTCCTCCTCGAAATCCTTCAGCGCCGGCGCCTGGATCGGGTAGATCGTGATGCCCTCGCCCGGCGTGACGATGCCGACGATGCGGTCGCCGGGCACGGCGCCGCCGTTGGGGGCGAACTTCACCGGCAGGTCGGAATTGATGCCGCGAATCGGGATCGCGACCGGACTGCGCGGCGGCTCCGACGACTTCTCCTTGATCTTGGCGGCGAGCCCCTTCTTGACGCCGTAGCGCGCGATGCGCTCCTCCTTGTAGTCGGGATACATCGCCCGCGCGACATGGGAGGCCTTGATCTCGCCGCGCCCCACGGCCGCCATCACGTCCTCGATCGAGGTGCGTGCGAGCCGCGGCAGCGCGCCCTTGAGCTTGTCGTCGGCATATTCGATCTTGGCGCGCTCGAACAGGCGCTCCACGATGCGCCGGCCGAGCCCGGCATATTGATCGCGCACGGCCGTGCGCGTGGCGCGGCGGATCGCGGCGCGCGCCTTGCCGGTGACCGCAAGCGTCTCCCAGGCCGAAGGCGGCGCCGATTGCGCTTCCGAGGTCAGCACCTCGACCTCGTCGCCGTTCTGAAGCTCCGAGGACAGCGGCGCGAACTGGCCGTTGATCTTGCAGCCGACGGCGCTGTTGCCGACGTCGGTGTGAACGGCATAGGCGAAGTCGATCACGTTGGCATGGCGCGGCAGCGCGATCAGCTTGCCCTTGGGAGTGAAGCAGAACACCTGGTCGTGGAACAGCTCGAGCTTGGTGTGCTCGAGGAATTCCTCGGGGTTGGCGCTCTCCGAGAGGATGCCGATAGTGTGGCGCAGCCAGGCGAACGCATTGGACTCGCGCTTGAGGAATTCGGTCGGCGACCCCACGCCCTCCTTGTAGAACACGTGCGCAGCGATGCCGCGCTCGGCGATCTGGTCCATCGCCTCGGTGCGGATCTGCAACTCGACGCGCTGGTTGCCGGGGCCGATCACCGTGGTGTGGATCGAGCGGTAGTCGTTCTGCTTGGGCGTCGAGATATAGTCCTTGAAGCGCCCCGGCACGACGGGCCAAGTGGTGTGGACGATGCCGAGCGCGCGGTAGCAGGCCTCGATATCGTTGACGACGAGACGAAAGCCGAAGATGTCGGACAATTGCTCGAAGCCGACCGACTTGCGCTCCATCTTGGTCCAGATCGAAAACGGCTTCTTGCGGCGGCCATAGACCCGCGCGCCCAAGCCCCGGTGGCGCAGATTGTTGGAGAGCTGGTCCTCGATCTCGCCGATCAGATTGCGGTTGCGTTCGGCCAGCGCGTCGAGGCGCTGCATCACCACCGAATAGGCCTCGGGATCGAGGGTGCGGAAGGACAGATCCTCCAGCTCCTCGCGCATCTCCTGCATGCCCATGCGCCCCGCCAGCGGCGCATAGATGTCGAGCGTCTCCTCGGCAATGCGCCTGCGCGATTCCGGCGGCACGAAATCCAGCGTGCGCATGTTGTGCAGGCGGTCGGCGAGCTTGACCAGAAGCACACGGACATCGTCGGCAATGGCCAGCAACAATTTGCGCAGGTTCTCGGCCTGCTTGGCCTCCCGCGACACCAGCTCGAGCCGCTTCAGCTTGGTCAGGCCCTCGACCAGGGCGCCGATCTCGGGCCCGAAGATCTGGTCGATCTCGGCCCGCGTCGCTTCGGTGTCCTCGATGGTGTCGTGGAGCAGCGCGGCCACGATGGTGGCATCGTCGAGCTTCAGGTCAGTGAGAATCGCCGCCACTTCGAGCGGGTGCGAGAAATACGGATCGCCCGAGGCGCGGGTCTGCGAGCCATGCGCCTTCATGGCGTAGACATAGGCGCGGTTCAGCAGGTCTTCGTCGGTGTTGGGATTGTAGGACCTGACACGCTCGACGAGGTCATATTGACGCATCATTCGCGCGCGGGGCTTGGCCGGGCGAGCGACCGGCGCAGTCGGGGCCGCGGCAACCGATTCGGTTGCGGCCTGCATCTGCGTGAATCTGCGGCGCCGATATACCATCCCCGTCCTGCCTTCAAACGAGCCCCAGCCTGCCCGTCGTATACATCTTAGCTCCGATCGCGCCTGTGTCCGATCAATTCAGTGACAGGACACATCGCCAACCGCAACGTGATGGTAACCACCAAAACGTCAACAAAAGCAAAGGCCCGAACAATGGTTCGGGCCTTTGACGGGATCACAGGACATCGACGATCGCGACGGACGATTTACTCGTCTTCCTCGGGCTGCTCCTCGGGCGGCGCAAGGCCTTCGAGGCCCTTCAGGAGCTCCTCTTCGGTCATGCGCTCGACGGCGACTTCGGTATCGTCCGCATCGACGCTCGCACCTGCGGAACCAATCAGCGGCACCGTATCCGGCTCGGGCTCGTCGACCTCGACGAACTTCTGGAGCGAGTGCACCAACTCCTCGCGGAGGTCCTCGGGCGAAATCGTCGTGTCAGCAATTTCGCGCAAAGACACAACAGGGTTCTTGTCGTTATCGCGGTCAACCGTTAGTTGTGATCCGGACGAAATCATGCGGGCACGGTGGGCGGCCAGCAGGACCAGGTCAAACCGGTTGTCGACCTTGTCGATACAATCTTCTACGGTGACGCGAGCCATGAACTGTCGCTCCGTTGTGGGTGGGACGAAATATGTGGATGATTGGCGCTAGTTATAGGGGCCGGGGCGATTTCGCAAGGCCAATTTGTGATTTGGCCTCGCCAAACGGCTCTGCTACCCCCACATTGGGGCTGGAATGGGTGGTGTCCCGGGCTGCCATCGAGGGCGGCGCCGGGTGTATGCATGTCCGTCATAACTATACCTTGTTTGCCCCGACTTCTCCGGATTTGCGGTTTCGACGGGTCTCGGCGGCACTCTGGAAATGCGCGGCAATGCTGCCGCCGCGCCAACAATAAAACATCAATCACGAACGCTACGCGAGCAAACTGAATGTCACCTTCCTCTACCGACAAGATCGCGCTCTTCATCGACGGAGCCAATCTCTACGCAACGGCGAAAACTCTGGGCTTCGACATCGACTACAAGCGCCTGCTGAAGGAGTTTCAGAGTCGCGGAACGCTGCTTCGGGCGTTCTACTACACCGCGATCATCGAGGATCAGGAGTACTCCTCGATCCGCCCGCTGATCGACTGGCTAGATTACAACGGCTACACCGTCGTGACCAAGGCGACCAAGGAGTTCATCGACGCCTCCGGCCGCCGTAAGGTCAAGGGCAACATGGACATCGAGCTCGCCGTGGACGCCATGGAGCTTGCCGAGCACATCGACCAGATGGTGCTGTTCTCCGGTGACGGCGACTTCCGCTCCCTGGTCGAGGCCGTGCAGCGCCGCGGCGTGCGGGTCACGGTGATCTCCACCATCGCCAGCCAGCCGCCGATGATCGCCGACGAGCTGCGCCGCCAGGCCGACGTCTTCACCGATCTCGTCGAGCTGCAATCCAAGCTCGGCCGCGATCCGTCCGAACGCCCCGCCCCGCGTGACCGCGGCGAGCGTGGTGAGGGACGCCACCACGCCCCGCAATTCCTCCAGCGCGCAACCACGATGGCGCCGAGGGGCGATGACGACTTCGAGGAGTGAGGCGGCCAGGTCAAGCCGCCAGTCTCCCAATGTCGTTCCCGACCGCGATTGTCCGCTCTGTCCGCGCCTGGTCGCCTTTCGCGAGGCGAACCGGGCGCGCGAGCCGTTATGGCACAATGCGCCGGTTGCACCTTTCGGCGACATCGAGGCCCGCCTGTTGATCGTCGGCCTCGCGCCGGGGATGCAGGGCGCCAACCGCACGGGGCGGCCGTTCACCGGCGATTACGCCGGTGACCTGCTCTACGCCACGCTGCTCGAATATGGCTTTGCCAAGGGCACTTATCAGGCGCGTCCCGATGACGGGCTGAAGCTTGTCGACTGCCGGATCGCCAACGCAGTGCATTGCGTTCCGCCGCAGAACAAGCCGCTGCCGGTCGAGATCAACACCTGCCGGCAGTTCCTCGTCGCGAATCTCGCAACGATGCCAAAGCTGCGCGCGATCATCGCGCTCGGGCGGATTGCGCACGACAGCGTGCTCAAGCCGCTGAACCTGAAGGCCTCGCAGGCCCCCTTCAGCCACGGCGCCGTGCATCAGGCCGGCGCGTTCAAGCTTTACGACAGCTATCACTGCTCGCGCTACAACACGAACACCCGCGTGCTGACGCCGGACATGTTCCGCTCGGTGTTCGCGAAGGTGAAGGCGGATCTGGATTAGGCGCGGACCGGATTGGCCTTCAGCCAGTCGAGCACGTCGCCGGCGTTCCGGTCCGGCGGGAACACCGGATACAGAACGTGGGTGATGCGGGCGTCGTCGACGATCAGCGCGAGACGCTTGATCAGCGTGAGATCAGCGACCTCCATGGTCGGCAGCTTCAGGGCGCGCGTCAGCGCCAGCTTCTCGTCCGACAGCACGGGGAACGGCAGATGCAGCCGCGACGCCATCTCGGTCTGGTAGGCGTTGCTCTGCGTCGAAAGACCGAACACCTGCGCCGCGCCGGCAGCCTTCAGCTCGGCGAACAGGTCGCGAAACGCGCAAGTCTGCGGCGTGCAACCGCGCGCGCCCGGGATCATGTCCCAATCGTCGACCAACGCAATCTTGCCGGGTTCGCCGGTGCGGGGATATGCGAACACCACGGTCCGGCCACGCATCGCCGACAGCGTCACCGAGGTGTCGTCGGTCGCGAGCAGGCCGATTGGCGGCAGCGTCATGCCGACCAGATGCGCGGCGGCGCCGTCGTCTTCAGGTGCGGGGATCTGGCTCCAATCGACCTCGAGCAGGTTGCGCTGGTTCATCTCGCTATCCTCTCGCCCGCATCAGGCGGCCCTTCTCCCGGCTCCAGTCGCGCTTCTTCTCGGTCTCGCGCTTGTCGTGCAGCTTCTTGCCCTTTGCAACCGCCAGCTGCAATTTGGCGCGGCCACGCTCGTTGAAGTAGAGCTTGAGCGGGATCAGCGTCATGCCCTCGCGGTCGACGGCGCCCATCAGCTTGTTGATCTGCTTGCGATGCAGCAGCAGCTTTCGCGGCCGCTTGGGCTCGTGATTGAAGCGGTTGCCCTGGAGATATTCGGGAATGGTGGCGTTGATCAGCCAGATCTCGCCGTTCTTCGAGTCGGCGTAGGATTCCGCGATCGTGCTCTTGCCGTTGCGGATCGACTTGATCTCGGTGCCGGTCAGCGCAATCCCCGCTTCGATCGTATCCTCGATCGCATAGTTGAAGCGGGCCTTGCGATTTTCCGCCATGACCTTGATCGGACGTTCGTTCTTATCAGCCATGGCGGTGAGACCTGAGCGCGATGCTAACAGTTTGGATGAAGCGCGCGCGTCACTTCTTGAGGAGATCGCGGATCTCGGTCAGCAGCACGACCTCCGCCGACGGCTTCGGCGGCTCCGCGGACTTGGTCTCTTCCTTCCGCTTCAGAGTGTTCATGGCCCGGATCACCAGAAACAGCACGAAGGCGACGATGATGAAGTTGATCGTCAGCGTCAGGAAGCTGCCGTAAGCAAGTACGGCGCCTTGCTTTTTCGCATCCGCTAAGTTGGTGGCGGTCACCGCCTTCGACAAGGGGGCGAAGTAGTTCGAGAAGTCGAGGCCGCCGGTCGCCGCGCCGATGATCGGCATGATGATGTCACCGACCAGCGAGGTGACGATGGCGCCGAAGGCCGCACCGATGATGACGCCGACCGCGAGATCGACAACGTTGCCCTTCATGGCGAATTCGCGGAACTCCGTGAGCATCCGCCTGCCCTTGTCATCGACGCTCATGAACGGCCTCCCCGGTTTGGTTAACCCATCAGTTGATCAGGCCAGCGTGCACCATGGCACTGCGCACGGCAACGCGGGTCGGCTCGGAGACCGGCACCATCGGCAGGCGCAGCGTCTCGTCGAGCTTGCCGAGCAGCGACATCGCGTACTTGATCGGCGCCGGGTTGCTCTCGATGAAGAGGTTGTTGTGCAGCGGCATCAGCTTGTCGTGGATCGCGAGCGCCGCCTTGGCGTCGCCCTTCGCCCAGGCCGCCTGGAACTCCGAGCACAGGCGCGGCGCGACGTTCGAGGTCACCGAGATGCAGCCATGGCCGCCATGCGCCATGTAGCCGAGGATGGTGGCGTCCTCGCCGGAGAGCTGGTTGAAATCCTCGCCCATCGCCGCACGCTGCTGCGACACGCGCACCATGCTGGCGGTGGCGTCCTTGACGCCGGCGATGTTCTTCAGCTCCCACAGCCGCGTCATGGTGTCGACCGACATGTCGATTACCGATCGCGGCGGGATGTTGTAGATGATGATCGGAATGCCGATCGCGTCGTTGATGGCCTTGAAGTGCTGGTACATGCCTTCCTGGGTCGGCTTGTTGTAGTAGGGCGTCACCACCAGCACGGCATCCGCGCCCGCCTTCTCGGCGTGCTGGGCGAGTTCGATCGCCTCCTTGGTCGAGTTGGAGCCGGCGCCGGCAACGACGGGCACGCGACCCTTGGCTTCAGCGATGCACCATTCGACCACCTTCTTGTGCTCGTCATGGCTGAGCGTCGGGCTCTCGCCGGTGGTGCCGACCGGGACCAGGCCGTTGGTGCCTTCCGAAATCTGCCAGTTGACCAAGGACCGGAAAGCCGCCTCGTCCAGCGAGCCGTTCTTGAACGGCGTGACCAAGGCGGTGAACGACCCCCGGAATTTCGTCTTGGCTGCCATGGACTTCCTCCGTACGCGGCTATCTCTTGAGCAAGCCCTTTCATATCGGGTCTATCCCGCCGGTAAAAGGCCCGCTTCCGTGTGACGCACCGTTTAGGCCGCGATTTTGCCGCGGTGGTGGTGCAAACCGGGCGAAGGTAAGCGGCTGTTGGTATTTTGTCCGCATATTCAATCAAATACAGCTGGATCTTGTACAGGTAGGTCTTGGGCCAGTTGACTGATTCGGGGCAACGAAACGCCGTGACCTCATTCCCTCGTGCCGCTTGGCGATCCACCGGCCTGATCCTGTCCCTGATGGCAGGGCTGACGGTCGGCTGCGCCGCCCTGGCCAAGTCCAATGAGACGACCGCGGAAGCGGGCAAGGACACCGCGAAGCCAGCCGCCAAGAACACCACCAAGAATACCACCAAGAATACTGCCAAGGACGCTGCGAAGGGCGCGTCCAAGGGAACCGGCAAGGAAACTGCGAAAGACGCGGCCAAAGGGGCGAGCAAGGGTGCCGCCGGCGCTCCGGCCAAGGACGCCGCGAAGAAGCCGGCCAAGGAGACTGGCAAGGACGCCGGCAAGAGCGCCGCAAAAGAGCCCGCGAAGGACAAGCCCAAGCCTGCCGCAGCGGCAGCTCGGTCGAAATCGCATCCGGCCGCCAGCGCCTCGCCGCCGAAAACCGCACCCGCGCCGGCCGTGACGGCCACCGTCAGACCTTCCGCCCCCGCCGCCAGGCCGGCCGCAGCGCCCGTGCTGGCTCCGGCGACCCGCCAGCATGCCGCGCCGCGCAAGCCGGTCATCCCGGCCGCTGTCGCGGCGACCTCCTCGACGCCGCAGGGTGACAAGGACGCCCTCGAGAGCGTCATCGAGCTCGTGCGCAAGCGCAAGGCGGGTGACGCCAGCGACGTCGCAGCAGGCATCTCGGATCCGGTCGCGCGAAAACTCGCGGAATGGATCATCCTGCGCAGCGAGGACAATGGCGCGACCGTGGAGCGCTACCGCGCCTTCCTTTCCGCCAATCCGAGCTGGCCGTCGCAGACCTTCCTGCGCCGGCGCCTCGAGGCCGCGATGTGGGACGACAGGCGCGACGAGTCCGTCGCGTGGTCGTGGTTCGAGAACGAATCTCCCGTGTCCGCCAAGGGCCGTTTCGCGCTCGCCAAGGCGATGCTGGCGCGCGGCGACCGCGCCAATGCCGAACGGCTGGTGCGCGAGGCGTGGCGCAGCGATCCGATGTCGGAGGACACCGAGAACAACGTGCTCGACCAGTTCGGCGCACTGCTGACGCCGGGCGACCAGAAGGCGCGGATGGACACCCTGCTCTACGGCAGCGAGAACGAAGCCGCGATGCGCGCCGCAAAGCGCCTGGGCGCCGGCTATGTCGCGCTCGCCAGGGCCCGCATCGCCGCGGTCAAGAAGGCGCCGAACGCGCGCGCGCTGCTCGACGCCGTGCCCCGCGAGCTGCACAACGACCCCGGCTTCATCTTCAGCAAGATCCAGTTGCTGCGCCGCGAGGAGAAATTCGCCGAGGCAGCACAGCTCATGCTTTCGGCGCCGAAGGATCCGGGTCGCCTCCACAATCTCGACGAATGGTGGATCGAGCGGCGTCTCCTGGCGCGCAAGATGATCGACACTGAGGAATTCCGCAGCGCCTATCTGATCGCGCGCGACGCCGCACTGCCCTCGCGCGACATCTACAAGACCGAGCAGGAGTTCACGGCCGGGTGGATCGCGTTGCGCTTCCTCAACGACCCCGCAGCCGCCACCCAGCATTTTGCCCGCATCGGCGTCGGCAGCGTCAATCCGACCGCGCTGGCGCGTGCCGGCTACTGGCAGGGCCGCGCCGCGGAAGCGGCGGGGCGCCAGCAAGAAGCGCGCAACGCCTATGCCCGCGCCGCCGAACAGTCGACCAGCTATTACGGCCAGCTCGCCCGGGCCAAGCTCGGCCTGCCGCAGATCGAGCTCAACAGCCAGCCGCGCGGCCGTGGCGCCGAACGGCTGGAGATCGTGCGCGCCGCGCAACTGCTCTACGAGCTCGACGAGCGCGAGATGGCGATACCGCTGCTGGCCGACATGGGCGAGAACGGCGATCCCGAAGCGCTCGCCGGCCTCGGCGAGCTGGCCCAGCGCTACAACGATGCGCGCGGCATGCTGCTGCTCGGCAAGGCCGCACTCAATCGCGGCCTTCCGTTCGATTTCTACGCCTACCCCGTCAACGGCATTCCGCAGTTCACGCCGATCGGTCCCGAAGTCGAGCGCAGCATCGTCTATGCGATCGCCCGCCAGGAGAGCGCGTTCAACCCCCGTGTGGTCTCACCGGCACAGGCCTACGGCCTGATGCAGGTGACGCCCGACGCTGCGCGCTATGTCTGCAAGCGGCACGGTGCGACTTACGATCTGGGGCGGCTGAAGAACGATTCGGTCTACAACGCCACGCTCGGCTCGGCCGAACTCGGCGGACTGCTCGAGGATTATCGCGGCTCCTACATCATGACCTTCGCCGCCTACAATGCCGGCCGCGGCAGCGTGAGGAAGTGGGTCGAGCGCTACGGCGATCCGCGCGACCCCAAGGTCGACGCGGTCGACTGGGTCGAGCTGATTCCGTTCTCCGAGACGCGCAATTATGTGCAGCGGATCATGGAGAACCTGCAGGTCTACCGGGCCCGCTTCGGCGGCGGCACGCGCCTGCAGATCGAGGCCGATCTGCGCCGCGGCGCCGGCAGCGTGGAATAGCGGCGCCGTCTCTCTCGTTCGAAGGCATGCCCCGCGCGATCGCCAAATATGCCTGGATTAGGTGAGAGGCTCCATGCCCGCCTTGGTCGCGTCCGTCTGGGGAGAGATCTTGGCTATCCCGGGCAACAAGACGACGAGGAAAGCCGGGAAAGACGTTGCCGCCGTCCGCTCTCGCTCTCGTCTTCATGTCGATCGTGCCGTTGAGCGCCCACCACGAAAGTCGAAGCCAAAACAAGCAACGGTCCCAAGCCACGGTCCAGAATTGCCGAAACGCTCTTGGCTTCGCGACCTTCGACGAGTGCCAGAGCAACAGGGGTGGCTCAGCGTTGAGAGCTCCTGCTACCACCGTGCCCTGGACATGAAACCGGACGGTCGCGGTTCAGAATGCGAGAGGCCGCCTCGTTTGGCGGCTTCTTTCGTATCGAACGCCGGCGCAAAGTCCATCGCTGCGACCTTTGGCGAACCTTGGCGAGCCTCGCTTGGCGCCCTTCCCCCGCTCGCCCGCCAGAAGACCATACAAAAATGGAAGAGCCCCGGCGGTTTCCCGCCGGGGCTCTCTGTCAGGTCGTTAGACCGAACTTACCAGTTGCGCTGAGCGCGGAGCAGCAGCGTGAAGCTGTCCTGATCCTTGAGCTCGTACGCAGCGACCGGCTTGGCCAGCGCAGCGCTGGCGCCAGCACCGGTGACCGTCCCTGCAGCGTACTTCAGGTCCAGATGGGTCCAGTTGAAGTCAGCCGAGAAGGTCAGGTTCTTGACGGGGGTCCAGCGGGTGATGAGGCCCAGCTGAGCGATGTTGTAGTCCGGGTTGCAGGCACCCGAAGCAATGCCGAGAGCAACCGACACCGTGCCGCCCACGCCGCACATCGCGGTCTTGGCTGCGCCGCTGTAGCGGACGCCAGCGTAAGCACCGTAGAGCGCCGTGTTCCAGTACGGATCCCAGTTGTGGGTGAACGCACCGCGCATACCCCAGGTCTGGACCAGCTCCAAGCCGCCGCCGGCTACGAAGACCGCATCAGGCGCGAAGGCAATGCCGAGGCTCTGATACGCACCACCGAGGCCCGTGCTGCCGTAGCTCGTCCAAGCACCAGCGCCACCGGCGAGGTCCTGGATGTTGTAGCGGGTCGCACCGTCAGTGTAGACGCCCTGGATGTTGATCGTGTCACCCGCGCCAGTCGGGATGTTCTTGATCGACAGAGCCAGCTGAGCCGCCCAACCCCACTTGTCGCCGGGATGACCGGTGACTTCAGTGGCGCCGTAGTAGCCAGCATGGTTGTCATGAGCCGCAACCGACGCCTGGAAGAGGCCCCAGGCCTGGTCAACACGAACCATCGCAACGAGGTCGGGCGAACGGCTTCCGCCGATGTCGCTGGTGCCGTAGCCGAAGGTACCGGGGGTGCCGAGGTTGTTGATACCCGCCTGATAGTACTGGACCTGATCCTGCGCCGAGAAAGCCGCCGTCACGCCCTGACCGAAGTCAGCGGTGTAGGTGAACTGATTGACACCGGTGACCGTACCACCACCACCGACGAGACCGTCGAAGTTGTTGCCGGGATAGTTGGTCCAGGGAGCGGAGAACTGGGAGACCGCCTTACCCATCGTGAAGCCAGCGAACTGGATGAAGGCGTAGTACACGCCGAGCGCACCACCTGCCACCGAGCCGCTGCCCGACGTGCCGGCAGGAGCCGAGTCGTACGCGGTCGTGCCGCCACCGGTGTAGCCGCCGGTCGTCCACGAGAAGGTCGCATCGAAGAACGTGCGGACCACGCCGTATTCGGTCGCGGTACGGGTATCGATGTTGAGGTCTTGGCGAGACCGCATGGTGTAGTAGTTGCTCAGGCGGTTGTGCGCGCCACCAGCACCGCTGAAATTGCCGTTGTAGACGCTGTTGGTGCCCAGCGCGACTTCAGCGCGCAGGTAACCACCCAGCTTGATGCAAGTGTCGGTGCCCGGGATGTAGTAGAAACCCGCGCCGTACAGCGAGCAGATCTTCACGTATTCGACCGCTTTGGCCTTCACGGGGAGATCGGCTGCCTGCGCTCCGCCCACGGCGATCAGACCCGCCGCTGAGCCGAGCAAAAGGCTCTTAACCAACTTCATGTTAAACCTCCAAGTTGCTCTTCAGGGAAGGTCACTGACCGGACGGCCAATTCCCCAACCCCCTTTAAATCACCGCTTCGGGCTCCTTCGCGTCTTCGGACACACCCGCATGAACGCGAGGGACTTAAGCGAATTGACCTAAACGGGACGACCTCGGGATGCCCCCCTCCGTCGCTCAGTCACAATTACCGAACGCCCTTGCACACACAACAAGAGAACGCTCCGAAACGGGCCTGAGAAGCTGGTTTTCCGACGGGTGTTGCACAAATAACACGCAGATGTGATCAAGCCGCCTCCGCAATGCATTGTTTTTACTAACATTTTCGACGCGGTTCCATCTGTCATCAAAATTCCCCACTTAAGGCGCCGCGGGCGAGATCCTGGCCGGGAGAGGCTTTGACGCACTCGAATCGTGGAATCACAGGGAGACTCAAGCAGCGTCGACCTGCTCTCCGCCTTCCCGGCCTGATGCAGGCACGGCCCTGAGATGCGCGACGCACACCGCCTGCGGATAGCGGAGGTTATGGGGCGGGCTGGCGGAGACGACAAGATTCGAACCTTCGACCGCCCCGCCCGAATCCTTGATTCTTCCAGAAAATTCAGCCTCTTACGCGAGCGCAATGGTTGTCATGGGCGAAACCGTCCCTGGACGCTCGAGCTCGGCGCCCATTCTCGCAGCGTTACGGTCATGCTCCGGGAGCAAATTGCCTTGTTGCGAAAATCGCTGGGAATATTCGAACGAAAACACGCGCTTCCAAATTGACCAGCCCAAGCAATTAGATGCATAAGGCTCGCATCGGAGAGGTGGCCGAGTGGCTGAAGGCAACGCTTTGCTAAAGCGTCATACGGTCTCAAGCTGTATCGAGGGTTCGAATCCCTCCCTCTCCGCCACCAGCAGCAGAATCAATCAAGGCCTGTGCGTTCTTTCACCTGAAGGCAGTCCTGAGGGCTGGTGTGAAAGCCTGCCGCAAGGATCGGCGCCCCGAACTCAGCTCGATTCGCACCTTATATGTGTGGGTATGTGCTTGCGTCTGCGTCTAGCGGTGGAACCGCCAGATCCGCCAATGCGAGGGCGAAATCAGCACCGCCTCGCCGGCCCAGACATTGTACCAGACGCCGGATCTGCGCCGGCACGGAAACGACCAGGGCAGAATCCCCGTTTTGTGCGGACGTCCGAGTTCCAGATCGCACTCATCGGGAGCGATCTGAATCGGCAGCCATCGTTCATCGGTGTCGGGCCCGCTCATGCCGCACGGGTCTTATGTCGCGGCACGACGTAAAAACTTGATTCAGCGCAATCACGCCCACCCGTGCGAACACGGGTGCGGATGCGATGCTCGGTTCAGTGCGTGGAGACCCACGCCCTCGCCTCGCGCTGGGCGGCCGAGATCTCGGCCTCCGACATCTGCCCGGCGACTTCCTGGCGCAGCGTCACGGCGTCCTTGCGGCCCTTCAGGGCGGCGAGGTTGAACCATTTGTGCGCGGCGACGAGATCGACGAGCCCGGACCGGCCGCTCGCCCAATAGATCCCGCGCTCGAACAACACGTCCGACAATGCGGTCGCGTCGATCGGCGTTGCCGTCTCCAGATCGAAAGTACCCTGAAACATAACGCATCCCCTTTTTTCTTGTGCCTTGCTCCCCCGAGCGCGGCTCCCGTCCAACTCTAATGTGCATGACCCTTTCCGGGACCCTGCACTGTTCAACTCATCCCTTAGTCTTCTTGCTCAAGGCCGTTTGCCGGCTTGTTGGAGGTGATGATGGCGGGCAAATTTGAATGGCAGTTTAAGCATCGCGATGAAGCAGACGTAAACGCGACCTCGCGGCGCCGGCGCGCAGAATTCAAGAAGTCCCTGAATTGCAGGCACTTCTGCGATTCATCAGATTTGGTTTACCCTGGAATTTTGGGACATCGATAACCATCGCGCGCGGTGGGACGCATGCTGTGGCGTTCCCGAGCGCTATCGGCACCCGCGCCGGCCACTGTCCAGGCTTTCGCCGGGCCCATCGTCTGGAGCGCCGAAGCTTCAGCGAAGGCGGCAGGCGGATGACGGCATTCAGGAGACAGCCATGTCGCACGAGCAGCCGCGGCGGACTCGATCGCCCGGTCGACGCCTGGCGATGACAGCGCGAATGGCGGAAGCGGCGCGCGAGCAGCGCACAATCGGGCCGCAGCCTTCACCAGCCCAAGGGAGAGCGGCCAGCGCAACGATCACGCCGTGGTCGGATCAGCAATGTGGGGAAAAGGAATGCCGGCAATACCCCGGCCTCAGGAGAACGAGGGCGTCGGCGAACACGTCAGGACCAGATTCCACTTTGACCGCGAGGCTACTCGTGAAATTGCAGAACCGGAGAACCGGCCCCGCACCGAACGAAGAAAACTCGTTTCTTCTGCCGGACCGCAAAACAGAACGGTCCGACCGTTGACCTGATGTCTCGCCGACACCCTCTATCGTCGACCAGAACCTCCAGGAGGCGCTGATGACGTGCCGGCTCTCGAGGAGCCGGCAACTTCAGAAGCGAAGTTACTTCTTCTTGGCGACCTTGCGGGTCTTCTTCGCAGTCTTCTTCACTGCGCTCTTCGCCTTCTTCGCCTTCTTTGCCTTCTTAGCTTTCTTGGCCATGTTGCCCTCCGATGTGTGAGATGGCTTAATCGCTGCATGCATTCGGGGATCGAGTGCACACTCATCCCGAATACACCAACACAACGAAAAAAACAGCGTCTCGCTTAAAGAAGTGTTGACGACGCAAAGCGCGTGCGCTTGGCGAGCGCGATGCAAGCACGCTGCATCATGCGTTTGCACGATCGCGCGGAGTGCCCGCATCGTCGATGTCTGCGAGAGATGCGATTGCAGAAAACTCTATGCAGCAAGTATTTTTCTGCACGCGCGTATCGCGCTCGATCGACCCGTCGGTGCGCATGGTGACGGTCGAGATCACCTTGCAAAGGCGTTTCGCGGACTCTGAGTCGCGATTTTTGGCAACGAAAATATTTTCATGATTAATGGCGCGAGCGCTCGTCGGAGCGTCTGCGAGCCGCCGTTTTGCGCGAATCGCGTGACAGCGATTCGGCCGCGGCGTCGCCATCGATGGGATGAAGTTTACCGCCGAGAATGCGCGCGAGCGTCGCAGCCGAGGAACGAAACCGCGGTGACGAACTTATCCGTCACCTCGTTCGAACGTGCGAGGTCAGACGCCGAGCTTCGACTTCAGCAGGTCGTTGACGCTCTGCGGGTTGGCCTTGCCGCCGGACGCCTTCATCACCTGGCCGACGAACCAGCCGAGCGACTGCGGCTTGTCCTTGACCTGCGCGGCCTTGTCGGGATTGGCCGCGATGATGTCGTCGACAACCTTTCCGATCGCCGAAAGATCGGTGACCTGCTTCATGCCGCGGCTTTCGACCAGCGCGCGGGGATCGCCGCCCTCCTGCCAGACGATCTCGAACAGATCCTTGGCGATCTTGCCCGAGATCGTGCCCTCGCCGATCAGGTCGACGATGCCCGAGAGTTGCTCGGCGCTCACCGGAGAGTCCGTAATATCCCGGCCTTCCTTGTTGAGACGGCCGAACAGCTCGTTGATCACCCAGTTCGCCGCCATCTTGCCGTCGCGCGCGCGGTTGCCGAGCTTGTCGAGCACCGTCTCGTAGAACACCGCGCTCTCGCGCTCGGCGACCAGCACGCTCGCATCATAGGCCGAGAGGCCGAGATCGGCGACGAAACGCGTCTTCTTCTGGTCCGGCAGCTCCGGCAGCTTCGCCTTCAGCTCGTCGACGAATTGCTGGCTGAACTCCAGCGGCAGCAGGTCGGGATCGGGGAAGTAGCGATAATCGTGCGCCTCTTCCTTGGACCGCATTGAACGCGTCTCGCCCTTGTTGGGATCGAACCGGCGCGTCTCCTGCTCGATCTGACCGCCGTCCTCCAGGATCTCGATCTGGCGCCGCGCTTCATACTCGATCGCCTGGCCGATGAAGGTGATCGAGTTCATGTTCTTGATTTCGCAGCGGGTGCCCAGCGGCGCGCCGGGCTTGCGCACGGACACATTGACGTCGGCGCGCAAGGATCCCTTCTCCATGTCGCCGTCGCAGGTGCCGAGGTAGCGCATGATCGAGCGCAGCTTGGTGACATAGGCCTTGGCCTGCTCGGCGTCGCGGATGTCCGGCTTCGAGACGATCTCCATCAGCGCCACGCCACAGCGGTTGAAATCGATGTAGGACAGCGACGGCGATCGGTCGTGCAGCATCTTGCCGGGATCCTGCTCCAGATGCAGCCGCTCGATGCCGATGGAGACACTGCGGCCGCCGTCGAGATCGACGATCACCTCGCCCTCGCCCACCACAGGCGACTTGTACTGGCTGATCTGGTAGCCCTGCGGCAGGTCCGGATAGAAATAGTTCTTGCGGTCGAACACCGAGCGCAGGTTGATCTGCGCGTTGAGACCGAGCCCGGTCCGGACAGCCTGCCTGACGCATTCCTCGTTGATGACGGGCAGCATGCCCGGCATCGCCGCATCGACCAGCGATACCTGCGAGTTCGGCTCGCCGCCGAACGCGGTGGACGCGCCGGAGAACAGTTTCGACTTCGACGTCACCTGGGCATGGATCTCCATGCCGATGACCACCTCCCAGTCACCTGTGGCGCCCTTGAGAAGCTTGTGCGTGGCCGTGCTCATGTCGTGCTCCCGAGCAGCGTGGCAGCGATCCGCTCCCACTCCGCTTCCAATGAATCCTTTGCAGCGGGCTGGCCGGCCTGGCGGTACCAGTAGCCGGCATTACCGAGATCTCCTTCGACGCGGTGCAGGTAGGCATGCACCCAGGCGGCGTCACGGCTGTTGTCGTCCTGGACGATCCTGTGCGCCTGGTCCCAATCGCCCTTGGCGGCCCACCAGAGACCTGCGAGCGGCGCGTTCAGCCCAGGCGCGGGCGCCGCGCCGTCGAGGCTCGCGATGAACGCGGCGGCATTCACCACCACCTCGCGGGCGTGAAGCGGCCGGCGGCCTGCTCGATCACCTCGCCGAGCGAGAACAGCGTCTCCTCCTCGAACGGACGGCCGATCAATTGCAGGCCGAGCGGCAGGCCCTGCGCGTCCTTGCCGGCGGGCACGGCGATGCCGGGCAGGCCCGCCATGTTCACGGTCACCGTGAAGATGTCGTTGAGATACATCTCGACCGGATCCGCGCCGCCCTTCTCGCCGATGCCGAAGGCCGCCGACGGTGTCGCCGGGGTCAGGATCGCGTCGACGCCCCGCGCGAAGCAATCCTCGAAATCCTTCT
The DNA here is from genome assembly GCF_023100965.1 of Bradyrhizobium sp. 192. Taxonomy (NCBI): domain Bacteria; kingdom Pseudomonadati; phylum Pseudomonadota; class Alphaproteobacteria; order Hyphomicrobiales; family Nitrobacteraceae; genus Bradyrhizobium; species Bradyrhizobium sp. 192. The sequence continues at coordinate 5,391,133 of NZ_CP064690.1, forward strand.
TGATCAGCGTGCGCACCTTCTGCGCCCGCAGATAATAGGCATCGTAATAGCCGGCCGAGAGCACATAGGTGCCGATCATGACGCGGCGGCGGACCTCCGCACCGAACCCCTCGGCGCGGGTGTTCTCGTAGAGCTCGTTGATGTTCTTGCCCTGCTCGCGCAGGCCATAGCGGACGCCGTCATAGCGCGCGAGGTTCGAGGACGCCTCCGCCGGCGCCACGATGTAATAGGCCGGCAGTGCGTATTTGGTGTGCGGCAGCGAGACGTCGACGAGTTCGGCGCCGGCCGCCTTCAGCCAGGCCGCGCCCTCGCTCCAGAGTTTTTCGATCTCGGCCGGCATGCCGTCGAGACGATATTCCCGGGGGATGCCGATCTTCATGCCCTTCACGGATTTGCCGATCGCGGCCTCGTAATCCGGCACGGGGATGTCGACCGAGGTCGTGTCCTTGGGATCATGACCGGCCATCGAGCGCAGCAGCATCGCGCTGTCGCGGACGCTGCGTGCGATCGGACCCGCCTGGTCGAGCGAGGAGGCAAAGGCGACGATGCCCCAGCGCGAGCAGCGGCCATAGGTCGGCTTGATGCCGACGGTCGCTGTGAATGCCGCCGGCTGACGGATCGAGCCGCCGGTGTCGGTCGCGGTCGCACCCATGCAGAGCAGCGCCGCCACGGCCGAGGCCGAGCCGCCGGACGAACCGCCCGGCACCAGCGTCGTGTTGCTTCCTTCGCGCCGCCAGGGATTGCCGACCGGACCGAAGCACGAGGTCTCGTTGGCCGAGCCCATCGCGAACTCGTCATTGTTGAGCTTGCCGAGCATCACCGCACCGTCGCGCCACAGCTGCGAGGTGATGGTGGACTCGTAGGTCGGCACGAAATTACCGAGGATCTTCGAGCACGCCGTGGTGCGCACGCCCCTGGTCGCGAACAGATCCTTGATGCCGAGCGGGATGCCGGCGAGCGGACCGGCATCGCCCTTGGCGATCTTCCCGTCCACGGCCCGCGCCATGTCGCGCGCCTGCTCCGGCGTCTCCATCACGAAGGCATTGAGCACCCGCGCTGCCTCGATCGCGCTCAGATGCGCATCGGTCAGTTCGAGGGACGTGAAAGTCTTGGCCGCGAGACCCTTGCGGGCCTCGGCGAGCGTCAGCGATGTCAAATCGGTCATTTATTGATCGGGCTGCAGAAGAACGGAGACAGGGTCTTGTCGTTGGCCGGGTCGTCTTTTTTCTTGGCGGCGGCGTTCGCGGCAGCCTCGATCTCGTCGAGCACGGCATTGACGGCGACGTTGGGATCGGCAGCCTTGCCCTGCCGCTCCATCTTGTCGAGATAGTTCATGTAGGCCTGATAGGCCTTCTCGTCGTCGCAAAGCATGCACATGACACGGGTCCTAAAAACTACTCGACGACCTTCGGCACCAGAAAGAAGTGGCCTTCGGTCGCAGGCGCGTTGGCAACGATATCGTCGGCGATCTCGCCGTCATCGACCACGTCCTGCCGCTTCTTCATCTGCATCGGGGTGACCGAGGTCATGGGCTCCACGCCCTCGACATTGACCTCCGAGAGTTGCTCGACAAAGGCGAGCATAGCGTTGAGCTCGCCCTGCAGATGCGGAACCTCGCCCTCGGAAACCGCAATGCGCGCCAGATGCGCGATGCGGCGGACGGTAGCGGCGTCGACGGACATTATATAAGGCCTCTCACGGCAAAACCTATGTGCCGTATAGCAGAGGCCGGTTTTGCGCCGCAACCGGGTGACTGGCCTTAGCCAGCCAGCGCCTTCATCCGGGCCAGAGCGGATTTGGCAAAATCCCGGGTCAATTCGGCCGCGGGGACCTCGCGGCCCAGCGCCACGGCCTGGCCGGCCCAGAGATTGGTGAAATCCACCCTGCCCTGCTTCTCGGCAGCCGCTTTCAGCGGCCCCAGCGCGGTCGCCGCATGGGGGAACGGCGGTGCGTCCGGCGAGATCGGACCGGCCTCGCGCATCAGGCGGTTCTGGACGCCGCGCGCCGGGCGCCCGGTCATGACATTGGTGATCACGGTGGAATCGTCCCGCGCTTCAGCCAGCGCCTTGCGGCCTCCCGGCGAGACCTTGGATTCCGGACAGCGCAAGTAAGCGCTGCCGATCTGCACACCGGAGGCGCCGAGCGCGAAGGCGGCGGCGATGCCGCGTCCATCCGCGATGCCACCGGCCGCGATCACCGGCACCTTCACGGCATCGGCGACCTGCGGCACCAGCGCAAACGTGCCGGGCTGCTCGGAGATCTTGTCGGTCAGGAACATGCCGCGATGGCCGCCCGCCTCGGCGCCTTGCGCAATGACGGCATCGACGCCGTGCTGTTCGAGCCAGACGGCCTCCCTCACCGTTGTCGCCGACGAGATGACGAGGCAGCCGGCCGCCTTGACGCGCGTGAGCAGCGCCTGCTCCGGCAGGCCGAAATGGAAGCTGACGATTTCGGGCTTCAGCTCCTCGACGACCTCGCAGAAGGCAGCGTCGAAAGGCGCGCGGTTCGCCGCAGAGATCGGCGCTGCGGGATCTAGACCATGCTCGGTGTAATAGCCCGTGAGCCGCTGCTTCCAGCGCGCCTCGGCCTCGGTCGAAAGATCAACCGGCGTATGGCAGAAGAAGTTCATGTTCACCGGCGCCTTCACGCGCAGGCGAATGATGTTGACCTGCTCGCGCGCCTTCTCCGGCGACAGCATCGCACTCGGCAGCGAGCCGAGCCCACCGCCCTCCGCCACGGCGATCACCAGTTCCGCATCCATCACGCCGGCCATCGGCGCCAGCACGATCGGAAATTCGGTCTTGAAGAGGTCGATCAGTCGACGGTCAGGCCACATGGTTGTTCTCTCTAGATTCGGGCGACGGACGCGATGGAGTTGCGGCGGCCGGCAAGAAGCTGCTCCGCTTCAACCGCAATCCGACCGACGATCTCGGCTGCCGGTGGAATATCATGGATCAGTCCGACCGCCTCGCCCGCGATGACGGCCGCGACGTCGAAATTTCCGGCGGCTTTTGCCGCCGTATATTCCGCCGCGACTGCGGCGACATTCTGCATCAGCTCGACTTCGCGGCCGATCCAGCGCCGGGCGTGATCATTGACCAGGCATCGGCCGGTAAACGGCGCCGGCCAGACATTGTTACGGGAGAGATCGAAGATGATGCCGCGCAACGTCGAACCGCTGTTCGCCGCGCAGATGCGCCGCTTGGCCTCCTCCGCACCGTCAGCCTCCACGCTCGCATAGAAGCGCGTGCCGAGCAGCACGCCGCTCGCGCCCAGCATCATCATGGCGGCGAGCCCGCGCCCGTCGGCAATGCCGCCGGCAGCGACCACCGGCACGCCCGCGGCAAGATCGACGATCGCAGGCACGAGATCGACCGTGGTGCGGGAGGCGCCGTGACCGCCCGCCTCCGTTCCCTGCGCGATCAGAATATCGGCGCCGGCATCGAGCGCCTGTCGCGCCATCGCTTCGTCCTGAACCTGGCAGATCAGACGCGCGCCGGCTGACTTGATCCTGGCTGCGAACGGCGCGGGATCGCCAAACGACAACATGATCGCCGAAGGCTTTGCCGCCAGCGCGAGGTCGAGAAGCTCGGGCCGCTTGGCAAGGCTCCATGTGATGAAGCCGATCCCGAACGGCGCGGACAGGGAGGCGAGCTTCGCCGTCTCCTGCTCCAGCCAAATCCTCTCGCCATAGCCGCCGCCCAGAATGCCAAAGCCGCCGGCACAGCTCACCGCCGCGACCAGACGGCTGCCCGCGATGACATCCATCGGCGCCAGCAGGACGGGATGGCTGATCTCAAGCAGCGTGGTCAGCGATGTCGCGATCGGCATGGCTCTTTCCTGATCTGGACAGCGAGACTAGGTCCGACTAGCATTCTCGGAAAATGAATTGTAGCGAACGCTGCCATCTGAAAAACGAAACGACATCATGGAACTCGGCGACCTCAAGACCTTTGCCGCAGTTGCCCGCAGCGGTGGCATCACCCGCGCTGCGGAAGAGCTGAACACCGTGCAATCCAACGTCACCCAGCGCGTCAAGGCGCTGGAGGCGGAGATCGGCACGCCGCTGTTCGAACGCCACAGCCGCGGCATGACACTGACCGGCGCCGGCAAGCGCCTTTTGCCTTACGCGCAACGGATGGCCGCGCTCTCGCGCGAGGCCGTGCTGGCCGCGCGCGACGACGGCGAGCCGAAGGGACCGCTTGCGATCGGCTCGATGGAGACGACCGCGGCGGTGCGGCTGCCGCCGCTGCTCGCCGATTTCCACCGCCGCTGTCCCGCCGTGCGCCTTTCCTTGCGTACCGCACCGACCGCCGACCTCGTCGCAAGCGTGCTCGAAGGTGCGCTCGATGGTGCCTTCGTCGCAGGGCCGATCGCCCACGACGACCTCACTGCGACGAGCGCCTTCCGCGAGGAGCTGGTGCTGGTCAGCGCGCGGCGCTGGGCTTCGCTTGCCGAGCTGCGCGCCGGCACGCCGGAGTCCGGCCCGACCGCGCTGGTGTTCCGCACCGGCTGCACCTACCGCCAGCGCCTCGAGCAGATCTTCGTCGAGTTCGGCTGGCCTTCCGCTGCGCGCTTCGAGCTCGGCACGCTCGACGGTATGATCGGCTGCGTCGCCGCCGACATGGGCGTGACGTTGCTGCCGCGCGCAGTCGTCGAACGCAGCGCGATGAATGGCACCGTCTCGATCCACACCCTCAGCGCTTCGCATGCCCGGGTCGAGACACTCTTCATCCAGCGTCGCGCCGGACATCAATCCAGCGCACTGGCCGGCTTTGCCGCTTGCCTGAAAACCGACGCGGACGTCATCGCAGCCTGACGCGGTGACGCCGCGTCAGGCCGCGCCGTTCTAGAGTCGAATGTCTTCATAGGACTCGATCCGCCGCGGACCGACCGAGGTCGCCTCGTGCGAATCCGCATCAGCGAGATTGCCGAAGTCGAGCCTGGTCAATTTCGCGAGGTCCGCGATCGAGACCTGGAAGACGCTGACATCCTCCTCCGACATCTTCTCGCGCAGATCCACCTCCTGGATGCGATCGATGTCCATGATCAGCTTTCGCTGGCTCATCAGGAATGCCGCCGCCTTGAGCGCGTCGTCGTCCTCGTTGCGCCGGATCAGGATCTTCCAGAAATATTTCGGGATTTGAACGCCGCCGAAGCTCGGATCCTTGTGCGGCCGCCCGGCCGGATTGGGCAGATCGGAGCCATCGGCATCCGGCCCGTCGAACACCGGACCGTTCATGACGATGCCCTTCGCCTCGCCTCCGAGCAGGACATCGCGGGTGTAATCCTCCAGTCCCGCCCAGACTTGCTTGCCCTGGTTGAACGAGAAGAACTGGGGTGAGCAATTGGTGAAGTGGAAGGAATCGTCACCATGCTGCTTGGCCGCGGCGACGGTGTCGCCCCAGGTCGCGTCCAGACGGCGCACGAGGTGGCCGCGGTCGAACGGGTTCTTGCTGCGGTCCGCCTCGAGGGTCGCCTGCTTGCGGTAGAACTCGTTGCCGATCTGGGCATCGTCATCGATGCGCGGATCGCGCAGCCAGGAATCGCCCTCGCGCTTGCCGACGTCCTGTTGCTGCCCGCCGTCGATATTGACACAGCTGAAGAAGGCGAGCCGGCGCGCCTTGTTCATGACGACGCTGTAGTTGAAATATTTCAGCTCGGACTGCTTTGAATTCCCCTTGAGCGTCGCGATCTCGGATTTGAGAGCGGTTGGAATCTTCGGCAAGGGCACCGAGAATTTCCCGGTGCCGAGAAAATTCGCCTTGTATCCGGGGCGCGATTTCAGCGTGCTCTGATCGATATGCACGGCCTCCATCGGCAGGCCGTTCGCACTGAGGTTTGACGGGAGGCGGGACGGCGGAACGAGCAACGGCTTGCCGCCGTTCTGCATGCCGCCGTTCGGGCCTCCGCCGTTGCTCCCCGCGGGAACCGGCAGGGGTGCCGGCGGCGCGAACGGAATGTCCTTCCTGAATGTCGGCAACGGCACGCGGATCGGGACCACCAGCGAGGTCCCGTCCAGGGACTGCTCGACCCAGAAATTGGCGCCGAAAGCGGGCGCGGCGACCGGCGGCCGGGCGTTCTCGACCTCGAGCCGGACCGGCGGCTCTTCCTCATCCAGCACCGGCTTGATCAGGGGATGCGAGCCGACGGCGACCTTGAGATCGGCGACGATCGCGCTGATCCGGATGCCTTCATTGGCGATCCAGTCGATCAGCGACTCGTCCATCGACGCTTTCCACACCTTGCCATCCTTGGTCAGGGTGCGGCCCTGCCCATCCTTCCGGGGCACGCCGCTGTGATGCAGCGCGACCACCTGCCAGAAGCGGTTGAATGCCGGCGAGCCCGACGAGCCCGACGTCGTGTCGGTGTTGTACCAGAGGAAGTCGCCGACATATTTGAGCAACTTGTTCTCGCGGACGCAGACCTGCTTCATCTGCCCGCTGGGATGCTGGACGATGGTGAGGTACTCGCCGGGATCTGCCTTGCCGGGCGCGCCGCTGAGCGGCAACCATCCGAAGTCCTCGAGCTTCTCCCCGCCCGACAGTGAGGTCGGTGCCACCGCGACGATCGAGAAATCCAGCCTGTCATTTGTGTAGAAGAATTTGCCCGGCTCGAAGCCGAACCGCACCGGCACACGCTCCTGCCCCGCGATGTCGAGCTCGTAGTTGAAATCGGCGATCGAATTGGCGGCGTCGGCCGGCTTGCCAAAGACATGATGGTTCGTCAGCAGCAGGCCCGGCCCGATCAGAAAGCCCGAGCCGTAGCCGAGCAGGTTCGACTTGAGATCCCTGAGCTGAATGCGGCAGACCGAGCGCGAGGCGCCAGTCCCCTTGGCGAGATAGTTGATGCTGTCGAGATCATTGCCCTGGATGATCCGCTCCAGGCCGATCTCGGCCTTCTCCACGTCCTGCGTCTCGGCCAGCAGCTGGCGCTGGCGCACGCGCATCTTTTCGACGGTCATCTCGATCGGACCGTCGCCCAGTTTCCGGTTCAAGGCTTCAGGTGAGAATTCGGCTTGCTTGAATCGCCGCTCTGAGCCCGCGATCAGGCTTGGCTTGATGAGCATTGTGACCTCTCAAATGACGGGGCGAAAATGATTGGGCGAATATGGGGCGTGGTCGGGGCGCTTAAGAAATTGCGCCAAGGTTGCAGCGCCGGCCTGAATTGCCGTTCGCTGCCGATCGTTCCGGAAATCGGGGCAATCGCCCCGCACTACTTTAGACTTGCAAAACTACCGTGACGCAACCAGAACGTCAATCGACGCGCGCAGCCGGAGCCGCGGCATCATGCCATGGCCTGCGCGTTCACTTGTGTGAGATTTGCCACAAATCGCCCGATGCAAATGTGCGTCACGATTTCGCGCGCGTCCGCTGCCGTCGGACGATCTACCGCTTCAGCCGCCATCGCCGCAGCGCCACGACGGCCCAGATCGCTTCGACCAGACCGAACGGCCAGGCGCCCTGCAGAAAGCCGTAAGCCGAACCGAGCGCGCAGGACGCGGCGAACAGCAGAACGAACCAATGGCTGCGATCTTCCAGGGCGTAGCTGATCAGCATCGCCGTGACGGCGAACAGGCCGAATAATGTCAGTGCATCCATGTTCCGGGTTCACTCCGCGGCGCCACGCGTGATATGCGCTACGTCATGCCCGCTCTTATCCTGCCCCTCGTCGATGCTGCAACCCACTGGCCCGCGCGCGGCGCGCTGGTCGGGCTCGACCTCGGCACCAAGACCATCGGCGTTGCCGTATCCAACGCGGACCGTCGGCTCGCAACCGGAGTCGAGACGATCCAGCGCAAGGCGTTCAAGCACGACGCGGCCCGGTTGCTGGCGATCGCGGCCGAACGCAAGGTGGTCGGCTTCGTGCTCGGCCTGCCCATCAACATGGACGGCAGCGAGGGTCCGCGCGCGCAATCCACCCGCGCCTTCGCCCGCAATTTTGCCGGCCTCACACCCCTCCCCATCGGCCTGTGGGACGAGCGCCTCTCGACTGCGGCGGTCGAGCGCGAGCTGATCGGCATGGATGTCAGCCGCGCCAAGCGCGCCGAGGTGATCGACGAGCACGCCGCGATCTTCATCCTGCAGGGTGCGCTCGACCGCCTCGCCAATCTCCGTCCAGGAGCTGCCTGACCGATGGCCGTCGTGATCGCGGCGCTGCTGCCGGTCTTCATCCTCATCGTGCTCGGCGTGGTCTTGAAGCGCAGCCTGATGCGGCTCGACACGCAATGGCACGGGCTGGAGCGGCTGACCTATTTCGTGCTGTTTCCAATGCTGCTGATCCAGACGCTGGTGAAGGCCGACCTCTCCAGGGTGCCGGTCGCCGGTGTCGGCGGCGCGCTGCTGCTGTCGGCGCTGGCGATGTCGCTGCTCTGCCTCGCGCTGCGCCCGGCCCTGGCGCGGCTCGATATCGACGGCCCCGCCTTCACCTCGATCTTCCAGGGCGCGACGCGCTGGCAGACCTACGTGGCGCTGTCGGTCTCCGCCAACCTGTATGGCGATGTCGGGCTGGCGCTGGCGTCGGTGGCGATGGTCGCGATCATTCCGCTGGTCAACGTCTTCAGCGTCGCGGTGCTCGCACATTACGCAGCGCCGGAGAAGCAGTCAGCACGGACCATCGCCATAACGGTGATCCGCAATCCCCTGATCTGGGCCTGTGTCATCGGCCTCGCCATCAACGTCATGCATCTCCCGTTGCCGAAGATCTGGCACGAGGTGGCCGACGCGCTCGGCCGCTCCTCGCTCGCGATCGGCCTGCTCGTCACCGGCGCGGGCCTGCAGCTCAAGGGACTGCTCCGCCCCAGCCTCGGCGCGACGCTCGGCGTGGCGTTCAAGCTGGTGCTGATGCCATTGCTCGCGTTGGCGCTCGCCTTGTGGTTTGGGCTATCGGGCAACAGTCTTGCGATCGTCGCGATCTGCGCGGCGGTCCCGACCTCTCCCAGCGCCTATGTCCTCGCCCGCCAGATGGGCGGTGACGCACCGCTGCTGGCGCAAATCATCACGCTGCAGACGATCCTGGCGACGATCACCATGCCGATCGCGATCGCGCTGGTGGCCTAGCTCCCCAGCCACATCGTCAGCACCACAGCGGTCAGATTGTTCATCGCGTGCAGCGCGATGGTGAGCCAGAGTGAATTCGCGCGATAGCGCATGTAGCCGAACCACAGTCCGATGGTGAAGACCTCGGCGAGGAAGTAGATGTCGTATTGCAGGTGCACGACCGTCCAGACCAGCGACGACAGCAGGATCGCGCCAGGCACGCGCAAAAAGCTCGCCGACCAACCGCGATAGAGGAAGCCGCGCGCCAGGATCTCCTCCGACATCGGCGCGGCCACGCTGAAGGCGAACAGCAGCAACAGCGCCGCGCCCTTGTCGCGGCCCGATTTCAACAGATCGGTCATGAAGCCCGGCGTCGCCTCGCGGCCGAGCGCGCGCGACATCGTCTCCCAGACCACCACGATCAGGATGAGGCCGACGGCACCGAACAGCAGTTGCTTCCAGGACGGCCAGTGCAGCGCGAGATAATCGACGAAGGAGGCCTTCTTGATGGCAATGGCCAGCCACACCGCCAGAAGCGTTGCCGGCAGTCCCATGATGACCGAGAGCGCGAGCGCCTGCGGCTCGTGGCCGATCGCCTGGACCGAGGCGAGGTCCATGGGAAGACCACGCAGCGCCGCCAGCAGGACGACGGCGCCGATCTGCCCGACGAACATTGCGGCGAAGATGATGAGGCCCCACAACGCCGTGCCCCAGAACAGCCAGACGCGCGGCGGCGCAGGCGTCACGGTCAGCGGCGGATGGTCGGGATTGAGGGAGTCCATCAATGGGCTTTCGTTCGGAACACTCACGGCAGCGCCCGCTCCAGCAGCCCGCGAGCCCCGCCGCTGTCGAGCTCGACCGCGCCGTACATGCTGGCGTGATTGGCCGCAAGGCGCGTGCTCGCGAACAGTTCGGCATTGCGCGGCGACACGCTGTTCAGCGCCGCCGCAGCGGCCAGCAGCGCCAGCTTCTCGACGGCGAGGCGCGCGACGCGCTCGCCATCGGCGCGCCGAAAAGTCTTGTCGATGAAGCTGGCCGCCTCGCCCGCCCCAGGCAAACCCTTCGTCTCGGCCGCTAACGCCTGCAACACGGCCGTCGCCGCCTCCGGCTCGCGCGAGAGCGCGCGCAGCACGTCGAGGCACATCACGTTGCCGGAGCCTTCCCAGATCGCGTTGACCGGCGCCTCCCGGTAATGTCGCGCCAGGATGCCGTCCTCGACATAGCCATTGCCGCCCAGGCACTCCATGGCTTCATAGAGGAACGGCGGCGCACTCTTGCAGGTCCAGTATTTGATCGCGGGCGTCAGCAGCCGCATATAGGCGGCCTCCGCCGCATCGTGCGGCGTGCGGTCGAAGGCGCGGCAGAGCCGCATCACCAGGGCCGTGCTCGCCTCGACATGCAGCGCCATGTCCGACAGTACCGCCTGCATCAGGGGCTGGTCGGCCAGATGCTTCTGGAACACGCTGCGGTGACGGGCGTGATGCAGTGCATGCGCGAGCCCCGAGCGCATCAGACCGACCGAGGCGATCGCGCAATCCTGCCGCGTCAGCTGCACCATCTGAATAATGGTGCGGATGCCCTTGCCCTCCTCGCCGATCCGTTCGGCGTAGGCACCCGTGAATTCGACCTCGGACGAGGCATTGGAGCGATTGCCGAGCTTGTCCTTCAATCGCTGGAACTGGATCGCATTCACGGAACCGTCCGGCGCGAAGCGCGGCATGAAGAAACACGTCAGGCCCTGCTCGGCCTGCGCCAGCACCAGGAACGCATCGCACATCGGCGCCGACATGAACCATTTGTGGCCGGTGATGTGATAGGCTTCGCCGTCACGGACGGCGCGCGTCATGTTGGCGCGCACGTCGGTGCCGCCCTGCTTCTCGGTCATGCCCATGCCGAGCGTCCTGCCGCGCTTGTCCCACCACGGCGCGAACGTGGAATCGTAGCTCTTGGTCGACAGCACCGGCATCACGCGGCCGAGCAGATCCGGCTGCATCGCCAACGCACCGACCGAGGCGCGCGTCATCGTGATCGGACAGAGATGGCCGGTCTCGACCTGAGCTGCCATGTAGAATTTTGCCGCGCGGATCACTTCGGCGGCATCGCCCGCCGGTTTGCCGTTCGCAGTCCACGTCGAATTGTGCACCCCGGCATGGGCGCTGTGCGCCATCAGTTCATGATAGGCCGGATGAAACTCCACCTGGTCGCGGCGATTGCCTTTTGCGTCGAAGCTGCGCAGCTTCGGTGTATTCTCGTTCGCCAAACGCCCGCGATCGGCCATCGCGGCCGAGCCCCATTGCCGGCCGAACTCTGACAGCTCGCGCTCCGCCGCCGCGCCGCCATTGGCCTTCACCGCGTCCACCAGCGGACGATCCACGGCGAACAGATCGACGTCCTCGAACGGCGGCGACTGGTTGAAGACCTCGTGGGTCGCAAAGCTCGGCTGCGTCATCGGGTTTCCTCGGCGCGGACTCAGTTCCGCCGCGGCTGGATCGGAAAATCATAGGGCGCCCCGCCGGCCCCCGGCAGGGAAAAATGCCACCACTCCTTCGCATAGTTCACAAAGCCTTGCCTGGCCATCGCAGCCACCAGCCGCTTGCGCCAGGCGCGCTGCTCCGGCGTGACCGCCGGTGCCGAAGTATGGCCCTTCGTGTCGGTACAGTCGTAGCCGGTGCCCATGTCGACGCTGCCTTCGGGTGCCCGCGCTTCGACCGGCGCGGTGCAATCGGCATAGCTCCTCGACGGGTCGTACTTGCCCGAATTGTCAACTTTGAGATCGACCAGCGTGAGATCGAGCGCAGCGCCCGTCGAATGCTGCGAGCGACTCGCGATGTAACCAAGGCGGAACAGCTCGGTCTTGGGGATTTTGGGATTGTAGCGCCGCTCGGCCGCGGTCTCATGACCGTTCTGCGACCACTTGACCATATCGAGCGAGGCCCGCGCCGGCCGGTAGCAGTCGAACATCTTCAGCGAGAGATTTTGCGCCGTCAGCTCCTGCTGCACCGCCTTCAGCCGCAGAACCACCTCCCGCTTCACCACGCATTCACCGGCATTGTAGCCGGCGAGCGGACGGCCGACGAAATTGTTCGCGGTGGCGTAGCGGATGTCCTGGATGATGCTGGGATCGACGTCGCGCAGGTAGACGAATCCGCCGGGGAGCGATTGGGCGTGGGCGGCGCCAACAAATGCTGCAACCAAGAGCGCTGTCAGAGTTGTCTTCAACGGGAGCCTCCACATCGTCATGGCCGGGCTTGTCCCGGCCATCCACGGCCTTATTTGCGTCAAATGCGATAGAAGAAGGTGGATGCCCGGGACATAGGCAAGCGGAAGCGACGCCGTCCTTCGGACGGCTATGCCCGGGCATGACGATCGACGTCTTACCAGACTCCTCAGGGGATAACTCCCCGCCCCGGCATTGGCCCTTGCCCCCTCAGCCATCCGCGCCTATAGCTCTCGCTTTAATGACATCGAAATCGACCTTCGTCCTCGGCCACCGGCATTTGCTGGGGATCGAGGGCCTTTCCGCGGCCGACATCAGCGGCCTCCTCGACCTGTCCGAAGAATATGTCGAGCTCAACCGCCAGGTTGACAAGAAGCGCACCGTCCTGCGGGGACGGACGCAAATAAACCTCTTCTTTGAGGCCTCGACCCGGACCCAGTCCTCATTCGAGCTCGCGGGAAAGCGACTCGGCGCCGACGTCATGAACATGTCGGTCGCGTCCTCGTCCATCAAGAAGGGCGAGACGCTGATCGACACCGCGATGACGCTGAACGCGATGCACCCGGATATCCTGGTGATGCGCCACCACGCCTCCGGCGCGGTGGAACTGCTGGCGCGCAAGGTTGACGGTTCCGTGATCAATGCCGGCGACGGCGCCCATGAGCATCCCACGCAAGCCCTGCTCGACGCGCTCACGATCCGCCGCAACAAGGGCCGGATCGAAGGCCTCGTGGTCGCGATCTGCGGCGACGTGCTGCATTCGCGTGTCGCCCGCTCTAACATCATTCTGCTCAATACGATGGGCGCCCGCGTCCGCGTGGTCGGCCCCACCACACTGCTGCCGCCGGGCATCGAGCGGATGGGCGTCGAGGTGGCCCGCGACATGCGCGAGGGGCTGAACGGCGCCGACATCGTCATGATGCTGCGGCTGCAGCGCGAGCGCATGAACGGCTCCTTCGTGCCGTCGACCTCGGAATATTTCCACTATTTCGGGCTCGACCAGAAGAAGCTCGCCTACGCCAAGCCCGACGCGCTCGTGATGCATCCCGGACCCATGAACCGCGGCGTCGAGATCGACTCGATCGTGGCCGACGGCGCCCAGTCCCTGATCCGCGAACAGGTGGAGATGGGCGTCGCCGTGCGCATGGCGGTACTGGAAGCGCTCGCCCGTAACCTGCCGAACGCGTGATGCCGATGTTGATTGATCGCCGCCCCATCCTGCTCGCCAATGCCCGCGTAGTCGATCCCTCCAGGGATTTCGACGGTGTCGGCGACGTCCTGATCGCCGATGGCGCCATCCGCGAGACCCGCCGCGGCATTGGAGCTGCCGGCGTCCCCGAAGGCACCGACATCGTCAACTGCGCCGGCAAGATCGTCGCGCCCGGCCTGATCGACATGCGCGCCTTCGTCGGCGAACCCGGCTTCAGCCACCGCGAGACCTTTGCCACCGCAAGTCAGGCGGCCGCGACCGGCGGCATCACCACCATCATCTGCCAGCCCGACACTTCTCCGGTGATCGACAATTCGGCGACCGTCGACTTCGTGATGCGCCGCGCCCGCGACACCGCGATCGTCAACATCCAGCCGATGGCAGCCCTCACCAAGGGTATGCACGGCCACGAGATGACCGAGTTCGGCCTGCTCAAGGTTGCGGGTGCCATCGCCTTCAGCGACGGCGTCCGAAGCGTGACCAACGCGCTGGTGATGCGCCGTGCGCTGACCTACGCCCGCGATTTCGACGCGCTGATCGTGCACTTCACCGAGGACCCCGATCTCGTCGGCGAAGGCGTGATGAACGAGGGCGAGTTCGCATCGCGGCTCGGCCTGATGGGCATCCCGAATGCCGCCGAGGCTGTGATCCTCGAACGCGACATGCGCCTCGTCGCGCTCACTGGGGGCCGCTATCACGCGGCCTCGCTGACCTGCACGGACTCGCTGGAGGTCCTCCAACGTGCCCGCGACGCCGGTCTCGCCGTCAGCGCCTCGGTCTCGATCAACCATCTTGCGCTGAACGAGAACGACATCGGCCCCTATCGTTCCTTCCTGAAACTGTCACCGCCGCTGCGCACCGAGGATGACCGCCGTGCGCTGGTTGCCGCAATCGCCTCCGGCCTCCTCGACGTCATCATGTCCGACCACAATCCGCAGGACGTCGAGGTCAAGCGCCTCCCCTTCGCCGAAGCCGCTCCCGGCGCCGTCGGTCTGGAAACCATGCTGCCCGCCGGCCTCCGCCTCGTGCACAATGGCGAGTTGGACCTGAAGACGCTGATCCGCGCGATGTCGACCCGCCCGGCCGAGTTGCTCGGCCTTCCTGGCGGAACCCTGCGCGTGGGCAGCCCGGCCGACGTCATCGTGATCGACCCCGACGTGCCGTGGGTGGTCGATCCCGCCGAGCTCAAATCGCCCTGCAAGAATACCCCGTTCGACGAGGCCCGCTTTACAGGCCGCGTGGTGCGCACCATTGTCGGCGGTCGAACGGTGTATGAGCATGTCTGACGTGCGCAATCGTTCGGCTTGGAAGTCAGGACTTTGGAGACGCAGCCATGTGGGGAGACGCAGCCATGGGGCTTGAAGCATTTTTGCCGGTGGCCTTCGTCATCGGCTACCTCCTCGGCTCGATCCCGTTCGGACTGGTCCTGACCAGGCTCGCCGGCACCCAGGATATCCGTTCGATCGGCTCCGGCAGCATCGGCGCCACCAACGTGCTGCGCACGGGCAGCAAGGCTCTTGCCGCCGGCACGCTGTTGCTCGATGCGCTTAAGGGCACGGCGGCGGTGGTGATCGCCGGCTACATCGCAGGACCCAATGCCGCCATGGTGGCCGGGCTCGGCGCCTTCCTCGGCCATCTCTTCCCGGTCTGGCTCAAATTCAAAGGCGGCAAGGGCGTGGCCGTCTATATTGGCATCCTGCTCGGCCTGTTCTGGCCCGGCATGGTGGTGTTCTGCCTGATCTGGCTGGCGACCGCCTTCACCACACGCTACTCCTCGCTCTCCGCGCTGGTGGCGGCGTTCGTCACGCCGATGTTCCTGTGGTGGTTCGGGCATCTCGCATTGGCCGCGCTGACGGCGTTGCTGACGCTGCTGACGTTCTACGCGCACCGCGAGAACATAAAGCGCTTGCAGACCGGCAAGGAGAGCCGGATCGGCGAGAAGGCGTAGTCGCGTCCCGAACCGCGTCGAGGTAAAGTCTTCGAAGCCGGGGCATCTACGGATACCGAGGCTCCTCTGCGCATTATATGTCAAATCCTGTTCGCAACTGCCGACCTTCTCGCGGCCGGGAGTAGCGAACAGGCTCCATGCCTGTCATCCTGACAGTGGAAATGACGTTACGCGGTTGCTCGGAATGAGCGAAAAGATCGACGGCATCCATGACGAAGCTGGCTTGCAGGGCACTGCAGCGAGCCGGCTGCTGTCGACGACCTGCATCTGGTCCGATGCCGCCACACCGCCTCCAGCGCCCACAGCCGTTTCGCCGCCCGCGCCCGCCGCAACTGCGCCGGTCGAGGCCGTCACGGCGGCTGCTCCGGTTGAGCAGGCTCGTTTCACCAAATGGCCGCCGCGAAAGCTCTCGCTGGCGCTGCAGGGTGGCGGCACCTTTGCCGCCTTCACCTGGGGCGTGCTGGAACGGCTGCTGGAAGAGCCGATCGAGATCGACACCGTCAGCGGCGCCAGTGCCGGCGCCATCAATGCGCTCCTGCTCGCCTCCGGCCTCGCGGAGGGCGGCCGCGAAGCTGCGCGGGCACGGCTGAGCCGATTCTGGCTCCGCCTGATGCACGAGGCCTCGTTCCGCTCGCTGATGCTGGTCGGCGGCTTCTCGCCGGCGGGAAGCTCGGTCGCGTTCGGCCCGACCTTGCGCTCCGGCCGGTTCGATCCGATCGATCTCGATCCGCTGCGGCAGGCGCTGTCGCGCGACATCGATTTCGCCGCGCTGCTCAATCCGGGCTGCCCGAAGCTTTTGATCGCGGCGACACGGATCCGCGACGGCCAGCAGCAGATCTTCCGCAACGAGGCCATCACCGCCGACGTCGCGCTGGCCTCGACCTGTCCGCCCTTGGTTCACTGCGCCGTCGAGATCGAGGGCGAAGCCTATTGGGACGGCGGCTTCGGCGGCAATCCGCCGTTGCTGCGGCTGGCGCAAGAGACCTCGACGGCCGACGTCCTGCTCGTTCAGGTCACACCGGCGCGCGACAGCTACGTGCCGATCACGCTCGCCGCGATCGACCGCAGGCTCGACCAGATCGCAGCTAACGCCGCGCTCAATGCCGAGATCGCCGCGATCGAATGGGCGCAGGCGCATGCCGCGCCCTCGCTGCGCCTCACCAGGATCGCGGCGGAAGATTCCGTTGACGGCCTGGCGCAACGCTCATCGACCGATCTCGGCCGCGGCTTCATTCGCCTGCTGCACCGGAGCGGTCGTCACGCTGCCGAGCGCTGGCTCGGGCAAGATGCAAAGGCCGGCGCAACGTTCGCCGCGCCCGCCGCTGTCGCCTTCGAACCCGCGCTAGCCTGAATTCGCCAGCGCGTTCTCCAGAAACCATGCCGTCGCGAGTGCGACGGGATCGTTGCCGAAGCGCGCGATCACCTGCACGCCGACAGGCAGGCCACCCACCTTCAGCACCGGCACGTTGACGCAAGGATTGCCCATCAGCGTCCAGAGCCGGTTGTAGCGGGGATCGCCTGTGCTCGCGAGCTCCTTGGCCGGCGGCGTGCCTGGCGCGGAATAGGTCAGGAGCACGTCGACGCCCTCGAATACTTCGCTGAGCTCGCGGCGGCCGCGGCGGCTGATCCGGCGCGCCTCGTCGTATTCCTTCGGCGTCAGATGAGCGGTGGCATCGAGGCTTGCCCGCAGCATCGGCGCGATCTCGTCGTGACGCTCCGAAAACTCCCAGGCCAGCGCGCGATGCGCCTCGAAATCCTGGACGATGGGATGGATGCGCCAGGCCTCCTGCACCGCCTCGGGCAGATCGATGACCTGCACGCGGGCACCGGCGCGCTCCGCCGCCTTGATCGCGGCCTGCAAGCCCTCCTCGGCGGCCGGCTCGACGGCGCCGGCAAACTCCTGCCTGACCACGCCGATGCGCGGCGATTTCGCCGGAACGATGCCGGCAAACTCGGTGCGCCCCGTCATCGCCAACAGTCCGTGCGCAAGATCTTCCGCGCGCGATCCGAACAGGCCGACGGTGTCGAGCGCCCACGAATAGCACTTCACGCCGACCGTCGGCAGCATCCGGAACGACGGCTTGATCGCGGCGGTCCCGCAATAGGCCGCCGGCCGGATCACCGAGCCGCCGGTCTGGGTGCCCAGCGCCAGCGGAATCATGCCGGCACCGACTGCTGCCGCCGAGCCCGAGGACGAGCCGCCCGGCGTATGCCCTGTGTTGTGCGGATTGAGCGTCGGGGTCGGATCGCGCGAGGCGAACGCCGTCGTGGTGGTCTTGCCGATGATGGTGGCGCCCGCCCGCTTCAGCATCATCACGACCGGCGCATCGGCGCGCGGCTGCCAGCCGCGATAGATCTCCGAGCCCATCTCGGTCGGCATATTAGCGGTGTCGATGATGTCCTTGATGCCGACCGCGATGCCGCGCAACGGGCCAGAGGCTTGCGCCTTCGCGGATTTGTCGTGACGGACGAAGGCGTGGACGTCCTTCTCGCGCGCCTCGATCGCCGCATGCGACTGGGCGATGGCGGCTTCAGGCGAAAGCCCGCCCGCTTCGATGCGGCGCTGGAGGTCGGCGAGTGAGATCATGGCAATACCCTTCTTATTGGCATCGCTTTTAGCATCGGAGCGGGGCCACGCAAGCGCACGGAGCTGTTGCGCAACGCCCTCTGGTTGTTCCATGCTGGCGCTGCAAGGAGCCGCCGTGGACGCCATCAATCCGAGCATAGAGCTGACCGAGGCTGAACGGATCGACCGCCTGCGGCTGATCCGCTCCGACAATGTCGGCCCGCGCACCTTCCGTTCGCTGGTCGATCATTTCGGCAGCGCGCGGGCGGCGCTGGAGCGGCTGCCTGATCTGGCGCGCCGCGGCGGTGCGCAGCGCTCGGGGCGCATCTGCAGCGCGGACGAGGCCAAGGCCGAGCTCGCCGCGAGCCGCAAATTCGGCATCGCCTGGCGCGCGCCCGGCGAGGACGGCTATCCGGCCCGGCTGGCGATGATCGACGATGCGCCGCCGCTGCTCGCGGTGCGCGGCGATACTAAGACCTTGATGCGGCCGATGATTGCCATCGTCGGCTCGCGCAACGCCTCCGGCGCCGGGCTGAAATTCGCAGGCCTGCTGGCGCGCGAGCTCGGCGAAGCCGGCTTCATGGTCATCTCCGGGCTCGCGCGCGGCGTCGATCAGGCCGCGCATCGCGCCAGCGTCGCAAGCGGCACCGTCGCGGTGCTGGCCGGCGGCCAGGATTGCATCTATCCGCCCGAGCATGGCGATTTGCTCACAGCGATCCTCGACAACGCGGGCGCTGCGATCTCCGAGATGCCGCTCGGCCACGAGCCGCGCGCCCGCGACTTCCCCCGCCGCAACCGGCTGATCTCGGGCGCCTCGCTCGGCGTCGTCGTGGTGGAAGCCGCGCACCGCTCCGGCTCGCTGATCACCGCGCGCATGGCGGCCGAACAGGGCCGCGAGGTGTTCGCGGTGCCGGGCTCGCCGCTCGATCCGCGCGCCGCCGGCGCCAATGATCTGATCAAGCAGGGCGCGACCCTCGTCACGGAAGCTGCCGATATCGTCAACGCGATCGCGCCGATCATGGAACGGCCGCTGATGCACCCGATAAGCGAGCCCGACAGCGAGCCGTTCGAGACCGATCCGCAAGGCCACGACCGCGACCAGATCACCGGCCTGCTCGGCCCCACGCCCATCTCGATCGACGATCTGGTGCGGATGTCCGGCGCCTCGCCCGCGATCGTGCGCACCGTGCTGCTGGAGCTCGAGCTTGCCGGCAAGCTGGAGCGTCACGGCGGCGGGCTGGTGTCGCTGCTTTAGCTGTCGTTGCGTTGATCGAACTTCGTGCGCGCCGCCTCGATCTGCATCAGATGGTCGATCGCCCACTGCCCGAGCTCTTTCACCGGCTGTTGCAGCCCGCGACCGAGATCGGTCAGCTCGTAATCGACGCGTGGCGGAATGGTCGGAAAGATCGTGCGCGTGACCAGGCCGTCGCGCTCCAGCCCGCGCAGCGTCAAGGTCAGCATCCGCTGCGAGATGCCGTTGATCATGCGCTTGAGCTCGTTGAAGCGTTTCGGCCCATCGCTGAGCATCATGATGACGAACACGCTCCATTTGTCGCCGACGCGCGACAGGACCGAAGCCACGCCGCGGCAGTCGGCGTGGTCCGGATCCGGCAGCCGCGGTGCAGGCAAACCGGTGTTCTCAGGTTTCAAGGATGTGCCCATGGCTCAAAAAAGTGCGTTCTTGCGGGGATTTCGGCAGTCACTCATGTAGCTCTGGTTACAAACTTATACCAGGATGATCCCAAATGAAACTGCTCCATATCGACTCCAGCGTGCTCGGCCCCCATTCCGTCTCCCGACAGGTCTCCGCGGCCATCGTCGACCGGCTCCGGCAGACGACGCCCTCGCTGGAGATCGTCTACCGCGACCTGACCCTGACCCCGCTGGCCCACCTCTCCGGCTCGCACCTCGCGGCTGCGCAAGGCGCTCCTGCCCCGGCAGAACTCGGACCCGACCTTGCCGCAAGTGCGGCCGCGCTGGACGAGTTCCTGGCCGCCGACATCGTCGTGATCGGCGCGCCCATGTACAATTTCACGATCCCGAGCCAGCTCAAGGCCTGGATCGATCGCATCCTGGTGGCAGGCAAGACGTTCAGCTACGGGGCGAATGGGCCGCAGGGCCTTGCCGGCGCCAAGCGTGTGATCGTGGCAATCTCGCGCGGGGGCCATTACGGCGCGGACATGCCGACCGCCGCTGGCGAGCATCTTGAAACCTACCTGCGCTGGGTGTTCGGCTTCATCGGCATCACCAATCCCGAATTCATCTTCGCAGACGGCATCCAGCTCGGCCCGGAGCACCGCGAAAAGGCGATTGCCGGCGCGCTGCAATCGGCAACGACCCTGCGCGCGGCCTGAGGCTTCGGCAAGATCGGCCGCCGCTCGCAAGACGTGGGAACCGGCCGGCGCAACCCGCGAGGATCGCGCCGGCCGATTCAATTTTCACTTCACTCGATCAGCCGCGATAGATCGGCGCGCCGCTCGGCGAGGCCACCGCGCCGCCGTCGACGAAGATCTCCTGGCCCTGCACATGCGCGGAATCATCGGAAGCGAGGAACAGCACCGTCTTCGCAACGTGATCGGTTTCGCCGAGGCGCCCCAGCGGCGTCGACAGCGCGATCCGCTTCTCGAATTCCTTCTCGGCTTCCGGCGTTGCCGTTGCAGGTCCCCAGATCGGCGTGCGGATCGCGCCGGGCGCGACCACGTTGACGCGGATGCCGCGCGGCGACAGCTCCGAGGCCATGATCCGCGCCATCGCCCGTACGCCGGCCTTCGCCGCGCCATAAGCGGAGTAGCCGGGAATCCCGAGCACGGAGATGACCGAACCGTTGAGGATGATCGAAGCGTTGTCGTTGAGGTAAGGCAGCGCCGACTGCACAGTGAAGAACACGCTGGTCAGGTTGGTGCTGATGACTTTCTCGAAGACCTCGAGCGCGGCTGAGCCGAGCGGCGTGCCGCCGGCGATGCCGGCATTGGCGAACACGATGTCGAACTTGCCGAATTTCTCGGCGCCCTGCTTGATGGCGGCTTCGGTCGCGGCGATGTCGGTGGCGTCCGCAGCGAGCGTGAGTGCATTGGGCCCCAGCTCCTTCGCCGCCGCTTCCAGCGTCTGCTTGTTGCGTCCGGTGACCACCACCTTGGCGCCTTCGGCCACGAACAGCTTGGCCGTTGCCAGCCCGATTCCGCTATTGCCCCCGGTGATCAGGGCCGTCTTGTTCTTCAGTCTCACATTCGCCTCCAGTAGTTGCATCATAAAACTATATTGCCATCTAAGGCATATGGTTTTATGATGCAACCACACAAGCGCGTGATCGGCACGCCAATCGTGCGAACGCGACAGGACCGAAAACGATGGTGAAACGAACGAGCTTCGAGGGCGATGCCTGCCCGATCGCGCGGTCGCTCGATGCGCTGGGCGATTGGTGGTCGCTGCTGATCATCCGCGAGGCGCTGTTCGGCCTGCGTCGGTTCGGCGAATTCCAGAGCAAGCTCGGCATGGCCAAGAATATCCTGGCGGCGCGGCTGCGCTCGCTCGTCGACCACGGCATCCTGGCAACCGCCCCCGCCTCTGACGGCAGCGCTTATCAAGAGTATGTGCTGACCGCGAAGGGCCGCGGCACTTTCCCGATCCTGCTAGCGCTACGGCAATGGAGCGAGGCGTTCGACGATCACCCAGAGGAGATCGCGACCATTTTGGTGGATCGTGAAAAAGGCCGCCCGGTGAAGAGGCTCGAAATGCGTGCGGAGGACGGGCGGCTGCTTAGCCCGGCGGATACGATGCTGAAGCCGCGACCGGCGCCGCGACGGCGGTCGGCCTGACCACGCACAACTGCGACCGCATCGTCATTGCGAAGACGGTTGAAGCTGCGCACTCCCATCCATCACCGTCATCCCGAGGCGCAAGCCTCACGACAGCTTGCGCTTGCTCCGCAGCCGCAGGTGCTCGTCGGCCTCCAGCTTGGTCATGCCAAGGAGATAATGCAGCACGTCGAGCTTGTGACGCTCGGCAAGCTTGCGCAACGCGCCGACCTGCTCGGCGATGAAGGTGACAGCCTCGTCCGCGCCGCCCTCCCCCGGTTCGTCGTGACGCGAGCCTCCCGGCGCGCCTGATACGGCGCGCGCCCGTTTCTTTCCCGGCCTAGTCAACAGACCCCACCCGAATCCATGCCCCGTGGAAACATTACGCCGATAGCGATCGCAACTCCAAGGTGGTATTTTGCAACTTTCTCGATATGAAACTTTTCCCATCCGGGGGGCTTTCAACAGCCTCCGATTTGACAGCGGAGGCCTCACCACCCATGTTCGGGTCGAAACGGCCGACCCGAGTCCTTTCGTTTTCGGCCCCCAATTTTCCCATAAGTTACTGGAACTACATGAATATCGTCATTGTGGAGTCGCCGGCGAAAGCCAAGACGATCAACAAGTATTTGGGCTCGTCCTATGAGGTTCTGGCCTCGTTCGGCCATGTCCGCGACCTGCCCGCGAAGAACGGCTCCGTCGATCCCGATGCCAATTTCAAGATGATCTGGGAGGTCGACCCCAAGGCGGCCGGCCGGCTCAACGACATCGCCAAGTCCCTGAAGAACGCCGACCGCCTGATTCTCGCCACCGACCCTGATCGTGAGGGCGAGGCCATCTCCTGGCACGTGCTGGAGGTGCTGAAGGAAAAGCGCGCGCTGAAGGACCAGAAGATCGAGCGCGTGGTGTTCAACGCCATCACCAAGCAGGCGGTCACGGACGCGATGAAGCATCCGCGCCAGATCGACGGTGCGCTGGTCGACGCCTATATGGCGCGCCGTGCGCTGGACTATCTGGTCGGCTTCACCCTCTCCCCTGTGCTGTGGCGCAAGCTGCCGGGCGCCCGCTCGGCCGGCCGGGTGCAGTCGGTCGCGCTGCGCCTAGTCTGCGACCGCGAACTCGAAATCGAAAAATTCGTGGCCCGCGAATATTGGTCGCTGATCGCGACCCTGTTGACGCCGCGCGGCGATGCCTTCGAGGCCCGCCTGGTCGGCGCCGACGGCAAGAAGATCCAGCGCCTCGACATCGGCACCGGCGCGGAAGCCGAAGACTTCAAGAAGGCGCTGGAGACGGCCGCCTACGCCGTGACCTCGGTCGACGCGAAGCCCGCCCGGCGCAATCCGCAGGCGCCCTTCACCACCTCGACGCTGCAGCAGGAAGCCAGCCGCAAATACGGCTTTGCGCCGGCGCACACCATGCGCATCGCCCAGCGCCTCTATGAAGGCATCGACATCGGCGGCGAGACCACCGGACTCATTACTTATATGCGTACCGACGGCGTGCAGATCGATCCGTCCGCGATCACCCAGGCTCGCAAGGTGATCGGCGAGGATTACGGCAACGCCTACGTCCCGGACGCGCCACGCCAGTACCAGGCCAAGGCCAAGAACGCCCAGGAAGCGCACGAAGCGATCCGCCCGACCGACATGTCGCGTCGCCCCGACAGCATGAGCCGCAAGCTCGATTCCGATCAGGCCCGGCTCTACGAGCTGATCTGGAAACGCACCATCGCGAGCCAGATGGAATCGGCCGAGCTCGAGCGCACCACGGTCGACATCACTGCGAAGGCAGGTTCCCGCACGCTGGAGCTCCGCGCCACCGGCCAAGTCGTCAAGTTCGACGGCTTCCTCGCGCTCTACCAGGAAGGCCGCGACGACGAAGAGGACGAGGATTCCCGCCGCCTGCCCGCGATGAGCCCGAACGATGCGCTCAAGCGGCAGTCGCTCGCCGTCACGCAGCATTTCACCGAGCCGCCGCCGCGCTTCTCCGAGGCCTCGCTGGTCAAGCGCATGGAAGAGCTCGGCATCGGCCGGCCCTCGACCTATGCCTCGATCCTCCAGGTGCTGAAGGACCGCGGCTACGTCAAGCTGGAGAAGAAGCGCCTGCACGGCGAGGACAAGGGCCGCGTCGTGGTCGCGTTCCTGGAAAGCTTCTTCGCCCGCTACGTCGAATACGATTTCACCGCCAATCTGGAGGAGCAGCTCGACCGCATCTCCAACAACGAGATCTCCTGGCAGCAGGTGCTGAAGGATTTCTGGACCGGCTTCATCGGCGCCGTCGACGAAATCAAGGATCTGCGCGTAGCCCAGGTGCTGGACGTGCTCGACGACATGCTGGGACAGCACATCTATCCGCCGCGGACGGACGGCGGCGATATCAGGCAGTGCCCGAACTGCGGCACCGGCCGTCTCAATCTCAAGGCCGGCAAGTTCGGCGCCTTCGTGGGCTGTTCGAACTATCCGGAGTGCCGCTACACCCGTCAGCTCGCCGCCGATGGCGAGGCTAGTGCCGATCGTTCGCTCGGCCAGGACCCCGAGACCGGTCGCGATGTCTGGGTCAAGGCCGGCCGGTTCGGTCCCTATATCCAGCTCGGTGAGCAGAAGGATTACGCGGAAGGCGAGAAACCGAAGCGCGCCGGCATCCCGAAGGGCACCTCGCCCGGCGATGTCGAACTCGAACTTGCGCTCAAGCTGCTGTCGCTGCCGCGCGAGATCGGCAAGCATCCCGAGACCGGTGAGCCGATCACCGCAGGCCTCGGCCGCTTCGGGCCGTTCGTCAAGCATGAGAAGACCTATGCCAGCCTGGAAGCTGGCGACGAGGTGTTCGACATCGGCCTCAATCGCGCGGTGACGCTGATCGCGGAAAAGGTCGCCAAGGGCCCGAGCCGACGCTTCGGCGCCGATCCCGGCAAGGCGATCGGCGATCATCCGACGCTCGGCACCGTCACCGTGAAGGGCGGCCGCTACGGCGCCTACGTCACGGCCGGCGGCGTCAACGCGACGATCCCGAGCGACATCGAAAAAGACGCCATCACGCTACCGCAGGCGATCGCGCTGATCGACGAGCGCGCGGCCAAGGGCGGCGGCAAGAAGCCGAAGAAGGCGGCGAAGCCTGCCAAGGCCAAGAAGGCTGCAGAGAAGGCCGCGGACGGCGATGACGCCGCGCCAAAGAAGAAACCGGCCGCGAAAAAGGCGGCCAAAACCAAATCCGGATCCACCAGCAAGGCGCGCGCAGCCGTGTCGTCGACCGCAAAAACGTCGCCGACCAAGGCCGCCGCCACCAAGGCTCCGGCCAAGAAGAGTGCCGGCAAGACTTGAGATCAAGAAGTAGAGGTTAAGTGAAACGCAAGAATGACCATGGCTTTCCCGAGCGGCAAGCCATCGTCGCCTTCATCAAGGCAAATCCCGGAAAGGTCGGGACCCGCGAAATTGCGCGCGAGTTCGGCCTGAAGAACGCCGATCGCGTCGAGCTCAAGCGCATATTGCGCGAACTCGCCGACGACGGAACCGTTAAGAAGAAGCGCCACAAGGTGTCCGAACCGGACGCACTGCCGCCGACCCTGGTCGCCGACATCACCGGCCGCGACGCTGACGGCGAGTTGATCGCCTCCCCCACCGAATGGGACGAGGTCGAAAGCGGCGAGCCCCCCAAAATCCGCATTCTGATGCCGCGCCGGCCAAAGCCGGGCACCGTCGCCGGCGTCCGCGACCGCGTGCTGCTGCGCGTCGAGCCGTCCTCCGAGACCGAAGGCCCGGCCTATCTCGGCCACATCATCAAGGTCTTCGACAAGGCCAAGAGCCGCATCCTCGGCGTGTTCCGCGCACTTCCCGAAGGTGGCGGACGGCTTGTCCCCGTCGACAAGAAATCCGCCGACCGCGAGCTGAACATCGCCTCGGCCGACACGAACGGCGCGCAGGACGGCGATCTCGTCAGCGTCGACATCGTCCGCACCCGCAGCTTTGGCCTCGCCTCCGGCCGCGTGAAAGAGAAGCTCGGCTCCGTCAAGTCGGAGAAGGCGATCAGCCTGATCGCGATCTATGCCCACGACATCCCGCTGCAATTCTCGCCCGCCGCGATGCGCGATGCGGAAGCGGCCGAGCCGGCCAATTTGAAGGGCCGCGAGGATTGGCGCGACGTGCCGCTTCTCACCATCGATCCGCCGGATGCCAAGGATCATGACGACGCGGTGCATGCGCAGCCGGATGACGATCCCAACAACAAGGGCGGCTTCATCGTCAACGTCGCCATTGCTGATGTGAGTTTCTACGTCCGGCCTGGCAGCGCGCTCGACCGCGACGCGCTCGATCGCGGCAACTCGGTCTATTTCCCCGACCGCGTCGTGCCGATGCTGCCCGAGCGGATCTCGAACGATCTCTGCTCGCTGGTGCCGGGCGAGCCGCGCGGCGCGCTCGCGGTGCGCATGGTGCTCGGGCCCGACGGCCGCAAGCGCTCGCACAGTTTCCATCGTATCCTGATGCGGTCGGCGGCAAAGCTCAGCTACGCGCAGGCGCAGGCCGCGATCGACGGCCGGCCGGACGACACCACCGGTCCCCTGCTCGATCCAATCTTGAAACCGCTCTATGCAGCCTATGCCTGCGCCAAGCGCGCGCGCGACGAGCGCGATCCGCTCAATCTCGATCTGCCCGAACGCAAGATCCTCCTGAAGAGCGACGGCACGGTCGACCGCGTCGTGGTGCCCGAACGTCTCGATGCCCACAAGCTGATCGAGGAGTTCATGATCCTCGCCAACGTCGCGGCCGCGGAGATGCTGGAGAAGAAATCCCTCCCGCTGATCTACCGCGTGCACGACGAGCCGACGCTGGAGAAGGTCCACGCGCTCGCGGAATTTCTGGAGACGCTCGACGTTCCCTTCGCCAAATCAGGCGCGCTGCGACCCACGCCGTTCAACCGCGTTCTGGCCCAGCTCGAAGGCCATGATTACTATCCGCTGGTCAGCGAAGTCGTGCTGCGCGCCCAGGCACAGGCCGAATACTCCTCCGAGAATTACGGGCACTTCGGCCTGAATTTGCGCCGCTACGCGCATTTCACCTCGCCGATCCGCCGCTATGCCGATCTCGTCGTGCACCGCGCGCTGGTCCGCGCGCTCGGCCTCGGCGAAGGCGCCCTGCCCGACAGCGAGACGCCGGAAACCCTGAGCGAAGTCGCCGCCCACATCTCGGTGACCGAACGGCGCGCCATGAAAGCGGAGCGCGAGACCGTCGACCGGCTGATCGCCCATCACCTCGCCGACCGCATCGGCGCGAGCTTCCAGGGCCGCGTCTCCGGCGTCACCCGCGCCGGGCTCTTCGTCAAGCTGGCTGAAACCGGCGCCGATGGACTGATCCCGATCAGATCCCTCGGCACGGAATATTTCAACTATGACGAGAGCCGACACGCCCTGGTCGGCACGCGCAGCCGCACCATGTATCAGCTGGGAGACGTGGTCGACGTCTGCCTGATCGAAGCAGCTCCGATCGCAGGCGCGCTGCGCTTCGAGCTGCTGTCGTCCTCCAGTGAGGCCGCGCCGCGCGAACGCAGGACATCCGGTCCGCAACGCCGCCCCTCGCTCAAAGCGCATCCCGGTCGCAGCCCGGACAGAAAACGCAAGCCGCCGAAGCCAAAGCCCGGCAAGAAGGGCAAAGGCAAGAGTAAGGGCAAAGGCAAGAAGGGCAAGGCATGGTGACCATCAGCACGGCCCCGAAAATCTGGACGCGCGAGACAGGTCTCGTCGAGAAGCGCGATCTGTGGACGGCGATGAAGCGCGGCTTTCGCGGCCGCTGCCCGCGCTGTGGCGAGGGCAAACTGTTCCGCGCCTTCCTGAAGACGGCGGACAATTGCTCGGTGTGCGACCTCGATTTCACGCCGCACCGCGCCGACGATCTGCCAGCCTATCTCGTCATCGTCATCGTCGGCCACATCGTGGTGCCCTCGATCCTCTGGATCGAGACCAACTACACGACGCCGGTCTGGCTCAGCTTCGCAGCCTATCTGCCCTTCACCTTCGTCGCCTCGCTCGCGCTGCTGCAGCCCGTCAAGGGAGCTGTGGTCGGCCTGCAATGGGCTCTGCGCATGCACGGGTTTGACGACAACCCTCCGGATGGTATTCCGCCTGTGTAAGCAAGAAGCAAAAAGCGTTTGGGTGAGGACATGACGGATACGACGCAAACCGCTGAAAAGGCCAAGATCCACGAGGGCAAGGAAGCCGACCACCATCCCTATTTTCGCCCGCGGGATGCCGCGACGCTGATCCTGGTCGACCGCAGCAGCACCACGCCAAAAGTCCTGGTCGGCAAGCGCCACGACAAGGTGGTGTTCATGCCCGGCAAGTTCGTCTTCCCCGGCGGGCGCGTCGACAAGGCCGACTATCGCGTGCCCTGTGCCGCGCCCGTCACCGCCGAGCTGGAAGCCAATCTCGCCAAGGGCAGCCCGAAGACGCCGGCTTCGCGCGCAAAGTCGCTCGCCGTCGCCGCGATCCGCGAGGCCTGCGAGGAGACCGGTCTCTGCCTCGGCCGCAAGGCGGAGATCAAGGCGAAGCTGGAAGGTCCGTGGCAGCCGTTCGCGGATGCCGGCCTGCTGCCCGATCCCTCCAGCCTGTTCCTGATCGCGCGCGCGATCACCCCGCCCGGCCGCGTCAAGCGGTTCGACACGCGCTTCTTCACGGCGGACGCCTCCGCGATCACCCACCGCGTCGACGGCGTGATCCATGCCGATGCCGAACTGGTCGAGCTGGTCTGGGTCGAGCTCGGCTCCAAGCCGCTGGCCGACCTGCATCCGATGACGCGCAACGTGCTCAACGAGCTCCACACCCGCCTCGCCACCGGCCCGCTCCGCCACGACGCGCCGGTGCCGTTCTTCCATTTCTACGGCGGCAAGATGCAGAAGGATATTTTGGGCTGAGCGGCGCTCGCCCTCTTTCTCAAGGTAGCCGCATACGAACACTCACCAGAGGCCGTCATGCCCGGGCTTGTCCCGGGCATCCACGTTCTTCGCGCGCCGAGGCGAGCCGTGGATGGCCGGGACAAGCCCGGGCATGACGCTGTGAAAGCATCGGCGCCCCGGAATGACGAGAACGTGCTGAGCACACATCGAAAAACAAAATAATCTTCCCGCCTCCCCCAATGGCGGAGTTCCCACTCATGCCTATGTCTTTCTCAACGTCACCAAGAACGGACACCGGGCGATGGCACAACGGCAACTCAAGCTTGGCGCGTTCATGCGCCCGATCAGCATCCATACCGGCGCCTGGCGCTATCCCGGGGCCTGGCCCGACGCCAATTTCAACTTTTCGCACATCAAGACGCTGATCCGGAAGCTCGAGGCCGGCAAGTTCGACGCCTTCTTCATGGCCGATCATCTGGCCGTGCTGAACATGCCGATCAATGCGCTCAAGCGCAGCCATACCGTGACCTCGTTCGAGCCGTTCACGCTCTTGTCAGCGCTGTCGGCCGTCACCGAGCGGATCGGCTTGATCGCGACGGGCTCGACCACGTTCGACGAGCCCTATCACGTCGCGCGCCGCTTCGCCTCGCTCGATCATCTCAGCGGTGGCCGCGCCGGCTGGAACATCGTCACGACGTCGAACCCGGACGCGGCGCTGAATTTCGGCCTCGACGACCACATGGAGCACGCCGAGCGTTACAAGCGCGCCCGCGAGTTCTACGACGTCGTCACGGGCCTGTGGGATTCCTTCGCCGACGACGCCTTCGTGCGTGATGTCGAGAGCGGCCTGTTCTTCGATCCATCGAAAATGCACACGCTCGACCACAACGGCAAATATCTGAAGGTGCGCGGCCCCCTCAACATCGCCCGTCCCGTGCAGGGCTGGCCCGTGATCGTGCAGGCCGGCGCCTCCGAAGACGGCAAGCAGCTCGCCGCCGAGACCGCGGAAGCCGTGTTCACCGGCGGCGGCAGCCTCGCCGACGGGCAAAAGCTCTACGCCGACATCAAGGGCCGCATGGAGAAGGTTGGCCGCGATCCAGAACATCTCAAGATCCTCCCCGGCGCCTTCGTCGTGGTCGGCGACAGCGTCGACGAAGCCAGGGAGAAGCGCGCGCTGCTCGACCGCCGCGTGCATTACGACAGCGCCATCGCCTCGCTGTCCGTCATCCTCGGCACCGATGCCTCCGGCTTCGATCCCGATGGCCCGCTGCCCGATATCCCCGAAACCAACGCCAGCAAGAGCGGCCGCCAGCGCATGGTCGACCTCGCCAGGCGCGACAAGCTGACCGTGCGCCAGCTCGCCCAGCGCGTCGGCGGCTATGGCGGGCTCTCGTTTGTCGGCACCGCCAAGACCATCGCCGACCAGATGGAGGAATGGCTGGTCGGGCGCGGCTCTGACGGCTTCAACATCATGTTCCCGTTCCTGCCCGCCGGCCTCGACGATTTCGTCGACAAGGTGGTCCCGGAGCTGCAGCAGCGCGGGATTTTCCGGAAGGAGTATGAAGGGCCCACTTTGAGGGAGAATCTCGGCCTGCCCCGGCCGAAAAACCGGTTCTTCGAGGCCTCATAGTTCTCAGTAGTGGTATCGACATTGGGCGATGACGAGTTGTTGCGCGTCATCCTTGCCCTGAAGGCGATACACCAGCCGGTGTTCGCCCGTGATGCGGCGAGACCACCAGCCGCGCAGATCATGTTTGAGGGGCTCCGGCTTTCCGATCCCCTTGAACGGATCTCTCTTAATGTCCTTGATCAGATCGTTGATGGCCGAGAGGATTTTTTCGTCCTCTTGCTGCCATCGCAGGTAGTCTTGCCAGGCGATCTCGGTCCAGGCGATCAGCATGTCGCCTAGCCGGTCGAGCCGGGCTCGATCAATTCATGCGCGACGAGCTTGCCTTCGTCGGCCTCCTTGATGGAGCGCAGAAGGCGTGCGGCATTGGCCGGGCTCTTCAGAAGATGGACCGTCTCCACAAGACCCTCATACTCTTCCTCCGAGAGCATCACCACGCTGCGGGCGTTCTGGCGCGTCACAACGAGAGGCGCGCGATCGTCGCAGACCTGATCCATGTAGGCCGCAAGATTTCCCCGCAGCTCCGTGTACGAAACGTGCGCCATAGCAATTCTTCCTCGTCCGCATTGTACAGATAATCGTACATATCATTGTACATAAGCTTTTACAAGGAGTGACCGGCAGGTCGAGCGGCTCTCTGCGATAGCTCCGTTGATATCTGATGGGACCGAATTGAGTGGTTTTCCGGCCCCAAAACCTTGACATCAGGCGGTTTCTGGCTAGGTTGCCGGCCAACGCGGGCCGTTTGGCCCGCTCCAGATTCCTTTCATTCCTGAGGTTCAGAACATGGCCAAAGCGGTCACCATCAAGGTCAAGCTCGTGTCCTCGGCCGACACCGGCTTCTACTACACCGCCAAGAAGAATTCGCGCACCATGACCGACAAGCTGGTCAAGAAGAAGTACGACCCCGTCGCGCGCAAGCATGTCGAATTCCGCGAAGCCAAGATCAAGTAAGAAGATCAAGTAAGATCGCGGACGTTACCGACTTTGACGGGGCCCTTACGGGCCCCGTTTTCGTTTTCGACTCCGTTCGTGTCCCGGACGCGGTGCAGCATGCAACGCTGCTCTGGGATCCAGAACGCGACACGACACCATGCGGATACATGGGCCCCGGCTCTGCAGCACACCACACCGGACGATGCTTCGCATCGCCGGAAACGCTGCGCGGCGTCCGGGGCACGAGTGCTGAGCCTAGGCGTACCGTCGAAGTGTTGGCTCCGCCATGCGCGCAGAGGACGACGTCGAAGCCGAACGATCCATGTCGACCTCGGGCAGCGAGCGGACCTCGAGTGACGACGTTGACCCTCATCAAGCGGCGAAGCAGCGCAGTCCTCTACGCTCAATCGAAATTGTCCATGAGAAGCGCACCCATGCTTCCTTTTACGCTTGAGCAGTTCCTCAACGTTTTCGCGACCTACAACAAGGCGATCTGGCCCGCGCAAATTTTGGCTTACGTGCTCGGAGCCGTCGCCGTGGCCGCCCTTTTTCGGAAAGGCCGTGCCTCCGACCGCATAGTCTCATCCGTCCTTGGATTGATGTGGCTAAGCACCGGCATTCTCTATCACGGCGTCTTCTTCTCGTCGATAAACAAGGCCGCGTTCGCCTTTGGCGCCTTGTTCGTGGCAGAGGGCGCGGCACTCCTCTACACTGGTATCGTCCGCGATGCTCTTCGCTTCGCGATCAATTACGGCTTTCGAGCGGCGATCGGCGCAGGGTTCATTCTCTACGCATCTCTCGTTTATCCGCTGATCGGGATCGCGACGGGGCATCCCTGGCCGACGTTGCCGATGTTCGGAGTTTCTCCCTGCCCTGTCACGATCTTCACCTTCGGTCTGTTGCTTATGACGACCGACCGCTTCTCGTACTGGCTTCTGGTGATCCCCTTCATATGGTCAGTCATCGGCGGGAGCGCTGCTATCCTCCTGGACGTTCGGCAGGATTGGCTGCTCTTGGTGAGTGGCTTCATTGCCGTTCCGATCCTCGTCGTCGGCAACCGACATGCACGCGCCGCAGCTGACGAGGCCAGATTGACGCCTTCAATCGAATTGCGCCCATGATCGCGACGGGCAGCAGCGACCGCTGAGAACGGGCAACCTGGCATGCCTTCAGGCAATAGGATTTGGAAGGCAGTCGTTGCAGGGTTGTGCGGAAGCATCGCGCATTCGCTGCTGATGTATTTCAAGTCCTGGGCCGGACTACTTCCGTCGTTCGAGCCCTACGAAAGTCTCCAGACGACGCTGAGCCATGTGACCGGCACTGCAATCCATCCCGTGGTGCCTTGGCTACTTTCATTCCTGAACGGCTCAACCTTCGTCAGTCTCGCCTTTGGACATCTCTATCGGTGGCTGCCAGGCAAGATCGGCGCGATCAAAGGAATGGCATACGGCGTGCTCGGATGGGCGATCATGGGGACGGTGTTCTTTCCCATGATCGGGCTTGGGTTATTCGCATTCCAGGCTGGACTGGGCATTTCGCCGGCACTGTTCTCGCTGGCGATGCTCCTGACATACAGCGTGATCCTGGGCATCGTTAACGACGCGCTCAATTCCTGACTTGCTGGAACAGGAGATCAGGCAACTCCGCTTTGGGTCAAACATGGCCGTTACTTTGCCGGCTGATTCCTGCGTCCGTTGATTCAGCTCAACAAAGTCCCGGTCGACCTTGTTACTAAGTTTCAACCAATATCCCATCGCGAAGCGATGCGGCTCCAGAACGGGAGATGACCGATGGCCAACAAGGAAGTCGTGATCTGCTCACCCGTGCGTACCGCGATCGGCACGTATGGCGGCGCGCTGAAGGATCTGCCTGCGGTGGATCTCGGCGCCGTGGCGATCCGTGCAACGCTTGAACGCGCGAAACTGTCGCCCGGCGATGTCGGCACCATCGTCATGGGCAACGTCATTCAGGCCGGCAACAAGATGAACCCGGCCCGGCAAGCGGCCATTCAAGGCGGCGTTCCGGTTGGTGTTCCGGCGCTGACGGTCAACCGTGTCTGTGGCTCGGGTGCGCAGGCGATTGCCAGTGCTGCTCAGGAGGTGATGCTCGGATTCATTGACAGCGCGATTGCCGGCGGCATGGAGAACATGGACCGTGCCCCGTATCTCATGGGCTCCGGGCGCTGGGGCTATCGCATGGGTGATGCGAAGATTTTCGATGCGATGCTGATGGACGGTCTCAATGACGCCTTCTCCGGTCAACATTCCGGATGGCACACGGAAGATCTCGCGGCCTCGCATCAGATCACTCGCGAAGAGCAGGACCGTTGGGCCGAACGCTCGCAACAGCGCTTTTCCGTGGCCCAGGCGGGCGGCAAGTTTGCCGCGGAAATCGCGGCAGTCGAAATTGCCTCCCGCAAGGGTCCGACAAAATTCGACAAGGACGAGCACAACCGGCCCGATACCACGATCGAAAGCCTCGGAAAGCTGAAGCCGGCGTTCCGTAAAGATGGCACCATTACGGCCGGCAACGCGCCCGGGCTCAACACCGGCGCGGCGGCGATGATCGTGGCCGATCGCGCCTGGGCCGAAAAGAAGGGCCTGGTGCCGATTGCGCGCCTGGTCGCCTACGGGATCGGCGCCGTCGAACCAGGCATGTTCGGATTGGGTCCGGTTCCGGCGGTCAAGCAGGCGCTCGACCGGGCCGGCTGGAAAAATTCGGATATCCAGCGCATCGAAATCAACGAGGCCTTCGCGGCGATCGCAATTGCGGTTGCGAAGGACTTGGGTCTCGACGCCGGCATCGTCAATGTGGAGGGCGGCGCGATCGCGCATGGTCATCCGATCGGTGCATCCGGCGCGGTGCTCACCACCCGACTGCTGCATTCGATGAAACGCGATGGTGTCAAAAAGGGTATCGTCACTCTTTGCATCGGGGGCGGCCAGGGAATTGCGCTTGCGCTTGAATCGATGAACTGACCCCGCCTTCGCGAAATGAAGATACGATGCGCCTGGACGCGCCGGTCTTCAGGCGTGACGGAACCGTTGAGCCGATGAGTGATCTTGCGAGCAAAGCTGATCGCGGCGCCCGGACCGGTCGACGCTTCGTCGTATGACCACTACGGCCGCAGGACACCCTATGATGCACCACTTTCTCGCGCTGACCGCCCCAACACCCTATCTGTTCTTCACCGGAAAGGGCGGAGTCGGTAAGACCTCTCTTGCGTGCGCCACGGCCGTTGCCCTCGCCGACCGTGGACTTCGCGTTCTTATCGTAAGCACCGACCCTGCGTCCAACCTCGACGAGATGCTCGAAGCCACTTTGAGCGATCGCCCTACGCCAGTGCCAAACGTGACCGGACTTTCGGCGATGAATATCGATCCCGAGGCAGCTGCCGAGGCCTATCGCAGCCGCGTCCTCGAACAGCTCGGGCCCGAACTTACCACGGACGAACGATCGACCGTGCGCGAGCAGCTCTCCGGCGCCTGCACCACCGAAATAGCCGCCTTTGACGAGTTCGTGGGCCTGCTGGACGGCGATATGACGGGGTTCGATCACATCATATTCGATACCGCTCCGACCGGTCACACGCTGCGACTCCTTAGCCTGCCGAAGGCATGGAGCGGCTTTCTCAAGGACAACGATCGGGGAGCGTCCTGCCTCGGGCCGCATTCCGGCCTGAAGATGCAGGAGGACCGCTTTCGCAAGGCGCTCCAGGCCTTGGGCGATTCCAACCAGACCACCATCATTTTGGTCACCCGCGCCGATCGCGGCGCCGTCCGCGAGGCGGCAAGGACATCGGGCGAACTTGATGGGCTTAATCTCTCGAACCAGCTTCTCGTGGTGAACGGGCGCTTTCACGCCGCGGACCCGACTGACGTCGTTGCAGCTGCCCTTGAGCGGGATCAGGACGAGGCGCTGGCCGCGATGCCGGCGTCGCTCACGAAATTGCCGCGAGACGAAATTCCTTTGCTTGGTATCGACATCGTCGGCGTGACGGCTCTGAGGGCGCTGCTGTCACCCGCCAATCAACCATCAGTCGTATCCACCGTGTCAGACACGGAACCGGTCGACCTACCAGGCCTGGACCGGTTGGTTGATGACATCGCGCAGGGCAAGCGCGGCCTCATCATGGTTATGGGCAAGGGCGGCGTCGGAAAGACGACGCTTGCTGCCGCCATCGCGGTGGGGTTAGCGAAGCGGGGTCATGCCGTCCATCTCAGCACGACCGATCCCGCAGCTCACGTCAGTTTCGTCGTCGATGGCGTCATGCCAGGTCTCACGGTCGACCGGATCGATCCCCGGATCGAGACGGAGCGCTATGTTGCGAAAATATTGTCGAGCCGTGGCCGTGACCTCGATGCGCCGGGTAAGGCCCTTCTGCTGGAGGATCTTGCTTCGCCGTGTACCGAGGAGGTCGCTGTTTTCCATGCCTTCTCGCACGTCGTTGCGGAGGCCCGGAGCGCCTTCGTGGTGCTCGATACGGCGCCGACGGGCCACACGCTGCTCTTGCTGGACGCCACCGGCGCCTATCATCGCCAGATGACGAGCCAACTTGCAACGAGCGGTCCGGGACGTATCGTTACCCCCCTGATGAGACTCCAGGACCCAAACCACACAAAGGTGATTCTGGTGACGCTGCCGGAGACGACGCCGGTTTCCGAGGCCGCCTCCCTTCAGGATGACTTGCGGCGTGCCGAAGTCGAACCATATGGCTGGGTCATCAATAAAAGCCTCACCGTCTCAGGGACCCGCGATCCACTGTTGCGGCTTCGGCTCGCTGCGGAGCGGACGCAGATAGCTCGGGTTCAGAGCGGGCTCGCACGACGTGCCTTCATCGTCGGCTGGCGAAGCAAACCACCTGTCGGCGTGGAAGAGCTTCGAGCGCTGTCATGAACTTGCTCGAGGGGTGATGATGCGCGCGGCCAGAAGCGTCCAATCAAGGTCGAGCCCTGGGACTCGGAGTTGTCGTAACCGCGATGATTTGTCCTGGGCCGCCTAGCACCGGTTGCGTCAAGCCCCCCGCCGCGATCTGAGCAATTTGGATCGCGGCAGCGCAAGTGTGACCCACCTCGCAGAGGGCCATGACCGACTTCTCTATCTCCAGCGGGATCGTTGCATGAATCTGGTCCATTGCCGTGAAGAGCCATTTGCCGTTGCTGGATCCGCTGCGTTTCGCCGCCGCCCTCGGCGTCGCGATTTTTCACCAGATGTTCTGGTCCTGGGCCTGGACCTCGATCGGCGTCCCCGGCTTCGAGCGCACCGTCGCGGCCGATGTTATCTACCCCTCCGCCGCGCCCTTCACGTGGTTCGGCTGGGTCGGCGTCGAGATCTTCTTTGTCATCTCCGGTTTCGTCATTGCCAATTCCGCGAGCCAGTCTTCGCCGGGCGCGTTTCTTCTTGGCCGCGCGCTCAGGCTCTATCCGGCGGTCTGGGTCTGCGCCACCGCGACCTTGCTCGTGCTGCTGCTCTTCGGCAGCGGGCCGGCCTCCGAACTCATCCTGCCCTACATCCACGCCATGCTGATGGTCCCCAAGGGCGTCACGGGTCAGTGGCTCGACGAGGTCTACTGGACGCTGGCCGCCGAGACGGCGTTTTACGGGCTGGTGTTTTGCGCGATGCTGACACGGAAGATCACGCTGCGGCACCTGGCCTTTGGTCTCACCATCTACAGCGCGATGTTCAATGCCGTCGCGCTGCTGGTCGCGTCATGCACGACGCCATCCGACCTGCCCTATCTCGTCATCCTGATGTTCCGGGTGCCGTGCGCGGCATTCCTGCTGAGCCATGGCTGCTTCTTCGCGCTGGGGGATCTGGCTGTTCATCTCCGCCAACAGGCAATTGACGGCGCTCGAACAGGTCGCCGTCGCCGTCACCTGTCTTTCGGGCGCCGTGGAAATCTATTTCTTCGCCGATTTCTTTTTGACGTCGATACCCGCCATCGCGGATCAGTCAGCCCTCGTTCCGATCATGGTCTGGGCGGCCGCGGTGTTCGTCATTGCCCTTGCCGCGAAACGAAGCAGGCGCTTGGCGGGCACCGCTTCTCCTGAAGCACCGGCGTATTTGAGAACGCTCGGGCTGATCACCTATCCGCTCTATCTCACCCACAACGTGATCGGCGCGGCGATCATTCGTGCGCTGGTCGACGCCGGGCTCGACGCCACCTCAGCCTTGTGGATCGCGCTGGGCCTGCTTGTGCTGGTCTGCTGGTTTATCTGCGCGAAAATCGAGCCCGCCGTGCGATGCGCCTTGATGCAAGCCCTCGCGCATTTTGGCAAGCTGCCGAAGAGGCAGCCTGCGTCCAGACGCCCAGCATTGGCTCGGGGGCTGCACCTTCCGCTGCCCGTACCGGTGAAGGTAAACGTCGCGACGTCGTAGCCAATGCTCACAAATGCTCACGTGGGTCTGCTGCCCTGCTACGCCCCCGCAACACCTGTCAAATACAGACTTGCAAATACGGACTTGAGCGCGACTACTTCCAAATCAGTCTTAGTTTTCCGAGGAAAGCTTCAATGATGTGCTCCATCCAACGTTCGTCCTCCGCCCGCTTTGCAATGGCGGCGTCTTGACGGTCGTAATCGTTGAATATTTGCTGACGGGGTGGAGGCGCGATCTTCTCATTGAGAATGAACATGCGGCCCTGCTTTCAACAGAGGCAAGTACCGGCACCCGCTAAAGTTCCCTCACCCAGCTTCATATATGGGAATTAAGAGCGAATTCGGTACGTTTCAGGAGCGCATTGGGCAGATCAGCCCTGGGTCACAAGGTGTCCGTCACGACCAGGCAGAGCGGCGTCCGCCCAGAGCTCGTCAGCAGACGCTAGAGCAGATTCTGATCAGGCGCGATCATAACCTGCCGCGGCGAAGAAGTTCAGGCACTCTTGGGCGGTGAAGGCGGCTGTGGTGAGGGCGATAGCATTGTCCAAAGCCTGGATTGATCTGGCGGCGGCCTTTCGCAGGGCGGCTTTGAGCTTGGCGAAGGCCATTTCGATCGGATTGAGGTCGGGCGAATAAGGCGGGAGATAGAGGAGCTGAGCGCCCGCCGCGTCGATTGCGATGGCGATCTCGGTCCGCTTGTGTGCTGCGAGATTGTCCATCACCACGATGTCACCGGGCTTGAGTGTCGGTACCAGGACTTGCGTCACGTAAGCCTCGAACGCCGGACCATCCATGGGGCCGTCGAGGACCATCGGCGCGGTCATACCGGTCGCTCTAAGCGCGCCGACGAATGTCGTCGTCTTCCAATGACCATGCGGAAGCGCTGCGACACAGCGCTGGCCGTACGGCGAACGGCCGTAGCGCCGCGCCATTTTGGTCGAAGCCCCCGTCTCGTCGATGAACACCAACCGATGGATGCCGATCTCAGGCTGAGACGCCTTCCACGCTGCGCGTTCAGCGGCCACGTCCGGCCGATCCTGCTCGCTGGCGTGCGATGTTTTTTTTGAACGTGATGTTGCGACGATCGAAGAATCGCCAGATCACGCTCGGCACGAAACGCTCGCCGTGGACTTTGAAGAGATGGTCAGCGATCTCGGCCAGCGTCATGTCAGGCGTAACCTTGACCAGGGAGAGGATCTCCGCAGCGTGACCCTCGATCCGAGCTGAACGCCGGTCTCCGCCCTGCGTTCCCGCCTCACAGGCGCCGGTCCTTCGCCACTCGCCAACCAGTTCGATCACTGTCGAGGGCGCCACGCCGAACCGAACAGCGGCGCCCCGACGGCTCATGCCTTCATCTTCCACAGCCCGAATAATACGAATGCGAAGGTCCGGCGACAGCGGTTTAGCCATGGGGGCTGGCCTCCATCACCAGCCCTCAGGGTGAATCACAATTTGCCTCGCAAGGGAATCCCCTACCGATTCCGACAGGTTGGAAAATGCTCTAGCGACCAGACGCCGCCGTTACGCCGTCCCCAACACCGGCGCCGGTGGCTGCGACGGCCTGACGAGCGCAAACGCCACCTGCACGATGCCTCCTGCCAAGCCCAGCGCCACACCGATGCGCCAGGCCATGGTGTAGGAGCCGAGCGCGTCGTAGAGCACCCCTCCTCCGTACGCGCCGAGGAAGCTGCCGATCTGGTGACTCATGAAGGCGAGGCCCTGGATCATCGCCTGCCAGCGCAGGCCGAACATCTCCGCCACGGCGCCGGCGACCAGCGGGCCGACGCCCATCCACAGGAAGCCCATGATGGCGCCGAACAGCAGCGTCGAGAACGGCGTCGCCGGCAGCATGAAATACCAGGCGAGCGCGAGCGAGCGCAGGACGTAGATACCGCCTAGCAGCGCGAGCTTGTTCCAGCGTTGGCCGGCCCAGCCGAAGAACAGCGATCCCAGCACGTTGAAGCCGCCGATCATGCCGAGCGTCTGCGCGCTCAGCATCGGATCGAGGCCGCAGATCGCGAGGTATGACGGCAAATGCGTGGTGAGGAACACCAGTTGCATGCCGCAGACGAGATAGGCGCAGGTCATCACCACGAAGGACGCATTGCCGAAGGCGGTCTTCGCTGCAATCATCGCCGTGGCATCGACGATCTCGTCAGTCGCGGGCTTCGGCAGCGGGACCGCGTCGACGCGCCCGGCATACCAGGCCGCAGGGATCATCAGCACCGACATCACGACGAAGCCGGCCAGGCCGACGCGCCAGCCGAAGCCTTCGTTGAGCATCTGCCCGATCGGCGCCGACAGCAGCGCGCCGAGCGAGCCCGCACCGGAGACGATGCCGAGCACAGTGGAGCGCACCGTCGCAGGCACCGCGCGCGCCGCCACCGACATCGCGATCGCAGCCGCGGTGCAGGCGAGCGAGGTGCCGATCAGCACGCCGGCGCCGATCATGATGGCGACGAGTCCGTTCGCGGTCGCCATCAGAACGAGGCCTGCGATGTACATGAACGAGCCGACGATCATGATCGGGCGAAAGCCGTAGCGCGTGGTCATCGCGCCGGCGAGCGGCTGGAGGAAGCCCCAGGCAAGGTTCTGCACCGCCAGCGCCAGCGTGAAATCCGAGATCGACAGATGGATGTCGTGCGTCAGCGGCTGCATGAAGATGCCGAGGCTCTGCCGCAGCCCCATGCTCAGCGTCAGCATGATCGAGGCGCCGATCAGGATGGGCAATGTCGGACGCAGGACCTGCAGCAGGGGCATTTTCGTCTCCCTCATGGGCACGGCGCAAATGCCGTCGTCTGCAATATCGGTTGATTTTGGTTACACAGACCTGTGTACTTAGGCTATGTTGGGCCCCAACTGTCAAGCCAAGAGGATGCGCTTCGCCGCATGGCTCCCCCGCCCGCCCCACAGACGATGAAAGAGCGGATCCTTCAGACCGCCGACAAGCTGTTCTATCTGCAGGGCATTCGCGCCATCGGCGTCGACACCATTGCGGCCGAGATCGGCATCTCCAAGCGCACGCTCTACAACCACTTCCCGTCCAAGGACGCGCTGATCGCGGCCTATCTCGAGCGCCGCTTCGTAGCTCAGCGCCCGTCCGACAAGCCCCCGGCCGAGCAAATCCTCGCCACCTTCGATTCGCTGGAGCGGCGCTTTGCGGCCAAGGACTTTCGCGGCTGCCCGTTCGTCAACGCCGTCGCAGAACTCGGCCCTGCCGACCGCGCCGTGAAGAAGATCGCGGTCGCCTTCAAGGAAAGCCGCCGCCTCTGGTTTCGCGATCGGCTGATCGAGCTCGGCGTGGCGGAGGCGGAGGCGCTGGCGACCCAGCTGGTACTGCTGGTCGACGGCTCGATCGCGCAGGACCTCGTGCGCGATGATCCCGCGATGGCCCGCGCGGCGAAGGAAGCGGCGAAGGTGTTGCTGCGGAATGCGGGGGTGGATGTGGGGGAGGATGCGACGCCGGCGAAGAGTCTGCGCGCTCGGCGCTAATGGTCGTTGGCGTATCGATCGGTCTATGGCGCGGTCAGTGCGCCCCTGAGGAGTGGACGTCATTGGCCCAGGCAAGCGCGCTGATCCGGTTGGGCAGGTAGCGTCCCCGGCCATGAAAGATGACCTTCGCAAAACTCGAAAACATCGGCGAATGCCGGCCGCGCAAACAACTGAACCTCGGGCCGAAGCTGCCCTTATTCGGATGGCGGAGGAGTGTCGGGCCAGAGCGGAATGGCTTGAACGCCACGGACCTGCACCCAAGCAGTCATGATGGGAGCGAACCGTCACTCCTTTAAATTTCAGTCGGGAACAACAAAGCCGATGCAACGTTCGCGGGATGCCCGCTGAGCCCTTGCACAAAACCTCGGCGGACGACGAAAGTGCTCCGGCCGCTGCCGAGGATTTGTAGTGCCCGCATCACTCAAGGAGAGCCTCGACCGCATCGAGCAATGGATTCGGACCTACGAGGCATTCGATCTGGCCGAAAAGGCCCGGTTCGCGCGCGAATCCTACCTGTGGACGGCCGAAGAGCGCATCGAATGGCAGGAAACTCAAGCTGACAACGGCAAGGTACTTCGTGACCTGCGTATGCAGGCCGATGCCCTGCGTCAAAAGCTGACGCCCTCGTGAAACTTGGCTGCAGCGCCGAGGGAGCGCGCGGTTTAGCGTCAAAACCCTGTCATTGCACTGCAACAAGCCCGCTGCTACCCTGCCATTTTAGGGACATTGGCGATGGGTACGTTGTTTCTAGCGCTGGCTTGCGCCCTTAGTTTTGCTGCCGGTTTTGGGCTGCGCCACTATCAATCGCGGAAGCGCCGGCAGCGGTCGCGCGAGTGGACGCCCCACGCGACGTCACGTGATCGCCGTCTTGGTTCCAAACAGGTGGAAGCCGTCGACCCAACGTCTTAACCAAGGCCGGCTCGTTCCTGATGCACGTCCTTACCCCTCAGGTGATCTCCAGGACTATGGGGCGCTCATTCGAACAAACATCGGTCGGCGATTGGCTTGTGCTTCTCGCATCTGCCGGCGTCGTGGTGGCGCTCGCCGAAGTGTCGTGGCGGTACTTCGCTGCAGGTGACCGCTCCTCAGACACAGCGGAATTGAAGCCGAGGAACGGCCGGCTGCGGATGTCTTTGCCATCGTAGGAAATGACAACGGGGTTGGAGGGAGCAGCCAATGCACTTCGGCACGCCTCGCAGCAGGTCCGGCGTAGTGACCGCATGCTCCTGTTTTGCCCGACACGTCAAATGCGCGCTGGTCGGCGCAGACCTTTTGCGCCCGCCTAACCCATTGATCCGGTTAGCGCCTTCTACTGTGCATGGGGTTGTTTTCGCGAATTTTGCGCGAGCAGCCCTTACGCCGCCTGC
Organism: Bradyrhizobium sp. 192; assembly: GCF_023100965.1. Classification (NCBI taxonomy): domain Bacteria; kingdom Pseudomonadati; phylum Pseudomonadota; class Alphaproteobacteria; order Hyphomicrobiales; family Nitrobacteraceae; genus Bradyrhizobium; species Bradyrhizobium sp. 192. The sequence goes on from NZ_CP064690.1 coordinate 5,433,584, forward strand.
GACACCACCCGGTTGCGGCCGTCGTGCTTGGCCCGGTACAGCGCGGTATCGGCGCGCTTGAGAACGTCGGCGACCGCCTCGCCCTTCTGCTCCAGCGTTGTCAGGCCGATCGAGATCGTGACTTCGATGCGCTTGGTGCCCTTGTGCACCGAGAACGGCTCGCCCGCGATCGAGCGGCGCAGGCGCTCGGCGACCATGCCGGCGACGTGGAGATCGGTCTCGGGCATCACGATGACGAACTCCTCGCCGCCATAGCGGCAGGCGAGATCGATGCCTCGGATCGACTTGCGCACCCGCACCGCGAATTCGCGCAGCACGTCGTCGCCGGCGTCGTGGCCGTAATTGTCGTTGATCGACTTGAAGAAGTCGATATCCAGGATCATCAGCGCCAGCGGCTTGCCGCGGGTCGCGGCCTGCTCGGCGAGCGTCGCCAGATGGCTCTCCATGTAGCGGCGATTGTGCAGGCCGGTGAGCGCATCCGTGATCGCCATCTCGATCGAGTTCTGCACGTTGTCGCGCAAATGATCGGTGTAACGGCGGCGGCGGATCTGGGTGCGCGCGCGCGCCAGCAGCTCGGTCTTGTCGATGGGCCGGAGCAGATAGTCGTTGACGCCGATCTCGAGGCCACGCAGCAGCCGCGTCGAGTTCTCGGGGTCGGCGATCGCCAGGATCGGCACGTGGCGCGTGCGCTCCAGCGAGCGCGCCTGGCTGCACAGCCTCAGGCCGTCGAAATTGTTGAGGTCGAGCGACACGATCAGCAGGTCGTAATTGCCCTCGGCGGCGTGGAACAGCGCTTCCGTCGGGTTCGGCTCGACGTCGATGGTGTGCTCGGCGGCGAGAATCGTCGCCAGCCGCTCATAGGAGGACTCGCGGTCGTCGACCAGCAGGATGCGGCCGCCCTTGCCGGTGTCGGACACAGCGCTGCGCTCGGGCGCCTGCATGCCGATCTCGAGCGAGGTGATGGCGCGCATGCGCAGCTCATCGGTCATCATCTTCAGCCGCGTCAGCGAGCGCACCCGCGCGATCAGCACGACGTCGGAGACCGGCTTGGTCAGGAAGTCGTCGGCGCCGGCCTCCAGCCCGCGGTTGCGGTCGGACGGGCTGTCGAGCGCGGTGACCATGACGACGGGAATGTGGTGCGTCGCCGGATCGGTCTTGAGCCGGCGGCAAACTTCGAAGCCGTCCATGTCGGGCATCATCACGTCGAGCAGGATGATGTCGCATTCGGCGCGGCTGGCCATCGCCAGCGCCTCGGTGCCGTTCGAGGCGGTCATCACGTCGAAATATTCGGCGGAGAGGCGAGCCTCCAACAGCTTGACGTTGGCAGGGACGTCGTCGACGACCAGGATACGCGCGGACACTGTGAACTCACTTCCTATCCGATAAAACGCCGGACCGTCTCAATGAATTTGCCGACCGAGATCGGCTTGGACAAATAGGCCTCGCAGCCGCCCTCGCGGATGCGTTCTTCGTCGCCCTTCATCGCGAACGCGGTGACCGCGACGACGGGAATGGAACGCAGCTCCGGATCGTCCTTGATCCAGCGCGTCACCTCCAGGCCGGAGACCTGCGGCAATTGGATGTCCATCAGCACGAGGTCGGGCCGCAGTTTTCGAACGAGATCCAGCGCCTCGTAGCCGTTGCTGGTGCCCGTGGTCTGGTAGCCGTGCGCCTCCAACAGGTCGCGGAAGAGCTTCATGTTGAGCTCGTTGTCTTCCACGATCAGGACGGTCTTAGCCATCCCGCCCTCCTGATTGGTCCGCAGACCGGTACATGTAACGCCTCAGACGCCGCTTTCCGGCGTTTTGAAAACTGGATTCAAACTAGCCTCAGATTCGCTTGAGTTTCGTTAAACCCGAGGGGCGACTTTATGCGATGTGGTTTCCAGCTGCTTGCCGGGTCGGAAGACTTGGGGCCGAGACTCGGGCATGATGACCCTAAAGTAGACACCGAAAGTTAACGGAAAGGCAAACCGTCCCCTTGAAAAAGCCTGTTCACAACCCTCGCGAAGTCGCTGAAATCGTTGCGATTCAGGCGCTGTCCTTCGTTGCAGGCGACCCTGAAAGGCTGGGCCTGTTCCTGGCTGAGACGGGGGTGGGTCCGGAGACCCTGCGTAATGCCGCCGCCGACCCCAATTTCCTCCTCAGCGTGCTCGATTTCGTGATGCGCGACGACGCCACCGTGAAGGCCTTTGCCAGCTCGGCGGAACTGCATCCAACCAACGTCGCAGCGGCGCGGCAGGTCCTTGGCGACGCGCTGGGTGACCGCTCCTGGGAGCACGACGTGCCGTGACCGCTCCTGAGGCGGCCGGGCCCCGCTGCTTCTGCCGGGATTGTCTGGCCGACCTGGATTTTGGCATGCGGCGCTGCTCCGCGTGCGGTTCCCCTCGCATGGTCCGCCACCGCGCACTCGCGGGCCTGACCATCGCCCACATCGACTGCGACGCCCTGGGCGGATTCAACCGTTCGTCGCAACAGTCTAACAAGGAGGTTGCGATGGAGAAGGGTGTGCGGGCAGGTCGTGCTCGAGAGGCGCTTCGAGAGGATTACAGACCGTTCTGGGCTGCGATTGCCTTGGGACGATCGAGCGGGGATGCTGCAGTTGAGGCCGGGGTGTCGCCGTCGGTCGGAGTACGCTGGTTCCGGAGGGCGGGCGGTATGCCGCCAACACATTTGTCGCGATCGTCCAAACCTCCGTCGGCGCGCTATCTGTCGTTTGCCGAACGTGAGGAGATTGCCATCTTGCGTGCGCAGGGGCATGGGGTGCGAGCCATCGCTCGTCAGCTCGGTCGGCCTCCATGCACGATCTCTCGTGAGCTCCGGCGCAATGTGGCGCGCCGCCGCGGCGCTCCAGAGTACCGAGCGACCACGGCCCAATGGCACGCTGATCGGTCCGCCCGACGGCCCAAGTTGGCGAAGTTGGCAATCAACCCGACCCTGCGGGATTATGTGCAGGACAGGCTTGCCGGTATGATCGCCAAGCCAGACGGGTTGCCCCTCGTTGGTCCGAAGGTCGTGTGGAAGGGACGCCGGGCCGTGCATCGGCAAAACCGACGCTGGGCGAGGGCATGGAGCCCGGAACAGATTTCTCGGCGTCTTCGGCTCGACTTTCCCGAGGATGAGACGATGCGCATCAGTCACGAAGCAATTTATCAGGCACTTTATGTGCAGGGTCGAGGAGCTTTGCGCCGCGAACTGACGGCCTGCTTGCGCACCGGGCGGGTCTTGCGGATGCCGAGGGCGCGCGCCTGCAAAGGCAGAAGCTTCATTCCTTCCGAGATCATGATCAGTCAACGTCCGGCGGAAGCCGCCGATCGAGCTGTGCCGGGTCACTGGGAAGGTGACCTCATCATGGGGCTTGGTAGTTCCGCGATCGGCACCTTGGTGGAGCGCACGACCCGTTTTACCATTCTGCTGCATCTGCCGCGCATGACCGGTCAGAAACAGGAAGCTCGCGTGAAGAACGGACCTGCACTCGCCGGACATGGCGCTGAGGCCGTGCGCGACGCCATCACCCGCGCAATCTTCACCATGCCCGAGCAACTGCGGCGGTCTCTAACTTGGGATCAAGGAGCTGAGCTGGCTCAGCACGCGCGTCTGAAGATTGATGCAGGCGTGCAGGTCTACTTCTGCGACCCCCATAGCCCGTGGCAGCGCGGCACCAACGAGAACACGAATGGGTTGTTGCGCCAGTACTTTCCAAAGGGGACGGATCTCAGCATGCATGATGCCGACGATCTCGAGGCCGTGGCTCTTGCACTTAACACCAGGCCCCGGAAAACCCTCGGCTGGAAAACACCGGCAGAAACCCTCGACGAACTGCTCCAAGTGAGCGATACACAGACTGTTGCGACGAACGGTTGAATCCGCCTTCTATGCGACGGTCGAGAAGCGCGACAATCCCGACATTGCCGACAAGCCGGTCATCATCGGCGGGGGAAAACGCGGCGTGGTCTCGGCCGCCTGCTACATCGCGCGCACCTACGGCGTGCGCTCGGCCATGCCGATGTTCAAAGCCTTGGAAGCCTGTCCGCACGCGACCGTGATCCCGCCGGACATCGCAAAGTACGTCCGCGTCGGTCGCGAGGTGCGGCAGGCCATGCAGGCACTGACGCCGCTGGTCGAGCCGCTCTCGATCGACGAGGCCTTTCTCGATCTCTCCGGCACCGAGCGGGTGCACGGAATGATCCCGGCCAAGGTGCTGGCGCGCTTTGCCCGCGAGGTCGAACGCGATATCGGCATCTCCGTCTCGGTCGGCCTGTCCTGCAACAAGTTCCTGGCCAAGATCGCCTCCGACCTCGACAAGCCCCGCGGCTTCGCCGCGCTCGACCAGGAGCAAGCGCGATCGATGCTTGCCGAGAAGCCCGTCGGCTTCATCTTCGGCGTCGGCCCCGCCACCCAGGAGCGCCTGGGGCAGCGCGGCTTCCGCGTCATCGCCGACCTGCAGAAGGCCGACGAGATCGAGATGATGCGGCAATTTCCGAGCGACGGCCGCCGGCTGTGGCGGCTCGCGCGCGGCATCGACGACCGCCGCGTCGAGCCCGACCGGGGCGCCAAGACCATTTCCAGCGAGACCACCTTCGAGACCGACATCCGCGATTTCGCGACGCTGGAGAAGATCCTGTGGCGTCTTTGCGAGAAGACCTCGTCGCGGCTGAAGAGCAGCGAGCTCGGCGGCTCGACCGTCACGCTGAAGCTCAAGACCGCCGATTTCCGCCAGCGCACCCGCTCGCAATCGATTGCGGCGCCGACCCAGCTCGCCGCAAAGATCTTCGCGATCTGCCGCGAGATGCTGGCGAAAGAGATCGACGGCACCGCCTTCCGCCTGATGGGCGCCGGCGTCAGCGCGCTGCACGAGAGCTCCCCCGCCGACGACACCGACATGCTCGACCGCCGCGCCGCCCATGCCGAGCGCGCGGTCGACAGCCTGCGCAAGAAATTCGGCAGTGCCGCAGTGATCCGCGGCATTGCGTATGACGGGCCGGAGAAAGCGCAGGAGTGATGACAGGCGAACGTGACCTCACCGCGCTGCTGAGACACATGAAGCCGGAGCTGCGGCCGGGCACTTTCGTGTTCTGCACGATCGCGGCGAACGAAGGCGTTTCCGCAGCACTCAATCCGCTGCTGATGTTCCGCGAGCAGGAAGGAACGACGCTCGTGATGCCTCGCGAAGAGGCTGAGGCCGCAGGACTACGCTACGCATTCCCTTCACGCCTGATCACCCTGACGGTTCACTCCGCGCTCGATGCGGTCGGCTTCCTGGCGGCCATCACGGCGCGTCTGGCCGAAGCCGGCATCAGCGTGAATGCGGTTTCGGCCTTTCATCATGACCATCTGTTCGTGCCTGCTGACAGAGCCGACGAAGTGATGTTGCTGCTGCAAGAGATGTCGGATGCGAAGCCCTTGTAGCCCGGATGATGGAGCGCAGCGCAATCCGGGGCGGAGCAGCCTCAGTGGCAGGCTTCCCGGATTACGCTACGCTCCATCCGGGCTACGACCTCAATCCGCGACCGCGATCGCCTCGATCTCGATCAGCCATTCCGGGGCGGCGAGCGCGGAGACGCCGACGAGGGTCGAGGCCGGCGGCTCCATGCCCTCAAAGAAGGCCGAGCGGGCCTTGCCGATGATCGGGCGCAGCTCCGGTCTGTAGTTCACGACAAAGGTCGTGATCTTCACGATGTTGGAATAGCTCGCGCCGGCCGCCTTCAGCGCGTGCCCGAGATTCTGCATCACCTGCGTGGTCTGCGCGGCGATATCGCCTTCGCCGACGATCCGCCCCTCCTCGTCCACAGCCACTTGGCCGGAGATGTAAATGGTGCGTGCGCCCGTGGCGGTCACGACGTGGGAATAAGCGGGATTGTTGTGAAGGCCGCTGGGACGGAGATGGTCGAGCTTGGGCATGGGCTTGCTCCCGGAGTTTGTGGTTGGGAGCGAGCGTAGCCGGAGAGTGCCACAAGGGCTAGACGTTTCGCCCTCAATTACAGGGCTTGCTGTCCTTCACGTCGAATTTCCCCATCGCGCCCGAAATCACAAAATCGTTGTAGTCGAGCATGAGCTGGCGCGAGACGCCGTTCTCGTAGAGCTCGAACGACATCGCATAGACCGGCGTCTGCTCGCCCTCTTTCTGCTGGGCCTCGCGGTCGAAATAGCTGACCGTGACGGGCCAGCGCTTCAGTGATTTCATGTGCTCGTCGGAGGTCGACGGATCCGGCGAGGCGGCGCGGTCGGTGGGGATCGGCTGGCCGATCACGGTCAGCGTGTTGTAGACTTTCTGGCCATCGTCGGAGCCGTCATAGACGGAGAGTTCGAGCAGCGACTTGCCGTCCTTGGCGGCGGCGATGATGCGCTGGATCTGCTCGGTCGGGAATACGATCTTGCCGTCGAGGGTGAAGCTCTTGGGCGCCGGCAGCTTCAGCTTGACGTTGATGTGGTCGCCGTCGCGCTCGGCCGAACCATCGACGCGGCCGGCATCCGCCTCGTTCATGCGGGTCTCGATCTTGAAGCGGTAGCTTTTGCCGGCGGCATCTTCCCAGGAGTTGGAGCGGAGGTCGCTGAGCGTGACCTTGCCCTCGCCGCTGTCGAGCTCGGAGACCTGGCGGAATTCGGAAGTGTAGCCCTCGCACGAGCTTCCGGTGAAGTTGTAGAGGATGCGGCCGCGCGCGCTGTTGACCGAGTTGGAGCGCGATTTCACCAAGCTCAGGTCGTAGAGCGCCTGATGCGCCAGGAACGGACCATTGGCGGCCTGTGCGGCGCCGCCAAGGGCTAAATCGCCAAGGCCCAAACTGGCCGCGGCGAGCGCCATGACACAGAGCGAAGTCCGGAAAAGGTGCACCATGTCTGATCCTTGGAGACGCGTCCTTGGGTAATCCTTGGGCATGCGCAGATTCGACATTTTAATGACCGTTCCATTGCGTCGCAACTGAGGCCGTTTCACGTAAAGTTGCGGCCCTGCCGTTGAACCTGCGGCCTCGCCTCGGCAAAAGGCAGCCTCTCGCGGGTTGCTTGCATGTGGCGGCACGATGGGCGAAACAGGGCAAGGCCGGCCTCCGACGGATGCGCCGGGGCGAATGGAATTTCTGGACAACGAGGGCGAACATGGCGAGCACGGTCGAGCAAAAGCTGGCGGAACAGGGCATCAAGCTGCACGAGGCCCCCACCCCCGTGGCCAATTACGTGCCCTTCGTGCGCACCGGCAATTTGCTGTTCGTCTCCGGCCAGGTCTGCTTCGACCCCTCCGGCAAGCTGATCGCCAAGGGCAAGCTGGGCGCCGGCGTCTCCATCGAGGACGGCGCTGCGGCAGCCCGCGGCTGCGCGGTCAATTTGCTGGCCCAGGTCAAGGCGGCGCTGGGCGACCTCGACAAGGTGGTGCGCGTGGTTCGCCTCGGCGGTTTCATCAACTCGGCGCCGGACTTCCTGGACGGACCGAAGGTGCTCAACGGCGCCTCCGACCTGATGGTCGCGGCCTTCGGAGACAAGGGCCGCCACGCCCGCACCACGGTCGGTGTCGCCTCGCTGCCCGCGGACGCGGCGGTCGAGGTCGAGGGCGTGTTCGAGGTCGCCTGACGAGCATGCGCGCTCCGGATTGGCTGACAACCCGGCCGGTCGCCCATCGCGGCCTGCACGACATTTCCCGTGGCATCGTCGAGAACATGCCGGGCGCGGTGCAGGCTGCGATTGCGGGCAATTTCTCGATCGAGGTCGACATTCAGCTCTCCGCCGACGGCGAGGCCATGGTGCATCACGACCATGCGCTCGGCCGACTCACCGAGGCCACCGGCGAGGTGGTGTCGAAGACCGCCGCGGAGCTGAAGGCGGTCAAATTCAAAGACACGGACGAGCGAATGATGTCGCTCTCCGACCTTTGCGCCATGGTCGCCGGCCGCGTGCCGCTGGTGATCGAGGTGAAGAGCCATTTTGACGGCGACCGCAAGCTTGTGAAGCGGATGGCCGAGGTGCTGGCGGCCTATCAGGGGCGCGCCGTCGGCATGTCCTTCGATCCCGACCAGGTGCTGGCGTTGCGCGAGCTGTTGCCCTCCCGCCCGCGCGGCATCGTCGCGCAGCGGACCTATGAGGACGACTATTGGGCCAAGCTCACGCAGCCGCAGCGCGACAGCATGCTGTACCTGCGCCACGGCTTTCAGACCCGGCCCCACTTCGTCGCCTTCAGGGTCGACGACCTCCCGGCCCCCGCCCCCTGGATCGCCCGCAACGTCTTCGGCTGTGCCCTGCTCGGCTGGACCGTTCGCACCACGGAGCAGCGGACGCGGGTCGGGCAATATGCCGATCAGATGATCTTTGAGGGGTTCGTGCCGTAGGCCTCGCTCGCGTCCCGGACAAGCCGCAACGCGCAAGCGTTGCCGCGCTGAGCCGGGGCACGAGAGTACCAGCCCTCGCCCCCTTGAAGTCGCTGCTGCAATGCACGATCTTGGACGACGATGGCATCATCTGAAATCACGCTCGAGGCCGTACCTTCCATTGGCGAGGTGTCTGCCGAAGATTGGGACGCCTGCGCCAATCCCAGCAGCAAATGTGGGCTTGGCGCGGGAACCTCATCCACCCTTCCAGGCGATTCCATTGGGCTCTCAAAACCCGCCTATAACCCGTTCGTCTCACACGCCTTTCTCTCGGCCGTCGAGATATCGGGTTCGGCTACTATCCGCACCGGTTGGGGACCGCGGCACCTCGTGGCCAAGGTCGATGGCCGCGTCGCCGGGGTCGTGCCCTGCTATCTGAAATCGCATTCGCAAGGCGAGTACGTCTTCGACCGCGGCTGGGCCGACGCCTATGAGCGCGCCGGCGGGCGTTACTATCCGAAGCTCCAGGTCTCGGTTCCCTTCACTCCGGCGACGGGCCCGCGCCTGCTGGTCCGCGACGGCGTGGATCGCGAGCGGATCATGGACGCGTTGGCGAGCGGCCTCGTGGCGCTATGCGGCGTCAGCAAGGCCTCCTCCGTTCACGTCACCTTCGCGCGCGAGGACGAATGGAAGCTGCTCGCCGACCACGGCTTCCTGCAGCGCACCGACCAGCAGTTCCACTGGCGCAATGAGGGCTTTGCGAGCTTCGATGACTTCCTCAGCACCCTGAACTCGCGCCACCGCAAATCGATCAAGCGCGAGCGGCGCGATGCGCTCCCCGCTGGAATCACCATCCACTGGCTGACGGGAAAGGACATCACCGAGGATGCCTGGGACGCCTTCTTCGAATTCTACATGGAGACCGGCTCGCGCAAATGGGGCCGGCCTTATCTCACACGCGAATTCTTCTCGCTGATCGGCGAGACCATGAGCGAGGACGTGCTGCTGGTGATGGCCCGCCGCAACGAACGCTGGATCGCGGGCGCGATCAACTTCATCGGCTCGGACACGCTGTTCGGCCGCAACTGGGGCGCCGTCGAGCATCACCCGTTCCTGCATTTCGAGGTCTGCTATTACCAGGCGATCGACTTCGCCATCAAACGCGGCCTCACCCATGTCGAGGCCGGCGCGCAAGGCGAGCACAAGATCGCGCGCGGTTACCTGCCGCGCACAACCCATTCCGCGCACTTCATCGCCGATCCCGGCCTGCGCCGCGCCATCGACGATTACCTCAAGCGGGAGCGCGCCTACGTCGCCGAGGCGGGACGGGAGCTCGCCGAGCTCGGGCCGTTCCGCAAAGGCATCGACGAGGCGCCTTGACGGTTTGCTGCGGCTGGTGACAGTAAGCGCAAAATCCAAGCGCAAGTTTCTCGGGAGCCGCCCACATGACCGCCTACGACACCAACAACATCTTCGCAAAAATCCTGCGCGGCGAGCTGCCCTGCTCCAAGATCTACGAGGACGAGCACGTCTTCGCCTTCCTCGACATCATGCCGCGCGTGCCCGGCCACACGCTGGTGATCCCGAAGGCTCCTGCCCGCAACATCCTCGACATCAAGCCCGACGACTACGCCAACGTCGCCCGCGGCGCGCACAAGATCGCCGCCGCCGCAATGCAGGCTTTCAAGGCCGACGGCATCACCATCCAGCAGTTCAACGAGCCCGCCGGTGGGCAGGTGGTGTTTCACCTGCACATGCATGTGATGCCGCGCCATGACGGCGTGGCCATGCTGCCGCCCGCCAGCCGCAAGGAAGATGCCAAGGTGCTGGAAGAGCATGCGGCGAAGCTGATCGCGGCGTTGAAGGGGTAGCTCTATCCACGCGTCATTCCGTCTCGAAATCGCCCTTCTGCGGCGCCGCCAGCGGCGTGAACTCGCAGCGATCGGGCTTGATGTCGATCAGCGGCGTGTTGTCGAGACAATCGAGCCCGCGTACCAGGATCGCGTTGCCCTCGATGCCGACGAGCTTCACGATCGAAGTGCCGATCGGATTGGGACGCACCGGCGAGCGCAGCGAGAAGGTGCCGCGGGTCTTCTCGTTGTTCTTCGGGCTTTGCAGGATGATGTCGCGGCGCGATTGGTCGAGCCAGTAAAGCACTTCGAGATTGCTGTAGAAATCCACGCCCTTGATCGCCGGCACGAACGGCTCGAAGATCTCGAGCCGGCAAATCGGGCCGTCCTGACGTCCCTGCCGCGGCGTCTCCATCCGCGAGGTCCAGGGCGTGCGGACGCGGCCAATGAAGACCAGGCCGGCATCCTGCGCGGGCGGCAGCTCGATGGCGACCTCGCCCTCGCGGAGCTCGTTCTTGCGAACCATATTTCCGATTCCTTGCTGGTGGGCAGGGTTTTAGCCCAACCACCACTTGCCGGCCAGCATGAAGACTTCGCCGGTCACGACACCCGCGAAGATCGAGCGGCGGGTCAGCAGGAACACGACGAGGCCGGCGCCGACGGCGCCATAGCGCAGGGTATCAGGCACGCTTGCGAGCGCGCCCGGCGGCTCCACCACGATCTGGGCGATGACGCCGGCCAGGATCGCGGTTGCAATCGCCCGCACCCAGACCAGCAGCTCGGAGCCCTCGTCGATGCCGCCGCCGAACCACAGGCCGAGCATGCGCCAGATCTGGTTGGGAACGACGCCGGCGACGAACAGCACGACGAGCGCCTGCCAGTCGCCGATGAGCTGCGCGTAGCTCATGCGCGCACCTCCCGCCACCAGTGCACGCCATAGGCGATCGTACCGGCCGCGAGCCCGCTGACGAGGATGTCGACGCCGGAGTTCATCTTCGCGGCCAGCGGATAGAGCAAGACACCGAGCGCCAGCGCGACCACGTCGGCGGCTTCGCGGCTGTTGCGCGCGGTCGAGAACAGGAAGGACAGAGGCGTCAGCATCAGGATCGCGGCGCCAAGCGTCTGCGTCAGGTTGGCGGCGAGGAAATAGCCCACCGTGTTGGCGGTGAGACACACCGAGACCAGACCAAAGCCAAGTCCGTTGACGAAGGCGATCCGCCGCTCGCGCGGCACAAGCGGCAGGAATCGATGGCATTCGACCCACAGCGTCACGGCCGTGAGATGCGCCGCGAAGAACAACTCACGCCGCCTGGTGGTCGGCGTGCGCATCAAGGGCAGCACCGACCACCATCGGAAACAGCCTGATGGCGCTGACGGTGACCGCGATCGCCGACTGGATGATGGTGGCGCCGGAGCCGAGCGTGGTGATCAGGATGATCTGCGCCGGACCGGCCCAGACGAACAGCGTCGAGCACAGCGCCCAGAGCAGGCTGAAATGGGTGTCGTGAGCGAGCGCGCCGATACCGAGATAGGTCGCGAACAGGACGAGCGTGAGGATCGTCTGCGTGACCGAGCGCAGACCCCAGCCGAAGGCAAGCCAGGAACTATTCCATTGCGGTGAGTCGAGTGGAGGAAGTGCCACGGAGCTTTTTGGATGGGTTGCGGAATCGTGCCCGCATAACGGGCAATACGGCGGCTCGCGTCAAGGAACCGCGTGGCGGGGCTGGCATGCGCGACACCCCCACCGCCGCCCTACCCGCTCACACCCTTGTTCTTGAGCACGAAGCACGCCCCGCCGGCCTTCCTGATCCGGTTGCAGAGATCATCCGCCTCGCTGCGCGTGTCTGCGCCGATGCGGACCTGATAGAACGCACGCGTGCCGCGGCTGCGCATCACCGAACTCAGCAGGCTCGGATCGCGCTCGCCGATCGCGGCGCCGAGCCGCGTGACCGCCCGGGAATACATCGCCAGCGCCCTGTTGCGGTCGAAGCCGGCGGCGAGCTGCACGCCCCAGGCCTTTGCGGCCGCAAGCTCGACGTGCTGCTCGAGCTCGGCCACAAAGGCATTCGGCGCGCGCTTGAGCAGCGCCATCAGGTCTCGGCAGCTCGTCGGCGGCGCGCTCGGCGGTCCCTTGCCGGTGGCACCTGCCTTGGCCCAGGCATCGATGCTCGTGCCGGTGATGGCGAGGACGTAGTTGCGGGTCTGCTCCGGCATTCCGCCGGTGCCGGCGAGCCATTCCTGCACGCGCCGCGGGCCGGCATTGTACGCCGCCGCGGCAAGACCGAGATTGCCGAACTGGTTGCGCAGCTCGTTGAGGAATTCCGCCGATTTCGGCAATGCCTGCACCGGATTGAACGGATTGAGCAGCCCGCGCTCGCTTGCCGTGCCCGGCATGAACTGCGCGATCCCCTGTGCCTGCGCGCCGCTGCGTGTCGTGGGACCGACCGCATCGGCCTGGAAGCGGCTTTCCTGCCAGATCACCCGGGCGAAGAATTCCAGCGGGAGATTGGCATCGCGCGCGGCGGCCTCCACGATCAGGCAGATCGACTCCCGCGTGTCGCTCTCGCGCGCCTCGGATTTCTCCGGCGGTTTCGCGGGCTCCTCGGCGCTCGGCACCGCCGTGTCGGGCTTTGCGGGCGGATCATCCGCCGCCAGTGCCGGAATCGACGAGACGAGCAGCGCAGCGATCACGGGCCATGCAATCCGCCTCAACCATGGGTAGGCGGCGCTGTGGCGCGCCCCGGTGCGGCATGCAACAAGGTGATCTGCCCAGTCGTGGCATCCTGCCATGGTTCGATGAGTTCTATGCTGCCTGACCTGTCTCTCCCAATGCGTTACCCCGCCAAACGGATCCGCGTCATATTCGCCCTTGTCGCACTGGTGCTGAGCCTCGCACCGGCGGTCGCTCAGGTCACCTCTCAGGTCACCTGGCAAATGACCACGGAATACCCCGAGAATAACATCTCCGGGATCGGGCTCACCACCTTTGCCAGCCGGGTTTCCGAGCGCACGAACGGCTTCGTGACCGTGACCAACGCCTTCGACAACCGGCTCAAGATCAATTCCGGCGAGATGCCGCGCTTGCGGGTTTGAAGGAGCATCGGCTGAACGCGTTCCTCACCTCCGGCGACGGCGGCGCGGGGCGCAAGCTCTGGGACTTCCTGCCGCACTTCACCGCCATCAACTATGCGATGCCGGTCTCGATCGCGTTCGTCCGCAGCGACGTCTTTACCGCGCTGCCCGATCCGATGCAGCGCGAGGTGCTGGCCGCGGCCGCAGAAACCGAGCAAAGCCAGTTCGCCCCATGGGCCCATCGCACCTCCGATAATTACGCGCGCATGCGCGACAACGGCGTCGCCATCGCCGAACCGGCGCCGCAATCCCTGCTCGCCGCGCTCCGGGAGGCCGCAACGGCCGCAGTCACCGCCTGGGAAGCGCAGGCCGGTGCGGACGCCGCTGCGAATGGGCCTGGCAGCAATGACGCGAGCACGCCCGCGGTTGGCATGCTCCCGGCTCACTGAGTTGAAGCGACAGCCGGTCTCGCCTTTCGTTGTTAATTTTTGACCGGGACCAGGCTTGCGCCGCTGATGGCGCGGTCAAGGGCGTCAATCAGCGCCTGAAATTCGACGAACTTGTTGCGCGCCCGCTCGGCCGTGTCGCGCTCGAAAGGCGCCGCCAGCACTTTCGCGTGCGCGTCCCTGTCCTCGATCATGCGATCGCGGGCCTTCTTCAGTGTCTCAAGTCGCTCGCTCATGGAGCCTCCTCTGCGCAGATCTGCTCGATCCCGACCAAGTTCTCAGTCGAAGCCCGGCGGCAGCTCGCCCTTCCGGAAGAACACCACGGGTTCATCGTCATAGTCCCCCATTTCCGGATCGCCGCTGGACGAGAACCCAACTACACCGAGCCTGCTCAAGGCCAGCCTCTCCGCGGTTCGCAGAGCGCCACTTTCCGATTTGCAGACGATCGGTGCGTCGGCCTTCAGATTTCCACCCTTGCCGGCATTGAATGCCTGCACCACGTAGGTTGTTGCTCGCATCACGAAGCCTCCTTTGCCGATTGATGGATCCAGGTAACGTCAACGACTGCGAAGCCGCGCTCAGCGCCGCATCGCATCCATGAGCGCCGCAATTCTGATCGTCGCGAAACTGGAGAAGGTGTCGGACACGGCATATGGCAGGATGATCTGGTCATTGTGCCTCATCGCACCGCAGGTGTAGACGACGTTGGGGACATACCCTTCGCGCTCGGACGGCTCAGGCCGCAACAGCGGCTCGCTCGAACGCGCCAGCACCTTCGATGGGTCACGCTTGTCGAGCAGCGCCGCTCCGATCGAGTATTTGCGGATCGGCCCGACCCCGTGCGTCAGCAGCAACCAACCCTCGTCGAGTTCGATCGGCGACCCACAATTGCCGATCTGCACGAACTCCCATGGAAATTGCGGTTGCAGAAGGAGCTGGCCGCTTTCCCACGTGTAGAGGTCATCCGAATAGATCAGATACAGGTTCTCATTGTCTTGTCGCGCGATCATGGCATAGCGGCCGCCGATCTTGCGCGGGAACAACGCCATCCCCTTGTTGTGTGCCGCAGCGCCCCTCAAAGGCGTCAGTCGAAACGACATGAAATCGCTGGTCTCGATCAACTCGGATCGAATCGCCCGACCGCTGTAAGCCGTGTAGGTCGCGTAGTACGCTTCCCGATCGCCGTCGTTGAATTTGACAAACCGCACATCCTCGATGCCGTTCGATTGGGATTCGGTCACGGGAAAGATGACTCGCTCGCTGAGGTCTTGCTCGGGCCTGAACGTCAATTCCACGGACTCGCCGTCCGGACCGGATATGCGACGGTTGATCCGGGGAACCGAGGCAAGGCGCACCGTCGGATCGACGGCCAGGCTTCCGTCGACCGCAATCGTTCCGGTTCGAAACGTCAGCGACGACACGTGGCCTTCGCCGATGGCACGGAGACTCATGATGAAGCGTACCGCCCCGTGCGGCGTCCCCGTTTGGTCGGGGTGTGGCACGATGCTGGGGTTGAACAAGGCAGACGCCTCGAACGAATACTCGCTGAGAAAATAGGCGCCGACCAGCTGGCGCTGGGTCTTTGAGAATGCGCCATGCTTCATGAAAGCATCTTCCATCTCGTTGGCGCGGGCCTCGAAGCTCTCCAGGAGGTTACGATGTCGCCCCTGGAAATTGTCCAGGACGTCCGCCAGCTGCGCGGCGACGGCTTCCGAACTAAGCGCAAGAACCCGGTCGACGATATGGTTTGCGCGCATCTTGTCGGTCGGATTCAAGTCGCGGGGTTCGGTTGCCGGCTTGAACGGCCGCACGATGACCCGCGCTGGATCGGGCCGCAGGTGAAGCGCCTGCCGGTTTAGGAAAGAAGCGTATGGCACGGGTGTCCTCGGCTAGCTGCATGGGAGGGGGAAATTCAGGCGCCCACGGCACGCAAGGGTGCGGGCTTTGTCATCAGACTGTGGGCACGCGCGAGCTGACGCATCTCGGCAAGTCCGAGGAGATAGCAAACGACCGACTCGCCGCCGCGGTTTTCGTTCGCCCGATCGGGGTGCAATCCATCACGGCAACTGCCGGTGATCGGATCAGCCAGCGCCACTGAGAGGTCGTTCCTGCCAAGAAACCAGGCGAAGGCCCGGATGGCCATGGCTTTCCATTCGGCATCGCCGTCGCCACGCCACGCGGCCAGACACGCGGCAATCGTCGCCGTTGCCTCCACCGGCTGCTGATCGAAGGCACGGGGGGACTGCCGCTGCTCTCCGAAGCCAGCGGTGCCGACCGGCCGGAAATAGCCCGCCGCGGTCGTTTGCTGCGTCATGAGCCAGCGCAGAGACCTCAATCCGGCATCGAGATATCGAGGCATCTGTGTCGCCATACCCGTGAGGATCAGGGCCTGCGGCAATCGCGCGTTGTCGTAGGCTAGCCCTTCCTCGAACCATATCCAATCCGGGGTCTCGACCGAAGCCAGGCAGGACATCAACCTGTCGGCCAGGGAATGCCGGACTTCCCTGGCGCGAACGTCGTCCGGCGCTACGGCGCAGTAGGCGTCCAGACCCAGCAGCATGAACGCCCACGCACGGGGCGAGCGGAAGCTCTCCGCGATCGACAATGCCTGGGCGAACAAGGCAGCAGCCCACAGGCGCCGGGCCGGGCTCGCGTCTCCGCGCGCGGCCTCACCCAACGCCCATAGCGTGCGTCCGTGACTGTCTTCGGAGCCCCTGTCCTCGAGCCAGGTTCGATCGAAGCCCATGAAGTTGCGAAACTGCCTGGTGTCGGGATTCCAGGCATGCTGTACGAAGGCTGCAAATCGGGTCGTCAGGACATCCGGCAGCGGCCGTTCGCCCGGACCGTTGAGAGCGCAAGCCAGAAGCAACGCTCGCGCGTTGTCATCGACGCAATAGCCGTGCGCGCGATCGGGCACCGAATGTACCGCATGTTGGAACAGGCCGACGTCGTCGCACATCGATAGAAAATAGCCGATCTGCATGTCGGGCGGCGCGGGACTACGTAGTTCCGGCGCGCCCACGTCGGAGCGCACGAAGACCTTCAACCTATGTCCCTGCCGTGCAGTCTCGAAGACGGCCGCGTAGCGCTCAGCCACCCGCTCCCAGGTCATCATCCGGCTCGCCGCATAGGCACGCCGAGACATCGCCTGCCGGCGGGCGGCGTCGGTCAGCAGGTTGGCGATCTCGCTGCCGATCGCTGCAGCGTCGCCGAACGGCACCAGAACTCCGCACTCGTCGGCAAGCAGCTCGCGTGCGTGCCAATATGGCGTCGAGACAACCGGCTTCCCCATTCCAAAACTGTAGGCCAGGGTGCCCGACGTCATCTGGGCCTCGTTGAGATAAGGCGTGACATAGACGTCGCACATCGAGATGAATTCGAGCAGCGTCGCCAAATCGGCGAACCGGTCGAGGAACACGACGTGATCGTCTATTCCGAGTTCACGGACCCGCGCCATCAGGCCTTCGCGATAGGCTTCGCCCTCGTTCCGAACCAGGTTGGGGTGCGTCGCGCCGAGCACGACGTACACCGCGTTCTCGCAGCGCCTCAGAATCGAAGGCATCGCGTCGATCATCACGTCGATGCCTTTGTTGGGCGAAAGCAGGCCGAATGTCAGGATCACCGATTTTTGCTCGAATCCGAGCCTGGCCTTCGCGGCATCGGGCTCGGCGAAGGCGACATCGGGAATGCCGTGGGGGATGACCTCGATCTTGTCGTCGGGCACCAGATAGACATCGTGCAGCAGTTCGCGGCCCTTGTGGGCCATCACCACGACCTTCGACGACGCATCGACGATGCGCTCCATCACCGTCCGTTGCGCGGGTGACGGTTTGGCCAGCACCGTATGGAACGTCGTCACCACCGGCATGGCAAGGCGAGACAGCAGCACCAGGATGTGGGCCCCGGCTTCACCGCCGAAAATGCCAAACTCGTGCTGCAGGCAGACGGTGTCGAACTGACCGGCATTGAGGAAATCCGCGGCACGCATGTAGTCTTCGATATTGTTATCCCTGATCTGGAAAGCGACCGCCGGAGGATAATCATAGGTCTGGCCGCGATCGGTCATCGCCACGATGCAAGCCTCCAGGTCCGGGCGCGCAATCGATATCGCGTTCTTCAGGTCGGTCGTATAGGTCGCAATTCCGCACCGGCGAGGCAACGAGTTGCCGATGACGGCGATACGGCGGAGCGGCGTCATGTCAGCACCTCGATGATTTCACTGCCGGAGAGAGCGTCGGTGGGTTGTGTCATGCGTTCGCTGCGATCTTGCAGCAAGGATGCAACTGGATCCGGTCCCGGATAGGCGATCAGGATGCTCATCCCGCTTGAGCCAACGTCGATGCCGGCAATATCGGATTCCATGAAGATTGCGTCCCCGACCGTTGCCTTTGCCCGTCCGATGCGCCCCTCCCCCTCGATCACGAGAATCCAGGCTTCCCGATCGGTCTGGAGTCCCCAAAGCGAATTCGCCCGAAGGTCGATCCGCTCGAAAACGAAATGCGAACTCGCGACCAGCACCAGTCGCGCATCGGTGAGGCGTCGCGGAGGCGGTTGTGTCGGAGGTGGCCCGGCTTCGGAGGCAGCCACGACGCTGTCCTCGTGCAATTCGCGATGCCGGCCAAAATCGAACAGGCGAAATGTCGTGTCGCTGCGCTGCTGGATTTCGGCGAGCACGATATTGGCGCCGATCGCGTGGATCGTACCGCCGGGAACGAAGATGACGTCGCCTTGCGCCACAGGACGCCATTGCACGAGGTCCGCAATCGAGCCGTCCCCGATCGCTTCGCGCAACTCTTGCGGCGTGAGATGCCGATTCAATCCCAACGCAATCCGCGCGCCCGGCAGCGCCGAAAGGATGTACCACGCTTCAGTTTTCCCGTTCGGCAAGCCGATGGAGCGCGCGAATGCATCATTCGGATGAACCTGGATCGACAAGGGCTGGCTGGTGAACAGCAGCTTGAGTAGGAGTGCCGGGTTGGGCGCGCTCTTGTCCGTCCGCTCGAGCCACAACTCTCCGACCGGATCAGCCGAAGCGTCGATGCTGCTCCAGGGTCGCAGATCGCGGCGGCCCCAGGGTTTGCGAGCGATCTCTACCGAGGCATGCTCGATGGTCATCTGTTGTCCGACTCAAGCATGGCAGATCCTCCTGTTCATGGCGCCTGTTCGCGCCATCGGCCGTCTGCCAAGCCCGCGCTGCTTGGTTAACAGACCTCAACAACCGCGGCAGATGTTCTTCAGCTTCGCCGCGGTTCGAGCCTCTTCTGCAACGAACGGGTCCTTGTAAGGAGGCCGAGATGGGTCGTTCTCCACGGCACTGGGCTTCTTCAATGTCGGAGGAAACGCGGCGTCGTAACAGGCGAGCCGTCCGCTCGAGCTTTCGATTGCGCGACAATCGGATTCAGCGCCGAGCGCGCCTTGTGCGAACGTACCTTGCGCGAACGTGCCGAGCGCCAATGCGACCAGGAGGGTTCTCATGTCTCGAACCCATCGAACTCGTCAGATAGCAGCAGCCGGCCTTGTGGTGTGCATATCCGCACATCGAGATAGCCTTCCTGCAAAAGTTCCCGCGCCTTCTTCAGGGCAGCACTGGTTGTGTCACGGCTCAAGCTGACATAGCCGCTTTGATCGCGACCGCTAACCAGATATTGCAGTTGCGGCGTCCTATCCATGCAGGAGAGCCGCCGCCGCTACCAGGAGCAGGAGAAATAGCGGCACCATCACCGGCGGCACGATCCAATCGGCCAAGCGAAATAGAGGCATGCACCCTCCTCCTCAGTCGGCGGGAGCGCTCGTGACCCTCAGTCACCGATGGAAGCCGTGGGAAGGGCGGTGATGCAGTTACCCTACGCTTTGGTTCTGCGAATAGCGAGCTTTTAAAGTGCCGTACGACGTCAGCGAGCCCCCGATGTCGGCGTAACGGGCCATTCATTGGAGGTCCAGAGTTGCGCCGCCTGCCCGCCTCGTTTACGTCATGCCACGTTTCGTCGGTCTGGGCGGTACTTCGTCAGACCTGTCGCGATGTTCAAACACGGTGGCAGGAACTCGGAGCCGCCAATTCGCACATATGCGTCACGCCCGCGCAACGGGGGGCGGCGCTTTCAACCTGGGCCTGCCGTGATGGTTACAATCTTCTTTGATCTCGACGGCACGCTCACCAACCCGAAGCCGGGGATCACGCGCTCGATCCAGTACGCGCTGGAGCGGCTGGACGTCGCGGTGCCGAGCGAGGACGAGCTGACCTGGTGCATCGGGCCGCCGCTGCACGCCAGCCTCAAGAAACTCACAGGAACCGACGAACTCGCCGACCGCGCGCTACTGCTCTATCGCGAGCGCTTTTCCGATATCGGCCTGTTCGAGAACGCGGCCTATGCCGGCATCGTGGACACGCTGACGACACTCGCCGCGACGACGCCGCGCATGTTCGTCGCCACCAGCAAGCCAGCGGTCTACGCCACCCGCATCGTCGATCATTTCGGCCTGAAACCCTATTTCGAGCGTGTGTTCGGCTCCGAGCTCGACGGCACGCGCGTCGACAAGCGCGACCTGCTGCGCTACGCGCTCGACGAAGCAAAGGTCGATGCCGGCAGCGCGATCATGATCGGCGACCGCAGCCACGACGTGATCGGCGCCAGGACCAACGGCATGACCGCGATCGGCGTGCTCTATGGTTATGGCAGCGAGGCCGAGCTCAGGGACGCCGGCGCGCATCACATCTGCGCCGCGCATCCCGAGCTGCTCGGCCATTGCATGGCCTAAGCGGCGACCGTCTCGACCCCGGCCAGCATGCCCGTCTTCGGGTGACAATCCCGGTATTCGAAGAACTGCTCGTCCGCGGCTGCCACCGTGACCTCGTGATAGAGCCGCAGCCTGGCTGACGGCCCGAGCGTCGACAGATATTTCATCGCGGCACCGAAAATCCTGACATGGGTCGGATGCGATTCCGCCCAGCGTTCCAGCGCCGCCAGGCTCTTCCACCAGCTCTGGCCGTAGGACTTTTCGCTCACGCTGCCATCGGCCTGAAGCACCTGCATGTAGCGGTTGGCATAGCAGCCGATCGCAAGCCCCTCGTCGCGCAGGAAATCCATGCCTTCGCGCAGCACCGGCTCGACGTCGTCGAGATAGAGCTTTCGCTCCGACGCCTCGGTATCGCTCCAATCCTGTCCGGATCGGATCAGGCAGAGATTGTCATGCGCCGCCACCCGCAGCCGCGCACCGTCGCGTATCAGCTCCCGCCTACCGCCGGGCGCCATCGCGTCGGTTTGCGACAGCGGAATACGGTCGCGCATGCCGCCCCAATAAGCGTGCTCCTGCACCTCCCCGCTCATGCCGCCGGCGATGGCGGCGACACCCTCGGTCCGGTCGGGCGAGGAGAACAGCGTCTCGTGCCGCGCCACAACGGGACGCAGCACCTCGATGAAGGTGCCGACGCCCTCGCGCTGCCGTCCGGTCCATGCCGCGCGTTCCGGTTCGAACCAGGCGTCGAAGCGTGCGATGTCGTCCCAATAGGCGACCGAGACGATGGTCTCATGGCCAGCCTGGTCGACGTAGCGCGCGCGATCCCAATGCGAAGGCCCGCTCTCCGCCGAGAAGCGCTTCGCGATCGCGAGCAGCGCCTCCGTTGCGGCCGCCGGCGCAGTGCCGCGATACTGCACGCCGAAGTAAGCCATCACGACGCGGCTCACGGCCGGTTTGTAGCGCGCCACGAAAGACGGATATGGCGGCTGGTAATCATCCGGCACGCGCTTGTGGCGCGAGCGCTCAGTCTCGAGATGTTGAGGAATTGCAGATTCCATGATCGTACCTCCCCTCGATCCCGGTGATCAGCTCGCCGCCGCGGCAATGTCCGTGGGCTCGACGGCATCCACCGGCAATGCGAACTGCTCGACGCGTTGGTACCGCTTCTTGTTGAGCAGCAGCCGCGTCACGTCGGGGCGCGAATAATGACCGGCCGGATCCGCCGCGTTCTTGGCGACGCCGATGGCACCGAGATCGATCTCGGCGATCAATAGCCCCTCCTGATCCGGCGCCAGCTTGTCGCCGATCTGGCTGCCGTCGGGCCCGTAGATCGCGGCAAAGCCGCCGCCGGCATGCAGCAGCGCGTGCTTGTCCGGCCGGTCGCAGAGTTCGTCGATCATGGCTTGCGACACCGTCGCGCACGGCGCGAGCACGAAGCAGGAGCCCTCCACCGCATAGACGCGCGAGGCGGCGTTGTTGACCTCCGCGCCAAGCGCCGGCGCAAAGGGATCGTAGAGCGAGAAGCTCGGCCAGGCCGCGACATGCACCTGCTCGTTCTGGGCGTACATCGCGTATTTCGACAGCGGCTGAAGATGCTCCCAGCAGCACAGCGCGCCAATGCGGCCGATGTCCGGCCTCGCGTGCACGGCGAGATCGCTGCCGTCGCCCTCACCATAGACGGTGCGCTCGGCATGGGTCGGCCGCAGCTTGCGGCGCTTGGCTATGGTCTCGCCATCGGGCCCGATCAGCCATTGTGCCAGATAGAGGCTGCCGCCGTCGCGTTCGGACAGGCCGATCACGGCGGTGAGCTTTGCTTTCCGCACGGCATCGCGCAGCCGCTCTGCCTGCGGGCTGTCATAGGACAGCGAATTGTCGAAATAGCGCTGCACGAAGCCGCGCCCGATCGCCCAGGCCGGCGAGTCCATCCAGATGTGCCAGGGGTAACCGGGGATGAAAGCCTCCGGAAAGGCGATCAGCCTGGCGCCCTTCTCGGCCGCTTCTTTGATCAGCGCGATCGATTTGTCGATGGAGGCGTCGAGATCGAGCCAGGCCGGCGCCGCCTGCACCACCGCGACCTTGTATTTCGGATGTTCGATGCCCATTGCCGCCTCCATTGCCGGTTGATCGGAAGCCGTCTCCGATGCAGTCTATTGGGCCAAAGCGCGCGACCGGACGCTCGACCGCGGCGGAACAAAAACTCGACCGGCCAGGATTTCGACCCGGTACGGGATTTGCCTCCGGTCATGCCGGATCCGCCACGAGCGGTTTGCTGGAGGGGAAAAGGGAGGCTCGCCAGATGCCAATCCAGTTCACGACGGACGGCAGCCCCGGCTATCGGCGGCTCGCGCTCTGGCAGGACATCGTCTGCGACGTCTTCGTGGGGCTCGACTGCAAGTCCGATCTCGGCAGCGCCTTTCGCGGTTCGGTCACGCAAGTCCCGCTCGGCAAGGCCGTCTGCTCCGAGGTCTGCTCCGACCGCCAGCACGTCTTCCGCACGCCCTCCCGCATCGCGCGTTCGGATCAGGACTTCGTCCTGGTCGCGCTCGGCCATCGCGGCGACGGCGGCGTGGTGCAGGACGGCCGCGAGACCGTGATCCATCCCGGCGAGTTCGCGCTCTACGACACCACACGTCCCTATGAGCTGAAGTTCAACGACGCCTTTACGCAGACCATCTTCAAGGTGCCGCACGAGATGTTGCGGCGACGGCTCGGCGGCAGTGAAACCCTGACGGCGATGTCGTTCGGCGCTGACGCGCCGCTCGAGCGGCTCGCCTATGATTTCATCTTCCGGCTTTGTCAGAGCGCCGACGGCCTCGCCCCTGGCAATGCCGCCGTTCTGTCCGAACAGGCCGTCGACCTGCTCGCGATGGCGCTGAGCGAGCGGCTCGGCAAGACGTCGCTGCCGTCCTCGACCCACCGCTCCGCGCTGGTCTACCGGCTCAAGGCGCACGTCCGCGCCCACCTGGCCGATCCCGACCTTACATTGTCGGACACCGCGGCTGCGCTCGGCATCTCGCCGCGCTACGTGAACGACCTTCTCGCCGACGAGCAGACCTCGTTCCAACGTTACGTCCTCGCCGAGCGTCTTGCGCAATGCCGGCGCGACCTCGCCTCGCCGGCGCTCGTCCATCGCCACATCAGCGAGATCGCCTTTGCCTGGGGTTTCAACGACCTCTCGCATTTCGGCCGCGTCTTCCGCGACCATTTCGGCATGTCGCCGCGCGATTTCAGGCAGAGCCAGCTGCGTCACTGAGATCGGTCAGGGGAGCGTCCTTGGCGACCTCTGGCACGAAGGCGGATGC
The DNA here is from genome assembly GCF_023100965.1 of Bradyrhizobium sp. 192. NCBI lineage: Bacteria > Pseudomonadati > Pseudomonadota > Alphaproteobacteria > Hyphomicrobiales > Nitrobacteraceae > Bradyrhizobium > Bradyrhizobium sp. 192. The sequence continues at coordinate 5,457,282 of NZ_CP064690.1, forward strand.
TGCGATGCAGCGCGCCTCGCACCTAGGGACATCACGCGGCCGAGCGCCCTCCATTTGCAGAATTCCGATAGGAAAGCTTACGAGCCGTTCAGCTTCAGCGCCTAAAATGAAGAGGTTCGTCCACCAAGCTTTGCCGGAAAGCCGCATGTCCCTCTTCGCCAGTGCCGACCGCAAGCGCTCGATCGCCGCACTGAAAGTATCTAATGCCGCGCCGGACCAGCTGACGGCGTTGCAAGCCCGCGACGAGGCTCTGGCGATGTACATCGAGGCCTTGACCGAAGGCAATTTCCTCGCACCCGGCTGCGGCGGAGACGATCGCCTGTCGAAGGCCGTCTCGAAGCTCGCGGCCAGATTGGCCGGCGACGCCTCGAACAATCTCGACGCCATCGTGGATCTCAACGTCCAGAGCAATGAGACCGCGATTTCCGCGGCCCGGATGCTCACAGCCTGCGGCGAGGTCGACCAACGCACGCAAGCCCTTGCCGCTGCCAGCGAAGAGATGGTCGCTTCGGTGGGCCAGATCCGATCCAATGCGGAGGATGCGGCTGCAAGCGCCGCCCAGATGAAGGTCGGCGCCGAACAGGGAATGTCCACCGTCCGGCTTGCATCGAAGGCGATGGAGCGCGTAGAGGCGACTGCGAACGACGCGTCGGACAAGATCCTGGCCCTCAGCGCGGCGTCCGAAGAAATCGGCGCCATCGTGGGCTCGATCGACGCGATCGCGAGGCAAACCAACCTTCTGGCGCTGAACGCGACGATCGAAGCCGCACGCGCCGGCGAAGCTGGACGTGGCTTTGCCGTGGTTGCCTCGGAGGTCAAGGGACTGTCGCAACAGACCGGCAAGGCGACCGAGGACATTCGCGAGCGGATACAACGCCTGAGAGATGAGGTCGAACTCATCGTGACCGCCATGGCCGGTTGCAAGTCAGCGGCCGCCGAGAGCAAGGGCGTCGTTACGCAACTGGGCGAGGAGATGTCCAGCGTCGAAGCTCGGACAGTCACCCTGACGGGCGGCGTGGACGAGATCGCCAACATCCTCAATCAGCAGACCGAGGCCTCTCGCGAAGTGGCCGAAGGCATCGCGGCGATTGCGCGCATGACGCTGGCGAACGTCGATCAGATCAAGAGCATTTCCTCTCAGCTCGACGTCTCCCAAGGGATCGCCGGGAGGCAGCTTCAGGACATTGCAGGCCTGTCCTTCGACAACAAGATTCCGCGGCTCGCCAAGGCGGACCACGTCATCTGGAAGAAGCGCCTCGCAGACATGGCGATCGGCCGCGTGACGCTGAAGGCCGACGAACTCGCAGATCATCATTCCTGCCGATTGGGCAAATGGTACTACGGCGACGGATCTCTGACGATGCGCAGTCATCGGGCGTTCCGACCGCTCGAAAGGCCGCACGCCCTCGTTCACGACCACGGAAAACGGGCTGCGAAGCTCTTCGCGGACGGCGACCTTGCCGGCGCGCTCAGGGAAATCGCGCTCGTCGAAGAGGCGTCCACGGACGTGCTCAGGCTTCTCGACGACCTTAGTCGCTGAGGTCCGGCCGCGCGCGGCGATCACGGCCGCGAGCCTGCAAATCACAACGGCGTAGCGCGTCGACTGAACGCAGGGCCGCCATGTGCGCACGCGATGGTCCGGGCTGAATCCCTGCGCTACCATCGGACAACGCAGATGCGCGCCGCAACCAGCGCTCAGCCAAGGAGCATATCGATGGAATACCGACGCTTGGGCCGGTCAGGCCTCATGGTGCCCGCTCTGAGCCTTGGCACCGGCACCTTCGGCGGCGTCGGCCGCCTCGCGGCGTGGGGCACGACGGATGCGACCGAAGCGAGGCGCCTGCTGGACATCTGCCTCGAGGCCGGCGTGTCGATGTTCGACACCGCCGACGTCTATTCGCTCGGCGAGTCCGAGCGGGTGCTCGGCGAAGCCATCAAGGGCCGCCGCGACAAGGTGCTGGTCTCGACCAAGGCCACCTTCCGCTTCGGCGACGGCCCCAACGATATCGGCTCGTCACGGCAGCATCTGCTCGCAGCCATCGACGCTTCGCTGAGCCGGCTCGGCACCGATTACATCGACCTGTTCCAGCTTCACGGCTTCGATGCCTTCACTCCGCCCGAAGAAGTCCTCTCGACGCTCGACGTGCTCGTGCGCGCCGGCAAGATCCGCTATGTCGGCGTTTCCAATTTTTCCGGCTGGCACCTGATGAAGTCGCTCTCTGTCGCCGACAAGCACGGTTTTCCGCGCTACGTCGCCAACCAGACCTATTATTCGCTGATCGGGCGCGATTACGAATGGGAGTTGATGCCGCTCGGCCTCGACCAGGGGCTGGGTGCCGTGGTCTGGTCGCCGCTCGGTTGGGGACGCCTCACCGGCAAGCTTCGCCGGGGTCAGCCGAAGCCCGAGGTGAGCCGCCTGCCCAAGACCGCCGAGTTCGGCCCGCCCGTGCCGGACGAGCACGTCTATCGCGTCGTCGACGCCATCGACGAAGTCGCCAAGGAAACTGGCAAGAGCGTCACGCAGATCGCTCTGAACTGGCTGCTGCAGCGCCCCACCGTGTCGACGCTGATCATCGGCGCGCGCAACGAGGCGCAGCTGCGCGAAAATCTCGGCGCGGTCGGCTGGTCCCTGACCAAGGACCAGATCGCAAAGCTCGACGCGGCGAGCAAGGTGACGCTGCCCTATCCCTACTGGCACCAGCGCACGACCTTCACCGACCGCAACCCGCCGGCGGTGTAGCGGCCAGCCCTTGAGCTGCATCAAGCCGGCGCATTGCATCCGTGGCACCGTGCCTTCTCGCGAGGCCCCCGATGCACCGATTTGCGATGAAGGCCCTGTTCACGGCCCTCTCTTTAAGTAGAGCGGAGCGGACGCGGATCGATTGGGATCGCCGCATCCTGATCTTATCGACGGGGGTCACGATCGCCTTGATCGCACTCTACGTCTGGGCCAAAGCAACCTCGCGCTGGGAATGACGGAGTGCGCGCGATGAACAGGTTCGCGCCGGCGCTGCTGGCCGTTGGCGTTCTGTGGAGCACCGGGAGTGAGGCCCTGGACCTCGAACAGCGCCGCGCTGAAGCAATGCTGCAGCAGATGTGTGCGCGTTGCCACGCGGTCGGCCGGACGGGCACGAGCCCGAATGAGTTGGCACCGCCGTTCCGGTATCTCGGCGAGAACAAACTCTACGACCCCGACTTCATGCAGCGCCTCCAGGACGGCTACAGCAGCATACACCGCGCCATGCCGACGGCCCGATTCGGCCGCGACGACGCGGAGGCCGTGGTAAGCTACCTCAGGGCGATTCAGGAACCGCGGAAGCCGAGATAGGGCCGAAACGGCTGCAGCTTCGGCTGGAACCATCCCGGGTCGGACCAAGTTGCGGACCAGCAAACGCGCCTCAACCGAATACGCTTCACGATGTCGTCAATCACAATCGAGCCCGCCGACGGCCTGCCGCAGCCACAGCGCAACCAGGCGGTGCTGACCATTGCGCTCGGCATCATCATGGCGGTGGTCGACAGCGCCATCGCCAATGTCGCGCTGCCGACGATCGCGGCCGACTTGAACGCGAGCCCGGCTTTCTCGATCTGGATCGTCAACGGCTACCAGCTCGCCATCACCATCTCGCTGCTGCCGCTGGCTTCGCTCGGCGAGATCATCGGCTATCGCCGCGTCTATCTGGTCGGGCTGGTGCTGTTCACGCTGGCATCCGCCTTCTGCGCGCTGGCGCATACGCTGCCGCTGCTGACGGCCGCGCGCATCATCCAGGGCTTTGGCGCCGCCGGCATCATGAGCGTCAATTCGGCGCTGGTGCGCTTCACCTACCCGCGCAGCCAGCTCGGCCGCGGCATCGGGCTCAACGCGCTCGTCGTCGCCTTCTCGGCCGCCATCGGCCCGACGATCGCCGCAGGCATCCTCGCGGTCGGAAGCTGGCCGTGGCTGTTCGCTATCAACGTGCCGCTCGGGGCGGTGACGCTGCTGCTGGGCCTGCGCAGCCTGCCGCACACCAAGCCCGCCAGCCATTCGTTCGACTGGCAGAGCGCGGGGCTTTCAGCCATCACCTTCGGCGTCGGCATCGCGGCCGTCGACAGCGTCGGTCACGGCGAGGCTGCCATCACCTGCCTGATCCAGTTCGCCATCGCGTTCGTCGCCGGTGCGCTGCTGATCTGGCGCGAAACCCACATGAGCTCACCGCTGCTGCCGGTCGATCTGCTGCGAATCCCGGTGTTCGCGCTGTCGATCGCGACCTCGATCGCCTCGTTCTGCGGGCAGATGCTGGCCTTCGTCGCGATGCCCTTCTACCTCCAGAGCCGCTTCGGCTATTCGGCGGTGCATATGGGCCTGTTGATCACGCCATGGCCGATCGCCGTGGCGTTCGCGGCGCCGCTCGCCGGCCGCCTGGTCGAGCGCTATCCAGCCGGCCTGCTCGGCGGCATCGGCCTTACGCTGTTCGCCTGCGGCCTCGCCGCGCTCGCCTTCGTCCCTGCGGACCCTTCGACGTTCGACGTGATCTGGCGCATGGCATTGGCGGGCGCCGGCTTCGGCCTGTTCCAGACCCCCAACAACCGCACCATGATTGCAGCCGCCCCGCGCGAGCGCGCCGGCGGCGCCAGCGGAATGCTGGGCACGGCGCGCCTGCTCGGCCAGACCACAGGTGCCGCGCTGGTCGCGTTGTTGCTCGGACGGTACCCCGTTGAGGGGACCAGGCTGGCGCTCCTCGTGGGCGTCGGCTTTGCGCTCTGCGGCGCAGTGCTGAGCATGCTGCGACTGTCTCCGGCCGGCGCGCGCGGCGCCGAGCACGTCCGCGTGCAGGACGATCAGCGCCTGCGGGGCGACTGACGGACCCCCACCTTCCGGTGCCTACCATTCCCGTGCACAACCCCTGCGCAGCTTAACTATCCGGACCAATGACCTCTTGCGCTCGCGCTCCGGTTGCGCTTGATTGGCGCGGGGAATAAGGGGCATTTCATGCGTTTCGTGGGAATTGCGGCGCTCGGCGTCATGCTGGGCGGCTGCGCGTCTGTCACGCGCGCTACGACCGAGAACATCAGCATCTCATCGACACCTTCAGGCGTGGAAGCCGTCGTCAGCGGACTGGAAGTTCCGACCACCTGCACGACGCCCTGCTCCGTGGTCGTCAAGCGGAACGCAGACATTTCGATCACCTTCCAGAAGGAAGGCTATGAACCGCAGATCGTGCCGCTCAGCAGGGATATCCCGACGTCGGGCGCCGCCGGCTTTGCCGGCAATCTCCTGCTTGGCGGCGTGGTCGGCATGGGCGTCGACGCCGCGACGGGAGCGGCCACCGATCACAAGCCCAATCCAGTCATCGTGACGATGCAGCCAACGGTCCGCGCCAGGCCCGTCGCTCCGAAGAGGCAGCGAACGCCGGCACCGGCGCCAGCGCCCGAAGCAGGGACGTAACGAGTCACGCACAGCCTCAAAAACAAAAGGCCGGCTTCGCAGCCGGCCTTTTCTATTCATCGCGCGCTGATCAAGCCTTGACCAGCGGGCCCTTGGAGGCCGGCCCCTTCGGGCCGCCCGGCTTGGACTTGCCAGGCGGGCGCTTGCGGGCGCCGGGGAGCTTCTCCTGCTTCGGCGTGACCGGCCCCTCGACGAATTCGAAGCCGATCTTGTCCTTGGTCTCGTCGGCCTCGTCCTTGGCCAGGATGACGCGGACGTGGCCGCCGCCCTTGAGCTTGCCGAACAGCACCTCGTCAGCCAACGGCTTCTTGATGTGCTCCTGGATCACGCGGGCCATGGGACGTGCGCCCATCTGCTCGTCGTAACCGTGCTGGACCAGCCAGGCCTTGGCGGGTTCGGACAGCTCGATGGTGACGTCGCGATCGCCAAGCTGGGCTTCGAGCTGAAGCACGAACTTCTCGACCACGGTGCCGATCACCTCGACGCTGAGATGGCCGAACGAGACGATGGCATCGAGGCGGTTGCGGAATTCCGGCGCGAACTGCCGGTTGATCGCCTCGTGGTCGTCGCCTTCCCGCTTGGAGCGCGTGAAGCCGAACGCCTGCTTGGCGAGATCGGAAGCGCCCGCGTTCGTGGTCATGATCAGGATCACGTTGCGGAAATTGACCTGCTTGCCGTTGTGGTCGGTGAGCCGGCCGTGATCCATGATCTGCAGCAGCACGTTGTAGAGGTCGGGATGCGCCTTCTCGATTTCGTCGAGCAGCACCACGCAATGCGGATGCTGGTCGACGCCGTCGGTCAACAGGCCGCCCTGGTCGAAGCCGACATAGCCGGGAGGCGCGCCAATCAGGCGCGATACCGTGTGACGCTCCATGTATTCGGACATGTCGAAGCGCAACAGCTCGACGCCGAGGCTTGCCGCGAGTTGCTTTGCCACCTCGGTCTTGCCGACGCCGGTCGGACCCGAGAACAAATAGCAGCCGATCGGCTTCTCCGGCTCACGCAAGCCGGCGCGCGCCAGCTTGATCGATGCCGCGAGCGACTCGATCGCCCTGTCCTGGCCGAACACGGTGCGCTTCAGGGTCGTTTCGAGATGCTTGAGCACCTCGGCATCGTCCTTCGACACGCTCTTCGGCGGGATCCGCGCCATCGAGGCGATCGTGGTCTCGATCTCCTTGATGCCGATGGTCTTCTTGCGCTTGTTCTCGGCCACCAGCATCTGCGCCGCACCCGACTCGTCGATCACGTCGATCGCCTTGTCCGGCAGCTTGCGGTCGTGGATGTAGCGCGAGGACAATTGCACCGCAGCCTCGATCGCCTCGTTGGTGTACTTCAGCCGGTGGTAGTCCTCGAAATACGGCTTGAGGCCCTTGAGGATCGCGATCGCGTCCTCGACCGTCGGCTCGTTGACGTCGATCTTCTGGAATCGCCGCACCAGCGCGCGGTCCTTCTCGAAATGCTGCCGGTATTCCTTGTAGGTGGTCGAGCCCATGCAGCGGATCGTGCCCGAGGCCAGCGCGGGCTTGAGCAGGTTCGAGGCATCCATTGCCCCGCCCGAGGTCGCGCCCGCACCGATCACGGTGTGGATCTCGTCGATGAACAGGATGGCGTTGGGATGCGCCTCGAGCTCCTTCAGCACCTGCTTCAGGCGCTCTTCGAAGTCGCCGCGGTAACGCGTGCCCGCGAGCAGAGTGCCCATGTCGAGCGAGAACACGGTAGCGGCCGCCAGTACTTCCGGCACCTCGCTGTCGACGATGCGCTTGGCGAGGCCCTCCGCGATCGCGGTCTTGCCGACGCCGGCTTCGCCGACGAACAACGGGTTGTTCTTCTGTCGGCGGCAAAGCACCTGGATCGCGCGGTTGATCTCGGAATTGCGTCCGATCACCGGATCGATCTTGCCGTCGCGCGCCTTCTTGTTGAGATTGACGCAATAGGTCTCGAGCGCCTCGCCCTTCTTCTTGGTGTCCTCGGCGCCCTTGGCTTCGGTTTCCTCGTCGACGCCGCGCACTGGCCGCGCCTCGGAGACGCCCGGACGCTTGGCGATGCCGTGGCTGATGTAGTTGACCGCGTCATAGCGCGTCATGTCCTGCTCCTGCAGGAAGTACGCGGCGTGGCTCTCGCGTTCGGCGAAGATCGCGATCAGCACGTTGGCACCGGTCACCTCTTCGCGACCGGAGGATTGCACGTGGATCACCGCGCGCTGGATCACGCGCTGGAAGCCGGCGGTCGGCTTGGCGTCGTCGGCGCCATCGGTGACCAGATTCTCGAACTCGGTCTCAAGATAATTGACCAGGCTCGTGCGGAGCTTGTCGAGATCGACGCTGCAGGCGCGCATGACCGCGGCTGCATCGGAATCGTCGATCAGGGAGAGCAACAGATGCTCGAGCGTCGCGTATTGGTGATGACGCTCGTTTGCGATCGCCAGTGCACGATGCAGGGATTGTTCAAGGCTTTGAGAAAAAGTCGGCATTCGCGTCCTCTATGGCCCCCACCATCATGATCGCCATCGCCCGGTCAGGCAACAACAACCTTTGTCACATATAGTTATACAAAACCGCGGCGAAAGACCGGTTCCGCGACTCCGGCAGGCGACAGCCCTGCGGTATTTTCGATGCAAAACCCGTTCCGATCTTGGGCGGCATCGGCGCCGGTGGAGAATCCGTAGTTTTGCCGACTCACGGACGTCGCGAGGCGGCATCACGCGGCAATCACACTGCGGCCGACACGCGCGCCGGCTTCACACTTCAAGGACAGGTGCCACGGACAAGCGCCAAGAATACGCCAGGGCGCCCTACTTCTTTTCCATCACGCATTGCAACGGATGCTGATGCTTGCGGGCGAAATCCATCACCTGCGTCACCTTGGTCTCGGCGATCTCGTAGGTGAATACGCCGCACTCCCCGATGCCATGATGATGGACGTGCAGCATGATCTTGGTCGCCGCCTCGATGTCCTTGTTGAAGAACTTCTCCAGCACGTGGACGACGAACTCCATCGGCGTGTAGTCATCGTTCAGGATCAGCACGCGGTAGAGGTTCGGCCGTTTGGTCTTGGGCTTGACCTTGGTGATGACCGAAGTGTTCGGACCCGAGGGGGTGCCCGAACGGTTCTCGTCATTGCTCATGCGAGGAGCGTAGGCAGCGGCTGGCGCGGACGGGTCGGGTCTGGAAGTCAATTGCGGCATGGCTCAGGCGTTCAAATTCCCCATGGAAGCGAAATGGCGGTCGCCGCGCGACTCCGCCTTCGGAGCCTGGCGCAGGCGCGCCGCCTTGTTGGATCGCCGCTCCCGACAATCCGGTCCAAACCGGATCGTTCGCCAGCAATATGGGCCTGCCCCCGGCTCGCCGCAAGCTTGCAGAGGTCCGGCCGATGCGGCCATAGCGGTCCCGATTCCCGGTTCGGGCGATCGGAGCAAGGTTAAACAATCCGGACCGATTTGACAAAAATTTCGCCACTGCGCCTTTAGAACCTATTGACCAGGAACCGCGGTTGTTAACCCGGATGCGACGGTTTCACGCGGTACCTCCGGCTTTCTACGGTCGAGTTTACCTGCCGTTCAATGGCGTGGCGCGAAATCGGGCAAAACACCGATCTCGGGGATTGTCATGTCTCGCCTACCGCTCGTCAGCCGCCTTGGTCGACAATTCGCCCGCTTCGCAGCGGCCGAGCAAGGCAATATCGCCGTGATCTTCGCCATCGCGCTGGTCCCGGTGCTGAGCTTCGTCGGCGCCGCAATCGACTACAGCCGCGCCGCCCAGGCCCGCTCCTCCATGCAGTCGGCCCTGGACTCCACCGCGCTGATGCTTTCCAGAGATCTGTCGGCCGGCACGATCACGACGTCGCAGATCAGCAGCAAGGCGCAGACCTATTTCAATGCGCTGTTCACCAACACCACGGCCCTGCCATCGGTCAGCGTCGGAGCCACCTATAACGCGAGTACCAACATCGGCTCGACAATCCAGCTGACCGGAACCGGCACTTACACGACCAGCTTCATGAAGATCGCCGGCTTTCCGACACTCGGCATCGACACCAGTTCCACCAGCGCGTGGGGCCTGACGCGCATGCGCGTGGCCCTGGTGCTCGACAACACCGGGTCGATGGCCCAGGACGGCAAGATGGCGGCGATGCAGACGGCCGCGAAAAACCTCGTCGACCAGCTCAGCACGCTCGCCAAGAATACCGGCGACGTCTACATCTCGATCGTCCCCTTCGCGAAGGACGTCAATGTCGGCGCCAGCAACTACAACAAATCGTGGATCGATTTCAGCGATTGGGATGCGGCCAACGGCACTAGTACCTGCACCGCGCGCAACTACCGGGGGCAATGCACCAGTTCCACCTGGACGCCGGCCAACCACAACACCTGGAACGGATGCGTGACCGACCGCGACCAGGATTACGACACCAAGAACACCACGCCGACCAGCGGCAATGTCGGCACGCTGTTCCCGGCGGAGCAGTACTCCTACTGCAACACCGGCAGTTCGGCCTATCTGCAGCCGGTGATGCCGCTGAGCTACGACTGGTCCGCACTCAAGACCCGGATCGACGCCATGAAGCCCACCGGCAACACCAACCAGGGCATCGGCCTGGCCTGGGGCTGGATGACGCTCTCGACCGGCGATCCCATGAACGCGCCGGCCAAGGACACCAACTACACCTACAAGGACGCAATCGTGCTGCTCTCCGACGGTCTCAACACGCAGAACCGCTGGTACAGCAACGCCTCGCAGATCGACGCGCGACAGAAGAAGCTCTGCGACAACGCCAAGGCCCAACCCAGCAACATCACGATCTACTCGGTCCAGGTCAACACCGGCGGCGATCCGACCTCGAGCGTGCTGCAATATTGCGCCAGCACTGCCGACAAGTTCTATCTCGTGACCTCGGCCAGCCAGACCGTTTCGGTGTTCAAGGACATCGGCACATCGCTGTCGAAGCTGCGCGTGGCGCGCTGAGGGATCGACGGCATTCAAATAAAAAGCCCGGCTGGTTCAGCCGGGCTTTTCGATTCCAGGACGTCCTGAAAAATTACTGAGCGGCCGGGGTGAACTTCGACACGATGGTCTCGACCGGCTTGAACGCCTGCTTGGCGAGGTCGCTGTAAAGGCCGGCGATCTTCTGCGATTCCGCAACGAAGGTCTCGTAGGCGGAACGGGCGAAATCGGTCTGCGCTTCCATGGCCTTGTCCAGCGACTTCACGCCGGAAAGCTTCTCGACGAAGGACTTGGTGTCTTCGAACGACTTCTTCGTATAGTCGCCATAGGCGCTGGCGATCGCCTGGAGGCCGTGCTGCACCGAGGTCGCGGAGGCGACGTACTGCTCGAAGTGCTCTTTCCCGTAGCTCTGAAAGTCTTCAACCTTGAACATTTCGGAATCCTTTTCCCTGGCTCGCGTCGGGAAGCCCCGGCTCCCTGACTCTGCCCACAATTAGTGCAACGCACAAAAAAGTCAATAAATTTGTGCGTCGCACAAAATTCGACGCAAATCGCGGAAATTCCCGGGGTTTCCCGCAAGGGTTCTTTAAGCTTTTGGAAACTCCGGGCCCCTACCCTGATTCCTGGACGTGTTCAGCTTCCGCAGACGGTCAAAAGCCGTTTGAGAACATCGCCTTAGCCAGAATAGCGGTTCAGGCCCAACGTCCCCCGCGGCGAACACCAGCGGAGGGACAGCCTGAGCAGGTAATGATCCCGGGTCCATTGGGCACAATTTCGCCTCACGAGCCGGTGATCAGTTGAGAAACGGGGACGGGGTTCCATGCTTCGTAAAAACTTGTCTTCGCGCTTGGCGCGGGTTGGCGTTTTCGGGCTTCTTACGGTCACCACCGCGGTCATCTTCACCACCGATGCCGCCGAGGCGCGGCGTCATCGCCGCCATTACGCGCACCACCGGGTGCAGCGCGATGTGTCCGAGAGTTCCAGCCCGAAATTCGCGTCCATCATCGTCGACGGCAATTCCGGCGCGGTGCTGCAGGCGACCAGCCCGGACGGGATCCGCCACCCCGCCTCGCTCACCAAGATCATGACGCTCTATCTGCTGTTCGAGCGTCTCGAGTCCGGGAAGATGAAGCTCGACACCGAGATGCCGGTGTCCCAGCACGCCGCCGATCAGGATCCGACCAAGCTGAACTTGCGCGCCGGCCAGACCATTCGCGTCGAGGACGCGATCAAGGGTCTCGTCACCCGCTCCGCCAACGACGCAGCCGTCGTGATCGCGGAAGCGATCGGCGGCGACGAGGACGACTTCGCCCAGATGATGACGCGCAAGGCGCGCTCGCTCGGCATGTCCAAGACGGTGTACCGCAACGCCAACGGCCTTCCCAACGACGAGCAGGTGACGACCGCGCGCGACCAGGCCACGCTCGGCCGCGCCATCCAGGAGCGCTTCCCGCGTTACTATCGCTATTTCGCGACCTCGACGTTCAACTGGCGCGGACAGTCGATCCGCAACCACAATCACCTGCTCGGCAGTGTCGAGGGCGTGGACGGCATCAAGACCGGATACACCCGCGCCTCCGGCTTCAATCTCGTGACCTCGATACGCCGCGGCAACCGTCATCTGATCGGTGTCGTGCTCGGCGGCCGCAGCGGCGGCTCGCGTGATGCGATCATGCGCAACCTGCTCGCGGAGAACCTCGAGAAGGGCGCGACCACCCACACCGTCGCCGCGGTCACGGAGCGCAACGGCCCTGACGCCAGCACGGAAATCGCCGACGCTTCGCCTGCGCCGTCCCGTCCCGTCCCGCAGGTTCAGGCCGCTTCTGCCCCTGCTCCTGAATCCGCTCAGTCGCGTCTCGCCGCACGGCTGTCGACGCTCGCGGCTGCGACGGCCGCGGTGCCGCCGGCCCCGACCAAGCCCGAAGTCCGGGCGACGGAATCCAGGATCGAGCCGGCTCCGCTCACCAACGGCGTGATCTCGAGCCAGCCGCTCTCCAACATCCCCGGCTCGTCCGAGCCGATGAAGCCGGTTCGGGTCAAGACGGTTCAGGTCAAGGCCGGCGCCGTGAAGATCGCCTCCGCCGCCTCCGCTCAGGTCGCCCCGCCGATCACCAACGCCATTCCGACCCGGTCCGACGTCGCGGAAACCTCCGGCGCCGTCGTCGCCCGGGCCGATCTCATCAACAAGCCCGAAATCGTCAGCCAGTCGGAAGCGCCGAAGGCCGAGATGGCCCGCACCGAGTTGCCGCGTCAGCCGACGGGCTTCGGCACCGGCAACGGCATCCTCGGGGTGCTGCCGGCCGCAACGGCCGCCGCGCCCGTCCCTTCCGCTCCGAAGCTCGCCTCCGCCGATCCGATGTCGATCCAGATGAGCGCCACCACCAAGCCGGTGGTCACCCACAGCGGCTGGATCGTCCAGGTCGGTGCGCTCGAGAGCGAGAACGAGGCCCAGCAGCGCATCGACGCCGCGCGCAGTTCGGCCCGCGGCCTGCTCAGCAAGGCCGATCCGTTCACCGAGCCTGTCGTCGCCAAGGACAACCGCAAGCTCTACCGCGCCCGCTTCGCCGGGCTCGATCGCGACCAGGCCGAAGCGGTCTGCCGCACCCTGAAGCGCGCCGAGATCTCCTGCATGACCGTCCGCAACTGATCTTTCGCAACCCTCCGATCAAATGCCCGCGCCCTGCGCGGGCATTTTTGTTTTGGGGATGCGGTGATGCCCAGAGCGGTTCGTGAGAACTCAGTTCCGCGACAACCTCTCGTCAAGGATTTACGGTTAAAACTTTACGCAAGAGATCAACCACGCCGACAAGGCGGGTGTCAGGGCGACGGCAGACAGAGCAAGCGGAGCTCACGCGGTACGGGCGTTTGTAGCGTGGTGCCGGAGTTAGCCGTTATGCGTGCGAAGCAGAGTATCCTTGGCCTCGTTTACACGGGCAGCCAGGTAGTTCGACCCCCCCTGGTCGGGATGGAGTTTCTTCATCAGGGACTTGTGGGCCCGGCTGATGTCGTCGCGCCCCGCCCCCGGCTGCAGGCCAAGGATCTGATAGGCCTCCTCCGCCGTCATTTTGCCGCTCGCCGCCGGGCGGCGCTGCCCCCCTGCCGCGTCGCCCTGCGCGTTCTGACGCCAGGCGGGAAACCGGCGGTCCAGATAGCTTTCAAGTAAGGCTACGCTCTCGGCATCGAACGTCGGGACCATGGCCAGCAGGCTGACGAGATCGAACTCGCCGAGATCGCGCCCGGCGTGAGGCCCGGCGACGATCTGCCCGCCGAGCTGGCCGGAGCCGTGGTCGAGCCGCATATCCAGGAATTGCGAGCGCACGCGCGAGGATTGCCCTGACGCGGGCGCAGCGCCGCCGCCGAACAGCCCGCCGACATTGCCGAAACTGGCATTTGCCAGCGGCGTCCAGCCCAGCAGCCCGGCGCCGAAAATCCCGAGCGGGATCGCCACCACCAGTTCGCCCTTCAGCCCCGTGAAGGCTGCGACCGCCAGCGCCACCACGCCGCCGCCGAATTTGACCGCGCGCGCCAGCGCCGCCGGGTTGGCCGAGCGGAACATCTGGAGCAGCAGGTAGAGCGTGATAATTGCGATAGCGCCGGCAATCAGGGTCATGACCGGAATATAGTCGCCCTCGCGGCAAAATGCATGGCATACGCCCGGCCGCGACGCCCGAGCGCTACTTCATCTGGCCGATCAGCCTGGCCGCTCCGCTCGCGGTCTTCGCCAGCTTCAACAGGGCCTCGCGACCGCCGGCGGCATAGGCCGCAGCAGCCCGCAGCAGCTCGCGCAACTGCGCTGCAGCGCCCGGATCGAACCGGCACCAGGCACCGCCGGTCAGGCGCGCGATCTCGCGGAAGGCCTGCTCGGCGACGGCGTCATGCCCCTCCTGAAACACGAACACGGGCACGTTGAGCATGCCGAGCTCGCCGGCCTTGGCGCAGAGCTCGTCGACCTTCTCCTCCATGGCATCGCCGACGAAGACGACGGCGCGCACGCCCGATGCGACCGCCTCGCGCCGCGCTTCGGTCAGCACCTTGCCGATCTGGGTGTCGCCGCCGCGGCAATCGATCTTGCTCATCAACGCCGCAAGCCTGGTGCTGTCGGAGATCCACCCGGTGGCGCGACACTCGCTGAAGCCGCGATAATAGACCAGCCGGATGTCGAGACTGCCAAGCGCGGCGGTCTCACGAAACATGTCGGCCTGCAGCGCGCAGGCCATGTCCCAGGTCGGCTGCCGGCTCATCGTCGCATCCAGCGCGAAGATCAGCCGCCCCTTCGCCCCCGGCGCATGCGGCGACAGCGCATGCGCCTTGGCCACGAAGGCGGTGATGTCTTCCGCAGTCGACGTTCCGGCCTGCGGCACCGCGCGGCCTGCTTGCGCCGAGACGGCATCGCCGCTGCGCGGTTTGATGGGTTCTCCCGACATCCCTTGACCCTGCGTGGGCGGCTAATGTGGTTAGCGCAAACAGCCCGGTCAATGTGCAAAGCCCCCGCCGGCAGAGGCTGGCGGGGGCTTTGCAGATCGTGACTGACGATGAGGGCGCCTCGGGAGAAGGCGTCAGCTCTTGGCAGGCGCCATCAAGGCGACCGGACCGGGCTCGAGGATTTTCGGCGGCGACGAATGCGTATCGACCGGTCCAACCTCGCTGTCGGTCGCGCTCAGGAATTTGTCGAGCATGCCCTGGATCGAGCTCTTGGCGACATCCGGACCGGTGTCGCGCATGTCGTTGTGCTGGAATTCGGTCTTCACGACCTGGATGCCCGCCTTCTCGCATTCCTCGTCGGTCGGGATCACGCCTGCATCGGTCTTGAACTGCGGATCGTGCGAGCGGAACGACAGGATCTTGAACTTGCCGGCGGTGACGAAGGGCACGCGCAGATTGTCGAGCGTGACGACCTTCTTGACCTCATCCGGATACTGCTTGGCGAAATACATCGTGATGTCGCCGCCCATGGAATGGCCAACCATCGTGACCTTGTCGTAGTCGGCGTTGGGCTGAACCTTCTTCATCTCCTGCACGGCGAGATGGATGTTGGCGACGCCGCGCAGGATCTGCGGCAGGCGGCCGACATAGAGCTCGCCGGGCTTGGTCACCATCGGAGGATCGGTCGGCAGATCGTGCTGCGGGCTCAGGACCATGTAGCCGCGCGCAGCGAAGATGTTGGCGAGGAAGCCGTACTCGGTGTTCTTGACGGTGTTGCCGTGATTGATCACTGCGACCGGCAGCGTGATCATGCCGGCATTGGCCTGCATCTCCTTGTCGCGGCGCACCGCGATTTGCACGGGCACCGGGCGATTGTCGCGCGAGGCGTCGTAGAAGGTGATGGTCTCGTGCTTGATGGCCCACTTGCTCGCCGTGAAATAGGCGATGCCGCAGAGAGCACTGACGGAAACCAGAACGGCAATTCCACGCTTCATTTTCGTCCTCAGCCTCAGGCGCTTCGGCCTGAATCCCTGTTGAAAATCGTGTTCTTCCGGAGCTCTTTGGCCCCTTGTCGCCTATCGCTAATATATGTCACAGGCGCGTGACAGGAAGGCTAAATATTGTGAACCTGCAGCCCTTTCGTTGTGCGGCGCACACGTTTTCTGGGCACCCTATCCTCGCCAAGTTATTTCAGGATGCACGTCACCATCCGACGCAACCGGTCTCGATTGGGTTCAATTTCAGGCTCAACGTAAGGTGAAAACGGCCGAACGCAGCCACAGTTCCAGCGAGAACCGGGCCCTCAGGTCGATCGGAAGTAGTGATATACCGCCGTCTCAGGCGCCGAGGATGTCGTGGACTTCGAGCGGCTTGTCGACCTGGTTGAACCACTCGGCCCGATTGGCGGCGCGACGGCGGCCGCGCTCATCCAGCGGCAGCTTGAGCTGGCGGAGCAGGCTCGTCACCTCCTCCCGCGCGGTGAGATGGCCGAGATTGGGCCGCATGCCGAGCGTAGCCTCGTCGATCTCATCGAGGGCGGTCAGGCCGCGCGGGAAAAATTCGCGATAGACGACGCGTTCGGCGAAGCCGTCGACATAGCGGAAGCCGAGCCGCAGCGACAGATCCTTCAACCCCTCGGCGACCAGCTGCTTGTTGCGCGAGCCGAGCATGGACAGCCGATTGCGCACGACGATCCAGTCGGTGGTCGCGCCGTCGAGCTGGCGGCGCTTGCGCCTGACGTCGCGCACCATCTCGGCGTAATGGCTCTCACCCGTCACCGCGTAGGTGGCGGGATCGACGGTGCCGAGCACGTCGAAATCCAGGAAGCTGTCGTTGATCGGCGTGACCAGCGTGTCGGCCATCGAGTGTGCGAGGCGCATGAGGTAGCTGTCGGTGCCCGGCGTATCGATGACGATGAAGTCGAAGCTGCTCTCGACCGCCGAGACCGCCTCCATGAATTGCTGGAACTCGGAGTTCTCGTTCTCGGCGACCTGCATGGTCTCGCCGAGCTTGATGCAGCGGTGCGTCGGCAACTCGAGCCCGAGCCCGGTGCGTCGCGCCCAGGCGGCACGGTTGCCGATGTAGTGCGTGAAGCTCTGCTGACGGCAGTCGAGGTCGATGGTGGCTACGCGCTGGCCGGCCTTGAGGAGCGCAACGGCGATGTGCAGGGCGGTGGTCGACTTGCCGGAGCCGCCCTTCTCGTTGCCGAGCACGACCACATGCGCCGAGCCGGATTGGCCTTGGCTAGCCTGCACAAGCATGGCGATCCTCAACACCTCAAGTGAATATCTTCGAGTTGGCCGCGTCTGCGGTCAAGTGAAATGCGTGACAGGTCATGCAAATCGTGCTGCGCCGTTCTTGATCATGAATAGCAGCGCCAATCTTCGTGTGTAATCCAGTCCACAATGCCGCGAAGCCGTGCGCGACCATGCGGGATGCTGTGCCGCATCGGGATGCATGGCGTCCACGATCGCCGCTTGTTAAGGTTAGTCGCCCTGGCGCCAGGTCATGGCGCGCCGATTCTAAAACCCTGTCGAGTCCTGATGTCAGCAAGCCCCTTGATCGCCCGCACGGTCCCGACCTTGCGCCGCGCTGTCGACAATCTCCGCAAGCGAAAGGCCACCATCGCGCTGGTGCCGACCATGGGGGCCC
The DNA here is from genome assembly GCF_023100965.1 of Bradyrhizobium sp. 192. Taxonomy (NCBI): domain Bacteria; kingdom Pseudomonadati; phylum Pseudomonadota; class Alphaproteobacteria; order Hyphomicrobiales; family Nitrobacteraceae; genus Bradyrhizobium; species Bradyrhizobium sp. 192. The sequence continues at coordinate 5,474,721 of NZ_CP064690.1, forward strand.
TCCATGACGGGCATGTGTCTCTCGCCCGCCTCGCCAAGCGGCGCGCCAGCCGAGTCGTGGTCTCGATCTTCGTCAACCCGACCCAGTTCGCCCCGACCGAGGATTTCGGCAACTATCCCCGCACCTGGAAGGCCGACATCGCCAAGCTCGCGGCCGAGGACGTCGATATCGTCTGGCACCCCGGCATCGCGGCGATGTATCCGGAGGGCTTCGCCACGCGAATCGTGCCGGAGGGACCGGCGCTCGCCGGCCTCGAGGACCGCTTCCGCCCACACTTCTTCGGCGGCGTCGCCACCGTCGTCGGCAAGCTGTTCACGCAAGTCCGGCCGGACTTCGCGATCTTCGGCGAAAAGGATTTTCAGCAGCTGCGGGTGGTGACGCAGATGGCGCGGGACCTCGACCTCGGGGTGAAGGTCGTCGGCTCGCGCACCGTGCGCGAGCGCGACGGGCTCGCGATGTCCTCGCGCAACGTCTATCTGTCGCCCGAGGAGCGGCAGACCGCCGCCGTCCTCTACCGTGCCATGAAGGACAGCGCCGGCCGCATCCGTGCCGGCGAAGCGGTCGCGTCGGCCATGAGGCGCGGCGCCGCGACGATCGAGGCAGCCGGCTTTGCGCTAGATTATTACGAGGCGCGCCATGCCGAGACGCTGGCGCCGGTCACCTCGCGCAAGGACGGCCCGCTGCGGATCCTGGTCGCGGCCAAGCTGGGCACAACCCGGCTGATCGACAATATCGCGGTCTAGAGCAGCCCGAGATCGCGCAATTCGCGCCGCATCGGCTCCGGCATCGCCGCGATCGAGCCGGCGGCGGATTTGCCGAGATCGTTCGGCACGGAATCATCAGTGAGATAGCGCCAGCCCTGGAACGGACGCATCGGCCGCGGCGACACCGAGACGACCTTCGGCTGCATCACGATGCGGCAGCGCCCGATGCCGTCCTTGTCGCGGAACGGCTCGATGCCGATGATTTTTTCCCGCGCGGCGATCTCGCCCTTGATCACCCAGTAGAGCGACCCGCCCGCGAGGATCTCGGCGTCGCGCTTGGGCACCATGCGGGTGATGTGGATGTGATGTTGCGGCAGACCCTTCTTCTTGGCGGTCTGCATCCTTTCGGCGATCCACTCCTTCAATTCCTTGACGGATTCGCAGCCAACGGCGAGCTTGATCAGATGTAGCGGCATGCCCAAGCATTAGCCGGGCAGCACCGCATTTGGAATGCCGATCTACTCGTTATCCGCAGCCGCGGGAGCCGCAACCGACGCCGGCGGCGGTACGAGCGGAACCGGTGCTGCAGGGGCACGCGCAGCCTTCGGAGCCGGCGGCTTCTTCGCGGCCGGCGCGGCGGCTTGTGCCGAAGCGGCTGCCGGCGCGCGCGGTGCCGGCGCCGCCTGACGCGTCGTCGCGGTGGGCTCCGGATTCATGATGCTCACCGGCGGTGTCGACGCGGCGCTCGGGAACTCAGCGCTGGTCGGCTTGCCCGTCGGCATCGAGGGCGGCAGCCCGGCGAACGCGGCAGTGGCCGGCACCGTTGCAGGCGCGTTCCAGGTCGGCGCATGGCGCGCGACCAGCGTGTCGTAGAGATGGGAATCCATGTTGGCGGCAACCTGCTGCTGGTCGGTCAGCGAGCGGAACGCGGCGCAGTCGAACTGCGTGCAGCCGTCCCGCACGACCAGCACCTGCGCCACGAGGCCGTAGCGATCGTGCTCCAGCGCCTTGCGCAGCACTTTCAAGTCCGTCGTCAGGCTCTTCTCGGCGGTCGCGGCGTCACCGAGCGCGGTCAGCCGGTCGATTCGGGCCGCGGTATAGGAGACGGCCGCAGCCGCGGCATCCGGCGAGCCGAACAGGGCCTTCTCGCAACCAATGGCGACCGTATCGCCGGCGAGATCGTCGAGACAGGACAGAGCCGGCAGGCTCGCGATGACGGTGTTGTTTTGCGCGCGCGCCTCGGTCGGTGCGTCCTGCCCCGACGGTCCGTAGACGCGCATGGTGGCCGCTCCGGCGATCGCGATGGACAGCAGCGTGATCACCGTCAGCGCACCATTGGCGATCGACCTGTCGGCGCGCGACAGCGTGATCAGCAGGATCAATCCGAAGAATCCCGCAGCCGCCAGCGTCATCCACATCGGAAAGGCCGGCGAGCGCCAGATTTGGTCGAGCGAAGTGGCCCAAGCCCAGTTCATGCGCGACGTCCCCTCACGCGAGCAGAGAGCAAATGGTCAAGCGAGCACCGCGAGTCGGCAACTGCCCCCACGCCCACCTTGCGAAGGTGAAGCTGGCCTTTTGACGGCGGCAGAACACAATTTCCGCAGGAGGCGCGAATGCGCGGGGCGCATCAGTCTTCAGGAGAGCGCGAGCTGGCTTTCCTTGGCGACGCGTTCGAAGGCTTCGGTCGAGCTCTTGATCCGGTACTGGCAGTCGTCGCCGTCGGTCGGCAGCAGGCGGATGACCTCGTACGAGCCGCTGGCAGCTGGGCGCGCGACGTTGCTTGCCGTGAACAAAACGCGCGTTCCAATCGGAAATTTGTGCTTCAACACCCTCTCCATCACTCAAACAGCGCCTGCCTCGCCCATGGTCCCACTGCGACGGCCGACTAGAAACCCACGTGCTGTATAGCACGCAGCCAGCCGTTTTGGCCAGTGCGATGCCAGCATGGCAAACGCGCAAATCCTGCAGTCTTTTCAGAATGATAGGGATGCAACCGGCGGGCCGATGATACCGTCGGGAGCCGCATGTTAAGGCCGCATGTCGCAGGGCCGGTCGCAGCCCGGGTATCCCATGGCACCGTCGATGTCTGGAACCCGAGCGCCGCCAGCGGGCACACAGCCAGCGGCCTCGTTCGGAACCGGCGGTCAGGCGTCCTCGAACTTCGCGATGACGAGGGTTTCGGCCAGCCCGTCGCGGGTCCATTCCTGGAACGCCGGCAGCGCCATCATCGTCTCCATGTAGGCCGTGGTGTCGGGCGCGACGTCGATCGCATAGGTGCGCAGGCGATGCACCACCGGCGCGTACATCGCGTCCGCCGCGCCGAAGCGGCCGAACAGGAATGGACCCTTGGCGCCGTAGCGCGTGCGGCATTCGCGCCAGATCTCCTCGATACGCGCGACGTTGGCCTTGGCGTCGGCCGACAGCGCCACGGGCCGGATCGGCCGGTGCAGGTTCATGCCGCATTCATTGCGCAGGGGCACGAACCCGGAATGCATCTCGGCGCAAACCGACCGTGCATGCGCGCGCGCGGCGACATCGCCGGGCCACAGCTTCACTTCGGGATAGCGCTCGGCGATGTATTCGATGATGGCAAGCGAGTCCCACACCGTGACGTCGCCGTCGACCAGCACCGGCACCTTGCCGGCACGGCTGAAGGACAGGATCTGCTCCTTGTCCGCGGGGTCGTCGGTGTAGAGCGGGATCAGCGTCTCCACGAACGGGATGTCGTTGGCGCGAAGCGCGAGCCAAGGCCGCATCGACCATGACGAGTAGTTCTTGTTGCCGATCGCGAGTTTCAGCGCAGCCATGTCATCAGTCCTTCCCGAAACGTGCTGGAGCGAGCCGCTTTTAACGCCATCGCCTGCCGCCAATCAATCGTTGCTGCGCCCCGCCGTGCGTGGCAATCGTTGCCGTCCTCGCCAAGAGACGGACATGAGACAGACATGAGCAGGCATTGGGTCGACATCACCGCCGTCGGCTTCTTCATCATCGAATGGCTGGTCTATGCCTTGACGCTTGAGCATTCGGCCTACGGCCGCGACAGCCTGTCGGCGCGCATGAACCGCTATCGCGAGGTCTGGGTGCGCCGGCTGCTCGATCGTGAGACGCGCATGGTGGACATGCAGATCATGGCCTCGCTGCAGAGCGGAACCGCCTTCTTCGCCTCGACCAGCCTGATCGCGCTCGGCGGCGCGCTGGCGCTGCTGCACGCCACCAACGACGCCATCATGATTTTGAGCAAGCTGCCTATCGACCTCAGCACTTCGCCGGCGATGTGGGAACTGAAATGCGTCGGCCTCGTGCTGATCTGCGTCTATGCCTTCTTCAAATTCGCCTGGGCCTATCGCCTGTTCAACTATGTCGCGATCCTGTTCGGCGGCATGCCGCCGGCCGAGCGGCGCGACACACCGGAGGCCGAGGCCCATGTCATCCGCACCGCGCGCCTGTTCGAATCCGCCGGCCGCCATTTCAACCGCGGCCAGCGCGCTTTTTTCTTCGCGCTCGGCTATCTCGGCTGGTTCGTCAGCCCCTGGCTGCTGTTCGTGACCACGGCCGCCGTGGTGGTGGTGACGTGGCGGCGGCAGTTCGCGTCCAGCGCATGGGCGGCGATGGCGCCGGAGGTGGCGGATGGCGATGCGGGAATGAAGCGCGGTCATTGAGGCGTCCGTCGCGCACGCGTTCTCCACATCGTCATTGCAATGCTCCAAATGCAGATCCCAGCAGCAATTGCCGTAGGGGGCAAAGGCGCATAGCGCCGTGCCCACGATCTCCCTCCATAGGAAACAAAGACGTGGGCACGCTTCCGCTTTGCCCACCCTACGAGATCCGGCTTGTGACAAGCAGCTCGGCTTGCAGACACGCCTTCGCGTCCTCGCGGCGCAATTCGCCCGAGCTTTGTTTCATTTTTCACCCTCTAAATCCAAGAGGGCACAGGGAAGGCCGGGTGCCGGCTGGCACCCGCGGTCCGCTGCGCGAAAGGCACGCGCAAAAAAGACCGCACAGCAGCATACAGGTGTCGCCGATCACTCGGCCTTCCCTGCGCAGTGGTCGGACGGCTTATGCCGTGATCTCCCGGGAGCCGACCATTCCTTCTGGCCTCCCTCGCCGTTCGAATTGACGATGCCGTCCACCCGGTTGGGCTCGCGCACATCTTCGAACAGCTTGACCGTGGCAACGACGGCCAGGACCACACGGTTTTGCCGTACGCACGGCCCGCCATGTCGCCGCAGTATTCCCGAACTCCGTCGACAGAGCCGGAAACTTACGAGCGAGACGAAGCCTGACAGCGCCGTCGTCCGCACGCGGTTACGGACTCACAGGGACTACCCGCCCTGCCCGCACCTCTCGTGCCGACGCTGCCGCGTCCACCGCAAGCCCGGCTCGCGAACATGACGACGACAAGTCGCCCCTCTTGGGTGAGCCGGGATGAGCGACACATACGCCGAAACCGAATTTCGGTAAAGTGGAATATTTTTGCGCGCGTGGATTGACAGCGGGCGACACAGGCAACGGTCAGTAGCCCGGATGAGCCAACGGGTCGGCGCGAAGCGCCGCCCGATGACAGGCTCCGCGACATCCGGGATTTCGACGGGCACTGTCCCGGGTATCGCTGCGCTCACTCGGGCTACGGGAGCTACCCGCCGAAATCGCGCGGGCTGAACGGCAGGTCCATGACCTTCCATTCGCCGTACAGATTGGCGGGCAGCATCTTGTAAGGCTGGCAGTCCTGGAGCGCGCTCATGGCGGACTTCATGAGCGCCACGCCTTTCGCGGACGGCGGCGCCTCGATCAGGATCGGCTCGCGCGCCAGCGTGCCGTCGGTCGCAAACACCGCGCGCAGCTTGATGCGAACGGCGTCGGTGGGGCTTAGTCCGGCCGGCAATTTCGCACAGCTGCGCAAATGGCGACGAAGCTCGGCGATGACTTCAGCCGGCAGCTTGGCTGCGATTGAATCCTTGGCATCGCCGCCATCGTCCTTGGGGGATTCCTTCGGCAGCTCCGGCGGCAATTCCGGCGGCAGGCCTAGCATGACGCCGTACTTGACGGTGACGTCAGGTTGCGCAGCCTGATAGGCCGGCGGTGGCGCGGACTGGGGCGGCGGTTGCTGTGCCTCCGGCTGCGGCATCGCCTGAGGCGGTTGCGGCAGCGGCTGAGGCTGTTGTTGCTGCGGCGGCTGCTGTTGCGGCGGGGACTGTTGCGGCTGCGCGGCGGCCTCGCGCAGCTTAGGCGTCTGCGCGGGCTGCGGCTGCTTCTGCTGCGCCGGCTGCTGCGACGATTGCGGCGAAGCCTGCGGCTTGTCCGCGGGCTTCGCCGCCGGGTCTGCCTTGTCGGTGACGTCCAGCTTCGGCAGCTTGAACTCGGGCTCCGGCGGCTTCTCCTTGGCCGCCTCCTTCGCCTCCTGCTGCTTGATCTCTTCCTTCACCTGCTCGGGCGTGACGATGTCGACGGTCACGGTCTCCGGCTGCTGGCTGCGAAACGGATGGACCTCGCTGATCACGATGATCAGCGCCACCAGCGTCAGATGCGCGATTGCTGACGCCGCAATGTCCGTCCGTATGATCTTCCGCAGTTCCATCGACCGATCTTGGGTTGCCGTCGCGGTCCTAGCATACCCCAGCCCCCTCTCAATCCCATTTTGGGGCGAAGCCGAAGTCGGTCAGGCGCCCCTTCGGACTGGCGAGTGCGGCGATCCGGCTCATCTCGTCTTCCGACAGCTCGAAATCGAAGATCTCGATGTTCTCGGACAGGCGTTCGACGCGCGAGGTGCGCGGGATCGCAGCGACATTCTGCTGCACCAGCCAGCGCAGGCAGACCTGGGCCGGCGATTTGTGGTGGGCGCGTCCGATCTCGGCGAGCGTCTGGTCGGACTTGATGCGTCCCCTGGCGATCGGGCTGTAGGCGACGAGTGCAAGCCCGTGCTGGTCGCAGGCCGCCCTCACCTTCGCCTGGTCCAGATAAGGGTGGTATTCGACCTGGTTGCAGACCAGCGGCTCCGGCGACAGCGCGACCGCCTGCTCGATCAGCGCCACCGTGAAATTGGAGACGCCGATGTGACGGGTCAGGCCCATCGTCTTCGCATGCGACAGCGCGCCCAACGTCTCCGCCAGCGGCACGTGCGAATTGGGCCAGTGCAGCAGCAACAGATCGACGGAGGGAAGCCGCAACCGGGCCAGGCTCTCCTTGACCGAGCGCTCGAGATCGTGCGGCGCGAAATGGTTGGTCCAGACCTTGGTGGTGAGGAAGACATCGTCGCGGCGCACGCCCGAGGCGCGCAAGCCGTCGCCGACCTCGCGTTCATTGTCGTAGGCCTGCGCGGTGTCGATGTGGCGATAGCCGAGCCGCAGCGCCTGCTCGACCACGCGGGCCGCAGGTCTTCCGCTCAGCTCCCAGGTCCCGAGCCCGATCGCCGGGATCCGTGCGCCATTGGCCTCGACGAACAGCATGAGGGCTCCTTTTCTGTTGCGCAGCCCCTGACGTCATCAGGCCTCACTATGGACCCGGCCCACGACGCTGCCAACGGAAGGCCGCGGCAGTTCAGCGGGATATTTGCCGCAATGCTAACGGGAGGTTCGCGTCGGGCCTGGCAGCCCTCAACGTCAGGGCTTTGGCGTCAGGCTTTGGCGAGCGCCTGGAACACCGTATCCGGGGCGTGCGCGATCACCGCGAGCAGCGCGCGGGCCGGTCCCCGCGGAGCGCGCTTGCCCTGCTCCCAGTTGCGGATGGTCTCGACGGGAACGCCGAGCTTGGCGGCGAACTCCATCTGGGTCAGGCAGGCGCGGCGGCGCAAATCGCGCACCGCGAGCGAACAGGTGTCGGCCGGCGCTGCAGTGACCGTGGGCTCGACCGGAGACGGCTGGACCGGAAATTCCTGTCCGTTCCGCATCTCGACGACCCGTCCATCCGCCTTCAACCGCAACCGCATGTCCAGTCCCCCAAGCGCGGGCGATGATGCGGCAGGTCGCTTAAGTTCGGATTAAAGATAGTTGGCGTCATTCCGGGGCGCGCGGAGCGCGAGCCCGGAATCCATCGTGAACCGGAGTACGTCGACAAATGGATTCCGGGCTCGTGCCAAGTGGCGCGCCCCGGAATGACGGTGGGGTGAGACCTACCTCAGCCCGAACCAGAGCGTTGCAATCCCCAGGAACGAGAAGAACCCGACCACATCCGTCACCGTGGTGACGAACGTCCCCGACGCCACCGCCGGGTCGGCCCTGACGCGTTCGAGCGCCATCGGGATCAGGATGCCGCCGAGCGCGCCGGCGATCAGGTTGCAGACCATCGCAAGCCCGATGACGATGCCGAGGCCCGGAATCCTGAACCAGGCCACCGCCGCGATCCCCGTGATGACGGCAAAGGCGAGCCCGTTGACGAGACCGACCATGCCTTCGCGCATCACCACGCGCCAGGCGTTGGAAGCGCCGAGTTCGCGCGTCGCCAAAGCCCGCACCGCGACCGTCATGGTCTGGGTGGCGGCATTGCCGCCCTGGCTCGCGACGATCGGCGCCAGCACGGCGAGCGCGACCATCTTCTCCAGCTGCCCCTCGAACAGGCCGAGCACGGAGGACGCCAGGAAGGCGGTGGCGAGATTGACCAGCAGCCAGTTGAACCGCGCGCGCGCAATGGTGAACACGGTGTCTGACAATTCTTCGTCGCTGGTGACGCCGCCGAGCGCCTTGAGGTCCTCGTCCGCCTCCTCCTCGATGACGTCGACGACGTCGTCGACGGTGATGACTCCGACGAGGCGGTCCTGGGTGTCGAGCACGGGAGCCGCGACGAGATTGTACTTGCCGAACATGCGCGCCACCTCCTCCTGGTCCTCCAGGACGGAGACGCGTCGGCGGTCCTCGTCGGTCAGTTCGGTGAGCGGCACCGGGCGGCGCGCCCGCAGCAGCACGTCGAGCGAGACCGCACCCTGCCAGTGCTGGTCCTTGTCGACGACGTAGATCTCGTAGAAGCGGTCCGGCAGATCCGGCGTCTCGCGCATGTAGTCGATCGCCTGGCCCACCGTGAAATCCTGGGGCACCGCGATGAACTCGTTCTGCATCCGGCGTCCGGCCGAGTTCTCCGGATACAGCAGGCTGCGTTCGAGCGCGACACGCTCCTTGAGCGGCAGCTTCTCGAGGATCTCCTCCTGATCCGCCTGGTCGAGGGTTTCGAGCAGCTCCACCGCGTCGTCGGATTCGAGCTCGCGAACGCCTTCGGCGACGGTCTCCGGCGGCAGTTCCTCGAGGATGTCCTCGCGCACGCCCTCGTCGAGCTCGTTCAGTGCGGAGAAGTCGAAATCGCGCCCGGTCAGTTCAACCAGGCGGACCCGGTCGTCGGGCTCGAGGGCGCCGATGAGATCGCCGAGATCGGCCTCGTGCAGCTCGGCGACGCAGGCGCGCAGCGAGGCGCTGTCGCCGGCCTCGATCGCATGGGCGATTTCCTCGACGAATTCGTGCCTGATATCGCCGTCTTCATTGCGCATCGGCACGTGGTCGAGTACCGAATCCGCAGCGGTCGGGGCACCGTCCATATGTTCATCCATGGTGCGCCTCGCCGTTTGACAGGTTGGATCTGGTGGCCTGAGCTGACGGTCAGGCAATACCCACAAGGCAAAGCCGAGCGCAATGACAAAGATGCTTCGACGGAGGTGGACCTCGATGTCATCGGGCGCAGCCCTCGCTGTCTTGATCGGCATCGCTTCGGCCGTGGCCGCCGAGTGTCCGCGCAAGGACGCGCTCGGCACCTCGCGCGTGCTGAGCGTCGATGCCAGGACCACGCCGCGCGTGGGCCTGAAGAGCTTTCCGCAGACGCTGCCCCTCGCCGATCACGAGGTCGTGCTGACCTTCGACGACGGACCGAACCCGCCGACGACGTCGAAGGTGCTGGCGGCGCTGGCGCAGGAATGCGTGCGCGCGACCTTCTTCCTGATCGGCCTGCACGCCAGCCAGCAGCCGGACATGGTCAAGCGCATCGCCCGCGAGGGCCACACCATCGGCCACCACACCTTCTCGCATCCGTTCATGGCGCGGATTCCGTTCGACAAGGCCAAGAGCGAGATCGACCGCGGCATCGCGGCCGACGAGATGGCGCTGCACGGCGCCTCGACGACGACGCCCTCGACGCCGTTCTTCCGCTTCCCCTATTTCGATGCGACGCAAGCGCAGCTCGACCTGCTCCAGTCGCGCGGCATCGTGGTATTCGGCGCCGACCTCTGGGCCAGCGACTGGAACGAGATGACGCCGGAGCAGGAACTGAAGCTGGTCACGGAGCGCCTTGCGGCGGCCGGCAAGGGCATCATCCTGTTTCACGACCCCAAGGCGCGGACCGCCGCGATCATGCCTGCCTTCCTGCGGTATCTGAGGGAGAACGGATATCGGGTGGTCCACATCGTGCCGGCCGGCGCGCCTCAGAAGAACGCCGATGCGCGCTGATGCCGGAAAGTCACGCCGTCGCAAAATGGGGTGATCCGAGCCCTATTAACACTCCGTTCATGCTACCCGATGCAAATGGAATGGGACTTTGCAATGGGAAAGGCTCTTGGTGCCTGAACCGTTTCATGCTGTCTCCGACCTACTATGGTGGCAATCGCGTATGAGGCAGACGGGTTCATGATCGGAAGTGGCGTTGTCTTGCGGACGCGATCGTGGATCGTCCTTTGCCTCGGATTCTTGACGGTCGGTGCACCGGCGGCGCTTGCGGCCGACTGTCCCGGCCATCCAGACGCGCTCGGGACCTCCCGCACCCTGGTGGTCGATCCGCGCGAGCATCCGCGGATCGGCACCATGCAGTACCGCGAGACGCTGCCCCTGAAGGACCATGAGGTCGTCCTGACCTTCGACGATGGTCCCCTGCCGAAATATTCCAATCAGGTCCTCAAGATACTCGACGACGAGTGCATCAAGGCGACCTTCTTCATCATCGGCAGCCAGGCCAAGGCGAACCCCGAAGGCGTGCGCAAGCTGGTGGCGGCGGGCCACACCGTCGGCACCCACAGCATGAACCATCCGCTGACCTTCAACCGGATGCCGGCCGAAAAATTCGAACCCGAGATCAACGGCGGCATCGAGTGGACCTCGGCCGCGATGACCGATCCGTCCAAGCTGGCGCCGTTCTTCCGCATTCCCGGCCTGATGCGCGCCGAGGGCGTCGAGGACTATCTGATCTCGCGCGGCGTCCAGGTGTGGAGCGCCGACTTCCCGGCCGACGACTGGCGCCATGTGTCGTCCGACCGCGTCTATCAACTCGCGATCCAGCGGCTGGAGGCCAAGGGCAAGGGCATTTTGCTGCTGCACGACATCCAGGCCCGCACGGTCGCGGCGCTGCCAAAAATCATCCGCGACCTCAAGGCGCGCGGTTATCGCATCGTCCATGTTGTGCCGGCGACCCCCGAGCGGCCGGCGACGCCGACCACGCCGGTGGAATGGCTGCTGCACCCGCCGACCGAGACCGTGCCGATCGCGCGCTGGCCTTCCGTTCCGAGCTTCGTGTTCACGCAGACCAGGACGCTTCCGGCGCCCGCGCTCGCCGACCTCAATGCGCAGACCGGGCATCAGCCGCTGCTGCCGCGCCGGACCAAGGGTCAATTAGACGTCGCATCCGCCCTGCCCGTGCCCGGCCGCGCCCTGTTTGCGATTCCGGAAGGCTCGGTCGAGGTGCTGCTGTCGACGACATTGTCGCGGCGTGCCGCGGCGCGGCTGGCAATGGCCGCCGAGACGCCGCATGCGGCCAGGGGCAAGACGGCAAAGGGTAAGATAGCCAGGCTCCAGGGCCGGCACATCGCGCATGCGGCAGCGGCCGCGCCAAAGCCTGCCGCGCCGGCCAAGAGCGCGACGCCGCGCTCGATCCGCGTCGCCACCAGCGCGAAGAAGCGCGCTTAAACCCTCACTGCCGCATGATGGCGGCAACGCAGAGCAGCACGATCAGCGCCAGGAAGAACAGATCCATATAGGATTTGAGCTCGCCGTCGCGGCGCAGCCGGGCAACGTCGGCGATCACCTGCTTGCGCGCGTTCGTTCCTCCGGAGCCGTCATTGATCGGGCCCTGAAGGCGCCGCGTCTCCGCTTCCAGCTTCTCGATCTTCTGGAAGAAGTAGAACGCGCGCAGCGTCGAGGCGGCGCGCATCGCGGCATAGACCAGCACCAGGATCGCAAGTATGGCCCGGTTGGGATACTTCTCCATGAAGTTCAGGCTGAAATAGACCACCGCCATGAACGCGAAGTTGGTGAAGAAGCGATAGACGAAGCTGAGGAAAACCATGCTGGCTGGGGCCTTGAACGGTACGCAGCCGGATGGTGCTGCGAATGCGGGATCGGGACCCAGACCGGGGGCTGGGTTGAGACGGCCCGTCTACGCCAACTTTGTTTCAACAAAGATACTGCATGTCGCCGCCTTTTAGCCACACGTCGCCATAATGCAAGCCGGAGATGCCTTGCAGCGCGCCCGCGACCTCTCAATGGCGATTTGGCGGAAGTCGCGATAGACTGGACGTTGCAGCCACATCCGGGGTCCGCCGATGCCGAAGAAGGGAATCACCGGCCACGACGACTGGGTTCTGACCGAGGCCCTCGCGACCGCCCTGGTCGCGCTGGAGCAGCTCGAACCGAAGCACCAGCCGAACGCGCATATGGACGACATCCGCAAGATGCTCGCGAACGGCAAGGAGCCCGCGGCGGTGAGCCTGCACCTCGCCCAGGCCAAATGCCGCCTGTTTCCCGACCTCGACCCGCTGGAGATCTACCGGGAATACGGCATCGGCGAGGAATATGGCTGACGGGGCCGGCCGCCCGCCCTGTCCTTATGCTAGTTTCGTGACGTCTTGAGCAACGGGCATTCGCTCTCGCTCAGCGGCATGAAGGCGTCCGCGGCAGGTATCTTCTCGACGACGTTGTAATAGTCCCAGGGCGTCTTCACGTCCGCGGGCTTCTTGACTTCGACGAGATAGAAATCGTGCACCAGCTTGTTGTCGGCGCGCAGCCGCGCGCCGCGGGCGTAGAAATCGTCGACCGGCATCGCGCGCATCTTGTCGAGCACCGCGTTGGTCTCGTCCGTTCCAGCGGCCACAGCCGCTCTCAGATATTGCAGCACGGCGGAATAGACGGCGGCCTGCGGCGCGGTCGGCATGGCCTTGTGGAGCTTGTAGAATCTCTCGCCGAACGCGCGCGTCTCGTCGTTCAGGGCCCAGTACCAGGCGGTCACGGTCGTCAGCCCCTTGGCGGTTTCGACGCCCATGGCGTGCACGTCGGTCAGGAACATCAGCTCGGCGACCGGCTTCTGCGTCCCGACGTTCATCCCGAACTCGTGCCATTGCTTCATCACGGTCACGAGCTGCTCTCCGGCATTGGCAAAGGCGACGACCTTGGCCTTCGAGGCCTGGGCTTGCAGCAGGAAGGAGCCGTAATCGGCGTTTCCGAGCGGATGAAAGACGGCACCAAGCGACTTTGCCTTTCCTTCCGCAAGCACACGCTGGGACACCTCCACCATATTGCGTCCGAACGCGTAATCGGCCGCGATGAAGAACCAGCTGTCGTAGCCTTGCGACACCAGCTTTCGGACCGATCCGGAGACGAGATTGTAATTGTCGTGCAGCCACATCAATCCGGTCCGCGCACATTGCTTGCCGCCGATTTCGGTGGTGCCGACCGCCGAATAGACGACGATCTTGTTCTTGTCGCGCGCGATCGACTGGATGGCGAGAGCCACCGCCGAATTGCCGACGTCGGCAACCATGTCGACGCCGTCAACGTCGAACCATTTGCGGACGATCTGGGCCCCGATGTCCGGCTTGTTCTGATGGTCGGCGAAGACGATCTCCACCTTGACGTCCGGGCTCGCCTTCTGGAAATCCTCGATTGCGAGCTTTGCGGCGACGACGGAGCCTGGTCCGGAATTGTCCGACAGTGGGCCCGACTGATCGTTGACGATGCCGAGCTTGATGACCCCGCCGGAGAAGTCGGCCGCTGCACCCGGCTCCGCCAGCGCGGCCGAACCCAGCGCCAGGATGAGGCCGAAGCTCATGCGGCAAAGCCAGCCGCGCGACGATAGCAATTCTCCAACACGACAAGGCGCCATTGCCCCCTCCGCTGTGACATCGCGACGGCATGTCGACGATGATCGATCGATGTCCCCTCGCCGACAGCGCACCGTGCGCCGATCCCGCGGCGGCTCGGCCGGTCGAAGCTGGCTCGCTATCCCTGCCGCTGGAGGGCCTTCCTGACGAACTCCAGCCGCCGCGCCTGCGCAGGCGCAACCCGTTCCTTCATGGCAGCGACGATCGCGGCCGGCGCCGTATCAGGCGAGCCGGCGGCAAAGGGCGGTGCGGGATTGTACTCCATGCGCAGCTGGATCATCTCCGCCGCGTCACGGCCGCGCAGCATCGCCACCAGCGTGAGCGCGAAATCGATACCGGCGGTGATGCCGCCGCCGGTCATGCGATTGCGATCGATGCAGACCCTCTCCAGCGACAGCTCGGCTCCGAACAACGGCAGCGCATCCCTCGCCGTCCAGTGCGTCGCCGCGCGATATCCCTTCAGCAGACCGGCCGCACCCAGCACGAGCGAACCGGTGCAGACCGAGGTCACGTATGTCGCACCCTTCTCCTGCTTTCGCAGAAAGGCGAGAACGTCGTCGTCCAGCATCAGCTCGTCAGTGCCGTAGCCGCCGGGAACGCAGATCACGTCGAGCTGCGGGCAATCGGCAAAGGTGACGGTCGGCGTCAGCGCGATCACGGAATCGCTCGGCACGGGCTCGATGCGTTTCCAGACCAGATGCACTGTCACGTCGGGCAGGCTGGAGAAGACCTGGGCGGGACCGGTGAGATCGAGCTGGGTGACACGCGGAAAAACCAGAAGACCGATCTGCAACGGGCCCGACATGTCCAACCTCGACAACGCGCTTGACGGTTGCAGCCTGCCATGTTGGCCTTGCGGTCGAAATGGCTTAATTCCCTCAATTCTGGACACGCCCATGATCGGCTTCCTGATCTTTCCCGAATTCCAGTTGCTGGATGCGGCCGGTCCGATCTCGGTGTTCGAGATCGCCAGGCGTCACACGCCGGACGCGCCGCGCGTGATCACGGTCGCAACGAAGGCGGGCGCCGTTCGCAGCTCGTCGGGCATCGAGATGCTGGCGCGCAATCTGCGATCGGCAAGCGCGGTGACGACGCTGTTCGTCGCGGGTGGAGAGGGTGTTGAGGCCGCGGCACGCTGCAAGACGACGATCGCCTTCATTCAGCGATTGGCGAGCCGCGGCGTGCGCATCGCCAGCGTCTGCAACGGCGCCTATCTGCTCGCGCAGGCCGGACTGCTCGACGGCCGCTGCGCGACCACGCACTGGTCCTGCACCCGCGACTTCATCGGACGCTACCCGAAGGTGAGGCTCGAACCGGACCAGATCTTCATCCGCGACGATCGAGTGTGGACGTCGGCCGGCATCACGGCCGGGATCGATCTGGCGCTCGCCATGATCGCACAGGACCACGGCGAGGAGGTCTCGCAAGCGACCGCGCGGCAGCTGGTGCTCTATCATCGCCGCAGCGGCGGACAATCGCAGTTCTCGACCTTGCTCGAGCTCAAGACGCCGAACGGCCGCTTCGGCAGCCTTCTTTCATGGGTGCGCGAAAATCTGGACGCGCATCTCACGGTCGAGGCGCTGGCCGAGCGCGCCGGATTGAGCACCCGCCATTTCGTCCGCTCCTTCATCGCCGAGACCGGATCGACGCCGACCAAGGCGGTCGAACGGCTGCGGGTCGAAGTGGCGCGCGAGCGGGTGCAGTCCTCCGGAGAGGCCATCGAGCGCGTCGCCCAGTCCACGGGCTTTCGCGACCCCGAGCGGATGCGCAGAGCCTTCATCCGCGCTTTCGGCCAGCCGCCGCAGTCGCTGCGACGCTCGGCGCGAAGCGCAGGAGAAGCGGCCGGTCGAACCTAGGGTCACGCCAGGCGGCGCGGCAGGCTGTGGTGGATCGTGCAGGCGGCAAGCGCGGCGTGGCCGAATGCGACAGAGATCTGGTGCAGGTCGGTGACGACATCGCCGATGCCGTAAAGACCGTCAACCGAGGTGCGCAAATGGTCGTCGACCTTCAGAAAGCCCTCCCCGCTATGCTCGGCGCCCAGCGAGACCGCGAGCTGCGAACGCACCTCGGCCCCCATCGCCGGATAGACCACGTCGAACTGCATCGTCCGGCCACAGGCCAGGACAGCCTCGAGGCCTCCCACCCTCCGCCGCAGACGCAGGTCGGGCGCGGACACGATCTCGACGCCGGCCTCGGCCAGCTCCGATCTCGCGCTCTCGTCGTGGTCTTCTCCGGTTGCGAGCAGCGTCACCTCGCGCGAGTAGCTGCGAAGGAACAGCGCCTTGCCGGCGGCCCGGCGAAGCGGACCGACGATGCCGATGCGGCGGCCGATCGCCTCAAAGGCGTCGCAGACGGGACAATAGCGCAGCAGTCCGTCCGCGACCGCGGCGCGCCACTGCTCGAACGGAGGATGGATGTCGACGATGCCGCTGGCGAGGATGACGGTGATGGCTTCGTGCGCGCCGCCGTTCCAGATCGCCTGAAAGCCGCCGTCGCGTCGCTGCAGGGCGGTGACCTCGGCTTCCACGCGCACAACAGCGAGCTCGCCCAACTGCGCCGACATGCGCGCGATCAGGTCCGTGCCTGATAGTCCGTGGACGAAGCCCGGAACATTGTGGCTGCGCGGGATCAGCGCAGCCCGGCTGGCGCCGGCGTCCACCACACAGACGCTGCGGCGGAAGCGCGCCAGATAGAGCGCGGCCATCAGCCCCGCGGGGCCGCCACCGACGACCAGGCAGTCAAACCGCGCGGGCATCATTTGGGATTCGGGTCCGCGAGACCGCGGCCGGGCTCCTGCAGGTGTCCGCCCCGCGCCAGCCGGACGGCGTTGCCCAGCGCGCGCGCCGCGTTCTGCACCTCCTGCTGGAATTCGCAGTCTTCATCAAGTGCGTGATGCGCGGTGGCGTAGGGCTCCATGTAGCCGACATAGCCGTCGAGTTCGGCGAAGCGGCCCGCCGAGATCAGCTGCATGTCGGTCAGCCAATCCGACAAGCCGCGGCGCACGCCCTCGGCACCGACGGCATCGCCGTGAACGACGACACCGAAATGACGGCCGGCGAGATGACGCGGATAGGGCCATCCCTTCAGCTCCAGCGCCTGGGCTTCATCGGCCTTCTTGCCGTGCGTCGAGGTCGGGTCGGGATTGCCGCCATCGGCACAGACCATGCGGTCAATCATCGCCTTGAGCCCCGAGGGCACGTGATACCAGTTCACCGGCGTCACGATCAGGATGCCGTGGGCGGCGACCCACAGCGGATAGATCTCGTTCATCCAGTCGTCGGTCTGCCCCAGCGAATAGTTCGGATAGCAGCTGCAGGGCCAGTGGCAGAGCGGCATCGCGGTCGAGACGCAGGATTTGCAGGGATGGATCCTCTTGCCGAACTCCGAGGCGAGACGCGACAGATCGAGGATATCGACGGCGAACCCCATCTCGACGAACACAGGTTCGGCCAGCTTGACCAGGCGCCAGGTCTTGGACATCTCGCCGGGACAGGTGTGCTCGCTGCGGGCCGAGCCGTTGATGATCAGGATTCGCGGCGTCTCGTTCGCATCGTCGTGCCGTCGCTGTGCCTGGAGAATCCTGGCACGCGCGTCGAGCCAGTCGATGGCGATGTCGTAGTCGGGATCGGAAAAGCCTGCGCCCGCCTTCCGCGTCAACGGCGCCTTGCGCGAATGGCTGTAGTCGTCCCAGGCGGCTTCGGTGATGGCATCGAGCTCACGCTGGAGCGGGGCGAAGGCGGGATCGACGAACTGGCCCTTGTAACGCTGTTCGAATTCACCGCGCGACAGCTTGACGGGCGGCATCCCTTTGCGAATTTCGGCATCCGTCATGCTGGCTCCCGGCAAGGTGGGTCCTGCGACCAACCCGGGGCGCCCCGCGCGGTTCCTTGGCCTTACTGGCGGACCGCTTCCAGTGGCGCGTCGAATTTCGCGATGCGCTGGTCCAGCCGCCACAGCTCGATGCGGTGCGCCAGCACGAGTGCGGCGGCCTCGCGCTTGGCCTGCTCGTCGTCGTCGCAGACGAGATTGATGCATCCGAACACGTGCCCGTCCGGATCGATCTGGAACGCGCGGTAGTGCTTGAAGCTCTGCATCGTCATCATCCGCGTTTCGGGCAAACCGGTGCGCTCAGCCAATCCGTCAGGTTCGAGGTCACTTCGTTCTGCTTGGCGCGCTGCAGCAGCAACTCGCGCTCCTTGCCGGGCGGCAGGCTGAGTGCGCGCTTGCGAGCGTTCTCGGCGAATGCGGCCAACCGTTCCTGAAGCGATTGGGTCTGTTTCCTGCGGTTGCGTGTGGCGGTCATGGTCTTTCACGGCTTTGCTTTTTGATGGGCGGACAGCGGCAACCCGCTGCTGATGTCCGTAGCTTCCGCCGCGCCCGACGGTTCCGGCATTTCAATATGATAACGCCGCGGGATTTTGCCCGAAACGCGCTGCGACGGAACCGAAATACCGATTCGTATGTTCAAGAACGAGTTGCAGAAGCGACTTGAAGGAGAAACGTCATGGCCAAGACAGCATGGAAACGGCCGGGATCACCGATCGGCC
Organism: Bradyrhizobium sp. 192; assembly: GCF_023100965.1. Taxonomy (NCBI): domain Bacteria; kingdom Pseudomonadati; phylum Pseudomonadota; class Alphaproteobacteria; order Hyphomicrobiales; family Nitrobacteraceae; genus Bradyrhizobium; species Bradyrhizobium sp. 192. Next base: position 5,493,023 of record NZ_CP064690.1, read on the forward strand.
GCAAAGGGCCACGTAAGGCCAACCCCGAATACAAGCGCCGCTCGCGCCAGCCGTGGACGCCCGCGGATGTGAGCAAGCTGAAGCAGCTCGCGAAGGGCAACACGCCGACGGGCGTCATGAGTCTCAAGCTGCAGCGTCCGGTCGCAGCCATTCGCAGCAAGGCGCAGCGCGAGGGGATTTCGTTGCGTCCGGTCAACCGCTCTCCCTACAACCGACGGGCCAAGACGGCAAAGCGGCGGTGACGGAAGTGGCCGCCGGGCCGGCTCCCACGGCGGCCGCCTAGTCCGGCGGCTGCAGGCCGGGCGAGCGCAGCCACTCGCTCATCTGCGACCCCGTTTCCGCCTGACGCGCCCTTCGCAACATCTCGTCGCGAGCTACTCCGGGCGGAAGCGACTTGGCTTCTTCGCGGAGTCTCTCGGCCTCAGCGGCGAGCCGCACCTCGAGAACGTCTCTCTGCTTGAATCGATGGCGTGTCGTCACGAAGCGTCCTCCCCTGTGCATGAGGCCGAGCGCGCCGTTGCGTTGCATTCCGTTAAACTGGCTCTCGGCCAATCCGAGCAGACGAACGATAAACGTCTCCGACGCCGGTCGGTTGCGCGGCGGCGACGAAAAAAATCATCGCAGCTCGTCTCGACGCACTGCTTGACCCCAGTGCAAATCACCGAACATTGTCGACGAAATGGCGCGCCGCGAAGAACGCGACCGGTATTGCCCTAGGACTTCGCCGTGCCCGGCTCCGCCATCTCGCGGTGCTGCCTGGCCAGCAGCTCGTTCGGCGTGACGTTGGCGACCGTGGTCTGGATCTTGTTCTTCAATCCGGTGACGATATCGGACTCCCCGCGCAGCATCGCATCGAATCCGGCCTTGGCGACGCCGTAGGCGCCGTCCTTCTTCTCGGTGCCGACCTTGGTGTCCATCATTCCGGCGCGGCGGAAGAACTCGGTGTCGGTGGCGCCCGGCATCAGGCAGGTGACGGTGACGCCGCTGTCGCGCAGCTCCTCGCGCAGCGCGAACGAGAATGAGTCCAGGAATGCCTTGCTGGCATTATAAGCCGCCTGGAAACTCCTGGGCACGAAGCCGGCGATCGAACCGGTGATCAGGATGCGCCCCGCCTTGCGCCGAAGCATCTCGTTGCCGGCGCGATGGATCAGATACAGCGTGCCGGTGATGTTGGTATCGATGAGGTGCTTGATGGCAGCGAAGTCCTGATCGAGGAATGCCTTGCCGAGACCGACGCCGGCATTGGCCAGGAGCGCATCGATCGGCCGGTCGCCGACCGCGGCGCAGAGCTTGTCGACGCCTTCGGTGGTGGAAAGATCGGCTTCAACGGCCTCCACGCCGACGCCGAGCCTGCGCAGATCGACCGCCACCCGCTCGATCATCGGCTCGTCAGCGGCGATGACGAGGTTGAAACCCGCCTGGGCACAGCACCGTGCGAGTTCCAGGCCGATACCGGTGGCGGCACCGGTGACGATTGCGAGTTGATTGGCGGACATGAGCTATCCTTGCGATTGGGATGATGACGCCCAATCATCGCTCGGCGCTCTCGTTCCTATTTGCTTTGCCGTTTGCGCGAGCCGGTGCAGTGCGAAGAATTGCACATCGCCTAGCAACCATCGTCTACCCCTCGACTTAGATGCCAACTGGTTCAGTCGGGAGAATGCAAGATGAAGGCGCTGGTTTGGCACGGCAAGGAGGATATCCGCTGCGACACCGTCACCGATCCGGAAATCCAGGACCCACGCGATGCCATCATCAAGGTCACGAGCTGCGCCATCTGCGGCTCCGACCTGCATCTCTTCCACAATTTCATTCCGGGCATGCTGCCCGGTGACATCATGGGGCACGAGACCATGGGCGAAGTGGTCGAGGTCGGTTCCGGCGTCGACGGCAAGCTGAAGAAGGGCGACCGCATCGTCGTGCCGTTCACGATCATCTGCGGCGAATGCGACCAGTGCAAGCGCGGCAATTTCTCGGTGTGCGAGACCACCAATCGCAAGCGCCATCTCGCCGACAAAGCTTTCGGTCACACCACCGCGGGCCTGTTCGGCTACACCCATCTGACCGGCGGCTATCCCGGCGGCCAGGCCGAATATCTCCGCGTGCCCTATGCCGACGCAACCCACATCAAGGTGCCGGCAGGGATCCCCGACGAGCAGCTGCTGTTCCTCAGCGACATTTTCCCGACGGGCTGGCAGGCCGCGGCGCAATGCGACATCGAACCGACCGACACGGTCGCGATCTGGGGCTGCGGCCCCGTGGGGCAGATGGCAATCCGCAGCGCCATCCTGCTCGGCGCCAACCAGGTGATCGCGATCGATTGCCTGCCCGAACGACTGAGCATGGCGGAAGCCGGCGGCGCCACCACCATCAACTTCGAGACCGAGAGCGTGCTGGAGCGGCTCAACGATCTCACCGACGGCAGGGGACCGGAAAAGTGCATCGACTGCGTCGGCATGGAATCGCATGTGATGGCCTCGCTGCCCGACACGCTGCTCGACCGCGCCAAGCAGATGGTGATGGCCGAGAGCGACCGGCCCCACGTGCTGCGTGAGATGATCTATGTGTGCAGGCCGGGCGGCATCATTTCGGTGCCGGGCGTGTACAGCGGTCTGTCCGATATGCTGCCGATGGGCGCCTTCATGAACAAGAGCCTGACGATGCGGACCGGCCAGACCCACGTCAATCGCTGGACCGACGACCTGCTCCACCGCATCGAGGAGGGCGAGATCGATCCGTCCTTCGTCATCACCCACACCGTCCTGCTCGAGCAGGGTCCTGAGATGTACCAGGTGTTTCGCGACAAGCGCGACTCCTGCGTCAAGGTCGTGCTGAAGCCCTGAAGGAGCAAGCCATGTTTCATTTCTCCAACATCGTCCGCACCAAGGGTGACCCGAAGATCGTCGAGGGTGGACCGAGCCTGAAGCGGCCGGAAGACCAACTTGCCCGCGCGCTTGGCTGGTTCAGCATCGGCCTTGGCGTCGTCGAATTGTTCGCGCCGCGGCGCGTCACGGAGACGCTGGGCATGGAAGGCCATGAGACCATGGTCCGCGCCTTCGGCGTGCGCGAGATCATGGCAGGGATCATGTCGCTGTCGGTCGACAAGAATGCAGGTCTGTGGGCCCGCGTCGGCGGCGACGGGCTCGATGCCGCCGCGCTGCTATCGGGGCTGACGGCCGACAATCCCAAGAAGGGCAACATCGCGCTGGCGCTGCTGGCGGTCGGCGGCATCGCGCTGCTCGACTATCGCGCCGCCCAGGATACCAAGCCGAGGCGGCCGGCGCGGGATGCACGGCGCAAGCTGTATCCGAACCGCAGCGGCTTCCCCAAGGGCATCGAGGGCGCGCGAAACGCGGCCAGGCGGATCGCAGCGCCCGCCAAGGCGTGACCTCAGGCTCGATCCGCGCAGAGGCCGCGAGGAACCATCCGCGCGTCGGCGCGTCTGATCATCACCTCCGACGTCCCCCCTGCCGGAGGCAGACTACGCGAAACCGCGACCCCGGCGTCACCGCCCCTTCAGGCGCCGGGGTCAGCGGCGTGGGTCGGGAGGCAGGTTCACGACATGCTCGCCGACAACGTCAATTAGACACCCCTACTCGCGCCAGAACTCCGCAAGCTCTTCCGCGGTCATCAGGTCGACCTGGCCGTGAAAGCGGGTGCGATACATCGTCATGAGCGCGTCGTGCCCGACGTCGGACGAGCTGCACAAAGCGTCCTCGACGATGACGATCCTGAAGCCGAGATCGACCGCACTCAGCACCGTCGAGAGCACGCAGACGTCCGTCTCCGCGCCCGAGATCACGACCGTGCCGACGTTCTTGTCGACCAGCAGGCTGGCGAGAGCCGGATTGCTGAACGCGGAATAGGCGGGCTTGTCGATGATGGCAGCCGGCGGAACGAACTTGCTCAGAGCGGGCACGAGCTCGAGTGCGGATGGCGGAAGCTGCCTGCGGGTCGCCTGGCTCCAGCGGCGAAAATAGTTCTGCCACTGACCGGGCCGATCTTCCGGATCCTGCGGCGTGATGAAACGCGTAAAGATCGTCCTGGCCCGATGGTGCGCGACGATCGAGGCGATCGTCGGCAGAACCCGCTCCATCCACGGCGTTGCCCACAGACCGCCGGGGGCGAAAATGTTCTGCATGTCGATGCAGAGGTGAACCGCCTCCCTGATCTCGGCCACTTCCGACGTGCTATCCCTCATCGTCCTCCACCGTCAGGCGCATTCGGCTGTTCATAGCGAATGCGAAGGCGAAGGTTTTGGTTCCGAACCGCCGCCGCGGCCGGGATCGAGCCGCAATAGGCCAGCGTCAAATCATGGAGCTGGGAGCGGAGCGATCCGAAGGTGTGCACGCTGTTCGTCGAGCAGGGCAGACCTTGAAATTGATGCACACGGTCAGCGTATTGGATCCATTCGACGCGCGAACCGCTGGTGTTATTGAAGTGATCGGCAGGCAGATCAGAGCAATGCCACCACATCGTATCTTTGCGCCGGACACCGAGGTTCTCGGACGCGCTGCGCTGTTGTCGGGGATACTCTGCCGTCTCCAAGGCTACGAGAAGGACGCCAAGCTTCGCGCGCTCCAGGATTGCGTGCTATTCCTTCAAGCGCAAAAGCTAGGTCTGGTTGTCCTGACCGCGAACGTCGGCGACTACGATACTCTACTAGCTCATTCCAGCAGGGCGCGCGCTGTTCTATCGCGCGAAATGAACTCTTCTCCGAGCGAGAAGCCGCCGAGCTTGTGACGCGTGCCAAGGTGTACTTGCCGCAATCATGCGCAACCGGCTTGACGTTCAATTCGATTTCTACGCTGGGCTGCTCCGCCCGTCCTTCGGGCGCACCGCGGGTCCGGAATTTTGCCTGCCACGACCGCTCCGTACGGGGCAAAGAACAATCACTTGAACGTTCGTAACTCCGGCTGAAGCGCAAAGCGGCTTGACGACGCCGCCGATAACGAATGTAATGTTATAACATTACATATCCGGTGCCAATGCCTCGCCCTCCCCGTATCCCCTTGAAAAGACTGTTCGATCTCCATGCGAAAACTCCCCGTCACCGTCTTGTCCGGCTTCCTCGGGGCTGGAAAGACCACTTTGCTGAACCACGTCCTGAACAACCGGCACGGCCTGAAGGTGGCGGTGATCGTGAACGACATGAGCGAGGTGAACATCGATGCGGATTTGATCCGCGATGGCGGTGCGAACCTGTCCAGGACAGATGAGAAGCTGGTCGAGATGACCAACGGCTGCATCTGCTGCACGCTGCGCGACGACCTCCTGAAAGAGGTCCGCGCCCTCGCCGAAAACGACCGGTTCGATTATCTGCTGATCGAATCCACCGGCATCTCCGAGCCGCTGCCGGTTGCGGCGACCTTCGACTTCCGCTCCGAGGATGGCGAAAGCCTCTCCGACGTGGCACGCCTCGACACCATGGTCACCGTGGTCGACGCGGTGAATTTGCTGAGGGATTATTCATCGACGGATTTCCTTGAGCAACGCGGCGAAGCGCTGGCGAACGACAAGCGCACGCTGGTCGATCTCCTCGTCGAGCAGATCGAGTTTGCGGACGTGATCGTGCTCAACAAGGTCGATGACGCCTCGCCGGCGCAACGCGAAGCCGCACGAAGGATCATCCGGGCGCTCAATCCGGAAGCAGAGCTGATCGAAGCCAACCACAGCCGGGTCCCCTTCGATCGCATTCTCGACACCGGCCGGTTCGACTTCGAAAAGGCGCAAGCGCATCCGCTCTGGTTCAGGGAACTCTACGGCTTCGCCGATCATGTGCCGGAGACGGAGGAATACGGCGTCACCAGTTTCGTCTATCGCGCGCGCCGGCCGTTCGACCCCGAAAAATTCGACAAGTTCGTGCGAGAACCCTGGCCCGGTGTCATTCGCGGCAAGGGACATTTCTGGCTGGCGACGCGCCCGCAATGGCTTGGCGAGATCAGCCAGGCCGGCGCGATCACGCGCACCGAGGCCCTCGGATTCTGGTGGGCGAGCGTGCCTGCGGAACGCTGGCCGGACGACCCGTTTTGGCGCAAGCGGTTGCGCGAGAACTGGAACGACGTCTATGGCGATCGTCGCCAGGAAATCGTGTTCATCGGCGCAGGCATGGACGAAAGCGCACTTCGCGCACGCCTGGACGCCTGCCTGGTCCCGGGCAAGCCGGCCATGAACGTCGCGGAATGGGCGAAGCTTGCGGACCCGTTTCCAGTCTGGCGGCGCGCGAACGAAGTCGTGGGCCGCGAATGACCAAAATCGTCCGCTTTGCCTCCAAATCAGAACTCGAACGGCAGCGCCTCATCCGCGAGGCGCGCGCGATCTACGACAGCATCTTCCCACCGGACGTCCCTGCCGGCGACTGCGCGCATGATCGATCGGATCAACCGGCGGCGCACGAGGCGGCCGCCGAAATCCAGTCCAAACAACGATAAAATGAAGGTGGTGCGCTCGGAGGGACTCGAACCCCCACGATTTTACTCACTGCCACCTCAAGGCAGCGCGTCTACCAATTCCGCCACGAGCGCTTTGGGGATGCCGGCTTGAGGCCTGAAGGCCAGCCGGATCAACGGCGCCGATCTAACAAATCCATCAGAGGGGTACAAGCCTGCAAAGGCCCTGAATTCCACAGCTTTGCAGGAAAGTTCCGGCTCCTCCCCCGAATCGGCCCTTGCTGCAGGCCCAGGCCGCTGCCGTGCCCTATCGGATCCCCGGGCCGCTACCGCGTGCCCCGGCCGCTACCGCGTGCCCCGGCCGCTACCGCGTGCCCGGCGTGCGCGGCAGCATCTGCTTGACCTCGACCGCGATCCGGTTGCGGTCGACCAGCACGACGCCGGAGGCGACCGGCAGATTATTGGCCAAAACCTTGACCTCGTCGGCCTCGGTTGCGTCCAGCTCGATGATGGCGCCGCGGGAAAGACGTAATACCTGATGGATCGGCATGGTGGTCGTCCCGAGGACGACCATGAGATCCACGGTGACTTTATCGAGAGTAGGCACTGTCAGCACCGCCGCAACAGGGACTAAGGACCAAGGACTTCGGACAAGGACTTGGCATTTGCACCTGCAATGATCACCACGTTATGGTTAGCCAATGGTTAATTTACCCCAAAACCCGCGCCAAGAGCTGGATTTGACGTCGTTTTCGGCGTCCCACGGCCAGCCCGTGGAGTGGCGGATCTCGGACGCGCCGGTGCCCTATCCGGAGGCGGTGGCAGCCATGGAAGCCCGGGTCGCCGCCATTGCGGCGGGCGAGGCCCCGGAGCTGGTCTGGCTGCTCGAACACCCCCCGCTCTACACCTCCGGCACCTCTGGGAAGGAAGCCGACCTGCGCGATCCCCGATTCCCGATCTTCGCCACCGGGCGCGGCGGCCAGCTGACCTATCACGGGCCCGGCCAGCGGGTGGCCTATGTCATGCTCGACCTCAAGCGCCGCTGGCCGGACGTCCGGGCCTATGTCGCGAGCCTGGAGGAGCTGATTCTGCGCACGCTCGCTGCCTTCAACGTCCGCGGCGAGCGGCGCGAGGACCGGGTCGGCGTCTGGGTGAAGCGGCCCGACAAGGGGGTGGAGCACGAGGACAAGATCGCGGCGATCGGCGTGCGGCTGAAGCGCTGGGTCTCGTTCCACGGCATCGCCATCAATGTCGAGCCGGAGCTGTCGCATTTCGACGGCATCGTGCCGTGCGGCGTTACTGACGCCCGCTATGGCGTCACCTCGCTGGTCGATCTCGGTCAGCTCGTGACCATGGCCGACGTCGACATCGCGCTTCGGCAGGCGTTCGAGGAGCTGTTCGGACCGACCAAAGCGTTAGTGCCGGAAGCGGCCGTCTAACAATTTTCTCCCCGAGCCTGATCGCGCCTGCTCTCCCCTCCTCGCGGAATCGGCTATGCTCGCCTCAGGCGTCGCCCACGCCTCCCCCCTCCGCCGGGAAAGCAGAATTCATGCCGGGCGAGTTGATCATCGGCCGACTGTTCGAGCGCCAGGCATAAGGAGGGATTGCGCTTTCTGCTCGCATGGGAGGTTTCGACGATGAGATTGTCTGCACCGATCTACCAACTGAAGCGCAAGGCGAAGCGCCTGTCCCGCGAGGAAGGCATTCCGCTGCACGATGCACTTGACCGCATCGCGACGACGGAAGGGTTTTCCGCCTGGAGCATGCTCGCAGCGAAAGCCGCTGCCGTCACGCCGGCCAACAGGCTGTTTCCGCAATTCCGGCCGGGCGATCTGGTGCTGGTCGCCGCGCGGCCCGGCCATGGCAAGACGCTGATGAGCCTCGAACTTGCCGTGGAAGCCATGCGCTCGGGCCATCGCGCTGCGTTCTTCTCGCTCGAATACACCGAGAAAGATGTGCTGGAGCGCATCCGGGCGATCGGCGCGAGCCCTGCGCAATTCGCTGACATGTTCGAGGTCGATTGCTCCGACGCCATCAGCGCCGATTACATCGTCAAGGAGATGGCCGCGGCGCCACGCGGCACAGTCGTGGTGATCGACTATCTGCAACTGCTCGACCAGCGGCGGGAAAACCCCGACCTCTCCGTTCAGGTCCGCGCGCTGAAGTCCTTCGCACGCGACAAGGGGCTGATCGTCGTCTTCATCTCGCAGATCGACCGGTCCTACGATCCCGCAGTCAAGCCCTGCCCCGATCTCGACGATGTCCGCTTGCCAAATCCGCTCGACCTGAAGCTGTTCGACAAGACGTGCTTCCTGAACAATTCCGAGTTCCAGTTCCGGGTAGCAAGCTGACGGTCAGGCCGCGGGTGAGATGTCTCACCCGCGGCTTGCAGCCTCACGCCGCCTGCAGCGCAACGTCGAGCTTGCCGGCGATGTAGCGGCGCTCCTGGGTGAGGCCGCCGAAACCGTAGGCGTCGCCCTTGACCTCGTCGACATGCAGATAGGTCTCGGGATGCAGCGGCCCCAAAATCTCGGCCATGCGCTTGAACATGGCGGCGAGATAAGCGGCCTTCTCGTCCTTGGTGTTGGTGCCTTCGGTGACGTGGATGTCGATCCAGTAGCTTGCAAGCTTCTGCTCGGCGAGCGACTTGCCGCCGGCGAACCAATCGCCGGCCTCGACCGACTTCACGATGATGGCGGTCACCTTGGGATCCTTGTGCAGAATCTTTGCGGTGAGCTCGGACACGGCGCTGGCGATGTCGGCCCTCAGCGAGGGCGACTGGCGGGACGAGGTGTAGGACACGGTGATCAGGGGCATGGTGGCTCTCCTCGAGATGCAGCGCGGGATTTGCGCGGCGTTGATGAGAAGCTAGACCTCCTCTCGTCATTTTGGTATCTTATGTATGTTGATACCAGTGATAACTATTCATAATGACAGCCACCCTCGACATCGCCACGATCAAAGCCTTCCTGCTGGTCGCCGACCTCCACAGCTTCACCCGCGCCGCGGAAGCGCTCGGCACCACGCAGGCCGCGGTCAGCCTCAAGCTGCAACGGCTGGAGACGTTGCTGGCAAGACGCCTCGTCGAGCGCTCGCCGCGCGCCGTCAGGCTCACCGCCGACGGCGCCAGCTTCCTCGACCGCGCCCGCGCGCTGATGGCAGCGCACGATCGCGCGCTGTCGGGCGAGGCCCCCGCCGCACAGTCGCTCTCGCTCGGCATCTCCGACCACGCGGCGGGGCCCGAACTGGTGCCGCTGCTCGAACGGCTGCACGCGATGTCGTCAAACCTCACCCTTGCCGTGACCATCGGCTTCTCGCGCGAGATGCAGGACGCCTATGACGCGGGCGAGCTGGATGCCGTGATCGTCCGCCAGGAAGGCAGCCGCCGCGGCGGCGAGAAGCTCACCGAGGACGATTTTGGCTGGTTCGCATCACGACGCCTCACCTTGCCGAAGGGCGAGCCGCTGCCGCTCGCGACCCTCGCCCCGCCCTGCGGCGTCCGCGCCGTCGCCGTGCGCGCCCTCGACAAGGCCGGCATCGCCTGGCGCGAGCGCTTCGTCGGCGGCGGCGTTACGGCGGTGGTCGCCGCCGCGCTTGCCGGACTTGCGATCGCGCCGCTGGCGCGGCGGATCGCACCTTCCGGGCTGATCGACATCGGGCCAGCGCATAAGCTGCCAAAGCTCGGCAGCTCGAAAGTGATGCTGCATTCCAAGGTCAGCGATCCCGCAAAGCTCGCGGCGCTGCGCGCGGTGGCGGCGACGTTCCGGAGCGCGGCGACCGCCTGATACTTCACAAGATCGCTTCGAACGCGCTCCGCAGCGTCTCGTGCCGGAACACAAATCCACGACTCAGCGCCTTGTTCGGCAGCACGCGCTGACCGCCGAGCAGGAGTTCGTCGGCGAAACCGCCGCCGATCCGGCGGAGCAGACCACCGGGAATGCGGAACACCGCGGGCCGACGCAGGCGGCGGCCGAGCTCTTCGGTGACCACTCCCTTGTCAGGTTGGCTTCGCCCCGTATACGGAGGCGGACATATGCCTAAAAATGTTCCACCGTCGGGGAACCATCTCCCCCTTGCGGCGTTTGCCCCCGTTGAGGCAGGGTCCGGGAATGGTCGAAAAATTTAGTCAACAGAGAGACTTGTTCGAGAGCGAGCGCAGTTTCCGGCTGTTGGTTGAGGGAGTTGCGGACTACGCCCTCTATATGCTCGATCCCAGGGGGATCATCACCAGCTGGAACATCGGCGGCGAACGCATCAAGGGCTACTCGCCAAACGAGATCCTCGGCCAGCATTTCTCCCGCTTCTACACCGAGACCGACCGCGCCAACGGCAAGCCGGCCCGCGCGCTCGGCATCGCCAGGGAAAAGGGCCGCTACGAGGAGGAAGGCTGGCGGGTCCGCAAGGACGGCACCTTCTTCTGGGCGAGCGTGGTGATCGACCCGATCTACGAGGGCGGCGAGCTGGTCGGCTTCGCCAAGATCACGCGCGACATCACCGAACGCCGCAATACCCAGCTCAAGCTCGAGGCGATGCAGAAGCAGCTCGCCGAGTCCCAGAAGTTCGATGCGCTGGGACAGCTCACCGGCGGGGTCGCCCACGACTTCAACAACCTGCTGATGATCATCAGCGGCAGCCTGCACATGCTGAAGCGGGGTGCCGACGACCCGACCAAGCTTCAGCGCGCGATCTCGGCGATCGAAACCGCCACCAAGCGCGGCGCTGCGCTCACCAACCAGCTCCTCACCTTCGCGCGGCGGCAGAGCGTCAATCCGCAGGCGATCGATTTTGCCGAACGCATCGCGGCGATCCGCGAGGTGCTCGATGCCGGCGTCGGCAGCTCCGTGCGCCTGGACTTCGAGATCGGCGGCGACGTCTGGCCGCTCAAGACCGACGCCTCAGAACTCGAGACCGCGCTGCTCAACCTCGTCATAAATGCCCGCGACGCGATGCCCGACGGCGGCACGGTGACGATCGGCGCGCGCAATGTCGTGCTGGACGAGGCGCCGCGCGCCGGCGACTTCGTCGCAATCGACGTCACCGACACCGGGCTCGGTATTCCCTCCGACGTGCTCGGCAAGATCTTCGAGCCCTTCTTCACCACCAAGCCGATCGGAAAAGGCACGGGCCTCGGCCTCTCCCAGGTCCACGGCTTCGCCCATCAGGCCGGCGGCACGGTGAAGGTCGCAAGCGAGCTCGGCAAGGGCACGACGTTCACCATCCTGTTGCCGCGCGGGAACGAAGCACCATCACAAGAGATGACGGGAGAACCGGCATTCCACGGCAGCGGCACAGTGTTGCTTGTGGAGGACAATCCGGACGTCGCGCTGGTCAGCATCGGCCTGCTCGAACAGCTCGGCTACCAGGTGCGCCGGGTCGCGGACGCCGAAGCCGCCTTGCGTGAGATCGAGAGCAACGGCGTCGACTTCGTGTTCTCCGACATCGTCATGCCCGGCAAAATGGACGGCCTCACCCTCGCCCATCATCTCCGCGAGATCCGCCCTGGCCTGCCGATCCTGCTCGCCACCGGCTACAGCGAGGTCGCCGCCGGCGTGCGCGGCGATTTTCCGATCCTGCGCAAGCCGTATGAAATCCACGAGCTGAGCGAGGCGATCGCCAAGCTGCCAAGGTGAGGTTCTCGAGAGGTGAACCCTTCGTAGGGTGGGCAAAGCGAAGCGTGCCCGCCATTTTACGACGATCGCGAAAGTCGTGGTGGGCACGGCGCAAGAGCGCCTTTGCCCACCCTACGAGACAAACTTAGCCGCTCGGCATTTACCTGTCCCATACGGCCGGAGCACAGACAGCACCTACACCGTCGGCAACACCGAAAACGCTTCCCCTGCCCTGCGCAGGTTCAGCTCATCCGCGTTCGCCGTCTCGCTCGTCACGCTGTCCACGCGTGAGGACGGCGGGCCGTGGCGGCACAGCGCGACCATGTCGGCAACTTGCTTCGGCGCTCCCGCGAACAGCGCTTCGACGCAGCCGTCGCGGCGATTGCGCACCCAGCCTTCGAGGCCGCACGCAGTCGCCTGGTACTCGACCCAGGCCCGATAGCCGACGCCCTGCACGCGGCCGCGGATCATGACCTGGAGGATCGCCCGGCTCATTTTTTCAGCCCGAGCAAGTCGGCGCTGCGCGCCTTGACCTCGGCCTCGCGCATGACGCGGTTGGTCAGGTCCGCCGACGGCAATCCCTTCAGCTCCTTCGGCGCCGTGCCTTCGCGCAACGCTTTCAACGTGTCGTAGACGGCCCGCGTTGCCGCCGCGATCGGCGCGTGACCCTGAAGCGCGATGCGCACGCGCTGGCTGGCGAGATAGTCGAGCGTATTCAACTCGTCCGGCGCACCACCGAGCACGATGGGGAGACGCGTTGCAGAGGCGATCGCCTCGAGTTCGGCGCGCGACTTGATTCCGGTGAAGAACAGCGCATCGACGCCCGTCGCCTCATACGCCTTGGCACGCTTGATCGCGTCCTCGATCGAGGTGATCGAGGCAGCACCCGTGCGACCGATGATGACCAGCGAAGGATCGCTGCGACCATCGAGCGCCGCCTTCATCTTGCCGACGCCTTCCTCGAGCGAAATCAGCTGCGCCTTGGCCTCACCGAAGGCCGCCGGCAGCAGCGTGTCCTCGATGGTGAGGCCGGCGGCGCCCGCCGCCTCCAGCTCCTGCACCGTGCGGCGGACATTGAGCGCATTGCCATAGCCGTGATCGGCATCGACCAGCACCGGCAGGCTAGCTGCGCGCGACATCCGCCGCATTTGCTCGCAAAGCTCGGTGAGCGTGATCAGCGTGATATCGGGATCGCCGAGCACCGCGAGCGAAGCGACCGAGCCGCCGAACATGCCGAGCGGAAATCCGAGATCCTCGGCGATGCGGATCGAGATCGCGTCATAGACCGAGCCGGGATGGACGCAGGCCGAGCCCGACAGGATGAGGCGCAGTTTCTCGCGGCGGGTACGAAAGGCCATGGGTGCCTCACTCTCAATTCCTCATCCTGAGGAGCGCGCTCTTGCGCGCGTCTCGAAGGATGCAGGCCCGGCTGTGGCCTCGCCCTTCGAAACGCCGCGCAAGCGCGGCTCCTCCGGGTGAGGGTCGACTGTCGTACTTGGAGCGCTTTACGCAAATTCCAGGATCAGCGCGTCCACCGCGAGCGTCGCGCCGGCACTGGCATGGACCTTCTTCACGGTGCCGTCCTGCTCGGCGCGCAGCACGTTCTGCATCTTCATGGCTTCGACCACCGCCAGTGTCTCGCCGGCCTTGACCTCCTGCCCTTCCGTCACCGCGATCGAGACGATGAGCCCGGGCATCGGGCACAGCAGCTTCTTGCCGGTGTCGGAGGCCGTCGTCACCGGCATCAGCCGCGCCGAAGCCGCCTCCGCTTCGGTCCAGACATAGACCGGGACCTCGACGCCCTGATGCGCGAGGCGGATGCCGTTGGGTATCGGACGCACCTGCACTGCGACCAAATGGCCGTCGATCGTGCCCTGCCAGACCGGATCGCCCGGCTTCCACGGCGAGGCCAGCAGATGCGAATTGCCGGCCTTGCCCTCGGCGTCGATAAAGCGCACCGCGATGGCGTCGCCCTCACGAGCGACCTCGAGCTGGATCTCCTGACGGTCGAGCCAGACCGCGCGGCGGCGCTCGCGCTGCACGACGCGGCCGCCCATCTGGCCCGAGATCTGCCGCTTGCGCTCACCCAGCACGTGATCGATGGCGGCGCCGACCGCGGCGATGCGCCGGGCGACCTCGCCTTCGGGTACGCGCACCGCAAAGCCCTTGGGGAATTCCTCGGCAATGAAGCCGGTCGACAGCCGCCCCTCGCGCCAGCGCGGATGATGCATCAGCGCCGACAGGAACGGGATGTTGTGGCGGATGCCGTCAACGTAGAACGAGTCCAGCGCGGTCGCCTGCGCCTCGATCGCGGCCGCGCGCGACGGAGCATGCGTGACGAGCTTTGCGATCATCGGATCGTAATGGATCGAGATCTCGCCGCCCTCCTGCACGCCGGTGTCGTTGCGCACGGTGATGCCGTCCTTGCTCACTTCCGCCGGCGGTCGGTATTTCACCAGCCGCCCGATCGAGGGCAGGAAGTTGCGGAACGGATCTTCGGCATAGAGGCGCGATTCCACCGCCCAGCCGGTCAGCGTGACGTCCTTCTGAGCGATGCCGAGCTTCTCGCCGGCGGCAACACGGATCATCTGCTCGACGAGGTCGATGCCGGTGACGAGCTCGGTGACGGGATGCTCGACCTGAAGGCGCGTGTTCATCTCCAGGAAGTAGAAACTCTTGTCCTGCCCTGCGACGAACTCGACGGTGCCGGCGGAATCATAGTTCACGGCCTTGGCCAGCGCGACCGCCTGCTCGCCCATCTTGCGGCGGGTGGCCTCGTCGAGCAGCGGCGACGGCGCCTCCTCGATGACCTTCTGGTTACGGCGCTGGATCGAGCACTCGCGCTCGCCGAGATAGACGACGTTGCCGTGCTTGTCGCCCAGCACCTGGATCTCGATGTGGCGGGGATCGACGATAAACTTCTCGACGAAGACGCGGTCGTCGCCGAACGAGGCTTTGGCCTCGGCCTTGGCGAGGTTGAAACCTTCCGCGACCTCGGAGGTCGAATGCGCGATCCGCATGCCCTTGCCGCCACCGCCGGCGGATGCCTTGATCATCACGGGATAGCCGATCTCGTCGGCGATCTTGACCGCGTGCTTGTCGTCCTCGATCACGCCGAGATAGCCGGGCACGGTCGAGACGTTTGCTTTGGCGGCGGCCTTCTTCGACTCGATCTTGTCGCCCATCGCCGCGATCGCGCCCGGGTTCGGGCCGATGAAGACGATGCCGGCGGCTTCCAGCGCGCGCGGAAACGCCTCGCGCTCGGACAGGAAACCGTAGCCGGGATGCACGGCCTGCGCGCCCGTCTTACGGCAGGCCTCGACGATCTTCTCGATGACCAGGTAGCTCTCCGCCGCGGCCGGCGGGCCGATCAGCACGGCCTCGTCGGCCATCTCGACATGGAGGGCGTCGCGGTCGGCTTCGGAATAGACCGCAACCGTCTCAATTCCCATGCGGCGCGCGGTCTTGATGACCCGGCAGGCGATTTCGCCGCGATTGGCGATCAGAATGCGTTTGAACATGCTTCTCTTGAGTCTCGACCTTGGGCGGGACCCTTCCCTGGCCGTTGGGGCCTATGGGGGACGGGCCGTGTGGCTCCCGTGGTACATCAAAATGGGCTGGAGGCAACGGTCTAAATCCGGGCCATCTGGCGTACCAGCGCAAGACCGAAACGGGCTCGGGAACGGGCTGGCGGCGCCCGGGGCGCCCTACCCCTTCCCGATCGCGGACGCCGATTTGGCCACGTCCCGAACCAGGCTGTGAATGAAGTCCAGCTTGGCGACCACGGCCTGCGACAGGATGAAGGGATAAAGGTCGCGCGCGCCCATGGCACGGTTGACGCTGTTCATGGCGAAGGTGAAAGGCAGCCATGCGTTGACCAGGGCCTGGACGTCCCTCGCCTCGTAAGGGTTGAACCGGATGCGGGCCGTCAAGTCCCCGTCGCGGTCGACCTTGGGACGCACCTCCATGCCGAACTCGGCCGCCATCTCCAGGGTGTCGACGATGTGGAGGTAGTGCGCCCAGGTCTCGGCGAAGTCTTCCCAGGGATGCATGGTGGCGTAGGCCGAGACGTAGCTCTGCTGCCAATCCGGTGGCGCGCCTTCGGCATAGTGACGCTGCAAGGCCTGGCCGTAATCGGTGGAATCGTCGCCGAATACCGCGCGGCATTCATCGAGCTTGCCGCCGCCCTGCACCAGTACGTCCCAGAAATAGTGCCCGACCTCGTGGCGGAAATGCCCGAGCAGTGTCCGATAGGGCTCGCCCATCTCGAGCCTGCGCCGCTCGCGCTCGATCTCGTCGGTCTCGGTCAGTGCGATCGTGATCAGGCCGTTGTCATGGCCTGTCATGACCCTCTCGCCGCTCTGCGGATCGTCGGCGAGGAAATTGAAGATCAGGCCATGCTCGGGGTCGTCCTGCCGGGTCCGGAGCGGCAGCTTCCAGCGGATCAGGGAGTAGAACAGGCGGTGTTTCGCCACCTCCAGCTCGCGCCAGCCGGCAAGCTGGGCGGGATCGGACAGATCCGGCACGATGCCGTTGTGACGGCAGGCGCGGCAATAGCCGGTGGTATCGCCCGTGTCCGTCAGCCAGTTGCAGGCATCGTACTCGGCATTGCGGCACAGCATCCGGCTTTCGCCCTTCTCGGCCAGGATCTTCCAGGCCTCGCCGTCGGGCTCGATCGCCGACATCGTCTCCTTTTCCGGCAGGAAGGCAACCTGATGGCCGCAGCGTTCGCAGGCACGGTTCTCGAAATAGAGAACGTTGCCGCAGGACTGGCAGACAAAGAGCTTCAAGATCTATCCTCTTCGGAAAGGGAGCCTTTATCAAAAAAGGCATTGGTGGCGCCTCGCGAAAGACGCGCCCGCCGGCCGATCGTTCCAGTCTCCGGAACAAATTGCCAGACGCGGCGTTTGATTGATACGCATCGCCGCCCGTTCAGTGGTGTCTTTCCATACCAATCCCTTTAAGCAATGGCCATCACGCTCTGTCTGTGTGAATATCGGTCCGGCACGTGCGCTCCCGCATGACAACGGCCGATGCCTTGAACGATCCCCTGCCCGAGACCATCGCCGCCGAAAGGCTGCGCCAGCACCTCGAAGACGTCGCGCGCGAGCGCGACAACGCCTATCGCGCGCTCCAGGAGCGCGAGGCCGAGCTGGCGCGCATCCAGCGCATCGCCAAGGTCGGCGGCGTCGAGGTCGATTTCCGCGACGGCTTCAAGAACCGCCGCTCGCCCGAATACCTCATCATCCACGGCCTGCCGCCGGAGGCGGCCGGGGAATCGCACGAGGATTGGGTCAATCGCATCCATCCCGACGACCGCGACGCCGCGGTCAAACACTTCATCGATGCGCTCGCCGGGACCAGCGAAGACTACACCGCAGAGTACCGCATCGTCCGCCCCAATGACGGCGAGACCCGCTGGATCCGGGTCGTCGCCAAGATCGAGCGCGACCAGGATGGCCGCGCCATCCGCCTCGTCGGCGCCCACATCGACATCACCGACCAGATGCTTGCGCGCGAGACCCTGCGCGAGAGCGAGGAGCGATTTCGGCTGATCGCCGACAGCGCGCCCGTGCCGATCTGGGTGACCAAGCTCGACCGCAAGCGATCCTTCGCCAACCAGGCCTATGTCGACTTCGTCGGCTTGCCCTACGACCAGGCGATCGACTTCGACTGGCGCAAGGTGCTGCATCCCGACGACCTGCCGCGCGTACTGCAGCAATCCGTTCAGGGCGAAGCGTCGCTCAAGCCTTTCGTGCTGGAGGCGCGTTACAAGAACGCCGACGGCGAATGGCGCTGGCTTCGCTCGGAATCGCAGCCGCGCTGGGACCCGACCGGCAGGCATATCGGCTTCATCGGCGTCGCCCACGACATCACCGTCGCCAAGCAGGCCGAGATCGAGCTGCGGCAGCTCAACGAGACGCTGGAAGAGCGCATCGCCGAGCGCACCGCCGAGCTCGAATCCAATGAAGCGCGGCTGCGCGCGATCCTGGAGACCAGCAACCAGTATCAGGGCCTGGTCAATCTCAGGGGCGAGCTGCTTTACGCCAACAAGACCGCACTCGACGGTATGGGGGCGAGCTCTTCGGATGTCATCGGAAAGCCGTTGTGGGAGACGCCGTGGTTCAGCGCGACGGAGGGCATGGGCACGCTGGTGCGCGAGGCCTTCCACACCGTGCTGAAGGGCGACGCCGTGCGGCTGGAGATGCGCCTCCGCCTTCCCGTCGGGGAGCGCGATTTCGACTTCGGCATGCGCCCCGTGCTCGACCGCCACGGCAACATCACCGGCGCCGTGCCTGAAGCCGTCGACATCACCGAGCGCCGGCGCGGCGAGGAAGCACTGCGGCAGTCGCAGAAGATGGAGGCGATCGGGCAGCTCACCGGCGGCGTCGCGCACGACTTCAACAATCTCCTCACCATCATCCGCTCGGCCACCGATTTCCTGCGCCGCCGCGAGCTGCCGGAAGAGCGCCGCCGCCGCTATGTCGATGCCATCTCCGATACCGTGGAGCGCGCCTCAAAGCTGACCGCCCAGCTGCTGGCGTTCGCGCGCCGGCAGCCGCTGAAGCCCCAGATCTTCAACGTCGGCAGCCAGGTCGAGGGCGTCGCGCAGCTGGTCCGGCCGCTGGTCGGCGGGCGTATCGACATCGCGGTGGAGATTCACGATCCCGACTGCTTCACGGTGGCCGACATCGCCCAGTTCGAGACCGCGCTGATCAACCTCGCCATCAACGCCCGCGATGCCATGGACGGCGAAGGCCGCCTCGTGATCGGCGTGCACAAGGTCTCCGGCATCCCGAGCCTGCGCGCGCAATCGGCGCGCGGCGGCGACTACGTCGCGATCTCCGTCACCGACACCGGCAGCGGCATCGCGCCGGAACATCTCGACTCGATCTTCGAGCCCTTCTTCACCACCAAGGAAGTCGGCAAGGGCACCGGCCTCGGCCTCAGCCAGGCCTTTGGTTTCGCCAAGCAGTCCGAGGGCGACGTCGCAGTGACGAGCACCCAGGGCAAGGGCGCGACCTTCACCATCTATCTGCCGCAGGCACAGAGCCCCGTCGCCGAAAGCCAGGCGGCGGCACTCACCAGTGAGACCGCGACCACCGGGCGTGGATATCGCGTACTCGTGGTCGAGGACAATGACGATGTCGGCCAGTTCTCGACCGAGCTCCTGGAAGATCTCGGTTATATCGTTCGCCGCGTCGCCAACGCCAATGCGGCGCTGGCGATCCTTGGTGAAAACGAATTCGCCGTCGACCTCGTATTCTCCGACGTCATCATGCCCGGCATGAACGGCGTCGAGCTCGCCGGCATCATCCGCGAGCGCTATCCCGGCCTGCCCGTGGTGCTGACGTCCGGCTACAGCAACGTGCTCGCCGAGAACGCCCATCGCGGTTTCGAATTGATCCAGAAGCCGTATTCGGTGGAATCGCTGTCGCGGATTCTGCGAAAGGCGATCAGCGAGAAGATTTCGATGGCACGGTGATTCACTCGCCACCTTCGTCCCGGACAAGCACAGCTTCAGACAAAGCGTAGCGCCGGCAGATCCGGGACCGATACTCCCGGGAGGGAGTTGTATCGCCGGCTGATAGGCGCATGTCATCGTAAAATGTGACCCTGCGGTCATGAGGCCGGGTCCGCGTTAGACTTGTCCGCGACGGCCGCTGAGTCTTTGAAAGGCTATGGTCTACACAAAGGACGATCGAGAAACTGATGTCGACCCAAGACCCCGATCTGACCAGGCGAGCCGGCCGCGCGCTGGATGCGGCCAATTTCTTCCTCGCCGACGTCCGCGACGGGCTCGGTCCGTACCTTGCCGTCTATCTGCTGACCGAGCAGCACTGGGACGAGGCGCGGATCGGCCTCGTGATGTCGGTCGCGACCATCGCAGGCATCCTCGCCCAGACCCCGGCCGGTGCGCTCGTCGACGCAACCCGCGCGAAGCGGACAGTGATGGCGGTGGCAGCGATCCTCGTGACGCTCGCGTCATTATCGCTGCCCTTGTTTCCGAGCTTCCTGCCGGTCGCGATCTCGCAAGGGATCGCGCAGGCGGCCGGCGTCATTTTTCCGCCGGCGATCGCCGCCGTCTCGCTCGGCATCTTCGGACATCGGGCCTTCACCAGACGGATCGGCCGCAACGAGACCTTCAACCATGCCGGCAACGCCGTCGCGGCGGGCCTGGCCGGATTGTCGGCCTACTGGTTCGGACCGACGGTCGTGTTCTATTTGCTCGGCGGCATGGCCATCGCAAGTCTCGTCAGCATCCTCGCCATTCCCGAACGGACGATCGACCACGATCTCGCGCGCGGGCTGGACGGAGCGAACGATGCCGAGCACCACGACCAACCTTCGGGGCTGAAAGTGCTGCTGACCTGCCGCCCCCTGCTCGTCTTCGCGATCTGCGCGTTGCTGTTTCACCTCTCCAACGCTGCGATGCTGCCGCTGGTCGGGCAGAAGCTGGCATTGCAGGACAAGAATCTCGGCACCAGCCTGATGTCCGCCTGCATCGTCGCCGCGCAGCTCGTGATGGTCCCGTTCGCAATGCTGGTTGGCGCCAAGGCCGACACATGGGGACACAAGCGCTTCTTTCTCGCCGCTCTGCTGATCCTGCCGATCCGCGGCGCGCTCTACACGCTGTCCGACAATCCGTTCTGGCTGGTCGGCGTGCAGCTTCTCGACGGCGTCGGCGCCGGCATCTTCGGCGCGATCTTTCCCGTCATCATCGCCGACCTCATGCGCAACACCGGCCGCTTCAACGTCGCGCAGGGCGCCGTCATCACCGCACAGAGCATCGGCGCTGCGCTGTCGACCACTCTGGCGGGCTTCGTCGTTGTCGGCGCGGGCTACAGTGCGGCGTTCATCACTCTCGGCGTTGTCGCCGCGATCGGCGCCGTGATCTGCCTTCTCGCGCTGCCCGAGACACGACATGGCGGCCCACGCCGACGGGGGGAGACAGCGGCGCCGGCATCCGCTATCGCTGCCGAATGACCACACTTCACGTCAAGGACTGACCGTGCCGTCTGACGCCATCTGGGCCTGGAGCATCATCGTCGTCGCGACCGCTTGCGTCATCATCCGGCCGTTCCGCCTGCCCGAGGCGATCTGGGCCGTGATCGGTGCGGGCGCCCTGGTGCTGTCAGGCCTGCTGCCGTGGCGGGACGCGCTCACCGGCATCGAGAAGGGCCTCGACGTCTACCTTTTCCTGATCGGCATGATGCTGATCGCCGAGCTTGCACGCCTCGAAGGCCTGTTCGACTATCTCGCCGCGCTCGCGGTGGAATATGCGGCCGGCTCGCCGCAGCGGCTGTTCCTGCTGGTCTATCTCGTCGGCACGCTGGTCACGGTGCTGCTCTCCAACGATGCCACCGCGATCGTGCTGACGCCCGCCGTCTACGCCGCGACACGCGCGGCCGGCGCCAAACCGCTGCCCTATCTGTTCGTCTGCGCCTTCATCGCCAATGCCGCGAGCTTCGTGCTGCCGATCTCCAATCCCGCCAATCTCGTGGTGTTCGGCGCGCGCATGCCCGAGCTCACCGAATGGCTGCGCATGTTCGCCCTTCCCTCAGCGGCGTCGATCCTGCTGACCTACATCGTGCTGCGCCTGACTCAGCACCGCGCCCTGAAGGAGGAGACGATTGCGTCCAGCGTGCCGCATCCCAAGCTCGGCCGCGGCGGCAAGCTGACGGCAATCGGCATCGTCGCGATCGGCATCGTGCTGGTCACGGCGTCCGCGCTCGACAAGCAACTGGGCTTGCCGACCTTCATCTGCGGCGGCGTGACGGCTGCGATCGTGCTGCTGATCAGCCGCCAGTCGCCGCTACCCGTACTGCGCGGCGTGTCTTGGAGCGTGCTGCCGCTGGTCGGTGGTCTGTTCGTGATGGTGGAAGCGCTGGTCAAGACCGGCGTGATCGCGCAGCTCAGTGCGCTGCTGCATGAAGCGGTCGCGCAGTCGGTGCCGAAGGCGGCCTGGAGCGTCGGCATTGCCACCGCGATCGCCGACAACATCGCCAACAACCTGCCCGTCGGCCTCGTCGCCGGCTCGGTCGCCGCCAGCGACCATTTGCCGGCGCCCGTCGTCAGCGCCATCCTGATCGGCGTCGATCTCGGCCCCAATCTGTCGGTGACAGGCTCGCTCGCCACCATCCTCTGGCTGGTCGCACTGCGCAGGGAGAAGATCGAGGTCGGCGCCTGGCCGTTCCTCAAGCTCGGCCTGCTGGTGACGCCGCCCGCCCTGGTCGCGGCGCTGGCGGCGGCGATCCGATAATCTTCCGCTTTTTGCGGCGCATCAATGTCGCCGCTGGTGCGGGAGCTAGACTTTACCTTGTCGCGCGGCTCCATCGCGCGTGGCAAGGAGGTTCATCATGCAGATCCAGTCGAAGGCGTTGCCGCAGAGCTTTTCCCTGCGCCGCTCGTTTCAGAGCTTCATCGCACCGAACCGGAGCCGGACGGAAACGGCCCACCCGTTGCTGCTCGTTGCGGCCGTGGTGCTGCTGACCCTGTTCGCAATGGTGGAGGTCGATGTTCACAGCGCCCAACTCCAGGCGATCGGGCTGCTCGGCCACGGCACCGGGATCGATCCCGTCTTCCTCAGCCCGTAGCCCGATCGGGGACAGCCCCGATCGCGGCCATGGCCGCGCCGGGGCTGCGCGTTATCAGTCGTTCTCGTAGCCGTAGACTTCCGGCAGGATGAAGATTGCGGCGAGCAATCCGATCAGCGGGAAGATCGCGACGAACAGCGTGGCGTTGGCCTGTCCGATCGCCGCGAACAGCGACGGGAACAGGAAGATCGCCAGGAACGACGGCAGCTTCACGAACATGTAGGCGAAGCCGCTGGCGGTGCCGCGATATTGCGGCTTGGCGACCATGGTCGGGATCGTCATGCAGTTCGAGGCGTCCCAATAATGCCCCCACAGCATGGCGGCCGCCGCGAACGGCAGCAGGATCTTGTTGTCGGTGTAGAGCGCGAAGGCTGCGACCAGCAGCGAGACCAGAACGATCGAGAAGCCCGCGATCGAGATGCCGCGGTGGCCGATCTTCGGTGTCAACAGCGGACCGACCCAGCCCGACACGGCGGCGAAGGAGAATAGCGCCATCGTCACCAGATTGATGCCGAGCACGCTCGACACGCCGACCATGACGAAAAGCACCGGCAGATAGAACGCGAAGGTCGAGAACTCGCTGGCTTGCGCGAAGCAGGCGATCCAGCCGTAGATCGTGGCGCGCCAGCGGATCGGATCCTTCTTGAGGTCGGCGAGGAACGCGCGGGTGGAGACCTTGGGCACCTTGACGTCATGGTCCGGCAGCATGGCGAGATCGTCGTTGAACATCTCGCGCGCGACCTGCTTGGCCTCGCGGTAGCGTCCCTTCTGCACCAGCCAAACCGCCGTCTCCGGTACGTCGTGGCGCATGATCAGGATGATCAGCGCCGGCACCGCGCCGAGGCCGAGCGTCACGCGCCACAGCGTCTCATGGTGGATGTCGAGCAACAGGAAGATCACGATGACGCCGATCGTCAGCACCTCGCCGACGGCGAACATGAACTGCCAGCGGTTGCCCATGACCTCGCGCTCACCCTTGGCCATGGATTCCATGATGTAGGTGTAGCCGGTCGAGATGTCCGAACCGAGCGGAATGCCTAGCAGGAAGCGGACCACGACGAGCCAGAACACATTGGGCACGAAGGCCTGCGCCAGTGCGAGCACGATGAACAGCACCATCGTGGCCAGGAACATGACGCGGCGGCCGATCTTGTCGGAGAGCCAGCCGCCGAGCAGCGCGCCGATCAGGGCGCCGCCTTGCGTGCCGGCAGCGGCGAGACCGAGCATCAGCGGATCGGGATTGTACTGCTCCTTGATGAAGATCAGCACGAAGGCGATCGAATAGAGGTCCCAGGCTTCGACCAGGATCGAGGCCATCATCAGCCAGCCGACCTTGTTGCCCTTGGGACTGTAGTTGGTGATGAGGTAGCGGACCGCAGCTTCGCTCGCGGTCGGTTGTGGCATTGCCATCGTTGACATTTTCTTGGGTCCTCTCTTCGAAACTCTCTATGCACCCAGCAGCGGCTCGATGCTGCAATCGAGCAGGCGCGGATCGATCCCCGCCTCCATGCCCGTGAACATCTGGTCCATGTAGTCGATCAGCGCATCGCTCGCCGTCACCGCGTCCTCGACGTGGCGGCCGGCGACCGCACTGAGAATGGCGAGATGACGGTCGATCGTGCCCGACAGGTCGGTCTGTCCCGGCATGAAGCGGTGATGGATGTAGCCGATGCGGCGGTACAGCGTGTGCAGCGGCCGCAGCGTATGCACCAGGAAGGGCTCGCCGGCAGCTTCCAGCACCAGTGCGTCGATGCGGCGGTCGATGCTGTTGAATTCATCGAGAGTCAGGCTGGCACGGCGTTCGCGCAGGACGCGCTCGATGTGAAGCGCCTGGTTGCGATGCGAGAGGCTGGCGCGATCGGCCGCAAGGCGGACGACGAAGCGCTCC
The DNA here is from genome assembly GCF_023100965.1 of Bradyrhizobium sp. 192. Classification (NCBI taxonomy): domain Bacteria; kingdom Pseudomonadati; phylum Pseudomonadota; class Alphaproteobacteria; order Hyphomicrobiales; family Nitrobacteraceae; genus Bradyrhizobium; species Bradyrhizobium sp. 192. The sequence goes on from NZ_CP064690.1 coordinate 5,517,507, forward strand.
ATGTCGCGGCGCAGGGCCAGCAGCATGCGCTCACGCGCGAGATCGATCGGCGCGATGTGCAGGCCGTGACGCGGACGGATGATGATGAGCGTGTCGGCGGACAGACGATTGATGGCGTGATGCACCGGGGTGCGTCCGAAGCCGGTGATCTGCTGCAACTCCAGCATCGTCATGAATTGTCCGGGCTTGAGCTCGCAGTGCACGAGCAGTTCTTCGATCTTTTGATAGGCCAACTCGAAGAAGTTGAGCCGGTTTCGTCGCGAGGGCTTGCCCTCGACGTCTTCGTCGTTTTTGACCACCTCGAGTGCGCGCTTGCGTGCCATGCCGTTCTCTCCCCGTCTGCCCGCGCTCTCGTTGCTTGATGGCGCTTTGATTGTCGGCTCCTTAAAACATGTTGTGATATATTACAAGCAGCGGTAAGACGTCCGCGCGTTCTGCAACATGTTGCAGCGCAAAATGAGACGGCGGGTGCGAGGCGCCTGTGACGGGAGGAAATTGCCGTGAAGATCACGTCGATCGAGACGCTGCGTACCGAGGAATTCTCCAACGTCATCTGGGTGCGCGTTCACACCGACACGGGCACGATCGGTCTCGGGGAGACCTTCTACGGCGCGGGCGCGGTCGAGGCGCAGATCCACGACACCTTTGCCGGCCGCCTGCTCGGCCGCAATCCCCTGCACATCGAAGCCATCCACCGCGACATGCTGAACCTGCCGATGGCGCAGTCCTCCACCGGCGTCGAATATCGCGCGGCGTCCGCGATCGACATCGCGCTGTGGGATCTGTTCGGCAAGGTCTGCAATCAGCCGGTGCACCAGATGCTCGGCGGCCTCTGCCGCGACAAGCAGCGCATCTACAACACCTGCGCAGGCACGCAATATGTGCGCTCGACCAATATCAGCCCGGTCGCGAACTGGAATCTCGGGGCGGCCAAGGGTCCCTATGAAGACCTCGACGGCTTCATGCACCATGCCGATGCGCTCGCCGAAAGCCTGCTGGAAAGCGGCATCTCCGCGATGAAGATCTGGCCGTTCGACCCCGCCGCGCAGGAGAACAAGGGCCTCTACATCACCGCCGCACAGATGAAGCACGCGATCGAGCCGTTCGAGAAGATCCGCAAAGCCGTCGGCGACAAGATGGAGATCATGGTCGAGCTCCACTCGCTCTGGAACCTGCCGACCGCCAAGCAGATCGCGCGCGCGCTCGAGCCCTACAAGCCGACCTGGTACGAAGACCCGATCCGCATGAACTCGCCGCAGGCGCTGGCCGAATATGCACGTTCGACCGACGTCTGGGTCTGCGCCAGCGAGACGCTGGGCTCGCGCTTCCCCTACAAGGACATGCTCGACCGCGACGCCATGCACGTGGTGATGGCGGATCTGTGCTGGACCGGCGGCCTCACCGAGGGGCGCAAGATCGCGGCGATGGCCGAGACCTACCACCGGCCCTTCGCGCCGCACGATTGCATCGGCCCGATCGGCTTCATCGCCGCCATCCACATGTCGTTCAGCCAGCCCAACACGCTGATCCAGGAATCGGTGCGCGCCTTTTACAAAGGCTGGTACAATGAGCTCGTCACCACGATGCCGACGATCAAGAACGGCTTCGTCTATCCGATGGAAGGACCCGGCCTCGGCGTCGACCTTCTGCCCGCGGTATTCGACCGCTCCGATCTGACCGTGCGCCGTTCCAACGTCTGAGGATTTCTCGAGATGAGCACCGCCTTGTTCGACCTGTCCGGCCGCACCGCCCTCGTGACCGGCTCCTCCCGCGGACTCGGCCGCGCCATCGCCGAAGGCATGGCCAAGGCCGGCGCCAAAATCATCGTCAACGGCGTCGATCCCAAGCGCGTCGAGCAAGCCGTCGCCGAGTTCCGTGCCTTCGGTCATCAGGCCGAAGGCGCAGCCTTTGACGTCACCGACGAGCCCGCCATCGTCGCAGCCTTCGAGCGCTTCGACCGCGAAGGAATCGAGGTCGACATTCTCGTCAACAATGCCGGCATCCAGCACCGCAAGCCGCTGGTCGAGTTCACCACCGACGAATGGCGCAAGGTGATCGAGACCGACCTCACCAGCGCTTTCGTGATCGGCCGCGAGGCCGGCAAGCGCATGATCCCGCGCAAGCACGGCAAGATCATCAATATCGGCTCGCTCGGCAGCGAGCTTGCGCGCCCAACCATCGCGCCCTACACGGCGGCAAAAGGCGGCATCAAGAACCTGACCCGCTCGATGGCGGTCGAATGGGCCCAGCACGGCATCCAGGCCAATGCGATCGGCCCCGGCTACATGCTCACCGACATGAACGAGGCGCTGGTCAACAACACCGATTTCAACAATTGGCTGATGGGCCGCATCCCCAGCAAGCGCTGGGGCAAGCCGGACGAGCTGGTGGGCGCGGCAATCTTCCTGGCGTCGGACGCCTCGACCTATGTCAACGGCCAGATCATCTATGTCGATGGCGGCATGATCGCCGCGATGTGATCGCAAACAGGGAGCAAGCCATGCGCGCCGTCGTCATCCACGCCCCGAAGGATCTGCGGATCGACAACTACCCCGATCCGGCCCCCGGCCCAGGCGAGGTCCGCGTCAAGATCGCCAATGGCGGCATCTGCGGCTCCGATTTGCACTACTACCACCACGGTGGTTTCGGCGTCGTGCGCATCCAGCAGCCGATGGCGCTGGGGCACGAGATCGCCGGCGTCGTGGCGGCCGTCGGCGACGGCGTCACAGGCGTGAAATCAGGCACGCGCGTTGCGGTCAATCCGAGCAGGCCTTGCGGGGCGTGCCTCCATTGCCAGGAAGGCATGCGCAACCAGTGCCTGGACATGCGCTTCCTCGGCAGCGCGATGCGTTTTCCCCATGTGCAGGGCGGCTTCCGCGAGTACATCACCGTCGATGCCACGCAAGCCGTACCGATTGCGGACAAGCTCTCGCTGGCGGAGGCTGCGGTCGCCGAACCGCTCGCGGTGTGCCTGCATGCCGGCAGGCAGGCCGGTCCCCTGCTCGGCAAGCGCGTGCTGATCACCGGTTGCGGCCCGATCGGCGCGCTGATGATTTTGGTCTCGCGCTTCGGCGGTGCGGCCGAGATCGTGGTAACTGACGTGGCCGACGCGCCACTGGCCGTCGCCCAAAAGCTCGGCGCGACGCACGCCATCAACGTCGCGACGAACGCCAATGCGCTCGATCCCTGGCGCGCCGGCAAGGGCGTGTTCGACACGCTGTTCGAAGCTTCCGGCAATCAGGCCGCGCTGCGCACAGCTCTCGACGTGCTCAGGCCCGGCGCGACGCTGGTACAGCTCGGCCTCGGCGGCGAGATGACGCTGCCGATCAATACCATCGTCGCCAAGGAATTGCAGCTCCGCGGCACCTTCCGCTTCGACCCCGAGTTCGAGCTGGCGGTACGGCTGATGGGCGAAGGCCTGATCGACGTCAAGCCGCTGATCACGGCGACCATGCCGTTCGAGAACGCGGTCGCCGCCTTCGAGCTCGCCAGCGACCGCTCGCAATCGATGAAGGTCCAGCTGACTTTCTAGGCTGTGAACGCATAGATCTGCTGGATTGACCGTCTGCCGGAGTCCGGTCAGCTCCGAACAAGCGGACGCATTGCTGCGTAGTGACGTAAGCTTTCCGCCGAACAAATCGATATCGAGGCATTTCGCAGCCATGGCATTGAGCCGCTGAACTATCAGCGGGCTCGCCAGTACACATCGAAAAGCGATTACTGGACCTACTTCTCCTGAATCTGAGCTAAATACCCAACGACATCGAGGATGCGATTTCGGATCATCTGCTCGGAATCGCACGGCATATCCAACAGCGCATCGACGGGTTTGGGTTGACTTGCTTTTCTCTGCGAACTTGGTGGCGGACTTTGTCGACAGCCCCAGATCGGCATTGCGGAACCACCGTGCGACTTGATGGCATTTCTTCCATCCACAATCCGGGCGACCGCATCCGCTGAAAACTCCCCGTTGTTTCTCTTGGCGAGGAGCGTCAAGTCGGCTGGCTTGATCTTGAGCCTGCCGCTGGCCGGTCCGGCCCCCTTGCCATCAACACCATGGCATACCGCACACTTCGACAAAAATTCGGACTGTCCTTTGCCGGGATCTTGCGCCCACACCGACGCATTCGTGGCGATCCCGACAAGAGCTGCCAAGGAATGTCGCACGAATGAAGCCTGGCGCAACATCTCTCACCTATCGATAGTGGTCGAGTTCATCAGGAGCAATTGGGGTCACCCAGGCCAGGCCATCTTGATCTGCATCAAGTCAATTGCGACTCTGGAGTGGTCGCGCGCGTGTCGCGACCAGATACGACAAACTCGCGGCCAACTATCTGGCGTTCGTCAACTAATGAGTCCACTACTTAAGTGCGTCGGTGGCCTGCCGGCTCTCGGTCAGCCGGTCCTTGACCAGCCGCACGGCGCCGCGCTTCCAGGAATAGTCTGCACCCAGGCGCAAGCCGCTGTCGCCGCGCGCCAGCACCGCGCCGGTGCTGGCATCGCGAACCTGGAAGCCGAGCGTGTATTCGGTGCGGCTGACCCGGCGCACCACGCCGATCAATGACTGATCAGCACCGAGCCCTTTCGCAATCGCAGCCTCGCATCCGCCGCAGTCACGCAGCGCGCCCGCCGTCGCCGCCTCCCGGCCGACATCGACGATCCGGTAACGGCCGGATTGGCCGAGCGCCTCACGGACGCCGCCGGTGACCTCGGCGAGGTGTGATGCGTCCGACGCGGCTGACGCGCCCACCGAGGCCGCGGTCGTGTCCTCGAGCTCGAACTCGAACACTGCCAACGTCACCGGCGCGGGCGTCGCAAGCGCCGCCATGACCTCGCGGGAGACGAATATCTCGGCGCGCTCCCAGGATTCGTCGTTGTCGCCGCGGAACGTGTAGAGCTTGTCCATCAAGAGCTTCCTGGTGCCGACGTCGATCACCGCGACCTTGGCCCATTGCACCAGCGTGCTCGTCTTCTGGATGCCGCCGATGACCTTGAACGCGGCGCCGTCCTTTGCCGAGGGCACCAGCCGATAGCGGCCGCTCTGCCCGATATCCCGCCTGAGCGCGGCCATGAATGCCGACAGCCGCCGCTCATGGGCCGCGGTCTGGTTGGCCGGCTCGGCCGACGTATCGGTATAGCTGAAATCGTCCATGGCAACGCCGATGGCCGCCTCGGCTGCAGCCGGCGAGCAGGACAGGACCACCAGCAGAACAGCCGAGAGAGCCAGCCGGGAGAAGAGCATGCGCGGTGCCTCGCGAGATGGAGCAGTGCGCAAATCTCGGCGGCAGCCCTCGGCCTGGCAACGGGGAGCATCCCGGCGAGCGCCGGGAAAATTTCACGCCATTGCACTGCAGTAAAGCCTGGCGCTATCCGAGGCCGGCGTTCTGCCGTTTAATGCGGCGGCGACAAACCCGTTCGCGCAAGGTGCCCGCCCGATGTGGAACCGCCCGAGATTCGACCTCAAGGTCCGCTTGACGTTGCGCGTGGCCGCGATATCGGCCGCCTGCTTCGCCGCAATCTCCGCCTATTTCCTGATCACCGCCGATCGCGAGGCTCATGCGCGCATCGATAGCATCGCGGCGATCGTGGCGAAGTCGCTGGAGCTGCAACAGGGCAAGATCCAGTGGGCGGCGAGCCCGCGCGACTTTCCCAACCTCGATCCCGTCGCGGCCTATGTGATGACGCCCGGCCTCTGTCTGGCATTTCGTGGCCCGAGCGGCGAGATGCTGCAGCGGTTCTGCAGCGGTGCGCCTGCCCCGGCGAGCCCGTCGCCGCAGGTCTTCGCGGCCTTCTATCGCAGCCTATTCGATCCCGGCCGCGAAGCGACACGGCCCGTGATCGTACGCGGCACCAGGCTCGGCGAGACCGTGGTCTCGGTCGATCCGGCGGTGCAGACGGCGGAGGCCTGGCACGAGGCCGGCCGGCTGATGATCGCGCTTGCGATCGCGCTGCCGCTGTTGTGCTTGCTGGTTTACGCCGCGCTGGCGCGCGCGCTGCGCCCGACCCGCCTGATCCGCACCGGACTCGAGCGGATCGCCGCCAACGACCTCTCGGCGCGGCTGCCGCCGTTCGATCTCGCCGAACTCTCCGCGATCCGCGACGGCTTCAACCATCTCGCCGAAAGCCTCGACAATGCGCTCGCCGAACGCAGCGAGCTGACGCGCAAGTTGATCGCGCTGCAGGACGACGAGCGCCGCCATCTGGCGCGCGAGCTGCACGACGAGTTCGGCCAGTCGCTCGCCGCCATCCGCGCGCTGGCCTCCTCCGCCCGCCAGACCGCGGTGCAGGACTGCCCCGCTTTGCTTTCCGAGTGCGACGGTATCGCGCGGACAGCGACCGGCATGATGGAGACGCTGCGCGGCACACTGTTCCGGCTGCGCCCGCCCGACGTCGAGGAGCTCGGGCTGGTTGCGAGCCTGGAAGGCCTCGTCGCGGGCTGGAACGGACGCAGCCGCGGCGAGACGCGCTTTTCGATTCGATTCGACGGCGCGTTCGAGACCCTGCCCGCCGCCATCAGCGCCAACCTCTACCGCATCGTCCAGGAGGCGCTCACCAACGCCGCCAAGCATGCCGGCGCCACCAAGGTCGACCTGCATTTGACGATGGGGGCAAACGAGATCGCGCTTGCCATCGACGACGACGGCCGGCCGAACGATGCCTCCAGCAAATCCGGCATGGGCCTGCTCGGCATGCGCGAGCGCGTAGCGGCCTTGCGCGGCCGGATGAGCTTCGAAGTCGGCGCCAACGGCGGCTCGGCGCTGCGCGTCGTCATTCCGCTCACCGCTGCCGAGCGACACCCGCTGGAGCATGCGGCATGAGCGCGGCCGATGCCTCGATCCTGCTGGTCGACGACCATTCCGTGGTCCGCGAGGGCTATCGCTCCGTGCTGCAGAAGCAGCCGGGCCTGCGCGTCATCGCCGAAGCCGCCGACGGCGAGGAGGCCTATCGCCTGTACAAATCCGAGGCGCCCGACCTCGTCATCATGGACCTGAGCATGCCCGGCATCGGCGGCATCGAGGCCGTCAGGCGGATCCGGCAGTGGGACAAGGGCGCAAGGATCCTCATCTTCACCATGCACCAGAATGCGGGCTTCGCCGTGCAGGCGATCCGCGCCGGCGCCAGGGGTTACGTCACCAAGACCAGCCCGCCGGAAACGCTGGTAAGGGCCGTGATGGACGTGCTCGCCGGCAAGATCGCCATCAGCCCCGACATCGACCACGAGCTGGCGCTGAGCCGGCTCGGCGGCGAAAGCTCGGCCGCCGACGTCCTCACCGCCCGCGAGTTCGAGGTGCTGCGGCTGCTGCTCGCCGAGAAGACCACCGACGAGATTGCGGAGACGCTGCACGTCAGCCCGAAGACGGTGGCGAACCTGCATTCCCTGATCAAGGACAAGCTCGGCGTCGGCTCCGACATCGAGCTGGTCCGCCTCGCGTTGCGCCAGGGACTGTTGACGGAGCCCGATCTCGGCGAGGCCTGATCGCGCACCTGCCGTTAAGGCGCAAGATTCGTTCCGTCAGGCGCAAATGCCTCAACCATATCGCCGATCCTGAACGACATCATGTCACGGCCGACGAGCAGAGGTCCTTTATAAGTCGCGCGTGTGCGCAGGATCAGCGGCTCTTCCGGAATGTCGGGCGCAGGCTTCACCGTTCCGAACACGATGTGGGAGTAAACGGCGAGTTTCGGCCTCGCGGTCGCAAAGATCCGGCCGGCCTCCTCGGGCGAGGTGTGGTGCGCCTGAATGTCCTTGTAGACAGGATTTTTGACCAACAGCTCCGGCTCGATCACCGCGACCTCGTGGATCAGCAGATCGGCGCCTTCGGCCGCCTTCGCGATCCGCTCGTCATATTTGGTGTCGCCCGACAGCACGACCTTGTGGCCGCCATATTCGACGACGTAACCGAACGACGGCTTGATCTTCTCGCCGTGATTGACCTCGATCGCGGTGACCTTGACGCCGTTGCTGTCGTAGACGGTCCCGGCCTCGATATCCTTTGCGGCAAATGTGATCCCGACGGGATCGAGGTGCTCATCATCGATACGAATGCGGATGTCGTCCGCAAAGGCCTTCGTCAGGTTCTCCGTCATCGCAACGGTGCCCTTGGGTCCGTAGAGCTTCATCGGTCCTTTGCGGGACGCCCAGGGCGTGGCGAGCCAGCCGGTCAACCACATGTCGGGAAGGCCGACGAGGTGGTCGGAATGCAAATGGGTGATGAAATTGGCGGTGATCGCGCCGAGCGGGATCTTCAGCTTGTAGAGCTGCATGGTCGAGCCGCGGCCGAGATCAAACAGCAGCTTCTCGCTCCCCGCCTCCACCAATGTCGACGCACTGAAGCTGGTCGGCCGCGGCGTCGGCACGCCGGTGCCGAGCAGCGTGACCTTCATCGGTTCGGCCAAAGTAGACGTACTGAACGCGAGCAGCACGAGGCCTGCCCTCACGAGGGTTGTGAGCATGTCTTTCTTTCCTTCGATGTCAGATCATTGCCGTGCGGCCGCGGATCATTCGCGCGCGATCACCTGGTCCAGCCACGCGCAGTTGAGTGGCGGCACGCGGGGATCGGCGACGCGCACGCCGCGCGCTGCTGCATCGAGCCGCATGTCACGCAGGCGCTTGCGCTGCTCTTCCGGCATATGAAGCCGCTCGTGACCCCACAGCGACGGCCCATCGAACGTCTCATGCGGCTGCCAGGTCTCGGGATCGATCACGCGCGCGCCCCAGCCATATTCGATGAAGAAGCCAGAGGGGGTGTTCACGTAGAACGAGGTCATGTGGTCGTTGGTGTGTCGGCCCAGCGTATAGGCGATACGGCCCTCGTCCAGCTGCGCGAGGTCGTAGCCTTGGCCGACATCGTCGAGGCTACCGAGCTCGACCATGAAGTGATGTATTGCCTTGCGCCCCGAGCCGACCATCGCAAAGCTGTGGTGGCGGCCGTTGACGTGGAAGAAATACAGCCCATAGGGCTTCAATCCGAAATCCGAGACGTGGAAGCCGAGCACGTCGCGGTAGAACGGCAAGAGCGGCTCGACATCCTCCACATTGAGCACGACATGCCCCATGCCGAGCGCGCCGGTGCGAAAGCCCGAGATCGGCCGGCCCGGGCTGAAGGGCTCGCTCGCAAGCTCCGGCTTGCAGAAGGCCTCGAGCCGGTTGCCGGCGGGGTCGGCAAACGAGATCAGCTCGGCGACATGCCGCTCGTCGGCGAGCGCGCGCGAGCCGCGCTTCACCTCGACGCCATGACTTTCCAGCCGTGCGGCCAGTTGGTCCAGTGCGGTCAAGGAGGGAACTTCCCATCCCATCACCGCAAGGCCCGCGTCGCTGCTGCCGTCGACGATCAGCCGCTGCTTGCGATCGTCCATGCGGAAGGCGCGCATCTTGCCGCCGCGATCGACCTGCTGCATGCCGAGCAGCCCTGTCGCCATCCGGCCCCACTGGTCGAGCTGCGATGAGTTGATCCCGATATAACCGAGCGCGGTGATTTCCATCGAATTTCTCCCGAAAGCATCGCGTGTGCCGCAATGCGGCGAACTTGATACCGGCCGCGCACGATCTTAACGTGGCGTTCCGCAATCGCTTCGCGTTCGCAACGATAATCGCGAGACCGTGCGCCACAAGGGAGGAAATGCGAAGTGTCCAAGGAGCGGACGGACAAGACTGTCCCCCGGCAGTCGGAAGGCGTCCGCGCCTTCAAGCGCGGGCTCGACGTGCTGCGGGAGGTCAACCGCTCGGGCGGCATCCGTGCCGGCGACGTCGCCCGCGCACTCGACCTGCCCCGACCCACCGTCTACCGCCTGCTCGAAACGCTGGAGGAACTCGGCTATATCGCCCGCAGCGCCAGCGACGACCGCTTTCGCGTCACCCGGCGCGCGCTGAGCCTCGGCGACGGCTACGATCCCGGCGTGGTGATCTGCCAGGCGGCGGCGCCCTATCTCGCCGAGCTCAGCAAGACTCTGGTCTGGCCGGTCGATCTCTCCACGTACGAGAACGCGGCGATGGTCGTGCAAGAGACCACGCATTCACGCAGCCCGCTCTCGATCGACCGCGGCATGATCGGCAAACGCCTGCCGATGCTGCGGACCTCCGCGGGCCGCGCCTATCTCGCCGCCTGCCCCGCCCGCGAGCGCGAACTGATCCTCAATCATTTGCGCCGCATCGACGAGGCTGACGACCGCCCCTTTCTCGACGAAGCCCGCCTCGACCGCATGATCGCCGAGACGCAGGCGCGAGGTTACGCGATCCGCAGCGAGGGCGAATTCAATCCCAAGACGGCTTCGATCGCCGTGCCCATCGTGCGCAACGATGCCGTGTTCGGCTGCATCTCCATCATCTGGATCCGTTCGGCATTGGGAATCGAGGAGGCCGTCGCCACCTTTGTCGAGCCGATACGCAGCGCCGCGGCAACCATCGACGTGGGGAGCTGAATTGGTGCCTCACTTGGCCAGGGGTCGACAATCGCGCCCGGCGTCAGCTACGCCCGCACGACCTGGACCGGTAGCGACGCCAGACCGCGCAACACGTTGTTCATCGCGAGCACGGGTTCGCCAATCCGGAAACCGGCGACGCGTTCCACGAGAACCTCCAGCAGCGCCGTCATCTCCAGCCGGGCCAGATGCAGGCCTGCGCACATATGCGTGCCGTTGCCGAATCCGAGATGATCGTTGGCGCGGCGTTTCACGTCGAATTGCTCGGGATCCTGCCATTTTCGCTCGTCGCGATTGGCTGACGCGTAGAGCAGCAGCACCCGGCTGTCGCGCGGGACCGTCAGACCGCCAATCGTCGCGTCGGCCACGAGGTGCCGTGTAAAGCCGCGGACCGGGGATTCCAGCCGCAATGCCTCGTTGATCGCGTTGGGGATCAGGGCCGGATCGTTGCGAACGATATCCCATTGCGCGGGATGGCGGCCGAACAGCAGGATGAGGTTGGCCGTTGCGAAGATGGTCGTATCCAGACTTGGTCCGAGATAATCCCGCATCAGGACCGGACAGCGTTCAGCTTCGACCTCGCCCCGATCCGCCGCTGCAAAGATCCGGTCGCCCCAGCTGCCGGGCCGCAGACGGGTCCTGATCTGCTCTCCGCCGAGATAGGCTCGCATATCGTGAACATCCTTGAGCGCCGCGCACGCCCGTGCGTTCATGCCACCCAGCACGTTGAAGGTCGCCGCAGCCCATCGCAACATGCTGCTGCGGCCGTAATCCTCCAGACCGACGAGTTTTGAGACGATCGTCAGGGGCAGGTGCTGGGCCAGATCGGTGACCGCATCGAACTCGCCGCGGGCGACGAGATCGTCGATCAGCAGGCCGGCCTCCGCCCTGATCTGCGGTCCGATGTCCTCCAGGGCCCGCGGCAGCAAGGGCGCCGCGATGATGGCACGCAACCGGTCATGCAGAGGCGCATCGCTCGCCAGCGTCGTGCCTCGCGAGATCTCGTTGACATGATCGTTCGCCGCAACCCCCTGGGCCGACGAGAACACGGACGGGTTCCGCAACGCGGCACGGACGTCGTCGAAGCGGGCGACCACATGGAGCCCGTTTCGGGGCAACCAGACCACGGGCCCCAGTTCGCGCAGGGCGCGATAATGCGGATATGGGTCGTGCAAGACCTCATCGCTGTAGAGATCGACGTCATAGACCGGTTGTCCGGGAACGGCCGGCATCCTCTATCCTCCCTGATCAGCCAAGAGCATGCCTCGGGGCACGTCCCCGGGCATGCCTCAGTGCACCGCGACCCATTCGCCCTTCTCGAGCCGACCGAGCGTCAACGCGCTCTGGTCGAGGCCGGTGTGGTCGTTGGCTCCGTAATTGTAGACGCCACGCGAGCCGGCGACGCCCTTGAGCCCTTCGATGGCACTGCGGAGTCCTTCCCGGAATTCGGCGGTGCCGGGCTCTCCCGCCTTGAGCGCAGCGGGAGCGGCGCGCTCGATCAGGAGCAGCGCGTCATAGGCGGAGCCCGCAAAGATGTTGCGGCTTCCCGGACCGAACCTGGCCTCGTAGCGCCGAATGAATTCCAATGCAGCCTGCTTGGCGGGATGCTCATCCGGCAACGAGGCCGCCCCGACCGCCGGGCTCAGCGGCACGAAAATCCCGTCGCCCTGAGCGCCGGTCAGCTTGCGAAAATCGCCGAAGGTCGCACCGAGCGTGCCGTACACCTTGCCCTCATATCCCTTTTCGCGAAGCTGGAGCAACGGCAGCGCCGCAGGCGCGCCGGAGGCTGCAATGAGAACGGCGTCGGGATTGGCGGCGACGATCTTGAGCACCTGTCCGCTGACGGTGGTGTCCGTGCGTGCATATTTCTCGTCGGCAAGCAACTTGATCCCATGGGCCGCAGACATGTCCGCGCCGACCTTGCTCCAGGCATCACCGTAGGAATCGCCGAAGCCGATCAGGGCGAGCGTCTTGACGCCGTTCTTCTTCATGTGGGCGAACAACGGTGTCGCTTCGTGATCGTCGTTGGTGGTCGTCTTGAAGATCCAGCGCTTGCGCGCATCGACCGGCGCGACCAGCGCGTTGACGGGCGCCAGAGTGATGACGGGAAGACGGTATTCGACCGCCGGATCAATCACGGCAAAGGACCCTGGCGTCGCGGTCGGTCCGACGAGGATGTCGATCTGGCTGCCTTGGAACAGTTTGCGCAGCGCGGCGACCGCCGCGGTGCTGTCCGAGGCCTCGTCGAGAAACAGATAGTTGACCTTGTGGCCCGCAATTTCGGTCGCGCCAAAGCTGGTCCCGTTGCGCTCGGCATTGCCGATCGCCGCGGCCGGGCCGGTGGCAGACAGCAGAATTCCAACATTGATGTCCGCGGCCAGAGCCGGCGACACCAACAGTCGGATCGCAAGACAGGCCGCTCCCGCGTATTTCAGCATCGTCGTTCCTCCGCGGCTGCCTCATTCGACAACCTGCACTTTTTTTCCTGCCGTTAGGTAGCCGGGCCGAACCTGTTCAAGACAGCCCAATTGCCGAAATGTCCGGCTGGCGGACAGGGTGTGTTCGCAGCTCGTCGTCCGCAGGGCGGACACTTGGCGCGGCGGCGTTGATGCTGCGGCGCGGCTCGGCGAAGAGATACCCCCATGCAAGATATATCCGCCCCTGAAGATTATGACGTCGTGATCGTCGGCCGCGGGCCGGTCGGCGCCACGCTCGCCAATTTGCTCGGTCTTTGCGGCGTTCGCACGCTGGTGCTGGAGCGCGAGGCGCGGACCTATCATTTGCCGCGCGCGGTGCATTTCGACGACGAATGCATGCGGGTGTTCCAGACCATCGGTCTCGCCGAGGCGATCCTGCCGCAGACAATCCTCAGCCCCGGGATGCTGTTTCTGGATGCCGACGGCAAGATGCTGCTGGACTGGTCGCGGCCGCAGACCCCTACGCCGATGGGCTGGAATCTCAGCTACCGCTTTCACCAGCCCGACCTGGAGGACGTGCTGATCGGCGGCCTGGCCCGCTTTGCCCACGTCACCTTGCAGAGCCGCTGCGAGGTCTTCGCGCTCGACCAGGACGAGCACGGCGTGCGCGTCCGCTACGAGGATCTGTCCAACGGCAAGCTGCGTGAGGTCCGCGCGGCCTATGTCGTCGGCTGCGACGGCGCGCGCTCTCTGGTTCGCCGCTTCATCGGCCCCGGCATGGACGATCTGGGATTCCACGAGCGCTGGCTGGTGATCGACGTGCTGCTCAAGCGCGCGCGAGAGGACCTTGGCGACTACAGCATTCAGCATTGCGACCCCGCCCGGCCCGCGACTTACGTGCGCGGCACCGGAACGCGGCGGCGCTGGGAGATCACGGTGCTACCGCATGAGGATTCCCAGGACGTTGCCCAGCCGGCGAAGGTGTGGGAGCTGCTGTCGCGTTGGGTCACGCCTGATGACGCCGCGCTGGAGCGCGCCGCGGTGTACACGTTTCATTCCGCGATCGCGCAGTCCTGGCGCGGCGGACGGCTGCTGCTGGCCGGCGATTCCGCGCACCAGACCCCGCCCTTCCTCGGCCAGGGCATGTGCGCCGGCATACGCGATGCCGCCAACCTTGCCTGGAAGCTCGCCGCGATCATTCAGGGCGGCGCCGCGCCCGATCTGCTCGACACCTATCAGAGCGAACGTCAGCCGCATGTGCGCGAGTTCATCGAGCTCGCCATCCGGCTCGGCGGCATCATCAACACAAGGGCGATCGAGGCCGGCCTTGCCGTGGGCGAAGCGCGTCCGAATGCGCCGGCTAAACTGGAGGTGAAAAAGCCCCTGCTCGGCCCTGGACTGGCGCTGGGGGACCTGCCGCTGTCTCGCCATCTCGCTCCCCAATTCGTGCTCGGCAATGGAGAGCGCAGCGATGACCGCACCGGCTACCGCCACGTGCTGCTCGTCGAGACCGCGGCCGCCCTGCCGTCGCGCCCCGCTCTGGCGCAGGCCGGAATCGAGATCCTGACCGCCGACGATGCCGATGGCATCGGCAACTGGCTGCGCGAACACGGCATCGTCGCCGCACTGGTTGGTCCCGACCGCTACATCCGTGGCACCGCCCGCAACGAGATCGAGCTTGAACGGCTCGCTGCCGCCGCCATTCCCCCCAACCCCGTGCCGTCCGCGGCCTGATCCTAGGGATACCCCATGAAACTGCTCTCTTTCATCGCCGACGGCCGCGTCTCCTTCGGCGCCGTCAAGGACAACGGTGTCGTCGATCTCGGCGCGCGCATGGCGCCCTGCACCTCGCTCCGGCAGCTGCTCGAAGCCGGTCGCCTCGCCGAGGCGGCGAAGCTGGTCGCATCCGCTGCGCCTGACCATCCGCTCGACAAGATCAGCTTCGCCCCCGTGATCCCCGATCCCGGCAAGATCATCTGCGTCGGCCTGAACTACCGCGACCACGTCGCCGAGACCGGACGCACCGTCACCGAGAAGCCGGCGTTGTTCGTGCGCTTTCCCTGCAGCCAGGTCGGCCATCTCCAGCCGATCGTGAAGCCCAAAGTGAGCGACGATTTCGATTATGAAGGCGAGCTCGCGCTGGTTATCGGCAAGCAAGGCCGGCACATCCCGGCCGGCCACGCGCTCGATCACATCGCCGGTTATTCCTGCTACAACGAGGGTAGCATCCGCGACTGGCAACGCCACACCAGCCAGTTCCTCTCCGGCAAGACCTTCGCGGAGAGCGGCAGCTTCGGTCCGTGGCTGGTGACGGCGGACGAAATTGCCGATCCGTCGAAGCTCACCTTGCAGACCCGCCTGAACGGCGCCGTCGTGCAGGATACCACCACCGATCTCCTGATCACCGGCATCTCCGAGCTGATCGCCTACATCTCCACGATCTGCCCGCTCGTCCCCGGCGACGTCATCGTCACGGGCACGCCTGGCGGGGTCGGCGCCAAGCGCACGCCGCCGCTGTGGATGCGTCCCGGCGACACCGTCGAGGTCGAGATCTCAGGCATCGGAACCTTGCGCAACAAGGTCATCGCCGAACCGGCCTGACCAAATCCTCGAACAATCAAAAACGACAAAACCGGGAAACGCCATGGCCAACCTCCGCACGACATCCGCCGCCACCCTGCTGGTCACGCTGGCGCTCGCGGGCCCGCCTGCGCGCGCCGAGATCAAGGGCGACGCCATCCGCATCGGCGTGCTCACCGACATGAACGGTGTGTTCGCAACCGCGATGGGCCCGGGCTCGTTCGAGGCCGCCCGGATGGCCGCGGAGGAGTTCGGCGGCAAGATCAACGGCAAGCTGATCGAGATCCTGCAGGCCGACCACCAGAACAAGCCGGACCTGGCGGCCTCGCTCGCCCGCAAATGGTTCAGCGAGGGTGTGCAGGCCATCGCCGACGGCGGCAGCTCCGGCGCCGCGCTCGCCGTGCAGGAGCTGGTGCGCGGCAACGGCAATATCTTCCTCGTCTCCGGCGCCGGCGCCAATCAGCTCACCGACGAGGCCTGTGCGCCGACCAGCGTGCAATGGACCCAGGACGCCTATTCCACGGCGACCGCCGTGGTGTCCGGCATCATGCAGACCAGCAAGGAGCCATGGTTCTTCATCACCGGCGACTACGCCTTCGGCCATTCGATCGAGGCGACCGCCCGCGCGCACATTGGCGAACTCGGCGGCAAGGTCGCTGGCAGCGTCAAGGCGCAGCTCGGCACGCCCGATTACTCATCGTTCCTGCTTCAGGCGCAGTCCTCAGGCGCCAAGATCCTCGCCCTCAACGTCGCCGGCGACAACGCCACCGCGATCAAGCAGGCCGAGGAATTCGGCCTTGCCGACCAGGGCATCAAGATCGTGCCGATGTCGTTCCAGAACGTCGACATCGCGGCGGTCGGGCTGAAGGCGACGCGTGGCGACCTCATCGTCACCTCGTTCTTCGAGGACGTCTCACCGGCCGCGCGAAAATTCTCCGATGCCTTCTATGCGCGCCGCAAGGCGATGCCCTCGCAGATCCAGGCCGGCGTCTATTCCGCCGTGCGCCATTATCTGCAGGCGATCAAGGACACCGATTCCGACGACAGCGCGACCGTGATGGCCAAGATGAAGGTGACGCCGGTGTCGGATGCCTACACGCCCAAAGGCCACATCCGCGAGGACCAGCGCATGGTGCACGACCTCTACCTGGTGCAGGTCAAGACGCCCGAGGAATCCAAAGGCCCCTGGGATTTCGTCAAGCTGGTCGCGACGATCCCGCCCGACCAGGCCTTCCGTCCGCTCGACCGCAGCAAGTGCGGTTTGGTGGGGAAGTAGTGCCGAGCGTGGACTCGTGAATCCAGATCACACGCATTCGATGCCCGCTGGGCGCATGACTGCGCCGCGAAAGCCGGAATTTGGCAGGTGCGAGAGGGCCCAACAGCTGCTGACGATCGTACGGCTCCTCTCGCTCGCATCGCCAACGGGGCGGCCACCCCGCCCAGTCCGCTACCGACGGATGGCAGTTCGCTCCCGTCAAGACCGCGAAGGAGGCTTCGGTCGGAGGTTTGGAATTTGCCAACCGCCGGGCCATGCGTATCGCCCGCTTCCTGCCTCAGGTTGATCGCGGCCCGAACTGTTCCTCGAGTTCGATGAGAGCCAAAGCCGACAAAAGGAGCAATCCTGCCTCATCGGTGACGTCGATCGCGATTGGGCCTGCCTGCCCGGATAGCGTCACTTCGCGGGCAGCTTCGCCCAACGCAACCAGCGCCGCGCTGCGTGCTGCACTGACGCTCCCGAATTCCACTCCGACCTCGTCTCGCGTGAGGCCTTGTGAGTTCCTGAAATTGAAGTAGAAGCGCGACATCGGCAGTAAAGTGAGTGCGGCGCCAAGCGTTCCTATGTGATGGGAAAGTTCCAAACGCTACTCGTGAGGCCGGTCAAGTCCATGAAGATAGGCGGCGTCGAATTCAGCAACCTCTTCGAACTCTTGGCGCTGCAGCAGTTCCAATGTTCGGCCGCGCCAATCGATGAGTCCGCGGCGCCTCAGTTCTTGGATGGTCCGGTTCACGTGCACGATGGAGAGCCCGCAGGCGTTGGCGACGTCCTCTTGGGTCAGAGGACAATTGAAGGAGTTCTGCTCGACAAGACCGACGAACTCGAGGCGCGTGGCGATCTCACAAATGAGGTGAGCAACTCGTGGCAGCGCCTGCCGCGCGCCTAGATTATCCACCCATTCCCTGTAGACGGCCCCCTGAATCAGGGTTTCGCGCCAAAATGCGTTCAACAGTCCCGTCGATTCTTGAAGCATCGCCCTGACGTCGGAGTGCTTCACTAAAGCAATCGTTGAGGGGCCCACGCTGCAAAGGTCATGATCCATGACTGGCAAGTGCAGGGAGGGGAGATCCGGCATATCCCCAGCCAGATAGAAGGAAGAAATTTGCATTCGGTCTGACACAACCCTCTGGCGAGATAGAAAGCCCGCCAACACGATGGTGCAACTCGATGGCCGGTCCCCCACCCGCACTGCGTACTCAGCGTCCGCCAAGTTCCTTACGCTATAGCGCATGTTTCTGAGGGCGTCGCGGTCCCGCTCGGAAACCGGACCAACGGCGAGTAGACGGGCGATCAGCTTGTGATGTGGCATGGAGGCTCCCCGGGTTAACGGCGGGAGCACTGTCATCTCTCAGCCATCGGCGCCTTGCTGGACCTGCCCGATGATGAGACATTGTGCATCAATCTGGCTGATGCACCTAGCTATTTCGAGCGCGTAGGCGCCCGCCGGGTTTGGTCCATTTCCATCAAGGCACCGTTTCTTTAGCCGATGGAGCGGGATGCCAAGTCTCCGGCACCTGGCATGTGCGAAGCAGCTCGTAGGCGTGCGCGAGCTGCTTCCTTGACTGCTCGATCATTTGCTTGGTGAGATCGCCGCGCTGTCGTCGAAAAATCGGCTGAGCAGCGGCGTAAGCCTCGAAAGCCTCTCGCTGTTCAGGTTTCATGAGAGTTACTCATCGAGCTTGGAATTCTGATCAATGAGAAGAGGGTACTTTGGTTCCAGTACGCTCCCCATCTGCTGGCTTCAGGGGCGCCGGTCCGCTCCCGTCAAGGGAGTGGCGTTCCGGTCAATCTTCCAAGCCCCGTAAAACGTTAGCCGCTACGATGTGAAAGAGGATGCCTCCGCTGATGCCCGTACCCATGACAATCAGCGTTGCCCGCTGAAAAATCAGGTGTAGGTAAGACGAGGTGAATGACGTCATTTCGGCGTTAGGCTCAGCGGCTTTGGCGACAATGGCTATTAGAGGCGTCGCGTATGCTGCCACCAGCAATGCAACACCGACATTGTTGAGGAAGGTAGCAAGGAGCTTGCACGTTTCGTTACGCGCCAATTTTCCTGAAACACTAGGCATATCGAGCAATTGCACGCGACGCCAAAAAGTGTTGGCTGTCGTGCGGGTAGGCTCTGGGCCTGCGAGTAGAAACCACAGCGATGCCAATACGCCGAACGTCCAAAGAAATCCTGCCATCCTCGCATCCCAAAAATCCGGATCAAATCTCCACAGGGAGCGGAGTGTCCGCTAGAGCAGCCGTCGAGGACAGAACGGCAGCCGCAATGATGGACATCAAGTACTTATTCAATGGAATCCTCCCTGGACAAAAAGGCAAATAGCTTCCTGTGGTATGGCACAATCGTCAATTGTGCGTCGTCGACTTATCCACTCCCTTCAGGGTGGCTGGCACACACCACCAACCGTTAGGCGTTGCTCCCGGCGATCATCTATTTGGCTTTAGCGGGTGGCGGTCTTTTCTGACTTATGCGGCGACTAGCTTTACGTCCCGCATTTGATCTCGCAAACGTATGATCCCGACGCCGATATCTGCGCTCCTGCCCTACGCCAGATACCGCACCACATAACCTTCCATCGCATAGAGCGCGCAGAGCGCCAGGCTCGACCACACCGCGGCGCTGAAATACAGGAACATCCAGGTCAGCTCGCCCTTCCAGTGTGCGATGTCGTGGGTCACCACCCAACGCGTCGAGACGTCATGCAGGCCTTCGAGGAAGCCCAGCAACCTGTTGCCCTCGGCGTGCCCGGCCCGCCAGCGGCTGAGATACATGGGAACGTCGACGGTGACGAGGAAGGCGAGGAAGCAGGCGATGCCGACGATGCCCGACATCAGCGCCCAGCGCACCACGCCCTGGAATTCCGGCATCAGGCGGCACAGCGCGAGGCCGGCGAGGAAGAAGGTCACCGCCCACAGCGAGTTCTCGATCGCGTTGTAGAGAAAATTCGTCGTCACCACCGCGTACCAGGAGAAGCACTCCGCGATGATGATGATGGGCACGATCACGAGCGCGATGTTCACCGCGGTCTCCGCGCCCGTCATCTTGCCGAGCTGATGCAGGATGATGGCCCATTGCGCGACGAAGCAGAGCTCGGCCACGGTCGCGACGGTGCGGCCGACGACGACGCTCGACAGCCAGGTGTCGAACAGGCAGATGCGCTGCACGTCGGCGCGCGGCAGGAACGAGCGGAACGCGCAGCCGAACACATAGCCGGCGCACAGCAGCAACATCAGCCCGATGTCCGAGCCGCCGCTGAGGCTGCCCGCAGGCGTCGGGTAGAATTCGCGGTACAGCATGAACCACACCAGGATGTTGGCGCCGCTCACGAGCGTGAGGGATCCCCACCACCACGCGAGGGGATTTGACCGCGCCTGCCACTGCAACATGAACCGCTCCGAAAATTATCGATCTGACATGTCGTCGTAATAATCCTGTCACAGGAAGACATGCAATCACGACAAAAATCCGTGTGTTGGGCGCGCCCGGCGCGTCCTCCAACGGAAATATCGACGCGATACTGATGTCCACATATCGGACAATTTTTTGATTTCTGTCGAATCTATTGGACAGACGCAATTTCGCCGTCTGATATTCGGGAATGGCCCCGAGAGATCTATCCAGACCGCGACATCCGCCCTCCTCCGCCGCCGCAGTGCTGGCAGAAAGCGTCGATGACGCCGCCTTCGCCACGACGCTGGCGAAGGGGCTGGTCGTGCTCGAGGCGTTCAAGGCGGGCAGCACGCTGCTGGGCAACATGGAGCTATCGACGCTGACGGGCATCCCGCGGCCGACGGTGGCGCGGCTGACCCACACGCTGGCCGAGCTCGGCTATCTCCGTTACGACGCCGAGCGGGCCAAGTACCGCGTCGGTGCGCGGGCGCTGCGGATCGCCCATCCCCTGCTTGCCGGAATGCAATTCCGCCAGATGGCGCGGCCCATGATGCAGGAACTGGCGCTCAGCGTCCGCGGCACGGTCTCGATCGGCCTGCTCGACGCGACATCGATGATCTATGTCGAGACCGCGCGCTCCGGCGACGTCGGGCCGCACGCGCCCGACATCGGCATGCCGATTCCCGTGGTGATGACCGCCATGGGACGCGCCGCGGCAGCGACCTTGCCGCCGGCCGATGCGGACCGGCTCGAACGGGTCATCGCCGCCGAAGACGGCGAGCTGTGGTCGGCGTTTCGCGACAAATACCGGGCCGGGATCGCGCAATGCAAAAGCCGCGGCTTCGCCACCTGCTGGGGCGAGTACATGGCCTCGATCCATGCCGTCGCCGCGCCGCTGTTTCACGCGGGCGAATCGAGGCAGTCGTTCTCGATCAATTGCGGCATCCCCGCCTTCCGGCTCCAGCCGGGCCAGCTGGAGGCCGAGATCGGTCCGCGCATCGCCGCGCTCGCCGACAGCATCCGCGCCATCGTCGGACAGGCAGAGCTCGCGCCGCCGCGCAAGGCCAGGAAAATCACGAGCGGCAGGGCATAAGATGGCTGGTCCGCTCGAAGGTTTGAAGGTTCTCGATATCGCAACCATCATCGCCGCGCCCTTTGCCGCGACGCTGCTGGCCGACTACGGCGCCGACGTCCTCAAGATCGAGATGCCCGGGAACGGCGACGGCGTGCGCTCGTTTCCGCCGTTCAAGGACGGCAAGCCGCTGTGGTGGAAAGCAGCCAACCGCAACAAGAAGTTCGCCACGCTCGACCTGCGCATGCCGGACGGACTTGCACTGTTCAAGCAGCTGCTGCCGCGCTTCGACGTGCTGATCGAGAATTTCCGTCCGGGAACGCTCGATCGCTGGGGCCTGTCGAGTGAGGTACTGTGGTCGATCCAGCCGCGCCTCGTGATCCTGCGCGCCACCGCCTTCGGGCAGAACGGGCCCTATCGCGAGCGGCCCGGCTTTGCCCGCATCTTCGAGGCCATGGGCGGGCTCACCTACATCACCGGCGAGAGCGACGGCGAACCGACCCATCCGGGATACCCGATCGGGGATTCGATCGGCGGCCTGTTCGGCGCCGTCGGCGTGCTCGCAGCGCTGTGGAAACGGGCGCGCGACCCCGATGCGCCCGGCGAGGAGATCGATCTTTCGCTCACTGAGGCGACCTTCCGCCTGCTCGACGTCCTCGCCATCGAGCACGATCAGCTCGGCACCGTTCGCAGCCGGATCGGCAATGCCAACGGCTATTCGGCGCCGGCCGCCGTGTTCCGCACCAGCGACGATCACTGGGTGACGCTGGCGGGGTCGACCAACGCGCTGTTTGCCGCGAACTGCCGGGCGATCGAACGGCCCGACCTGATTACCGATCCGCGCTTTGCCAGCAACGACCGGCGCGTCGCGCACGCTTCCGAGCTCAACAGCATCTTCGCCGGCTGGTGTGCCGCCCATCCCCTCGAATTGGTCCTCGCGCGATTCAATGCCGCGCAGGGCACGCTCGCTCCGATCTATTCGATCGACCAGATCGCCGACGACCCGCAGGTGAAAGCGCGCGAGGTCATCACCCGCGTCCCCGACCGGGATTTCGGCACGGTTGCGATGGCCAACGTCGTCCCGCGCTTCACCAATGATCCCGCGCAAATGCGCCACGCCGCCGGCGACGTCGGCCAGGACAATGACGAGGTGTTTCGCAACTGGCTCGGCCTTTCCGACCAGGAGGTCGAAAGGCTCACCGAGCGAAAGGTGATCTGAGCGCAACAACAAGACCAATAAAAAGCAGACAAGAAAATAAGGGAGGAAGAAGACAGTGACATCATTCAAGGTCACACGCAGAACCCTGCTGGGCACGCTCGCAGGCGGACTGGTCGCGGGCTCAAGCCTGACGGCCCAGGCCGAAGACGCATGGCCGACGCGCCTGGTGCGGCTGATCTCGCCCTATGGACCCGGCGGCTCCAACGACATCTCGCTGCGCCTGCTGGCCGAAGAGTTCGGCCGCAGCCTGCGTCAGCAGTTCATCGTCGAGAACAAGCCGGGTGCCGGCACCCGCATCGCCAACGACATGGTCGCCCATGCACCGGGCGACGGCTACACCCTTCTCTACGTCGCGGCCCCCTATGCGACCGCCGAGGCGCTGTTCGGCAAGCTGACCTATGACCGCAAGGATCTGCAGCCGGTCGCGATGGTCGTGGTCGCGCCGCTGTTCCTCATCATCAGCGCCGATGCGCCGTTCAAGACACTCCCCGAGCTGATCGCCTATGGCAAGTCGAAACCGGACGGGCTGACCTTCGCCTCTCCCGGCGCCGGCTCGCAGCCGCACCTCGCCGGAGAGCTGCTGTTCCGAGACGCCGGGGTCAAGGGTCTCAACATCCCGTTCCGGGGCGATGCCGCCTCCTACACCGAACTGCTCGCCGGCCGCGTCGACGCCACGCTGACGGCGCTGCCGACCGCCCTGCCCTATATCCAGAGCGGCAAGTTCACGGTGCTCGGCGTCGCCTCAGCCGAGCGCAGCGCGCTCTATCCGCAGGCCCTGACCCTGCGCGAGCAGGGGTTTCCCAACGTGGCGGCGGCGGGCTGGTACGGCTTCATGGCGCCCGCCACGACGCCGCGCGCGATCGTCGACAAATTCCAGGCCGAGATTTTGCGCGCGCTCGCCGAGCCAGCGATCAAGGACAAGCTGACCGCCCAGGGCCTCGAAGTGCGTGCTGGCACCGGGGCCGAGTTCGGCCAGTTCATCGACGCCGAGACCAAGAAATGGACCAAGCTGATCCGCGATGCTGGTCTCAAGGGCGAATGACAATCGGGAAGGACCGGACATGACAAGCGTTTCTCTCAGACACATCGCAGCCTCCGCCTTGCTTCTCGCGCTGTCGATCCCAGCAGCGCAGGCGCAGAAGAAATACGATGTCGGCGCGTCCGACACCGCGATCAAGGTCGGCCAGACCGTGCCGCTCAGCGGCCCGGCCTCGGCCTATGCCGTGATCGGCAAGACCCAGGCCGCCTACATGAAGATGATCAACGACGAGGGCGGCGTGAACGGCCGCAAGGTCGAGCTGATCCAGTACGACGATGCCTATTCGCCGCCGAAGACCGTGGAGCAGACCCGCAAGCTGGTCGAAAGCGACGAGGTGCTGCTGACGTTCCAGATCATCGGCACCGCGCCGAATGTCGCCGTGCAGAAATATCTCAACGCCAAGAAGATCCCGCAGCTGTTCGCGGCGACCGGCGCGGCGCGCTTCACCGATCCCAAGAACTTTCCCTGGACCATGGGCTTCAACCCCTCCTACCTCGTCGAGGGCCGGATCTACGCGCAATATTTGCTGAAGAACCATCCGAACGCCAAGATCGGCGTGCTCTACCAGAACGACGACCTCGGCAAGGATTATCTCGCCGGCCTCAAGGTTGGCCTCGGCGACAAGGCGGGGAAGATGATCGTGGCCGAGACGTCCTACGAGATCACCGAGCCGACCATCGACTCGCAGATCCTGCGGCTGAAGGATGCCGGCGCCGACGTGCTGTTCAGCGCCACGACGCCGAAGCAGGCGGCGCAGGCGATCAAGAAGGTCGCCGAGATCGGCTGGAAGCCGCTGCACATCATCGACATCAACGCCTCCTCGGTCAGCGCCGTGCTGAAGCCGGCGGGCCTGGAGAATTCCAAGGGCGTCGTCAGCGTCGGCTACGTCAAGGATGCCGCCGATCCCGAATGGAAGGACGATGCCGGCATGAAGCGCTACCTCGCCTTCATGGCGAAATACTACCCCGAGGGCGACAAGGATTCGAACCTGAACGTCTACGGGTACATCACGGCCCAGCTCCTGGTGCAGGTGCTGAAGCAATGCGGCGACGATCTGACCCGCGACAACGTGATGCGGCAGGCCGCCAACCTCAAGAACGTCGTACTCGACCTGACACTGCCGGGAATCTCCGTCACGACCTCGCCGACCGACTACCGCGTCAACAAGCAATTCCAGATGGTGCAGTTCGATGGCCAGCGCTGGCAGAAGCTCGGCGACATCGTGACCGACGAAGCCAGGGAGTGATGCGGCGCGAGGCCTAATTCCGCTGCGGCGCTCATCGCCCTCTCGCGAGGCGGCTGCCGCTGCGGATGTCGCCGTCGCGTTGATCGACATGGCGCTGATATTCGGAGATGGCTTGGTTGGCCATGCGGATCCGGTTCGTGTGCCCCTGCTCGACCATCGCGCTGATGCGTTGCGCCAGGAACACACAAGTCTCGAACTCCTCGCCGACGG
Source organism: Bradyrhizobium sp. 192 (assembly GCF_023100965.1). Classification (NCBI taxonomy): domain Bacteria; kingdom Pseudomonadati; phylum Pseudomonadota; class Alphaproteobacteria; order Hyphomicrobiales; family Nitrobacteraceae; genus Bradyrhizobium; species Bradyrhizobium sp. 192. The sequence continues at coordinate 5,542,382 of NZ_CP064690.1, forward strand.
CACCCGTGCGCAGCAGGAAATCCCAGGCGATCTCGTAGGCCTGTTCGGCGGCGGGGTTGCGGTAATCGCTGAAGATGATGTGCGTCATCATCGGTAAAGCCGGAGCAGCGCGATCGTTCCTTTTACGAGCGCCTTGCCGCACCGGGACATAAGAAACCACCGGCCGCCCTGGCGTGCCGGTGGTCCGTGTTGACAAGGATTGCGTGGCTATGCCGCCTGGCGCTGATGCGACAGGAACACCGGAAGCGCCTTGTTCGCCGCGCTCGGTATGGGTGATGCCGCCACTGCCGCGCTCAAACGGCACCACACTGCAGCGCTAAAGCGGAATTGGCTTCAAGTGTGCGAAGGCGGTCCCGGTCGCCGGGACCGCCCGGCTCCTCAACGCTTCATGCCCGCTACATAGGCCGCCAGCTTGTCCAGCGTCTGATAGCCGTATTCGACGGCGCCGAAGCCGATCATGCCGTCGCGTTGCGCGGTGCTCGATGCCAGCTGGCGCATCATCAGCACGGTCTTGCCGTTGCTCTGCTCGGCAAAGGTGACGGTGAAGCGGAACATGCCGGGATCCTCGTCCTGGTCGACGCCGTGATCCATCTCCATCAGCGACGGCCGCTCGATGCGGCGGAAGCGCATGCGGTTCGGATAGACCGTGCCGTCGGGGCCGATCATGTTGAAGCGCCAGACGCCGCCGACGCGGACGTCGATCTCGAAGGTCTCGACCTTGAACCCCTTCGGCCCGAACCATTGCGGCAGATGCTTCGGGTCGGACCAGGCCTCGAACACCAGATCGCGCGGCGCGTCGATCACGCGCGACATCACGATCTCGCGGTCGAGCGACCATTGCGCCAGAGCGGGATTGGCAGAACTCGTCATCATCAAGAACCTTTCCGTTTGGTTGTACGGGACGGCCGCCTGGCGGCCGCCCTCTCCTTCTCTTTCTTGAGCTTCATCACATAGGCCTCGAACCGGTCGAGCCGCGCCTCCCAGATCGCGCGCTGCTGCTGGAACCAGTCCTCCGCGCCGAGCAGCGCATCCGGGCTGAGGCGGCAGGTGCGCACGCGGCCGGATTTCTCCGACAGCAGGAGCCCGCTCGTCTCCAGCACATGGATGTGTTTCATGAAGCTCGGCAGCGCCATGTCGAAGGGATCGGCGAGCTCGCCGACGGAGGCCTCGCCGCCACACAGCCGCATCACGATCGCCCGCCGCGTCGGATCGGCAAGCGCTGCGAAAACCTGGTCGAGGCGGGACAATTGGTTAGCCATGAAGCTAACTATAGACCCGTCGTGCACCCGCGTCAATAATTGTTAGCCGGCCAGCTAAGTGAATTCCGGATAGTGCATAATTCCAAGCTCCGAGTCTGCCAGCTTGGACCATAGGCTCTGGCCTCCACAACGGTCGCGGCTTGTCATTCCAGCGTGCGTTTTGTGAGCTGAACCAAGAAAGCCAGGCGCCTTAGTTTGGCTTGTCAAGCTGCCGCTTGATCTCCCCGATTAACGCTCCCAGATTCCGGTCCTCCGGCGTAATGATTGCGAGCCTTTTGGCGTAGCCCAGTGCCGCCTTCGCATCGCCTGTCGCGCGGTTGAACGAAACCAGAGCCGACAGCACATCCCTATCATTGGGATGGCGTTCCAGAGCTTCCTTTGGGACCTTCATTGCCTCGTCGGCACGCCCGCCGGAATGCAGTGCCACGGCGTAGACATAGGCGTAGCGCGAGCGATCAGGCTCTAATTCGGTTGCTCTCCGCAACTCGGCGAACGCCTCGTCGGGTCGTCTCATCCGGGTCAAGGTCAGGCCGAGCGCGTGATGCGCCGCCGCGTCGGCTGATGATGCCGCAATAGCCTTGCGGAGAACGCTTTCGCCGTCGCCGTCGCGGCCAGTTTGGCGATAGAGGTCGGCCAGATTGATCGCTGCGGTCGCGTATTGCGGGCTGAGTTTCAGCGCCGCCTTGTACTCGGCTTCGGCATCGGCGGTCTGCCCCCGTTGAGATTCTCGTTCCGCAGGTCAGAGCAGCGGCCCCTACCGAAGCGGTTCAACCTTCGCAGCCATATCGGGCGCACGGCTCACCCGATAATTCGCGTTATTGCATTTGAGGACCCAGACGGCATGATCGGGTTTGGAGCGCCTTGCGTCTCGCGTCGCTCCGAGCGACTTCTCGCAGACAAAGCCTTGCGACCGGATTTGCGCGGCGAGCATGCTTCGCACGGTCTCGCCGTCACCCTGCGCGCAAACTGCGCCGGGAGCCAGGACGGCGGCCAGCATGAGTGCCGGGATGCCCGTCGGACGACCGATTTTCATGATTTCCTCCAAATGCGGCATCGAGTGAGAAGGGGCTCCGAAGCGCCCCTTCCGAGCCGTTACGCGATGCATCACTGCAAGCACGTTTTTACGAACTGGATACGTTCAATCGGACCGAGCTTTTTCGCATCAGCCTGCTTGCGGCAATCCTCTCTCTTGTCGAACCGCGCTTCCAGTTTCTGCACGACGGTCAGGTCTTCCGAGACCGGACCGTCCGCCGCGGCCCTCATTGCGCCCTCGAACTTCTTGATGTCCTCCGGAGACAATTTCGGCCGATCGAGCTTGAGCGTGAGCTTGTTCAGCTTCGCAGTCAGCGCGAACGGCGGCTTGTAGTCGGCGTCGTTGACGCCCGTCAGCGTGTCGGAACCGATATCGAAGCTCTCGTCCCATTGAAGGATCATGGGCAGGGTCTTTTCCATCTTCTTGGTGTCGACAACCTTGCCGTCCACCTTCAGAGTGCCGGTGCCGGAGGCGCCGACGCCGGAGAAATTGTTGAACGCCAGCGTGCCCGGGCCCAATCCGTCGTATTTGAACTCGAACTCGACCATGTGCTTGCCCGGCGCAAGCGTGTCCGCGCCTTCCCATTTGACGCGCTTGAGATCGACCAGATTCCACAACCAGACCGGCTTGCCGTTGAGCAGGTAAAAGCCGTAACCACCGAAACGTCCTCCCGAGGTAAGGATCATTCCCTCTGCACCAGCTTGCGGCACCTCGATATCGGCCGTTACCGTGTAGGATGTGTTGAGCAACAGCGGCGAGTCGCCCTGCGGCAGGCCGACCATCGGCTGGGTGTACACGAACTCCGTACGCCCCGCGGTGATGTTTGGTCGCGGCGCAACGATGCGTGCCGCGACCGACGCGTCCATCGGGAATACCTGGTACTTCTTCGCCTCACCGAGGAACTGAGCCCTCATCTCCTTGACCTTGTCCGCGTTCTTGGCGGCAATGTCGGTGGATTGACTGAAGTCGGCGTTCAAATTGTAGAGTTGGAACACCTGGTTGTTCAGCGGATCCGGATTGGCTGGACCGAACGCTTCCCATGGTGCTCGATTGACCTTGGTGCTGAGCATCCAGCCATCCTTGTAGAGCGCCCATTGGCCCATCATTTCGAAATACTGGGTCGAATGGCGCGACGCCACCTTGGCATTCTTCGCATCGAAGGTGTAGATGAAGCTGGTGCCCTCGATCGGCTTTTGCTTGATGCCGTCGACGACTTCGGGCGCATTGATGCCCGCCGCTTCGAGAATGGTCGGCACGACGTCGATGACGTGCACGAACTGTTCGCGCAAACCGCCCTTGTCCTTGATGCGCGCAGGCCACGACACCACCATGTTCTGATTGATGCCGCCGAGCCTCGAGGCATTCTGCTTGAACCAGTCGAACGGTGTGTCGAACGCCCACGACCAGCCGGCCGACATGTGGTTGTAGGTCTGCTCCGTTCCCCAGACGTCGTACCACTTCAGCTGGACTTCGGCGGACAATTTGTTGAGCCCGTTGAAGAACGCAACCTCGTTCGGCGTGCCCATAGGTCCGCCCTCGGCGCTGGTGCCATTGTCGCCGTTGATATAGATGATGAGCGTGTTTTCGAGCTTTCCCAGGTCCTGGAAGGACTGGATGACGCGACCGATCTCGTGATCGTTGTAGGCCGAGTAAGCGGCGAATACCTCAACCTGACGAATAAACAGCTTCTTTTCGTCGGCGCTCAGTTGGTCCCACGGCTTGAGCATGTCCGCGGGCCAGGACGCCAGCTTGGTGTCCTTCGGGATGACGCCCAACCGCTTCTGGTTCTCCAAGATGCGCTCGCGCAGCTTCTCGTAGCCATCGTCGAACAGGTGCATCGCGCCGATCTTGTCGACCCACTCCTTGGTCGGGTGGTGCGGTGCATGCGTGGCACCAGGCGCGTACTTGATCAAAATCGGCTTGTCCGGCTGGATCTGGTGCATCCGCGTCATGTAGTCGATGGCGTCGTCGGCCATCGCGGTAACCAGATTCCATGTGCCCGGCGGCTTTCCCAGGAACGGATAGATCTGGGTGGTATTGCGGAACAAGTTGGGCTGCCATTGGTTGGCATCGCCGCCGATGAAACCGTAGAAATATTCGAACCCCATGCCGGTCGGCCACTGATCGAACGGCCCGGACTGGCTGGCCGCAAAAGCCGGCACGTTGTGGTCCTTGCCGAACCACGCGGTGGCGTAACCATTATCCTTCAACATGCGGCCGATCGTGACCTTGTCGCGGTCGATGATGCTATTGTAGCCGGGGAAGCCGGTGGATTGCTCCGAGATGACCCCGAACCCGGCCGAATGATGATTGCGTCCGGTAATCAGCGCGGCGCGCGTCGGCGAGCACAACGCGGTGGAGAACATCCGATTGTAGCGCAAACCCTCATTGGCGATCCGATCCATTGTTGGCGTCGGAATCACGCCGCCAAATGTGCTCGGTACGCCAAAGCCGGAATCGTCGGTGATGATCAGCAACACGTTGGGCGCACCCTTCGGCGGGACGACACGCGGGGCCCACCAAGGCTTCGACTGCAGGGCATCATCCTTGATCTCCCCGCCGAACTTCTGGTCGGGCGGCGGAAGCTGCTTTCCATCGATCGGTCTCGTTGCGCCCGGCGAGCCCTGCGGTGACGCAACTTGTTGCGCGAATGCTGGCGCTGAAATGGAAAGTGCAAGTGCAAGCGCAGCGACCAACGATCGAGTGGTGTTCATTGCAATGCCTCCCCTGGAAAACGTCGGCCGCTGTCGCTCTATCGCTTTTCCGTAACGTTGACGCAGATCAATACTGTAGTCGATGGATCGATGGCCCGCTAGAGCCATGGTTCGACAAGCCGTGGCGACTTGGGAAAATCGAAATTCAATAGTAGATTGAATTCATTACCAGCGAACCAAGCTCCGGTTTCAACGCCGGGGCTTCGCGGGGAGCGATATGTCACTTGCTGGATGGCGCACATTCATTGCAGCGGCCGCTGCTGTTGCTTCGGTCTCGCCTCAAATCGCCCGCGCAGACGAGAGCGGCATTTCGTTCTGGCTGCCGGGCTTATTCGGCAGCCTTTCCGCGACGCCGGCCACGCCGGGCTGGTCGTTGGCTACCATCGACTATCATACGAACGTGAACGCCTCGGGCGGCGCCGCAGCGGCGCGCGAGTTCAGGTTGGAAGATTTTCCCCGACCGTGAACGTCGATCTCAACCTGTCCCTGCGCGGCCAGGCCGATCTGATGTTCATCGCACCGACCTATACCTTTGCGACGCCGGTACTCGGTGGCCAGTTGTCGGCAACGCTGGCCAGCGTCTATGGCAGAAATTCCGCGAGCATTGCCGGCACGTTGACGACCGCCGTTGGTCCGATCGTCACTACACGCAACGGATTCCTCGAGGACGCGCTCGTTTCCTACGGCGATCTCTATCCGACCCTGAAGCTGAAGTGGAATAACGGCCTTCACAATTACATGGTCTAAGGCGCCGGTGATATCCCGTCGGCGACTATAATCCGAACCGGCTGGCCAATATCGGCATCGGTCATGGCGCCATCGACTTCGGCGGCGGCTACACCTATTTGAATCCGACGTCAGGCACGGAATTCTCAGCCGTCGGTGGCCTGACCTATAATTTCAAGAACCCCGACACCTAATACCAAAGCGGCATCGATTTCCATCTGGACTGGGGCGTGTCGCAGTTTCTGTCCAAGCAGGTTTTCGTCGGCTTCGTTGGTTACGCCTATCAGCAGGTCACTGACGATTTCGGCCAGCCGGCCGTTCTCGGCAGCTTCCGCTCGCGCGTTCTCGGCGTGGGTCCGCAGATCGGGTACATTTTCCCGATCGGCAGCAATCAGGCGTTTCTCGGTCTGAAGGGCTATGGCGAATTCGACGCGGCGAACCGGCCGTCGGGCTGGAACACCTGGCTGACGTTCTCGATCTCTGAAGCCGCGCCCGCAAGCGCGGTGGCTCCGACCCGCCACAAGGTGTCGAAGTAGATAATCATCGACCTCTCGCCTGCCTCAGACCGAACGCGTCAGCCCGCCGTCGACGCGGATGTTCTGGCCGGTGATGTAGGCAGCGCCCTCGGAGGCCAGGAACGCGATCGTCGCGGCGATCTCCTCGACCTTGCCGTAGCGCTTCATCGGCACGCTGTCGCGGCGCGAATCCTGCTGCGGCAGGCTGTCGATCCAGCCCGGCAGGACGTTGTTCATGCGGATGTTGTCGGCCGCATGGGCGTCGGTGAAGATCTTGGTGAAGGCGGCGAGCCCTGCGCGAAACACCGCCGAGGTCGGGAACATCGCGCTCGGCTCGAACGCCCAGGCCGTCGAGATGTTGATGATGGCGCCAATCTTTTGCGCCTGCATGATCGGCGTCACCAGCCGGGTCGGACGGATCACGTTCAGGAGATAGGTGTCGAGGCCGGTGTGCCACTGCTCGTCGGTAATCTCGGTGATGGCCGCACGCGGCCCGTGACCGGCGCTGTTGACGAGCACGTCGATCCGTCCCCACTTGGCCATGGCGCCGTCGACGAGGCGCTTCACAGCGTCATTCTCCTTGTTGGAGCCGGTGACGCCGAGCCCGCCGAGCTCGGCCGCCAGTGCCTCTCCCTTGCCGGAGGACGACAGGATGGCGACGCGAAACCCGTCCGCCGCCAGCCGCCGCGCAGCCCCTGCCCCCATGCCGCTGCCGCCGGCGGTAACGAGCGCAACCTTCTCTGCTGCCATGACCGATCATCCCTTCAGTTGAGGCGAGCCGCAGGCTCGGCCTATCATGCGGCCTTCTACAGCCAGACCTGTCGGCAGGTCCATGGTCGAAAGCATCCGTCATGAGCAACCGAGATGAGTGATTTGCTGATCCGCAATCTGCGCCCCGAGGACATCTCCCTCGCCGTCGACTGGGCCGCGGCCGAAGGCTGGAATCCGGGCCTCTCGGATGCCGCCTGCTTTGCAATTCCCGACGCGCAAGGCTTCTTCGTCGGCGAGATCGATGGCGAGCCGATCGCGACCGTCTCCTGCGTCAATTACGATGATCGCTTCGCCTTCCTCGGCTTCTACATCGTGCGTGCAGATCTTCGCGGCTCCGGCCACGGCCTGCGCATCTGGAACGCGGCGATCGCGCATGCGGGCGCGCGGGTGATCGGGCTCGACGGCGTCGTGGCGCAGCAGGACAATTACAGGAAGTCGGGCTTCCAGCTCGCTTACGCCAACATCCGTTACGGCGGCATCGTAGCCGCGCCATTGAGGTCGCCCGCTGAAATCGTCGCGCTCGATACGATTCCGTTTGCGCTGGTGGAGGCCGACGATGCCACCGTCTTCCCGGCCCGGCGTAGCGCCTTCCTGCGCGCCTGGATCGGCACATCAGGGCATGTCGGCCGTGCGCTCGTGCGTGACGGCAGGCTCGCCGCATGGGGCGTGATCCGGCCCTGCCGGACCGGCCGCAAGATCGGCCCGCTCGTCGCCGACGATCGCGCAGCGGCGGAGGCGGTCGTTCAGGCTTTGCTGGCGAGCGCCGACGGTGGCGAAATCTTCCTCGACGTTCCCGCCGTCAATCCCGAGGCGATCGCGCTCGCGGAAGCGCTTGGCCTCAAGCCGGTGTTTGAGACGGCACGGATGTACACCGGCGCGATCCCGCCGTTGCGCATCGATCGCGTCTTCGGCGTGACCAGCTTCGAGCTCGGCTAGTTCAGTAGCAGCGCATGATGTTGACGGTATGCTCGCTGCCGCCGCGGCCGGGCACCGTCACCTGCTCCGTCGGGCAGCTCGGCACATAGGGCCGGTCGGACGGCACGACGTTCGGCGGGAAGCGATGCGACCAGTCCCAGGGGACGTCATAGGTGTAGGTGTAGCGCACGTCGGTGGAGACCGGCGGCCCGGCATCGACGAAGGGCTGGCTGTAGCCGGCGCCGTCATAGAACCCGCCGCCGCCCGGCCAGTAGACGAAGGGGTTATTCCGCCGGTGGAACCGGGCGCCCGGCCCGATCGGCGCACGCGCCATGGCGCCGGAAGGCGCAGCGGTCACCCCATGCGGCGCGCCGCCGCCGGCTCGGGCAAAACTGTCGTTGGGATGAAGGAGCAGCGCGGCTGCGCTGAGCGAGGCGAGCAAGGCCCCATGAATTTGATAGGTCATGTTACGCACCAACTCGTTTGACTTAAGCGGATCGCGGCCCCCCCGGGGCCACGCTAGGCCGGCCCGGCGCCCACCCGCAAACCTATAATTAATTATTGGTTAAGACACGGTCCTGGCGCGGGAACCGGTGCGACAAGAGCGCCCGGAATCGTCGGAAACGCGTCCCTCTTCATCACGCACACTTCATAACCAAGTGATTGGAGTTTGATCGCGTCGCCAGACGCCACCCGGAACGCTCCCGCAGTGCAACCGTTGGCTCCCGACACAAGAAGGAGCATCTCCATTGCAAAACACGTCGAAACTCCTCGGCCTCATCACCGCATCCCTCATTGCCGGTACGGCGGCAGCCTCGGCGCAGGGCTATGATTGGAACGGCCCGCGCGCCGGCTGGGACCGCACGGCGCCTGCCTATGAACCGGTTCAACCGCGCGCCTATTATCCGGATGTTGTGGGACCTTATGGCGCGCTCAACGGCACCAACCATCCGACCCCGAGCTCGACGCAGGGCGACGTCGGCCCTGACGGCAACAATAACGGCACGCTAACCGGCGCTTATCGCTGGTAAGCACCGCCCGCGATCAGGCCCACCGTTCATCACCAACGGTGGGCCTTCATGCGTCAGCGTCCTTGCTGCTTGTGCAGCCAGTCGAGCATGTCCTGCGCGTTTCCAGTGCCCTGCGTCACGATGGCAGTGTTGCCGCCGCTTCGGCGGTAGACCGTCGTACGCCCGGGTTCCTTCTCGATTCTGACCTGGGCCTGCGCGGGATCACCACTTTGCGTGATCACCGATGTGCCGTTCTCGTCCTGGACCACCGTGGTGTGACCGTCGGCAGCGCCCGCCGGCGCCGCCGCGATCACGCTCATGAGTCCTATTCCGGATGCGAGCAGGAGCAACTTCATGTCTCACCTCCATCAGCGGCCGAACTGAAAGATCGCCAGCCAGTTGAAACGCCCGAACTGTCTCACCGCTCCACTGTTCATGTCGCCGACCTGAAGCAGGAGCGCGTTGGTGGAATTGCCGATCTGGGTGATGTCGGCGGTATTGCTCACACCGGACTGGCCGATGATCGCATTGGTGGTGCCGCCCACCTGGATCACATTGGCATAGTTGCGCGTGCCGTTCTGGATGATGGTCGCATCCACCGTCCCGGTCCCGCCGATCTGGATCACCCGCGCGATGTTGATGCGGCTGCTCTCCTCGATCGTGACGGGCTGAACATTGTCGCCGAACTGCACGACCGTTTCGATGCTGACGTTCCGGTTGGTCACGCTGCGCTGGACCGAGCCGGCCGACGCCGGCGTCGCCGTGCAGGCGGCGACCAACAACGCTGCCACGGCCAGAACCCGCTTCAAGATCTCTCTGCCACGCCGCATCGCGCTTCCCCGCTGATTCCCGACGACGATGAGTTCGCTCGCGGCTTACGGGCCGGTCTGCATGATCGTCGACGCGTTAACCGTGCCGAATTGCGCCACCGTGCCGGCATTCATCGTGCCTAGCTGCGATATCAGGCTGGACGCCGACTGGCCGATCTGACCGACATAGGCGAGATTGTTCGCTCCCGTCTGCCCGATTGATGCGGAATTCGTTCCGCCGAATTGCAGGACGCCCGTGGCATTGTTGGTACCGTTCTGCGTCACGGTCGCGCTGGTGCTGCCGCCGATCATGAACACGCCCGCCATGTTGAGCTGGCTACTCTGGTTCAGCACGACCGGCGGACCGCCGATCGAGACGATGGTCCTGATGTCGGCGGTCTGGGCATCGGCCGACCCGGCGCCGACCGAGCAGAGAGCGAGCATGACGGCGCCCGCGCATCCCGAAGAATATTTCATGACATGCCTCATCACGTCGCGCCTGCCTACGGCGCCTGCTGCAGAATGGTCGAGCCATTCAGGATTCCGAGCTGGCCGACGCCGGCCGTGTTGTTCGCTCCGATCTGACCGATCAGGCTCGAATTGGAGCCACCGACCTGGCCGGCGAGCGCCATATTGATCGCCGTCGCGGTCGTGCCGCCCTGCCCGATCACCGAATTGTTGACGGTGAGAAGCGAGCCGGACTGCAACGTCGTCGCGGTATTGGTCGCGCCGAACTGCAGGGTCGTGGCGGTGTTGCTGGTGCCGCCGCTCTGCGAAATGAACGAAGTGTTGGTGGTTCCGAATTGCAGCACGCTGGCGCTGTTGCCGGCCTGTGCATCGGCAGCCGTCAGCGCACAGAGCGCCGCGGCGGTTGCAATGAAATAGGTGATCCGCATGTCATTTCCTCCGCGAGAAGAAGCGAGCCGTCGCAATTGATCGGCCGGCCGGTTGCGGTACTTCGAGAACGGTCCGGACGCACCGTGTCAGGTGCGTCCGGCCGAACGATACGTGCCTCAGTGCGCCGTCTGCGTGACGGTGCTGCCGTTGGTGCCGAACACGCTGAGCTGACCGACGCCGGCCGCGTTGTTCTGCAGCACGGCAGGCCCGAACGAGTCCTGGGTGATCCCGCTGGAGTTGTTGCCGAACGCCACCTGGCCGGTGCTCGCCGAGTTCTGCACGCCGATCTGGGTCACGGTGCTGCCATTGTTCAGCGAGGCCGAGCTGGTGCCCTGCATCGTGGTCGCGGAGTTCACGAGGCCGAGCTGGCTGGTCGATGAGCTCGAATTGGTGAAACCGTTCTGGGTGACGCTGGAGCCGTTCACGAGACCGACCTGCACCGTGGTCGAGGTGTTGGCGGCCTGCGCTGCGGAGGACAGGGCGAACAATGCAACGGAAGCAAAAAACAATTTGCGCATGGAGAATCCCTTTCTGGCAAAAGTTGTCTGACTAAGTTCGGATGCCGTCTTGGAAGAGCCCGACATCGTAGGGACAACTTTGAACCGATCCCGGCCTGCGCGACAGACTGCAGTTCATGCTAAGCGGTACGGACTAGACGTTGCGAGAAATGCCGGCACATGAAAGTTCGGGAGCAGCGCTATCCCGCACCGGCTCGCGTCGTCTCCGTTTCGCGCCCCATGCTGTCGATCAGCCGCACCACCTCGATCGGCGTGCGCAGCTCCAGCTTTCGCATCATCCTGGCGCGGTGCACCTTCGCCGTCACTTCGCTGACGCCAAGTCGCGCCGCGATCTGCTTGGCGACGAGCCCTTCGGCCATCAGCAGCATGATCTCGCGCTCTCTCGCCGTCAGCGTCTCGACGCGCCGGCGGGCTTCACGCACCGTATCTTCGCGCTCCAGCCGCCTGCGGTCGCGCTCGATGCCATGCCTGATCGCGTCGAGGATCTCCTGCTCCCGGAAGGGTTTTGGCAGAAACTCGACCGCGCCGCGCTTCATGGCCTCGACCGAGACGCGGACGTCTGAATGACCGCTGATGAAGACGATAGGGATGGGCACGCCCGTGTCGGCGAGCCGGCGCTGCAGCTCGAGGCCGGTCGGCGACGTCCCGGGAAAGCGGACGTCGAGCACGAGGCAGGATGGCCCGCCGGAAATGTTCTCCGTGAGAAACTCGTCCGTCGACGCAAACAACTTCACCTGATGACCGGTCTCCTCGCAGAGACTTCCGATCGCGGTTCGGATCTGGACTTGGTCATCAACGACCGCTGGTCTATTGCGGCGTAGGTCGCAGGGAACGCCTGGCGCGCGCCGAAGAGAGCCTTCAGGCCGTCGGCATGCTGCACCGGGCCCATCACTTCCCGCGGCAGCTCTCCGGCGGCGAACAGCAGCGCGTCGCGATTGGGCGCGCACTGATCGCCTCCCCGCTGATCGTGCTCGCTGACGAGCCGACCGGTGCGCTCGACAGCCGGACCGGCGCCGAGATCCTGGCGCTGTTCGCAGCGCTCAACCGGACTGGCCAGACCATCGTGATGATCACGCATGATCCCGGCATCGCGACGCAGTGCCGCCGCACCATCCGCCTGCATGACGGCGAGCTCGTCGCCGACGAAAAGCAGGCCACGATCCTGCCGAAGCGGAGCGCCGCGCCATGACGATGCTCCAGGGCTTTCAGATCGCGCTGCATGCCTTGCGCCTCAATCCGTTACGCAGCTTCCTCACCATGCCCGGCATCGTGATCGGCGTCGCCTCCATCGTGACCGTGTTTGCTATCGGCGCCGGCGCACAGCTGCGCCTGCAGGAACAGATCCGATCGATCGGCGCCAACGTGCTGATGATCATCCCCGGCGCGGTATACCAGGGCGGCGTGCGCCTCAAGGACGGCAGCAAGCTCACCATGACCGAGAGCGACGTGCAGGCCATCCTGGAGCAGATTCCGGAAGTACAGGCCGCGGCCGGCTCGATCGCCGGGACGGCCCAGGTCATCCACGAGGGCAAGAACTGGAACACGACGATCAACGGCACGACGACGGCCCATTTCATGGTGCGCGACTGGCAGCTCGCCGCCGGCCGTTATTTTTCCGGCCCCGAGGAGGCAGGAGCCGGCAAGGTTGTGATCCTCGGCAGCACGGTCGCCCGCGAGCTGTTCGCGGCCGGCGACGACCCGATCGGCGCCCAGATCCGGATCATGAAGGTCCCGCTCGAAGTGGTCGGCGTTCTCGATCGCAAGGATCCAGCGCAGGACGACGTCGCCTTCGTGCCGCTCACCACCGCCAAGCTGCGCTTCCTCGGCAGTGCCAGCAACATCAATCGGGATTCGGTGGCCTACATCATCGCCAAGGTGGCTGGCGATGGACAGATGGCGGGCGCGCGATCGGAGATCGAGAACCTGCTGCGCCAGCGCCACCGGGTCCCCGCCGGCCAGGAGGACGACTTCAAGGTCCAGGATCCCGCCGCCGCGATGGAAGCGCAGCAGGGTGCGATCCGCACTGTCGCGCTGCTGCTCGTCGCCATCGCCTCGGTCTCGCTGCTGGTCGGCGGCATCAGCATCATGAATGTCATGATCGTGTCGGTCACGGAACGCACGCGGGAGATCGGAATCCGCCGCGCGCTCGGAGGGCGGACGCGCGACATCCGTCTGCAGTTTCTCTGCGAGGCGCTGGTGCTCTGCCTGCTCGGCGGCGCCATCGGGGTTGCCGGCGGAGTCACGCTCTCGATGACGGTCGCCCGCATGGCGGGATGGGTGACCTCGATCGACGGTCAGGCGATCGCCCTCGCCCGCGTCTTCTCGATCGCCACCGACCTCATCTTCGGTTTCTATCCCGCACACAAGGCATCCAGGCTCAGCCCGATCGAGGCGCTTAAAACGGAATGACGACATGCTGGGGATGGCCACAATAACCCGCAGGCCACGGAGGAGTCAGCCATGAGCCGAGATCAAAACGACTCGATCACACCGACACCGCGCGAGCGTGAGCTGATGATGCTGATCGCGCGCGGGCTGCAGAACAAGAACATCGCCTACGAGCTCAAGATCTCGGAAAACACGGTCCGGGCGCATATCGGCAACATCATGCGCAAATACCGGCTTCAGAACAGAACCCAGATCGCGATCGCATTTGCCCTGCACGCCGCGCCATTGTCGCTACGCCGCGATCTCGCCAGGGCCGACCGCCATCCGCCGGCGCCGAAGCCCGCGCAGGCCCCCGCACAGAATCCAGGGGTGCAAACCGCGCCGGATTGAACGTCCGGCCACAATCCCTTGCGCTGCCCGACGGCAAAACACACAAGATGCCGGTCGACGCGCTGGGTCGAAAATATTCCACTTTACCGAAATTCGGAAAATACGCATGTATCGCCTCAACCCGGCCCAAGGAAGAGGGGCGTATCGCGATCGTCACGAACGCGGGCCGGGCGGCGGTGGACGCTGATGGCATCGGCGCGAAGGGTTTTGCAGGGCAGGCAACTGTGAGCAAGGCCATCGCGCACACGACCGGTGTGATCGGCGTACGGCAAAATCGTGTGGTCCTGGCGCCCGGGGTCTGTGCGCCAAGTCTTGTGGTGATGTATGTCGTCCAACCGGGCGCACGCGTCAGCCATCCGCAAGGCGACGGGGGCAATAGCGCAACGCTCCCCGGGGAGCAACTGTGAAGTAGCTCGGCGACCGGCCGGCCTCAAGGCTGGCGCTCGCGCGCCACCGCCTTCGGCGGCTGACGGCCTTGACCCCGTCCGCTCACCGATCTTCAGGCTGTGCATGCGCTCGGCGGAAGCCGAGCGGTGCCGCCGACTTCGTACCGCTTGGCATCCCATTTCTCGCCGCGTGCGATCATGACGTTGAGGATCACGATCAGCTTACGCATGCAGGCAGTGAGCGCAACCTTCGGCTTCTTGCCTTTGGCGATCAGGCGATCATAGAAGGCCTTGAGCACGGGATTGTGCCGTGTCGCGGCTCCCATGCACGCCATGTAGAACAGGTTGCGGACTTTGCGGCGCCCGCCCTGGATATGACGGACGCCCCGACGTTTGCCGCTGTCGTCGTCATAAGGCGCAGCACCCAGCAGTGCCGCAGCAACTTTGTCCCCGATCTGGCCGAGTTCCGGCATCGCCCCGATCAATCCGGCCGACGTGCCCCCGCCAAGACCCGGCACGCTCTCGATGATCTCGGCGAGTTCGGCAAAACGCGGCGTGGCCTTGATTAGAACTGCGATCGCTGCTTCCAACTTGGCAACTTCCAAGGTGATCTGCTTCAGCAGGCGGCCCTGCATTTTCTGCACGACGTCAGGTGTGGAATGCTCATTCCTGCTTTGCAAGCTGGTCCGCATGTCGATCAGAGCCTGGCGCGCATTCACGATCTGCACCAGTTTCTCACGTGCCGCATCGTACGTTTGGCCCTTTGCCTCGATGAAGGTCTCGGCGAACCAGGCAATCATTTCCGCATCGATTGGATCGTTCTTGGCGAGCCGTCCGGCCGATCTAGCGAAGTTGCGCACCCGCTTCGGATCCACGATCAGGGCTTCGATACCAGCCTCGCGCAGCGCTTTGGCCCATTCCCGCTCATAGCCGCCGGAAGCCTCCATGGCGGCCTTGCCGACCTTGTGCTTTCGAAGCCAGCGGATCAACGCTCGCCGCCCCTCCGGCGTGCTTGGGAACGCCTGCCGTTGTGACAATGAGCGAATGCACACATCCACCTTGTCCTTGGCCACGTCGATGCCAGCGACAACCAGACCGTCTTGTGCCATCATCCAATCCCTTCCTTGCTCGGTCCGGGCTCGAAGCCCATGCAACTGTTCGGGTTGAGGAAGACCACCGGATCTGTCCCTAGCTCCCCGACAGGCTCAAGGCCTTCGAGCACGATCGGGCTCAGATCCAGCGACGGGCGGTTTTACGAGAACCGCCCGTTCGCACATTCTGGCAGATTTTCCAGACACAAGAGCACGACATAAGCCGTAAAGCCACTGCGCAGGGAAGGCCGGGCTGTCCTGGCTACACCTGTATGCCGCTGTGCAGCTTCTCGTTACGCAGAATTCGCACAGTGGACCGCGGGTGCCAGCCGGCGCCCGGTCTTCCCTGCGCCCTCTCCATTCAAGAGGGCGAAGAGATCAAGCAAAGCTCGGGCGAAATGCGCCGCGAGGCTGATCAATCATGCGTGTCGTTGAACAAAGGTCTCGTGCCCCCTCCCCAACCCTCTTGCATCGGCGACGGGCCTTGTAACAAAACGGTCATGCAGCGAAACTAAACGAACCTGGGGACCGCGGGTTGCGGCCCCGGGGGCCGCGGGTTGCGGCCGAGCCGCCTTCGCAGGGAGATTTCGATGCGCCGTTCACTGGTGTTGCTGTCCGCCGGACTGACAGTGCTATCCACCGGATTTGCTTCCGCCCAGAACAACACGCCGCGCAATCTGATCCTGTTCATTCCGGACGGTCTGCGCGCGCTGAAGGTCACGCCCGAAACGGCGCCCGCCATGGCCGAAATCCGCGACAAGGGCGTCAACTTCAAGAATTCGCACTCGCTGTTCCCGACCTTCACCATGGCCAACGGGTCGGCGATGTCGACTGGTCATTATCTCGGCGACACCGGGGTGTTCTCCAACACGATCTGGACCAGCTACACCTCGGCTCCGGCCGGCAACACCGTGGTCCCCTTCATCGAGAACGACGCCGTGCTCGGCGACATCGACGAGCATTTTGGGGGTAACTACATCAACGAGGACACCATCCTGAAGCTGGCCCGCGACAAGGGCCTCAGCACCGCCGCGATCGGCAAGGTCGGCCCGACCTATCAGTTCGACCACACCGACAAGCCCGAGAAGACCGGCCTGCACTCCGTCGTGTTCGACGATTCCACCGGCGGCAAGAACGGCGTGGCACTGTCGGACGAGGTGAAGGACGCGCTGACCAAGGCGGGCCTGCCCCTCGCCACGCCGCCGCGCGGCGACAATTCCAAGGCGGGCGATGCCAAGACACCCGGCACCATCGTCGCCAACGTCGCGCAGCAGGCCTATTTCGCCGACGTCGCCGCCAAGGTGGTGCTGCCGATGTTCAAGGCGCGCAACAAGCCGTTCGTGCTGGTGTTCTGGTCGCGCGACCCCGATGGAAGCCAGCACAACACCGGCGACAGCCTCAACCAGATCCTGCCCGGCATCAATGGTCCGACCTCGATGGCCGGCATCAAGAACGCCGACACCAACCTCGCCGAGATCCGCAAGGCGCTGGACGAGCTCGGGCTTGCGGGCACCACCAACATCATCGTCTCGGCCGATCACGGCTTCTCGACCATCTCGAAGGAAAGCAAGACGAGCCCCGCGGCCAAGGTCAGCTATGATGACACGCCGAAGGACTTCCTGCCGATGGGCTTCCTGGCGCTCGACCTCGCCAAGGCGCTCGACCTGCCGCTGTTCGACCCCAACGACAAGAATGCGAAGATCGAGGGCAACAAGCATCCCAGGGCCGGCAACGGCGTGCTCGGCAAGAATCCGGAAAAGCCCGACCTCGTCGTCGCCACCAATGGCGGCTCTGACCTCGTCTATCTCCCGAACAAGGACAAGCAGCTGGCGGCCAAGACCATCAAGGCACTGCTCGCGCAGGACTACGTCTCCGGCCTGTTCGTCGAGGACTCGCTCGGCCGCTTCCCCGGCACCCTGCCGCTGTCGAGCATCAATCTGCGCGGCAAGGCGGCGACGCCGACGCCGTCGATCGTCGTCAACTTCCGCTCCTATGCCAGCAATTGCGGCGAGGCACCGACCAATTGCTCGGTGCAGGTCGCCGACACCGTGCTGCGCCAGGGCCAGGGCATGCATGGCAGCTTCAGCCGCGGCGACACCATGAACTTCATGGCGGCGATCGGCCCGGACTTCAAAGCCGGCTATGTCAGCGCGATCCCGGTCAGCAATGCCGATGTCGGCATGACGGCCGCCCGGCTGATGGGACTGCGCGCCTCGGAGAAGGGAGACCTGGTCGGCCGCGTGATGTCGGAGGCCATGCCCAACGGCACCGTGCCGAAGGCCTATGCCGGCACGATGAAATCCAAGCCTGCCGAGGGCGGTCTGACCACCGTGCTGAATTTCCAGCGCGTCGGCAGCCAGCGCTATTTCGACGCCGCCGGCTTCCCGGGCCGCACGCTCGGGCTCGAGGCGGAAGCCGGCAAACAAAAAACGGCGGGGAAATAACCCCGCCGCTTTCGCTCGCGCCCCGCACGGGGCGCGAGAATATCCCGGTTGTTACATGCCCGGATCTTTACATTCCAATGTCGAACACGTTCGGCAATTGGCCCGCCAGGGGCAGCGCGGTGGCGCCGAGGAAGGTCGCCACCATCGCCATCAGGCGGCGGTTGTTGTGGCGCTTGCCGCGCATCTGGCCCGCGATCCACTCCAGCATCTCGCTGTTGACCTTGGAGGCATAGGACGGCGCCCAGCTCTCGATGTCGGTGTCGGCCGACAGCGCGACGCTGCGCGGCGGCACTTTCAGGCCCGAGGCGCTTGCGGCATAGTGCGCAACCGCCTTGGCGAGCAGATCGTCGAAGCGGCCGCCATCGGTGCGTTCGGTGGCGGCTTCGTTGATCTCGAACAGGACCTCGGCCTCGGCGCGGCTGACCGGCTGGTCGTTGACGGCGGTGGCGGTCAGGATGCGCGTGCACCAGGCGGTGTCGTCGGCATCGAGCGAGCGGGAGAAATGAACCCTTCCCTTTGTGGTCGGGCCTTCGCCCGTGATCACACCATCGCGCACGATGGAGAGTGCATGAGCCGCGGTGTCGCGGCAGGACGGTTCGAGGGACGACGGTTCGACAGATTTAGGCGCAGCGGCGGACATAGTTCACTTCCAGATTTCTTCTGACCGGTCAGCATTTTCATGCCGACGTAAAGGGGTGGTTAACGATTCGATACGGGAGTCGCGACTTTTCGAGATGGTTGCCAATTGGTCGCTGTCAGGACCTCTTAGGTTCTAGGACGCGCCGGGCGAGCGTGATGGAAGTCATAAAAGGCATTATCGGGGCGAGCGAGACCGTGTGACCCCGGATGGGGATGTTTCGCCGCAGGTGCTGCTGTAACAATAAGTTGCTAGGAAATCGGCCCTTCAAGCAAGGAATTCACATTTTACTTGAAGCGGTTCAGTTGGCGTTCACTTGGGCCCGCAAGGCCCCTATACTGGGATCGACGGCAGAAACGAATTATCCAGTCAATTCAATGTGATGAGGTAAAATCATGACACTTCCGATCGGCGCCACCGCACCCGACTTCGAGGCCGAGACCACCGAGGGGAAGATCAAGTTTCACGACTGGATCGGCAACAGCTGGGCGCTGCTGTTCTCGCACCCGAAGGACTTCACGCCGGTGTGCACGACCGAGCTCGGCGCGCTCGCCAGGCTGAAGCCGGAATTCGACAAGCGCGGCGTCAAGCTGATGGGCCTTTCGGTCGACCCGGTCGATCGTCATGCCAAATGGTCGGAGGACATCAAGGAGACGCAAGGGGCGGCTCCGAACTTTCCGATGATTGCCGATACCGATTACAACGTCTCGAAGCTGTACGGCATGCTGCCGGCCGCGATCTCGGGCGATCCCCTCGTCCGCACCGCCGCCGACAACCAGACGGTCCGCAACGTCTTCGTCATCGGCCCCGACAAGAAGGTCAAGCTGGTGCTGGTCTATCCGATGACCACGGGCCGGAACTTCCAGGAGATCCTGCGGGTCATCGACTCGCTCCAGCTCACCGCCAAGCATCGCGTCGCGACGCCGGCCGACTGGGCGCAGGGCGACGACGTCATCATCGCGGGCTCGGTCTCCAACGATGAGGCCAAGACGATCTATCCGCAGGGCTGGAAAGAGCCGAAGCCCTACATCCGCATCGTGCCGCAGCCAAAATAAAGACCTGCCCGTTGCGCCAGTGAACGATCCGACATCCCCGGAGCACGCCAGGCGCGTCCTCCGGGGGCAACCGGGGCATGAAACTTCGCGGCGGTGTCCCGTATATTGAGGACCCGCCCCGCGAGACCCATCCCCGATCATGCCCACTCCACAGCCGGTCATCGTCTGGTTCCGCGATGACCTTCGCGTGTCCGACCATCCCGCCCTCCACGCCGCCGCCAAAACCGGCTCGCCGGTGATCTGCCTTTATGTGCTGGACGATACAGCCGGACGGCCGTCCGGCGCGGCTGCGCGCTGGTGGCTGGCGCAGTCGTTGCGGGCGCTCGGCGCCGAAATTGCTGCGCGCGGTGGATCGCTGGTCCTGCGCAAGGGACCGGCGGCCAAGGTCGTCGCTGAGCTCGCACGCGAAAGCGGCGCCTGCGCCGTCCACTGGAATGAGATAGCGCAAGCGCCCCATCAGGCGGTTGAGCGGCAGCTCGAAGCGGCGCTGGCAAGGCTCGGCATCAA
This sequence comes from Bradyrhizobium sp. 192, assembly GCF_023100965.1. Classification (NCBI taxonomy): domain Bacteria; kingdom Pseudomonadati; phylum Pseudomonadota; class Alphaproteobacteria; order Hyphomicrobiales; family Nitrobacteraceae; genus Bradyrhizobium; species Bradyrhizobium sp. 192. Next base: position 5,562,447 of record NZ_CP064690.1, read on the forward strand.
TTCGCAAATCTTCCCCGGCGATCTCCTGGTCCAGCCCTCGGCAATCCGTAACAAGGAAGGCCGGGCCTTGCGCGTATTCACGCCGTTCTGGCGGCGGGTGTTGTCGCTCGGCGATCCGCCAAAGCCGCTGCCTGCGCCGAAAGAGCTGCGCCCTGCGCCGAGGCTTGCGAGCGATGCGCTGGAGAGCTGGAAGCTCGAGCCGACCAGGCCGGATTGGGCGGGCGGTCTCCGCGAGACATGGAGCCCGGGCGAAACCTCCGCGCGGGCACGCCTGCGCGACTTTCTCAAGCGCACCGCGCGCGTCTATGTCGGCGACCGCGACCGCCCGGACCGCGAGGGCACCTCGAGCCTGTCACCGCATCTGCGGTTCGGCGAGCTCAGCCCGCGCCAGGTCTGGCATGCGGCGCGGTTCGCGGCGGCGGAAGAGCCGGCCCTCGGGCCCGGCATCGAGAAGTTCCTGAGCGAGCTCGGCTGGCGCGAGTTCTGCCGTCACCTGCTGCACGACCATCCCAACCTCGCCACCGAGAACCTGCAAACGAACTTCGACGGCTTCCCGTGGAAAGGCGACAAGACCGCGCTCGCCGCCTGGCAGCGCGGGCATACCGGGTACCCCATCGTCGATGCCGGCCTGCGCGAGCTCTGGCACTCCGGCGTGATGCACAACCGGGTGCGGATGGTGGTGGCGTCGTTCCTGGTCAAGCACTTGCTGATCGACTGGCGCGATGGCGAGAGCTGGTTCTGGGACACGCTGGTCGATGCGGATGCCGGCAGCAATCCCGCCAATTGGCAGTGGGTCGCCGGCTGCGGCGCCGACGCCGCGCCCTATTTCCGCGTGTTCAACCCGCAACTCCAGGGCGAGAAGTTCGATCCGGATGGAACCTACGTTCGGCGCTGGGTGCCGGAGTTGAAGGACATGCCAACCAAGCTGATCCACCAGCCGTGGCAGGCCACGCCGATCGAGCTTGCGAGCGCCGGCATCACGCTCGGCAAGACCTATCCGCAGCCGATCGTCGATCATGCCAGGGGACGCGAGCGTGCGCTCGCCGCCTACGCAAAGATCCGCAGAAGTTGAGCGCTGCTTTGACACAAATTCGAAACCGGATATCGTCATCGCTCCGTACAAACCGTGGGGGACGATATGGACGACGACAAGCCGATCACCGAACAGGCGATGGAGACGATCACCAGCGCCGTGGAAGCGACCAAGGACGCGGCGATCACCGCCGTCAAGAAGGTCAGGAAAGCCGCCAAGAAGGTCGCGAAGAAAGTAGCGCCGAAGAAGGCTTCGAAGAAGAAGGCCTCGAAGAAGAGCTCGAAGAAGGCTGCAAAGAAGTCGTCGAAGAAAGCGGCCAAGAAGGTGACCAAGAAAACTGCGAAGAAGTCCGCGAAGAAGACCGTCAAGAAGTCCGGCAAGAAAGCCGCCAAGTCGAAAAAGAAGGCCGGCAAGGCCAAGCGCTGATCGCAACGCGCGAGCAGGTCTCCGGGTGCGGGCGCGCCCGGAGACCTGCTCCCGGGATACCCTGCCCTCACGGCTTGGATGCGCGCCGGCCCGGATGGTGCTTCACGTCAGGGATGGATTCCGTCGCCTACGAGCGCCGGTTGACCACGAACACGGCGGCTGCGCACATCCCCATTCCGGCAATCGCCAGCGCGTCGAGCTTCTCTCCGAACAGCAAATAAGCCATCAGCGCGGTCACCGCAGGCACCAGATAGAACAGGCTCGCGACCGACGTCGCCGCGGCGTGGCGGATCAGCCAGTACAGCAGCCCGATCGATCCGATCGAGAGCGCGACCGCGAGCCAGCCGAGCGCGAGCACGAACTCCCGCGTCCAATGCACCACGCGGTCTTCGAACAGGAAGGCGCCGATCGCGAAGAAGACGGTGACGGCGACATATTGCACGAGATTGCCGGCGCGCCAGTCGATCTGGTTGCAGTAGCGGCGCTGATAGAGCGTGCCGAGCGTGATGCTGATCAGCGAGACCACCGAGGCGAGCCAGCCGAGCCCGGCTTCACCCGTCATGGGACGGTTGTGCAGGATCATGACCACGCCGCCGAGGCCGAGCACGAGCCCGGCCCATTGCACCGGCGTTACCTTCTCGCCGAGCCAGCGGTTGGCGATGGTCGAGGTCAGGATCGGCTGCAGGCCGGGAATTAGCGCCGAGAGCCCGGCCGGAATCGAATGCGCGATCGCGATCGCGGTGCCGCCGAGATAGAAGCCGTGCACGAGAATGCCGGCGACAGCGCTGTGCGCGATGCCGGTTCGATCAGGCCATTTCGGCCGCGCGATCGCAGCGATCATCGCCATCAGGCCGACCACGATCGCCATCCGGATGGCGAGATAGGTCAAGGGATCGGCATTGTTGACGACGTATTTGGTGCCGATGAATCCGGTGCTCCAGAGCAGGACGAACAGGATCGGCGCAATGCGGGCGGTCAGGGCTTCTTGATTATGGTTCATTGCCGCCCTCATTGCCCCACCAGGGGCTATGCGGCAATGCGAATTTCGCCCGAGACGATGCTGCGCTGCGACGGACGATGCGGCTCAGTTCAGCCGCTCACCATTCGTCCGGACAGGGATTGATGATCTTCCAGAGCTCGACGCCGTTCTTGATTTTCTTCATGTCGGTGGTGAGCCCGCCATTGCGGCGGATCCAGTCCTTCACCGTATCCGGATAGTAGGACATCAAGTCGGACGTGCCTTCCGAGCTCGTGACCTTGATGCCGAAGGTGAAGGCCTTGTCGTAATAAGCCTGATGAAAGCCGAGGCTGGCGCGGGGCGTCACGCAGATCTTGTTCATCGGCACGATGCCGAGCACCAGCGTGCAGGCCGAATTGCAGATGCCGTCGATGATGACGCGCTCGCCCTTCTCGCGGACGCGCTTGTACTTGGTCTTGTATTCCTCGACATAGCCCCCGTGGTCCCGGGTGATATGCAGCTCGGCCCGCGCCGGCGTGGCGGCGGCGAGGCAGAGCAACAGCAGGCTCAGAAGCGTGATGCGCATGGCGGCGTGACGGCGAAGCCTTCAGGAATGGACCGGCCTCGAAGGGAGCCCCAAAAGCCGGCGGCAGGATTTTTAACCGAATAGTCTTTGGTCATACTTGTGTGGGGAATCCGTTAAGCATCCCGAAAAGGCCAAAAATGGGCAGGCTTCGGCCGCATCTCCGGCAATTCTGTCACACCCACCCGGGAATCTGCGGGATTGGCCCGGATTTGCCGGTGCCGGACGGGTGCCCCGGGCGTCCGAAGTAGCTATAGATGACTGACCATTACGCGGGTTCCGGAGAATCAAGATGAGCAAGTTGACGCTTGTAGCCGCGGTTGCTGCCCTGTCGGCCGCAATCCTAGCCCCTGGCCTCGCGGAGGCGCGGGGACATCACCGGTACCACCGATCTTACGCCAATCCGCTGCCCTACCCGATCAGCTATGTGCACAATTACGGCCCCGGCATCACCCCCGGCACATTCGCCTTCTATGATGGCCCGTCGACCAACCATTGCTACCAGAGCGCGGCCGCCTATGTCGGCCAGGACCGCCGCCGGCACCCCTGCTATTGAGGGACGCTACCGCGTCCCCGGGGACGCCGGCACGGTCTCTGCGAGGGTGCCACTTATTCGGCGGCGCCCGACAGCAGCAATTGCTTCTCGATCTCGTAGACCGGCAGCTTGACGAGATCCTTGCCGACCTCGCCCCGCAGCGCCTTGCGCATGACGTCGGAGTAATCGGCGCGGATCATGCCGAGCGCGCGCGGTGAGGCCACCATGGTCAGGGCCGTGGTCTCGCCGGAGCTGACGGCGGCATCGAGCCGGCCGGCCAGGCTTCGCAGGAAGGCGCGCTCGGCCTCGTCGTGCCAATCGGTCTGTTCGACCGAGCTGCGGGCGCCGCCGGCCGCGGCGTGCAATCGCCCCGGCGCGTCGCTCCCTTGAGCGCTGGTCGAGGGATTGGGCTGCTCGTGCACCTCCCTGGTGTGAAGGTTCGGAAACATCTCGTCGCCGAGGTTTTCCAGAATGAGCGCCTTGCGCCCATCGCACACGACCAGCCAGTCGCCCTTGTCTAGTCTCATCTTGTCCATTGCACAGCTCCAAGCAACCTGTGAGCCAGCCCTTCGAATTCGTCGAAGCACCGGCCACCTGACAAGACTACGAACGATGCATCGACGGCGAATTGCGCAGGATCAAGAACGCATCGGATGTCCTGTGGGACAAGTGCCGCGCATGCACAGCCTTGGTCACTCGCTCGAACCTGGGCTACTCGGGCAGGGTTGAGGTCGGATCTGCGGCGGACCGGCTGAAGATTTGTTCATCAGCATTACATTTCGGTTCCGCCACAATTTGATCCGAACAAGTTCGATATCCTGGATCGCGTAAGCAGAGGAAGACTTCATGAATCTCAAGATCGGCCTCGTCGCCGCAGCCCTGTCCGGCGCCATGTTTGGTGCTTTGGCGGCGTCGCCGGCGGCGTCCGCCATGCCCATCGCGCCCCCGCCTGCGACGCCGCAGGCCTCCGGCATCGAGCAGGTCCGCATGGTCTGCGACGCCTGGGGACGCTGCTTTTGGCGCCCGAACTACTATGGGTATTACGCGCCCCGGCCGTATTACGGCCCCCGGTATTATGCGCCGCGCTATTACGGTTACGGTCCACGCTATTATGGCCCGCGCTATCGCCGCTGGTGACATCTGAAGGGGCCCCCGACAGGCCCCTTCGCTATTGCGAGATACTTCCTTGCACGGTCATCGCCGTCCTGGAGCGTCCAAAACTGATCTAGATCAAAGATGAATGCGCCCGCAGCGTCATTCTACCGCGATGGCGGAGTTGATCGTTTTTCGATGCCCTCAGACGGGCATGAACGTACAGACGCATCTCGAGAAGCAGGTGAGACAGGAGAGACGGAGCCTTGTATCCTTCGCCTGTCCCGCCTGCACGAGTCTGCATTTGATTGACCTCGCCTCCGGCCAGCCGATGAGCCGGGAACGTTGACGGTGACATTGATCCGGCGGACGTCATGGCATGATGTCCGCAATACTACGGCCTGGAATTCGGTTTACTGACACGCGATGTTTCGCCATTGATGGCGGTGGATCGACGTTCATTTGATTGTCACTTTTCGGCAGCCGGCCAGACCCATGTTGTTCGACGCCCTCGCTCCGTCCTCCGCCCTCCAACTGATCGGCTTTTCCGACATCGATGCGTTTCGGCCGATCGAGACGATGGAAGACGCGAGAAGCATTCCGCTCGACATCTCGAACTTCGCCGCGGTCCGCGCCGTCGTCGCCCTGCCGGCGTGCCGCATCATCATGATGAGATCGTTCGCGCGCATCCTCGACACCGCCTACCGGATGCCGGGCGGGATGGTGATCCTGTCCATGACCGACGACCTCCGGGTCAACCTCAATAGCCTGGATCTCGACGCCCGCTATTTCGTGACGCTCCGCGGCAACGATGAATGCCATTTCGTCGAACCTCAGACCAATCGTCATGCAATGATCATCTTGTCCCCGGCGCTGAGAGACCGGGGCTGGTTCGATCAGGGCGACGATTTGCGGGCCCATGTCGCGAACCGGCCTGCCCTGCTCCACACGCGGCAGCTCCTGCTCGACATCCTGCGAACCGCGTCAGTGCAGCCGCTCCTGTTCGAATCCACCGAGGTGGCAGCCCATCTCCAGGAGGGCTTGCTGCTCGCACTCGATGATCTGTTTCGGATCGATTCGATGTCGGATCGGAGCACCTCGGGCCAGGGCGAGCGCTCGATCAAGCTGGTACAGCGGATCGACGATTACGTCGCGGCCTACCCCACAGCCCCGATCTACACGGCCGATCTCGCCGGTGAGTTCGGCGTCTCGATCCGGACGCTCGGCGGCGCGGTCAGCAAGGTGCGTGGCATGAGCCTGCACCAGTACATTCGCCTCAAGAGATTGTGGGCGACCCGCGCCCGCCTGCTCAAGGGCGGCGGCGCCACCGTCGCCACGTGCGCGCGCGCGCAGGGCTTCCATCATCTGGGCGAATTCGCCGCAGCCTACCGCGCGACGTTCCACGAGGCGCCTTCCGATACTCTGGCGCGGGGACGGCAAGGCGGCGTCCCGTCACGCTGACTGACGGACATCCTGCACATCAAAGCGGCCAGGGAACCGGTTCCCTCAAACCGCGTTACCCGTCAGAGTAGTGCGCCGCCGGCCCGCCCGGAGCGCATGGAGGCACCCCCGCGCGACCGCCGCGCGGGGTTTGCATGCAGGGGTTCAGGGAAACGAATGTCCATCAACCGTAACGTACTGTTTCTGATTATCGGCGCTCTGGTCGTCACCGCAGGCGCGCTTGGCTACAATCTCTACCAGGAGAAGAAGCAGCCGGACGGACTGCAGATCAATGTCGGGCCGAACGGACTGAAGATCCAGGGCAAATAGACGGGGGCTCCAGGCAGTTCAGTTCGAAACGGGGAAGCCTCTCGTATCGAGTGCGATGGCCCATATTGGCAATCCAATGAACTGGCGTGCCATTCAGAATAACAACGCGAATTCTCATGCCGTTGAAATTTTGTTGTAAGGCCGGCAAGGCAAGGGACGCGGGTACCAACCTAGACAGCCGACCATTTGGCGGAATCGGCGACAAGGAAATCGGCGAAGGTCCTTGCGGAGGGTTTCGCACCTCTGCCGTCCGGAAACACGGCGTGCAGTTCGACCGAACCCATATCCCAGTCGGCTAACACCCGAACGAGAGAGCCGTTCTCGATCTCGCCTCTGCAACCGACGCTTGCCATCGAGGTCAGGCCGAGGCCGGCAACTGCTGCTGCTGTCGCGACTTCATTGACGGTCGCCGTCAGTCGGCCACCCACTCGCACCGACGTCACCTTGCCGTTCTTGCGGAACGTCCAGGCGGGGCCGAGGCGCGACGGTCCCACGATGACGGAATGTGCCGCGAGGTCGGCCGGCGTCTGGGGGACGCCGAACCGTTCGAGATAGGCCGGCGAAGCGACGATCACGCGTGGCCATGCCGCGATACGACGCGCCACGGCCGTCGAGTCCGGAAGCGACCCAAATCTCAGCCCGATATCGATGCTTTCACTCACGAAGTTCTGCCGCATATCGTCGGCCACGAGTTCAACCCGCAGCGCCCGATGCTGGTCCATGAAAGTTGGAAGGCGCGGCGCGATCTCCCGGATCGCGAAGGTGGATGAAAGACCGACGCGTAAAACGCCGCGCAATTCGCCGGTCCCGCGCACCGCGTATTCGGCTTCGTCGAGCGCGCTGAGGATCGGTTCGACCCGTGCCAGAAAGTCGGCGCCGGCCTCGGTCAGGGTGACGGCGCGCGTCGTGCGTGTGAACAGAGCAACGCCCACCTTGCGCTCGAGGGCCGCGACCATGCGGGACACCGTCGGCTGCGGGATATTCAATTCGCGGCCTCCGGCCGAGAAGCTCCCCCGCCGGGCGACGCGAACGAACAGACGCAACGACGAGAGGTGATCATTCATGGCTATTATGAATAATTCAAAGCCATATTCTCCGTCTACCGCCTTCGACTTGAATAGATCACTTTCCCGGTCACCGGACGCAAATGCGTCGCAACCGAGGAAAAAGCGATGTCCCTTCAAGACAAATTGGATGCCCTCAAGACAAAATTCGAAACCGAAATGGCTCCGCCTGATGTCGTGGCGGTCATGCACCGCGTCACCGACGAACTGATCGCCTCGGGTCAGGCTGGCCGTGCTCTACACGCGGGCGACCGCGCCCCGGTGTTTGCGCTGCCCGATCCGGACGGCAAGCTCGTGTCTTCGCAAGACTTGCTGGCCAGAGGTCCGCTCGTCCTGACATTCTATCGCGGCGCCTGGTGCCCGTTCTGCAATCTCGATCTCCAGGCGCTCGAGGAGGTTCGGCCTGACATCGAAGCGCGCGGTGCGCTGCTCATGGCCGTGTCCCAACAGACGGCCGCCAACAGTCGCAAGTCTCAGCGCAACAACCGGCTCGGATTCCCCATTGTCGGCGACAAGGGCGGCGAACTGGCCGCAAAATTCGGGATCCGCTGGCACCTGCCCGAAGACCTGCAGGCGATCCACAAGCAGCTCGGCGCCGACCTCGTCGCCTTCAATGGTGAGGATAGTTGGACGCTGCCGATGCCGGCGCGATACGTGATCGGGCAGGACGGTGTCATCGCCTATGCGGAAATCAATCCGGACTATACGCGCCGGCCGGAGCCTTCGGACGTGTTACCCGTCCTCGATGAACTGAAGCGTTCGGGCGCGACTTGACGCGGCATTCTCATTCTCGAACCTCAATCGAGGAACGAGTTGTATCTCCGGCTCTGCAGCAGATGGCATTCCCAGGCGAATACGACCGATCCTTTCACGCCAAGCGGCCGGCGCCTGGGGCATCAAGAGGACCCGTTCATGTCAAGAACTGCCTTGAGTTGCAACCTTGGGTCGAGAAGCTTGAGACTCTCGTACCGAAATGGCGCGCTCGGAGAGATTCGAACTCCCGACCCTCGGAATCGAAATCCGGCCAGTCCCTGAGCATCACCAAGGATCATTCTGAACTTTCCCGGTCCGTTCACGCATTGACGGGCTTAGGGAATTTCTTGCGTTCAGAATGCGAAATTGGAGATGACCGTGCCTGAGATCCGATTGGATAGCGCCCGCATTGAGCGCATCGTCTCGCAGATATTGCGGGATGATGCAGGGCTCTCGCCCCTCAGAGCGAACCAACTGGCGGCGCGAATTTGCGTCCGGCTGAGTACGTCCATGGCTATGCCAACGAACCCTCCCCTGAGTGGGTATCGGATCATCCGAAGCTCGCCACCCTACGGTGACGCATTCACAAGAGCAGTTTCTGCGAAGATCGCCCGCGTTGATGATGCTGTCGCGCGGGAGCTTTGGGATGTGGTCTACGAGCGGGGGCACGACCTTCCGCCGGCTATCGCGGATACGCCATCGTGGTTGCGATAGAAGCCGCCAAATGAGGCGGCTTTAATCTTTGCCGAGCAGTTCAACCTCTAAAGCCAGTATCTGCATTAGAAGTTGCGTTGCGGCTTCCCGATCTTCCATGCCCTCGGCGACTTGCCTCAATCGTTCGATCCTGGCTTCAAGTTCTTTCCGTGCGGTGGGGGAGTCCTCCCCGATGCCATCAATTTTGTCTGACATGGTTCTTGCTTTTTTTGTCAAAATCGATGGGCGGATTATGACTAGAAATTGGGCAAGTACAATTCCTGCAACGTGGGTCCGAGGTCTAAAATCAATTAAGCCACTGCTGATTTCAAACTAGGCCACTGCGATCGGAAACGGGCCGGCGCCAAGGCGCTGGGTGTGGCTGACAAAGCTTGGGCCATTGTGCGCAGCTTGTGGACGCGGCGCTCGCTGTGGCGCCCGCGCTGCCCACTGAGAGACACCACCGGACGACCGGCGCCGGAAGTTCACGGTAATTCAGGGCGGTCGAGGCTGAACCAATGAGATCGGTGCGCACACCAATTGGTGAGTCTTCTGTGCAACAGTCGATTTTTTTGGAACCGGGCCTCTTGACGCACATTGACTCAGAGCCGGACTCGCAAGCATAGATTGCAAATGGCGGTTTTCTGATTCTTGAGTAACTTCAACGGGATCACAGATTCGTTAACTGTCAAGGGCTTTCTTGTTGACCATCCGGTAAATCTCTATATCGTGCCGGTGACGGCGCGAAGGCGCGGGGGGCATCCCGCGTCATAATTCTTTGCGAATCATACATTAAGTATTTTGCGCAAGGATACGACGCTAAGACCTTGGAGGGCATTGTGAAAAAGACAGCGGAAAAGACCACGGCGCCGACCCCTACGGGCGACGACTTCGTCCGTATGTACCCGTGTAATCACCTGAATGAACAGCTTCGCGATCCGGACGACGCCCTCAGCGCGTTCAAGGTCGTGAAGGAGGCGTTCTTCGACAGAAAATAGCCTATATATTAACCATTTAGTTGGGAGAAGGCCTTGCATTTCGCAGGGCCTTTTTTTATGGCTGAAATCTTGGTTCACGGGAACCCCCGGGGACGATTCGCCGCAAGGTTGCGAACATGAACGGTGTTTTCAAGAGTTTGGAAGATGAGGCTTTCTTCGTGACATACGTCACGAACCATTTCCAGAAAGCCCCCGCAGCCGCCATCCAGGATTTCCCATGCCACCACACCATTGATGAGGCGAGGGTCGTTTTTGCCCACGGTGAGTATGCCCAAAACATCAAGCAGTACGCAGTGCTTCTGGATTCCGAAAATCCAGACCACTACAAGCGTGCCGGGGCGATGCTCCATGCGTTATACAAAAGCGACATCGTCACGGGCATCGAGTTTGATGCCAGCCAGTGGGGGACGATGGAGCAGGTTGAGAGTGGAGAGATTCTTGGTCTGAGCTATGGCGATAGCCAGCAAATGATCCGCTTTCCGATCTTCTATGACGCATTCCACAACGAAATGCTGGCCTTCGATCTGTCGTACCGGCTCTGCTGGTCATACGAGCCAAAGCCGCGCGAGTACGACTTCGGATACCTGTACAACGTCTGCCACTACCTGAAAAAGAATAGGGACCTAACGGTCGATTCGTTGTCGATGCTATTCCGGTCACTCATGCATTGAGTGGCCTACTTTGAAATCCCGAGCGGCCTATTTCGGCCAGTACCCTCGGTCTTGGGCGTCTTTGTCTGTCGGGCAATCGAGCTCGTAAGCTGCGCGAGCAACACCGGACAAATCGACCGCGTACACCACATATCGCATGGCATTCCACAAGCGCGGAAAGCTGCCCCTGACGCTCCCCCTAACGCTGACCGTTCCAGCGATCAACAAAAAACGGCCCCAGCGATTGGCGGCGGCTGGGGCCGTTCGAATTTACTCCGACACGCAGGGGGGGCATGGAGCCGGAGCACAGCATCAAGCCAGACACTTGCCGGTAGTTCCTAGGGAAGAGACTGCGAGAGCCGGCCCATCGCCAAACGCGCGTCTGACGACGGACCGTCCCGGGTGGATGGCACGTCTAGAGGGCGCCACAGACCGAAATCACAATCCTGTCGGACGGAGAATCGTTCCTTTGTGCCGAGCGGGCCGGGAGGCCGTTCCATTTTCGGAACTTGCGAAAATGATTCGCTTTACCGATTTTTCCCGCCTAGGCTTCTGCTCACCGGGGCTGGCTCCATATTTCACTTAGTATTTTTCACCCGGATTTTTGACACGGCGCGGGCCGCAGCGAAATGAACCTCCGCTGCGGCCTTCGTGTTTTGGCCCCCCGCGGGCTTTGGCCGAGTGGGGGCACTCAGCCCACAATGGCCGTGCTTGTCTGCTACGACCAATCGCCAATGCTAATCGTTTCAACTAGCGATGTATTGCCGTCGCGAAATGCAGGTGCATCCAGCGAGATAAGCCGCCGATCCACGCTGTTCTCCTTCCACGCTGCGCGCACAAATATCTTGCCCGCTTGCACAACGTCCTCGGACCTCACTTCGCCCAACCAAAGGGCGGCTGCCAGCATGACAACGGCATCCCGTCGAATATGGGTCGGCATTGATCGAGAGATCGTCTGATCGGCCAGCGTGAACAGCGGATCTGCCGGCGCCGCAATGACGCCGGTCAGTATCGGCTCCCGCAGGTTAGTGGAGCGAATGATGGCTGGTCGCGAAACTAGAAGGCGTGGCCGCTGCGAGTTGCGGTCGATCGTCTCCGCTATGTCTTGGTGGAGACGACGGATGGCCCTGATCTGGCGAAAGTCGCAAACGAACGTCGCGCTATGCCGATCCGTCAATGCACTGACCCGCGTGCCGGCAATCACAGCCGCGCGCACCCTCTCGACCAACTCCGGCTTAGGTATGTGGGTCGGGTTACTATGTCGGAAGCTAACGCACGCCAAACACTGCCGATGCCACCGACCATCCCCCTGCAAGTAGCTCTTGCCATAGATGGCATATGAATGCCCATGTGCGCAGAACTCTCGACCGCCGCGATGTCCTTTCTTCCTATCAGCCAGTTTGCGATTGCGCTCGACCAAAGCCAGCGCCCAGGCGCCCCAATTTCGATACTTGGCGCAGTGCTTTTCGAATTTGTTTGCGGTCGCGATGGCCTTTGTGCCTCTGACGTAACCCGTCAGCCATCGTTTGCTCATCCCATTTTCGAGTGCTGAGATACACGCGGCAGCCTGCGAAGGCCTCATGTATTCTTCTTGATGGGGGATAAGGGCACGCGCGTTAATTGTGTCGAGGCATTCACCTAGCGTAGCGCAGTCGGCCGGATGTGGGCAAATTGTACAAGATTCAGCAGCGGCGTGGGCTGGGATGCTGAAGTTCCGAGCTTTTAATTCTGGGAATGTCGGAATGTCCTCTTTAACATTCTTTGGCTGCACCGGAAGATTAGGGTCACGGCGCCCCTTCCTCTTGTCTGCCAGCTTACGGTTGCGCTCAACAAGGCCTAGCGCCTTCGCCCCCCAATCCGAGTGCAGCTTGCAATGCTTTTGAAAGGCACTAGCGGAGCAAATCGGAGCGCCGTTGGCGCCTCCAACGATCATACGGAGAGTCTCGCCATTTTCGAGGCGTGTCATAAAGAACTGGGCTTCACCCGCGTTCATCGTAAACGCCGCTTTGCCCGAGAACAAAGGTTGAAGGCAGGGATTACATATCCGCGGGGCCGTTCTTCCAGCACGGAAGCTCGACAACGGTAAGTCTTGCTCACATCGACGACACTGTTTCCTCACGACCGTCTCCATTCTTTGGCGCGGAATGCGCAACGCGGAGCCGAATGCTGAGTCGCGGCTAGTAAGTGACGTCCGGCGCCATCCTGTTTTCACATTGAGATCGTAGCGCCATGATTCGTTGTTAGTTTCGAATGAATGTTGAACTTAAGTCCGAGCCCCCCGCTGGACGGACGCCATCCGGCATACCAAAGCACACGCTTGCCGGAGTAGGAAACGAACGGCAGCCGAGTCCAGCCGCATTTGATGATTGACCAATGCCAGCCGTAGCGGGGCGGCTTGTCGTCATAGAGCGTCGTCAACATGACGGGCGCCGGCCCTGTCACCGTGTAATCGTAACCCTCAACACCGAGCACGAAGCCCATGAGGTTGCCCATGGGGTTACGGCAGAACCAATAGAAGTTGCGAAGCCATGACGCCTTGACGTTCGGCAGGTACGGCAGCCCGTTGTTTATTTCGGGCGCCGACCAACTATCGCTATTGCGGAGAAACCAAAGAAAGCCTTTCGGCCATGGCGTCGCGGCAACCGAAACGGTCTCGATCATGCTCAGAGTATCCGAATGATGTAGCTTAGAATTAGGGTCGGTTGGATAATACCGAACGCGTTGGTTGTTCCGCCTTGGGCCGTGCCGGCAAAGGTTGAAGTGCCCTGCGAAGCACTGATTGAGGCGCCGCTGGGTCCGCCGCAAGTAAATCCGCCGCCGCCCGTCGTGGACGTTCCAGCAATCGCATTGTGCGAAATGGAAATCGAGCCGTTGCTGATCGATCCGGCGGGCGTGTATGGCGGCAGGTTGGCGGTTGCGAGCTGCCGCGACTCCGAACCACCCGCGCTGCCAAGCGTGGTCGGGGACGTGATGAAACTGCCCGTGAGACGGCTTGCGGCGCTGCCGCCCATGTCGTCCTTGCCAGCGGCAACGCGTCCGCGAAGATCCGGAATGTTAAACGTGGTTGTTCCGTCGCCGCTGCCGTAATTGGTACTGGTCAGGCCGTAGAGCGTCGCATAGGTCGATCGCGAAACCGCCTGTCCGTAGCACAGCGCAAAATTCGAATTGGGCGCGCTGGAGCCGGCATATGGCAGAATCGTTCCGACCGGGACGAGCGCGGGGCTGTTATAGAAGCCGTGCAGATAGAACGCGCTGTCCGAATTGTTGTAGAGCGCAACATAGGGCGAGCCTGCCACAAGCACGCCGGCCGGCAATTCGACGTTTGGGGCGGACCGCAACGCCTTGGCGCCCAAGCCGTCCACGTTCAGCGTCACCGTTCCGCCGTTGGTCGTGTGCGGCGTGAAGGCAACTACCTTGCCGCTCAGGTTGGCGAGGGAATTGAATGTTTGATATGAGGATAGCGTGTAGGCCGTCGAAGTGCCCGAGGTCGCAATTGCGCCCATCACGTCGTCGCGAAATTTCGCAAGCGCCGCCATTGCTGCCCGCGCTGAATCGTTCAGCGAGCTGGGCGCCTGGCCTTCCTGGTAATTGATGCTGCTATCGGCGGTAGCGTTGGTGGCCGGATCTTGGGACCACTTATAGAAGGTCATTCCGCGCTATCCTTTGCTGACAAAAAAGCGCCGGGAAACCGGGGCTAAAGCTGCTTGCAGTTTCGAGAGATCGGGAGCGCGCCGCGGGGCAAAGAAGATAGGCGCCGCTTGCGCTACCTCCTGAGCTGGCATGGCACCGACGCCGCCCGGAGGAGCGCCAGCAAAGATTGGGGGCATGGCCTGAGTATCGAGGCGCTGCGGCATCTGACGCGGGGCTGCGCCTGGTTGGGCGACTTGGGGAGGCGCCACCGCGCCACCTTGCGTAGGAGGAGATCCACCCGCATATTTGGCATAGGCTGCCGCGGCGTATTGGGCGCGCTCCGGATGGGCTCCGGGCTTATTCCAGTCCTTCGGACGCTCGAAAGCGAGCATTGCCCGTCCGGCATCTTCCGGTGTTTGGGCCGCAATTAACTGCTGATAGGCGGATTTCTCCGAGCCCTTTAGCTCCTGATGGAGGAAATCAAGCTGTATATTGAGGTCGGTCCACGGGGCGCCTTTGGAGGCTGCGTATTCCTTGAGGGCCTGCGCTCGCGTTCCGTTCCATTGGGCGATGCCGATACTGTCGCTTCCGTCGCGTCCGTCGCCCTTGTTCGTTGCGTAGGGATTGAGGTCCCGCCCCGACTCGCCCTGCAAGTTGCCGACAATGCCGGCGGCTTGATGCGGCTCCAGGCCTTGGCTCACATAGTATTCATAGGCGGATTGGCTGTTATCCATGGATGATCCGAAGTTGATTGATCTGGAGCCGCACAAGTGGCGTTCAGACAGGACGAAGCCCCGGGAGCCGATTTTCGGCGCCGGAGTTGTGAGTTTGATTGCGATCGGAATTAGCGTCGCGGTACTGCTTGGCTTGGCCTATTTCGTGCGCGGCCAAATTGACGCGTGGTGGCCGTCACGCCCCGAACAGTCTGAGAGATCCAAACCCCTGCCACCCGGCAACTACGTCTGGAGCCCTGAAAGGGGATTGCAGAAGTCGGACTAGCGCTGCGGCGAAACGTAGATGCGTTGCGGCGCCACGACATCAGGAACCGTTGCAGCCAATCCGCCCGCGGCAGCCCGCCCGGCGTTCTGTGCGAGAGCCTGGACGAACTCAATCCGCTTGATCGTGTCCGTCACCATTTTTGAGAGCTGGTCCGGCCGAATGTCGCGGCCGGACTGCAAGAGGATATCCGCGATTTGCCGGCGAACCTCGGGCGTGTTGCCGGAAAGCGCGTTCTGGCCGGCATTGATGACGCTCTTAACCGCGCCGTGCCAATCGCCCGAAAGCACCTTGGATAAAACGTGCGGATCAACACCCATTGCGGCGTGATCGTTGAGATTGTCCACCGTGCGGGAGCCGCCCAAGGCCTGGTTGCGCGTTTCAAACATGGTCTGTTCGCGGCCGATTTGCCGCTGCAATTGATCACCGCGGCCCGGGACCGTGAACGCGTCAAATTCCTGCCGCATCGCGTCCGATGTGAAGGGCCTCGCCTTGTTCGTGCCAAACTGTGTTTCGGCATGGAATAAGGACCCCGTTTTCGGGGTGATCGGCATCCAATCGGGACCCCGGGATAAGGGTCCACAGTGGCTTCCATCGAGTCATGGAAGCCGAGGTTGGGATGCTGGTGGTGGAGACGATTGGTAAGATCCGTCGCGCCTACTTTGTTGATGGTCGTCCGATCAAGGCGATCTGCCGAGAACTTGGCGTATCGCGGAAGGTGGTTCGCAAGGTCATTCGTTCTCAAGCGACGGAGTTCCGGTACGAGCGCGAGACGCAGCCGCTCCCGAAGATGGGTGCCTGGAGTGCCGAGCTTGATCGGTTGCTGGCAGGGAATGAGAGCAAGGCGGCGCGGGAACGGCTGACACTGATCCGGCTATTCGAGGAGCTTCGCGGCCTGGGTTATGCCGGCGGCTATGATGCGGTTCGTCGATACGCCAGGCGCTGGAGCAAGGAACGCGGGCAATCGACCGCGGCCGCTTATGTCCCGCTGAGCTTTGACCCAGGCGAAGCCTACCAGTTCGACTGGAGCCACGAGGTGGTCCTGTTGAGCGGCACCACGGTAATGGTGAAGGCCGCCCATGTCCGGCTCTGTCACAGCCGCATGCTGTTCGTGCGGGCCTATCCGCGGGAGACGCAGGAGATGGTGTTCGACGCCCACGACCGGGCGTTCGCCTTGTTCAAAGGCACCTGCACCCGCGGCATCTACGACAACATGAAGACCGCCGTAGAGACGATCTTCGTCGGCAAAGGGCGTCTCTACAATCGTCGCTTCCTGCAGATGTGCAGCCACTATCTGGTCGATCCGGTCGCCTGCACGCCAGCGTCGGGCTGGGAGAAGGGGCAGGTCGAGAACCAGGTCGGGCTGGTCAGGGAACGCTTCTTCACGCCGCGGCTGCGGTTCAAAAACCTCGAGGAATTAAACGCTTGGCTGCTCGACAAATGCATCGCCTACGCCAAGGCTCATCGCCATCCGGAGCTAGTCGATCAGACGATCTGGGACGTGTTCGAAGCCGAACGCCCCAAACTCGTTCCCTATGCCGGCCGCTTCGACGGCTTCCATGCGGTGACGGCATCGGTCTCGAAGACCTGCCTGGTGCGCTTCGACAACAACAAATACTCGGTCGCAGCCAGCGCAGTCGGACGACCGGTCGAGGTTCAAGCCTATGCCGATCGCATCGTGATCCGTCAGGATGGACGCATCGTTGCCGAGCACCCGCGATCCTTTGGGCGCGGCGATACCGTTTACGACCCCTGGCATTATGTGCCGGTGCTCGCCCGCAAACCCGGCGCCTTGCGCAACGGTGCTCCCTTCAAAGACTGGGTGTTGCCGGCCGCGATCGAGCGGATCCGGCGCAAGCTTGCCAGCACCGACGATGGCAATCGGCAGATGGTCGATATCCTCAACGCGGTGCTGACTGACGGTCTGCCCGCGGTGGAAGCGGCCTGTGCCGAAGCGCTCAGTCACAGCGTCCATTCCGCCGATGTGGTGCTCAACATCCTGGCCCGTCAACGTGAACCCGCCCCACCGGCCAACATCATGACACCGGCCGCACTGACGCTCCGTCATGCACCGATCGCCGATTGTGCCCGCTACGACAACCTCCGGAGGACCATCTGATGGAACGAACCCAAATCTTCGACCTCATGGGCGAACTCAAGCTCTACGGCATGAAGGCTGCCTTCGACGAGATCATGGCAACTGCCGTCAAGCGCCAGCACGAACCTCAGCGCATTGTCGGCGATCTGCTCAACGCCGAGATCAACGAGAAGCAAGCCAGGTCGATCAAATATCAGCTCACCATTGCCAAGCTGCCGCTTGCCAAGGACATCGCCGACTTTCAGTTCGACGGCACGCCGATCAATCAGACTCTCGTCAATGATCTCGCTGGCGGCGGCTTCATCGCCCAGCAACGCAACGTCGTGCTGGTTGGCGGCACTGGCACCGGCAAAACCCACCTGGCCATTGCAATTGCAAGAAGCTGCATCCGATCCGGTGCCCGCGGCCGCTTCTTCAACGTCGTCGACCTCGTCAATCGCCTCGAGACCGAGACCCGCAACGGACGGCAAGGACGGCTCGCCGAGCATCTGACCCGGATGAACTTCATCGTGCTGGATGAACTCGGCTATTTGCCCTTCGCCCAGTCCGGTGGCCAGCTTCTGTTCCATCTCGTCAGCCGGCTCTATGAGCGCGCCTCCGTCATCGTGACCACCAATCTTGCGTTCGGCGAATGGCCGAGCGTGTTCGGCGATGCCAAAATGACCGCCGCGCTACTCGACCGATTGACCCATCACTGCGACATCGTCGAGACCGGCAACGACAGCTGGCGATTCAAAAGCCGCGACGATGTTCAAACAACCCGCGCTCGCGCCGTCTCCGCAACCCCGACCAGCTCCGACGACCCGTAGCGCTACCAGCAGAGCACGCCGATCAAAGGGGTCCATTTTGGATGCCGATAGGGGGTCCCAGTCAAACGCCGATTGACACTCAAGGGCGCCGAGAGTGCCGAGGCCCGCGCTGCCGTCAATGAGCGCTATGCAGCCCTTCTGGCCGAATGGGACGTTCTGGAGGGAGCCTACAACAGCAAGAGGCCGCGAGGCCTCGTCCACGCCAAGCGGATGCTGAGCAAGGCGCATCGGGCCTGGAGCGTGGCCGAAGCCGATATCGTCAATTATCGGCCGCAGAGCATTGCGGAGGTCACGGAGTGGCTGGCCTATGCCGGTCGCACCGAAATGCGCGGCGTGTTCTTCACGCCCACCGAGGGCGATCTAAAGCAGATGATGGCCGTTGCCGCCGCCGTCCTTGCCGAACACGGCCTGAACTGAGGGGCGCGCAACATGACAAACCCGCCCGTCATCCATCTTGCCGAGCGCCGCAAGGCGCCGGCAGCGTCCGCGAAGATTGCCGGCAAGGCGCAAGATCGTCAGTCCGCCATCATTTCGCTTTGCGTCAAGTATTGCCAATTGCTCGCCTCTTACGATGCCGGTTTTGACGCCGATCCGACCGGGGACAATGAATTTGCCGGGACCGGACGGCAGACGTTTCGCGCCCGTCGAATACTCATGAAGCTCGTGGCGCTGAACCCGCACCAATCCAACGGCGCCGATCCTATCACCGAGAACGAGGCCCGTGCAATGACCGCCGTTCTTCGCTCACTCTACGGGCTGCGAAACGGGGAGGATCTGCTTCCGGAGGAAAAGACGTTCGTTGCGTTTTTCGCGGGCAGCCTTGCCGATCATTTCGGCCACCGCGCCAGCTATCGGACTTCGGAGGAGTGCCGTGCTGCGCTTGGTCATTGAGGAGCTGGCGGCCTTCGCCGCCCTCTCCTGTTTCATTTTGATGTTTTCCGTTTGGTCTGCAATCGCCTGCGGGGCGTGAGAGGATCTGAAATGCTGCAACTGCCACACACTGAAACCGGCGCCAACGTGGCGCCGCCAACCACCGAAGAATTTGCCTCGGCATTCCAAGAGCTGGAGGACAAGGTTTGCGACTGTGCCAATATGGCGAAGATTGCGGCTCAACTGCTCTCCGGGAGCGACCGGCGCCAGTATCCGGATGAAGTTGTCTTTGCGGTCTTTCACGCCTGCAACATGATCCAGGATTTGAAGAAGGCATATTACGCGCACTACAGGGGCGAACAATGAAGGGAAATATTTGCGTCGACGTCGGCAAGCTGGATCAGCTCGTCGCGCTGGCGAATGCCAACAGAGCCCTGATGGACGGCAGTCTGGCGCCGGTTCTGCAACTGATGCGGAGCCATGATGTTGCAGTCTGCATTTGGCAGGACCGCAGGAGCCAGAACGGAATCGGTCTCCGGATCGTCAAGGGGACCGATCTTGTGCGGCGATCCTTCACCGGGGATCCGACGCCGTACAAGCTGACGGCGATACCCTGCGAGAATCTTGAACAGGCCATGGCGTTGTCGGCGCTGCACGGCGACGACGCCGCCCCGTCGACCGCGCACTAGGGCGCCGGCATGAGCAAGCCGTCAGCAATCCCGGCGGGGTCTTGGCCCAGGCGAATGGCTGCCGAGCTCGCGGCCGGCTACTGCGGCGAGCGGACGGCGGAGGACTTCCTAAAGCGGGTTGGCAAAGAGTATCCTCAGCCGCGAGTGGCGGAAGGGCGTAGACGGCTATGGTTGAGGGACGATCTGGACAGGGCAATAGCCCCGAGCATCGCGCAAGGCGATCTCGCAGAGGATCTGTGAGCGTGGAGCTGCCGCGGCACGTTATCCCCAAGCGCCTCGCCAGCGGGGCGACTGCGTATTACTACAATGTGCCGACAAAATATCGCCCGCTAAAATGCCCGGTTTCGAACGAGCCGCTTGGGACCGACTATGGCAAAATGCACGGTCGCGCCAAGGTGCTGAACGAGCAGTTTGACGAATGGGACCAAGCCAGGAAGGGACTTCCGATCAGCGGCGTCAACGCGCCGAAATACGGCTCCGTTGATTGGCTGTTCCGCGAGTACAAGGCCAGCGCGGCCTATCTCGAAAAGGTCGCGGCGCGCTCCCGATCTGATTACGAATGGGCGATGGACGAGGTTTGCAACGTCCGTACTAAATCCGGCGATCGGGTTGGGGACCGCCTCGTCAAGACGATCAGCCCGCGAGCAGCGGATAAGCTCTATGCGATGTTTCTTGCTGGGAAGGGAAAGAAGCTCCCGGAAGGAAAGCAGCGATTGCGCACGGGAGAAAAGCTTGTGGGGCTATGCCGGAAGGCGTGGCGCGTCGTGCATCGGCTTTATCCCGCAGAGTTTCCGGCTGACCTTCCGTTCCCCTGGGATGGCGTTACCCTAAAGGTTCGGGCGAAAGCGAAAAAGCCGGCTGTCACGCGAGAGGAGGTCTATGCGTTCGCATGGGGCGCGATCGACAAAGGGTATCCCGAGGCTGCCGCTACTGCCGTGATCTGCTTTGAATGGCTCCAGCGGCCGGAGAACGTCGTTGCCGGATACATCACATGGGCCGATTACCGAGCCCCATCGGCGCCGTCGATCATTAAGGTAGCGCACCACAAGACAGGGACGATCGCGCCCCACCCGCTGGAGGAGACGGACGAGGACACGGGCGAGGTCCGGCTATTCTATGCCGACGCCGAAGAGGTCTTGGCAAGGCTCCCCAGGCGCGGCCTCGCCATGGTCCTGATGGACATCGGAGACGGCAAGGCCCGCCCATGGCGCTATTCATCCCTCAATCACGTTGTCACCCGGCTACGGAAATCGATCGAGGGCGTTCCCGCTCATTTCACACTGGACGCGTGCCGGCATGGGGGAATGACCGAGCTGGAGGAAGCGGAGTTGACGGACGGCCAAGGCCGGGCTCTGTCCACCCACAAGACGCAACAGTCTTACGAAGGCTATGCCAAGCGATCGACAAAGCGGATGCTCTCGGCAACACGGAAGCGCCACGCGCACGTCTTGGCGAACAAACTAGCGACATCTATTCAGAATGGAGCACCGGAAGGCGTTCAGAATGAAAATCAGCCCGAGCCAAAGAGCGCAGCAAATGCAAGCGGTTAAATGGCGCGCTCGGAAGGATTCGAACCTCCGGCCCTCGGAATCGAAATCCGATGCTCTATCCAGCTGAGCTACGAGCGCCCTGGCCCGGGGTACCGGGCCGTAAACCGAGACTTGCCGGACCTGGGCTGACGAGCCAGCACACCGGACGGCGGTTCGGATGGATTCGAATTAGCAGAGAGACCGACCAATAAAAAGCCCTCCCCGCTCGGTTTCGAGGCGGGTCGGAGATGCTCTCACCAGGTCGTGTCGAAGAGCCCGAAATGGGGCTGCTGGGCGACCAACATCATCGGTCGCCCCTGCTGCGGTGCCGGACGCGTCCTGGCGACTTTGCGCTTGGGCTGCGCCTGGACCGGAGAAGCCTGAGTGGAAACGCGCCCTTGGGATGTCTGAGCCTGAGCGGCCTGCGGCTTGGCTTCGGGCTTCCCCGTGGCGGCGGTATCCGTCCTCAGCGGCGGCGTGAACTGGGCGAACGTGTCGCGCACCCGCGCCTTGGCCGATATTTCGGCAAGCGCTGCCGACGTGCTGTCCTGCACCGGCGGTTGGGGTGAAACGACAGCAGCGGTCTTCACCGCTGGCGCGGCAATCGTCGGCTGGCTGGTGTCGAGGACGACGCGCTCAGGCAGGTGCCGATCGGACCGGATTCGGATCAGGGGCTGATCGTTGCTTGCGGTCGCAACGGCCTGCGCCACGGGCACCGCCGGGTAAACGAAATTCGCCGCGAAAAGCAGTGCGAGCAGGGCTCCACCAACAAAGACGAAATACCGAAGGATGGGCATCTGCCGCGCTCCGCCCCCCGCATCCGCGCGTGGGCTCTACGCCTCAACAGGCGATCTGCTAATTGGTTCCTGGCCCAGCCGTTCGGTTCAAATGGCGACGCGAGGTTTTTTTGCCAAGGACCAAAGAGGGTAACTTTTCCGCTACCGGAACGTGCCACCGCTATGCGCGGCGTGCGGCAACCAGCGAACATTTTGCCTGATCGGCGTTCACGTTGACGAAGCCGACGGGGACACGCGCAAAGGTCTTGCGGCTCTTCATGCTGACTGGATCCGCCAGCACACGGCTGCGGTCGGTGAGATGACTGCCGTCGCGCCGCGCAAAGGCGCAGACGATCTCGACATCTTTTACGGCATAGTCATTGTCGTTTCGCAGCGTGAACGTCACCAGGGCTCTCGAGCCAAGGCCTCCGCGGCGCCAGGTCTGCGATGAAATCCTGAGACGACCGAGTTCTGCCACGACAGGTGACTTGGCCGCTGCCGGGGCTTCCGAGACCGGCGACACCGCTGCGGCCGCATCGGCTGAAGGAGCTGCCTCGACGGCCGCCAACTCCGCCTTCGCGGGCTCAGCACTATTGCCCTTGGACAGGGGCAGCAGCATCCAGGCGCCGCAGCCGACGATGATGGCCGCCAGCAACCAAAGAAGGCTGCGGCCAAACGAGACGCTCGCGATCGTTATGATCCGCGCCAGTCGCTCGCCGGTCCCGGCGAAGCGCCCTAATCCGATCCGGTCGAGCCTGGCGTTCATGGTTGCATCACCGATCGCGGCCGAAGCTCGTCAACGACGGATTGGGCCACGGCCTTACCTTAATCCGGAAGACGACCTAAGGTTCCCGCGTAGTGGCGAATCGGCAAGGACGGTGGCGATCTCCGCCTGCGGCCGCTAACATGCGCTGCAACATCGCGAAGGCCCGTCGGGAGAAACTGAAATGCCAGTCGTCACTTGGGATCACGTCCATCTGCGCAGCCCCGATCCGGAGGCCACGGCGGCCTGGCTGCGCGATATCCTCGGTGGCGAGATCGTTGGTGCGCCGGGGCGGATCGAGGTAAACCTTGGCGGTGCCAGGATCTTCATCGCGCCGCTCGAGGGCGACAACGCCGTCAACCCGCCGCCGCCGCACCCGCATCAGGGGCTCGACCATTTCGGCCTGGCGGTGAAGGACATCGATGCCGTTGCAGCCGAGATCAAGGCCAAGGGCGTCACCTTCACGCGCGAACCGACCACGATCCGGCCCGGCGTGCGCATCTGCTTCATCCGCGGCCCCGAAGGCATCTCCATCGAGCTGCTCGAGCGCGACAAGAAATATACCTGAACCGGCGCAAGCCCACCGGACGATGCGCGGCTAAGTCATGCTGCCGGGCATGAAGCAGCGGATGCTGACGCCCATATAGCCGTAGATCGGCCATACCATGGTGCGCCCCACCCGGTTGGGCTCGGAGATCACGGCCTCTTCAGGCACCTCGACCCAGACGAGCTCCTGCGGCCGCCCTTCAAGCCCTGAGGCATAGCGTGGGAGGCGGACACGATAGTGCCCGTCCTTGCTGTCCCAGTCGGTGTCCGAGGAGCGCCGAACCGTCGGCATCGGAGCAGCACGGCCCCTTGCCGCTGCGCAGGCCGTCGAACCAGGCCTTCAGATCGGCATTGCTGTTGGCGAACTGGCCGCGGTCGCGCGCGTGCCCGAAGGGTGCCGCGAACGCAATCAGGACCAGGGCACCTGCCAGCCTCGTCACGCTTCGCCAGCGTGTTGCGCTGCCGGAACGCCGTCGTTCGCTTTTGCAATTGGTGGGACGCGCACTGTACAGACGCGGCTCGTCGCCGCCGGAATCGATCCAGTTGCTCATCATCTTGCTCCAGCACTCCGCGGCCAGTGCAACAATTGTCATGCATTTCGCGGGCCAACCCTGATCCGCAGACGATCGGCCTCACCCCGTCATGACGGCGTCACGCACAAGCCGGGACAACTACGGCTCGCGGCGGCAACTTCCCGTGGCCGCCGGCAAACTGCCGCGTTGCGCGGGGCGATACGCTTTGGCATAAAAGCCGGACCGGTTACGCCATTGGGCGATGGCGGCCGGCCCGCGGAACGTTATGAAAAACGGTCTCTATTCGATTCACGTGACCCTGCTCGATGGTCGGGCCGGCAAGGGCAGCGGCGTGATCCTTTTTCGCGACGGCAAGATCCTCGGCGGCGATGCCTACCTCTATTACACCGGCAGCTACGTCGTGAAGGACAACAACACCTTCAAAGGCGAAGTGCTGGTGCAACGCCACACCTCCCCGCGAGGCGACGACAATCCGCTGTTCGGCGGCCCTGCCCCGGTCGGCATCGGCGTCACCGGCACCTTCACGGAGACGCGCGGGGAGATGACCGGTACCGCGCTGGTCGGCAAGGCCAGCCAGATTTTCGGCGCGACCCTGCAAAAGCTCGCGGACATCGATTAGAGCCGATTCCGTTCCGATGCTATCGGAACGGGGCTCTACATTTTGTTTGACACGTTTTTTGTTTGACGCGTTTTCTTGACGCGGACCGGCAACCACTTCGCTCGAAAACGCTGTTATTCCGCGGCCTGCTCCAGCGGCGCAGTTCGCGGCAGGATGATCTGGATGCGGGTGCCGCTCCCCGGTTCGGAATCGAGATCGAGCCGCCCGCCGAGCCGGTTGGTGACGATGCTGTAGACGATGTGCAAACCAAGGCCCGTGCCGCCCTGGTCGCGCCGCGTCGTGAAGAACGGATCGAAGGCACGGCGACGGACGTCGAGCGACATGCCGCAGCCATTGTCTGCGAAGAGGATCTCGACATTGTCCTTGCCGGACTCCCGCACCTGGATGTCGATGGTCCCCGGCCGCCCGTCCGGGAAGGCGTGCGCCACCGAATTGAGAAACAGATTGGTCAGCACCTGACCGTACGGGCCCGGATAGCTGTTCATCGTCAGGTCGGGCTGGCACTCGACGTTGAGCGTCAGATTGTGCTTGCGCAGGCCCGGCCTCAGACTCATCACCACCTGCTCGGTGAGGTCTCCGAGATCGAAGCTGCGCTGGTCCGAATAGTTGCGGTCGGCGGCGACCTGCTTGAACGACTGGATCAGCTCGGCGGCGCGGTTGAGATTGGAGACGAGCTGCGAGGACGCGTCGCGGCTGGTGCTGAGGAAGTCGTTGAGCGAGGAGCGGCGCAGCTCGCCGCGCTCGACCTCGGCGGTGAAAAGCGCCGTCTTGCGCTCCAGCGCGGAGGCGACCGTGAGGCTGATGCCGACGGGGTTGTTGACCTCGTGAGCGACGCCGGCAACGAGCCGCCCGAGCGCGGCAAGCTTCTCGGCCTCGATCAGCGAGGCCTGGGTCTCGCGCAGATTGCGCAGCGCGGTCTCGGCGGATTCCTTGGCCTTGCGCATCTCCTGCTCGCCACGCTTGCGCTCGCCGATATCGAGCGCCACGGTGACGATCCGCTCGATCTCACCCTCGGCATCGAGCAGCGGCAGCTTGTTGACCAGCCATTGCCGCATGTTGCCGGAGGAATCCTTGTACTCCTCCTCGTAGAAGCCGAGGCCCCTGCGGAGATTGAGCACGCGCTTGTCGTTCTCGTCGGTCTTGGCCGCGCCGTAGCGCGACATCAGATCGGCGGTGGTGCGGCCGAGCGCGTCGCCGGGCTCGATGCCGAAGATGCCGGCCATGTAGCGGTTCATCAGCACGTAGCGCAGGTCGCGGTCCTTGACGTTGATGACCGCGGGCACGGTGTCGATGACCTGTTGCAGCAGGCGCCGGCCTTCGGCGATGGCGTCCTCCGCCCGCTTCTGGTCGGTGATGTCGCGCAGCGTGCCCTCATAGCGCACGATGTTGCCCGCCTCGTCGCGCACGCCGGTGGCGCTGTCGGAGAGCCACAGGATGTCGCCGCTGCGCTGGCGAACCTGGTATTCGAACTCGCGTACCATGCCGTCGCGCGTCATCAGCCGCTGGTATTCGACGCGCGCCTCGGGGTGGACGTAGATGGTGTGGGCGATGTCGTTGATGCTGTCGATCAGCTGCTCCGGGCTGTCATAGCCCATCATCCGCGCCAGCGCCGGATTGGCGTTGAGGAGATCGCCGGCCGGCGTCGTGACGTAGATGCCGTCGACCGAGCCCTCGAACAGTTTCCGGTAGCTCTCCTCGGCGAGGCGCTGCTCGGTGAGCGCGCGCACCGCCGCCTCGCGCGCCGTGTCGGCCTCCTCCAGCGCGCGGCGGAATACTTCGGCGGCGCGGGCGATGTCACCGATCTCGTTGTCGAGGTCGGCGGACGGGATCGAGGTGTCCTTACGACCGGCCGCAAGCGCGCGAATCGAGCGTGCGATCTGGGCGAGCGGACGCACCGTCCTGCGCACCACGAACAAGGCAGCGCCGATGCCGATCAGCACGCCGATGGTACCGAGCACGATGCTCTGCCATCGCGCTTCCGTCAGCGTCCGGGCAAAGTCGCGCGACAGCACGTGGCCGCGCCGGGCACTGACCTCGCGCAGCAATTCGGTGACGCGGCCGATCAGCCGGCCCTCGGTCCCCAGCACCTCGCGGTCGATGTCGGCGATCTGCCGCTCGCGAACCGCCACGGCCATGATGGCCTCGGCATAACCGTTCACCGCCGATCTCAGCCCGGCATCGCCAATGTTCAGGGCCCGCATGCTCTGCGCGGCCTGCTCCGCCGCGGACGGGTTGCGCGCGAGCAGCCCGAGCGCGATCCGGCTCTGCGCCTCCGACAGGCGCGAGGCCAGCTCACGGTCGGCGGTGCCGGAGACGGCCAGATCGAACTGTTCGCGCAGCGGCGGCAGGCCGCCGAGCAGCTGGGCGCGGCGATCGATCAGGGTCGAGATCCGCTCGAGGCCGTTCCGATAGGTCGCAAGCCGCTCGGTGACCCCGTCGATCATGTCCTGCTGCTCGGGCGCGAGCTCGATGCGCGTCTTCTTCAGGATGTCGCTGAGCGTCGAGGCCGCCTCGCCCACCTGCTTGAACTGGATGCCGGCGCCCGGATCTGTAACGAAGTCGCGCGCGGCAAGGCGCAGCTCGTTCATGCGGCGGTCGATGTCCTCGGCGAGGTCGCCGACGCTCTGGAGCCGCTGCAGCTCGGCGAAGGTCGTGTCGATGTGCCGGATCGCGATTACGCTCGCGGCCGACGTGACGATGATCACCGCCAGCACCAACAGGAAGCTGCCGAAAGTGAGCTGGCCGATGGAGAGCGAGAATATTCGCTTTTTCTCAGGGGTCGGCGTCAATTCGGCGGACATTGGGCTGTGAGGACCGGGATACTGGAGCCCCAATATACGACGTATTGCCGCCCCGGGGAAACATGCCTCGGGCCGCCGATTATCCTTAATATGGGGCTTCGGAGCCCCTTCCCCGATCTATGACGGTTTGACGCTCGCCTGCTGCCGGGCCGGAATCGTCATGGCGGCGACGCCGAAGACGACGCAGGCAAGCCCGATCCAGGCGGTCCGGCTCAGGCTCTCGCCGAGGAAGGCGACGCTGATGGCGACCCCGATCGGCACCCGCAGATAGGCCTGCGCCGTGGTGCCGACCGACCCCAGGGTCTGGATCAGGCGGAAGTAGATCGCGAATGCCGCGGCCGTCGAGAATACGGCGAGCGCGAGCAATGCCAGCACTGAACTTTGCGACGGCGACAGCGTCCAGGGCTGCTCGACCACGAGCGAGGCCGGGATCAGGACCGCCGCCCCCGCCAGCAGCGAGCCGGCCGCGGGCACCATCGGATCGAGGCCTTTGAAACTGCGGCCGAAGATCGCTGCGCAGGCATAGCAGATCGTGGCGGCGACGATGGCCGCCTCCGCAAGGAGGCCGCTACCGATGTCGTGGAAGGCATCGGCGCCGACGATCAGCAGGATGCCGGCCATGCCGGCAACCACGCCCAACAGCTTTCGCGATGTGGTCGTCTCGTGACGCGTCACCACGGCCGTGAGCAGGAAGGTGAAGATCGGGCCGGCCGAGTTGAGGATGGTGGCGAGCGCGGCGTCAACATGGCGCTCGCCCCAGGCGATCAGCGTCCAGGGGATGACGCTGTTGAGCACGGCCTGGAAGGCGAAGCGCTGCCAGGTCGCTGCGTCCGTGGGCATCCTGATGCCGCGCGCCCACATCACGACGAGCAACAGGAGGCCCGCGATCGTAGTCCGCGCCGCGATCAGCGTGATCGGCGGAATGGTGGCGACGCCGAGCTTGATGAAGGTGTATGAGCCGCCCCAGAGCGTTGCGAGGGCGACGAGGAGCGCGAGCTCGACGGCGATGTTGGTGTCCTGCCTTGTGTCCATGGCCGCTCCGTCCTTCCTTGTGGACGGAACCTAGCGCGATCGCGGGCCTCAATACTTCGGCTGGCGTCGAAGTGTCTTAGCCCACCGCCCCGACCTCGAACACCTCGCCGTCATAGCCGGCCTCGCGGGGGATGCGCAGCTGGCGGCCGGTTTCGGTCTTGGTCATGACCGGCATCACCGTGACGATCGATAGGCCCTTGGCATGGTCCAGCGCGGCGCCCACGCTGCCCTGCTTGGCGAGGCGGAGCAGATTGCGCGTGGTCGGGAACGGCAATTTGAAGCGGCCGCTCTCGCCGCCCTCCACGGCCTCGCGCGGCGAGACCCAGATCGAGTCGGTGGACTCCCGGCCGTCATGGGCGCCGAGCTGATCGGGGGGCGCCGCGGCGAGGAAGAACCAGGTATCGAACCGCTTGGGCATGCCCTCCGGCGTGATCCAGTGCGCGTAGGGAACGAGCGTGTCGAGCGCGAGCTGGAGGCCGTTGTCATCGAGAATTTTCAGGAAGCTGATCTTGTGCTCGTTGAGCGCGATGCGATGGCTATCTGCAAGCTCGCCGGCACGCTTGGCATCAACAGGCGTGCCCGTGCCCTTCGCGCGCGCCAGCAAGATGCCGCTCTCCTCAAAGGTCTCGCGAATCGCGGCGATGCGAAAACCACGATCCGCTTCGCTGAGACCCTCGCCGCCCGAATACAGGTCGGTGCGCGCGACGATCTCGTTGTCGCCGGCGTCGACGCTGCCGCCGGGAAACACCAGCGCGCCCGAGTTGAACTCGATCTGATGATGGCGGACCATCATGAAGACCTCAATCTCGCCGCGGCCCATGCCGTCGGCCTTCCCGCCGTCGCGCAGCAGGAGGATCGTCGAGGCCGGGCGTGATGCTGATGTCTCGGCCATGCAACTAACCTGCGGCGCTGGATTGCGGGCCGAGATTGGCGCGCTTGTCGACCCGGGCAACGCGCGACAGCAGGTACTCGACCTCCGCCTTCGCCGTCGCCGTGATGGTCGCGCCCGGCTTGCGCTGGGCACTGGAGGCGATGATGCCGCGCTTCTGCAGCACGTATTTGCGGATGGTCAGGCCGACGCCGGGCTGCTGCTCGTAACGGATCAGCGGCAGATGCGCGTCGAACAGATCGTGCGCGGCGTCGCGCTTGCCGGCCTTGGAGAGGTTCACGACGTCGATCAGAAGCTCCGGGAAGGCGTAGCCGGTCATGGCGCCGTCGGCGCCGCGCTCCATCTCGAAATCCAGGAACGTGCCGCCGTTGCCGCACAGAATCGAAAGCGGACGGAGCGAGCCGTCCTTCTGGAAGCCCCGCAGGGTCGTGATCTTCTCCAGACCCGGCCAGTCCTCATGCTTGAGCATCACGCAGTTCGGATTGTCCATGACGATCTTGCGGATCACGGCGGGGGTGAACACCACCGAGAGCGTCAGCGGATAGTCCTGCAGCACCCAGGGAATATCGGGGCCGATCGCCTCGGCCGCCTGCTTGAAATAGCCGGTGATCTGGTCGTCGGTGCGCAAGGATGGCGGCGGCGCGATCATCACGCCGGCAGCACCAGCGTCCATCGAAGCTTTCGCCAGCGAGCGCATGGTGGCAAAGCCCGGCGCGGAGACGCCGACGATCACCTGCATCTTCTTCGCGCGCTTGACGAAGCGCACCGCGACCTGCTCGGCTTCAGTGGCATCGAGCTTCGGCGCCTCGCCGAGGATGCCCAGCACCGTGACGCCGTCGCAGCCGACTTCCTCGTAGAAATCGGTGAGGCGGTCGATCGAGCGCTCGTCGATCCGGCCATCGTCGTGGAACGGCGTCGGCGCGATTGCGAAGGTGCCCTTGGCGTCGGCGGTGAGTTTCATCGTCTTCCTTGTTTCTCTCTGTCGATGGCTAAAACCTCCGCGCGCCCATCTTGATCTGCTCCTCGGAGAAGAAGATCTCCTTGGCGTGATCGGCGATGTCCCGGGCGTTCCAGCCCGTGTGCGGCGGTTTCCAGCCTTCCATTTCCATCATCCGCATTTCGCGCACACCGCGGGGCCCGGACACGCCCAGCACCTTGCCGGTCTGGTCGCCCGACAAGTCGCTGACCATGTATAGCACGGCCGGCGCGATGCCGTCCGGCCCCAGCGCGGCGCCCGGGTTCTCCTTATAGCGGGGCAGGTCTGCGGTCATGCGGGTCAGGGCGCCCGGAGCGAGCGTCCAGATCCGGATGTTGTACTTGCGGCCCTCGATCGCCAGCACGTTGGACAGGCCCCAGATGCCGCCCTTGGCCGCGCCGTAATTGGTCTGGCCGAAATTGCCGATCAGGCCCGAGGTCGAGGCGGTGTTGACGATGACGCCGCCACCGTTTTCCCGCATCCAGCGAAACACCGGCATGGTGCAACAAAAGGTGCCCTTCAGGTGCACCTTGATGACCTTGTCCCAGTCGGCCTCGGAGGCCTTGTGAAAGGTCTGGTCACGGAGGATGCCGGCATTGTTGACGAGGATGTCGGCACGGCCGAAATGCTTGATGGCGTCGTCGAACACCGACTGGCCGCCTTCCATGGTCGAGATATCGGCGCCGTTGGCGACGGCCCTGCCGCCTTCGGCCGTGATCGCGTCCACCACGAGCTGCGCCATCGACTTGTCGGCTCCGGAGCCGTCACGGGGCCCGCCGAGGTCGTTGACGACGACCGAGGCGCCTTCCCGCGCGAACAGCTTTGCGTAGGCCTCACCGAGCCCGCCGCCCGCGCCGGTGATCAGCGCAACCTTGCCATCGAGTAATCCCATGGTGGCCTCTCCCTGTTGCTTTTGGCTCCGTCATGGCCGGGCTTGTCCCGGCCATCCACGAACTTGGTCGCCAACCGCGCGAAGAACGTGGATGCCCGGGACAAGCCCGGGCATGACGAGATAACTCAGAGCGCGTCGAGCGGCATCATCACCCAAGCACCGTCTTGCCGTTCTTGATCACGGTGACGCCGCGCGACTTCACCTTGGCCTCGAACGAGATGACGTTGCCGTCCTTCCAGAGGTCCATGGTCACGGTTTCGCCGGGATAGACCGGCGAGGAGAACCGCGCGACGTGCTGGCGGAACGCGGAAGCGTCGTAGTCGGCATAGGTCTGCAGCACGCCGCGGCAGGTGATGCCGTAGGTGCACATGCCGTGAAGGATCGGGCGCGGGAAGCCGGCCTTCTTCGCAAACTCCGGATCGCTGTGCAGCGGGTTGCGATCGCCGCAGAGGCGATAGACCAGCGCCTGGTCGGGACGCGTGGTGATGTCGATGGTCTTGTCGGGTGCGCGCGACGGGATCTTGTGCGGATCGGGCTGGGTCAGGCTCGGCCCGCCGAAGCCGCCGTCGCCGCGGGCGAAGCGGGAGGCGACCAGCGTTGCCAGCTTCTCGCCCTTCTCGTTCTTCAGCACGGTCTGGTGCACGATGACGACGCCCTTGTCCTTGCCTTTGTCGTAGACCTCGACCACGGAGGAGTCGGCGGTGATGTGCGCAGCGACCGGCAGCGGCTGGTGGAAGGTGATGTCGCGCTCGCCGTCGACCACCATCACGCGGTTGAGGTTCATCTCGCCGGGACCCGAGCCCCAGGCCGCGACGGATGCGAAGGTCGGCACCACCTTGAGCGGCCGCGGCGTCAGCGTGCCCTCGTTGACGAAGGCGAGTTCTTTTTCATCCATCGGATCGGCGCCGAGGCCGATGCCGTAGGCATAGAGCATCACTTCGCGATCGGCGTAGGCGTATTTCTGGCCGAGGTTGTTCAGGCCTTTGAGCTCTTCGTATCTGGCGGACATCTTGGTTTTGTTTCCTCCCGGTGGTTCTCATCCTCATGGTGAGGAGGCGCTCTTGCGCCGTCTCGAACCATGAGGATGCCCGAAACGCTTCTTTGTTGTGGCCATCCTTCGAGACGCTTGCTTCGCAAGCTCCTCAGGATGAGGACCGTCCTACGCCACCGTGAAGAACGGCAGTGGCGCGCCGTCGGTCGGCTTGAACACTACCTTCACCTTCTGGCCGATCTTCAGCTTCTCCAGATCGCAGTCGACGAAATTGGTCTGCACCGACGGGCCCTCCTTCAGCGTGACGTAGCCGATGGCGTAAGGACCGGTCGGCGACTTCCGCATGAGGCTCCAGGTGTAGATGGTGCCCTCGCCCGAGGCTTCCTCCCACACCGTCTTGTCGGAGTAGCAGAACGGGCAGATCGAGCGCGGGAAGTAATGGGCTTCGCCGCACGCGGTGCAGCGCTTGATCATGAACTTGCCCTCTTTCGCCGCATCCCAGAACGCTGCGGTCTCGGGGTTCGTCACCGGGGCCGGATATTTCTTTGCATCTACCATCACACGCGCTCCAGAATGGCCGTTGAGGCTGCGTGGCGAACACCCAGAAGGCCGCCGGTGCCGTGGGCGATGGCGAGATCGCAATTCTTGACCTGCACCTTCGGATGCGCCTCGCCGCGTAGCTGCCGCACGGCCTCAATGATCTTGGTCATGCCGCCGCGGTTGACGGGATGGTTGCTGCAGAGGCCACCGCCGTCGGTGTTGAACGGCAGCTTGCCGACGCCCGAGATGAGGTTGCCGTCGGCGACGAACTTGCCGCCCTCGCCCTTCTTGCAGAAGCCGAGGTCCTCGAGCTGCATCAGCACCGTGATGGTGAAGCTGTCATAGATCGAGGCGTATTTGATGTCCTGCGGCGTGATGCCGGCTTCCTCGAACGCACGCGGCCCGGACCAGATGCCGGCGGAATACGTGAGATCGAGATCCTTGCCGCCACGCGGGCCCTTCATGGCTTCGCCATGGCCGATCAGCTTGACCAGCGGCTTCTTCAGGCTCTTGGCAATCTCGGGCGTCGTCACGATCAGCGCACCGCCGCCGTCGGAGACGACGCAGCAATCCATGCGATGCAGGGGATCGGAGATCATCGGCGAATTCAGGACGTCCTCGACGGTGACGACGTCCTTGAGCATCGCATGCGGATTGTACTGCGCATGGTGCGAGGCCGCGACCTTGATCCAGGCGAGCTGTTCGCTGGTGGTGCCATAGTCGTGCATATGGCGCATGGCACACATGCCATAGGCATTGTGCGTGGTCGCGCCGTAAGCCAACTCGAAATCGGCCTCGGCGCCGGATGCGCGTGGCGGCATCGCGCCGGTGCGCGGCTTGCCGGCCAATGTGATCAGTGCGATCGAGCACTTGCCGGCCGCGATGGCTTCAGCGGCATGGCCGAGATGGATGATGTAGGAACAGCCGCCGGTCTCGGTGGAATCGACGTGGCGGAGCTTCTTGGTGTTGAGACCGAGATAATCGACCATCGGCCAGGCGCCGCCGGGCGCATCGCCGGCGCAGAAATAGCCGTCGACAT
This sequence comes from Bradyrhizobium sp. 192, assembly GCF_023100965.1. Classification (NCBI taxonomy): domain Bacteria; kingdom Pseudomonadati; phylum Pseudomonadota; class Alphaproteobacteria; order Hyphomicrobiales; family Nitrobacteraceae; genus Bradyrhizobium; species Bradyrhizobium sp. 192. Next base: position 5,596,020 of record NZ_CP064690.1, read on the forward strand.
CGTCCTTGCTGATCCCGGCATCCTCGATCGCCCCCTTGGCGACCTCGGCGTGGAGCTGGGCGGTGGATTTGTCCGGCGCATGCCGGGTCGGGTGTTCGTAGATCCCGGCAATGTAGGCCTTGCCCTTGATGGTCAAAACAGAAGTCTCCGCTGGCGTTTCTTATTGCTCCGTTTTTCTGAACCGCGGTGGGCGGATTGGCAAGCGCGTAAATATTCCGCCCTGCGAGAGGGCAGCGGGTTGGCGCAAGTGGGTGATCATGATCGAACTCACAGCGCCCGCGGAGGTACCCATTTTTGAAAAACAACCCCATGCACAGTAGAACGGTGGTTGATTTCACATGAGAATTTCCACGACCGACGAAGCGACTTTGCTGGCTCGTAGGGCGGATTATCCGAAGGCGTAATCCGCCACTTTGATCTCGACCCGGAATGGCGGATTACTCTTCGCTAATCCGCCCTCCGGGACTGCCCTATTCCGCCGCGATCTGCCTCGGTGCGGGCGGCGGGCTCGCCAGGTCGGCGGCGAGCTGCGCATAACGCGTTTTCGCATCTGCCACCGCCTTCTCCTTCACCGGGCCGTAGCCGCGGATGCGGTCGGGCAGCGAGAGCAATTCCACCGCGGTGTCGATGGTGACCGGCGACAACAGGCCGAGCACGGTTGCGACGTCCTTCTCGTAGCCGGCGATCAGATCGCGCTCGAGCTTGCGGTCGGGGCTGCGGCCGAAGATGTCGAGCGGCGTGCCGCGCAGGAATTTGAGCTTCGCCAGCACGCCGAAGACGTTGAGCATCCACGGGCCGAAGGCGCGCTTCTTCGGACGGCCGAGCGGGTCGAGGCCGCCACCGAGGATCGGCGGGGCCAGGTTGAAGTTGAACGTGAAGTCGCCTTCGAATTGGTCGCGGAGCTGCTGGGCAAAGGCGCCATCGGTGTAAAGGCGCGCGACCTCATATTCGTCCTTGTAGGCCAGCAGCTTGGCGTAGTTCACCGCGACCGCGCGCGGCAGCGCCTCGTCGTAGCCACCCTTGACCGCGGCATCCCGCACCTGATCGACCAGCTTGCGATAGCGCCTGGCGAGACCGTTGTTCTGGTAAGCGGTCAGATGCCTGGTGCGATGCTCGATGACCTCGTCGAGCGTCATGGCGTCCAGCGTCTTCGGAGCAACGACCTCGTCCGTTCCCTTCAGCATGCCGGAGAGGCGCGCGGGATCAGCGACCGCGAGGCGGCCGAGCCGGAAGGCTTCCTTGTTCATCTTGATCGAGACGCCATTGATCTCGATGGCCTGCTCGATCGATTCCGCGGACAGGGGAAACAGGCCCTTCTGATAGGCATAGCCCATCATCATCATGTTGGTGGCGATGGCATCGCCGAGCAGTTGCTCGGCCGGCTTGCTAAAATCGAAGAACACCGAGTCCTTGTGCAGCGCCGTCTCCAGCAATCCATTCAGCTTGCGAGTCTGGAAGTTGAAGTCGCGATTGAGCACGAAATCGGCGGTGGGTATGACGTGGCTGTTGATGATGCCGCGGGTCCGGGTGGAGTCGCAGAGCGAGATCGTGTCCTTGGCGACTGCGACCACCTCGTCGGCGGCGAGCATGAGATCAGCCGTGCCGGTGACGATGCGCGAACAGGTCACCTCCGCCGGGTGATCGGACAGGCGGACATGGCTGAGCACCGCGCCGCCCTTTTGGGCCAAGCCCGACATGTCGAGGATCATCGAGGCCTTGCCCTCGATATGGGCGGCCATGCCGAGCAGCGCGCCGATGGTGAGAACGCCGGTGCCGCCGACACCGCCGACCGCGATGTTGTAGGGCTTGTCGAGCGTCGGGCGCGAGACCGGCTCGGGCAGCGCTCCGATATCGGCCAGCTCAGCCGGCGCGCGGTGGCGCGGCTTGCCGCCGTCCACGGTGACGAAGGACGGACAGAAGCCCTTCACGCAGGAATAGTCCTTGTTGCAGGACGACTGGTTGATGGCACGCTTGCGGCCGAACTCGGTCTCCAGCGGCTCGACCGAGATGCAGTTCGACTGCACCGAACAGTCGCCGCAGCCCTCGCAGACGGCCGGGTTGATCATGACGCGGCGCGCCGGATCCTCCATCAGGCCGCGCTTGCGGCGGCGGCGCTTCTCGGCGGCGCAGGTCTGCACGAAGACGATCGCAGATGTGCCCTTGTGCTCCCGGCACATCTTCATGACGTTCTGCAGTTCGTCGCGATGATAGAGCTTCACGCCGGGCGCGATGCTGTCGGAGGGATAGGCATCGGGCGTCTCAGAGACCAGATAGATCTCGCGGATGCCTTCGGCGTGGAGCTGGAAGGTGATCTGCTGCGGGGAGAGATCGCCGTCATGGCGCTGGCCGCCGGTCATGGCGACAGCGTCGTTGTAGAGGATCTTGTAGGTGATGTTGGTCTTGGACGCGACCGCCTGGCGGATCGCGAGCAGGCCCGAGTGGAAGTAGGTGCCGTCGCCGAGATTGGCGAAGATGTGATTCTCGTTGGTGAAGGGTGCGATACCGACCCAGGGCACGCCCTCGCCGCCCATATGGGTAAAGGTTTCGGTCGAGCGGTCCATCCACAGCGCCATGAAATGGCAACCGATGCCGGCCAGCGCGCGGCTGCCTTCGGGGACCTTGGTCGAGGTGTTGTGAGGACAGCCGGAACAGAAATATGGCGTGCGGGAGACGGGCGCGACCGCCTGCATCTGGGTCGCCTGACGGCCGTTGAACCAATCGGCCTTGGCGCGGAGCATCTCCGCGATCTCCGGGTTGAGATCAAGCCGGAGAAGTCGTTCGGTCAGCGAGGTCGCGAGCGAGGCGACGCTAAGCTCAGCGGAGAAGGTCAGGAAGCGCTTGTCGTGCTCGTCCATCTTGCCGACGATGCGCGGGCGGACGTCGTCGCGCCAGTTGAACAGCTCCTGCTTGACCTGGTTCTCGACGATCTCGCGGCGCTCTTCGATGATGAATATCTCTTCCAGCCCGACCGCGAACTGGCGCACGCCTTCCGGCTCCAGCGGCCAGGGCATGCCGATCTTGTAGAGCCTGAGGCCGATCCTGGCGGCGACCTCTTCGGTGATGCCAAGCTCGCGCAGCGCCTGCCGGACGTCCTCGTAGCTCTTGCCGGAGGCCATGATGCCGAAACGGGCGTTCGGCGAATCCATGGTGATGCGGTTGACCTTGTTGGCGCGCGCGAAGGCGATCGCGGCAAAGCCCTTGTAGTCCTGCAAACGGCGGTCCTGCTCGAAGCGGTCGTCGGGCCAGCGCAGGTTGAGGCCGCCTTGCGGCATCTCGAAATCGGTCGGGATGATAAACGGCTTCATCTCGTCGCTGAGATCGATCTCGGCGGTGGTCTCCACCGTCTCCGTGATCACCTTCATGCCGACCCAGCAGCCTGAATAGCGCGACATCGCGATGCCGAGCAGGCCCATCTCGATCATCTCGTGGATGCTCGAGGGATAGAGATACGGCATCAGCGCCGACATGAACGCATGGTCGGACTGATGCGGCACGGTGGAGGATTTCGCACCGTGGTCGTCACCGGCAAGGCACAGCACGCCGCCGTTCTTGGCGGAGCCGGCCGCGTTGCCGTGACGGAACACGTCGCCGCAGCGGTCGACGCCGGGGCCCTTGCCGTACCAGATGCCGACCACGCCGTCGTATTTGGCGCCAGGCGAGAGGTTGAGCTGCTGCGAGCCCCAGACCGCGGTGGCCGCCAGATCCTCGTTCACGCCGGGCTGGAACTTGATGTTGTACTGTTCGAGGTGTTTTCGAGCGGCAAACAGCTGCTGGTCGTAGCCGCCGAGTGGCGAGCCACGATAACCGGAGATGAAACCTGCGGTGTTGAGCCCCGCCGCGCGGTCGCGCCGGATCTGGGCCATGGGCAGGCGAACCAGGGCCTGGATGCCCGTGGTGAAGACGTGCCCGGTTTCCTGGGTGTATTTTTGATCGAGACTGATCGGACCCTGGTTGATGCCCATGCCGTCCTCTTTTATCGCCCTGTTCAGGTCTTGCTGACCTAAGCCGTTGCCGTCCCGTTATTTTTAGTTAGGGCGCGCCGACCAATCTCGCCACTCTATGTCGGATATTTCACGATCCGCATCACAAATCTGGACCAAAGGGGGTGTCGGGTAAAAATCGCAACTTCGTGGCCTGAAACATGCGTGTCGTTTTCAATTTGTGTCACCATACCCCCACTGTGGCGAAATGAACTGATGCCCCCATCGTGCCGGATGCGGGCGATTGGTCGCAGGAGAGACTTTCGATGCGGACGATTCTGGCAGGCTCCGCTCTTGTCGGTCTGGCGTTGTGCAGTGCGGTTGCAGGCGTGGCCCGCGCCGCCGAGCCCTCGCCGGAGCTGATCGCCTACGGCAAGACGCTGGTCGAGGCCGGCGACTGCGCGGGCTGCCACACCGCCGATCCGGCAAAACCGTTCGCGGGGGGCAAGCGTATCGCCACGCCCTTCGGCGCGATCTATGCGCCGAACCTGACCCCGGACCGCGACACCGGGATCGGCGCCTGGCTGGATGCCGATTTCGTGCGCGCGGTGCGCACCGGTATCGCGCCCGACGGCTCGAACTATTACCCGGCGTTTCCTTATCCCTATTTCACCAAGATGACGAAGGACGACACGCTGGCGATCCGCGCCTATCTCGGCACGCTTGCGCCCGTCATCAGCCGCAACAAGCCGCCGGAGCTGCGCTGGCCGTTCGGCTATCGCGCCCTGATGCGGGTCTGGAACGCGATGTATTTCAAGCCCGGCCTGTTCGAGCCGGACCAGAGCAAGAGCGCGGCCTGGAACAGAGGCGGCTATCTCGTCACCGGGCTCGGTCATTGCGGCGCCTGCCACACGCCGAAGAACTATTTCGGCGCCGACAAGAGCGCGCAGGCACTGTCAGGCAATAAGGTCGCGGGCTGGTTTGCTCCCCGACTCGATGGCGCTGCGCGCACGGGACTGAAATCGTGGAGCGAGGAGGACATCACCGAGTATCTGCAGAGCGGACGCAATGGGAAGAGCCATGCCGGCGGGCCGATGGCCGAAGTGATCGTCAATTCAACGTCGAAGATGAGCGATGCCGATGTGCGGGCGATCGCGGTGTACCTGAAAAGCCTGCCGCCGGCGCGGCGCGAGACCATCGTGACGCCGCCTGACGAGACCCAAATGAAGGCCGGCCAGGCGGTCTACGCAAAGCTCTGCATCGCCTGCCATGAAGCCGACGGCACAGGCAGCCCGCGGATCTATCCGCCGCTGCCGGGCAATGCGCTGCTGCAATCGGTCAATCCGTCCTCCACCTTGCGCATCATCCTCGACGGCGCCCACACCGTGACGACCCCGCGCGCGCCCAACACCGGCGAGATGCCGCCCTACGCCAGGCAATTGTCCAATGAGGAAATCGCGGCGGTGACGAACTACATCCGCAATTCCTGGGGCAACGCCGCGCCGCTGGTGACGCCGGCGCAGGTGGCGAAGGCGCGCAAGGGAGAGGCGAATGGGGAGTAGTGAGTAGCGAATGGCCAGATATCGCCATTCGCACGCGACAGCGCTCACCGCTCCTCATCTCCCGTGAAGACGAATTTCGGCATCTCCCATTTGTAGCGCACCGCGAGCAGGCGGAAGCTGAGACCGAGTGCGAAGGTCAGGATCGTCCAGAGCTCGGCATTGAGGTTGAGGCCGAAGGCGGTGGCGTAGAACAGTCCCGTCACCACCGAGACGCTGGCGTAGAGTTCGGATCGAAACAGCAGCGGCACGTCGTTGCAGAGCACGTCGCGCAACACGCCGCCGGCGCAGCCCGTCACCATGCCCGACACGATCACGATCGGCAGCGAGGCATCCATCTGCCAGCCGACGTTGCAGCCGATCATGGTGAAGACGACGAGACCGATGGCATCGAGCACGATGAACGCGAGGTGCAACCGATGCACCAGCCGTGCGATCAGGATCGTCAGCAGCGCCGCGCCACCCGGCAGCACGAGGTAGATCGGGTTGGCCACCCACACCAGCGGATAGTGACCGAGAAACAGGTCGCGTAGCGTGCCGCCGCCGAGTGCGGTCACGCAGGCGAGAAGACAAACGCCGACATAGTCCATGCTGCGCCGACCGGCAGCCAGTGCCGCCGTCATCCCCTCTGCCGTGATGGCGACGAGCGCCAGAAGATGCAGGACGCTATCCGTCGGCGGCAGGCTCCACATCGGCTGTTCCCTTCGTCGCGGCCATGGAACCCGCGTTCTGTTCCCTGCAAGACAGGTTCCCGATTCCCGCGACGAGGGCAACATGCGACGAAAGCACAAGGAGGCGCGGAACAGAATCTCGCATCCACGGGTTGTCCGGATGTCACAAACGAGGAGACCCAACCGATGGCTGACGACCGTTTTCCCAACGATCCGTACCGCCCGAACCTCGCCGACGATGAGTATGTTCGCGCGGCGCGCCGGGATGCCGACCTGCAGGCCGACCCCGAGCTCAGCGAAGGCCCCGCCTCGAGCGGCAAGGTTGCGATGTTCGCCGTTGCGATCGCCCTTGTGCTGGGTGCTGTGTTCTACGGCCTGAACAACTCCAGCACGACGAACCAGGCAAGCACCGCGCCGGCGACGCAGACCGCCCAGCAGGCGCCTGCGACCAATCCGGCCGCGCCTCCCGGCATGCGCGACGTGACGCCGCGCAACAACACCGAGCCGGGCGTGACCACGGGTGCGGCGCCGAGCCGGCCGGCCGCGCCTTCGCCGGATACGCCGGCGGCAAAGCCGGCGCCGGATACGCAGACGCCGTCTGACGGCGCGAAGTAACAATTCGCAATGAGATTTGAGAGCGGCGGGACAATGTCCCGCCGCTTTTCGTTGGCCTCTAGCTGAACATCTTGTTGAGCTCGCCGCCGGGATAGCCGCTGCCGAGCTCGGTGAACGTCCCCTTCTCCGCCATCTCCTTGGCCGCGCGCATGAAGCCGCCCCAGGCGGCGCGGGCGAGCGAGCCGCCGACGCTGATCCGGCGCACGCCGAGATCCTCGGCTTCCTGCAACGACAGGCCGGAGGCGCCGATCAGGAGGTTGAACGGTTTTGGTGCGACAGCCTTCACCACGGCTGCGATGTCATCGCGGGTCTTCAGGCCCGGCGCGTAGAGGCAATCAGCGCCGGCGTCCGCGTAAGCGGTGAGCCGGTCGATGACGAGCTTCAAGTCAGTCACGCCCCACAAAAAGGCTTCGCAGCGGCCGACCAGCAGCACGCCGCTGTCGCCGATCGCCTTGCGCGAGGCCTTGATGCGCTCGGCCGCGAGCGCGTGCTCATAGATCGGATTGTGTTTGTCGCCGGTGGAATCCTCGATCGACAGGCCTGCGACGCCGGTGCGCACGCAACGCTCGACATTGTCGGCGACCCTGTCAGGCTCGACCGCAAAGCCGCCCTCGAAATCGGCGTTGATGGGGATGTCGACCGCCGAGCTCAATGCTGCCAGATGCTGACAGACATCCTCGACGCTGACGTGGTTGTCGGCTTTGCCGATGGTCCAGGCAAAGCCCGCGCTCGATGAGGCGAGCGCCTTGAAACCGAGATGCTGCAACGCCTTGGCGCTGCCGATATCGACCGGATTGGGCAGGATGAAGCACCCGCTCTCGTGCATCTTCCTGAAGCTCGCGCGCTTGTCCGCGGTCGTGACGTGCATGTTTCTCTCCCTTGTTGGCCGCGCAGACATAGGCGCGCCCCGTTCAGCGCGCTAGTGCGCGTCGTGCACCGCCCGGCTGTCCTTCGGCGCCTGCTCGCGATCATTCATGCCGTAGTCCCTGACCACGCTGGCGATGCGCAAATGATAGTCGGCGAAGATCTGCGTCCTGCCCTTCGCTTGCGTGCGGCGGTGCTCCATCGTGTTGCGCCAGGCCTGCACGGCGGCCTCGTCGCGCCAGAACGACACCGACAGGATCTTGCCCTTGTCGGTCAGGCTCTCGAAACGCTCGACCGAGATGAAGCCGTCGATGGTTTGCAGGATCGGCTTCAAATCGGCTGCGAGGTCGAAATAGTCCTGGCGGTGTTCCGGCTTCGGCCAGACCTCGAAGATCACGGCGATCATGGGCATCTCCTGCTGCTGCTTCGCCTACAATACCACCTTGCGCAGGAATGTGCGTTCTTCGGCGAGGATGAATTTGTGTTCCTCGGCGAAATGGAAATTCGCCATGCCCTCCGCGTCCTGCCGCAGCCGGGCGCGATAGGCTTCATAGGCGGCCAGACTCTCGAAGCTGATCAGCGCGGAGGCGATGTTGTTGGTGCCCTCGTGCGGCATGAAATAGCCGATCAGGTCGCCGCCGCATTTCGGGATGATGGTGAGCCAGCGCTTCGAATAGTCCTCGAACTGCGCGCGCTTGAACGGGTCGATCTGATAGCGGATGAAGACGGTGACGGACATGATGGGCTCCTTGATTTTTCATCGCGAGAAGCGCGAACGGCTCTGTCGCCGCTGAAGCAACTGGATTGCTTCGCTTCGCTCGCAATGACGTGTCTACGCAAGGCACGCTACGCGCTTGCCCGACCACAATGCTTCGGCTACCATCGAAGCATGAAATCAGGTCCCGACATCGCCCTGGTCGCCTCGCTGGTCGGCGATCCCGCGCGCGCCAACATGCTCACCGCGCTGATGAACGGCCGCGCGCTCACGGCGAGCGAGTTGGCGCAGGAGGCCGGCATCACGCCGCAGACCGCGAGCTCGCATCTGGCCAAGCTCGAGGCGGGCGGGCTGGTCGAGCCGGAGAAGCAGGGCCGGCACCGCTACTATCGCCTCACCGACGACGATGTCGCCAGCGTGCTCGAAGGCCTCGCAGGCCTTGCCGCGCGCACCGGCCACATGCGGGTGCGTACCGGGCCGAAGGATCCGGCGCTGCGACGCGCGCGGATCTGCTACGACCATCTCGCCGGCGATCTCGGCGTGCAGATGCTGGATTCTCTGCGCGATCGGAATCTGGTCAGGCAGAAAAAGCAGGACATCGAGCTGACGGCCGAAGGCGAACGCTTCCTGGCCAAACATCTGCAGATCTCGCCCGGCATGCTCACCCATCCGCGGCGGCCCGTGTGCAAGGCCTGCCTCGACTGGAGCGAGCGGCGCCATCATCTCGCCGGCACGCTGGGGGCCGCCATGATGCAGCGCTTCGCCGAGCTGAAATGGGCGGCGCGCGACGCCACGCCCGGCAGCCGCGTCGTCAACTTCACCCGCACCGGCGAGAAGCAGTTTGCCGCGCTGTTCGGCGACGGGAAGGACTGATCACGCCATTCGCGTGACGTCGCACATTTGCGTGTGAACTCTCAGTCTCGTCGTGGCCGGGCTTGACCCGGCCATCCACGCGCTTATGCGAACGGTCATTCCGTGACCGTGAGAGACCCACCATGATCCGCATCGTCCCGGCCGCCCTCGCCGCCGCTCTTCTTGCTTCCTTGCTCACCACCGCGCACGCCGCAGACACACCCCCACGCGAGCCCTATGGCATCGCACTCGAGGGTTTTGCCTATCCCTACCCCGTGCACCAATTGCCGCTCGTCAACGACGGCGAGCAGCTCAGCATGGCCTATATGGACGTCGCGCCTGCACAGCCGAACGGCCGCACCGTGGTGCTGCTGCATGGGCGCAATTTTCCGTCGAGCTATTGGGCCCCTGTCATCAGGATGCTCAACGACGCCGGCTACCGCGTCGTGGTCCCGGACCAGATCGGCTTCGGCAAATCCTCCAAGCCTGCTGGCGAACTGCATTTCGACACGCTGGCGCGCAACACCATCGCGCTGCTCGATCATTTGGAGATCAACAAGGCCGACATCGTCGCCCATTCACTCGGCGGAATGCTGGGCGTGCGCATCGCCCGCGCCTACCCTGATCGTGTCGCCCACCTCGTGCTGACTGCGCCGATCGGGCTGGAGGACTACCGCCTCTACGTGCCGCCGACGCCAACCGAGGCGATCATCGCGACCGAGGACAAGCTCACCGCCGACGGCTATCGCAAGCAGCTGCAAACCAACTACGCAATCAAGCTGCCCCCTGATGCGATCACGCCGTATATCGACGCCCGCTTCAACATCAAGGGCAGCCCCGACTACCCGCGCTGGCTGCGCGCCTTCGTCAGTTCCGGGCAGATGGTCTATCGCGAGCCGGTCGCGCATGAGATTCCTCTCGTCACCGAACCTACGCTGTTCATCATGGGCGCCGACGACCACAACGCACCGGGCCGGCCGAACGCGCCCGAGGCGCTGCGGGCCAAGATGGGGCAGAACGCCGAACTGGCGAAAGCGCTTGCCGCCAAGATGCCGAATGCGCGGGCTGAAGTGATCCCGAATACCGGACATCTCGTCTTCCTGGAGGCGCCCGAGAAGTTCAAGGAGCTGGTGCTTGGTTTTCTCGGCCGCTAGCGACACTTGCGTGTCGTCTCAGGCACAATGCGGCGAACGTTCATGCCGCATTCAGGTCATGATTGGCAGGTTTGGATCGCGCCGTGTCGATGTGTTGCAAGATTTGACATGTCGAATCGTGTCTTTTGATTCATTGTGCGCCACAAGCGCCACCTCCAAAGGCTTGCTCCAAGGACGAGAAGGAAGATCACATGAAATACCTGTTAGCCGCCGCCATGCTCGCCAGCGCGGTCGTCGGTTTCAGCGAGGCCGCCAGCGCCGCCGAGGGCTGCGGCCGAGGGTTCTATCGCGGTCCCTATGGACATTGCCGCCCGATGCGCGGCGCGGTCGTGGTGCGCCCGGCCCCCGTGTATGTAGCCCCGCCGGTCGTCGTCGTGCCCCGCGCGCGCGTGTGCCCGTATGGCTTCCGCTGGTACGCCGGCCGCTGCCGCCCATTCTGATCTCCTTGCGTCGCAAGATGGCCGCGCAGGTTCAGCCTGCGCGGCCATTTTCGTTCAGGCTTGCTGCCGACGATTCGTCCGCCTTGTCGTCGGCCTTGGAATTTGAGCGGCCTGAAATCGAAACGGGGACCGCGGCTGCGATCCCCGTCCAATTCGCGGCTTGCCGCGGCTTACCAATGGCGACGGTGCCAGCGCCGGTGATGCCGGCGCCAATGACGGCGGTGCCAGCCCCAGTGGCGGTGATGGCCATGCCAGTGCACCTGTTCGGGCGCAAGCTTGGCGGCTTCCTCGCTGGTCGTGACGGCAGGATGAGCGTCGGGGTTGCCTTGCGGCATGCGCGCGGGATCGCCGACCGGCTGCGGCGACAACGGCGCGGCCTGCGCGGTCGCGGCGAAGGCGGCGGCACCCGCCGTCACACCCAATGCAAGTTTCAAAAAATTCCGGCGCTCCATGACATATCCTCTAGGCTACCTGGCAAGTGATGCAGAGGAAGTGTCGCGGTCGCGGCATGAACCAAGGCTGAATCGCGTATTCAGATTCGTTGCGAGGCGAACATTCGGTGCGCCCTATTTGGAAAACTCCTGCGCCAGCACCAGCGTCTCGCGCGAGCGCTTGACGTCGGGCCAGTCGCGGTTGAAATCGGCGACGAGTTGCTCGAGCGCATCGCCCTTCAGCATCGCCGCAAGCTTTGCCTCGTCATCGAACTGATACATCGCCTGATGCAGCGCGGGGTCATCGAGACTCCAGAACCGCCACGCCTTGCTCACGCCGAATGCCTTCACCGCGTCGGGTACATGTTCCGTCTCGTACCATCTGTCGAACGCGGCGCGCTGGGCGGGATCGGCGACGGTGGCACGGACGACGAAGAAAGCTGCCGGCATCGGATTTCCTCCTGTTGTTTGAGGCAAGCTTAGCCGCTCGAGTGACCGGCGGCAAAAAAAGAGTTGGCACTGGTGTCGGAACGGGCACCCTTCGCTCGTCCTTTGTTTCGAACCAGGACATTTCGGACCAGGACATGGAGACAGCAAATGGCCGACCTTACCCTGACCACCTTCAATTGGGTTCCCCAAGCGCCGCGCGGGTTCGTGCGCGACCTCCGCGTGCGCTGGGCGCTCGAAGAGGCCGCCTTGCCCTATCGCGTCGCCAGCGCCCCGTTTGACGATCGCGGGGCCGCACATTTCGCCCACCAGCCGTTCGGCCAGGTGCCGTGGCTGACCGATGGCGATCTCTCGATCTTCGAGACCGGCGCGATCCTGCTGCATCTCGGCGGGCTCAGCGCGAAGCTGATGCCCACTGACCCGCGCGGTCGCACCGAGACGACGGAATGGGTGGTCGCGGCGCTCAATTCGGTGGAGATGGCCAGCCTGCCCTGGGGAATGTCGAAGTTCATGGGACATCCGACCGACACGGCGGCGTGGAAATTCGTCGACGACTTCCTCAAGCTGCGCCTCAAGCATCTCGAGCCGGTGCTGGCAGGGCGCGAATGGCTGGCAGGCTCTTTCTCCGTCGCCGACATCCTGATGGCGGACGTGCTGCGCGTCGTCGATGGTTTCGACGGGCTGGCGGAACGCCCCGCCTGCCGCGCCTATGTCGCACGCGCCACCGCCCGCCCAGCCTTCGCCAAGGCCCATGCGGATCAAATGGCGCATTTCGCTGCGGCGGATAAAGCGCGCTCGTAATTCGTAGGGCGGATTACGCTGTCGCTAATCCGCCCTACATCTCAAACCAGCTTTAGCGGAGCATCGGCGACCACACGCAGGTCGATGCTGCCGATCAACGCCGCACGTCGCGCCTCCGCAGCGCTGATGGCGTCGTCCGTCTGCCGCAACGTGCTGACGTTCGAGCCGAGCGACACGATTCCACCCAGCACCAGCGCGATCGACCCGAGGGCTGCGGTCTGACCGAAGCCAAACACACCGAGGATCGTGATCAACAACAGCGCCGCACCACCGCCGATCGCGATCTTGGACGCCAGGATGTACTTCCGGCACCGCTCGGCGATCTCGGCGAGCCGCTCGATGCGATCTTCGATGTCGGAGATTTCGTCGGTCGGGTGGTTTTCGGTCATTGGATTTGCGAGCGAGCAGTTCGGGGAACAAACGAACTTCGGTTGTAGAGCACGCGACTGCCTAAGACACCGGCACAACGCATGCAGGAATAGGCCCAAGCGACATAGCTGGCTCGCGCCGAGAACCAACAGGGCTGGCCGCATCGGAATCCTTTCCGAGGCCGGGCAAGACCCTGATGCGAACGGCCACCCTGTCCTGCCTTCGATCGGTGATTGCTTCGTATCGGAGACTATCCGGCCCGCTGTAACCAGATCGAGCCAGATAGAACACGCTTATGCCGCGGACCCAGCGGCCGAGACATGCCTGGTCCCTTCCCGAGTCGCCCGCCACCTCGAAATCCTCGATGCGATAACAGACGATCCCATGTTCCGGTGACTTCATGAGCAAGAGCCGGGGAAGCTCAACCGGCGCACACGTATTGTCGGCGTCGGCGTAGCCTTCGATAACGGTCTCTTCCGACGTTCGGGCGGTGATGGTCATCTCGCTGTCCTGGGCAAAGCACGATGTGTCCACGGACAACACGCCCAATATCAGGCCGCACGATCCAATGGCGCGCCGCCACGATCTCGATCGACAACGCCAAATTGCCACCGACGTGCCCTTCCCTCACAACGGCAAATTGTCGTGCTTCTTCGCCGGTGTTTCCACCTTCTTGTCCTTCAGCATCGAAAGCGCCCGCGCGATCCGCTTCCTCGTCGAGTGCGGCATGATGACGTCGTCGATGTAACCGCGCTCCGCCGCGATGAACGGTGACAGGAAGCGGTCTTCATATTCCTTGGTGCGGGCGGCGATCTTGTCGGGGTCGCCGATGTCGCTGCGGAAGATGATCTCGACCGCGCCCTTGGCGCCCATCACCGCGATCTGGGCGGTCGGCCAGGCGTAGTTCATGTCGGCGCCGATCTCCTTGGAGGCCATGACGTCGAAGGCGCCGCCATAGGCCTTGCGGGTGATGATGGTGACCAGCGGCACGGTGCACTGCGAATAGGCGAACAGCAGCTTCGCGCCGTGCTTGATCAGGCCGCCATATTCCTGCGCGGTGCCCGGCAGGAACCCCGGCACGTCGACCAAGGTGACGATCGGGATGTTGAAGGCATCGCAGAAGCGGACGAAGCGCGCCGCTTTGCGCGAGGCATCGGAGTCGAGCACGCCGGCAAGCACCATCGGCTGGTTGGCGACGAAGCCGACGGTGCGTCCCGCGATGCGGCCGAAGCCGGTGACGATGTTCTTGGCGAACGCATCTGCGATCTCGAAGAAATCGCCCTCGTCCACGACCTTCAGGATCAGCTCCTTCATGTCGTAGGGCTTGTTCGGATTGTCGGGGATCAGCGTGTCCAGGGACATGTCGACCCGCTCGATATCGTCGAAGCTCGGCCATTCCGGCACGCCGTCGCTGTTGTTGGACGGCAGGAAGTCGATCAGGCGACGCATCTGCAAGAGCGTCTCGACGTCGTTCTCGAAGGCGCCGTCGGCGATCGAGGAGCGCGTCGCGTGCACCGAGGCACCGCCGAGCTCCTCGGCGGTGACCACCTCATTAGTGACGGTCTTCACCACGTCGGGGCCGGTGACGAACATGTAGCTGGTGTTCTTCACCATGAAGATGAAGTCGGTCATGGCGGGCGAATAGACGTCGCCGCCGGCGCAGGGGCCCATGATGACGGAGATCTGCGGGATCACGCCCGAGGCGAGCACGTTGCGGCGGAACACGTAGGAATAGCCGGCGAGCGCTGCGACGCCCTCCTGGATGCGGGCGCCGCCCGCATCATAGAGGCCGATGATGGGCGCCCGCGCCTTCATCGCCATGTCCTGCAGCTTGGTGATCTTCAGCGCGTGGGTCTCGGACAGCGAGCCACCGAACACGGTGAAATCCTTGGCGAAGACAAAAGTCTTGCGGCCGTTGACGGTGCCCCACCCCGTGACGACGCCGTCGCCGGGCACCTTGTTCTTCTCCATGCCGAACTCGGTGGAGCGGTGCTCGACGAACATGTCGAACTCCTCGAACGACCCCTTGTCGAGCAGCAGCTCGATGCGCTCGCGCGCGGTCAGCTTGCCGCGGGCGTGCTGCGCTTCGATACGCTTCTCCCCGCCGCCGAGCTTTGCGCCGGCGCGACGATCTTCAAGGGCGTCCAGGATGTGTTTCATTTGCTCCCGCCAGTTCTTAAGTGATGCGGGGTTCTAACACGGCATTTTGCGGCCCGGAAAGCGCCTTTCCGCGCCGCAAGGCTGCCTTGTCCGGCCTGAAAGCTTGAGGGATTACAAAGTTTTGCCTGGAGAGACGAGCATGAGCGACGGAACGGCCGAGACCGGCGCGGCAACGGGCGGCGTCAACATCCTGCTGCGGCTGGAGGGCCTGACCCTGTTTGCGGGGATGGTGGTGCTCTATTGGGCCTGGGACGGCTCCTGGCTGGTCTTTGCCCTGCTCTTCCTCGTCCCGGATCTCAGCTTCCTGGCCTACCTGTCCGACGCCAAATTCGGCGCGCTGGTCTACAATGCTGCCCATAGCTACATGGCGCCGGTGTCGCTGCTGACGCTGGGCTTCGGCCTCGCCTCGCCCCTCACTCTGTCCATCGCCTTGATCTGGCTCGCCCATATCGGCATCGACCGGGCGCTGGGCTATGGCCTGAAATATTCTGCCGGGTTCGGATTCACCCATCTGGGGCGGATCGGGCGGCAGAAGGACGCCTGACACTCGCTTTGCGGCGGGACAGTCGATTTTATCCGTGCTGCTTGGTTGACCCGACCGGACGATTCAGGCTTGCTCAGGGCGTGCGATCAGGCGCCGAGTGTTGCGTGAGCTCAGTCGGTACGGCGGCTGCCATTCTGCCCTGGCTCCAGCATCATCCCCATGTCCACGACGGTCGTCCCACTGCCGCCGAACTCATCCTCTGAAACCACCGACTTCCTGCGCCGCATGGCCAGCATGGTGTCGGGGTGGAACGGCGAGATGCTGCTGCGTGCCGCCGCATTGATCGAGTCGCTGGCGCAGCGGGCGATGACGGCCGAGCGACTGTTTCACCAGCAACAGGAAGAGCACACGCGCAGCACCGTGTTGCGCGAGGCCGCCGAACTCGCCTCCGATGCCATGGTCGGCCAGATCGAGGCGTTGCGGGCGCAGCTTGCCGATGTCACCGCGACAGCCGCAGCCGAGCGCGAAGCCTTCGATGCCGAGCGCGGCAAGCTGATCGGCCTGATGCAGAGTGCCGAGAGCCATATCGGCAAGCTCACAACCGATCTGGACGGCTTGCGCGCCTCCGTCGACAGCTTCAACGCGACCGCGGTTTCGGTGCCGATCGAGGTGCTGCGGCTGGCGCGGACGCAGTTCGATGTCCTCTCCGCCGGCTTTGCCCGCAAGGGTGACGTGATCTCGCAGGCGATGAGCGAGATCGGCGGCTTTGCGATCGACCAAGCGCTGATGGCGATGAAGACGGCCGACCAGGGCTGAGGCATTCGGGCTCGTCGTGCCCGGGCTTGTCCCGCCTGCGCGGCCGAAGCCGCTTCGGCGAGGCGAAGGCCCGGGCCTCCACGTTGTTCGCGCTGCTAGAGAAGGTCGTGGATGGCCGGGACAAGCCCGGCCATGACGATCCTTTTGCCGTTGGGTGGACTAGGGCTCGCCCGGCTTGAACGGCTCCTGCTTGTCCGGCGGCACCGTCTCTTCCGCCATCGCCAGCAGCATCGCGACCATCACATAGTTGCCGGACACGGCGGTGAGATCGACGATCTGCTGATCGTTGAACGCCTTCTTCGCCCGCGCATAGGTCTCATCGCTGACCTTCTTGGTCGTGGTGAGCTCGGTGACGAAGTCGTAGACCACAGCCTCGTCCTCGGCCATCTTCGACGGTCGCTTGTTGGCCTTCAGCTCCGCGATGATGTCGGGCGAAAGGCCCGCTTTCGCCGCCAGTGGCGCGTGCGCAAACCATTCCACCTGCGAACGCCATTGCCGCCCGATGATGAGGATCGCGAATTCGTTGAGCTTCACCGGAACCGAAGTTTCCCAGCGCAGATAGTGGAACAGGTCGAACAGGCGCTGGCCAAGCACGGGGCTGCGGATCATCGGATTGTAGGGACCGCCGATGCCGACGCTCGACACCTTCATGATCTGCTCGCCGAGCGGCTTCTGCTTGGCGTCAAGCTGGTCCATCGTAAGCTGCGGAAAGCGCGGCTGCTTACTGGTGGCGGGGCCGGCGAACATGGTGGCGGCGAGCCAGCCGCCAGCAGCGGCAAGCGTGACCGACGACAGCCAGAGCGGCGTTGGGTTCATTTTATCCTCCCGGTTTTCTTTCTTGGCGGAAGGATGCTAATCGCGCAGCGCCCGCGCGACAGCGCTAGATCGCGCCGATCTCGGCAAGGCAGGCTTGCGTCAGCGGCATGCGCTCGCCGACGAGGCGCGGCTCCTTGCAATCCATGTTGAGCGCGAACACGGTGTGCGCCCCGCCCTTTTCGGCCCAGCCCACCATCCAGCCGAGTGACGGCTCGCCGCGCTCGGCCCCCAGCAGGCCGGACTTGGTGCGAATGACGCTGTCGCCGACCTTGGTCACCGGCAGGATGTCAGCGACGAGGTCCTGGCTGCGCTTCGAAACCGGCAACGTGCGGCGGCGCAGCCGATCGACGAAATCGACCTGCTCGACCGGATCGATGCGCAAGGCACCGGTCAGCCAGAACTGGTCGATGCCGCCGCCGATATCGCGATTGCCGTAGTCGAACAGATCGACGTATTTTTGCATGCGCTCCTGCCCGATGCGCCGCGCGATCTCCTGATAGACCGGCACCACGCTGACCGCGATCGCGCTGCGCAGCGTGTGATCCTTGTTCCAGGCCTCGATCGGCCGCTTCACGCCGTCCCACGGGAACACGTCCTTGTCGGGGTCGGTGACGACGCCAGTCTCCAGCGCGATCAGCGAGTTCGGGATCTTGAAGGTCGAGGCCGGCAGCTTGCTCTCGCCGGAGCGCTCCTTGTCGCTGGCGACGATCAGGTAGTCCTCCACCTTGTAGCCGACGAAGGTTCCTGACGTGCCGAGGTCGGTGAAGCGCTTGGCGAGACTGTCACGGATCTCAGTGCGCGGCGGTGCGACATGGGCGAACGCGCGCGAAGGCAATGTGGCGGCAGCGGCAAAAAGACCGAGGGTGGAGCGGCGGGTGATCAAACGAATGTCCGTTGTGGGATGAACTTCGCCGCGACCATGCGACCGTTATCGTGGTGAAACGATGACGGGCGTCATCGCCCCCGGAGAGTCAGCGCCCCCGGCCCGACAGCCGCAGCACGAACACCAGCACTTCGGCGACCGCCTTGTAGAGATCGGGCGGGATCTCTTCGCCGAGCTCGACCTTGGACAGCGCGCCGGCCAAGACCTCGTTCTCCTCGATCGGAATGTCGTGGGCTTTGGCGATCTCGACGATCTTTTCGCCGATTGAGCCCTTGCCCTTGGCGACGACGACGGGCGCGTTCGTACCCTTTTCGTAATGCAGCGCGATCGCGAGCTTGGATGGGTCGCTCATGTCGCCCGATCCAGAAAGTGGCCGGCGCGGGCCGGCGCCGGTTGCGGTGGCGTGCCCTCGCGGACCAGGATGTCGCCGGGCTTGAGCTCGGCTCGCGTCAGCGCCTGATTGAGCTCACCGATGCCGGCGCGGAGCTGCTGCACCGTCGCCGGCCGCTCCGCCCACATCCGCACGAAAGTCTTGTCGCCGTTCAGCGTGATCAGCGCGTGCACGGGGCCGGCCGGCTCGACGTTGAGCGTGAAGCGCGCCCGCCAGGCTTGCCTGGCGGGATCGGCGGATTCGCCAGCGCCATCGCGCGAGATCTCGAATTGCGCCATCGCGGTGCCCCGCGGCGTTGCAAAGGGAATCTCGAAATTCCACTGCGGCGCGGCCGGGTCGATGCGATGGCCGCTGGCGTCGGCGCGATCGGGGAGTGAAGCGACCTGCAGCAATGTCTGCCGCGCGATCGCGGCATCGGTCTCATCGAGCAGGCGATGCACGGTTGCGGAGAGCGGCGTGTCCGGCGCGAGCGAGGGCGCGGCAATCGGCTGCGGCGAGGGCAATGCACCGCGGAACGGTGGTGGCGTCGCGCGTGCGGCTGCTTCGAAGCTATGGCCGTCGGGCACCGCCTTGTTGGAGCCGGGAACATTGCCGATCAGGCGCGGCAGGTTTTGCATGGCCTCCTGCAGCAGGCTCGCGGCAAGGCCGGCGGACATGGTGCGCGGCATCGCGGCCTGCTGAGCGTTGCCGGCAACGTCCGCGAGCACCGCGGCCGCGAGATTGGCGTTGCGCGGCGTCTGCGCGATCTCGGGGCCGGAGGGGGACGCCGACTGCGCGGCCTCGCCTGTGGCCTGGGCAGGCGCGGAGGCGACCTGCGGTGTTCCCGTGGTCGCGGCCGGAATTGCGGCGGCTTGTGGCGCGGCAGTCTCGAGCGTGGTCAGCGTCTGGCGCAGCACCAGCAGCGCCGCCTTCAGGTCGGGCGTCGTGCCGACGGGCGGCCTCGCGCCCGCGGCCAGCGAAGCCTCCAAGAACAAGCCGGATTTCTGGAACGCGGATTCGACATCGGCGCCATCGAGCCCGGGATTGAGCGGCGTCTGCTGCGCCAGCACGTCCAGCACCGCCTGCTTCAAGCCCGCAGGCAGATCGCTGCCGGTGACGACGGATGCCAGATTGGCGAACAGCGGCGCCTGGCTGCCCTGCTTCGTGGCGGCCTCGGCCGAGGCCGCGGTGACGGCGACCTGCTCCAATGGCGTCAGCGTGTTGCGGGGCACGGTCGCGGACGGCACCAACGGCGGGCTTTCCACCAGCGAACCCGCACGCGGCGTCAGCGTGACCTGATCTGGCGTCGCCTCGCCTGCCCCGCTCATGACTGCCAGCCGGATGGTGCCGTTGTTCTGCGAGACCGCAAGCTGGAGATTCTGGCCAGGCGTCAGCGCCACCTCCGACATGACGTCCATCGAGAGGTTGGCGATCGCGATCCGCACCAGATTGTCGGCCATCACGCTGACGACCCTGGCATCGACGACGCTGCCGGCCTGCAGCACCAGATCGGGCGTCGTCGCATCAGCCGCGGGGCTGGCGGCACTGACGGGAAGGATGGAAGTGACCGGCGTCGGCATCTCAGGGGGCCCATGCAGCGCTGGCCACACCATAAGGCCGCCGTCGTAAACCTGTCGTTAAGGACCTTCGGCTCCGGACGCCTTTACCGCCGCCAGAACCGCCACGGCGGCCTCGAAATCCCGGAGGCGCGTGGCCCGACGAGCAGCCGCTTCCTCGTCCAAGCCCCATTGCTCGATGTTCCAGTCCTCATCGACATGGGCGGCGGCCCAGACCTGGCCGGGGTCGCGCACGCCATGCGCCAGCGCCAGCGCCAGCAGCGCCGAGCCGGTCAGGGTCGTCACCACGTGGAGTGCGGCGACCGACCAGGCGTCGCCGGGCAGCGCGGCGCGCGCGGCCTCGACCGCCTCGTCGGGCTGCTTCACATGCATGACGCCCTCAGACAGGATGAAATGCGCGCCCAGCGTCTCCGCGGCCCAGAACAGCACGGGATCCCAATGCGCGGCCTCGCGGGCGACCAGCCCTTCGGGATGGCCGGCGCGATAGAACAGCAAATCGGACTCGAAATATTTCGCGAGGTCGTCGCTGACCAGTTCGACGCGATCGACCACGCCCTCGACCACGCTGTTGGCCACCCGCGTCAGCGGCATGGTCACGGGATCGATCGTCTCGCCTTGGGCCGCCCATTCCGCGGCCACGGCATCGGCGAGTTCGCGCGCCGGAATCACCACTTGGCGGCGGGAGGGCGTCCGGATCGGCTTGCCGTCGAGCGTAATGGCGAAGCCGCCTTCGGCCTCGGTGACGCCGGCTTCCTTGTAGAAGCGCTTGCGCTGCGGCGTGCGCGCGGACGCGCGCGCCGATTCCCGCGGATCCGGCGGAGGCTGGCTTGCTGCTTCTTCGAACAATTCGCGCATCGGTCTTTTCGATCCCTGTGTCAGCCAAATTACCTGCGTCGTCAGGACTCCGCCAGAACGACGATGAGTGCTGCTAGTTGACGCAACTGCGCGCATAAGTGCCGCGATCAGCCGGGCCCAGACCCGCAGCCGCGGCGTCGTCGAGGCACCTTGTGATGCGGTCACTGAACGAATTGCGCGGAAGCGGCTGGTAGTTGTAGCGCAGTGGCGCGTCGAATTGCGGAACCTTGGGCACCTCGATCTTTGGCGGCGGCGGCGGCTGAGGCGACTGTGGAGCGAGCCGCGAGGCGCCCGGCTCCACATATTGCGCGTAGGCAGCCTGGTCCAGGCATAGCACGGCCATCAGCACAAGACAGATCGGGAACTGGGTCATGGGGGACATGTCGTACGTCCGCCGTCCCCATTCAACCCGGCTATTCTTCAGGCGCGTTCTCGATGGGATCAAATCTGGAGGCATCCAGCCCCAACAGATTCCACGACTGCTGCATGTGCTGCGGCAACGGCGCGGTGGCGTCGATCACGCCGCCGCGCGGATGCGGAATGACGATGCGGCGCGCCAGCAGATGCAGCCGGTTTTGCAGGCCGCCCGGCAGTTTCCAATTCTCGATGTTGAAATATTTGGGATCGCCGACGATGGGATGGCCGATATGCTCCATGTGGGCGCGCAGCTGGTGTGTGCGCCCTGTCACCGGCTTCAGCGACACCCAGGTCAGCTTGTTGCCGGCGGTCTCGACCACTGCGTAATAGGTCACCGCGTGGCTCGCCCCTTCGTCGCCGTGCTGGGCGATGCGCATGATGGTGTCGTCCTCGCTCTCCTCCTTGGCAAGGAAGGTCGAGATGCGGCCCTGCTTCGGCTTCGGCAGGCCCGGCACCAGCGCCCAATAGGTTTTTCGCGCCGACCGCGAGCGGAACGCGCCGGTCAGATGCGAGGCAGCGAAACGGGTCTTCGCGATCAGAAGGCATCCGGAGGTGTCCTTGTCGATCCGGTGCACAAGCCGCGGCTTCTGCCCCTTGGAGTCGCGCATCACCTCCAGCATCTGGTCGATGTGCCGCGTCGTGCCGGAGCCACCCTGCACCGCAAGCCCAAACGGCTTGTTGAGCACGAGGACGTCGTCGTCCTCGTACAGCGTCATCTCCTTGAGCGCGGCGAGCGTCTTTTGCGCGGCTTCGGAGAGCGGGCTCGCGGCCTTCGGCGTGTCAAGCTTCAGGGGCGGAATGCGGACGCTCTGGCCCTCCTCCAGCCGGTCCTTGCTGTCGACGCGCTTGCCATCGACGCGCAGCTCGCCTTTGCGCACGACGCGCTGGATGTGGGAGAACGACAAGCCGGGAAAGCGCGCCTCGAGGAAACGATCCACGCGCATGTTGTTCTCGTCGGCGGTCACCTTGACGGTCTGCACCTTGGTCGGCAGCAGCGCCTCGACGGGCTTCTCGGGCGCGGGCCTTTCCAGCTCAGACCTTTTCAGCTCAGACCTTTTCAGCTCAGCCTTGGGTGCGCGCCGCTCGACAGGCTCGGCCGCAAAGCGCGGCGGCTTGCCACCCGGCTTGGCCCCGGGACGCGGCCCGGCCTTCTTGGCGCTGCGTGCCTTGAACGGGCGCGCCTCCTTGCGCTCATCGCGTTCGCGGGGCTTCGGATTCATTCTCTTGATGCGGCGGCTCATGATGCCTGCCTAGCTCAAAAGTGCCCTTTCGTCACGACGAAACGGCAATTTTAGCCTCCGCCGCCCCGTTCCTTCCGCAGCTTGGCCCAGTAATCCAGCCGCTTGCGGATTTCGCGCTCGAAACCGCGCTCGGGCGGGTCGTAGAAGGTCTGGCGGCCCAGGGCTTCGGGAAAATAGTCCTGGCCGGAGAAGGCGTCAGGGGTGTCGTGGTCGTATTCGTACGCGGCGCCGTAGCCTTCGGACTTCATCAGCTTGGTCGGGGAATTGAGGATGTGCTTGGGCGGCAGCAGCGAGCCAGCGTGCTTGGCCATCTGCATCGCGGCCTTGAAGGCGGTGTAGACCGCGTTCGATTTCGGTGCAGTGGCGAGATAGACGACCGCTTGCGCGATGGCGAGTTCGCCCTCGGGATGGCCGAGGAAGTCGAAAGCGTCCTTGGCCGCATTGGCGATGACGAGTCCTTGCGGATCGGCAAGCCCGATGTCCTCCACCGCCATGCGCACGACGCGGCGGGCCAGGAACAACGGGTCCTCGCCGGCATCCAGCATGCGCGCGAGGTAATACAGCGCAGCATCGGGATCGGAGCCGCGCACGGATTTATGCAGGGCCGAGATCAGGTTGTAATGGCCATCGGCCGATTTGTCGTAGATCGGCGCCCGGCGCTGCAAAATCTCCTGCAACTGCGCGGCATTGAAAATCTCGTCCGCCCGCGCCGAGCGCCAGACCTCTTCGGCAAGCGTCAGCGACGCCCTTCCGTCGCCATCGGCCATGCGCACCAGCACCGCGCGCGCCTCCGCATCGAGCGGCAGCTTCTTGCCCTCGACCGCCTCGGCATGCGCGAACAGTTTTTCGATCGCGGCCGCGTCGAGCGAGCGAAACACCAAGACGCGCGCACGCGACAGAAGCGCCGCGTTGAGCTCGAAGGACGGGTTCTCGGTGGTGGCGCCGACCATCACCACCGTGCCGTCCTCCATCACGGGCAGAAACGAATCCTGCTGGGCGCGGTTGAAGCGATGCACCTCGTCGACGAACAGCAGCGTGCCCTTGCCCATCTCGCGGCGGGCGCGCGCGGCGTCGAACGCCTTCTTCAGATCGGCGACGCCGGAGAACACTGCGGAGATCTGCTCGAAATGCAGGTCGGTGGCGTCCGCCAGCAGCCGCGCCACCGTGGTCTTGCCGGTGCCAGGCGGCCCCCAGAACACCAGTGACCCCAGCGTGCGCGTCTCCAGCATGCGCGTCAGCGCGCCGTCGGGACCGAGGATGTGGTCCTGGCCGACGACCTCCGACAGCGTGCGCGGCCGCAGCCGGTCCGGCAGCGGATGCGGAGCCTCGTGGTCGAGCCCCGCCGCGGCAAAGAGAGTTGGCGTTTGTGGTCGCTTCGGACTCATCCGCCCAGCGTGACGTTGATCTGCTGGCCGCCGCGCACCAGCGTGATGCGCCAGATCCGCGGGCGCTCGCCGGCGGCCTTTTCGAGGTCGCCGGTCTTGCCGATCTTCTGGTTGTTGACGGCCAGGATGATGTCGCCCTTCTGGAAGCCGACATTCGCGGCTGCGCTGTCGCCGCCGAGATCGGTGATCACGACGCCTTCGGTGTCGGCGTCCAGATGCAGCTCGTCGGCGACCGCGGGCGTGATGGTCGAGACCTTGGCGCCCTGGAACGGCGATCGCGCGGTGACGACCAGTTCGTTGCGGCCCACATCGGGCGCGGTCTCCAGCGCGATCGTCAGCTTGAGCGGTTTGCCGCCGCGCTGCACGTCGATCTGCGCGGTGCCGCCGAGCGGACGGGTGGCGAAGCGATAATCGAAGGCGTTGGGATCATCCACGGTCTGGCCGTCGATCCCGGTGATGAGATCGGAGGATTTCAGGCCGGCTTTCGCCGCGGGGCCGTTCGACACCACGCTCGCGACCAGCGCGCCGGTCGGCGAGCGCAGGCCGAGACTCTCGGCGATCTCGGGCGTCACCGCCTGCAATTTTGCCCCGAGCCAGGGACGCTTCACCGCCTTGCCGCCGCTCTTGGCGGAGGCGACGACGACACGCACCATGTTGGATGGAATCGCAAAGCCGATGCCTTGCGAGCCGCCGGAGCGCGAATAGATCGCGGTGTTGATGCCGGCGAGCCGTCCGTTCATGTCGACCAGCGCACCGCCGGAATTGCCGGGATTGATGGCCGCATCGGTCTGGATGAAGAACTGGTAGTCGGTGATGCCAACCTGCGTGCGGGCTAGCGCCGATATGATGCCGTGGGTCACGGTCTGGCCGACGCCGAAGGGATTGCCGATCGCCAGCACGACGTCACCGACCAGCAGCTCATCCGAATTGGTGAACTCGAGCGCAGGAAACTTCTCCTTGGTGTCCTTCAGACGCAGGACCGCAAGATCGCTGCGGGAATCTTTCAGCACGATCTCGGCCTCGAACTCGCGCTTGTCCGACAGCGATACCTTCACCTGGTCGGCGCCTTCGATGACATGGACGTTGGTGACGACGAGACCGGACGCGTCGACGATCACGCCCGAGCCGAGCGAACGCTGCACCTGCTCCTGCTGCTGGCCCGGCACGCCGAAGAATCGGCGGAAGATCGGATCGTCCAGCAGCGGGTTGCGGTTCTGCACCACCTTGGCGGCATAGACGTTGACCACGGCCGGCTGCACCCGCTGCACGATCGGCGCATAGGACAGCCGCAGTTCAGCCGGCGACGACGGGACCCGACGGTCCTGCGCCGCAGCCGGGTTGAAGTGGGCCGAAAAGCCTACGCACAATGCCGTCACGACGGCAGTCCGGATCGATCGAAACATTCCTACCTCTCGGAAAAGACGCCGGAATATAGGCGCGTTCGCCGGCCAATAGAAGAGCGCCCGGCGGCAATATTCGGCCCATACCCGGCGTGTCCGGCCTGCAAGCCTCCGTGCGAATTCGCAATCCTCCTGTCGCGACAGATTGGCATGAAGCGCATCATCCAGCATTCTACCTGATGGTGGATTCGGTTGCGACGAATTTGCACCAGTGGGAACCAAACAACCGGAGCGCAGCGTCGCGGGGCAGTCATCGATCGCACCTAGGCTCTCCCGTTGCGACTTGGGGAAGTTCGTCAAACGATGGAGGCGTGACGTGAGCAGGACAAGAATTGCAGCCACGGCGATTGGTCTCGCCGGCGCGCTGGCGGCCTCGCAGGCCCAGGCTCAATCGGCAAACAGCAGCGAGCAGGAGATCGCACTGCTGAAGCAGCAGTTGAGGATGCTGGAGCAAAAGCTCGACAAGCTCCAGAGCCAGACCGCGGCGAACACGGCTGCCACCGCGAAGGCCAGAGTGGAAGCAAAGGCCGAAGCGCGCTCGGAGGCGAAGGCGGTCGTCGCCAACGCCAACGCGGCCATCCCGCTCAAGGGACCGGCACCCGCGTCCGGCGTCGTCGTGACCATGCCGAACAACCGGCCGACCATCTGCACCGCCGATCAAGCAAACTGCGTCGCGATCACCGGCCGCCTGCACTACGACGTCGGCGGCTATGACTATCGACCCAACACGGCGGCCACCGTACCGCAAAAGCTCGACAGCGGACAGAACGTCCGCCGCGCGCGCATAGGCGTTGCCGGCAAGTTCTTCAACGACTGGAATTTCGCGCTGATCTACGATTTCGGCGGCACGTCCGACGGCTTTGGCGGCGCGGCGCCGGGCTCGCTGCCGGGCGGCGGCGTCTCCGGCGTCGAGAACGCCTACATCAGCTACACCGGCCTGAAGCCGTTCGGCGGCAAGATGGCGGTCGAAGCCGGCATCATGGACCTGCCCTACACGCTCGATGAAGCCACCAGCTCCAACGACATCATGTTCATGGAGCGCGCCTCGGCCGGCATCGTCGCGACCAATATCGCCGCCGGCGATTTCCGCTCCGCGGCCGGTACGCGCTGGTACAACGACCAACTCTGGATCGGCGGCTATGTCACGGGGCCGTCGACCGGCGCGGTCCACTCGGCTTCGAGCGCGGCGCCGGCGGGCACGAGCGAGCAATATGGCGCCGTGGCGCGTATTGCCGGCAACCCGATCAGCGGAAAGGACTATTCGGTGCATATCGGCACCGATGCGCAATGGCTGATCCAGCCGCCGCGCAACCTGATCGCCAACACGCAGACGGTCACGCTCAGCGACCGGCCGGAATTGCGTCTCGACCCGACCACGCTGATCTCGACCGGCGCGATCGCCAATGCCTCGGGCGCGCAGGTCTACAGCGTCGAAGCCGCCGCGACCTACGGACCGCTGATCCTCCAGGGCGAGTACTTCTGGTACAATATCGATCGCACTGCCAACACGGGCCTCGCGCCGATCGGCGCACCCAGCCTGAAATTCCAGGGCGGTTATGCGCAGGCCGGCTACGTGCTGACGGGCGAAGGCCGGAGCTACAATGCGGCGAACGCGGCCTACAACGGCGTCAAGCCGGCGCATCCGTTCTCGCTCGACGGCGGCGGTTGGGGCGCCTGGGAAATCGCGGGGCGCTTCTCGACGATCGACCTCAACAACCAGCTGGGAACGGCGACCGGGATCGCCGGCGGGCGGCAGACCGTCTACACGGCGGCGCTGAACTGGTACGTCAACGGCAACGTCCGCTTCATGCTCGACTATCTGCACGGCACGGTGTCGCGGCAGGCTTCGCCGGTCTCGACCGCCGATGTCGGCTCGAAGTTCGACGCGGTCGCGATGCGCACGCAGTTCGCGTTCTAACATCTCCTATCATCCCGGGCGCGCGCAGCGCGAGCC
The DNA here is from genome assembly GCF_023100965.1 of Bradyrhizobium sp. 192. Taxonomy (NCBI): domain Bacteria; kingdom Pseudomonadati; phylum Pseudomonadota; class Alphaproteobacteria; order Hyphomicrobiales; family Nitrobacteraceae; genus Bradyrhizobium; species Bradyrhizobium sp. 192. The sequence continues at coordinate 5,623,216 of NZ_CP064690.1, forward strand.
CGGGACCATGCTGGAACTACGCCGCGCGCTTCGGCTTCCTCACCACCACCGGCGGCGGCGCGCAGGACAGCCGCTGCTGGTGGCTCTCGCCCCAGGCTTTCAGGATGTCGATCACCGGCTTGAGGCTCTCACCCAACTCGGAGAGACAGTACTCCACGCGCGGCGGCACCTCCGCATAGACCTTGCGGATGACGAGCTTGTCCTCCTCCAGCGCGCGAAGCTGTTTTGTCAGCATGCGCTGGGTGATGCCGGGCATCCGGCGGCGCAGTTCGCCGAAGCGCTGGGTGCCGCTCTGCAGGTGATAGAGGATCACGCCCTTCCATTTGCCGTCGATCAGATCCAGCGTCGCCTCGACCGAGCAGCCCGGGCGCCGGGCAAAATCGCGCCGTTTCATGCGTGTTTTTCCAATAGTATCCAAACAGGGACTATATCCCCGAATTTACAGTACTTGCCAAATCGGAGCTAGCGCGACAGTTAGCAGGCCAAGCGGGCTCATGCCAAGCTGCGCGCCATCTGATGGAGACAAGCCATGAAAGCCGTCGGCTACAAGAAATCGCTTCCGATCGAGGACGCGGATTCGCTGATCGATTTCGAGACCGCAAAACCCGAGCCCAAGGGACGCGACATTCGCGTCGCCGTGAAGGCGATTTCGGCCAATCCGGTCGATTACAAGGTGCGCAAGCGCGCAGCGCCGCCCGAGGGCGAGACCAAGATCCTGGGCTACGACGCGGCTGGCGTTGTCGATGCCGTCGGACCCGAGGTCACGCTGTTCAAGCCGGGCGATGAAGTGTTCTACGCAGGCTCGATCCTGCGCCAAGGCACCAATGCCGAATTCCACCTGGTCGACGAACGCATCACAGGCCTCAAGCCGAAGTCGCTCTCGTTTGCCCAGGCAGCTGCCCTTCCCCTCACCTCCATCACCGCCTGGGAATTGCTGTTCGATCGGCTCGGCGCGGTGCCCGGCAAGAGCGTCGATCCGCGCACGCTGCTGATCACGGGCGGCGCCGGCGGCGTCGGCTCGATCCTGATCCAGCTCGCCCGCCGCCTCACCGGTCTCACGGTGGTCGCGACCGCGACGCGGCCGGAATCGCAGAAATGGTGTCTCGATCTCGGCGCGCATGCGGTGATCGATCATGGCAAGCCGATGAAGGAGCAGATCGAAAAATTGAAGCTGCCGCCGGTCGCGCTGGTGGCGAGCCTCACCTTCACCGACCAGCACTACAAGGCGATCGCCGAGTTGATGGCGCCGCAGGGCCGGTTCGGCCTGATCGACGATCCCCCGGAGTTCAACATGAGCACGTTCAAGGGCAAGGCGATCTCGGTCCACTGGGAATCGATGTTCACGCGCTCCTCGTTCCAGACGGCGGACATGATCGCGCAGCATCATCTGCTGAACGACGTCGCCGACCTCATCGACAAGGGCGTGTTGCGCACCACGCTCGACCAGACTTTCGGCACGATCAACGCGGCCAACCTCAAGCGCGCGCATGCGCTCTTGGAGAGCGGCAAGTCGCGCGGCAAGATCGTGCTGGAGGGGTGGTAGGCGTCAGTTCGAAGCGGGCGGCGCCTTCGCATCCTGCGGATGCGTCGCACGTTCGACAAAGCCTTTTGCCAGCGCGTGATAGATGCCCTCCTCGCAGATCATTCGCGAGGTCACGTGCGCGATCAGCGCGGCCGCCATCAATGGCACGACCATGCCGTGATTGTCCGTCATCTCGGTCACGATCACGAACGCCGTGATCGGCGCCTGAACCACGCCGGCGAAGTACGAGACCATGCCGAGCAGCATGATCGCGCCGAGCGGCGCATCGTGGAAGAACGAGGCGATGTTGCTGCCGATGCCGGCACCGACGGCAAGCGACGGCGCGAAAATACCGCCGGGTATGCCGCTGATCGCGGCAAAGGTCGTCGCCAGCAGCTTGAGCACGCCGAAATCCTGCGGCAGCGGCGAGCCGTGCTCCAGCGCCGTCTTCACCTGGTCATAGCCGGTGCCATAGATCGTATCGCCGGATACCAGGCCGCAGATCGCGACGGCCAGTCCACATGCGAATGCAAACCAGAGTGGATGCCCCTTGATCGCGCGTCCGAGCGAATTCTTGCCCCCCCGCGCCATCGTGATGACGATGCGGCTGAACAGGCCGCCCGCCAGACCGCCGGCCACACCACAGAGCGGAACGGCCAGCCAGTCCAGGCCACGCGCCAGCGACGTCGCGCTGCTGCCGAAATAGGCGTAATTGCCCGCCAGCGCCAGCGAGGTCAGGCCAGCCGCGATCACGGCCGCAATGATGAGGCTGGACGTGCGGGTCTCGAAAGCGCGGCTCATCTCCTCGATGCCGAAGACGATGCCAGCGAGCGGCGTGTTGAACGCTGCGGCAACGCCTGCAGCGGCTCCGGCCAGAATCAATCCGGGCTGGCGGCGCGGTGAGACGCGGCCGAGTGCGAACATGATGGACGCACCCACCTGCACTGTCGGACCTTCCCGGCCAACGGAGCCGCCGCACAACAGACCGAACAGAGTGAGGATCACCTTTCCGATCGCGATCCGCATCGAGACCAGGCTCTCTCGCGCGCGCTGATCGGTCAGATGCCGTGCGGCGATGGCTTGCGGAATTCCGCTGCCCTGCGCGTTCGGAAACAGACGAATGGTCAGATAGGCCGAGAGCACGAAGCCGAGCGGCGTCACCGCCAGCACGGCATAGCGGGACTTCGCGAGCAGCAGCCCGAAGGCATGCTGGGCGAGATCGGCGAGCTGTGCCAGCGCCACCGCTATGGCACCGACACAGATCCCGCCGAGCAGGAAGATCGCCTGCCGCTGCCATCGCGCGGACGTCAGCTTGAAGAGGCGTTTATGGCGGGTCGACAGGGGCCAGAGCATGAGAGCTGATCTTAGCCGACTGCGCGCCGAACGGAACCCACGGGCCCGCAAACCAGCCAGACTGGAACAACGCTTCGACAACCAGCAGCCGCCGCAGCGCCGCCTCAGGCGATGGTATTGACGATGCCGCCCTCGGCCCGCAGCGCCGCACCGTTGGTCGCGGACGCCTGCTTCGAGGCGACATAGACCACCATGTTGGCGATCTCGTCGACGCTGGCGAAGCGTTGCAACAGCGAACTCGGGCGATGCTGCTTGACGAAATTGGCGGCGGCCTCATCGACCGACTGCCCGTTCTGCTTGGCGAGATCCTTCACGAAGGTCTCGACGCCCTCCGACATCGTCGGGCCCGGCAGCACGGAATTGACGGTAACACCCGTGCCGCGGGTAAGCTGTGCCAAGCCGCGCGCGACCGAGAGCTGGGCTGTTTTGCTCATGCCGTAGTGGATCATCTCGACGGGAATGTTCAGCCCCGACTCAGATGAAATGAAGACGATGCGGCCCCAATTGCGCTTGAGCATGCCCTTCAGGTAAGCGCGCGACAGCCGCACGCCGCTCATGACGTTGACCTCGAAGAAACGGCTCCAATCCTCGTCCGGGATGTCGAAGAAATCCTTGGGCTCGAAGATGCCGGCGTTGTTGATGAGGATGTCGACCTCAGGCAGCGCCGCAACCAGCGCCTTGCAGCCTGCGGCAGTCGAGACGTTGGCAGCGATTCCGCGCACCTTCGCGCCCGTCCCTTCCAGCTTGCGCACCGCGGCATCGACCTTGTCCTGGCCCCGGCCGTTGATCACGACACTGGCGCCCGAGCCGGCGAGGCCTTTGGCGATGGCGTGACCGATGCCGGCAGTCGAGCCAGTCACGAGGGCGGTCTTTCCGGAAAGGTCGATGTTCATGCGTGGGCTCCTTTGATGTTCACCGAGATATCATGCGCTGCGAAAGCAGCTTCAATCGTCCCTCACCGACGCGTGAGGATCGGCCGCCGCAACAGCAGTGGGTACAGGGTCGGCAAGGCGTAGCGTGCCCACCCTGTCGACGCGGGATGCTGGCATGACCTTGTACCCGTCGCATCTGATGCCTTGCGCAATCGCACGTTTGATTTGCTGATCGCTCCACGCGCTCAGGCCGGCCACCGAATCGAGGTGGCTTTCAGGGCGATGGGCCATGGTCAGAAGACAATGGCAGCGCAATAAAAAAAGCGGCGCCCGGAGGCGCCGCTCTTCGAAAACTCAATACCGATCGGCTTACGCCGCCTCGGCTTCCTTTTCCTGCACCGGACCGGAATCCTGGCCCTTGGCGTCGACGTCGCGATCGACGAACTCGATCACGGCCATCGGGGCGTTGTCGCCGTAGCGGAAGCCGGCCTTGATGATGCGGGTGTAGCCGCCCTGACGGTCCTTGTAGCGAGCCGCCAGCACGTCGAACAGCTTCCTGACCTGGTCCTTGTCGCGCATCTCGGAGATCGCCTGGCGGCGCATCGCCAGCCCGCCCTTCTTGCCGAGGGTGACGAGCTTCTCGACGATCGGACGCAATTCCTTCGCCTTCGGCAGCGTGGTGACGATCTGCTCGTGCTTGATCAGCGCAGCGCACATGTTGGCGAACATCGCGCGGCGATGCTCGGCCGTGCGATTGAGCTTCCGATGAACCTTGCCGTGACGCATGTGACTATTCCTTACGTAAAAACTGCCGCGACGGTTCGTCGGACATGTTGCTCAGGTGGGCTGCCTGCGTTCGCCCGTAGTACGCGAGTGATGAGTAACGAATGGCGAATAGTCGTCTATTCGCCACCCCCTACTCGCCATTCGCTCAGTAGTGATCCTCGAAGCGCTTGGCGAGCTCGTCGATGTTCTCCGGCGGCCAGCCCGGCACTTCCATGCCGAGATGCAGACCCATCTGGGCCAGCACTTCCTTGATCTCGTTCAGCGACTTGCGGCCGAAGTTCGGGGTGCGGAGCATTTCGGCTTCGCTCTTCTGGACGAGGTCGCCGATGTAGACGATGTTGTCGTTCTTCAAGCAGTTGGCCGAGCGCACCGACAGCTCGAGCTCGTCCACCTTCTTGAGGAAGGCCGGGTTGAAGGCGAGGTCCGGGATGATCTCCTGGGCGACTTCCTTGCGCGGCTCTTCGAAGTTGACGAACACGTTGAGCTGATCCTGGAGGATGCGAGCGGCATAGGCCACCGAATCATCCGGCGTCAGCGCGCCGTTGGTCTCGATCGTCATGGTCAACTTGTCGTAGTCGAGGATCTGGCCCTCACGGGTGTTCTCGACCTTGTAGGAGACCTTGCGGACCGGCGAGTACAGGCTGTCGACCGGGATCAGGCCGATCGGCGCATCCTCGGGACGGTTGCGCTCGGCGGGCACGTAGCCCTTGCCGGTGGCGACCGTGAACTCCATGCGGATCTCGGCGCCCTCGTCGAGGGTGCAGATCTGCAGGTCCGGGTTGAGCACGACGACGTCGCCGACGGTCTGGATGTCGCCGGCGGTGACGACGCCCGGGCCGGACTTCTTCACGACCATGCGCTTGGGGCCTTCGCCCTGCATCTTGATCGAGATGTCCTTGATGTTGAGCACGATATCGGTGACGTCCTCACGAACGCCCGCGATCGAGGAGAACTCGTGCAGCACGCCGTCGATGTGCACCGACTGCACCGCTGCGCCCTGGAGCGAGGAGAGCAGGATGCGGCGCAGCGCGTTGCCGAGCGTCTGGCCGAAGCCGCGCTCGAGCGGCTCGGCGACGATGGTCGCGAAACGCGAGGGATCGCTGCCGGGCTGCACCTGGAGCTTGTTCGGTCGAATCAGTTCTTGCCAATTTTTCTGGATCGTCACTGTTTCACCCATACAGGCCAGTCATACTGCGATTGCAGATACCGGCGTTGGAGAAAGGCCGCAGATCATTTCCGCGGCTTTGCAAAAAACAATCGCGGGCGCCGATGCGCCCGCAATTTCGTATCAAACGCGCCGACGCTTGCGGGGACGGCAACCGTTGTGCGGGATCGTGGTCACGTCACGGATCGAGGTGACGGTGAAGCCTGCGGCCTGAAGCGCGCGGAGCGCCGATTCGCGGCCTGAACCGGGACCTGCGACTTCGACTTCCAGCGTGCGCATGCCGTGTTCCTGCGCCTTCTTGGACACGTCTTCGGCGGCAACCTGCGCGGCGTACGGGGTGGACTTGCGCGAGCCCTTGAAGCCCATCGTGCCGGCGGAAGACCAGGCAATCGTGTTGCCCTGCGCGTCGGTGATGGTGATGGTCGTGTTGTTGAACGACGAGTTCACGTGCGCGACGCCGGAGGCGATGTTCTTGCGCTCACGACGACGAACGCGGGTGGCTTCCTTGCCCATAGAGTACCTCTCCTGAAGATCTCAAACGCCGCCGTAGTGCCAGCGGCTACACCTGTGGAAGCGAATGGTGAGTAGCGAATGGCGAATAGGGATCTCCCTACTCGCCATTCGCCATTCCCTATTCGCGAGTTTACTTCTTCTTGCCGGCGATGGCCTTGGCCGGACCCTTGCGCGTGCGCGCATTGGTGTGGGTACGCTGGCCGCGCACCGGCAGGCCGCGACGATGACGCAGGCCGCGATAGCAGCCGAGGTCCATCAGACGCTTGATGTTGATGCCGACCTCACGACGCAGGTCGCCCTCGACGAGATAGTCGCGGTCGATCACTTCGCGGATCTGGAGCACTTCGGCATCGCTCAGCTGATTGACGCGACGATCCTCGGGGATCTTCACCTTTTCGAGAATCTCGCCAGCGATCTTCTGGCCGATGCCATGGATGTACTGGAGCGCGATCAGCACGCGCTTGTTGGTCGGGATGTTCACGCCGGCAATACGGGCCACGGCCTTCTCTCCTGTTACCGATCCCTCGTCAGGAACCGGTCTTTAAGTGCTTGGTTTCTCGGGCAGGTGTTCACAAACGCGAACACGACGCCCACCCCCGGTCTTCCTGGGGCCCGGCATCGTTTGAAACTATCCGACTTGGATGCGGGGCTTATTAGGGGATTCCAGGGGCTTTCGTCAACCGCTGCTAGCGTTTGGCTCGCCTTTTCGTGACCTTTTTTGCGGCCTTCTTGGCACCCTTTTTGACAGCCTTCCTGGCGGTCTTTGGGGACGCCCTTTTCGCGGCTTTCTTGACGGTCTTCCCGGCGGCCTTCTTGGCCGCCTTCTTGGGGCCCCTCACCGCCGCCTTGGCGGCCTTTTTAGCCGATTTGGCGGGCCTTTTGGTCGTTTTGGCTGCTTTCCCAGCCTTCTTGCTGGCCTTGGCCTTCTTGGCCGGTCCAGCCTTGGCTGCGCTTTTGGCGTTGGTCCTGGCCTCGACTGCCCCCAGCGCCAGGAGCTGGCGATGGATGGCGCGGGTGACCTCGTCGATGGCCATCATACCGTCGATGGTCGAGAGCTTGCGCCGCTCGGAATAGTAGTGAATCAGCGGTTCCGTCTGGTTGCGGTAGTTGGCTAACCGCTTGGTCAGGACCTCCGGGGTGTCGTCGAGTCGGACCTCCTCCCCGCGCTCACGCATCTGGGCGACGCGAGTCTCGACACGGTGCAGCAGCGCGCTCTCGTTGACGCGGAGCTCGATCACGGCGTCGAGCTTGAGGTGCTTGTGCTTGAGCAGATCGTCCAGCGCCTCCGCCTGCGGCACGGTGCGCGGGAAACCGTCGAGGATGAAGCCGTTGCGGGCGTCCGGCTGGTCGATCCGATCGGAGATGATTCCGACCACGACCTCGTCGGGCACGAGAGCACCGCTGGCCATGATCTCCTTGGCCTTCAGCCCGACCGGCGTTCCGGCCGCCACGGCCGCACGCAGCATCTCGCCGGTCGAGAGCTGGACGATGCCATAGCGCTCGACCAGCAGCTGCGCCTGGGTCCCCTTGCCCGACCCCGGCGGTCCAAGAAGTATAATTCTCATCGCGTATGCCCCCCGGATTGGTGAGCGATACGTCGCGCACCCGTGTTTGAAGTCCAAGAACAGTGCAAACCATAATCGGCGCTGCACCGCTACCCATATCATAGGGGAGCGGACGGGCAGACGCCAAGAAGGGCTTTGAAATCAGTGATTGCGTCGCAGTGCGGGGTGCTCTGCCAATGCGATCGAAGGTCCGTGCTGCGCTTGGCGCAAGCCGCGCACCGTCGGTGCGCGGCGAATCGGCGGCGCAGACGCGCCGCCTCGATAGGCCTCTAGCGGCGGCGCCCGCGCAGCTTCGACTTGCGGATCAGGCCTTCATACTGATGCGCCAGCAGATAGCCCTGCACCTGCGCCACCGTGTCCATGGTGACGCTGACCACGATCAGCAGCGAGGTGCCGCCGAAGTAGAACGGCACCGAAGCATAGGAGATCAGGATTTCCGGGATCAAGCAGACGATCGCCAGATAGACCGCACCGAGCACGGTGATGCGCGACAGCACGTAGTCGATATATTCCGCGGTGCGTTCGCCGGGACGGATGCCCGGAATGAAGCCGCCGTGCTTCTTCAGATTGTCCGCGGTCTCGGTCGGGTTGAACACGATCGCGGTGTAGAAGAAGGCGAAGAACACGATCAGCGCCAGATACATGATCAGGAACAGCGGACGGCCGTGGCCGAGCTGGGTGGTGATCCACTGGAACCATTCCGGCCCGCTTCCCGCGTTGAAGTTCGCCACCGTGGTCGGCAGCAAGAGCAGCGAGGACGCGAAGATCGGCGGGATCACGCCGGAGGTATTGAGCTTGAGCGGCAGATGCGAGGACTGGCCCTCGAACATCTTGTTGCCGACCTGGCGCTTCGGATACTGGATCAGGAGGCGGCGCTGCGCGCGCTCCATGAACACGATGAAGGCGATCACGGCGACCGCCATGATGATGACGACCAGGATCAGGCCGGTCGACATCGCGCCCTGACGACCGAGCTCGAGCATGTTGGCGAGCGCGGCGGGCAGCTCGGCGACGATGCCGGACAGAATGATCAGCGAGATGCCGTTGCCGATGCCGCGCGAGGTGATCTGCTCGCCCAGCCACATCAGGAACATGGTGCCGCCGGTCAGCGTGATCGCAGTGGACAGACGGAAGAACAGGCCGGGGTCGCTGACGACGTTGCCGGCGCCCTCGAGGCCCACCGCGATTCCGTAGGACTGGAACGCGGCCAGGATCACGGTGAGATAGCGGGTGTACTGGTTCAGCAGCTTGCGGCCGGACTCGCCTTCCTTCTTCAGCGCCTCGAGTTGCGGCGAGACGGTGGTGAGGAGCTGGATGATGATCGAGGCCGAGATATACGGCATGATGTTCAGCGCGAAGATCGCCATGCGGTGGATGCCGCCGCCGGCGAACATGTTGAACATGCCGAGGATGCCGCCCGCCTGGGAGCGGAACACCTGCTCCCAGATATTGGGGTCGATGCCGGGGAGCGGGATGTAGGTCCCGAGCCGATAAACGAGCAACGCACCCAGGGTGAACCAGATGCGCTTCTTCAGTTCGTCAGCCTTGGCGAACGCACCGAAATTGAGATTGGCTGCCAGTTGTTCCGCTGCAGAGGCCATCTTGGACTTTCTCCCGCCGCCTATTGCGCCGTCATGCCCGCGGCCGGGCTACATTATACCGGACACCGGACATTATCTGGGGCTCGGCTTCGATAAGTCCACGTCCTTCGTGCGTAAAGGCCCGCGAGCCGCGGGCCAATGACGCAGTTGTTACGCCGCCTCGCCTTCTTCCTTGGCAGGGGCGAGGATCTTCACCGAGCCGCCGGCCTTCTCGACCGCGGCGATCGCGGTCTTGGTGGCGCCGTGGACTTCGATGTTGAGCTTGGACTTGAGCTCGCCGCGGCCGAGCAGCCGCAGGCCACCCTTGGGCCGGCGCAGAACGCCACCCTTCACCAGGGACTCGATGGTCACGACGCTGCCGGCGTCGATCTTCTTGGCATCGACCGCTTCCTGGAGCCGGTCGAGATTGATCTCGGCGAACTCGACGCGGAAGATGTTGTTGAAGCCGCGCTTGGGCAGACGGCGATGCAACGGCATCTGGCCGCCTTCGAAACCCTTGATGCGCACGCCCGAACGCGCGGTCTGGCCCTTGCCGCCGCGGCCGGACTGCTTACCCTTGCCCGAACCAATGCCACGCCCGACGCGCATACGCTTCTTGCGCGAGCCGGCGTTGTCGGCGATATCGCTGAGCTTCATCGCCCTTCTCCTTATTTACTTCTCGTCGACGATGCGAACGAGATGATGAACCTTCTCGATCATGCCACGGACTGCCGGGGTGTCCTGCAGTTCGCTGGTGCGACCGATCTTGTTGAGCTTGAGCCCGATCAGCGTCGAACGCTGCGAGTGATGGCGGCGGATCGCGCTGCCGGTCTGCTCGAGCTTGATCGTCTTGCTGGACTTAGCTGCGTCCTTGGCCATGAGAATCTACTCCAGAGCTTCCGTTAGTCGGCAGCCGCCTCGGCATCGCCACCGATCCGGCGCGACTGCAGAGTGGACACCTTGATGTTGCGGCGGGCTGCGACCGAACGCGGCGAATCCTGATGCTTCAGCGCGTCGAAGGTCGCGCGAACCATGTTGTAGGGGTTCGACGAGCCGATCGACTTGGCTACCACGTCCTGGACGCCGAGCGTCTCGAACACGGCGCGCATCGGGCCGCCGGCGATGATGCCGGTACCGGCGGGAGCCGCGCGCAGGTAGACACGGCCAGCGCCATGACGGCCGGCGATGTCGTGATGCAGCGTACGGCCCTCGCGCAGCGACACGCGGGTCAGGTTGCGCTTGGCGGACTCGGTGGCCTTGCGGATCGCTTCCGGCACTTCGCGCGCCTTGCCGTGACCGAAGCCGGCGCGGCCCTTCTGGTCGCCGATCACGACCAGCGCTGCGAAACCGAAGCGCTTGCCACCCTTGACGACCTTGGCAACGCGGTTGATGTGGACGAGCTTGTCGACGAACTCGCTGTCGCGCTCCTCGCGCTCCCTGCGTTCACGTCCGCCGCCGCCGCGTTGATCGCGTCCACCACGTTGTTCGCGTTCTGCCATTTTTCCAATCCTTCAGAGGCTTGCGCCCCAATCCTCAAATTCTGTTAGAAGCTCAGCCCGCTCTCACGCGCTGCATCGGCCAGAGCCTTGACGCGCCCGTGATAGAGGTAGCTGCCGCGATCGAACACGACTTCCTTGACGCCCTTCTCGGCGGCGCGCTCGGCCAGCAGCTTGCCGACCGCCTTCGCCGCATCGATGTCAGCGCCGGTCTTGCCGCCGTCGCGCATCGACTTCTCGAGCGATGAGGCAGAGGCCAGCGTCTCGCCCTTCAGGTCGTCGATGACCTGGGCGTAGATGTGCTTGGACGAGCGGAACACCGACAGGCGCGGACGGCCGCCACCGGAGCGGCGCAGCTTCAGCCGTACACTGCGCTTGCGCCGGGCATTCGTAACCTTGGCTTTCGACATGACCGGCTCCGTTACTTCTTCTTGCCTTCCTTGCGGAAGATGAATTCGCCAACATACTTCACGCCCTTGCCCTTGTAGGGCTCCGGCGGACGATAGGAGCGAATCTCGGCGGCGACCTGGCCGACGCGCTGGATGTCGCTGCCGGTCACCGTGATCTCGGTCGGCTTCGGCACCGTGATCGTGATCCCCTCCGGGATCGTATAGACCACGTCGTGGCTGTAGCCGAGCGCGAGCTGCAGGTTCTTGCCCTGCATCGCGGCGCGGTAACCGACGCCGGTGATCTCGAGCTTCTTCTCGAAGCCCTTGGTGACGCCTTCGACCAGATTCGCGACCTGGGCGCGAGCGGTGCCGTACAGCGCGCGCGCGCGATTGGTCTCGACCCGCGGGTTCACCTTCACCTGGCCGTCCTCGAGCTTCACCTCGACGTCGTCATGAACGACGAACTGAAGCTGGCCCTTCGGGCCCTTCATCTTGACGGTCTGCCCATCGACGGTCGCGGTAACACCCGACGGAACCGGCACAGGCCTTTTGCCAACACGTGACATGGATCAAAAATCCTTCTCAGAACACCGTGAAGAGGACTTCACCGCCCACATTCGCTTCGCGCGCGCTGTGGTCGGCCATGATCCCCTTCGGCGTCGACAACACCGAAATGCCGAGCCCATTGTTGACCCGCGGCAGGTTCTTCACCGAGGCGTAAACGCGACGCCCGGGCTTGGAAACACGTTCGATCTCGCGGATGACGGGCTCGCCGTCGAAATACTTCAGCTCGATCTCGATCTCGCTGCGGCCCGAGGAATGCTCGAGCGTGGCGTAACCGCGGATGTAGCCCTCGCTCTTGAGGACCTCGAGCACGTTCTCGCGCATCCTCGAGCCAGGCGTCGAGACCTTGGACTTGGAGCGCATCTGCGCGTTGCGGATGCGGGTGATCAGATCGCTGATTGGATCGTGCGTAGACATCTAAACGACCCTCCTTACCAGCTGGACTTCACGAGGCCCGGGACCATGCCCTTGGAGCCAAGTTCGCGCATCGCGATGCGGGACAGTTTGGTCTTGCGGTAGTTCGAACGCGAACGGCCCGACAGCTCGCAACGCAGACGGATGCGGGTCGCCGACGAGTTGCGCGGCATTTCCGCAAGCTTCAGGGTCGCGGCGAACCGCTCCTCCATCGGCAGCGTCTTGTCGGCGATGATCGCCTTCAAACGCTCGCGCTTCGGGGCGGCGTTCTTCGTCATCCGCTTGCGCCGGTTGTTCTTCTCGATTGAACTCTTCTTTGCCATGCTTGGCTCCTGGGTATCCGCGTTTGAGAGGCTTTAGGTCAGCGTCTCACTGCCGGAACGGGAAATTGAAAGCGGTCAACAAGGCCCTCGCCTCGTCGTCGGTCTTGGCCGTGGTGCAGACAGTGATGTCCATACCGCGGGCTTCCGTGACCTTGTCGAAGTCGATCTCGGGGAAAATGATGTGCTCCTTGATGCCGAGCGAATAATTGCCGCGGCCGTCGAAGCTCTTCGGGTTCAGGCCGCGGAAGTCGCGGACGCGCGGCAGCGCGACCGTCACCAGGCGATCAATGAACTCGTACATGCGGGCCTTGCGCAGCGTGACCTTGCAGCCGATCGGCTGGTTTTCACGCAGCTTGAAGGTCGCGATCGCGATACGCGAGTAGGTCACGATGGCCTTCTGGCCTGCGATCTGGGTCAGCTCGCTGGCGGCGGTCTCGGCCTTCTTGCGGTCGTTGACGGAATCGCCGACGCCCATGTTCAGCACGACCTTGTCCAGGCGCGGAACCTGCATCACGTTCTCATAACCGAACTTCTCGGTCATTTCCGTGCGGATCTTCGCATCGTATTCCGCGCGCAGGCGCGGGGTATAAGTGGCCTCAGCCATCGATCTCAGCTCCCGAGCTCTTGGCGATGCGGACCTTCTTGCCGTCCGCCAGAATCTTGAATCCGACGCGGGTCGGCTTTCCGTCCTTGCCGACATACGCGATGTTGGACAGTTGGATCGGCGACTCCTTGGAGATGATGCCGCCCTCCTGGGCCTGCGTCTGCTTCTGGTGACGCTTGACCATGTTGATGCCGCGCACCAGCGCCGTGCCGGCGTCGGGGCGAACCTCGAACACCTCGCCGGTGCGGCCCTTGTCGCGACCGGTCAGCACGACGACCTTGTCGCCCTTGCGGATCTTCGCAGCCATCACAGCACCTCCGGCGCGAGCGAGATGATCTTCATGTGGTTCTTCGCACGCAGCTCGCGCGGCACGGGCCCGAAGATACGGGTGCCGACCGGCTCGGACTGGTTGTTGATCAGAACGGCGGCGTTGCGGTCGAAACGGATGACCGAACCGTCGGCGCGGCGGATGTCCTTGCGGACGCGCACCACGACGGCCTTCATCACGTCGCCCTTCTTCACCTTGCCACGCGGAATCGCTTCCTTGATCGAGACGACAATGATGTCGCCGATCGTGGCGTAGCGGCGCTTGGAGCCTCCGAGCACCTTGATACACATGACACGGCGTGCGCCAGAATTGTCGGCCACGTCGAGGTTGGTCTGCATCTGAATCATTGATGCACCTCGTCCTCTTCTCTCTTGCGCCAGCCCAGCCGGCGCTCAACATTTCCCTGAAGTCAGTCGGCTAAAGCCAACAGATCAGGCGCTTTTCTTGTGTTCGCCCCGGATCACGACCCAGCGCTTCAACTTCGAAATCGGCTTCGATTCCTCGATCCACACCATGTCGCCCGGCTTGAACTGGTTGTCCTCGTCGTGCGCGTGGTAGTTCTTCGAACGGCGGATCGTCTTCTTGTAGATCGGATGCGTGAAGCGGCGATCGACGCGCACCACGACGGTCTTGGCAGTCTTGTCGCTGACGACCACGCCTTGCAAAGTACGTTTCGGCATCTTCGTAAGCCCCTTACTTCTCTTTCGCGCGCTTCTGCGCGGCGACGGTCTTGATACGGGCGATATCACGGCGAGCCTCGCGCAGGCGCGAGGTGTTCTCGAGCTGCCCGGTGGCGCGCTGGAAGCGCAGGTTGAAGCGTTCCTTCTTCAGGTTCAGGACGGCGTCATCCTGCTGGTCGGGGCTCATCGCGCGGATGTCTTCGATCTTCATCTGGGCCATGGCCATTACTCCGCAATGCGCTCGACGAAGCGCGTCTTGATCGGCAGCTTGGCGGCCGCCAGGGTCAGCGCTTCGCGCGCCGTCTGGGTGTTGACGCCGTCGATCTCGAACAACACTCGGCCCGGCTTGACGCGCGCGACCCACAATTCCGGCGAACCCTTGCCGGAGCCCATGCGGACTTCGGCCGGCTTCTTCGACACCGGAACGTCCGGGAATACGCGGATCCAGACGCGGCCGGCACGCTTCATGTGACGGGTGAGCGCGCGGCGGGCGGCTTCGATCTGGCGCGCGGTGACGCGCTCAGGCTCGGTCGCCTTCAGGCCGAACTGGCCGAAGGCCAACGTCGCACCCGAAGACGCAACGCCGTGGATACGGCCCTTATGCGCTTTCCGGAACTTCGTCTTCTTAGGTTGCATCATGGCTTTGAGCCCTCAAATTCTCTGTGCTGGCGTCAGGCCGCAGCGTTGTCGCGGCGCCCACGGCCACCGCGATCACCACCGCCGCTGCTCTCGCCTTCGGCCATTCTCTTGTCCTGGGCCATCGGATCGTGCTCGAGGATCTCGCCCTTGAAGATCCAGACCTTGACGCCGCAGGTGCCGAAGGTCGTGAACGCGGTCGCAACGCCGTAGTCGATGTCGGCGCGCAGCGTGTGCAGCGGCACGCGACCTTCGCGGTACCACTCCATGCGCGCGATTTCCGCACCGCCCAGACGACCCGAGCAGTTGATGCGGATGCCTTCAGCGCCGAGACGCATCGCCGACTGAACGGCGCGCTTCATGGCACGGCGGAACGCGACGCGGCGCTCGAGCTGCTGCGCGATCGACTCGGCCACCAGCGTCGCGTCGAGCTCCGGCTTGCGGATTTCGACGATGTTGATGACGACGTCGGACGAGGTGATGTCCGCGACCCTCTTGCGCAGCTTGTCGATGTCGGCGCCCTTCTTGCCGATCACCACGCCCGGACGAGCCGAGTGGATGGTGACGCGGCACTTCTTGTGCGGACGCTCGATCACGATGCGGGCGACGGCCGCCTGCTTGAGCTCCTTGTGCAGGATCTCACGGATCTTGACGTCCTCGTGCAGCAGCTTGCCGTATTCCTGCTTGCCGGCGAACCAGCGGGAATCCCAGGTGCGGTTGATGCCGAGACGCAGACCGATCGGATTGATCTTTTGACCCATCGTGTTCTCCTGCGCCCTTAAGCGGCTGCTTCGGCTTCGACCTGACGAACGATGATCGTCAGCTGCGAAAATGGTTTGTAGACACGGCCCGAGCGGCCGCGGCCGCGGGCGGCGAAGCGCTTCATGACGAGGCCGTTGCCCACGAAGGCCTGCGCCACGACGAGATCGTCGACGTCGAGATCGTGGTTGTTCTCGGCATTGGCGATAGCCGATTCCAGGCACTTCTTCACGTCGACCGCGATCCGCTTGCGCGAAAACTGCAGATCGGCGAGCGCAGCAGCTGCCTTCCGGCCGCGAATGAGCTGGGCGACCAGGTTGAGCTTCTGCGGGCTCACCCGCAGCATCCGGGCGACCGCCTTGGCCTCGTTCTCGGCGAGGCTCCGTTCGCGCTTAGGTTTGCTCATCGTTTAATCCTCAAGCCTTCTTGGCTTTCTTGTCGCCGGAGTGGCCATGGAAGGTCCGGGTCGGCGAGAACTCGCCGAACTTGTGCCCGACCATTTCCTCGTTGACCGCCACCGGAACGTGCTTCTGACCGTTGTAGACGCCGAAGGTCAGGCCGACGAACTGCGGCAGGATCGTCGAGCGACGGCTCCAGATCTTGATGACGTCGTGACGGCCGGACGCACGGGCGGCATCTGCCTTCTTGAGCAGAGAACCCTCGACGAACGGGCCTTTCCAGACTGAACGAACCATGTCCGGCGTTCCTTACTTCTTCCGCTTGTGGCGGCTTAGGAGAATGAATTTGTTGGTCGACTTGTTGGTGCGGGTCTTCTTGCCCTTGGTCGGCTTGCCCCACGGGGTGACCGGGTGGCGGCCGCCCGAGGTACGACCTTCACCACCGCCGTGCGGATGGTCGATCGGGTTCATCGAAACACCGCGGTTATGCGGCTTGCGGCCCAGCCAACGGTTGCGGCCGGCCTTGCCGATCGAGGTGTTCATGTGATCCGGGTTCGACACCGCACCGATCGTGCCGCGGCAACGGCCGTGCACCAGGCGCTGCTCGCCCGAATTCAGGCGGATGATCACGTAGTCCTGGTCGCGACCGACGAGCTGGGCATAGGTGCCCGCGGAACGGGCGAGCTGGCCGCCCTTCCCGATCTTGAGCTCGATGTTGTGGATGATCGTGCCGACCGGCATGTTGCCGAGCGGCATGACGTTGCCCGGCTTCACGTCGACGTAGTTGCCGGCGATGATGGTATCACCCACCGCCAGGCGCTGCGGCGCCAGGATGTAGGCCTGCTCGCCGTCCTGATACTTGATCAGCGCGATGAAGCCGCTGCGGTTCGGATCGTATTCCAGCCGCTCGACGGTCGCGGGAACATCGATCTTCTCACGCTTGAAATCGACGGTGCGCAGCGTCCGCTTGTGACCACCGCCGCGGAAGCGCACGGTGATGCGACCGGTGCTGTTGCGACCGCCCGAGGAGTGCTTGCCTTCGGTGAGCGCCTTGACAGGCTTGCCCTTGTAGAGGGCCGAACGATCGACCATGACCAGCTGGCGCTGGCCCGGCGTCGTGGGATTGAATGTCTTCAGTGCCATCGTCGTGCGACCTTACAGACCGGTGGTCACGTCGATCCGGTGACCCTCTTCGAGAGTCACGATCGCGCGCTTGGAGTTCGACTGCGAGCCGAGATTGCCGCGGAAGATCTTGGTCTTGCCCTTGCGGACCAGCGTGTTGACGCTCTTGACCTTGACGTCGAACAGCTTCTCGATCGCTTCCTTGATCTGCGGCTTGGTCGCCTTGGCGGCCACCTTGAACAGCACCTTGTTGTGCTCCGAGGCGATCGTGGCCTTTTCGGTCACGACCGGCGACAGGATCACGTCGTAGTGGCGGGCCTCGATGTTCTTCGTCATTTGAAGCGCGCCTCCAGCGCATCGATGGCGGCCTTGGTCAGAACGAGCTTCTGACGGCGCAGGATGTCGTAGACGTTGATGCCCTGGATCGGCAGCACGTCCATGTTCGGGATGTTGCGGGCCGCAGCGGCGAAGCCGTTGTTGAGCTCGGCGCCGTCGATGATCAGCGCGTTGGTCAGACCCAGACCCGAGAAGTGACCGAGCAGAGCCTTTGTCTTGGCGGCTTCCAGCGCGGCCTTGTCGATCACGACGAGATCGCCGTCCTTGGCCTTGGCCGAGAGCGCATGCTTCAGCGCCAGCGCGCGGACCTTCTTCGGCAGGTCGGTGGCGTGCGAACGCACCACCGGACCGAAGGCACGGCCGCCGCCGCGGAACTGCGGCACGCGGGCCGAGCCGTGACGAGCACCGCCGGTGCCCTTCTGCTTGTACATCTTTTTGCCGGTGCGCCAGATCTCGGCGCGACCCTTGGCCTTGTGAGTACCGGCCTGGCGCTTGTTGAGCTGCCACTGCACGCAACGTGCAATGATGTCCTGGCGCGGCTCGAGACCGAAA
This sequence comes from Bradyrhizobium sp. 192, assembly GCF_023100965.1. Classification (NCBI taxonomy): domain Bacteria; kingdom Pseudomonadati; phylum Pseudomonadota; class Alphaproteobacteria; order Hyphomicrobiales; family Nitrobacteraceae; genus Bradyrhizobium; species Bradyrhizobium sp. 192. The sequence goes on from NZ_CP064690.1 coordinate 5,641,173, forward strand.
ATGGTGTCGGAGAGCTGGACCGAGCCGGCTTCCTTACCTTCGAGGGTGGTGACCTTCAATTCCATCTCACGCACCCTCTTGCTGGGCCGCAGCCTCGGCTTCGCCGCCCGCAACCTTGAACTTGCCGGGCTTCGGAGCTTCCTTCGGCAACGGCTTCTTGACGGCGTCGCGCACGCGGATCCAGCCGCCCTTGGAGCCGGGAACGGCACCTTCGACGAGGATCAAGCCGCGCTCGACATCGAGCTGAACGACGCGAAGGTTGAGCGTGGTGATGCGGTCGACACCCATGTGGCCGGGCATCTTCTTGTTCTTCCAGGTCTTGCCGGGGTCCTGACGGCCACCGGTCGAACCGATCGAGCGGTGCGAGACGGACACACCGTGGGTGGCGCGCAGACCGCCGAAGTTCCAGCGCTTCATGCCGCCGGCGAAGCCCTTACCGACCGAGGTGCCGGTGACGTCGACGAACTGGCCGACGACGAAGTGGTCGGCAAGGATCTCGGCGCCGACCGGGATCATGGCATCCGCGGTGACGCGGAACTCCTCGACCCGGCGCTTCGGCTCGACCTTGGCGACCGCGAACTGGCCGCGCTCAGCCTTGGGCATGTAAACGGTCTTGCGGGCGCCAGAACCAAGCTGGAGTGCGACGTAACCGTTCTTCTCTTCAGTGCGGTGGCCTACGACCTGGCAATTGCCGAGCTTCAGCACGGTCACGGGGATATGTTCGCCGGCCTCTGTAAAGACCCGCGTCATCCCGACCTTTTGTGCGATCACTCCGGAGCGCATCGGCGTGCTTCCTGTTCTTTCTGTCCGCTATAGTCGCGAACGTGATCCAAAAATCTTAGAGCTTGATCTCGACGTCGACACCGGCGGCCAGGTCGAGCTTCATCAAAGCATCGACGGTCTGCGGGGTCGGATCGACGATGTCGAGCAGGCGCTTGTGAGTGCGCATCTCGAACTGCTCGCGGCTCTTCTTGTCGACGTGGGGCGAACGGTTGACGGTGAACTTCTCGATGCGGGTGGGCAGCGGAATGGGTCCGCGGACCTGCGCGCCGGTGCGCTTCGCCGTGTTCACGATCTCGCGGGTCGACGTATCGAGGATACGATGGTCGAACGCCTTGAGACGGATACGAATGTTTTGGCCGTTCATTGCCGTGCTTTCTCTAGTGAGTGGCGAGTAGCGAGTAGCGAATAGATTTCCCTATTCGCCACTCACCATTCCCTATTCGCTTAGTTACTCGATGATCGAGGCGACGACGCCGGCGCCGACGGTGCGGCCGCCCTCGCGGATCGCGAAGCGGAGCTTCTCTTCCATCGCGATCGGCACGATCAGGTGCACTTCCATCGCGATGTTGTCGCCCGGCATCACCATCTCGGTGCCTTCCGGCAGGTGCACGACACCGGTCACGTCGGTGGTGCGGAAGTAGAACTGCGGACGGTAGTTGGTGAAGAACGGGGTGTGGCGACCGCCCTCTTCCTTGGTGAGGATGTAAGCCTCAGCCTTGAACTTGGTGTGCGGCTTGACCGAACCCGGCTTGCACAGCACCTGGCCGCGCTCGACGTCTTCGCGCTTGGTGCCGCGGAGCAGTGCACCGATGTTGTCGCCGGCCTGGCCCTGATCGAGCAGCTTGCGGAACATTTCGACGCCGGTGACGGTCGTCTTCTGGGTCGCACGAAGACCGACGATCTCGATTTCCTCGCCGACCTTGACGATGCCGCGCTCGACACGGCCGGTCACGACGGTGCCGCGGCCCGAGATCGAGAACACGTCTTCAACCGGCATCAGGAACGGCTGGTCGATCGGACGCTCCGGCTGCGGGATGTACTCGTCGACGTTCTTCATGAGCTCGAGGATGGCGTCGTGGCCGAGCTTCTTGTCGGAATCTTCGAGAGCGGCGAGCGCCGAACCCTTGATGATCGGGATCTTGTCGCCCGGGAAGTCGTACTTCGAGAGCAGCTCGCGGACTTCGAGCTCGACGAGCTCGAGCAGTTCCGGATCGTCGACCATGTCGCACTTGTTGAGGAACACGACGAGCGCAGGCACGCCGACCTGGCGGGCGAGCAGGATGTGCTCGCGGGTCTGCGGCATCGGGCCGTCAGCGGCCGACACGACCAGGATCGCACCGTCCATCTGGGCGGCGCCGGTGATCATGTTCTTGACGTAGTCGGCGTGGCCGGGACAGTCGACGTGGGCGTAGTGGCGGTTCGGCGTCTCGTACTCGACGTGCGCGGTCGAGATGGTGATGCCGCGCGCCTTCTCTTCCGGCGCCTTGTCGATCTGGTCGTACGCGGTGAACGTCGCACCGCCCGCTTCGGCGAGAACCTTGGTGATCGCCGCGGTCAGCGACGTCTTACCATGGTCGACGTGACCGATGGTGCCGATGTTGCAGTGCGGCTTGTTACGTTCAAACTTTGCTTTGGCCATTTGACTCTCCGTTCAATCGTCAGTTCGTGACCGACGACAATCAGGCAAACTTCTTCTGGACTTCTGCCGACACGTTGGCCGGCGCTTCTGCGTAGTGGTCGAACTGCATGGTGAAGGTTGCGCGACCCTGGCTCATCGAGCGCAGGTTATTCACGTAACCGAACATGTTCATGAGCGGCACCATCGCATTGATGACGTTGGCGTTGCCGCGCATGTCCTGACCCTGGATCTGACCGCGCCGCGAATTCAGGTCGCCGATGACCGAGCCGGTATAGTCTTCCGGGGTCACCACTTCGACCTTCATGATCGGCTCGAGCAGGACGGACTTGCCCTTCTGCAAGGCTTCGCGGAATGCCGCGCGCGATGCGATTTCGAAGGCGAGCGCCGACGAGTCGACGTCGTGATACTTGCCGTCGACGAGCTGAACCTTGACGTCGACCACGGGGAAGCCCGCGACGACGCCAGAGCTCATCACGCTGTTGAGGCCCTTTTCGACGCCGGGGATGTATTCCTTCGGAACCGCACCGCCGACGATCTTGGACTCGAATTCGTAGCCCTTGCCGGGTTCGTTCGGCTCGACCACGATCGACACTTCCGCGAACTGACCGGTACCGCCGGTCTGCTTCTTGTGGGTGTACTTGACCTCGGCCTTCTTGGTGACGCGCTCACGGAACGCAACCTGGGGCGCGCCGATGTTGGCATCGACCTTGTAGGTCCGGCGAAGAATGTCGACCTTGATGTCGAGATGGAGTTCGCCCATGCCCTTGAGGATGGTCTGGCCGGACTCCTGGTCGGTCGACACGCGGAAGGACGGATCCTCCGCAGCGAGCTTGGCCAGCGCCACGCCCAGCTTTTCCTGGTCGGCCTTGGACTTCGGCTCGATCGCGATCTCGATGACCGGCTCGGGGAATTCCATCTTCTCCAGGATCACCTGCTTGTCGGGATCGCACAGCGTGTCACCGGTGCGCGCTTCCTTCAGGCCGGCCAGCGCGACGATGTCGCCGGCATAGGCTTCCTTGATGTCTTCGCGATTGTTCGCATGCATCAACAGCATGCGCCCGATGCGCTCCTTCTTCTCGCGGGTCGAGTTCACGACGCCGGTGCCGCTCTGCAGAACGCCGGAATAGATGCGGCAGAAGGTGATGGTGCCGACGAACGGGTCGTCCATGATCTTGAACGCGAGCAGCGCGAGCGGCTCCTTGTCGTCCGCCCTACGCACGACTTCGTTGCCGCGATCGTCGGTGCCCTTGATCGCGGGCACGTCGACCGGCGACGGCAGATAGTCGACGACGGCGTCGAGCAGCGGCTGCACGCCCTTGTTCTTGAAGGCCGAGCCGCACAGGACGGGATAGAACGCGCCGGTCAGGACTGCTTTGCGGATCAGCCGCTTCAGCGTCTCTTCGTCCGGCTCCTTGCCGTCGAGATAGGCGGCCATGGCGTCGTCGTCGAGCTCGACGGCGGCTTCCACCATCTTCTCGCGGTATTCCTTGGCCTGCTCGACCAGATCCTCGGGAATGTCGACATAGTCGAACTTCGCGCCGAGCGATTCATCGTTCCAGATGATGCCCTGCATCTTCACGAGGTCGACGAGACCCTTGAAGTTGTTCTCGGCGCCGATCGGAAGCTGGATGGCGATCGGCTTGGCGCCGAGGCGGTCGACGATGTCGGCCAGGCACTTAAAGAAGTCCGCGCCGGTCTTGTCCATCTTGTTGGCGAAGACGATGCGCGGAACCTTGTACTTGTCGCCCTGGCGCCAGACGGTCTCGGTCTGGGGCTCGACGCCCTGGTTCGAATCGAGCACGCAGACGGCGCCGTCGAGCACGCGCAGCGAACGCTCGACTTCGATGGTGAAGTCGACGTGGCCGGGGGTGTCGATGATGTTCAGGCGCTTGCCGGCCCAAAACGCGGTGGTCGCAGCCGAGGTGATCGTGATGCCGCGCTCCTGCTCCTGCTCCATCCAGTCCATCGTCGCTGCACCTTCGTGCACTTCGCCGATCTTGTGGCTCTTGCCGGTGTAATAGAGGATGCGCTCGGTGGTCGTGGTCTTGCCGGCATCGATATGCGCCATGATACCGAAGTTGCGGTAATTCTCTATGGCATGAACGCGGGGCATTGAGTGTTCCTTAGATTCCGTGTGTCGCCGTTACCAGCGATAGTGCGAGAAGGCACGGTTGGCTTCCGCCATCCGGTGCACGTCTTCCCGCTTCTTGACGGCGTTACCGCGGTTGTTCGAGGCGTCCAGCAGCTCAGCCGAGAGCCGCTCGGTCATGGTCTTCTCGTTGCGGTCACGCGCAGCCGAGATCAGCCAGCGAATGCCCAGCGCCTGACGGCGGGTCGAACGAACTTCGACCGGAACCTGGTAGGTCGCGCCGCCGACGCGGCGGGAGCGCACTTCGATCGTCGGCATGACGTTCTCGAGTGCCTGCTCGAACACGCCGAGCGGGTTCTGCTTGGTCTTGGTTTCGATGATACCGAACGCACCGTAGACGATGCCTTCTGCAACCGACTTCTTGCCGGCGTACATCACCGAGTTCATGAACTTCGTGACGATGATGTTCCCGAACTTCGGATCCGGAAGGACTTCGCGCTTTTCCGCTGAGTGGCGACGAGACATGGACCTGGTTCCCGCTTACTTCGGACGCTTCGCGCCGTACTTCGAACGACGCTGCTTACGGTTCTTGACGCCCTGGGTATCCAGAACGCCGCGGAGGATGTGGTAGCGCACGCCGGGCAAGTCCTTGACGCGACCGCCGCGGATCATGACCACCGAGTGCTCCTGGAGGTTATGGCCCTCACCCGGGATGTAGCCGATCACCTCGAAGCCGTTGGTCAGGCGCACCTTGGCAACCTTACGAAGCGCCGAGTTCGGCTTCTTCGGGGTCGTGGTGTAGACGCGGGTGCAAACACCACGCTTCTGCGGCGACTGCTGCAGCGCCGGCACCTTCTTGCGCGACTTCTGCACTTCACGCGGTTGAGCGATCAGCTGGTTGATCGTCGGCATCCTGGCCTTACCCTTTGTTATCGCGGCTCCTTGCGGATCCGCTGTCTTGCCGCAGTCCAATGAAGGGACCGCAAATTCTTTCGAGCACCCCGCCCGACCGGGTCACCCTGCGCGAAACAATCCGCACAAAGCGAAATCGCGCCAACCGCCCCATCAACGGGCGGAAAGCGCTTCGACGCCACAGAGGACCGCAGTATCAAGGCCGGTCAGCATAAAGCCGCGGCCCGCGCACTGAGGTCATGCATCCGAATTCGATCTCAAGAGAACGTGCTCAAGAGACCTAAAGTCGCACTGGCATTGCCTAGCTATGATCGACAGCGTTTGAGCGGCATTCGTCGAGGTTGGTGCCCGTCTTGAGCGATCCCTTGCGGCTCTGGTCCTTGGGGATCTAACGGGTGGCCCGTTCCGACGCTGGCGATGCTCACCGCCTGTCGTTAAGTGAGGCGCTTTCTATAAGTGGGAATCGATCAAGTCAAGGCGAAACGACAGTCAGAAGAGCTTCAGGAGCTTGCCAAAATCGCTGTTTGCCGCGCTCGCCGCCCAACTCCGATATGGGAACGCCGTCACCGTTTCGCCAGCCTGAGAATCATTATACCCGGGCAAAAAGTATTATTATAACCAGAGCTAAGCCTTTTTTTCTGTTGAGGCGTCAATCTGGGGCCGTCGGCAGGGATGGGCGCCATGCGGGACACCGACATCGCCATTATCGGCGGGGGATTGGGCGGCTCGACCGCCGCCGCAATGCTCGGCCGGGCCGACATTTCGAGCGTCCTGTTCGATCCGCATGAGAGCTATCCGGCGGACTTTCGCGTCGAGAAACTCAGTGGCCAGGAGCAGCTTGGGCGATTCTCAAGGACCGGAATCGCAGAATCAGTGCTGCGCCGGGCGACCTTTGCCGGTGAGAACTGGATCGCCCGCTTCGGCCGCCTGCTCGACAAGGCGCCGAGCCGTCAGTTCAGCATCCTCTACGATTCCCTGGTCAACGCCGGCCGCGACGAAATCCCCGCTTCCGTCGAGCGCATCTGCGCCAAGGCCATGAACGGGATGGATGCGGACAAGATCGCCGCCTTCTACGCCGATCCGGTGAAGCGGGATTGTGATCAATGGGCGGCGGCGAAAGCCTTTGACTTCCGCTCAGTTTCGATCGCGACGAACTCCTACTGGACGGCGCAGCGCTCGGCGCGCTTCATGGCGTGGTCGAGCCAGGGTTTATTGCGGCGGCTGGGAGGAGCGTTCCATCGGGAGCCGAACTTCCTCGGTCACTCCTCGTCGTCCTCGTCCTCATCATCCTCGTCGAGGTCGTCCTGGTCGCCTTCCTCATCGTCGCTTCCGTCGGCGTGAGCCGCCGCGGCGTGCGGCTGGTGGATCTGGTCGTTCCAAAGCTTGCGATAGGTCCCGTTCCTGGCGAGCAACTGGGCATGCGAACCGCGCTCGATCGCCCTGCCCCCTGAGATCACGATGATCTCGTCCATCTCCACCACCGAGGTCAGGCGGTGGGTCGACCAGATCATGGTACGGCCCTTGGCGACCTTGAGCAGCGTGCGGTTGATCGCAGCTTCCGTGGTCTGGTCCAGCGCCGATGTGGCTTCGTCCAGCAGCAGCACCGAGGGATTGCGGATGATCGCGCGCGCGATCGCGATGCGCTGGCGCTGGCCGCCCGACAGCGTATCGCCGCGCTCGCCGACCGGAGTGTCGTAGCGCTGCGGCAGGCTCATGATGTAGCGGTGGATCTCGGCCTTCTTGGCCGCCTCCGCCACTTCCTCGTCGGTCGCGCCCTCCTTGCCGAGCCGGATGTTCTCACGGATCGACATGTTGAACAGCATGTTCTCCTGGAACACCACCGCCATGCTCCGGCGCAGCGAATCCAGCGTCACTTTGCGGACGTCGACGCCATCGATGGCGACGCGGCCCTCGTTGGGCACATAGAGCCGCAGGATCAGGTTGAGCAACGTGCTCTTGCCGGAGCCGCTCGGGCCGACGATCGCGATGCGCTTGCCCGCATTGAGCTTGAGACTGAGATTATCCAGCACCGGCGTCTGACTGCCCTCGTACTGGAAGGAGACGTGATCGAAGGTGATGTCGTTGGTGATGCGCGGCAGATCGGGCGCCCCGGGGCGATCGGCGGCACGGGTCGGCTCGTCCAGCAGCTCCTGCATGTGCCGGATCGCGGCTGCCGAGGAGATCGACACCGGGATGAAATGCATGACATGGGCGATGTTGTAGGAGACCTCCCAGAACGCGCTCTCGAAGGTGACGAAGGTGCCGATGGTGATCTGGCCCTTGGTGGCGAGATAGGCGCCGATGGCGAGCACCACGAGGTGCAGCATCAGCACCGAGATGGTGACCGTCCGCTCCACCATGGTCGAAAGGAACGCGGCCGAGGCGATCTTGTCGCGCGCCTCGTGGTTGCGGAAGGTGAAGAAACCGAACATCTTGCGCTGAAGGCTGAACGCCTTGATCACGGCCTGCGCCGCCACGTTCTCCTGCACCATGCCGAGCAGCGCGCTCTCGTTGAGCTTCTGTTCGTAATTGGCCTGGACCGCCTTCGGCGTCAGGATCCGCGGACCGATCAGCGTGATCGGGAACACGAGCAGCGCGACCGCCGCGAGCTGCCAGTTCAGGAACACCATCAGGATGATGCCGGCGATCAATTCCAGAAACGGCAGCGCCGCACTGTTGGCGAACGTCTTGACCGAGCCTTCGAAGGCCGAGAGGTCGACGGAGAAGCGCGACAGGATCTCGCCGCGCTTGGTGCGGCCGAAATACGCCGCCGGCAAGTCCTGAACGTGCTCGAACAGGCGCTCGCGGACGTCGGAGATGATGCAGGCCGCCAATCGCGCGTCCCAGCGCTCGTACCAGACCGCAACGATCGAGGTGAAGATGCCGGCGACGGCGAGCACGCCGAGGATCTTGTACAGCGCCTGGAAGTCCTCCTCGCCGAGCGCGTCGTCGATCAGGAACTTGAGGCTGAGCGGCATGATGACGTTGAACAGCGTCTCGACGAAGACGCCAAACGCCACGAATGACAGCATACGTTTGTAATTGGCCAGGAATGGCTTGACGAACCCGACGATGGTCGCGAGCGCGCCGGCGGCCTCGCGCGCGGTAAAGACGACGAGGTCCTCGTCCTCGTCGTCGTCATCGAGCTCCAGCTCGTCATCCTCCTCGTCTTCGGCATCCTCGTCGTCTTCGAGGTCCGGCTTGGCAGCCGACGCGAGCTTGTCGTCGAGCTTGCCCGCCTCTTCGGCGGCGAGTTTCTGTTTGTCGGGCGAAAGAGGCTTGTCGGGCGAGGAAGGCTTGGATGCCATGAAACCAACGGATGCTGACGGCCGGCATGATCGCAGAGAAAGCAGGACATAGCGGAAGGCCGATATCGCACCGATTCTATGCGATCAGGATGAATTCGGCAAAACAATTGGCGAATTCAAGCGTGCCACGCGGCTACTCCGCGTCGTCGTCCTCGACCTTGTCGAAGAAGGAATAGCGCAGGCTGTCGGCGTCAGCGTACCACTGCCCCGGCCCCTTGTTGGCGGCGAGCGTCGCCTCCCAGAGCGCATCGGTGCAATCCTTGCGGTGCATCGAGAGGTCGAAACCATTGCCGAAGAACAGTTCGGACCATTCCCACCAGGTGCCGAGTTTCTTGACTCCACGCAGGAGGTCGTAGCGGTCGATCAGCGCCGGCGCCATGTCCGAGGTGACAGAGCCGAACACGAGGCCGGTCTTGACCACGCGGTTCAGTTCCTTGATCGCGCGGACCACCTGCTTCGGGGAAACATGGCACAGGCTGGTCTCGAACACGAAGTCGAACGCGCCGTCCTTGAACGGCATGTCGGTGATCGAGCCGAGCTTGTTGTACTTCTTCAGCGCCTTCGGGGTCCTGGCGTGGATGGCGCGGTTGTTCTCGATGCCGAAGGCATCGATGCCGCGGTCGCGCAGCGCGCCGACCAATTCGCCGCTGGCCGAGCCCGCGACGAGCAGCCTGGTGCCCTTCGTCTTGCCCCAGACGATGCCGAGCAGCCGGGTGAGGTAATCGGGATCGGTGAAGTGCCGCCACGCCTCGTGATAGGGACCGAGGCCGCGATAATTCTCGAAATAGTCACGGTCGATCTTGTCGGAGAGCGGCTTGTCGTCCTGCGCGCGCGCGCGGCGCAGCCGCATCATCTCGGTCAGGATGATGTCGGTCGCAGCATCCGAGGAGTCGAGCAGGCCGTTCAGCGTCGAGTCGAACAGATAGTCGCCGACCACCACGATGCCGGGATGCTCCTTCGGCTCGGGCCGGTGATTGGTCATGACGTCGCGCACCGGCAGGCCGCCCGGTATAGCGTTCACGGACGACAGCCAGCGATGGATCTTGCCTTCCATGAAATGCGACCGCGCATCGCCGAGCGAGGCCGGCAGCGATTTCAGCGCGGCATCGATCAGCTCCTGGTCCGACAGGTTGGCGAAGGCCAGGGCGTCGGAGCCGGGAATCAGCCAGTTCAGCACGCCGTGCTTGCCGACATCGTGGCGCGCGCCCTCGTTGTAGACGCAGCAGCCGCCGAAGGCTTCCGACATGAACCAGGCGCCGGAAATCTTCTCGCCCCAGAACGGCGTGTCGAACAGGATCGAGACGCGCAAATAATGCGCCGGACGGTCGAAGTAGGAAACGTGCTTGACCATCGACTTGCGGAGCTGTTCGCCTTCCCACCCCATGGTGGCGAGCCAGGAATGCGGCAGGCAGACCAGCACGAGATCGAAGTCGCGCGTCTCCGGTCCCTTGCCGTTCATCATCTTGAGCTGGTAGCGGCCGGTCGGCTCCTTGCCGACGGCAAGCACGCGGTGATTGAGCTGGATGTCGGCGTTGACCTCTGACTGCAGGCACTCGATCAGCTGCTCGTTGCCGTTCTGGATGGAATAGAGGCCGATATAGCCGTCGACATCCATCAGATAGTTCTTGAGCGCGTTGAGGCCGTTGGTGTTGTGGCTCTCCGTCGCGATGTCGGAGCGCGCCATCACCTTGAAGAAGCGCTTTGCGGTTTCGTCCTCGACCTCCTCGTCGAGCACCTGCTCGGCGGTCTTGTAGGCCCAGGGGTTCTCGTTGTCGTGCGCGCCGACGCCTTCGTAATATTCCATCGGCGTCATCGCATCGGCGCAGCGCTTGCGGAACGCTTCGATCGCGGCGGCGGTCTTGGCGCCGTATCTGCGGCGCATGCCCGGCACGTCGTTGAGGAATTCGCCGCCGAACTGCACCTGCTCGGCATCCATCGGAATCGTCTGCAGCCCGAAATGCTGGATCAGCTCGCGCAGCGGATCCGGCCCGGTCATCGAGTAGTCATAGATCTCGGCCACGCCGGCCTCGTACATCGCGGGCGCGGAATCGAACTTGCGCGTGACGATCTTGCCGCCGAGCCGATCAGAGGCCTCGTAGATGGTGACGCGACAGAGATCGCCAAGCTTGCGCTTCAGATACCAAGCGCTCATCAGCCCGCCGGGGCCGCCACCTACGATTGCGAGATCAATCATGTGAGTTCCGAGGTCTCCGGCGCGCCCCCCGTCACGGGATCCACCGGTCTAAAGTCCCTTAGCACAAGCGCTTTTGCGCCTGAAGGAAAGATGAACAAAGCTTGATCCCGCATCGCAACAGGCAAACAAAGCAGCAAAAAGGCCGGCTTTCGCCGGCCTTTTCATTGTCCTCGGTAGTCCTACGGATGAACGATCATTCCGCGGGAGGTAGCGCAGGAAGCTCCGCTTCCGGCGCGGGTGACACGACCGCCGCCTGCTTCTCGCGCTCGTCCAGGATCATCTTGTCGCGCTTCACGGCGACTTCGCGGATCTTGGCCATGGAGGCGCCGGTGCCCGCCGGGATCAGCCGGCCGACGATGACGTTCTCCTTGAGACCTTCGAGCGGATCGACCTTGCCGTTGACCGCCGCTTCCGTGAGGACGCGGGTGGTCTCCTGGAACGAGGCCGCCGAGAAGAAGGAGCGGGTCTGGAGGCTCGCCTTGGTGATACCGAGCAGAACCGGCGTCCCCGTGGCGATCTTCTTGCCCTCTTCCTTGGCCTTCTCGTTGAGCGCGTCGAACTCGATCTTGTCGACCTGCTCGCCCGAGATCATGTCCGTGTCGCCCTGGTCGGTGACTTCCACCTTCTGGAGCATCTGACGGACAATCACCTCGATGTGCTTGTCGTTGATGAGCACGCCCTGGAGCCGGTAGACCTCCTGGATTTCGTTGACCAGATAGGCCGCTAGTTCCTCGATACCCTTGACCGCAAGGATGTCGTGCGGCGCCGGGTTGCCTTCCACGATGAAGTCGCCCTTTTCGACGACGTCGCCGTCCTGAAGGTGGATGTGCTTGCCCTTCGGGATCAGGTACTCGCGCGCCTCCTCGGTCTTGTCCATCGGCTCGATCGAGATGCGGCGCTTGTTCTTGTAGTCGCGCCCGAACCGGATGGTGCCCGCGATTTCGGCGATGATCGCCGCATCCTTCGGACGCCGTGCCTCGAACAGTTCCGCCACCCGCGGCAGACCGCCGGTGATGTCACGCGTCTTGGCGCTCTCGGTCGAGACACGGGCGAGGATGTCGCCCGGGTTGACCTTGGCTCCGACGTCGACCGACAAAATGCCGTCGACCGACAGCATGTAGCGGGCATCGCCGCCACGGGCGAGCTTGAGCACCTTGCCGTCCTTGCCCTTGACCACGATGGCCGGACGCAAATCCGCGCCGCCGCGAGTCGAGCGCCAGTCGATGACCACGCGCTTGGCGATGCCGGTGGCCTCGTCCAGCGTTTCCGTGATCGACTGCCCTTCGACCAGATCCTCGAAGCCGATGATGCCTTCCACTTCGGTGAGAAGCGGACGCGTGTAGGGATCCCACTCGACGATGCGCTGGCCCCGCTTGACCATGTCGCCCTCGTCGACGTGCAGGCGCGCGCCGTACTGAATACGGTGCGTCGCACGCTCGGTCCCGTCGGCATCGACGATCGCGATCACCATGTTGCGGACCATCGCGACCAGGTGACCTTCGCTGTTGCGGGCGATGGCCTTGTTCCGGATCACGATCTTGCCGTCGAAGTTGGATTCGACGAACGACTGCTCGTTGAGCTGCGCCGCACCACCGATGTGGAAGGTGCGCATGGTCAGCTGGGTGCCGGGCTCGCCGATCGACTGCGCCGCGATGACGCCGACGGCTTCACCGTGGTTGACCGGCGTGCCGCGGGCGAGGTCGCGGCCATAGCACATGCCGCAGATGCCGTTGACGAGTTCGCAGGTCAGTGCAGAACGGATCTTCACCTCCTGCACACCACCCTGCTGGATGGCGTCCAGATGGCTCTCTTCCATCAGCGTGCCGCGCTTGATGATCACCTTGCCGGAGCTGTCGCGGATGTCCTCGCAGGCCGTGCGTCCGAGGATGCGCGAGCCGAGCGAAGCAACCACGGTGCCGGCATCGACGATGGCGCGCATCTTGATGCCGAGCTTGGTGCCGCAGTCGCTCTGCGTGATGATGCAGTCCTGCGCCACGTCGACCAGACGACGGGTCAGGTAGCCCGAGTTCGCGGTCTTCAACGCGGTGTCCGCGAGGCCCTTACGGGCGCCGTGGGTCGAGTTGAAGTACTCGAGCACCGAGAGGCCTTCCTTGAAGTTCGAGATGATCGGCGTCTCGATGATCTCACCCGACGGCTTGGCCATCAGGCCGCGCATGCCGGCGAGCTGGCGCATCTGGGCCGGCGAACCGCGGGCGCCGGAGTGTGCCATCATGTAGATCGAGTTGATGTCGGCATCGGCTCCACTTGCCGTCTTCTTGGTGGAGGAGATCTCCTTCATCATCGCCTTGGCGATTTCTTCCGTGGCCTTCGACCAGGCGTCGACCACCTTGTTGTACTTCTCGCCATGGGTGATCAGACCGTCGTTGTACTGCTGCTCGAAATCCTTCGCCAGCGTACGGGTGGTGTCGACGATCTTCCACTTGGAGTGCGGTACGACCATGTCGTCCTTGCCGAACGAGATGCCGGCCTTGAACGCGTTGTAGAAGCCGAGCGCCATGATGCGGTCGCAGAAGATCACCGTCTCCTTCTGGCCGCAGTGGCGGTAGACCTGGTCGATCACGCCCGAGATTTCGCGCTTGGTCATCAGCTTGTTGATGATCTCGTACGAAATCCGCGGGTTCTTCGGCAGGAGATTGCCGAGCATGACGCGGCCGGCGGTGGTCTCGATCCAGCGCGTCGAGACCTTGCCGGTCTCATCCATCCCCTGCCACCGGTACTTGATCTTGGTGTGGAGGTGGATGACCTTCGCGTGCAGCGCGTGCTCGAGCTCGGCCATGTCGCCGAAGATCTTGCCCTCGCCGGGCAGGCCTTCGCGCATGATCGAGACGTAGTAGAGACCGAGCACGATGTCCTGCGACGGCACGATGATCGGCTGGCCGTTCGCCGGATGCAGGATGTTGTTGGTCGACATCATCAGGACGCGCGCTTCCAGCTGCGCTTCGAGCGACAGCGGAACGTGCACGGCCATCTGGTCGCCGTCGAAGTCGGCGTTGAACGCGGCGCAGACCAGCGGGTGAAGCTGGATCGCCTTGCCCTCGATCAGCACGGGCTCGAACGCCTGGATGCCGAGACGATGCAGCGTCGGCGCGCGGTTGAGCAGCACCGGATGCTCGCGGATGACCTCATCCAGGATGTCCCAGACCTCCGGCCGCTCCTTCTCGACCAGCTTCTTGGCCTGCTTCACCGTGGTGGACAGGCCCTTGGCGTCGAGCCGCGAATAGATGAACGGCTTGAACAGCTCGAGCGCCATCTTCTTCGGCAGGCCGCACTGATGCAGGCGCAACTCGGGACCGACCACGATCACCGAACGGCCCGAATAGTCGACGCGCTTGCCGAGCAGGTTCTGACGGAATCGGCCCTGCTTGCCCTTGAGCATGTCGGCGAGCGACTTCAGCGGGCGCTTGTTGGCACCCGTGATGACGCGACCGCGGCGACCGTTGTCGAACAGCGCATCGACCGCTTCCTGAAGCATGCGCTTCTCGTTGCGGATGATGATGTCGGGCGCACGCAGCTCCATCAGCCGCTTCAAGCGGTTGTTCCGGTTGATGACGCGGCGGTAGAGGTCGTTGAGGTCCGAGGTGGCGAAGCGGCCGCCGTCCAGCGGCACCAGCGGACGCAGGTCCGGCGGGATCACCGGAACCACGGTCATGATCATCCATTCCGGCTTGTTGCCGGAGTGGCGGAACGCTTCCACGATCTTCAGGCGCTTGGCGAGCTTCTTGTGCTTGATGTCGGAGTCGGTCTCCTGCATCTCGAGGCGCAAGGTGGCTTCGAGCTTCTCGAGGTCCATGCCCTTGAGCAGCTCGCGGATCGCTTCCGCGCCGATCATCGCGGTGAAGCTGTCCTGGCCGTACTCGTCCTGCGCCTTCAGATACTCGTCTTCCGACAGCAGCTGACGGTCCTTGAGCGCGGTGAGACCCGGCTCGAGCACGACGTAATATTCGAAGTAGAGGATCCGCTCGAGATCCTTCAGCGTCATGTCCAGCAGAAGGCCGATGCGCGAGGGCAGCGACTTCAGGAACCAGATGTGCGCGACCGGGGCTGCGAGCTCGATATGGCCCATGCGCTCGCGCCGGACGCGCGACAGCGTGACCTCGACCGAGCACTTCTCGCAGATGATGCCCTTGTACTTCATGCGCTTGTACTTGCCGCACAAGCACTCGTAGTCCTTGATCGGCCCGAAGATGCGGGCGCAGAACAGGCCGTCGCGCTCGGGCTTGAAGGTACGGTAGTTGATGGTCTCCGGCTTCTTGATCTCGCCGTAGGACCAGGACAGAATCTTCTCTGGAGACGCGATCGAGATCCGGATCTGGTCGAAGACCTGAGCCGGAGTCGTCGGGTTGAAGAGATTCATAATTTCTTGGTTCATCGTCTTCTCCTCGCATGCCGGTCGCCTCCGGCAGCAAATTCGAAAATCACTCGAGCGGGGCGCCCTGCCCTCAAGGCCTCGGACGGGGCGCCGATGCCCGGCCGTGAAGGCCGGGCATGATAGATCGTGTTACTCGGCCGCTTCCGCCGTCCCCGGCCCGACCTTGGAATTGTGCAAGTCGACGTTGAGGCCGAGCGAGCGCATTTCCTTGACCAGCACGTTGAACGATTCCGGAATACCGGCTTCGAACGTGTCGTCGCCACGCACGATCGCCTCGTACACCTTGGTACGGCCGGCGACGTCGTCCGACTTCACCGTCAGCATCTCCTGGAGCGTGTACGCCGCGCCGTAAGCCTCGAGCGCCCACACCTCCATTTCGCCGAAGCGCTGGCCGCCGAACTGCGCCTTGCCGCCCAGCGGCTGCTGGGTGACGAGCGAGTACGGACCGATCGAACGCGCATGGATCTTGTCGTCGACCAGATGGTGCAGCTTGAGCATGTAGATGTAGCCCACCGTCACCTTGCGATCGAACGCATCGCCGGTACGGCCGTCATAGACGGTCGACTGGCCCGAAGCGTCCAGACCGGCAAGCTTCAGCATCTCCTCGATGTCGGCTTCCTTGGCGCCGTCGAACACCGGCGTTGCGATCGGCACGCCGCGGCTGAGGTTATGGCCGAGCTCGATCAGTTCGCTGTCGTTGAGCGACTTGATCGTCTCGTCCTCGCCGTAGACCTTCTTCAAGGTTTCCTTCAGCGGCTTGATGTCCTGCTTCGACAGATAGGCATCGACCGTCTGGCCGATACGCTTGCCGAGGCCGGCACAGGCCCAGCCGAGATGGGTCTCGAGGATCTGCCCGACGTTCATGCGCGAGGGCACGCCGAGCGGATTGAGCACGATATCGGCATGCGTACCGTCTTCGAGGAACGGCATGTCCTCGATCGGCACGATCTTCGACACCACGCCCTTGTTGCCGTGGCGGCCGGCCATCTTGTCGCCGGGCTGGATCTTGCGCTTCACCGCGACGAAGACCTTGACCATCTTCATCACGCCGGGCGGCAATTCGTCACCGCGCTGAAGCTTTTCGACCTTGTCGAGGAAGCGCTGTTCCAGCCCCTTCTTCGACTCGTCGTACTGCTTCCGCATGGCCTCGATCTCGGCCATCAGCTTGTCGTTCGGCGAGGCGAACAGCCACCACTGCGACTTCGGGTACTCCTCGAGCACCGCACGGGTGATCTTGGTGTCCTTCTTGAAGCCCTTCGGACCGGCAATGCCCTGCCGTCCCTCGAGCAGCTCGGCAAGACGGTTGTAGACGTTGCGGTCCAGGATCGCCTGCTCGTCGTCGCGGTCCTTGGCCAGACGCTCGATCTCTTCCCGTTCGATCGCCAGCGCACGCTCGTCCTTGTCGACGCCGTGACGGTTGAACACGCGCACTTCCACGATCGTGCCCTGCACGCCCGGAGGAACGCGCAGCGAGGTGTCGCGAACGTCGGAGGCCTTCTCGCCGAAGATCGCGCGCAGCAGTTTCTCTTCCGGCGTCATCGGGCTCTCGCCCTTCGGCGTGATCTTGCCGACCAGGATGTCGCCGGCGCGCACTTCCGCGCCGATGTAGACGATACCGGCTTCGTCGAGGTTCTTCAGCGCTTCTTCCGACACGTTCGGAATGTCGCGGGTGATTTCCTCAGGCCCGAGCTTGGTGTCGCGGGCCATCACTTCGAACTCCTCGATGTGGATCGAGGTGAAGACGTCTTCCTTCACGATCCGCTCGGAGAGCAGGATCGAGTCTTCGAAGTTGTAGCCGTTCCACGGCATGAACGCGACGAGCACGTTGCGCCCGAGAGCGAGTTCGCCGAGATCGGTCGACGGACCGTCGGCGATGATGTCGCCCTTCCTGACGATGTCGCCGACCTTCACCAGCGGACGCTGGTTGATGCAGGTTGACTGGTTTGAGCGCTGGTACTTCATCAGACGGTAGATATCGACGCCCGACTTGGTCGGATCGAGATCTTCCGTGGCGCGGATGACGACGCGGGTGGCGTCGATCTGGTCGATCACGCCCGAACGGCGCGCCGCGATCGCGGCACCCGAGTCCCGCGCAACCACGCCTTCCATGCCGGTGCCGACGAACGGCGCCTCGGCGCGAACCAGCGGCACCGCCTGGCGCTGCATGTTCGAGCCCATCAGCGCGCGGTTGGCGTCGTCGTTCTCGAGGAACGGGATCAACGCCGCGGCAACCGAAACCAGCTGCTTCGGCGACACGTCCATGTAGTCAACCTTGTCGGGCGTCACCGGCAAGACTTCGCCGGCGTGACGGCAGACCACGAGGTCTTCGGTGAAGCGGCCCTTCGGGTCGAGCGGCACGTTGGCCTGCGCGACCGTGTAGCGGCCCTCTTCCATCGCCGAGAGATACACGACCTCGTCGGTGACGCGGCCGTCCTTGACCTTGCGATACGGCGTCTCGACGAAGCCGTACTTGTTCACGCGCGCGAAGGTCGCGAGCGAGTTGATCAGGCCGATGTTCGGGCCTTCCGGCGTCTCGATCGGGCAGATGCGGCCGTAATGCGTCGGATGCACGTCGCGGACTTCGAAGCCGGCGCGCTCGCGGGTCAGACCGCCCGGTCCGAGCGCCGAGAGACGACGCTTGTGGGTGATCTCGCTGAGCGGGTTGGTCTGGTCCATGAACTGCGAGAGCTGCGAGGAGCCGAAGAACTCGCGCACGGCGGCAGCCGCCGGCTTCGCGTTGATCAGGTCCTGCGGCATGACCGTGTCGATGTCGACCGAGGACATGCGCTCCTTGATCGCGCGCTCCATGCGCAGGAGGCCGATGCGGTACTGGTTCTCCATCAGCTCGCCGACCGAGCGCACGCGGCGGTTGCCGAGATGGTCGATGTCGTCGATCTCGCCCTTGCCGTCGCGCAAATCCACCAGCGTCTTGATGACGGAGAGGATGTCTTCCTTGCGCAGCGTGCGCTGGGTGTCTGGCGCATCGAGGTCGAGGCGCATGTTCATCTTGACGCGGCCGACCGCGGAGAGGTCGTAGCGTTCGGAGTCGAAGAACAGCGATTGGAACATGGCCTGCGCCGAATCCAGCGTCGGCGGCTCGCCCGGACGCATCACGCGGTAGATGTCGAACAGCGCGTCCTCGCGCGTCATGTTCTTGTCGGCCGAGAGCGTATTGCGGATGTAGGGGCCGATATTGACGTGGTCGATGTCAAGGAGCGGCAGCTCCTTGTAGCCGTGCTCATTGAGCACCTTCATCGACTTGTCGGTTATTTCCTCGCCGGCTTCGGCGTGGATCTCACCCGTCTTCGGGTTGACGAGGTCCTCGGCGATGTAATTGCCGACCAGTTCCTCATCGGCCAGGCGCAGCGCCTTCAGCCCCTTTTCCTGGAGCTGACGGGCAGCACGAACGGTGAGTTTCTTGCCGGCCTCGAGCACGACCTTGCCGGTATCGGCGTCGATCAGGTCGTTGACGGTCGAGTAACCGCGGAAACGGTTGGCGTCGAACGGAACGCGCCAGCCTTCCTTGGTCCGCTTGTAGAGGATCTTCTTGTAGAAGGTGGACAGGATCGCCTCGCCGTCGAGGCCGAGGGCGAACATCAGCGACGTCACCGGAATCTTGCGGCGACGATCGATACGCGCATAGACGATGTCCTTGGCGTCGAACTCGATGTCGAGCCAGGAACCGCGATAAGGGATGACGCGGGCGGCGAACAGCAGCTTGCCCGACGAATGGGTCTTGCCCTTGTCGTGGTCGAAGAACACGCCGGGCGACCGGTGCATCTGCGAGACGATGACGCGCTCGGTACCGTTGACGATGAAGGTGCCGTTCATCGTCATGAGCGGGATATCGCCCATGTAGACGTCCTGCTCCTTGATGTCCTTGACCGACTTCGCGCCGGTTTCCTCGTCGATATCGAACACGATGAGACGCAGCGTCACCTTGAGCGGAGCTGCGAAGGTCATGCCCCGCTGGCGGCACTCGTCGACGTCATATTTCGGCTGCTCGAACTCGTAGCGGACGAATTCCAGCATCGAGGTGCCCGAGAAGTCGGAGATCGGGAACACCGACCGGAAGACCGCCTGCAGACCTTCGTCGAGACGGCCCCCTTGGGGTTCGTCGACCATCAGGAACTGATCATAGGATGCCTTCTGAACCTCGATGAGGTTCGGCATCTCTGCGACTTCCTTGATGTGTCCGAAGAACTTGCGAACGCGTTTGCGACCGGTAAATGTCTGCTGCGCCATCGTGGCCTCTCATTTTCGTCGCCCGATCTGGGCGCGCCCTCCGGAACGCGGCTGCCACCGCTCCCCGGGTTGAATTTTTTCGAACCCGCTTTGGGGGCCGGAGACTCAAATTCAGGCCGGAATGTCCTGAATCTGTTCTTCAGACCTTCAAAACGCAAAACGACGCGCGGGGCGCTGGTGCGCGCCCGCCCGTCACAACGACCGCCTTCACGGACTGAAAAAGCCCGAAATAGCTTGCTCTCCCAACGGCTTACAGGGGTCCGGTATCCCTGCCCACCGCGCTTTCGTGCTGCCGAACCGATATGGGGCGACAATAGTGGAGATTCGAGGGGTGAACCCGCAAATCCCCACACTTTTTCGTGTTTGGCCTGCGTCGGGACGTCCCGTCGCACGCCTTTTGCATCTGGCCCACCCCTTTTGTTGAGGGGAAAGCTGAGATCTCGGGCCGCTGACGCTCGCCCGAGACCTCGCCAGTAAGCGGTGCTTACTTGAGCTCGACCTTCGCGCCAGCCTTCTCGAGCTGGACCTTGAGCTTCTCGGCCTCGTCCTTGTTCACGCCTTCCTTGACAGGCTTCGGCGCGCCCTCGACGAGGTCCTTTGCTTCCTTCAGGCCCAGGCCGGTGATGGCGCGGACTTCCTTGATGACCTCGATCTTCTTGTCGCCGGCGGCGGCAAGGACGACCGTGAACTCGGTCTTCTCTTCGGCCGGAGCGGCGGCAGCGCCACCACCAGCCGGGCCGGCCACGGCGACAGCCGCGGCAGCCGAAACGCCCCACTTTTCTTCGAGGAGCTTCGCCAGTTCGGCAGCTTCGAGCACGGTGAGGCTCGAGAGGTCGTCAACGATCTTCTGCAAGTCAGCCATTGTTCAGTTTCCTTAGATGTAAGTCTGGTTCGGGTTTGAGTTTTGCGAAGGGCGTCAGGCCGCTTCGCCCTTTGAGGCATGAGCCTGGATGACGCGCGCGAGCTTGCCCGCGGGCGCATTGGCGAGCTGAGCGATCTTGGTCGCCGGAGCCACAAGAAGGCCGACGAGCTTGGCGCGCAGTTCATCAAGCGACGGCAGCGAGGCAAGAGCCTTCACGCCGTCGACATTCAGGACGGTCGTTCCCATCGAACCGCCAATGATGACGAACTTTTCGTTCGCCTTGGCGAATTCGACGGCGACCTTCGGCGCCGCTACCGGATCGTTCGAAGTGGCGATCACGGTCGGTCCCTTCAGCATGGGACCGATGGCAACGACGTCAGTGCCTTCAAGAGCAATTTTGGCGAGACGGTTCTTCGAGACCTTCACCGAGGCGCCAGCCTGCTTCATCTGCGTCCGCAGCTTCTGCATCTGGGCAACGGTCAGGCCGGAATATTGGGCAACGACCGCGACGCTCGTGGTCTTGAAGACCCCATTGAGCTGTTCGACCGCTTCCTTTTTTGCCGCTCGTTCCACAGCAAGCTCTTTCCGGTTGGCGGCCATCGCGAGAAGCGGGACCGCCGGGTTGCACCCATCGTCCCACCCAAAACTGAACCTCCGGGTCAAAACCCATCGGACACGCGCCGGGCGAGACGACAATTCAAAGCCTGCCCTCCGGAAGCTCGTGAGCCCACGGCGTGTCGAGGTCCGAACCAAACCCATTCCGCGACCACCTTAAGGCGGAACGCGAAGTGAAATCCGGTCTTCACCCGTCTATGCAGGCCATGCGATTAAGCCGTTGAGAAATCGAAATCTCCCGCAGGCGCCTGCAGTCTTGGACAGGACAAGGTCAGCCGGCGAACCGCCCGACCCCTGCCCGCACTCCACCAACCGACGGGTTTTCCTTCCTCTTCGGGCAAATCCTCACGGACGTCCTGAAAAGGAATGATCTCCTGTCTTGTCGGGTTTTCGGAATGCGTGCACGAACGCGCCAGCCGAGGCCGGTACGTCCGGAAGCGGTTCTTTAACCGCTCGCAGCCTGCTTGCCAAGAGCAAAATTCACACCAGTTCCAATCCGTTGCCCTGGGCGCTTGATCCGGGCCAATAAGGTCCGATTCAGGCCGATTTGACCCCATAAGGCAGCGGCTTGTCCTCGAAGAACGCGGTCAGGTTGGCCAGGACGCAGTTCTGCATGGCGACGTGCGATTCGAGGGTATGGCCGCCGATATGGGGGGCGAACACAACGTTGGGGAGCGCCGTCAGGGCGTCGGGGGCGCGCGGTTCCTTCTCGAAGACGTCGAGGCCGGCCCCCGCAATGGTCTTATCGGTCAGCGCCTTGACCAGCGCCTGCTCGTCGATCACCGATCCGCGGGAGACGTTGACGACATAGCCGTCCACCCCGAGTCGCCTCAAGATGTCGGCATTGACGACGTGCTGGGTGTCGGTTCCTGCCCGGACCGCGATCATCAGCACGCTGCACCAATCGGCCAGCGCCTCCAGCGTCGGGAAATATTGATAGGGCAGATCGTACTCAGTCCGGCTGAAATAGCCGATTTCGCTCTCGAAGGCGGCGCAGCGCGCGGCGATCTTGCGGCCGATCTCGCCCATGCCATAAATGCCGATGCGGCGGCCGGGCATGCCCGCCTGCGGGCGCATCATCGGCGATTGCTTCGACCCCGCCCAGTCGCCGCTGCGGACATATTGGTCGGCGACCAGGATCCGCCGCGTCGTTGCCAGCATCAGGGTCATCGCGATGTCGGCGACCGAGGCGGCATTGGCGCCCGGGCTGTGGCCGACAGCGATGTTGCGGGCGGCTGCGGCCGTCAGGTCGACACCGTCATAGCCGGTGCCGTAGCAGACGATGGCGCCGAGTTTTGGAAACAGGTCCATCGCTTCCGCGCCGAGCGGGGAGCCGCCTGCCGTCAGCATCGCGCGGATGCCACTGAGTTCCTCCGCAGAAAACACCTCGCCTGCGGGCTTGCCGCCGGTGTCGAGCAGTTCGAACCGCTCGGCGAAACGCGCCATCATCGTCTTGGGAAAGCGCGAATAGATCAGGACCTTGTCAGCCATTGTTCTTGTTTCCGTTGAGCCCTGCCACAAACGACGAGGGGCGGAATCGGTTGCCCAATTCCGCCCCTCGCCTCATGCAATTTCCGAACCTCTGGCCGAGGCCGACCTTAGCCGAGAATCGTGTTCGGCTCGACCTTCACGCCGGGGCCCATGGTCGAGGACACCGCAACGCGCTGGATGTAGGTGCCCTTGGAACCGGCCGGCTTCGCCTTCGAGACAGCATCGGCGAGAGCCTTGATGTTCTCGACCAGCTTCTCCTCGGAGAACGAGGCCTTGCCGACGCCGGCCTGCAGAATGCCGGCCTTCTCGACGCGGAACTCGACCGAGCCGCCCTTGGCACCCTTCACCGCACCGGTGACGTCCATGGTCACGGTGCCGATCTTCGGGTTCGGCATCAGGCCGCGCGGGCCGAGCACCTTACCCAACCGGCCGACCAGCGGCATCATGTCGGGGGTGGCGATGCAGCGGTCGAAATCGATCGAGCCGTTCTGCACCTTCTCGACCAGGTCTTCGGCGCCGACGACGTCGGCACCCGCAGCCTTGGCTTCGTCAGCCTTGGCGCCACGGGCGAACACGCCGACGCGGAGCGTACGGCCGGTGCCGTTCGGCAGGGTCACGACGCCACGGACCATCTGGTCGGCGTGACGCGGATCGACGCCGAGATTGATCGCGACCTCGATGGTCTCGTCGAACTTCGCTTTCGCGCGTTCCTTGACCATCTTGATGGCGTCCGCGAGCGGGTAAAGCTTTTCGCGATCAACACCTTCGCGGGCTTTGTTCAAACGCTTTCCGATTGCCATAGCCGCTTACCCCGCCACTTCCAGACCCATCGAACGGGCAGAGCCCTCGACCATCTTCATGGCCGACTCGATCGAGTCGCAATTCAGGTCCTTCATCTTCTTCTCGGCGATCTCGCGCACCTGCGCCTTGGTCACCGCACCGGCCTTGTCACGGCCCGGCGCCTTCGAGCCGGACTGGATCTTGGCGGCCTGCTTGAGGAAGAACGACATCGGGGGCGTCTTCATCTCGAACGTGAACGAACGATCGGCATAGATCGTGATCACGACGGGAATCGGGGTGTTCTTCTCTTCCTTCTGGGTCTGCGCGTTGAACGCCTTGCAGAACTCCATGATGTTGAGACCGCGCTGACCAAGCGCGGGACCGATCGGGGGCGAGGGATTCGCCGCACCGGCCGGGACCTGAAGCTTCAGGTATCCGGTCACTTTCTTTGCCATCTATCACTCCTGTTGTGCCGGCCATCGCCGGCGGTTCAGGTTCGTGGTCTGGGTCGGATGCGGCTGGCAACCGCCCTCTCCCTCCCACGGCCTCTCTTTGCGCGAAGCTTTTCGGCTTCACGCGCTACCCGGTCAGACCTTCTCGACCTGCCCGAACTCCAGCTCGACCGGCGTGGCGCGGCCGAAGATCGACACCGCAACCTTCACGCGCGAGCGCGCCTCGTCGATTTCCTCGACCACACCCGAGAACGAGGCGAACGGGCCATCGGCCACGCGCACGTTCTCGCCGATCTCGAACGACACCGACGCCTTCGGCCGTTCCACGCCCTCCTGCACCTGGTGCAGGATGCGCATCGCTTCCGATTCAGAAATCGGCATCGGCTTGTTTTCCGCGCCGAGGAAGCCCGTGACCTTCGGCGTGTTCTTGATCAGGTGAAACGCTTCGTCGGTCAGCTTCATCTTCACCAGCACGTAGCCCGGGAAGAACTTGCGCTCGGCGTCGATCTTGCGGCCGCGGCGCACTTCCGTGACCTTCTCGGTCGGGACCAGTATCTGCTCGAAGAGATCCTCAAGCCCACGCTGCTTGGCCTGTTCGCGGATCGATTCCTGAACCTTCTTCTCGAAGTTCGAATAGGCGTGGACGATGTACCAGCGCTTGTCGGACAGTTGAGCGGTTGCTGTAGCCATCAGTGAATGCCCAAAAGGAAGGTGATGAGGACGCGGATGATCTGGTCGGCGGCGAAGAAGAAGATCGAGGCCACCGCGACCATGACGAACACCATGATGGTGGTGATCGTGGTCTCACGACGGGTCGGCCAGGTGACCTTGGCGGTCTCCGAGCGCACTTCCTGCAAGAACTTGAACGGGCTGACTGCCATCGTTTGATGTCCAACGTCCGTCGACAGACGCGAATGAATTTCAGGGATCCGAACAGCCGCCGTTGGCCCAGCCCTCTGTCTCGAAGGATGAGCCGGAAACCGGGCTCGATTGTTCGGGGATTTCAAAGCCGCGCCGGATATCCGCATCTCAGCGGGCCGGCAGCGAGTGCGGGGTATCTACTGCGGATGAGGCCAAACGTCAAGGTCACGCCGCGCCCGCCGAGCCACCCCTGATACCAGGACGCCCCCAACAGAGCCGATCCGAATCAACGGGTTAACCGGCCATGCCGCGCGCCCCTCTGACGTTCCGGCCGTCCCAACCGCCCTCCTCGCTGGCGGCGGCCCCGGAACACCATCAGTCGGCCCGGTCGACCATGGAAATGCCCGGCAGCGGCACCACGAACTTTCCGCCCTCGGCGAAATAGCGGGCGTGCTTGGCCCGGATCGGGTCGACGTAGCGCCAGGCGAACACGACGACGAACGCCGGCTTGCGCTCATAAAGGGCGGCAGGCGGCAGGATCGGGATGTCGTAACCCGGGCCGGCCATCACGTTGCCCTTCTTGGGGTCGTCGTCCACCAGGAAGTCGATCTTGTTCTCCAGGCCGAACTGCGGCAGCAGCGTCGTGGTGCCGACCGAGACGCCGTAGCCGGCAACGAGCTGCCCGCGCGCATGGGCGGCATCGGCCATCGCAACCAGCTCGTCGCGGATCGCAGCGATCCGCTTCACATAGGGCCCATAATAGGCCGGCTGATCGACGCCGAGCCGCTCTTCCTCTGCGACGAACCGCGCGACCTCGGCCGACGGTTTCTTGGCGCCACCGGCACGCTGCACGGTGACGCGGATCGAGCCACCCTTGGTCCAGATGTGCTGGACGTCGATCAGCTCCATGCCGAGCCGGGCAAAGAACCGGATCAGCGGCTTGATGTTAAAATACGACAGATGCTCGTGATAGACCGTGTCGAGCAGGTTCTTCTCGGTGACGTCGACGCCGTATTGCGTTTCGAAGACGAACAACCCGTCCGGCGCAAGCACGTCGCGAACCCCGATCACCAGCGGATCGAGATTGTCGACATTGGCGATCATGTTGTTGGCGATCACGACGCTCGCCGCGCCGTGGCTCTGCAGGATGCGGTGACCAATGGCATCGGTGAAGAAATCACCGATGGTCTCGATCCCCGCCTCGGTCGCGCGCTTGGCGATATCGACGGCGGGATCGACACCCAGCACCCGCATGCCGCGCTCTTTGAAGTAGCCGAGCAGCGATCCGTCGTTGCTGCCGAGCTCGACGACCAGGGAGCCCGGCGCGATGCCGAAGCGGCTGACGACGTCGTTGGCATAGCCGGCGAAGTGCTCGCGCAGCCCGAGCGAGAGCGAGGTTGTGTAGACGTAGTTGCGGTACTGGATCTCAGGATTGCCGACGTGGAGAATCTGCAGATGGCCGCAATCCCTGCACAGATGCAGCGCCATCGGCACCGCGGCCCGGAACACCGGATCGTCGACGCTGGCATCGGGGACCTGGAAGTTCGGCGTGCCGATCGGCATGCCTGCCATCGGGACGACCAGCTCCTGCTTGTCCGAATGACAGAGGCGGCAGGTGTGGCGGACGTAGAACAGATTTTTCATCGTGGAACCGAAAAATGAGATACGCGATCGGGTGAGGCAATCCCACCCCGTGAAGACCAGACCGCCAGCAACGGGCTCAAGCGGGTCATGGGTGGCTCGAGACTTCCTTGCCCAGCCCGTCGTAGCCGGGAGCTTCCTTCGCCGCCTTGGCGGCCTTGTCTGCTGAATACGATCCGCGCTCCGGACTTGCCAGCCAGATCGCGCCGCCGACGAGCCCGATGATCACGCTGATGGCACCCAGCAGCAGCGAAACCGACAGCGCCTCCTCGGAGGGGACACCCGCGAGACCGAGGCAGGCAACCATCGCCCCTTCGCGAACACCCCAGCCGCTGATCGAGATCGGGACCGCCGTCAACAGCACCACGGGCGGAATCAGGATGCCGGCGTCCACCACCGAGAGCTGTGCTCCGACACCGCGCGCCAGGGCGAAGCAGGCCGCCGCGGTCACGACATGGATGAGCAGCGCCGACCCGAACAGCAAAGCGCGGCGCTCCGACTGCAGGAGGAGAAACCTGACCAGCGCTCCGAACCGGACGAAGCTTGCGATCGCCCGATGGGCGATCAGGCGCTTGGGCAGCCTGTCGAGCGTCAACAGAATCACGGTGCCGGCGACGCCGGCCAGCGTCAGCCCGCCGATGGCCAGAATCGCGGCATGATCGGACACGCGAGACAACAGGAACGGCAATCCGGCCACCATCAGCGCGATCAGCCCGATCAACGCGGTGAAACGGTCGGCCGCAACGCCCTTGACCGCCTCCGGCCACTGCACGCCGCGCTGGCGCAGCAGCCACATCCGCACCGCATCACCGCCGACCGAGGACGGCAACACCTGATTGAACCAGAGGCTGATCATCAGGATCCGCCAGCCCGCGAGCCAGTCCAGCGACACGCCGAGCGCGCGCATGATCAGCTCCCACCGGCCGTTGAGCACGAAGGTCTGGAAGAAAATCAACGACAGCGCCAGGACGAACAGCAAAGGATCGACCGAGACGAGATGGCTGCGCAACCGCTGCAGATCGAGGCCGCGCGCGATGTAGACCAGCACCGCGATCGACAGCAGCAGCTTTATCGAAAACAGGGCCGCCTGTTTGAACCGCGACTGCATCGGATGCCCGCCTCAGGATGCCGGATATTCCGCGCGACCGATCACGAGGTCGATCGCGGCCATCATCCAGAACTGGTGCGTGGTCTCGACAATGTTGTAGCTGCGGCTGTCGACGAAGAAGTTGACGTCGCCGAGATTGCGCAGCGGATTGTCCGCGTTCATACCCGACAGCGTGATCACGTCGAGCTTCATCGTCCGCGCCTGCGCAACCGCCTTGAGGATGTTCTTCGAGCGCCCCGACGAGCTGATCGCGACGAGGCAGTCGCCGGCACGGGCGCTCAACCGCACCGCGTGCGCGATCCAGTCCTCGAACCCGTAGTCGTTGGCAAGGCACGACATCATGCTCGCGTCGCTGAAGCAGAGCGCAGGCACCGACGCGTTCTTCGCGAGATCGATCGCCAGATGCGAGGCGATGCCGGCCGAGCCGCCGTTACCAATGAAGATGACGCGGCCGCCCTGCTCGCGCGCGCGCAACCAGAGGGCGCGGGTGGCGGAGATCGCGGCGAAAACGCCGTCGTCGACCGCTGTCGCGCGATGGAGGCGTCCCACGTAATCGTCGAGGAAAGCCTTGTGATCGGGATCGACGGACACGGCGGGCATGGGCTGGCGGCTCGATTGCAACATGTCCGGGTGATACCGGCTATTACCAAGGATTGCAAAGGTATAATACTTGCAAAGTCAGCGAGCGGCTGGTAGTCGGCTTTCGGGTTTCACTCACCATTGGCGGGCCTGTTTCGCTGGGCATTCGCGTCACGGATGTTCCTCATGAAATGCATCGTTACTGGCGGCGCCGGATTCATTGGAAGTCACCTCGTCGATCGTCTCCTCGACGACGGCCACGAGGTCATAGCGCTCGACAATTTCGTCATCGGGCGCCCCGAAAATCTGGCCGCACGCGCCGGTTCGAGCCGGTTGAAGGTCGTGCGGGCCGACGTCACCGACCTCGAGCAGATCAAGCCGTATTTCCACGGTATCGACTGGGTCTTCCATCTGGCGGCGCT
Source organism: Bradyrhizobium sp. 192 (assembly GCF_023100965.1). Classification (NCBI taxonomy): domain Bacteria; kingdom Pseudomonadati; phylum Pseudomonadota; class Alphaproteobacteria; order Hyphomicrobiales; family Nitrobacteraceae; genus Bradyrhizobium; species Bradyrhizobium sp. 192. Next base: position 5,669,544 of record NZ_CP064690.1, read on the forward strand.
GGCCGACATCGTTCCATCGATCGAGTCCCCGATCCCCTATCACCGCGCCAATGTCGACGGCACGGTCAACGTTCTCGAAGCGGCGCGGCACGCCGGCGCCAAGCGCTTCGTCTACGCCGCCTCGTCGTCCTGCTACGGTATTCCCGACGTCTATCCGACGCCCGAGAGCGCCGAGATCCGGCCGATGTATCCCTACGCGCTCACCAAGAATCTCGGTGAGCAGTGCGTCATGCACTGGTGCCAAGTCTACAAGCTTCCCGCGGTGGCGCTGCGCCTGTTCAACGTGTACGGGCCGCGGCATCGCACCACGGGCACCTACGGCGCCGTGTTCGGTGTCTTCATGGCGCAGAAGCTCGCCGGCAAGCCCTTCACGGTGGTCGGCGACGGCGAGCAGACGCGCGATTTTACCTTCGTCAGCGACGTCGCGGACGCCTTCGTCACCGCCGCGCGCTCCGATATCTCGCACCAGGTATTCAACGTCGGCTCGGACAACACCTACAGCGTCAACCGGCTGGTCGAGCTTCTCGGCGGCGACAAGGTCCATATTCCCAAGCGTCCGGGCGAGCCCGATTGCACCTACGCCGACATCACTGAGATCAAGCGGGTCCTGAACTGGACGCCGAAAGTGAAATTCGAGGACGGCGTCGCGACGATGCTGAAGTCGATGGATCAGTACAAGGATGCGCCCTTGTGGACGGTCGACAAGATCGCCGACGCCACCAAGGATTGGTTCAAATATCTCGGTGACGACGGCTCGCCGCAAAAGGCAAGCTCTTGAACAGGCTCGCCGGATATCGTTGCTGCGAGTCGATCATTTCGGTCCGGCCATCTGAGAGCTGCCGGCGCTTTAGGTAATTCACATGGGTAATGCTGCGACAGACAAGTCGACCGGCCATCCGGCACCGCACGACAAGATCAAGACGATCGAGGAGCTGGGCGAGATTGCGCGCGCCGCGCAGGCCAAGGGCTTGACCGTCGCGCTCTGCCACGGCGTGTTCGATCTGGTGCATCTCGGCCACGTCCGGCACATCCTGGCGGCGCGCAACGAGGCCGACGTGGTCATCGTGACCATCACCGCCGACCGTTTCGTCAACAAGGGGCCGGGGCGGCCGATCTTCCCGGAGAACATGCGCGCCGAGATGCTGGCCGCGCTCGGCACGGTCGACTGGGTCGGCATCAACCGGACTTCCAGCGCCGAGCCCGTCCTCGACACCGTGCGCCCCGACACCTACGTGAAGGGCTCGGACTACGAGAACCCCGAGGACGACGTCACCGGCAAGATCGCCACCGAGCGCGAGGTCGTCGAACGTCATGGCGGGCGAATCGTCTTCACGCGCGACGTCACCTTCAGCTCGTCGTCGCTGCTGAACCGCTATTTCGACATCTACGATCCCCCGCTGCGCGACTACCTCCAGAAGGTGCGCGAAGGCGGCGGCGCCGAACGCCTGCTGAAGCTGATCGACAAGATCCAGGACATGCACGTCGTGCTGGTCGGCGATACCATCATCGACGAATACCAGTACGTCACGGCGCTCGGGAAGGCTTCGAAGGAGAACATCGTCGCCACCCTGCTCAAGAACGGCGAGCAATTTGCTGGCGGCGTCATTGCCGCGGCCAATCACGTCGCGAGCTTCTGCAAGTCGGTGGAGATCGTCACGACGCTGGGTGGCAACGACTACCCCGAGGAGTTCATTCGCGCGCATGTCCGCCCGAACGTCACGCTGACGCCGATCCGCATTCAGGGCCGTCCGACGACCCGCAAATTGCGGTACGTCGAGATGGGCTATCTGCACAAGCTCTTCGAAGTCTACACCATGGACGACACGCCGCTCGACGAGGCCGAGCGCAAGGAGATCGACCGGATCACCGCCGAGCGCGTTCGTGGCGGGGACGTGGTGATCGTCACCGATTTCGGTCACGGCATGATCGCGTCCAGCACCATCGACACGCTGATCGCGAACTCCAAGTTCCTGGCGGTCAACGCCCAGAGCAACAGCGGAAACCACGGCTACAATCTGATCACGAAATATCCGCGGGCCGACTACGTCTGCATCGACGCGCCGGAAGCACGTCTGGCCGCGACCGACAAGTTCAGCGACATCGCGTCGGTGATCGAGGATGGCCTGCACCGCAAGATCGATTGCGACAACATGATCATCACGCACGGCTCCTTCGGCTGCTACCCCTTCTCGTCGAAGACCGGTGTCGCGCGCGTGCCCGCTTTCACCAAGACCGTCGTCGACACGGTCGGCGCCGGCGACGCCTTCCTGACCATCACGGCGCCGCTGGTGGCGGCCGGCGGCAATATCGAGGACGTCGCCTTCATCGGCAACGCCGCCGGCGCGATCAAGGTCGGCATCGTCGGTCACCGCAACTCGGTCGAAAAGGCGCCGCTGGTCAAATTCGTCACCGCGTTGTTGAAGTGACGCGAACCGGAAATCTGGAGAACGACAGTGATTGATCAGAAATGGAACGTGATGGTCACCGGTGGTGCCGGCTATGTCGGCAGCGTGCTGGTTCCCCAGTTGCTGGCAGCGGGCCACAAGGTCACGGTGCTCGACCTGTTCATGTATGGCGAATCCGTCTTCGACGCGGTTCGCAAACATCCGAACCTTCGCCTGATCAAGGGCGACATCCGCGATGAGGCCGCGATCAACGAGGCCCTGCGCGGCAACAACGCCGTGATCCACCTCGCCTGCATCTCCAACGACCCCTCGTTCGAGTTGGATCCGGGGCTCGGCAAGTCCATCAACTACGACTGCTTCCGTCCGATGGTGCGCGCCGCCAAGAAGGCCGGCATCAAGCGCTTCATCTACGCCTCCTCGTCGAGCGTCTACGGCATCAAGGACGAGGCCGAGGTGACCGAGGAACTGTCCTGCGAGCCGCTCACCGACTACTCCAAGTTCAAGGCGATGTGCGAGACCGACCTCGCCGAAGAGGCCGCTTCCGGCTTCGTCGCCTGCACGGTTCGTCCCGCCACCGTCTGCGGCTACGCACCGCGGCAGCGGCTCGACGTCGTCGTCAACATCCTGACCAACCTCGCGGTCAACACCGGCCGCATCCGCGTGTTCGGCGGAACGCAGAAGCGGCCCAACCTGCACATCCAGGACATGTCGGCGGCCTATCTGTTCCTGCTGCAGCAGGATGACGCGAAGATCGACGGCAAGACCTACAACATCGGCTACGAGAACCACTCGCTGATGAAGATCGCCGACATCGTCAAATCGGTGGTCGGAAACAACGTCGAAGTGGCCGTCGAGCCGACCGACGACCTGCGCTCCTATCACGTCTCCTCGGAGAAGATCCGCCGCGAGCTCGGATTTGCGCCGACGCACACGATCGAGCAGGCCGTGTCCGGCCTGGTGGACGCCTTCAGGTCCGGCCGCCTGCCGAACTCGCTCAACGACCCCCGGTATTTCAACATCAAGATGATGCAGAACATCAGCCTGAAGTGAGCGGCGTGCGGATCGGCATCGATTTCGACAACACGATCATCTGCTACGACAAGGTCTTTGCCGCCGCGGCGCGTCAGCGCGACCTGGTGCCGGAGGGCTGGGAGGGGCTGAAGAACGATGTGCGGGATCTCTTGCGATCCCGCACGGGTGGCGAGTTCGCCTGGCAAGGCCTGCAAGGCTTCGTCTATGGCAAGGGCATTGGCGGCGCCGAGATCTATCCGGGCGTTCGCGAATTCCTCGTGGCGTGCAGACAGACCGGCGCCAAGGTGTACATCGTCAGCCACAAGACCCGATTCGGTCATCAGGACCCCGACCATACCGACCTGCGCGAGGCCGCACGCGGCTGGCTCCGTGGCGCCGGCCTCATCGACGCTGCGGACGCGGCGGTGGCCAGCGGGGATGTTTATTTCGAGGATACGATGGCCGCCAAGGTCGACAGGCTCGCGAGCCTGGAGCTGGACATCTTCATCGACGATCTCGTCGAGGTGTTCGAGCAGCCGCATTTCCCGAAGGGCACGCGAGCGATCCTGCTCACGCGTTCGCGGTCCCTGCACCCCGAACATTGCAAGCCGATCGCGACATGGGCCGGCATCCACGACGAGGTGTTTGCGGCATGAGCGAGCCCGACATCGGCGCAGCGGATGCAGTGGAGATCGGCAGTCGTCTGGCGGGGGCCCGGGTCGCGGCCGCGCTGCCGGCGCGATCCGGCGGCAACAACAGGGTGTTTCGGCTGGAGATGGCGGAGGGGCCGCCCCTCGCCCTCAAGCATTATCCGTCCGACGGGCGCGACCGCCTGGGACAGGAATATGACGCGCTCACTTTTTTGTCGCGCCACGGCATCGCCTCGACGCCGCGGCCGATCGCAAAGGACGCCGATGCGTTCTGCGCGCTGTATCAATGGTTCGACGGCGACGCGGCGGTGCTGCATCCCCAGGACGACGATGCCGACCAGCTGGCCGATTTCCTGATCGAATTGCAGAAGCTGCGCGACGCCGTAGGTGCGCGCACCTTGCGGAACGCGTCAGCCAGCATCTTTTCACCCGAAGAAGCCATCGCCCAGTACGAGCAGCGCCTGGACGGACTGAGGCGGGCCTCCGACGATCATCCGGACTTGCGCGCCTTCGTCGACGGCAGCCTGGTTCCCAGCACTGCCGCCGCCATTCAGCGGCTCCGCCGGCGCTATGCGGAACTGGGGCGCGATCCTGCAGCGGACCTTTTGCCCGCGCATCGCGCATTGAGCCCGTCGGATTTCGGATTGCACAATGCGCTGCGCGGCCAAGACGGCAGGCTGCGCTTCATCGACTTCGAATATTTCGGCTGGGACGATCCGGTCAAACTCGTGTCCGACACCGCGATTCACCCCGGCAGCGATCTGCCCGAGGCTAGCGCGAATCGCTTGATCGAACGGCTCTCGCGCGCCTTCGAGGCTGGGGATGACGCGTTTGCGATCCGCCGTGACGTACTGTATCCTGTGTTCGGGGCGATCTGGTGCCTGATTGTCCTGAATGCTTATTTGCCCGAAAGCCGCTCCCGGCGCGCCTTGGTTGCGCAAGGTGGCGATCTGACGGTCCGCCTCGCCGGTCAGCTCGACAAAGCCCGCCGGCTTCATCAAACGATTTGCCAACGTGATCCAGATCTCACCCCACGCTGAAGCCGCCCTCACCTGCACGCTGGACGAGCGCAGTCTCTATTTGCGCCGCCTGGTCCTCGGTTCTGTCCGCTCCGCGGGACGCGGCCATGTCGGTCCAGCGCTGTCGCTGATCGAGATGGTCCGCGTGCTCTACGACGACGTGCTGCGGATCGACCCGCAGAACCCGCGCGATCCCGAACGCGACCGCGCCATCCTCAGCAAGGGACACGGTTGTCTGGCGCTCTATGCGCTGCTGGCCGATCGCGGCTTCTTCCCGCTGTCGGAGCTGGACGGCTTTTGCGGCTCCGACAGTATTTTGGGCGGACATCCCGAATACGGCATGGTGCCCGGGGTCGAGGCCTCGACCGGGGCACTCGGACACGGCCTGTCGATCGGCGTCGGCCTCGCGCTCGCCGCCCGCATGCGCGAGCGCAGCTACCGGACCTTCGTGCTGCTCGGCGACGGCGAGATCAACGAGGGATCGGTGTGGGAGGCCGCCATGGGCGCGGCCAAGCACGGGCTCGACAACCTCGTCGCGATGATCGACTACAACAAGCTCCAGAGCTACGGGCCGACCGACTACGTCCTGCCGCTGGAGCCACTCGCAGACAAATGGCGCAGCTTCGGCTTTGCCGTGCAGGAGCTCAACGGCCACGACGTCGGCGCCCTGCGCACCGTCCTGAAGCAGGTCCCGGCCGTTCCGGGCAAACCCACCGCGGTGATCTGCCATACCGTCAAAGGCAAGGGTCTGCCGCCCGCGGAATCCAACGCCGACTGGCATCACAAGAACAAGCTGTCCGACACCGAGCTCGACGCCATCCGCGTCGCCGTCGGCGATTTTTGATCGGCTCCCCATGCGCAACACCGCGATGAACATGGTCCACAAGCTCGCCGCGCGCGACGAGCGTGTGCTCTACATCGGCTCCGATCCGGGCGCCGGCACCTTGCGTGCGATGAGCAAGGAGTTTCCCAAGCGCCATCTGATCGAGGGCATTTCGGAAGCGCACATCATCGGCATGTCGGCCGGTCTCGCGATGGAAGGCTTCGTGCCTTACGTCAATACCATCGCGACCTTCCTCACCCGCCGCTGCTACGAGCAAGTCGCCGTCGATCTCTGTCTGCACAATCTGCCGGTGCGCCTGATCGCCAATGGCGGCGGGCTGGTCTACGCACCGCTCGGCCCCACCCACCAGGCGATCGAAGACATCGCCATCATGCGGGCGCTGCCGAACATGACGGTGATCTGCCCGTGCGATGCCGACGAGGCCGCGCGCATGATGGACAAGACGCTCGACTGGACCGGACCGATCTACATCCGGCTCGGCAAGGGCGGCGACGCCATCGTCTCCAAGGCCGAGCACGGCTTCGAGATCGGCAAGGCCATCCTGATGCGCCCGCCGGGCGACGTCCTCATGGTGACCACCGGCATCATGCTCCAGCGTGCCATCGCCGCAGCCGACCTGCTGGCCGCGCAGGGTGTCCGCGCCGGCATCCTGCACATGCATACGGTGAAGCCGCTCGACACCGAAGCGCTGCTGCAGGCCATCCGCGGCATCAAGCTCCTGGTAACGCTGGAGGAGCACGTGCCCTCCGGCGGCCTCGGCAGCGCAGTCGCGGAGACGCTGATCGACAAGCTTGGTTCGGGCCTGCCCGCGATGCTGCGGCTGTCGCTGCCGGACCGCTTCATGCACAATTACGGCTCGCAGGACTCGCTGCTGAAGAAGCACGGCCTCGCGCCCAATGCCATCGCGACTTCGATCGAGCACGCGCTCGCGGCGTCGCGCACATCCTCCCCTCAACTCCATTCCACCTGACGGGTCACATGTACGACGTTCGATATTCCTATCTGCTCGAGCAATTCTCCGACCCCGCCCCCATTCTGGCCGAGATCGGCCGGCTGGTTGCGACCGGTGACTTCACCCTTGGCAAGCCCGTCGCCGAATTCGAGAAGCGCTTCGCCGAGCTGATCGGCGTGCGCCACGCCATCGGCGTCGGATCCGGCACCGACGCGCTCAAGCTGCCGCTCAAGGCGCTCGGCGTCGGCCACGGCGACGAGGTCATCACCGCCGCCAACACCTTCATCGCCACCGTCGGCGCGATCGCGGAAACCGGCGCCACGCCGGTGCTGGTCGACTGCGACGATTCCTTCTGCATGAACGTCGACCAGGTCGAAGCCGCCATCACCAAAAAGACCAAGGCGATCATGCCGGTCCAGCTGACCGGCGAGGTCACCGACATGGGCAAGCTGATGCCGATCGCGCAGCGCCACAACCTCCCCGTGGTCGAGGACGCCTGCCAGGGCATCCTGTCGGAGTTCGCGGGAAAGCGCTCCGGCACCCACGGCATCGCCGCCGGCTTCTCGCTGCATCCGCTCAAGAACCTCAACGTCTGGGGCGATGCCGGCGTCGTCGTCACCAATGACGACGGCATGAACGAGAAGCTGCGCCTGATCCGCAACCACGGCATGAAGAACCGCGACGAGATCTCGATCCTCGGCTGCAACTCGCGGCTCGATTCCCTGCAGGCCGTCGTCGGCAACTGGCTGATCGGCCAGACCGGCGAGATCACGCGCCGCCGGATCGAGAACGCGGCGTATTACGACGCCGGCCTTGCCGGCCTGCCCGGCTTGCGCGTTCCGCAGCGCCGGCCCAACGTGAAGCACGTCTACCATCTCTACATGGTGTTCGCCGAGCGCCGCGACGAGCTCTACCAATACTGCCTGGACAACGGCATCGAGGCCAAGATCCACTATCCGATCCCGCTGTATCAGCAGGAAGGCCTGAAGCATCTCGGCTACGCGCCCGGCACTTTCCCGGTCACCGATCGCCACGCCAAGGAAGTCATCAGCTTCCCCGTCGACCAGCATCTGACCCGCGCCCAGCAGGATCGCGTCATCGAGACCGTCAGGAAGTTCTGCCATGGACGCTGACACCGGCCGCCGGCGCATCGGTTACGTCAATCTTCCCGCCCAGTTCGAGGAAGAACGCACCGAGATCATGCAGGCGGTGGAAGGCGTATTCCAGCGCGGCGACTTCATCGGCGGCGCGGCGGTCGGAAAGCTCGAGGAAGAATTGTCCGCCTATCTCGGCTCGCCCCATGTGGTGACGCTGAACTCAGGCACCGACGCGCTGATCCTCGCCCTGCGGGCGCTCGACATCGGTCCCGGCGACGAGGTGATCACCCCGCCGAATTCGTTCGTGGCATCGACCGCCGCGATCGTCGCGGTCGGCGCCACGCCCGTGTTTGCGGACGTGCTCCCGGACCAGAACATCGATCCGGCCGCGGTCGAGGCCGCCGTCACGCCCCGCACCAAGGCGATCATGCCGGTGCACCTGACCGGACGCATGGCCGACATGGGCCCGCTGATGGCGATCGCGGACAAGCACGCGCTCGCCGTGATCGAGGACAGCGCCCAGGCCGTCGGCTCGACCTATGACGGCCGGATGAGCGGCACCATCGGCACGTTCGGCTGCTTCTCCGCCCATCCGCTGAAGAATCTGAACGCCGCCGGCGATGCCGGCTTCCTCGTCACCGCCGACGCCGAGATGGCCGCACGCATCCGCCGCCTTCGCAATCACGGCCTGATCAACCGCAGCGACGTCCAGGAATGGGGCATCGTCTCACGGCTCGACACGCTTCAGGCCGAGGTGCTCCGCATTCGCCTGCGTCATTTGCCCTCGGTGATCGAACGCCGGCGCCGCAACGCCACGCAATACCGCGCCGAGCTCGCAGGGCTCCCCCTGTTCATTCCGCCCTGCCGCAACATCGAGTTCAACACCTTCCACACCTTCGTGGTGCAGACCGACCGCCGCAACGATTTCCAGAAATATCTTGCCGACAAGGGCATCGAGACGGCCATCCACTATCCGGTCCCGATCCATTTGCAGCCGGCGGCGGCGCATCTCGGTCAAGGCCGCGGCGCGTTCCCGGTGACGGAACGGCAGGCGGACCAGATCCTCACGCTTCCCATCAACCAGTTCCTGTCGGCCGCCGATATCAGCTATATCTGTGCGATCGCCCGGGAGTATTTTGCATGACGGATACCGACTTCCTTCAGGCCGATGAGCAGGCGTTGGCGCAGCGCTTCATCGACAACGGCTTCGTCACCACGCCGGCCGATGATCGCGCGGGCCTCGACCGCATCCAGCGGCGCGCCGCCGAGCTCGCGGCCGACTATCTCAAGCTGCCGCACAGCAACGACCCCTATGCGATGCTCGACAGCATCCACACCAGGGTGAGCGTGGACGATCTCAACGGCCTGCGGCTGCACGTCTTCAATGGCCTCAACGCCGAAGCCTGGTTCCGGCCGACCTATTTCCGCCTGGCGCGCTCGACGATCGAGACCATCGTCGGCAACGAGCTCTGCATGCAGCGCCGCGTCAATCTCAGCATCCAGATGCCCGGCGACAGCTCGTCGCTGCTCGCCACGCATTCCGACGTCTGGTCGGGCGATTCGCCGTTCGAGGTCGTGGTGTGGGTGCCGCTGGTGGACGTCCACCACACCAAGGCGATGTATCTGCTGCCGCCATCCCTGAACGGCGACATGCAGGACCGGATGGCCGACCTGCGCAGCGCCGAGGAGCTGTACAAGACGATCAAGCCGCACGCGACCTTCATCGAGATCCCCTACGGTCACGTGATGCTGTTCAATCAGACCCTGATGCACGGCAATCGCGTCAACGAGGAGCCCGGCACGCGCTGGAGCATGAATTGCCGGTTCAAGAGCATCATGTCGCCCTACGCGGACAAGCGCTTCGGCGAGTTCTTCGAGCCGATCCTGCTGCGCCCGGCGACGCGGGTCGGCATGCAATACAAGCTGCCGGGAGGCTTCCATGGCTGAGCGAGCCGGCCATCGCGGCTATATCGGTGCCCGGCCCCTGAACGGCAGCCGCACCCCGCAGCACGTCCAGAACATCGTGATCCGCGACTACGCGCGGCGCAAGAACCTGCAATTCCTCCTCAGTGCCGTCGAGCACATCATGCCCGGCAGCTACATGGTGCTCGAAGACATCATGGACGAATTGCCCCGCCTGAATGGCCTGATCCTCTACAGCATCTTCATGCTGCCGCCCGACGAGGCACGGCGGCGACAGATCTACGACCGCGTGCTGCGCGAAGGCTGCGACCTGCACGCCGCCGTCGAGGAAATCACGCTGTCGTCGCAGAAGGACATCCAGGCCGTCGAGGACATCCTGCTGGTCAATAAATACGCCACCATCCTGTGACGATGTCACGGACCGGTTGGCCCCCATGACCGAGATCAATCTGCTCCAGCCGATGCACGCCTCGACCAGGCGGAATTACGTTCAGCGCGTGGTCGAGCACGACAAGGCGGAATCCGCCACCGTCGCGCGGAAATGGGGGCGCGACTACTGGGACGGCGAGCGGCGTTACGGCTATGGCGGCTATCGCTATGACGGACGCTGGCGCCCACTCGCCCAGACCCTGATCGATCGCTACGGCATCAAGCCCGGCATGAGCGTGCTCGATGTCGGCTGCGGCAAGGGCTATTTGCTGTATGAATTCACCCAGCTCGTCCCCGACCTCACGATCGCCGGCATCGACATCTCCGACTACGGCATCGCCAACGCCAAGGAGGAGGTGCGGCCGCAGCTCCAGGTCGGCAGCGCCGTCGAGCTCCCCTACCCCGATCACGGCTTCGACCTCGTCGTATCGCTCGGTGTGCTGCACAACCTTCCGCTCGAGGACGTCTTCCGCGCGGTGCGGGAGATCGAACGCGTCGGACGCGGCGCCTCGAAATATCTGATGGTGGAATCGTTCCGCAACGAGCGCGAGAAGGCGAACCTGCTCTACTGGCAGCTCACCTGCCTGAGCTTCCACGGCCCGGAAACCTGGGCCTGGATCTACGACAATTGCGGCTATCGGGGCGACCATGGGTTCATCTTCTTCGAATGAAGCCGGCCTGCGCCGGTCGACATCGCTGCGCGCGCAGAATCCGGAAGTGTACTATTCGGACGACGCCATCGTCACGGCGGACGACGCCACGATCGCGGAGCTGAAGCGCATCGCCGCCGGCAACCCACGTCTGCGCAGCCGGCTGTGCACGCACCCGGATCCCTCGTCCGGTCTGCACGAGATGCTGATCGTGCATCACCGCGAGGCCTATGTCCGGCCCCACAAGCATCTCGGCAAACCTGAATCGTTTCACGTGATCGAGGGCACCGCCCAGGTCGTGATCTTCGAGGATGACGGCCGCATTCGCGAGGTGCTCGAGATGGCGCCCTACGGCCAGGGCAAGCGCTGCTATTACCGAATGCCCGAGAAGGTCTTCCACTCGATCCTGATCACCTCGGAATGGCTGGTGTTCCACGAAACCACCGCCGGCCCGTTCGATCCCTCACGCACGGTCTTTCCCGACTGGGCCCCCGATGGCGGCGACGCCACCGAGGTCCAGGACTACGTCACCCGGACTGGCGCGCTCGCCGCGGAGCATCTGGTGCGACGGTAGATTCGACCACACGCGCTGCTCGACGATCCCACCCGCGAATGATCGAGGACGACACCAGCCGATGAAGCTGCCCGCAAAAGCACTGGTTACCCTGGTCAAGTTCGCGGTGTCGATCGGGATCCTGGTATTGCTGTTGCGGACCCAGGATTTGTCGTCCCTGCAAGCCGATCTGCTTGCCGTCAAATTGCACATGCTGGCACTCGCGGTGCTGCTGCTGTTCGCCCAGACCTTCGTTCTCTGCCACCGCTGGATCCTGATCCTCCGCGCCATGAGCGTGCCCATGGGCTGGCTGCCCGGCTGGCGCATTCTCATCATCAGCACCTTTTTCAATCAGGTGCTGCCCGCGGGCGGTGACGCGGTCCGGATCTGGATGCTGCGGCGGAATGGCGTGCAATGGTCGCAAACGATCGGCAGCATCGTGGCCGATCGCTTTCTCGGCCTGTTGGCTCTTGGTTTCATCCTCCTGGCGGGATTGCCGTTCCTGCTGGCGCGCGTCCCCGACAATTCGCTCCTGTTCGCGATCGCAATCATTCTGTCGGCCGCATGCCTCGGCGCAATCGCCCTGGTAACGCTGGACTGGTGGCCGCCGGGCGTGATCGCGGCCGTGCCGTCCAGGTTCGTGCAGTTCGCGATGCTGGTCCGGGCTCCGTTGCTGGCGGCCGAGGGGCGAGCGATGCTGATTGGGTCCGCCATTGCCGTCCACCTCATCACCGTCGCGACCTGCTATGTCCTCGCAATCGGACTGCAGGCGCCGATCTCCGCACTCGACGCCTTCGTCCTGGTCCCGCTTGTGATCCTGTCCTCCGCGATTCCGATCTCGATCGGGGGATGGGGCGTGCGCGAAGGCGCGATGGTCGCTGCGCTCGGTCTTGCTGGAATCGCAGCCGACAAGGCGCTCGCGATATCGGTCTTGCTGGGTCTCGGCGCCCTGATCGTCGGGTTGTTCGGCGGGCTGGTATGGCTGATCGCGCCGGAGCGCGCCAGCTTCAGCCCCGACCAGGCGCGGACCATCACCGAACGAGCCGATGCAGCGCCGGTCTAGCATGGGCGCCCCCAGACAAGATCCAGCGATGGCAGCCACCGGGCTGCGCCTGCGCGCCAGCGTCGAGACATGGTCGTTGCGTGTCCTCATCTTCGTGACTGCCGCACTGTCCATCTGGTTCGTCAACCGAACCGGCACCTACCGCACCCTGCTCTTCGATGGCGGCTGGACGACTCGATTTTACGTCCTCGCCTGGATCGTCCTGACGCCGTATCTCGGCTGGCTCATCATGGCGACCGGACGCCTGGTCTTCTCGCTCATCAGGCACGAGCCCACTCAGCGCGTCGACGAGTTCTTCGTCGGCGCGGCCGCGCTCATCTTGACGGGATTTGGGCTCGGCGCACTTTCCATCCTGTACCCCCCAATCGTTCTCGGATTTGCGGCCGCGGTTCTGCTGTGGGATAGCCGCAGCTTCAGAAAGCCGCGGAAATTTGCGCTGACCTTGCCGCTGCTCGCAACATCGGTGCTCGGGCTATGGCTGCTGGCGACGGTGTTCATCGATCGCGCTCTCATACCTGACGTCATGTCCAGTGACGTCCAGCAGCTCTACGCCCCGTATCTTGCCGAGGTTGCGAGAAATCACAGCATCTGGCTCGCGGCCGACAATCCCATCTTCTCCGACTTCGAGGTCGGCCACGGAAACGGGCTGCATCTGATGCTGGCGACGTTTCTGCCGCCCCATGTTGCCCAGATCATCTCGTTTCTCTACTTCGTCGGGATCGGCGCGGTGATCTTCGAGCTCGCCCGCCTCGTTTTGCCGTTGCAGGCACTTGGACGCCGCTGGGAAGACGCGACGATACCGATCGCGTTCGCCTTGGCGGTCCTCGGGCTCGCATGGCCGCAGACGATGCCGAACCTCAGGCCTGGCCTCTACGTCATGGAATTCGGCAAATACCACCTTCAGACGGCCGCCTTCTTCGTCTACTTCCTGTTGGTCGTCATTCGATCGTCCCAGAGCCGGGATCGGCTTGCCGCCGGCATGTGCGGCCTTGCCGTTGCCGCGTCTTATCCGCTCTACGCAGCGTTCGTTTTCCTGATCTCGACATTGGGAGCGTTCACCAAGGCGCTTCAGCGCGACCGATCTGGTCTCAAGACCTGCGTGCTGCTCGGCTTCGGGGCGATTGCCGGATGCGTGCTGGCATTCTCCGTCAACTATTTCTATCTCGGAATTCCGGCAACCAATCCGTACTCGCTGTTCCGGCGGGTCGCATCGGTCGAGCGTTTCTCGCAATTCGGCAGCCTCGATATTCTCGATTATTTCGTGCTGGCGCAGTCGCTGGACGTCAGCGATTTCCTCAGCAAGGCAGGATTGCTCGCCTTCCTCAAACAGGTGAGATCCGTTCTGCTGGTCGCAATTCTCATCACAATCGCAATGTGTGCCGTCACGTTCGCGGGTTCGAGGCTGTTCCCCGATCGCTCCGATGTCTCGAAACCGGGGACATCGTCCAATCCCGTCGGGCTCTTCATTGTCGTCGCCTACTTGGCCAGCGTCCGACTTCTGGATCTGACGCTGAATATTCCGAGTCTGATGAGGTTATCCGTCCATATCAACGCATTATTTCCGCTTGCGACCGTCGGGATCGTCTGTTGGGGACTGGTCCTCGTGCGGCGCGTCAAGCCTGCCTGGTTCGCCGATCGCTTCGCGCCCCCAGTCGCCTTCGTGTCACTCCTCGTGGCCTGCGCCTGGGCGACCAATGCACATCCCTGGAAGAGCTTCAAGAATGACGAGGCCATCACCTTTGTACAGGGGACGGCACTCGATCGAATGCCCAACGTCAAACTGAACTGGCAGCGCTGTGACGAGCTGCAGCAATCGACCGGCTCGGATCGCATCCTCGCCCTCAATGGTTACCGCGCAATGGTGCCCTGCTATTTCTCGCCGCTGCTCACGCGGGGCAAGATCATCCACACCTATCAGAGTGACGTTGCGCGCGACTTCAGGAAGATCGCACTGGGAAGCGCCGACACGGCAGAGGCCACCCTTCGATCCCTTGGCGTAAAGTTCTTCTATGTCCAGAAACAGAATTGCGATTTCTGGCTCAATGGATTCTCCGACCTGTTCGAACGAGGCGAGCTGGCGCGGCGGTTCACCGTCTATCGCGATACTGCAGGTTATTGGATCTTGACCTGGAAGAATCGCGATCAAGCATTGAGTCCCGAGATCGAAGCCGCCATTTCGGCTTTGAGGACGAGATCGAAAGACATCTACCGGGAAGGCTACGGCACCGATCCGTTCGAGGTGATGAAGCACGGTTCGGCCCGTCGCGGCGAACGCGGGAATATCGCCGTACTCGATCAGCTCTTCACCTGCCAGTGAGCTCTGTTCCCGGGGAGTTCGAACATCGGATGGCGAGTATCGACCACAGTCCTGCTGGATTGTTTGAGCGAGGCCGTGGTGATAAAGGCGCAACACAGGACCTGACTTTAAGACGATTGGAGATTGGTCGTGATTTCGGAGAGCCCGAGTTTTGCTGCCGCCGTTGACGTCTCTTCCTGCACGGTCGCTGCCGGCGTCGAGTTATCCTAGTGGACCGCGCGAGGGAATGCTCGATCGCCGCCAGGGCAGTGGTCGCCGCGCTGCTCGGGTGTGCCGCGGTCTACCTGGCACTGCTGCTGCTGAAAGATCACCTTCCGGCATTTCAATGGAATTTCGACGATGGCTTTGATCTGACTGCAGCCCAAAAGAATTGCGACCTCTGCAAGAAGGCATTCTACGGGTCGTTCTTTCTATCGGCGCCGATTGCGGCTGCGGCCGCGTTGTATGCGTCGCATCGATCATCGGGCTCACTGCTGCTGAGCGCGCTCACTGCGTTTCTGGTCTATCTCGCAATCGATTTCGCCAACGATCGTGGCAACTTCCCGTTCGCGGTGGTCATTCTGGGGATCGCGGCCGTCACGGTCGAACTCAACCGGCGGGCCAATCCCTCCTTCTCGCCCGCCAGATCTTCCGCGGGCTTTCCGTTCCGCGTCGGACTGATCGATCTGCTTCCGATCGCTTTTCTCGCCCTGTTGTTGATACCGTCCGATCTGGAACGCGTGACGTCCGTCGTGCGGGACGAGGCGCATAAGGTCAGTTACTTCATCGGACCCGCGCTCTACGGCTACGCGCCCGGCCTTGTTCCGGGATTGGACTACCATTCGCATTATGGCCCGGCGCTGGGCTGGTTCTTCCATCTCATCATGGGAGATGGCTGGAAATCAGCGGCCATGCGGGTGGTCGGATTGAACATTGCCATCACGCTGGCGACCTATATTCAGGCATATTTCTTGCTGACCTATTTGGTCAGGTCGAGGCTCGCCGCGATCGGTATCGTCTCGGCTCTGGCGGTGCTGGCCTTCTCCACCGCCAACCACTTCTACTCTCCGTCCGCCTATCCGACCCGGTTTCCTCTGCTGATCGTCTTCGTGCTCGCGATCGGCCTGCACTGTGTCGCCCCCAGGCGTCCGGGATGGCTGATCGTGTCCGCTGTCTTCTGCGCGCTCTCGCTGCTCTGGCAAACCGAGATCGGGCTGTTCTTCCTCGTCACAGGCACATTCGTCGCCGCGGTCGCCGGCGGCTTCCCGGACTACCGCAACGTGGCCGTATTCGTCGGCACCTCGATTGCGACCGCAATGTTGATATGCCTGCTGCTGTTCGGATCGAGAGCGCTTTCCCTGACGTTCCTGATCGAGTGCTTCCGTCCGCTCGTGCTCTACGGCACGGGGTGGGGAAGCGCACCCATCAAATGGTTTCTGCGCTGGAGCATGATCTATAATCTTCCGCTCCAGATCGTCGGCTGCCTCACGATCGGCTGGGCCACGATACGGCTGTCACGGCCGTCAGACTCCGCACGCGACCGGTTCGTGACCGGAGTGCTGCTGGCACTGTCGATGATCGGCATTGCGCTGATGATCAAATGGGTCAACAGGACGCTCGACGCAGTCTGGCACCAGAATGCCTTGCCTCTGGTCATTGTTGCCGCCTGGTGGGCCCATCAGCTCACCATCGAATGGCGACCCGCGTTTCGGCGTGCGCTCGGCGCCCTGTCGGCCGTTGCTGCGGTTCTGGTTCTGCTCTTCGTGCAGGACATTTACAATCCGCACCTCTACGGCCTGCGATCCTACGCAAACTATCCGAGCCTTCTGAACTGGCCGTTCGTTTCGACGACCCCCGGCACGTGGCAAGAGGATTTCGGCCGGATCACCGAGACAGAAACCAAATTCATCCAGGACAATACGAAGTCAGACGAACGTGTCCTGGTCATCGCGATGATGGATTGGGCCTATCTGGCGCAAGCGCATCGCGCCCCCCAGGCCTATTTCATGCCGCTCCTCGTCGCCTTTGATGCGCAGTTCATGGATCGCACGATGAGTAACGCTAATCGGCTGTTTTACGACGACATCGTCGCGCGCCGGCCCGACAATCCCCGCATTCGCGAGGCCATGGTGTGGATCAAGCGCGATTTCGTGGCTGTGGAGACCCGGGGAAATCTGACGCTCTACGAGAGGCGGAAGTGATCCTGCCCCGCTTCCGGGCCGTGTAGACCGCATCCGTCGGCGCCCTCACATCCTCAGCAGTCCCGTCTTGCAGGTGCGATGTGAATGCCTTTTACATCGAACGACATGTCGAACTTTTGGGCGCCAGGACGACATGACCAGGGAATTCGAACGAATATCGGATGGTATCGCAGCACTAGCCGCGCGGCGCCGTGTCGCCAAGATTCAATCCCGAAGTCGGCCGATGCAGTTTTTGCGCGGCCACCTCTGAGATGCCCGCAGACGGTGTGCAACCCAACTTATCAATTGAGGTGCACGCTGTGGCCCTATATAGCCCTATATCGGCTGCCAGCCGCGGGCCGTAGTCGCCCGGGACGCCGATTTCAGACCTGCTCCTGCAAAGAGTTAAAGCCGTGACCGATCATTGCCGCCTTTGCCATTCGACCAACCTGCGTCCGGTCATCGACCTCGGATTGATGCCGATCGCGCATCGGCTTCGGCACAGCCGAAACGAGCAGGATGAACGATATCCGTTCGAGGTGCTGGCCTGCGGCGATTGCGGGCTGCCGCAGATCGTCAAGCCGATCGATCCCGACATTCTGTACCGGCAGTTCAACTACAATTTCAGCAGCTGGAAGCCGGAGCCGCATCAGGCGGACGAGCTCGACACCATCGCGAAATTCTCGAAGCATCAGTCTGTGTTCGAGATCGGATGCAACGACGGCCTGTTCATGGACAAGCTTCGCGAGCGCGGCACCAAGGTCATGGTCGGCGTCGAGCCCAATCCGGTGTCGGGCAAGATCGCCCGCGAGCGCGGCATCAAGGTCTATGCCGACATGCTCAGCCCGGAGATGGCCCACGACGCCGTCGCTCAGTCCGGCAAGTTCGATCTCGTCATATCGCGCCAGGTGCTGGAGCACATCGTCGATTTCGAGAACTTCTTCGACTGCGTGAAGATCGCGCTCAGCGACGACGGTCTGCTGTTCATCGACGTGCCCGATTTCGCTCCCGGCTCGGCGCAGGGAGACCTCTCGGTTCTCTGGGAGGAGCACGTGAGCTATTTCACCGAACCGACCCTGCTCGCGCTGCTGGCGCGCCACGGCTTCGAGGCGGTGTCGGTGAAGAAATACAATTTCAGCGGCGGCAGCCTCGCGATCGCCGCCCGCCGCGCCAAGAACCTCGTGACGCCTCCGCCCGCGCCATCCGGCGTCGGCGAGAGATTCGGTCAGCGCGCACGGGAGTACGGCGCACGTCTCCGCCCGATTCTCGCGAAAGCCCGCGCCGACGGCGCCGAGATCGCCATCTACGGCGCCGGCTGCCGCGCCTGCACCTTCACAAACGCACACGAGCTGGCGGATCTCGTCGACCTCTCGGTCGACGACCAGAAAGAGCGCCAGGGGCTGTTCCTGCCCGGCACCGGCATTCCGATCCGCTCGCCTGAGGATCTCGCCGGCAAGTCGGGTCCCCTCATCTGTCTCCTCGCCGTGAACGAGGAGAACGAGGCCAAGGTCAGCAGCCGGCTGCGCGACAGCGTGAAGCGTCCGCTCGAGATCGTTTCGATCTTCGCGCCGAACGACATCTGGAGCGGGCTCGATCGTCTCGAAGCGGCGCTAAGGTCGCAGCATGGCTGAGGACAAGCTCTTCAACTATTACGAACGTCAGGATGTTCTGCCGACGTTCGGGAATTTCAAATCGTCCACCGAGCTAGAGGCTTACGCCAAACAGCGGCGCGAGCTGTTTTCGGACAAGCTGGTGCTGCCGCCGCGGCTGTTCCGCGATGCCGATGTGCTCGAGTTCGGCCCCGATTCCGGCGAGAATGCGCTGGTGTTCGCCGGTTGGGGCGCGAACATGACGCTCGCCGAGCCGAACCGGCATGCACACCCGAAAATCGAAGCTTACTTCGCGCATTTCGGCCTGAACCAACGTCTCCGCGAACTCGCACTCGCCGACGTCGAGGGCTTCAGCAGCGATCGCCGCTTCGACATCATCGACGCCGAGGGCTTCATCTACACGGTACAGCCGAGCGAAAAATGGCTCGGCATCTTCCATCGGCTGCTCAATCCGGACGGTTATGCCGTCGTGTCCTATTACGAGCGCTATGGCGGCTTCTTCGAGCTCGCGCTCAAGGCGATCCATGCGGCCGGCAAGGCGTTGAGCGGTCGCGCCGCGCTCGATACGGCGAAGATGCTGTTCGAGGCGAAGTGGGACAGCATTCCGCACACGCGCAGCTTCGAATCCTGGCTGATGGACGTGTTGGAGAATCCGTTCGTCCGGCATCGCTACTTCCTCGACGCGGCCAGCTTGTGCGCGGCGGCGGATCAGCAGGGGTTCGACGTCCATTCGGCATGGCCGGCCTATCGCGACAGCCTGGACATCTACTGGCACAAGAAGGTGCTGTCCGGCGACGACAAGCTGCATCGCGCCAGACGCCATCTCGACCGAAGCCGCCTGAGCTTCCTCGGCGGACGAAAGCTCTATCTGGTCGGCAAGACCGATGCCGTGCAGGCAATCTCGGCATCGATCGAGGCGCTGGTTCTCGACGTCGATGGCATGATCGACGATCCCTTCGGTGCCAATCTGCCGCGCGTCATCTCGGGCCTTGCGGCCCTGCGCGAGACGATCCGCACCGCGGACATCCTCGCCGACGATACCGCCGACATCGAAGCCATCATGGCGACACTCGACAGCTTCCATCGCATCTTTGGCGCGATTGGGCGACGGGATGCGGCTGCGGTCGCCGCCCTCACCCAGGCGGATCCGGCATTCATCAACATTTGGGGACAGCCGGCGCATTTCCTCGTGGTCCGGAAGCGCTAAGGGATCGTAGCCAGTGAAGCCGGGCATTGGCATCATCGGAACGGGCATGGTCGGCCAGATGTGCCACCTCGCCAATTTCGCTGCCAATCCCGCCTGCCGCGTCGTGGCGATTGCCGATCTCCGGCCCGACCTCGCTGCCGCCGCGGCGCAGAAATTCGGCATCCCCCGGGTTTACGGCACGCACCGCGAGTTGCTCGAGGACAGCGCGGTGTCCGCCGTCGTGGTCGTGACCAAGCGTCGCGCCACGGGCCCGATCGTGCTGGACGCGTTGAACCGCGGCCGGCACGTGCTGTCGGAAAAGCCGATGGCCTACACGACGGCCCAGGCCATTTCGCTGGTCGAAGCTGCGCGGCGGCAAGACCTCGTCTACAGTATCGGCTACATGAAGCGTCACGATGCCGGCGTGGCACGGGCGCTGCAGGTTTTGGCGCGCTTGCGCAACGACCAGTCGCTCGGTCGCATCGTCCGGGCAAAAGGCTGGTGCTTCGGCGGCGACACCGGCCGCTCGCACGACAATTTCGTGATGACCGGCGAAGCGCGACCGGACGGGATCGAACTCTGGCAGGATGGTCCCGACTGGATGCCGCGGGCGATGCGTCCCGGCTACGGCAATTTTCTGAACGTCTTCAGCCATGTCATCAATCTGGCGCGCTACCTGCTCGGATCGTCGCCGACGGTTGCCGAAAGCGCGATCGAGGCTTCGGGTGCCGGGCGCATCATCCTCGATTTCGACGGCACCGAATGCACGCTGGATCTCGTGAACGGATCAGACGGTGCCTGGCGCGAAGGACTGACGATCGACTTCGAGCGCGGCGCTGTGACCCTGGAATTACCTCCACCCTTTGCCGAGCAAGAGGCGGAGGTCATCGTCGAGCACGATGGTCAGAGCACGCACCTGACGGGTGAAACGAGCTGGGCATTCCGGCGCCAGGCCGACGCCTTCGTGTCCGATGTCGCCGCACGAGGCGTGCCCTTGGCCTCCGGCGCGGATTCAGTGACCGACATCGCGCTTGCGGAGACCGTTTGGAAACAGCGCTCTAGCGGCTAGGCGCGACATGCTTCTCGAGCGGCAGGATGCCCGCGATGGGCCCAAGCTTGATCGTGACCTGCGCCAGCTGAGCCAGGAACTCCGCTACATCGCACCGCGCCAGCAGCCTGCAGGCATAGTATTTCCGCACCAGAGTCTGGTTCGGCGCCGCTCCCGGGCCCGGCTGGAACGAGATCGTCGCTTGCGCCCCCGTCGGATCGAAATGATGGAATGCGCTTCCCGGAGCCGTCCGCGCCTCGTCCATTCCCCGCAGGATGTCGGGCCGTTCGGCGCGCAGTGCAAATCCGAAGAAGGGCTGATTGCCCCAGGCGAGGCGCAGCATGCCCGTGACCTCGGCGAGGCCGAACGGGACGTGCCGTGACGGGTAGTCGACAAAGCCGTCATCGAGCGCATAGACCGTCGCCGCGGGCTGGGGCCGGCCGGCAAGGTCGCGCGTCAGGGCCTCCTGCTTCAGCGTTCTCGCCTGCATGAAGACGTAGTCGCTCCACAACATGCCGATCGACAGGATCAGGCCCGATCCGAACATGATCGCAAACGCGACGCTGGGTGTGATCCAACGTTCGGCCAGCCGCTTGAATGCGAGAAACGCCAACGCCGACGGCACGCCGAACATCAGCAGATGACGGCTCTCGTAGAAATGCGTGGACGACGGCCGCAGGCCGGCGATCAGATAGGGCGACGACAATGCGAGGAACAGGACCACTGCGAACACGAGCGGCAAGACGATCGCGAGTCTGGACGTGGTCGGCTTCGTGTCGGCACGCAGCAGCAAGACCATGCCGACGAGCACCGCGGCCAAAATGAACAGCACCGGGACGGCGATCGCCGCGCGCAACGCGTGCGCCACGACGTCCCTGTAGCCGGTGATGAAAAATGCCCACCACCCCCCAGCCAATTCGCGCAAGCTCGGGAGATGGGCGTCATAGTGCTGCGTGTAGACGCCGATCCGCTTGAACCAGATATTGAGCGTGCCCCAGTAGATCAGGGGCAGCACCATCAATTCCGGATAGAGCAGGGCGCAGCGCCAGGATGCGAGCCATGTGCGGCGGACCAAGCCGTCAGCCGCCTTGCCGCCCCGCCATATCGCAACGAAGAGACCAAGCACGACGAAGGCATAGAGCACGATCGTCGAGTTGAGCGCGAAGCTCAGCAGGAACACGAGCGAACAGGCCACGCGAAGCAGCACGCGCCGCAGGCCGCGGGCGCTGAACGCCAGCGTCAACAGCCATGCGCCGATCAACAGCAGTCCGAAGCTGAAGACGTAGACCGCGTTCGCCTTGCCGGCCCACAGCTGATAGCCGGGATAGGTCCAGACGATCAGCGCGAAACCGACCGCCTCGGCGCGGTCGAGCAGACCGAGACGCGTTGCGGTCAGCACGAGCGATATTGCGCCGAAGACGATCCCGGCGAACGCCAGCGAGACCATCACGGCGACAGGGGCGCCCGTCCAGTTCGCGAATTTGTCGTAGCTGTAAAAGATCGGATGACCGGCGCCGTTCAGCAGGAAATCGATGTCGATGAAATAGTCCGGACGCGGCTTGAGCACCAGCCAGTCGTCCATGAAGAGACCGTCGTTCAGGAGCATCGGCGCATGCGCAGCCAGCAGCACGACGAGGAGGACGACTATCGCACGCAGCAATGGGGGTATCTCGGACGGAGGAACGGCATCGCCGGCAAGGAGTCGCACGCCTGCGCGACGTCCGCAAGGCGGGATGCAGGGCGGGACGATGGGCTCCCTTGACCGGAAAAATTCGACCTTTTATAGACTTTCGCTCTGGCTGGGCCTGAGCGACCTCCGGGGCGATTTTCCGCAATGAACATGCTACCGGGCCCGGCGCAAGCCGCTGCGATTGGTCTCAGCGTCGCGCTGCCGCTGCTGTTGCTGTGCTATGCGCGCATCGCCGCCACCGGCGGATCCGGCCGCCGCTTCCGGCTCGGCTCCGTCAGCATCCTGGCCCTCTACGCGATCGCCTGTATCGCGCTTCCCGGTCAACGCCATTTCGACGACGTGCTTGGCGGCCTGTTCCTGCTCGCGACCGCGATGATGTTTTGCTACATCCTGTTCAGTCTGCTGGCTTGGGGCTTCACGCTGACGCTGCTCACGGCACTCGTTAAGGCCGAACGTCCCCTCACCCTGGAGCAATGGGCCGTAGCCTACATGCAGGGCGGCGATCTCGGTTCTTTCACGCACAACCGCCTGAAACTCCTAGTCGGCGCGGGGATGGTGATCGCGGCAGACGGCAGGCTGGCTCCGACGGCCAAGGGGGTGGCGATCGCGCGCCTCGTCAAACTCGTTCGTCTGTCGACGGGCCTTGGGTGAGAGGCCATGATGTCCTTCGTTGTCGGATTCCTCGCCGCCGTCACTTTCGCCCTGCTGTCGCCTGCCTTGCAGTTCATGGCCCGCACACGCGAATGGTCGGTTGGAGCCGTCACCCTGCTCGCGATCGCCGCGATCCTCACCCATGGTCTCGGCGTGCTGCTCGGAATCCTCGTCGTCCCGCAATTTCAGTACTGGGACGCCGCGTCGATTTTCGGTTTTTGCGTGATGGGTTACGTCTTCGCTTTTGGCGCTGTGTACAAATCGGTTTCCCTGGAGATTCTGCTCGGCCTGGTCGACCGGCCCGAGCGGAGGGCTTCGCTGTCCGAGATCATCGAACGGCAGGTTCCAGATCTGTTCCAGGGACGAATTAGGAACCTGGTCGACGCCGGCCTGGTCGAACCGGTGGATTCACGCTTCGCGGCGACGGCGGCGGGCCGCAAGATGGCAGGCCGCGTCGGACAGCTGCGCCGGGCCTTCGGCATCGGCGATACCAGTCTCTATGATTTTTCCGAATAGTTGCCGGGAACACACACATCGCCGGCTTCGTGCCGGTTCTGCAGGGCATATCTGCGCCCCCTTATTGTTCGCTCGGCCCAGATGACCTAGAGTTGCGGTGGGGTTCCACCAGTAAGAGTGGCCGGCAACAGGCGGCATGAGATGACACCTTCCAGGGCGGCCAAGAAACTTACCATCGTCATCCCTGCACTGAACGAGCAGGACAAGATCGCCGACACCATTGACGGCGTGTTGCCGCTCGCCCGCGAGCTGCTCGACGATTTCGAGATTTTCCTGATCGACGACGGCAGCACCGACTCCACCGGTGTGATCATGGACGAGTTCGCAGCCGGCGAGCCGCGCATCGTCGTGCAGCATAACGCCGAGCCGCGCGGTGTCGGAGCCGGCTTCGAATACGCCCTGTCGCGCGCGAAATTCGATGCCATCACGCTCATTCCCGGCGATCACGCCTTCCAGAACGAGGGGATTGCGCAGATGTTCAAGGCGGCGGGCGCCGCCGACCTCGTCATCACCTATCGCGACAACCAGTCGGACCGCTCCGTCAACCGCTCGCTGCAGTCGCACTCGCTTCGGTTCATCCTGAACTGCCTGTTCGGCTTCTGGCTGTCCGACTACCACAGCATGATCGTCTACCCCGTGAAATGGCTGCGCCAGATCGCGGTCAAGGCCGACGGCTACGGCTATCAGATCTGCGCCCTGATCTCGCTGCTCCAGCTCGGCCTCACCTACGTGCAGGTGCCCGTGAGCCTGAATGCGGAGCTGAAGGGCTCGTCCCGCGCGCTGCGGCTGCGCACCTATCTCGAGCTCGGCGGCACCATCGTGTCGCTGCTGCGCCGCGTTCCCATCCGGCACGTCGATCTCAGCCAAATTCCCGATGACGCGGAGCGGGCCCCGGCGCGCTAGGCCCCGCCTGGCCTGCCGACCCCGGACGTCAAGCGGATAGGCACGCGCGTGGTGAGATGGGCTCACGCGTGGCGATTCGCCCGCGGGACGCCTAGTCCCTATCCTGCCAGCAGCTGACTTAAGTGGTTGATTTGACTGGCAGGAGTGGCAGGGCTCGAACCTGCGACCCCCGGTTTTGGAGACCGGTGCTCTACCAATTGAGCTACACTCCTACAGACCCCGCGTCGCCGCTTCGGATCAGGCCGCTTTCAAGCACAGGCGACGGCCGGTTTGCAAGGGTGAACCGCGCCGACTTCGCTTGTTTGTACTGGGGTTTCTGGGCCACACTTGTCTCCCGACAATGAAAAACAATTGGGAGCGCCCATGACCGCCACAGCGACCGCTACAGCCGCCTCACAGGCCACGATCGGGCCGCACACCCCGCCCTTGCCGGAGGCTCGCCCGGAGACGCTCGGGCTGTCGCGCCCGCGCCTCCAGGCCATGTCGGATGCCTTCAAGCGCGAGATCGACAAGGGAACCGTCCCCGGGGTCACCGTGCTGGTGGCGCGGCGTGGCCAAATCGGATGGTTCGAGGCACTCGGCAGGCAGAGCCCGGCGGCCGCAGCGCCGATGACGCGGGATTCGATCTTCCGGATCTTCTCGATGACCAAGCCGATCGTCTCGGTCGCCATCATGGCGCTGGTCGAGGACGGCCACCTCCTGCTCGGCGACGCCGTCGCCAAGTTCATCCCGGAGTTTGCCAGCCAGCAGGTCGGCATCGTCAAGGACGGCAAGCTGGAGCTCGTGCCGCCGGTGCGGCCGATGACCGTGCAGGACCTGCTTCGCCACACCTCCGGCCTGACTTACGAGCATCAGGGCGACGGCCCGGTGCACAAGCTCTACCAGGAGTCCCGCGTCCGCAGCCGCAAGATCACCAATGCCGAGCACGCCGCTCTGGTCGCGAGCTTCCCGCTGGTCTGCCAGCCCGGCGCGGAATTCAACTACAGCCGCTCCACCGACATCCTCGGCCGCATCATCGAGGTCGTCAGCGGCAAGTCGCTCGGTGCGTTCCTCAGCGAGCGCGTGCTCGCGCCGCTGCAGATGGCCGAGACGGGCTTCTCGACCTCCGAAGCCAATGCGGGCCGGCTTGCCGAGCCGTTCGCGGCCGATCCGTGGACTGGCGACAAGGTCGCGCTGTTCAACATGCACGAACAGCCGGTGATGGAGTCAGGCGGCGGCGGCCTTGTCTCGACCACGATGGATTATGCCCGCTTCTGCCTGATGCTGCGCAACGGCGGCACGCTCGACGGCAACAGGATCATCGGGCGCAAGACGCTGGAGTTGATGGCGTCCGATCACCTCGGTCCGCAGGTTGTAACCAACGGCACCCTGCTCTCGCCCGGCCATGGTTTCGGCCTCGGCTTTGCGGTGCGCCGCGAGGCCGGCATCGCACCGTTCCCCGGTAGCGTCGGCCAGTATTTCTGGAGCGGCATTGCGGGGACGTTCTTCTGGATCGATCCGAAGGAGGATCTGTTCGCGGTGTTCATGAGCCAGGGCCCCGGCCAGCGCGATTTTACGCGGACGCTGGTGCGGGACCTCGTTTACGCGGCGGTGGAGTAGCGCGCGTTCAGGCGCTGGCCTGTCGAACGGACGACTCTGGCGAGATAATATGATCGTCGCCCTGCGCCATCGAGACGATGATCTGCGTCGCTTCGCGCAAAGAGGTGGCGAACAGATCTGCCTTCCCGGTCTCGCGCAACTCGTCGATATTGGTGACCCCTTCGGCCCAGCATCCGATCATGATGGCGGCACCGGGCAGCTTGCGCCGGAGCCGCCGCACCGCATAGCGCAGATGCGCGGGGCTGGTGATGCCGATGTAGCTCAGGCAGACCAGCGCCACGCCCGACGTCTCGAGGCGGAAGATGTTGGCCGTCGACAGCGCTTCGGGACCTTCGACGCGGCTGCCAACGCCGTGCGCACGGCAGAGCTGCGCGAGCATGATGGCAGCAGCCTCATCGAGCATGGTTCGGCCGCCGATGCAAAGCACGGCATGTTCGCCGCGGAATCGCTCCGCGACCGCCTCCGGATCTAGCACGGGGATGTCCGGCTGATCGCTGGAAGGCGCGACGGCCTCGATCGCATCGACAACCTCGGCATCTGCGACCTGCCCGTTACCGACGGGGTGGCCGTCATCCTGATCCGAGAGATCGTCGACGAATTCGATCACCGTGTCGCGGATGCGGGCGAGCCGCGTCTGGTCCAGCGCGGCGCGGTCGAAGTCCGATTGGGCGAGCTGCATGCCCTTGATCGCCACTTCGTCGTAATAGGCCGAAAGCGACCGCTCCTTCAGAAACAGTTCGGCCTTCTCGGCCGCCTCGGTCGGATCGCCCGCCAGCATGCGTTGATAGAAGATCTCGGCGGGTGCGAGCGCCGGACGATCGCCGAACATGACGTCGAGGAAGGAGAGCCGTTCGACGTGGCGACCCAGCACGACGAGACAGACGGTGAGAGGCGTCGCGAGCACCAGTCCGATTGGTCCCCAAAGCGCGGTCCAGAACGTCGCGGAGACGACCACAGCCACCGGCGACAGCCCGGTGGTGCGGCCATATAGCAGCGGTTCGACCACATGTCCGACCAAGGGCTCGATGACGAAGAACAGTGCCGCGGTCCACGCCAGCATCCACCAGCCCGGATCGACCGCCACTGCGAGCGCCAACGGGAACGCGGCCGCGATGATCGAACCGATATAGGGCACGAAGCGCAGCACGGCTGCGAGAATGCCCCACAGCGCCGCGCTGGGAATCCCGATCAGCCACAGGCCGCTGCCGATCAACACGCCAAATCCGGTGTTGAGCATGAGCTGGTTGAGGAACAGCCGGCTCAGTCGTGCCGCGGCGTCGTCGAGCGCTGCGGTGGTGCGCTGCAGGTCATGAGAGCCGGCCAGCCTGATCAGGCGATTGCGCAGGTCCTCGCGCTGGATCAGGATGAAGATCACGAAGATCACGATGATCCCCGTCGTCGCCAGCGGCGATACCAGGGGTGCGATCAGCGAGCGCAGGCTCTCGAGCGCCCCGGGATCGGGCTGCAGCACCTCGACCGGGACCGGCTTGACGCCGGTCTTGGCAGCCGGGCCTGAGGTCAGCGGATTGGCCGGCGCCACGGATTTGGGCTTGTCCAGCTCCTTGCCGAGGTCCTGCAGCATCTCTGCGGCTCGCTCCAGCGTGGAACTGCCGCCGGCGACGCCGCGCACCGACTGGATCTTGGAGAGGATTGTGGTCTGGTACTTCGGCAGATCTCCAGCCAGCCCGCTGAGCTGCGTTGCGATCACGCTGCCGAGCGCGAAAATCACCGCGAAGGCGAACAGCACGACCCCGACCACCGCCGCCGCGCGCGGAACATGAAGACGCTGAACCAGCCTGACGGGCGCCGCAAGGACGAAGCTCAGCAGGATGGCGAGCGCGACGGGGACGAAGATCTCCCGTCCCAGGTAAAGCGCCCCGATGATGATGATGCTCAGGATCGCCACGCCGACCGTGACGACGATTGCCAAGACGTCGTCAGTCGATTGCGGCTTGATCACCGGAGGGATCATCGGACTCGCTTCTGGTCCTGGCGTCATGCCCCAGGACTGCGCGGTCTAACGGCCCGGCATGGGGTTAGTTCCTGCTCACCCATGCCCTGCGCCGTTGCGGGCCGCCTTCAGCTGATCGTCGCGCCACCGTCGATCACCATGGTCTGGCCGGTCATGAAGTCGCCGGCCTTCGATCCCAGGAACACCGCCGCGCCGGCGATCTCGTCGGGGATGCCGATGCGCAGCAGCGGTGAGCGTGCGGTCGAGGCTTTCAGGTTCTCCGGGTTGTCCCACAGCGCCTTGGCGAAGTCGGTCTTGATCAGGCCGGGCGCGATGCAGTTCACGCGGATATTGTCCTTGCCGTATTCGCAGGCGAGGTTGCGCGCGAGCTGCATGTCGGCGGCCTTGGAAATCGCATAGGCGCCGAGGATGGTCGAGCCTTTCAATCCGCCGATCGAGGAGACGATGATGATGGAGCCGTCCTTGCGTTCGATCATCTGCGGCACCACCATCGAGATCAGCCAGTTGTTGGCGACGATGTTGTTGTCGAGGATCTTCCTGAACTGATCGTCGGAGATGCCGGCGAGCGGGCCGTAATACGGGTTCGAGGCGGCGTTGCAGACCAGCACATCGATCTTGCCGAAGGCGCGGTTGCTCTCGTCGACGAGGTTTTGCAGATTCTCTTTCGACGAGATGTTGGCGGCGATCGCGACCGCGGTGCCCTTGCCGTATCTGTCGTTGATGCCCTTGGCCACCTGCTCGCAGACGTCGGCCTTGCGCGAGGAGATCACGACCTTGGCGCCGTGCTCGGCCATGCGCTCGGCAATCGCAAGCCCGATGCCGCGCGTCGATCCCGTGATAACGGCGACTTTTCCCTTCATGTCGAACAAGGTCATGTGTCTCTCCCAGAGTATGATTTGAATTGGCCTGAGCTTATGCCGCGGTCGCGCGAGCGGACAACGGCTCAGGCGAGCTTCTTGACTTCCGGTCCCGCGAGTTGATGCATCGCCGCATGCGCGTCATCCGCGATCCAGGGCTGCTGGTTCACCATCGGCAGGCGCCAGACCGTGCGTTCGGGGCTTGCAAAATGATCGATGCGCGTGATCGAGCAATTGTCGATGTCGAACGATAGAGCCTTCTCAAGCTGACCCTCGAGTGCAAGTCCGAGCGCCGCCTTGATCGTGCCGCCATGAGCGACCGCGATCACGTCCTGCCCGGCCGCCTCGGCGTTGATCCGCTCGATGGTGCGGCGCGTGCGGTTGTAGAGGTCCATGAAGCTTTCGCCGCCGGGCGCGGGCTCGTTGATGTCGGCGAACCAGCTCGAGCCGACGGGGCGGCTCGCGATGAAGGCGGCGCGGTTCATGCCCTGCCACTTCCCGAGATTCTGCTCGGCGAGATCTGCCTCCCATGGCATCGACGCAGGCTTCGGGTAGCCGGCCGCCCAGATCGCTGCCGCGGTCTGGTGCGTGCGCATCAGATTGCTCGAATACCAGACCGCCTTGCGCGGCAGCACCTTGGCAACGGCATTGAACACGTAGGTGTCGCTGGTGTCGCAGGCGAGATCGCTCTGCCCGTAGATGTTGCCACCGTCATTGCGTACCGGCGCGTGCCGAACCCACCACCACCGTGTCGTGACCACATTGGGCTTGTCTGCGCCTGCCATCGAAACCCTTCCATCCCGTGTGATGTCGCTGTACGTCAGGTGTGAACGTGTCTCAAGACACTTTACCGTTTGAAATCTTGTTTGAAATTCCGTCGCGCGGCAAGCGTCGCGCGAGGCACCAGAGGGAGAAACGCATGGGCCGCCTGCAAGGCAAATCCGTCATCATCACCGGCGCCGGCAGCGGCATCGGCCGCGCCGCCGCGCTGCTGTTCACCCGGGAAGGCGCCAAGCTGATCGCAGTCGATCGCACCGAGGCGGTGAAGGAGACCGTCGACGAGGTGAAAAAGGCCGGCGGCATCGCGGAAGCCATGATCGCGGACGCAGGTTCCGAAACCGACGTGATGGCCGTGATCGACAAGGCGGTGAAGACGCATGGCCGGCTCGACGTGATCTGGGCCAATGCCGGCGTCTCCGGCGGGCTCGTTCCGCTCGGCGAGCAGACCGTGGAGCAGTGGCAGGAGGTGTTGCGCATCAATCTGATCGGACCGTTCCTCGCCGTGAAGCATGCGATGCCGCACATGGTGAAGCAGCAGTCCGGCGCAATCGTGCTGACAGCCTCCGTCGCGGGCCTCAAGGCCGGCGCCAGCGGACATCCCTATGCCGCGAGCAAGGCCGGCGTCATCAGCCTGGTGCAGACCACCGCGTATTCGCTCACTGGCACCGGCGTGCGCATCAACGCGGTATGCCCGGGCCTGATCGAAACCGGCATGACCAAGCCGATCTTCGACCGCGCCAAGGAGCGCGGCACACAGGACAAGATCGGCCAGCTCAATCCGCTCAAGCGTCCCGGCCAGCCGCACGAACTCGCGGCGATGGGCCTGTTCCTGGCCAGCGACGAAGCGTCGTATGTCAATGGACAGGCGTTCCCGGTGGACGGCGGCCTCACCGCGTCGATGCCGTATACGGGCAAGCCGGTTTGACACTCGCGTGTCCCGGACGCGCTGCAGCGTACTTGCGCTGTTGCGCTCGGCCGGGACCCAGCAGGCCACGGCACCCGCTGATGCATGGGCCCCGGCTCTGCCGCACATCACTTCGTGCAGCGCCGCGTCCGGGGCACGAGACCTTTGTTCAACGACACACATGATTGATCATCCTCGCGGCGCTTTTCGCCCGAGCTTTGCCTGATCGCTTCGCCCTCGATTGGAAAAGGGCGCAGGGAAGACCGGGCGCCGGCTGGCACCCGCGGTCCACTGTGCGAAGGTTGCGCTACAAGAAGCTGCACAGCGGCATACAGGTGTAGCCAGGACATCCCGGCCTTCCCTGCGCAGTGGGTTTACGGCTTATGTCGTGATCTCCCCGGGGAGCGTTGCGCTATTGCCCCCGTCGCCTTGCGGATGGCTGATGCGCTTGCCCGGTTGAGCAATACCCATCACCACAAGACTTGGCGCACAGACCCCGGGCGCCAGGACCACACGATTTTGCCGTACGCCGATCACACCGGTCGTGTGCGCGAGGCGCCTTGCTCACGGTTGCCCGCCCTGCAAAACCCTTCGCGCCGATGCCATCAGCGTCCACCGCCGCCCGGCCCGCGTTCGTGACGATCGCGATACGCCCCTCTTCCTTGGGCCGGGTTGAAACGACACATACGCCGTTTCCGAATTTCGGTAAAGTGGAATATTTTCGACCGAGCGCGTTGACCGATCCATGGCGTGTTTTGCCCGTCGAGGCTGGGCAAGAACTCGGC
Source organism: Bradyrhizobium sp. 192 (assembly GCF_023100965.1). Classification (NCBI taxonomy): domain Bacteria; kingdom Pseudomonadati; phylum Pseudomonadota; class Alphaproteobacteria; order Hyphomicrobiales; family Nitrobacteraceae; genus Bradyrhizobium; species Bradyrhizobium sp. 192. The sequence goes on from NZ_CP064690.1 coordinate 5,701,117, forward strand.
ATTTTGGGGAGTTGATGTACGATTCCGTTCATGACGAATCGCACATTCAAGACCGGCGAGAGCCGAGAGCAACCCAGTCTGCTTCCTGCGCGAGTTGAGGACTATGTCGGGGCGGACAACCCGGTCCGGGCGATCGAGAGCTTCGTTGGCGTCCTCGACCTTGCCAAGCTCGGCTTTCGCCATGCTGACCGCAAGGCCGAAGGGGTCGGCCAGCCGCCTTACGATCCGGCCGATCTGCTGAAGCTGTACCTTTACGGCTACATCAACCAAATCAGGTCGTCGCGTCGGTTGGAGCGGGAAGCTGGCCGCAATCTGGAACTGATCTGGCTGCTGAAGGGATTGAAGCCGGGCTATCGGACGATAGCCAACTTCCGCAAGGAGAACTGGGCGGCTCTGAAGGCGGCCAACCGCAGCTTCGTGCTGCTGATGCGCGAGCTTGGTCTTGTCGGCGGCAGCGTTGCTGCGATTGACGGCTCGTTTTTCCATGGCGACGCCAGCAAGGCTAGTATCTTTACGCGCAAGAGGCTTGCCGATCAGATCGCAAAACTTGACCAGGAGATCGAGGCTTACGGCAAGTCCCTCGAGGACAATGATGCCGCGGAAGCCAAGAAGCCCGGCAAGGATGGGCCCGATGGTGGCAGCGCAGGTGGAGGTGACCTTGGCGCGAAGGTCGCGGCGCTGATGGCCAAGCGCTCGCGCGCACAAGCCGATCTTGCTCGGTTGGAAGAGAACGGCGAGACGCAATTGTCCCTGACCGATCCGGATGCCCGGCTTCTGGTCAAGAGCGGCCAAGGGGTCGCAGGCTATAACGTGCAGACCGCCGTCGACGACAAGCACAAGCTCATTGTCGCCAGCGAGGTGGTGAACGACAGCAGCGACGTCGGCCAGCTACATGCGATGGCCATGGCCGCAAAAGAAGCCCTTGAGGTCAAGGCCCTGCAGGTGCTGGCAGATGAGGGCTATTACAGCAGTCGCGAACTGAAGGCCTGTGAGGATGATGGCATCGTGGCCTATGTGCCGGTGCCGGAGGGCAACTCCCGGCTTGAGAAGCAAGGCCGCTTTGTCCTCAAGGACTTCAACTATGATGGCGTATCCGACACCTACCGTTGTCCCGCCGGCCAACTGCTACATCCGATGAAGAGCAGGCAGAAGAACACCAGTGGCCGCATCGAGATCCGCTACGCGGCGCGTGGGGCGATCTGCAGGACCTGTCCCCTCAAGGTCCGTTGCCTCGGCTCGAACGCGGCCTACCGGGCGATCGGTCGCTGGGAGCATGAAGACGTTCTTGAGCGTCATCGCGCACGGATGCAGGGCGCAGGCGAGCTGATGCGCCGTCGTTCCGGCATCGTCGAGCATCCGTTCGGCACGCTCAAATGCCGTGCCGGCTATCGTCATTTCCTGGTCCGCGGATTCAACAAGGTTGGCGGCGAGTGGAGCTTGATGGCACTCTGCTACAATTTCACCCGCGTGCTCAACATCCTCAGCTTCGACGCGTTCTTGGCCGCGCTCGCAAAGACGCTCGCTCCTCGCCGATGCCCCTTCGCAGCCCTCCTGCAGGGCATGAAGGTCGCTCTAGCGACGTTCTGGCGAATATTTCGGCCTCCGCTCGCAACTCCCCGGTGCGCTACCGCCTAGGACGGCCAACGACCAATTCTTGCCCAGCCTCGTCGGGCAACGCAAGGGATTGTAGCCCGGATGAGCGAAGCGACATCCGGGATTCGCGGCACGAGCGGTCCCGGGTATCGCTCCGCTCACCCGGGCTACTGGTCTCTGGGCCTATGTTGATTTGCCCGCCCGGCCCTCTCGTTGGTATGGTTCCTGCAGGCACTGGGCCTCCATCCCCTGACAGAACGAGACAATGCAGAGCTCAAGACCCGACCGGATTCGAAAACTCCTCGCCGACCTCGTCGCCTTCGACACCGTCAGCGATCGCACCAACCTGCCGCTGATTGCACACATCGAGAGCTATCTCGCCGGGTTCGGCATCAAGGGCGAGCGCTTTGTGGACGCAACCGGGCAAAAGGCTTCGCTGTGGGTCACGATCGGCCCCGCGGACCGCCCGGGCCTGGTGCTGTCGGGCCATACCGACGTCGTACCTGTGGTGGGTCAGGACTGGAGCCACGATCCGTTCAAGCTGGTCGAGCGCGACGGCAAGCTCTACGGCCGCGGCACCACCGACATGAAGGGCTTCGTCGCGGTGTGCCTTGCCATGGTGCCGGAGATGGTCGAGGCCAAGCTCACGACGCCGATCCATCTCGCCATCTCCTATGACGAGGAGATCGGCTGCGTCGGTGTGCGGCCGATGCTCGGCGAGGTCGCGAAGAAACGGATCAAACCGCTCGGCGCCTTCATCGGCGAGCCGACCGAGATGAAGGTCATCATCGGCCACAAGGGCAAGCACGGCGTGCGCGCGACCTTTCACGGGCTCGCCCGCCATTCCTCGATTGCGCCCGACGGCGTCAACGCGATCGAATACGCGGCCGAGCTGATCGTCGAGATCCGCCGCCGCGCCGTGGCGCTTGCGGCCGTGCGCGCAACCGACAGCCTCTACGACGTTCCGCACTCGACGCTGCTCACCAGCATCGTCCATGGCGGCGCCGCACTGAACATCGTGCCCGATACCTGCACGGTGGATTTCGAATGCCGCGGCATCGGCATCACCGAGTCGCGGGAGGTGACGGATGCGATCGTGGCCTGGGCCAAGGCCGAGCTTGAGCCGGCGATGAAGGCGCGACATCCGGACTGCGGCATCGATTTCGAGGAGATCCTCGACTACCCCGCGCTCGACACCGCGGCCGACGCGGCGATCGTCACGCTCGCCAAGAGCCTCGCGGGGCGCAACGACCACGCCAAGGTCGCGTTCGGCACCGAAGCGAGCTTGTTTGCCAGCATGGCCGATGTGCCGTCAGTGGTGATCGGCCCGGGCTCGATCGCGCAGGCGCATACGCCGGATGAGTTCGTGGAGATGGCGGAGCTGGAGAAGTGCGCGGGGTTCGTGGAGAAGCTGATCGCGCATTGTGTGAAGGGGTAGTTGGCAACCGGTAAGCCCATGGCAGTGAAAGTCCGACCGCAACTAAGATCACTCTTCAGTCCGGACGCTGATCCGATTGAACAATTCATGCCGGACGGACCGTTCGGATTTTGGTCATGGCGATGATTGGACCTGCGGACAGCTTGGGTGAAGAGTCGTTCGACTTCATGCTCTGCACTCCCGATTGGTTCGCTTCGCATATGAAGAGCGACATCGTCGAAGGAAGGCACTACCTCTTCGTCAAGGATTTCAACTACGAGCAACTAAAAACTTTTATCGAAGACTATTGCGCCAAATGCTCGGCGAACTCATGGTCTGAGGTTGCCGAGAGGCTGGCTCGCCTCGGGAAATGGGAGTTTGAGGACTACACGGAATACAAGCCGCCCCCAGCAGCGTGGTGAAGGAGGCGCGGCAGGGTGTGAGCATCCGCAGTGTCTGAACGGGCGGCTGTCCCGGGTATCGCTGAGCTCACCCGGGCTACGACGTTAAACCGCGCCCGCCTTTTGCGCGTATTCCCATGACGCCTTCGACAGCGGCACGGTGCGCTTGGCTGATTCCAGCGCCTTGGCGTTCGCCGCGGTGCCGTCACGGACGCGGCCGGCGATGCCTTGGGTGATGCCGGCGAGGCGGAACAAATTGTAGGCGAAGTACCAGTTCAGATCGGGCACCGTCATCTTGGTAACGTTGCAATAGATCTGCGCCGCTTCTTCCACGCTCGGAATGTTGAGCGTCTTGAGGTCGGCACCGTCGAGGCCCGGCATGACCCACTGCATCAGCAGATAGGTGAAGTCGGCCATGGGATCGCCGAGCGTCGACAGCTCCCAGTCCAGCACGGCCAGCACGCGCGGTTCCGTCGGATGGAAAATCATGTTGTCGAGGCGATAGTCGCCGTGCACCACGGAGACGCGGGCCTGCTCCGGCACCGTGCGCGGCAGCCATTCGGCGACCTTCTCGAACTCGGGAATGTGCTGGGTCTCGGACGCCCGATATTGCTTGGTCCAGCGGTCGATCTGGCGCGCGAAATAATTGCCGGGCTTGCCGAACTCGCCGAGGCCGATCGCCGTGGGGTCGTACATGTGGAGTTTCGCCAGCGTCTCGATCTTGCTGGTGAAGATCTTGCGGCGATCTTCCGGAGTCTGGCTCGGCAGCGTCGGATCCCAGAACACCCGGCCCTCCTCCATCGACATGATGTAGAAGGCGGCGCCGATGACACCATCGTCCTGGCACAGCGCATAGGCGTGCGCGACCGGGAAACCCTGCTTGCCGAGCGCTGCGATCACGCGATATTCGCGATCGACCGCGTGCGCCGAGGGCAGCAATTTGCCGAACGGCTTCCTGCGCATTACGTAGGAACGCTTCGGCGTGTTCAGCCGGTAGGTCGGATTGGACTGGCCGCCCTTGAACTGGAGCACGACCAGCGGCCCCTCGAAGCCTTCGACGTTGTCGCGCATCCAGGCTTCGAGCCGCATCTCGTCGATACGATGCCGCTCCTCGACCGGCTTGGTGCCGGAGAATTCTTCGTCTTTCCTGACGCCGTCAGCCACGGTGACGCTCCCTCTTCAGTCCTGACCATTTCAGGTCGAGCATGATCCTAATCGGTAACCGCTGAGGCACTTGCGTCAAGCAGTCATTCCGAATGGGATCATGCCCTGTCGTTTCTTCAGGCCGGGAGCGCCGCCGGGCTCTCCCTCCCAAAGATTCCGTTCCGATAAATCGGAACGGAATCCCTGGATTCTTGTCTTGACGCGTTTTCTAGCGCGAACCGGTGTCCACTTCGCTTGAAAACGCTCTTAGTGCTTGGGAGAGTTGGCATACTTCCGAACCTCGAGCCTGGCAATGGCGCGATTGTGCACCTCGTCCGGACCGTCGGCGAGCCGCAGCGTGCGGATGCCGGCGTAGTCCTTGGCCAGACCCGCTTCGTCCGACACGCCCGCGCCGCCAAACGCCTGGATCGCCTCGTCGATGATCTTCAGCGCCATGTTGGGCGCTGCGACCTTGATCATGGCGATCTCGGCCTGCGCGGTCTTGTTGCCGACCTTGTCCATCATGTCGGCGGCCTTGAGGCACAGCAGACGCGTCATCTCGATGTTGGTGCGGGCCTCGCCGATGCGCTGCTCCCACACAGAGTGCTCGACGATCTTCTTGCCAAAGGCGGTGCGCGACATCAGGCGCTTGACCATCTTCTCCAGCGCCTCCTCGGCCTTGCCGATGGTGCGCATGCAGTGATGGATGCGGCCGGGACCGAGGCGGCCCTGCGCGATCTCGAAGCCGCGGCCCTCGCCGAGCAGGATGTTCTCCTTCGGCACGCGCACGTTCTCGAGCAGCACCTGGGCGTGGCCGTGCGGCGCGTCGTCGAAGCCGAACACGGGCAGCATCTTCTCGACCTTGATGCCGGGGGTATCAAGTGGAACCAGGATCTGCGACTGCTGCTGGTGCTTGGCCGCCTTGAAATCGGTCTTGCCCATCAGGATCGCGATCTTGCATCGGGGATCGCCGACGCCGGACGACCACCATTTGCGGCCGTTGATGACGTAGTGATCGCCGTCGCGCACGATGCTGGTCTCGATATTGGTCGCGTCCGACGAGGCGACAGCGGGTTCCGTCATCAGGAAGGCCGAGCGGATCTCGCCGTCCATCAGCGGCCGCAGCCATTTGCGCTTCTGCTCCTTGGAGCCGTAGCGCATGAACACTTCCATATTGCCGGTATCGGGCGCGGAACAGTTGAAGACTTCCGAGGCCCAGGAGATGTGGCCCATCTGCTCCGACAGCAGCGCGTATTCGAGATTGGTCAGTCCCGCACCGCGGAATTCATCATCCTCATGCTCGTTCGGCGGCATGAACATGTTCCAGAGACCTTCGGCCTTGGCCTTCTTCTTCAGGTCTTCCAGCACCGGGATGACCTTCCAGCGCTCGCCGGCCTTGTCCTGCTCGTTATAGATCGGCACCGCCGGACGCACGTGCTTGGTCATGAACGACTGCACGCGGTCGAGCCATTCCTTCTGCTTGGGGGACAGATCGAAATCCATGGGACGCTCCTCGGTCTCTCTTTGCAAAGCTGTTTTGACCGAACTGTCCTCCCGCCGCGCGCGGCCCGCAAGCGAATGCGCGTGCGTTGACGCGCGAGCCTTGCGGACGCTTCGGAACCTGTTCGCGAGTTGCGAACGAGTCCCGATTGCGGATTGACATCTCCGGCCTTCAAACGATAGTTTCATACAACTGTTTGAATTGCAACTCCCTCCCCTCAGGGGCATCCATGGCCAGCGATCATACGAGATCTGCCATTCTCGCCGCCGCCGAACGGCTCTATGCCGATCGCGGTTTCGGCGACGTGACGCTGCGTGACATCGTCGCGGAGGCGGGTGTCAACCTCGCCGCGGTGAACTATCATTTCGGCTCGAAGGACGAACTGATCGCGGAATTATTCGTCACTCGCTCGATCGCCACCAACCGCGAGCGCCTGCGCGAATTGAAGGCGGCGGAAGAAGAAGGCGGCGGCCGTGCGCCGATCGAGGTGATCCTGCACGCCCTCGTCGGGCCGACGCTGCGCGGCTGCCTCGGCCCCGAGAACCAGCGCTCGACCGCGGCGCGCTTCATGATCCGCGCCTCGATCGAATCCGTGCCGCCGATCCGCCGCATCAAGAACCGCGAGATCGACCATTTGCGCAAATTCGCAGGCGCGATGCGCCGCGCCCTGCCAGACCGCAGCGACGTCGATATCTACTGGGGCCTCAACTTCGCGCTCGCGATGGCACACCACACCATCCGCGAGAGCGAGCGGCTGACGAAGCTGTCGGAAGGCAAATGCGATCTCGACGACGTCGAGGACGTCGTCGCGCGCGTCGTCAGCGTGGCGACGATGGCGCTGACGGCGGGACGGAGTGAGGCGAAGGCGCCAAGGGTGGCGGCGCGCTAGAGCAGATTCTGATCAGGCGCGATCATAACCTGCCGCGGCGAAGAAGTTCAGGCACTCTTGGGCGGTGAAGGCGGCTGTGGTGAGGGCGATAGCATTGTCCAAAGCCTGGATTGATCTGGCGGCGGCCTTTCGCAGGGCGGCTTTGAGCTTTGCGAAGGCCATTTCGATCGGATTGAGGTCGGGCGAATAAGGCGGGAGATAGAGGAGCTGAGCGCCCGCCGCGTCGATTGCGATGGCGATCTCGGTCCGCTTGTGTGCTGCGAGATTGTCCATCACCACGATGTCGCCGGGCTTGAGTGTCGGTACCAGGACTTGCGTCACGTAAGCCTCGAACGCCGGACCATCCATGGGGCCGTCGAGGACCATCGGCGCGGTCATACCGGTCGCTCTAAGCGCGCCGACGAAGGTCGTCGTCTTCCAATGACCATGCGGGATCGTGGCGACACAGCGCTGGCCGTACGGCGAACGGCCGTAGCGCCGCGCCATTTTGGTCGAAGCCCCCGTCTCGTCGATGAACACCAACCGATGGATGCCGATCTCAGGCTGAGACGCCTTCCACGCTGCGCGTTCAGCGGCCACGTCCGGCCGATCCTGCTCGCTGGCGTGCGATGTTTTTTTTGAACGTGATGTTGCGACGATCGAAGAATCGCCAGATCACGCTCGGCACGAAACGCTCGCCGTGGACTTTGAAGAGATGGTCAGCGATCTCGGCCAGCGTCATGTCAGGCGTAACCTTGACCAGGGAGAGGATCTCCGCAGCGTGACCCTCGATCCGAGCTGAACGCCGGTCTCCGCCCTGCGTTCCCGCCTCACAGGCGCCGGTCCTTCGCCACTCGCCAACCAGTTCGATCGCTGTCGAGGGCGCCACGCCGAACCGAACAGCGGCGCCCCGACGGCTCATGCCTTCATCTTCCACAGCCCGAATAATACGAATGCGAAGGTCCGGCGACAGCGGTTTAGCCATGGGGGCTGGCCTCCATCACCAGCCCTCAGGGTGAATCACAATTTGCCTCGCAAGGGAATCCCCTACCGATTCCGACAGGTTGGAAAATGCTCTAGTCCCTCACATCATCGCGATGCAGTCGATCTCGACGTCGAAGGGGCCGAACCATTCCGGCGTGCAGACGAAGATCCGCGCCGGCGGATCGTTGGGGAAATAGCGGGCGTAAACCGCATTGAACGCGGCGAAATGTTTCGTCGAGGTGCAATAGACATTGCACTTCATGACGTTGTCGAGGCTCGCACCGGCCGTCTCGAGGCACAGCTTCATCTGCTCCATGACGATCTCGCTCTGGCGCTCGATCGGCATTTGCGCGATTTCGCCCGTCTCCGGGTCGAACGGCGGCAGGCCTGAGACGAAGATGATGTTGCCGGCGCGCGTCACCGGCGAGACCGGTGCGTTGCGGCGGTCGAGAAAGGACGAGATCGGTTCGACGCGGAGCGCTTCGCGTTTCATGGCCGGCCACCTTCGGTTCGAGCGGGAACGACGCCTGACTACACGATGCTGCAGCCGGCACGCTTCGCTTTTCGTCGAAGTGTGGTCGTAGCCGCGGGCTCAGGCCCGCTGCGGCATCTCCTCGGCCTCTTCCTTGGCGAGCAGCAGCAGCATCTCGATGCCCATGTCGCCTTCCTGCGGCGAGCGGATGAACTTTATTTCGTCCGAGCTTTGCCGCAGCGCGGCAATGATGGCGATGGCTTGATTGGCCGTTGCCGCCTCGGTCGCGAGAACTGCCTTCTGGTTCTTGGCCTGAAACCCGATCGTGTAGGACATTCACTTCCCTCCCGACATTCGCGGAGAGATCGAATCAGAGTCGGGCGCGAAGCGGAAGCCTGTGCGACTACGGACCGGGATTATCTGGGGATGGCCCGCAAGCCTCAGGAAAGCCCGAGCATCGCACGCGCGTCCGCGGCCGTCGCAACGGACGCGCCAAGGCTCTTGAGGATGCCTGCGGCATGGGCGACCAGCTCGGCATTGGTCTTCGCCAGCACGCCCCTGGACATATAGAGATTGTCCTCCATGCCGACGCGGACATGGCCGCCGAGCAAAAAGGCCTGCGCCACCATCGGGAATTCGGCGCGGCCGATGCCGAAGCCGGACCAGACCGCACCCGGCGGCAGCAGGCTGCGGGCGTAGAACATCGTCTCCGGCGTCGCCGAGAAACCGTACTTCACCCCGAGCACGAGCGAGAACAGGCCCGGCCCCTTCAGCGTGCCGTCGGCGAACAGGTCGCGCGCCAGGTGACAATCGCCGGAATCGAACAGCTCGATTTCCGGCAGCACGCCGGCCGCCTTCATCCGCTCGGCCATGATGCGGACATTGCGCGGGGTGTTGATCACGACCTCGCCGCCGGAATTCATGGTGTTGAGGTCGAGCGTACAGATGTCGGGCTTGAGCAGCTCGATGTGCTCGACGCGCTTCTCGGGCTGAAGCAGCGTGGTGCCGGGGCCGGCGACGCGGGGGTCTTCGACCGAGGGCACGAAGCGGCCGCCGGGACCGGTGGTGAGATTGATGACGAGGCTCTTGTTGCGGGCGCGGATCAACTCGACCACTTCTCGGTAGAGGCCGATCTCCATCGACGGACGCCCCGTGGCGGGATCGCGCACATGGATGTGGGCGATGGCAGCGCCGGCTTCGGCGGCTTCCAGCGCGGAGGTCGCGATCTGCTCGGGCGTGATTGGGAGATAGGGCGACTGCTCGGGCCTGGTGAGATTGCCGGTGATGGCGCAGGTGATGATGGTTTTGCCGGTCATGAGGTTATATGATCCCCTGCTTCTTCAACTCCTCGATCTTGCCCGCATCATAGCCGAGCTTGCCGCCGAGCACCTCCTGCGTGTGCTCACCTAGCAGCGGCGGGGCGCGATATTCGGTGATCGGGGTGCCCGAGAGGGTCAGCGCGTTGCGGATCAGCGACAGCTCGGGCTCGAACTTGTGCTCGGTCTTCACCCGCATGCCGCGCGACTGGACGTGCGGATCGGCAAACACCTGCTCGAAATTGTTGATCGGGCCCGAGGGCACGCCGGCCTCCTCAAGCTTCTCCAGCCAGTAGGATACCTTCTGCTTCAGGAACAGGCCGGCGAAGATCGCCATGATCTCCTTGCCGTGCACGACGCGGTCGTTGTTCTTGATGAAGCGCGGATCAGTCGCCAACTCCGGCGCACCGAGCACGGCACAGGTCTTTCGGAACTGGCCGTCGTTGCCGACCACCAGCATCAGCTCGCCGTCGGTGCAGCGGAACACGCCGGCCGGCATGCCGCCGTTGCCCCAGGTGCCGCGCCGCGGCGGCGTCTTGCCGTTGACGAGATAGATCTGCAGCCAGTGCGACAGCGAGGCGATGACGGTGTCGAACAGGCAGACGTCGATGTGCTGCCCCTGCCCGTTATTGGCGTCGCGGTGGTAGAGCGCGGAGAGAATGCCGATCGAGGTGTTCATGCCGGTCATGTAGTCGACGATCGACGGGCCGACCTTCATCGGGCCCTCGCCGGGCTCGCCGTCGATATGACCGGTGACGCTCATCAGGCCGCCCATCGCCTGCAGGATGGCGTCATAGCCGGCGCGCGGCGCATACGGCCCGGTCTGGCCGAAGCCGGTCACAGAGCAATAGATGATGCCGGGGTTGATCGCCTTGATGGTCTCGTAGTCGAGGCCGTAGCGCTTGAGGTCACCGACCTTGTAGTTCTCCATGAAGACGTCGACGTCCTTGGCAAGCTCGCGGATGATCGCCTGCCCCTCGGGCTTGGCGATGTTGACGGTGACCGACTTCTTGTTGCGGTTGGCGCAGAGGTAGAACGAATTGTTGTTGTTGGCCTTGCCCTCGGGATCGGTGAGGTAAGGCGGCCCGAAGGCGCGCGCGTCGTCGCCGGTGCCCGGCCGTTCGATCTTGATCACCTCCGCGCCGAGATCACCCAGCATCTGGGCCGACAAGGGCCCGGCAAGCACGCGGGTGAGGTCAAGGATCTTGATGCCTGAAAGCGGCAGGGCCGACATGTCGATTTCCTCCGGGAACTGATATTGGCGCGGCAGCGAGATCGCGGGGCCGCGCTCCCCAGCGGATACACCATTTTGGCGCCCTGAGCACTGCACTCCGCTCATGCGGCTATCCCGGCCGGCGCCGGAAGCGCGCGTCGCGGCCGAATTCCGCGCCGCGAAGATCGCCTCAGGTCGCGGCCGCCACCCGCGGCCGCCGCCGACCGAGCAAGACCAGGATCAGCACTGCCGCGCAGGAGAACACAAAGGTGAGACCAAGCGCGCCGCGGCCGCCGAACTGGGTGAGCAGACCGGCCAAAAGAGGTGGAGAGAGCGCGGACGCGAGATTGAGCGGCAGCGCGATCATCGACGACGCCTTGGCGAATTCGGTCTGGTCATAGAAAACCAGCGGGATGGTCGCTCGCGCCACCGCCATGGCGCCGCTGCCGGCGCCGTAGAGCAGGATGAAGACCGCGACCGCCCAGGTCGCCCCTTCGCTCAGCATCAGGAGCATCATGGCGACAGGCAACGCCGTGCCGGCGACGAGCCCGGTCGTGATGCCGTCCCACCGCCCGCCGCCGAGGAAGTCGAGCCCTCGCGCGCTGACCTGGATCACGCCGAGCATCGAGCCGAAGGCGATGGCCTGCGCCGGCGCCAGCCCCTCGGCCCGCAACAGCTCGATCAGGATCGCGCCGAGGCCGAACTGGACGAAGGCATTGAGCGTGATCGCGCAGACGACGAGGTTGAACGTGCTTCGCGGAATCGCGGCGGCCTTGGACGGCTTAGACAGCTTGGACGCCACTCCGGCGCCTTCCTTCACCACACGTTGGCGCGGCGTGCCAAAGGCAAACAGCGGCAGAGAGATCAGGATCAGCATCGCCGCATAAACGAGGCAAGTGACGCGCCAGCCGAAATGGCCGCTGAGAAACGAGGTGGTCGGCCAGAAGACGCTGCTGGACAGGCCCGTCACCAGCATCACGGCACCGATGGCACTCTTGGCCTGCCGCCCGGCAATCTCGTTGAGCAAGATGTAGGCGCCGGTCGAGAGCGTGGCGCTGCCGCCCATGCCGAGAATGACCCAGCCGGCAAAATACAGCATCGGCTCATGCGCGAAGAACAGGACGATGTAGCCGGGCACCATAACGACCGTACCGACGATCATCACGTTGCGGGCGCCGTGCCGCACAAAAGCCTTGCCGAGCCAGGGCGCGCACAGCCCCATCGTGACATAAAACACCGAATTGCCCGCGAACACGGCCGGCAGGCTCAAGCCGAGATCGGCCGCAAGGTCGCGGCCGACCACGGCCGGGAGGCTAATCGTAGCCCATCCAATGAGCTGGGTGATCGCGAGCACCAGCAGGACGCCGATCAGCCTGCTGTCAGATTTCAAGAACCGCATTCCAAACGTCGCCTGCCCGGCGGCGCAGATCGCGCCGGCAAGCATGTCTTACCTGCAGATCGAGGTCACGGGAATGTCGGTCCGGATGGGCACTGCTGCGTCCGCCGCAGAGCAGCCGTCCTCAAGCCGTATGGCCGGGATCGACGTGCTTCGGCGTCTTCTTCTCGCGCTGCGGCGTCATCCTGGCCGGATCGGGCGCACCGGGCACGCCGCGGGGACCCAGCTGTTCGCGCTGGATGTCGTCCTCGGAACGGGATGGCTCGACGCCGTTCGGCTCAGGGGACTTGGTCATCGCGTACTCCTTGTTCGGTGACGCCGCTAAGGGGCTGCCTTAAACCCGAGCGTGCCCTCGCCCTGCTCGCGGCCGGGCACGCTGACATGAACTTCATGCCCCTGCCGAATCGCCAGCGTCGCGGCCAATACAGCAGACTCGAACGCCGCTTCCTTGGTGGCATACCTGTTCTTGACATCGCCGTCGTGCAGCACGCCCCACTCGTCCTCGACGGGAACGATGGCATATTGTGCAAGGCTCATTGATCACTCCTGACGCTGCGTGAGTTGGGGATGCGCGGCGGTGACGCGCCAGACGGTGTTGCCGCTGTCGTCTGCAATCAGCAACGCTCCGCTCTTGTCCAGCGCAACGCCGACAGGACGACCGCGCGCCTGATTGTCCTGGTTGAGAAAGCCGGTGACGACGTCCTGCGCCGGCCCTGAGGGCTTGCCGCCCTCGAACGGAACGTAGACGACCTTGTAGCCGTTCAGCACCTGGCGATTCCAGCTGCCGTGCTCACCGACGAAGGCGCCGCCGCGATAGGCGGCGGGCAGGCTCGTGCCGGCGGAGAACACCATCCCGAGCGGAGCGACGTGCGAGCTCAGGGCATAATCCGGCATGATCGCCTTGGCGACCAGATCCGGCCGTTGCGGCTTGACGCGGGGATCGACGTGCTGGCCGTAATAGCCGTAGGGCCAGCCGTAGAAGCCGCCGTCCTTCACTGAGGTCATGTAATCGGGGACCAGATCGGGCCCGAGTTCGTCGCGCTCGTTCACCACGGTCCACAGCGCGCCGGTCTGCGGCTCGAAGCTGAGCCCGTTGGGATTGCGCAAGCCGCTCGCAAACACGCGCCAGCGCCCGCTGGCACGATCGACCTCGAGGATGGCGGCGCGGTTGTGCTCGGCCTCCATGCCGTTCTCGGTGATGTTGCTGTTGGAGCCGACGCCGGCATAGAGTTTCGAACCGTCGGGGCTCGCCACCAGGCTCTTGGTCCAGTGGTGGTTGATCGGCCCGCCCGGCAGCGGCGCCAGCACCGTACCCGGCGCGGTGATCCTGGTGTCGCCCTCGGTGTAGGGATATCTGACGATCGCATCGGCATTGGCGACGTAGAGCTCGTTGCCGACCAGCGCGATGCCGAACGGCGAATTGAGATGGTCGAGGAAGACGCTTTGCGTATCCGGCACGCCGTCACCATTGCTGTCGCGCAAGAGCGTGATGCGATTGCCCGGCCCGGTATCGTTGCCACCCGAGGTCGCCCAGGACTCGATGTAGCCCATGACGATCTCCTTGGGGCGCTTGATCCCCGCCCCCTTCGGCGCCTTGGATTCCGCGACCAGCACGTCGCCATTGGGCAGCACGTAGATGAAGCGCGGATGCTGCAGGCCGGTCGCGAAGGCCTTGACCTGCAGGCCCTCAGCCACATCAGGCGTCTCGTCCTTCTTCCAGCCGACGATGCGCGCGATGTGCATGGGCGGCAGCAGATATTGCTGGATTTCGGGGAGTTTCGGATTGGCGCCGATCTGTGCCTCGGGATCACCGCTGCCGTCGTCGCAAGCAGCCAAGAGCAGCACGGAGGAGCAGAGCAGCGCGCGGGAAAGCTTCGACATCATCGCGCAACTCCCACGCCGTGACGATACACCATGGCCCAACCGAGCCAGCCCGTGACGAGCAGGATCAGGACGGTGAGGATTGAAAGAACAAGGCCGATGGGCCACACCGAGGTCCAGGCATCGCGGGTGTGGATCAGCGTGTTGACGATCGCCAGGACCAGCGCCACCGCATTGCCGATCAGATGCGGCCAGGCCGGCGTCTGCGCCCGCACCAGGCGATTGCCGAGGAAATCGGTCAGGCCCGCGATCGCCGCGACTACCCCGAAGATGACGCCGACGACGAGAAGCCACGCGGAAAAATCCGCCCACATGATCTCGGCGCTGACGACATAGGCGATGTCGGTCAGCAGCGCTCCGATGAAGCACGCGATCGGGATCGGCACCAGCATCGGATGAATGGGATGACCCGCGATTTGCGCGGTCGTGCGCACGCGCGCGTCTTGCTGCACGGTTGGCCTCGTGTGACTATCGGTCCTGCCCGATTGCCAACCCGTGCGCGGGACGATGGTTCCTAGCTGCGCCGCAGACCCAGCCTTTCGCGGACCTCGTCGTCCTCGATCGCCTGGTCGCACCGCGCATCCTTGCCGGCCTCGAAATCTTCCGCGATCGCCTCCAGCGTCCGAAACGCATCCCCTGCGCCTGGCGCCGCCGCGAGGTGAGCAAACGACTGACCGTTGACCGTGAGATCGGCTTCGCCCCAAGGCGTAGTGTCGATCTCCAGGCGGTCACCGCCGGCATTTGCGGTGAAGTGCTGGACGGTGGATTTGGAGGTCGGCAGCGTGAGATCCGGCGTCCAGTCGATCGGCTTGTCGGTCATGTCGTGGTTGTCCCGCAGTTGCAACCAATGGATAGACCATCGGGTACCGCCGGCATTGACCTGGATCAGCCTGGGATCTGCCATCCTCGGGGCGAGCGCGCCGCGAAGCAATTTGCATTGGTCCCCTGTTAAAGGCGGACCTTTGAGGGGTCGCGATGTCAGTTCAAACGTGCCGAGTAATGCCGACTTTTCAGGCGACCGTTGTTCCGTGAGACTTCAGGTCTCCGGCTAAACATGAAATGCCACGCATCGAAGCAGCTCTACCGTCACCCATGCTTATCTTGTGCATGTTTTGGCTGCACTGACCAAGCGGCTGGCTCGTCGTCTTTGTCTGCTTCGGCCGCTGCCGCGGTCGCCTGCACTTTGCCAGGCTTGTGATGGGCGGGCGCATAGATCGCATAAACCTGCATCGGCGTTGCGCCTACGTTGGTGATATTGTGCCAGGTCCCCGCCGGAACAAGCACACACCAACCGTCCGAGACTTCCTTTTCAAAAGTCAGTTCGTCTTTCGCGGCTCCCATCTGCACCCGGCCGTGGCCAGCGTCGAGGCGCAGAAACTGGTCCGTCTCCGGATGCGCTTCCAGGCCAATATCTCCGCCGACGGGGATCGACATCAGCGTCACTTGCAGATAGCGCCCGCTCCAAGCGACCGCGCGATAATCCGTGTTTTCCTTCGTCGCGTGTTCAATGTTGAACGATTGCGGCTTCGGGCCAATGTCATTGATCGCCATTTCAGACTCCATTCTGGCCGCTGCAATGCAACGAGCGAACCGGGATAATCGCAGGCTTCGCGGCGAATCCATTGCGACAGATCAAGGAAGCCAAGGGACGCCTATCCGGACCGGACTCACGCAGACTCCCCAAGCTGCGGCGGGTGCCGATCAAGCGTGAAACGCACTGAGTTTGGAGAACTTGCTGTTGGCAACTGATGCGGATGACGGTGGTTACTCACATGAGTTTTCTGCTGACCCCGTTAATTGCCTTGCTGCTTTGCGCTCCAAAGTACATCGACGGAACGATGACCCCCGGCGAGGTTGTCCAGGCCGCCGCGGCCTTCGTCGCCTTCAGTTGGATTACCGACAGCTCTGGGGCGATCGCCGAGTGGACTGCTTCGGCCAACCGCATCGCTACTGCTGGCGCTAGACCAGATCGGTGGGTAGGCAAGTTCCAGCGCTTCGCGGCAGTGCATCTGGAAAGACAGAGACCAGACTTTGATAGCACGATCTGCTTCTTCGTGAAGGTCATGCCGATCTGCTTTGGCTAGCGTCTGGCAACGGCCACAAGCTTGATCGGAATCAAGACACACCCGGGCTGCGGCCGTAACATCAGGCGAGCGCAGATTTGCTCCTGGACGGATCGAAACGGCTGATCCAAACGCTGAGGGAGACACCCATGAGCCGTCCCCGCCACAACGAGACCCACCTGGTCGATCGCATAGGATGGCTCAGGGCCGCGGTGCTTGGCGCCAACGACGGAATCATATCAACCGCTAGCCTGATTGTCGGGGTAGCGGCAGCTGCAGCGAAGCAGAACGACGTGCTGATTGCAGGGGTCGCGGGACTGGTCGCCGGCGCCATGTCCATGGCCGCAGGCGAGTATGTCTCTGTGAGTTCGCAGTCCGACACTGAGAGAGCGGATGTCGCAAGAGAACGAAGCGAACTGCGCAGTAATCCCGACGGCGAACTCCGCGAGCTTGCAGAAATCTACGTCCGGCGCGGGCTCGACGCTGACCTTGCCCGGCGAGTTGCAGCGCAACTGATGAAGAAGGATGCGCTCGGCGCCCATGCTCGCGATGAACTTGGCATTTCAGAGATGACCACCGCACGGCCCGTGCAAGCAGCTGTAACTTCGGCCCTGACATTTTCGGTAGGAGCAGCAATGCCATTGCTGATGGTCGTCGTGTCACCTTCGAACGTGCTGGTCCCGGTTACGTCAGCGGCGTCCCTGGGCTTTCTTGCGTTTCTCGGCGCGGTCGGCGCAAAGGCAGGCGGTGCGAATATCCTTCGCGCGACGACCCGGGTCACGTTCTGGGGAGCATTGGCACTCGGCATCACCGCTGGGATAGGAAAACTGTCTGGCGCGATACTCTAGAAACCAGACTTCGGACCCGAGGTGCAGATCATCGTCGCAGGACGCTACCGCCGACTGATCGTCTGACCACTCCATCTGCGCAAATCTTCGCAATCCCAGTGTTCGACCTGTCTCATTTTTACGCCACCACCGCCGATCCCCCGCGCGCGTTCGGTACCTCTTCTCCAAACCAAGATATTCGGATTTGATGAGCTCGCACCTCGGTCGGTCAGAGGAGTGCGGCGGATACCTCAGCGTACGCGAAACAGTCGCTCGGAAAGCGAGCATCGGAACGTGTAAAGCAGCCCATTTGTCAGAATGAAATCCGACGCCTTCGCTAAGTCTTTGAAAAGGCTGGAGCGGGTGAAGGGAATCGAACCCTCGTATTCAGCTTGGAAGGCTGCTGCTCTACCATTGAGCTACACCCGCGTCAGGGGCTCCCTAACACGGCCGGGCGGCGGTCTCAACTGCCCAGGGGGTCGCTTTCCAGCGTCTCCCCGGCCTTGCGACCCGCCCCGGTTCCTCCAGAGCCGCCGCCTCTTAACAGCGGCACCGATGCCGCCTATATTGGTGTCTTCCGAAACCAACGAAAGGAGGTGATCCAGTGTCTTTTACCAAGCGCTGTCACCTCGCTGGGATCGCCCGCTAAGCTCTGAATAAGGGCCTGGCATCGGGGCGCTCTCAGCCCTGGACCAGCGAGCAAGAAATCGGGCGCGACGGGGCTTCCCCGCCGCGCCTTTTTCTTGAGATGTCGGGGATCGGAAAACCAGATCAGCCCGCGCGAAGCCGCTCGCGCAGCGCGACGGCGGCGATCAGCATGCCGAAGCACCAGGTCACGACCGCGCGGTGAGGCTCCCCGCCGAGCAGCACCGTGACAATGCTCGTCAGCAGGCACGGCACGATCGCCCTGCCTGTCCGGCTCGTCAGCGCGAGCAGGAACGGCATCGCCGCGATCGATATTTGCAGGACGTCCATATTGGTCATCGGTCGCGAGGCTTCAGAAGCCGCAAACACCGAGCGCGCGCGGGCGCTTGCCGCGCCGGCTTTCGACGATGCGCTCGCCGCCATTCTCGGCCGAGCTGCCGTAATAGCGGTGATGGCCGCTTTGGTCGTGCAGATCGGCCGCCTGAGATTGTCCGGCCCGACGTGCGTCGCAGATGATCTTGATATGACTCGACATTGCCGCCTCCAGCAGAAATCTTGTTGTTGTGGTCATCAGTCGCGACCACTTCCGGCGGCGTTCACAAGGCGAGGCCCCAATCGGGTTTCAGGACGGTTTCGTCGGGGCAAGGCAACGCAATATTTTATGTGCGGGGATTGTCGGCATCGCCTGCGGTGCTACGTCCTTCGAGATCGGTGCAGAAAGAAAACGAGGTGACGATGCTGTACGCCATCCTGGCCTACCATGTGGAAGACGAAATCCTGTCCTGGACGCCTGAGCAGGACGCCGCGGTCGTCGCCAAGGTCATCGAAGTTCAGGCCCCCTTGCGGGCCAGCGGGCAGTTCGGGCCGGCCGCTCGGCTGGACGAGACCCGAAAGGCCCGCACCTTGCGCGGCCCCGGCCCGGGGATGGTGCTGGACGGCCCGTTTGCAGAGACCAAGGAGCAGCTTCTGGGCTTCCATTTGATGGAATGCGCCACCGAAGAAGAGGCGATCGCGGCGGCGCGAAAGCTGCGTGCGGTCAACCCGAGTGCGGTCTACGAAATCCGCCCGGTCAAGCTTTACGTGCCGGCCGATGGGTTCGGCGCGACGTCCGGGTGAGGCGCACACTTAAGCGTCGGGCGCGCTCCGCGCGCCATAGAAGCGCTGGATCAGGAGGCCGCCGAAGGCGATGAACCACAGGAAGGGCGCGGCATGCGGCGCGAAGGCCGCCACGATCGTGCCTGGAATGAACACGAGCAGCGGAAACAGCGAGGCCATGATCTCATGGCTCCAGCCGCCCAATATCCTCCACCATAGCCAGGCGTTGAGGCCGGCGATGGCGCTCAGATGCAGGCCATAGAGCACCGCGACCGCGCTGCTGAGGGGATAGTTGGTGTAGAGACCGTTGGTAACCGGCAGCAGCACGATCGAGAGCAGGAAAAACAGATTGAGCATCACCGCACCGCGGCTGCCCACCGGCTGACGCGCCAGCCGCCGGTGATGGCTGATCCAGAATACGCCGGCAATGATGAAGCTGAGCGCGAAGCCGATCAGCTTGCCCGAATAGACCCGGGCCAGATCGTTCCAGTCGGGCGCGCCGGTAAACACAGCCGCCTTCGGCAGGTCATAGGCCAACAGCGTCATGGCGACGCCAAAGATGGTATTGCTGAGCGACTCCAGCCGCCGCATCTCGAACTGCTCGGGCTTGAACTTGGGATCGGTCATGCCGGCTGTGCGCTTTTCGGGCTGGAACCTTGGGCCTTCTTTTCCCTAGGTGTTAAATCGAGTTGCGTCCAGCCGCATTGCGATTCGCGCGGCAATAGCCGACTCTTGCCCTTTCACCGGGGCGATTCGTGGCAACCTATCTGGACACGCTCAATGCGGAGCAGCGCCGCGCCGTCGAGCATGGCGTGGCCGACGGCGCGACCGTGGGCGCCCCCCTGCTGGTCATTGCCGGCGCCGGCTCCGGCAAGACCAACACGCTGGCGCATCGCGTCGCGCATCTGATCGTCGCGGGCGCCGATCCGCGCCGCATCCTGCTGATGACGTTCTCCCGCCGCGCGGCCGCCGAGATGGCCGGCCGGGTGGAACGCATTGCCCGCAAGGTGTTAGGGGAGAACAACGCTGCGATCATGCGCGATGCCCTCACCTGGGCCGGCACCTTCCATGGCATCGGCGCGCGGCTGTTGCGCGAATATGCCGAGCGGATCGGCGTCGATCCCGCCTTCACCATCCACGACCGCGAGGATTCCGCCGACCTGATGAACCTGGTCCGGCACGAGCGCGGGCTGTCGAAGACCGAGAGCCGCTTTCCCGCCAAGGGTACCTGCCTGTCGATCTACTCGCGCTGCGTCAACGCCGAGTTGGAGATCGAGAAGGTGCTGGGTGCGCACTATCCCTGGTGTGCGGGGTGGGCTGCCGAGTTGAAGGGACTGTTCGCGGCTTACGTCGAGGCCAAGCAGGCCCAGCACGTGCTCGATTACGACGATCTGCTGCTCTATTGGTCGCAGATGATGAGCGATGCGCTGATCGCCGAGGAGATCGGCGGCCGCTTCGATCACGTGCTGGTCGACGAATACCAGGACACCAACCGCCTGCAATCCTCGATCCTCCTGGCGCTCAAGCCCGACGGCCGTGGGCTCACCGTGGTCGGCGACGATGCGCAGTCGATCTATTCGTTCCGCGCCGCCACGGTCCGCAACATCCTGGACTTTCCGCAGAGCTTCTCACCGCGCGCGGAGATGATCACGCTCGACCGCAACTACCGCTCGACGCAGACCGTGCTGGCGGCGGCCAACGGCGTCATCGGGCTCGCGCGCGAGCGCTTCACCAAGAATCTCTGGACCGACCGCACCGCCTCGCACAAGCCGCAGCTCGTCACCGTGCATAACGAGGCCGATCAGGCGCGCTATATCGTCGAGGAGGTGCTGGCGAACCGCGAGCAAGGTGCGCTGCTCAAGCACCAGGCGGTGCTGTTCCGGACGTCCTCGCATTCCGGCCCGCTGGAGATCGAGCTGACCCGGCGCAACATTCCGTTCGTGAAGTTCGGCGGGCTGAAATTCCTCGATGCCGCGCATGTCAAGGACGTCCTGGCGCTGCTGCGATTTGCCGAGAACCCGCGCGACCGCGTCGCCGGTTTCCGCATCCTGCATCTGTTGCCGGGCGTGGGTCCCGCGACCGCGCAGCGCGTGCTCGACCAAATGGCGGAGAGCACCGACCCGCTTGCCGTGCTCGGCCAGCTTCCGGTGCCCGCACGGACCGGCGCCGACTGGACCGACTTCGTCCGCACCGTCGAGAATTTGCGGTATTCGGAATGGCCGGTCGATCTCGAACGCGTGCGGCTGTGGTACGAGCCGCATCTCGATCGCCTCCACGAGGAGTCCGAGACGCGCCGCGCCGATCTGATGCAGCTCGAGCAGATCGCGAGCGGCTATGCCAGCCGCGAAAAGTTTTTGACCGAGCTCACCCTCGACCCGCCGGATGCGACCAGCGACAAATCCGGGCCGCCGCTTCGCGACGAGGACTATCTGATCCTCTCCACCATCCACTCCGCCAAGGGCCAAGAGTGGAAATCGGTGTTCGTGCTCAACGTCGTCGACGGCTGCATGCCGTCCGATCTCGGCGCCGGCACCTCCGCGGAGCTCGAAGAGGAGCGCCGCCTGCTCTATGTCGCGATGACGCGCGCCAAGGACGATCTGCACCTCGTCGTGCCCCAGCGCTTCTTCGTCCACGGCCAGGCCGCCAAGGGCGACCGCCACGTCTACGCCTCGCGCACTCGCTTCATCCCGGAGCAGCTGGTCTATTTGTTCGAGCGCACCGCCTGGCCGAAGGCCGGCGCTGGCGCTGCCCGCACCGCGGCGCAGGGCCCGAAGGTCGACATCGGCGCGCGGATGCGCGGGATGTGGCGGTAGACGCAAGAGGCTCGTCGCAGGACCTGTCAGGATAACTGGAACAACAGAGGTCCGGAATGAAAGCCGTCGTCGTCGAGCAATACGCGCCCATCGATCAGATCGAACTGAAGGACGTTCCGTCCCCGCGCGTAGAGCCCGGGCAGTTGCGCATCAAGGTCGAGGCCGCCGGGATCGGCTTCGTCGACGGCCTGAAAATCGAGGGACGCTATCAGACCAAAGATCCCCTTCCCTTCATCCCCGGCACGGAATTCGCGGGCATGGTGACGGACGCGCCCGGCGCACCCGGCGGCTATCAAGCCGGCATGCGCGTGATGGGCATGACGCGCTCGGGCGCGCTGGCCGAGGAGATCGTCGTCAGGCCCGAAGCGCTCCATCGCCTGCCCGACGGCGTCGCGGCCGAAGTCGCCGCCTCGTTTCGTGCCAACTATCTCACCGCCCTCTATGCCCTGAGCGCGCGCGCCTCGCTGGTCGCCGGCGAGCAGCTTCTGGTGCTGGGTGCGGCCGGCGGCACCGGAACCGCGGCCGTGCAGATCGGCAAGCTGCTCGGCGCCCGCGTGATCGCGGCCGCATCGACACCGGAGAAGCGCGACTTCGCGCGGGCGCACGGTGCCGACGCGGTGATCGACTACACGCAGACCGGCTGGCGCGACACGCTCAAGGAGTTGACCGACGGACACGGCGCCGACGTGATCTTCGATCCCGTCGGCGGCGAAATTTCGGTGCAGGCGTTTCGGTCCATCGCCTGGCGCGGACGCCATCTCGTGGTCGGCTTTGCCGCCGGCGCCATTCCCGCATTGCCGTTCAATCTGCCGCTTCTCAAGGGCGGCGCCCTGCTCGGCGTCGACCTCGCGCAGATTCCCACCCGTGAGCCCGACGTTCAGAAGCGTCTGATGTCGGAGCTGATCGGCTGGCTCGCCGACGGCAAGCTGAAGCCCGCGGTCGGCCGCGTCTTCGCGCTCGAGGATTTTCGCGAGGCGTTCAAGACGATGCAGACGCGAGCAGCACTCGGCAAGATGGTGGTGCGGATCGCGCGATAGACCTCACAAACGGAAACCGAGCATTTCCGGAATGCAGCCTTGTCGCCCGGCAACCGTCCATTAGATCTCGACAATCCCTCCCCGCAGAGATCTGATCGATGACCGCACCGCTTCAATTCGGACTGGACACCTTTGGCGACGTGACGAAGGACGCCGTCGGCGCCATGCTTCCGCACGCGCAGGTGATCCGCAACGTCGTCGACGAAGCCGT
Source organism: Bradyrhizobium sp. 192 (assembly GCF_023100965.1). Lineage (NCBI taxonomy): Bacteria > Pseudomonadati > Pseudomonadota > Alphaproteobacteria > Hyphomicrobiales > Nitrobacteraceae > Bradyrhizobium > Bradyrhizobium sp. 192. The sequence continues at coordinate 5,723,993 of NZ_CP064690.1, forward strand.
GTTGGCCGACGAGCTCGGCCTCGACTTCATCGGCCTCGGCGAGCACCACCGCGCCGATTTTGCGATCTCCTCGCCGGAGACCGTGCTCGCGGCGATCGCGGCGCGAACCCAGCATATCCATCTCGGCTCGGCCGTGACGGTGCTGTCTTCGGACGATCCCATCCGTGTATTCCAGCGCTTTGCCACGCTGGATGCGCTCTCGAACGGGCGCGCGGAAGTGATCCTCGGCCGCGGCTCGTTCACGGAATCCTTTCCGCTGTTCGGCTTCGACCTGCGCAAATACGAAGAGCTGTTCGAGGAGAAGCTCGACCTGTTCGCCGCGCTCCTGCCGCAGAAGCCGGTGAGCTGGGAGGGCAAGCTGCGTCCGCCGCTGCGGGATCAGCTGGTCTATCCGCCGGTCGAGCACGGCACGCTCAAGACCTGGATCGGCGTCGGCGGCAGCCCGCAATCGGTGGTGCGCGCCGCGCATTACGATTTGCCTTTGATGCTCGCCATCATCGGCGGCGATCCCGCGCGCTTTACACCTTTCGTCGATCTGCACCACCGCGCCGCCAAGGAATTCGGCCGCACTGCGCAGCCGATCGGCGTGCACTCGCCCGGCTATGTCGCCGAGACGGACGAACAGGCGCGCGAACAGCTGTGGCCCGACTACAAGGCCATGCGGGACCGCATCGGCAAGGAACGCGGCTGGCCGCCGATGGGCCGCGACGAGTTTGTCAACGAAGTTGAGCAAGGCTCGCTCTATGCGGGCTCGCCGGAGACGGTGGCGCGCAAGATCGCCAGGATGGCGAAGACGCTCGGCATTTCGCGGTTTCAGCTGAAATATTCGGCCGGGCCCCTGCCGCACGAGAAGCTGATGAAGAGCATCGAGCTCTACGGGCGCAAGGTGGTGCCGATGGTGCGGGAGATGCTTGCCGCTTGATCCACGTCAAATCGCGCGATCGGGTTTCCGCACTAGAAGAGGATTCCCGTGCATCAGGACGAGCAAGGCGAATGGCACCTCTTTCCAGGAAGTCCCCGCAAGCGCGCCGCCAGAAGGCCCCCGGCAAACCGGCAGCGCAGGTCAAGTCGGTAAGCGCGCGGACGCGCGCGATCGAGCTGACGGCGGTCGAAAGGTCCTTTGCCGAGCAGTCTTCCTCGGCCGCGCTGCAAACCGAGATGGCGGCGCTCGACAGCGTGCTGAAGGGGCCGCCCGCCCTTTCGCCGGACAGCGAGCCGGTTCAGGCCATTCTGACCGGCGCGGCGCCTGATGATGCCGAGCGTCTCCAGGCGCTGCTGGCCGGCAAGGAAGCCAAGCGTGCAAGGCGCACCACCAGCGACGAATTGGCCGACGATTGGCGGCTGGGCGGTTACCCCTACAAGTCGCGAATGTATCGCCGCGACTACGAGGAGCAGAAGTTCGTCCTGCAGACCGAGCTGCTGAAATTGCAGAACTGGATGAAGGAAAGCCGGCAGCGCGTCGTCCTGTTGTTCGAAGGCCGCGACGCCGCGGGCAAGGGCGGCGCGATCAAGCGCTTCATGGAGCATCTCAATCCGCGCGGCGCGCGTGTCGTGGCCCTGGAAAAGCCGAGCGAGGTCGAGCGCGGCCAATGGTACTTCCAGCGCTACGTGCAGCATCTGCCGACCGCCGGCGAGATCGTGCTGTTCGACCGCAGCTGGTACAACCGGGCCGGCGTCGAGCGCGTGATGAGCTTCTGCTCGCCTGGAGAGTACGACGAATTCCTGCGTCAGGTCCCCGAGTTCGAACGCAATCTCGCGCGCAGCGGCCTGCACCTCATCAAGTTCTGGTTCTCGGTCAGCCGCGAGGAGCAGCGCCGGCGCTTCAGGGAGCGTGAAGGCCATCCGCTGAAGCAGTGGAAGCTGTCACCGATCGACCTCGCCTCGCTCGACAAATGGGACGATTACACCCGCGCCAAGGAATCCATGTTCTTCCACACCGATACGGCGGACTGCCCCTGGATCGTCATCAAGTCCGACGACAAGAAGCGCGCCCGCCTCAACGCCATGCGCTACGTGCTTCATGCGATGCCCTATGCCGGCAAGGACAGCAAGCGCGTCGGCATGATCGACGATCTCCTGGTCGGGCGCGCGAACGTGATCCACGAGCGGGAAGAGCATGGGAAGTAGAGGGGAGCAAAAAAAACGGGACGATCTGTCGCCATCGACTACCAAAGTCGCTTCTTCGCAAAAGCGTGACCTGAACCAGATTTCAGGTAGCGCTCGAAAGCTCGTGCATTCTCAATATCTGAAAAGGCCACGTACGTGACCAAGCGCCACGGTCCGTATTTGGATGTATGCGACGATTTTCCTGCGTTGTGATCCCGCAGGCGCTGCCTAAGATCCGTCGTCAGGCCGATGTAGCGCTGGCCGACGAACACTTCGCTTTCCAGAAGATAGACATAATGCATGGATGCCGCCCTCCTTCGCCAAGGCTTCGGAGGGCATCCTGCTTCGCGCAGCTGGAGGCTGCAAATCCTGCGAAGCGCGTCAGCGCGAAGCAGGATGGTGGGGGAGGCAGGACTCGAACCTGCGAAGCCATGAGGCGGCTGATTTACAGTCAGCTCCCTTTGCCACTCGGGACACTCCCCCGCTCGACGGCAGCACAATCGGGCCGGACCTTGCCGGCGACCGAAGACGGCCATGGAACGTGAAGGCCGCGACAGCCCGGATGGGGGCGCGACCGGGCGCGGTTATGGGCGATCCGGTGGGGCAAAGTCAACCGAGGCGAACAGCTAAAATCGCCGCCGAAGCCACCCAAATTGCCATATTCCGGGACCCGTGACACAAGCGAGCCCATGAAGGACAAGAAATTCACCCCGAGGGGCCCCCGCGGCGGGGCTAAGCCCTTCAACAGAACCGGGAAATCGGGCGGCCGGCCGGCTTGGCGCGACCGCGATTCGCACCCCGACGGGCCGGTCATCCTCTATGGCTGGCACACCGTCACCCTGGCGCTGGCCAATCCGGCGCGGCAGATCCGCAAGCTGACGCTGACCGAGAATGCAGCCAAGCGGCTCGCCGACGAGAACATCGCAACCCGCGTCGCCCCCGAAATCGTCCGTCCCCAGGAGATCGACCGCCTGCTCTCGCCGGACGCCGTGCACCAGGGCCTGCTCGCCGAGGCCGATCCCCTGCCCTCGCCCGACATCGAGGACCTGGCGCAGGAAGGCATGGTGCTGGTGCTCGACCAGATCACCGATCCCCACAATGTCGGCGCCATCCTGCGCTCGGCCGCAGCCTTCGCGGTGAAGGCGATCGTCACCACCGCGCGCCACAGTCCGGAAGCGACCGGGGTGCTCGCCAAGGCCGCCTCGGGCGCGCTGGAGCTGGTGCCTGTTATCACCGTGCAGAACCTCGCGCGCGCCCTGACCACGCTGAACGAGACCGGCTTCCAGACTGTCGGCCTCGACAGCGAAGGCAGCGAGGATCTCTCGGAGGTCGCGCTGCGCGAGCCGCTGGCACTGGTGTTGGGGGCCGAAGGCAAAGGCCTCAGGCAATTGACCCGCGAGACCTGCAGCGTCGTGGCGCGGCTCGACATGCCCGGCGAGATCAAGAGCCTCAACGTGTCGAACGCCGCCGCGCTCTCGCTCTATGTCGGCGCGAGCCGGCTGGGGCTGATGAAGCGGTAATTCGAAAAAGCAAAACGCCCGTCCGCATCGCGCGAACGGGCGTCTGGTCGGCTCAACCGATCAGAGATCAGTAGTAGCGGCGCAGCATGCGGTGGCCGCCGTAATACGCCGCCGGCGCGTGGCGGTGGGCGTAGCCGTAGCGTGGACCGTAGCCGTAATGCGTGCGCGGCAGGTAGCCGTGGCGCGGGCCGTAGCCGTAGCGGTACGGACGATAGTACGGGCGGTGATAGGGAGCCACGGCAGCGCGATAGCGATAGCCATAGCCATAGCCATAGCCGTAATTGGCGGGCGCGACGACCGCGTCTTCACGGTAGGTCGGATACGGCGCGAAGGCGCCCGGGCCGGTATAGGTCGGGCCCTGGTTGACGTGATAATATTGCGTGGTCGGCTCGGCGAGACGCTCATAGGCGCCATAGCCGTAGCCGGCACCGTAACCATAGCCGTAGCCGCCGCAACCGGTGTTGCAGCCGGAATACACCGGTACGACCGGCTGGCAAGGATTGAAGCCGCACGCCGCGGCGGGTGCCGTGGCGACGAACATCGCGGCAGCTGCCGCGACCAGTCCCGAAATCATCTGACGCATTACTCTCTCCTGTTGATTTCCGTTTGTTGGATTTTGACGTTTCTTAACCCGGCGGCCTGCCGGGCACCTGGACATGCGGCCACGGGCGCGGTGGCCGCGGACGATCGTTGATCTCGGGCGCGAGGATCACCGGCGGTGCGTCGACCGGCGCATTCATCTGCGCCGGCAGCGGCGCCGATTGCGCGCCCCAGCTCTGGTAATAGCTCTCGGCGGGCTTCGGCAATTTGCGGTTCGTGGGCGGCTCGACCTCGAGCCGGCCGTAGCCGGGCCGCAGGCCCATCGTCGGATAATAATGGCCGACGTCGGCCGGCTGCCGCTCGGCGACATAGCGTCCGCCATAGATCGTGGGCTGCACCTGCTGGTTCTTGCCCAGGCCCCAGACACCCTCGACCACGGCATAGGACGCGTCGATATTGTTGATGATGATCGGCACGCCGGGCCGGCCGGGAACGACGATATCGAAGCCGCTGCCGGCAAACGCCGTCGCGGGCAGTCCGATCAGAAAGGCAGCGAGCGCCACAGCACGCATCAGGGGACCCCGGTTATGCGCCGGCAACCTACCCGAACGCTGCGACAAGAGGGTTAAGGCGCGCTCACCAATTTCCGGTAAGCCTAATGTGTAAGGATTGCGCGGCGTTCAAATGCCGCCAAGCCTATCAGTGAAGCGTTAACGGCGCGCGTCAGAGCCAGGGTGGAACCGCACCGTGCTCACATCGGTGTGACCATCCAACTCTCGAAATCGTCAGTCTTCGCGGAACGTCCGGCGCCGCCAGCGTTTAGCCACCGTCAATAATCTGGGAGACAAACAATCATGAACATCAAGCTTCTCGGGGCGACGGCGATTGCAGTGACCATGCTGGCAGGCGCGGCCAACGCCCAAGCGGTCATCAATGAACCGGGCCGTTGCAGCGCCCAATTCCCCAATGCCAATTGCCAGAACCTCGGCCCCGGCAATCCCTACACCGATAGTGGATACCGCCATCGCCGCGCGTCCTATCGTCAGACCAATGGCGACTGGAATAACGACTGGAACAGGAGCCGCACCGGCTTCTGGCCGACCGACGTCGCGGCCGGCGTAGCCGGCGCCGCGATCGGTACCGCTGGCGCGATCGCCAGCGCGCCGTTCCGCGCCTGGGACAATTCCTACGCCTCCGACAACAGCTGGAACAATTCGTGGGACAACCGCGGCTGGGACAATCGTGGCTGGGACACCCGCACCTACGCCCAGCGTAACGGCTTCGTCTGCACGCCCGGCACCTGGTTCAAGGGCGAAGACGGCCGCCGGCACATCTGCCAGTAAGCCGATCCAAATCGATGCGAGCGATCAGGCGGCCTCCGGGCCGCCTGATTCATGTCGGCGGCGACCGCACTTCCGGTTCTGGCACTTTCCGATCAAGTCTGGTATTGCGGCGCGCAACGGGTGGACAGCCCCGGCCCATGCCGGCCCCTGCCCGCCTCCAGGCGTCGCCGGCTTAGCTCAGCGGTAGAGCAGCGGTTTTGTAAACCGAAGGTCGGGGGTTCAATCCCCTCAGCCGGCACCAATGAAATCAACGCTTTACCTCGTTTTTATAGCCCGACACCCCCCTCATCCTGCAGGAACTACTTTCGGGCTAAACCGGGCTACAGCTCGTTCGCCGCGCGTAAACAGTACGAGGAGCCATTTCAGCTGAGCCCTGATCCCGCGGCGGAGCGCGTAGACGCGCGTGAGGCGGCGCTGATCGCGGGAGCACCGTCAGGATCCGCCTGGCCAATCTGCATCGGGCAGCATGTTGCTCGAGCGCGGGCCACAACTTGTACCCGGAGGTATCTGCTATTTCTCTCCAGGCGCGATCGGTCGAGCGTCCGATGCGAGCATCTCGTGTCCGAGGTCCGACAACATCACGAATAACGCATTGCAGAGGCCAAACACCTTCGTGGCCTCGTATTCGTACGGTGTTAGGGGCCCGAACTCAAAAAGAGGAGGCATGAAGCCCCACCAACCACACGAAGGCGAGCAACGCTGCAGCGACCGCAGCGGGCCACCCCGCGAACAAGCCAGCTACCAAACGGCAGGCAGGAATCCGACAAAATTCAGCTCAGCGCCGAGGACCGTCAGTTGGACCTGCAACATGCCGAAGGTAGAACGAGAATGACGCTGGCGACATAACCTCGCAGCGACCAACGCGCCGTGCCCAGTTCTCCTGTCCTCGGCGCCGCGCGCGTAACGATTCACGTTGATCTGTTGCTTCAACTCGGGTGCCAGGGTGATACATCCTCAGCTCAGCAACGGAAGATCCGTAGAAAAACGAGCTAAGGTGCCATACTGGCCCCCATGCTCCAATTGTTCGGCAAATCCGTTATATTCTTCAGTCAGCTCCTCGAGCTTTTCAGCGAAGTGCGGGTGAGCCGCCCTTTCGGCTAGTGACGCAACCACACGGCCCTCTTGCGCGACCTTTCCGTGTCAACGTGGATAGGAGCTTTCAGCTGCATTGCTCGCCCTCCAATGCTCACAGAAAAGCCGCCCCGAAAGGCGGCCTTTCCATCCTTGGACGTGATTGTGTGCGGCGTTCGAGCGCCGTCTTGGCAGACACCGAAGCATACTCCCACTCCGCGGGCGATTACTATCGTGCAGCGCACCAAACCTTCGTGCTGCCGCATATCCAACAGCATTGTTGCGCTAGGCTCGCCGAGACGCCGCGCCTCCCTAGCCTACGAGTTGAGGTTTTCGCTCTGAGCCACATTCACGACCGAACCTTCCTCGCCCGAGCGGAGGTCTTGATAGTCAGGACTTTCCTGACGAGCGACAAGCGATCTCCTGACTGCCTGGCGAGCTGCCAATCACTACATTCCGTCTGCCTGCTTCGGTCCGCATGTGCAATTGCTGACCGGCAACTTCATTCTACCCGCGACGTCGGCGCCGCGCGTTGTCGAACCACTCGCTGCTCGCCGGAGCAGCTGGGTAGGAGTCATCTGAATGTACGGCAGCCTGCTGCTACTCGTCATTCTAATCGCTCTCTCCGTCTTCGGCCTCGTGGCCTTGGAGGTCGCGGCGCGTCGATCGCCTGACGGTAAACGTCAAGCGACCAGGCCGAAGCGGCCTGTGAGATAATCCACTGTCCACCCGCTGGAGATTGCTCAGAAGACAGCCGATTGCCGGCATGGGCTCCGCATCCGCCTCCTTGAGGACGGCTTCCAACCCACGTCTTGACCGATTGCATTTTGGGCGGATTTGGAGGGCCGTCTCTTTGTCTCGAAGGGCGACTATCTAGTTAGCAGGCTCGAAATCAGGGCCGCAGCGCCGAGTCCAATGAACGACAAAACAATTGGAGGGTACAGAACCAGCGCTGCTTCAAAGCGCAGGAACTTCGGGTGCTCGCCAGTCCGATTGGGACGCCCAATGAAGATCAGGATGCCTCCTACCGCAAGCATAGCAGCTCCGATCAGGATGTTCATATTCGCCCTCCTCCACATCACGGAGCAAAAAGTCGCAAGCACGAGAGTGCAACCGAGTTGTTCGTTTTGGAAAGAACCAACAGTACGCTTTGGTACCGATTTTCTTGCAGACCGCTTTTGAAGAGATCCCGCTCAGATCGGCTTCACGCCGTGACGGGCCTTGGTGGCCAGACCAAGAACCCGCTCGCGGGTGCGACTTCTCGCTGCGTCCACCAGCATCGTGCCTGCCCAGCGATAGACGTCATGCTCCTTTACCTGCTGTCGCATGAGCTTCATGCGCTCGTCCTGCTCCTCGATTGGCATCGCAAGTGCAAGCTCGATAGCCGATGCCATTTCTTCGGTGTCATAGGGATTGACGATGAGAGCCTCGGACAATTCTCGTGACGCTCCGGTGAAACTCGACAAGACAAGGACCCCAGCGTTGTCTTCTCGAGAGCTAACGAACTCCTTCGCGACGAGGTTCATTCCGTCATGCAGGCTGCTGACGATGCAGGCATCGGCCCCTCTGAACAGCCGGAACACGTCTGACGGCTCGTAGTGCCGCGCGATCAAGTGCATCAAGGGTTGGCGACCGCGGTGCCGCTCGTTTATTTCAGCAGCGAGTACCTCCGCTTCAGCCTGGAGCTTCGAGTACGAGCTGAGTTTGCTGCGCGTCGGTGCTGCGATCTGGATGAAGGCGGCTTCGAGCTGCGCCACAGAGCGAATGTAGCGGCGGACAAGCTCCTCTACCTCTTCCGGCAGTGCTTCATCAGACATCGTCGACCTCAGCCTGCGGCGCGCAAGCCGATTGATTCAAAGTAGCAGTTCAAGGCGGCTGTCCTGTTATCGCAATCCCAAGCCGACCGGATGGAAGACAGCCGAAAAGGCGGCGTCATCTCGGATGACACCGCCGCCGATAAGCATGCTGAAGTACCGACCGAAATCGGCTCAGTACTTAAATTCGGGCATCTTCTTCAGCTGATCCTTGTTGGCGTTCAGCACCACATGGTCCGGATACCAATTGTCGCTTCGCTGGGCCGACGTCGATGCGCTTCCCGTAGTGCTCATCGAACCGGCATTACCGGTCTTTGCAGTGCCGTCGTTGGACGCCGTCTTCACCGGTTCCTTGGCGATTTTGAGCTGATCGAACGTCACGGCGACGTTGTGCTCGCCCATTCCAAGTAATCCTCCCACTCCGATCACCACGTTGGCAACCCGCCCGCTGGAATCCAGGATCAGATCATTGATGTCGCCGATCTTCTCGTTGCTGTTGTTATAGACGTTCACACCAACGAGTTTCGATGCACGCCATTTGCCTTCCTTGTGCATGGAGGCGGTCGAGGCAGCCGGCTGCATGTTAGGCGCTGCGGTCGTCGCGTTGTTCTGGGCCGACTGCGCCATGGCCGGCGCAGCCAGCAGTATCGCGGAGGCAAGAATGCAAAGAGATGTCTTCATGACGATTGCTCCTAGTTTTGTTGGATCATCGTCAACTCATCGCACGCTCGCAGGTTTCGTTTGCCTGCGTTCGAATGTACGCTCCCGCACGAGACTTATCCGACCAGTTTGAGGCGGCTGCGCATCTTTTGACGAAGCATTGCACGTGTCACGGAAGGGTTACATATGATGAACTCGACCATAGCGACAATGTCGTCCCTGGTACGATTGCGGCAAGGGTTCTCGTAAGCGGCAAGAAGCCTTTGAGCCTCCTCCAAGGCCGCCACCAGAACTTCGGTATCGGTTCGGATCCGGCCTTCTTGCGATGACATCTCCGCCTCTATTGCTTCAAGAATACCTGGACTCTGCTCGCTCCCGTACGCTCGACTTAACGGCAGTAGGGAATCGCGTTCACGAATATGCAATGCGGAGGGGCGGCACCGCACAAGAACGGTTGTGCGCCGACAGGATGATCCCCTGACAATCGCAAGACATCGCTTTCAGCCTGGCCTCGTCCGTGACAACGATCCCTGCCCTGCGACATCCAATCACTCCGTCGCGCACCATACTCCCGAGAGCGACTGTAATGCCGGCGCGCCGGACCGCGAGAGCATTGGCTATGTAACTATGCGTGAAAGGTACCTCGCGAGACCCGAGCCTGTCGCTGGCAACCAGGAGCCATCGCGCGAGGCGCTGGTGCAGCGTGTGCCTGGAGTTGCAGGCTGATAGTTGCGAACTGTGAATCAGGATCGCCTGAACATAGCCTAAAAGCATCTTTTCAAGCTCGACGTCCTTTTTGATCAGAGAGATCAGCTGATCGGACTGGATCCGAAGCGCTTGACCCGGCACTCTCACGGTACAGCGATGCGGCGACACGTGCATGCCCAGGACCAACGGTACGCCGACAAAATCCTTCATCCCGAGCGTATGGATCTCTACCGGCAGGCAGTCGCCCGCACGGGTCGTGACAGAACACCCGCCGGACTCGATGAAGTAGCCATAGCGAAGAGGAGTGCCGCGATCGTAGAGAACTTGTCCTTTGTTCAGAGACACTGGCTCGCAGCTTTCGAGCAACCGGCCCTGCGCTGAGACCGACAGTCGCGAGACGAGTTCGTTGCGGCTATTGCCGCAGAAGGGCTCGCCAAAGCCAAGCCGCTTCGGGTTGATATCGTTTTCGATCAACCGGAGCAGCGATGAAGAGTGTTCCATGTCAAGCCCAATTCTAGACCGCTACAATGATTGCCTGTACGATGGGACGGATCGAGCGATCCTGGGAGTCAGGGTGACCGTTAGTACTGTCGGGAAAAACCTGACAAGAACCAGAAACATCGAGGAAGTGCCAGGACGTGGGCGTTTTGCTCTCTCATTTGATACCCACCCGCATGGAGGCGCCCACCTCAATCTCGCGCCGCGCAGCCCGCCGCCCCTTGATCCTCGTCTTCATCGCGGCAGCGATGCCTCTCGCGCTTTTCGCGGGTTGGGTCGTTTTCCTGAACGCGCAACAGCAGCGCAGGGGCTCTCAGGCTGCCGCCGTGGAGACGCTCGATAGCGTCGTCAACCGGCTTGCCTCCGAGATCAGCCTCCAGCTCGAGATCGCCGAGACCGTCGCGGCTTCCGCAACACTCGACAAGCCGGACCTTGACGCCTTCTATCGAGAAGCAACGCGTGTCAACGAAGCACGTCCTCTTTGGCAGACGATTCAGCTCGTCGATCCCGATGGAAATCAAGTGCTGGATGTTAGCCGGCCGCTCGGAGATGGGATGCGCGCCACCGCCGACCGGGAGAATTTCGAACAGATCCTGAAAACGAGAAGGCCGGCGATCGGTGGAATTGGGCCACGCGGTCCTATCACCGGCAAACGCGTGGTGGCCGTTAGGGCCCCCGTTGAGCGTGATGGGCAATTGAAGTTTGTACTCACGGTGGCCCTGGTGCCCGATGCAATAAGCCAGATTTTGAAGAGCGCGGGAGCCCCGGCGGGCTGGGTGGGTTTCGTGGTCGATGCCAGGGGCAACATCGTGGCCCGCACCTTCGGTGAGCAATCCGACCTCGGACAATCTGCCAGCGCTACCGTCCGCCAGGCGATTGCCTCTGCACCGGAAGGAAGCTACGTCAAAACCACGCCTGGCGGCGACGAGGTCGACTCGATCTATAAAGTCATCCCCGGAACCAGCGGATGGTCGGTCCATTTCGGAATACCGACGCAGGAACTGAACGGGCCTGTTCAGCGCTCGGCCATTTTCCTTGCCGGGGGCGGAGTCTTGAGCTTCGTCCTGGCTCTTACTTTGGCCTGGTTCACCATACGGGACATTTCGCTGCGCCGCCGCGAGCAAGAGGCGCAGGCCGCATTGGCACTCAGCGCAAGTGAAGAGCGACGCAGGCTGACGATCGATGCCGCAGATCTCGGCGTGTTCAGCTGTGACTTTTCGACCAGAGAAGCGATCGTGTCGCCCCGCGCACGGGAGATGCTCCGTATAAACGGTTCGCGCTCCGTAGGAGATACGAGCCTTCCGATAGATCGGATACTGAGTAGTATCGATCCTGCCGACCAGCGGAACTTTGAGGCTTCCTTGCTGAGTTGCCGTTCGGGAAACGTGGCGATTGCCGATTTCCGGACCGCTCCCCCTCACGGCCGGTGGCTGCGGGCCAGCGGACGGCTATCTCTAATCGATGATAAAAATTTGGACGTCGTCCATGGCGTCATTCTAGATATCGATGAGACCAAGCGAGCCGAGCTTGAACGACAGCAACTGCTTCGACGTCTTTCCGAGGCGGAAGAAAATGAACGCCGTCGAATCGCACGAGAGCTTCACGATCAGATCGGCCAGACAGTTACAGGTCTCCTTCTCGGTCTAAAGAACCTGGAGCCGCTTCTCGGTACGAGCCCCAAACGCAAGCTCGGATTGGAGAGGCTCACTTGGCTGCAAGGACTCGCGAGAGGGATTGGGCGCGATATCCATCAAATCGCCTCTGACCTGCGCCCGACTGCCCTTGATGACCTGGGCCTTTACAAGGCGCTGGAAGCATTCTGCGCGGAGATCCAGCGCCGGTTCGCGATCAGCGTTGATTTTCAGCCTCTGGGCAGAAGAGATCGTCTCGGCCAGGACGTCGAAATCGCGGTCTACCGCGCCGTTCAGGAGGCCGTGAACAACGTGGTCAAACACGCGCAAGCTCGAAATGTCAGCGTGGTCATCGACCGTCGCACAGCTGAACTCAGGATAGTCGTCGAAGACGACGGGAACGGCTTCGACTTTCAGGAATTCTCGCGGGGTGAGACCCGCCACGCAAAATTGGGCCTGTCCGTTATCGAGGAGCGCCTCACGCTCCTCGGCGGATCTTTGGCAATCGAATCTGAACCCGGTCACGGCACCTCTCTCTTCATGAGAATACCGGTGCCAATAGAGGAGATGGGCTATGTGCCCGATCCGGATCACGTTGACTGACGATCATCCGCTTGTTCTGGCTGGAATGAAAGCGTTGCTTCAGGACGTGCAGGACATCGAGATCGTCGGGGAAGCAACGGATGGACAGACCGCCCTCGATATCATTCGCAAGGCCACGCCGGACATTGCCATCCTGGACATTTCACTGCCCGGTATCAGTGGCCTTGAAGTTGCTCGCACCCTGGCGACACAGCTTCCTCAGGTTCGTCTGCTGGCGCTGACCGTGCACGAGGATCACGCCTACGTTCAGCCCATGCTGCAGGCGGGAGCTCGCGGCTATCTGCTGAAGCGCTCCGCGGCCGACGAACTCGAGCGCGCAGTTCGCGCGATCGCTGGAGGGGGATTGTATCTGGATCCCGCAATAGCGGAGAAGGCTCTTCCATCCGCGCAGGGCGCTCATTCGTCTTCCGGCGCCTCCACAGCCGGCGAGCTGACACCGCGCGAGAGTGAGGTTCTCAGATTCATCGCACAAGGCTTCAGCAACAAGGAAATTGCCAATCAGCTAAGCATCAGCATCAAGACCGTCGAAACTTACAAGGCCAGGGCGGTCGAAAAGCTCGGACTGTTCACGCGTGCCGACATAGTGCGCTACGGCGTAACCCTCGGCTGGTTGGGTTATTCGGCAAAGAGTGCCGATCAAGTTTGAGCGGGAATTCGGTGGCCAAACGGCCCTGCCGCTCGGGCATGCGGACGTCAGGATTATCCCGACAAGCCCCGCTCATCTCCTGACTGCCCGATGGGACGCCGTGCACTATCTTCCACGCACTCCGCCCCTTTTTGGAACGGATCAGGTTTGTTTGGAGGCACACATGAGAAATGTACTTTTCCGAGGACGTGCCGGTCGCCAGCTCTTTGCAGAGTATGAGAAACTGCCCGGGCTCGCCACTCGGACGAGCTCGCGGCTAGATGCCCGCACGGCTAGAACCGCGGGCATTTGCCTCGCGTGCATCTATCTCACCTGTCTTCTGTTCTCGGCGTACGCGATTGCTTGACGGCAATAGGCGTGTGGAAACCGACATCGAGGGTTGACCAAGTCGGCTTCATTGTCCCGATCCTTTGCAGGAACTCGCCCGATCATGGATACAGTCGTGGTGCTCCTTGTCCTCGGTATGTTGTTCACGGCTCTTGGCGTTGCGGCGCTGGAGATCGCGGCACGTCGATTTTCCCGGACTCTTAACCGTCAGCTTCCGATGTAAAGTGCGGCGCACCCATCTCACTGCGCGATGAAGATTGCTCTTATGCAAGGTGGGGGCCGCCTCGATCGACGGCCCTCCAATTTTGCGCTTATCGGCAGACACGCACGTGCTTGACGACACGTCGACCATGATATCCGCGTGTGACTATGGTCCGCACGGTGCATATCCTCCGATGATGATGGTGATAGTGATAGCCGACCTGCATCGTCTCGGACGTTGCCGCTGCGCCGACCGGAGGCGCCGTCATCGCATTGGCAGGAACCAAGAACTGAGTGCCCGCAAGCAGAGCAGCGGCCGCAAATCCATAGGCGATTTTCTTCATAGTTTTTCCTTGTCGTACGCCCCCTTCCGCACTTCTATGTCGGTCCGATGAATGCGGAGTGAACGACGACACTGGCAATCGTCGTCGCGATCTTTCGCCGCAGATGCAGACATGGATAGCTCACCCCGCCGCTGAGAGGTGCTTGAGATTGAGCTTATCCTAATCCGCTTAGATGTTCGGAAAGACTCTGGATTGCTTCGCTGCGCTCGCAATGACGAGTTTGAGGAGGCAGCGTCCCCCTGTCTCCAAAGCGTTGCGGCGCGTCCGGGACACGAGAGCGAACTCGTGACGCTCACTCCGTTCCCACCTCGAACGCCAGCAGCACGTTGCCGGCGACGCCACTCCATTGGCCGTAGCCGGAATTGGTGTAGAGCATGCCGCCGGCGATGACGGGCCCGGGGCCGTCGATCGCGCCGCCATGGGCGGGGACGCCGTTGACGGCCTTGAAATCCTGCGCTGTGTCGAACTCCCAGAGCAGCTTGCCATCGGCGGTGGCATAGGCGCGCAGGAAACCGCTGACGCCGCCGGAGAACACCACGCCGGGGATCAGGCTCACCGCCGCCGAGAGCGCGGGGCTGCATTGGCGGCGGTCGCCGCAAGCGACCGGCGGCACTTCCATGGCGATCTTGCCGGTCGCGAGGTCGAGGCCGAACAGGCCGCCGCCTTGCGTGGAATCGAGTCGCCGCGTGCCGTCACGCATGAAGCGCACGTCGGAGTTGGCGACATAGATGCGGTCGCCGTCCGCGGCCGAGCCCCATTCGCTGCCGCCGAGCGAACCGCCCTTCCCGATCCGGGTCTGCCACAGGATCTTGCCGCCGTCGTCGGGATCGAGCGCGTGCACGATGCCGGATTTCTGCGCGATGACGAGCATGCGCCTGCCGTCGCGCAAGGTCACGAGGATCGGCGACTGGCCGAAATCGTGATCGGGTCCGTGATCCTCGGGACAATTGGACTTGTCCGCAGTGAAGCACGCCACGACGAAGGCGTCCTTGGGCGTGGCCTGCTGTTTCCAGAGCAGCTTCCCGGTCGCGAGTTCGAAAGCGAGGATCGCATCGGCGGTTGCCGCCGGCGGGTTCGAATATGAATTGCTGGTCGCCACATACACGGCGCCGCGCTCCGCATCGATCGTCGGCGCCGACCAGATCGAAGCGCCGGACGGACCGAACAGCTGCGTGCCCCTGGCATTCTTGCCGGTCGGGTGCGGCACTTCCGGAATCGTATAGGCCTGCCACACCAGCTTGCCGGTCGCGGCGTCCAGCGCCACCACGCTGCCGCGGAAGGTGCAGCATTCGTAACTGGCCTGCGAGCCGGCGGCTTCCTCGATCGAGGACACCGGCACGTAGAGCACGCCGGCATGCAGCGTCGGCGCACCGGTGATGCGCGCGGCGGCATGCTCCTCGACCTTCGTCTTCCAGATCAGCGCGCCGGTCAGCGCGTTCACGGCATAGGCGTTGGCGCGCAAATCGCCGAAGAAGATCGCGAACTGGTCGGAGCCTGGAAGTGGCGCAAAGCTGATCGCGGCGCGCACCGCCGCATCGATCGCCAGCGTCCACAGCGTGCAGCCGCTGCGCGCGTCGAGCGCGTGCACCTTGCGATCGGTGCCGCCGATGAACAGGATTCCGCCCACGATGGTCGGCGGCGCAAACGACAGCGAGGCGCCGGGGAAGGCATAGGCCCATTTCAACCGCAGGCGCGGCACCTGCTCCGCCGTCAGCCCCGCCATGTCGGCGGGCTGGTACCGGCTGTTGTTGGTGTCCACGCCCCATCCGTTCCAGCGCGGGCCGTCGAGGGATTGCGGAAAGCCGTTCACCTGCTGCGCGCAGCGGCCTTCCGCGTCGGCCGCGACGCCGCCAGTCGCGATCTTGCCGGTCACGAAGGACGCGATCGCGCGGCGTTCCGCGTCGCTGCGGTCCTTTGCCATCGCCGCCATGCTGCCGGACGTCAACGCCGCCAGCACATGGTCGAACGACATCGCCTGCATGGCGCGGCGGCCCGGCACGCGGCTCTGCGCATCACCGTCGTGGCATTGCGCGCAATGCGTCGCATAGAGCGCGGCGCCCTCCTGCTGTGCCAGCGCCGGCACGCTGCACCAGATCGACAACGCGGCCAGGACAGCACGTGCTCTCATGGTGGGCTCCGGCATGCGACGGGAGATCTCGGCACAACCTGAAGTCTATCGCCGGGACGATCAGGGACGCAATCGACGTTCCGCCCGCTTCTGTCACACATCCGTGGCGGTGCGGACGCGATCCGGCAACTCGTCCAGCCGCCAGAGCCCGAGGCTCTTGTCGCGCCAGCCGCCATCGCCCTCCTCGCAGCGCTCGTCGATCAATTCGCGCGGCACCGGCCACCGGACACGGAGCCGGCCGCGCCCCAGAGGTTCGTCCGCTCGATCCGCTCGAACCGCGCCGCGAGATCGAGGCCGGCAAAGCTGTCGCGGTCGGCGACGAAACGTTGGTGGGCGAGCACGGGGGGACGATTGGTGATCATCGAACAAAATCTATGGTCGTAGCTCCGGCGCTACCACGCAATTTACCGCCAATTGACCGTCGCGAACATGCCGGCGAGTGAATCTGCTCTGCTCATCAGGTCTCATGCGCCGCATCACCGGAAAAGAGACAGCCAGGATCGTCGCCGGCGCAGTGACCGGCATCGTCATGACGGCCATGCTGTTCGCGTTCGCGCGGCCCGTTGCTGCCGCATGAGGCGCGGTCAAGACGGGCACGGAACCGAGGCTTGCCTCAGCCGTTGTCGACCCATGTGCATCAGCGAAGAAAACCGAAATATGTTTCTGCTGGCGTCGGTGACGCTGTGCTGTGGCGCCGTGGCCGGCACATTGACACTGTTTGAGCCGATGCTTGGACCGCAGCCCGAAAGGCTGGTCGCCGAGAGAGCGACGATCGACGCCGCCCGGACGTCGGATCTAACGCCGGTTCGGGTGGTCGGCGCGCCGTTCGAGCCCAACGTCAATCCGCGCGAGCGATAGCGCTCACCTCGGCGACGCCTCCGTACCCCTCTCGGGGCGGCTCTGCGCAAGCGCCAATCCCTCCACGAACGCGATCGCCTCCGCCCGCTTGTCGGGCGGCAGCGACAGGAACGCGCGGATGAGCCTCAGGCCTTCCACTTCGTCCGATCGTTCTGTTCCGGAATCCATCCGCCTTATGTCGGGCGACCGGGAAAAATATGCAACCCCCTTGCGAACCTGCTTGATTCGAAGCAGCCGCTTTGCTGGAATGGGGGCTGCTGAGGTGGATCATGACATGGATCAGGGAACGCGACGCACTGATCGCGCAGACACTGGCCTTCGTCCAATCGGTGACCGGCGGGAAGGATGATGTCCTTCAGCCGGATGGGACAACGGCTGCCACGACCGTCGCGCTCGAGATCGTTGCCGTGGAGGCTGCCGCTGTCGAGATCGCGCTGACGCAAGCCCCGGTGCCGCCCCCGCCCGCTCCCCTGCCGCCATCGCACCCGATCGGCGATTTCCGCAACGAGATGCAGGCCCGCATCGCCAATTTCCGCAAGCATCAGGAGCGGTTCGAGCGCGAACGCGAGGAATATTGCGCCGAAACCCTGACCAGATTGCGTGCCGCCATCCGCGACGCCTCCGGCCCACCAGTCAGAAAGTAGGCCGCCCCCCCGTCAGGGGCTTACAGCCAGGACCACACCAGCCAAAGATTGGCCGCGCAGGCGCCGACCAGCGCTAAAGTCAGCGGCAGGAGCATGTGCCCGCAGGAGGTGTTCAGGTCGCTCGTCATGGCCGAAAACATCCGCTGATTCCGCCAAATGAGTCCCAGGGATTCTTTTTTTCGCGATTCAGGACTCGTTAAGGACTCAAGGGCCCGGCCTTCCGATCACGGCCCCGTGATCGCCCGCCTACCGGAACCGCCGGCCCATGAGGTCGTTAACGGGCTTTCCTGGAGCGGGAAGAATGCCCTACGCCTTGTTCTGCAACGACGCCCAGATCAGCAAAGCCTATCCGAGCGAATCCGACGTCTGGAAACTGGCGCATCGGAGCGGCCTGGTCGTGGATGTCAGCGCCGACGAGGAGCGTCCCGGGCCGCGCCGGGTGCTCGACAACGATTACGAGATCAAGCCCTGCCGGGTCGCCGAGGGGGAGGACCCCGCCAGGAACAAGGCCGAGGCCGACCGCCAGGGGAAGATGGAGCTCGAGCTGAACTCGTGAGGTCTAGCGGCGGAAGCCGCGAAGCGATCAGGGCGTCGCGGCCGCCAGCGAGGCTTGCTCACCCGGCATGGGCACGCAGGCCTTGCGGCGATGCAGCCCGCGGATCGCGCCTGTCACCTTCAGCACCTTGCCCGACGGGCAGGACGCATCCTTGACGAAGGCCACCTCATAAGGTGCCAGCATAAGAGGCTCGGATTTGAGGATTGTCTGTGCAGAGCACGGCAGGCCAGAGAAGCAAGAGAGCAACACTGCCGACACCAAGATACGCATGTTCGTCGTCCCACCAGCCCGGTAGCTTTCATATAACGCTTTCCGGAGCGCGAGTTCCGTAAGCGGCAAAAATTATTTTTGCTTTACCCAAGTCCCATGACGCGCGTGAGAAGGCGCGTGCCGGAATGTTTTCCTGCAAATGACGCGCCAGATGGTTCACACAAAGGAAAGATCGGGCCGACAGGCGGGAGGCTGACAAACGAAAGGCCGGCGGGAAGCCGGCCTTTGTCAGAGCGTGGTCGCGGTGGAGCGTCAATAACGCGAGGCTGCCGGACCGCCCCAGCCGAAGCGGTAGTTCACACCGACCTTGACGGTATGCTCGTCCTCCCGGCCGCGAACGCCGACGATGTCGGCCGGACCGGAGGTAAAGGTGGTGCTGCCGAAATTATAGTACTGGTACTCGGCCTTGGCCGACCAGCTCGGCGCGAACATGTATTCGAGGCCGGCGCCAACGGTGTAGCCGTCCTTGCTGTTGCCGGTGGTGGTGAAGCCCTGTGGCACGCCCGCGATGTTGACGCCCAGGCCGCCATTGCGCCAGGCGTAACCGCCCTTGGCGTAGAGCAGCGCCGGACCCCAGGTGTAGCCGATGCGGCCGGTCACCGACCCGAGCTGGTCGGTGTTGGAGGTCACCTGCGTGCCCAGCGGGAACGTGACACCGTTGTTGTTGGTCGGCAGCCAGGAATACTGGGCCTCGATGCCCACCACCCAATTGGGCGCGAACTGGTAGTCGAAACCGCCCTGCACGCCGCCAAGGAAGCGGGCGTCGCTGGACTGGAAGCTGCTGTCGCCGGCAAACGCGCCGCCGACATGGCCGCCGATGTAGAAACCGGTCCAGTTATAAATCACCTGCGGCGGTGTATAGGCCGGAGCCTTGGTGTAGGTGCGCGCCTGCATGTCCGCAGCTGCGGCTGGCGCTGCCAATGCAAGCAGAGCGACTGCACCCAGCAAAATCGATTTCATGATCATCCCCGTTCTTTCATCTACGACACTCAGGAAACAACGTGGCGTGAATTGGGTTGCTTCGCGGCGATGCCGGGAACGTCGATCGTTCGTGACTGTGACGGAGTGGCAACAACGCGATTTTGTTCCGTCAAATTCCTGCACCGGCTGCTTTTTTTTCGCCTGCGCGGAACCTGCCGTAACAATCTGTCGCGCGGTCAAACCGCCCCGTTCAAAGCTCCCCGAAATGTGATCCAACGGCTCCGGCAGCCTTGGGTCTAGCACCCCGAGATGAAAGCGGGCTTTGCGCTACCGCGTCATCTTTTCGAGTTCCGGAAAGGGTACGTAAACCGCGCCGGCGCAGAGGTCGCTCGTCCGGTCCACGACGCGGTCCGCCCGTCCGTTCACGAAGATCACAGCGCGCTCCCGCATGGCCTTGTAGCTGCCGTCGGTCTCGCGCGGGGTGAAGTGGAGACAGCTCACGTAGAACTGCCGGCCGCCGACCTCGCGCTGGACCGGCTCGGCCATGCTGGCCTCGCGCACGCCGACCGGGTTGTTCAAATAGGTGCGCATCAGCGCCAGGATGTCGCCGCGGAAATTGTCGGGAAACGGCTGCGGCCCTCCGGCTTGCGGTCCACCGATGATGGTCGGACGGTGGCCGTCACTGCCGAAACATGCCGCGAGCATCAGCGGCAATACCAGGACCGATGCCAGGCTCGCCACACGTTTCGCCAATCGCCCCACAGTTCCGCTCCCGCTCGACAGACTCGGGGGACGTTCTAGCCGCAAGGTCGCGCAAAGGGAATTCGGTCCTGCCGGCGGGCCTTGCTTCGCACCGCGGCCGGCGCCTGCGCTTTCGCACGGACGCCGGCCGGGCCTGAAGTCCTCACCCGGCGGCGGGCAATGGATGCCGCCGCGTAAGGATCAACCGTTAGCTGCGCTTCTCGGTGGACAGCGGCTTGGTCGCGTCAGGCTGAGTCTTCAGCTTCTTCGCCGACAGATGCTTGTGGTGGTGGCGATGGGTATGCACGGTCTTGTGCTCGTCGGCCGTGACTGCGGCATTGGCATTCATCGCCTTCGACTTGGTGTCCACCTTGGCGTCCGCCTTGACGTCGGCGGGCTTGACGTCGCCGGCCTTCGTGTCGGTCTTGGCATCGATCTTGGCATCGGCCTTGATAGCGGTGTCCGGTTTCGCGGCGGTGGTCGAGGCCTTGGTCTGGCTCTGGTCGGCCTTGATCACCGGAGCCGTGGTGGTCTTGCCGGCTTCGGCAGCGAAGGCCGGAGCTGCGATCAC
Source organism: Bradyrhizobium sp. 192 (assembly GCF_023100965.1). Lineage (NCBI taxonomy): Bacteria > Pseudomonadati > Pseudomonadota > Alphaproteobacteria > Hyphomicrobiales > Nitrobacteraceae > Bradyrhizobium > Bradyrhizobium sp. 192. The sequence goes on from NZ_CP064690.1 coordinate 5,744,694, forward strand.
GGAAGCGGCGAGCAAGGCTGCGGAAATGGTCTTCAACATGGCAGATCTCCTCTTGGAAGGATCTCGAGGCGGCGCCTTCTCGCCACCCTTCGATCATGGGTGGGAGCCTAGGGAGGGCGCGCTGAACCCGATCTGAAGCCCCTTGCAGGCTCCCGTTCATCTCGATGACGCGTTTGTCATCCGTGCCGGGCGAATGGATCGTGCGAAGCGGGAATGTTTTCGGCAGACGGGTGTTCAGGTCTTCGGGCAATCGTGTAGGATCGCCACGTTCCATACGGGAGAATTCAGATGCGCAAACTCTCAATGCTTGTCGTGCCGGGATTGGTCGCCATGTCGCTGGCGGCCGCGCCGGTGCTGTCCAGCGCCTATGCCGCCGGCAGTGACGAGCCCTCGTCGCCGCCGAAGTCGGACTCCTCGTCCAAGAAGGGCAAGAAGAAGAGCTCTTCCGTCAGCGATCCCAAATTCCTCGCCGCCTATCGCACAGCCTACACGGCGATCTACGACAACCACGACTACAGCGGCGCGATCGGTCAGTTGAAGTCCCTCAAGCGCGACGACGTCGCCGACGTCGCCAATTTGATCGGCTATTCCTATCGCAAGCTCGGCGACTACCAGTCGTCGAAGGTCTATTACGAGCTGGCGCTGAAGGACGATCCGAACCACGTCCGCACCTGGCAGTATTACGGCCTCTGGCAGCTCGAGCAGGGCAACCGCGAACAGGCGCAGTATCATCTGAACAAGATCGCCTCGCTCGCCGGCACCGACAGCTCCGAGTATCGCTCGCTTGCCACGGCGCTCGACAAGCCGACCGGCGCGACGCTCGTCTACTGAGAATCGCATCGTCAACCTCGCGAACGGGCACAACCTTTCGGTTGTGCCCGTTCGGCTTTCTCGGCTAGCCTCTCGCATCGATTTTCCCAGCAAATTGGTGTGCAATGGACCCGTGGCTGCGATCCGCGATCGACTACATCGGCTCCTGGATCGAATTCCAACTGACGACGATCCAACAGCCAGGCGTCATCGTCGCCTTCGCCCATCGCGGCGAAATCGTCGCCGAGCATGCGTTCGGCCTCGCCAATCTCGACACCGGCGAGAAGCTCACCCCGCGCCACCGCTTCCGCATCGCCTCTCATTCCAAGAGCTTCACCTCGGCCGGCATCATGAAGCTGCGCGAACAACGCAAGCTCCGGCTCGACGACACGATCGGCCAATATGTCGGCGGCCTCGATCCGCGCGTCGCCGAGACGACGCTCGCGCAGGTGCTGTCGCACAGCGCCGGGCTGACGCGCGACGGCGCCGATTCCGGCCAGTTCATCGACCGCCGTCCCTATCTCGACGCCAAGGAGCTGCTCGCGGAATTGCAGCTGCAGACCGCGATCGAGCCCGGCACCCGCTTCAAATATTCCAATCACGGCTTCGGCCTGCTCGGCCTCGTCATCGAAGCCGTAACGGAAGAACCTTACCCGGCCTGGATCAAGCGCGAGATCATCGAGGCCGCCGGCCTGCGCGAGACCGCGCCGGATGCGCCGCTCCCCAAGGGCGCGCCGTTCGCGCGCGGCCACACGCGGCGGCTGCCGCTCGGAGTGCGCTGCGTGATCCCCGGCGACAATCCCACACAGGCGATGGCGTCAGCCACCGGCTTCGCCGCCACTGCCGCCGACACCGCGCGCTTCTTCGCGCAGCTTGCGCCCAATGCGAAGAAGAGCGTGCTCTCGGTCGCGAGCCGCCGCGAGATGACGCGGCATCACTGGCGCATCCCGCAAAGCTTCGAGGCCTATTACGGCCTGGGCGTCAACGCCGGCAAGACCGATGGCTGGGACTGGTTCGGCCATAGCGGCGGCTTCCAGGGCTACATCTCCCGAACCTGCGCCATTCCCGCTTGCGAGCTTACGATCAGCATCCTCAGCAACTCCATCGACGGTGGGGCGCCGTTCTGGATGGACGGCGCGATGCAGATCCTGCGCGTGTTCAAGACGCGCGGCGCGGCCGACCGCCGCCTGCGCGACTGGACCGGCCGCTGGTGGACGATCTGGGGCGCGACCGACCTCGTGCCCGCGGGCAACCGCGTGCTCGTCGCCAATCCGCAATTCATCAATCCGTTCATGGATGCCGCCGAGATCGAGGTCACCGGCCGCGACACCGGCAAGATCGCCTGGGCTGCCGGCTATTCCAGCCATGGCGAGCCCGTGCGCCGGATCCGCGACAAGCGCGGGAGGATCAGCGACATCTGGATCGCGGGCGCCAACGTCAAGCCTGCAGGCGTCGTCGCGAAAGAGATCGCCCGTCGATACAAGCCGCGCAAGCGCCGGCCTACTCCCTGATCAGCGCCTCGACCTCGCCGCGAAACGCCTGCCGCGAGCCGCCTTGCGAATAGAACATGTGGCCGCCGGGATAGACGACCAACTTCACGCGCTGGGTCGCGAAGGCCGGCATCTGATCGAGCACCCGCTTGGTGCCGAAATAGGGCGTCGCAAGGTCGAACAGGCCGTGCCCGACCAGCACGTTCAGCTTGGCATCGGTGGCGAGGATCTGGCGCAGATCGGACACCGATTGCGGCGGGTTGATGCCACGGCCGAAATCCCAGTGACCTTCCACGGCGCCGTTCAAGACTTCGTAGGAGCCGTCGGGCCGCCAGTTGAGCTTGCGCGTGAGCACGTCGACCGCGGCGCTGGTCAGCGGCGCCTGCAGCGCATCGCCCGAGGGGTCGCCGAAGCGCGAGCTGCTCGAATCCGGATAGGGATCGAAGCCGCGCACGGAGGCGTCGTAGCGTCCCGTGATCTTGCCGTTCTTGCGGTCGAATTCGCGGCGGAATTCGCCGACGTCGAAACGGCCGGCGAGCCTGCGGCTCACCGCCTGGTCGATGCCGGTCAGCGCGGCGACCTTGTCGGCGAGACGATTGGTCGCCTCCTTGTCCGCCTCGCCCTTGACGAGGTCGGTCAGGAATTCGCCGCGCGCGTAGGCCTCGACGTCGGCGAGATCGGCGCGCTTGACCGGTCCTTTGGCTTCGCGCGCCACCGCCACATAGCTCGGCAGCGTCGCGACATATTGCAGAAGGCTGGTGCCGGTGAACTCGCGGAAATCCAACAGCGGCGACACCAGGATCAGGCCCTTGACGCCGACGCCGTGCTGGATCTGCAACTGGCGCACGACCTTCGGTCCGCGAATGCCGCCATAGCTCTCGCCCGCGACGTATTTCGGCGAGGTCAGCCGGTCGTGCTTCTCGAGCCAGCGGCGGATCACCAGCGCGATGCTGTTGGCGTCGCCATCGACCGAATAGAACGACTTGCGCGCGTCCTCGCCGCTCGCGATGAAGCGGCTGTAGCCGGTGCTGACGGGATCGATGAAAACGAGATCGGTGAAATCCAGCCAAGTGTCCGCGTTCGGCTTCACCTCGGGCGAGGCTGACGGCGACAGCGCTTCGCCGTCGAGTGGCAGCCGCCACGGACCGGCAGCCCCGAACTGGAGCCACGCCGAGGACGCGCCGGGCCCGCCGTTGAACAGGAACGTGACCGGGCGTGTGGCCCGGTCGGCGCCGTCGAGCTGATAGGACGTGTAGGCGATGTCGGCCAGCGGCTCGCCCTTGCCGTCGAACACCCGGATGGAGCCGGCCGTCGCGGTGAAGTTGAGGCTGCGGCCGGGCAGATCCAGCGTCTGCTTCGTGGTTGAATCCGGCGGGAGACGGTGCGGCTCGGCCGCGGACGGCGAGGCCTGCGTCGCGCTTTGAGCGCTGCCTGCGCGCCCACCCTTCTGTGCCGCCGGTGATGCCGCCTCCGAACGCGGCTGCGGCGCATCTTCCGCGCGCGTAACGCTTGTGAGCGCGATCGCGGACACGGCCAGCACCAGCCCGGTTCGTCGCAGCCTCGGCAAGATCGTGAGCATGATCGGTCTCCCTGCCCGACTGTCACAGCCGGCGCGCATCCAAGCTAGCGAGGAATTGCGACGGTTTGCGGGATCATCGGTCCGATGGCGCCGCCGGGGCTGGCTCAAATCAACCCGTTTTGTTCTCCGGGTCGACAATCAGCCGTTTGCCCTGAGACCCGGTCATCCTCGACAATGCAGGCCCGGGTGTATAGACGAGCCCGGCGGAACTTTCTCGAGCCAGCGGCCCTGCCCGGAAGCCATGACCAAGCCAGCGCGCTACGACCGGATCGCCTTTGTCGCCAGCCCGAGCAGCGAGGCGCAGGCCGCCTTCGGCCAGCTCACCAGGGACTATGGCAATTGCGACCTAGAGGAGGCCGACATCGTGGTCGCGCTGGGCGGCGACGGGCTGATGCTCCAGACGCTGCACCAGAACATGCACACGGGAAAGCCGATCTACGGCATGCATCGCGGCACCGTCGGCTTCCTGATGAACGAATACTCGCCGCACGATCTGCGCGCGCGGCTCGAGACGGCGCATGAATCCGAGATCAATCCGCTCCTGATGCGCGCGACCGACATCAACGACCACGTCCACCTGCACCACGCCATCAACGAGGTCTACCTGTTCCGGCAGACCTCGCAGGCCGCGCACCTCCGGATCCTGATCGACGAGCGCGAGCGCATGCCCGAGCTGATCGCCGACGGCATCATCGTGGCGACGCCGGCCGGCTCGACGGCCTACAATCTGTCGGCGCAGGGCCCGATCCTGCCCATCAACGCCGCCCTTCTGGCGCTGACCCCGATCAGCGCCTTCCGCCCGCGGCGCTGGCGCGGTGCCCTGCTGCCCAACACCGCCTATGTCGTGATCGAGGTGCTGGAGGACGACAAGCGCCCTGTCGCGGCCGTCGCCGACCATGAGGAGGTACGCAGGGTCCGGCGCGTCGAGATCCTCTCCGACAAGAGCATCTCGATGCGCATGCTGTTCGACCCCGGCCATAGCCTGGAAGAGCGGATCCTGCGCGAGCAGTTCGGCTACTGAAGCCGCCTTCCCGCCAGCCGCCGCAGCTTCGGACGCAACGCTTCGTTAACCCCCGCCGCGATATGGTTAACGAAGGTTGACCGCTCTGGCCCAGGCGTCATGTTCCGCATCGATTTCAACAAGCTGCGCTTTCTCATCTGCGACGACAATCCGCATATGCGCCGCATTCTGCGGACGTTGCTGCATTCGTTCGGCGCACGCGAAGTCTACGAGGCCGAGGACGGCGCCACCGCGCTGGAAATGTACAGCCATTACGTGCCCGACATCGTCATCGCCGACTGGGCGATGCCGATCTTCGACGGACTCGAGCTGGCGCAGATGATCCGGCAACCGGAATCCAAGGGCAACCCTTACGCGCCGATCATCATGCTGACCGGCCATTCCGAGAAGCGCCGCGTCACCGTGGCGCGCGATGCCGGCGTCACCGAATTCCTGGCCAAGCCGATCTCGGCCAAGGGGCTCTATCAGCGCATCCTCAACGTGGTCGCCAATCCCCGCCCTTTCATCAAGACCAAGACCTATTTCGGGCCGGACCGGCGCCGCAACACCAATTCCGCCTATATGGGTCCCGAGCGCCGCGTCGGCGAAAAGCACGAGGTGCTGCAGCAGCCTTCGCTGCTCGACAAGGCCCGCTCTTCCATCTAGCGCAACGTCTTCAGGCGAGGCAGGCATCATGGCGAAGAACAGCGCAAGGGACATCGAGGTCACGGCCTTCGCCACGCATCAGATCATCACGCAGCCGAACCCGCTGCGGAAGGTTCTGCGCCGGGTCGATGAAAAGGACACGGACGATCCGGTCGCCCGCGCCGAACAGGCGCTCGCAAGCCTGTCAGGCGAGTTCAAGGAGTGGATGACGACCGAGGTCAACCGCCTGTCGGCCGCCTATGTCGCCATCCGCAACGACGGCTTCGCCAAGGAGCGGCGCGACGAGCTGTTCCACGCCGCCCACGACATCAAGGGCGACGCCGTGACATTCGGCTATCCGGCCGCGGCGGGAATTGCAGAGAGCCTGTGCCGCGTCATCGAGCACGCGCCTGATCTTGAAAAGGTCCCGGCCGAACTGTTCACGCACCACATCAACGCCATCCTCGCCATCCTGCACGAGAATACCAGGCTCGACAGCATCAGCGTCTCCGCCGAGCTCAGCCGCCGCCTGCGCAAGGTCGCCGACGACTATCTCGCCCACGTCAACCGCGACCGCCCCGAGCATCTCGAGGTGATCCTGGCGCCGAGCATCGTGCCGGCGGAATAGTCGGCCGCTCTCTCCTCGTCATTGCGAGAACGGTGTCGAGAGGCCCGTCTCTATCACCACGATCAATCTCGCAGGGTAGGCAAAGCGAAGCGTACCCACGATTCATTCCCGAATATACTGATAGGTGGTGGGCACGGCGCAAGAGCGCCTTTGATTTGCCCACCCTACGAAAGCTCGTTACGCCGCGATCAGATCGTCATATTCCGCATCGATCGCATCATCCGCGACCAGCTCGTCGCAGAACAGCCGCGCCTCCTCGCGCGCGGATTCCGTGGCGAAACGGCGCAGCAGGACCATCAGCGGTTCGGTGGCCCCGCGGTCGGTCTCGCAATGGGTGAGCACGCGCTCGACCATGCGCCGACGCAGCCGCACCGCGCCGTCGTCGCTGTCGACGAAGCCCTGCTCGTGGCACGCGTCGAGCGCGACCTGGAACGCCGCGAACGTCGCCTCGGGCAGCCCGGCACGGCGGAGCACCGCGTGCAGGCTGTTGCCGCCGCGGTCGTGCAGCAGCGCGGAGACGCGCGCCAGCGGCAGGTCGGCGAGCTCGGCCAGCGCCGCGTCGAACAAATCGAGATTGCTGGACAGCAGCGCGCGCAGGATCAAGCCGGCGGTGAGCTGGCCGGTGACGCGCAAATGATGCACCAGGCCCTGCATGTCCTCGCCGTGCGAGCGCGCCGCGATATTCATGGTGGAGCGGTCGCGTGCCTCGAGCGCGATGCGTTCGGCGCGGTCGGCGCTGAGCCAGTTTCGCGCCACGACGAATTGCGCCAGCGTCTCGGAGAGTTTGGCCACCAGCGCGGCGCGGGTTGCGGCCGGCAGATCGTCCAGCACCAGCATCGCCTCTCGGATTGCAGCGAGATGGCCGTGACGCTCGACAATGCGGTGCCATGAGAACGGCGCGAGTTCCGCGTGAGGATTCTCGATCAGCTCCAGCGCCGCCGCCGCGCAGCCGACTTCGGCAATGGCGGCGCAGACCGAGACCGGCAGCGCGATACGGCGGGCAACCGCGCATTGCACCTCGTCATTGCCGGTCGCGACGATGTCGACGAGATCGGCATCGATCAGCAGCGGGGAATGTTCGAGCACGGGCAGCGCGACGGTCGGCTGGTCCGCCGACAGCGCCCGCACGATCGAGGCCGGCGCATCCGTGCTGCGCGCAAACGCCTCAGCCATCGCCTGCCGCACCAGCGGCGAGGGATCGTCGAGCTGCATCAGAAGCGCGCCTTCGGCGGCGATGCGGTCGTCATGGGAAAGATCTGAGATCAGCCAGGCCCGGGCCAACGCCCGTGTGGCCTCGGCCCGGTCGCCGGCAGGCGCCGTCCTGATCCAATTGATGAACTGCCGAACAATCATGCTGCTTCCGGCTTACACAAACAAACGAAAATGGTGACGGCTCGTCACCTGCAACACAAAATAAACCACGACGCTTAACAAAGCGTTCACCATAACTGGCTGGTTTTGTTGAGGATTTGTTAAGGGAACAAAGGCGGTTGCCGCACCTGCCCCGGACGCAACGCAGCACGTAGTGATGCGCTGCGTCCGGGGCCCATCGTTCAGAGAGCGGTGCTTGTTGGGTGGGTCCTGGCTCTTCGCAGCAGCGTTTCAAGCTGCAGCGCGTCCGGGCCACGAGAGCGAGTATCAGCTCGAGAACGTGCCGCTGCGATCGCTGAACAGATCGAGCGGCTGCGGCGGACGCAAATCCGGCGTCGCCGATGCAACCGAGTTGAGCGAGGCGTTGTCGCCCCACAATTTCTGCACCGTGGTCGAGACCGGCTGCGTGGCATCGCCGGGCTGATAGATCGAACGAAACACCGGCGTGGTCGGGGCATTGTCCGCGACCGTCGTCGGCGATGTCGCGCTGACGGGTGTCACCGCGCGCGTGCTCGGGAAGGTCTGGAGATAGGCGGCGTTGTCGATGACAGGCGCGGTGGGCTGCAAGCCGCTCGCGCTCGCAACCTCGGTGGTCGACGGCGTGCCGCCATACATCGCCATCGCGCTGCGGGTCGTTTTCGAATTGGCCGCGCTGGCATAGCGCCCGTCCAGCACCGAATAGACTTCGGAGACGCTACGGGCGCGGCCGTCCTTGGCGTAGAAGATCGAGCGGTTGGCGGAGGCCGCATTGGGAAACAGCCGCGCGCCGACGGCTTGCGGATTGTCCTCGGCGTTGGCGATCAGTTTTGCGGCACCGCCGACGCCCATGAAATGCGCCATGTAGAGTTCGCTGTCGCTCGGCCTGCGTCCGAGCAGGCCCGTCAGCTTGAAGCTGTTCGACTGCGTCAGCGCCGCGGCCATGCTGGAGGCGGCCTCGGGATCGTCGCGCAGCTTCATGATCGACCGCTTCATCGCGGGATCGTCGACGGTGTAGCCGCCCGAGGTCGTCCTGGAGATCGCGTTGGCATAATTGCCATAGCCGAGCTGGGGGCCCGCCTCCTTCACCGTGCCGAGCCAGGTCTGGTCGATGAACTGATAGAGCCCGTGCGCGGACGACGTCGTGGCCCCGGCCGTGGGATCGAAATCCGATTCCATCTTCGCGGTGGTCAGCATGTACTGGAAGCTGACGCCGGTGATGTTCGAGGCCTGCTTGATCGCACCGGCGACGCGCGCCCGCGACGGATCGAGAACCGCCGTCTGAGAGGCACTGGAATTGTCGACCGACATGATGAAGTGCCCGCCCCGCGCGGCGTTGAGCGGCGCCGTCAATTCGGACGCCCTATCGTCTCACCGTGGGACAGGTATGGTTAATGCGGGGTTAATTCGGGGGGCGGCCCCCCACCACGAGTCATTCCGGGGCACACCAGGTGCGAACCCGGAATCCATCCCACCGCGCGTGATGTGAGACGATGGATTCTCAGGTGCGCAATTGCACACCATAGCGCTACGCGCCGCGCCCTGGAATGACGGAAGCTACTTCTTGTAAACGTCGCTGGGATCGAACAGCCGCTCCGCGTCGGTGAAGACGAGCCTGGCACCGCCGCCCTCGGCCTCGACCTTGCGGTAGAAGCACGACCTTCGCCCGGTGTGGCAGGCCGCGCCGATCTGCTCGACGCGGATCCAGACGGCATCCTGGTCGCAATCGGTGCGGATCTCGACCACGCGCTGGGTCTGACCCGAGGTCTCACCTTTTCGCCACAAGGCATTGCGCGAACGGCTGAAGTACCAGGCTTCGCCGGTCGCGATCGTCTTGCGCAGCGCTTCGTCGTTCATGTGCGCGACCATGAGCACGTCACCGGTGGCGGCGTCGGTCGCGACCACCGTCACGAGACCGGCAGCATCGAACTTGGGGAGGAAGGCAAGACCCTCCTCCATCTCGTGAGAGTGAGCGGACACGGCGACCTCGCTTAAGACACTTGCGAGGTCAGCGCTGCAGGCCTCGCACCAGGGACAGGAAACGGGCCTGCTCCGCCGGATTGTCGCGGAACATGCCGGTGAAGCGGCTGGTGAAGGTGGAGGCGCCGTGCTTGGCGACGCCGCGCACCGACATGCAGGTATGCTCGGCCTCGATCAGCACCGCGACACCGCGCGGCTTGAGGACCTCGTCGATCGCCGCCGCGATCTGGGCCGTCAGGTGCTCCTGGGTCTGGAGCCTGCGGGCGAAGATGTCGGTGAGGCGCGCGAGCTTGGACAGGCCGACGACGCGTTCCACCGGCGTATAGGCGATGTGCGCCTTGCCGTAGAACGGCATCATGTGATGCTCGCATTGCGAGGTGAACTCGATGTCGCGCACCAGGACGAAATCGTCATAGCCCGCGGTCTCGCCAAAGGTGCGGTCGAGCACCTCGGCCGGGCACTGGTGATAGCCCTGATAGAGCTCGTCGAAGGCCTCGACCACGCGGCGCGGCGTGTCGAGCAGGCCCTCGCGCTCGGTATTCTCGCCGATATAGGCGAGCAGCGTCTTCACCGCCGCTTCCGCCTCGGCGCGCGCGGGACGCGGCTGATCGGCGCGCACGGCGGCCGCGAGGAATTCGGCAGGGTCGAGCTCGGCCGGGCGGCCCTCGGGCTGCCGGTCGGAGGGCTTGTTGGGGCGGATGGCTTTGATGGTAGCGTCCATGTCGACTCCGTTCGACGGCCTTGCGGCCGGAGTGTCACCGGCAGACGGGGCGGCAATGCCGCCGGACGCCTGTAGAGAACAGTTTCAGCGAAAAAGGTCCTGGCGGTATAACGCGGGCAGCACCGATCTGGATCACCGCCACCGCACTGCTGGACTGTTTTTCCGCCAGTTCCACTCCTATATAGGACCCTGGACGTCGCCCGCCAAGGCCGATCCGGCCGGACATGGGTGTGGACGTGTTGGACTCCCTCACATGCTGAACGACATCTACAACAAGCGGATCATCGAACTGGCCGGCAATATTCCGCGCCTCGGGCGGCTGCCGGACCCCGACGCCACCGCCACCGCCCACTCCAAGCTGTGCGGCTCGACCGTGAAGGTCGACCTGAAGATGGAAGGCGACAGGATCACCGACTTCGCCCATGACGTGAAGGCCTGCGCGCTCGGACAAGCTTCTTCATCCATCATGGCAAGTCGCATCGTCGGCTCGACTGCGAGCGAACTCCGTGAGTTACGCGAAACTGTTCGCAAGATGCTGAAGGAGAACGGTCCGCCTCCTGAAGGCAAATGGGAGGAGATCAAGTTCCTCGAGCCGGTCCGCGACTACAAGGCGCGGCACGCCTCGACGCTGCTGACCTTCGATGCCGTGGTCGACGCCATTGGCCAGATCGAAGCCAAAGCAAAGACCGAGGCCAAGCAGCCGGCCGCGGCACAGGGCTGAGGCCGGTTCGCGCCACGCGCGCCGACAATGACCGCCAGGATTTGGGAGCTTACTTCTGCGTCGCCAAGGCCGGTGGGGCCACGCCGCCGGTCGGCACCAGGGCTTCCGCCGTCTTGGTCGACTTGGCAGGCTGCGACTGTTCCGGTTCCGCGCCGAACCTCGCCTGCGTCTTCGGCGCAAGCTCCGCCATGGCCGGCGCAGAGATGTCCACATGCGGGAGCACGTCGGCAACGAGGTCGGTCGTCACGAGATTGGTGAGCTTCAGTTCGCTGGAATCCAGCTCATGCAGGTCTTCCCAGGGCGGCACGCTGAGCGCGAGCGACAGCAGGTCACCGGCACCGCCCATGTCGAAGGTGTACTTGGCGAGCCGGCCGATGTCGCGCTCCACGATCATCAGATCCTGCGCGCTGTAGCTCGCCGCCTTGGCATCGTCGGCGCGATCGCCCATCCAGATCTGGTGCACGCGGACATGGGCAGCTTCCGGCACGTAACGCTTCTTGCCGGCCAGCAGCAGGAACACGCACATGGATTCGCAATAGGCCTCAGACGCTACCGCCGGACGGGCCGACTGCCCGCCGCGCAGACTCACGCCGACCGTGGTCAGAAGTCCGAGATTGCGGAAACGCCGGCCGAGGGTGATCGCGTCGTTGACGGAACCGCCGCTGGAATCGAGCACCACGGTGGCGCCGCCGAGCTGGCGTCCGCGGGAAAATTCCTCGAAATCTTTCGGTGTGTCCGCGGTGATGATGCCGACCGCGCTGACCCAGCCGCGGCAGTTCGGCTCGCAGGCGATCCAGTTGAACTTCATCGGCAGCTTGCGCTCTTCGAGAGCAGCACCAGCGCGGGCCGACGATCCGAATGTCGCAAGGGCGCCAGCCAGCGCGACTCCACAGACGGCGGTTCCCACCAGCAACCAGCCGCGAAGATTGAGCGACGTCAGAACTTTCAAACTGGTCCCTTCCCCAAGCCCCAAGCACTAAGCCAAAGCCGATTCAGGCACGCCCCGTTTCGCGTCCGATGAATCTACACATGGACGTCATAAAAATGGTATCCGGGGGAATACAGATCGTCCATAGGTACTTGCTGCGCTGCTCCCAAAAAGCATGAATAATATGGCGCCCAAACAACAGCTTACGGTTCCCTGCGCCGGAACCGTACAACACCTCGCCTAACGTCGCAGCACGTCGCACATGAAGCATTCAGCCTGCGGGCACTGTTCCAGTCCGGTCGAAGGGGCGCTTCGGCTCCCGCGCAGATTCGGCCGTGCGCTGATCTGGCTCTACCGGCACACGCTGTCGCCGCTGGTCGGCTACAATTGCCGCCATCTGCCGACCTGCTCCGTCTATGGCGACGAGGCGATCGAGCGGTTCGGGCTCTGGGCCGGCGGCTGGATGACGCTCGCCCGCCTGCTGCGCTGCAATCCGTTCGGCACGTCTGGCATCGACAATGTGCCGCTCACCGCACCGCCCGGCGCGCACTGGTATCTGCCATGGCGCTACGCCCGCTGGCGCGGCGTCAATGCATCCTGAGATTGCTGCGGTGCTTTGCGCATCGGTGGCCTGAAGGGAACCGCAAGCCTTCTTACCGCGTTGTTTTGACGCTCCCCCGGGAGGAAACAACAATGCGCTGGAAAATCAGCCCTCATCTTCACGTCAGACATCTTCATGTCAGGCCTGGGCCAACGCCCGGCGCCAGGCGGCAGCATGACCCCAGAACCATGGACCTGCTCGCGATCGTCGCCTTGCTGGCGCTCGTGCTCGGCTCCGGCTGGTACCTGGCGACGAGCCTTGCGACCGCGCCGGCTACGACGGCGTTTATCGTGCCGAGCCAGAGCGTGCACTGGTAGCGCTGGACGTCAGAGGTCCAGCACCAGCCGGTCCGCATCTGATCCGGCGACGCAAGCCATGAGATAGCGCTCGCGCTCATACGGCGACAGGATGCGGTCGCGATGCACCGGCTTGCCCTCGAGCCAGCCGACCTTGCAGGCGCCGCAGATGCCGCCGCAGCACGAGGTCGCGATCTCGATGCCTCCCTCCTGCAACGCCGCCAACATGGTCTGGCCGGCGCGGACCTGGATCTCGGTGCCGGTGCGCGACAGCGACAAGATGAAGGGCTGTGCGTCGGGATCGAGCACGGGTGCAGCGGCGACGAAGCGCTCGATATGAACATTGGCCGCAGGCCACGCGGCGGTTACCCGCTCGAAATCGTCAATCATGCCTTCCGGTCCGCAGCAGGCGACCATCGTCGCTGATCCGCCCTCTCCGACGAGCGCCGCGAGATCGGGACGCCCGGTCCGGGACGTTCGATGCACGACGACACGTCCCTCTTTGATCAGGGGGCCGAGCTGCGCGGCGAGCGGCACCTCCTCGCGCACGATCAGATGCAGCTTGAAGTCGGCCTGCTTCGTTCGCGCGAGGTGTCGCGCCATCGACAGGAACGGCGTCACGCCAATGCCGCCGGCCACGAACACGCAGCGTGCGATGTCCGCTCCGGCCTCGAGTCCGCCGCGCGGCAGCGAGACGCCGATGGCCTCACCGACCCTGACATCATCGTGGAGCGCACGTGAACCGCCGCGCCCCTCCGCCTCGCGCTTCACCGCAATGACATAGCGCGCATTATCGGCAGGCTCGTTGCACAGCGAATAAGTGCGAACGAGACCGTTCGGCAGATGCAGATCGATATGCGCACCGGGCTTGAACGGCGGCAGTTCCCACTGGTCGGGATCGGCCAGCGTGAACAGTTTTGTGCCTGCTCCCGCCTCCTCGATGCCGGTGACGATCGTCTTGACCGTGGTGATCGGGCGCGCGGTCATGCCGCGTTCCGCACGGTGTCGCCGACCTTCACGGTGCCGCCTTGCAAAATCCTGCAATTGAGGCCCGAACGGTTGATCAGGGGATTGAAGATCGCCTTGCCGGTGATCTCCTCGATGTGCCGGCATGGCACCGACAACCGCGTCGCTTCCAGCAGGGTCTCCCCCAGCCGGAAGCGGCGGCCGACGAGGTGGTTCAGCGGCACGCCCTCCACCGTCACGTTGCGCCGGTGCTCTTCGGGGCCAAGCTCGATACCGGCGTCGCGCTTCAGCGCAACCAGCGTCTCGAGCTCGAACAGGGTGACCTGCCGGCCCTCCTCGGGCTTGTGCGAATAAAAACCCTCTTCGTTGCCGATCATGTAGCGATCGCCTTCGATTCCTCGACCGGCGACGAGGGCGATTGCTTCCGCGGCGCGCATTGGCAGGAACGCGCGCGGGGTAAAGTGAAGGAAGCGCACCACCCCGGTCCAGCCGAGTTGCGTTGCGCCCTGCGCCGACCCGGCGCCGATGGTGGTGTCGAGCATGACAAAATCCTTGTGAGAAACGATGGCGCGCCGCCGGAGGCGGCGCGCCGGGGGATCAGGTCAGTTCCTTGTTCGCCATCTCCGGCGCGAACGTGGTCGCGGTCGCGGTGATGGCAGCGCAGACGATCAGCAGCAACGAGACCGGCCAGGTGGCACCGCCGCTCCACGCCATCAGAGACGCCGCGATCAGCGGCGTCAACCCGCCGCTTATCGCTGCACCGACCTGAAACCCGAGCGAGGCACCGCTATAACGCAGCCGCGCGGAAAACAGCTCGGAGTACCAGGGCGCGCCGATACCGAACATCACCATCTGGCCGAAGGTGATCGCAACCACGATGGTGCAGATCACAATGGTGGGATCGCGGGTGTCGAGCAGCCAGAACAGCGGGAAGGCAAACAGCGCCGAGAACGCGCAGCTCGCATAGAACATGGTCTTGCGGCCAAGCAGGTCGGACAGCCAGCCGAACAGCGGAATGGCAAACAGCGCGACCAACGAGGCCGTGAAGGCGCCGTTCAGCACCACTGTGCGTGACAGGCCGAGATTGGCCGTGGCGTAGGACATCACGAACACCCCACCGATGCTGGCATAGGCGATCTCCGAGATCTTCAGCCCGACCGCCGTGAAGAACGGCCTGCGATGGTGCTTGAAGATCTCGATCACCGGCAGTTTCGCAACGTCCTTCTTCGCCTGGACCTGACGGAAGGCCGCAGTCTCCTCCATGTTGAGGCGGATATAGAGGCCGACGCCCACCAGCAGGATCGAGAGCAGGAACGGAATGCGCCAGCCATAGGCCATGAAGTCGCTCTCCGGCAGGCTCGCTACCAGCGCGAACATGCCGATCGCCGCGAGATTGCCGATCGGATTGCCGACCTGCACCATGCTGCCGAGCAAGCCGCGACGATGCGTCGGACAATTCTCCACCACCATCAGCACCGCCCCGCCCCACTCGCCGCCGAGGCCGATGCCCTGGAGGAAGCGCAAGCCGATCAGGAGCAGCGGCGCGGCGATGCCGATCTGCTGGTAGGTCGGAAGCAGGCCGATCAGGAAAGTGCCGATGCCCATCACCATGATGGTGACCGCGAGCATCGCCTTGCGCCCGACCCGGTCGCCGTATTGGCCGAAGATCGCCGCACCAAGCGGCCGCGCCAGGAATCCGACGGCATAGGTGCCGAAGGCCGCGATGGTCGCGAGCGTGGGGTTGCCGGCGGCGAAGAACACCTTGTTGAACACCAGCGCGGTCGCCGCGCCGTAAATCAGGAAGTCGTACCACTCGACCGCGGTGCCGATCACACTCGACCACAGGATCCGCCGCAAGCTCGCCGCCTCGTCCGGCGCTACGTTCAGGGTTACGTCGTCTGCTACGGTCATCGATCTCTCCAGAAAGGCACCGGCACCACAGGGAAGCTTTTGGCTTTGTCCGCGGAGCCCATCGGCAAATGCGGACGGTAAAAATCGATCATGTTTACTACTGGAAATCAACGCCGCGAGACGCGGCAAATGCCGACGATCGAGGCACGCAGCTTGAATTGCACCATTCTTTAGCGATTTTGCGCGATATACCAGCAAGAATGCTCACATTATCCGCGACCATGCTCTATATTTCCGCGCATAAGTTTTCCTTTGGAATACACCTGCGAGCTGCCGGATCGCCCGATCCAGGGCGCCGGGCTGGCAGTTCGGCCGCATCTGTTGCAAAAGGAGCCTCAGCGTTCGGGAGACTCATGCGTGCTTGACGTCAGCAAAGCGACAGCAGTCGGGGCCAATATCCGCCAGGCGCGGATCGCCAAGGGCCTGACGCTGGACCAGCTTGCGAAGCAGAGCGATCTCACGCGCGGCTACATTTCGCTGGTCGAGCGCAATCTCAAGGTCCCCTCGCTCGCCGCACTGCTGCGGATGGCCGCGGCCCTCGAGGTCAATGTCGCGAACTTCTTCGACCCCAACGCCGAGCCCGCACCGCGCTACACGCTGTTCCGCCGCGAAGGCGGCAACGTGCCCCTGTTCCAGGACACCTTTGGCGTGGTCCCGCTGGTCACGGGCCGCACTCGCAAGATGATGGAGCCGTTCCTGCTGAGCCCGCCGCACAAGGCGGCGACGCGTGCCTCGCACGCGGGCGAGGAACTGCTGTTCGTCATCAACGGCAAGATAGCGATCAAGCTCGACGGCGAGGAGCTCACCCTCGGCAAGGGCGACTGCCTGTATTTTTCAGGCGAGACCCCGCACGAGGTCAGGAGCCTCGGCCGGCAGAAGGCGGAAGTGCTGGTCGTCGTGGCCCAGACCCCGACCTGACGGTCGAGCTTCGGCGCATCCTAGAGCATTTTCCAACCTGTCGGAATCGGTAGGGGATTCCCTTGCGAGGCAAATCGTGATTCACCCTGAGGGCTGGTGATGGAGGCCAGCCCCCATGGCTAAACCGCTGTCGCCGGACCTTCGCATTCGTATTATTCGGGCTGTGGAAGATGAAGGCATGAGCCGTCGGGGCGCCGCTGTTCGGTTCGGCGTGGCGCCCTCGACAGCGATCGAACTGGTTGGCGAGTGGCGAAGGACCGGCGCCTGTGAGGCGGGAACGCAGGGCGGAGACCGGCGTTCAGCTCGGATCGAGGGTCACGCTGCGGAGATCCTCTCCCTGGTCAAGGTTACGCCTGACATGACGCTGGCCGAGATCGCTGACCATCTCTTCAAAGTCCACGGCGAGCGTTTCGTGCCGAGCGTGATCTGGCGATTCTTCGATCGTCGCAACATCACGTTCAAAAAAAACATCGCACGCCAGCGAGCAGGATCGGCCGGACGTGGCCGCTGAACGCGCAGCGTGGAAGGCGTCTCAGCCTGAGATCGGCATCCATCGGTTGGTGTTCATCGACGAGACGGGGGCTTCGACCAAAATGGCGCGGCGCTACGGCCGTTCGCCGTACGGCCAGCGCTGTGTCGCCGCGATCCCGCATGGTCATTGGAAGACGACGACCTTCGTCGGCGCGCTTAGAGCGACCGGTATGACCGCGCCGATGGTCCTCGACGGCCCCATGGATGGTCCGGCGTTCGAGGCTTACGTGACGCAAGTCCTGGTACCGACACTCAAGCCCGGCGACATCGTGGTGATGGACAATCTCGCAGCACACAAGCGGACCGAGATCGCCATCGCAATCGACGCGGCGGGCGCTCAGCTCCTCTATCTCCCGCCTTATTCGCCCGACCTCAATCCGATCGAAATGGCCTTCGCAAAGCTCAAAGCCGCCCTGCGAAAGGCCGCCGCCAGATCAATCCAGGCTTTGGACAATGCTATCGCCCTCACCACAGCCGCCTTCACCGCCCAAGAGTGCCTGAACTTCTTCGCCGCGGCAGGTTATGATCGCGCCTGATCAGAATCTGCTCTAGCGGAACCAGAAAGACCGTCCGGATGATGGCGGGACGGATTCGGGAGGACGCGGCCGTTTCGGACGCGGCTTCGGCGCCGGCTCGGCGGACGAAACTGTCTCCGGCGCCGGTGCGGTCTCGCTGCCCGGCACCCTCACCGACAGCAGCAAGTTCGATTCATGCATCCGCCAGCGATAGCCGACGCCGAAATCGATCGGCTGGGCCCGCGTGAACAACTCGGCGTAGCGCTCCTGGTAGCGGCCGGGGAATTCGCCGATCGGCCCGAGATAGCGGCCGAACGGGAAGAACCGCCATTGCCGGGCGCCGTAATTCGCAAGCGGAATGCCGGAATCGTCCTGGATGATGGTGGCGCTGTTGGCGAGCAGCCAGTTGCGGACAACCGCGAAGTCGCTCTTGTGCAGCAGATAGGATGCACTCTTGAGCAGGCTGTTGCCGGGCCCCAGCGTCTCGCAGAATTTCAGGAATCCGGTGTTGCGCGCGCCGGCGTTGGAGAGGTCGGTCGAGAAATAATACAGCGTGCGCGCTTCGCCATCGCTGCCGGCGAAGGTGATGCGAACGCCGCGCACTGCGTTACGCCCCGGATTGTCGTCGCCGACATGCAAGCCCCCCTTGTCGTCGAGCGCGATCATCTCGACGTTGCGGATGGTCTTGCCGGAGCGCGCGAGGAAGACATAGAGGATCGGCAAGGTGCCGTTGACCTGGTTGGCGCGCAGGTCGACCTTCATCTGCTTGGTGATGAAGAAGGAAAAGCTCAGGATCGAGCCGAGCGAACGCTCGACATTGTAGAGCGCGGCACCGACCGAGCCGCGCGGCAGCCGGGTCAGATCGGGCACGGCGCCGACCGGCTCCAGCGCGCCGAGCACGTAGGTGCTGGCCTTGGAATAGAAGGCGTTGGCGTAGAGGAAATCGGGGCCGCTGAACATGTAGAACATGGTCGACCGGGGCGCGGCCAGATTGACATCGGCCCAATCGCGGATCCTGGAGAGCTGGCGCTGTTCGAGCTGGGCAAAGGCGCCGTCGAAGAATTTTGCATGACGCTGCCAGCCCGGATCCTTCGTCAGCGGCAGCAGCGGCGAGTCCGCCGAAGGCTGCATGCCCGCAAGGAAGCGCGCGGTGTCGTCAAAAGTCACCTCGGCGGCATGCGCGGGCGAGACGGCCGCAGCCAGCAGGGCGAGAGCAACGGCCGCAATTCTAAAGGGGCGAAGCATGTCTACGCGCGATCGTGTGAATTGCCAGCGGCGACCGGCCGCCTGCGGAAAACAGCATAAATCAACAAGCCGAAGAGCATGACGAGCATCCCCGCGAGCGACTGCAGGGGACGCTCGGTCAACAGGTAGTACATCATGAACCCCGTCACGAGCAGGAAAAGCAGCGGCGTGAACGGGTATCCCCAGGCGCGATAGGGCCTGGGCAAATCGGGATCCGTGATGCGCAGCTTGATGACGCCGGCGACCGTGAAAAACGAGCAGAACAGGAGTGCGAACTGGATGAAGTCGAGCACCGCCTCGAAACTGCGCGTGAACAGCAGCAAATTTGCGACCGCGAGTTGGAACAGGATGGCATAGGCCGGCGCGCCGCTGGTCGATCGCTTCGAGAAGACGCGCAGCGCCGGAATGTCCTCCCCCATCGTCATCATCACGCGCGGACCGATCCACATCATCGCAGAGATCGAGGAGATCAGGCCGACGCAGATCATCGCGCCGACGATACGGCCGCCGAGACTGCCGAAGATGGCGCTGCCGGCGACGCTGGCGACGTCGAGCTGGCCGGCGAGCGCACCTGCAGGCGTGGAGTAGAGGAACACCGCGTTCAGCGCGACATACAGGACGAGCACGATCAGCGTGCCCGAAAGCAATGCGCGCGGCAGATCCCGCTGCGGCATGTTCATCTCGCCGATGATGTAGGTCGCGGCATTCCAGCCCGAGAACGAATACATCACGAAGACGAGCCCGATCGCGAACGGCGCGCTGACGATGTGGGCGAGATCGCCCGGCTGCGGCGTGAAGGCGATCGGCTGCGGCACGCCGATGACGAAGCCCGCGACCAGGAAGGCTATGATCAGCACGACCTTGATGATCGTCGCGATCAGCTGGAAGGTCGAGGAGTGCCTGACGCCGGTCAGTTGCACGAGCGAGACCAGCCACACCACGGCGATCGCGAGCGGGATCGGCGGCAGATCGGGCACGACCGATTTCGCGTATTCGCCGAACGCCATCGCCGCCAGCGCGACCGGCGCCGCAAAACCCACCGTCGCCGAGACCCAGCCGGCGAGAAATCCGAAGGCGGGATGATAGGCACGGCCGAGGAAATTGTACTCGCCGCTCGAGCGCGGAAACATCGCCCCGAGCTCGCTATAGGCGAACACGCCGCACAACGCGACGATGCCGCCCACGGTCCACAGCAGCAGGATCGAGAAGCCGGACGGGATGTCCTTGACCTGAAAGCCGAGGCTGGTGAAGACGCCGACCCCGATCATGTCGGCCACGACGATGGCGGTTGCGACCAGAACCGAGACCCCGGTCCCCCTGCCTGGCAGTCGGCTCGTCCAGGGTGCGGTTCCCGCATCTGATGCCGTCATCGGGGTCCTTGGCCTCAGGCGCCTTGCCTGCCCGGTCATCGTGCAGTTTCGCCCAGTCAATTCAAGCAGGGTTAACAAGGGTTAAATGAGGCGAGGGAAACGGGTACTGCAGCACCGCTTATTCCCGCTGCCGGATGAAAAAGCTGCGTCAGACCCGGGAAGTCCCGCTCCCCTTCCCCACAATCAGGACACGATTGCATGGTCCTTTTGAGCGTTCCGGATGTGGGGAAGTTTCTCCGGACACTTAACGTCGCCTAAACGCCGGTCGGCTCATTTGAAGAGGCCGATGGACGTGACTTTGGGGTCATGGGTGGATGGTCGGGGCCGTTCCGAAACCGAGAGCTGACATGCGTGCCGACCGGACGACGTCCGGTGCGCGCGGTCGTGCGCTCCGGATCGGCCTGATCTCAGCCTTGGTGCCGCTGTCGCTGACACTGGTTCAATGCGGCCAAGCGCCAAACCCGGCGGCGCTCGCGGCGAACTCGCAGGCCAATGTCCACGGCGGCACTCAGGTGGTCGCCAAAACCAATACCCAAGTCGCGAGCGGCGACACGTTCGAGGATCGCTTCCCCGCTCCGCAATTCAGGGAGCGCTTCCCCTCGGCGAACGAGAGTTTCCTGCAACGGCAGATGTCGGACTTCTTGCCGAAGCGCGCAGTCCAGCAACCGTCGCCGGAGCAGGCCCCCTACAAGGTCGCTTCGCTCGAGCCGCAGCTCCCCTACAAGCGCGCGCCGCGCGACGACCTGACGACCCTCGTCAGCATGAAGTCGTCGGCCTTTCCCTATTTCGGCACCAACCCCGCCTCCGACGCGCCCTTCCTCAACATCTCCAAGGGCGATCGCCGCGGCCACCGCAGCTATTCCGGTCGCGTGTTCTGGCAGGACGAGACCTACAATGACAACCGCGTGCTGATGCACGTGCCCGAGCATTTCGACGTCCGCAAGCCGGGCGTGATCGTGGTGTTCTTCCACGGCAATGGCGCGACGCTCGAACGCGACGTGCGTGATCGCCAGCTGGTGCCGAAGCAGATCACCGATTCCGGCGCCAATGCCGTGCTGCTTGCCCCGCAATTGGCGGTCGATGCCGCCGATTCCAGCGCCGGCAAGTTCTGGCAGCCGGGCGGCTTCAAGCGCTTCATGGCGGAATCGGCCGACCACCTCGCCCGCGCCACCGGTGATCCCAACAGCGCTCGCGCCTTCGCCAACATGCCGATCGTGGTCGTCGGCTATAGCG
The DNA here is from genome assembly GCF_023100965.1 of Bradyrhizobium sp. 192. NCBI lineage: Bacteria > Pseudomonadati > Pseudomonadota > Alphaproteobacteria > Hyphomicrobiales > Nitrobacteraceae > Bradyrhizobium > Bradyrhizobium sp. 192. The sequence goes on from NZ_CP064690.1 coordinate 5,766,129, forward strand.
GCGGCTTCCTGCCGACGGCGTGGAGCCTGGAGGTCGGCGGCATCAGCGACCGCGTCCGCGGCGTCGTGCTGCTCGACGCCGTCTATGGCGAGATGGACAAGTTCGCGTCCTGGATCGAGAGCCACCGCTCCGGCTTCTTCGTCAGCGCCTACACCCGCGGCACGGCGCGGCGCGACCGCGAGTTGATGAGCATGCTGCGGCAGAAGGGCATCAGCGTCGCCGAGGACATGGACGGTCCCTTGCGTCCCGGCAGCGTGGTGTTCGTCGAGACCGCCGACGGCATCACCCATCGCGACTATGTCATCCGCGCCTGGACGCGGGATCCACTCAAGGACGTGCTGGTGAAGATGTCGGCAACGCCCGCGTTGGCGCTGACGCGCGTCGCCGCGACCAACCCGTCGGCATCGAGCCGCTAACCGATATTACGCGAGCCGGCATTTGACAGCACTGCCTGCAATTGTCTCAGGCTCTGATCAAAATGTGATGTTGATGGCCGGAATCCCCGCAAGCCACCGAATTGCTTCCGCCGGCGGAGCTCATAGTTTGCGGCCGAGTTGCGTTTGGAATTGTGCGGGGACAGGCGGTGCGTCAGGGATTGTACAAGGTCGACTTCCACACCGTTCATGGAACGGGCTGCGGCGTCGTCTATGTGACGAACGGCAAGATGCGCGGAGGCAATTCCGCTTTCGCCTTCATCGGCACCTACACGGGCGAAGGCTGCAGCATCAAGGTCAAGATCTCGACCCAGCGCTATAACGACGACCCGTCCTTCAAGGGGCTGTTCGGCGCCGATCGGATCACGCTGGCGCTCGCCGGCCGGGAGGACGGCGACACCGCGGAATTCGAGGGCAACGCGCTGCAGGCGCCGGGCGTTACCTTCCGGGCGGTGCTGAGCCGGATCAGCGACTGAGCCTCGGCCCGTTCAATATTAGCTCTTGTAAGTATTAGCTCTTGGGCAGCTTCGGAATGCTCTCGGCAAAGCCGTTGAAGCAGGCCAGCCGCTCGTCCTCTTCCTTGAGGAAACGGCAATCGGCGTAGCCCTTGGCCTTCGCCGGCTTCGGCTTCGGCGTCGGCGGGATGATGGCATCGTAGCAGTTGAGACGGTCCTTGGTGCCATCGTCGAGCTCGAGGCAGGCTTGCAGCCTGGCTGCGATCGATTGCGGCTTACCCTTCGGCACTGCGGCCGGCTTGGCCGCTGCCTCTTTCGTCCCCTTGGGCTTGACCTGCACCAGGGGCTTGTCCCCCACCATCGGTGGCTTGTCGGCTTGAGCGAACGCGGAGGCTGAATAGAGCACCGCGGCAACCGCCAGAATCATCCTCATTTCAGTCAACTCTCTTTGGTCCCCATGACCGGCCTTCTAGCGCTCCAGCGCGCGGTTTGCCAAGCACCTTGCGTACAAGAAAATGCGGGATTCAGGCCGTTGCGGCCGCAGGCCGGGGCCGGGTCATGACCACCAGGATCAGCGCCAGCACGACGAAACCGACCGCGACGAAGCCGAGCGCATGCAGGAATTCGTGGGCGAACAGCAGCCCGCCGACGGCGGAGCCGACCGCCTGGCCGATATAGAGGACGGACGTATTGAGCGCGACGGTCGCCGATGCCAGCGGCGGCGCGGCCGCGACCAGCCGCACTTGCTGCATCGAATTGGTCGAGGCAAAGCCGAGGCCCCAGATCGCGACCCCGGCTGTCATGAAAGCAAGCGTGCCGGCACCGAGCGCCCAGCCCGTGACGCCCGCGAGCAGCAGGCAGGTGAACAGCAGCGAGGTCCGGTACGGTCCCGAGGTGTCGACGATGCGGGTGGCGACGACGACGCCGAGGAAGCCGCAAACGCCGTAGAGCGCGAACACCATGCCGATCGCATCGGGACCGGCGCCGGTGAGCTTCTTGAGCAGCGGGCCCATGAAGGTGAACACCGCGAACTGCCCCGACATCTGCAGCATGGTGATCGCCAGCAACAGCAGGATCGTGCTGTTGCGGCCGACATCGCGCCAGGTCTTCAGGTCCACGGGCGCGCCCTTCAGGCCCGCCGGCAGCCGCAGCAGCAACAAGAGGGAACTGACACAACCGAGCGCGCCGATCGCACCATAGGCGGCGTGCCAGCCATGGCGGCTGGCGATGAAGGTGATCAGCGGAAGGCCGACGGCGGCAGCGAGCGACCAGCCGAGAAAGATATAGGCGATGGTGCTGCCCCGCCGCTCGGCCTGCACGATCAACGCCGCGGTGCCGGCAGCCTGCGGCGTATAGAGCGCACCGACCGCGAGCATCACGAGACGGATGGCGAGGAGGCTCGTGTAATCGGGCGCAAAGGCGGAGGCGAGATTGCCGAAGGCAAGCACCGCCAGCGTTGTCGTGAGCAGCGTCCGCCGATCGATGCGGCTGGTCAGCCAGGCCGTCAGCGGCGAGCCGATGCATAGCGTGATCGCGCCGAAGGTGACGAGGAGCCCGGCCGCATGAATGCTGACGTCGAGCCCGCTCGCCAACTCCGGCAGCATGCCCGCCGGGGCCAGTACCGAGCATCCGGTGACGAGATTGCCGAGCATCAAGGCGGTCGGCGCCAAACGGCCGGCGGCGGGCGGATTTCCCATGCAAATGCATGTAGAACAGCCCCGTGACCAGTTAAAGGGCGCGGCTCGAAATAGTTGAAGCGCCGCCCCGGCTTTTGCGCGCCACTTTCTTGGAAATGCCGGATTGCGCAGGCCGAATCGCCTGATATATCGCTCGTTCCCGCTTACCTGCGCTCGTTCGCAGGAGTGAGCCTCAGGAGAAAAACAATGACCGAGCCTAAATCCGAATCCGGCTTCCAATATTCCCTCAGCAATCTGAAGCCCGTGACCCCCGCCGCCAAAGTCACCCTCACCTTCCCGGACGGCGCCCAGCGCCAGTTCGACTACGGAATCACCGGTCTCGACATCGCCAAGGGCATCTCTCCGTCGCTGGCCAAGCGCACGGTTGCGATGGCGCTCGACGGTGTGGTCTCCGATCTCAACGATGCGATCGAGGCCGATGCCAAGATCGAGTTCGTCAATCGCGACGACCCGCGCGCGCTGGAATTGATCCGCCACGACTGCGCGCACGTGCTCGCCGAAGCCGTGCAGGCGCTGTGGCCGGGCACCCAGGTCACCATCGGTCCCGTGATCGAGAACGGTTTCTATTACGACTTCTTCCGCAACGAGCCGTTCACGCCGGACGACTTTGCGGCCATCGAGAAAAAAATGCGCGAGCTGATCGCGCGCGATAAGCCTTTCACGAAGGAAGTCTGGGACCGCGAGAAAACCAAACAGGTGTTCCGCGACAAGGGCGAGGCCTTCAAGGTCGAACTGGTCGATGCCATTCCCGGCACCGAGCCGATCAAGATCTACCACCAGGGCGACTGGTTCGACCTGTGCCGCGGCCCGCACATGACCTCGACCGGCAAGGTCGGCAACGCCTTCAAGCTGATGAAGGTGGCCGGCGCCTATTGGCGCGGCGACAGCAACAATCCGATGCTGACCCGCATCTACGGCACCGCCTTCGCCAAGCAGGAGGACCTCGACGCTTATCTGAAGCAGATCGAGGAAGCGGAAAAGCGCGACCATCGCAAGCTCGGGCGCGAGCTCGACCTCTTCCATTTCCAGGAGGAAGGCCCGGGCGTCGTGTTCTGGCACGCCAAGGGCTGGACCATCTTCCAGCAGTTGATCGCCTATATGCGCCGGCGCCTGACCGGCGATTACAGCGAGGTCAACGCGCCGCAGATCCTCGACAAGTCCTTGTGGGAGACTTCGGGACATTGGGGCTGGTACCGCGAGAACATGTTCGCGGCGCAGTCGGCCGGCGACGAGGCCGAGGACAAGCGCTGGTTTGCGCTGAAGCCGATGAACTGCCCGGGTCACGTCCAGATCTTCAAGCACGGCCTGAAGAGCTACCGCGACCTGCCCTTGCGCCTCGCCGAGTTCGGCGTGGTACATCGCTACGAGCCCTCCGGCGCCATGCACGGGTTGATGCGCGTGCGCGGCTTCACCCAGGACGATGCGCACATCTTCTGCACCGAGGATCAACTCGCCGAGGAATGCCTGAAGATCAACGATCTCATCCTGTCGACCTATGCCGATTTCGGCTTCACCGGCGATCTGACCGTGAAGCTGTCGACGCGGCCTGAAAAGCGCGTCGGCACCGACGAGATGTGGGATCACGCCGAGCGCGTGATGGCGACGGTGCTGCGCGAAATCCAGTCGCAGAGCAATCACATCAAGACCGAGATCAACCCGGGCGAAGGCGCCTTCTACGGGCCGAAGTTCGAATATGTGCTGCGCGACGCCATCGGCCGCGACTGGCAGTGCGGCACCACGCAGGTCGACTTCAACCTGCCGGAGCGGTTCGGCGCGTTCTACATCGACCATGACGGCGGCAAGAAACCGCCTGTGATGGTGCACCGTGCGATCTGCGGCTCGATGGAGCGCTATATCGGCATCCTGATCGAGCACTATGCCGGCAACTTCCCGCTCTGGCTTTCGCCGGTGCAGGCGGTGGTCACCACCATCACCTCGGAAGGCGACGAATACGCCAAGGTGGTGATGGAGCAGGCGCGGCGCGCAGGCCTCCGGGTCGAGATCGATTTGCGCAACGAGAAGATCAATTACAAGGTCCGCGAGCATTCGCTGGCCAAGATCCCCGCGCTGCTCGTGGTCGGCAAGAAAGAGGCCGAAACGCATTCGGTCTCGGTCCGCCGGCTCGGCAGCGACGGCCAGAAGGTGATGACGACCGAGGAGGCGATCGCCGCCCTGGTCGACGAGGCGACGCCGCCGGACGTCAAGCGGGCGCGCGGCGCGGTCTGATCTCTGAAATCGATCTAAATTCGCTTCCGGTTTCGGGCGTGCATGCTTATCTCGGCATGGCACGCCCGACGACCATTTGAAGAGGATATCGCAGTGCCCGACGCCATCGAACTCCTGAAGACCCGCCGCTCGGTCAAGCCGCGCGAGATGACCGGGCCCGGCCCTTCGGCGGCCGAGCTCGAGACCATCCTCACCATCGGCGCGCGCGTGCCCGACCATGGCAAGCTCGCGCCCTGGCGCTTCATCATTTTCGAGGGCGATGCCCGCCAGCGCGCCGGCGAGGTGATCGCGAACGTCTTCGCCCGGAAGAATCCCGGGGCGCCGGCCGCCGACGTCGAGACCGAGCGCAAACGCCTCGCCGACGCGCCGCTGGTGATCGGCATCGTCAGCTTCACCAGGCCGCATCCGAAGGTACCGGCGTTCGAGCAGGAATTGTCGGCCGGCGCCAGCGCCATGAACATCGTCACGGCCGCGACCGCGCTCGGCTACGGCGCCTGCTGGCTGACCGGCTGGTTCTCGTTCGATCGCGACGTGCTCGACGGTCTCGGCCTCAAGCCGGAGGAAAAACTCGCCGGCTTCATCCACGTGGGCACGCCGACCAAACCGAGCGAAGACCGTCCGCGACCGTTCCTTTCGGAAATCGTGACGCGTTTTTAATCGAACGCTTGTTGACGCCTCCAGCATCTTGCGGCTTTGATCCCGCCGAGGGAGGAAGCCCTGATGAGACGTCGTGATTTTCTGGTCGGGGCTGCGCTGCTCGCCGGCACGATGGCGCGAAGCCGCGCCGCCGACATCCCCGCCCCCTCGCCGGACGGGCTCGAGCGCATCACGGCGTATTTCAACAACGAGGTCGGAAGCGGCCGCCTGCCGGGCGCGGTGATCCTGGTGCAGCAGCACGGCAGGCCGGTCTATCTGAAGTCCTTCGGCGTGCGCGATACCAGGACCGGCCTTGCGATGACGCCGGACACGATCTTCGCCATCCACTCCATGACCAAGCCGATCACCTGCCTCGGCGCGATGATGCTGATCGACGAGGGCAAGCTCGCGCTCACCGACCCCGTGTCGAAATACATCCCGCTCTTTGCCGACACCAAGGTGGGCGTCGAGCCGGACGGCACCTCGAAGCTCCAGCTCGAGCCGCCAATCCGCCCTGTCAACATCGAGGATCTGCTGCGGCAGACCTCCGGCATCAGCTACGACTATATCGGCGCTCCCTGGGTGATGCAGGTTTACAAGGCCGCCGACATATTCGAGGGGCCCTTCAACAACAGGCAATTCGCCGACCGTATCGCCCGGCTGCCGCTCACGCGCCAGCCGGGGACGCTGTGGCGCTACGGCCATTCCACCGACGTGCTCGGCGCCATCATCGAGATCATCTCGGGACAGACGCTGTACGAATTCCTCAAGCAACGCATCCTCGATCCGCTCGGGATGAGCAGCACCAAGTTCGTGCTGAAGACGCCGGAGGAGCGTGCTCGGATGGCGCGACCGCTGCCGAGCGACCTGATCCTGCTCGAAGGCGAGCGCGACCGCCTCGCCCATCCCGAATGGGAGTCGGGCGGCGGCGGGCTGCTCTCGACCATCACCGACTATGAACGCTTCTCCCAGATGCTGCTCAATGGCGGCGCGTTCGAGGGCAGGCGTTACCTCAGCCCGGCCGCCTTCAAGGCCATGACGACCGATCATGTCGGGCCCGGGTCCGGCGTCGGACGCGACTATTTCTATTTCCCGGGCGACGGCTTCGGCTATGGCTACGGCATTGGTGTGCGTACCGATCCAGGCAATGCGAAGCCGCCGCCGGCAGGCTCGCTCGGCGAGCTGAAATGGGATTCAGGGAGCGGCACCTATTTCGGCGTCGATCCCAAGCTCGACATGGTCTATCTCATGATGCAGCAGACCCAGAACGAGCGCAGCCGCATCACCCCCGCCTTCAAGGCGCTGGTCTACGATTGCTACCCCGAAGGGCTACGCCGCCCGTGAGGCGCGCCGGCCGAAATCGGCGAGCAGCTTCGCGATCTCGTCCGCAGGCCGTGCCGCGCTGAACAGAAAGCCCTGCACCTCGTTGCAGCCTTCGGCGCGCAGCCAGTCGAGCTGGTCTTCGGTCTCGACGCCCTCGGCGGTCGTGGTGATGTTGAGGCTGCGGCCGAGCCCGGAGATCGCGCGCACGATCGCGCCGCAATCGGGCCGCTCTGCCAGATCCTTCACGAACGAGCGGTCGATCTTGATCTTGTCGAACGGGAAGCTCCTGAGATAGCTGAGGCTGGAATAGCCGGTGCCGAAATCGTCCATGGAGATGCTGACGCCGAGCTCGCGCAACTGGTGCAGGATGGCGAGATTGGCATCGGTCTCGGCGAGGAAGATCGACTCGGTGATTTCGAGCTCGAGCCGCCGCGGCGACAGGCCGGACTGCGCCAGCGCCGAGATCACGATTTGAACCAGATTGCGGCTGCGGAATTGCGCCGGCGACAGATTGACCGCGACCTTGACGTCGGCAGGCCATTTGACGGCCTCGGCGCAGGCTTCGCGCAGTACCCACTCTCCCAATTGGATGATGAGGCCGATGTCCTCGGCAACCGGGATGAACTCCGCCGGCGAGATCATGCCCTTGTCCGGATGACGCCAGCGCAGCAGCGACTCGAAGCCGGAGATGCGGTCCGAGGCGATCGACACCAGCGGCTGGTAGTGCAGCTCGAACTCGCCATTGGCGAACGCACGGCGCAGATCGAGCTCCATGGCGCGGCGCTTCTGCGCCCGCAGGTCCATCGCGCGCTCGAAGAAATGGTGTACGCCGCCGCCGTCGGACTTCGCCCGGTACAGCGCCATGTCGGCATTTCGCATCAGCTCTTCCGGCGTCGTGCCGTCGCCGGGCGACAGCGCGATGCCGATGCTGGCACCGATCACCATCTCCTGGCCGTCGAGATCGTAGGGCGCCTTCAGCATGTCGATCAGCAGGCCGGCGCAGGCGCTGGCCTCGTTCGGCGAGACGTCGGCGGCGAGGATTACCGCGAATTCGTCGCCGCCGAGCCGCGCCGCCAGATTGCCGCCGCGGACCGCGGTGGTGAGCCGTTCGGCGACTTCCTTGAGCAGGCGGTCGCCGACGGGATGACCGAAGGAATCGTTGACGTTCTTGAACAGGTCGAGATCGATATAGAGCACGCCGACGCGTTTGTCGCCGGCCTGGTCCAACGCCTGCTTCAGGCGCTCCTGGAAATATTCGCGGTTCGGCAGGTCGGTGAGCCCGTCATGGTGCGCCATGTGCGCGATGCGCGCCTCGGCCTTGCGCCGCTCGGTGATGTCGACGACCGCGACCAGATAGCCGTCGCGATCGTCGAAGGGGACGCGGCGGCCGAAGGTGAGCACCTCGATCTCGCTGCCGTCGGCGCGCAAATGCCGCCAGTTGCGCGAGGAGTGATAGGCCTCGCCGAGGCGTTCGAGTGCCTCGGCGTGGCTGTCCCACTCGTCCTCCGGCCATATCTCGTGCAGCTTCATGCGCAGGAAAGCGGTGCGGCTGTAGCCGTAATGCTGGACCGCGGCGTCGTTGACGCCGAGGAACTCCCTGGTCTGCGCGTCGAACACCCACATCGGCATCGGGTTGTTGTCGAACAGCAGGCGGAACGAGGCGTCGCGCCGCTTCAACGCGGTGACGTCGGAGATCGTCAGCGAGACCACGTCGGCGAAGGCCGTCGCGCTGAGGCGAAGGTGGCGGCCCTCGCTCTCGATCTCGAGCTGCTCGCCGCGGCCGCCGGCGACGGCCCTGAGCAGGAAGTTCATGATCTCGGGCAAGGCCAGCAACGTGCTGCCTTCGCCGATCCGCCGCCACAACAGGCTTCCGGTCGCGACCTTCAGCAGCGCGCTTGCGCTGCTGTTGTGGTGCACGACCTGCAGATCGGATGGTTTGCCGCCGGCATCGCGCAGCATCGCCAGCGAGATGACCGCGTCGTCGGTCGAGGCGAAGATCGCGTCCAGCAGATTGTACTGCGTGCCGCGTTCGTTGATGTAAGCGCCGACCAGCGTGGCGCCCCAGCGCGAGGCCGTCGGCAGCGCCAGCACGTCGTAGGTCCGCACCATGCCGTCGCGCACGCAATGCGCGCTGGCCCGATGCGGTCGTCCATTGGCCAGCGCGGACGTTGCCGCTTCCGACAGCGCAGTGGCGCAATCCGGCGACAATTCGGCGACGGGAATGTCCCAGCGCTCCTCGCCGAGCCATTTTTGCACGTAGCGTCCGCTGCGCGACAGTTCGAGCGTGCCGTCGTTCCTGAGCAGCGCAATGTGATCGGCGAGCCGTCCGAGACTGCCGAGCATCACGTCCTCATAGCGCGGCAGCCGATCGCCCGGCTTCAGCGCGGCACGCCATTTGCGCTGAAGCACCGGGATATCGTCGAACATTTCGGCGGCCGGTTTTCCCGACACTTTCTTCGCGGCATTCATGGCAGTCCCCAACGCACTTTCCCGCTGCATTCAATGCAGCTGCGCTTAACGACCTGTAAAAAGGTCGCAGGCGCGGGTTCCATTCGGTGATTATGACAGTTTTAAATCAGGTGTTGGTTAGTGGGTGTTAGAGACTGTGACGGTCGTACGAAGGGGATGCATCAGGGTGTGTGCGCTCGAATTTGGACGCGCGTCTCTCTGTCCCGGACGCGCTGCAACGCCCTTCGCGTTGCGGCGCAAAGTCGAAGGGACGCTGCGCCGCGTCCGGGGCACGAGACTTTTGGTCAACGACACACATGATTGATCATCCTCGCGGCGCATTTCGCCCGAGCTTTGTTGATCGCTTCACCCTCGAATGAAAGAGGGCGCAGGGAAGACCGGGCGCCGGCTGGCACCCGCGGTCCACTGTGCGAATTCTGCGTAACAAAAAGCTGCACAGCGGCATACAGGTGTAGCCAGGACAGCCCGGCCTTCCCTGCGCAGTGGCTTTACGGCTTATGTCGCGCTCTCCCCGGGGAGCGTTGCGCTATTGCCCCCGTCGCCTTGCGGATGGCTGACGCGTGCGTCCGGTTGGACGACATACATCACCACAAGACTTGGCGCACAGACCCCGGGCGCCAGGACCACACGATTTTGCCGTACGCCGATCACACCGGTCGTGTGCGCGAGGCGCCTTGCTCACGGTTGCCCGCCCTGCAAAACCCTTCGCGCCGATGCGATCTGCGTCCACCGCCGTCCGGCCCGCGTTCGTGACGATCGCGATACGCCCCTCTTCCTTGGGCCGGGTCGAGGCGATACATACGCTCTTTCCGAAATTCGGTAAAGTGGAATATTTTTGCCGATCCGTATCGACCCATGGATGGGGTGTTTTGCCCGACAGGGAGTCAAATTCTAGTAGGCCCAATTAGGCCCCCCTAGCCGGGCTACGGAAATCCAACCTCTGTCTCCGGTGCGAACAACGCGGATCACCGGGAACGTGCACTGCCGGGCCGACTGCTTCGCCCGGACTCCTTCTCGCGTGCCTTTCAATAGGTCAGGGTTGCCCGGCGGCAACATGGGAATGCAGCGCCGCCGCGTGCACGGCATCATCGCGGACGAGAACTTCAATCCGCGCGCAATCATGGACGACGACTTCGTCAAGTTCGACAAGTCGATGGAAGCCATCGACACAGTCGCCGATCCCCTGCCCAGAACGCGCGGAATCATGGAAGCTGCGGAATAGAACTTTCGGGACCGGCCTCTGGAAGGCCGGTCCCCTTTTCCACCAACGCCCCACTAGAGCATTTTCCAACCTGTCGGAATCGGTAGGGGATTCCCTTGCGAGGCAAATTGTGATTCACCCTGAGGGCTGGTGATGGAGGCCAGCCCCCATGGCTAAACCGCTGTCGCCGGACCTTCGCATTCGTATTATTCGGGCTGTGGAAGATGAAGGCATGAGCCGTCGGGGCGCCGCTGTTCGGTTCGGCGTGGCGCCCTCGACAGCGATCGAACTGGTTGGCGAGTGGCGAAGGACCGGCGCCTGTGAGGCGGGAACGCAGGGCGGAGACCGGCGTTCAGCTCGGATCGAGGGTCACGCTGCGGAGATCCTCTCCCTGGTCAAGGTTACGCCTGACATGACGCTGGCCGAGATCGCTGACCATCTCTTCAAAGTCCACGGCGAGCGTTTCGTGCCGAGCGTGATCTGGCGATTCTTCGATCGTCGCAACATCACGTTCAAAAAAAACATCGCACGCCAGCGAGCAGGATCGGCCGGACGTGGCCGCTGAACGCGCAGCGTGGAAGGCGTCTCAGCCTGAGATCGGCATCCATCGGTTGGTGTTCATCGACGAGACGGGGGCTTCGACCAAAATGGCGCGGCGCTACGGCCGTTCGCCGTACGGCCAGCGCTGTGTCGCCGCGATCCCGCATGGTCATTGGAAGACGACGACCTTCGTCGGCGCGCTTAGAGCGACCGGTATGACCGCGCCGATGGTCCTCGACGGCCCCATGGATGGTCCGGCGTTCGAGGCTTACGTGACGCAAGTCCTGGTACCGACACTCAAGCCCGGCGACATCGTGGTGATGGACAATCTCGCAGCACACAAGCGGACCGAGATCGCCATCGCAATCGACGCGGCGGGCGCTCAGCTCCTCTATCTCCCGCCTTATTCGCCCGACCTCAATCCGATCGAAATGGCCTTCGCAAAGCTCAAAGCCGCCCTGCGAAAGGCCGCCGCCAGATCAATCCAGGCTTTGGACAATGCTATCGCCCTCACCACAGCCGCCTTCACCGCCCAAGAGTGCCTGAACTTCTTCGCCGCGGCAGGTTATGATCGCGCCTGATCAGAATCTGCTCTAGCCTGCCAACCTTTCGATCACGAGATCGAGCAGCGCGCGCAGGCGGGCGAGGCGCTTCATATCGCGGTGATAGCCGACATAGGTGTCGCGGCCGGGCGGCGCCGCTCCGATGTCGAGCGCAACCAGACGGCGATCGCGGTCGCCGAGCGGACGCGGCAATACGGCAAAGCCGTCGCCGCTGGCGCAAAGCTCGGCCTGCACCTGCCTGTTGTTGCTGCGCGAGGCGATGGCTGCATTCGGCAGCGCGCGCTTCAGCCAGACTGCGTCCGGCATGTCGGCGAACTCGGCATTCATGGTGACGACGCGGACAGCGCTGCCGTCGCCTGCGCGCGGCGGCTTGCTGCCCTTCTTGCCGTAGAGCGCGTAAGGAATGTGCAGCAGCTTTCTGGAGATCACCTCGGGCTCGCTGAACGGCTTGATGCGGAAGACCAGATCGGCTTCGCGCCGCGGCAGACTGTAGAGCCGCGCATCGGTGAGGAGCTCCACCGTCACCTTCGGATGACGCTTGCCGAACGCGGCGATCACCGGCGACAGCATCACCGTCCCGAACCAGTCCGACGACGACAGGCGCAACAGGCCGTCGAGCTGCGTCTCGGCACCGGAGACGTGGCGTTCCAGCGCGAGTGCCTCGTCCTCGATCCGCTCGGCATGGCGGAGCACGGCCGTGCCCTCGTCGGTCAGCACCAGGCCATCCGCCGTGCGCTGGAACAGGGTCTGTCCCAACGACGTCTCGAGCGCGCGAAGCCGCCGGCCCATCGTCGGCTGGGTCTGGCCGATCTTTCGTGCGGCAGCGCCGAGCGTGCCCTCGCGCGCAATTGCCAGGAAGATGCGCAGATCGCTCCAGTCCATCGGAACTCCCGCCATACAAAAATGTATGATCATCGTACAACCTTGTTCCTTCTCATGCAAAATCTCATGGGCATATTGAGCCGATCACGGAGCAAGACGATCATGACGAGACCATCGACGATGCGCGCCGGCGTCCTGGAGACCCACAACGCCCCCTTGCGCCTCTCAACCATCTCCACGCCCGAGATCGGCCCGCACGACGTGCTGGTGCGTGTGCGCGCGAGCGGGGTCAATCCGCTCGACACCAAGATCCAGGCCGGCGCGGCCGCGCATGCCCGCCATCCGTTGCCGGCGATTCCGGGGATCGATCTCGCCGGCGTGGTCGAACTGGCCGGGCGCGAGGTGACGCGCTTCAAGCCGGGCGACGAGATCTACGGCATGACCGGAGGTGTCGGCGGCGTGCAGGGATCGCTGGCCGAATTCGCCGCAGTCGATGCCGATCTCCTCGCGTTGAAGCCCGCCAATCTCAGCATGCGGGAAGCGGCCGCCCTGCCCCTGATCGTCATCACGGCCTGGGAAGGCCTGATCGACCGGGCGGCGTTGAAGGCGGGCCAGAAGGTGTTGATCCACGGTGGTGCCGGCGGCGTCGGTCATGTCGCGATCCAGATCGCGCGCGCCTTCGGAGCGGAGGTGTTCGCAACCGGTTCGCCGTCGCAGCGCGCCACCATCGAAGGCTTTGGCGCGGTGTTCATCGATCGCGACAGTCCGGTCGATGCCTACGTGAAGCAGCACACCGGCGGCCGCGGCTTCGACATCGTCTACGACACCGTCGGCGGCAAGGTGCTCGACGCCTCCTTCGAAGCGGTGCGCCGCTTCGGCCATGTTGTGAGCGCGCTCGGCTGGGGTACGCATGCGCTTGCGCCGCTGTCATTCCGGGCAGCCACCTATTCGGGCGTGTTCACGCTGCTGCCGCTGCTGTCGGGCGAAGGCCGCGCGCATCATGGAGAGATCATGGCGGAGACCACGCGCCTCGCCGAGGCCGGCAAGCTCGTACCGCTGCTCGACTACAGGCGCTTTACGCTGGAGAACGTCGACGAGGCCTATGCGCTGATCAGGGACCGCGCCGCCAAGGGCAAGCTGGTCGTCGATATGTAAGGTGGAGCTTGTAGCCCGGATGAGCGCAGCAATATCGGGGGTTCTCGCTTGAAGCACGAAGGTCCCGGGTATCGCTGCGCTCACCCGGGCTACGAAGGCTCGCTACGAAGCTGGGCGCAACGGAACCGTGCTCGCTAATCCTCGCTGGACGCGGCGGAGCGGTTGCGCAGATACGCCTGCGACAGCAGGAAGAACAACGCGCGCTCGCCCTGATATTTGGCCGACGGCCGGGTGCGCTCGAAACCATCGGCAAAGATCTTGCCGGACTGGTCGCACACTTGCCATCGCCAGCCAAACCGCTTGCGCCTGGTGAGGATCACTTCGAACATACCGACGAGCTTGGTCCCTGCTCCCAGCCGGTCCGCCAAGGCATCCAAGCCCTCGCCCCGGCCTCCCCCATTAGACGGATCCCCGACATATAACCCAGCGGAATGGAAAGAGAATAAGATTGATGATCGGAAATTCATCTCTTGCACCGCTGTGATGAAGACGCGAGGCGCGGGGAATAAGCTTTCGCCAGCGGTGTTCTACATGGCCCGAAAAGGCAATCGGCTGGCGCTTGCGGTATTCAAAGCAGAACACAGGAGGCTGATGGGCCAATTGCTGACCAGCCCCCACGGACGTGGCGGTAACGGGAGATGCACATTCGCGCACTCAATGAGAATTATCGTGCCGGTGTTAGGTCAGGTGTCGGGCTGCGGACGGCACCGCCGCCAGGACTCAGCGCGCGAAGCCCCTAACGCGCGACGACTTCGACTTCGCCGTCGACGCCGTTGACGACGTTGAAGCCGCGCTCGTAGACCTTGCCCTCGTTCTTGGCGATGGCGCGGTATTCGCCTTCGGAGAGTACGACGCGCGGGAAGGCGCCGATCGATTCCTTGATGACGTCGCCGCCGGGGGTCAGCACCGACCATGCGGTGTTGGCGAGTGCCTCGCCGCCTTTGTCGCTGACCAGCTTGAGCGTGATCACGGCTGCGCGGTGGGTGATGGTGACGTCGGTGAGCTTGCTGGCCTGGACGCGGATGTCGGAGCGCACCACTGAATTGGCGTCGCCATAGTTGGAGATGATGTAGTAGGTGCCCTCCGGCAGCAGCACGACGTCGCCGGCTGCGACGTTCGGTACCAGCGAGGCACGCTCGCCGGATTCGAACTGGCTGCCCTTGTAGATCGCGAACGAGATCTGGTTCTGCGGAATGCGGGTGGTGCCGACCCGGCCCTCGATCCGCAGGCCCCCGGCCGGCAGCACGAAGGATTCGCGGTCGGTCTCGGCCTTCAGGCTGACGGTGCGTACCGCGCTGACAAGGCCGAAGGCGACGTGGACGACGTAATTGCCGGGCGGCAGCACGATGTTGGGCGTGGCGCTGCGGTCCTCGCGAATCAGCTTGAAGGTGCCGTTCTCGTCGGGACGGTCGGCAAACACGCGCCAAACCAGGCCGCTGGTGATCGCCGGAGCATCCTTGCCGTATTTCGCGGTCAGCGACAGCACGCCTTGTCCGGGCACGGCCGCGTTGAGCGGGGCGGCCGGCGGCACGGTCGAGACCGCGGGCGGCGGCATGCTGGGGGTCGTCGGCTGCATCAGGGTCGGCGGCAGGCTCGGGGGACCGGCGCCGGGACCGGAGGGCGGCGCCAGGCTGACGGCGCCGCCGGGGTCGGGCACCGAAGCCGGCGGCACCGGCGGCGGACGGTCCGAGAAAAGCTGCGCCTGCGCAGCGGTTTGGCCTGAGGTAACGAGGCACGCGGCAAGGATCAGCGCCGGCAGCAGCCTGCCGCTGCGCCGCCATCCGATGATGCCGTCACCCCCGCGTGTCATGCCACCTGCTTTTCACCGAAAACGCGGCAAATTCAAGCCTCTGAAATCCCAGGAAATACGGGCACACACGATCGATGGAACCCGGTTGACGCCTGCGTGATTACAGCAGAGGCAACCGTCCCTCGCCATACTCCTGCCCCGTGCCCTTTCCAAAGCGGCATAAACCATGCTTTGCGCCTGATATGGCGGAGCGCAAAGGCGGCGCCTAATCTGACGGTGCAGGCCCGGCGTAGGAGAGTTCGGTGCTGGATAGATTGAAGGGTCGGGCAGCAAACGGCTCGAATGGCGAAAAGATCGGCCTTGGCCCCACCCGCCGGCCGGTCATCGGCCTCGCCCTCGGTGGCGGCGCGGCGCGCGGCTTTGCCCATATCGGAATTCTGAGAACCCTGCTCGCCAACGGCATCGTTCCCGATGTCGTGGTCGGCACCTCCATCGGCGCCGTGGTCGGCGGCCTCCATGCGGCCGGCCGGCTCGAGACGTTCGAAGAGTGGGGGCGCAGCCTGCAAGGTATGCGCAACATCCTCGGCTATCTCGACATCCGCCTCAACGGCTCCGGCCTGCTCGGCGGCGAGAAGCTGGCCAGCCGCCTCGAGGACGCGGTTGGGCAGGCCCTGATCGAAGATTTGCCGGTCAAGTTCGCGAGCGTCGCGACCGAGGTCAGGACCGGTCACGAGATCTGGCTGACGCATGGCCGCGTGGTCGATGCGATGCGCGCATCCTATGCGCTGCCCGGCATCTTCCAGCCTATGCTGATCGGCGATCGCTGGCTCGTCGACGGTGCGCTGGTGAACCCGGTGCCGGTCTCGGCCGCCCGCGCGCTCGGCGCCGAAATCGTCATCGCCGCAAATCTTTCCAGCGACATCTTCACCCATTCCACGACGATCTATTCGCACGGCGCGATGCCCGCACCTGTTACGCCGGAGGTCGAGGAGACGACGGCCAAGCGGCGCTTTCCGCGGCTGTTCTCGGCCGAGAAAGCCATGAAGCGCGAATTCTTCGGCAGCGCCGGGCGCCCGGGCATCTCCTCGGTGATGGTCGATGCCTTCAACATCATGCAGGACCGCATCACCCGCGCCCGCCTCGCCGGCGATCCGCCGGATCTGTTGATCTCGCCGCGGGTCGGCCAGTTCGGCTGGTTCGACTTCCATCGCTCCGAGGACCTGATCGCCCACGGCGCGCGCGCCGCCGAACGCGCGCTGGAATCGATCGAGGAGGCGATCGACGTGCTGGCGCCGGCGCCCGCGGGCCACGCGCCGAAGGCGGACGAGCAGGCCTGATCAGGCCGTCTTGATGTAGTCGCGCAGGGCTTCCTGCTCGGACTCGTATTCCTGGACCCGGCGCTTGACGATGTCGCCGATCGAGATCAGGCCGACCACCTTGCCATTGTCGATCACGGGCAGATGGCGGAACTTGCCTGACGTCATCATCTCCATGATCTCGGTGACCGTGTCGGTTTCCTTGCAGGTCACCACCTTGCGGGTCATGACCTGACCGACCGGCTCCTCCAGCGCGCCGGCGCCGCGCTCGCCCAGAACGCGGACGATGTCGCGCTCCGACAGGATGCCCTCGAGCCGGCTCTGGTTCATCACCAGCACCGCGCCGATCTTCTTCTCACCGAGCAGTTTGACCGCGGCAGCCAGCTTCGCGTCGGGCTCGACGCTCACGATCTGGTGGCCCTTGGTGTTGAGAATGGAACGTACCGTCATTGTTGCCTCCCTGAATCGGACCCGTCCGCCTGTTGGCGGTGCGGACTTGTTCTTCGAGTCTTCAACTAACAGTTTTGTCTGGCGCCGGTTTCACGTGCGGGCGCTTTACGAAGCAGCGCCGCTAGCGCTTTGTCGCTTCGGACATTCTTCGCGCAAATGATGGATGAATTCGGGCCTCGCCGCAAGCGCCGCTTCAAATACGGTCTGAAACGTCCTGTGATGACGCATCCGCAGCATCGTTTCGCATGCGCGGCACGGGATCGAACAGCGTGAACAGCAGCAGGCCGGCGAAGAAGCCGCCGATATGCGCCTGCCACGCCACGCTCGTGGTTTCGGCATCGACGCCGATGGCGCCGACGCCGAAGATGATGTTGACGCCGAACCATACCGCAAGGAAGCCGACCACCCGCCCGTCACGCAGCGCGCGCGACAGCGGCAGCGCCGGAACCCTTGCTGCGGTATCGGCGTCCGATCGGCTGAACGACAGGAAGCTGCCGCGGACGAAGGCAAAGCGGATCGCGGCCGCCATCGCGCCCGACACCGAAGCCGAGGCGCCGATCATCGGCGCCACCGCATGCTCATGGGTGACGAGATGGGCGAGCGCGCCGGCCGCCGCCGTCACCGCCAGGAACAGGAAGAACCTGACCGCGCCGAACCGCCGCGCCAGCGCGCTGCCGAACGGCAGCAGCCACAGCACGTTGAAGCCGAGATGGGTCAGATTGGCGTGCAGCAGCGAATAGGTGACGAAGCTCCAGACCTTGGCGCCGGCCCCGCCCGGGATCTGCAGATTGAGCAGCGAGGAATCGTAGCGCTTGGGGATGAAGCCGAAGACGTCGATGGTCCAGTTCTCGAGCTCCGGCGGCAGCAGCACCCGCAGATGGATCACCGCCAGCAGGACGATGTAGGCCGTCAGCGCGAACGGCAGCGTCAGGATCGGCTCGCGCGGAGCCTCCTCATGGGCGGCCGGGAGGCCGGGCTGAGAATCCTGCGGCGGAGAATCGTGCGGGGAATCCAAGACAGTTCGCTTTCAGGCGCGATCGGAGCGATCCGTCTGCAGATAGTCGCCTTTGCCGGCCTAGCGCAAGTGCACAAAAGGAAAAGGCAGGGCCCTGGGAGGCCCTGCCTGTCCGTGTCGGTCTTCCGGTGCCGGAGGAATGAAGGTGTATCCCCACCCCTCCCCGCGGCCCGTGACCAAACTGTTTGACGCCCTGTGTACAGGCCCCGCCGAGAAGCTGGATGAAAGCGGCGAGGCTTGCGATCGGGATCACCATAGCAGCGCGGCGCGCGGCGCAAAGGCCATAGTTAATTTAACGTTAACGACGCAAAGACCGCCTTAACGGGGGCGAATTCGCCCTCCCGGCATGGACGCTGCAAATCCCCTCCTGCACAACAACACAAGGGATCGCGGGTGCACTGAAGCGGGACAGCTCTGTCCCTTCGAGGTTGCACCCCGGGATAAGCGTTCAGACATGAAACATCCGTCGAGCCGCGCGTTCTTCGCGTATTGGGACAACAAGCGCGGCGCTGCACGGGCCCCTGACCGGGCCGACATCGATCCGGCCGCGGTCCGCGGCCTGCTCGGCGATATCTTCGTGCTGTCCTGCGAGCCCAATCTCGGCTTTCCGTTTCGCGTCGCGGGCACGCGCGTCTGTGCACTGGCGGGATGTGACCTCAAGGACCAGAGCTTTGCGGCGCTGTTCGTTGATGCGAGCCGCGGCGAGATCGAGGAGATCACGACCATCGTCGCCGACGAGGCGCTGGGTGCGATCGCCGGCGTCACGGCCCTGCGCGAGGACGGCAGCAAGGCCTATCTCGAGCTGCTGCTGCTGCCGTTCAACGCCCGCCCGCACACGCCGGTGAGCGTGACGGGCGTGCTCGCGCCGTTCGACGACGAATGCGGCGCGCTCTCGACCTTCACCCTCACCTCCTGGCGCTATCTGCACCAGCCGGAGAAACTGCTGCCGCGCGCGATCCGGAAATTGCAGATCGCACGCGGGCTGATGGTGTATGAGGGGCTGAGATAGTCGCCCGCTGCCCGACGCGCCGCATCGTTCGCAAGAGGAACCCGCCGCGCGGCAAATCAACGCGCGTGCCGATGGCCGCTTTTGCCGGATCTGCGTCATTCCTGATGTCGTTGCCAACGGTTAGCTTCCGCCTCGCGTGAAGCAACGAGGATCGGGTGACATCATCATGCTATGGCGCATTCTGGCGTTGAGTGGCGTCGGCTGCGTGGCCCTGCTGGCGGCAATCGGCGGAACCTGGCTGTTCCTGCTGCCTGGGTCGCCGGCTCGGGAGACCGCGCCTGCGATATCCAAAGACGAGACCGAGGCGACGCTTGCGGCGCTGAAGCCGCCGAAGCGAGAGCGCCCCCTGATCGCCGTCGTCGGCATCAACGACATGAGCGAGACGACCGACTATCTGATGCCATATGGCATCCTCGCGCGCGCCGATGTCGCCGACGTCCTCACATTGGGGACGCAGCCCGGACCCGTTGCACTTTATCCCGCGCTGAAAGTGCAGCCGCACGCGACGACCGCCGAGTTCGATGCTTTACATCCCGGCGGCGCCGATTACGTGATCGTGCCCGCGATGAGCCGCGAAGACGATGCCGTGGCGTTGCGATGGATCAAAAGCCAGGCCGGCAAGGGCGCGATCATCATCGGCGTCTGCGTCGGCGCCAAGGTCGTTGCCAACACCGGGCTGCTCGACGGCCGGCAGGCCACCACGCACTGGTATTCCGTGCGCGATCTGCAAAAGCATTCCGCGATCCGCTATGTCGCGGACCGCAGGCTGGTGGTCGACCGCGGCGTTGCGACAACGACCGGCATCACCGCATCCATGCCGATGGCGCTGACCCTGGTCGAGGCCATCGCTGGCCGCGCCAAGGCGGAGGCGGTCGCACGCGACATCGGTCTGGCGCAATGGGATGCGCGCCACCGCAGCGAGGCGTTCCAGTTCACACGCCCCTTCGCGCTGACGGCGATCACCAACACACTCGCATTCTGGAACCGCGAGCAACTCGGAATCGCGCTGACGCCAGGCATCGACGAGGTGTCGCTTGCGCTGATCGCCGATGCGTGGTCGCGCACCTATCGATCGCGTGCCCTCACCTTCGCGACAACGGCGGAGGCGCAGACGAGCCGCGGCGGTCTTCGCATCCTACCCGACAAGGTCGCGGCCGATTGGCCGGCCAAGCTGACGCCGCCGCCTGCCGCCGACCTGCCGCCGGCGCGAGCGCTGGACCAGACGCTGCACGCCATCGATGCGCGTTACGGGGCGCGCACGGCCGACTTCGTCGCGATGCAGCTCGAATACCCGCGATAACGGCACGCCGGTGCGCCGCCTGCAACAGCCGACGCACCGTATCTGCGCGGAGCGCCGTTACGGCGTCGCCAGATGCCATGCACCGTTCAGAAAACCGTCGCCGGTGATGTCGCCGGGCTTCTGGTCCTTGGCGAAAGTGTAGAGCGGCTTGCCCTTGTAGGCCCACTGCTTCGAGCCGTCGTCGCGGGTGATGACGGTGTAGCCGTCGCCCGCGGCGTCGCTCGCCTCGGCCTTCAGCACCGGCCAGTTCGTCGCGCAGGGACCGTTGCAGGCGGATTTGCCGTCCATGTCCTTGTCGAAGGTGTAGAGCGTCATGCCCTTGGCGTCGGTGAGCACGCTGCCCTTGTCGGTCTTGCCCGTCTTGGTCGGCGGTGCGGCGAAGGCGGCGGGAACGATCGCGAGCGAGAGTGCGAGCGCGAGCGCGAGGCGGATCGAGGAATTCATGATATCTCCTATCATGCAATTGGCTTGCAGGAGGTAGGACGCCGCACGCGGTCCGGTATTCCTGACAGCGCGGCAAAGATATTTTTCGCTGCGCGCGACGACGAGGTGGAATAAACTGGGATCGACATGAGCAAGCCGCATTGGCGTCCCGCGCACGCATCCGACCTGCCCGCGATCAGCGCGATCGCGGCGCGGATTCATCCAGATCTTCCCGAAAGCCCTGAGGTGCTCGCCGAGAAGATGCGGCTCTGTCCGGACGGATGCCGCGTGCTCGTCGTCGGCGACGAGATCGCCGGCTATGGGCTTTCGCATCCCTGGAAGCAGCGCCGGATCCCGCCGCTCGACGGCTTGCTCGAACGACTGCCCGAGGATGCGGATTGTCTCTACATCCATGACGTTGCCGTGTTGGCCGAATCTCGCGGCGGAGTTCTGCGCGCTTATATCGCTGACATCGAGCAGCTCGCGCGCGCGTCAGGCCTCGCGACACTCGCATTGGTTTCGGTCTACGCTACCCAGCCGTTGTGGCAGCGTCTCGGCTTTCGGCCCGTCACGGCGGATGCGGACCTGCGCGCAAAGCTCGCATCCTACGGCGAGGGCGCGACCTACATGCTGCGCGACCTCGCTGCGACGTAACGTCCCCTCCCGCCTCACGCGGGCGTGAACCGCAGCCTCGAACCGGGTCGGATCAGCCCCCGTCGAAGGTGTGTGCGAGCCCTTCCGGTCTCGCCGAACCGAGGCTGGAGACGATCCATGAAGCTCACATTGCCGAAACTTGCTTTCGTCGCGTGCGTTGCGACGGCCGCGTTCACCGCGACCAGCGCCAACGCAGCGCAATACCGCACCTATGGCTGCGACACCGCCTTCTTCGAAGGCTGCGGCATCGTGGCCGAGACGCCGCCCGCACGTGTCAGAATCCCCCCCACCGTCATCCATCATGACACCTCGCCCACCTACATGAAGCAGACCGACCCGCGCTATAGCTCGTCCATGCGTGATGGCGGCGGAGGTGGCGGCGGAGGTGGTGGCGGCGGTGGCGGCGGTGGCGGCGGCCGCTGAGCCCACCTGACTTTTCAGATGATGCCGCCGGTGCAATCCGGCGGCATCATTGTCGCCTGCGCTGAACGGCGCCGATTCAGCCGCGATTCTTTTTCTTCTTCGGCTTCTTTCCGGAAACACCCTTCGCGGACCACGGCATGACCGACGGCTCCGCGTGACCCGGCCTGTTCTTGTGCTTCTTCTTGCCGAAAGACGACGGAGCCTCGTCGAATTTCGGCCCGCGCTCGCTGTGAGGCTTGCTGCGCGGCTTGAACTCACTCTTGTCGCGCGGACGATCGTCGCGACGTTCACGATGATCGCTGTCGCGGCTCTCGCGCCGGGGCGCGTGGGACCGCTCCTCCGCAGGCGCCTGTTGCTGCGGCGCGCCCGCCATCGGCTCGAGGCGGATATTGTCTTCCTTGTCCGGACGCTTGATCTTGACGGCGAAGGACTCCGCGACCCGCTCGGATATCTCGAACTCGGTCGTGGTGTCCATGATCTTGATGGCGCCGATATCGCCCTTGTCGATGCCGCCACGACGGCAAATCATCGGCAGCAGCCAGCGCGCTTCCGCATTCTTGCGTCGTCCGATGTTGGCGCGGAACCAGACGGTGGCCTCTCCCATGCCGTGACGGGCTGAGGATTTGCCTGGTTTCGATCGCGGCCCCGCTGGGCGATCGTCGCCGCGTGAGCTGTGGCCATCGTCGCGCGGCGTGCGAACATTGTCGCGACCGCGATCGTCACGCGGCCGGCCAGCTCGCTCGCCGGGATCGAGGATGTCTTCGGGCGATGGTAGCCGCGCGCGATAGAGCCGCGCCAGCGCGGCGGCGATGTCCTCGGCCGACCGCTCGGCCAGCAGCGCCTGGGCCAGCACCAGATCGTCCGGCGTGGCCTCCTCGGTGAACAGCACGTCCTTCATGCGATCATGGTCGAGCTTGCGGATTTCGTCCGCCTGCGGCGCCGTGCCCCAGTCGGCGTCGACCCCTGCGAGATTGAGCAGCAGCTCCGCGCGCCGGCGACGGGCGGGCACGACGATCAGGACGCTTGTCCCCTTGCGACCCGCGCGCCCGGTGCGGCCCGAGCGATGCTGCATGACCTCGGCGTCGTTGGGCAGGTCGGCGTGAATGACGAGGTCGAGGCTCGGCAGGTCGATGCCGCGGGCGGCAACGTCGGTCGCGACGCAGACGCGGGCGCGTCCGTCGCGCAGCGACTGCAGCGCCATGGTGCGCTCGTTCTGCGTCAATTCCCCCGAGAGGGCGACCACGGAGAAGCCGCGCTCCAGCAGCGCCGCCTGCAAATGCCTGACGTGATCGCGCGTACTGCAAAACACCAGCGCGCTCGGCGCCTCGTAGAAGCGCAGCACGTTGACGACGGCGTGTTCGACATCGCCGGGGGCGACCCGGATGGCGCGGTACTCGATGTCGGCATGACCGCCTTCGTCGCCGGCGACTTCGATCCGGAACGCCTGCTGCTGATATTGCTTGGCGAGCGCAACGATGCCGCGCGGGAACGTCGCCGAGAACAGCAGGGTGCGGCGCGTCTCCGGGGTGGTCTTGAGGATGAATTCCATGTCCTCGCGAAAACCGAGATTGAGCATCTCGTCGGCCTCGTCGAGCACGACGACCTTCAATTCCGAGATGTCGAGGCGGTTACGCCGCAGATGATCGCACAACCGGCCGGGCGTACCGACGACGATGTGGGCGCCAGCCGCAAGCTCGCGCTGCTCGCGTCGCGGATCCATGCCGCCGACGCAGGAGACGACCCGCGCCTCCGCATGCTGGTAGATCCAGGAGAGCTCGCGCTGAACCTGCATCGCGAGCTCGCGGGTCGGCGCCACGATCAGGGCGAGCGGCGCGGCCGCCCGCCCGAACCGCTCGGCATCGCCGAGCAGGTCCCTGGCCATGGCGAGGCCATAAGCGAGGGTCTTGCCGGAGCCAGTCTGGGCCGAAACCAGGAGGTCGCGGCCGGCAGCTTCGTCCGCGAGCACGGCGAGCTGAACGGGGGTCGGTGAATCGTAATTCCGCTCGGCCAAAGCGCGGGCGAGCGGCGGGGTGAGGGCCGGAAAAGACACGGGATGGAGAACCTTGGTTAATTCAGGCGCGCAAGCGGTGAACCGAGGGGCCTAAGCTGCGTGCGCGGCAATCGGCCCGGCCGCACGCTGATTTGATCTGGGCGCTCTTTACGCCAAGTGCCCGGAAATCACCATGCCTATGATGCATGGCTTGGCCAAGAGAACCGCGCCCTGGAGGTTGCAGAGGACTTTTACGGCTACCTTGACCGGTTAATGGACATGGTCTTGCCGCACCGGCCGTCCGATACCAAATCGTTTCTCACAAGAGACAACGGGGGAAACATGGCCGACAAGATATCGCTTGCCGACAAGCTCGCAACCTTTGAGGACCTCTGGTCGCCGCGCACGGTCACGACCTTCAACGATTGCGACGTGATGGTAGTGAAGGTGAAAGGCGAGTTCACCTGGCACAAGCACGACGACACCGACGATTTCTTTCTGGTCCTGAAAGGCAATCTGGACATCGAATTGCGGGACCGCACGGTGAGGCTTGGTCCAGGCGAACTCTACGTCGTGCCCAAAGGTGTCGAGCATCGTCCCGTGGCGCGCGAAGAGGTCCATCTCCTGCTCATCGAGCCGACCGGCACGCCGAACACGGGCGACAAGGCCACGGCCGCGGCACGCAAGCTCGCATAGGAGATGTATCGCGGGCGCACAGCTTTAGTCGGCCGGGATGAAGCGAAGCGTACCTGCCTGACGCGTCGGCTTGCCGGTGTCATTGGTGTGATTGACGCCGTCCATGACGGGCACTTCAGCGAAATCGAACGGGCTTACCCCATCTAGGCAGGCGACATTGATGGCATAGGAGGATTGGTCGGACCGGCGCTGGTGGTGGGTGTAGATTCCACAACGGGAGCAGAAGAAGTGCTGCGCCGATCCGGTGTGGAAGCGGTACGTCGTCAGCACGTCCTCGCCCCGCAGGAACCTGATCCCGCCCATCGCCGCCATGGCAACGACGGCGCCTCGCATTCGGCAATAGGAGCAGGTGCAGCGGCGGATCGACTCGAAGCCGTCGCTGAGTGTCACCTCAAATCGCACCGCGCCACAATGGCACTGGCCGGCCCGAACGTTCGCGTCACTCGTCATGGTCCCTGTGTTCCCTGATCCAGATCATGCCGCACTGGACTGTCTTAGCGAGGATCGCGCGCGATGTAAGAAGAATTCGCGCGACCTCTTCAGTCCCGGGAGATCGCCAGCCGGCTGAAACCGTTGACCAGCCTGGCTCTTGCCCGCGCAACACTGTCCCTCACCGCGCGGCTCACGGCCCGGGCGGCGCGCCAGGCGTCCGTCTCCTGCAGCCAAGCCTTCGCGGCGGCGTATTTTCCGTAACCCCAGGCGAAGGCGGGAATGCGCATCAGCTTGTCGCGCGTGAGATGAAAGAGGCGCTCGACCAGCACCAGCTTGAGCAACTCCCCGACGATGAACGTCACCGCGCCGCTCATGACCTGACCTGTTGCCGTGAGGTACGCGGCAGCCGGCTTAACCGGCTCCAGAATGATGACGGGCACCAAGAACAATGCGAGCGAGGCATATGGAGAAAGTGATTTGATCCAGGCGCTCAAACGCTTGAATTCAACATGCCGCCCGATCCAGCGCGCGACCGGCGCCGCCACGGCCATAAAGACCGCATCCACCAGGAAGTAGATCGCAGCCAGGATATAGGTGACCGGTTTCAGGATTCGCTTCACGGCATCTCTCCCAGGGAGTGAAAGCCGGAACCTGGACCTAAGTTTCACCTCCGCGTGGATAGTTCGCGGCAGCCGAGGGGAACTTTTTGCGGATCGGCCTTCTCAGATCTCGGCATAGATCTCCAGCAGATTGCTGTCGGGATCGCGGAAGAACAGCGTACGGTGTCCGAACGACTGGTTGGTCGGCGGCGACACCAGCTTAACGCCCTGCCGCACCAGCTCGGCGGCGCATGCATCGACGTCGGCGACGGAGACCTTGAAGGCCAGCTGCAGCGACGCGCTGCCCCGAGGCGTCGGCGCGTCGGACGCGGTGCGACTCGGCCGCGCCAGCGCCAGTGTGTTGGGCCCGAGGCCGTACTCGATCCAGTTCGGCGACAGCTCGCGCAGCAGGGACAGGGCAAGGACATCCTCGTAGAAGCGGCGCATCGCGTCCATGTCGCGCACGAAGATGATCGTGTAGTCGATCGCGCGGATGGCGCGGAAGGGAGAGCGGGATTCGTTCGGCTGCAACGGCATTGATCCTTTGTCCCCTACTCCGCCACCCGGCGGCACCGAAGAGTCGTTCGGTTGACGAAAGACGATCCGATCGATCCGGTCGTGTCCACCGCGAAATTCGACGGCAAATCCGTCCAGATCGACGGTTCGATCGCCCCTTGCGCGAGACCAAATCGAAGGCCACGAGATCAAACGTGGCCGGATCAAACATTTATCTGTTAACTCGGCCCCATTATAAGGTTGTTCAAGGAACCGACTTCAATCCCAGCATGTTTGGATAAGTTCTTGAGTGTATTTAAGAAATTTCTGACCGGATCATTCCGCTTCTGCTCCGACGCCGTCCGCATTTTTTCCAGTCCGAACCCGCAGATCAGCACGGCGGACGTGCTCTGGAGCTGGTCGAGGTTTCGGCTCTCGAAGATGGCCGCCGGGCTTTCCGGTGGCTCGACCAAGAGACCCTACGCTTTCAGCGTGAACGGGCGCCGCATCGAAGGCCCGCTGTTGTCCGATCTGTGGGAGATGTTCCACGAGATCTTCATCGAGCAGATCTACTTCGCTACGCTGCCGGCAGGCGCGAACATCATCGACTGCGGAGCCAATGTCGGCTGCTCGGCCATCTATTTCAAGCTGAGCGTCCCCGACGCGAGGATCACCTGTTTCGAGCCCAACCCGCTGATATTTCCCTACCTGCAGAAGAACGTCAGCGGGCTGTCCAGCGTCGAGACGGTTCAGATGGCCTGCGGAAAGGAGAACGGCACCATCTCGTTCAAGGTTCATCCGGCGTACTCCACCGGCAGCACCACGAAAGATCTCTGGTCACCAGACATGGAGAAGATCGAGGTTGCCCAGGTCCGTCTCTCGGACCGCATCAAGGAGAGGGTCGATCTGCTGAAGCTCGATGTCGAAGGTGCCGAGCTCGATGTGCTCGAGGATCTCGAAGCGGCCGGGAAGCTGTCGATGATCGACCGCATGAGCATCGAATTCCATCACAACCTGACGATGGATCGATCCGACCTCGCCCAGTTTCTGTCGATCATCGAACGCGCGGGATTTGCCTACACCATCGATGCATCCCGTGATGCCACTGCCCGGTTCGACAACGCGCAATGGCAGGGGATGATGATCTACGCCTGGAGGCGCTAACCGATCCTCGGAGCGCTACTCCACCAGCTCCGGCCACGGCACGATGGTCGACTTCACCGTCTTCATCGCCATCGCGTCCTTCACCGCCTGCGCGACGCCTTCCTCCGTGAACGGATAGATCGTCTGCATTTTCAGCCAGGGATATTTGTCGCGCGTCCGATAGAGCATGTCGACGCCGAGCGGCAGGTCGTTGCCGGTGAAGCCCCAGGAGCCCAGCACGTTGAGGTCCTTGGTGCAGATGCGGTGCCAGGAGGTCTCGATCGAGCCGGCGTCGGTGAACTGGCCCATCTCGACATAGGTGCCGCCGTCACGCAGCATCTCGATGCCTTCGGGGCCGGCGGTGGGGTGCCCCGAACAATCCATCACGAGATCCGCGCCGAAGCCGCCGACGATCTCGCGGACGCGCTCGATGCGCTCTTGCGGAGATTTGATCTCCTCGATGTTCACCGTCGCCTCCGCGCCGAACTCGCGCGCAAGCTTGAGCCGCGGCTCCTCGGGGGCACCGACGCAGATCACGCGCCCTGCCCCCATCTCCCTGGCAGCCGCGACCGCCAGAATGCCGATCGGGCCCGAGCCCTGGATCACCACCGTATCGCCCCAGGAAAAACCACCGGCGCGGGTGGCGCGGTTGAAGGCGCGGATGCAGGAGGTCAGCGGCTCGGACAGTGCCCCTAACCGCAGCGACATGTCGTCGGGCAATTTGTAGATCTTGGTGCCCGGCAGCATCTCGAGATCGACATAGACATATTCGGCCCAGCCGCCCCACATGTGCGGCGCCTTGTCGAAGCCGAGATAGCGGCCGTAATAGACCGGCGTCAGGCACTTGTTGGCGGTCTGCGGATAATGGATGCAGTAATAGCAACGGCCGCAGGGCATCAGCGGCGGGATCATCACTTTCGATCCGACCTTGAGCGGCTTGCTCATGAAGTCCTCGGTAAACTCCTCGCCGCACTCCACGATGACACCGCCGATCTCGTGGCCGAGCGTGAACGGCCAGGGCAGCGGCTTCGGCCAGTGTCCCTTCAGGATATGCAAATCGGTGCCACAGACGCCACAAGCGCCGACCTTGATCAGCGCGGCCTTCTTGCCGACCTTCGGCCACGGCACGGTGCGGATGACGGGCTCCGAGCCCGGCCCTGCATGGGTGCAGACGCGAATGGATTCCATGGATGTTTCCTCGATGCCCGTCTGTTCTGATTGATGGTGCGGGCGTGAGGTGAAGCGTATGTGAGATGTGCGTTCGTGCCAAGATGCAGGAATTCGTAGCCCGCATGAGCGAAGCGATATGCGGGAGACAGCGGCCCCGGATATCGCTGCGCTCATCCGGGCTACGGGACACACACCCAAGTGTCTTGAGCACCGACCAGCGAACGTGTAAGGCGCCAAGGTCCCATCAGGTGCCCCCTTGAGTCCCCTTCCCCAAAATCCCGCCGCGGCGACCGGCTCGTTCGCGGCGATGAAGTCGGGGCCGTACCGGCTCCAGTTCGGCTCTTACGTGCTGGCGATGATGGCCGACAACATCGAGCATGTGATCAGCTATTGGGTGGTGTTCCAGAAATTCCATTCGCCGGCGCTGGCGGGCTTTGCGGTGTTGTCGCACTGGCTGCCGTTCCTGCTGTTCTCGGTCGCGGTCGGCGGGCTTGCCGACCGGTTCGACCCGCGCCGCATCATCCAGTGCGGCATGCTGCTGTTCATCGTAGCATCGAGCGGATGGGGCTTCTTCTTCCTCACCGACACGATCCAGATGTGGCACGCGATGCTGCTGCTGGTGATCCATGGCTGCGCCGGTGTGCTCTGGCAAACCCCGAACCAGCTGCTGCTCTATGATCTCGTCGGCCCCGCCGACCTGCCGAGCGCGGTGCGGCTGAATGCGATGGCGCGCTATCTCGGCATCCTGGTCGGACCTGCGGTGGGCGGAATCATCATGCTGACGCTCGGCACCTCGCACGGCATCATCTTCAACACGCTGTTCTATCTGCCGATGCTGCTCTGGCTGTTCTGGGCGCCGGTGCGCGACAACAGCGTGGCGGTGCGGCGCTTCGCGGTGCGCGGCCTTGCCGACATCGTGCTGACCATCCGCGCCATCGGCACCCAGCCGACCCTGACGGCGATGACATGGCTTGCCGGCCTCACCTCCTTCATGATCGGCAATGCCTACCATGCCCAGATGCCGGGCTTCGCCGGCGATCTCGGCCATGGCGATCCCGGCGTCTCCTACAGCGTGCTGCTCGCGGCCGATGCGGCCGGCGCGGTGCTCGCCGCCATCGCGCTGGAATCCTGGGGACGGCTCAAGGGCACGCCGCGCACCGCGATTCTGCTTGCGATGCTCTGGAGCGTGGCGCTCCTCGGCTTTGCCACGGTGCGGATCTATCCGATGGCGATCGTGCTGCTGTTCTGTGCCGGCTTCTTCGAGCTGTCGTTCAACACCATGGCGCAGGCGCTGGTGCAACTGAATGCGCCGCACGACATTCGCGGCCGCGTCGTCGGCCTTTATAATATGGCGGGGCTCGGCATGCGGGCGTTCAGCGGCATCACCGTCGGGGTAGCAGGCGCGGCGATCGGCATTCACTGGTCGCTGGGGCTGTCGGCCGCGGTGCTGCTGGCGCTGCTGGTCCTGCTCTATGGTCAGGCGACGAGAAAGGCAGCCGGTTGACTCTCGCCCCTGCCCACCGCACCTTCGACACAGGGCCTGGGGAGATCACGCGTTGCGCAATCGCTGGGGCATTCTTGCGATCCTGTTCGTCGTTCGCCTCACCATTGCGTTCCAGTTCCAGAGCGTGGCCGCGGTGGCGCCGCTGCTGCAACAGACTTTCGGCGTCGGGCTCGCCGACATCGGCATCCTGATCGGGCTCTATTTCACGCCCGGCGTCGTGCTGGCGTTGCCGGGCGGCGCGATCGGGCGCAGGCTCGGTGATAAATCCACGACCATTGCGGCACTGCTGCTGATGACGGCAGGCAGCCTCGTCATGGCCGCCACCGATATCTGGGGCTTGCAGATGGCAGGCCGGCTCGTCTCCGGCGCCGGCGGCGTGCTCCTGACGGTGCAACTCACCAAAATGGGCGCCGATTGGTTCGCCGGAAAGGAGATAGCCACCGCGATGGCGATCTTCGTCAATTCCTGGCCGGCCGGCGTTGCGATCTCGCTGCTGGTGCTGCCGGCGATCGGCACCGCGTACGGCGCAGGCGCCGTGTTCCTGACAACGGGCGCGCTGAGCGCAATCGGCATCGTGCTGATCATGTTCTATCAGCCGCCGCAGGCGGCGACAGCCAGCGCGGCCGGCTCCGGCCGGCTCGATCCCCTCGCGCTGCTGGCGGTGATCGTCGCGGGCGCGATCTGGGGCCTCTATAATGTCGGCTTCGCCATGATCTTCTCGTTCGGCCCCTCGCTGCTCGTCGAGCGCGGTTGGAGCATTGCGGCGGCGGGCTCGGCGATCAGCCTCGTGATGTGGCTGTCGGTGATCTCGGTGCCGTCAGGCGGATTTCTCGCCGATCGCACCAAGCACCCCTTTGTCGTGGCAATCGCGGCGAGCCTCGTGGTGGCCGGCCTGCTCGCCTGGCTGACCCGGTCCGATGCCGTGGTCGCGATCCTCGTCCTGGTCGGCCTGATCGGCGGCCTGCCCGCCGGCCCGATCATGAGCCTGGCCGCCCGTGTGCTCGGGCCGGAGACACGAGCGATCGGGATGGGCGTGTTCTACACCCTGTTCTATGCCGCGATGATGCTGGGGCCAGCCGTGGCCGGGCGGCTTGCCAAATCGGCCGGGACCGCGGCGGTCGCGCTCGACCTCGGCGCGTTGACAGTGTTGGCCTGCCCGCCGCTGATGTGGCTTTTCGAACGCATCGTGTCTGTGCGTTACCGCCGCGCCCAATCCTAACGCGGCATTAACCCTATGCACCTTAGGGTCGTCCCGGACTCCGCCAGGCGGGGGGTCGGGTTGTGAAAATGGCGTTGGCGAACAAAAAATTTCTTCCGGCCGCCGAAGAGCGTCGGCGTTTCCAGCGGGTGAAAGTGCACCTGCTCGGCCGCTACATGCTGCCGGACCGCCGTGAATTTCCCTGCCAGGTGATCAACATGTCGCCGGGCGGCCTCGCGCTGCTCGCCCCCGGCATCGGCAATGTCGGCGACCGCGTCGTCGCCTATCTCGACCATATCGGCCGCGTCGAGGGCAAGATCACCCGCATCATCGACAACGGCTTCGCCATGACGGTCGGGGCGACGCCGAGGAAGCGCGACAAGCTCGCCGCACAGCTGACCTGGCTCGCCAACCGCGACATCCTCAATCTGCCGGAGGACCGCCGCCACGACCGTATCGTGCCGCGCAACCCGATCGCGGTGCTGACGCTCGAGGACGGCACCAAGATGACCTGCCGCATCATCGACCTTTCCTTGTCCGGCGCGGCCATCGCCGCGGAGAACCGGCCGCCGCTGAAATCGACGGTTCTGCTCGGCCGGGTCCAGGGCCGCGTGGTCCGAAACCTCGAAGACGGCTTCGCGCTGGAGTTCGTCCACGCGCAACCGATCGAGACACTCGAAGAGAGCGTTACCGCGCGGTAAAGCGCCAGCACGCCAAATCCCCTGTATTTCCAGCCCTGAAGGCGGCCTCCGCAATGCGGACGCCGCCTTTTTGATGCGTGATGGCGGGTCTCGCGTCGGTTAACGCGCGGCCCGTTTGCGCGTGGAAAGTGCGGTTCCGCCGACGTTTCCGCGTTAATCGATAAAACTTGAATCAATTGCAGTTGTTTCAAATTTTATGAGAATTTGATTCAAGTATAGATCGAATTCGCTGCGCCTTTTACTTGTATTCGTCTCGACTTGACTTGGCTGACTTAGCGGCAACGCAAAAGCTCCATGCGAAATGTGGTCCCAACAAGAAACGGGGGCCGCAATGTTTGATTTCAAGGGACAGGGGAAAGGGCTGGCGCTGGCTGCCATGCTCTTCGGGATCAGCGCGGCAGCGCAGGCCGGCGAAAGCCGTCTGCTCTACGCGAGCCTCGGCGACAGCACGCGTGCGCCGATCGGCTGGGTCGAGTTCTGTGCGGACAATACCGCTCAGTGCCAGGGCGCGCCGACGCAGCCGCGCGACATCGTGATGTCGCAGGCCGCATGGCGCGACCTCGTCAAGGTCAATCGCTGGGTCAACGAGACCGTCAAGCCTTTGACCGACCAGGAGCACTGGGGCGTGATCGAGAAATGGTCGCTGCCATCCGACGGTTACGGCGACTGCGAAGACTACGTGTTGTTGAAGCGCAAGATGCTGATCGATGCCGGATGGCCGCGCCAGGCCCTGCTGATCACCGTCGTGCGCGACAAGAAGGGCGAAGGACACGCGGTGCTGACGGTAAAGACCGACAAGGGCGAGTTCGTTCTCGACAATCAGAACGAGAACGTCGTTGCCTGGACGGAGACCGGTTACCGCTTCGTCAAGCGCCAGTCGCAGAGCGATCCCAACGTCTGGGTCTCGCTGGGCGATACCAAGCCGGCGGTCTCCACCGCCAGCGCGAGAGATTAAGAACGAGACAAGGAGTTACGCGACCCGGTCACATCCCCACCCCTCCCCGTCCCAGACCGGTTCGCGCGCGCCCAGCCATCCCCCAATGGCTGGGCGCAACTTTTTTGAGGGGTCTTCGATCAGCCCTGTGACGACCAGGGCACGCGCGCGGCGGTGAAATCGCGCCAGGTACCTTGCAAGGCCGGCCTGACGCCGATCGATGCACGCGCCTGCCAGCCGGCGATCGCGGCGGCGGCGATGGCGCCGTCGGGCTCGGCTCCGAGCCCGTCGAGCAGCGAAGCCGTGACCGCCATGTCGTTGAAGGCGCCGAGTTCCTCCTGCAAACCGGCGAGCCTGCGGGCGAATTTCCTCGCGGACTTGCGATCGGCAAACAGCGGCAGCAGGAACTCGCTGAGATAGCGCAGCCGCTTGGTCGCGAGCCGCACCCGGTGCAGCTCTTCCATCGTGAGCGACTTGAAGCGGCGGCCGCGCTTGAGCACCTTGGCGTACTGCTCCGAGAGAATGCGCTGCGCGAAATTGACGGCGGGCTCGGCGAGCCGGCCGAGATCTTCGGCGGCGACGTCGTTGCGCCAGCCCCGTGTCTCGATCCAGTTGCCGAGACCGATCAGGAACATGGCGCAGCGGCGATCGTCGAGCGCGTGATGCGCCTTGCGATAGGCGTCGGACTGGCGCTCGGCCGCAGCCCGGCCGAGCGCATCGAACCCGGCGATGGAAGGGCATGCCTTCGCGATCGTCGGCAAGGTCTCCAGCTGGAACACATCCCAGTCGCGTGCGGCGGACAGGTCTTGCGCCAGCCAGCGCGCCTCGGATCGCAGTGCGTCGAGATTGCTGAGCGCGCCAACCGAGCGCATCAGGTCGAGCGCCGATCGGATCCGGCGCAGCGCGACGCGCAGCTGATGCACGCCTTCCGGATTGCGCCCGTCCTCGGCCGCCGGCAGCGACTGAAGCAGATGCAGGAAGCAGGAACGCAGGATCGTCGCGAACGCCTCGTCGAGCGTCACTGACGGGTCGAGGCGAAGTTTTCGCGGGCGTCGTGCCGCCGGTGGCGTGCCGGCGGCAAGGTCGAAGCCGCGCGCCGATTTGCTGCGGATGGACGGCTTCACCGCGCCGTGCTCGGCCAGCCGCAACGCGACCTCGTAGATCGCGCTGGCGCTGCCGCTCTTGAGCTCCAGCTCGATCTCGCTCACCGGCAGCGATCGATCACTTGCCGTCAGCACGCCACGGTCGAAGGCGATCTCGACCGTGCCGGACGGCAGATCGATCATCCGCGCGTGGCGGTGAACGTCGGCTGTGAAGACGGCTTCGAGCGGCCGCGCTTCGAGATGGCTGCGAAGCTTCTCCGGAATGAAAGGCATCGCCAGGGCGAGATCGGGCGCCAGCGAGGCCACGCTCGCCTCCCACTCGCCGCGGCGCAGCGGATCGTCCGCCGCCTCGGTCTTCACGGTTTGCACGAAGCGCGCGCCGCTCTGGCGAACGCGCAGGCTCAGGCCGTTGCGCCGAAGCATCCGCTCGGGCGTATCATAGTAGACGGATCTGAGATGTTTTCGCGAGCCCTTGTTGCACGCATTGGCCGCGACGACGGGTGCGGCATTGAAA
Source organism: Bradyrhizobium sp. 192 (assembly GCF_023100965.1). Lineage (NCBI taxonomy): Bacteria > Pseudomonadati > Pseudomonadota > Alphaproteobacteria > Hyphomicrobiales > Nitrobacteraceae > Bradyrhizobium > Bradyrhizobium sp. 192. The sequence continues at coordinate 5,800,469 of NZ_CP064690.1, forward strand.
TGCGCGATGCGATCGGCGTCGACCAGCAGCTTGAGCTCGATTTCATGAGGATGCGCGGCAACGCTCGACTGCGGCGGCTCCGGCGCGGGCGGGGCATCTTGCGATGGCGTCTGATCACTCACGGCGCCCTCGACGATCGCAGGTTCGGCCGGTTCAATCTGCCTGAGGAAGCCGGCGGCGACTTGCGTCCTCTTGTTGTCCTTCGGGACAGCATTCCCGTCCGGCGCGCTCGGAGTTTTACGAGCCGGTGTTGCGTCTGATTTCAGCATTTGCGGTAACATGACAGTTCAATGACAGAGCGGCAGCATATAGCCGGTCAGGCCCGCAAGGAATAGTCACGTTATGTCGCGCCGCGTGATCATCGACTGTCATAATCCGCGGCAATGTTGCGAACTACATTACTGCAGGGATTCGCGAGCGATCGAATTGATGGCGAATCTCGTCGTTCTCGAAACCGAGACGAACGCGTTCGCGAGCTTGACTCATGCTGGCCGAGAAATTCTTTCTGGTTCTGGAGACGCTTAGAAGCCACGCGTCCGATGACAGACCGGCGATTGTGACAAGCGCTGCGAACCGCAGCGCGGTCCCTGCGATCGCAACTGCCTTGCATTGCAAGAAACCGGTTCCCGACGAGCCGGAATAGAAGCAATCCAGCCTGGACGATCGGTATTTAGTGCTGCGCGCTCACGCGCCCAGCACGTCCGCGAGCCGCAGCTCGTCGGCGGCGGGATCCTTCAGGAACAGCTCGGCCTCGATCTCGGTCAGATGCGACAGCATCTCACGGCGCGCGGCCTGCTTGTCGCGCTTGCGGATCGCGGCGACGATGCCGGCGTGGTGGTCGGTGCCGCAGGCCGGCGTGTCGTGGCGGCGGTACAGCAGGATGATGAGCGACGAGCGCGCGATCAGTTCCTTGAGGAAGCCGAGATAGATGCTGTGGCCGCTCATCTCGGCGACGAGCTTGTGAAACTCACCGGACAACCGAACCGAGGCGCGCGCGTCGCCGCGCAGCTCCGCCTCGCGCTCCTCACTGAGGTGTTGCTGGAGACGCTCGAGCCAGGCCGGCGACATCGCTTCGATGGCGTGATCGACGATGGTCGGCTCGATCAGGCGCCGCGCCTCGAACACTTCGCGGGCATCGGCGGGCGTGGGACGCGCGACGAAGGCGCCGCGGTTCTTCTCGATGTTGACGATGCCCTCATGCGCGAGTTGCTGGAGCGCCGTGCGGACCAGCGTGCGGCTCGCGCCGTAGATCTCGCCGATCTCGTCCTCGCCGAGCTTGGTACCCGGCAGCAGGCGGTGCTCGAGGATCGCGGCGGTCACGCCCTCCCGGATGCGACTGACGCGATCGCTGGCGTCTGGCGCGTCTGATTTGGGGCTGGGCTTGGCGGCCATGGCTGCAGGGCTCGATCGACGACGTTCGCCTCGGATGTTAGTCGACCAGCTGTATCCAATCACAGGCGAAACTTTATACAATCGTCGCCCGCTTTGTGTGCAGGCGCCTGCACGCAGGTTCGACGGCCGGGATGCGCCGGATTCGATCTAACGATCTGACTCCGCTGCACAGTTTTAAGAAATCGGCGGACCGAAGGCGGTTGGCACGGACCTTGCGGAGAGAGCGGCAACACCGCCCTCCTCGGACACGCCATGGCCACTCCCGCCGCTCTCGAACTGGTCGCCGTCACCAAGCGCTACGACACCACGCTGGCGGTCGACACCGTCAATCTGAAGATCCCGGCCGGCACCTATTGTTGCCTGCTCGGCCCGTCCGGCTGCGGCAAGACCTCGACGCTGCGGATGATCGCGGGCCACGAAGCGGTCAGCGAGGGCGACATCATCCTGGGCGCGCAGAACGTCACCGACCTTCCGCCGGCCGAGCGCGGTACCGCGATGATGTTCCAGTCCTACGCGCTGTTTCCGCATCTGAGCGTAATCGACAACGTCGCCTTTGCCCTCAAGATGCGCGGCATCGACAAGCCGACGCGCCACAAGCGCGCCGGCGAATTGCTGGAGCTGGTGGCGATGAGCCAGTATGCGGGCCGCCTCCCGGCACAGCTCTCCGGCGGCCAGCAGCAGCGCGTCGCGCTCGCCCGCGCGCTGATCACCGAGCCGCAGATCCTGCTGCTCGACGAGCCGCTCTCCGCGCTCGATCCGTTCCTGCGGGTCAAGATGCGCGGTGAGTTGAAGCGCCTGCAGCGCGAGCTCGGCATCAGCTTCATCCAGGTCACCCACGGCCAGGAAGAGGCGATGGCGCTCGCCGACCACATCGTGGTGATGAACCACGGCAAGATCGAGCAGCAGGGCACGGCCCGCGACATCTTTCACCGTCCCCGCACCGAATTCGTGGCGCGCTTCATCGGCGGCCACAACGTGCTCAGCGACGCCGGCAAGTTGATCGCCGTGCGCGCCGATCAGCTCGGCATCGCGCCGTTCACTGACGGCGCGTTCGGCGCGCCGGCGCTGCTGACCCAGACCGAGTACCAGGGCTCCTACATCGCCGTCTCGCTGACGCTCGACGACGGGACCGCCCTGTTCTCCCACGTTCCCGAAGCCGCTTTCGACGTCCACCCGTTCCGTCCGGGCGATCGCGTGCTGGCCACCTGGGATCCCGCCAAGGCGCAACGTCTGCAATAGCGCCGATCGATCACTGGAATGCGCAACAGAGGAGTGACTGACATGAGCAAGACCACTGGCACGAAGGGCGTCAGCCGCCGTACGCTGCTCAAGGGCACCGCAGGTCTTGCCGGCCTTGCCGCCGGCTCCGGCGCCATCACCGGTTTTCCCTATGTGAAGTCGGCCGACGCGAAGGTGCTACGCTATCTCGGCACTGCCGTGAACGAGGGCGACGACATCTCCAAGCAGTGCCTGAAGGACACCGGAATCAAGATCGAATACATCACCGCGACCACCGACGACGTCACCAAGCGTGTGATGACCCAGCCGAACTCCTTCGACGTGCTGGACACCGAATATTTCTCGCTGAAGAAGATCGTGCCGTCGGGCAACATCCTTGCCCTCGACGCCAGGAAGATCAAGGAGTTCGACAACATCACGCCGGTCTTCACCAAGGGCGAGACGCCCGGCGGCAAGAAGATCGGCGGCCAGGGCACCGCGCCCTGGAAGGTGCTCTATCTCGAGGGCAAGGACTCCAAGAAGTTCGCGACGTCGGCGACCGAATTCGTCACGCTGATTCCGACCGTCTACAACGCCGACACGCTCGGCATCCGTCCCGACCTGATCAAGCGGCCGATCAGCTCGTGGTCCGAACTGCTCAACCCCGAGTTCAAGGGCAAGGCCTCGATCCTCAACATCCCCTCGATCGGCATCATGGATGCCGCGATGGTCGTGGAAGCCTCCGGCAAGTACAAATATGCCGACAAGGGCAACATGACCAAGGAAGAGATCGATCTCACCATGAAGGTGATGACCGAAGCCAAGAAGGCCGGCCAGTTCCGCGCGTTCTGGAAGGACTTCAACGAGAGCGTCAATCTGATGGCATCAGGTGAGACCGTGATCCAATCGATGTGGTCGCCGGCGGTGACCAAGGTGCGCTCGATGGGCATCGCCTGCACCTTCCAGCCGCTGAAGGAAGGCTATCGCTCCTGGGCCTCGGGCTTCTGCGTCTCCAAGGGCGTCTCGGGCGCGAAGCTCGAATGGGCCTACGAGTTCGTCAACTGGTTTCTATCAGGCTATGCCGGCGCCTATCTCAACCGCCAGGGCTACTACTCCGCGGTGCTCTCCACCGCGAAGGCGCACATGGAGCCCTACGAGTGGGCCTACTGGATGGAAGGCAAGCCCGCCGAGAAGGACATCAAGGCGCCCGACGGCTCGCTGCTGGAGAGGGCCGGCGCCGTGCGCGACGGCGGCTCCTACGAGGACCGCATGGGCGGCGTCGCCTGCTGGAACGCGGTGATGGACGAGAACGACTACATGGTCCGCAAGTGGAACGAGTTCATCGCAGCGTAATGTGATGGACACCTCGGAGGACATCCTGCAACAGGCATCCCCGGATCTCATCCGGGGATCGGACACCGCGCGCGCTGCAAAGGCCGCGCGGTGGTCGCCATCCTTCATCTCCTGGCTCCAGGCCGGACCGATGATGCTGGTGTTTCTCGCCTTCTTCCTGATCCCTCTCGTCTTCGTCGTCATCGTCTCGTTCTGGGACTACAACGAATACCAGTTGCTGCCGGCCTTCTCCGGCCGCGGCTACACCGACACGTTCGAAGGCTGCATCGCGCAGCTCCCCGAGCTCTGCACGATCGGGCGAACCTATGTGATGACGCTGAAGCTCTGCTTCATGGTCTGGGCGATCACGCTGTTCATCGGCTTCTGGGTCGCCTATTTTCTCGCCTTCCACGTCAGGTCGAAGACTTGGCAGATGGGATTGTCGCTGCTCTGCACGATCCCGTTCTGGACCTCCAACGTGATCCGCATGATCGCCTGGATCCCCCTGCTCGGCCGCAACGGGCTCGTCAACTCCGGCCTGGTCAAGACCGGCCTGATCAACCATCCCGTGGAATGGCTGCTGTTCTCCGAATTCTCCGTGGTGCTGGCGCTGGTGCACCTCTTCACCTTCTTCATGGTGGTGCCGATCTTCAATTCGATGATCCGCATCGACAAATCGCTGATCGAGGCCGCCTATGACGCCGGCGCCACCGGCTTCCAGACGCTCGTCAACGTCATCATCCCCCTGGCCAAGCCCGGCATCGTGATCGGCTCGATCTTCGTTGTCACCATCGTGATGGGCGACTTCATCACCATCGGCGTGATGGGCGGCCAGCAGATCGCCGCTGCCGGCAAGATCATCGAGACGCGGGTGAACGCGCTGCAATTCCCTGCCGCCGCAGCCAACGCCGTCATCCTGCTCCTCATCACCTTCCTGATCATCACCATGATGTCGCGCATCGTCGACATCAAGAAGGAGCTCTAGAGCATGACGGAAGGACGCCCGCGCTCGTTCTACGTGCTCGCGATCTTCTTCGCGGCCTATGTGCTGTTCCTCTACGGGCCGATGATCGCGATCTACGTGCTGTCGTTCCAGGGGCCGCAGGGCGGCCTCACCTTCCCGATGAACGGCATGTCGACCTTCTGGATCGCAAAGCTGTTCAAGGGGACAGGGATCGTCGATCTCGGCGCGGCCTTCCGCCGCTCGCTATTGCTCGGCATCATCGTGATGATCGTCACCGTCGTGCTGTCGGTCGCCGCCGGCATGGCTTTCCGCAGGAAGTTCAGGGCGCAGAGCATCCTGTTCTACTCCGCGATCGCGAGCCTCATCGTGCCCTCGATCATCACCTCGCTTGGCATCTCGCTGGAATTTCGCATCATCGACGACCTGATCAAGGCGCATTGGAACGAGAATTTCGAGACCTCGATGGGCCTGCTCACGTCAGGCCTGGGTGCGCATCTGACCTGGACGCTGCCGTTCGGCCTGCTCATCATGTTCGCGATCTTCAACCGCTTCGATCCCAGGCTCGAAGAAGCCGCGCGCGATCTCGGGGCGACGCCATGGCAGACGTTCCGTCACGTCGTGCTGCCGATCATCCTGCCCTCGGTGATCGGCATCGGCCTGTTCGGCTTCACGCTGTCATGGGACGAGCTCGCCCGCTCCAGCCAGGCGATCGGGGCCGTGAATACGTTGCCGCTTGATCTGCAGGGCCTCACCACCACCGTGACGAACCCCGACATCTATGCGCTCGGCACCGTGATCTCGGCGGTGTCGTTCACCGTGATCACGCTTGCGCTCGGCACCATCCACGTGCTCAACAAGCGGCAGGCGGCCAAGGGCTCGGATGCCGGCCAGGGACTTGTCTGATCGCGATGCGACTTCACGTCGTCAATCCCAACACGACCGCGTCGATGACGGCGAAGATCGCCGCTGCCGCGCGCAGCGTCGCCCTGCCCGGCACGGTGATTGACGCGCGCCAGCCGGCGATGGGTCCGGTTTCGATCGAAGGATTTTACGACGAAGCCTTCGCCGTGCCCGGCATGCTCGGCTGCATCCGCGAGGCCGACCGCGACGGTGCGGATGCCCACATCATCGCCTGCTTCGACGACACCGGCCTCGATGCCGCCCGCGCCGTCGCCAAGGCACCGGTGGTCGGCATCGGCGAGGCCGGCTTCCACATGGCGAGCCTGATTGCGGCGCGCTTCGCCGTGGTGACGACGCTCGGAGTTTCCATCGTGCCGATCGAACAAAATCTGCGGAAATACGGTCTTGCCGAGCGTTGCGCCCGCGTCCGCGCCGCCGACGTCCCGGTGCTTGCGCTCGAGGCACGCAACGCCGACGCGCTCGCAAAAATCTCCGCGGAGATCACGGCCGCCATCCGCGACGACCGCGCGGAGGCGATCGTGCTCGGCTGCGCCGGCATGGCCGACCTCGCCGCCGAGCTAGCCGCCTTGCACGGCCTGCCCATGGTCGACGGCGTCGCCGCGGCGGTGACGCTGGCGGAATCATTGGTGCGGCTGGGGTTGAAGACCTCGCGGCTCGGGCCGTACGCTGCGCCGCGGGCGAAACCCTATGATGGATTGTTGTCGGGCTTTCGTCCGTAGGTGCAGCACCACATACCTCTGGACTGCATCAGCAGAGCGTCAGTGTGCCCGGCCGACAACAGCGCAAGCTTTTCGCGGCATCGAGTTCCACAGTTGTTGTCGAGCCCGCTGCGACCTGCGAGTCTGCAAAGGCTTTGATTCGGGGCGCACGCGGGGGCGGAGCATGGCGAGATACTTGACTGCAAAGATTGCAGGAGCACTGGCCTGCGCCGCTGTCGCGGGTTCGGCACTGGCGGCCGACATGCCTGTGAAGGCGCCGCCGACTGCGGCGACGTCATGGTCGGGATTTTACGCCGGTGTTTCGATCGGCGCCCGCTGGGCTGCCAACGACTGGCAGACCAGTGACGTTTCCCCGAACTTTCCCGGCACGATCGTCCCGACAGAGGGCACCGGCGGCGCAATCGACAGCGTCGCGGCCAGGTTCGGGGGCTATCTCGGCTACAACGCCCAAGTCTCGACATCCTGGGTCGCCGGCGTCGAGGCTGATTTCGGGTGGGCCGACAACAAGAAGACGGTGAATGCTATACCGGGCACAGCCGGGCTCTTCTTCGGCACCCCTTTAGTCGGCCTTCCATCCGGCACCGTGAAGGAAACGTGGGACGGCAGCCTGCGTGGCCGTCTCGGTTATCTCGTTGGGCCCGCCACACTGGTCTACGGCTCTGGCGGCGTCGCGTGGCAGCGCCTCGAAGTGAACGCCAATTGCACTTTGGTTCCCGGAAACCGCTTCTGCTTCGGCAGTGCTTACAATGAAACCTATGCATCGACCAGAGTCGGCTGGACCCTCGGCGGCGGTGTCGAGCACTTGATTGGCGGCAATTGGCTCGCGCGCGTCGATTACCGCTATGCGGATTTCGGAACTTGGACCCAGACTTTCTTCGCCCCAGGAATCGGGTTCGACGACCGCTTCACCGCGCACGTGAAGGCCCGCACCCACACCGCAACGGTCGGCATCGCCTATAAGTTCTGAGGCGGAAGCACCGACTCGCGCTCCGTCGAACCAGCTCGGCTTTGCCTGCTTGGACGGGGACCTGCTGCGTACCGTTGCATCGAGATAAATCGGTAACTCGAAACCTTTTTTTGCCGAATTCCGTTCGTTCTGATGAGGCCAGCCTCTTTTTGGTCCCAATTGTTGCTGATCAGTAACACTTTCGGGACGCCCCGGCGGCTTTCGGCCTGCCGGTCTTCGCCACGCACCAAGTTTCAGTTTGGGTTTAGTCAGCGATGATCGATCTCGCAGCGGACACTCGGTCCAATACCCTCCTTCGTCTCGGCGCCCAGCCCATCGCGCTGACCGCCGCCGCGCTCCTGCTGCTGATTGCGGGTGCCACCTCGATCGCGATCTGGCGCGCCTATACCGGCGCGGCGCCGGAGACCGACCGGGTCGTGGTCACGCGGCAGCTCCAGGCCCGCACCGCCCAAGCCTCCGAGCAGCTGGTCGAGAAGACCAAGGGACTGGAGGCGACGCAGCAGGAATCGATCGACCAGCTTCAGGTCGTGCAGGACCAGCTCCAGACCATGAAGCGGCTGATGGCGGCGCAGCAGGCTGACACCAAGCGCCTGTCCGAACAGGTCGCATCACTGAACGAATCCATCGACGGCCTGCGGCAATCGTTTGCCAGCGCGCGAGCGACCGAGGTCGAAACGCCCACGGTTACCCGCAGGAAACCGGCGCGGCAGCGCGTCCACGCCAGCGCGCGCAAGCGCTCGGGCGGCTGAGCACCCGCCACGCGGGTGGAACTTTATTTTCGCCACTTGTGAACTGGATCACATTCGCCCGTATGATTCCGCGCGATGGTCAGCGTTACCGGATGGCGTGAGCCGATTTCAATGTCCGGGGCTGGCAAGGTCGTTGACGGTATACTGCGTCAACGGCCTTGTTTTTTGTGGGACCCTATTCGCAGACGTCCACGCGGCGGATCCGCCAGCCCGCGGGCGTCATGACACGCTTACGCGCGACGTAGCAGCCGCCATACCCATCGTTGTAGTCGCCGTAGCCGCTACGATAATAGTAGGGGCTGCCGTAATAGGGGTAGCCATAGCCGTAATAGCCACCGTAGTAGCCGGCGCCGGCGATACCTGCCCCGATCGCAACTCCGGGCCAGAAGCCGCCGCCGTGCCAGTGGCCGCCGTGGCCCCAGCTGCCGCCGCCGTGACCCCAGCCGCCATGCCCGAAACCCCTGGCGTGGGCCACCTGCGGTGCCGACAGCCCGACCACTGCAACGGCCAGCGCCGCCATCATCATCCTGCGTAACATCACTCGATCCTCCGCGTGGACACTCCACGCTTCAAAGCGGGATCAAGCTAACGTCACTTGAGCATTCCGGACAGCCACGCTGTCTCACTTCCGCGCGAGCGTTCAGCACCCGCGGCAGATGCTCTTGAGCTTCTTGTCGAGGAGCTTGTTCTCGGCATTGACCGCGGCATCGGTACCGCCGCCTGAGCCGGTGCCAGTCGTGACTCCGGAGCCCGCGCCGGATGACTGAGCCGTGCCCAGGCTATTGGTGCCGGGCGGCGGAGCCGGCGAGTTGGCGATGCCTCCGCCCGATCCCGCCGGACCTCCGGTCGATCCCGCAGAACCGCCGCTCGCCTGCGCGAACGCGACGGCCGGCATCGCCGCGAGGGCAAAGATCACCATCATGGTCTTGAGTGAGGCGGTTGCGGGCGATGCGGCCATGAGAAGTCTCCTTTCGCGGTCAACCGCCGCGGCGAAGACCGGTTCCGGAACAAATGCCGTGAGATCAGCTTGAATCAGGGGCGTGCGCCACGCGCAAGCTCATCACCGCGACCTCCAACCAATAGGAAAGGCAAAGTCACGATGACCGATCGCGACCCTTTTGCAGAAGGCGAACGCGCCGCGCGCCAAAACATTCCCGCTGAAGCAAATCCTTATTCAGACGGCAGCGACGAATACGCGTTGTGGTCGGCGGGCCATGAGAAGATCGCGAGCGCTATGGAGGCAAGCGAGTCCGAAGGCACTTAGCCAATCTGCTTCAGGCCATTTTTGAAGCGCGGACCGTTGGCGACATAGAACTTCGCCGCACTTCCCATCTTCTGCACCTGGGCGTCGTCGAGCGTGCGGATCACGCGCGCCGGTGAGCCGATGATCAGGGAACGCTCGGGAAATTCCTTGCCCTCGGTGATGACGGAGCCGGCTCCGACGATGCTGTTGCGGCCGATCTTCGCGCCGTTCATCACGATCGAGCCCATGCCGATCAGCGCGCCCTCCCCGACGGTGCAGCCGTGCAGGATGACGTTGTGGCCGACCGTGCAGTTGTTTCCGATGACCAGCGGAAAGCCGAGATCGGTGTGGCAGGTCGAGCCGTCCTGCACATTGGCGCCCTCGCCGATCTCGATCCATTCATTGTCGCCGCGCAGCACCGCGCCGAACCAGACGCTGGCACCAGGCTTCAGGCGCACGCGGCCGATGACCGTGGCGGTGTCCGCGATGAAATAGTTGCCGTCGGCGGGAAGATCGGGCGCCTGCCCGTCGAGCTCGTAGATCGCCATGGAAGTCTCCTGTCGCGTTGGCCACAGGAATAGCGAAACGGCAGCCGCGACGCAAAGGCCGCGCCGGCGGAGCTCAATGCGCGGGCGTCAGCCCAGAACGCCGGCGGCGCGCAGCGTCATCAGGAAGAAGGTGCCGCTCATCATGCTCCAGAAGCCGGCGATGAGGGTCGCCATCATCACGAATTCGGCACGGCGGCTTTCCACCCGCATGCCGCGCAGCGTGTTGCGCATGATGATGAAGGGTGCGGCGAACACCAGGAACGGCACCGCAGCGAAGGTCTTCGGCGCCACGCCGTCCTGCAACAGGCCGAAGCCGGCGGGCCGCTGCGCCAGCGCCTGGTATCCGTTCACGAGCGCACCCGCGAGCGCGAAGCCAATGCAGATCGAGAAGAAGGTGTTGAAAGCTTCAGGTGTCATCGGAACGGTCCGCCCTTACGCAACGCCGGAGCATTCCTGTGACAAATGGCGCCGGTTAACGCTACATTATCCTTAAGGGAAGGTTAACGCCGCCGTCCCGTCCACGCAGGGCCGCCCCCGCCCCTTGCGGCCGGGAACGCTGCGCGAAATCGCCGCCGCATGGCATATTCGCCGCTGATTCGTCGGCCACCGGCCGACTTCCGGCTCGACCTCGCGCAAGCTCATGACAGTGTTTTCGGCAGCTCCCCATAGGTCCCCCCGCACGCGCATCTGGGCGCATGCCGTCCCGATCGTGCTCGGCGGCATTGCTGCGGTCTGCGCGGTCGCGCTCGTCGCCTATCTGTTGTGGCCGACCTGGGGCACCCGCGGCGCGGACGCCCCGGACAAGCTGCCGGTGAGCGTCGGCGGCACGCTATTTAACCTGCCGGTGACAGCGATCCGCATGAAGATCCAGCGGCACTCCGGGCCGCAGGAGCGCATCGATCTCGACTTCGTCTATCCGTCGCTCGAGCCGCCCAGCGCTCCGAAGCACGTCACCGCCGACACGGTGGAAGCGGCGGTGCAATCGATCGACCGCATCTTCCTGTCGATCGCAGCCCATCACGATGCGCTCTCGCCCGAGCAGCGGGCAGCCACGATCTATCCGCGCTATCTCGACCAGGCCGCGGCGACGCCCGCGGATGGCCTGACGATGCGGATGTTCCGCGCCGACACGCCCTACGGCAGCGAGGACTTCTATTCCGCTGCAAGCCCGGCGCTGACCGCGCGCTGCACCCGCAATGCGGCCACCCCGGGCATGTGCCTGTCCGAGCGCCGGGTCGGCGGCGCCGACCTCACCTTCCGCTATCCGCGGAGCTGGCTGTCGCAGTGGCACGATGTGGCGGAGGCGATGGACAGGCTGACGGCGCAGCTGCGCGGGCCGAAGGGGTGAGCGGGGCCCGTTCGGCCCAGGTCCGAAGTAAAAACTATCCGAAGTAAAAACTGCGAAAACAACCCATGCACAGTAGCCAAGCGCCTGTGATAGTTCGTATTTTTCGAAGTCGAATTTAGCGCTTTGATGTCGTCATGGGGCAGTTGTGAAGCTGCTGTTCGTCATTGAGAGCGCAGCGAAGCAATCGAGAATCCCTCCGCGGAAAGATTCCTGGATTGCTTCGCTGCGCTCGCAATGACGGAGGAGAGACTTACTCCTGATCGACCAGATCGTCCTCGAGGATCGCCATCTGGAACTGGAAAGAGCGATCGTCGTCCTCGTCGTCGACGAAGAGCACGCCGATGAATTCCTCGCCGATATAGACTTCGGCGGAATCGTCCTTCTTCGGCCGCGGCACGACGCGGATCTTGGGATTGCCGAATACGCGCTTCAAATACGCATCGAGCTTTCTGACTTCTTTGACGTCCACGGCAAGTCTCCGATCGAAAATGGTCGGCGGGTTTTAGGACGAGACGCGACGAACCGCCAGCATGAATTGCCAAACAATTTGGGGACGAAAAGGGCTGGAGAATCCGGCCCTTGCACGCGAGCTCAAAGCCCCGTCGCGTTGATCATCTGATCCATCGTGCGCGACGGCTCGGCACAGCCGGCCTCGCCGACGATTTTGGCAGGCACGCCTGCGACAGTGACGTTGTGCGGCACGGGCTTGACCACGACCGAGCCGGCGGCAATGCGCGCGCAATGGCCGATCTCTATGTTGCCGAGGATTTTTGCGCCGGCGCCGATCAGGACGCCATGGCGGATCTTCGGATGACGGTCCTCGTTCTCCTTGCCGGTGCCGCCGAGCGTGACGCCGTGCAGGATCGAGACGTCGTCCTCGATCACCGCCGTCTCGCCGCAGACGAAGCCGGTGGCGTGGTCGAGGAAGATGCCGCGGCCGATGCGTGCGGCGGGATTGATGTCGGTCTGGAACACCGCGGAGGCGCGGCTCTGCAGATAATACGCGAAATCCTTGCGGCCCTTCAGCCAGAGCCAGTGCGCCAGGCGATGGGTCTGGACGGCGTGAAAGCCCTTGAAGTAGAGCAAGGGATCGATGAAGCGCGAGGTCGCGGGATCGCGGTCGTAGACCGCAACGAGATCGGCGCGGAAGGCGTTGCCGAGATCGGGATCGTCGCGCAGCGCCTCGCCATAGGTCTGGCGCACGAGGTCACCTGACAGCGCGGAGTGATCGAGCCGGTCGGCAACGCGGTGGATCACCGAATCTTCCAGGCGGCTGTGATGCAGCACCGTCGAATAGATGAAGGTCGCAAGCTCGGGCTCGCGACGGACGATGTCCTCCGCTTCGCTCCGGATCCGCTCCCAGATCGGATCGAGCGATGCGAGCTTTCCTCCCGGATTGACCTGATGCACTGTCATGGATTTGCTCTTTGGGATTTGCTCTTCGAATGGGCTCGTTTTGCCCGTTCTATAGCATAGTTTAGGCGACGACGTCCTGACCGGCTTGCCTGAGAGTGAACACCGCCTTGCCTCGCGAAAGCACGACAAGACGTTGAAACACAACAGTTTCTTTCGAAGCCCCAAGCAACGAGGTCGGCTCAAAGTGGTCAGAGTTTTGCCAAATTCAAGCCGGGCGGCATCAAACTATTGGTGAATTCTCCGCCAACCGTTATTGCGGGCATGGTTCCAGAGCGAGGACGGGGAGCGAATTTGAGCATCACCACCGATCAATTGCGCGCGCGCGCCGCGGGTACTTTTTGGCTGCGCGTGGCGGCGGTGGCCCTGCCCCTGCTTATGATCGCGCCGGCGTTCTGGAACGGTTATCCGCTGCTGCAATGGGATACCGGCGGCTATCTGGCGCGCTGGTACGAGGGCTATCTCGTCCCCAGCCGCTCCACGGTGTTCGGCCTCTATCTGCACTATGGCGAGAGCTTCGGTTTCTGGATCAACCTCGCGGCCCAGTCGCTGGCGACGCTGTGGCTGCTGCAGCTCACCCTGCGCGTGCTTGGATTGATGCAGACCTTTCGCTTCGTCGCGATCAGCCTTGGCCTGATCGCGTCGACGGCCCTGCCCTGGCTTGCGAGCATGCTGCTCACCGACATCTTTGCAGGTCTCTCGGTGCTGTCGCTGTTCCTGCTGATCGTCGGCGCAGGCCGCACCTCGCCGCTCGAAAAGATCGCGCTGTTCGTCTTCACCGCCTTTGCCGCGGCGACCCACAGCGCCACGCTCGGCGTGCTGCTCGGCCTTTGCGTCGCGGGCTGGATGGCACGGCCGTTTCTGAAGGAGCGCCTGCCGCTGGCCGGATTGGCGCAGGCGAGCCTCACCATCGTTGCGGGTGGCCTGATGCTGGTCTCGGCGAATTATGCGCTGTCCGGCAAGGCGGCCTGGACGCCCGGCGGATACGGCGTCGCCTTCGGCCGCATGATGCAGGACGGCATCGTCGCGCGCTATCTCAACGACCATTGCCCGCGCGAGCGCTACAAGCTGTGTCCGTATCGCAATGAACTGCCGGCGACCGCCGACGAGTTCCTGTGGGGCAAGAGCATGTTCAACACGCTCGGCCGCTTCGAAGGCATGAACGACGAGATGGGCTACATCGTCGTGCAGTCGCTGAAGGATTATCCGGCCTGGCAGGCCGGCGCGGCGCTGCGGGCGATGGGCCAGCAATTGCTGCATGTCGCGACCGGCGAAGGCACCACGGTCTGGATACCGCATACATACGGCATCATTGAGCGTTACATCCCCTCGCAGGTCGCGGCGATGCGCGCAGCGCGCCAGCAGCACTGGGAGCTCAACTTCGACGTCATCAACTGGCTGCACGTTCCCGTCGCGATGGGCTCGATGCTGGCGCTGGTCGCGCTGCTCGCGCATGCGTTCGCGAACCGCCGGCTGGACGATTTGACGCTGCTGGCAGCGACCGTGACGCTGGCCTTGCTCGGCAACGCCTTCATCTGCGGCGTGATCTCGGGCCCGCACGACCGCTACGGCGCAAGGATGGTGTGGGTTGCGACCTTCGTGGTGCTGATGGCGCTGGCGCGGCGGTTTGGGGACGACGCCAAAGCGGGATGAGATTGGGGTGATGGCGCTTGGGTTTCGTGTTCAAGCATGATCTCCACAGACGCGTTCTCCGCCCATTTCGACGAGCGTCATGTTTGGCGGAGGCCTCAGCCCCGCGTGCCACGACGCCCGAAGATCCTTAGGCCGACGGAGCGAGCTCGGGAGCAGCGGGCTCGCTAAGCTCGTCGAGGTGCTCGCGGACATACTTCGTCAGGACCTAGACCAGCTAGCGATCGTCGGCCTCGAGATCCGACGCCATCAGGTGACCACGCGGACCGGTCAGGCCAGCTAGGCGTCGGGAAGCTCACGGGCTTGGTCGGGGAACGCGTTGTTTGCAGCGGCGCAGTCAACCAGTTGGCCGACCTCCTTGAAGTCGACCGGCCGATTGCGCGCCAGTCTCTTGACCCGCTGGGTTCCTGCCTTTGGCCCTGGCAGACCTTCGGCGCGACTGAGCTAAATTGACGTTGGCATTCCGGTCCGCAACCGCTTCAGATAACACGACTTTTCCGTCATGCGACCGGAGCCTTCAAAGTAGACTTGTTGATCCCGATGATCCCGGCCGCCTCGCTAATCGGAATCAGCTCTAAAGGCGTTGCATCTGGGCTCGTTGCATCAGATTTGACTCCCGCAGCTAGCGAAAAATTGGGGCCGGGCCACCGGTTTTGGTTTTTCGCCTGGGGAGGACCCGTCTGCGAGTGCTTGCAACTTGACACTGCATCGTTCCATTATTTCGCACTTTCGTACTCCACTCCAATTTTGGAAGCACATAATGCGAGCATTTGCTTTTCTGCTAACACTTCTCATGAGCCTATTTGCTGTACATGCAAAAGCGGCGTGTATCCCAGACGAGATTGAGAAGGCCGTCTGGCAAGCCGTCGCCAATTCGTCGGATCCGGCGCAAATCCGATATTACCTTGATAGCTACCCAAAGGGTTGCTTCCGAAAACTCGCAATTCTCAAACTTGACAACATTCTACCCGTACGGCCGGCGCTCAAGGTGATCGGCAACCAGCAGGGCGGCGGCGAGCTCGTGGGAGCTAATGGCAGCTGGATCATCGTTCAGGTGAATGGCGGGAAGAACTCGTTTCAGAAGCTCAAAGTCGTACCAATGTACGATTTCGCGGCCAAGATCGGCTTCTACATTCAGTGCGACGCTGCGGGCAATGGACTCACCCCTTACCTTCCGGACGGGGGCCCCTGTCCCTCCGGTAACACTCCATTCATTCAAGGCTTCGGGCTGCGGCTGACAGGCGAGTACGCCGCCTATTACGATCTGAGGTTCGAATGCAAAACGATCCGGTACCAAGGGGTCGGCGAAACCAATTACGGCCCGACCAATGACTGGTGTGGAGTTCGAAATCCAACTCCGGAAACCTGGATCAAAGGAGTGAAAGTCGATGTCGTTCGCAACTTTTCATACAAGGAGAAGGAGGAGTAACAACGGAAATATGGCTTGTAACGTTTGAAGCCCATTAAACGCGCAAATTTGGAGATCAATCATGTTCTACAAGGCACTTTCAATCCTCGCAGTTGCGCTCTTTGTAACAATGCCAAGTCTCGTACTCGCCGATTCGTCTCAACCGAGTGCTCCGCCTGTAGTTTTTGCAGCAATCTCGGCGGAACCATCTTTGTCGGATATCTCGAACTCACCCAATGAGCTCATTAACACCGCACCAAACTCTTTGAAGCCTTTCTCCAGTTCGATCGGAAAAAAACCACCACTGAGCGAGAGGCCACAACTCATGGCAGCATGTAAGGTCACGACGCGAGGAGGACGCTGTTCGTTCGACACTGACTGCTGTGGAAGTTTCACTTGTCACTGCTGGGGAAACCCTGCCCCATCCCCTTGTGTCTACACCTGCAACGACCGCAACGACTGATGGCGGGCTAGACTCACTCTCGGCAAGTTAGCCCTTCGATCTAAGGCGATCAAAGCCGCTCCCTGCTGGCGAGCTCCGCGTTCTGGAGTCCGATAAGAACCATTACCGGACTCCAGCCTGAGCGCCGATTGTTAAGATCGCTCGAACATTGGATGGTAAAGATGTTTGATGAACCCATCGGCACTGTCGTTATCGGAGCTGTTGTGGGTGTCGAGATCAACATGCGTGTGGCGCGACCTTTATCGACAGCATCGCGATTAAGACAAATTCCAGATGCAGGGACTTTGGCGTGACACACCAATACTCCTGCCCTCACTGTCACAAGGACTGTTAATGCCAGCCCTGCCACCAGCTTTCCTCAGCTATGCAGTTCTCATTGAGGTTTCTGGGACCCACGGGAGCGGCTTCTTCTTCTCTCGTGGTCCCGACGTATTTTTGGTGAGCGCAAAGCACGTTCTTTTTAAGGACAGTCTTACAACGTTCAGCACGCCTTTGGCACTTACCGCGCTCGATTCGAAGACGTTAAAGGACAAAATTGTATTCGAAGTGGATTGCGAGCGGCTTTTCGCAGATGGAAATCTCATCAAGCATAGTAGTGCCGATGTCGCAGTCGCGCGTATCGCAACTATGGAGGATGGCGAAGACGCAACCGCATCTCACTTTCGTCTGAAAGACGTTGCCGGGGTCCAAGTGGATGCTAACAACGAAGGTTGGAGCATCATGGGAACTGACATCGAGGAGTCCACAAAGCTCGATGGTGTCAAGATTGGAAGTGCCACTCTATTGCTTGGATTCCCGACCTCCCTTGCCGCGCCTGAATTCTTTGAAAAAAATACGCCCCTACTCCGCACCGGCATTGTAGCAGGCAAAGTCAAAGAGGCGCAGATCGTAATCGACTGCCCTGTCTATTTCGGAAACAGTGGAGGTCTTGTGCTTCAAGATGATCCAGATCGATCAAGATTTACCGCGATTGGCGTCGCCTCAAGGATGGTGCCCTTCCAGGAAAATCTATACAGCGCCGAGTTTCGCCGACAAGTTGGCACCCGATTTGAAAATTCGGGATACTCCTTGGTCGAACCTGTAGATCGGGTGATCGAGCTCATAGACGAGGTGCAAAGACAGTTTGCCCATGGGCCTACATCTGGGCTCCGATAACAGCCCTTAGCGGACTGCAGGCAGGCCGAGCGGTTTATCTTGACAACTACGGGCAAGCTGAAGCGATTGCTTGACCGCTCGCGCGACTCGGTAGAGGCTTTTCGCTTTGGCTACTTGGGGGCGTGAATGGCAAGTCACCCGTATATTTCCGGTCCGGGAAACATTACTCAGATGATCGGCTTTCTTCGGAAGAATTTTCCGCCTTCCGTTACAGCCGACACCGTTCGTAAGTTAGGTCTGGCGTCGAAAAACGAAAGCTACGTCATCAATGTTCTCCAGTTTCTCGGCATAATCGACGAGGCTGGAAAACGGACGGAGATCGGCCACAAGGTACTCACACTTCACGACGAAGAGCAATTCACGCCGGCTTTTGGAAAGCTCGTGAAGGACGCTTATGCCGATCTTTTCGGAATTCGCGGTGACGAGGCTTGGACAATGTCCAAGGACGACCTCATCGGTTATTTTAGGTCTGCGGACAAAACCAGCGAGATCATAGGCAGCCGCCAAGCGGGCGTCTTCACTGCACTCAGCGAGCTCTCTGGACATTCCGTCGGGTCTTCGACGGCAACTAAAGTAAAGCCAACCACATTGAGCAGGGCGAAGAGATCCTCCAGAAAGATTGGTGCAACTGCATCGACGCAACCCGCTGAAGCCTACGCCGCGACATTAAGCACGACGGAAAAATCAAAAAGCGAAATGGCCTTTACGGTTCGGATCGAAATCAACCTGCCCGCTGAGGGGACCGCAGAAACGTACGACACAATCTTCAAGAGCATTCGAGCCAACCTATTCCCATGAGCGACGCACTTGATCTGTTCGAGGCGGTCGTCCGAGTGGCCAAGAACATTGGTCGGCCGTCAGCCGCTGAGAAATCTGGGGTGCACCCCTTCGACGAGCGCAATATCCACAGTGAAATAACTCTTGTCGCTTTGAAGTTGTTCGACGACGGCTACTATGCCCAAGCTACATTTGAAGCGTTCAAGCTAATTGAAAATCGAGTGAAGACAATTTCTGGCCTAGAGGAAACTGGCTTCGGCCTCATGATGAACGCGTTCAATGAGAGCGGCCCCAAGATCCAGTTGAATGCTTTGGCGACTACCAGCGACAAGGACGAGCAGAAAGGCTTCAGGCATATGTTCGCCGGGTCAACTGCCGGCATCAGAAATCCGCGGGGGCACGATATACGAAACGATCCCATCGATCTCTGTCTGGACCACTTATCTGTTGCGTCTGTGTTGCTGCGCGTCTTAGAAGCCAGGAAGGGACCGCCAGAGACCCATGTAGCGGAGGCCAGTCGCACCGACCAACGTGATCAGCAGCCGGGAATAGCAGGTCTAAAGTCCGATAACCGCCCTTAGCGGACTCCGGAGCTCTGCTGCCCCCGAGGGAGTGGACAATTGCGCCAGTTCCGGCCGACAATCCTCATATTGCAATCGCGAGACATGGGAAGCCCACGATAGCGGCCGATGCGGACAAGGTCACCCCCGCCGTGACAGAAACTCCAGCACGCCGGTCTTGTAGACCTTGTCGCCGACCGCGCGCATGTGGTCGCGGTTCGGAATGTCCAGCACTTCCGAGCCGGGAATGATCGCGCCGAGCGCGCTGGCGCTTCCCGCGACGTCGTCGGTCGAGCCGACCGCGATCAGCACGGGCACGTCGATGCGTGCAGCCTCGTCCTTCGTCATGAGATCGCGCGTGCCACGCAGGCAGGCGGCGAGCGCTCGCCGGTCGGAGCGGGTCTGATCGGCGAAGGCGCGAAAGGTGCGGCCGACGGGATCGGTGACGTCGTCGAGCGATGGCGCCTCCAGCGCCTTCGCGACGTTCTCACCGGGGCCGGTGCCCTCGATCAGGCCGCCGATGCCGATGCCGCCGAGGATCGCCGAGCGCAGGCGCTGCGGCTCTTTGAGGGATAGCCACGCGGTCATCCGTCCGCCCATCGAATAGCCCATGATGTCGGCCTGCGGGATGGCGAGATGATCCATGAGCGCAAGCACGTCGCCGGCCATTGTCGGAATCGAATATTGCGCGGGCTCGTAGAGCTTTGCGCTTTCGCCATGGCCGCGATTGTCGAGCGCAATCGCGCGGCGGCCGTTCTTGCGCAGCTCCGAGACCCAGGTCGGATAGACCCAGTTCACGTTCTTGCTGGAGGCAAAGCCGTGCACAAGGATGATCGGATCGCCCTCGCCTTCGTCGAGATAGGCAATTTCAACGGCGCCGTTGTGAAAGCTCGGCATCATCAGTTCCGTGAGGTCTTGAGGGGAATGGTTGATCTTAGAGCACGATCCGGGAAAGTGTGCAGCGGTTTTCCGGCAACATCATGCTCAAACAATAACCCGAAGCGCGGCGCGCCTCAGGCCGTAACGGCCGCGTTTGCCAGAGCAGCTTCGGCTGCGATCCGGGCACGGCGCAGCCGCCGCGCCCGTTTGCGATCGCACCAGGCCTGGGTCAGGCGCTCGGTCGTCGCCTTGATGGATGAGAGAAGGCCGAACAGCGTCAGTCCCGCGCCGAAGAGCCACAGCGCCAGATCGAACGCGCCGCCGATCAGCAGCAGCGCGCCGCGGCCGAGCAGCTTCATGATCGCGCGCGCCTTGCCGCCCTGCGCTTCGGCAAGCCGCGCCGCGCGCGCGACGTCCTTCGGACCTTCGGCGATGCGCAGCGTATCCATCGCCCCGCGCGTGCCGGTCTTCTCGGCGACGCGGGTGATGTCCTTGCCGAGCCGGACCAGCGCGCCGGCCTTCTCGGCGCGGAACGCCGCCTTGATCGCGCTGACGGTCTCGCCCGGGCGGAACACGGAGCCCTTGGCCACGGCGTTCTGGAGCATCGGCGTATCGACGACCTCGCGCGCGGAGCGGCCGGCCCATTTGGCGAGCCCGTCGCCGAGCCGCCCGACCTTGCGCGCATCCTTCACCAGCGTCAGTCCGGCGCGCACCGGCGCGGCACCACCGACGGACACGTAGGTGGCCGCCGTCACCGCAAGGCCGGCGGCCGCAAGCCCGAGCACGAGGCGGTCGGTGTCCTCGCCCATGGCAAGGTGCTTGCCCTCGCGCACCACGTCCCTGATGTCGCCGATCACGAAGAGATCGCCTGCCACCGTCCCGGAGAGGCTCGCGACGTCGTCGGCATTGCCGGTGACGA
Organism: Bradyrhizobium sp. 192; assembly: GCF_023100965.1. Classification (NCBI taxonomy): domain Bacteria; kingdom Pseudomonadati; phylum Pseudomonadota; class Alphaproteobacteria; order Hyphomicrobiales; family Nitrobacteraceae; genus Bradyrhizobium; species Bradyrhizobium sp. 192. Next base: position 5,821,094 of record NZ_CP064690.1, read on the forward strand.
GACCGGTGGCGAACCGCTTGGCAAAATGCGAGGTGGAACTCTCGGCTTTGACCGCGTCATTGACGCGGCTCAGCAGGTCGTCGGGCAGCGCGATGTCGCGGTCACGCGCCAGCGCGACGAAACTGTCGGCGAGATCGGCATCGCCGGCGGCGAGCGCGGCTTCGATATTGTCCTGAACCAGGCGGTCATTGTGCCGCAGCAGTTGATCGAGCTTCAGCTCGGAGACCACGGCTGGATCATCCTGGGCGGCGAGGATCGCGCCGGCCTCACGGGCGTGCGGTGCTACCTGCGCGAGCAGGAAGCCGCAGGCCGCGACACCGGTCAACGCTGTGCTGATTCGCAGCCATTTCATGTGGAAGAACCCGGCGATCCCTAAAATCGTCTGCGCCTTACGATTCGTCGTTCGGTGCAATCTGCTCCTCCGAGAGACATAGTATGCCAAAATTGCGACACAACGTCCCCGACGAAAGAAGGGCTTCTCTCAGGCCTCAAGATTGTGTCGAATTTGCATGAGCAAATGAGCATGGGGCAATTGCGGAGCTTTTGGTTCCGCCGGACTAGCAATCACCTGCACCCGCCAGTATGGTCCGCGGCGCCTTAAAGATGCCGCGTCAGTTCGTGATTGTGTCTGCCGCCATTGCCACTCCAGGATGAGTTAGATGTCCGACCATGTCGTCCCGCACTTCCACAACGATGCCGGTGTCCCCGTCATCGAGATCGGCTCGCAAGAGTTCATGTGCGTGGGCGCCAACCCTCCGTTCGACCATCCCCACGTCTTCCTCGACCTCGGCAACGACAACGAGATCATCTGCCCCTACTGCTCGACGCTGTACCGCTTCGCTGCCGACCTGAAGCCGGGCGAAGCCCGTCCGCCGGAATGCGTCCTGAAGGACAAGGTGGCCTGACCGCGTCCATCGGTCAGGGGTGGCGCTCTCCCGAACGATTGTCATCGCCGGTGCCGGCATCGGTGGACTGACGGCCGCGCTCGCGCTCGCAGCCCGCGGCTTTCGCATCGTCGTGCTGGAGAAGGCCGAGCGGCTCGAGGAAGTCGGCGCCGGCCTGCAACTCTCCCCCAATGCCAGCCGCGTGCTGGTCGCGCTCGGCCTCACCGAGCGTCTCAAGCTGCGCGCCGTCGTCCCGGAGGCGGTCTCGATCATGAGCGCGCGGGCCGGCGGCGAGCTGCTGCGCATGCCGCTCGGTGAAGCCGCTTCGGCGCGAGCCGGCGCGCCCTATTGGGTGGTGCACCGCGCCGACCTGCAATCGGCGCTGGCCGGCGCCGTTGCCGATCATCCCGACATCGACCTGAAGCTGGGCGCGACCTTCGAAGACGTCGCGCCTCATGCCAAGGGGCTCACGGTGGTCCATCGCAGCGGCACGATCCGCCGCAGCGATCTCGCCAGCGCGCTGATCGGCGCCGACGGGATCTGGTCGACGGTGCGCCAGCATCTTTTTCCCGAGGTGCAGCCGCGCTTCTCCGGCTTGATCGCCTGGCGGGGCACGCTGGATGCCACGCAACTGCCGAAGGACTACACCGCGCGCCGGGTACAGCTGTGGATGGGCCCGAACGCCCATCTCGTCGCCTATCCGATCGCGGGCGGACGCCAGATCAATGTGGTCGCGGTGCTGCCCGGTACCTGGAACAGGCCGGGCTGGAGCACGCCCGGCGATCCGCTGGAGGTGATGGATGCCTTCGCCGCGCCGCGCTGGCCGGCCTCGGCGCGCATGATGCTCGCCACGGTCGACAGCTGGCGGAAATGGGCGCTGTTCGGCGTGCCCGATGGCTGCCCCTGGAGCAAGGGTCCGGTGGCGCTGCTCGGCGATTCCGTGCACGCGATGCTGCCTTTTGCAGCCCAGGGCGCCGGCATGGCGATCGAGGATGCCGCCGTGCTCGCCCGGCACCTCAGCTTTGAAGCCGCCGAGAGCACGGCGGGCATCAGTGCTGCGCTGACGCAATATGGCCGTGCCCGCCAGGCGCGGGTGCGGCGGGTGCAGCGGACCGCGCGGCAGCAGGGCCGCATCTACCACCTCAGCGGACCGCTTGCGGCCGCGCGCGATCTTGCGATCCGCGCGCTCGGCCCGGACCGCATGCTGGCGCGGCAGGACTGGATTTACGGCTGGCGGTCCTGATGCGAAGCGCCGCGGGCGCCGCGCCTCAGCGCGACGCTTTGCCGGATTTCGAAGCGGGCTTGGCGAACGCCGCAGGCGATAATTGCGTGGCAGGCGGCGTCGCCTCGGGCGGCGATTCCCGGCACCTGTTGCGGCGCCAGGCCTCCTCGGCCATTTGCGACGACCCGCGCACGGCGACATAGTCGTTGCGATAGGCGAGCTCGGACACCACGGCGCCACCGGCCCCGGTCTCGGCCTTCTCCATCAGCCCACGCAACTCGTCGGTGCGTTTGGCGAGCGCCTTGCGCTCAGCCTCCAGCTGCTTGCAGTCGTACAGTTCGTATTTGGCGGGATCGGCAAAGGCCGGCGCGACCGTCTCGGTCATGCTGGCGCAGCCGGACAGCGCGGCGCCGGCCGCAAGCAGCGCGAGGAGCGCGCCGAAGCCGCGCGGCGATGTGAAGAACGAAGCAGCCATGCCGGATGAATAGTCCCCGTGGATTGAGAATGCCTAAAGCAACAACAGATGTCCGGATTGAGGCTTTGCCTTGTGCGCCCGGCTCGCTTAAGGAAGAGCCGTCCCTCCGGGCCCGCGAAACGCGCCAATTCCAGACGGCCGGAGATGGACTTAAGTGTTTGATCTCGTTGGATCAAGCGGGCATGGCGGAATTGGTAGACGCAAGGGACTTAAAATCCCTCGGCGCGCAAGCGCTGTGCCGGTTCGACCCCGGCTGCCCGCACCACGAGATCTGGTGTCGTTCGGCGCCGATCACACGATGCTCGCCTGGCTGCAAGTGACCTGCTTCCCATGGGGCTTGTTGCAGACCCCGGGCACTCTGACTTGATCCGGTTCGAAACTATGGACGGGCTCGCCCGCGCATTTGCAGATGGTCAGGCTCTTGGCGAGGTGGCCGGCGAATGCTTCGGACGAGGTCACGATCACCGCCCCCTCGGGGCCGATCTCCTCGACGAGGTAGCGCGGCTCCTTGCCACCGTCCCTGGCCACCAGGAGCGAGCGAAATCGATCCTCTTCCGGGAAAGTCAACGACGGCCGCGATCCCGGTGGTCCAAACCTGTCGGTTGCCGTGACTGGAGGTGCTCCCAACGCAACTCTCGGGAGGGTCGGCTTCACCTCGCCGATTTCAACGCTCTTCGGGTCCTTGCCCGCATCAAGCGCCTCATTCATGGCTTCGAAGATGTCACCGGCAGTGACGACCCTCGATCCATGACCGTCGCCGATGACCACGGCTCTCGTTCCGGCCTTGATCTTGTCGAGCGCCTCCGGAAGTGAAAGCGTCGGCTTCACGCGCCCCAAAACAATCCGCTGCATCGAAAGCCCCTCCCGGAACTCACCGCTGTCACGATCGAAACGTTCTGCGCCGCCGACGACGTCAGCTCACGCCGGGCCTACTTCAAAACCTTTTTTCGCCCATTGCCGGATGCGCTCCTCCGAGACTTCGAAATGCATGGAGTCGCGGAAGCAGACGCCCGAACCAGCCCGCCTTGTTGAACTGCGGAATCCTGGTGGCGGGCTCCGCCTGCCGACCGTGTCGGATTTTTTCGATGATGTTTTCGCCTTCTGCTTACCGGCCATGCAATCCTCCGGCAGCCGCCACGACCGGCGGCCTTCAAAAAAATGTTCAGCAATCAGCGCAACGTGTAATCGCAACTTCCGGCAATAATCGTCATTAGTACGGCGCCGCCAAGGCGTCGTCAACCTCAGCGTGTTATACGATCTCGCGCACCACCGGTCACGCTTCGGTGTAAGCGCCCTCGCCCGGCGCGACTCCGCCCATCGGCCGCGCGAGCCGTCAACTTTAAGGCGATGACGCCTCACATGTCCTTGAGAAATGGGGCGCTCGCTGCTAACCCGGGCGAGAACGAGGCGCAGGCTCCATGGCTCAAACTTCCTTTCCCGCCCAGTCCACGAAGGAAAGCCTGAAAGTCGGGGCCGACACGTATTCGAGCGCGATCGCCGACGCGCAGAACTACATGAACTGGGTGATCGACCAGTTTCGCCCCTACCTGAAGGGCGCGATCGTCGAGGTCGGGTTCGGGCATGGGCTCTACAGCAGAGTGCTCGGAGAGCTTGGCGAGTATTGTGGCGTGGACCACGACCGCGAAAGCGTCGAACGCGCCGCGAAGGCGATGCCCGATCGCAAGTTCGCCGTCTGCGACATTCTGGTCCGCGATCAGCTGAGTTCCCTGTTACCCCAAGGCGTCGATGCGGTCTTCACCATCAACGTGCTCGAGCACATCGAGGATGACGCCACCGCAATTGCCAATCTGGTGCAGGTGCTCAAGCCCGGAGGCCATCTCCTGATCAGCGTTCCGGCTTTGATGCTGCTCTACAACGATCTCGATCGCCTGGCAGGACATTGCCGCCGCTACACCACGGCACGTCTCGCCAGGCTGCTCGCCGATCAACCGGTCGAGCTGATCCGGCTGAACTACTTCAATCCGATCGGCGGGCTTGGGTGGCTTGCCAATCGCCTGAAGCGACATCAGTCGCTGAACGATGCCGCCGTCAACGGGCAGATCGCCCTGTTCGACAAATATGCCGTGCCGCTGTCGCGGGCGCTCGATCCGCTCTCGCGAAGCTTCTTCGGGCAATCCGTCACCTGTATTGCACGCCGCTTATGATCTCAGTCGTCATTCCTGCGCTCAACGAGCGCAACGGCATCGTCGAAACCATCGGTCGAGCCAAGGCGGCTCTCGACGGCGCTCAGCTCACCCCCTACGAGATCATCATCGTCGACGATGGTTCGGCCGACGGCACCGGCGAGCTTGCCGAACAGGCCGGTGCAAAGGTGCTCAGGCATCCCCACAACATCGGCTATGGCCGCTCGCTCAAGGATGGAATTCGCGCCGCATCCTACGACACCATCGTCATCAGCGATGCGGATGGCTCTTACCCGATGGAAGCGATCCCGGCGCTCGTCGCGCGCTTCAACCAGGGCTTCGACATGGTCGTCGGCGCCCGGACCGGGCCCAATTACCGCGAGTCGATGCTGAAGTCGCCGTTGCGTGCAATCCTCAAGGCGATCGTCGAATTCACCGCCAACCGCGAGATCCCCGACATCAATTCCGGCTTGCGGGTGTTCGGCAGGCAGGTCGCGATCTCCTATTTCGACCATGTCAGCGACCTCTTCAGCTTCACGACATCGCTGACGCTCGCCTACATGATGAACGCGAAGTTCGTCGACTATATCGACATCGACTACAAGGAGCGGATCGGCCGCTCCAAGGTGAACCTGTTCCGCGACTCCATTCGGACCCTGCAATACGTCCTCGAGGCCTGCACCTACTACAATCCGCTCAAGATCTTCGTGCTGCTGGCGATGATGTGCATGGCGCTCGCGCTGGTCTCGCTGGTCGGCGGCATCATCCTGCAGCTCGTCAGCGCCTTCGTGCTCGGCGTCGGCGCGATCCTGCTCAGCATCCTCGTCGTCGCCATGGGACTGCTCGCGGTGCTGCTGAAGCAGATCATGAATCAGCGACCATGACCTCCCGCGGCGAGCGAACGCGATGTGCGGCATAGCGGGCATCTTTCATCGTGACGGTCGGCCCGCCGACGGCCGCGCGGTTGCGGCGATGTCGGCTGCACTGGTCCACCGCGGGCCGGACGGCGAGGGCAACTGGCTGGACGGCCCCGTCGGCCTCGCCCACCGCCGGCTCGCCATCCGCGATCTCTCCGAGGCCGGGCACCAGCCGATGCTCGATTCATCCGAGCGCATCGTCGTCACCTACAACGGAGAGATCTACAACGATCACGAGTTGCGCAGCGAGCTCGAGCGATCCTTCGGCGTCCGCTTTCGCGGCACCTGCGACACCGAGATCATCCCTTACGCTTATCTCGCCTGGGGCGAGGCGATGTTCGAACGCCTGGAGGGCTTTTTCGCGATCGGCCTGTGGGACCGGCAGGAGCGCCGCCTGATCCTGGCGCGCGACGGCATCGGGATCAAGCCGCTGTATTATTCCGAAAGCAGCAGCCGCGTCCTGTTCGCAAGCGAGATCAAGGGACTTACGGCGAGCGGTGACGTCGCCGCGCGGATCGATCCGGTGGCCCTGCACACCTATCTCGCAGCGGGCCATCCTGGAACGCAACAGAGCCTGTACCAGGACATCAAGCAGCTCCCGCCCGGCACGATGATCGGATTTACCGAGCGCGAGCGGACCGAGCGGCGGTTCTGGCGGCCGGTGCGCGCGCCCGTGATCCGCGACCTCGACGAAGCCGTTGTCCGGCTGCAATCGACGATCGAGACGGTGGTGAAGAGCCAGATGGTGAGCGACGTGCCGCTCGCCGTGTTGCAGAGCGGCGGCATCGACAGTTCGCTGATCAGCCTCACGCTCGGCCGGCTCGGCCTGAAGCCGCCGCTGTTCACGGCCGGCTTCACCGAGAAAAGCCATGATGAAACCGCGGTGGCGCAGCAGATCGCGACCGCCGCCGGCCTGTCGCTCAACGTCATCGACGGGGAAGCGGGCGAGGATGCCGAGGCTGCGCTGCGGGCGGTGGTCTATCATTTCGACGGCCAATGCGCCGACACGGGCGCGCTCGGCTTTTATCATCTGGCGGGTGCAGTCCGCCGGCATTCCACCGTGGTCCTGTCCGGCGACGGCGGCGACGAATTCTTCGCCGGATATGAAACCTATGCCGCGACCATGATGGCTAAGCGCGCGCGCCAATTCGTTCCGCGCAGCCTTGCCGGCCTGACCGGACGCCTCGCCTATGCCTCGGTGCGCGGCAACGAGAAGCGGCTTCCGGCGGCGGCGCAACTCGCCCGCTTCGCACTCGGGCTCAGCGAAGCCGGCAACAGCCCTCATCTGCAATGGCGGCGGCTGGTTCCCCGCTTTCTCGCCGAGAAGATCTATGACAACGGGATGGCCGATCTTGCATCGGCCGACCCGTTCGCGGAATACGCCGGATATTATTCGGAGCCGCATGACAACGTGCTGGATCGGGCGCTGATCGCCGACCAGCGCTTCCATCTGCAAAGCGTCCTCACCAAGGTCGATGCCATGAGCATGGCGCACGGTCTGGAAGTGCGCGTGCCGATCCTCGACCGACGGGTCATGGACCTCGCCGGCAGCCTCGACGTCTCGCTGCTCAATCCCTGGCCCAAGGGCGCGCCGAAATATGTGTTGCGCAAACTCGCCGAGCGCCTGGGCATGCCGCGCGAGGCCGCATGGTCGCGCAAGCGCGGCTTCAACGTGCCGATCGCCCAACTGATGCGACGCGGCGGGCTGCGGCCGATCTGCGACCGGGTGCTCGGCCGCGAGGCTGATGTTTTTGCGCCCCTCCTGAAACCGGAGGCGATCCGGCTGCTGTGGAATGCGCATCGCGAGGCCAGGAGCGACAATGCGTTCGCGCTGTGGCCGATCCTGACGCTGGGCATCTGGTTGACGGGGCTTGCCACCCCCTCGGCGCGCCGAGCATAGGGAGCGGACGCATGCCGGACCTGAAGGACCAGACGATCAGCGATTTCGGCGAGCAATGGACCGCGTTCCGCGAGAACCCCGGCTATTACGGCTCGGCGGACCTGCTTGCCGATCTGTTCGGTCCGTTGCTTTCGCTCGACGAGGTCAAAAGCAAGCGGATCGCCGACATCGGGAGCGGCACGGGGCGCATCGTCAACATGCTGCTCGATGCCGGAGCGGATCGCGTCGTCGCGGTCGAACCCTCCGATGCCATGCTGGTCCTGAAGGACAACACGGTGGCGCGCGCGGAGCGCATCGACTATCTGCAGGTGCCCGGCGACCGGTTGCCGCCCGATCTCGGGCTCGACTATGTGGTTTCGATGGGTGTGCTGCATCACATCCCCGAACCGGCGCCGGTGGTTCGTGCGGCCTACGATGCGTTGCGCCCCGGCGGACGCTGCATCGTCTGGCTCTACGGCCACGAAGGCAACGAGACCTATCTGTCGCTAGCGATCCCGCTGCGCAAGCTCACCGTCCTGCTGCCGCACCGGCTGCTGGTGGTGCTGTCGCATGGTCTGGAATGGATCTTGACGGCCTATATCGGGCTGTGCCGTATATTGCCGCTACCGATGCGGTCCTACATGCGTTCGGTGCTGGCGAAGTTTCCGCGCAGCGTTCGCCGCTTGACCATCTACGACCAGCTCAATCCCGCCTACGCGAAATACTACACACGCGCCGAAGCGGAGGCGCTGCTGTCGGATGGCGGATTTGGGGATGTGAGGCTCTACCACCGCCACGGCTATAGCTGGACCGTGTCCGGCACCCGGCCCGCCTGACCGGCGTCGAGCAGCAGCACCCAGAACAACATCAGCGCGCTGAAGAGCAGGATGAAACTGTCGTCCAGGGAGCTCCCCACGATCGAGATCAACGAGGGCATCAGGAGACCGACGGTGAGCGCGGCGGCGAGCGCCGTGGCCGAAAGATCGACCAGCAGGATCGCGGCATAGAGCGCGAGTTCGAAGAAGGCATATTCCTTGAGGCGCGGCGAGCTGAGATAGAGCGCAAACATCGCCAGCGCCGTGACGCGCATCGCCACGCGGGGGTGATCCATCAGCCAGCGATCCAGCCGCCCGGGAAGCGAGCCTCCTCCGTGCGCCGGCCGCTTCCCGATCAAGCGCAGGACGGACAGGGCGAACGGTCCGAGCACCAGCGCGGTCGCGGCGACTGCATAGGTTGCGAAGATCGCCGGCTTGCTATCGATCAGGCCCACATGGCCCATCAGATCCCGCGCCAGCAGCAGCAGTGACGGATTGCTCTCGAACAGTTCGACGAGGTGCTGGTCGGGAATCTTTCCGGCCATCGCAAGCTGCCAACTCGCGAACAGATCGGGGTAGGCCAGCCACGATATCAGGATCGGCAAGGCGAAGCTGAACACAGCCATCGCGATCAGCGTCAGCTTGCGACCGCGCGGCAGCGGCAGGAAGTACAGCGCGGCCAGCACTGGAAAGAACACCAGCTTGAACGACATCACGAGGCCGAGCAGCGCGGCGCCGGCGAGGCGCGACGGAAAGCTGCTGTCCTCCGACGACCCGGATGTGGGCAGAGAAAGCAGGAGCCTCAGCGCGATCGCGGTCAGCACGCCGCTCAGGATCGCGAAATTGCCCGACGCCTGCACCCATTCGAAACCGACGAAGGCGCCGAGCGTGCAGAGCACCCTGAGCCCGACGTCGCGAGCGCTCGGGCGCTTTCGGCCATGCCCCTGGAAACCAAGACCTGGCAAGACAAGTCCTGGCAAGACAAGACCTGGCAAGAGGAGGCCGCAGAGCACGGCGAGGACGGGAAAGATAGCTTTGTGATGAGCGACCAGAATGCCGCCCGCGCAGAAAGGACGGAAGGCCTCCAGCGTCACCGGCAGATAGGGGTAAGAGAGCTTGGTGCCCTTCAGGTTCTTGACGAAGTAGGGATCGAGCCCGCCGGCATAGGCGTCCACCGCCGCGCAATTGACGCGGGTATCCCAGCCATATCTCACATCGAGCACGGCGTCGTTGGCGAGATTGCCAAGCACCAAGAGCGCGGTCAGTGCGATCAGGCAGGCAAGCCAGATGTTTCGCCTCGAAGCCGTGTCGGCCGAGGGCTCCAACCATCGTGCTGTACCGGTGACATCAGACACAATCGGATACCTTGTCTGTCTGCTTCTCGCGGCGCCAGCGGCGCCTCGTCGATCGGCCGCCACAGTGGACAGGAGGCGTTTCCGTTTCATCCCGCGCGGCCGACCTGCCCCGCCGGCCGCCGATCTTTAGGGAGGGATAGTGAATCACTGGTTTCCGGGCCTGAGCCGAATCCGCGGGTCGGCTCGCGCGGGGTCGGTCTCCTCACCAATTCTTGTCCGCCCCTCCTCCGCCTGCCAGCCATCCCGAAACATGGGTTGTGCAACGCAACATGAGCGATGGATAAAGTCGCTCAATTTCAGAGGTGAGCTTCTTGTCTGACGTCAATGCCGACGATTGGGTGTCCTCGGGACACCGTCCGATGAGGTTTCCGGAATTCGTCATCGTGATCGCGTCCATCATGGCGCTGAACCCGCTTGCGATGGACATGATGCTGCCGGCACTGCCCAATATCGGAGCAGCCTTCAAGATTCCCGTTGCGAACCATCTCCAGCTGGTGCTGTCGACCTTCCTGATCGGCTTCGGCGCCGGCCAGTTCGTCATGGGCCCGCTGTCCGACCGCTTTGGCCGCCGGCCGGTGCTGCTCGGCGGCATGGCTGTCTATGCGGTGGCGAGCGTGCTGGCGGTCGCGGCACCCTCGTTCGAGACGCTGCTGCTGGCGCGCGCGCTGCAGGGGCTCGGCACCGCGGCGACACGCGTGATCGCGACCTCGATCGTGCGCGACTGCTATGCCGGCCGCCGCATGGCGAGCGTGATGTCGCTTGCCATGATGGTGTTCATCGCGGTGCCCGTGATCGCCCCCTCGTTCGGACAGGCGGTGCTGCTGGTGACGGCGTGGCGCGGCATCTTCGTGGTGCTGATGCTGTACGGCCTGCTCGCGCTCGCATGGAGCGTGTGGCGGCTGCCGGAAACCCTTCCCGAGTCGGAACGCCGGTCGCTGGCGCCCGCCGACGTCCTCGCCGCTTTCCGCCAGACCGTGACCAATCGCCAGACCATCGGCTATGCGATCGCCGCCGGCAGCGTCATGGGTGCGCTGTTTGCCTACGTGTTCTCGGCGCAGCAGGTGTTCACCGGCATCTATCATCTCGGCCATTATTTCCCGCTTGCCTTTGCGGCGGTCGCAGCCGGCGTTGCCATCGCCGGCTTCCTCAATTCGCGGCTGGTCGGGCGGCTCGGCATGCGCGCGATCTCGCACGGCGCGCTGACGCTCTATGCCGTCATCGCCAGCGTCATGCTGGTCACCGAAATCCTGAACGTGCTACCGCTCGCGCTGTTCATGGCACTGTCGGCGCTCATGATGTTCTCGTTCGGCATGATGGTCGCCAATTTCACTGCGCTCGCCATGGAGCCGCAGGGCCACATCGCCGGCACTGCTTCCTCGCTCTACGGCTCGATCACGACGCTGATCGGAATCGTGGTCGGCATAGCGATCGGACAGAGCTTCGACGGCACACTGATGCCGTTCTCGGTCGGCTTCTTCCTGTCGACGATCGCTGCGCTCGCGATCGTGCTGGTGGTGGAGAAGGGACGGCTGTTCAAGCCGCATCATCGCAGCGCCACCTGAGGAACTTGTCGCAGCTCCTGATGTTGTACCGCAGCAATCGAGAGGATGGCGAGATGGAACAAGAGACCAGAGAGGATCGGCCCGGGCGGGAGATCGAACAACCCGCCCGCCGGCGCCCATGGTCCGAAGATCGGCCGGGCAGCAGCCTGCCATTCGCAAGTGAGGGGCTTGAGCAGGTGCGCGGCAGCCACTGCTAGACCAAATCCAGGGATCGCTTCAAAAAAACGGCGCCGCGGTCAGACCCGCGGCGCCGTTCGCATTCACACGCAGGCGTCCGGCCTACTCAGTCTTGTCGATGTTCCAGAAAATCGGCGTCGCCGGGCCGTCGATCACGCCGGTGAGCGACTTCCGCCACGCGCTCGGCGCCTGATACTGGCCGAGCGGGATGTAGATCACCTGGTCGTAGGCTTCTTTCTGTATCTCGGTCGCGATCTTCTTCTGAGCATCGAGTGAGCCAGCGCGGACGAAGTCGTCCTTGAGCTTCTCGATCTTGGCGTCCTCCGCCCAGCCGAACCAGCCGCCCTTCTTGCCCTGGCCGCCAATCGAGAGATTGGAGATCGGGTTGGACACGTCGGCGCTGACCCAGTTGGTGAAGAACATGTTCCAGCCGCCCTCCTTCGGGGGCTTCTGGCTCGCGCGGCGGCTCACCACCGTCTGCCAGTCGGTCGCCTGCAGGTCGACCTTGAAGCCGGCCTCACGCAGCAGCTGGGCCGCCACGATCGGCTGAGCCTTCAGCGTCGTGACGTCGCCCGGCGCCATGATCACGACCGGTGTCCCATCATAACCGGACTCGGCGAGCAGCTTCTTGGCTTCCGCCATGCCGTTGCCCTTGACCAGCGATTCGGAACCGACGTCGGTCGCGAAAGGCGTGTCGCAGATGAAGAAGGCGCCGCAGATCTTGTAGTATTTGGGGTTGCCGATGAGTGCGTCGAGCACGTCCTTCTGGTTCATCGCCAGAAGCGCTGCACGGCGGATCTTCACATTGTCGAACGGCGGATAGAGGAAGTTCATGCGTCCGAGCGTCTGGAAGCCGAACTTGTTCAGCACCTGGACGTTGAGGTCCGGGTTGCCTTCGAGAACCGGAACGAGGTCGAACGACGGGTTCTCGAGGAAGTCGATGTCACCCGATTGCAGCGCGTTCACCGCGGTCTGCGCGTCCGGCATGGTGACCCATTCGACGCGGTCGACCTTCACGACCTTGCCGCCCGCGGTCCAACTCGCCGGCTCCTTACGCGGCACGTAGTCAGTGTTCTTGACGTAGACCGCCTTCACGCCCGGCTGGAATTCCGATGCCACGAACTTGAAGGGGCCCGAGCCGATCTGTTCGGGAATCTGCTTGTCCGGCGGCGTTTCGGCGAGGCGCTTCGGCATCATGAAGGCGACGCGCGACGACGGCTTGCCGATCGAGTCGAGCACCAGGCCGTAAGGCTCCTTCAGCTTCAGCGTAATGGTCTTGGGATCGGTTGCCTCGATGCTGGCGGTGAACTGCATCATCTGCTGGCCCATGCCGTCGACCGCGGCCCAGCGCTTGAGCGAGGCGACGCAGTCTTCCGCCGTCACCGGCGCGCCATCATGCCACTTCAGGCCATCGCGCAGCGTGAAGGTGTAGGTGAGCTTGTCGTCGGAGATCTTCCAGTCCGCCATCTGCGGCTGAATCTTGAAATTCGAATCCGTCGTAATCAGCGTGTCGTAGACCATGTAGCCATGGTCACGCGTGATGTAGGCGGTGGTGAAGATCGGATCGATGATGCGCAGATCCGAATGCATCACCGCGGTGATGGTCTTGCCGGCCGCAAGCACCGGCGAGGCGAACGCCGTTGAAAGCGCGACGACAGACAGCGCGAGTTTGGAGGCGAACGCGCGAGACCCCCGGCGCATGAAGTGCAACATAAAAAGTTTCTCCTGACGTGAAACTGTTCAAAGGCGGGCTATTGATTGAGCATTTGGTTCGTTCTTTGGGCGAACTAACCTCATGCAGCGCCTTTATCTTTCGAGACTTGCAGACCGTGCCGAGCGCGTCAATCCGGTTTCGCTGCAGGCCCAGGCGGCAAGCGCACAGGCTCCACAAAGATCGGTTTGGCTCTACAACACTCTCCACTCGTCCCGACCGCGGCAATGCAATACGCGTTCCATCTTCCGAAGCTTGAGAGACATTGAGATGAATCCAGCCAATCTTCCTTTCGATTCCGAGACCATGCTCGAAGGCCTGCGCACCTGGGTCGAATGCGAAAGCCCGACCTGGGACGCCGGGGCCGTGAATCGCATGCTCGATATCGCAGCGCGGGATATGGCGATCATGGGTGCGACGATCGAGCGCATCGCGGGCCGGCAGGGCTTCGGCGGCGTGGTCCGCGCGCGCTTTCCCCATCCGAAGCAAGGCGAGCCCGGCATCCTGATCGCCGGACACATGGATACCGTCCATCCGGTCGGCACCATCGAGAAGCTGAAATGGCGGCGCGAGGGCAACAAGTGCTATGGCCCCGGCATTTACGACATGAAGGGCGGCAACTACCTCTCGCTGGAAGCGATCCGGCAACTGGCGCGCGCATCCTTCACCACGCCGCTGCCGATCACGGTGCTGTTCACGCCGGACGAGGAAGTCGGCACGCCCTCGACACGCGACATCATCGAAGCCGAGGCCGCGCGCAACAAATACGTGCTGGTGCCGGAGCCCGGCCGCGCCGACAACGGCGTCACCACCGGACGTTACGCCATCGCACGTTTCAATCTCGAGGCGACGGGCCGGCCGAGCCACGCCGGCGCGACACTGTCGGCGGGACGCTCGGCGATCCGCGAGATGGCGCGGCAGATTCTCGCCATCGACGCCATGACGACGGAGGACTGCACCTTCTCGGTCGGCGTCGTGCATGGCGGGCAATGGGTCAATTGCGTTGCCACGACCGCCACCGGCGAAGCGCTCTCCATGGCCAAGCGGCAGGCCGATCTCGACCGCGGCGTGGAGCGGATGCTGGCGCTGTCGGGCACCAACAATGACGTCACCTTCAAGGTGACACGCGGCGTGACGCGGCCGGTGTGGGAGCCGGACGCGAGCACGATGGCGCTCTACGAAAAGGCGTGCGCTATCGCCAAGTCGCTCGGCGCCGAGCTGCCGCATGCGAGCTCCCCTGGCGGCTCCGACGGCAACTTCACCGGCGCAATGGGGATCCCTACGCTCGACGGCCTGGGCGTGCGTGGAGCCAATGGCCACACGCTGGAGGAGTATATCGAGGTCGAGAGCCTGGTCGAGCGCGGCCGCCTGATGGCGGGACTACTGGCGACTCTCGCGTGATCGAAGCGCCTGTGCACTGCACAATACCGTGGCAGCCGAGGGCGAAATTTAGCCTTGTCTAAAAATGAGGCGCATCGTACTGCTCGATGGTCCACGCGACGACGCGGGAGAGATCGCAAAGCGGGTTTTGGCCTTCTTTGCGGCGCCGACGGAGCAACCGCCCCGGAAACTCTCAGGCAAAAGGACCGTATCGTCAGGACGATCTGGAGAGAGACGGCATGACGGATCTGGTCGTGACGTCCACCGAAGGGGATAGTCCGGAGCTGACTTCTTGGGGTCGGTGCCGGATCAAGCTCTCAGGTAACCGTGACAGATGGGGCGCCGCCAACGGCCTTTCGGCCAGCGGTTAGCCGTCTTTAACTCACGGGAGCCCCGAACCTATCATGACCCATATCGCGATCATCGGCGCCGGCATCACCGGCGTAACGACTGCCTATGCCCTGCTCGAACGCGGCTACAAGGTGACGGTGCTCGACAAGCACCGTTACGCCGCGATGGAGACCTCGTTCGCCAATGGCGGACAGCTCTCCGCCAGCAATGCCGAAGTGTGGAACAGCGCCGCGACGATCCTGAAAGGCCTGCGCTGGATGTTCCGGCGCGATGCGCCATTGCTGATGAACCCGCGGCCGAACTGGCACAAATATTCGTGGATGAGCGAGTTCGTCGCCAACATCGGCAACTATCGCGCCAACACCATCCAGACGACGCGCCTCGCGATCGAAGCCCGCAAGCATCTGTTCGAGATCGCGGCACGCGAAGGCATCGAGTTCGATCTCGAACGCCGCGGCATTCTCCACATCTACCACGACAAGAAGGGTTTCGAATCCGGCCTGCGCGTCAACGCGCTGTTGCAGGAGGGAGGCCTCGATCGCCGCCCGGTGACGGCGGAGGAGATCCGCAACATCGAACCGACGCTGCGCAAAGAGTATTACGGCGGCTTCTTCACGCCCTCGGATGCGACCGGAGACATCCACAAATTCACGCGCGGACTTGCCGAGGCCTGCAAGCGTCGTGGCGCGACCTTCGTCCACGAAGCCAACATCGATTCGATCGCCCCAGCCGGCGCCGGCTACGTCATCGGCTGGGCTGATCTTGCGGCAAGCGATGCAGCCGTATCCGCGCGTGGCATGCTGAAGGTGGACGGCGTCGTGGTCTGCGCCGGCGTGGCGAGCCGCCACTTCGCCACTCTGCTCAACGAGCGCGTCAACGTCTATCCGGTGAAGGGCTACTCGATCACCGTGCAGCTCGATACGGCTGCAAGCCGCAACGCGACCCCGACCGTCAGCCTGCTCGACGAGGCCGCCAAGATCGTCACCAGCCGGCTCGGCGCCGACCGCTTCCGCGTGGCCGGCACGGCCGAATTCAACGACTTCAACCGCGACATCCGCGCCGACCGCGTGCAACCACTGGTCGACTGGGTGCGCAGCAACTTCCCCGACGTCGAAACGTCGCGCGTCGTGCCATGGGCCGGATTGCGGCCGATGATGCCGGACATGATGCCGGTGGTGCGCGCGGGCCGGCTGCCGGGCGTGTTCTTCAACACCGGCCATGGCCATCTCGGCTGGACGCTGTCGGCCGCAACCGCGCAGATGATTGCCGCCACCATCGACGGCTGGCGCGGGCTCAACGCACCGTCGACCGTGCCCGCGCTCAGGGGCGAGCACGAGCTACGCCGTGCATCCTGAGTGGTCCCGATCGCACGCAGGGCGGCCCCTTGCTACCGCCCTGCCCTTGGCACACTATTTGCCCCGCAAGGGACGGCTTTTCCGGATGACAGGCGCGCATGATAGATACGACAGATCCGACGGTGGCCTCGCGGCCACCCAAGTTCCGAAGCCGGAGATAGGTGTATGCTAGGTTATCTCATTCGTCGCGTTCTGGCCGCGGTGCCCGTGATGGGCGTCGTCGCGCTGTTCGTGTTTCTGCTGCTGCGGCTGACGCCGGGTGATCCCGCCGCGATCCTCGCCGGCGACAACGCCACCCCGGAGCGGCTGGAGCGCATCCGCACGTCGCTCGGCCTCAACGAGCCCCTGATCGTGCAGTTCATCACCTGGGTGAACAAGCTGCTGCACGGCGATCTCGGGACCTCGCTGATCTCCAACCTGCCCGTCATGAAGATGATCGGCCAGCGCGTCGAGCCCTCGATCTCGATCGCGCTGTCGACCATCATCCTCGCCGTCATCGTCGCCGTTCCCTTAGGCGTGATCGCGGCGTGGAAGCACGGCACCTGGATCGACCGTTTCGTGATGGGGCTGTCGGTGCTCGGCTTCTCGGTGCCCGTGTTCGTGGTCGGCTACATCCTGATCCAGGTGTTCGCGATCGATCTGCGCTGGGTTCCGGTGCAGGGCTTCAAGAGCATCAGCGCCGGCTTCGGGCCGTTCTTCGAGCGCATCATCCTGCCGACCTGCGCGCTCTCCTTCATCTACGTCGCGCTGATCGCGCGCATGACGCGCGCGGCAATGCTCGACGTGCTCGGCGAGGATTACGTCCGTACCGCACGCGCCAAAGGCATCAACGAGGTCGCCGTGATGATGCGGCATGCGCTGCGCAACGCGGCCGTGCCTGTCATTACCGTGATCGGCACCGGTTTTGCGCTCCTGATCTCGGGCGTCGTCGTCACGGAGAGCGTGTTCAACATTCCCGGCATCGGGCGTCTCACCGTGGATGCGGTGCTGGCGCGCGACTATCCGGTGATCCAGGCGATGATCCTGCTGACGTCGCTGATCTATGTCGTCGTCAATCTTCTCATCGACGTCGCCTACACCCTGCTTGATCCCCGGATCCGGTACTGAGGCAAGGATTTAAGGACAAACATGTCGGTCGATACCCTTCCCCAGTCGTCCATTCCGATCACGTCGCCGCTGCGGCCGCGCTTCGGATTCCTGACCTCGACGCCGATCATCGCCATGGCGACGATCCTGCTCACGCTGATCGTGCTGATCTCGATCCTCGCGCCGCTGATCGCGCCGCATGATCCGATCCAGCTCGCGCCGTCGCAGCGATTGAAGCCGGCGTCCGCGCAGTTCCTGCTCGGCACCGATGCCTATGGCCGTGATCTGGCTTCGCGCGTCCTCTATGGCGGCCGCATCTCGCTTCTGATCGGAATCGGCTCGGCGGTCCTCTCGATCGTCATCGGACTCGCGATCGGCCTCGTCTCCGGCTTCTTCAAGCTGGTCGACGCGGTGCTGATGCGGGTCATGGACGGCTTGATGGCGATGCCGAGCATCCTGCTCGCGATCGCCGTGGTCTCACTGTCAGGCGCCAGCATCTGGACGGTGCTGATCGCGATCACCATCCCGGAGATTCCACGCGTGGCGCGCCTGGTGCGCTCGGTGGTGCTGTCGGCGCGCGAGGAGCCTTATGTGGAAGCGGCGATCTCGGTCGGCTCGTCCTTGCCGAAGATCATGTGGCGGCACCTGATGCCGAACACCATCGCGCCGCTGATCGTCCAGGGCACCTACGTCTGCGCGAGCGCCATCCTCACCGAGGCGATCCTCTCCTTCCTCGGCGCCGGCATCTCGCCGGAAACGCCGACCTGGGGCAACATCATGGCCGAGGGCCGCCAGTACTTCCAGATCAAGCCGTCGCTGATCTTCTGGCCGGGCCTTCTGCTCTCGATCGCCATCCTCAGTATCAACCTGATCGGCGATGCCGCCCGCGACGCCCTCGATCCGCGCATGAAGCAGCGGGAAGGCAAGTGATGACCGATAAAGTGATGACCAACACCATCCTCGACATCAACAACCTCGTGGTCTCCGTCGGCAGGAAGCCGGGCGGGCCAAAGATCATCGACGGCATCTCGATCCAGGTCCGCGAGCGCGAAACGCTGTGCCTCGTCGGCGAAAGCGGCTCGGGCAAGTCGGTGACCTCGCTCACCACTATGGGCCTGTTGCCGAAGGGAACGCTGGTGCCCACCGCCGGCAGCGTCAAGCTGGTCGGCGAGGAGATCCTCACCGCGACCGACCGCCGCCTGCGCCAGCTTCGCGCCACGCAGATGGCGATGATCTTCCAGGAGCCGATGACCGCGCTCAATCCGGTGGTGCCGGTCGGCCGCCAGATCGACGAGGTGCTGCGCGCGCACACCAGTCTCGACGCCAGGGCGCGCAAGAAGCGCATCCTCGAGATGATGGAGCAGGTGCGCCTGCCCCAGGTCGAGCGCATCTTCGCCTCCTATCCGCACCGCCTCTCCGGCGGCCAGCGCCAGCGCATCATGATCGCGATGGCGCTGGTGCTCGAGCCGAAGCTGCTCATTGCCGACGAGCCGACCACCGCGCTCGACGTCACCACGCAGAAGCAGATCCTGACCCTGATCCGCGACCTCCAGCGCGATCACGGCACCGCCGTGCTGTTCATCACCCACGACATGGGCGTGGTGGCCGAGATCGCCGACCGCGTCGCCGTGATGCGTCAGGGCCGGCTGGTCGAGACCGGCCCGCTCGAGACCGTGCTGCGCAATCCGACCATGGAATACACCCGCAATCTGCTCGCGGCGGTGCCGAGCCTGGTGCCGCGGGCGCCGCGCGAGGACAGCCGCGAGCCCGTGGTGCTGGAAGCCAACGAGCTCAGCAAGGTCTACAAGGAGCGCGCGTTCTTCGGCAAAGGCCGCGAGGTCGTCGCCGCCGACAAGGTGACGCTGACGCTGCGCAAGGGCCGCACGCTCGGCATCGTCGGCGAAAGCGGCTCCGGCAAGTCGACGGTGGCGCGCTGCATCGTCCGCCTGATCGATCCGACCTCCGGCGGCGTGCGCCTCGCCGGCCGCGAGATCGCCGACATCTCACGTCGCCTGCTGCAACCGCACCGGCAGAAGATCCAGATCGTGTTCCAGGATCCCTACCGCTCGCTTAACCCGCGCGTCACCGTCGGCGAGAGCATCGCCGAAGGCCCGATCAATTACGGCGTCGCGCATGCCGACGCGATGAAACGCGCTCGCGAGCTGCTCGAGCTGGTCGGCCTGCCGGCCGACGCCGTGTCGCGCTATCCGCACCAGTTCTCCGGCGGCCAGCGCCAGCGCATCGCCATTGCCCGTGCGCTCGCGCTCGATCCCGACGTGCTGGTCGCGGACGAAGCCGTCTCGGCGCTCGACGTCTCGGTGCAGGCACAGGTGCTGGACCTCTTGGACGAGATCCAGAATCGGCTCGGCATCGCGATCCTGTTCATCACCCACGATTTGCGCGTCGCCGCCCAGATCTGCGACGAGGTCGTGGTGATGCAGCACGGCCGCGTCGTCGAGCAAGGCCCAGCCGCCGAGGTGCTGACGCATCCGAAAGAGGCCTACACCAAAGCGCTGCTGGAAGCTGCGCCGGGGCGGGACTGGGATTTTGCGAACTTCCGGCCTGTGGCGGAAGGCGTGGGAGCGACGGCGTAACTTTCTCGGCCGTCATTCCGGGGCATCGCGAAGCGATGAGCCCGGAATCCATCGCGCCGCGATCTGTGTCGCACGAGGGATTCCGGGCTCGCGCCAAGTGGCGCGCCCCGGAATGACTGTGGAGCAGCATTCCCAAAACAGCTTGACCCTATGCGCGGTGCGATTGCTTCCCGCCTTGCCCTCGCCGCGACGCCGGGGCTAACGTCGCGCACTCTTGATTGATTGGACTGAACTGAATGACACGCATCGCCGTCGGCGGCTTCCTGCACGAGACCAACACCTTCGCTCCCACCAAAGCGACCTTCGCCGACTTCCAGCATGGAGGCGGCTGGCCGGGGATGACTGAAGGCGCCGACGTCCTGAAGGTGATGCGCCGCATCAATGTCGGCCTTGCCGGTTTCGTCGACGGCGCAGAGGCCAATGGCTGGGAACTCGTTCCGACGATCGCCTGCGGTGCAAGCCCGTCGGCGCACGTCACCCGGGATGCCTTCGAGCGCATCGTCAAGGTGATGGTCGATGGCATCGCGGCCGCCGGCCCGCTCGATGCGGTCTATCTCGATCTGCACGGCGCCATGGTGACCGAGCATCTCGACGACGGCGAAGGCGAGATCCTGGCGCGCGTGCGCCGCGTCATCGGCAAGGACGTTCCGCTGGTCACCAGCCTCGACCTGCACGCCAACGTCACGCCCGAGATGATGGAACACGCCGACGCGCTGATCGCCTACCGCACCTATCCCCATGTCGACATGGCCGAGACCGGCCGTGCCTCTGCAAGGCATCTCGCTCTTCTGCTGAACACGAAGCAGCGCTTCGCAAAGGCGTTCCGGCAATTGCCGTTCCTGATCCCGATCAGCTGGCAATGCACCAACGACCAGCCGACCAAAGGCATCTACGAAAAGCTCGCCGCCTTGGAGACCGACGCGGTTCCGACGCTGTCTTTCGCACCGGGCTTTCCCGCCGCCGATTTCCGCGACTGCGGCCCGAGCGTGTTCGCCTACGGCAAGACGCAAGAGGACGCCGATCGCGCGGCGGATGCGATCGTCAAGCTGATCGAAAGCCACGAGGACGATTTCGACGGCAAGATCTGGTCGCCCGACGACGGCGTGCGGCACGCCATGGAACTTGCGAAGGGCGCGAGCAAGCCGATCATCATCGCCGACACCCAGGACAATCCCGGCGCCGGCGGCGATTCCGACACCACAGGCATGCTGCGCGCACTGGTCCGCAACAGAGCGAGTGCGGCGACCGGCGCGATCTACGATCCGGTCTCGGCCAAGGCCGCGCATGACGCCGGCGTCGGTGCCACCGTGACGCTGTCGCTCGGCGGCAAGTCCGGCATTCCCGGCGACGAACCCTATACCGAGACCTTCGTGGTCGAAAACCTCTCCGACGGCCGCTTCATCGCGCCCGGCCCGTACTATGGCGGCCGCGAGATGGAGATGGGCCCCTCAGCTTGCTTGCGCATCGGCGACGTCCGAATCGTCGTCTCCTCGCACAAGGCGCAACTCGCCGACCAGGCGATGTACCGCTATGTCGGCATCGAGCCGACCGAGCAGAAGATTCTGGTCAACAAGAGCTCGGTGCATTTCCGCGCCGATTTCGAGCCGATCGCGGAGAAGCTGATGATCTGCGCCGCCCCCGGCGCGATGCCGGCCGACACCGCCGCCCTGCCCTGGACGCGCCTGCGGCCAGGCATCCGCATCAAGCCGAACGGCTCCGTTTTCACGCCTCCCTCACGCTAACCGGACAGAGAGACATGCCCACGATCGACCGCATCGACGGTTACGCCGACGAGCTCACCGCCATCCGCCGCGACCTGCACGCCCATCCCGAGATCGGCTTCGAGGAAGTGCGCACCTCCGGCATCGTCGCCGACAAGCTGAAGAGCTGGGGCATCGAGGTGCATCGCGGCCTCGGCGGCACCGGCGTGATCGGCGTCATCAAGGGCAAGGGTTCGGGCAGCAAGCGCATCGGGCTGCGCGCCGACATGGACGCGCTGCCGATGGAAGAGAACACCAATCTGAAGTGGAGCTCGAAAATCCCCGGCCGCTTCCACGGCTGCGGCCATGACGGCCACACCACCATGCTGCTCGGCACCGCGCGCTACCTCGCCGAGACCAAAAACTTCGACGGCACCGTACATTTGATTTTCCAGCCGGCCGAGGAAGGTCTCGGCGGCGCCCGCGCGATGATCAAGGACGGCCTGTTCGAGAAGTTCCCCTGCGACGAGCTGTACGGCCTGCACAACGCGCCCGACCTCAACCACGGCGAGATCGCGATCCTGCCCGGCCCGGCGATGGCCAGCGCCGACTTCTTCGACCTGCGCATCACCGGCTACGGCGCGCATGGCGCGATGCCGGAGCGCTCCAAGGACGCGGTGATCATCGCGACCACGCTGGCGCAGGCGATCCAGACCATCGTCAGCCGCAACGTCGAGCCGCTCCAGGCCGCCGTCATCTCGATCACGCAGATCCATGCCGGCTCGGCCTACAACGTCATCCCCGGCGACGCGCATCTTTGCGGCACCATCCGCACCTTCTCGAAAGAAGTCCGCACTCTGATAGCGGAACGCATCCGCACGATCTGCGCCGGCATCGCGAGTGCCTATGAATGCGTGATCGACGTCGACATCCGCGACACCTTCGACGTGCTGATCAACCAGGTCGAGCAGTCCAAGGTGGTCGAGGAAGTCGCGCGCACTATCGTCGACCCCGCCAACGTCATCACCCGCGCCCAGCCCAAGATGGGCAGCGAGGATTTCGCCGACATGCTGCAGACCATTCCCGGCGCCTATTTCTGGGTCGGCCATGACGGCTCGGTGCCGGTGCACAATCCCGGCTTCGTGCTCGACGACAAGATCCTGCCGATCGGCGCCAGCATGTTCGCCCGCATCATCGAGACCCGCATGCCGGTTGGTGCTCATGCCTAAGAAGAGCGTTGAAGAGGCGGTCACCTCGCTGCACGATCTGTCCGCGGTCGATCTGATCGCGGGCTATCGCGCCAAGCAATTCTCGCCCAGCGAGGTGCTGGAGGATTTGCTCGCGCACGTCGCTGCGTGGGAACCGCATCTGAAGGCGCTCTATGCGTTCGATCCGGACGGCGCGCGCGAGGCCGCCAAGGCCTCGACTGCGCGCTGGACCGGCGGCGAGCCGTCCGGTGCGCTCGACGGCGTACCCGTGACGGTGAAGGACAACATCGCGACCAAGGGCGTGCCGGTGCCGCTGGGCGCCGCCAGCGTCAAGCTCGTCCCGGCCGAGAAGGACGCCCCGCCCGCCGCGCGCCTGCGCGAGGCGGGCAGCATCATCTTCGCCAAAACCACCATGCCGGACTACGGCATGCTGTCCTCCGGGCTCTCCTCCTTCCACGCACTCGCGCGCAACCCCTGGGACCTCTCCAAGAATCCCGGCGGCTCCAGCGCAGGCGCTGGCGCTGCGGCCGCGGCCGGCTATGGACCGCTGCATCTCGGCACCGACATCGGCGGCTCGGTCCGCCTGCCCGCGGGCTGGTGCGGCCTCGTCGGATTGAAGCCGAGCTTCGGCCGCGTGCCGATCGATCCGACCTATGTCGGCCGCGTCGCCGGCCCCATGACCCGCACGGTCGACGATTGCGCACTAATGATGAGCGTGATCGCAAAGCCCGACCGGCGCGACGGCATGAGCCTGCCGGCCGAGCCGCTGAACTGGAAGGGCCTGGAGAAATCACCGCGCAAGCTACGCATCGGATTGATGCTCGATGCCGGCGTCGGCCTGCCCGCGGAAAGGTCCGTTCGTGAGGTTGCGGTGAAAGCTGCAAAGGCATTCGAATCTGCTGGCGCCGTCCTCACCGAGATCGACGGCATCCTGACGCGCGAGATGCTCGACGGCCTCGACAATTTTTGGCGGGCCCGCATGTGGGACGATCTGTCGAAGCTGACGCCGGCCGAACAGGCCAAGGTGCTGCCCTATATCTTCGAGTGGGGCGCATCCGGCGCGAAGCTGTCGGGCGTCGATGTCATCCGCGGCTTCAACCAGACCATGGCGATCCGCGCGGCGGCGTCAAAGCTGTTCTGCGAACTCGATTATTTGATCTCGCCGACCGCGCCGAACGTGAACTATTCGGCGGAATGGGCCTCGCCCACCAACGATCCGATGAGGCCGTTCGAACACATCTGCTATACCGTGCCGTGGAATATGTCGGAGAACCCCGCCGTCTCCGTCAACGGCGGCTTCGACGCCAAGGGTTTCCCCATCGGCGTGCAGATCGTCGGTCGCCGCTTCGACGATATCGGCGTGCTCGGCATGGCCAAGGCGTTTGAGGGCCTGCGCGGAGCGCAGAAGCCCTGGCCCAAGCCGCCGGCGAAGTAGGCATTCTGTCATGGCCGGGCTTGTCCCGGCCACCCACGGTCTCGTACCGGCCGCCACATGCCCAGTCCGCGCAAGACGGACGGTGACGACCATGCATGACGTCACTTCGAGACAGAATTCAAGGCAAGGAAGGAAACCACCATGGCGTATGAGACGATCAAATACGAGGTCGCGGAGCAGATCCTCACCATCACCCTCAACCGGCCCGACAAGCTCAACGCCTTCAACGCGCAGATGCAGGCAGAGCTGATCGACGCGTTCGAGGCTGCCGACAAGGACGACAACGTCCGCGCCATCATCGTGACAGGCGCCGGCCGCGGTTTTTGCGCGGGCGCCGATCTATCGTCAGGTGCTGATACCTTCGATCGTGACGCCCGGCGCGGACCGGTGAAGCGCTTCGCCGACGGCAAGGTGGACTACAGCGATCCGCAGGTGCGCGACGGTGGCGGCCAGGTGACCTTGCGCATCTTCAAATGCCTCAAGCCGGTGATCGCCGCGGTGAATGGCCCTGCCGTCGGCATCGGCGTCACCATGCAGCTCGCCATGGACATCCGCATCGCCTCTGATGCTGCACGCTTCGGTTTCGTGTTCTCCCAGCGCGGCATCGTGCCGGAGGCGGCATCGAGCTGGTTCCTGCCGCGCATCGTCGGCATCTCGCAGGCGCTGGAATGGTGCTATTCGGGCCGTGTCTTCCCAGCCCAGGAAGCCCTCGCCGGCCGCCTCGTCAGCAAGGTCGTTGCCCCCGATGATCTGCTGCCAACCGCCCGCGCGCTCGCCAAGGAATTCGCGGCCAAGACCGCACCTGTGTCGGTCGCGCTGATCCGCCAGATGATGTGGCGCATGATGGGCGCCGACGATCCCATGGAAGCCCATAAGGTCGACAGCCGCGGCATCTACGCCCGCGGCCGCTCCGGGGACGTCAAGGAAGGCGTGGTGTCGTTCCTGGAGAAGCGACCGGCGCAATTCAAGGACAAGGTGTCCAGCGACATGCCGGACTATTTCCCGTGGTGGAGCGAGCGGGAATATAAGTGATCCTCTCGTAGGATGGGCAAGCGAAGCGTGCCCACGCACTTTTCGCGATCGAGAGACATGGTGGGCACGGCGCAAGAGCGCCTTTGCCCACCCTACGGCACCGTCACTCCATCACCAGCGCCACGCGCCCGATAGCCTTGCGGTCGAGCAAGAGCCGCATCGCCTTCGCATAATCTTCCAGCGACAGACGGTGCGAAATGTTCGGGCGCAGCTTGCCCTCCTCCGCCCATTGCAGCAGCGCCTTGAGGCGCACCTGCCCGAGCGCCGGATTTTTCCGCACGGCCTCGCCCGCGCGCACGCCGAGGACGCTGGCGCCCTTGATCAGCAGCAGGTTGGTCTTGGCCGAGCCGATGCCGCCGGTGAAGCCGATCACCAGCAGCCGCGCGCCCCAGGCGATGCAGCGCATCGAGTCTTCGAAAACCTGGCCGCCGACGGGATCGAACACGACGTCCGCGCCGCGACCATCGGTGATGCGCTTGACGGCATCGCGAAACGGCTCGCGGTCATAGCGGATGAGATGATCAGCGCCGCGCGCCCTGGCGAGGACGAGCTTCTCGTCGCTGGAGGCGGTCGCGATCACGGTCGCGCCCAGCATCTTGCCGATCTCGACGGCGGCAAGGCCGACACCGCCACCGGCGCCATGGACCAGCAGCACCTCTCCCGGCTCGATCCGGCCGCGATCGATCAGCGCATGATAAGCGGTGCCGTGGCCGGCGAGATAGGTCGCGGCCTCGGCGTAGTCGAACGTCGATGGCATCGGCGTGAGCTGCGACGGCGTGACCACGGCCTCGTCAGTGAACGCGCCGTGCCGCATCTTGACGATGACCTTGTCTCCGACGGCTACACCTCTCGCCTCGGCGCCGATTTCGGTGACGTCACCGGCGGCTTCCATACCGGGCGTGAACGGCAGCTCGGGCTTGAGCTGATATTGGCCGGCGGCCATCAGCACGTCGGGAAAGTTCAGCCCGGCGGCACGGATCGCGACCCGCACCTCGCCCGGCCTCAGGGCGCGCGACGGAAACTCTTCCAGCCGCAAGGTTTCGGGCGCGCCGAGCGCGCGACAGACGACGGCGCGCACCATCAGGCCGCGCTCGCCTTGCTGCGCAACAGCGCATCCCGGATCAGCGGCAGCCGGTCATTGCCGAAATACATGTCGGTCTTGTTGACGAAGATCGTCGGCGAGCCGAAGCCGCCGCGGGCGACGACCTCTTCCGTATTCGCCTTGAGCTGATCCTTGATCGCTTGCGCCGAGATGCCGGCGAAGAATCCCTTCTCGTCGATGCCGATCCGCTTGCAGATCTCCGCGAGCACCGCGTCCTGCGAGATGTCCTTGTCCTCGCCCCAATAGGCCTCGAACACGGCCGTCGCGAACGGCACCATGTCCTTTCCGAGCCAGATGCAGCCGCGCATCGCCTTGACGCTGTTGACGGGAAACACGGTCGGCGGCATCTTGATCGCAAGGCCGGCCGAGCGCGCCCAGTCGGCGAGGTCCTTCTTCATGTAGCGCGCCTTCAGCGGCACCGGCGTCTCGCGCTGCGCATAGACGCTCGGATTGACCGTGTTGAAGATGCCGCCGACCAGGATCGGCCGCCAGACGATCTCGACATCCAATTCCCTGACGAGCGGCTGGATATTGTGGAAGGCGAGATAGGTCCAGGGGCTCGAGCAGTCGAAGAAGAATTCGATCATGGCGTTTCCTTTGTGACGGACCTCATCCTGAGGAGGCCGCGTAGCGGCCGTCTCGAAGGATGGCCACGGGTGACAGTCGGGCCTTCATGGTTCGAGACGCGCCTACGGCGCTCCTCACCATGAGGGACAGGCACTACTTCTTTCCCAACACTTCCTTAGCCCGTTGCCCGAACATGATCTTGCGTGATTCCTCGTCGAACGGCTCTTTCACGAACTTTCCGATCGCAAGCCCCGCCTGCACCTGCGGCCTGGCGCGGACCTCGGCATACCAGCGTTTGACGTTCGGATAGTCGTCCAGCGTAAAGCCCTGCGCCTTGTGGGTCATGGTCCAGGGGAAGCAGGCGATGTCGGCAATGGAATAGTCGCCGGCAACATAGGCGCCGGTCTTGCCGAGTTGCCGGTCGAGCACGCCATAGAGCCGCGCGGCCTCGTCGCGGTAGCGTTCAATCGCATAGGGGATCTTCTCCGCCGCATAGAGCGCGAAATGGCCGTGCTGGCCGAGCATCGGACCAAGGCCTGCCATCTGCCACATCACCCACTGAATCGTGGTGGATCGTCCGCGCAAATCGGTGGGCAGAAAGCGGCCGGTCTTCTCCGCGAGATAGATCAGGATCGCGCCGGTCTCGAACACCGAGAACGGTTCGCCGCCATCGGCGGGCGCGTGATCGACGATTGCGGGAATCCGGTTGTTCGGGGAGATCGCGAGAAACTCCGGGCTGAACTGCTCGCCGGCACGGATGTTGACGGGCTTCACGGTGTAAGGAAGCCCGAGTTCCTCCAGCATGATCGAGATTTTCCAGCCGTTCGGCGTCGGCGCGTAATAGAGGTCGATCATGACCTTTCCTTTGGCCTTCCCTGCTTTCGTCACCGGACTGGAGAGCGACTTTTGTTGTTCTGTACCTCGACGTTAGGACATGGCAGGAAGGGGCGCAACACAACCCGCCGGGAGGGCCGCCATGCTGTTTCCAACCACGATCGCCGGCTCCTTGCCGAAGCCGGAATGGCTCGCCGAGCCCAACATGCTCTGGGCCCCCTGGAAGGCGCAGGGCGACGAGCTGCTGCGCGCCAAGCGCGATGCGACGCTGATCTGGCTGAAGATCCAGGAGGACGCCGGAATCGACATCCTCACCGAGGGCGAGCAGGCCCGGCAGCATTTCGTGCACGGCTTCCTGGAGAAGATCGAAGGCATCGATTTCGCCCACAAGGTCGAGATGGGCATCCGCAAGGACCGCTACAAGGCGATGGTGCCGCAGGTGGTCGCCCCGCTACGGCTGAAGGAACGCGTCCACGCCTTCGAGGCGCGCGTGGCGCGCACGCACACCAAGAGGAAGCTGAAGTTCACCCTGCCCGGCCCGATGACCATCATCGACACCATTGCCGATCGCTACTATGGCGATCGCGTCAAGATGGCGTTCGCCTTCGCCGAACTGCTGAACGAGGAAGCCAAGGCCTTGCAGGCCGATGGTGTCGATCTCGTGCAGTTCGACGAGCCCGCCTTCAATGTCTACATGGACGAGGTCAACGATTGGGGCATCAAGGCGCTGGAGCGGGCCGCGCAGGGGCTGACCTGCGCCACCGCCGTTCACATCTGCTACGGCTACGGCATCAAGGCCAACACCGACTGGAAGGAGACGCTCGGCACGCAGTGGCGCCAATACGAGCAGATCTTTCCGGCGATCGACGCCAGCCCGATCCAGCAGGTCGCGATCGAGTGCCGCAATTCCAAGGTGCCGCTCGACCTGCTCGCGCTCCTGAAGAACAAGATCGTGCAGGCCGGCGTGATCGACGTCGCCAGCGACACGGTCGAGACCGCCGAGGATGTCGTCAAGACGATCGACGCGGTGTCGAAATTCGTGCCCAAGAGCAACATCATCGCCACCACCAATTGCGGCATGGCGCCGATGCGGCGCGAGATCGCCGAAGCCAAGCTGATGGCGCTCGGCGCCGGCGCCGCGCTGGCCCGCGAGAAGCTGGGATAATGGCGGGGGCCCGCAGGCCGCTCTGCTAATCCAGCGCCGTCGGATGCAGCGCCGGTTGATATCCGGCGCTCAGCGCACGCAATGTGGACGGAGGTGTCAGCAGCATCGGGCTCTCCAGATCGTTGCTGGCGCGGACATAGCCGGCTGGCGACCATCGCCACAACCGACCCTTCGCCACCAGAAAGCTCTCCTCGCCCTGCTGCACCATCGCGCCGTCGGGCAATTCTGCCACCGGCATCGGCAGCGCGTGCAGGCGCTTGCGGCCATGATCCAGACGCTCCAGGTGGAGCTGGGCGTCCATCGCCTTCGCACTCACCTTGCTCACGCCATTCCCCGTCTCCCACGCCGCGCGAAAGCGGTTGGCATCGGCGCGTCGGCAGAAGAAGCAGGGACGATGGCCGGCGGCAAAGGCGGTGGCTTCGTCGAGAAAGAACAACTCGGTCCAGCTCCGCCGCGCCATCACCGGCCGACGCCAGCCGCGGAATTCACACAGACATGTAATCCACGCCGGCGACGACCAGCGCTTGTTCAGCAGCGTCTTCGTCGCGGGATCGTGGATGATGCCGCGATTGCCGGTGAACAGGCCGCGATGCGGCGTGGCGATGATGTCGCCGGTGGGCGTGACGCGGTTCTGAAGAGGGCGAGTAGCGAGTGGCGAATGGCGAGTGGGGACAGTGCTACTCGCCATTCGCTACTCGCCACTCGCTCTGATCACGCCGCGCCGTCGCGCAGCGGCGGGTGATAGGACAACGCGGTGTCCCAGGGAAAGAAGATCCAGGTGTCCTGCGAGACTTCCGTGATGAAGGTGTCGACCAGCGGGCGGCCCTTCGGCTTGGCGTAGACGGTGGCAAAATGCGCATCGGGCAGCATCTCGCGCACCAGCCTGCCGGTCTTGCCGGTGTCGACGAGGTCGTCGACGATCAAGAGCCCCTTGCCGGTGCCGCCGCCGAGCTTCATGGCCTGTTCCGAAATGCCCTTGAGGACCTGGAGCTCGCCCTGCTTGTCGTGGTCGTAGCTGGCGATGCAGACCGTATCGATGACACGCACGCCGAGCTCGCGCGCCACGATCGCGGCCGGCACCAGGCCGCCGCGGGTGATCGCGATCACGGCGTGGAACGGGCCGACCTCGTTGAGCCGCCAGGTCAGTGCCCGGCAGTCGCGGTGGAACTGGTCCCACGAGACCGGGAAGGCCCTGCCCGCCCGCTCCTGTGCGCTCAGTTCCGGTGCTTCACCAGCCATTGTCGTCTCCTGCTTCGCCTGCCGGCAAATTCCCTGCTAACGGGTGATGTTCAATCCCGCCAGCATTTCCTTCACCGCGGCCATCGCTGCCGCGAGCTTGTCCGCATCGCGCGAGCGCACCACGAGGTTCGTATTCGGCTTCTGCTCCTCGTCCATGAAGGGATAGCTGCCGATGATGGTGTCGGGATGGGCGGCGGCGATTTCCCGCAAGGGGCTGCCGATATCGCCCTCACGCGCATTGGCGCGGACCGATTCGGAGAGCATGCGCACGCCCGATTTCAGCTTGGGCGAGACGATGTCCATCATCGCCTGCATGATCGAGGGCACGCCGGCCATCACGATGACATTGCCGATCTTGAAGCCGGGGGCGAGGATGGTGGCACTCTGGATCAGTTCGGCACCGTCGGGGATGCGGGCCATGCGCAGGCGGGCCTCGTTGAGGTCCTGCTCGCTCCAGCGCTCCCTAAAGCGGGCGACCACCTCCGGGTGATGGTCGATGCCGACGCCGAACGCCTTGGCGACGCTGTCGGCGGTGATGTCGTCATGGGTCGGGCCGATGCCGCCGGTGGTGAAGACATAGGTGTAGCGACGCCGCAGTGCATCCAGGGCCGCGATGATGTCGGGCTCGTCGTCGGAGACGACCCGGACTTCCTTCAGGTCGATGCCGATATTAGTGAGGTATTCGGCGATGAAGCCGATATTCTTGTCCTTGGTCCGGCCGGACAGGATTTCATCCCCGATGACCAGAATGCCCGCCGTGACGATCTCGCTCATACCTTAAGTCCCTCACCTCTGGTCCCGACTTTGCCGAGGTAACGCGTTGAAGTCACGCGGTTTTGCTGCCGAAATAAGCAGTCCTCAGCCATTTTTTCAGGCAGGCCGCCAAGCATCCCCGGCAAATGCCCTCTCTCCATGCTTATCGCGCTGGCCCGCCCCTTGCTACCTCCTCAAAGTCATGCACTCTTGCCGCATGGCCAGGGAGACACGTCGGGATCTATGGCAGTCGCGTTTGACGAAATGAATATTCCCGGTGGGGACCTTCGCCCCGCCTATCAGGAGCTGGCACGCTGGCTCAAGGAGACGCCTCCCGAGGCGCTCGAATATCGCCGCCAGGAAGCCGAGCTCCTGTTCCGCCGCATCGGCATTACCTTTGCGGTCTATGGCGATTCCGAATCGACCGAGCGCCTGATCCCGTTCGACGTGATCCCGCGGATCATGTCCGGCAAGGAATGGGGGGTGCTGGAAAAGGGGCTGAAGCAGCGCGTGAAGGCGCTGAACATGTTCCTGCGCGACGTCTATCATGGCCGCGACATCCTCCGCGCCGGGATCGTGCCCGAAGATCTGATCTTCCAGAACCCGGTGTTCCGGCCCGAGATGAACGGCCAGCAGGTGCCGCACGACATCTACGTGCACATCGCCGGCATCGACATCGTCCGGGTCGACGCCAACGACTTCCTCGTGCTGGAAGACAATGCGCGAACGCCGTCAGGCGTGTCCTACATGCTCGAGAACCGCGAGATCATGATGCGGTTGTTTCCGGATCTGTTCGCCCGCCACAGGGTGGCGCCGGTCGAGCGCTATCCGGACGAGCTGCTCTCGGCGCTCCGCTCCGTCGCCCCGCTAAGCGCCTCGGGCGAGCCGACCGTCGCCCTGCTCACCCCCGGCGTCTACAACTCGGCCTATTACGAGCACTCCTTCCTCGCCGACAAGCTCGGCATCGAGTTGGTCGAGGGCCGCGACCTCATCGTCAAGAACAACGAAGTGTTCATGCGGACGACCGAGGGCGTGAAGCGGGTCGACGTGATCTATCGCCGCGTCGACGACGACTTCCTCGATCCCCTCACCTTTCGCCCCGATTCCGCGCTCGGGGTGCCCGGGCTGATGTCGGCCTATGCGGCCGGGAACATCACGCTCGCCAACGCCGTCGGTACCGGCATCGCCGACGACAAGGCGATCTACTCCTACATGCCCGACATCGTGAAATTCTATCTCGGCGAGGAGCCGATCCTGAAGAACGTGCAGACATGGCGCTGCCGCGAGCCGAAGGACCTCGCCTATGTGCTGGATCATTTGAGCGAACTCGTCGTCAAGGAGGTGCACGGCTCCGGCGGCTACGGCATGCTGATCGGGCCCGCCGCGACCAAGGCAACGATCGAAGCGTTCCGCGAGAAGCTCAAGCGCGAGCCTGAAGGCTTCATCGCCCAGCCGACGCTGGCGCTCTCGACCTGCCCGACCTGCACGGCCTCCGGCCTCGCGCCGCGCCACGTGGATTTGCGGCCGTTCGTGCTCACCGGCAGCAAGAGCACCACGATCGTGCCGGGCGGGCTGACACGCGTCGCGCTGAAGGAAGGCTCCCTGGTGGTGAATTCGAGCCAGGGCGGCGGCACCAAGGACACCTGGATTTTGGACGAGTAGAGAGATGCTGTCGCGTACCGCCGAAAACCTCTACTGGCTCGCCCGCTACGTCGAACGGGCGGAATATCTCGCGCGCACCATCGATGCGACGCTGCGCGTCACGG
This sequence comes from Bradyrhizobium sp. 192, assembly GCF_023100965.1. NCBI lineage: Bacteria > Pseudomonadati > Pseudomonadota > Alphaproteobacteria > Hyphomicrobiales > Nitrobacteraceae > Bradyrhizobium > Bradyrhizobium sp. 192. The sequence continues at coordinate 5,853,802 of NZ_CP064690.1, forward strand.
CCTTGCCGGCCGCCTATATCGGCAAGACCAATGAATGGGACTCGGCGCTGCTCACCGCCGGCGTCGCCGCCAGCTTCTATCAGACCTACGAGGAAGCCAACGAGCACAACGTGGTCGACTACCTCTCGTTCTCCGTGGACAATCCGTCCTCGATCCGGAATTGCATCGAGGCGGCGCGGCTGAACTCGCGCTCGGTGCGCACCGCGCTGACCGGCGAGATGTGGGACACGATCAACTCGGCGTGGATCGAGCTTCAGGCGGTCTGGAGCAAGGGCACCTCGACGCGCGAGGAACTGGCAAAGTTCCTGCGCTTCGTGCAGGAGACCTCGCTGCGCTTCGACGGCTCGGCGTACCGGACCATGCTCCGCAACGACGCCTACTGGTTCTCCCGGCTCGGCCTGCATCTGGAGCGCGCCGACAACACCGCACGCATTCTCGACGTGAAGTATCACGTGCTGCTGCCGGAAGAGGAACACGTCGGCGGCCCGCTGGATTTCTATCAGTGGAGCTCGATCCTGCGCTCGGTGTCGGCGCTGACGGCCTATCACTGGGTCTATCGGGAAACGCTCAAACCGTGGCTGGTCGCGGATTTGCTCATCCTCAACGGCACGCTGCCGCGCTCGCTGGCGAGCTGCTACGACAATCTCGTGCGCAATCTCGACCAGATCGGCGTCGCCTATGGCCGCCAGGGCCCGGCCCAGCGCCACGCCCGCGGCATCCGCAACCGGCTCGAACACAGCAATATGAACGACATTTTCCAGCATGGCGTGCATGAATTCATTCAGGAATTCATCACAGACAATTCCAGGCTGGGCGAAATCATCACGAAGCAGTATCTGATCTGATGTCCCCCGGCTGACGAAAACGGGATATCGTCATGGCCGGGCTTGTCCCGGCCATCCACGTTCTTGCCTTCGCGCGCCGAAGAAGATCGTGGATGCCTGGGACAAGCCCGGGCATGACGAGCTTCTTCACGGTAAGCAGTCAGGCTAACCACTAACTTCACGGTCCACCATGCGCCTGCGAATCCTGCACACGACGACCTATCGCTACGAGCCGCCGGCCACCAGCGTGATCCAGATCCTGCGCATGACCCCGTGCAGCCATGACGGGCAATATGTTGCGGAATGGCAGATCGACGTCTCCACCGACACCAGGCTCGATGCCCACGAGGACGCGTTCGGCAACGTCACCCATGTGCTGTCCTGCGGGCCCGTCGGCGACATCAAGATCACCGCCGAGGGCCTGATCGAAACCCACGATACCGGCGGCGTGCTGCGCGGCACCGACGAGCGCTTCCCGGCGGGCATGTTCTTGCGCATCACCGACCTCACCTCGGCCAATCCGGCGATGATGGCGGTCGCGCGCCAGTTGCGCAGCGAGGCCGAGAGCGACACGCTCGGCTTCCTGCACACGCTGATGACGGAGATCGGCGATCACATGACCTTCGACGAGGACCCGACCAACAGCGGCACGTCGGCCGCCGAGGCGTTCACGCTCAAGCGCGGCGTCTGCCAGGACTATGCGCACATTTTCATCGCCTGCGCCCGCACCAGCGGCGTGCCGGCGCGCTTCGTCTCCGGCCACTTCCTGCGCTCGGACGGCACGGTGCATCAGGACGCCGGCCATGCCTGGGCCGAAGCCTATGTGCCCGATCTCGGCTGGGTCGGCTTCGATCCCGCCAACTCCATCTGCGCCACCGATGCCCATGTCCGCGTCGCGATCGGGCTCGACTATCTTGGCGCAGCCCCGGTGCGTGGCACCCGCTATGGCGGCGGCGCGGAGACTCTGACCGTGGCCGTGAAGGTCGAGCACGCCAGCCGCGGCGGGCCGTCGCAATCGCAATCTCAGCGACAGAGCTAGGCGCAGCCATCCGAACGCCCGGGCCGTGCTACACTCGCGGGGATCAGATCTGCTCCCCTGCGAGGTACCCCATGGCAACCGTCAAGCTGCTTTCGGACGATGAACTCTCTCCTGAAGCGCGCGCCGTCTTCGACGATATCCGCAAGGTGCGGAAGTCGGATTTCGTCAACAATTTCTGGCGCGCGCTGGCGCATGATCCGAAGACGCTGCGGAGGACGTGGGAGAGCATCAAGGAGGTGATGGCCCCCGGCGCGCTCGATCCCAAGGTCAAGGAAATGCTCTATGTCGCGGTTTCGATCGCACATGGCTGCAGCTACTGCATTCATTCCCACACCGCCGGCGCACGGGCCAAGGGCATGACCGAGGCCGAATATGCCGAGATGCTCGCCATCGTCGGCATGGCCGCGGAGACCAACCGGCTGGTCACGGCGCTCGGCGTGCCGGTCGACGACGCGTTTCTGGTCGACGCGGCCGAGTAGGCTGCTGTCTCACGCCGTCATTCCGGGCTCGCGACTTCGTCGCGCCCCGGAATGACGGCCGGAATCGGGGGTTTCATGCCTCCCCGAAATTGGCTAGTAATTCCGCGCAAACGCGTTCGGGGACTGGAAATGACCTATTGTTGCGGAATCCTGGTTCGGGACGGTCTGGTGATGATCGCCGATACCCGCACCAATGCCGGCCTCGACAACGTCTCGACCTTCCGCAAGCTGCACATCTTCTCAAAGCCCGGCGAGCGCATCATGGCGATCGCCAGTGCCGGCAACCTCGCCATCAGCCAGTCGGTGCTCTCGACGCTGACCGAAGGCCTGGAAGACCCCGACACGGGCGAGATCGAGACGCTGATGAACGCGCCGACCATGTTTCAGGCCGCCCAGCGCATCGGCCGGGCGATCCGTGCGGTGCATGCGACCGAAGGCCCGGCGCTGAAATCCGAGGACGTCTCCTTCGACGTCTCCTTCCTGTTCGGCGGCCAGATCAAGGGCTCCCGGATGCGCCTGTTCATGGTCTACACCGCCGGCAACTTCATCGAGTGCACAACCGATACGCCCTACTTGCAGATCGGCGAGCACAAATACGGCAAGCCGGTGCTCGACCGCGCCATGCATTACGACGTCGAGCTTTACGAGGCGCTGAAGACCGGCCTGATCTCGATGGACTCGACCATGCGCTCCAATCTCGGCGTCGGCCTTCCGATCGACGTGCTGGTGGTGCGCGCCGACGCCTGCGATGCCGATCTCAACCACCGCATCGAGGCCGGCGAGCCCTATTTCCACGATCTGCGCTCGCGCTGGTCGGCGGCGCTGCGCGCGGCGCATCAGAACATTCCGCGGCCGCCCTACAAGAACGAAAAAGAACCGAAAACCTGACAACTGAAGAAAAGGCAGGAAACGATGAGTGAAGCAAAGAAGATCGCCCTGGTGACGGGCGCCGGCACCGGCGTCGGGCGCGCCGCGTCGCTGGCCTTGATGAACACCGGCTTCACCGTGGTGCTGGTCGGTCGCCGGCTCGACATGCTCGAGGAGACCGCAAAGCTCGGACCCGCCGGCAAAAGCCTGTGCGTCACCGCCGACATGACCAAGCCGGACCAGATCGCCGCACTGTTCGACAAGGTGAAGGCCACCTATGGCCGCCTCGACGTGCTCTTCAACAATGCCGGCATGGGCGCGCCGGCCGTGCCGTTCGAAGACCTTGGCCTCGAGCAATGGCAGGCCGTGGTGAACACCAACCTCACCGGCCCGTTCCTGTGCACTCAGCACGCCTTCCGCATCATGAAGGAGCAGAGCCCGCGCGGCGGCCGCATCATCAACAACGGCTCGATCTCGGCGCACGCGCCGCGCCCGTTCTCGGCGGCCTACACCTCGACCAAGCACGCCATCACCGGCCTGACCAAGGCCAGCAATCTCGACGGTCGCATGTACGACATCGCGGTCGGCCAGGTCGACATCGGCAATGCCGCGACCCCGATGACCGACCGCATGGTCAACGGCCCCGGCGTGCTGCAGCCGGACGGCACCACCAAGCACGAACCGCGCATGGACGCCAAGGCGGTCGGCGATGCGGTCGCCTACATGGCCGGCCTGCCGCTCGACGCCAACGTGCTGACGATGACGGTGATGGCGACCAAGATGCCGTTCGTCGGGCGGGGCTAAAGCAAAAATTGCGAAAACAACCCCATGCACAGTAGGGATCTCATTGATTCCTCTGTGCTTTGTCAGAAGCTTTCGGGGGGCATCCAGGTCGTTCGTCTCGTGCCCCGGACGCAGCGTGGCATGCAATGACGCGCTGCTGAGCCGGGGCCTACGCCCGCGCGATCTCGTTGCTGGACTTCTGGGTCCCGGCTCTGCGCCGCAACGCTAATGCGTTGCGGCTTGTCCGGGACACGATGCCTCCCCTACTCCAAACTCTCCACTTTCCGCAGGCTCGGAAACAGCTTCATCCACAAGAGCGCCACCGCAACGGTGGCGACGCCGCCGAGCACGGCGGCCGGCATGGCGCCGAGCAGCGCGGCGGCAACCCCGCTCTCGAATTGGCCGAGCTGGTTCGAGGCGTTGATGAAGAGGAAATTCACCGCGCCGACCCGGCCGCGCATCTCGTCGGGCGTGGACAGCTGCACCAGCGAGAAGCGGATCACGACGCTGATCGTATCGGCGGCGCCGAGCACGGCGAGCGACAGCACCGACAGCCACGTCCAGGAGGACAGCGCGAACACGATGGTGGCGAAACCGAACACGATCACGGCCTGGAACATGCGCAAGCCGACATGTCTGGAGATGGCGTGACGCGCCAGCACCATGGTCATCAGCAGCGCGCCGACTGCGGGCGCGGCACGCAGCACGCCGAGCCCGACCGGGCCGGTCTGCAGGATGTCGCGCGCATAGATCGGCAGCAGCGCGGTGACGCCGCCGAACAGCACCGCAAACAGGTCCAGCGAGATGGTGCCGAGGATCGCCGGGTTGCTGCGGATGAAGCGGACCCCGGCGAAGATGTTGTCCGAGTCCGTTCCCTCCTTCGCGACGGCTTGCGGGCGCGGCCGGATGAAACCGGTCAGGATCATTCCAAAAATCCAGAACAACACCATCATGGCATAGGCCAGATGCGGAGCGACCGCATAGGCAAAGCCGCCGAGGGCGGGCCCCGTGATGGTCGCGACCTGCGCCGCGCCGCTGGAGACGGCGGTGGCGCGCTGCAGCGACCCTTGCGGCGCGATCAGCGGCAGCAGCGCCGCCGTGGTCGGGCTCTCGAACGCGCCGGCAATGCCGAGCACGAAGGTCGCGATGAAGATCTGCACCTCGCCGACCGCGCCGAGATAGGTGATGATTGCGAGATAGGCCGCGGTGGCGGCCTCAACGAGCTGGCAGAGCTGGACAACGCGCTTGCGCTCATAGCGGTCGGCGGCGTGGCCGGCGACGAACACCAGCAGCGCGGTGGGCAGGAACTGCACGAGGCCGACCATGCCGAGATCGAAGGCCGAACCGGTGAGATCATAGATCTGCCAGCCGATCGCGACCGCCGCGATCTGGCTGGAAAAGCGCGACAGGCTGCGCGAGAGCAGGAAGAACAGGAAGGCGCGGTGGGTCAGGAGTTGGCCGGCGGTCACCGGCGGATTCACGGCTGCTGGCTGCTCTGGCATCGCCTGTTGGGTCACCCCTGACCGTCGCTCCCCTGGATGTCTTCCGCGTGGCTGACGCAGACCGGCTTGTCAACAGCGGGGCGGCCAACACCATTCCCGGCATTGCCTTTGCAGCGCAGGCGCGGCCATAATCATTGAGGGTTTGGGGACATCATGCTGCGTTTGCAATCGGCACTCGGCGTTTTCGCATTGCTGTTGATCACCTTCACGCTTGCGGAGAACCGGCGCGCCGTGTCGCTGCGACAGGCGGCCATCGGCCTCGTCGCCACCTTCGTCACCGCGATCGTGCTCCTCAAGCTGCCGGTCGTGGCGCACGCCTTCGGCGCCATCAACGAGGCTGTCGGTGCGATTTCCGCAGCCTCGCGCGCCGGCTCCGCTTTCGTGTTCGGCTATGTCGGCGGCGGCACCCTGCCCTTCGACGTCAAGGTGCCGGGCGCCGATTTCATCCTGGCGTTCCAGGCGCTGCCGATCGTGCTGGTGATGAGCGTGCTGACGACGCTGCTGTTCTATTGGCGCGTGCTGCCGCCCGTCGTCCGCGGCATGGCCTGGCTGCTGGAGCGAACGCTCGGCGTCGGCGGCGCGGTTGGCCTCTCGACCGCCGCCAACATCTTTCTCGGCATGGTCGAGGCCCCGCTGTTCGTGCGGCCGTATCTGAAGCAGATGACCCGCAGCGAGTTGTTCCTGGTGATGACCGGCGGCATGGCGGGCATCGCCGGCACCGTGCTGGTGCTCTATGCGACGCTGCTTGCGCCCCTCATTCCCGATGCGGCCGCGCATTTCGTCATCGCCTCCGTGCTGGGCGCGCCGGCCGCGATCCTCGTCAGCCTGATCATGGTGCCCGAAACCTCCGACAGGCGCACCGGCGGCAAGCTGGAGGATCCCCGGGTCGCTAGCGATCCCGAGATGGAGGTCTCCAGCACGATGGACGCGATCGTGAAGGGCACCGGCGCAGGGATCGAGCTGCTCATCAACATCGTCGCGATGCTCTTGGTGTTGGTGGCCCTGGTCTATCTCGTCAACGCCATGCTCGGCATGCTGCCGAATGTCGGCGGCGCCGCGATCTCGCTGCAGCGCCTGCTTGGCCTCGTGATGGCGCCGGTGTGCTGGCTGATGGGACTGCCGTGGGATCAGGCGATCACCGCCGGCAGCCTGATGGGCACCAAGACGGTGCTCAACGAATTGATCGCCTATGTCGACTTCTCGAAGCTGCCGCCTGATACGCTCGACCCGCGCTCGCGCCTGATCATGCTCTACGCCATGTGCGGCTTCGCCAACTTCGCGAGCCTCGGCATCATGATCGGCGGCCTGGGCGTGATGGCGCCGGAGCGGCGCGAGGAGATCAACGCGCTCGGGTTGAAGTCGATCGTGTCGGGGACACTGACGACGTGCTTGATGGGCGCGGTGGTGGGGGTATTGGCTTGATGCCGTAGCCAAATGAGCGCAGCGATATCCGGGATCAGCTTCGCCGCGCAGAGACTTTCCCGGATGTTGCTGCGCTCATCCGGGCGACGAACCGGTCATTCCGTCAACTGCACAATTTCGACTTCTGCAAGATGCGGCGCACCTCAGCCAGCTTGGCACGGCAGGGCTCGACCGCCATGGCCTTCGCCTCGCTCGTTCGTCCCTGCGCCCACAGTAACACCGCCATCAAGCCCTGCGCCCCGGAGCGCACCGGCGCACCCGCCACATCCGAAGCAGCGAGCGACAGGGCGGTTCGCGCCTCCGTCTCGGCGGCACTGAGGTTCGCTTGTTCCAGGAAGAAGACTGAACGGAACACGTGGGCCCGCGCATCTCGTGGGTAGCGGGTGACGAGATCGAACGACCGCCTAACCATCTCGTCAGCCTTCGCCGGCACTTCGGACGCACGGATATAATGCACGGCATCGGCCATGTAGGACGCATAATGGACGGCGGCGAAGCCGGCGCAGATCAGAGATCCGAGGGAGGCTGCAAGCAACGTCATGCTGGCGCTCCGCGGCAGGCTGTCATAGGACCAAAAGGCGAGCCACGGCGTGATCGCAAGCGCGGCGCCGGCCACCGCACCGCCCGCATGGGCATAATAGTTGACATTGCCCGAGGCACCGAAGGCCAACGGCAGCAATGCGGGCACACCGAAGAAGAGCGACGTCTTCAATCGCGATATGGTTTGATCGGCATCCGCTTCGGGATCGAAGCTCGCGACGAACAGTGCGGCGATGAGCCCGGTAATGGCGCCGGACGCGCCGACGCCCACCGTGCCGGGGCCATTGCCCAACAGAGAGCCGACCTCACCCGCCACTGCACTGGCGACGAAGATCAGCGCAAACCAGCCACGGCCGATCAGAGACTCCAACCTGACGCCGACGATGAACAACCCAACGCAGTTGCTGACGAGGTGCCACCCGCTGCCGTGCAGCAGCGGCGCAAGGCCAATCCTCCACCACTCTCCTCGTCCGACGACGAGATCATAACCGGAGGCGCCTTGAGCAATCAGCGAGCGGACATCAAGGTCGCCGTCCCGCGCAATGTCGATGGCCAGACTGCGTTGCAGGGCGAAGATCAGGAGCAGGCCGAAAATCAGGCCAATGGTGAGAAAAGGGATATCGGCCAGAAGCTTGTTATCGCCGAAAAGCGTCCCCTCACTGGGAAAGGGCCGAGCGGGGTCACGCACGATCTCCGGAGCGATCGGCGCGACGACGGGTTGAATCGACGCTCTTGAGGGCGGCGCCGTGACGCCACGTCGGCCAAAAGTGTTGGTCGCCATGAAAGCATTCTCGCATTTTCACAGCTTGGAGTTGACCGGAGAGGTATTTTCGACTGGTTAGCACGCGTCGGCGAGGCAGCAGAAGTCATCCGACTGGTAATTTTCCAGTTGCTCAGATTGGGGGCTTTTTAGCGATCGTGACGGCACATTGCCGAAGGCTGACGGGCAGCCCCGGAGCCCAGATGGAGCGCAGCGCAAATCCGGAAAGCCTGCGTCGTTGCAGGCAGCGGCATCGGATTCCGCTTCGCTCCATTCGGGCGAACGAACCGTCATGACATGAAGGAGAGAGCCTACGCCTTCAACTCCACCGTCTTGAATTCCGCCGGCAGGATCACCTCCAGCAGTTCGACGTCGTCGGAATAATCCAGGATCATGTGCTTGATCTTCGGCGGCTGGGTCCAGGCGCTGCCCTCCTTCATCAAGGTCTCGCCCTGCCCGTCCATGTAGGTCTTCACCCAGCCCTTGAGCACGTAGACCATCTGGAAATCGACGTGGTGGAGGTGCAGCTTCGAGACCTCGGCCGGATCGCAAGGACCTTGCAGACGGATCACGTGGGCTTGCGCGAGGCCGCGGCTGGCGTCGGCGATGCCGAGGTCGCGGTATTTCGCGTAAGCGCGCAGGCCATCGGCCTTGAAGTCCTCCTCGCGGTGATGGCTGATCGCGATGCGCTGCCTGGGGCGTGCGGGCTTCTTCGGCTCGGCAGCGCGAACCTTCGCCTTCACCGCCTTGCGTGCCGGGGATCGCGCTGCCGCCTTGACGCCGCTCCGCTTCTTCGCCGCGGTCTTCGTGGCGGGTCTTGATGTCTTTTGCTTGGCCATTGTCTGCCTCCCTGATCTGAGCCGGGCCCGCCGGACAGGCACAACCCGAGGGCAGACTATCCAGTCCCGGATCAGGCGGCAATTGCCGGGGTGCAGGTCCGGCAGCACGATGACCCAATCGGTCGTAGCTTGTCCGAAGCTGTCGTGGCGCGCGGCCATCGTCTCGTATTCGTTTTCCCGCTGAATTAATCTCGAAGGGAGATTCTGGGGGAATGAATTCATGGGCAACAGCGTAGGTCAGCGTGCATTTCAAAATGCCCGGCTTCAGAAACGGCAAAAAGCCGAAGTGCTGCCGCTGCTCGGGCACGCGCTCCAGCTCCACAAGATGGGGCTTCTCCCCGAGGCCCGGGCTGCCTATCGCCAAATCCTGCAGCTCGCGCCCAACCAATTCATGGCGCTGCACATGCTCGGCGCTCTGGAGTCCGATGCAAAGAATTATCAGCAAGCCGAAATCCTGCTGAGCCGAGCGGTCGCCGCGGATCCGCGATCTGCCGATGCTCATATGAGCCTGGGCATCGCGCTCAACGGGCTGCGGCGGCACGACGAGGCCTGCGCGAGCTATCGAAAGGCCCTCGCCTTGCGGCCCAACCACGCCGCAACCCTCTCCAATCTCGGTAACGCGAGCGTGGCCCTCGATCTTCACGAGGAGGCGCTCCACAGCTACGACAAGGCGATCGCACTGAACGCAAACCTTGCCGAAGCCCACAACGGCCGGGGTTGGGCGCTGTGCCGTCAGCGCAACTATGACGAGGCCCTCGCAAGCTTGAACCGCGCGTTGTCGATCAAGCCCGACTATGCCGCGGCGCTGGCGAACCGTGCCACTGCTCTACGGGAGCTTCAGCGATTTGACGAAGCGCTGGCAGACGGCAACCAGGCCATCACGCTCGCTCCCGATGACGCGAATGGCTGGCTCGCCCGGGCCAGTGTCCTGCTCCAGATCCAGCAGATTGCCCAGGCATCGCACGATTGCGAGCAGGCGCTCGCGATTGATCCCGATTCCATTCAAGCTCACCTGGTGCTGGGCCTTTGCCTTGCCGGACTTGGCCGGGTCGACGAAGCCCTCGCCAGTTTCGACAGAGCCCTCGACATCCAGCCCGACCTCCAGAGCGCGATCTCCAACAAGATCTTCACGCTCGATTTTGCGGGGGATGCCACCGTCGAACGGCATCAGCAGGCGCGCCGGGTGTGGTGGGAGCGTGTCGGCGCGAAAATCGCTTCAGAGGCGATGGCACCGCATGACAACAGCCGCGATCCGGATCGCCGCCTGGTGCTCGGCTATGTCTCGTCGGATTTCAACGCGCATTCGGCTGCGTTGATTTTCAAGCCGGTCCTTCAACACCACGACCGCACGCAGTTCGAGGTCGTGTGCTACGCTTGTTCGTCGAAAGTGGATGCGACGACCAGCGAATTTCAGGGGATCGCGGATCGCTGGCGCGACGCCTCGCAATGGACCGAAGATCGACTCGCCGCCGAGATCCGCGCCGACGGCATCGACATCCTGATCGATCTGTCCGGCCATACCAGAGGGAACCGTCTCGGCGTGTTTGCGCGCAAGCCGGCACCCATCCAGGTACATGGCTGGGGTCACGGCACCGGCACCGGGCTGCCGACGATCGATTACCTGATCTCGGACCCGGTCGCGATTCCCTTCGAGGTTCGGCATCTGTTTGCCGAGACCGTGGTCGACCTGCCGTGCTTCGTCACGCTGGCGTCGCTGCCGACCGAGATTCCGCGGGCGCCAACGCCGGCGATCTCGAACGGCTTCGTCACCTTCGGCGTCTTCAACCGCATCAGCAAGATTTCGGACGAGGCCGCGCAAGTCTGGTCCAGGATTCTCGAGCGGGTGCCGGGTTCGCGACTGCTGGTGAAGGATGTTGCGCTGGACGACCAGCTGGTCCGCGAGAACTTGCTGGCGCGGTTCGAGGCTTGCGGATTGCCGGCCGAACGCGTCGATCTGCTCGGCGCGACCTTGCGAAGCGACCATCTGGCATCGTTCAATCGCGTCGACATCTGCCTCGACCCCTTCCCGCAGAATGGCGGTGTCAGCACATGGGAAGCCTTGCAGATGGGCGTACCGGTGGTGGCGAAGCTCGGCAACAGCCTGCCCAGCCGTGCTGCTGGCTCCATTCTCACGGCGCTTGGCCTGCCGGACTGGGTCACGGACAGCCGTGAGGCGTACATCGAGATCGCAACCAGCCGAGGTTCTGCGATCAGCGAGCTCGATCGGTTGCGCCGCGAATTGCCCGACAAGATCCGGACCGCAGCCGCCAGCAACCCGGTCTCATACGGGCGAGCGGTCGACGACGCCTATCGCGCGATGTGGAGACGCTATTGCGGCGCCGGAGCCTGATCGCTGTCTCAATGCAGCCGGAACACGCCATCCACCGCGCGCAACTCGGCCGGCCTGATCAGCTTGGAGTGCGCGACGGTGACTGAATGGAGTGGACCGTCGAGCTTCTCCTGCCAGAAGGCCAGAAAATCCTTCAGGGCCGGGAATTTCGGAAACATGTCGTAGTTTTGCCAGACGTAGGTCTGAAGCAGCGAGGGATGATCCGGCATTCGATAGAGAATTTGCGCCGTCGTCAGCCCGTAACCCAGCACCTGTTTCCGGAAGTCGTCGGAAACAACCCCAACCCGCGAGACCATGCCAACCTCCTTTGCAGGAGCGCATTCAAAGGGTGGCTTGCCGGTACGCTGCTTACGAGTCACCCGGAGGAGATGCGCTCACATGAGAGAAATGTGACGCAAACTGACAACCCATCTCAAGCCCAAAAGTTTAACAAGCTGTTGAAATTCAATGCGTTAGCAGCAGATGCGGGACCGTGCTAATACGGTCACAAAGCTCGGTTAACGATGCCTAAGGGATTTGGCAGCCTGCTCTCTCGAGTGCTTATTTATCTGCTACAAGCCCTTGCTCCCGCAAAAATCCTGGCTTATCTGAGCAGTGCCTTGCTGGCACTCGCTAGCAGGGATTGCTAACAATCCAGAAACATCAACCCGAGCAATTGCTTAGGAGGACTGCATGAAATTCCGTCCGCTTCACGACCGCGTCGTGGTCAAGCGCATCGACGCAGAAGAGAAGACCGCTGGCGGCATCATCATTCCCGACACTGCCAAGGAAAAGCCTTCGCAGGGCGAAGTCGTCGCCGTCGGCCCTGGTGGCCGTGACGAAGCCGGCAAGCTGATCCCGATCGACCTCAAGGTCGGCGACCGCGTGCTGTTCGGCAAGTGGTCCGGCACCGAGGTCAAGATCGACAATGTCGACCTGCTGATCATGAAGGAAAGCGACATCATGGGCGTCCTCGACGTCCCCGCTTCCAAGAAGAAGGCGGCCTAAGAGCCCCTCTCTCACCCAGCCAAACACCTAAGGAAAAATCCAGATGGCAGCTAAAGAAGTCAAATTCGGCGTCGATGCACGCGACAAGATGCTGCGTGGCGTCGACATCCTCGCCAACGCCGTCAAGGTGACGCTCGGCCCGAAGGGCCGCAATGTCGTCCTCGACAAGTCGTTCGGCGCTCCCCGCATCACCAAGGACGGCGTCACCGTCGCCAAGGAGATCGAGCTCGACGACAAGTTCGAGAACATGGGCGCGCAGATGGTGCGCGAAGTCGCCTCCAAGTCCGCTGACGCGGCCGGCGACGGCACCACCACCGCGACCGTGCTGGCGCAGGCGATCGTGCGCGAAGGCGCCAAGTCGGTTGCCGCCGGCATGAACCCGATGGACCTTAAGCGCGGTATCGATATGGCGGTGGAAGCCGTCGTTGCGGACCTCGTCAAGAACTCCAAGAAGGTTACCTCGAACGACGAGATCGCCCAGGTCGGCACCATCTCGGCCAACGGTGACGCGGAGATCGGCAAGTTCCTCGCCGACGCCATGAAGAAGGTCGGCAACGAGGGTGTCATCACCGTCGAGGAAGCCAAGTCGCTCGAGACCGAGCTCGACGTCGTCGAGGGCATGCAGTTCGACCGCGGCTACATCTCGCCCTACTTCGTCACCAACGCCGACAAGATGCGCGTTGAGATGGACGACGCCTACATCCTCATCAACGAGAAGAAGCTCTCCTCGCTGAACGAGTTGCTCCCGCTGCTCGAGGCCGTGGTGCAGACCGGCAAGCCGCTGGTCATCGTCGCCGAGGACGTCGAAGGCGAAGCTCTCGCCACGCTCGTCGTGAACCGCCTCCGTGGCGGCCTGAAGGTCGCGGCCGTCAAGGCTCCGGGCTTCGGCGATCGCCGCAAGGCCATGCTGCAGGACATCGCGATCCTGACCGGCGGCCAGGCGATCTCGGAAGATCTCGGCATCAAGCTCGAGAACGTCACGCTCAACATGCTCGGTCGCGCCAAGAAGGTGATGATCGACAAGGAGAACACCACGATCGTCAACGGCGCCGGCAAGAAGGCCGACATCGAGGCGCGCGTGGCCCAAATCAAGGCGCAGATCGAGGAAACCACCTCGGACTACGACCGTGAGAAGCTCCAGGAGCGTCTTGCCAAGCTCGCTGGCGGCGTCGCGGTGATCCGCGTCGGCGGCGCGACCGAGGTCGAGGTCAAGGAGCGCAAGGATCGCGTTGATGACGCGATGCATGCGACCCGCGCGGCTGTCGAAGAAGGTATCGTCCCGGGCGGCGGCGTCGCCCTGCTCCGTGCTTCCGAGCAGCTCAAGGGCCTGCGCACCAAGAACGACGACCAGAAGACCGGCGTCGAGATCGTGCGCAAGGCGCTCTCCGCGCCCGCTCGCCAGATCGCGATCAACGCCGGTGAAGACGGCTCCGTGATCGTCGGCAAGGTCCTCGAGAACAAGACCTACGCCTACGGCTTCGACTCCCAGACCGGCGAATACGGCGATCTGGTCAAGAAGGGCATCATCGACCCGACCAAGGTGGTTCGCGCAGCGATCCAGAACGCAGCCTCGGTTGCGGCCCTGCTGATCACCACGGAAGCCATGGTCGCCGAGCTGCCCAAGAAGGGCGGCTCCGGCCCGGCGATGCCCCCCGGCGGGGGCATGGGCGGCATGGACTTCTAAGGTCCACGCACCCTCGAGACCTACGAAACCCCGGCAGCGATGCCGGGGTTTTTGTTTGAGGGGCGGTACACGCTAAGATGGTGGCAAGTTCGTCATTCCGGGGCGGCGCAAAGCGCGGATTCACGACGAAGTACGGCGTCGAGAAGCTCGTCTTGTTCGAGATCTACGACGATGCAGTTACCGCCATCGCCCGCGAGAAAGAACTCAAGAAGTGGCGCCGCGACTGGAAGACGCGGCTCATCGAGGAGCAGAACCCAGATTGGGATGATCTCTATCCTGGGATAGCCAACTAAGGCCTGTGGTTATGGATTCCGGGCTCGCGCCCAAAAGGGGCGCGCCCCGGAATGACGGTGGCCTTCACTCCACCTTCCCCATCCGCTCGAAGCGCGGCTCGCCGTCTTCATCGAGTGACCAGAAGATGCGCGTCACCTTGCCGACGAGGTGGTCCATCGGCACGAAACCGAACGCCGACATCATGCGGCTGTCGGTGGAATTGTCGCGGTTGTCGCCGAGCACGAAGAAGTGGCCCGGCGGCACCGTGAAGACATTGGTATTGTCGAGGTAACCGTTGTCGACGCAGTCGTGCGTCACGTAGCTCGCACCGTTCGGCAGCGTCTCGCGCCAGCGCTTGACCGTCGCGCCGTCGTCCACACCGCAGGCAGAACCGGCAAGCGTCTCGTTCAGTGCAACCCGCGTCACCGGCTTGTCGTTGAGCAAGAGCTGGCCCTGCCGCATCTGGATGCGGTCGCCGGGCAGGCCGACCACGCGCTTGACGTAGTCGGACGAATTGTCTTTCGCCGTCCGGAACACGACGATGTCACCGTATTCCGGATCGGCAGCAAAGACGCGGCTCGAGATCCAGGACGACGCGAACGGGACGGAATACCGGCCGTAGCCATAGGCATATTTCGCGGCGAAGACATAGTCGCCGACCATCAGCGTCGGCACCATCGAATTGGAGGGTATGCTGAACGGCTGATACAGGACGAAGCGAAACAGGATCAGCGGCGACCACAGCACCGGGACCAGCAGGATCAGGATGAGAATCGCCTTCCATTCCCGCGCTTGCGCCCTCGACGGCCGGATCGTTTGCGAAAGAGTGGTCATGCACTTGCCCTGATCGAGACCTGTCGCGAGATTACACAACCTTCGCGCGCGTGCAATCTCCGCTCTGATCTTGGTCGCAGGTCGCGCAGACTGCGTTCAATGCGAAGGCCCGAACGTCGGCAAACGTCAGCCGTGCGAAAGCTCCTTGAAGCAGTGCCTCACCCAGTCGATCGTCACGCGTGTCGCGGGATCGCGCTTGAGGTGGTTCTGCACCAAGAGCCAGACGTCGCGGCGCCTCGGCAGCAGCGTCGCGCGCAGGCTGCGGTCGGCGAGCAGGCCTTCGCAGCTGTGCTCGGGCAGCGCGCCGACGACCTGGTGCGACTGGATCATGGTCCTGATGATGCGGACATTGTCGGTGACGCAGCGCACGTTGGTCAGCCGCTTTGCCCGCAGGAATTGCTGCTCCGGAATCGTGTCGAGCTCGTCCGGATACACGCACGCGACCGGCTCGCTGCCGATGCGGTCGGCGGGCTCGAAGAAATACAGCCTGACATCGCCGAGCTTGGAGATGGTGAAGTCGCCCTTCTCCGGCTTGCGCAGGCGAATGGCGAGGTCGGCCTGCCAGCGCGAGAATTTGACGTTGCCGCTGGAGGTCAGGAATTGCAGGGTCACGCCGGGATGATCGCGCAGGAAGCTGCTCGCGTGCGGCGCCAGCAGCTCTTCAGCCACCGCATTGGTCGAGGCGATGCGCAGGCGGCCGACCGGGCCGGACTGGCTCTCCTTGATGCGGTCGATCGCCGCGACATGGGCGGCCATCGCGCCGACATGCTCGAGCACCGCCTCACAATGGCGCGTCGGCCGCCGCTGGCCATCCACGGCATCGAACAGCGGTACGCCGAGATCGCGCTGGATGCGCGCGAGGCGGCGGCCGACCGTGGTCTCGTCGATGCGCAGCCGCGCGCTGGCGCCGGCATAGGTGCCCTCGTCCCTCACGGCAGCGATGATGCGCAGATCGTCCCAGTTCATGGCGGCGAGCCTAGCAGGGCTTGCTGTCCCCTGCAATTCTGCAGCCACAAGCTGCATTAGTCCTGCACAATGGCAGGCCCTTGCTGCGCTAGTGTCGTGTCATCGATATGCCTGGAAGGCCTGACAAACATGATCGCTCCCAAGACCCTGCTCGAACTCTCCGGCGCCGATCTCAATCCGCCGAAGCTCAACGAGGCCTGCCTCGTGCTGATCGACCTTCAGAACGAATATTGCGCCGGCCCGCTGGCCCTGCCCGATGCGCAGCCCGCGATCGCCGCGGCGGCGCGCCTGCTCGCGCGGGCCCGGGAGAGCGGCGCTGCGATCATCCATGTCGCGCACAAGGGCCGCGCCGGTGGCCTGTTCGACCGCGAGGCCGCGCGCGGCGCGATCGTCGATCGCCTGACGCCGCTCGCAGGCGAGCCCATAATCGAAAAAGCGCTGCCGAACGCCTTTGCCGGCACCGATCTGCAAGCCCGGCTTGCCGCGGCCGGATGCAAGAACATCGTACTCGCCGGCTTCATGACCCACATGTGCATCTCCTCGACCGCCCGTGCCGCGCTCGACCTCGGCCTGCGCACGACGATCGCGGCCGATGCCTGTGCGACCCGCGACCTGCCGGATGGCCGCGGCGGCACGCTGGATGCCCGGACGATCCACGAGGTCGCACTGGCGGAGCTGTCGGATCGCTTCGCGATCATTGCGCAAGGCGAAGCGCTGGCCTGACGGAGCATAGGATGCTGCAACTCTATTTCTTTCCGATGGCCTGCTCGCTCTCGAGCCGCATCGCGCTGATGGAGGCCGGTATCGAGGCGCAGTATCACCTCGCCCATATCTGGACCAAAAGGATCGTGGACGACGGAAGCGATTTCCGCGGCGTGTCGCCGAAGGGCGCGGTGCCGGTTCTGGCGCTGGAGAAGGGCGAACGGCTGACCGAGAGCGCGGCGGTGCTGCAATACATCGCAGATGTGAAGCCGAAGACGGGCCTTGCGCCGGCGTTCGGCGATCCCGATCGCTATCGCTTGCAGGAATGGCTGAGCTTCGTCGGCGCCGAGATCCACAAGGCGTTCCTGTTTCCGACCTTCTGGTACAAGGACGACGGCTCGCTCGCCAAGCCGCGTGCGAGGATCACACAGACCTTGGCGGTGCCGGCAGCGCATCTGGCGGAGCGCGAATTCCTGGTCGTTGACAGCTTTACCGTCGCGGATGCGCATCTCACCTGGGCCTTGCTGCTGCTCCGTCCCGCGGGCGTCGACATCGCGCAATGGCCGTCTCTGTCGGCCTATCTCGCGCGCATGCAGGCGCGGCCGGCCGTGCGGAAGGCGGTCGCAACGGAGATGGCGCTGCGCAAAACCCTCGCGGCGTGACAAGGATGCCACGGCTGCCAAATTTAGAGGCGCGATCGCGAGGGCATTGAAGTCGGCGCGGCATGCGCTAATCTGACGGGATATTTTTCAATTTTTCCCGGACGGCTTTCATGCGCTTCTTTTTTAAAAGTCACCTGCCCGGATTCTGTTTGGCTCTCCTCGCCTATTGGCTTGGCCTTGATTCCGTCTTTGCGGACACGCGGGTCGCGCTTGTGATCGGCAACGGCGCCTACACCTCCACGGCTCAACTTCCCAATCCGTCACACGACGCCGAGGACGTCGCAAGCTCGCTCAAGCGCAGCGGTTTCGAGGTGATCCAGGGCATCGACCTGCGCCAGGCCGACATGCAGGACCTGACCATCCGCTTCGCGCGCGCCGCGAGCAGAGCTGACGTCGCCATATTCTATTACAGCGGCCATGCCATGCAGTACAACGGCGTGAACTATCTGATGCCTGTCGACGCCATGCTGACCGATGAGGCCGACCTCAAGCGCTTCGTGCGGGTCGACGACATCGTGAACGATCTGCAGCAGGCCAAGAACCTGCGCATCCTCGTGCTCGATTCCTGCCGCGACAATCCGCTGGCGGAAACTCTCAAACGTTCTGCGACGCGGGCCGCCTCGATCGGGCGTGGCCTGTCGAGGGTCGAGGCGCCACGCGGCACCATCGTGTCATTCTCGACGCAATCTGGCCAGGTCGCAGCCGACGGCGCTGGCCGCAACAGCCCGTACACGACGGCGTTCCTGAAACACATCGAGGAGCCGCAGGAAATCGGCGACGTCTTTCGCGACATCAGCAGCGACGTCTACGACGCGAGCGGCAAGACGCAGCTTCCGGAGCTATCGCTGTCGATCATCGGCAAGTTCTACCTGAACGGACCGGTGTCGGTCACGATCGCGCCCGGGGCTCCGCAAGCCGCGCCGCGGGCCGACCCTTGCGCGGCCGCGGAGGCGCATTGGAAGGCCGCGGACGGCATCGGCACCGTCGGCGCCTTCGAGGATCATCTGGCGCGATTTTCGAATTGCAGTTTTGCCAGTCTCGCCAGGGCGCGGATGGATGGCCTCAAGCAGAAGGTGGCAGCGGCCCCTGCGGCCGGCGAAAGCAGGACCTTTGACGGCAAGTGGGACGTGACCGTGAGCTGCGCCAGCTCCGGCAAGGCCATGGGCTATACCCGAGCCTTGTCGGCCACCATCGCCAATGGCCTATTTCATGCGGAGGATCGGGACCCGCGGACGAACAGCACGCTCGCGATCGATGGACAAATAGGAGCGGACGGGAAAACCACGCTGAGCGCGCGAGGCCTCACGGGTCCAAGCGCCTATACCGTCAACAACAGCGCTCCCGGCTCACCCTATGGCTACACGATCGACGCGCAGTTCGAGCGGAGCCGCGGCAGTGGCAAACGCAACGAATTGCGTCCGTGCAGCTTCACTTTCGTCAAGCGGTAGCCGGGCGCGCTTTGCGCCGCGCACCGGCCTCACTCCACCCGCGCCAGCACCGCGAGCTTGCGGATGCCCTTGTTGCGGTAGGCGTCGAGGAACGCGTAGTAATCCTTGAACGACACGCAGCCGTTGGAATCGCCGTTCGGCCCGAGCATGAAGGTGTGGGCAAGCAGGCCGTCGCGGCCGTAGATCGCGCTCTCGCCGCCGACCGGGGTCAGGCGCAACGCGGGCACACCGTGGAACAGCGCTTCACGCGGCTTCAGCGTGTAGATGTGCGGCGGCGTCACGCCGCGCATGCGCGTGCGCTGGGAGCGCGGATCGTCGAGATTGGAGCCGAGGCCGGAATGCGCTTCGAGCTTGGTGCCGTCGGGCAGATACACCGTCTTGGCAGTGATATCGTAGACCGCGGTGTCCCGCTCGTAGGGCGGCGCACCGCCGAACATCGGGTTCTGCTCCTTCGGCGCGATGGACGCGGTCACGCTGGCATCGGCCGAGGCATAGGCCAGCAGCCCGCCTGACGGCTCGCGCTTGCCCCAGAGTTTCTCGACCATCGACTGCCGCGGACCGGTGATCGACATCACCGCTGCCTTGGCGCGATCGGCGAACGACTTCTTGGCTTCGGGCGCCGGCACGATCTGCGCCGGATCGGCCGAGGCCAGCTGCATCTGGGCATCCGGAGTGCGCTTGGACTTGTCGGCAGCCTTGTCAGTCGCCTTCTCGGCCATCTTGGCCGGGGCCGACGGCTTCAGCGCTTCCGCGACCCTCGCGATCACGCTCTGCTTCGGCGCGTCTTTAGCCACGGCAACCTGGGTTGCCGGCGCCGCGCTGGCGGCGTTCGATGCCACGCCTTGGGTCGCAGCCGCAGCAAAGCGCTCGTTGAACATCTCACGCGAGATCGGGGCGGCGACCTGCAACCGGTCGGGCAGGAGCGCAAAAGCGTCCTTGATAGCGTCGCCGGCCTCGCGCAGCGCGACCTTGGGCGCACGCTTGAGCACCGGCGCGTCATAGCCGGTGCTGCCGACGGTCGGATAGACGCTCGCGCCAAAGACGTTGCTGTAGATGCTCCAGCCGGCGCCCATCACGACGCAGCCAATGGCCGCGGCGCCGAGCCAATTGGTCGTTGTCATTTTCCGGGAAGAATTCCGAAGAGAATTCTTAGACTTCCGTGCCGCGTTGCTCTGCGCAGCGATACTCGTACTCATTCGCCTTGCGTCCAGGACGGTGTCACTCAGTCCCCCTTCAAAGTGCCGCTGGTCACGATCCGGGAACAGCATTTCGCAGAGGGTCGGAGCGTCATTAAGGCGACTTTTAGTTAAATGCGGATTAAGTTCGGGCAGATGTGGGGCAACTCCCCAAGTCGTCCCATTTCGAGAAAAAAGCCCGCGGAACTACGGACTTAGTCGGGTCTGTTAACTATAATTCTCGGCAGGATCGGCGCAGCGAGCAGGCTCCTCCGGTCACCTCTCCAAGGCCACCCAACCAAGTCGTTTTCGTGGCCTTCGACACCCGGAAGATGGCGGGGAAGCGTTGCGCGAGGCTGGTGCATTGCCCTTCCCAACAGCGCGAGTGACACAAGCGAGGGAGGCAAGGTCACGCACATCACACAGCGCGTTCGGACGCTCACACTTGCGCCCCTGACCGAAAGTTGACCGCACCTCTCTGGAAAAGGCCGGGGCGAGAAAATAGCTGGTGGAGCGGCACTTTTCAGCAGCCTCTGCGTGTGATACGATACCGTATCAACATCGCCTTGAACTGTGCCGGGCATGCAAACGGAGGCTGGCATGAGAAGGTTCGCGCGCGCCGGATTTTTTGCTCTGGCATGGTCGTTGTTGATTGGAACGGTCGCGCAGCCTGCCAATGCAGCTTGCACATCGTCGGCCTCGGCCGCGGGCACGCAGACCTGGCGCTGCGACAACGGCATCACCATCGTCGCAGAAAACGGCGCCAGATTTGAACTAAAGGACGCCAACCGCGACGGACATATTGACTCCGTCGAGTTGAGCAGCAAAGCCCTGCTGGTCGAAGTGCCCAGGAAGCCGGGCGGCAATCCGTTCAAGGTGCTGACGCCGCAGGCGATTGCAGCGGTGCGCGGCACCAGATGGGCCGTCGATGTCGCTGAGGCCAAGACCTCCGTCTTCGTCGCCGACGGTCGTGTCGGCGTCAGCCGCAGGGCGCGTGGGCGCGGCGTCGTGCTGGGCCCCGGCGAAGGCGTCGACGTGGAAGCGACCGGCCCCTTGACGGTGAAGCAGTGGGGCCAGCCGCGCATCGACGCTCTCATGGCAAGACTTGGCCAATAACACTTGGTCAATAGGGCTTGGTCGATGAGACTTGGTCAATAGACCGCGGCCCGCAGGCCCCGAAGACAAAGAAGATTGCAGTACGACGTAATGACGAGACGCGTTCAAATCCTGGCGGCACTCGCCCTCACCGCGCTGTGGGGCGCGGGCATCTATGCCGCGCACGCAGGCGGCCATCTGCGCTTTCTCGACCGCCTGGAAGCAACGCTGACCGATTGGCGGACCCAGGTCCGCGGCGTGCAGCGTCCGCCCGATCTCGTCACCATCGTCGCGATCGACGATACCGTGGTGAAGCGCGGCGGCAGCTATCCGCTGCCGCGCGCCGATCTCGCCCGCGTCGTCGACACCATCGTGCAGTTCAAGCCGAAGGTCGTCGCGATCGATCTTCTGCTGGTCGACCGCAGCGCGGCGATCGGCGACGCCACGCTGGCCAACACGCTCGCCACCGGACCCATGGTGCTCGCCGCCGCGGCGATCTTCCCCTCCGCCAGCGAGACCGTGGAGGCCGGCAGCGCAGGTCCCCTCGCCCTGCTGCCGCAAGCCGAACGTTTCCTGCTGCCGCTGCCTGCGTTCGCCGATCACGCCGAGGTCGGCATCGTCAATGTCGCGACGGGACAATCGGGCTCGCCGCTCTCGGTGCCGATGCTGTTCCGGACCCGCGACAAAGTCGAACTGTCGTTCCCGTTGCGCGTCGCAACGCGCGCGCTCGACAAGCCGCTGACGATCGCGCCCGATCATCTCATGCTCGGCGACCGCACCGTGCCGACCGATACCGACTTCGCGCTGCCGATCACCTATTACGGCCCGCGCCGCACCATCCGCACCGTCAGCGCGCAGAGCGTCTTTGACGGCACGCTCAATCGCTCGGCGATCGAGAACCGGATCGTCGTGATCGGCGCCTCGGTCGCAGGCGGAGGCGATTTCTATCCCACACCGTTCGATTCCCTGATGCCCGGCGTCGAGGTCGTCTCGACCGCGATCACTCATCTGGTCGCCGGCGACGGCATCGTGCGCGACCACAGGGTCCGTATCGCCGACGCGTTTGCTGCGATCCTGCTGCCGATGCTGCTGGTCGGCTTGCTGGCGTGGCGGCGCAGCGCACTCGGCATCATGGCCGCAGCCACTGTGATGATCGCCTGGGCCGGTCTCAATGCGTTCGCGTTCACGCATGGCGTTTGGTTGAATGCGGCAACCACGCTCGCCGCCGCGGTGCCGCCGGTTGCGATCTTTGCCGGTGTGCAGCTGTGGGCCGGAGGCCGCCGAACGCAATATCTCGCCGCCAAGAGCAGGTCTCTCGCGCAATTCCAGGCACCGGCCGTGCAGGAATGGCTGGCGCGCGATCCGAACTTCCTGTCCAAACCGGTCCGGCAAGACGCCGCAATCGTCTTCATCGATCTCTCCGGTTTCACGTCGTTGAGCGAACGGATCGATCCGGATGCGCTTCAAGAAATCCTGCAGGCGTTTCACGCGCTGATCGACAAGGTCGCAGTCGCTTGCGGCGGCATGATCACCGGCTTTCTCGGCGACGGCGCCATGATCCTGTTCGGTCTGCCGGCTGCGATGCCCGATGATGCCGCGCGCGCGCTCAAATGCGCCATCGACCTGCATCGCGGCGTCGAACACTGGATTGCCTCGCTGCCGTCAGCGGTCGGCGGTCAGCTCGGCTTCAAGATCGGCGCGCATTTCGGCGAGATCGTCGCCTCCCGCCTCGGCGAAAGCCATCAGCACATCACCGCGACCGGCGACACCGTCAACGTCGCGAGCCGGCTGATGGAAGTCGCCGTCCAGAACGATGCACGGCTCGCCCTGAGCAATACGCTGCTGGATACGGCCGACTTCCACGGGGCTCCCGACGGCGTTCTGTCAGGCCCCCTGCTCGCCCGGATCCGTGGCCGCTCCGGCGTCGTGACCGTGTGGTTCTGGCGCGACCGGGACGGACCGAGCCAGGCCGCGGCCAGGGCCGAGATGATCGATTGAGGCCCCTACTACCTAGCTTCCGGCGGCGGAGAGCGGTCCAGCACGTCGCCCTTGGCGTCCTCCAGCAGATCGACGCCGTAGGTCTCGACCACGAGCGGGCCGCGCTTGCGCTGCAACTGCGCGACCTGCGTGACTTTCGCAAAGAGGTCGTCGAGGACGGGATGACCGTCCGGACGCAGCTCGTCGACATAGAGCAGCTTGCCCGCAAGCAACTTTGGATCGGGCTCGCGCATGTTGACCCAGCGGATGCGCTGGTTCTGCTGCACCACGCAGGTGCCGGGCGGCAAGTAGAAGGCGAGCCAACCCGTAGTGCCATAGTCCTGCGCGAGCACGCAGGTTGCGCCATAGCGCGCGCGCATGGCTTCGATTCCCGCGGCGAGTTCGCGCCAACCGACGCCGACGCTGCGCACGGTGGCATCACGGCGATATCCCGAGAGCCAGCCGGTGTTGGCTTGCACGATCAGCGCCGCAAACATCACGATGCCGACAGGCGCGGCCCAGCGCAGGCAGAAATCCACCAGGCGCCGCGCACGCGGCTTCCACTGCGCAAGGTTCGCGGCGGCCGCAGCGGCAACAACGAAGGGCGGATAGACCGGCGCGAACCAGTTGGCCTCGACGCGGGCATGCAGCGAATGCCAGACGAAATAGGCGACGATGGTCCAGAACATCGTCTCGATCAGCACGCGCGAGGCCAGGGCGCCGGCGCGCTGCCAAGTCAGCGCGTGCAGGCCCATCGCACCGAGGATGAAGGCAAGCGGCGTTGCGAACGCGATCTGGGTCGGGATCAGCTCGGCGATGAAGACGGGGCGGAAGTCCTCGATCTTCGCGCGCCCGAGCTGCTTTGCGAACGAGACCCATTGGTGATCCGCATTCCAGAGGATCACCGGCGAGAACAGCGCCAACGCAACGAACCCGCCGAGATAGGGCCATGGCGAGAGAAACCAGCGACGCAGCTTCGGCACGCAAGCGAGCCAGATCAGGATGCCGGCGCCAAAGAACATCGCTGTGTATTTCGACAGCAGCGCCGCCCCGACGGCCGCACCGACCGCGAGCCACCAGACGCCGCGGCCGGTCTCCAGTACTTTTGCGAGGAAGAACAGCACGAAGCTGGATGCGACCAGGAGCGGCGCATCCGGCGTCACGATCAGCGTGCCGACAGAGGCCATCATGGTCACGTTGAGCAGGATCGCGCTGGTCGCCGCCACGCGCGCGCCGCCGAACAGAATCGCGGCAGAGCGATAGACCGCATAGCTCATCGGCAGCGCCAGCAGGACCGAAACGAGCCGGACGCCGAACTCGGTATTCCCGGCGATCATGGTGCCGGCGCGGATCACGTAGGCGACCATCGGCGGATGGTCGTAATAGCCCCCGGCGAGGTTGTTCGACCACATCCAGTAATAGGCTTCGTCGAAAGTGATCGGCGTGAACGCGGCCGCAACGAGGCGCAAGCCGACCAGCGCCAGGATCAAAAGCGCGGTGTTGCGGACGATCCGCGCGTCAGCCCCGCCCATATCGCGCTATTTCTTGCGCCAGACGAACAGGCCTGACATCGCGTAGTTCCACACCACGCCCATCAGCGCTCCCGCCATGCCGGCCAGCCACCAGATCGGCTCCTGGTCGTACACCGAGAAGGCGACGCCGACATTGGCGAGCAGGCCGACGCTGCACACGATGTAGAAAGCGATGAGGCCGCGCAGCAGCGCAAAGCCCTTCAGCCGCTGGTCGCGATAGGTGAGGAAGTTGTTGAGGATGAAATTGCTGGTCATGGCGACGATCGCGCCGGCGGCCTGCGCTTCCGGGAACGGCGCCTTGAACAGCCGAAGTCCGATGAACAGCGTGGTGAGATGCACCACGAGGCCGATGCCGCCGACCATCGCGAACAGGATGAAGCGCAGCGAGACGATGTCGTTGCTCAGCTTGGCCAGCACGAGGCCGAGGAAGTCGAGCGCGACCATGGAATCGAGCTTGCTCTCGCCGTGCTGGCGGGCGCCGAAAGTGTAGGGAATCTCGACGGCCCGCAAGCCGCCGTGCGCGGACGCGACGACGTCGAGCAGGATCTTGAAGCCGTGCACGGATAGCTTCGGCGCGAGCTGCTCGAAACGATCGCGGCGGATCATGAAGAAGCCGCTCATGGGATCGGCGATCTCGACCCGTAGCATCTTCCTCGCGAACTCGGTCGCCAGCGCGCTGGCGCCGGCGCGCTGCTTGTTGAAGCCCTCGGTCTTGTAGCCCTCGATGTAGCGGCTGCCGACCACGAGGTCAGCCTCGTCGCTTGCGAGCAGCAACAGCATTTTCGGCAGTTGCGTCTCGTCGTGCTGGAGGTCGGCGTCGATCACGGCCACATAGGGCGCGCTGGAAGCCAGGATGCCCTCGATGCACGCGCCCGACAGGCCGCGGCGGCCGATGCGGCGGATACAGCGCACGCGGCTGTCCTGCTGCGCCAGCGCGCGCACGACGTCCCAGGTGCCATCGGGCGAATTGTCGTCGACGAACACGACCTCCCAGGCGACGTTGGCGAGTGTCGCCTCCAGCCGCCGATACAGCACAGCGACATTGTCGCGCTCGTTGAAGGTCGGGACGATGACCGACAGTTCCGGCCCTTCGAGAGCCTGCAGCTGATTGTCGGAGCCCGGTCTGATCGCTTCATTCATGACGGCAGCGTATATCCGCCGCGTCCTGCGCTGCCAAGCCGGAGGTTCTGTGGGGAATGCCCCAAAAGGGGCCCTAAAATGCCAACGACCCCGGAACGGCGGGCTGCGCGTACATCCGGCGCAAGCCTTAAGCTATTCCAAGGTCGTTCCAGCGCCGGAGTTTTCGCTCAACGTCGCCGTTAAAGGCTAGATAGGAATGACAGGATCGCTTCGCAAGGGGCGAAAACGACGATTTTTGTGCCTTATTGGTTCGGCACTTCCCGGATAATCGGCCCGCGCGGCGCAGGCGCGGCGGGGGCGGCGGGTGCCGCAGCCGGAGCCGGCTCGACTTTCGCCGGTTTGGGCGGCTTGCCGTACTGGCCGATCGGCCCGAACACGACAGCGACCGCAAGCACGACCGCGGCAACGATCGCGCCCAAAATGCCCCCTACCGACTCAGACGCCATGGAAACCCATCCCTGTTCCAGATAGGCCTCCTGATATCACGGATGCGCGCTGAGCCGGAAGGGCGCCGGGCGCCGAATGAGGCGGCGCAGGCGTCTTCCCTGCTCGCCACTCGCTATTTCGCCGGCGGCCTCTGCTTGACGAAGGCCGTCACGATGTCCTTCTGCGCGGCCTCCACCGCCCTGTTCGCGGTGGCGAGATGGGCGCCCGCATCGATATCGGGATATTGCGTGGTGAGATAGTCGAGCAGCGCCACCCGGTAATATTGCCGCTCCGACGGACAGGCGCCGGCGACCGAGCGGCCAAAATCCTGTTGCGACATTCCCTGATTGCTGTCGCGCGAATATTCCCGCGCCAGGCAATGCCAGTAATCGTCGCGGCCCTGCATGGCAAGCTTCTGCGCGCCCTTCGCATCGTCGTCATCCGCCATGATAGGAGATATCATGGCAGCAGATGTCATCATGACGAGCGCCGCTCCCACCATCAGCATCCGCATCTTTTTCTCCTTTATCGCAGATCCCGTGGCAACCTTAGACCGGACGCAGCAACTGGCCAATCACAACTGGTTTGATTAGGATGACGCATCCCCTCCACGTCGATGCGAGATCCTTCCGTGGCCAAAGCAAAAACCGCGTCCAAGAAATCAGGCAACATCTTCATCGGCATCGGCGGCTGGACCTTCGAGCCCTGGCGCGGCGTGTTCTATCCGGAGAAGCTGACGCAGGCGAAGGAGCTGTCCTACGCGGCCTCGAAGCTGACCTCGATCGAGATCAACGGCACCTATTACGGCTCGCAGAAGCCGGAGAGCTTTCGCAAATGGGCGAGCGAGGTGCCGGACGGCTTCGTGTTCTCGGTAAAGGGACCGCGCTTCGCCACCAACCGGCGGGTGCTGGCGGAAGCAGGCGATTCCATCAAGCGGTTCTATGATTCAGGCGTGCTGGAGCTCGGCGACCATCTCGGGCCGGTGCTGTGGCAGTTCGCGCCGACCAAGAAATTCGACGGCGCCGATTTCGGCGAGTTCCTCGAGCTGTTGCCGCGCAAGCTCGATGGACGCGCATTGCGCCATGTCGTCGAGGTCCGCCACGACAGTTTTTGCGCGCCGGACTTCGTGGCGCTGATCCGCGAATTCGAGACGCCCGTCGTGTTCGCCGAACACGGCAAATATCCGGCGATTGCCGATGTCGCCGGCGATTTCGTCTATGCCCGGCTGCAGAAGGGCAATGACGATATCAAGACCTGCTACCCGCCGAAGCAGCTCGATGCCTGGGCCGAGCGTCTTCAGGCCTGGGCTTCTGGCGGTGAACCGGACGACCTGCCCAAAGTCGACAAGGCCAAGCCGAAGAAAGAGCCGCGCGACGTCTTTGCCTACGTCATCCACGAAGGCAAGGTGCGCGCCCCCGCCGGCGCCATGGAATTGATTGCAAGGGTGAGCTGAGGTGGGCCATGGCAAAGGCGAAGAAGCTGTTCACCATTGGCTATGAGCAGACGCCGCCCAAGGCGGTGCTGGACGAGCTCGAACAGGCCGGCGTCAAGCTCGTGGTCGACGTGCGCGCGGTGACGTCGTCACGGCGGCCGGGATTTTCCAGAAAGCAGCTTGCCGCGGGTCTCGACGAGCGCGGCATCGCCTACGTCCACCTCGCCGCACTGGGCACGCCGAAGGAAGGTCGCCTCGCTGCGCGCAACGGCCAATACGACTTGCTGGAGAAGATATTCTCGAAGCACCTGAAGGCGCCGGAGGCCAAAGAGGCGATAGACGAGCTCTCGGCGCTGGTGAAGAAGGCCGGCCCCGTGTGCCTGCTTTGCTACGAGCGCGACCACACCCATTGCCACCGCCGGATGATTGCGGAGATCATCGAGGAGCGCGATGCGGTTGCGGTGAGGAATTTGGTTGGGCGGCAAGTCTGACGGCTTTCTCCGTCATGGCCGGGCCTGTCCCGGCCATCCACGTTCTTCTTCCCTGTGGCCAAGACGTGGATGCCCGGGCCAAGCCCGGGCATGACGATGGATGGAGCTCAGCCCTCCCCCGCGAGCCGGAACGTCCCCTCCATCATCTGCACGCAGCTGCCGCCGACATGCGCCGAGACGATCTTGCCGGCCTGCTTGCGCACGCGCGTCAGCAGAATGCTGGGCCGGCCCATGTCAAAGCCCTGGCCGACCGTGAGCTTGAGTTCGCCATCGCGCACGGGATCGAGGTCTGCGAACAGTGCGGCCGCGGCAACCGTGGCGCTGCCTGTGGCGGGGTCCTCCGCGAAACCGCTGGTGCCGCGCATGAACATCCGCGCCTGGAGATCGCAAGGCGCCTCCGCTGCATTAACGTCCCGCGTATAGAACCACACGGAGAACGCACCGTCGCGCGGGAGCACCCTGCCGAAGGCGGCCGCATCGGGCCTTGCCCGCTTGAGCGCATCGCGCGAATGCAGCTCCGCCACCAGGAAAGGCGTGCCAACGCCCACGACCTGCGGCGCGTGGCGATCGGTCCTGATGTCATCGGCAGTCAATGAGATGCAGGCCGCAATGTCAGCGGCGGAAACTTCCACCAGTCGTGACAGCGGCTGCGGAGCGGTTAATTCGGTGCTGACCACCTTTCCTTGCTCTCGACGAATGTCGACCGGCACGAGCCCCGCCTTCTCCTCGAACAGCAAACGCGGCTTCGACTCACTGGCGAGGCTCGCCAGCACGAAGGCGGTCCCGACGTTCGGATGGCCGGCAAAGGGAAGCTCCCGCACCGGCGTGAAGATGCGCACCTCGGCATCATTGGCCTTGTCACGCGGCGGCAGCACAAAGGTGGTCTCGGAATAATTGAACTCGGTCGCGACCGCCTGCATTTGCGCCGTCGTGAGCCCGCCAGCGTCGAGCACCACGGCGAGTTGGTTGCCGCCGAAGGCGCGATCGGTGAACACGTCGACGGTGATGTAGCGGCGCTGCATCGTCTCTTCCTCATGCAAATCGCGGCCACGACCGGCCGCATCGCGCGCAGTCTACAAGCCGAAAACATCACTCGTCATGCCCCAAAATTCGGAGCAATCGGAGCAATCGCCGGTGCAAGAGAAACTGTGTGCCACAACGTGTGGCGCGCCCTATCCGAGCTGAAACACCGCCACCTTCCGCTCATAGCCGCGCACCTCGACCTCGCCGAGCGCAACGGCATCGTCACCGTCGTTGCCCAGCGCCTCGCGCACGGTCGCGGAAATCAGGAGTTGCGAACCGAACTCCTTGTTGAGTGCCTCCAGCCGCGAGGCGAAATTCACGGTGTCACCGATCACGGTGTATTCCTTGCGCCGGGGGGAGCCGATATTGCCGGCGACGACCTCGCCGAAATGAATGCCGATACCGATGCGAAGCGGCCAACTCGTCTGCGCGTTGATGCGGTCCATCGCGCTCAGCATCTCGCGGCCCGCGGCAACGGCACGCTCCGCCGCGTCTGAGGCCTCCAGCGGCGCGCCGAACAAGGCAAGAAAGCCATCGCCCAGGAACTTGTTCACGATGCCGCCCTGACGGTCGAGAATGTCCACCAGCACTGCAAAGGCGCCGTCGAGCCGGTCGACCACCTCCTGCGGAGTGCGGGACTGCGCGCCCGCCGTGAAGCCGCGAAAATCGACGAACATCACCGCAACGCGGCGAACGTCGCCGCCCCCGCTGGTCCCGGCCGCCATCAGGCGCTCCACCACTTGCGGGGAGACATGCTGGCCGAACAAGTTCGTCACCCGGTCTCGTGCGTTCGCCGCCGCGATGCTCGCGGCAAACTGGCGGCGCAGCTGCGCGCCGACGGCGCCCGCCAGCACGCCGCAGATCAGGATGATGACGCTGCGCACAGCGTGGAAATAGATCAGGGGATCGCCGGCCTCGTCCGCCGAATTGTAGTACAGCGCGACGGACAGAAGCCCGGCTGCAGCCACGAAGCCAGTGAATGCAGAGAGCCAGAAATCGAGCCGCAGGGTCGAGAGGATGACGAAGATGAAGTACATGAGCGGCACGGCGAAGCCGAGCGCCTGGCTTGCGCCCATGGTGCGGGTTTGCAGGATCAGGATCACCGTGGGCAGCGACGTCTCGATCAGCGTGCCGATATAGCGCCTGACGACCGGTAGGTCGCGATCGAGCCGCAGGTTCTTTCTGATCTGGGTGTGGACCCAGACCTCGAACAGAATGAAGCCGGCGAGTAGAGCATAGACCGCGATAATCCCGTCCGTTCCGCGCCACACCCGGTTCACCACGCCGGGGTCGATCAAATAGATCGAGGTGAGCAACAGCATCATGATGCAGCCCGTCAGGATCAATGCCCGCACCCGTAACAACTCGGTGCGCAACACCTCCCGCATCAGCTCGCGCTCGAAATTCTCCGACAGCACGGCTTGGTGCCGCGTCTTCCTGCTCGCAAACCTGACCATTTGCCCCTCGATTCCGGAAGCATTGTGCCTCAATCCAGCGTGCGGCGGAAGCGCGTCACGGCGATGGTCATGGCGAGCAGCATCAGGGCCGCCAGCGCCAGGGTGTCGAAGCGCAGATTCTGCATGCTCGCCCCCTTCAGCATGATGGCGCGGACGATGCGCAGATAGTGGGTCAGCGGCAGGCATTCGCCGACATATTGCGCCCAGGTCGGCATGCCCGCGAATGGGAACATGAAGCCGGACAGCAGAATGCTCGGCAGGAAGAACATCATCGACATCTGCATGGCCTGGAGCTGGTTCTGCACCACGGTCGAGATCGTGTAGCCGATCGACAAATTGGTGGTGATGAACAGTGTCGAGAGCAGTGCCAGCAGAAACAGATTGCCGAGCACGGGGACGCCGAACAGGCCGACGCCGATGCCGATGATGAGGAAGGCCTGCAGGAAGCCGACCAGCACGTAAGGCACGATCTTGCCGAACATCACCTCGACCGGCTTGATCGGCATCGAGAGCAGGCTCTCCATGGTGCCGCGCTCGACCTCGCGCGTGACCGACAGCGCGGTGAAGATCAGCATGGTCATGGTGAGGATGGTGCCGACGAGACCCGGCACGATGTTGAGGCTGGAGGATGCGGCCGGGTTGTAGCGGGCGTGCGCGCGGATCTCGAACGGCATCTCCGGGGGATCGCCGATATAGAGATCGTGCTTGAGCGCGGTCTGCACGATCATGCCGAGCGAACCGATCGCCGCGCTGGCCGCCACCGGATCGGTGGCGTCGGCCGCCACCAGCAGCGCCGGCCTGTCACCACGCCGCACCGCGCGCTCGAAGCCGCGCGGGATCTCCACGCCGAACAGCACCTTGCCGGATTTCAGGAGGTTGTCGAAATCCTCGACATCATGGACTTCGTAGAGGAAGCGGAAATAGGCCGTGTTCTCGAGAGCCTTCAGGATCGAGCGGGCGAGATCGGAGTCCTCCTGCAGCAGCACCGCGCTCGGCAGATGGTGCGGCGTGGTGTTGATGGCATAGCCGAACAGCATCAGCTGCATCACCGGCAGCATCACGATCATCGCGAACGACACGCGGTCACGCTTGAGCTGGATGAACTCCTTGATCAGCATTGCATAAGAGCGCCGCAGGAAACCGAAGCGCTCGCGGATTTCGCGGCGCGGCGCGGGATGGTCGACGGCACTCATTGGAAATTGTCCTTGGAGCGACCCATCAGTTCGATGAACACGTCTTCCAGCGATGGCGACGATTGGTGCCAATGCAAGCCGCTTTTTCCCCGCCACGGCGCGATGCTGGCTTCGAGCGCGGCCACGTCGCGGCCGGAAACATGCAGCGAGGTGCCGAACGGCGCCACCATGTCGATCCCGGGCTTGCCGGTGAGCCCGGCAGCGAGTTCGTTCAGCCCCTCGCCCGTCACAGTGTAGGTCGTCAGCGCGGATTTCGCGATCACCTGCTCGACCGTGCCGTGCGCGAGCAGATGGCCGTAGGCGATGTAGGCGATCTCATGGCAGCGCTCGGCTTCGTCCATGTAATGGGTGGAGACCAGCACAGTGAGGCCGTCGGCCGCGAGCGCGTGGATCTCGTTCCAGAAATCGCGCCGCGCCTTGGGATCGACGCCCGCCGTCGGCTCGTCCAGCAGCAGCAATTGCGGATTGGGTAGCGTACAGGCCCCCAGCGCCAACCGCTGCTTCCAGCCGCCGGAGAGTTCGCCCGCAAGCTGCTCCTCGCGCCCGGATAGTCCGAGCCGCTTGACCATATCGCGCGCGGCGCCGCGCGCGTCGGCAAGACCGTAGAGGCGCGCGACGAATTCGAGATTTTCCCGCACCGAGAGGTCCTGATACAGGCTGAAGCGCTGGGTCATGTAGCCGACCTGGCGCTTGATCTTTTCGGCGTCGCGCAAAATGTCGTAGCCGAGACAGGTGCCCTCGCCGCTATCGGGCGTGAGCAGTCCACAGAGGATACGGATGGTCGTGGTCTTGCCCGAGCCGTTGGGGCCAAGGAAGCCGTAGATCGAGCCGCGCTTCACCTGCATCGACAGATCGTGCACGACCTCGCGGCCGCCGAACGATTTGGTCAGCCCCTTGACGTCGATTGCGATGCCGTTGCCGCCGTTCATCGCTTGTCCGCCATCGGGGTCTTCGGATTGAGATAGACGTCGATCGGCTGTCCAACCCGCAGCGCGTCGGGGCGCGAGGGCCGCGCCTGGATCAGATAGACCAGCTTGTTGCGCTCATCGAGGCTGTAGATGACAGGCGGGGTGTATTCGGCCGAGGTCGCTATGAAGTAGATCTTTGCGGTGAGATCGGCCGCGCAATTGTCGCAGGAGATGCGCACCGTATCGCCGATCGCAAGCTTCGGCAGTTGGGTCTCCGGCACGAAGAAGCGCAGCTTCATGTTGCCGGGCGGCATGATCGACAGCACCGGGCGCTGCGCCGCCACCATCTCGCCCTCGCGGAAATAGATCTGCTGGATGGTGCCGGCAACAGGCGCAAAGCCCTTGCGCCGCGCCATCCGCGTCTCCGACGTCACCACCCGTGCTTCCGCGACACGCAGGGACGACACGGCGGAGTCGAGATTGGCCTGCGTGCCCGAGCCAGTCTTGCTCAGCGAGGCCGCGCGATCATAGGTCTGCTGCGCGTTGGCAAGCGTCGCCTTTTGCTGGTTGAGATCGGCGAGCTGGAGGTCGTCGTCGACGGAATAGAGGGCATCGCCGACCTTGACTTCATCACCCTCGCGGACATTGAGCTTCGTGACCCGACCGGCTTCATCGGGGCTGACGAAAATCATGTCGGCCTCGACCCAGCCCTGAAAGCCGGGATCGCGCTTGTCGTTGCAGCCGGTAAGGCCGGTTGCGAGCACGAGCGCCAATGCAACTACAGAAAATACCCGTGACGACCTCATGTCGTCCTCCGTTCGCCAAAAATCAAATCGAGATGGACGCGCAGCATCTCCTGCGCGTCGAGCGGCGCGTGCCGCGCAAACAGGCTTTGCCAGATCACCGCGATCATCGCCGGCGCGACCAGGATCTGCGGATAGCGCGCGAGGTCCTTCTCCCGGATCTCGCCGCGGGCGATGCCCAGCTCGATCAGCGCGCGCATGGCGGCGATCCCGCGCGAGACGACCTCGCGGTAGTAGAAGTCGGCGACGGCCGGAAAGCGCGGCCCCTCCGCCACGATCAGCCGCACCAGGTCGCCGCGCCGGGTGCCGATGACTTCTTTCAGGAAATTGCCGGCAAAGGCCTCGATGAGGTCGCGCACCGATCCCGTCGGCGGCGGCAGCGCAGTCAGCCGCGCCACGACGGGCACGATGACGATGCGCACCAGCTCCTCGAACATCGATTCCTTGTCCTTGAAGTGCAGGTAGATCGTGCCCTTGGCGACGCCGGCACGCTTGGCGATGTCGTCGAGTCGCGTTGCGGCAAATCCGCGGGCGATGAACTCCTCCATCGCGGCGTCCACGATCGCCGCGCGCCGCTCCTGCGCCCGCGTAGCGCGGTTCGATGCAGGCACCTCTCCGCGGGCTACGGACGCAGGCCTCGCATTCTGTGCAGACTTGTCGGCCAGCTTGGTCGGCTTTCTCATGGCTCAGATTATGACTGACCAGTCAGTCATAGTCAAGATGCGGCTAGAGTGTGCGGCGAACGATCGAATTAGTCTTGACTAATGTATTAGCACTGGCTAATTGAAAGGTATGATCGAAGCCGCTCCAAACCCCGTCACCACCGTGATGCGCGCCCTCGCCGACCCGACCCGCCGGGCCGTGTTCGAGCGCGTGTTCGAAAGCAAGGAGATCACCGTCGCCGAACTGACGCGCGGCAGCGGCGTGACACAGGGCGCGATCTCGCAGCACCTGAAGTCGCTGAAACAGGCGGGCCTCGTCGCCGAGCGCGCCGAGGGCCGCAACGTCTATTACCGCGCCGCGCCGCAGGGACTCGAACCGCTGGTCACCTGGATGGACCATTACGGCGTGTTCTGGCGCGAGCGCTTCCAGAATCTGCGTGACCTCTTGAAGGAGATCGATCCGTGAGTGCTGTTGCTTCCAATATCCAGACCCAGGACATCGTCATCGACGAGGTCTTCCCTCACGCCGCCGCGACGATCTGGAAGGCGCTGACCAGCGCCCAGCTGATCGCGCGCTGGCTGATGCCGCCGACCGGTTTCGAGGCGGTCGAAGGCAATACCTTCACCTTCAAGACCAATCCGGCCGGCGCGTGGGATGGCACGATCCATTGCCGCGTTCTGGAGGTCGTGCCGAACCAACGCTTCGCCTATGCCTGGAAGGGCGGCGACGCCAGCAATACCGGCTACGGCTCGGCGCTCGACACCGTCGTCACCTGGTCCCTCACGCCGGTCGAAGCAGGGACGCGCGTGCGCGTGGTGCATTCGGGCTTCGTGACGCCGACGAACGACACGGCTTATCGCAACATGAGCGACGGCTGGGTCAAGGTGCTGCAGCGGCTCGATGCCATCTCCGGCGAAGACAAGTGAGGAAGCATCGCGATGGAAAAGCCCTATACCGGCGGCTGCGCCTGCGGCGCAATCCGCTATTCGATTGCCGGTGAGCCCTTCTTCAGTAATCATTGTCAGTGCCGAGACTGTCAGCGGGAAAGCGGCAGTGGCCACGGCTCGTACGCGACGTTCGCACGGGCCGGCGTCACGATCACTGGCGAGGCTGGGCATTGGGACATGGTCGGCGACAGTGGCAATGTGAAGACGCGCGGCTTCTGCCCGCTGTGCGGTGTCGCGGTCTACCTGACCTTTGCGGCGATGCCCGACATCTTCACCATCCGCGCCGCAAGCCTCGACGAGCCCGCCCGCTACAGGCCGCAGGCTGTCACCTACGCCGCGCGCGGTCACGGCTGGGATCACCTCGATCCCGGCCTGGTCAAGTTCGAAGGCATGCCGCCTGGATGAGGCGCTAGCCGAAATCAAGCACCATACGACCATCAATCTTGCCGGCCTTCATCCGGTCGAAGACGTCGTTGATCTGCGCGAGCGGCACCTTCGTCACCTCGGCCTTGACCTTGCCGTCGGTGGCGAATGCGACGGCTTCGTCGAGGTCGCGCCGCGTGCCGACGATGGAGCCGCGCACCGTGATGCGCTTGAGCACGACGTCGAAGATCGGCGTCGGGAATTCGCCCGGCGGCAGGCCGACGAGGCTGACGGTGCCCTTGCGGCGAACCATCTTCAGCGCCTGCGCGAACGCCGCGGTCGAGACCGCCGTCACCAACACGCCGTGGGCCCCGCCACCGGTTGCCGCAAGAACCTTGTCGACGGCGCCGGCTTCGAGCGCGTTGACCGCGAGATCGGCGCCGGTCTCGCGCGCCAGCTCCAGCTTGTCCTCAGCGATATCGACGGCCGCGACCTTGAGCCCCATCGCCTTGGCGTACTGGATCGCGACATGGCCAAGCCCGCCGATGCCTGAGATCACGACCCACTCGCCGGGCCTGGCCTCAGTCTCCTTCAAGCCCTTGTAGGTGGTGACGCCGGCGCACAGGATCGGCGCAATGGCGGCAAAGTCGACCGTCGCCGGCAGCTTTGCAGCGAAGGCGGCCGAGGCGATGACATATTCGGCGAAGCCGCCGTTCACGCTGTAGCCGGTATTGTGCTGGTGCTCGCAGAGCGTCTCCCAGCCGGTCTCGCAATATTCGCAAGACATGCAGGCGTCGTGCAGCCAGGCGACTCCGACGGCATCTCCGACTTTCAAATTCCTTACACCGGGCCCGAGCGCGGCGACGATGCCGGCTGCCTCGTGGCCGGGAATGAAGGGCGGTACCGGCTTCACCGGCCAGTCGCCAGAGGCTGCATGCAGATCGGTGTGACAGACGCCGCAGGCCTTCACCTTGACCAGAATCTCGCCCGGACCAGGCTGCGGCACCGGCACGTCCTCGATCACCAGTGGCTTGCCGAATTGCTTGACGATTGCGGCTTTCATGGTGGGCATCTGTCTGCTCCATTGCAATATGCGGAGTAGACTAGCGAGGCCTGACAGCTCACCCTTGATTGGTGTCAAACCGCACAAAGTTTGCGCAAGCCGGCCCCATCATGACACCATGATGACGACGTGCGGATGCCGGCGTGTCAGCTATGGAACTTCAGGCCGTCGACAATCTTGTCGATCACCTTGCGCTCGGCGCGCATGGCGATGCCGACGAGATTGAGATCGTTGCGCGCCACCGACCTCACCGCCTCGCGATTGGCCGCATCGTGCGTGGTGCTGAACATGTCCTCGGTATAGACCGCCGGCTTGACGTTGCGCGCCAGCGCGCGGTCCAGCGCGCGCGACAACGCCGGACCGTCGGCGCCGTAGATCAGGATCGGCTGTCCGATCAGCGCATGATATTTCGTGGCTGATGCGTCTTCATAGGCTTCGCCGATGCATTCGGGAAAAGCCGCGGCGATGCCGCTGGTGAGGAAGGACGCGACGTTGAGCTTTTGCCAGGCTTGAAGATCGGTACGGATCACGACCGCGATCTTGGTATCGAATTGCATGTGGTTCCTCAATTGCCATTCCGGATTCGATGCTACGCATCGCCCTGGAATGACGGCAAGAAGAATCAGCGCTCGAAAAATCAACCCTTGGCGTCGCAAGCCCAGGCGCGGATCACGCATTCCTTGCCGCCGTATTTGTAGCATTCGCGCGTGGCGGCGTTGAGCGAGGCAGAGATCTTCGGCTTGACCGCATAGCCATACGCGCCGCAGGGGTTGGCGAGATCGACCGACATCGCGGCGCAGGCGCGCTTCATCGTCACGGTCGTGCAATCGCCCTTGCACTGCTTCTGCGCCGCGGCACGCGCTTCGTGCTCATGGCCGTAATCAAAAGCCTGGCCATAAGCGCCGCACTTGCCGACTGCAATCGCGCCGGCGGCATGAGCTTCGGTGATGTAGCGGGCGCCCGTGACGGCAACTGACAAGACAAAGCAAAACATCGCGCAACGGCGCGCGACGGCGTTCGAAGACATGGAGAATCCCCTCCCCCCAAGGCAGGTGGAGGAACTCTAGGCGGCGGTTATTTCCAGATGGTGAACGGGCGGTTGAAATCGGAGGATAGTAAGATGTCGTAGGGTGGATTAGCGAACCGTCATCCACCAACTTCGTTCCGCGATCGCTGAAGCGGTGGGTTACGCTTCGCTAACCCACCCTACAAGAGTCACTATCCGCCTCGGGCCGCCTCCAGCGCCTGCGGCGTGTCGATGTCGAGGAAGGCGCTCTCGCCATCGACCGGCACTTCGGCCACGGCCTCGGCGTGCTTGGCGATCAAATGGCGCGCGCCGACGTCGCCGTCGAGCGTCATTAATTCCTTGAAAAAGCGGCGCGACCACAGCACGGGATTGCCGCGGCGGCCTTCACTCACGGGCACGACGATGAGATTGCCGCGATCCGGCGCAAAGCCGTCGATGAGACGGTCGATCAGGCCGGCATCGATCAGCGGCATGTCGCCCAAGCACACCACGGCGCCGTCGCAAGTTTCGGGGACGGCAGCGATGCCGGCCTTGACCGAGCTGGCGATCCCGCCGGCGAAATCTGGATTCTTGACAAACCGCACCTTCAGGCCTTGCAACGCCTGCTCGATCAGCTCTGTCTGATGGCCCGTGACCACGATCACCTCGGATGCTTTCGACGCCAGCGCCTGCTCGGTCGCGATCCGCACCAGCTTCTTGCCGTCGAGTTCGGCGAGCAGCTTGTTCGGTCCGCCCATCCGGGTCGAGCGTCCCGCCGCCAGCACGATGGCGGCGACGCGGCTATTGCCCTCGATCTCGGGCGTCGCGCGCGGCTGCGGACGCGTCACGATCTCCATCAGCAGGCCGCCGACGCCCATGCCCATCAGCTCGGACCGCGTCACCTTGATGCCGGCGAGGAGCCGCATCAAGACCCAGTCAAAGCCATTCTCGACCGGCGAGCGCGCGCAGCCCGGTGCGCCCAGCACCGGCACGCCGCCCGCGCGCGCGATCAGCAGGAGATTACCGGGATCGACCGGCATGCCGAAATGCTCGATCTCGCCGCCGATCCCCGTGACGGCCGCGGGGATCACGTCACGACGATCGGCGATTGCGGACGCGCCGAACACGATGACGAGCTCGGCACCGAGGCCGAGCAATTCCTTGATCGCGGCCGACAGCGCCTGCTCCTCGTGCGGCACGCGCCGCTCGGCGATGATGCTGGCACCGGCCGGCGCGAGCCGCTCGGCGGTGACGCGCAGCGTCTTGTCGATCACTTTGGACGAGAGGCCCGGCAGCAGCGTCGAGACCACGCCGACGCACTTGATCACGTAGGGCGCGATTTTCAGCACGTCCTTGCCGGCCGCCTTCACCGCGGCATCGCGCAAACTGCCTTCGACGCCGAAGGGGATGATCTTGACGGTGCCGACCATCTCACCCTCGACCACCGGTTTGTACGCGGTGAGCGTCGCAAAGGTGATGGCCTCTTCGATGTTGTTGATGCGGTCGACCGCGGCGCGGTCGATCACCAGCACGCCCGGGCGCGCGGCGAACAGATTGGCGCGGCCGGTGAAGGCCCGCTCGACATGGATGCCATCGCCGCCGACGGCCAGCGCGATGCTGGCGGCCGCAACGTCCTCGGAGACGTCGCCCGCCTCCATGCGCACCACGACGATGTCCTTGATGCCGGCGCGCTCCAGCGCCTCAACCTCGGCGGCGCCGATCGTCGTCCCCTTCTTCAGCACCAGCGGTCCCTGGCGCAGCGTGTGGACGGTTACGCCGCCGATTGCATCCTTGGGACTCGCGGGGCCGAATTTCATGCCGCCTCTTCTTTTTCCTTAGGTGGCAGGCGGAGCACCGCGGTGATCTCCGCCATGATCGACACCGCGATCTCGGACGGGGAGACGGCGCCGATCGCGAGACCAATGGGCGCGTGAATGCGCGCGATGTCGCTTTCCTTGGCGCCCTGCGCCCGCAGCCGGTCGCCGCGCTTGGCGTGCGTCTTCCGCGAGCCGAGCGCGCCGATATAGAAGCAGCCGCGCTCGAAGGCGTGCAGCAGTGCCGGATCGTCGATCTTGGGATCGTGCGTCACCGCGACGAAGGCGGTGTAGGCATCGACATTGAGCGGCGGCAGCGCGGTGTCCGGCCATTCGGCCACCAGCGGAATATCGGGGAAGCGCTCGGGGCTCGCAAACGCCGTGCGCGGATCCACGACCGTGACGTCGTAGCCGAGCGAGCGCGCCAGCGGCGCCAGGGCCTGGCTGATATGGACCGCGCCGACGATAACGAGCTTCGCGGTCGGCGCATAGACGTTGAGGAACAGCTTCTTGCCGCCGGCCTCGACACTGGCGCTCTTGCCCATGCGGAGCTGCTTGTCCAGTTCCGCGCGCAGCGGATCCTTGGCGAAATCAGCTGATTTCACCAGGCGCTGCTCGCCGCTCTCAGTGTCGGTCACCAGAATCACCGGTCGGCGCGCGGCCCGCTCGGCGTTCAGTTCATGCAGGATTGCGAGCTTCACGGCTAACCCACTTTCTCGACGAAGACGCGGATGGTGCCGCCGCAGGACAGCCCGACGTTCCAGGCGGTCTCGTCGGCGACGCCGAACTCCAGCATCCGCGGCTTGCCGCTCTGGATCACGTCCATGGCCTCGGTGACCACGGCGCCCTCGACGCAGCCGCCGGAGACCGAGCCCAGGAACGTGCCCTCGTCGTTGATGACGAGGCTGGAGCCCGCCGGGCGCGGCGCCGAACCCCAGGTCTCCACCACGGTGGCGAGCGCGACGCCGCGGCCGGCCTTCTGCCAGTCCTCCGCCGCCTTCAGAATGTCCTCGTCGCGATCGAGCATGGCCTACCTCTCAAGCTGCGGAACGGATCAGGTTGCGATGATGCGGCGGCAGCGGCCGCGAGAGCGTCGTAATCAGCTCCTGGATCGAACTCAAATTATGTACCGGGCGGAATTCGTCAACGTGCGGGAGCATCATTTTGATGCCCTGGGCCTTGGCCTCGAAGCCGCCGAACCGCAGCAGCGGGTTGAGCCAGATCAGCCGCCGGCATGACCGGTGCAGCCGGTCCATCTCGAAGGCAAGCTTGGAGTCCGCCTCCCGCTCCAGCCCGTCCGATATCAGCAGCACGATGGCGCCCTGGCTCAGCACGCGCCGCGCCCACAATTTGTTGAAGTTGTGCAGCGAGGCCGAGATCCGGGTGCCGCCGGCCCAGTCCTCGACCGAGGCCGAGCAGTTCGCCAACGCCTCGTCGGGATCACGCTGGCGCAGCGCGCGGGTAACGTTGGTGAGCCGGGTGCCGAACAGGAACACCGAGACGCGCTTGCGCGCATCGCCGACGGCATGGAGGAAATGCAGGAACAGGCGGGTGTACTCGCTCATCGAGCCCGAAATATCGAGCAGCGCCACGATCGGCGCCGGCTTCTCGATCCGACCGAGGCGATGGATATCCACGATATCGCCGCCGGTTCGCAAGGAGGCGCGCAGCGTGCGGCGCAGGTCGAGGCGCAGCCCGCGAGCATCAGGCCGGTGGCGGCGCGTCAGGAGTTCGGCCTGCGGCAGCCGCATCCGCTCGACGGCACGCAGCGCCTCGGCGATCTCCGCGGCGCTCATCTGTGCAAAATCCTTCTTCTGGAGGATTTCCCTGTCGGACACCGACAGGCGCAGATCCTGCTCCTGATGCTGCGGCGTCTCGGTCATGCGCGGCTGTGACATCGCCTCCTGCACGCGGCGGGAGCCGGCCTGCGGCTTCTTCTTGGCCTCGTCCGGCAGCGGCACCGAATCCAGCATGTGCTTCCATTCTTCCGAGGCACGGAAGAACAGGTTGAAGGCCTGCTTGAAGATCAGCGCATGCTCATGACGCTTGACGAAGATCGCCTCCAGCGTGGTGAAGACGTCAGCGCGGTTGCCGATGTCGATCACCTGCAGCGCGCTCATGGCATCGATGACGGCGCCGGGACCGACCGGCATGCCGGCAGAGCGGAGCGCGCGGGCGAAGCCGACGATGTTGTCGGCGAATTGCTCGGTCTGCTCGGGGGCAAGGTGGTTGATGGCCATGGTTCAACACTCTCGGTCGTCATTCCGGGGCACGCGAAGCGTGAACCCGGAATCCATTCGTCCACCGTCTCTGAAGCCCGATGGATTCTCAGGTGCGCAATTGCGCACCATAGCTCGCGCTGACGCGCGCCCCGGAATGACCGGCTAATCGCTCGTCGCTTCCTTCAGCACCTTCTGCAAGGTGTCGCCCTGCATGCGGGTGATGTCGTCCTGGTACTTGAGCAACGCGCCTAGCGTGTCGCCGACCACTTGCGGGGTCAGCGAGCGGGCATCGAGTTCGGACAGCGCTGTGGCCCAGTCGATGGTCTCGGCGACGCCCGGCGACTTGTAGAAGTCCTGGTTACGCAAAGCCTGGACAAAGCGAACGACCTGCTGCGACAGTTTGGCGGAGATGCCGGGCACGCGCGACTTGACGATCGCGAGCTCGCGCTCCGCGGCGGGATAATCGACCCAGTGATAAAGACAGCGCCTCTTCAGCGCGTCGTGAATCTCTCGGGTGCGGTTGGAGGTGATGATGACGATCGGCGGATGTGGCGCCTTGACGGTACCGAATTCGGGGATCGTGACCTGGAAGTCGCTGAGGATTTCGAGCAGATACGCCTCGAACGCCTCGTCGGCGCGATCGAGCTCGTCGATCAGCAGCACCGGCGGTCCCGCGACGTCGGGCTCGAGCGCCTGGAGCAGCGGCCGCTTGATCATGTAGCGGTCGGCGAAGATGTCGCTCGACAACTGGTCGCGGTCGGTGTCGCCGGCGGCTTCCGCCATCCGGATCGCGATCATCTGCGCGGCGCTATTCCACTCGTAGACCGCGGACGAGACGTCGAGACCTTCGTAGCATTGCAGGCGGATCAGCTTCCGCCCCAGCGCAGCGGACAAGACCTTGGCGATCTCGGTCTTGCCGACGCCGGCCTCGCCTTCCAGGAACAGCGGCCGGCCCATCCGCAGCGAGAGGTAGGTCACCGTCGCCAGCGACCGCTCCGCGAGATAGCCGCGCGAGGTCAGGAGTTCGAGCATCGCGTCGACCGATGCCGGCAAGCCAACTGAAGTATTGGCCCCGGAAGTATTGGCCGCTGAAGTCATGAAAAAGCCAGTCTCGCTATGCCCTCACCGGGGACAAGTTTGGGCCGAGGCGTGAGATCACCTCACTCCTTGGCGTTGGCAGCATCGACGGCGCGCCGCGTCAGCACGCCGATGAGATGCGCGCGGTATTCGGCGCTGCCGTGAATATCGCTGTTGAGGCCCTCGGCCGGCACCTCGATGCCGTCGAGCGCCTTCGCGGCGAAGCGCTTCTTCAGCGCTTCCTCGAACGCGGTGACGCGGAACACGCCTTCGGAGCCGGCGCCGGTGACGGCAACCCGCACGTCCGACGGACGCCGCGCCACGAACACGCCGACCAGCGCATAGCGCGAGGCCTGGTTGCGGAACTTGATGTAGGCGGCCTTCTTCGGCAGCGGGAACATCACCTTGGTGATGATCTCGTCGGCTTCGAGCGCCGTCGTGAACAGGCCCTGAAAATACTCCTCGGCCTTGAGGCGGCGCTTGTTGGTGACGATGGTGGCGCCCAGCGCCAGCACGGCAACCGGATAGTCCGCGGTCGGGTCGTTGTTGGCGAGCGAGCCGCCGATCGTACCCTTGTGACGCACGGCCGGGTCGCCGATCTGGCTGGCGAGATTCGCAAGCGCCGGAATGGCTTCACCCACGATCGCGGAGCCTGCGACCTCGGCATGCTTGGCGGTAGCGCCGATCACCAGCGAACGGCCCTTCATCTCGATCGTGTTGAGCCCCTCGATATGGGAGAGGTCGACCAGATGCGGGGGGCTCGCGAGGCGCTGCTTCATCACGGGAATCAGCGTGTGGCCGCCGGCGATGATCTTGGCGTCTTCGTTCTTCACCAGGAGGTTGGCGGCCTGCCGCACGGTCCCGGGGCGATGATATTTGAATTCGTACATCTGAATGTCCTGATCGCGGGATCGTTGCGCGCTTTAGGCGAGATCGGATTTCGCCATCGCCTTGGCGCCGGCGGAGATCGAGGCGACGATGTTCTGGTAGCCGGTGCAGCGGCAGAGATTGCCTTCCAGTTCTTCCCGGATCGTATGGTCGTCGAGCTCGTTGCCCTTGCGGTGCACGATGTCGATCGCGGTCATGATCATGCCCGGCGTGCAAAAGCCGCACTGCAGGCCATGGTGCTCGCGGAAGGCCTCCTGCATCGGATGCAACGGCGCGCCGTCGGCGGCCAGCCCTTCGATCGTCTTGACCTCATGACCGTCGGCCATCACCGCCAGTGTGGTGCAGGACTTCACGGCCTTGCCGTCGAGATGCACGACGCAGGCGCCGCACTGCGAGGTATCGCAGCCGACATGGGTGCCGGTCAGGCGC
The DNA here is from genome assembly GCF_023100965.1 of Bradyrhizobium sp. 192. NCBI lineage: Bacteria > Pseudomonadati > Pseudomonadota > Alphaproteobacteria > Hyphomicrobiales > Nitrobacteraceae > Bradyrhizobium > Bradyrhizobium sp. 192. The sequence goes on from NZ_CP064690.1 coordinate 5,897,887, forward strand.
AAATTTTCGCGCAGGAACTGCACCAGGAGGGTGCGGGGATCGACGTTGGCCGTGACTGGATTGCCGTTCACGATGAGGGAGATTTTTGCCATAAGCACTCTCTATCAGCGCCCCGACGGGTCCCGTCGAAGCGGTTCTTATAATTATTCCAACCCATCATATGGGCCATTATGCCCCGGGGCAACATCACCCGGGGCGCAAGGCGCCATGCCGAAGGCGCTGACCTTCAGCCCTGTACCGCCTTGGCGAAGTTCGCGAAAAATTCGTCGGCGAGCTTTTTGGCGGCGCCGTTGATGAGGCGCTGGCCGAGCTGCGCCAACTTGCCGCCGATCTGCGCCTCGACCTCGTAGGACAGCAGCGTGCCGCCGTCCTTCTCCGCCAGCTTGACCACCGCGCCACCCTTGGCGAAGCCGGCGACCCCGCCCTCGCCCTCGCCCGAGATCCGATAGCCGTTCGGCGGATCGAGATCGGAAAGCGTGACCTTGCCCTTGAAGCGCGCCGAGACCGGGCCGACCTTCATTTTCGCCGTAGCGCGAAAGCCGCCGTCCTCGGTCCTCTCGAGCTCCTCGCAGCCGGGGATGCAGGCCTTCAGCACCTCGGGATCGTTGAGCTTGGCCCACACGGCCTCGCGCGGCGCCGCAAGCTGGACTTCGCCGTTCATCGTCATGGCCATGAGGGTGCCTCCCGGATCGCGTAACTTATAATGCTGATCAAGTAACGCAGGGACGCGGCAAAGGAAAGGGTGGCGGCCGGTCAAGTGCAATGCATATTCGCAACTGCAAAAAGACGCGTGCGCCCGGTTGGGGATTGGCAGGGCCGGGCCATGGTGATTAGGTCGCGCGCAATATGAGCACTTCCCTCTCCCCCCTGCTCGCACCGATGCTGTCGAGCGCCGTCATGCGCGCGGTCTGCGATGACCGCTCGACCCTGCAGAACATGCTCGATTTCGAGGCAGCCCTGGCACGCGCGGAGGCCGCCACGGACGTCATTCCGGCCTCTGCTGTCGGGTCCATCGAGGCCGCCTGCAAGGCTGATTCCTTTGACATGGCGGCACTGGCCGAGGCCGCGACGCGATCGGGCAATCTGGCGATTCCCCTGGTCAAGATGCTGACCACCAATGTCGGCAAGGCCGACACCGAGGCCGCACGCTATGTGCATTGGGGCGCAACCAGCCAGGACGTCATCGACACCGCGACCATGCTCACGCTTCGCGCCGGTCTCGACGCTCTGGACACCGACCTCAGCCGTGCCATCAAGGGCTTTGCCGCACTGGCACGAGCCCATCGCCACACTGCGATGGTGGCTCGGACCTGGCTCCAGCACGCATTGCCAATGCCCTTCGGCCTGAAAGCTGCCGAATATGCCGCAAGCCTCGCCCGCTCGCGCTGCCGCCTGCGGCGGCTTCGCCGCGAGGGCCTCGCCTTGCAATTCGGCGGCGCTGCCGGCACGCTCGCGGCCCTCGGCGACAAGGGGCTGGCAGTAGCCGAACGGCTGGCGCAGGAGCTGAACCTGCCGCTGCCGGAAGCGCCATGGCATACCCATCGCGACCGGATCGCGGAGGCCGCCTCATGCCTCGCGATCCTCGCCGGCAGCTGCGGCAAGATCGCGCGCGACGTCTCGCTGATGATGCAGACCGACGTCGGCGAAGCGTTCGAGCCGGCAGGCGAAGGCCGCGGCGGCTCCTCGACCATGCCGCACAAGCGCAACCCGGTCGCCGCCGCAAGCGCGCTGGGCGCTGCCACGATGGCTCCGCAGCTTGCCGCGACGATATTCGCAGCCCAGGTGCAGGACCACGAGCGCAGCGCCGGCCCCTGGCATGCGGAATGGCCGACGCTGCCGCAATTGATGCTGGTTACCTCGGGGGCGCTGGCCGCCATCGTCGACATCGCAGAGGGCCTGGACGTCGACGCCGCGCGCATGCGCAGCAATCTGGATGCGACGCACGGGCTGATTATGGCGGAGGCGGTCACCTTCGCGCTGGCCGCCAAGATCGGCAAGAGCGACGCACATCATCTCATCGAGGCCGCCAGCAAGCGCGCGGTTGCCGAGAAGAAACATCTGCGCGAGGTGTTGTCGGCCGATTCGCAGGTCACGGCGCATCTTTCGCCAGAAAAAATTGCGGCATTGTTCGAGCCGATGGCCTATCAAGGGGCTTCCCAGGCCCTGATCGACCGGCTGCTCGCTTCACTGGATCTCCCTTGATGTCATTGCCGGGCTTGCCCCGGCAATCCATCATCTTGGATAGATTCACTTTCTAGATGGATGCGCGGGTCAAGCCCGCGCATGACGAGGAGTAACCCATGCCCATGATCGATGCCGACGGATGCCTGCTCAACGTCTCCGTCGAGGGCCGCGACGGCGGGCCGACGCTGATGCTCTCCAATTCGCTCGGCTGCACGCTGCAGATGTGGGAGCCGCAGATGAAGGCGCTGACGCAGGTGTTCCGCGTCATCCGCTACGACCGCCGCGGCCACGGCAAGTCGAACGTTCCGCCCGGCCCCTACTCGATGGAGCGCTTCGGCCGCGACGTGCTGGCGATCCTCGACGATCTCAACATCGAGAAAGTGCACTGGTGCGGCCTGTCGATGGGCGGCATGGTCGGGCAATGGCTCGGCGCCAACGCGCCGGAGCGCTTCGGCAAGCTCATCCTCGCCAATACCTCCTGTTACTATGCCGAACCGACCAAATGGCTGGAGCGCATCGACGCCGTGAAGAAGGACGGCATCGCTGCGGTCGCCGATGCCGTGATCGCGGGATGGCTGACGCAGGATTTCCGTGACCGCGAGCCCGACATCACCGCGAGGATGAAATCGATGCTGCTCACCTCCCCCGTCGAAGGCTATCTCGCCTGCTGCGAGGCGCTGTCGACGCTCGACCAGCGCGAGTTGCTTCCCAAGATCAAGAGTCCGACGCTGGTGATCGCCGGCCGTCACGACATGGCGACGCCGATCTCGGCGGGCGAGTTGATCCGCTCGAGGATTCCGGGCGCCAGCATGACCATCATCGACGCCGCGCATATTTCCAACGTCGAGCAGCCGCACGCGTTCACGGATGCGGTGGTTGGATTTTTGACGCAGCGCTAACCGCAGAACGCCGTCATTGCGAGCGTAGCGAAGCAATCCAGAGATCTCTCCGCGGAGACATTCTGGATTGCTTCGTCGCTACGCTCCTCGCAATGACGGAGAGGAGGATGGATGGACGACCAAAAGCGCCGCGATGCCGGCATGAACGTACGCAGAAAAGTGTTGGGCAACGCCTGGGTCGACAAGTCGATCGCGAACCGCAATGCCTTCAACACCGACTTCCAGGACATGATCACGCGCTATGCCTGGGGCGAGATCTGGACCCGGCCGCATTTCGACGAGCGGACGCGGCGGGTGCTGGTGATCGGCACCATGGTCGCACTCGGGCAATGGGACGAATTCCGCCTGCACGTGCGCGCGGCGCTCGCGGAGGGCGGCTTCACGCCCGACGACATCAAGGAAATCCTGCTGCAGCAGGCGATCTATTGCGGCGTGCCGGCGGCGAACCACGCCGTCAAGGAAGCCTCAGCGATTGTGCAGGAGCTCGGCCTGCTCAAGTCCTAACGACGCAGGGATCTCGGCAGGCGTCTCGACAGTCTGCGGAGCCGCCTCGGGCCGCTCGATCAGGATCACAATGGCAGCACCGAGCAGCAGCAACAGCTCGGTGGCGTGCAGCCGGAGCGCGGCCATCTCGCCGACCTTCGAAGCCATCACCATGCTGGCAAACGAGATCAGGCTGCCGATCGCCAGCGCGATCCCGAGCGCCTCGTCGCTGCCGCCGGACTTGCGGATGCGGGGAATACAGAGCAGCACGAGGTAGATCGCAAAGAACGCCACGACCGTCAGCCGGCCGAGCGCAAGCAGCCAGGCCGCACGCACCGTTTCCAGGCCAGCCATCTGGAGATGGTCGCTGAGATACAGCGCAACGGCGACGCTCGGCCGCTCGTAGAGGCCGTGCACCGGCGCGACGATGATGTTGAAGGCGACAAGAGTCCAGGCCGGAATGAAATAGGCCGCCAGCAGCGCGCCGTTGACCGAGCCGATCCGCCAATTCCTGAACATGCCGCTTCCCGCTTCGTCGATCACGCGCCTTCGCTGGGAAGGCTTTGCCGGGAGCTAACTCGCATCAGACTGTGGCGGCAATTTAAACCCTTTGTTTACCTTAACCGACCTGTGGACCGCGCAGCCAACGAAAAGGCCCCGCCTTTCGGCGGGGCCTTCATCACTGCCCTTCGCTCTTGGGCTCCTAAAACTCTTGGTAAAGCTCCTCGGCTCCTAAAGCTCTTGGGCTCCCAAATCTACTTCTTGTCCTTGCTGTGCTGGCCACCCTGCTGCTGGCCAGGCTTGTCGCCCTGGCGCTGCGGATCCTGCTGCTGCTGGCCGGGTTTCTGGCCGCCGCCCTGCTGCTGATCGGGTTTCTGGCCTTGCTGGCCCGGATTCTGGTTCTGCTGGTTCGTCATGTCGGGAAACTCCCTTGTTGGACGTCAGAGGGGAGACAACCGCGCGCATCGATTTTGGTTGCTATGCGGAACCCGGTTCCTCGCACCTGCCGGAACCCCGATATGACGTCCGTAGCCAAATGAGTTCTGTACAAGCCCTCATGCCGAGGCTTGGCTAGTTGCAGCCGCCAGTTCCCTCCTGTTACAAAACCGGATGAATGCTCAAGGGCTGCCGGGGCCCGAGAACTCTTCAAAGAGCTCCCTTTGAGCCCGCGTCAGGTTTGGTACGGCAGCCCATGGATTATTTCGCCCAACAGCTCATCAACGGTCTCGTCCTGGGCTCCATCTACGGCCTGATCGCCATCGGCTACACGATGGTCTACGGCATCGTCGGCATGATCAACTTCGCCCATGGCGACGTCTTCATGATCGGCGGCTTCATCGCCCTGATCACCTTTCTGCTGCTGATCTCGACCGGCCTGACCGCGATCCCGGTGATCCTGCTGATCGTGCTGCTGGTCTCGATGGCGATCACCGCGCTCTATGGCTGGACCATCGAGCGCATCGCCTACCGACCGCTTCGCCACTCCTTCCGCCTCGCCCCGATGCTGTCGGCGATCGGCATGTCCTTCGTGCTGACAAACTACTCGCAGGTGGCGCAGGGCGCGCGGGTCAAGCCGATCCCGCCCGTCATCACCGGCGGCTATACTTTGCACGAGAGCGCGGACGGCTTCGTGATCCAGCTCTCCAACATCCAGATCATCGTGGTCATCACCACCATCGTGCTCTTGGCGATCTTCACCTGGCTGGTGTCGCGCACAAGGCTCGGCCGCGACATGCGCGCCTGCGAGCAGGACCAGACCATGGCGGCGCTGCTCGGCGTCGACGTCGACCGCACCATCTCGATGACCTTCGTGATCGGGGCGGCGCTCGCCGCGGTCGCGGGCCTGATGTACCTGCTCTATTACGGCCTCGTCGATTTCTTCATGGGCTTCGTCGCCGGCATCAAGGCGTTCACCGCTGCCGTGCTCGGCGGCATCGGCTCGCTGCCGGGCGCCATGCTCGGCGGCCTCGCGATCGGCCTGATCGAGACGTTGTGGTCGGCCTATTTCTCGGTCGAGTACAAGGACGTCGCCGCGTTCTCGATCCTGATCGTGGTGCTGATCTTCATGCCGACCGGCCTGCTCGGCCGTCCTGAAGTCGAAAAAGTCTGACGGTCGCACGCGTGACAGCTCCCACGACCAACCCGGCCAAACCTGCAACGAGCATCCCCGCTCTCCTGAAGACAGCCTTCGTCAACGCGCTGATCGCGCTGGTGCTGTTCTCGCTGATGATCGGCATCCGCACCGAGGCAGGCTCCTCCGGCCAGCTCACCTATTGGACCCGCTTCGGCGACCTCGCGTCCATCGTCGCCGCCGTGTTCGGCGGCTCGATCGTGATCGAGCTGCTCAGGCAATGGATCGGCCCGACCGGCGCCGAGAAGCTGGTGCCGCCGGCGGTGCAGAGCGGCATATCGTTCATCGGCCGCTACCTCGCGCCGGCGCTGCTGATCTTCACGCTGCTGGTGCCTGTCATCTTCTATAACCAGCGCTACATCCTCGACCTCGCGATCCTAGTGCTCACCTATGTCATGCTGGGGTGGGGATTGAACGTCGTGGTCGGCCTTGCCGGCCTGCTCGATCTCGGCTACGTCGCCTTCTATGCGGTCGGCGCCTATTCCTACGGACTGCTCGCCACCAATTTCGGCTGGTCGTTCTGGATCTGCCTGCCGCTCGCCGGCATCCTCGCGGCGTTCTGGGGCGTTCTGCTCGGCTTCCCCGTGCTGCGCCTGCGCGGCGACTATCTCGCCATCGTGACGCTCGCCTTCGGAGAGATCATCCGCCTCGTCATCATCAACTGGCAGGATCTCACCGGCGGGCCCAACGGCGTCTCCGGCATTCCCCGCCCCTCCTTCTTCGGCATCCCGCTCGACAACAGCGATGACGGGCTCGCCGCCAGGCTCGGCATCGAATATTCGCCGACGCACCGCATCGTCTTCCTGTTCTATCTGATCCTGGCGCTGGCGCTGCTCACTAACTGGGCGACGATCCGGCTGCGCCGGCTGCCGATCGGGCGAGCCTGGGAAGCTCTGCGCGAGGACGAGGTCGCCTGCCGCGCGCTCGGCATCAACACCACGACAACCAAGCTCACGGCGTTTGCGACGGGTGCGATGTTCGGCGGCTTTGCCGGCGCGTTCTTCGCCACCCGGCAAGGCTTCATCAGCCCAGAATCCTTCACCTTTCAGGAATCGGCGCTGGTGCTCGCCATCGTCGTCCTCGGCGGCATGGGCTCGCAGCTCGGCGTCGCGCTCTCCGCGCTCGCCATGATCGGCGGCTTCGAATTGTTCCGGAGCCTGGAAGGCTATCGCATGCTGGTGTTCGGCATGGCCATGGTGCTGATCATGATCTGGCGCCCGCGCGGCCTGATCGGCCATCGCGCGCCCACCGTGTATCTGACCAAGGCGAAAGCGATCTCCTCCGACCTCGTCAAGGAAGGGCACGGATGATCGGCGACAAGATTCTCAACGTCGACCGGCTCGCCATGCGCTTCGGCGGCATCGTTGCCGTGCAGGACCTTTCGTTCGCCGCCGAGCGGAAGAAGATCACCGCGCTGATCGGGCCGAACGGCGCCGGCAAGACCACCGTCTTCAACTGCATCACCGGATTCTACAAACCGAGCGGCGGCTCCATTCGCCTCACCCATGACGGCGGCAAGACGATCGCGCTGGAGCGGCTGAACGATTTCAACATCGCCAAGCAGGCCAAGGTGGCCCGCACCTTCCAGAACATCCGCCTGTTTCCAGGCATGACCGCGCTGGAAAACCTGATGGTGGCGCAGCACAACGCCTTGATGCGCGCCTCCGGCTTCACCTTCCTCGGCCTGATCGGCGCCTCCGGCTATCGCGACGCCGAAAAGCGCGCGATCGATCTCGCCACGGACTGGCTCAAGCGGGTCAATCTGCTCGACCGCGCCGACGATGCCGCCGGCAATTTCGCCTATGGCGACCAGCGCCGGCTCGAGATCGCGCGCGCAATGTGCACGGAGCCCGCACTGCTATGCCTGGACGAGCCCGCCGCCGGCCTCAATGCGCGCGAGAGCGCGGCCTTGAGCGAGCTCCTGCTCTCGATCTGCGACGAGCTCGGCACCTCGATCCTCCTGATCGAGCATGACATGTCGGTGGTGATGGAGATCTCCGACCACATCGTGGTGATGGACCATGGCGTCAAGATCGCCGAAGGCACGCCGCGCGAGGTCCGCGACGATCCCAAGGTGATCGCCGCCTATCTCGGCGCCGACGAGGAAGAGGCGGCAGCCGTGATGGAGGGCGGCTCATGACCGCGGCACCGTCCCCTCTGCTCGCGATCCGGGGCCTGCGCGCCGCCTACGGCAAGATCGAGGCGCTGAAGGGCGTCGACGTCGAGATCAACTCCGGCGAGATCGTGGCGCTGATCGGCGCCAACGGCGCCGGCAAGTCGACGCTGATGATGACGATCTTCGGCAAGCCGCGCGCCCGTGCGGGGCAGATCCTGTATGAAGGCCGCGACATCACCGACGTCCCCACCCATGAGATCGCGCATTTGCGCATCGCGCAATCGCCGGAGGGCCGCCGCGTCTTCCCGCGCATGAGCGTGGCGGAGAACCTCCAGATGGGGGCGGATGCCACCGAATGCACCGAGGCCGAACGCGAGGTGACGCTGCAACGCGTCTTCACGCTGTTTCCGCGGCTGAAGGAACGTTACGCCCAGCGCGGCGGAACCCTGTCCGGCGGCGAGCAGCAGATGCTGGCGATCGGCCGCGCCTTGATGAGCCGTCCCCGCCTGCTCCTGCTCGACGAGCCCTCGCTTGGCCTGGCGCCGCTGATCGCGCGCCAGATCTTCGATGCGATCCGCACGCTGAACCGGCAGGACGGCCTGACCGTCCTGATCGTCGAGCAGAACGCCAACCACGCCCTCAAGCTCGCCCATCGCGGCTATGTCATGGTCAATGGCCTGATCACGCTGGCCGGTACCGGCGCCGAGTTGTTGCAGCGCCCCGAGATTCGCGCCGCCTACCTGGAAGGCGGCCGGCACGGCTGACCGGGCCGGCAAGCCCGACCTGCGTCCGGCCGAATGTGGCGAGATATCTCTCTCGATGCCCGTATTTTGCCGGTGACTTCTCAGTAGATTCATTCGAGAATGGCGTCGGTTTGGACCGGGCACGCCCGGCAACTTCCACAGGCGACCACCCGCGAGGTATCTCATGAAATCACTGAAGCTCATCGGTCTGGCATTCGGCGCATCGCTCGCGCTGTCGGGTGCGGCATTCGCGCAGGATGTCACCGTCGCAGTCGCAGGCCCGATGACCGGCGGCGAGTCCGCCTTCGGCCGCCAGATGAAGAACGGCGCCGAAATGGCCGTGGCCGATATCAATGCCGCCGGCGGCGTCAACGGCAAGAAGCTCGCGCTGTCGGTCGAGGACGATGCCTGCGACCCGAAACAGGCGCGCTCGATCGCCGAAAAGATCGCCGGCGCGAAGATCCCGTTCGTGGCCGGGCACTATTGCTCGTCTTCGTCGATCCCGGCTTCGGAAGCCTATGCCGACGGCAACGTGCTGCAGATCACGCCGGCCTCGACCAACCCGCTGTTCACCGAGCGCAAGCTCTGGAACGTGGCGCGCGTCTGCGGCCGTGACGATCAGCAAGGCCTGATCGCGGCGCAGTACATCGCCAAGAACTTCAAGGGCAAGAACATCGCGATCCTCAACGACAAGACCACCTATGGCAAGGGTCTGGCGGATGAGACCAAGAAGGCGCTCAACAAGGCCGGCGTCACCGAGAAGATGTACGAGTCCTACAACAAGGGCGACAAGGACTTCAACGCGATCGTCTCGCGCCTGAAGCGCGACAACATCGACCTCGTCTATGTCGGCGGCTATCATCAGGAGAGTGGCCTGATCCTGCGTCAGATGCGTGACCAGGGTCTCAAGACGATCCTGATGGCCGGCGACGCGCTCGCCGACAAGGAGTACGCCTCCATCACCGGCCCGGCGGGCGAAGGCACGCTGTTCACCTTCGGCCCCGACCCGCGCAACAAGCCGACCGCCAAGAAGATCGTCGACGCCTTCAAGGCCAAGAACATCGACCCCGAAGGCTACACGCTCTACACCTATGCGGCGATGCAGGTGTGGTCGCAGGCGGCCAAGAAGGCCGGCACCACCGACGCCAAGAAGGTGATGGAAGCGATGAAGGCCGGCAAGTGGGACACCGTGATCGGCCCGATCGAGTACGACGCCAAGGGCGACATCAAGCAGCTCGACTACGTCGTCTACAAGTGGGACGCCAAGGGCGGCTACGCCGAGATCAAGGGCAACGGCACTTAAGCCCGCTTCGGGCCTCGAGCCCGCATACGATCATCACCGCGCCCCGGCTTGTCCGGGGCGTTTCTTTTCGCGGCGGGTCAGATGGCCGCAGGCAGCTCGCCGCCGGCTGCGGCCTGGGCTTTCCGAAGCGCCTGCAGCAGATCGTTCGGCCGAAACGGTTTCTGCAGGCAGACCACGCTGGCGAGGTGGGGCGACTGCTCCATGAAATCCAGCGCCGTCATTCCGGACACCGCAATGACGGGAAGCCCCGGGGCGCGCTCGCGCAGGGTCGCGATGACGTCGACACCGCTGATGTCGCCAAGGAAGATATCGACGATCGCCGCGTCAAAGGAGCCTTCCGCGAAGGTTTTCAGCCCGGTCGCACCGCTGTCGGCCTCGGCAACCTCGTAATGATTGACCCGAAGCACGATCGCGACCATCGCGCGCACGTCCTTCTGGTCGTCGATGATGAGAATACGAGGCATGGGAATAACCCCTACGGATCGATCAAATCTTGTGATTCAAACCTGGAACCCGCCGCGGCGGGAGAGCATTATGACACCGCCCAGTAAAGCGCATCTTACCCGTTCCCCATTCCGCGTTCTCACAAAAATTAAGTAAGCTGTAACCTTCGGTTGAGTCGTCGCGGCAACAGCTCACGACACGCGCCCGGACCGGGCTACCGTAGGGGTCAAGGACTGCCAAATCTTGGATTGCGGTGATGCTCAAGACGGGTCTGCATGAGATGAACGCGCCTGCGATCGACCGAAGCGCGTTTCTTTCAACGCTGCCGGCCACATCGACCGACCGGACCGCGGCATTATGGATCGTCGGCATCTCCTCGATCCTGTTCGCATTGGCAGTTCCGTTCGCAGGTATAAAGTTACCGCCCGTTCCGGCCTTCGTCGCGAGCTATCAATCAGCATTGGCGGTGTGCGACACCGTCACGGCCGTGCTGCTGCTGTCGCAGTTTTCGGTATTGCGGACCCGCGCCCTGCTGTGGCTGTCGAGCGGCTACCTGTTCACCGCTGCGGCAGCGCTGATCCATGCCCTCACCTTCCCCGGCCTGTTCGCGCCGACCGGGCTGTTTGGCGCCGGCGCCCAGACCACAGTCTGGCTCTACATGATCTGGCACGGCGCCTTCCCGCTGCTCGTGCTGGGCTATGCCTGGCTCAAGGAAGAGGATGGCGGCCCCAGAATCCGTGGCGCGACAAGCAACGCGATCTACACCATCGTGCTCGGCGTCGTCGCGACCATGGGTGCCTTCACCTGGATCGTCACTGCCCAGCACGATCTGTTGCCGGTGCTGCTTCGCGACGGCCGTTACACACCGACCATGATCGGTGTCGTGTCCTTTGTGTGGTCGCTGAGCTTCGCCGCGATCGTTTCCCTGTGGTTCCGGCGTCCGCATTCGGTGATCGACGTCTGGCTCATGGTCGTGATGTGCGCATGGTTGTTCGACATCGCGTTGTCCGCAATCGTCAACGTCGCGCGGTTCGATCTCGGTTTCTACGCCGGCCGTCTCTATGGCCTCTGCGCGTCGAGCTTCGTGCTCGCGGTGCTGTTGATCGAGAACGTTCGTCTTCAGGCCCGGACGGTGGGTCTCGTCGGCAGGCTGCGCGAGCAATCGGCGTCAGATCGCGACTTCTACGGAAAGCGCCTCGCCCTGTATGGCGCCGTCGTCGAATCCTCCAACGACGCCATCATCACCCAGTCGCTCAACGGCGTCATTACCGGCTGGAATCGCGCCGCCGAGCACCTGTTCGGCTATTCCGCCGCAGAGGCCGTCGGCAAGTCGATCGACATCATCGTGCCGGAGGACCGCAAGCCGGAAGTCAGGAGCATTCTCAATCGTATCAGCAGCAACGAGTCGATTGCCCAGCACGAGACGGTCCGTCTCAGAAAGGATGGTCGCGCGCTCGACGTCGTCCTCAACGTCTCGCCACTTCGGGCGGAGAGCGGCGAGATCGTCGGCGCCTCCAAGATCGCCCACGACATCACCGAGGAGAAGCAATCCAGGGAAAAGCTTCGCCGCGAGATCGAGGAGCGCCAGCGCATCTTCGAGACCTCGCAGGACCTGATCCTAGTCACCGACGGTTTCGGCAATTTCATCCAGGTCAGCCCGAGCGTGAAGGATATTCTCGGATACAGCCCGGAAGAGATGATCGGGCACAGCGCGACCGAGTTCATTCACCCCGACGACCTCGATAGAACCCGGGAGGAGATGCGCGCGGCGCGGCGCGGCGCAGTCAAGCGCAGCTTCGAGGCGCGCTACTATCACTACGACGGTCACGAGGTCGCCCTGAACTGGATGGGCACCTGGTCCGAGCCGGTGAAACGTCACTTCTTCATCGGCCGGGATCTCACGGAGAAGCAGGCCGCCGAAGCCCAGTTCCGGCAGGTCCAGAAAATGGATTCCATCGGTCAGTTGACCGGGGGCGTCGCTCACGACTTCAACAACGTGCTGACCGTCATCACCGGCACGATCGGCATCTTGTCGGACGCGGTCGCCGATAGGCCCGAGCTGGCTGCGATCACCAAGCTGATCGACGACGCCGCCGAGCGCGGCGCGCAGCTGACCAAACACCTGCTTGCCTTCGCCCGCAAGCAGCCGCTCCAGCCCCGCGAGATCGACGTCAATGCGCTGGCCCTCGAAGCCGCCAAGCTGTTGCACCCCACCCTTGGCGAGCAGATCACCATCATGCCGCAGCTCACCGAGGATGCCTGGCCGGCGCTGGTCGACCCCGGCCAGCTTTCGACTGCGATCCTCAATCTCGCGCTGAACGCGCGTGACGCCATGCCCGAGGGCGGCACCCTGGTGCTGGAGACCCGCAACGTCTTCCTCGACGACGGCTATGCCAGCATGAATGCCGACATGGTCGCCGGCAGTTACGTGATGATCGCGGTCAGCGACACCGGCTCCGGAATCCCGCCGGAGCTGATCGACCGGGTCTTCGACCCGTTCTTCACCACCAAGGAGGTCGGCAAGGGCACCGGACTCGGGCTCAGCATGGTGTTCGGATTCGTCAAGCAGTCCGGCGGCCACATCAAGATCTACAGCGAGGAGGGCCACGGCACGAGCGTCAAGATCTACCTGCCGCGCTCGAGCGGCGTGCAGGAGACCGATATCGAGGCTCTGCAGAACGTGCCCATCACCGGCGGCGACGAGAAGATCCTGATCGTCGAGGACGATGCGCTTGTGCGGCAATATGTGGTGACCCAGGTCAAGAGCCTCGGCTATACCGCGCTCGAGGCTGCCAACGGCGCCGAGGCCCTGACCATCATCGACAGCGACAAGACCATCGACCTGCTCTTCACCGACATCATCATGCCGGGCAACATGAACGGCCGCCAGCTTGCCGATGAAGCCGCCCGCCGCCGCCCCGACCTGAAGACGCTGTTCACCTCGGGCTACACCGAAAACGCGATCGTCCACCACGGCCGGCTCGATTCCGGCGTGCTGCTGCTGGCAAAGCCCTACCGCAAGTCCGAGCTTGCCAAGATGCTCCGGACCGCGCTCGCCAGTTGAGCCTGCGTCCTCCCTGCGCTATCGCAGATCACGAACTGCACTCAACGATGAGGCCGCCTTGAAAAATCTGCTCACCGATATTGCCGGCGTCCGCGTCGGCCATGCCGAAGATGCGAAAGTGGCCTCCGGCACGACCGCGATCATCTTCGACCAACCCGCAGTCGCGGCGATCGATGTCCGCGGCGGCGGACCCGGCACGCGCGAAGACGCACTGCTCGATCTCGCCAACACCGTCGAGCGCGTCGACGCGATCACACTGTCAGGCGGTTCCGCCTTCGGCCTCGATGCCGGCGGCGGGGTGCAGGCCTGGCTCGCCGAGCAGGGCCGCGGCCACCGGGTTCGGGAAGCATTGATCCCGATCGTGCCGGGCGCGATCCTGTTCGACCTGCTCAATGGGGGCGACAAGGCCTGGGGACGGTTCTCGCCCTATCGCGACCTCGGCTACGCTGCGGCGGCCGCCGCCGGCACCGACTTCGCGATCGGCAGCGCCGGCGCCGGCCTTGGTGCCACCACCGCCACGTTCAAGGGCGGGCTCGGCTCGGCCTCGGCGGTGACGCCTGATGGCGTCAAGGTCGCCGCGATCGTCGCCGTCAACGCGGTGGGAAGCGTCACCGTCGACAACGGACCCTGGTTCTGGGCGGCGCCGTTCGAGGTGAACGGCGAGTTCGGCGGACGCGGCCTGCCGAACGAATTCACCGGCGACATGCTCCGCATGCGCATCAAGGGCGGCCCTACCGCGAACGCGCGCGAAAACACCACCATTGGCGCCGTCGTCACCGACGCGGTGCTGACCAAGCCCCAGGCCAAGCGGCTGGCGATGATCGCGCACACCGGATTTGCCCGCGCAATCTATCCGGTGCATGCACCACTCGACGGCGACGTGCTGTATGCCGCGGCCACCTGCGAGAAGCCGATCGAACCGCTGGTTGGCCTCACCGAACTCGGCATGGTCGCCGCCAACGTAGTCGCGCGGGCGATCGCAATCGGCGTGTACAATGCGACGGCGCTGCCCTTCCCCGGCGCGTTGCCAGCGTGGAAGGACAGATTCGGCTAGAAACGAAACGGCTGATACGGCGTTACCATGGCGGCTCAAGATGTACCGCCATGCCGTCTTCCGTGATCAGGTTCTTCCGCTATGCGCCCGAAACGCGCGAGCTGAAGGTGACTTTCGTCAGCGGACGCCTCTATGTCTACGAGGATGTTCCGGCCGAGGTCGCCGCCGCGTTCCGGGAAGCGCGTTCAAAGGGAACGTACTTCAACCGCGAAATCCGTGACCGGTATGTGTATCGTGACATCACGCACGAGTATGCCGGCTGATCTCGGATGCCGCTCAAACGCTCATCGACATCGACGAACCGGCAGCCGCCGAAGAACCCTGCCCCTGCCCGCCTTGCTGCTGCATCAACTGCGCGAACAGATCGTAAGCCGAGTTGCGGGGGCTGGAAGCGCCCGGCACGGTCGTCGACATCTTGAAGCCGTCGGCATAGGAGACGGTCGTCGTGGTCGAGCCGTCGGCGGCGGTCGTCGTGGTCGAGGTCGATCCGCCGCTGGGCTTCGACGAGGAATCCGATCCATCGCCCGCGCCGCCTGCACCTTGCGCGTTATGGTGCCCGTGGCCGCTCTTCAGCGCCTTCGACATCTCATCCAGGTTCACGCTGCCGTCCGTATTCGAATCCAGCTTGGAGAATACGTCGTCGGCCTTTGCGAGGTTGGTCCCGCCTGCGCCGAGCGCGTCCTCAAACTCGGACTTGGTGATGCTGCCGTCGCCATTCGCATCGATTTGCGAGAACAGATCCTTGAGTGCTGCATCCCGGCTCTTCGACGTCGAAGAGGTCGAGCTTGAGGAGGTCGAACTCGTCGCGCCGCTGGTGTTACCCGCCGACTGGCTCTGCGCCGCGAACAGCGCGTTCATCGTCTCCGGCGAGATCTGCGGAGATTTGCCGGCGCTCACCGATGAGGTCGCGCCGCTGGTCGTGCTGCTGTTGCTGCTATCGATCGCGAACGGATTGGTCGCGCCCTGCGAGGATCCCGCCTTCTGCGTCGGCGAGGACGACTTCGAGCTGGTCAGCGACTGGATCGCGTCGAGCGCGCTCGATACGGCACCAAGGGCGAACAACATTGCACAACTCCAACCGATGCGGCATGCCGCAGCCAATGTTCTGCAGGTAGCGTCAGCAATCGGCGTGCCAGCGCAAAAAGTTCAATGAAATCCACGCCTCGTGCGCATCGCCCAGCCTCGAAACACCGGCAATTCGTGCCGGTGGCGGCAGAAATTTCCGCCCACAGGAAGCACGCCTGTCCTGCATTGCCCGCCGGGGGGGCCCATGTTAGGCGAGGCTCAATCTCCTTTCGGCCGCCACGGGAAACCGCGTCATGACCCAAGCCTTCGCCCCCCGCCCCCTGGCAATTGCGCCCTCGATTCTGGCCTCGGACTTCTCCAGGCTCGGCGAGGAGGTGCGCAGCGTCGACGCCGCCGGCGCGGACTGGATCCATCTCGATGTGATGGACGGTCACTTCGTTCCCAACATTTCCTACGGCCCCGACGTCATCAAGGCGATGCGCCCGCACACGAAGAAAGTGTTCGACGCGCACCTGATGATCTCGCCCTGCGACCCCTATCTCGAGGCCTTTGCGAAAGCCGGATGCGACCACATCACCGTGCATGCGGAGGCCGGTCCGCATCTGCACCGCTCGCTCCAGGCGATCCGCGCACTCGGCAAGAAGGCCGGCGTCTCGCTCAATCCCGGCACGCCGATCAGCACGCTCGAATATGTCCTCGATCTGGTCGACCTCGTGCTGGTGATGTCGGTCAACCCCGGCTTCGGCGGCCAGGCCTTCATCCCCTCCGCGATCGGCAAGATCCGCGACATCCGCGCGATGACAGCGGGACGCCTGATCGACATCGAGGTTGATGGCGGGGTCGGCCCCGACGTTGCGGGCGCGCTCGCGGCGGCGGGCGCCAACGCCTTCGTTGCCGGCACATCCGTATTCCGGGGCGGCACGCAGGAAGCCTACAAGACCAACATCGCCGCGATCCGCAACGCGGCGCTGGGGGCGCGCGGCGAAGCGATCTGATCAGGACCAAGCGCGCACGCGAACAATCGCAATTTTCCGCGGCTATTACGGATGCTGCAGCGCGCAATGCCTAAGATTGCAACCTTGATCCGTACTCATCCGGACTTCACTGATTCTCGCAAATCACCGCAAAGTGATTCCTGCCTGCTTTTGACGGGAGGACATCATGACGACGACCCTGATTTGGACTGGCGTGGCATTATGGGTCGGGTTCAACGCGGCGGTTGCGGCTCGCCGCCTCTACGTCGCGCGACCGGTGAAGGCCGCGGCTTCCGCCCACATCGTCCGCCTTCATCCTCGTCGGGGTTGAGCGTCATGCAAATCGCCCTCGTGAAGCGCCAGCCGAAGCGCAGATGCCGAATCCCGCGCCGCCCGCATCCGAGCCTCGATTATTTCTTCGGCCGCTTCGAGCGCACCGATGGCACGCTGGACGACGATGCAGGGCTCGACACGACGGACCTCGATCATTGCTTTCCCTCGCAACGCCGACACTGAGACTTCTTTTCCGGACCGCCCCATGAAACCGCACTGCCCGAACTGCCTGAAAGAAATGACCAAGGCATCCGCCTCGCGTAACCTGTTTAATTGCGAGCCTTGCCGCGAGATCATCCAGTATTTTGGCGGCAGCGCGGATCACGGCGAGCCCGGCCCGCAATTCTCGTGGCCTATCCGCCGCAAGCGCGTCGCCCACACCGCTCACGCCGCCTGATCCACTTTCAAGTCGCCACGCGAGCTATCCCGGCGCTCCGCCAGCTTCGGCCTCGCCGACGTCCCCAGCCATCCGCTGCGGCCGTACCACGGTAACGGTGCAGGCCGCTTCCGAAGCTACCTTAGCCGAGACGCTGCCGAGCAGCGTGCGCCTGAACGAGCCCTGCCGCGCGCCGATGATGACGTGGTCGACCTGGTTGACCTCGGCGAACTCCAGGATCGCGGCGGCTGGATCGACCGCCTCCAGCACATGGGCCGACAGCCGGCTCTCATCCAGCTTGAGCGGCGTCGCCCAATGCCTGAGCGCGACCAGGCGGTCGATGTGCTTGTTGGAGCCCTGCTCGTCCAGGGTCCGGTCAATCGCGATCCGGTTCAGCTTGAGCACGTTGACACAGGCAAGCCGCGCCGACGGCAAGGTAGCGAGGATGCGCTCGGTGGTGACGCGCAACGCCTCGTTCAGCTCCGGTGCGCCTTCCATCGTATCGAGCGCCACGGCGAGGATCGGGCTCGATGCGATCTGGGCGGCGACATCCGATTTCGCGCGTGGCGCCATGACGCCCTGGTTGAAGCGGCGCCGCCAGGCGATGCTGAGGGGGTCGCGTTTCATCCGTTCCGAGCGCGTCGTGAGCCTGATCTGATCCGGATGCGTGAGATCGAAGGCGAGCTGGGACGCCGTCGGATAGCGCCGCACCGGCTCGATCTCGAGGCACCGCAATACCACCTCCTGGAGCCATGGCGGATAGTCCGCGCGCAAGCTTCGCGGCGGATGCGGATCGCGCCACAGCCGGCGCCGCATCGCGCGCAGCGTCTCGCCCTCGCCGAACGGCCGCTCGCCGGTGGTGAAGAAATAGAGCAGCACGCCGAGCGAAAACAGGTCGCTGCGCGGATCGTCGCGCACCCCTGACAGCCGCTCGGGTGCCATGTAGGGCGCTGTGCCGTAAGGCAGGCGGAACTCCTCCTGCAGGAGATCCGGCAGGTGGTTGTGATGCGACAGGCCGTAGTCGATCAGCACCGCCTCGCCGCTATCACGGAACATGATGCTGCTCGGCTTGATGTCGTGATGGATCACGTTCTGCCGGTGCAGGTCGGCAAGCGCGGTTGCGATCCTGGCGACGAGCTGCCGCGCTTCGTCGTAAGGCAGCGGCAAGTCGGGCAGCCGCTTGTAGAGCGTGGTGCCGCCGATGCGCTCGATCACGACATAAGCCTGGTGTGCGAAATCGCCGGTGCCGAAACAGGCCGGGACGTGCGGACCCGCCAGCCGCGGCAGGATCATCATCTCCATCTCGAAGGAGACGATCGCGGCAGGGTCCTCGCCCTCCGACACCCGCGGGATCTTCATCAGCAAGGGCACATCGATGCCGGGATGAGTGACCGTCCACAGCGTCGCCATGCCGCCCGCATGAACGCATTCACCGATGGTGTAACCATCGATCACCGCACCGGATTTGACCAGGGGCTTCGGCATCGGCCTCTAGCGCCCCTCCGAGAGCCGATCGGCGAGCCGGTGCGGCAGGCCGTTGTCGCGAATCCTGTCCGCTGCGGTCCCGACGTCGTAGGGCGCGCGGCAGTAGGTGATCTGGCACGATTCGGTGTCGAACAATACGAATGCCGCCGACGGATCGCCGTCGCGGGGCTGGCCGACCGAGCCGAGCACGGCGAGCCATTGCCGGCCGCGCAGAAGCTGCACCGGAACGTCGGTCTTCGGCACGAAGCTCGTCATCTTCGCCGTCACCGACATCGAATAGAGCGCGGGACGATGGATATGGCCGCAGAACGTGACATGGGCGGGCGTCGCAATCAGGCTTTTGGCGGCGTCCACCGTCGAGCGGACATAGTGCCAGCGTTGGGGGCTGGAAGCTTCCGAGTGCACGAAGAGGCGATCGCTATCCTCCACCAGCATCGGCAGTTCGGTCAGGAACCGCCGCTGCGCGGTATCAAGCCGGCCGCGGGTCCATTCGATTGCGATTTGCGCCTCGGCGTTCATGGTCTCCGTCGAGGAATTGACCGCCTGGTCGTGATTGCCGCGGACGGCGATCGCCCCCTGGGCGACGAGATCCATCGCGGTATCCACCACCCATTCCGGATCGGCGCCATAGCCGACGAAATCGCCGAGCAGGACGAACCGCTCCGCGCCCCTCGCACGGGCAACCTTCAGACAGGCCTCGAAGGCCTGCCTGTTGCCGTGGATATCCGAAAAGACAGCTAGCAGCACGCAACCTCCACCCTCCAATTCTTATTGAAGGCCGGTAAGGCCAAATTGAGGGAAGTCAAAACCATGCGCCAGCGACGCGCCGTTTACCAGCGCAGCCTTTCTGCGACGATCCTGCGGCTATGATCCTGCGGTGATGATCTTGGCGGCGATGGTGAGCCTATTGCTCGTCCTTGGGCGGCATCCGGGGCGGTGGCAGCGGCGTGAAGCTCACGCCTTGCGCGCCGGCCGGCGGGGCGATGAATTCGCCGGTCGAGGAATCACCGCCGGTCGTTTCCATGATCGTCTTGGGCGTCACATATTCCCGGACCATGTCGATGAGGCTGCCGTCGCCGCCACCGAAATCCGCGGCACGGCCGCCTTGCGGATGTCCAAGAGCGATCTCGTTCTCTGCCGCATGGGTCTTGTCGGCAAGGGCGTCGTTATAGGGCACGCGGAACGCCCGTGGGATACCGCTCGGGCGATTGTCCTCGTCCAGTTGCTCGACCCACAGATAGATCGAGCCGGGATCGCCCTGAAGCGAATGCGGCTCGACGATACGGGCCTTCAGCAGCTTGAAAGTCGCCGGCAGCCGGTCGGAGCTGGCCCAGCCGAGCAGCCCGCGCATTTCGTTGAAGCTGACGACGTAGAAGGCACTGGTCACGACCACCGCGACGGCCTTCAGCGACCAGTGCAGGCGCGCGTAGACCAGCACCACCAGCAGCAGCGCGCCGATCACGGCATAGGCGAGCGACAGCGTGAGGATGACCGTTTTCAAATCACTCACGGAGCGTCCTCGCTGCGGGAATCCTCACCCCGGTGTTGGGATCGACACCGGCCCCGTTGGCTCGCACGTTGCGGAAGGTCTCCAGCAGCGATTTCGGTCGCTGGCTCACGTCGATGACCTTGCCCTCGGCATCGAGCCGGAACCGCACCGCCGTCTTCTCGTCGCCAGTGTGGTCGAGCGTGAACTTGTTGTCGAAGACCACCTGCGCGGTCGGATTGAGCTTCTGCACCTTCACATTGGCGGTGACGGGTTCGCCGGTCGTGGCGACGAAATGCGAGACGTTTACCGTATATTCGCCGGGGACGATGCCGCGCACCGTGACGATCTCCTCGCGGATCGGCGAGGCGATCTTCTTGCCGGCGACCATGATGAAATCGTTGGCCCCGCCACGGTCGTCGCGATCGAGGGTCAGGAAGCCTGCCTCGCGATGGCGATACCAGGCGATGTTGCCGGCGGGATCCTGCACGAACAGGTCGAGATCGTCGGGGTGGCTATCCGGCCAGTCCAGCGTGATCATGAACTCCGCCTTGGAGTCGATCTTCCCCTCCTTGGCATCCGGGGAGACCGCGAGCAGCGCGAGGAAAAACAGGAACGCGATCACCTGGAGCGCCTTGAACAGCATCACGCCCAGCGGATCGAACGGCTCCTCGCGCGGATAGAGACCGAAATCGTCCATCATGGCGGCGTTCCGGAGCCCTTGTCAGAACTCTTGTCCGAACCCTTTCGCTCCAGCACCGGCGTCACATAGGTCTCGGTCAACACGACCGCATCCGAGAACACCCGCTGGGTCGCGGCGTCCAGCATGTAGTACTGAATACGGACCAGGATCGAGCCGACGAGGCCGGCGAGCGTCGTGTACATCGCAACCGCCATGCCGTCGCTCATCAGCCCCATCGAAGAGCGCATCGCGACCTTGTCGGCAGCATCCAGCCCCGCGATTGGCGCCAGCATGATGATGAAGCCGACGATGGTGCCGAGCAGGCCGAGCTTCATCAGCGTATCCGAGACGAAGGCGCCGAACCCGTTGGAGCCGCGCAGCCGGTCCGCGAGCGTCCGCAGCAGCAGCGTCTGGTCCACCGGGCGAAAGTCCTGCGCGGCCGCCTTCGTTACCAGGCTCTGGATGTGGTCGCGCACCAGTCCCTGCGGCAGCACCGCCGCGTTCGCATCGAGCACCTTGCCGCCGTCAGGCGCCGCGAGCGCCTCACGGCAGCGCCGCGCCGCTGCGCCTTCACGTGCGATCGCGCGCGTGCGCAGAAAACAATGGCCGCAAGTCAGGACATAGAGCACCGCGATGACGCTGGAAATGTAGGTCCGGTCCGAGGTCAGCATTAGATGGATCAGGCCGAACCGCCACAGCAGCACGACGGCGAAGATCGAGAGCCCCGTGAAGATCATCCAGAACAGGAGCGCGCTGCGCTCGGATGGGTCGGTCGTAGCAGACGCGATCGGTCCAATCGTGATCGAGCTCATGCTGCGCCGCTCCTCGCCAGTAACGTTTCCCACTCGATTAGATCAGAACCGTCGTATCAGGTCCAAAGACCCATGCCCAATCCGGCTTGGGAAATTTGCCCGAGCTGCGATCCGGCCACACCCCGCAATTGGCAAGGCGCGGCGGCGTTGTTAGGCTGAGCTTATCAAACGTCGAGGGTGATCGCATGCGCCTCGTGCTTCAGCTTGTCGCCCGTCTGCTGCTTATCGTGGCCCTGTGTCTCGGCGCGGCAACCATATGGGCCACTTTCGACGCCTATCGCAGCGTCGACCGCTCGACTGCCGCCTCGGCGCAGCGGGTCGCGCAGGCGCTTCAGGCGCTGTATTGGCACGAGCTTTTGTTGCGCAGCAGCAGAGCGCGCGAGCAGCTTTTGCCGGTTCCGGAATGGCGCACCCTGGAGACGATGAAGCTGATCTCGCCGGGAGTCTGCGTCGAGTTCCAGCCCGCCATCGCATTTGAAAAGCCGCTCTGCGGTCAGAGCGAGGGGCTGGGCAAAACCCCGCCGAGCTGGTTCGCCGCGATCGTGCCGATCTTCCTCGGCAGCCATGCCGAGGTGGTGCGGCCGGTCAGCCCCCGCGCCGCCTCGGCCGGAACGGTGGTCGCGACGCCGGATGCCGCGGCCGCCATCTCGCTCGCCTGGGAGTACATCCTCAACGTGATCGACGTCGCGCTGTTGATGGCGGCCGCGATCGCGCTGCTGGCTTCGCTGGCGATCGCCCATGCGCTGGCCCCGGCGCGCACGATCGTGACCGCCCTGCAGCGCATGGCGCGCGGGCAGTATCGCACCAGGCTGCCGCGCTTCCGCTCGATGGAACTGGCAATGATCGGCCGCGCCGTCGACGAACTCGGCGGCCGGCTGGAGGAAGCCACCGAGCAGCGCGCTGCGCTGACGCGGCGCCTGATCGAAATCCGCGACGACGAGCGCCGCGCCCTCGCCCGCGAGCTGCACGACGAATTCGGGCAGAATCTCTCCGCCATCCTCGCCTTTGCCAATACGATCGAGACGGCGAGCACAAAGGGAAAAACCGAGAACGGCATCGCACAGGATGCGCGCATGATCTCGCAGGCCACCCATCATCTGATGGCCTCGCTGCGCGATGCGCTGAAACGCCTGCGCAATCCTCTGCCTGATGAGCTCGGGCTCGAGGCAAGCCTCGTCAATCTCGTCGACAGCTGGCGCTCGCAGAGCGCGGCGCGGCCGACGATCCAGCTCGATCTCCGGGGTGACCTCACAGACATCAGCGGCGCGGCCGCCACGACCGCTTATCGCGTCGCCCAGGAATGCCTGACCAACGCGCTGCGTCACGGTGCGGCGCGCGAGATCATCTTGCGTATCGAACGCCGGGCCGGCGAGGACGACGCGCTGCTGATCCGCGTCGAGGACGACGGCGGCGGCGATGCCGAGCGCGTCGCGCAATCGGCCGGCTTCGGCCTGACCGGCATCCGCGAGCGCGTCACGGCGGCCGGCGGATCGCTCTCGATTCTGCCGGCCCGCAGAGGCCTCAGTGTCGCCGCCACCATCCCGCTCGCCGCGTGAGGGCGGCATGAGCGAGGTCGCGGCAACAGGCATCTCCGTGCTGCTGGTGGACGACCACCCGATCGTCCGGCAAGGCTATCGGCGCGTGCTGGAAAGCCAGGGCGATCTGCATGTCGTGGCGGAAGCCGATAGTGCCGCGGATGCCTATGTTGCCTTCAAGGCGCACGATCCGGATGTCGTCGTGTTGGATATTTCGATGCCCGGCGCAAGCGGGCTGGAGGCGATCCGCAACATCCGTTCCCGCAATCCGCGGGCGCGCATCCTCGTCTTCACCATGCACAACGAAGCGGTGCTGGTGAAAGCCGCCTTCGGCGCCGGCGCCTCTGGCTTCGTCACCAAGAGCAGCGAACCATCCGCGGTCGTGAATGCCATCCGCGCCGTCGCGCGGGGCGAGCGGGCCATGAGCGACGACATCGCGCACATCCTGGCCGAGGACAGCCTGTCGGCGGGCTCGGTGCTGGATCAGCTGGGCGAACGCGAGATCGAGATCCTGCGCCAGTTCGCCGGCGGCGCCACCACCGAGCAGATCGCGACGCATCTCAATCTCAGTGTGAAAACAGTGCAGAACTACCACTATCTGATCAAGACCAAGACCGGCGCGCGCACGGACGCTCAGCTTGTGCGGCTCGCGGCGACGTGTGGGCTGACGAGGATCTAGCAGCAGCGCTGCCGCATCGCCATGGTCCCCTGAAGCTTCTCAATCTGCCGAACGAAATTGGAACGGACTCCATCCGGCTCCGGTTAGTACCGCAGTGAAGGAGTCACGAGGTCATGAGTAAGGGTCATCACAAGGCAGCCGACCATCCCCCGATCATCACAGTCGGCGAACTCATCGACGAACTTTGCCGCCTGCCGGACACAGCCGTCGTCCACTTCCGCTGTCCAATGCTCGATCAGGAGCTAACCTTCTACCGTCTTCGCAAGCGGTCAAAGGACACCGTCGAAATCGCGGTCAATGCCTATCCGAACAGTCCGCCGGTCGTGCCATCGTCCGATCCTGCCTTCCACGCGCGAAGACATGCTGCTTCCTCGCCATCGCTTCGCGACGGCGCCACGCTTCACAAGGCGAGAAGTTGATCGGAAGTTGATCGGCAACTCGGCGGATTGAATGGGTCCTGCGGCCTCAGGCTGCCTTCAGACCACGCAGCAGCAGCGCGAGCGTCGCATCGACGCGTGCGGCGAGATCGGCATCCTTCCACTCATCGGCATGCGCCGGATGATGGAAGCGGACAGTGGCATCGAAGATCGCGCGCGCGGTGGTCTTGACGTCGCCAATGGCGAATACGCCCTGCGTCACCCCGTCAGTCAGGATCGCCGAGATCTGGTCGATCATGGTGTCCTTGTGGCATTTGACGGCCGCACAGGCCTCGCGCGCCAGCGTCAGATAGGTGTCGAACATTTCGGGGTCGTCGAGCACGCGCGACCGCTTGGCGGCGAACAGCGTGCGCAGCCAGCGATCCAATCTTGCCGGCGCCGGCCCCTGCTCCCCGGCGATCTGGCGCAACGGCGCATCGATACGATCCAGCCAGCGCTTGGCGACGGCCTCACGCAGCGAGGCCTTGCTCGGGAAATGGCGATAGACGCTGCCGTGGCTCACATCGAGCGCACGGGCAACGTCGACCACGGTGGCCTTGGCAAGTCCAAAGCGCCTCAGCACGTCCTCGGTGACTTCGAGGATCCGCTCCGGCGTCAAGACAACAGCTTCATTCATGCCAGCACCATGTTCCCGTTCAGGGTTCAGTTATCCGGCGATGGAGCGGCTTCCGAAGCGCCCATTGCCGGCCGTTCGGAAAGCTCTCGCCTCAATGAGGCAGTTTTGCAGCCTGCGCCGCAATCTGGCGCGCCACCAGTAAATTGAGCCAATGCCCAATTGTGCCGGTGAGATTGATGATTTCGGTCGTCATTGTCGTAAGTCTCCATTCGTCCGCGCTTCCGGTTCTTCAATCCGCCCTTCGATCCGGAGCTTGGCTCGGATGTCGGGCTTTCCGGGGCTTGTCGCGGGACGCCCAATCGGAGCGTCCGAATACGGATATACACGTCTCGCTGACAGATTTCAATATCTGTCAGTCAATGATCCGTGATTGACAGTTAATATTTGCGGCTGAGGACGCCACCCTGCTCATTGGGCCGGTGGATAGCTCGGCGATCCCCCTCTGCCGGCACCGAGACCGTTTGTTTCGCCCTGCCTGCTCTGTTAAATCACAGCGTAAAAAGCATTTTGGCAGGTCGCGCCCCTCAGGGCCGCCCGCCCACCTTCCTGGAGCCGTCAGATGATCCCCCGCTATACCCGCCCGGAAATGGCCTCGATCTGGGAACCGCAGACCCGGTTCAAGATCTGGTTCGAGATCGAGGCGCACGCGGCGGACGCCCTCGCCGAGCTTGGGACCATCCCCAAGGAGGCCGCCAAGACGGTCTGGGCCAAGGCCAGGAACGCCACCTTCGACGTCGCCCGCATCGACGAGATCGAGCGCGAGACCAAGCATGACGTCATCGCCTTCCTCACCCACCTCGCCGAGATCGTCGGCCCCGAGGCGCGCTTCGTGCACCAGGGCATGACCTCCTCCGACGTGCTCGACACCTGTCTCAACGTCCAGCTCACCCGTGCCGCCGACCTGCTGCTCGCCGACCTCGACAAGGTGCTGGCCGCACTCAAGAAGCGCGCCTTCGAGCACAAGATGACGCCGACCATCGGCCGCAGCCACGGCATCCATGCCGAGCCGGTGACCTTCGGCCTTAAGCTTGCTTATGCCTATGCCGAGTTCTCGCGCGCCAGGGAACGCATGATCGCGGCGCGCAAGGAAGTGGCGACCTGCGCCATCTCGGGCGCCGTCGGCACCTTCGCGCAGATCGATCCGCGCGTCGAAGAGCACGTTGCGAAAGCCATGGGCCTCGTCCCCGAGCCGATCTCGACCCAGGTGATCCCGCGCGACCGCCACGCGATGTATTTCTCGACGCTTGGCGTGATCGCCTCCTCGGTGGAGCGCATCGCGGTCGAGATCCGCCACATGCAGCGCACCGAGGTGCTGGAGGCCGAAGAGTTCTTCTCCGAGGGGCAGAAGGGCTCCTCCGCCATGCCGCATAAGCGCAACCCGGTGCTGTCGGAGAATCTCACCGGTCTCTCCCGCATGGTGCGCGCCTACGTGACGCCGGCGCTGGAGAACGTCGTGCTCTGGCACGAACGCGACATCTCGCACTCCTCGGCCGAGCGCATGATGGGCCCGGATGCCACCGTGACGCTCGACTTCGCGCTGGTGCGCCTCGCCGGCCTGATCGACAAGCTGCTGGTCTACCCCGCCAACATGCAGAAGAACCTCGACCGCCTCGGCGGCCTCGTGCATTCGCAGCGCGTGTTGCTGGCCCTGACCCAGAAGGGCGCGAGCCGCGAGGACGCCTACAAGCTGGTGCAGCGCAACGCGATGCCGGTCTGGCGCGGCGAAGGCGATTTCCTTGTTCTGCTGAAGAAGGACGCCGAGGTGAAGAAATATCTGACCGACGCCGAGATCGAGGAGCAATTCGACCTCGGCTACCACCTCAAGCACGTCGACACGATCTTCAAGCGCGTGTTCGGCGAGAGCTGAGCGCGCTCCGTAGCCCGGGTGAGCGCAGCGATACCCGGGGGCCCCTCTCACAGAGATCCCGGATGTCGCTTCGCTCATCCGGGCTACCTCAAACCAAAACGGATTCCCCATGCCCATCGTCAACCGCGTTGCCGCCCTCTCCGACGAAATGGCCGCCTGGCGCCATGACTTCCACGAGAACCCGGAGCTGCTCTACGAGGTCCACCGCACCGCCGGCATCGTCGCCGACAAGCTGCGCGAGTTCGGCTGCGACGAGGTGGTGACGGCCATCGGACGCACCGGCGTGGTCGGCGTGATCCGCGGCCGCAAGTCCGCCTCCGGCAAGACCATTGGGCTCCGCGCCGACATGGACGCGCTGCCGATCATGGAAACCTCGGGCGTGGCCTATGCGTCGAAAGTCCCCGGCAAGATGCACGCCTGCGGCCATGACGGCCACACCGCGATGCTGCTGGGCGCGGCCAAATATCTTGCCGAGACGCGCAATTTCGATGGCACGGCGATCGTGATCTTCCAGCCCGCCGAAGAAGGCGGCGGTGGCGGCAAGGCCATGGTCGAGGACGGGCTGATGACGCGCTGGAACATCCAGGAGGTCTACGGCATGCACAACATGCCGGGCCTGCCGGAAGGACACTTCGCAACCACGCCCGGCGCGATGCTCGCCTCCTCCGACAACATCCAGATCACGGTTCACGGCAAGGGCGGCCACGCCGGCGCCGGCCCGCACAAATCGGTCGACAGCGTGCTGATCGGCTCGCAGATCGTCAACGCGCTGCAGTCGATCGTCGCACGCAACGTCGACCCGTTGAAGTCGGCGGTCATCTCGATCACGCAATTCCACTCCGGCACGGCCTTCAACATCATCCCCGAAATCGCCGAGCTCGGCGGCACCGTGCGCACGCTCGATCCTGAAGTGCGTGATCTCGTCGAGCGCCGCATCGGCGAAGTCGCCGAGAGCGTCGCGCGCGCCTATGGCGGCTCGGCCGAGACGAAATACACGCGGATGTATCCGGTGACGATGAACCACGCGCGCGAGGCCGGCCTTGCCGCCGACGTCGCCCGCGATATCGTCGGCGCCGATCGCGTCAACGACAAGTTCATCCCGATGATGGGCGCTGAGGATTTCTCCTTCATGCTGGAGGCGCGCCCCGGCGCGATGGTGCTGGTCGGCATGGGCGACGGCAACGAGTGCCACCACCCGGCCTATGTCTTCAACGACAACATCCTCGGCCACGGCGCCTCGTTCTGGGCGCGACTCGTCGAGACGCGGATGCCGGCGAACTAGGCTGATTGGCAGGGCGGGTTGGCGACAGCGTAACCCTACGCCTTCCGCTTCGCTTGTTGAGCTACGGCGACGCCCCGTCCGGCGACGAGGCTAACCTTCAGGCTGCCCTAATTGCCGCAAAGAAGTCTTCGACTTCGGAGCGGAGCGCATCAGTCTGGCCCGAGAGGTCTTTGGAGGCGGTCAACAGCTCGGATGCGGTGACGCCTGTCTCGCCCGCGGCGTGGTTCACCCCGCCGATGTTGCTCGACACGTCATGCGTCCCCTGCGCTGCCTCCTGTACGTTGCGCGCGATCTCGGCTGTTGCCACGCCCTGTTGTTCGACCGCGGCCGCAATTGCGGTCGCAATCTCGTCGATGGCGGCAATAGTCGCGCCGATCTGCTGAATGACGCCGACAGAATCCCTGGTCGCTTCCTGAATCGAGAGTATCTGCTGGCCGATCTCGCCGGTCGCCTTCGCCGTCTGCTCCGCCAACGCCTTGACCTCGGACGCCACCACCGCGAAGCCCCGGCCGGCCTCACCGGCACGCGCCGCCTCGATCGTCGCATTCAGCGCAAGCAGATTGGTCTGAGCCGCGATCGTGTTGATCAGCTCGACGACGTCCCCGATCCTCTGCGCTGCCCTGGCAAGACCTTCGATCGCGGCACCCGAACGAGCGGCCTGATCGACTGCCACGCCGGTCATTCTCGTCGATTCGGAGACCTGGCGGCCGATCTCCTTGATCGAGGAGGCGAGCTCTTCGGTCGAGGCTGCTACCGCCTGCACATTGGTCGACGCTTCTTCCGAGGCGCCAGCCACCACAGTCGATTGCCGGATCGACTGTTCCGCACTCGCGGCGAGCATATTGGCCACGCCCTGCAGACCAGCCGCCGAGCTTCCGAGTCTTTCCAGCACGATCTTCATCCGGCCGTCGAAACTCCGAATAGCCGCGGCGGTCCGCTCCTGCTGCTTCTGCCTCTCCGCCAGCATCGCCTCTTGATACGCGGAGATGGCAATATCCATGTCCAACATCACTGCGGTGTTGAGGGCGGCAAGCACGTTGGCCATGCGCGTCGGCGCCCATCGATATTTTTTGACAGCCAAGGCCACCAGCTGGCAGAGCACGAAATTGTAGCCACCGATGTACCAACGTGGCTCCAGGCCGATCTTGTTGTGTATCAGCCCGATCATGCGCACACCATGCATGTAGTCGTGATCGAAGCGGCCGTTGAACAGGCGTGCCCAGTGTGAACTCTGGGCCTCCTTCAGCCGCGGCATGTCGCCGCCGATCAAGGCGGCAAGCCGCGGCTCGCTCGATACATGGCGATAGAAGCCGTCGAGGATATCCGGCAGCGCGTCCTCGACCGACGTCCAGAATCCACGCAAGAGCTCGCCGGTGCCCGCATCGATGCGCATGAAGCGCATGCGTCCGTCCCGATCCCGGCTCTCATCATTTGCTGTCGGCGCGAATGTCATGGATAACACCCTCTGCGATCTATCGGAGGCAAAACGCTGCAAACGAACAATCACGCGGCAAGCTCAATGCCGGCGATTATCATCTCTCGCGGTTAAGTTTGACTGAGTGCAAATCAACGCGGGTGGACGAGATTTGATGCAGATTAATAATGCACATCAACAAGAATGGAGTTTTGCTGCGAACATGGGACCATCCCAGAGATCAATCGATCGATGTTCTCCATCCTGTCTTCCGGACAGTTTCTGAATTTCCACCATCCGAAATTTGTGACAAAAGGAGCTGTTGACTATATGAAAATGTTACGGATCATATCGACCCGATAACATCCGGAGAATCCGCACCGATGCGGTTGCGCAGCGGCGACTTCAGCCAAACATGAAGAACATATCGCCTTGTGCAACTTGCCCGAAGAGCAACTCCTCGGGATTCTGCGCTGCAGTTTTCGAAAGTACTGCGCCAGCGGGATCGATCGAAACATGCGATTGGCAGCATCATCTTGTGGTCCCGGCAGGACGACAGTTGTTGACCGTGAACCAAACCTCGCCTGACGTCTACGTATTCTGCGCCGGTTGGGGATTTCGATTCCTTCAGATGCCCAATGGCCGGCGGCAAATCCTGGGCTTCTTGCTGCCCGGCGATGTCCTGGCCGGCTCGCTCCTTCACGAACGCCTGCATTTTTCGGTCAAGGCTCTGACAGCAATCCAAGTCAGTACAATGAAGCGGGCAGAACTCCACGCGCGAGTCGCGAAGAACCTGCGTATCCTCTGGACCGCGGCGCAGTGCTGCGCGGGCGAAGCCAAGGCTGCCGACGA
Source organism: Bradyrhizobium sp. 192 (assembly GCF_023100965.1). Lineage (NCBI taxonomy): Bacteria > Pseudomonadati > Pseudomonadota > Alphaproteobacteria > Hyphomicrobiales > Nitrobacteraceae > Bradyrhizobium > Bradyrhizobium sp. 192. The sequence continues at coordinate 5,928,164 of NZ_CP064690.1, forward strand.
GACAATTGCCGCACTTGGCCAGTTCTCGGCGGAGGAGCGCATAGCCCATCTGTTCCTGCAACTCATGAAACGCATTGCCGACCGCAACGTGATCCGCGACGAGCGCTACAGGGTGCCGCTCCGCCAGCAGCACATCGCCGATGCCGTCGGACTCACACCGGTCCATGTCAGCCGCGTCCTCAGTACCTTTCGGGAACGCCGCGTCGCGGATCTGTCGAACGGCGTGCTCGAGGTGTTCGATCTGCGCGAGCTACAGCGATTGGGCGCGCTGAATTGAGCGTGCGGCAGCTCAATTCTCTCCAACCGTTGCCGGTCGGCGAACGCGGCTCAGATCGTCCTGGATCATTGGCGGGCACATGAACCGGTCGTAGGGGACGGGGCGACCGAACAGATACCCTTGCGCAAAATCAATTCCCATCGACCGAACGTCCTCGAACTGCGTCTCTGTTTCTATTCCCTCCGCGGTCACGCTGATGCCCAGCCCCTTGGCCAGCGCAACCGCCGATGCGATCACCGCCGCACATTCCCGCCTGTGCAGGCCCTGTATGAAAGACTTGTCTATCTTGATCTTGTCGAACGGAAAGTTCGTCAAATAGCTCGCCGACGAAAATCCCGTGCCAAAATCATCCAGCACGAGCGTGGCACCGATGGCTTTCAATCGCCGAAATGTCTGGAGTTGCTCGGATTGCTGTTCCAGCAAGACAGTTTCGGTGACTTCGATCTGCAACCGCCGCGGATTCAAACCCGATCGAAGCAGTGCCTGCATCACGACATCGAACAGATTGCCGCGCTTGAACTGGGTAGCGGACACATTGACTGCGAGCTGGACGCCGGGCGGCCAGGACACCGCATCGAGGCACGCCTGTTGAATTATCCATTCGCTGAGGGGCTGGATGAGACCCGTGCGCTCGGCCAGGGCAATGAACCGATCCGGTGCAACGAGACCGTCGACGGGATGACGCCACCGCACCAGTGCTTCGGCCGTATGGATCGTACGGGTATCGACATCGAGAATGGGTTGGTAGTGCAGCTCGAACTCTCGCGCAGTGATCGCGCGGCGCAGATCCGCTTCCAGGGCTTTCTCTCCCTTGACCGCCTCGAGCATCGCCGGCTGATAGAGGCGGTGACCATTGCGGCCCGCCGCCTTGACCTCATAGAGCGCCAGATCCGCCTTTTTCAGCAGATCCGCGGGGTTCGAGCCTTGCTCCGGACAGAGCACAATTCCGACGCTCGCACTGATATCGAGCTGGTGCCCCTCGATCTCAAAGGGCTCGGCAATGGCCTCGACGATTTGGCGACCGAGATCAACTGCGGTCTCGCGTACGTCGTCGCCTGCTCGCCGGATCATGGCGAACTCATCGCCGCCCAATCGTGCGACGAGATCCTGCTCCGACGCAAGCAATCGTAAGCGCGAGGCGACCGCCCTGAGCAGGTTGTCGCCGGTATCGTGTCCAAACGTATCATTGACGCGTTTGAATCCGTCGAGATCGATCAAGTGAACGCTCAACCGGCTCGATTGCGCGTCGGCCCCCCACCCGATTCTCGCCTGATCGAACAGCGCGCACCGGTTCAGAAGGCCCGTCAGGGAATCGTGAGTGGCCGTGAACGAGAGTTGCGCTTCGGCTTCCTTTCTCGCCGTGATGTCGATCCGAATGGCCATGTAGGCGACGGGCCTGCCGTGGGGGCCAAGTTGCGCCGTGATCACGGTATCCACCCAATACAGCCCTCCCGACTTGGCGCGATTGCACAGCTCGCCGCGCCAGACATGCCCGCTTGCCAAGCGGCGGTACATGTCACGGAAAAGCTCCCTGGGATGGGCATCCGATTTCAGGAGACGATGATTTTGTCCGATGAGCTCCTGGCGTGAATAGCCGCTGATCGTGCAGAAATTGTCGTTGACGTAGTTGATAACGCCCTTCACGTCCGTGATCGCGACGATCACGGCCTGGTCGATGGCATATTGCTTCTCGATCAGCTCCTGCAGCGTTTCATTGGCGTGGATCTCGGCCAGTCGTTCGCTGGTGATATCCCGGTGCACCTCGACCAGGCCGCCGCCGGCCATCGGATGCCGTGAAACCGAAATGAACCGGCCGTCGCCGAGCTCGTGGACCGACTGCGGCGTCTCCGCGGCGCCGGGCTCGCCGATCATATCAACGCCCGCTTCCGAGACGCCCAGCCCGACCTTCCTGATTTCATTGATTTGACGCAGTGGCGTGCCGGGTTTCACGTCGACACGCGCCAAGCCATACATGCGGGCGAATTGCTCGTTGCTGGCGATGACCTGCAAGTTCGGCCCGAACACGCAAAGACCGGCCGGCACGCTCTCGATTGCGCGGTTGAGAACAGTCGCTGCATCGGGACGGTCCGCCAGCGCCACGATCCAGAGAAGTCCGGAGGACAACAGCACGACATACGCGGCCGGGGCCGCCGTTCCGATCTGCAGGACGATCGCCGCCGCGAGCAGCAGCACGATACTCGCCAACCCGCCGATTCTCTGCGAACAACCCAATGACTGCATCAGAGATCCCCCCTTCCGGCCCTGATGCGAACACCTCCGCGTCTAAGACGGACTTAAGATCGTGACACAAGACGCCGAACTGCGGCCGCAAGCTTTGGTTGCAGTAAATGTTTGAACCGGTCGCTTGATCGGTGTTCTTAACCTGCATCAAGCGCCCTTCAGAGCCGCAGGGGGCGATCCGAACGCCCCCTGCGCCTTCTGCATTCGGATCTGCGGGCGACGAAGGGAGTTTCGTCCGTCAGCTTTGGAGGCTGCGCGACGTTACGCCTGCACGACCTCATGCCGCATCACGAACGGCGCGAGCAGCGCATGCACCTCGCCGGCAACGCGCTCGCGCTGGTCCATCGGCAGGCCGGCAAGCGTCACGGTCGCGATCGATCCGTGACTGCCATGAGCGCCGACCTCGACCTTGCAATCGATGCCGCGCGCGACCAGCGGCGACAGAACCTTGGCAAACACGCGCTCGGCCGCGTCCCAGCGCAGCTGCGGCTTGAACACCTTGCCGACCCCGGTCACCGGCATCGGATCGATCGGGATGACCTGCACAGGCACCGCGGCGCGCTCCGGGGTGCGCTCGCGCACCCACGTCTCCAACTCGCCCGGCTGGACCTTGGCGCCCGGCTTGAGCTGCACGTATCCTACCGGCAACTCGCCGGCATAAGCGTCAGGCTGGCCGACGACGGCGGCGAAGCCGACCGCGGGATGCCGGAACATGATCTCCTCGATCGGCGCGGGATCGATGTTGTGGCCGCCACGGATCACGAGATCCTTGGCGCGACCGGTGATCCAGAGATAGCCGTCGGCGTCAAGCCGGCCGAGATCGCCGGAATTGACCCAGACGTCGTCGACGAAGGCGCCCTTGTTGTGCTCGTCGTTGAGATAACCGCCGAACACGCCAGGCCCCGCCATGATGACAACGCCGATCTCATCAGGCTTGCAGTCGCGGATCAGGCGGCCATCGGCATCGAGCTGCACGATGCGCACGCGCGCATAGGGCATGGGAAGGCCGACCGAGCCGAGCCGGATCGGCCGCGACGGATAGGCCAGCGCGTGCACGCTCGACGTCTCGGTCATGCCGTAGACCTCGACCACCGGCAGCTTCAGCTTGTCCTGGATCGCCGAGCCCACCGCGACGGGGATCGCCGAGCCGCCGCCGGCGGCATATTTGAGGCTGGAGATGTCGGCATCGCCGGGCGGCACCGCGAGCGTGGCGGCGAGCACCGTCGGCACGCTCGACAGCGCCTCGGGCTTGAACCGCTCCACCAATTTCCAGATGTTCTTCACCGCATTCGGATTGCGCCATCCGCTTGGCGACAGCACGACCAGCGAGCCGCCCGCCGACAGGGTCAGCAGCACCTGCGTCAGCGAACCTCCGACATGGAACAGCGGCATGCCGAACAGCATGTTTCCGCCCGGCTTCGCCTTCAGCAGCAGGTTGAGCGCCCAGGCCTGATAGACCTGATTGGCATGCGTGTGTCGCACCAGTTTCGGCGTGCCGGTGGTGCCGCCGGTGTGGAAATAGGCGGCGACGTCACCGCCCGAAATCTTGCGCCCGCTGACAAGCCGGTCCGACGGCTGCTGCTTGATCAGGTCGTTGAAGGCGAAGACGCCATTCGCGGGATCGCCGCCGCCGAACACTTGCACGATCGCCTTGAGGTGCCTGAGTTGCGGGCGGATCTGCTCGACCTTCTGCCAGATGTCGGTGCCCGGCATCGGCCCGAGAGCCACCAGGATCTTGGTGTTCGCAGCTTCCAGGATCTCCGCGATCTGGTGCGGCTCCAACAGCGGATTGACGGGATTGGCAATGCCGGCGGCCTCCGCGCCGAACAGCGTCACGAAGGCATCCGGCACCAGCGGTAGCATGAAGCTGATGACGTCGCCCTTCTCCGCGCCAAGCGCGTGAAACATGTTGGCAGCCTGCGTGACGCGCGCAATGAAATCGCGGTACGTGACCACCAGCGGCGTGTCGGCGGGATCGGCGTTTTGCAGAAACTGGATCGCCGCCCCGTCGGGATTGCGCGCCGCACCGAGCTTGATCGCGTCAAACGTGCTCTCGGCGGCGATGCGGTCCGCATAGGGGACTTGCTCGAACGCACGGACCTCCTCGTCTGTCAAAAGATCCGGATAGTCTTTGCCGATAAGCCGATCGAGCGCGTGGATGCCCACCATAAAATTCCGTCCTCCCTCAGATACACGTCCCCGCCCCTGTCTTTTGACATTTCTGGTTCGGCGAGGCCTCGGCCGATGGCCGGCCAGGCGCGGACAGAATGATGGATGATTTGGCGTTCGTCCATGACCTAACGGCCGCGGCGATCAAACTCGCCTGAGCGGCCCTTGAACCTCCGCGCCCAGACCGGGGACCAAGAACAAGCATTGGATTCGTCTGTCAGCGTCCTGCCGCAAGACTTGAGGTGATCATGACCACGCCCCTGCGGGACTGCTCCCCCCGACTATTCGCTGCGATCGCGATGACATCGTCAATTATGGCAGTCGCGATGGCCTTGCCCTCTGCCGCGCTCGCCGGCGATGGTCAGCTCGACAAGATGCGCGCCGGGATCGCGGCTTTCGTCGCCGACAAGATGGAGAAGCTGGGTGGCTCGCGCATCGTCTACAAGGTTGACAGCGACGGCCTGCGCGAGACCGTCGTCGCGGACCTGCGCGACGATGTCTACAAGATCTTGCGCGAGGACAAGATCGCCTTCTCCGGGCTTGCGATCCGCGATGGCGGCGTCGAATTGAAGATCGCGGACGCCAAGGGCCGCGAACGGCTCGAGCGCAAGCTCGCGTCAGCCGCGGAGGGATTGCCGTCACATACGCTCGCCGTGACCCAGGGCGGTGACGGACTGGTCAGGCTCGCGCCGACCGACGCCGCGTCCGTCGCGCGGCTGCGCGATCTCCTCGAAGATGCCATCGCCATGATCGAGCAGCGTCTCAAGGACGCCGGCGTCACGCTCGCCAGCGTCCAGCCTGAGGGAACGGACCGCATCCGTATCTTCCTGCCGGGCGCGATGCAGCCCGAGGGCATCACCGCTATCTTCGCCAGGAAGGTCAAGGTCAGCTTCCGCCTGGTCGATCTCTCGATGCCGCCCGCCCAAGCGCAATCCGGCACGCCCCCCACGGGCACGGAAGTCCTGCTCGGCTTCAAGGACAAGCTTCCTTATCTCGTCGCCAAGGACCGCGCGCTTGAGGGCGACGACATCAGCTATGCAGGCCCGGGATTTGCGAGCGGCACGAAGGAGCCCATCGCCTCGTTCCGCTTCAACGGCCGCGGCACGCGGCGCTTCGCCCACATCACCGCAGAGAACGTCGGAAAGCCCTTCGCCATCGTGCTCGACGACAAGGTGATCTCCGCGCCCGTGATCCGCGAGCCCATCACCGGCGGTTCCGGTCAGATTTCCGGCAATTTCACCCTCGAGGAAGCGAGCAGCGTCGCCATGATGCTGCGCGCCGGCTCGCTGCCCGGCCGTCTTGGCCTCGTCGAGCAGCAGGTCGTGCAACCCGCCGCCAAGCCGTAAGGCAACGAACGTCCGAGGCCCCCCCGCTCTTGGGGGCATCCGGGCCTTCCGCGGCGCCGAAGCCTCCTCGAATCACCGGTCGCGTTGCTGCCGGACGCACGACCAACGAGCAATTGCCGAAACGCCCGATCAGGCTAAAATTTGCCTCTTGCGGCATGACGGCCGAAGGCTTCATTCAAGCGGTCGTCATTCGATTTCGGCTATAGGTGTCGAGCATACCGACCAGGACTGAAGGCCTTACGCGGGGATAATACCATGCCGTCCGGCAGCGCAGACATTTCGTCGATCCTCGACCGCATTCTCGATGCGGCGACCGACAATCTCAGGATCGCGAAGATCCTGGTCCAGATGGGCCTCGATCCGAACAACGTCACCTACGACGCGATCTTCAATCGGATGCTGGAGATCTTTGTCCACAATATCACGCTGGCCAATCTGTTCGCCGCGGTCGGCGCCGGCTTCTTCGTCGCCACCCTCCTGATGCGGACGATGGTGCCCCTGCGCGTTGCAAACATGATCGGCTGCGGGTTCTTCGCCGTTTTCGGCGCGCTCTCCGCCAACGTCGCGACGTTCCTGCTGTATCTGCTCCTGCTTCCGATCAACGCCCTGCGCCTGCGGCAGATGCTCAAGCTGGTCAAGAAGGCGCGCCATGCGGCCGAAGGCGACATGTCGATCGAATGGCTCAAGCCGTTCATGACCGAACGCAAATATCGGCGCAGCGACACGCTCTTCAAGCTCGGCGATCCCGCCAAGGAGATGTTGCTCACGGTCACCGGCAAGTTCCTGGTCAAGGAAATCAACGTCGAGATCGGGCCCGGCGCGCTGATGGGAGAACTCGGCTTCCTGACGCCGGACAACCGGCGCACCGGAACGATCGAGTGCATCGAAGACGGCCAGGTCCTGACCATCACCTATGACCGGCTGCTCGAGATCTACTTCCAGGATCCGCAGTTCGGCTACTACTTCCTGGTGCTGACCAGCCAGCGCCTGCTGCAGAACATCGATCGCCTGCAGAAGCAGCTGGCGACGGAGCGGGCGGCCACGACGAACAGGATCGCGTGATCGCCGCCGCTCAGTCCAGCAGCAGCGCCATGCCGGGATCGCCCTTCTCCATCGCGCGCCGGTAGGCCGGGCGGGCACTGACGCGGCCGAGATATTTGACCACGTTCGGGCAGCGCGCGAGCTCGTAGGGCTGGAAGTAGCGCATCGTCGTCAGCGAAAATCCCATCATGATGTCGGCGGTGGTGAAGGCCTTGCCCGCCAGATATTCGGCGTCGCGAAGGCGCGCATCGAGCAGATCGTAGGAGCGATCGAGCCGTCCCTTCATGGCAAGCAGGGTCGGGTTGTCCTTTGCAAGATCCAGCCGATTCAGAATCATCATCCGCCCCATGCCGGGTTGCAACGTGCCATTGGCGAAGTGAAGCCAGTACAGGAACTGCGGGAAGCCGGGATCATTGGGGCTTAGCACCAGGCGGCCGTTGCCGTACTTTGCAATGATGTAGTCGACGATGGCGCCGGACTCCGCGAGCACGAGATCGCCGTCGGTCACGACGGGCGCCGCCCCGCTCGGGTGCAGCGCCTTGTACTCGGGCGGCGCCAGCATGGTGACGGGATCGCGCGCGTAGCGCTTCAGCTCGTAGGGAAGCCCCAGTTCCTCGCACAACCAGACAATGCGCTCGGACTGAGACTTGCCGAGATGATGGACGGTGAGCATGAGGCCTCCTGCAGCGGTAGTTTGGGCACCTCGTGATGACGCATATGGCCCGCCATTGCCAGGGGTGGATTTGGGTCTTGTGCCCGGGCGGCCGCGCAGCGTTTCTTCGACGGTGCGCTGCAGAGCCGGGGTCCACGCGACCGGGCATTTCCCGGCCGCAGCGTCCAGCCTTCCCCCTCAGCAGTCCCGCCGCAAAATCGCCCTAAAAACCGAATGGTAACCATGACGGGCTAGGGTAATGACGTGACCAATTCTCCGACGATCCTGGTGTTCGATTCCGGCCTTGGCGGGCTCACGGTGCTCCGCGAAGTTGTGGCCGCGCGTCCGGACGCCCATTTTGCCTACGTCGCCGACGACGCTTTCTTCCCCTACGGTCATCACAGCGAGGACGAGATCATCGCCCGTGTCGTGCCGTTGATGGGTGAACTGATCGGCACGCATGACCCTGATATCGTCGTCATCGCCTGCAACACCGCGTCTACCCTGGTGCTGTCTCACTTGCGAGCCGCTTATTCGGTGCCCTTCGTCGGCACCGTGCCGGCGATCAAGCCGGCCTGCGCGCAATCGAGGACCCGCCGCGTCTCCGTGCTCGGCACCAAGGGCACGGTGAAGCGCGAATACACCAAGGCCCTGATCCGCGATTTCGCGCAAGGATGCGAAGTGACGCTGGTCGGCTCGCCCGAGCTCGCTTCGCTGGCTGAAGCCGAGCTCAGCGGTGCTTCCGTCAGCGACGGCGACATCCTGGCCGAACTCACCCCCTGCTTCGTCGGCGAAGACGCGACCTCGCGTACCGATACGGTGGTGCTCGCCTGCACACATTATCCGCTGCTGCTCGACCGGCTGAAGCGGCTGGCGCCCTGGCCGGTCGACTGGATCGACCCGGCGCCGGCGATCGCCCGCCGCGTCTCGGATCTGCTCGGCCCGCCGACCGATGCCATCGCACAGTCCGGCGCCGAGATGATCTTCACCTCGAACCGCGTGCACGGCCTCTCGGCCACGCTGACGCCGTTCTTCGGCGGCCGCGCGCTGGCCTGACTTTGCGCCACGGCGTCGCGCTGCTAGGTTTTGCCGTCGCCACCTCACCGCAGGCCTTTCCATGTCGGTCCAGACCCCGCCACTCAACCGCCTCCGCCAATTGTGGCGCGAAGGCCGCCCCGCCTTCGGCGCGATCGCGACCATCCCGAGCGTGCAGACGGTGCAGATCATGGCGCGCTCGCTCGACTGGATCATCGTCGATCTCGAGCATGGCCCGATCGGCCTCACTGAAGCGCACGCGATGATCGCCGCGACCACGGGCACGCCGTGCACGCCCCTGGTGCGGATCGCGGCAAACGAGCCGTGGCTTGCGAAGGCGCCGATGGACATCGGTGCCTTCGGCATCAACTTTCCGATGATCACCAACCGCGCCGATGCCGAGAAGGCGGTCCGCAGCGTGCGCTACCCGCCGCGCGGCGACCGGCTCTGGGGACCGTTCCACGCCCCGTTCCGCTGGGGTCAGTCGATGCCGGACTACATGGCGAGCGCCGACGACGAGATGATCTGCATGATCACCATCGAGCATGTCGATGCCGTCAACCGCATCGACGAGATCATGGCGACGCCCGGCATTGACGTCGCGGTGATCGGGCCCGGCGATCTCGCGACGTCCATCAACAAGCGCGGCCAGATGGACGATCCGGAATTGCTGGCGCTGGTCGCCCGCGCCGAGGCCGGCATCCTCAGAAGCGGCGTGCCGATCGGCGGCGTGGCCCGTACCGCCGACCAGGCCAACGCCCTGGTCGATCGCGGCTACCGCGCGATCGCGCTCGGCTTCGACTGGTCGCTGTTCCAGCGCGGCATCATGGCCGCGTTCGAGGGCATCAGGCGCTGAGCAGGCGATGCCACCTTGCCGGGAACTGCGGCCCTGCTAGGGTCGGCACCAGGGAGGAAACAATGCTCAAAAGGACTTTGCTCGCTCTTGCCTTCACCGGCCTCGCGTTTGCCGCCTTCGCCCAGCAGCCCGGAATAAAGCGCACGCCGCTCCAGAAGGTCGAATTTCCGGACGGCTACAACACCATCACCGCCGTCGCGGAAGTCCCGGCGGGAGGCTCGGCCGGACGCCATACCCATCCGGGAATCGAGACCGGCTACGTGCTCGAAGGCGAGCTCCATCTCCTGATCGACGGTCAGCCGGAGAAAACCCTGAAAGCCGGCGATTCCTACCAGATCCCGGCAGGCGTCGTGCACGACGCCAAGGCCCATGGCGATAAGGCCATGAAAGTGCTGGGAGTTTACGTGGTCGACAAGACCAAGCCGCTGGCGTCGCCGGCTCCCTGAACTGTCGAACCGCTCAACCCCTGGCGGGTTGGTTCGTGCTAAGGGAACGGCGAGCGGGAACCCGCTCGCTGCACATTTTTTCATCTCTAGGAACCGAAGACCGATGCGCGGGACGCCAAAGCCCATTTCGCTGCCGCGCCGCCTGATTTGCGACCTCATGCGCGCGTCGATGGACGTGCCGTTCGTCTCGCTCTCCCGTTCGCTGAATATCCGCCCCCTGCTCGAGGCACGCGCCAACGCCGCCGCACCAGCGGGCTGGGCTGCGACCTTCGTCAAGGCCTTCGCCCTGGTTGCCAAAGACGAGCCGATCCTGCGCACGGTCTACGCCAAATGGCCTTGGCCGACGTTCTACGAATTGCCCCACAGCGTGGCGTCGGTGGCGATCGCCCGGGTCGAGGACGGCGAGGAATGCGTGATGCCGCAGCGAATCGCGGCCCCCGAGGCCATGGCGCTGGCCGCGGTCGACGCCGAGATCCGGCACGGCAAGACGGCGCCGATCGCTGACGTCCCGATGTTCCGCAAGATCATGCGGGCAACCCGCCTGCCGCTGCCGCTGCGGCGGCTGTCCTGGGCGATTGGCCTAAATTTCGGCCGCCAGCGTGGCAACTGGTTCGGCAGCTTTGCGGTGAGCTCGGTGGCCGCCTATGGCGGCGGCGAGCTCCATCCCATTACGCCCGGTCCCTTCATCGTCAGCTACGGCCTGGTCGAGCCTGGTCAGACCATCCATGTCGTGATCCGCTGGGACCACCGCGTTACCGATGCAGCGCCGATCGCCCGGGTCCTGACCCGGCTGGAACAAGTCCTGAACACTGAAATCGCTGCCGAATTGCGCGCGGCGGGCTCGAAGCCGATAAGAGCGGTCGGGACATGATTCCGGGCCCATTCGCATTGACAGAACGGCCCAAACTCCCCTAAAAGCCGCCTGCTCGCGGGCCGATTTCGGCCCGCGAAGCGTTTCGCGACCCGTGGTCCACTCCCTTAAGCTTTGGGGATCGGACCTGTCAGTGCCGGGCTAGCCCGTCACCCAGGAGGGCGCGTTTCCTCAAACCATGTACCTGAAGAGGACGCGATGACTAAGCGCAGTGAGGCGAAGTACAAACTCGATCGCCGTATGGGCCAGAACATCTGGGGCCGCCCGAAGAGCCCCGTGAATCGCCGCGAGTACGGCCCCGGCCAGCACGGCCAGCGCCGCAAGGGCAAGCTCTCGGACTTCGGCGTGCAGCTGCGCGCCAAGCAGAAGCTGAAGGGCTACTACGCCAACATTTCCGAACGTCAGTTCCACGGCATCTATGTCGAGGCGAGCCGCCTCAAGGGTGACACCGGCGAGAACCTGATCGGCCTGCTGGAGCGTCGTCTCGACGCGGTCGTGTACCGCGCCAAGTTCGTCTCGACGATCTTCGCCGCCCGTCAGTTCATCAACCACGGCCACATCAAGGTGAACGGCCGCAAGGTCAACATCTCGAGCTACCAGCTCAAGGTCGGCGACGTGATCGAGGTCAAGGAAGCTTCCAAGCAGCTCGCCCATGTGCTCGAAGCCAGCCAGCTCCCCGAGCGCGACACCCCCGACTATCTCGAAGTCGACCATGGCAAGATGACCGCGAAGTACATTCGCATCCCGGGCCTCTCCGACGTGCCGTTCCCGGTGCAGATGGAGCCCCATCTGGTCGTCGAATTCTATTCGCGCTAAGATCTGAATATCGAAAGGCCCCGGTTCGCCGGGGCCTTTTTGCTTAAGAGCCACACTTCAGTGGCCGCAATGCTTGAGGAGCCGTCGCATGCTCTACACCCCTCCCCCGATCGATCCCAAGGCGCCGCCGGTGCGCATCAATCTGCTCTCGGACACGCAGACCAAGCCGACGGCTGCGATGCGCGAGGCGATGGCACGTGCGGAGGTCGGTGACGAGCAGGTCGGCGACGATCCGACGGTGAACGCACTGTGCGAGCGAGTCGCCGAGTTGCTTGGCAAGGAAGCAGCGGTCTACATGCCGTCGGGCACGATGTGCAACGTCACCGCGACGCTGGTGCATTGCCGGCCCGGCGACGAGATTCTCGCCCATGAGACCGCGCACATCATCGCGCGCGAAGGCGGCGCGCATGCCGCGATCGGCGGCTTCCAGGTGACGCAGCTCAAAGGCCCCGACGGCCAGTTCACGCCGGAGACGTTCCGGAAAGCCCTGCATCCGCGCACCCGCTACCAGCCGCCGCAGACCGTCGTCAGCGTCGAGCAGACCGCCAATATCGGCGGCGGCACGATCTGGAAGAAGGCCGCGCTCGACGAGATCGTCGCGATCGCGAAACAACACGGCCTCGTCACCCACATGGACGGCGCGCGCCTGCTCAACGCGACCGTCGCCAGCGGCATCTCCCCGCGCGACATGACCGCCGGCTGGGATTCAGCCTGGATCGACTTCTCGAAAGGACTGGGCGCACCGATCGGCGGCGTGCTCGCGGGCTCACGCGCCTTCATCGACGCGGTGTGGCAATGGAAGCAGCGGCTCGGCGGCTCGATGCGGCAGGCCGGCATTTGCGCCGCCGCCTGCATCTACGCGCTCGACCATCACGTCGACCGCCTCGCCGACGATCACGCCAATGCGCGCGCGCTTGCCCGTGGGCTGTCGCAGATCGCAGGAATCGAGGTGCAGGAGCCCGAGACCAATCTGGTGTTCTTCAAGCCCGACGGCACGGGCGTTGCCGGCGACAAGATGGTTGCGGCGCTGCGCCAGCGCGGCGTGACGCTGGCGATGATGGATGGCCGCATCCGCGCCTGCACCCATCTCGACGTCGATGCGGCCCAGGTCGAGGAGACGATCGGGTACGTGCGCGAGATCGTGCGCGGGGCGTGAAGTCTCGTAGCCCGGGTGAGCGCAGCGACACCCGGGACTTCACGCGCAGCGACCCCGGATGTCGCTGCGCTCATCCGGGCTACGCAGTCCGCGAAGGACCTACCGCCCCATCGCCTGATAGATCAGCGTCTTCAGCGCCAGCTGGATCCGGCCGCGCTGCGACGGGGTCTGCACCATGAAGATCCCGAACAGATCGTCCTCGGGATCGATGAAGAAGAAGGTGCCGCCGACGCCGTCCCAGCGATATTCGCCGAGCGGCCACGATGTGCCTGACGGCACCGAGGTTCGGACGGCGAAGCCGAGGCCGAAGCCGGAGTTCCCGCCCGGATAATAATTCTGGTCGCGCGCGATCTTCGTCTCAGGGCCGATGTGGTCCGACGCCATCAGCGCGATGGTCTCGGGCTGGAGATAACGCCGGCCCTCATAGGTGCCGCCGTTCAGCAGCATCTGCGCAAAGCGGGCATAGTCGCTAATCGTGCCGACCATACCGCCGCCGCCTGATTCCCATGTCACCGGCCGCTTGATGTCGCGAACCTGCGTCGTCGGATTGATGTTGCGGTCCGCTGGCATCGGCTCGGCGACACGCGGGAATTTGGCGGGATCAGCGACGAAGAACGCCGTTTCGGTCATGCCGAGCGGATCGAGCAGCCGCTCCTTCTCGAACTGCAGCAGCGTCTTCCCCGAGATCACCTCGACGACACGGCCCAGCACATCGGTAGCGTGGCCATAATCCCACTTCGTGCCGGGCTGTTCGGCGAGCGGCAACGCGGTGATCTTTGCGACGAACTCGGCGTTGGTCGAATTTCCGTTGTTGAAGAGACCTGCGTCGGCATAAAGCTTGTTCACCAACTCCCCGCCGTAATAGCCGTACGGCAGCCCTGCGGTATGGCGCATCAAGTCCTTGATCGTGACCGGACGCTCCAGCGGCTCCAGCACCAGGCTGACCTTGTCGTCCTCGGCCTTCTTCTCGACGCCGACCTTCATGCTGGCGAATGCGGGAATGTATTTTGCCACGGGATCGTCGAGCGAAAGCTTGCCCTCCTCGACCAGCATCATCGCCATGACGGAGGTGATCGGCTTCGACATCGAATAAAGGCGGAAGATCGTGTCCGCGCTCATCGATATTTCGGTCGCGACGTCACGGACGCCGAAGTTCTCGGAATAGACCGGCTTACCGTGCTGCTGGAGCAGCAGGATGGCGCCGGGGATCTTGCCGGTGGCGACCTCGTTCCGGATGTAATCGGAAACTTTCGCCAGCCCTTCGGGCGAGAAAGTGCGGACGGCGCTTCCCTCAGAGCCGGCCTTCCCACCGACCACTCCGACCAGAAGCACGAGCGCCGCGATGAACGCGCGGCGCCCGAACATGTCACTTTTCCATGGCTTCATAGACCAACTGCTTCAATGTCCGCTGCACGCGCTGGCGCTCGCTCGGGGTCTGCTCCAGCAGCACGAAGAACATATCCTGCTTGGGATCGATCACGAAATAGCAGCCGGAGGCGCCGTCCCACTTCAATTCGCCGAGATCACCGGGCGGTGGCGGCTTGGCGTTGCCGGGATCGGTGCGGACGGCGAGCCCGAGACCGAAGCCGAAACCGTCGCCGGGGAAATAGAAATAGTCGCGATCGACGCCTGAGCCCGGGCCGATCTGATCGGTCGTCATCAGCTTGAACGTCTCGGGCTTGAGAATGGTCTTGCCGTCGAGACTGCCGCCATTGAGCAGCATCTGCGCGAACCGCTCATAGTCGGCCATGGTCGTCACCATGCCGCCGCTGGCGAACTGGATCTTCTTGGCCACCGTCGGATCGTTGATCCGGCCGACCCGGAAATCGCTGTCGTTCGGCACCGGCTGCGCCAGCAGCTTCTGCTTCTCGAGAGCCGTGACGAAGAAGCCGGTATCGACCATGCCGAGCGGGTCGAGCAGCTTCTCCCGCATGATGTCGATCAGCGGCTTGCCGGCCGCGATCTCCATCACGCGTGCCAGCACGTCGGTGGAATGGCCGTATTGCCAAAGCGCGCCCGGCTGGTTGTGCAGCGGCAGTTTCGCGATGCGCTCGGCGAACTCGGCGAGGTCGAAATCACCGGCATAGATGTTGGCCTCGCGATACGCCTTGCGGACCAGGCTGTCGCCATAGAAACCATAGGTGATGCCCGATGTGTGTGTCATCAGATCGTGCACCGTCATCGGCCTGTTGGGCGGCACCAGTTCGAGCGACTTGGTGCCATCCTCCGCCTTCTTCTCGACGCCGACCTTCACGTTGCCGAAGGAGGGGATGTACTTCGAGACGGGATCATCCAACTTGATCTTGCCGTCCTCGATCAACCGCACCGCGACCACCGACGTGAGCGCCTTGCTCATCGAGAACAGGCGGAAGATGGTCTTGTCGGTGATCGGTGCCTTGCTGACCACGTCCTGCACGCCGAAGGCTTCGTGGTAGACCGGCTTGCCGTGCTGCTTGATCAGGACAGTCGCACCGGCGATCTTGCCGGTCGCGACCTCGTTCTTGAAGAATTCGCTGATCTTGCCGAGCTTGTCCTGATTGAAATGTGCGCCGGCCGGAATCTCGTAGGTGCCCTCGGCTTTCGCCAGCGACATCGCGCCGAGCGACACCAGCGCGCCGCAGACCAGCGAACGCAGTCCAGACTTTGAAATCATATCCCCTCCCCGGAACATCGTCCGGCGGAGTTTACCGGCCGTATCATCAGGCACAAGGGCCGGGGTGTCGCGCAAGTGCTTCGGCATGGAGTTTGGCGTTCGGCTCGGCGAAACAGCAGAACACGACACGGGTCACCGACGGCGCTGCCGAGAGCCCTTCGACCGTCGTGCGCACCGCAATGTCGGCGGCGCGGTCGGCGGGAAAGCGGAAAATACCGGTCGAAATCGCGGGGAATGCCACCGAGGTCAGTCTGTGCTTCCCGCACAGCCCCATCGAACGGCGATAACAGGAGGCGAGCAGATCGTCCTCGCCGAGGGTACCGCCATTCCAGACCGGCCCGACGGTGTGGATCACATGGGCAGCCCTAAGCCGGTAGCCTTTGGTGATCTTGGCATGGCCCGTCTTGCAGCCGTGGAGCATGCGGCATTCGGCGACCAGATCGGGCCCGGCGGCCCGATGAATTGCACCGTCCACACCGCCCCCGCCAAGGAGCGACGTGTTCGCGGCGTTGACGATGGCGTCAACGCTCAGCGTGGTGATGTCGGCGACGATGACCTCGAGCTCGGCGCCGCCAATCCGGCGCGTCAGCACGGTCGCGTATCAGGCCGCGACGACGACGCCCTTCTCGGTGAGGAGCTGCTGCAATTCGCCAGCCTGGAACATCTCGCGGACGATGTCGCAGCCGCCCACGAACTCGCCCTTCACATAAAGCTGGGGGATCGTCGGCCAATTGGAGAAGGTCTTGATGCCGTCGCGCAGTTCGGCGGATTCGAGAACGTTGAGGCCCTTATAGCCGACCCCGACATGGTCGAGGATCTGGACGACCTGGCCGGAGAAACCGCACTGCGGAAATTGCGGCGTGCCCTTCATGAACAGAACCACGTCGTTCGACTTCACTTCGTTTGCGATGAATTCCTCGATGCTCATTTCCGTGTCCTTCTGGGGCCGAGCCCTCTCCGATCGCTTCGGGCCGGCTCAGCCGATCTAACCCGATACCTGCCCATATATGTAGCCCAAACCGTTGTGCATCCAAAGTAAAATGGCGGCGACATGCCCCCGCTGGCCGGTTTGCCCCCCGGCCGGGTCCATAGGCTGATGACATCAATATCATCGCCGGGGAGGACTTTCATACCGTAACGGAGCCCCTATCTAGGACGAACCCAGGTTTTGGAACCGGGCAACGCCAACAACGTTCTCTTGTTCTGTCTGGAGAAAAACGTGACGAAACAAGCCTCCGCTACGGCCGCCCCCTCGCTTTCGTCACTGTCCACCGCCGGCAACCTCGCCCGGCGGCTGGAAGACGCTTTTCTCGCCGTTCGCAACGAGACCGAACGCCGGGCCGCGGCGCTGTCGCCGGAAGATCAGCAGATCCAGTCCATGCCCGATGCGAGCCCGACGAAATGGCACCGGGCCCATACCACCTGGTTTTGGGAGCAATTCCTGCTCGGCGAGTACGCGGCTGGCCACCGGCCCTTCCACCCCGATTTCGCGTTCCTGTTCAATTCCTATTACGTCAGCGCCGGCCCGCGTCACGCCCGCAATCATCGCGGGGATATCACCCGTCCCAGTGCAAACGAAGTCGGCGCCTATCGCAATTATGTCGATGCCGCCGTCGTCAAATTCTTCCGCGAAGCCGGCGCGGACGAGCTCCGCGCGATCGCGCCGCTGGTCGAGGTCGGGCTGAACCACGAGCAGCAGCATCAGGAATTGATGTACACGGACATCCTGCACGCCTTCGCGCAGAACCCGATCTATCCGGCCTATGACCCGGACTGGCGCTTCCCGACCGCGACGCGCAGCGGCGATGACTGGCTGACGCTGAACGAGGGCATCCACACCGTCGGCCATGTCGACGACAGCTTTTATTTCGACAATGAGAAGCCGGCGCATCGCGCCCTCGTCGGCCCGGTCAAGCTCGCGCGCAATCTCGTCACCAATGCCGAATGGCTCGCCTTCATGCGCGACGACGGCTACGCGAAAGCAACGCTGTGGCTGATGGACGGCTTTGCCGCCGCCAGCAAGGAAGACTGGCAGGCCCCGGGGCATTGGCGCGAGATCGATGGCCAGTGGCACGTGATGACGCTGGCCGGCGTGAAGCCGGTCGATCCCACCGCGCCGGTCTGCCATATCAGCTATTACGAGGCGGACGCTTTCGCGCGCTGGGCAGGCAAGCATCTGCCGACCGAGATGGAGTGGGAGGTCGCGGCCCGCGCCGGCCAGCTCAACGACGCCTTCGGCATCGTCTGGCAGTGGACCCGCAGCTCCTACGCCCCCTATCCCGGCTACCGCGCCGTCGAAGGCGCGCTCGGCGAGTACAACGGCAAGTTCATGGTCAACCAGCTGGTGCTGCGCGGCTCCTCGCTTGCAACTCCGGATGGCCACAGCCGTATCACTTATCGCAACTTCTTCTATCCGCACCACCGCTGGCAGTTCACCGGACTCCGGCTCGCCGATTACGACTAACATTTCCGACGACAAATGCGCGCCGGACAGCGCGTTCAGGAGAGTGTCATGAATGTGCACGCCAGCGCTTTGGCCGAAGCCCATCTTCCCGACGAGCAGACCACCGCTTTCGCCCGCGAGGCGATCGAGGACCTCTCGCAGCAGCCGAAAAAACTGTCGCCGAAGTATTTCTACGACGCGACCGGATCGGAACTGTTCGAGGCGATCACGAAGCTGCCGGAATATTATCCGACGCGCACCGAGCTCTCGATCCTGAAGGATCGTGGCAGCGAGATCGCGAAGATCGTTCCGGAGCATGCCGCGCTGGTCGAATTCGGCGCGGGCGCGACCACGAAGGTTCGCCTGCTGCTGAAGCATTGCAGGTTTGCGGCCTATGTCCCCGTCGACATATCCGGTGACTTCCTCAAGGCGCAGGCGAACGGCCTGAAGCGCGATTTCCCGTCGCTCGGCATCTATCCGGTCGCGGCCGACTTCACCACGCCGTTCGAGCTGCCCAAGCAGGTCGCATCGATGCCCAAGGTCGGCTTCTTCCCGGGCTCGACCATCGGCAATTTCGAGCCGCATGAAGCCCAAGCCTTCCTGAAGAGCGCGCGCGAGATCCTGGGCCGGGGCGCGCAGATGATCATTGGCGCCGACCTCGAGAAGGACGAGCGCGTGCTGTTCGATGCCTACAACGATGCGGCCGGCGTCACCGCCCGCTTCAACCTCAATGTTCTCGTCCGGATCAACCGCGAGCTCGGCGGCAATTTCGACCTCTCCGCCTTCACCCATCGCGCGATCTACAATCGCGAGCGGCACCGGATCGAGATGCACCTGATCAGCAAGAGGAGCCAGACCGTGCGCCTGCTCGGCACCAGCTTCTCGTTCCGCGCCGGCGAAAGCATCCACACCGAGAACAGCTACAAATACAGCCTGGAGCGTTTTGCGGCGCTGGCACGCGGCGCCGGATGGCGGGTGCGCGAGAGCTGGACGGATGCGGCCAGGATGTTCTCGGTGCACGCGCTGGAGGTGGCGGAGTAAACGCGCTCACGCCATACGCTCGCCATTGGGCTGGCCTCAATCAGGCTTGCAGGCCTCCACAGCCACCAGCCGCTCATCCCGGATGATGACGCGAAAACTGTCGGAGTGCGGCTTGCCACACGACCAGGAAAAAGATTCACCGTCGCGCTTCAGTGGATCACCCAGCCAAAAAAACACCTTCGAGATCGGGTCACCTGGCTTGATGCGATCGAGCCACTGCGTCGGGTTCGCCCATTGCCCGCAATCGCCCTGCCAGTAGCACAAGGGCGTGACGCATCGTCCGATCGCAGGCTTCCCGCCGATGGTTTGGCAGGCTGCCGGCCTTCGGCCAAGCATCCAACCCTTCGTGGCTTCCTCAACGATCAGGACCGCGGCGATTGCAGCACCGAAGATGACCAGACGCCGCACGATGCGCTCACTCCTCCACGACCTCCGCCCCCAGCGACACCGACTCCCACACCGCCACCACGATCATGATCGCCGTCGTCGCGACCGACAGCCAGAGCGGCGAGAGCTCCGACGCGAACCACCACAGCACCAGAAGCAGGATGATGCCGATGCCGTGCGAGAGCTGGAGGAAGCCGCGGATCGCGTGCTTGAACAGGATTGTGCCGACCAAAAACACCAGCGGTCCGCCGATCGTGCTGACGATGGTGCGCATGTCGGAATGGCCGGTCGGATGCTTCAGCACCAGCTCGTCCGATACCGCGGTCAGGATGATGCCGGCGATGATCGGCATGTGCAGATAGGTGTAGGCAAGCCGCGCCAGCCGACCCGATTCGGCGGACTTCGAGATGCGCTCGGCGCCGGCCTCGGCGCCCTTGTGGAAATAGATCCACCACATCGCGATGGCGCCGGTTAACGCCGAGACGAAGGCCAGGATGTTGTCCGCGGTCCACTCCAGCTCGGCAAAGGTCGCGCCGTTGACGACGACGGCTTCGCCGAGCGCGATGATGACGAAGAGGGCGCAGCGCTCGGCCATGTGGCCGCCTTCGACGGCCCAGGCCTCGACCGACGAGAAACCGAGCTTGGGAACCCAGAAGCGCGCCGCCGGCGAGACGTACTCCCAGGTGACTGCCGCAATCCACAGCCATAGCCGCGTCTCACCTTCGGACAGGCCGCCAGCGATCCACAACACCGCGGAGATCGAGAGCCAGGTCAGAATGCGGATCGCGTTGTGGCGGACCGCTATCCTATGCCGCGGCGTTGCGAACAGCCAGAAGGCGGTGCGCCCGATTTGCATCGCGGCGTAGGCGATCGCGAACCACAGGCCCCGCCCTTCGAAGGCGGTCGGGATCGTTGTCGACAGCACCAGACCGCCGAGCATCATCAGGAAGAGCATGACGCGGACCGGCGTCAGTTCCGGATTGAGCCAGTTGGTGACCCAGGCGGTGTAGACCCACACCCACCATACCGCGAGAAACAGCACCGTGACGTGCACCGCGCCGAGCGGCGTGAAATGGTGCAGCAGCGTGTGCGACACCTGCGTGACGGCGAAGACGAAGACGAGGTCGAAGAACAGCTCGACATTGGTGACACGACTGTGCTGGTTCGGCACGATGACGCGAAACATCGCGCCGCGAGAATTGTCCGCAGCCATTGTCGCCTCCCGTCGCGCGATCAGGTCAGGCGCCCGGAACGCCAGTTTGCAGCGCCAGCGCGTGCAGCACACCGCCCATCTGGCCGCGTAGGGATTGATAGACGATCTGGTGCTGCTGGACGCGTGACTTGCCGCGGAAGGATTCCGAGATCACGGTCGCGGCATAATGGTCGCCATCGCCGGCGAGGTCACGGATGGTCACCTCGGCATCGGGGATCGCTGCCTTGATCATCGCCTCGATATCGTGGGCGTCCATGGGCATTAGGGTCTAGCTCCTGTCTCGGCATCGAATCGCTTGCCGGGGTCGAATCTGCAAAGCCAAACTTTCCGGCATGGCGAAACTTAGCGTGAACGGCCTTCTACGTCACGCCTTCAGGCACTATATCCCTGATCCCATCAGGATAAAGGCACGACAAAGTGCCGCGCGCGGCAGATCGATAGAAAAGGCGTGAGATCATGAAGATTCCAGGGCCCGACCACCCCATCACCATCACCCAAAATCCCCGGCGCGTCCGCGTCACCGCGGGCGACGTCGTGATCGCCGAGACCAGCAAGGCACTGACCTTGAAGGAGGCCAAATACCCGGCGGTGCAGTATGTGCCGCGCGAGGATGCCAACATGGCCCTGCTGGAGCGCTCCGAGCGCACCACCCATTGCCCCTACAAGGGTGATGCCAGCTATTACAGCGTCAAGGCCGACGGCAAGACGTTGGACAACGCGATTTGGACCTACGAAACGCCTTTCCCGGCGATGACCGAGATTTCCGGCCATCTCGCCTTCTATCCGGACAAGGTGAAGATCGAGGAAGTGGGGTAGAGACCGACGCAGGTCATTCCGTCATGGCCGGGCCTCGTCCCGGCCATCCACGTTCTTGGCCACTGCGAATGAGAAAGGCGTGGATGCCCGGGTCAAGCCCGGGCATGACGAATGAGAATGCTGACGCAGCACGCCTACGCCCTGAAGATCGTCAACCCCAGTATCAGCAGCACCAGGAAGATTACGACGAAGACGTAGAACAGGAAGCGGGCGATATCGGCGGAGGCGGCCGAAATGCCGGTGAAGCCGAGCACGCCGGCCACGATCGAGACCAGTAGGAAGATCAGCGCCCATTTCAGGATCGTCATCGCCAGCTCCGAAAATCTTGCCGCACGCCTGCGGCCCGCGCCCATTTCGGGAACGCTAACTTCGCTGCGCGGAACTGGTTCCTACGAGCGGCTCACCTCAAACGAGACTTGCTGAATCGGGTTCCCGGCGGCACAGTCGGACCGGGAAAGAAGCGCGACCGGGGCCGCCATGATCACGATGTCACATTCAGCGACGATCGGCGCAGACGCGCAGGCTGCGCCCAGGAGCAAGGCGCGCAACCTCTCGCTCGATCGCGCCCGCACCTTCCTGACGCTGGTGGTGCTGCTGCATCATGCAGTGATCCCCTACACGCATTTCGGTCACACCGATCCGGCCTCCTTCGCCGGCTTCGACATGATCGTGCTCGCGACCGACAGCTTCTTCATGGCGATGTTCTTCTTCCTGTCGGGACTGTTCACCTGGCCCGGCATCGCGCGCAAGGCGCCGTCGGTCTTTTTGCGCGACCGCCTGCTGCGGCTTGGGCTGCCGTTCGCGATCGCGGCCTTGACCGTGATCCCGCTTGCCTATTACGCGATCGCGCTGCGGGCCGAGCCCGAGCTGACCTTCGCTGCCTTCTGGTGGAAGACTGTCACGGCGGGCCCGTGGCCGAGCGGCCCGATCTGGTTCGTCTGGGTGCTGCTCGCCTTCGACCTGACCGCGAGCCTGCTCTACCGGATCTCGGCGCACCTGGTCGATCCCGGCAACCGCGTTTCGCTGCGCGGGTTCGAGCAGCCCGCCGTGTTCTGGCTGATGCTCGTCGCCGTCAGCGGCATCGTCTATCTGCCGGCGCTGCTCTATTTCGGGACCAACAAATGGTTCGAGTTCGGACCGTTCTCAGTGCAGGCGAGCCGCATCCTGCTCTATTTCAGCTACTTCTTCATCGGCGCCAGCGTCGGTTCGGCGAACTTCGATCGCGGCATCCTCAGCGCCGACGGTCAGTTGCCGAAGCAGCGCTGGCTATGGGTGATCGTCACGCTGATCCCCTACTGCCTGATGTGGGGCATGATCTACATCAAGCGCGAAATCCTCGGCAATCCCGATCACCTGCCGCACTGGTACCATGTGTTTTACGGCACGTTCCTGGTGCTGTTCTCGGCGTCGATCCTGCTCGCGATCCTCGCCTTCTTCCTGCATTCGAAGGCGCCGGGGCCGACCCTGCTCGACCGCATGCAGGCTGATGCCTACGGCATTTTCCTGGTGCACTATCCGATCGCACTGTGGATCCAGTACGCGCTGTACGACTACGAGCTGCCGGCGATCGTGAAGGCCGCAATCGGCTTCGTGCTCACGGTGATCCTGAGCTGGGGGCTGACGGCGGTATTGCGGAAGATTCCGGGCGCGTCGCACGTGTTGTGAGGCTGGGCACCCGTAGCCCGGATGAGCGCAGCGATATCCGGGAAACAGTGACAGCAAAGACCCGGATGTCGCTGCGCTCATCCGGGCTACGGCTCTGAGTGTGCGGCGGCCTCAGGCCGCCTTGCCGCCCATATAGTCCGGCAGCCAGCGCTCGTGCGACGTCCGCAGCGCGTCGATCGTGACAGGCGCTTCGCCCGCGATGGTGATGGCATCGCCGCCGGTGGTGCCGATCCGCACGCAGGGCACCTCGCAGCCGCGCATCTTGGCGAGCACGCGGCCGGCTTCGGTTTCCGGCACGGTGACGAGATAGCGCGCCTGGTCCTCGCCGAACCAATAGGCCTGCGAGACCAGCGCGGCGGGGGCCGCAAGCAGCTTGGCGCCAATGCCGCTCGCCATCGCCATCTCGGCCAGCGCGATCAGCAGGCCGCCGTCGGAGAGGTCGTGCACGGCGGTCGCGGTGCCCGCATGGATCATGCCGCGCACGCAATCGCCGTTGCGCTTCTCGGCGGCGAGATCGACCGGCGGCGGCGCGCCCTCCTCGCGACCGCAGATGTCGCGCAAGTAAACGGACTGACCGAGCCAGCCGTGGGTGTCGCCGACCAGGAGGATTGCCTCGCCCTCGGCCTTGAAGGCCAGCGATGCAGACTTGGTGAAATCGTCGAGCAGGCCGACGCCGCCGATCGAGGGCGTCGGGAGGATCGCGCGGCCGTTGGTCTCGTTGTAGAGCGAGACGTTGCCGGAGACGACCGGGAAGTCGAGCGTGCGGCAGGCTTCCGAGATGCCCTTCAGGCAGCCGACGAACTGGCCCATGATCTCGGGCCGCTCAGGATTGCCGAAATTGAGATTGTCGGTGATCGCGAGCGGCTTGCCGCCGACCGCGGTGATGTTGCGCCAGGCTTCTGCCACCGCCTGCATGCCGCCCTGATAGGGATCGGCCTCGCAATAGCGCGGCGTGACGTCGACGGTCAGCGCCAGGCCCTTTGGCCCGTCCTCGACGCGCACCACGGCGGCATCGCCGCCGGGACGCTGCATGGTGTTGCCGAGGATGACGTGGTCGTACTGCTCCCAGACCCAGCGCTTGCTGCACATGTCGGGCGTGCCGATCAGCTTCTCCAGCGCGCTACCTACGCCCATCGGCGCCGGCACGTCGCGCGCATGCACGACCGGCAACGCGGCGGAGGGCACGTGCAGACGATCGTACAGCGGCGCCTCGTCGCCGAGCTCCTTGATCGGCAGGTCGGCCATGACGTCACCGCCATGCTTGACCACGAAGCGCTTGCTCGGCGTGGTGTAGCCGACCACCGCGAAGTCGAGCCCCCACTTCCTGAAGATCGCTTCGGCTTCCTTTTCCTTCTCGGGCTTGAGCACCATGAGCATGCGCTCCTGGCTTTCCGAGAGCATCATCTCGTAGGCGCTCATGCCGGTCTCGCGGGTGGGCACCGCGTCGAGATCGAGATCGACGCCGAGATCGCCCTTGGCGCCCATCTCGACCGCCGAGCAGGTCAGCCCCGCCGCGCCCATGTCCTGGATCGCGATGACGCAGCCCTTCTCCATGATCTCGAGGCAGGCTTCCAGCAGCAGCTTCTCGGCGAAGGGATCGCCGACCTGCACGGTCGGGCGCTTCTCCTCGGACTTGTCGTCGAACTCTGCCGAGGCCATCGAGGCGCCGTGGATGCCGTCGCGGCCGGTCTTGGAGCCCAAATAGACGATCGGCATGTTTACGCCGGAGGCGGCTGCATAGAAGATCTTGTCGGTATCCGCGAGGCCGACAGCCATGGCGTTGACGAGGATATTGCCGTCATAGCGGGTGTGGAAACGCACCTGGCCGCCGACCGTCGGCACGCCGAAGGAATTGCCGTAGCCGCCGACGCCGGCGACGACGCCGGAGACGAGATGCCGGGTCCTGGCATGCTCGGGCGCACCGAAGCTGAGCGCATTGAGGCAGGCGATCGGGCGCGCGCCCATGGTGAAGACATCGCGCAGGATACCGCCGACGCCGGTGGTCGCGCCCTGATAGGGCTCGATGTAGCTCGGGTGGTTGTGGCTCTCCATCTTGAAGACCACGGCCTGGCCGTCGCCGATGTCGATCACGCCGGCATTCTCGCCGGGGCCCTGGATCACCCATGGTGCCTTGGTCGGCAGGCCCTTGAGATGGATGCGTGACGACTTGTACGAGCAGTGCTCGTTCCACATCGCCGAGAAGATGCCGAGCTCGGTGAAGGTCGGCTCCCGCCCGATCAGCTTCAGGATGCGCTCGTATTCGTCGGGCTTGAGCCCGTGGGCGGCAACCAGTTCGGGGGTGATCTTGGGTTCGTTCTTCATGGATTCCAGGCTTTCGGCGGCGGCTGGGCCGTTCTTAGGAACATCCGGGGCTCGCGAAAAGCCCTTTATGGCGCATTTTCCCGCTGTCCCACGTTTTGCAGGCGGGGGCGGCGGGAACAGGAATTGCGCGGCGCCGACGGATCGGATTTAAGGGCTCAAGACCCGCAATTGAAGGCCCATTTCCTTGCACGAATTGACCAAAACGCCCCCGCCCCGCCGCCCGGACCTCCACATCGCCACCGAGGGCGAATTCGTCGGCTGGCGGACCTGGATTCGCGACAGTTTTGAAGCCCATGTCGGCCCCTTCTGGCACCTCATCGAGGCAGACGGCAACGTCCGCAGCGCCTTCCGGGTCGAGAAAAAGCACCTCAATGGCTCCGGGAACGTCCATGGCGGCTGCTACATGGCCTTTGCCGACTACTCCCTGTTTGCGATCGCCACCCACGTCCTGGACAGCCGGGCGGTGACGACCAATTTCGCCTGCGAATTCCTCGACGCGGCACGCGAGGGGGAGCTGATCGAGTGCACCGGCGAGGTCACCCGCGCCGGCGGCTCGCTCATCTTCCTGCGCGGCAAGATGATGTCCGGGCCGCGGGTGTTGCTGACCTTTTCCGGCACGATCAAGCGGATGAAGCGGAAGGCGCTCCCTCAGCCAAACGCATAGCTCGGCGGCTTCCCTTTTCGCCTGCCCTCGCCCAGACTTCCCGGCAAGCGCTGTCGCGCCGGGGAGCAGGAACAAGGTGCCGCAGAGCACATCGGAGGCGCGTCGCGCGACGGCGGCCGCAGCAACGCCGCTGCCGTCCATGGCCGCCACCGGCGCACGCAACTGGCGCGACTATGCGCTGCTGCTCGCGCTCGCCTGCTGCTGGAGCTCGACCTATCCGCTGGCCAAGCTCGCGCTTCCCACCATCCCGCCCGTCACCTTCATCTCGGCGCGCTCGCTGATCGCGGCCGCCTTCCTGTTCGCGATCCTGTGGATGCGCGGCATCAAGGTCCCGACCGACGCGAAGGCCTGGAAGCTGTTCGCCACCCAGCAGCTGATCAACTCGACCTTTCCGTTCCTGATCATCACCTGGTCGCAGCAATACGTGCCGGCGTCGAACACCGTGGTGCTGGCGTCCACCACGCCGATCTTTGCCTTCCTGATCACGTCGCTGATCACCCGGCACGAGCCGGCAACGCTGTTGAAGCTGGCTGGCGCGATCCTCGGCCTTGCCGGGACCGTCGTCATCGTCGGCCTCGATGCGCTGCGCGGCCTCAGTAGCGAGATCGTGGCGGAGATCGCGATCCTGCTCGCGACCATCTCCTTTGCCTGTGCGACCATCTTCGGCCTTCGCCTCTCCGAATACGACCCGATGGTGGTAGCGGCCGGCTCGCTGCTGTTCGGCGGCCTCGTCCTGCTGCCGCCCTCGCTGATCATCGACCAGCCCTGGACGCTGCAGCCGACGCTGGAGGCCGTCGTCGCCACCATCGTCATGGGCATCGTCTCCAGCGCGCTAGGCCTGATGCTGTTCTACGTCTGCCTCGGCCGGCTCGGTACGCTGACCACGAACGCGCAAGGCTATCTGCGCATCCCGATCGGCGTCGGCCTCTCCGTGCTGCTGCTCGGCGAGAGCGTGCCGTCGAACCTGACGCTCGGCCTGCTCCTCGTGATGGCGGGTGTTGCTGCAATGACAGTGCCGGCGGAGCGGCTGAAGCTGCGCTAGCGCAAGACGGCAACTACTTGACGACCGTCGCGAGTGACAGAGCCGCGAGCGCGCCCTATGGCCGCCTCAGCACGAACGAGATCACGCGGCTTTTTCCAGATGCGCGGTCAGGCCCGCGAACAGGCCGCGGCCGTCGGTGCAGCCCATGATGTCTTCGACATGGTTTTCCGGATGCGGCATCATGCCGAGCACGTTGCCTCCGTCGTTGACGATGCCGGCGATCGAATGTGCTGCGCCGTTGATGTTGTGCGCTTCATCCACCACGCCGTCGGCGGAGCAATAGCGATAAAGCACCCGCCCCTCGCCTTCGAGCCGCTTGATGGTCTCTTCATCCGCCTCGTAATTGCCCTCGCCATGGGCGACCGGCACCCGGATCACCTGGCCGGCATTGTAGCCGCGGGTGAACGGCGTGTCGGACCGTTCGACGCGCAGGTGCACGTCGTGGCAGATGAATTTCAGCCGGGCGTTGCGCATCAGCACGCCCGGCAGCAGGCCGGATTCGCAGAGGATCTGGAAGCCGTTGCAGACGCCGAGCACGAGGCCGCCCCTGGACGCGTAGTCGCGCACCGCGTCCATCACCGGCGCGCGTGCCGCGATGGCGCCGCAGCGCAGATAGTCGCCGTAGGAGAAGCCGCCCGGCACCACCACGAGATCGGTCCCAGCAGGCAGCGCCGTCTCGGCGTGCCAGACCATCGCCGGCTCGCTCCCGGAGATCAGCCTCAGCGCACGCGCCATGTCGCGCTCGCGGTTGATTCCGGGAAAGACGAGGATGGCGGCTTTCATGGCAGAGGTTCCGACGGTGACGGGAATCGGGCTGGCCAAAGGGCCAATTCGCAAGGAGACATAGCCATTTGACGGGGATTTTACCAGTGCTAGCCTCGCCGGACGGCCTTGTACACAGGCCATAGCCGAGGCACTTTTGCCCGACGAACTTGCCCGGGATTGAAGCCATGAACGTCCCGTCGCTGCCCACATCCCCCTCCGAGCCGGTGTCCACCGAGGGCGTCGTCGCCGCCGGCGCCTATGTCGACGGCCGGCGCGTCGCCAATATCGCCATCAGCGAGGCCTCGAGCTGGCGGGCGAAGCCCGGCCACGTGGTCTGGATCGGCCTGCACGAGCCCGACATGGCGCTGCTCGGCGCGGTGCAGAAGCAATTCGACCTGCACGAGCTCGCGATCGAGGACGCCAACCACGCCCATCAGCGACCCAAGATCGAGCAATATGGCGAAGCCCTGTTCATCGTGGCGCGGACGGCGCAGCTGGTCGAGGGCCGCATCGTCTTCGGCGAGACCCACATCTTCGTCGGCGAAGGTTATCTGGTCTCGGTGCGCCACGGCGCCTCGACGTCCTACACGCCCGTGCGCGAACGCTGCGAAAGCTGCCCGCGGGCCCTCGCCCGCGGCGAGGATTACATCCTCTATGCGATCCTCGATTTCATCGTCGACAATTACTCGCCCGTCCTCGAGAGCATTCACGACGAGGTGGAGGGCATCGAGGACGACGTGCTGTCCAAGCCGATCAGCAAGACGCAGATCGAGCGGCTCTACATGCTGCGCCGCGACCTGCTGCGGCTGCGCAACGCGATCGGGCCGCTGGTGGAGGTCTGCCGCCGGCTGGAGCATGACGAACTGTCGATGGTCCGGCAGGCCATGCAGCCGCTGTTCCGCGACGTTACAGACCACGTCCGCAACATCCAGGAGCGCATCGATTCCATGCGCGAGGTGCTGGCCTTCGCCTTCGAGGCCAGCCTGCTGGTCGGTCAGGCGCAGGAGACGGCGGTGTCCAAGAAGCTCGCCTCGTGGCTTGCGATCATCGCGATCCCGACCGCACTGGCCGGCATCTACGGCATGAATTTCAAGCACATGCCGGAGCTGGAATGGGACTACGGCTATTACATGCTGCTCGGCGTGATGCTGACGGCGTGCACCGCGCTGTACTGGCGTTTTCGCAGCGTCGGCTGGCTGTGAGCCATCCCGTTCAACCGATCAGCTCGACCCGATAGTTCTCGATCACGGTGTTCGCCAGCAGCTTGTCGGCGGCGTCCTTCAACGCCGCCTCCGCCTTGGCCTTGTCCGCGCCGGCAAGCTCGATGTCGAACACCTTGCCCTGGCGGACGCTGGCGACGCCGTCGACGCCGAGCGACTTCAGCGCGCCTTCGATGGCCTTTCCTTGCGGATCGAGGATGCCCGTCTTCAAGGTAACGGTGACACGTGCCTTCACGTCCAAATCCCCTTCTAGCTCTTCACCAGCACCGGGCCGGAACCCTGCGGACGCTCGTTCTCCATGAGGATGCCGAGGCGCTTGGCGACTTCGGTATAGGCCTCCAGGAGCCCGCCGAGGTCCCTGCGGAAACGGTCCTTGTCGAGCTTCTCGTTCGACTTGATGTCCCACAGACGGCAGCTATCCGGCGAGATCTCGTCGGCGACGATGATGCGCATCATCTCGTTCTCGAACAGGCGGCCGCACTCCATCTTGAAATCGACGAGGCGGATACCGATGCCGAGGAAGAGGCCGGTGAGGAAGTCGTTGACACGGATGGCGAGCGCCATGATGTCGTCGATCTCCTGGGGCGTCGCCCAGCCGAAGGCCGTGATGTGCTCTTCCGACACCATGGGGTCGTTGAGCTGGTCGTTCTTGTAATAGAACTCGATGATCGAGCGCGGCAGCTGGGTGCCCTCCTCGATGCCGAGGCGCTGCGACAGCGAGCCGGCGGCGACGTTCCGCACCACCACTTCCAGCGGCACGATCTCGACCTCGCGAATCAACTGCTCGCGCATGTTGAGGCGGCGGATGAAATGGGTCGGCACCCCGATGTCGTTGAGGTGCTGAAACAGGTACTCCGAGATCCGGTTGTTGAGGACACCCTTGCCCTCGATCACCTGATGCTTTTTCGCATTGAACGCGGTCGCGTCGTCCTTGAAGTGCTGGATCAGGGTACCGGGCTCCGGGCCTTCATACAGAACCTTTGCCTTGCCTTCATAAATGCGACGCCGACGGCTCATGGGGATGTACCGTGTTTTGTTGAAATCCATGTATTTGGTGTGCTCCGGTTACCAGGATTACGACCCACAGCGGAGCTGCCGTGATCGGCTGGGAACCCGTCTATGACCCGTGGAAACAGAACGAGAACCAAGCCTTCCGGCAACCTATCCGATTGGCTGACCGAGCACAATCGATCCGGCCGTCCGGCACCAACTTATACCATCTTGCCTGCGGCTTAACGGCCCGTTGTTTTGCCGATTCGTGCTATCTATGTAGGCATGCAGTCGGGTCGCCGCAACGGAAGGCTCCCGCTCCATTCAGCAGGGGATTTGGAACAAGGTATGAGCCAGTTCGACAAGCGCCAGGAAGGTTTTGAGAAGAAGTTCGCCCTCGACGAGGAGCAGAAGTTCAAGGCGGAGGCCCGCCGCAACCGGCTGCTCGGGCTGTGGGCAGCCGAAAAGCTGGGCATGTCAGGTGAGGCCGCCACCGCCTACGCCAAGGAAGTGGTCGCCAGCGATTTCGAGGAGGCCGGCGATGCCGACGTGCTGCGCAAGATCACGACCGATTTCGCCGCCAAGAACGTCGCCGTCACCGAGCAAGCGATTCGCGCCAAGATGAGCGAACTGCTCGCGGTCGCGGCCGCCGAGGTGAAGGCGGGCAAGTGACTTGAGCGAATAGAGAGTGGCGAATCGCGAATGGGCGTCCCCATTCGCTACTCGCGATCGCCACTCGCCTCGTTCACTCCTCCTTGAAGCCGTATTCCGGCACGTTGCCGCTGGCGCCGTAATATTTGTACGGCAGGAATTTGCCGCTCATGGTGAACTTGACGCGGTCGCCCTTGGGATTGGGCAGGCGCTCCATCACCATGTCGAAATCGATCGCCGACATGATGCCGTCGCCGTACTCCTCCTCGATCAAGGCCTTCCAGGCCGGACCATTCACCATCACCAGTTCGTAGAAGCGATAGATCAGGGGATCGGTCGGCGGCATCTGCATGCCGCGCATCGGTGTCTCGTTGAGCATGGCAACTTCGGACTTCGACAGGCCGAACAGCTCGCCCGCATTGGCGGCCTGCGGCTTCGTCAATTTCATCTGGCCGAGGATGGCGCCTGTTATCAGCACCTCCGAATAGCCGCCGATCTTCTCGCAGATGTACTTCCAGCTCCATCCCTTCTCGCGCTTGATGTCGAGCAGCTTTTCGGTGAGGTCTTCGCGCTTCATGTTGGGGTCTCCTTGGTCAGGCACTTAATCCGGGATTTGTCCCGGGCATCCACGTTTGCCGTGGCTCATCGCTGCCAGCCGCGATCGTGAGCCCTGGCTTGCCGATCTGCACCAGCGGCACGTTGCGCGGATCGTGATCGGTCTTTTCGGTCGTGAAGGTCTTGCTGCGCATCACCAGGAAATCGATGATGTGGTTGCGCAGCGCGTAATAAAGCGGATGGCGGTGCAAATCGGTGCGGCCGCGATCCCTCGGCAGCGGGTTCTCGACCACCTCCGCCAGCACGGCGCCGGGCCCATTGGTCATCAGGAAGATCTTGTCGGCAAGGTAAATCGCTTCATCCACGTCATGCGTGATCATGAAGGCGGTCTGGCCGGTCTCGAGGCAGATGCGCCGTACCTCGTCCTGGAGCGTGCCGCGGGTCAGCGCGTCGAGCGCCGAGAACGGCTCATCCATCAGCATGATCTTCGGCGTGATCGACAAGGCTCGCGCGATGCCGACACGCTGCTTCATGCCGCCGGACAGCTCTGACGGCCGTTTGTGCTCGGAACCGGAGAGACCGACGAGATCGATGAAGGTCTGCGCATGCGCCTTCACCTTGGCGCGGTCCCAGCTGCGCCATTTCGAGCTCACGGCATAAGCGACGTTGCCGAGCACCGTGCGCCAGGGCAACAGCGCGTGGCTCTGGAAGATCACGGCACGGTCGAGGCTGGTGCCCGAAATCGCCTGACCGTCGACGATGACGGCGCCCTCGCTCGGCGCATCGAGGCCGGCGAGGATGTTGAGCACAGTGGTCTTGCCGCAGCCGGAATGCCCGATCACGCAGGCGAACTCGCCGCGCGCCATCGAGAGCCACAGGTCCTCGAAGATGGTGGTCGTGGTGCCGCTAGCGCCCGGATAGCGCTTTGCGATGGCTTCGATGGAGATGAATTTGTCGGTCATGCCCCTACTCCGGAAACGTGACCATGCGCGTGAAGCGCGCCAGGATCTGGTCGAGCAGCATGCCGACGATCCCGATCAGCAGGATCGCGATGATGACGTTGGTGATCGAGAGGTTATTCCACTCATTCCAGACGAAATAGCCGATGCCGGTGCCGCCGACGAGCATCTCGGCGGCGACGATCACGAGCCAGGCGATACCGATGGAGATGCGCATGCCGGTCAGGATCGTCGGCGCCGCCGCGGGGAGGATTACGGTGAAGGCGCGCCTGACGGTGCCGACCTCGAGCGTGCGCGCGACGTTGATCCATTCCTTGCGCACGCTGGCGACGCCGAACACGGTGTTGAGCAGCATCGGCCAGATCGAGCAGATGAAGATGACGAAGATCGCCGAGATCGAGGAATCCTTGATGGTGTAGAGCGCGAGCGGCATCCAGGCCAGCGGCGAGATCGGCTTCAGCACCTGGATGAAGGGATCCAGCGCCTTGCTGAGCAGCGGCGACATGCCGATCATGAAGCCGAGCGGGATGGCGACAAGCACCGCCAGCAGATAGCCGAGCCCGACTCGCGCGATCGAATAGCCGAGCTGGATGCCGAGCCCCTTGTCGTTCGGCCCGTTGTCGTAGAACGGCCTTCTCAAATGCTCCCATAGCTTGGCGCCGACGTCGAGCGGCCCGGGCATCGCCGATTTGCCCTGCGTCGCCGTCAGGCCCATCAGCTTGGCGTATTCTGGACTCATCGTCGTCGTGGCGCCGGTCGACCGCGTGGCCAGATGCCAGACGCCGAGGAACGCGGCGAGCAGCACGATGGAGACGAGTCCGGCACGGAGACGGAGGGAGGATGTCATCGAGCATATTCCCGGTAACGTGTCCCGGGCGCGGCGCAGCGCGAAGCGATGCGACGCAGAACCGGGACCCATGCGGCACGACTGGGTCCCGGCTCTGCGAAGCAGCACATCGGACGATGATTCGCATCGCCGAGAGTGCTGCATCGCGTCTGGGACACGGGAGTAGACGACATCACGACGCCTTCCTGATCTTGAAGCTCGCCACATAGTCCTCAGGCTTGGCCGGATCGAAATTCTTGCCCATCACCGCAAACGATTTGTACGCGCTCGTCGGCGGCGACAGGCCCATCTCGGTCATCAGCTTCTTGGTGTCGGTGGCGAGATAGACCTGCTCGGCGATCGCCTTATAGTCGACGTCGCCCTTGATCTGGCCCCAGCGCTTCATCTGCGTCAGCATCCACACCGCAAAGGACTGCCAGGGGAAGGGATCGAAATCGACGCGCTTGGCGTCGGTCTTCACCCCGCCGAGCCCGTCGGCATAGGTGCCGGTCAGCACCTGCTCCAGCACGGTGACAGGCGCGTTGATGTAATTGGCCGGCGCGATGGCTTCGGCGATCTGCTTGCGGTTCTCGGCCTTCGACGCATAGGCGGTCGCATCGACGATGGCGCGGGTCAGCGCCGCGAAGCTGTTCGGCGCGCTCGTGATGAACTCGCGGCTGGCCGCGAAGCTGCAGCAGGGATGGCCGTCCCATATCTCCTTCGATAGCAGATGCATGAAGCCGACCCCGTCGTAGATCGCGCGCTGGCAGATGTTGTCGGGCGCGAGGAAGCCGTCGATGTTGTCGGCGCGCAAATTCGCGACCATCTCCGGCGGCGGCACCGAGCGCAGCTGCACGTCGGTATCGGGGTCGAGACCATGCTCGGCGAGATAATAACGCAGCAAATAATTGTGCATGGAATAGTCGAAGGGGATCGCGAATTTCATCCCCTTCCAGTCTTTCGGATTCCGCTTGTCCTTGTGCTTCATCGCAAGCGTGATGCCCTGCCCGTTGATGTTCTCGATCGCCGGCACAGCGAACGGAATCGGGTTCGAGCCCAGGCCGAGCGAGATCGCCAGCGGCATCGGTGCCAGCATGTGCGCGGCGTCGTATTCCTTGTTGATGGTCTTGTCGCGAACCACGGCCCAGCCCGCGGTCTTGACCACGTCGACGTTGAGGCCGTGCTTGGAATAGAAGCCCAGCGGCGCCGCCATGATGATGGGCGTGGCGCAGGTGATGGGAATGAAGCCGACCTTGAGGTCCTTCTTCTCGGGCGCGCCGGCCTGCGCGAACACCTCGGTCGCGGTCTGGAGCGGAAAGAACTGCGACAGCGCGGCCAGCGCGGTCGACGCCCCGACCGACTTCAGGAACGCCCGCCGCGCCACGTCCTGCGGAAACATCGCGCGCATCACCGCAGAGGCGACGACACCCTCGTAGCGCTTCTCCTCGCTCTCGACCGGCTCGCAACGCAGCGCCGCCTGCTCGTGCTCGCGAGCCGAACGGTGCTGGCCGCAAACGCAGCCCGCCCCGAGATTGCGGTCGGCATCAAACGGATTGTCGAACGTGGACATGCTGTTGCGCCCCTTTGTCACACCGTACGGCGGACGCCGTTGTCCGCCGCGTCAGGTCAAAATTCCATCGTGGCCCGGCTATGGCTTGCGCAGCCGGGCCATTCGAAACATGCAGGTTCTATGCCGCCTTGCCTGTTACCTGGGCAGCCACCGGCAGCCCCTGCTCGATCGGCAGCGACGGATCGCGCGACCATTCGTTCCAGGAGCCGAAATACATCCGCACGTCCTTCACGCCGGCATTCTTCAGCGCAAGGAAGGTGTTCGAGGCGCGCGCCCCCTTGAAGCAATAGAGATAGACCGGCGTGGTGGTCGAGATGCCGACGGTGGCGCATTCCGCCAAAATCTCGTCCTTGGACTTGAAGCGCGGGCCTTCGGCGGTCGGCTTCATCATGCGGTACCATTCAAGCCAGACCGCGCCGGGGATGCGGCCCTTGCGCGGGCAGAAATCCTTGCCGTAGGGCGACGAGCTGTCGCCGATCCACTCGTCGACATCGCGCACGTCGAGAATGGCGACGCCCGGCTTGCCGACCGCAGCCAACATGGTCTTGGCATCGATCAGGATCTCACCCGCTTCGGGCACGATCGCGAACGAGGCCTTGGCCGGCGCCGGCACGTCCTTCGTCACCGGGAAGCCCGCGCCCGCCCAGGCGTCGAAGCCGCCATGCAACACCTTCACCTTGGGATAGCCGAGCATGGTGAGGAGATAGTAGCCGCGGCAGGACTGGCCGAAGCCGGAGTTCATCGACTGCTCGTAGATCACCGCCGTTTCCTTGCCGGACAGGCCGGCGGCGCCGAAAGCGTCGGCGAATTTCGTCTTCAGTTCGGCCATGCCTTCTGGCGTCGAGGACGCGAGGAAGGTGAAGATCTCGTGCACGTTGACGGCGTTTGGCAGATGCCCGGCGGCGTAGGCGTCGGGATTGCGGGTGTCGATGACGACACACGGCTCTAGCTTCAAGAGATCGGCAAGTTCGACGGCAGTGATCAGGACGTCAGTCATGGCAGCCTCTCCGTTGAGGTTGAGGGGTCTTCAGGGGTGGACTCGTAAAGGTCAGGAATCAGCGAGCATCTTGCGCAACTGCTTGGTGGCGGGCGTGACGATCGCGACGAAATAGGCCTCGCGCAGGCGGCGCTGCGCGCGGTGGCTCATGAGATAGCCGCGCGCGCCACAATGCAGCATCGCCGCATGCGCCGCCGCGACGCTGGCCTCGCCGGCGCGAAGCCGCAGCGCAATCACCTTGCGCCAATAGGTCTCCTCCTCGTTGTAGGGATCGCGCGCCAGCATCATGGTCTCGGTCTCGAGCTCGGTCGCGAGCTCGCGGAAATTCACCGGCTGCTGCGGCAAATAGCGGTTGATGTGGCCGAGCGGACCGCCGACCTCGTTCATGATGTTGATGCAATCCTTGATCAACCCGAGAGCCATGCCGGCCTGGAGCAGAATGAAGCCGGCGCGGATCTTCTTGACGAAAGGGCCTGCAGGATCGGCGAGGATCAGGTCGTCCGACACGAAGACATCGCGGAACTGCACGCCATAGGTCCCGGTGCCGTCCATGGCGAGGAACGGTTTGCACGGCGTCAGCGTGATCGCGGGATCCGAGCAGTCGGCGAGGAACATCACCGTGCCGGGCGCGTCACTTGCGCTGCCCTGATCGTCCTCTCGCTCGAAGATGGTGCCAAAGTAATGATCGGGTCCGAGATTGGAGACCCAGGGCAACGCGCCACGGACGATGTAGCCGCCCTCGACCTTCCGTCCCTTCAGCTTGAGTTTCTCGATGCCAAAGAAGCTCTTCATCGGATTGGAGAGCCCGGTGCCGCCGAGCACCCGGCCGGTCGAGAAGGCGTCGCCGAAGCGCTTTGCAAGCTTCGTGTTGGTCGAGTTGGCGGCGTACCAGACCAGCGTGTTCTGGCACCACGCCATGAAAGCGGTACCGCCGCAGACTTCTCCGATCGCCGCCATCGCCTGGATGGCACAGCGAAGATCTGCAGGACCTTCGTGCGGCACGTGACTGCCCCAGGCGCCGACGGCGCCGAACGCACGCAGCACCTCGGCCGGATAGACCGAGCCGTCGTCGATGCCGGCGGCGAGCGGCGCGAGTTGCTCGCGTGCAATCCGCGCCACCTCGCCTGCAATGGACGGTGCGGGCTGATCCAAAACCTCGGCCCGCGATAAAGCCAGTGAACCCATGATCGTCTCCCGCACCTTGTCCTGGTTGCCGTTGGCTAGATGCCGACCTCGAGATTGACCGGGCGCGTGAAGGTGTTGGCGACCGGCGACCATTTCTTCACATGGTCGACCAGCGCGTTGATCTCGTCCTGCGAGACGCCCTCGCAGGCCATGTCGACCTTGACGCGCACGTCGGTGAAGCCGACCGGCTTGTCCGAGGTATCGCCGGTGCCCCAGACCGCGGTGATGTTGAGGTCACCTTCGAGCTCCAACTCGAGCTTGTTGACGATCCAACCGCGATGCACGGCGTTGGCGTGCAGGCCGACGGCGAGGCACGAGCCGAGCGCGGCGAGCGAGGCTTCCGACGGATTGGGCGCGGTGTCGTCGCCCAGCAGCCCCGGCGGCTCGTCGACGATATAGGGCGGCAGATTGCGGATGTAGTTGGCGTGGCGGAATTTGCCTTCCGCGACCGTCTTGCACTTCAAGGTCTTGACGACCTTCGGATTGGCCTTGCCGCTCGCGATGAGTTGCTCGAGGCCATTCTTGTCGATGGGCGCGAGGCACCCCGTCAGCACTGTCTTTTGAACGACGGCAGTCATCATCTTCTCCCTGGCAGAAGTGGAAAACGGTAGGATACCGAACGGTCTGTTTTCTTGCATGGAGCGTGCCAGAGCGGGCCGAAAGCGAAATGCGAGGCATTGGAGCCGCTTAGCGATGGCTGCCTGCGGATTGACCAGCCGCGCCCTGCTCAAAGGTGATGCAGATGAGATCGCCGGTGCGAATCTTTTTAGCGCAGAGCAGATGCGGCTTGATGATACCGCGCGGCTGCGATTAAGTTGCGGTCCATGGCCAAGCCCTCACCGAACAAGCCCTCGCTGAACAAGATGTCGAAGAAGACCGCGCCGCATTCGGGCGCCGGCGACGATGAATCCGCACGCGGGCGCCTGCTCAGCGCCGCCTCGCATCTGTTCTGCAAGAACGGAATCAACGCCACCGGCATCGATGCGATCATCGAGGAGGCCGGCACCGCGAAGACCACGCTGTACAAACTGTTTGGCTCCAAGACCAATCTCGTCAACGCGGTGCTCGAGAGCGAAGGCAAGCAATGGCGCGAATGGTTCATCGGCGCGATGGAAGACGGCGGCGGCGATGCGCAGGCGAAGCTCACGCGCATCTTCCCGGCGCTGAAGAGCTGGTTTGCCGAGGAGCGCTTCTATGGCTGCCCCTTCATCAACGCGGTCGGCGAGCACGACAAGGACGCCAAGCAGTTCCGCAACATCGCGCTGAAGCACAAGAAGATCGTGCTCGGCCACATCGAGAAGCTCGCCGGCGAGCTCGGCTCGAGCGAACCTGCGGTGCTTGCCCACCAGCTCGGCCTCCTGATCGACGGCGCGATCGTCGCCGCGATGATCTCGCGTGATCCCGGCGTGGCAGATACGGCGGCGCTGACGGCCGGCCCCCTGCTTGGCCAATCCAAGGCAAAAAAGAAGCGCGCGGCGGATCAGCTGGAGGCTGTGTAAGTTTCGTAGCAACCATTAAGGTTCTCCCGATTTTCCGCAAGCATGACGCCGGGCTTGCAGCCGTCAAGGTGTGGCCTGGCGGCAGCGAGTTTGACGCGGGGCGTTCGCGACGGCCAACCTTGACGGCCGCGGCGCACGGCGTCGTCCAGGCGGAAGGTCGGGACGAAGAAACGGCCGCCTGATCGAACAAAGAAACGCGATCAGGTGGCGGGCAGCTTGGCAGTTTGAGGCGCTTCGGCGATCCACGGAGTTCCGCGGGCGACCACGGCGTTGATCGTGACGAGCAACTTTCTGGCGCAAGCGACCAGCGCGCATTTATGAGATTTTCCGGCGGCGATCAGCCTTGTATAGAGAGCCTTCATCTGCGGGTTCCATCGGGAGGATGCCGGAAGAGCCGCGTTGTAGAGCGCCCAACGCAGCCGCTCACGGCCACCTTTGATGTGACGGGCACCGGATCGTTCGCCGCTATCGTCGTCGTAAGGCGCCAGTCCACTGAGAGCTGAGGCCCGTTCGCGTGTGATGTTGCCGATCTCGGGCATCCTGATCAGGACGGCAGCCGCGGTCGGCAGACCGCAGCCGGCGACGCTGTAGATCAGATCGAGCCGTGCGGCGAGATCAGGATGCTTGCGGATCGCCGCCAGCAGCGCCTTGAACTCGGCTCGTTTGGACTTTGCCAACAGCGCGATCTGCGCCTTCCAAACCCCTTGAATCCGCTTGTCGCGGCAACTCTCGAGCCGGTTCTTCAGCCTTGCGATGTCTTCCGTGATCTGATCGATCATGGTCAGATGCTCGGCAAAGGGCTGCAACCGCGGATCCGGTGCAGGATGGATCGTCTTGACCGCGGCAGTGCACGTCGCGATCAGCGCCGCGTCGATCCTGTCGTTCTTAGCCAGCAGCAGACGGAACGTGGCATAGGCGCGGACCTGCTTCGGCTGAAACAGCACGACGACGAAACGCTTGCGCCGCAGCTCCGCAACGACCGCCTGCTCGTAGCCTCCACTTGCCTCGATCCCGACCCTCTTTACCTTGCGGCACTTCAACCACTCCACCAGCGCCTGGTGACCTCTTGCCGTGTTGTCGACCCGCAACTGCTCAGAGTTGCCATCGATCGCCACGTCGAGCTTGCGTTTGCCGGTATCGATCCCGGCACAGATCGTGTTACGCTTGGCCATCTTCCTCGACCCTCCCTTGTTATGCGAACCTGAAGTTCGTTCAACCATGCGGGTCCCGATGAAGTGCCGACCGCGATCTTGCTACGAAACGCAGCCCTCAAGGCTTCGGTGGGCATCGATCCGATCGATCGGCGGCCCAGCCAGGGTGGCCACCCGGGCTGGGCCATTCCTCACGGAACGGGGCCAATCCTATACCGATGCGCTAATACAAGGGTGGGCAAAAGGCGCGTAGCGCCGTGCCCACCACTTCTGATCCCGATCGCTCGAAGACGGTGGGCACGCTTCGCTTTGCCCACCCTACAAAATCTGGGTTACCGCCCCGCCTTTCCCTCCCGCGGCAACGCGTCGGTAAACCGCCTGATCGCCTCGCGCACCGGTCGCTGATCGCCCGCGAAGAACCAATGATCGTTGCCGTCGAGCTCGACGAACTCCGCACCGCTGATCCGGCTCGCGATGTCGCGGCCGGCCGCGATCCGCACCGCCTGGTCGCCGCGCCGGTGCAGCACCAGCGTCGGCACGGCGACCCGGGGCAGCAGCTCTCGCACGTCGGCATCGCGAAAGGCTTCGAGCACGGCCGAGATACCGCCGGGACTGGAGGCCGCACGCAATAGCCCGGCCCACCAGGCGCGCGCATGGGGATCACCCGCCAGACTCGGCGCAAAGGTCTCGATCCCGACCGGCCCACCCCATTGTGCGATGAGTTGCTTGCTCCAGGCATCGTACTGGCTGGCCCGCAGGGCATGCGGATAATCCTGCGACCAGCAGCCCTTGGCCAATGCGCCGAACAGGATGAGCCCGGCGACGCGGCGCGGTACGCTTCACCACCTTCGACCGCCGGACATTCCGTCCGGCGGCAAGGCGAACCGCCTTAATTTACCTTCCATCAAGCACGGCTTGCGATCCGGGAACCCTGTAAACACGGCTTTAGGACCACCCGCGCCTTATCATCCGCAGGACAAGGGGATGCTTTGGGATGCGGTCCGACGCTGGACGATACAGCTTGCCGCGCTGGCGCGTGATGCAGTGGTTGACGGACGTCGGCCCCGACGTGCCGGCCGACATCCGTGCAGCCCTCATCGCCCAACTCTTCGGTGCGGTCCCGATCTTTGCCGGCGGCGCCATCAATTCGGTCGCGATCGCGGCCATCATCGCCTATCGACAGCAGACGGCGCCGCTCATCGCCTGGTTCGTGCTTGAACTCCTGATTTGCCTGGCGCGCCTCGCGATCCTGCTCGCAGCACATCGCGCGATCCGGCTGCACCGGCCGACCCCGACCGATCTTCATCTCCTGTTCTCGATGGCCTGGAGCCTGAGCCTCGGCCTCGGCGCGATGGCGAGCATCGCGAGCGGCGACTGGCTCGTGGCGATGCTTGCTTGCATGTCCACGGCGGCGATGATCGGCGGCATCTGCTTCCGCAATTTCGGTGCGCCGCGATTTGCCGGGCTCATGATCCTGATCAGTCTCGGCCCCCTCGTCCTTTACATCGCCCTTCTTGGCGAGCCGGTGCTCTACATCATGATCTACCAGATCCCGATGTATCTCGCGGCCATGACCGGCGCAGCCTTCAGGCTCAACAGGATGCTGATCACCACCATGCAGGCCGAGCGCGAGAACAGCCGCCGCGCGCACCATGACGCGCTCACGGGGCTGCTAAATCGCGCCGGATTTGTCGACGGCCTCGAGGCGAAGCTCGCGCAATCCATTCGCGAGAACCGCTCCTTTGCCCTGTTCTTCTCCGACCTCGACGCGTTCAAGCCGATCAACGACACGTTCGGACATGCAGCCGGCGATCAGGTGCTCAAGGTAGTCGCCGAGCGGCTGCGCAAGGCGGTGCCCGAAGGCGCGGCGATCGCGCGAATGGGCGGTGACGAATTCGTCGCGCTGGTCGATGGCGTCACGGCCGATCAGGCGCTGGCGATGGGACAACGCATCGTCGACGAGATCGCAGCCCCCTATCAGATCGATGGCGAGACCCCTGTCACCATCGGTGCGAGCGTCGGCATCGCACTGGCGCCCGATCACGGTTCCCAGGTCGACGAATTGCTCGTGGTCGCGGATATGGCCCTCTACGAGGCGAAATCGGGCGGCAAGTCACGCTGCTGCCTCGCCGGACTCGATATCGGCCTGACGGCGCTGCGCCGGCTTCAGCACAGTGGCAGGCGGCCTGCGAACGCGACCAGCGTCGCCGCCTGAGCCGCGATCGATCCTCGATGTGTCTGCTCGCCCCGAGCTGGCGTGCAGAGCGTCGTAAGAAGCCGGGCGGTGATGATCGCGTCTCGAGGCGACCTTGCCGCGAGCACACCCCGCTTTGCCCACTATGTGGAGCCTCAAGCCGTCGAGCGGCGTTGAACCCGCGGTTGATCATAGATACGCTCGCAAATGTTGGTCAACAAAAGCGCCAGGGGGACGCGATGGTTCGCGAGTTTGCGGCATTTGCAATCGTTGCCACGGTCATTTGGATCTCTGGCGTCTCATCCGCCGACGCCCAGCAACGGGAGTTCAACACGCCCGACCTGGTGATCCTCAACGGAAAGGTTCTGACGCTGGATGACCGGTCGACGGTCACGGAGGCCGTGGCCGTCGCAGATGGCAAGATCATCGCAACGGGGACCAGCGCTTCGATCAGGTCACTTGCCGGCGACCGGACCCGCGTGCTCGACGTGTCCGGCAAGACCGTCATTCCCGGGTTGATCGATACGCACGCTCACTTCAAGGCCGCTGGTCTGGGCGACTACGTCGTCATCATGGGCCGCGCCAAGACCGTCGCTGAAGCGCTCGAGGCCATCAAGTCATTCGCTGCCAAGACGAAGCCGGGCGAGTGGATCATAGGTGGCGGGTGGCATCCGCCGTCGCAACTGGCCGAGAAGCGCTATCTGACGCGGCAGGAGATCGATAGCGTTGCGCCGAACAACCCGGTCTATCTTCGAACCGTCGGGCACTTTTCGATGGCGAACACCATGGCACTGCAGCGGGTCGGGGTCGACAAGACCACCGAGGATCCGAGTGGTGGAAAGTTCGAGCGCGATGCGGCCGGCGAGTTGACCGGCCTGCTCGTGGAAACCGCGATCAATCGAGTCGAGAAGGCCGTGCCGCCC
Organism: Bradyrhizobium sp. 192; assembly: GCF_023100965.1. Lineage (NCBI taxonomy): Bacteria > Pseudomonadati > Pseudomonadota > Alphaproteobacteria > Hyphomicrobiales > Nitrobacteraceae > Bradyrhizobium > Bradyrhizobium sp. 192. Next base: position 5,970,801 of record NZ_CP064690.1, read on the forward strand.
TGGACCGAAGCGGATGAGATGCGGCAATTCACCATCGCCGAAGGCGTGCTGAACAGCTTCGGCATCACCAGTGCGATCGAAGGCGCGACAGAGCCGCGCGATATTCGCACGCTGCAGAAGCTTGTCGCATCCGGCAAAGCCACCTTGCGGACCGGCGTGATGTTCCGACCTGAGCCCCCGGCCGATCTGACGGCATGGGAAGCGATCATGTCGGGCAACGGAGCCTCTTCGGGGTTTGGCGACGATTGGCTCAAATTTGCCGGCATCAAGATCTTCTACGACGGCGGCATGACATTGAAGACAGCGCTCATGCGCGAGGTGTATCCGGATTCACATGACAATTACCATGGCACCACGCAACAGACACCCGAGCGGCTGAAGCAACTCATCTCCATCTGCAACCGATATGACTGGCGGGTCGGTGTTCATGTCGTGGGCGACCTCGGTATCGACCAGGTGCTCGATGCGTTCGAGGCAGTGGATAAGGAAAAATCGATCCGCGACCGTCGCTTCGTCCTCATTCACGCCAGCCTGATCCGGCCAGAGCAGATGGAACGTGCGCAAAGGCTGGGCGTCCGCATCGATTTCCAGAACGTTTTCATGTGGGACAAGGCAGCGACCGTCGAACGTTTTCTCGGGAAAGCGATCGCGGACCGCGCCGTGCCGACCAGGACGTTGATCGAGAAAATGGGGCTCGACAACCTCGGCGCCGGGACGGATTTTCCCGTCAACCCGATCAACCCCTTCCTCAACATGTACATCATGGTGACCAGGAAGGACCCCGCCGGAAAGGTCTACGGCGCGACGGAAGCCATCACCCGCGAGCAGGCCCTGCGACTCTACAGCAGCGCGGCTTCGCGCTACACCTTCGATGAAGCGCGCAAAGGGACCATCGAGCCCGGAAAGCTTGCGGACATCGTGGTGCTCTCCGCTGATTACACGGCCGTGCCGGAGGAGCAGATCAAGGACATCAAGGCGGACCTGACCCTGGTCGGCGGCAAGATTGTCTTTCAGCGCTGAACCGGCGCTGATCGGCCGGGGTTACGCGTCCTGCTCGATCATCCCCTGAAGCCGCGCCAGCTCCGCCTCGAGATCGCGCTCCACGTCCGCCGCACGGATCTCCAGCACCCGATAGTCCCGCGCCTCGAGCCAGCTCCGCCGCGACGCGCGATCCGCCGCGATCGCCTCGCCCTCGCCCGGGTTGACCAGCTCGATCGCGATCCGGTGCGGGAACGAGACGAAGTCCGGGATGTGGCGCCCGACCGGAGTCTGGCGCTTGAATCCGCCTGCGAAGCGGCGGTCGCGGGTCAGGGCCTGCCAGAGCAGGCGCTCGGCATCGGTCGGGTTGCGGCGGAGCAGGCGGGCGAGTCCGCGCACGGTCGAACCGCTGTCGGGCGTCCCGCTGCCATGCTCGGCCAAGAGCGCGCGCAGGCGCGTGGCCTGCTCGCCGTCGAGCACGCCTCCCTTGGCCGGGCCCTTGCGCCCCTCCGCGATCGCCATCACCACCCCGTGCAAGGTGTGCATGTCCTGCTTGGTCGGTTCCATCCGGCTGAAGATGTTGCGCAGGTTGACCAGCATGGTGTCGCGCTTCTCGGCCGGGCGCAGGAATTCCACCTTGTCGAGCTCGCGGATGAGGTTGTCGAAGAAGGCCTGCATCTGGTGCTGCGAGGCGCGCTCGGAGCGCTCCGGCATGGCGTGCGGCAGCTCGCCTGAGGTCGCCCGCTTGAACCATTCATAGCCGACCAGCAGCACGGCCTGGGCGAGGTTGAGCGAGGCGAAACCCGGATTGACCGGGAAGGTGATGATGCGGTTGGCGAGCCCGACCTCCTCGTTGGTCAGCCCCCAGCGCTCCCTGCCGAACAGGATGCCGGCTTTGCCACCGGCCGCGACGTGACCCGCGATCTCGCTGGCCGCCGCTTCCGGCCCGACCACGGGCTTGGCCTGGTCGTGGGGGCGCGCGGTGGTGGCGAACAGCAGGTCGAGGTCGGCCACCGCCTCTTCGACCGTCCCAAACAACTGGACCTTTTCCAGGATGTGATCGGCGCCGGCCGCGGCGCGCTGTGCGGCGATGTTGGGCCAGCCGTCCCTGGGGTTGACGATGCGCAAGGCGCCAAGCGCAAAATTGCCCATGGCGCGCGCGGCCATGCCGATGTTTTCGCCCAGCTGCGGCTCGACCAGGATCACGATGGGACCGTCGAGGGACAAACCCGCCTTGCTCTTGTCAGTCCCCGACATCTCGTTTCGCTTTCACGCTGTCTCTCAGGGCCTTGGCAAGGCCGCCTCAGGAATTGATTCAAGCCGGTCGCCGGACCGGCTGCCCGTCCGCCTGTCGTTTGCCTGTCCTGACGAAATTCTCAAGGGAAATAACGGGTTGGAATCGACTTTTGAATCTCTGCCGAAGCCTCGGGCCCGCTCCGGCCCGCGGGCCCCTCCCCGCCCCCCGTCTGTGGGGGCTGGATCGGCTAAAAGTGCATAATCCCTTGGCTTTCGCCCGCCGCGTCTGGGTGCTATGAGGCGGCGGATATTCCCGTGGCGCGCTGAAAGCGCCGTTCCCAAGAGGCTTCCCCGATCATGGCAAAAATCAAGGTATCCAATCCCGTCGTCGAACTCGATGGCGACGAGATGACCCGGATCATCTGGCAGTACATCAAGGACAAGCTGATCACCCCGTTCCTGGATGTCGAGCTGATGTATTTCGACCTGGGGATGGAGTACCGCGACCACACCAACGATCAGGTCACCATCGACGCCGCCGAGGCGATCAAGAAGGTCGGCGTCGGCGTCAAGTGCGCCACCATCACCCCTGATGAAGCCCGGGTGAAGGAATTCAACCTCAAGCAGATGTGGAAGTCGCCGAACGGCACCATCCGCAACATCCTGGGCGGCGTGATCTTCCGCGAGCCGATCATCTGCAAGAATGTGCCGCGCCTGGTTCCCGGCTGGACCAAGCCGATCATCATCGGCCGCCACGCCTATGGCGACCAGTACCGCGCCACCGACTTCAAGTTCCCGGGCAAGGGCACGCTGTCGATGAAGTTCGTCGGCGAGGACGGCACCGTGATCGAGAAGGAAGTGTTCAAGGCCCCCGGCGCCGGCGTCGCCATGGAGATGTACAATCTCGACGACTCCATCATCGACTTCGCCCGCGCCTCGCTGAACTACGGCCTGCTGCGCAACTACCCGGTCTACCTCTCGACCAAGAACACGATTCTGAAGGTCTATGACGGCCGCTTCAAGGACATCTTCCAGGACATCTACGACCGCGAGTTCAAGAAGGAATTCGAGGCCAAGGGCCTGACCTACGAGCACCGCCTGATCGACGACATGGTGGCCTCGGCGCTGAAATGGTCGGGCGGCTACGTCTGGGCCTGCAAGAACTACGACGGCGACGTGCAGTCCGACACGGTCGCGCAGGGCTACGGCTCGCTCGGCCTGATGACCTCGGTGCTGCTCACCCCCGACGGCAAGACCGTCGAGGCCGAAGCCGCCCACGGCACGGTGACCCGACATTACCGCGAGCACCAGAAGGGCAAGGAGACCTCGACCAACTCGATCGCCTCGATCTTCGCCTGGACCCGTGGCCTGTCGCACCGCGCCAAGCTCGATAACAATGCCGAGCTCGCCAAGTTCGCCAACACGCTGGAGAAGGTCTGCGTCGACACCGTCGAGGCCGGCTACATGACCAAGGATCTCGCGCTCTTGGTCGGCGCCGACCAGCGCTGGCTCTCGACCACCGGCTTCCTCGACAAGGTCGCCGAGAACCTGACCAAGGAGCTGGCGGGCTGAGCCGACCGCAATTTCGCCCGACTGGGCCAGACATCATCACGGGCCGCGCAACAGCGCGGCCCGTTTCTTTTTGGGACCTTGCCCGGAGATGCCACCATGTTCATCAAGCTTGCCGGCCACACAATGCTGCTCGCGGCCCTGATCGGGCCGGCCGGGGCTGCAGAGCCGCTTCCCGACGCCATCGCCGCACCGGGCGAGAGCGTCGTGCTCAGCGTCCACGCCGAGGGCGCGCAGGTCTACGAATGCAAGGCCGGTAGCGACGGCAAGCTCGCCTGGGCCTTCCGCGAGCCGATCGCGACGCTGCTGTCCGAGGGCAAGACGATCGGCCGGCATTATGCCGGCCCGAACTGGGAGCTCGCCGATGGCAGCGCGGTGGTCGGCAAGGCTATCGGCAACGCACCGGGCGCAACGGCGGCCGATATCCCCTGGCTGAAGCTGGAGGTCGCCGCCCGCCGCGGCAGCGGCACCCTCACGCCTGTTACCACGGTCCAGCGCATCAACACCCATGGCGGCAAGCTCGACGGTTCTTGCGACAAGGCCGGCGAGTTCAGAAGCGCGCCCTACTCGGCCGAGTATGTTTTCCTGAAGAAAGGCTGAGACCGATGCTCTTCATGGTGATCGAACGCTTCAGGGACCGCGACCCAATTCCGGTCTACCGGCGCGTGCGCGACGAGGGCGTCAAGTTTCCGGAAGGCCTGAAATATCTCGGCAGCTGGATCGAGCCGAATTTCGACCGCTGCTTCCAACTGATGGAATGCGACGACGCTCGCCTGCTGCAGGAATGGGTGTTGAACTGCCAGGGCAACGGCATGACGTTCGAGATCGTGCCCGTCGTGCCCAGCAAGGAGACGCGCGAGGTTGTCGCGCCCTTCCTCGACGGAACGTGACGGCTACCTCGGGCCCTCGTCCTGCTTGGCCTGAGCCAGCTCCGCCAGCGCGAGGTCGCCGGTATCGGCGAGCCGCGCCTTGGCGGTGGTGTGGACGTGGTCGGCCAGCGTCGGCATGCGTTCGATCAGCGCGTGAAAATCCTGGGCATCGAGCACCAGAAGGCGCGTCTTGCGCGTCGCCGTCACCGTGCCGCTGCGTTTTGTTTTGTGCAGCAGCGCGATCTCGCCGAAGAAGGTGCCGTCGGTGAGCCGCACGTGCTGGCTCGGCAGCGCGATCTCGACCTCGCCGGCGGTGATGAAATACATCGACGAGGCCGCATCGCCGCGGCGGACCAATATCTCTCCCTGCTCGATGGTGCGCGCGCGCAAGAGGCGCATGATGTCGGCGATCTCGGCGGCCGACAGATGCGAGAACAGCGGCACCCGCGCCAGCATGCCCCAGGTGACGACGAAGTCGCGCCGCTTCACCTCCTCGGCAAAGGCGGTGGAGATGATCGCGACCGGCAGCGCGATCATGGCAAAGCCGCTGATGATGGCGAAAGTGGAGACCAGCTTGCCGAGCGCCGTCACCGGCACCACGTCGCCATAGCCGACGGTGCCGAGCGTCACGATCGCCCACCACATCGCCTGCGGGATGGTGCCGAGCTTGTCCGGCTGCACGTCGCGCTCGATGGCGTAGAGCAGCGAGGCGAAGGTCAAGACCGCGCCGATCAAAATGACGATGCAGCCGATCAGCGCCCGCCGCTCGGCATGGACAGCGGCGAGCAGCGAGCGCATCGCCGGCGAGTACCGGATCAGCTTGAAGAACGGCAACACGCCGAGGGCCGCCAGCGTCGTGTGCCGGCCGGTGGCGAGCACGATGGACGCGGGCAGGAACGCCATGAGGTCGATGATGCCGAGCGTCGAAAAGACGTAGCAGAGCCGGTCGGACAGCGCGGAGCCTTTGCGCTGGGTGTGACCCGCCACGGTCCACAGCCGCGCCAGATATTCCAGCGCGAACACGATCACGGACAGGGTGGTGATGGCTGCGAACACCGTGCCGAATTGCGCGTCCAGCTCCGGCACCGAGGCGAGGACCATCGCGGCCACATTGAGCACGATGACGCCGATGATGATCTGGATGAAGCGCGACCCGGCCGAATAGGCCAGCGGATCGTGCTCCAGCAATTCATAGAGGCGATCCCTCACATTGGGATCGCGCAAGCCACGTCCTCGCGGAACGGGGCTCATGGCGATTTACGCGCCTGCCATTGCTTTTTCGATCGCCGCCAGCGCCTCGGTTGCCTTGGCTCCATCGGGGCCGCCGGCCTGCGCCATGTCGGGCCGGCCGCCGCCGCCCTTGCCGCCGAGCGCTTCGGAAGCAATCTTGACCAGGTTCACGGCGTTGAAGCGCGCGGTGAGGTCGGCGGTGACGCCGACCACCACGCCGGCCTTGCCGTCCTCGGTGACGCCGACGATGGCGACCACGCCCGAGCCGATCTGCTTCTTGCCGTCGTCGGCGAGGCTCTTGAGATCCTTCATCTCGATACCCTCGACCGCGCGCGCCATCAGCTTGACGTCGCCGACCTCACGCACGCCCGTGGCTGCACCATTGCTGCCGGCGGACGCACCGCCGCCCATCGCCAGCTTCTTGCGGGCGTCGGAGAGCTCGCGTTCGAGCTTCTTGCGCTCGTCCATCAGCGCGGTGATGCGCGCGGGGACGTCGTCGATCGAGGTGCGCAGCTCGTTCGCCGCGGTCTTGGCCAGCGCCATGGTCTCGTTGGCGTGCCTGCGCGCGTAATTGCCGGTCAGCGCCTCGATGCGGCGCACGCCCGAAGCAACCGCGCTCTCGCCGGTGAGCGTGATCAGGCCGATATCTCCGGTGCGCTTGACATGCGTGCCGCCGCAGAGCTCGACCGACCAGCCGAGCGCGTTGGTGCCGCGCTCGCGCGCGGTCCTGCCCATCGAGACGACGCGAACCTCGTCGCCATATTTCTCGCCGAACAGCGCGCGCGCCCCGGCTTCGCGGGCCTCGTCAACGCCCATCACGCGCGTCGTGACCTCGTCATTCTCAAGCACCACGTCGTTGGCGATGTCCTCGACGCGGGCCAGCTCCTCCGCCGTGATCGGCTTCGGATGCACGAAGTCGAAGCGCAGGCGGTCCGGCGCGACCATCGAGCCGCGCTGGGCGATGTGGTCGCCGAGCACCTGGCGTAGCGCCTCGTGGATGAGATGCGTTGCCGAGTGATGCGCGCGGATCGAGAAGCGCCTGGAATGATCGACCTCGAGCTGGAGCGCTGTGCCGAGCTTCAGCTCGCCGCTCTCGACCTTGCCAACGTGAACGAAGAAATCGCCGAGCTTCTTCTGCGTGTCGGTGACGCGGAACTTGATGCCGCCCTCGCCCGTGAGCACGCCTGTGTCTCCGACCTGGCCGCCCGATTCCGCGTAGAACGGCGTCTGGTTCAGCACGATCGCACCGGTCTCGCCGGCCTTGAGGCTCGTGGCTTCCTTGCCGTCCTTCACCAGCGCGGTCACCACGCCTTCGGCGCTCTCGGTCTCGTAGCCCAGGAATTCGGTCGCGCCCAACTTTTCGCGCAGCGGAAACCAGATCGCTTCAGAGGCGGCTTCGCCCGAGCCCTTCCAGGACTCGCGCGCCTTGGCCTTCTGGCGCTCCATCGCGTCGGTGAACGAGGCCTGGTCGACGCTGATGCCGCGCGACTTCAGCGCGTCCTGCGTCAGGTCCAACGGAAAACCATAGGTGTCGTACAGCGTGAAGGCGACGTCGCCGTCGAACATGTCGCCCTTCTTCAAGGACGCGCTCTTCTCGTCGAGGATGGCAAGGCCGCGGGTCAGCGTCTTGCGGAAGCGGGTCTCTTCCAGCCGCAGCGTTTCCTCGATCAGGTTTTCCGCGCGCATCAAATCGGGATAGGCCTGGCCCATCTCGCGCACCAGCGCCCAGACCAGGCGATGCATCAGCGGCTCCTTCGCACCCAGCAGCTGCGCATGGCGCATCGCTCGGCGCATGATCCGGCGCAGCACGTAACCGCGGCCCTCGTTCGAGGGCAGCACGCCGTCCGCGACCAGGAAGGCCGAGGAACGCAGATGGTCGGCGATGACGCGGAACGAGGCGACGGTCTGCTCGTTCGGCCCGTGGCCCAGCGCCGACGAGGTCGCGTCGATCAGATGACGGAACAGATCGGTCTCGAACACGCTGTCGACGCCCTGCATGATGCTGGCCATGCGCTCCAGCCCCATGCCGGTGTCGATCGAGGGACGCGGCAGATCCACGCGCTCCTCCTTCGTCACCTGCTCGTATTGCATGAACACGAGATTCCAGAATTCGAGAAAGCGGTCGCCGTCCTCTTCCGGCGAGCCTGGCGGGCCGCCCCAGATGTGATCGCCGCGGTCGATGAAGATCTCCGAGCACGGGCCGCACGGACCGGTGTCGCCCATCGCCCAGAAATTGTCCGAGGTCGGGATGCGGATGATGCGATCCTCGGAGAAGCCGGCGATCTTCTTCCAGAGGCCGGCCGCCTCGTCGTCGGTGTGATAGACGGTGACGAGCAGCTTGTCCTTCTTTAGCCCGTATTCCTTGGTGATCAGCTTCCAGGCCAGCTCGATCGCGCGCTCCTTGAAATAGTCGCCGAACGAGAAGTTGCCGAGCATCTCGAAGAAGGTGAGATGGCGCGCGGTGTAGCCGACATTGTCGAGGTCGTTGTGCTTGCCGCCGGCGCGAACGCATTTCTGCGACGTGGTGGCGCGCTGATAGGGCCGCTTCTCGACGCCGGTGAAGACGTTCTTGAACTGCACCATGCCGGCATTGGTGAACATCAATGTCGGGTCGTTGCGCGGCACCAATGGCGAGGACGACACGATCTCGTGGCCGTTCTCGGCAAAGAAGTTCAGAAAGGTCGACCTGATCTCGTTGACGCCGCTCATGTTCATCCAATCGGGTGTGCCTGGACCCGCTTCTCGCCATCCAAACCGTAACGTTGAGGCTGATATCTGCGGGCCAAAGCGCTTTTAGACAAGGCCAGCTGCGCTGTCCAGAAACTGTGCAGAGAGATCAGAGGGTTGCCGCAGGCGCTCAATCCCGTTGGATAGGACGCGCGGACGCGTTGACAGGCTTGGCCCCGCTGTGGTCTTTACCCATCTGTATCGTACGGCCACGTCGGGAGAGACCGGCTTTAGGCAGCCGGCGCCGAAGGAGCAACCGCCCCGGAAACTCTCAGGCAAAAGGACCGCGTGGCTTTGACAGCATCTGGAAAGAGGCGCCGACGGGCAAATACCTTTTAAGGAAGGTTTGCCCGGATGGCTCCCGCCGACGGGATAATACTCTCAGGCACAGCGACAGATGGGGCTTCGACTGGTGTCCTCAGGGAATCCTCCCGGGGGAACCACCGAGGGCCCCTGTGATGCTAGCGCGCGACGACCAAGATTCCCTGAAACGTACGCCCCTTCATGGGCTTCATGTCTCCCTGGGCGGCAAGATGGTGCCATTCGCGGGCTATGACATGCCCGTGCAATACCCCGCGGGCGTGCTGAAGGAGCACCTCCATACCCGGGTCTCCGCCGGCCTGTTCGACGTCTCCCATATGGGCCAGATCGCGCTCCGGCCGAAATCCGGCAGGGTCGAGGACGCCGCCCGCGCGCTGGAACGGCTGGTGCCGCAGGATATCGTCGCGATCGCGCCGGGGCGGCAGCGCTACGCCCAGTTCACCAATGAAGACGGCGGAATTCTCGACGATCTCATGGTCGCCAATTTCGGCGATCACCTCTTTCTGGTCGTCAACGCCGCTTGCAAGGAAGCGGACGAGGCCCATCTGCGCGCGAATCTCTCCAGCGACTGCGTCATCGAGCCGCTCGCAGATCGCGCGCTGATCGCGCTGCAGGGGCCGAAGGCCGAGGCCGCGCTGGCGAAATTGTGTGCAGAGGCGCCCGCCATGAAGTTCATGGATTCCGGCCCGCGCAAGGTTGCCGGCATCGACTGCTTCGTCTCGCGCTCCGGCTATACCGGCGAGGACGGTTTTGAAATCTCGGTTCCGGCGGCCGATGCCGAGCGTCTCGCCAAAACGCTGCTGGACAATCCGGACGTGCTGCCGATCGGCCTGGGCGCCCGTGACAGCCTGCGGCTGGAGGCCGGGCTCTGCCTCTACGGCCACGACATCGACACCGCGACCACGCCGGTCGAGGCCGCGCTGGAATGGTCGGTGCAGAAGTCCCGCCGCAGCGGCGGCGCGCGCGCCGGCGGCTTTCCCGGTGCCGAAAAAATCCTCGCTCATTTCGATCACGGCGCGGCCCGCCGCCGTGTCGGCCTGCTCGCCCAGGGACGCGCGCCGGTCCGCGAGGGCGCGCTGCTGTTCGCCGACGGCGCGGGCGGCGAGCCGATCGGACAAGTCACCTCGGGCGGTTTCGGCCCGAGCCTGAATGCGCCGGTCGCGATGGGTTATGTGCCCACGAGCCAAAGCGCGCTCGGCACCAACCTGTTCGCCGAAGTGCGCGGCCAGCGCTTGGCCGTGCAGGTCGCGGCCATGCCTTTCGTCAAGAACACCTACAAACGCTGAGGATCGACAATGACCACCACGCTGTACACCTCCGACCATGAATGGCTCGCTATCGACGGTGACGTCGCCACCGTCGGGATCACCGACTACGCGCAGTCGCAGCTCGGCGACGTCGTGTTCGTCGAATTGCCCAAGGTCGGCCGCGCGCTGAAGAAGGCGGAAGCCGCCGCCGTCGTCGAATCGGTCAAGGCCGCCTCCGACGTCTACGCGCCTGTGACCGGCGAAGTGCTCGAAACCAATGCCGAGCTCGTGGCCGAGCCGGCGCTGGTGAACTCGGACGCGCAAGGCAAGGCCTGGTTCTTCAAGATCAAGATGGCCGACAGGAGCGAGCTCGGCGGCCTCATGGATGAAGCCGCCTACAAGACGCATACGGCTTAAGGACGATGGAGCAAGCGATGACCGCGCACCGCAAGACCAACGGCGACACCGCCGCCAGTTTCGTTCGCCGCCATATCGGCCCGTCGGCGCGCGACGTCACCGCCATGCTCGAAACCGTCGGCGCGAAAAGCGTCGACGCGCTGATGGCGGAGACGCTGCCGGCCTCGATCCGGCAGGCCACCCCGCTCGATCTCGGCAAGCCCTTGAGCGAGACCGAGGCGATCGCGCATATGGCCGAGCTCGCTGCCCAAAATCAGGTCTTCACCTCGCTGATCGGCCAAGGCTATTCCGGCACGATCCTGCCCGCGGTGATCCAGCGCAACATCCTGGAGAACCCGGCCTGGTACACGGCCTACACGCCCTATCAGCCCGAGATCAGCCAGGGCCGGCTGGAGGCACTGCTCAACTTCCAGACCATGATCTGCGACCTCACCGGGCTCGACGTCGCCAACGCCTCGCTGCTCGACGAGGCCACCGCCGCAGCGGAAGCGATGGCGCTCGCCGAGCGGCACTCGCAGGTCAAGGCGCAAGCCTTCTTCGTCGACAAGGACGTGCATCCGCAGACGCTGGCCGTGATGCGCACCCGCGCCGAGCCGCTCGGTTGGACGCTGATCGTCGGCGATCCCCTCACCGATCTCGACAAGAGCGACGTGCTCGGCGCGCTGCTGCAATATCCGGGCTCTTCCGGCGCAGTGCGCGACCTCCGGCCCGCGATCGCGACACTGAAGGCCAAGGGCGCGCTCGCGATCGTTGCGGCCGACCTGCTGGCCCTGACGCTGCTCGCCTCGCCCGGCGAGCTCGGCGCCGACATCGCGATCGGCTCGGCGCAGCGTTTTGGCGTGCCGATGGGTTATGGCGGACCGCACGCGGCCTATATGGCGGTGCGCGATGCGCTGAAGCGCTCGCTGCCCGGCCGCATCGTCGGCCTCTCCGTCGATTCGCGCGGGATGCCCGCCTACCGGCTCGCGCTGCAGACCCGCGAGCAGCACATCCGCCGCGAGAAGGCGACGTCGAACATCTGCACCGCGCAGGTTCTGCTCGCCGTGATCGCCTCGATGTACGCGGTCTATCACGGCCCGGAAGGCCTGACGCAGATCGCGCGCAATGTGCATCGCCGCGCCGCCGTGCTGGCCGCCGGCCTGCGCAAGCTCGGCTTCGCGCCTGATAGCGAGAACTTCTTCGACACAATCAGCGTCGATGCAGGCGCCAAGCGCGCCGAGATCGTCGCCCGCGCAGCAGCTGAGAAGATCAATCTCGGTGTGGGCGAGACGAATCTGCGCATCGCGCTCGACGAGACCACGACATCAGCGACGGTCGAAGCAGTCTGGCGTGCCTTCGGCGGCACGCTTGCTTACGCCGAGGTCGACGCGGAGACGCGCGAGGCGCTGCCGGACGATTTGAAGCGCACCACCGCGTTCCTGAGCCATCCCGTGTTCCACGCGCATCGCTCGGAGACCGAGATGCTGCGCTACATGCGCAAGCTCAGCGACCGCGACCTCGCGCTCGACCGCGCGATGATTCCGCTCGGCTCGTGCACCATGAAGCTGAACGCGACCACCGAGATGATGCCGCTGACCTGGCCGGAGTTTGCGACGCTGCATCCGTTCGTCCCGCGCGAGCAGGCGGCCGGCTATCACGCGCTGTTCGCGCGGCTGGAAAAATGGCTGTGCGACATCACCGGTTATGACGCGATCTCGCTGCAGCCGAATTCGGGCGCGCAGGGCGAATATGCCGGGCTTTTGGCCATCCGCGGCTATCATGCCGCGCGCGGCGAGGCGCACCGCAAGATCTGCCTGATCCCCTCCTCCGCCCACGGCACCAACCCGGCCTCGGCCGCGATGGTCGGCATGGACGTCGTGGTCGTCGCCTGCGAGAAGAACGGCGACGTCGACGTCAATGATCTCCGCGCCAAGGCCGAAAAGCATTCGGCCAATCTCGCCGCGGTCATGATCACCTATCCCTCGACCCACGGCGTGTTCGAGGAGCACATCCGCGAGATCTGCGACATCGTGCACGGCCATGGCGGCCAGGTGTATCTGGACGGCGCCAACCTCAATGCGCAAGTCGGCCTGAGCAGGCCCGGCGATTACGGCGCCGATGTCAGCCATCTCAATCTGCACAAGACCTTCTGCATCCCGCATGGCGGCGGCGGCCCCGGCATGGGCCCGATCGGCGTCAAGGCACATCTGGCGCCGTTCCTGCCTGGTCATCCCGCGACAAAGGCTGACGCACCGGTCGGCCCGGTCTCGGCCGCCCCGTTCGGCTCGGCATCGATCCTGACCATCTCCTACATCTATATCCTGATGATGGGCGGCGAAGGCCTGAAGCGCGCCACGGAGATCGCGATCCTCAACGCCAACTACATCGCAGCACGCCTCGATCCGCACTTCCCGGTGCTCTACAAGAACGAGAAAGGCCGCGTCGCGCATGAGTGCATCGTCGATCCCCGTCCGCTCAAGCCCACGTCCGGCGTCACCGTCGACGACATCGCCAAGCGCCTGATCGACTACGGCTTCCACGCGCCGACCATGAGCTTCCCGGTGCCGGGCACGCTGATGATCGAACCGACCGAATCGGAATCGAAGGCCGAACTGGATCGTTTTTGTGATGCCATGATCGCGATCCGCAAGGAGATCGCCGAGGTCGAGGCCGGCCGCTTCAAGATCGAAGCGTCACCGCTGCGCCATGCCCCGCACACGGTGCACGACATCGCGGACGATGATTGGAAGCGGGCCTACACCCGCGCCGAAGGCTGCTTCCCCGCCGGCAGCTCGCGCACCGACAAATACTGGAGCCCGGTCGGCCGCGTCGACAACGTCTACGGCGACCGCAATCTGGTGTGCTCCTGCCCGCCGGTGAGCGATTACGCGGAAGCGGCGGAGTAACGGATTCGTAGCAACCATTAAGGTTCTCCCGATTTTCCGCAAGCATGACGCCGGGCTTGCAGCCGTCAAGGTGTGGCCTGGCGGCAGCGAGTTTGACGCGGGGCGTTCGCGACGGCCAACCTTGACGGCCGCGGCGCACGGCGTCGTCCAGGCGGAAGGTCGGGACGAAGAAACGGCCGCCTGATCGAACAAAGAAACGCGATCAGGTGGCGGGCAGCTTGGCAGTTTGAGGCGCTTCGGCGATCCACGGAGTTCCGCGGGCGACCACGGCGTTGATCGTGACGAGCAACTTTTTGGCGCAAGCGACCAGCGCGCATTTATGAGATTTTCCGGCGGCGATCAGCCTTGTATAGAGAGCCTTCATCTGCGGGTTCCATCGGGAGGATGCCGGAAGAGCCGCGTTGTAGAGCGCCCAACGCAGCCGCTCACGGCCACCTTTGATGTGACGGGCACCGGATCGTTCGCCGCTATCGTCGTCGTAAGGCGCCAGTCCACTGAGAGCTGAGGCCCGTTCGCGTGTGATGTTGCCGATCTCGGGCATCCTGATCAGGACGGCAGCCGCGGTCGGCAGACCGCAGCCGGCGACGCTGTAGATCAGATCGAGCCGTGCGGCGAGATCAGGATGCTTGCGGATCGCCGCCAGCAGCGCCTTGAACTCGGCTCGTTTGGACTTTGCCAACAGCGCGATCTGCGCCTTCCAAACCCCTTGAATCCGCTTGTCGCGGCAACTCTCGAGCCGGTTCTTCAGCCTTGCGATGTCTTCCGTGATCTGATCGATCATGGTCAGATGCTCGGCAAAGGGCTGCAACCGCGGATCCGGTGCAGGATGGATCGTCTTGACCGCGGCAGTGCACGTCGCGATCAGCGCCGCGTCGATCCTGTCGTTCTTAGCCAGCAGCAGACGGAACGTGGCATAGGCGCGGACCTGCTTCGGCTGAAACAGCACGACGACGAAACGCTTGCGCCGCAGCTCCGCAACGACCGCCTGCTCGTAGCCTCCACTTGCCTCGATCCCGACCCTCTTTACCTTGCGGCACTTCAACCACTCCACCAGCGCCTGGTGACCTCTTGCCGTGTTGTCGACCCGCAACTGCTCAGAGTTGCCATCGATCGCCACGTCGAGCTTGCGTTTGCCGGTATCGATCCCGGCACAGATCGTGTTACGCTTGGCCATCTTCCTCGACCCTCCCTTGTTATGCGAACCTGAAGTTCGTTCAACCATGCGGGTCCCGATGAAGTGCCGACCGCGATCTTGCTACGAAACGCAGCCCTCAAGGCTTCGGTGGGCATCGATCCGATCGATCGGCGGCCCAGCCAGGGTGGCCACCCGGGCTGGGCCATTCCTCACGGAACGGGGCCAATCCTATACCGATGCGCTAATACAAGGGTGGGCAAAGCGGAGCGTGCCCACCTTCTTTGTGCGCGTTGAAATATGGTGGGCACGGTGCTTGCGCGCCTTTGCCAAGCCTAACGGCACTACCGATCCTGGCCGTCGGGCCAACGCATCAGGCTTCCCGACCGGGCCACAAGGCTCTGACAATGGGGGCTCGCAACCGTAAGCGCCCAGGCTTGTGATTCATCGATCTTGCCTTGGAGTTCAGCGAGCGCGCGCGCCTGCCAGTGGGCTCTTTCGGGTCCGAACGGCAAGGATTCGGTTTCAGAAGCGATTCCCACGAAAGGCAAGATATCGGGATCGTTTTCGAGGCGAGCCTTGACGCTGTGCCTTGCTATTGTCCTCGCACCTTCTACCGGGGACGAGCGTCCGGAAAGTATGCATCTTGCCGTCTCAATGATCATCCGGCGAGCAGCGACGACCTCGGATTGATTCCAACTCACGGCGATCCCAGTCTCACCAACTGATCCGGATATATCTTGTATCACAAAAACGAAACGGGCGCCGACGACGTCGGCAACTCAACGTCCTCAGCGCCCGCTCCTCGCGAAAAACTCTACGATTTAGAACTTACTCCTCCGCCGGCTCCTCGCCGTCGGCGTCGCGCTCCGGCGTGCCGGCGAGAATCTGCTCGGCGATCAGGCCGGAGTTCTGGCGGATCGAGGTCTCGATCTTGGCGGTGATGTCGGGATTGGCCTTCAGGAACGCTTTCGAGTTCTCGCGGCCCTGGCCGAGGCGCTGGCTGTCATAGGAGAACCATGCGCCTGATTTCTCGACGATGCCGGCCTTGACGCCGAGGTCGAGGATCTCGCCCATCTTGGAGACGCCCTCGCCGTACATGATGTCGAACTCGACCTGCTTGAAGGGCGGCGCCAGCTTGTTCTTCACCACCTTGACGCGGGTGGTGTTGCCGACCACTTCGTCGCGCTCCTTGATCGCGCCGATGCGGCGGATGTCGAGGCGAACGGAAGCGTAGAACTTCAGCGCATTGCCGCCGGTGGTGGTTTCCGGCGAGCCGTACATCACACCGATCTTCATGCGGATCTGGTTGATGAAGATCACCATAGTGTTGGACTTGTTGATCGAGGCCGTCAGCTTGCGCAGCGCCTGGCTCATCAACCGCGCTTGAAGCCCCGGCAGCGCATCGCCCATCTCGCCCTCGAGTTCGGCCTTCGGCACCAGCGCCGCGACCGAATCGACCACCAGCACGTCTACCGCCCCCGACCGCACCAACGTGTCGCAAATCTCCAGCGCCTGCTCGCCGGTATCGGGCTGCGAGATCAGGAGCTCGTCGATGTTGACGCCCAGCTTGCGTGCATAGACCGGGTCGAGCGCATGCTCGGCGTCGATGAAGGCGCAGATGCCGCCCTTCTTTTGCGCTTCCGCCACCGTATGCAGCGCCAGCGTGGTCTTGCCCGAGGATTCCGGCCCGTAGATTTCCACGACGCGCCCCTTCGGCAGGCCGCCGATGCCGAGCGCGATGTCGAGCCCGAGGGACCCGGAAGAGACCGCCTCGACGTCCATCGAGCGGTCGTTCTTGCCGAGCCTCATCACCGAGCCCTTGCCGAACTGACGCTCGATCTGGGAGAGCGCGGCGGCCAGAGCTTTACTCTTGTCCATGGAAGATCCTTCGACGATACGCAGGGCAGTGGTGGACATTGGGTCGTGCTCCTTATGGCGAGGATTCGCTAGAGGGACAAACGATTGGCGAGGCGGCTCGTCGATAGAGGCAATGTACCCTATCTGTTCTATGTTCGCAATATGTTCTTTTGCGGATTCAGGCGCTGGCCTGCGGCCAGTACCCGGATTCAGCGCTGGCCTGTTTGCGGCCTCAGAGTGGCCCGGTTTGATTTGTGAGTGGCCTGTTTTGCATAGCGGAATTCCTCGCTTGCTGCAGGCATAGCGCGTACTGTGGTTCCATCACCGCCCCACCATCGGCATCTATCGGTGACTGAGAGTATCGCGCTCCCGCCTCCTACACGGAGAGCATCATGACGCGCACCAAATCCCACCGGCCTGAGCTTTCGCTAGTTGATCGGCTTGTACTTGAGGCCAACCGCCTGAAAGACGAGGCGCACAAGCTTCCCCACGGCCCCCTACGGGATGCCATGATCCGGAAAGCGCGCCAGACTGAAACAGCCATACAGGTCGACCAGTGGCTTTCATCACCGGGTCTGCGAGCTCCGAGGTGAGCAAACAGTAAAGGCTATTTCGGGAGTGGCCAAATTTGAGGTGGCGCCTGCGCAAGAAGCCGACGACTTGCGTTGATATGCTCCCGCGTCTGATCGACAACGGACCTAAGTAGCTCCGTTTCCCGCCTAATGTGGGCGGCCTGTTGCAGATCTGCCTCTCACGGGCTCTTCGCTGCCAAGCTCCGGGGGCGTTAGCAATCAATAGGCCGATCCGGCACCAGTCACCCGGCAAGTCGATCGCGGAGTGACTGGCCTGCCTTGAAATCCCGTGTGGCCCCTGAACCTAATCCAGCCTCGCCCTGACCAATCTCTACTGGAGGATTGCAATTTCCAGTTCCAGCGTAGCGCCACTGAGCATTATTAGCTTGGTGGCGTCCTCGTTTGGTGGCTCAGTTTGGAAATCAGAGTGGCCTATTTCGGCCAGTCCCCGGAATTCAGGTGCTGGCCTGTTTCCGGGCGCGGTGGCCGATTTTGAAAATCGCAGTGACCTAATTTGAGTCGCCGTAGCCGGGGCATACGATGGGCAATGGTGCTGCCCCCGAGCTTGCGCTTAGGGCGGCCATAGCAGTATGCCGCACTTGTTGCACTTGTCGGCGCAATCGTCGTAGGTCACCCCCGGCCGGATTTGCTCCATCAGCGTGGGCTCCTTGGCCTTCTGCGCCAAAGCGCGACAGCGAGAATACGGACCCATTCACCCAGGACTTGCGGGAGCGCGTGATTGGCGAGCCCGAGATCAGCACCGATGGCTTCCACCCGTATAAAGCTCGCCGAAAAGCAGGCCGACGTCGCCGCGCCTAAAGGCGAGAGCGCCGGGAAGTAGGTGGGACAAGACTGCGCTAATTCCCCTCCGCGAGTGTCGCGTCTTGACACAATGAACCTGGCACAGCCTGTGCTGACTAATCAGGTGCCGGGGTTTTGCATTATCCCCCTCGGGGCTGGTAAACCGCCGCTCGCGCTTCATTTAAGCGAGCGGCGTTTTTAATTCCGAAAAACGAAAAGCCCCAATCCGGGGCTGGCGGGATTGGGGCTCATCGCAGTCGCGCTTACTCGGGTACGTTTGCGACTCATTGCCATTCAGTCTGTCACAAAACTCCGTGTCCTAATTCAGAGTTCCGAGTGTCCCAATTAGGACAGCACCTGGATTCAGGTACTGTCCTAAGCAGGACACTCATTTCAGGAAATTAGGACACCTAGTTCCGGTAAAGGAACACCGTGTTATTCCGGATTCCTCAAGCCTGTGGATAGAGTCAGGATTGCTCTTGCCGGGGCTGCTATTTCATTCCGAACAGATTTTCCGGCAAGGGTCGCGCGAATGCGGCCCTTTCTTGATTCCACCCTCGCGGAGGGAAATTAGGACTCGGCCAGGATTCACGCGCCGACCGAATTTGCCCGGCCGTGTCGTATGCTATTGTCGGCGGCGTGATTTTTGGGCACCTGCTCCCAGTCACCGGCAACGAGTCCATCGGGCGTCGGTGGCTGAGAGAGAGAGAGAGAGACAAGCACTCCCGCCTGTCAATGAGGACACGGGGCCATGGAAACGCCAGATGGCGCAAAGCCGATGCGCAAGGTAACCCGCCCGAACCATGGGGTTGAAAACCCGCTCCCCGCTCCCAACCCGGAGCGAGCCGAGGAGATTCGCCAGATGGTCCTCGCTCACATCGCGGACCAGCGCGAACTCCTCAGGAAGCTCCGTCGCAAGATGCATTGAGGCCGCGCCAGCCGGCGGCCTCTTTTCACTCAGACGCGTGTGGCGGCGGCCAGGATGAGCTCGGATCCAGGATCCCGGCGGTGTCCCGTGCGACCGGATTCCTACGGGGGCGCCAAGCTCCGGAATCGACTCGCCAATTCTGTCACGAGATGCGCCGGCGTGTGAATGATCATCCCTTTTGAGGCGCCTGCCTCCGTTGATGGGCTGTCCGCGGCTGACCGGTTCCTGTTGTGCGCACAAGTGCACAGACACCGATCCGTCGATTGTCCCAAATGAGCCATCACCGCCCGAAGCGTGGCGACCATCGGTGATGAGAACGCCGATTGCGCTCCGGCCTTCCTCGCACGGAAAGGAGCATGCCATGTTCAAGCGGCGACGTTACAAGCAGCAGCTGACCCTTCAAGACCGGCTTTCCGCATGGGTGAAGCAGGTCCAGCAACAGGCTTCGAAGCTTCCGCCCGGGCCCGAGCGGGATGCCCTGCTCAAGAAGGCCCGCCAGGCCGACGTCGCCAATCACCTGCAAGACTGGGCCAAATCCCCCGGACTGCAACCGCCGAAATAGCAAGGCTGCGGCAACGTCGTTTCCCGACCGAAGCTGACGCGCATCAAAGACGCATGGCCCGGCCGCCGTCAGAATTCCGTAATCCTGCGGCACCGAACCTTTTCGCGGTGCTGGGCCTTCTCCAGGATGAGACCGCAACTCCGGGGACTCGATCATGACGGAAAACACGCACCGCGATACGACCAGGCGCAATCCCCTGCTGGAGGCGGCGCATCGGGAGATGATGAAGTTCGAGCGCCAGGAAAACGAGTTCCGCAAGAAGGACCGCGAAGAGCGCGCCGCCGAGCTCCAGCTTCCCCTGAACGACATCAAGATCCACTAGAGCATTTTCGGTTTGATTGAATCAGAACCGAAGCTCTAGATTCTCGTTTTGACGCGTTTCCTTCACGCGAACCGGTGTCCACTTCGCTCGAAAACGCTCTAGCGCTTGCCAGAATTGCTTTAGCGGCACTTCAGCACCACGATTAAGGCACTGAGGCAACAACGAAATTTCCATGCCGCCTACTGTGCATGGGGTTGTTTTTCAGTTTTTTAGTTTTGACAATGCGGGATGCTCCGCGCCCCATCATCGCAGGGCACGGCTGACCGCCCGCGCCCCCTAAAGCAGCGCCAGCAGCACGAGGCCGATCACCAGCACGACGAAGCCAGCCGCTGTCGCGGCGGCGAATGACCGCTCTACCTTATCCATCATGCCACCCCTGGTCGGCGTGCCACGTTTCCCCCATGGCGGCGCCGAACGGCGTGGAATCTTGCCGACGGGTGTGTCCGCAGTCGTGCGGGCCGATGACGAAATTGGGACGGGTGCGGGGCCAGTCTGCGGCCTCGGCGGAGGGCCCGGAAATCTGCCGCCTGTCAGGCTGCCGTAAGCGGGGCCGGCTAGGGTGATGCGGCTATGGTGTTGCAGCCCAGCACCTCAGCCTCCAATAACTCTCGGCCCCGCCTGGCTCTCGTCGGGCGGGGCTTTTTCACGCCTGCCGGGCGGTTCGCGGCTCCCTCTCCTCCCGCGTCAGGAGCAGCGAGAAGGCGCGGATCGCGGGCGCAGCCAGCAGCACGATCGGCAGCATAGCGGCCCATGCCATCAGCCACGACACCATCCAGTGCCCGACGAAGCCCATCGCATCGCCTGCGGGCAGGCTCGCAATCCCCGACGCGACCAGCGAGGTCAGTCCGGACTGGATGATGCCGAAGACGAAATGACTGTAGCGGCGGGGAATGCCGAGCATGACGGGCCCATATTGATGTTTGCCGTCATCAGGCCAAGCAAGGCACATGCCGCTGCTTGCAGGGAATCGGTCATCCCCGGCGCGGCCCTGCGGTCTGTTCGGGACGCACCCATGCAGCCGGGTGCAGGCCAGGAACTCTGTTCATGGTCGGAGAACCACGGAGCGTTCCGTAACCCGGCACCTTCAGGCAGTGCGGCGTGTTTCGGACGAGGCTTCGCTTGTTTCGGCGTCCGTGCGCTTTCGAGATATCCCCGAATTATCCAAGGCTTACCGCCAAAATTTGCTTGTGTCCGGAATATTGTGACGCCCAACATGTTTGCAGTCATGGAAGTGAACCGTGGGGAGGCCACCATGAATCACAGGGGCATCGAGTTCACCGTCGCCAAGGCGGCGATTCCTGGAATCTGGCAGTGGCAGTTCCGCATTGGCGAGCAGGTCAAGTCCGGCAAGACCGAGACGAAGATCGATCTGCTGGCGATCCGGCGCGTGCGGCTGCGGATCGACCGGGAGCTGAAGCGAGCGGCCGGACAGCCTGAAGCGGGCGGATGACGGTCGGCGTCGGATGGCGCCTTGTGCACCGGCAGCGCCAAAGGCTGGGAGCTGCGGTGGAACATCATCCGTAGCCGCCCGGAATTGATCTGACGGTGGTTTGGGATTGCACTGCGCGCGTCCATGGCCCGAGGCGAGGCCATCACGCGTGCCATCGGTGCCAGCCATGCCGCTGTATTTCTTTCGAATCCGGAATGGAAGTTACTCGGGCTGCGCGGACCAGGCGACGGAGTTTGCCGATCGCAATTCGGCCTGGAAAGAGATGACCAATGTCTGCGCCGACATGACCGCCGGCATTGCCCGCAAGCTTCAGGAAAATTCCGAATGGCACATGGAGCTGCTGGACGAGGCCAAGGAGCCCGTGTTCCGGATTCGCATCGTTGCCGAAACCCTCGACTAGCAGGTATCGAGATCAGTCCGCGCTGGGCAGCCGCCGCATGGTGAATTCGATGTCGCCGCCGGGCAACTCGCGCCAAGTCTCTACCGCACTCATGTAGCCGGCCTTGGGGTAGCGGGCGAAGAAGGCCTGCGCCCTTTCCCGCGCCGCCGCGCGCGGCAGCGTGAAGGTCTCGCGCAGATAGCCGTCGCGGACCGTCTGGCCCGGCTTGCCGGCGGTGTTGCGCCGGCGCGCCATCCGCTCGGCGAGATCCCGCGGACGGTCGGCCATGTCCTGCCCTCCTCTACGCGCTACGCTCAGCACAATGTAGGGCCTGGGCCTGACGAAGAGGAGTCCCGTCCGAGAGGCGCCATTGCGGCCTCCCGAACGGAGTTCGGTCAGTTGGCGGCCGTCCCGCTTTTGGTCTTCTTCGGCGCGCTGGTTGCGGCCGATGCCTTCGGCGCCGCCGGCTGCTTCGGCGGATCGGCGCGCATGCCGCCCCAGGGATCGTTGGACGCCTTGGTGTCCGGAATCTTCTTCAGCGTTTCCTTGTAGGCCTTTTCACGCTCGGCTTCCGCGGCCTTCTCCTCGGGAGTCTTGCTCGGACCGTCCTGCAGCAAATTGAGCTGCGGCATTTGCGCGTAGGCCGGTCCGGCCAGCACGACCAGCACCGCGGCCAAACGGAAAAGCTTCATCATCCACTCCTTGATCATCCATAAGGCGCGAATCGTCCGCACCTCGCCATCCCAGTCGCGGCCGCAGAGGCCTGTCGAGGCCCGCTAGAGCCGGTCCGATCTGCACGATTTCGGCGCATGCAGCCAGTCGTCCCAGATCGGACCACACTTGGTGCACCCGCTCAGCGCGAGGCCGAGCGCTGCCATACCAAAGACGAGGACACACCGACGCAATATCATCCACCCACACCCAAGCAAGGCATCATATCGGGCCAAGTCAGGCATTTTCAAGCCGACCGGCCCGGCGCCAGACCGGGTGACTTTGCCGCGCCGATGCGCACAATGCTCGAAACATCCGGCAATGCAGGAGAACGCGACAGCAATGCAAATGCAGCCAGACGCCGAATTCGGCCTCCCCGACGCCAGACGCATCCTCGCCGAGGTTTTTGCCCCCTGGGTCCAGGATCTCGACCTCACCGTCGAGCGCCTCGAGCACGCGCAGCCGGCGGATGCGCCGGACTGGCAGCCGGGCGCACTGCTGCGCATGCCGTTTTCGGAGCGGTTGTGCCGGAATGGCGGCATTGTCTGCGGCCAGGCCCTGATGGCGCTCGCCGACACCGCGATGGTGATCGCGATCCTGGCGGCCAATCGCGGCTACCGCCCCATGACCACGGTCGACCAGACCACGCATTTCATGCGCGCAGTGTCCTCATCGGACGTGATTGCTGACGCCCGCGTGGTACGGCTCGGGCGCACCATGAGCTTTGGCCGCGTCACGCTGCTCTCGGCCGCCGACAACAAGCCGGTCGCGATGGTATCGAGCGCGTTCGCAATGTTGCCGGGCTGAGCAGCATTTCAAAGACGAGCCGCGTGAGCGCAAAGCGCACCGCGGCAAAGACCGAAGCGCGATTGCATCCGCGTTTCGGTCCGCACGCTTCATTACTTGCCCAGCACTTCGTCGGCCGCGGTGACGATGCTGGCGGTCGGATTCTTTCCGCAATAGGCACCGAACTTCTTCGCGTTCTCGATGAACACGTCGGTGTCGATGATCGCGTTGTCCTCGTCGCCCTTGTACCAGCCGTCCATCCAGGTCAGCACGACCTGGATGTTGTCTTCGCCGCTCTCGAGGAACTGCTTGCAGCTCATGGTCGAGAGGTCCCACTTGACGGCGTGGGCGGGCATCGACGGCAGCGAGAACGCGGCGGCGAGCAGAATCGAAAGCGTGGTCTTCATCAATATCTCCATCGGCGCGCAGCGCCATAAAAGAAGAGCGTGTGGGTAAATTCGGCGGAGGAATTCCCCGCGCCGACGTCGTAAACGAAGTCTGAAGCGCCGTGCAAGTAGCGCCAGTATTGAGTTTAGTTCAACGTAATTTCTATGCACTATTTCACGATCATCATGAAGGACCGAAGCGGATGATCGAGAAGCGAGCAGCGCAGCGTCACCGGGTTTTCAAGGGTGGAACGATCACCTTTGAAAACAGCGGCATTCCCTGCACCGTGCGAAACATGTCGGCGGGCGGCGTGGCGATCGACCTCGACACTCCCGTCACATTGCCGCAATCGATCACGCTATCGATCACGCGCGACGATTTCGTCCGGAATTGTCGTACAATTTGGCGCAGTGACAAGCGTATCGGCCTCGCCTTCGTCCAATAGCGCGCGCGATGTGAACGAACGTTCGCATCGCATCCACAACGCCATTATGATTGCGTGATACGACGACGGCGACGCCAGCGCAGGCCTGCGATCACGAGCGCAACGATCGCGATTCCGATTGCCGCTGATGCCGCGAAGAATCGTCCACCGGGACGATCGATGGTGCGCGACCACAATGTCGGCGCCTCGCCTGGCCGCGCCAGGCGGAACGCGACCACGCTGTCGCCGATCGAGGTGCCGGCTTCGGAGTGGCCGCCGGCGCCGATCGCGACATATTGCTCGCCCTTCCACAGATAGGTCATGGGATTGGCGACGCCGGGCACCGGCAGCCGCCCCTGCCACAGCTCCTTGCCGCTTCGCGCATCGAAGGCACGCAAATAAGCATCCATCGCGCCGGTAAAGACGAGGCCGCCCGCCGTGACCGCGAGCCCGTTGACGAGAGGCGCGCCCCAGGGCAGCGGCGCACCGAGCGGCGCCAGGTCTTCAGTGGTGCCGACCGTCGAACGCCAGAGGATCTTGCCGGCCTTCAGATCGACCGCGACCATCTCGCCCCAGGGCGGCTTGTTGCAGAGCAGACCGAGCGGCGACATCATCACCGCGCGCGACATCGCAAACGGCGCGCCGCGCTGCTGGCCGAAATCATACCCGGGCGGCGGACTGAATCCGGCGGCCTCCGCGCGCGGGATCAGCCTGATGAGGTGAACGGCGCGCCCGGTGTTGGCGTAGAGAATCTGCCGGACCGGATCGAAGGCCGCGCTGCCCCAGTTCACCCCGCCGCCGGTGAAGGGAAACTCCAGCGTGCCCTGCACGGAAGGCGGCGTGAACAGACCGTCGTTGCGCGCCTCCGCGAACTGGCGCTCGCAGGACGAGCGGCGCAGTGCCGGCAGCAGCGAGAGCGCGTCGTCGGTCGAGATCGTCTGTGAGATCAGCGCCGGCACATGCGTCGGAAACGGCTGCGTCGGCGACAACGCCTCCCCTTCCGCGCCGCCCTGCGGCACCGCGCGTTCTTCCACCGGCCAGACCGGCTTGCCGGTCTCGCGGTCGAGCACGAAGACAAAACCCTGCTTGGTCGGCTGGATCACGACGTCGCGCTGGCCGTCACCCGCATCGAGGCGCGCAAGCGTCGGCTGCGCCGCCAGATCGTAATCCCAGACGTCGTGATGCACGGTCTGGAATGCCCATGCGAGCTCGCCGGTCTCGATGCGCAATGCGACCACCGAATTGGCATGCTCGTTGTTGCCCGGCCGCTTGCCGCCCCAGAAATCCGGCGACGGCGAGGACGTCGGCAGGAACACCAGGCCGCGCGCCGCGTCGACCGACATCGGCGCCCAGACATTGGCGTGCCCGGCTTCGATGCCGTCACGCTTGAGCGGCTCGAAGCTCCAGCGCGCCCGGCCGGTGCGCGCATCGAACGCACGTACCACGCCGCTCGGCGCATCGACGCGGCGGTTGTCGGAGATCGCGGAGCCGACCACGACGACACCCCGTCCGACGGCCGGCGGCGAGGTGATCTGGAATTCCCCGGGCCATTCCAGGGCAATGCCGATATCGAGCTTCACCTCGCCGCCATTGCCGAAGCCGGCACAGCGAAGTCCCGTCTTCGCATCGAGCGCGATCAGGCGAACGTCGTTGGTGTCCATGAAGATGCGAGAGCGACAGGCGGCATCCGCGGGCGCCTCATCGTCGGTCCAGTGGGTGACGCCGCGGCAGACGTAGCGATTGGCGGGACGCTGATTGGTCGCGATCTTCGGATCGTAACGCCATTTCTGCGCGCCCGTGCCGGGATCGAGCGCAATGACCTCGTTGAACGGCGAGCAGAAGATCAGGCTGTCCTCGACGAACAGCGGCGTTGCCTGGAATTTGGTTCGCCGCATCACCTCCGGCGCGCGCACCGCGAGATCGCCGGTGCGGAATTCGAAGGCCCGAACCAGATTGCCGACATTGTCGGACGTGATCTGTTGCAGCGGCGAGAAGCGCGAGCCGCCTGCATCGCCGCCCCAACTTTCCCAGGCCGCGCTTGGTCGCACGGCGATCAACAGCAGCGCAACGACCCCGATCGGAACTCGCAGGCCGGTCCGCAAAGCTCGCCTCGCTCTATTTCGGCTTCTTGGCGGGTTCGCTCGGACGCGCCCCGCCCCACGGATCGTACTTGTCCTTGGGCTCGGGAATGCGCTCGAGCGCGGCCTTGTAGGCTTTCTCGTCGACCTTGGGCTTGTTGTCCGCCGGTTTGCCTGCGTCATTGGGGGACCGCCGGCCCTGCGCCTGCGCCGAGGCAATCGCCAGCGCCATGACCGCAGCCGCTACGACCAAAATCCTCATCGGTGCAATCCCCCTCGTCTGGGGTACAAACTTAGCCTGCAATTCCGGAATATGAAATGCCGCGAGCTCCAGCACTTCAGCAAAACTTGATTGCCGGGGACTTCGCCGGATCGCTTTCCTGCCTATCTGTTCGGCCGCAGGGAACCTTCACGGATGTTGCGGATCATTGCTCATGCGACGCTGCTCGCCGGCGCGCTCGCACTCGGTGCCTGCGGCTTTGCCGACAGCCGCGCGCCGGTGCCGGAATTCATGCGGATGAAGGAAACCGAGCAGCCACCGCCCGAAGCCGCCCCCGACGTCAAGCGCGTGGTGCGCGAGCAGATCGATGTCGTCTTCCTCACCACCTCCTATCCACGCGCCGTGCACGTCGCCATGCCCCACCGGGAGGCGCGCGGACCGGGCTGGACCGCCTGCGTCCGCGCCGAGCTCACCTCCGCGACCGGCACTTCGCTCGGCGCCCAGACCTACATCGTGACGATATCAGGAGGAAAGGTGGTCGACCGCCGGCGCGCGGAAGCCGACGACATCTGCGGGACCGAGACCTACGAGCCGATTTAGGAGCCGCGGCAAAGAGCGGGCTCCGGGAAAAACCTGCAAACCAGCCGGGAACAATCACCGCCTCCCCTTCTTGTCGTCCCATAGGGCAGTTGCGGTGGAGGACAGAATGAAGACATTTACGATTGCGCTTTTGGCAGGCGTCGGCGCTTTGGCAGCCGCGTCGGGGGCGAAGGCATCCGATATCTACACGAGCAGCGAGTACACCAATCCGGATCTCGTCCAGCAGGTTCGGCTTGTCTGCGACGACGCCGGCCGCTGCTATCGCACCCGCGGCGGCGCGCGCGTGATCGTGCGCGATTCCTACAACTCCATGCCGCGTGATGGCTACCATGAGCGGCGGACGTATCGTCGCGACTGGGATGACGGGCCGCGCGCCGGCGTCGGTATTCGCGCTCCCGGCGTCAGCGTCGGCGTAGGCGTCGGCGACGGCCGCTGGTAATAATAGCGAGCTAAGGCAAAAGGACCGGACGACGATTGTCGCCCGGTCCTTTTTGCATCAGACGCCCAACGGCGCCGCTCAGCTGGAAGCAGTCTGCTGCTGGAACTGCTCGTACGCCGCGATCGCGTCGGCCGCGTACATCAGCGACGGTCCGCCGCCCATATAGACGGCCATGCCGAGCGTCTCCTCGATCTCTTCGCGGCTCGCACCGAGCTTGACGAGCGCCTCGGTGTGAAAGCCGATGCAGCCGTCGCAATGCGCGGCGACGCCGAGCGCCAGCGCCATCAGCTCCTTGGTCTTCTTGTCGAGCACACCGTCGCGCGCGGCCGCCTGGGCGAGTGCGGAAAATCCCTTCATCGTATCGGGAATGTCGCCCCGCAGCTTCTTCAAATTGGCCGAGATGTTCCTGGTGATGTCGACGTAGTTCTTGTCCATTGGATCCTCATGAGCTGGATTTGGCTGTGGTCGAAGCCTCCTCGCGCGGCGCGCGCAAGGCGATGTAGATCGCGGGGATCACCAGCACGGTGAGCAGCGTCGACGAGGCAAGCCCGAACAGGAGCGAGATCGCCAGCCCCTGAAAGATCGGATCGAGCAGGATGGTCGCGGCCCCGATCATGGCCGCAAGCGCGGTGAGAAGGATCGGCTTGAAGCGCACCGCGCCGGCCTCCAGCACCACCTCGCGAAGCGACTTGCCGTCTGCGCCGCTGTGCCTGATGAAGTCGACCAGCAGGATCGAGTTGCGCACGATAATGCCCGCCAGCGCGATGAAGCCGATCATCGAGGTCGCGGTGAACGGCGCCCCCAGGAGCCAGTGCCCGATCAGGATGCCGATCAGCGTCAGCGGAATCGGCGTCAGGATGACGAGCGGCAGACGGAAGCTCCTGAACTGGGCGACGACCAACACGTAAATCCCGAGGATGGCCGCGCCGAAGGCCGCACCCATGTCGCGGAAGGTCACCCAGGTGATTTCCCACTCGCCGTCCCACAGCAGCGTCGGACGCGACTCGTCCGTTGGCTGGCCGTGCAGGCTGATCGCGGGCTTCGGCAGCTTGCCCCAATCATGGGCATCCACGCGATCGGCGACCGCGAGCATGCCGTAAAGCGGCGCCTCGAAGCGCCCGGCAAGCTCGGCCATCACCATGTCGGCGAAGCGGCCGTCGCGGCGGAAGATCGTCGGCGAACCCTGCTCCATGGTCGCTTTCACGACCTGACCGAGTTCGACCACCGTCTTGCTGCCTGGCAAGGTGTTGGCCGGCACCGGCGTCGAGGCCAGCGCCTCGTCCCAGACCAGATCGCGCTTTCCGAGATGCACCGCGATCTCGATCGGATTGCGGTCCTCGCCGCGATGCGAATAGCCGATCGAGGTACCGCCGAACAGCGCCTGGATGGTGTCGTAGACGTCGCGCTGCTCGACGCCGAAGAATTCGAGCCGGTCCTGGTCGATCGAGAGCCGCAGCCGCGGCCGCTTCTCGCCGATGGAATCGTCGATGTCGACGATGAACGGCACTTCCGCGAAGACCTTCTTGAGCTCGGCGGTGACCGCACGGCGTGTGGCTGCATCGGGACCGTAGACCTCGGCGAGCAGCGTCGAAAGCACCGGCGGCCCGGGCGGCACCTCGACCACCTTGATGCTGGTGCCCTTGGGCGGATCGAGCGCCTTCAGCTTCTCGCGGAGCTCGAGCGCGATCTCATGGCTCGCGCGCTTGCGCTCGCCCCGCGCGGCCAGGTTCACCTGCACCTCGCCGAGCTCGGGCCTCTCCCGAAGATAATAGTGCCGCACCAGGCCGTTGAAATTGAAGGGAGCCGGCGTGCCGGCATAGGATTGCAGCGAGGTCGCCTCCGGCAGTTGCCGCGCGATCTCGGCGGCACCGAACAGCGTGCGCTCGGTCGCCTCCAGGCTCGCCCCTTCAGGCAGATCGACCACGACGGCGATCTCCGACTTGTTGTCGAACGGCAGCAGCTTGACCGTCACCGATTTGGTCGCAAACAGCGTCATCGACAGTAGCGTTGCAATGCCGACGCCGAGCAGGAAGATCCAGGCCGAGCGCTTGCTCCTGACGATCGGCGTGGCGAAGCGCCGGTAGATCCGGCCGAGCCGACCCTCATCGTGCGAAGCATGAGCAGCCGCCATCTCGCCCTTCGGCGCGAGCTTGAGCATCAGCCAGGGCGCCACCACCATGGCGACGAAGAACGAGAACAGCATGGCAGCCGACGCGTTGGCCGGGATCGGTGCCATATAGGGGCCCATCAGGCCCGACACGAACAGCATCGGCAGCAGCGCCGCGACCACAGTGAGCGTCGCAACGATGGTGGGATTGCCGACCTCCGCCACCGCCTCGATGGTCGCCTGCAGGCGCGGCCGGCCGTCGCGCATGCCCCAGTGCCGCGCGATGTTCTCGACCACGACGATGGCGTCGTCGACGAGAATGCCGATGGAGAAGATCAGCGCGAACAGGCTGACGCGGTTGATGGTGTAGCCCATCAGATTGGCGGCGAACATCGTCAGCAGGATCGTCGTGGGAATCACGACGAAGGTCACCAGAGCCTCGCGCCAGCCGATCGCGACCGCGATCAGGATGACAATCGAGACCGTCGCGAGAGCGAGGTGAAACAGCAGCTCGTTGGCCTTCTCGTTGGCAGTCTCGCCGTAATCGCGCGTCACCGTCACCTGGACGTCATCGGGGATGAGTCGTCCCTTCAGTCCCTGCAGGCGATGGTCGATGTCGGCCGAGACCACAACCGCGTTGGCGCCGGCGCGCTTGGCGAGCGCGAGGCTGACCGCGGGCACCCGCGACCACTGCCCCTTGGCATCGCGCGCATCGTTCCAGACGCGGTGCTCGAGCGTATTCGGCCCGATCACGACGGAGGCCACGTCCTTGACGTAGACCGGCCGTCCGTCGCGGGTCGAGATCAGGAGGAGGCCGATGTCGGGGATGCCCGACAACGTCTGGCCGGCCGCGACATTGCGCACGATGCCGGCATCGCGGACCTGGCCCGCCAGGAATGAGCGGTTGGCATCCTTCACCTTGGCGACGAGCTGCTGCAGCGTAACGCCGAACAGCGACAGCTTTTCCGGATCGGGTTCGACCCGGATCTGCTGCGCCGCGCCGCCGGAAATGTAGGTCAGACCGATATTGTCGACCTTCATCAACTCCGAGCGCAGCTTGTCCGCGAGTTCGAACAGATCCTTGTCGGTCCAGCGCTCGGCGGCCTCCGGCTTCGGCGACAGCGTCAAGACCGTCACCGCAACGTCATTGATGCCGCGGCCGACGATCGAAGGCTCAGGGATCCCGACTGGAATACGATCGAGATTGGCGCGGATTTTTTCGTGGACGCGGAGGATCGCATCCTCCGCCTTCGTTCCGACCAGGAACCGCGCGGTGACCATCACGCGGTCGTCCTCGGTCTGGCTGTAGACGTGCTCGATGCCGTCGATGCCCTTGACGATCGCTTCCAGCGGCTTGGTGACGAGCTCGACCGCGTCGGGTCCGCGCAAGCCATCGGCGTTGACGCGAATGTCGACCATCGGCACGGAGATCTGCGGCTCCTCCTCGCGCGGAATCACGACCACAGCGATGAGGCCGACGACGAGCGATGCAAGCAGGAACAATGGCGTCAGCGGCGAGCCGATCGTCGCCTTGGTCAGCCGGCCTGAGAGTCCGAGATTCACGGCCGCACCAACTGGTCGCCGGTACGGATGCCGGACAGGATTTCAAGTCCATCGGGAAGCACGGGCGTCGGCAACTCGCGGCCGCGCTGCACCGGCAGGTCGACCACTCCGCCGGCCTTTTGAAGCTGGACGTAGTCGATGCCGAACCGGGTCTTCACGTAGCCTGCCGGAATCACGAAAGCCGACCGCTTGCCGCCGGAGATCCACACCCGCAGCCGATCGCCGACGAAATATTCGCCGAGTCCCTCGACGGTCGCGTCCGCAATGACCCGCCCCTCCTCGATCTGCGGATAGACGAGATCGACGACGCCCCATCTGCCGGCTTCGCCACCAAGCTCCGCACCATCGACGCGGACCTTGTCGCCGGCCTTCAGAGAGCGCGCATGGCGCTCGGGCACCCGCAACCGCAGCTTGAAGTTCTGCTGCGCGACGGTAACGATGGGATCACCGGGCAATACGACGGAACCAACCGTGATCAGCCTCTTCAGCACACGTCCCCCTGCCGGTGCCAGCACCTGACCCTGGTTGAGCTGCTCGTTGATGACGGCACGCTCTGCGGTCTTGGCGCGCAGGCCGTTCTCCGCCACATTCAGCGCCGTCCTCTGCTCGTCGAGCTTGACGCGCGGCAGAATGCCACGCTCAACCAAACCCTCGATTCGCGTGAAATCGACTTGCGCCTGGCTGGCCTGCGCCTGCAGCGCCTCCATTTGCGCATCCAACGACTTCATCTGCAGGCCGAGCTTCTCATCGCCGATCGTGGCAATCGCCTGACCGGCGGTTACGCGATCCCCTTCCCTGACGTGGAGCTGGACTACGGTCCCGCCAATGCGCCCGCGCGCGGGTACGACGCTGATGCTTTCCACAGTGGCAAAGACGGCCTTTTCGTCGGCCAACGGATGCTGCGTCACGGTGAGCGTCTCTGCACGCGCAACGCCTGCACCCAGGCCGGCGGCCAAGACAACCAAAACTCCTATGAGCCGCATGGGGCGTATCCGTGTAAGCATGAAACCATCACACCGCACTCGTGGGTGTCCTCTGTATTTGATCAGCATCATCGAAGCGGACGTTGATCTCGCTCAACGCGCCCCGCCCGGGGCGCTCATAAAGTGCGCTTCGTCCGTATGGACTTCGGTGCGCAATAGACCTGATAGAGCGTCTTCAGGATCTCGCGCGCCGGCTCGCTCGCAATCGAATAGAAGATCGTTTGCGCGTCTCGCCGTGCCGACACCAGGCCGTCCTTGCGAAGGAGCGCAAGATGCTGGGAGACTGTGGAATCGCGCAGGCCCAGGAATTCGGCCAGCTCGCCGACGGAATGCTCGCCGTCGATCAGCTGGCAGATGATCAAGAGACGGTGGCGGTTGGAGAGTGCCTTCAATAGGTCGCTCGCCTGGTCGGCCGCCTGCTCCATCATGTCACCATCTATTTTCATACTTGTATATATACGAATATGTGAATATATAGTCAAGCAGCAAGACGGCCGGAGTAAACCGGCGGAGCGGTGAAACCCCAACGGAGGTAACTATGGCGGAGATTGTCGTAATCGGAGCCGGCCTGAGCGGAACGCTGATGGCCTATGAATTGCTGCCGCAGTTGAGAAAGGACGATCGCCTCAGCGTCATCTCGCAAGGCGCCGTCTATCACTTCGTACCATCGAACCCTTGGGTCGCAGTCGGCTGGCGCAAGCGCGAAGATATCGAGATTGATCTCGCGGACATCATGAAGCGCAAGGGAGTGCGGCTGCTGACGCAGGGCGCAAAGCGCGTCCACCCCGAGGAGAACCGCATCGAGCTCGGCGACGGCACGTCGATCGACTATGATTATCTGGTCGTCGCGACCGGCCCCGAGCTGGCGTTCGACGAGATTCCCGGCCTCGGCCCGCAGGGCCATACACAGTCGATCTGCCACGTCGATCACGCGACGCATGCGAAAGACGCGTTCGAGAAGCTTGCGGCGAACCCCGGCCCGGTCGTGATCGGCGCCGTTCAGGGCGCGTCCTGCTTCGGGCCGGCCTACGAGTTCCTCTTCATCCTGGAAACGGAGCTGCGCCGGCGCAAGCTGCGCGACCGGGTACCGATGACGTTCGTCACCTCGGAGCCGTATATCGGCCATCTCGGCCTTGACGGCGTCGGGGACACCAAGGGTCTCCTGGAAAGCGAGATGCGCGAGAAGCACATCAAGTGGATCACCAATGCCCGCGTCGACAATGTCGCCCCCGGCTTGATGACGGTGGAGGAGTTTTCCGACAACGGCACGTCCCGCAAGGCCCACGAGCTGCCATTCGTCTATTCGATGATGTTGCCCGCCTTTCGCGGCGTCGAGGCGGTGCGCGGCATCGAGAAACTGACCAATCCGCGCGGCTTCGTCATCGTCGACGAGCATCAACAGAATCCCGCCTTCCCCAACGTGTTTGCGGTCGGCGTCTGCGTCGCGATCGCGCCGGTCGGCGCCACACCGGTGCCGGTTGGCGTCCCCAAGACCGGCTTCATGATCGAATCCATGGTGACGGCGACCGCGATGAACATCGGCGCCCTGCTCCGCGGCAAGGCGCCGACGGCGCAGCCGACCTGGAACGCGATCTGCCTCGCCGACTTCGGCGATTCCGGCGTCGCCTTCCTCGCGCAGCCGCAGATCCCGCCGCGCAACGTCAACTGGTCCTCCAAGGGCGAATGGGTGCACCTCGCCAAGGTTGCCTTCGAGAAATACTTCCTGCGCAAGATGCGGCGCGGCGAGAGCGAGCCGTTCTACGAGCGCTTCCTGCTCGACAGGCTGAACATCGCCAAGATCAAGGAGGTCCGAACCGGCACATGAGCACGACACGCCAGATCGTCTGCGGACATTGCGGGCGCATCAATCGCCTGCCGGCCGAACGCACACCGCAGGGTGCGCGCTGCGGCGCCTGTCACCAACCGATGTTCGCAGGCCAGCCGATCGAGGTGGACGAAGCAGCCTTCGACCGCCATGTCGCCAGAAGCGACATTCCCGTGCTGATCGACGTCTGGGCGCCATGGTGCGGACCCTGCCGCGCCATGGCGCCGATGTTCGAGCGCGCGGCGCAAGCGCTCGAACCCGGCGTGCGGCTGTTGAAGCTGAATTCAGACAATGCACCCGCATTGTCGTCGCGGCTCAACATCAGCGGCATTCCGACGCTGTTGCTGATGCACGGCGGCCGCGAGATCGCCCGCCATTCCGGCGCGATGGATACGCGCAGCATCGTCGCCTGGACTGAAACCAAACTGACCCGTTCGTAACGTCACCACCCCAAAAAGGAGCCTACCATGAATGTCGACAAAGCCGTTCTCGCGTTTGCGGGATTCGTCGTCCTGCTCGGTCTCGCACTGGGCACCTATGTGAATGCGTATTGGTATCTGCTGACGGCGTTCGCCGGACTGAACATGTTGCAGGCTTCGTTCACGGGCTTCTGCCCGGCGGCGATCGTCTTCAGGAAGCTGGGCCTGAGCAGCGGCTGCGCGTTCTCCTGAACGCAACTCAGATGCAGTCAGTGATGCGGGGGAATTTGCCATGACCGACGACACCTTCATCGAGGGGCCTCTCTACGAGAAGCGCAGGAAGGTCTATCCGCAATCGGTCCACGGGCCGTTCCGCCGCATCAAATGGGCGATCCTGTGCGTCACGCTCGGGGTCTATTATCTCCTGCCGTTCGTACGCTGGAATCGCGGACCCGGCCTGCCCGACCAGGCGGTGCTGATCGACCTGCCGCATCGCCGCTTCTACTTCTTCTTCATCGAGCTGTGGCCGCAGGAAGTCTACTATTTCACCGGCCTCCTCATCATCGCGGCCATGATGCTGTTCCTGATGAACGCGGTCGCGGGGCGACTGTGGTGCGGCTATCTATGCCCGCAGACGGTGTGGACCGACTTGTTCTATGCCGTCGAGCGCTGGGTCGAGGGCGATCGGCGCGAGCGCATGCAGGGCGACAAGCGCTACTGGACGTTCGATCACATCCGAAAGGTCGCACTCAAACACTTCCTCTGGGTCATGATCGCCTGGTGGACCGGCGGCGCCTGGGTGCTGTATTTCGACGACGCGCCGACGCTGGTGAAGGAGCTCGCCACCTTCCAGGCCCCGTTCACGGCCTATCTCTGGATCGGCATCCTAACCGCGACGACCTATGTCTTCGCCGGCCACGCCCGCGAGCAGATGTGCATCTACATGTGCCCGTGGCCGCGCATCCAGGCGGCATTGACCGACGAATGGGCGCTCAACGTCACCTATCGCCGCGACCGCGGCGAGCCGCGCATGTCGGTGAAGAAGGCGGAAGCCGCCCGCGCCCATGGCGATTTCGCCGGCGATTGCGTCGACTGTCACCAGTGCATCAATGTCTGCCCGACCGGCGTCGACATCCGCCACGGCATCCAGCTCGGCTGCATCCAGTGCGGCCTGTGCATCGACGCCTGCGACAACGTGATGAGCGAGATCGGCCGGCCCAAAGGCCTGATCGGCTACGACACCGACATCAACATGCAACGCCGGCGCGAGGGCAAGCCGCCGATCTATCGCATCATCCGCGCGCGCACGTTGGTCTATACCGCAGCCATTGCCATCGTCGGCACCATCATGGTCTACACCCTCGCCACCCGCGCGACGATGGACGTCAACGTGCTGCACGAGCGCAATCCGCTGTTCGTTCAGCTCTCGGATGGCGGGGTCCGCAACGATTACACCGTCCGCATCCTCAACAAGGGCGCGGAAAGATCTTTCGCGCTCAAGGTCTCAGGCCTGCCGGGCGCCACGGTTCGCGTCGCCGGCGTCGAGCCGGGCGCCGACGGCAACCCGGTCGTTCAAGTTGGACAGGATCAGACCCGCGAGGTCCGGATGTCGGTGCAGGTTTCGCCCGACCGCGTGCCCAGGGCGGCCATCGATATCGGAGTTGAGATCACCGACGTCGGCAGCGGAGAGCGCGCCGAGGCGCGCGATCATTTCGTGCCGAAGGAGTGAAAGTCGATGCTGCGGAGCAATCGTCTCAAGCCATGAGACGTTGCAGCCTCGACTGCGTGCGCGGGGTCATGACCATATCAGGCGCGAGCTGGACCGAACTGTCGCCGACGAGTTCTTCCGTCACTACGTTGAACCGAACCAGTTCCGCCTGTCCGAACGCCGTCGAGATCGCGACGTCGGCGGCGTCGCGGCCGCGGGCAATGACGATCCGGCCGATGCGCCGATGGTTGTGGCGCGCGTCAAACGTGTACCAACGACCACCGATATAGGCCTCGAACCAGGCGCTGAAATCCATCGGTGCCGGGTCGGGAGGCACCCCGATATCGCCGAGATAGCCGGTGCAATAACGCGCCGGAATGTTCATGCAACGGCACAACGTCACGGCCAGATGGGCGAAGTCCCGGCATACGCCGATGCGCTCGGCATGACCTTCGGACGCCGTGCGGTCACCGCGTGCGAACTGATAGCCGAATTTGATGCGGGCGTGGACATAGTCGCAAATCGCCTGCACGCGCTGTCCACCGCCTTCTATCGAGCCGAAGGTAGACCAGGCCAGATCCGCCAGTTTCTGGGTGTCGCAATAGCGGCTGCCCAGCAGATACACCAGCGCGTCGTCGGGCAGGTCCTGGAGCTGAACCTGAGCTGCGAACGGCGCCGCCGGCTCGGGAACGCCGGAATCTTCGATCACGAAGTCGTTGCGGATCTCGATCAGACCGCTTGGCGCGACCAGGCGGGTGCAGACGTTACCGAAGGCATCGAGATAGTCCCTGGTGCCAACACCGGGCGTGGTCTGGATGGCGTGCGGAGACAAGAGATCGCCGTGCCGGGACGGATGCACGCTCAGCATCAGGATCATCGGGACGTCTTGAAGGCACTTGAACGCAATGTCGTAGCCGGCGCGAATCTTCAAGATCGTCTCCTCGGAGTCGTCGTTGACCTCGAACGCAAACACCTGCCCCGGCGCATTCGTTCCGCGTCTTCGGCTGCAGCGCTGCTGAAATGAACGGCAATTGTGCCTGTTGTCCCCTTTTCCTCCGCCGTACCCTTCGAATCCCTGCTTGGACCGGGGACGAAAGCAGGGTCATATAGCCGCGGGCCAGAAGCGAGCACATGACAACCTACGCCGTCCACCACAGAACGATCTACCGCTACCGTAAGCCGGTGAAGCTCGGGCAGCACCAGCTGCTATTCCGGCCACGCGACAGCTATGACCAGCGCCTGCTCGACTGCCGGCTCGTCATCCGGCCCGAACCCGCCGAAGTCCGCTGGATTCACGACGTCTCGGGCAATTGCCTCACGCTGGTCGACTTCGACACCGTGAGCGACCAGCTCCAGTTCGACACCACGATCGAGCTTGACCACACGCCGGAGAACACGCCGGACTTCCGCATCGAGGACTACGCCCGCGAGCATCCGTTCGCCTATGCCGACAGCGAGCTGCCCGATCTCGAACCCTATATGCGTCGCCATCATCCCGACGACGGCGCGGTGGAGGAGTGGCTGGCCAAATTCGTGGCAGCGGACGGCCGGCGGCCCACGGGCCAATTGTTGATGACGCTCAACGAGGCCATTGCCGAAGGCTTCTCCTACCAGCGCCGGACGATGCGGGGAACACAGACGCCCGCGGAAACGCTTGGGCTGCAGCAGGGGACATGCCGCGACTTCGCGCTGCTGATGATGGAGGCGGCACGCGCGCTCGGCTTCGCCGCCCGCTTCATCACCGGCTATGTCTACGTTGCCGATCGCGACGGGCCGGTGCGGCTCGGCGGCGGCTCGACCCACGCCTGGTGCTCGATTTACGTTCCCGGCTCGGGCTGGGTGGAGTTCGATCCGACCAACGGCATCGTCGGCAATCGCGACCTGATCCGGGTCGGCGTCGCCCGGACGCCTGAGCAGGCCATTCCGCTCTCCGGTTCCTATTGGGGGGAGCCCGAGGACGATCTCGGCATGGAAGTCTCGGTGAACGTGAAAACGGAGCTGACGTCTCCAACCGACCAGCCGGCGGCGCTATCGTCAACGCGACGTTAACAATTTCGCGCAAATTGACGCGGCGCCCGAACGGCATTTTCCATCCTATGCGCTAGCATGCCCCACATAACTCGGGCTCGGCCCGCGTGAACGGGGACGAGGGACGTGGTCGACATCGCGCAGCAGGCAGCGATCCATCCGGCACCGGCGGCGGATGCCACGACGGCGCGCGTGCCGCTCATTGCGATCGACCCCGGCCAGTGGCGCGCACTCGCGCAGCGGGCGATCGAGCCGAACGGATATTATCTACCCGGCTGGGAGCTCGCCGTCAGCGCGACCGCGCGCGGCCGCACCGAAGCCTCGGCATTGCCCGCATTCGACGGCTCTTCGACGCGATTGATCGGGCTGATGCCGGTGATCCCGCTATGGCGCGCCGTGAAGATTCCCCTGCCCGCACTGGTGAGCGCGCATCCCTACGGCACGCTTTGCAGCCCGCTGATCGACCGCGATGCCCCGATCGAGGCGGCTACGCGACTGTTGCAGCAGGCGCGCGAGGCCGGCGCGCATGCACTAGTGCTCAATGACGTCGCGCTCGACGGTGCCGCGATGACTGCGTTGAAGCAGGTCCTGGACCGCGACGGCCTGAAGCCGCGCGTGCTGTCCTCCTACGTCCGCGCCAGCCTCGATGCGACGCAGGATGACGAAACGCTGCTACGCGAGGCGCTCGGCACCAAGAAGCTCAAGGAGCTGCGCCGACAACGCCATCGGCTCGAAGAGCACGGCCCCGTTGCGTTCGACGTCGCACGCCGGCCTGACGAGATCGGGCCCGCACTCGAAACGTTCCTGCAGCTCGAAGCCAGCGGCTGGAAGGGCAAGCGCGGCACCGCGCTGGCGCAGCATGCCGGCGATGCGACCTTCATTCGCCGCGCCGTGCCGACGCTGGCCGAGACCGCGCAGTGCGAGATCATCACGCTTCGCACCGGGACGGCACCGATTGCCGCCGGCATCGTGCTGCGGCATCAGGACCGCGCGTTCTTCTTCAAGCTCGGCATCGACGAGCGCTTTGCGAAATTTTCCCCGGGCGTGCAGCTCACCCTCGAGCTGACGCGCCATCTCTGCGCCGATCCCGCCATCGCCAGCGCGGACTCCACCGCGAGCGCCGACCATCCCATGATCAACCCGATCTGGCGCGGGCGCTTCGCGATCGGCGACGTGCTGATCCCGCTGCGGCGACACGATCCAGTCGTGGCGCTCATTCACGGAGCGCTGCTCGGCCGCAACGCCGCACATGAGGCTGCGCGACGTGTCGTTCACTTGATCCGGAAGCGGCGCCCTACAGATCTGCGTCCGAAAGATCCGCCATCTTCATGAGATGGCGCAGCAGCCCCGCCTTCAACGGCTTGCTGCCGTGGATCGGTATCGAAAGGCGCACAATATTGCCCGCCTTGCCGTAGATGTGATGGCTTCCGCTGACTCGAAGTAAACTCCAGCCATGTCGTTCGACAATTCGCGCGAACTCCCGGCCGGAGACAGACTTCATACGGATAATTCCAGAATCCGCTCGGTGCCACCCGGCGCCGGCGGTGCGACCTCGATGGAAAGGCACCCCTCGATCGCATCGCGTAGATTGGCCATGAGCTCATCCATGGTGTCGCCTTCAGTGGCACACCCAGGGATAGCCGGGACCTCGGCCCAAAAGCCGCCCTCTTCAGCTTCGTGTACAACAATCTTGATCTTCATGACGGCCTCGCACTCCGGATAGTCGCCCAAGCTTCCGACACATTCAACCTGGGAAAGCTACTCCGCCGCCTGCGCGTTGATCTCCGCCGAAACCTGGCGGATGGCGCGCGCCAGCAGGTTCGGATCCTGAGCGCCGGAAACGGCGTATTTCTGCGCAAACACATAGGTCGGCACGCCGGAGATGCCCTTCTCGGCGGCCTCCTGCGCGTCCGCCGAGACGCGCGCGACGTCCTCGTCGGTGGCAAGGCGGCGGCGCACGTCCTCGGCGTCGAGGCCGACATCGGCCGCCGCCTGCACCAGCACGTTCACATCGGTGAGATCGCCGCCGTCGCGGAAATACAGCTCCATCAGGCGCTGCTTCATCTCGGGCGCCTTGCCGATCGCCTCCGCCCACAGGATCAGGCGATGGCAGTCGGTGGTGTTGGGCTGGCGCGCCACCAGCTCGGGCCTGTAGAGAAGGCCCTCCTCGCTCGCGGCCGCGACGACGCGCCCCGCAATGCCCTTGTAGGCCTCGACCGAGCCGAATTTCTGCGTGAGATAGGCCTCGCGGCTGATGCCCTCGCGCGGCACCCAGGGATTGAGAAAGAACGGGCGGAAATTGAGCTTGACCGGGACATCCGGCACGAGCGCCAGCGCGCTCTCGATCCGGTGCTTGCCGATATAGCACCAGGGGCACACCACGTCGGAGACGACGTCGATCTGGAGCGGTTTCAGCGTGCTCATGTCAGGCGCCTCCTTCGGGCGATAAGGGTTCGTCGGAAGATAAGCCGAACCCGCCCCGAGGCAAGGGCGCTAAGTCATGGCTGCTGCCATCTGCCTGAGCCGCTCGGCGGTGCGCTCGTCGGCCGGGAAGAAGGTTTCCAGCGCCAGCTCGGACAGGGTGATGTCGACGGGCGTGCCGAACACCATGGTGGTGGAGAAGAAGCTCAGGATCTCGCCGCCGTGTCGCAGCTTGAACGGGATCGCGACATTGTCGCTCGACAGCGGCCCCGCGCGCGCCGGAATCGGATAGCTCTTGAGGTCGGTGTAGAGCTTGATCAGCTCAGGATCGGCCGTCACCTCGCATTGCCGGTGCAGACGCTCCAAAAGATGCCCGCACCACTCCGCGAGATTGACGGTGCGCGGCGCCAGCGCCTCCGGATGAAAGGCGAGCCTGAGCACGTTGAGGGGCTGGCCGAGCAGATGCTGCGGAATGCCGGCGAGCAGCGGCGCCACCATCCGGTTGGCGGAGACCAGGTTCCAGTGCCGGTCCACCGCGAGCGCGGGATTGGGCTCATGTGCTTTGAGCACGAGGTCGATCGCCTGGCGGGCTGATTTCAACGCGGGATCCTCCAGCTGGCGTTGCGGAAACGCCGGCGCGTAGCCGGCCGCGACCAGCAGCACGTTGCGTTCGCGCAAGGGCACGTCGAGACGCTCGGCGAGCCGCAGCACCATGTCGCGCGACGGCGCGGCGCGGCCGGTCTCGACGAAGCTGAGATGACGCGCCGAGATTTCGGCCTCGCCCGCGAGATCGAGCTGGCTCATACGGCGGCGCTGCCGCCATTCGCGCAAATGGTCGCCGATGTGAACCGGCTGGCTGCGGTCGGCCTGTGCCGTGGATGCATGTGCGTTCATGAGCAAAAACCTAGCATGCGAATTTCAGAGCTTCCATTACCCCCGAGGTAATCGAAACCGACCCCGCACGGCGGCATCCTCAGTGGCAACAGGAGTTCGCCATGATTGCTCTCGTGATCTACCGCGCCGTCGCCGACCACGTCGTTCCCTTCGCCGTCACCCTGACCACGCGGATGCTGGCGCGCAGCCTCAACATGCCGGAGCCGCTGCTGCATTCGACCGGCGACTATGTGGTCGCGCGGGTCACGGCCTTCGAGCACGGCGTCGGCTGGAGCCTCTGTCCGTTCCGCCTCGCCCGCCTGCTCCGCGCCTGGTGGCGCAGACGGCATTGAGTTTCATCCAAGCCCACCCCCCAACTACGGAGACCTCAAATGATCGATGCATCCACCTTCCTGCGCCGCGCGCTGCTTGCCGATGCCATCTTCAGCGGCGGCGCCGCCCTCGGCTTCACCTTCGGCGCAGGCGCGTTCGCGACACTGTTCAACCTGCCGGAGGCCCTGCTGCGCGAGACCGGCCTGTTCCTGATCGCCTACACCGGGCTGGTCGGCTGGCTCGCCTCACGCGCCTCGGTGGCGAAGCCGCTCGTGTTGCTGGTCGTGGTCGGCAATACGGCCTGGACGGTCGGCAGCATCGCGCTGCTGTTGTCCGGCGCGGTGTCGCCGAATATCGCCGGCGAGCTCATGGTCGTCGCGCAGGCGATCGCCACCGGCGTGTTCGCCGAGCTGCAATATGTGGGATTGCGGAAGAGTGCGAGCGTGGTGGCGGCGTGATGGCTTCGTGACATGACGCGGCACGGCCCGAGAGAACGCGAACGTCTCCTCAAATCGCATCGTATCCGAATGCATGACCTCGCGTTCTCGCGGCGCATTTCGCCCGAGCTTTGCCCGATCGATCGCGCCCTTCGTTGCCGGAGGGCGCAGGGAAGGCCGGGCGCCGGCGGCACCCGCAGGTCCGTGGGCGATAAGAACGCACACGGGGTGGACCACAGGTGTGCCGGTCGCCCGGCCTTCCCTGCGCGGATGGTTTTAACGGTGTCCTTCGTGCTCTCCTCGGGGAGCGTTGCACTATTGCCCCCGTCCCCTTGCGGCTGATCGATGTGAGGACCCGGTCGGGCCGCCGCATCACCGCAAGACTTGACGCCAGAACCCCGGGCGTCGGGACCACACGACTTCTCCGTCCGCGGACGGCCTGGCCTCAGCGCCCGGGGCTTGGTGTGCGCACCCCGGACCATCGACCAAACCGCTGTGACCGCGCCGTGTCGTATGCGCATTGCGCCGGGACTCAACGGTCGCCCGTCCCTGTTCCCCGCACATCGCGCCGGCGCTACCGCGTCCACCGCACCCCGGCCCGCATCTCGTGACGATCGCGAAGCGCCCCTCTGGCAGGGCCGGGATGGCGGGTGTATGCCATAAATCCGAAATTCGGAAAAGAGAAATATTTTAGCTGAGAGGGATTGACGGGTTTTGGGTGTTTTGCCAGGACAGGCCGATGCCCCATCATGATCTTCAGTCCTGCCAATCCCCTGCGCCGCAACAGCCGCCTTTTTCAACACAACCGGCCTCAAGCTGACATCGGCGCCCCTATTTGAGACCAGAACGGCATTGGAGCAGGAAGCCTGCTTCACACCGCGGCGAGCACCCATTCGATAAATTTTCCAATGGCTGGACGATTTTTGCCCCCCGCGCGATGGACCGCATAGAACCCATAGCCGCTCAGCTTTACCGATGACACCGGAACGAGGGCTCCCGTCGCCAATTCCGGAGCGATCAGAATATCGCTGCAGATGGCGACACCTTGTCCGGCGATGGCGGCCTCGATGGCATGAAGCTCTTCTTGGAATCTCAAACTTACAAGCGACGCAAAGTCGTGTTTCGACCGAGGGAACGCCGCGCGTTGCCAGCGCTGCCACGACGGGGCATGCGTATCGCCAGGCGGCCATGCGGCCTCGATCAGTGGAAGTTGCCCGAGCTGGGCCGGCTGCACCTTCTTGGTCCGAAGGCCAACGAGCTTTGGGCTCGCCACGACGTAGAAGGTGTCGCGCATCAGTTCGATGACGTGCCCGTCGCGCGGGGGGCCGAGAGCGTAGCGGATCGCAACATCCGCTTCGTCCGACTCAAGGTTCAGAACCGCGTCTGTACCAACAATGTCGAGCTTGAGCCGGGGATGCGCTGCCCGCCAAGACGACAGGCGAGGCAGCAGCCAACGAGCCGCGAAGGCGTTAGTCGCCGTGATGCGCAGATGCTGGCCCGCGCGACCAGTTTGAATATCCGACAGCGTCGCAGCAAACTGTCCAAAGCCCTCACGTACCACCGGAAAAAGCTGCTGGCCTGCTTGGGTCAATGCCAGCGGTCGGGGCCGACGACGAAACAGCGGCCTACCGCAATACTTCTCCAAGAGCTTAATCTGGTGACTGATCGCGGTCGGTGTCACGCCAAGCTCTGCCGCCGCGTGCTTGAAACTCAAATGGCGCGCCGCGGCCTCAAAGGCACGTAATTCCGTCAAGGGAGGCAACTTTCGCATTGACGGAATGTAGATGAAACTACCTCATCTGCACGTGAAATGTTTTGGGCTTGCGTCGGTAACGGCAATCCCGACTATGGGCCCATGCGAGAGGACAATAAAGCAGCCCCTTTTCTGGAAGCGCTTCGACTCATCGAACCGTTGATCGCCGAACATCGGTCGACGTTTGATGTCGCGCGTCAACTGCACGAAAGCGTTTTCGAAGCCTTGGCCGAGGGCGGATTCTTCAGGCTCTGGCTACCGGCATCACTTGGCGGACCGGAGCTTTCGCCGCTTGCCTTCATGAGCGTCGTAGAACGCGCGGCAGCGCTCGACGGGGCGGTCGGCTGGCTGGTTGGGAATGGAGGCGGCATGAGCCGCGTCGGCGGCTATCTGCCAGAGGCTGTCGTACGCAGTTGGTTTCAGAACCATCGCGCATTTGTCGTGAGCGCGACGGGGGCGGTAGGGACGGCCATTCCGGTCGATGGCGGATTTCGCGTCTCGGGACGTTGGCCATTCGGAAGTGGTGCGCCGCATGGCACCCATTTCATGGGATTG
Organism: Bradyrhizobium sp. 192; assembly: GCF_023100965.1. Classification (NCBI taxonomy): domain Bacteria; kingdom Pseudomonadati; phylum Pseudomonadota; class Alphaproteobacteria; order Hyphomicrobiales; family Nitrobacteraceae; genus Bradyrhizobium; species Bradyrhizobium sp. 192. Next base: position 6,014,936 of record NZ_CP064690.1, read on the forward strand.
GTGACGATCGGAGAAAACCAAGTGCCCGATCAGCCTCGGTACTGCTGCTATTTCGAGCGGAAGCAAGTCAAGATTCACGACACTTGGCATGTTTCGGGCTTGCGCGGTACCGGAAGCGCGGACTGGGAGGTTGTCGAAGCATACGTTCCGGCCGACTGGACGCATCCGTTCATTGGCAACATACCAAAAGACAATGCATTGCTTTATCGCATCCCAGCGCTTTCAGCGTGGACGGTCGCGGTGGTGCCACTGGGCATCGCGCGAGGAGCCATCGATAGCTTCGCGGCGCTTGCGGAGGCGAAGGGTCGGCTCGGGACGGTCGGCGTCATGCGCGATCGGGAAGTTGTGCAGGCAATGGTCGGCAGGGTAGAGTCGCTCTATCAATCCGCCCGCGCATTCCTCATCCAGGCGATGACAGAGCTGATGAATGCGATTGATATTGGCGGTGACAGGCTTGTCGAGGCGCGGCTGGGATTGCGGACGGCGGCAGCCCATGCAGCCGAAACCGCTTCCCGAATTGTCGACATGCTAGCCGCCGAGGCCGGGGCTGAAGCCATCTTCGAAGGCAATGCGCTGGAGCGCGCCGTTCGCGACGTACAGGCCGCCAGCAAACATATCGCCATGAACCCTTCGATATTCGTGACAGCCGGCCGCGTCAAACTTGGTTTAGAGGTGGGACCAGCCCGTTTTTAGCTCGCTGACGCTAAACGCAAGGCGAGCATAATAGGTCCGCTTTCGGGTGCATAGCGATCAAGAACGGCTGGCAGTCCTTCGACCGCCTAGCAGCCCGTGGGATCTACAACGCTCACACCTTGCCGCGACCGACCTTGCCGGCAAAATGCTTGCCGTTCAGCTTCTTCTTTTTCGCCGCCGTAGTCGTTGCACCCGCCTTCTGCGCCTTGCGCTCCCCGCGCGCCTTCACCTTGGCGGCTTCCGCCCGTGCCTCGGCGCGCTGCTTCTTGCGCTTCTCGCACGGTTCGCACTTGCAGCCGATCGGCTTCAGATAGGCTTTAAGGCTGACGTCTCCCGAGGTCGCTGAAGGGGCCAGTTGCAAACGTCACATCACTTCTTCTTTTCGTACTATGCGGCCGCGTCCACGAGATGGTCCGATACCGTCGAGATGAACGCGCGGAGACGCTCAAGACGCCGTAGGTCACGGTGGTATCCCATCCAAATGTCTCGCGCTGGCGGGAGCGTCGGCAGGTCCAGTCTACGGATACCAGGGATCTGGTTGCCGACCACGCGGGGCAGGACAGCGATGCCGACGCCTTCCCTGCACATGCGCCCCTGGACGTTGCGGTTGTTCGATCGCAGAACCGGTTTTGCGTTGGGGAAACTCTCGATGAGCCACGCGATGTCGGGAAAGTGGGGCGTGGATGGCGTGATCAGCCGGAAACCAGTCCCATCGCCATATTTGGGATCAGCCGCCTCCTCCGCGATGTAGACGCCGTAGTCGAGCCTGAAGAGCCGCCGCTGAATGACATCGGCAGCGTCGAACGGAACGGCACGAAAAGCGACTTCAGCCTCCCGCTGGGCGAGGCTGAATCGGCGAGTGCCGGTCTGGATCTCGACGTCGACGTTCGGATAGGCTTTCGAGAAATCCGCCAGGATAGGAGGGAGGACATAGGCCCCGAACCAGTCCGTTGACGAAATGCGCAGACTGCCTTTGAGATTCTGTTCCTGCCCCGCAAGCCGGCGCTCCATGGCCAGCGCGCCTTCTTCCATTTGTTCCGCCAGCGCGACGATCCCGTGGCCCTCTTCGGTCAGAACGAGACCATCCGCTGTGCGTTGGAAGAGCGTGTGGCCGATCGCCTGCTCAAGTGCGCGAAGGCGTCTGCCGACGGTTGGATGGCTTGTCTGAAGAGAACGCGCGGCGCCTCCGAGCGTGCCGGTTCGTGCGATAGCAAGAAAGATTCTGACGTCACTCCATTCCATCGCGACCACCCGCACAAAACTGAACGCCGAGAGTACATTTATGTTAGTTCAAGAACAAATCTAAGCACCTAGATCCCCGCCATGGTCTGGTGCGTCCTTCTGTGGCTTCCCCCGACCCGTGAGGGCAGCCGCTTGGGTGACCCCAAGTGTGGAACCCAAGGGAAGCTCGACGGTTCGCGACGGCGTGGCGTCGTCGGAAAACAACTCGGAGAAGAAGTCATGAAAACTTGGCTCATCACAGGCTGCTCAAGCGGCTTCGGCCAGCGGCTCGCGCTCGCTGCAGCACGGCGCGGCGCGGCGCGGCGACCGGGTCATCGCGACGGCACGCAATGTCAAGACGATCGAGGAAATGGCCGAGCCTTTCGGCGGCCGCATGATCACTTTGCCACTCGACGTGACCGATGCGGCGGCAGCCAACGCAGCGGTCGCAAAGGCGGTCGAGACGTTTGGCGGGTTTGACGTGCTCGTGAACAATGCCGGCTATGGACTGTTCGGCGCGATCGAGGAAGGCACGCCCGAGGAATATCGGCCGATGTTCGAGGTGAACGTCTTCGGTCTGATCGAAACCACCAGAGCCGCTTTGCCCGTGCTGCGAAGTTCGGGCGGAACGATCGTCAACATGTCGTCCGGCGCGGGCATCGCGGGCGGCGGCGGCGGAGGTTATTACAACGCCGCCAAGTTTGCCGTGGAAGGAGTTTCGGAAGCGCTCGCCGGCGAGCTGAAGCCGTTCGGCATTCGCGTGCTGATCGTCGAACCCGGGCCGTTTCGCACCGATTTCCTTGGCCGTTCGATCACGATGGCGGCCAACGAGATGCCGGAATACGCCACGAGCTCGCGCAAGCGCTATCGAGAAACCAACAACGGCAATCAGGCGGGCGATCCCGACAAGGCGGTCGCGGTGATCCTGCAGGCAGTCGACGCCGATGACGCCCCGCTTCATCTGCCGCTCGGCCCGATCGCGCACGCGATCGCCGAGCGAAAGCTGACTGCCTTCCGCGGCGATATCGACGCCTGGCGCGACATCACGATCGCCACCGATTTCGACCAGCCCTGAGCGCTGGCACGAGCTCCGTGAACGTCAACATCTGACTGGAAAGCGATCATGATCGCAACTTTGAAGGGGTTTACCCAGCAGCTGGTGCCGGTGAATGGCATCAGGATCAACGCCGTCACGGGAGGCTCAGGCCCGCCGATCCTTCTGCTTCACGGCTGGCCGGAAACATGGTGGGAATGGCACAAGGTGATGCCGCTGCTGGCCGGGCATTTCAGCGTGGTGGCCATGGATCTGCGCGGCGCGGGCTTTTCTGACTGCCCGCTCGACGGCTATGACAAGGCGACGATGGCGCGCGACGCGCATGAAGTGATGGTTGCCCTTGGGCATGAACGCTACGCCGTGTGCGGACATGACATCGGCGGAATGGTCGCCTTGCCGCAGGCCGCCATCTATCGGAAGGCTGTTACCCACCTAGCCGTCCTCGACGTTCCGCTTCCCGGCTGGACCGGATGGGAGGCGACGACCGCAAGGCTCTGGCACTTCAGCTTCCATATGAACCGGGACCTGCCCGAGCGCCTGATTCATGGCCGTGAACACGACTATGTTTCGACCTTCATGGCAGAGCGGTTCTACGATCACAGCACCTTCAATCCGGCGGACATCGAGATCTACGCCAAGGCGATGGCGCTTCCTGGCCGCACGCGTGGCGGCATGGAATGGTACCGCACCCTCGCCGCCGATCATGCGACTGCGCTCGCGTACAAGAAGCAACCGCTCGAGATGCCGGTGCTTGGCCTGGGTGGGGACCAGCGGTTCGGTGCGCAGATGGTGCCGATGCTCAGGGAGTTCGCCACCAATGTGAGGGGCGGCTCGATCGCGCGGTGCAGCCACTATGTCGCGGACGAGCGGCCGGATGAAGTCGCAGCCGCCCTGATCGAGTTCCTCAAGGCCAATTGAAACTCGGCGCCCGCGCCGCCGTGGGCCGGGCAGATCGCGAGGCTACGGCGCAATGCGCCCGCAGCGATCGCGATGGATCGAATAAATAGCAAAGGAGACTGTCATGACCGCACCCGTCATTCGCGGCGTCAATCATATCGGCATCACGGTGCCTGACATCGAAGCAGCCAAATCGTTCCTGGTGGAAGCTTTCGGCGGCCAGGTGATCTACCAGTCCTTCGGACCGCAGGATCCGCCGCGGCAGGGACCCGAATTCGAGCGGGCCGTCGGCGCTTTTCCCGGAACGGTCGTGCGTGCGCAGGCGATGGTCAAGATCGGAACCGGACCCGATATCGAGCTCTTCGAAATGCACGGTCCCGAGCAAGCCAAGCCGATCCGGGCGAGCGACTTCGGCATCACGCACTTCGCTCTCTACACCGACGACATCGACGCATCGGTCGAGCGCTTCGAGAAGGCGGGAGGCACACCCCTCACCGCGCCGCGCGCTATTCCCTATGCAACCGAGAAAGGTCCTGGAAACAAGGTCTGCTACTGCCGCATGCCGTGGGGCACGACGATGGAATTCATCACCACGCCGGACCGCATGGCCTATCATGACCAGACGGATCTGCGCAGGTGGCAGGATGAGGACTGAGCAGGGCGCGAAAAGGGACCCGCATCAGCTCATTCGCGACGATGCTGACGATGTCAGACCACGAAAGAAGCGCTACGCCTTGGCCCGGCCGGCCTTGCCGGCGAAATGCTTGCCGTTAAGTTTCTTCTTTTTCGCCGTGCTCTTCGGGGCCACCTTCTTCGCCTTGCGCGCCTTCACCTTGGCGGCTTCCGCCCGTGCCTCGGCGCGCAGCTTCTTGCGCTTCTTCTCGCACGACTCGCACTTGCAACCGATCGGCTTCAGATAGGCTTTGAAATAGTCAGTGCCGTAATCGTAATTGATCTCGTCGCCCGGCTCGATGTTCCTGATGGCGCGGATGAAGACCTTGCGCTCGCGCGGCCGGACGTCGGACTCGGCGTTGGGCCGGCAGGAATGGTTGATGTAGCGGGCGAGGTTCTTGCGCACCGAGCCGTCGATGGTCCAGCGTCCGTTGAGCTCGAACAGGTATTTGTTCTCGATCTCGTCGTGCGCGGGAATCTTGGAGTCCAGAATCGGTCCGAAATAGCGGATGATCCGGGTCCCCTTCTTGATCGGCATGGTGGCGAACAGGCCAAGTCCGGTCTTGGAGCGGCCGACCCGGTAGGATTTGCTGGAAGCGATGGCTGGCATGATCAAGGGTAATGAGAAACGCAAACGAGGCGAGAGGCCTCAGGCGAAGCCGCTCTTCTAGAACGATTCCGCGCCGCTGTCAGGTCTATCCCACGCCTGTTTGAACCTTGCCCACAATGAAGACGTCTGATGGGACGGAGTTCCCCGCGATGAATCCCTCATGAACCGCATCACCCTGCGCCTGGCTGTCTTGATGACTTGCATCGGCCTGAACAGCGCCGGCGCCCAATCCGTGGGCAGCACATACACCTCGACGGCGCCGAAGGATTGCCGTCAGATCGGCAGGCCCAGCGAGCTCGACGGCGGCACCACGCGGGCATGCCCGGGCAAGGACGGCCTGACGGTGCTGATTGCCGAGGACGATCTTCGCGAAATCGTCTCGGTCGGCCGCAATCGCAGGCAAGCTGCCGACGAACCGGCGGCCAAGGTCTGGTTCGGCCCGTTCAATTCGTCGGAGACCACGATCGAATGGCGCGCCGTGGGCGCAAAGCCGTTCGCGATCATCCAGCGCTGGCACATCGCCGACAATGACGATCCCGACAAGCAAGGCCGGCCGAACACCAAGGCCATGCTGGTCGTGACCCGGCTGCCGCCGGGCCCGGTCTGTCACGTCGCCTATGTCGATGCGATCGCCAACCCCACCGCCAACGAGCTCGCGCGCAAGGCCGCCGACGATTTCGCCCGCGGCTTCGTGTGCGGCAAGGACGAGGTGAAGATCGTCGGCACGCGCGGCCGCGCCGTCGAGCTGGCGACGATGCGGTAGACGCTGGCGGGCTCGCGCGGCCGCTATGCGTGAGGTTTCATGGTCAAGGGCACCGTCAGCATCGCCTCGAGCAGCCGTTCCGCCGTCGTGCCCTCGGGCAGCCGCCCGAGGATGTCTTCGAGCCGTCCGTCGAGCAGCAGCGTGGTGAAGCCGTGCACCATCGACCAGGCCCGTGCGATCGCGGCGCCCTGGTTCAACGTCAGCGCGTCGCCGCTGATCCGCTCCTGCCGCATCATGCCGATCGCATTCGCAAGCCCGGCGAAGGAGGCTTCGGCCGCCTCGTGCAGCGAGGGCCTGGAATAGTCGAGCCGCTCCGTGCGGAACATGATGCTGTACATGCCGGGATGGGCCTGCGCATAGGCGACATAGGCTTTGGGGCGCGCCAGCGCGGCTTCGAGCGGCGTGGTGGCGGCATCGCATGATGACGCCATCGCCGCGTTGAACTGGCGGAAGCCGACGGCCGCGAGTTCGCTGAGCAGGCCGGTGAGATCGCCGAAATGATGGGTGGGTGCGGCATGCGAGACGCCCGCCTCGCGCGCCACCGCACGCAAGGTGAGGCCGGCGAGCCCGTCGCGCTCCAGCACCCGTTCGGCGGCCTGGAGCAGCGCCTCGCGCAGGGCGCCGTGATGATAGGGCGTCTCGCTCTTCACGCCCGCCGCGCCGCGCTTTGGGCGCGATGCGGCAGTCGAATTCGTTCTTCTGGGGGAACGCGCGCTTCGCGCCGTTTCGCCCTTGGTGTCGGTCTTTGCCATTCGCAAGATATATGACGCAATATTGACAGTGTAAAGATTTCGCTTGACGGACGCGACGATCGGCGCTATCTGATCTTTACGATGTAAAGATAGGGAGGGATACGCCGTGCAGCACGACGCCGTCGCCGAGCGCCGCAACAATGTCGCGCCGATCCCGTTCGAAGCGGACGCGCCATTCCTGAAGATCATCGGCGAATTGCCGCGCGAGCTCAACGGCGTGCTCTATCGCAACGGTCCCAATCCGCAGTTCGATTCCCCCGGCGCACATTGGTTCGTCGGCGACGGCATGCTGCACGCCTTTCACCTCGAGAACGGCCGCGCCAGCTATCGCAACCGCTGGGTCCGCACCCCGAAATGGCTCGCCGAGCACGATGCCGGCCGCGCCTTGTTCGGCGGCTTCGGCCGCAAGCTGCCGGATGCGCCCGCTGATCTCACCGACGGCGGCGTCGCCAACACCAACATCATCTTCCATGCCGGCAAGCTGCTGGCGCTGGAAGAAGCGCATCTGCCGACCGAGATCGAGCCGGGCACGCTGGCGACACGCGGCTATCACGACTACCAGGGCCGCGTCGCCGGCAGTTTTACCGCGCATCCGAAGATCGATCCCGTCACCGGCGAGCTCGTGTTCTTCGGTTACAACGCGGCGGGACCGCTGACGCCTGCCCTCTCCTACGGCTCGATCGACGCCGCCGGCAAGGCGACGCGCTTCGAGCGGTTCGAGGCGCCCTATGCCAGCATGGTGCACGACTTCATCGTCACCGCGAACCATGTGTTGTTTCCGATCCTGCCGATCACAGGCAGCATGGAGCGCGCCATGAGCGGACGGCCGCCTTACGCCTGGGAGCCGGACAAGGGCGCCTATGTCGGCGTGATGAAGCGGAGCGGCACGGCAAAGGACATCGTCTGGTTTCGCGGTGAAGCCTGCTACGTCTTCCACATCATGAACGCGTGGGAGGACGACAACCGCATCATTGCCGACGTCATGCAGTTCGAGGAAGCGCCGCTGTTTCCGCATCCCGACGGCCGGCCGACCGATCCGGAGAAGTCGCGCGCCCGGCACTGCCGCTGGACCTTCGATCTCTCCGGGACTACCGACCGCTTCCAGCAGACCTATCTCGACGACCTCACCGGCGAATTCCCGCGTATCGACGACCGCCACGCCGGGCTGAAGAACCGTCACGGCTGGTACGCCTGCGCCAACCCGAAACGGCCGGTATTCGGCGCGCTGTCCGGCATCGTCCATGTCGACGGCAACGGCAGGCGTCTCGGCCATTATCTGCTGCCCGCCGGCGACACCATTTCCGAACCGGTGTTCGTCGAGAGATCGAAGGATGCGGCCGAGGGCGATGGCTGGCTGCTGGCCGTCATCTGGCGGGCGTGGGAGAATCGCAGCGATCTCGCCGTCTTCAACGCCACCGATGTCGAAGCGGGCCCCGTCGCGCTGGTGCAGCTCGGCCACCGCGTGCCCGACGGCTTTCACGGCAATTGGGTGGGGGCGCAGTAGCTCCCGTCATGCGGAGGCGCGCTCGTGGCGCGCGTCCGGCCACAGCACGGACGTGTCACCAGAAGGCCCGTATGCAGATGCCCTCAATCACCGCAGACCTCCTCGCCATCCTCGCCCTGGTCTGCGCCGCACTCACCCTCGAGGTGGTCCGGCTGCGGCGGAGCGGACAGGTCATCTTCAACGGCGGCATCCTGCTCGCCCTCGGCCTCGCGATCGCCTGCGCGCTCCCCCTCCTGTCGCGCCTGAACTGGGCGGATCTGGTCGACGAGGTGTCCGACCAAGCGATTGCGGCCATTCAGCTTTTGCAGGCCGCCTACATCATTTTGACACTGTAAAGATTTCGCTTGACCCGATCACGCCTCTGAACTATTTATCTTTCCATCGTAAAGATCGGCCTGACCGAGGGTGGCAATGGCGATTTTCCTGATCCTCGCGCCCTACGGCGCTTTCAGCCTGCTGATGCTGGTGACGTCGGCCGCTTCAAGCGTGTTCGCGGCGTCCGCGATCTGCCTCGCCACCGTCGCGATCGATGTGCTGCGCGGCCGCTCGGTGAAGATTCTGGCGGCAGGCTCGGCGATCGTGTTCGCCGCAATCGGCCTCTACCTCGCGCTGATCGACCCGCAGCTCGGAACGCTCGGCGTCAAGCTCTCGGTCGATATCGGCATCTTCGTCATCTCGCTCGGCTCGCTGCTGGTCCGCCGCCCCTTCACGCTGCAATATGCGCTTGAAGCGGTGCCGGCCGAGACCGCGGCGATGTCCGGCTTTCTCACCGCCAATTACGTCATCACCGGCGCCTGGACCGTGGCCGCGCTGCTGATGGCGGCTGGCAATCTCGTGCTGCTCTACGTCCCCGGCCTGCCGCTCTGGTCGAGCCTTGCGGTCGCCTTCGCCGCCCGGAACAGCGCGATTTACTTTACAAAGTGGTACCCCGAGTATCTCCAGATCAAGTACGGTACGCCCGCCCGCGCATTGCCCGACGCAAGCTGAACAGGATCGACGATGAAGGACGTATTCGCCCGCCTCGCCTCCGACCTCTTCTCCGCCATCGTCTTCCTGGTCGTCTACCTCGTCACCGACAACGTCATCCTGGCGACGTCGGTGGCGATCGCCGGCGCGTTCGCACAAGTGGTCTACGCCCGCATCAAGGGACAGCCGCTCAACTACATGACTTACGCGAGCCTCGCGCTCGTCGTCGTGCTGGGCACGATCACGCTCCTGACCAATGATCCCCGCTTCATGCTGGCAAAGCCCGCGATCGCGCATTTCGCGATCGGTCTGATCATGCTCAAGCGCGGCTGGATGCTGCGTTACATGCCGCCAATCGTCGTCGAGACCGTTCCGGAATATGTCACGGCAGCGGGCTATGCCTGGGCGGCGCTGATGTTCGTGATCGGCGCCGGCGTGATCATGGTCGCCTCCACAGGCGATCTGAAGCTGTGGGCGTTCTACCTCACGGTGGTCGCCGGCGGCGGCAAGATCCTGGCCTTCGCCGTGCAGTATGTCGTGCTCCGGCTCATCGTCACCAGCCGCCGGCGCGCCGCCGCCCGCGCCTAAATGCCCTATTCGAGGGTTAGTCAGGAGCCGCGAGTTGAGCTATAGGCTCGCTCGGGACTGGCCGCGGATCGTCGCGGTCCGCCGGGATTTGTTCGGGAGACGGGAATGGCCGTAGACGGCAACTGGAATCTGACCATGACGACGCCGATGGGCGAGCGCCAGGCGACGCTGACCCTGTTGAGCTCCGGCGGCACGCTGACGGGCACGCAGGGCGCGGAAGGTAATACCGCCGAGATTTTCGACGGCACCATCAGCGGCGACGCCGTCAACTGGAAGGTTTCCATCACCAATCCGATGCCGTTGACGCTCGAGTTCATCGGCAAGGTCTCCGGCGACAGCATGAGCGGCGAGATGGGCATCGGCCCGATGGGCAGCTTTCCGTTCACGGGCGTACGGGCGTAACGCCGCGCAGCAACATGCGCGTGTTTCGTCTCATCGCGGCGACGATGCTGTGCGTCGCGACGCAAGCGGCGCGCGCGGATGACACCGAGCCGGCGTGGCGCGCAAGCGCGCTCGCCCTGGTGCCGGCAGGATACGTCGCCGGCACCGCTTATCGAACCGAGGGTTCGACAGGCTATCTCGCCGTCTATCCCGCGCCATCGAACGATCCGAAAACACCGGCCAGCGTGTTCGCTGCGCGCCAGGCGCTCGTGGTCACGCTGACATCGGATGCGACACGCGCCGTTTCAGCCGAGTTGAAGCCGCGCGTGGAGCCCGATCCCGACGATGACGCGACCGATTTCGCAAAGCTGCACGCCGAGCTTGCGGCCAAGCGGGCGACGCTCCCTGACGGCACCGAGCCCTGCGACCTCGGCGCCTGGTCCATCGACAAGGACCCCGCCGGCCTCAACGTGCGCGCCGAGCCGTCGGCGACGGCGCGTGTGCTCGGCACGCTGCCGCCGCCCTATCGCTTGAAGCTGGGCGGCGCCGAGAACACGCCCGACGGCGGCTGGCTCACCGAATTCCGCATCATCGGCTTCAGGAACGGCTGGTTTCTGATCGAAGGCGCCAAGCCGCCGGGCAAGGACTACGAGGACGAGAAGAGATATCCGCGCAGCGCGCCAAAGCCCTACGTCGGGCGCGGCTGGGTCGCATCCAACAAGGTCGGTGCCGCCTATGCGAATGGCGCCACCCGCATGGGCGGCCTGTTTCAGGCCCCCTTCGTCGATGCCAAATGGATGCCGGCCCAGCGCGAGCTTGGCGGCGCGATCGACACCGACGGCGGTCCGAAGCGCCTGTTCGCCTGCAGCGGCCTCTGGGGCCTGGTCGAGAGCCAGGACGGCGTCCGCGGCTGGTGGCGCGCGCTGTGCTCGAACCAGGTCACAAATTGCAGTTAGAAGACTGAAGCCGTCGTGGCCGGGCTTGTCCCGGCCATCCACGTCTTCCTCGCAGCACCAGGAACGTGGATGCCCGGGACAAGCCCGGCATGACGACGTTTCCTAAAGGCACATGCTGCCTCACTCGCAGAAGCGAGAGTCAGCTAGCCCAAATTCAATTCCTTGAAGAAGTCGTTCCCCTTGTCATCGATGATGATGAACGCCGGGAAGTCGACGACTTCGATGCGCCAGATCGCTTCCATGCCGAGCTCGGGATATTCGAGCACCTCGACCTTCTTGATGCAGTGCTCGGCGAGATTCGCAGCCGCACCGCCGATCGAGCCGAGATAGAAGCCGCCATACTTCTTGCAGGCCTCGCGCACGGCCGGCGCGCGATTGCCCTTGGCGACCATCACCATCGAGCCGCCGGCGGCCTGGAACTGGTCGACGAAGGAATCCATGCGGCCCGCCGTGGTCGGACCGAACGCGCCGGAAGCGTAGCCTTCGGGCGTCTTGGCGGGGCCGGCGTAATAGACCGGATGGTTCTTGAAGTAATCCGGCAGCGGCTCGCCCTTCTCCAGCCGCTCGCGCAGCTTGGCATGGGCGCTATCGCGCGCGACGATCATGGTGCCGGACATCGAGACCCGGGTCTTGATCGGGTGCTTCGAGAACGTCGCCAGGATGTCCTTCATCGGCTGATTGAGATCGATCTTGACGACATCGCCGCCGAGCGCCTGCTCGACCTCAGGCAGATACTGCGCCGGGTTGTGCTCGAGCTCTTCGAGATAGACGCCGTCTTTGGTGATCTTGCCGAGCACCTGGCGATCGGCCGAGCACGACACGCCAAGCCCGATCGGGAGCGAAGCGCCATGACGCGGCATGCGGATCACGCGCACGTCGTGGCAGAAATACTTGCCTCCGAACTGCGCGCCGACGCCGAGCGACTGCGTCATCTTGTGGATTTCCTGCTCCATCTCGACGTCGCGGAAGGCATTGCCGTCGGGCGAGCCGTGGGTCGGCAGCGCATCGAGATAGCGGGCCGACGCCAGCTTCACCGTCTTCATGCAGAGCTCGGCCGAGGTGCCGCCGATCACGATGGCGAGGTGATAAGGCGGGCACGCAGCGGTGCCGAGGGTGAGGATCTTTTCCTTCAGGAAGGCGAGCAGCCGGTCCTTGGTCAGCACCGAGGGCGTCGCCTGGAACAGGAAGCTCTTGTTGGCGGAACCGCCGCCCTTGGCCATGAACATGAACTTGTAGGCGTCATCACCTTCGGCGTAGATCTCGCACTGCGCCGGCATGTTGTTGGCGGTGTTCTTCTCCTCGTACATCGAGAGCGGTGCGACCTGCGAGTAGCGCAGGTTGCGGCGAAGATACGCATCGCGCGCGCCTTCCGACAGCGCCGCCTCGTCGTCGCCGTCGGTGATGACGTTGCAACCCTTCTTGCCCATGATGATCGCGGTGCCGGTGTCCTGGCACATGGGCAGCACGCCGCCGGCCGCGATGTTGGCATTCTTCAAGAAGTCCAGCGCGACGAATTTGTCGTTCGGGCTGGCCTCGCCGTCCTCCAGGATGGCGCGGAGCTGCTTCAGATGGCCGGGGCGCAGGTAATGGTTGATGTCGCCGAAAGCAGCCTCCGACAACGCCCGTAGCGCCTCGCGCGACACCACCAGCATGTCCTTGCCCAGAACCTTCTCGACCCTGACACCCTCGGCCGTGATCTTCTTGTAGGGCGTCTCGTCCTTGCCCAGCGGAAACAGCGGGGTGTGCTTGTAGGGCGGAACGGGCTTGGACTGGTCGGGGAAAGCGGTCGGAGCGTTCATGGGCGAATCCAGGGGTTTTGGGGCCGTCGCGGGCGTCTCAGCATGGAAGCGTTCTAAGCCCATTTTGAGCGGAAAGGAAAGGGAACGACGCGCATGGGGCAGGCCGGCTCGGGCTCGGGAAGGCGCTGACACAGCACGTGGAAATGCCCGTTCCCACCCTTGCGCTTCGCGCCCGGCGACGCTTGAATGCGCCGCTTAAGGGGCTTTTCATCATGACTTTGAACTTGAACGTCCGCGGCGCGATCCTGGTCGCCGCCGCCATCACTGGACTTGTGACCCTCGCCTCGCCCGCGCGCGCCGACCGCTGCGACGACAGCGCCAAGGAGCTGGCGAACCAGGTCGATCGCCTCAAGGTGATTTTCCGGGCCGCCAACGTTGTTTACCTGACGCACCCGGCGGCCAAGGAGCTGTCCGTGGGTTGCCGCGGCGACAAATATTCCATCGAGCTCTTTGCCAAGGGTGACCGCAAGCCGATGCCGGAATTCTATGCGCTGGTGGGATCGATGGCGGCGATCGTTTTCACCGTGACCAAGGACGACACAACAACGGGCGCGACACGCTGCCTGAAGCGAATGGGTCTGCTGCGCGGCGACAAGGTCAGCATGCGCTATCGGCGGCTCAACATGGAATGCACCCGCACCAAGAAGGACGCGTCCATCGCGATCACGCGCGGCAAGGACGAGTAGAGGGACGTTCGCTCTTTCCACAAACTCGGTCATTGCGAGGAACCCTTGCGACCACGCAATCCAGGCCGTCTCCGCGGAGATAGTCTGGATTGCTTCGCTGCGCTCGCAATGACGAGGAGAGGTCTGGTTGTCTCGTTGATAGAGTGCGAGGCCGCGCACGAAATCAGCCCGTCACACCGCACCAGATCGCTCGCATTTTAACGATTGGCTTGAAAGAATTTTCGCTCGTCGCAGGGCAGGATCAATTGTTTCCATATGTGAGGATTTGCGGATGAACGTTTCTACCGTTGCGCCGCCGCCGATCGCGGTCGTGGTTCCGAGCTACGACACGACCAAGCAGCAGGACGATCAGACCAAGACCAGGGATGCCGACCCCACCTACAAGCCGCAGCCGCCCGCGCCGCTGCCGCCGGGTCAGGGCACGCGGATCGATCAGCTCGCCTGATCGATCCTATCGACGACGAATCGCCCGATCCGGTCGATCGGGCTGTTTCGCGTCCGGCCGAATCTTCGCCGAAGAGCGGGATCAACATCTGCGTCGCCACTCCGGGGCCTGCGCATGATCGCAAGACTCTGGTTCCTTGACACCACGATCGTCGCCGCCAAGAGCGCGCAATCGTCCGCGTCCACGCGAACGTCGCGCCGGCCTCGGTGTTTCTCGCCGCGCCCGGCCGCGGTCATTTCCCCTTCGCACGACCCGTCGTAAGCCACCGCCTCCGGCTCGGAGCGCATCTTCAAGTGTGATCCGCCTCATCAAATCTCCGCGGCCGGCGTGCTCATCTGCGAGGCCGAACGAGCATGCGTCGATGGGACAGGCCGATGGAACTGAATGAAAAGCTGCTGTCGCTGGTGGCGGACATCTACGATGCAGCGCTCGACGATTCCCGATGGTCGTCGACGCTTCGTTGCATCGTCGACATGGCGGGCGGCCAGAGCGGTGGTCTGGTCCGAATCGGAGCAGCCGGCGAGGCCGTGATCGCGCATGCCGTCGGGGTCGAGCCCGCCTATGTTCAGTCCTACATCGAAACCTATGAACCGTTCGATCCCTCGCGCAGCGTGCTCCACGCGCCGGTCGGCGAGATTCAGACGATCAGGGACTGGCTCGACGTCGACGAATTCCGCACCACCATGTTCTACAACGAATGGACGCGACCGCAGGGCCTCGAGGACGCCGCCAATATCCTGCTCGACAAATCTGCCGAGGGAATATCCCGCCTGTCGATCATGAAGGCCGGCGGCCCGGTCGATCGCAGGATGTACCAGGTGATCTCCCACCTCACGCCGCATTTGCAACGGGCCATGATCGTCAGACAGAAGCTGCAGCAGCAGAATGCGCTGGAGACGATTTCGGTCCGCACGCTCGACGCCCTGCGAACGGCCGTGGTGCTGCTCGATGCCGAGGCTCACATCACGCACGCCAATGCCGGCGCGCGCGACATTCTGGACGAGGCCGAAATCCTTCGTTCGGTCCGGGGCCGACTGGTGACGTCCGACCCGAATGCCGATCGTGTGTTGCGGCAGGCGCTGGCGAGCACGGTGGTCGGCGACCGGGCGATGACGAGCGCGAGCATCTCGCTGCATCTGACGGCCCGCGACGGCTCGCATTTCGTCGCGCATCTCCTGCCGCTGACCGCAGGGCGCCGGCAAAGCTTCGCAGCCAGCTACAGTGCCTGCGCCGTCCTGTTCGTCAGCAAGGCCGCGTTCGATACGAGCCTCGCGCCCGACCTGATCCGCAAGCTGTTCAAGCTGACGCCGACCGAGCTGCGCGTGCTCCTGTCCATTGTCGAGATCGGCGGAGTTCCCGACGTGGCCAGAAGCATGGGCACCGCCGAAAGCACGATCAAGACCCATCTCGCCCGGATCTTCGCAAAGACCGGTACCAAACGACAGGCGGATCTGGTCCGGCTGATGGCGGCCTTCACACCGCCGATCAAGATCTGAAGTCGGGCCCTGGTGTCCAGCCTGCGGAGAGGACCGCCCTCCCGTGCAAGGGTCCGGAAAATCGTCCCTCCTCCTCTGAACGAGTGACGTCGCTGCGTGCGAACCTCACTAAGGGAACCCCGCACCTCTGCGACAGGAGACGACGATGTTCTGCAAGCCACCCTGCCCCGACGAGCACGACCTCTCTCCCGTCCCCGACGATTCCGACAATCTGCCTGAGCCGGAGCGTTCACATGGGCTTCCCGGCCACCACGCGTTCGGGCGATCGACCTTGCCCGAAGCGGCCGGTCCGGAACGGGGGCTGCCGCCAGCCCCCCCTCCGGACCGGCTAGATTCCCTGCGTTGAAAACGCTCTAGCCATCGAGCTCACGATAGCGGCGGAAGATGCCCTGCTCGTTGAAGGGAATGCGGCGCTCGCTTGCCAGATAGGCCTTGATGTTCGGCCGCGCGGCGATGCGGTCGTGCAGGGCGACGAGCCCCGGGATGTCCGTCTCGAACGCCGTCATGCGCTTGGGGAAGGCATAGCGCAGCCCCGCGACGATCTGGAACAGCGAGAGATCGACGTAAGTGAGCCGCCGGCCGGTGACGTAGGCGCCGCCATTCCCGGTGAGAAGCTGCTCGAAATAGCCGAGATATTTCGGCACCCGCTCACTCCAGAAATCCGCCGTGCGTTTCTTCGCCGGCGGCTTCTGGTCCTCGTAATAGAGCGAGGGTCCGAGCGGATGATGGGTATCGTGGATCTCGACCACGAAATCGGTGATGGTGAGCTGCAGCTGGTGCACCCAGAGTTTTCCGGCCTCCGTCTTCGGTGCGAGCCCATGGCGGGCGCCGAGATAGAGCAGGATGTTGGCGGTCTGGCCGATGACGACCTTGCCCGCTCTCAGGAACGGCGGCGCAAACGGCGGCGTGCCCTGATGCGCGTCCATCATCTTCATCATCGCAGCCGTACCGCGCGCTCCGCGCGCGACATCGACGTAAGCGGCCCCCGCCTCCTCCAGCGCCAGCCGCACATATTCGCCGCGGCCCTGGATCTCGGGCCAGTAGTAGAGCTCGTATTTCATGAGAGAGGTCCGTGAGCGTGGGGACGATCGGACCAATGTAGCATAGAGCCGCATGTTCCGTCGTCGTGGGATGGAACATCGGCCCCACACGTCATTGCGAGCGCAAGCAAAGCAATCCAGAGCGTCTCCGCGGAGGCAGTCTGGATTTGCTTCGCTACGCTCGCAATGACGACTTGAAAGAGCTTCGCGCCCTTAACTCAATTCGCCGCAAAACAATACAACAACCCGTCGCCGCCGGTGCTCTTCAGATCGGCCTGCGAGCAGCCGCCCTCGGGACCGCGCGAGGGGTGGGAGCTGTTCCATGATTTCGACGGCTCATCGTCGCGAAGGCCTTGACGATCCGCGTGGCCGACGACCGCGGCGCCTTGCGTGTTCGACGTCCAATTCTTGCAGGTCTTGTCGTCACCGGCGGCGAACGCGGTGCCGTCGGGTTGCGTGCCCGTCAGGATGTCGTGCCGGTTCGGCGTGTCACCGCGGCCGTTGATGACCTCGCCCTTTTCGCTGAGCGCCGTCTGCTTGGTGAGGTTGTTGGCAGCGCCGTGCAGCTCGGCCACGTCCTTGGCGATCATCGTGCCCTTGGCGTTCTGCCACGGTCCCTTGCCGATGCGGTCCTTGGCGTTGACGGCCGGCTTGCCGTCGGCGGCCTGCGTCGAGAGATAGGCACGCCAGGTCTTGGTGGCGGCGCCGCCGGCCTGCGCAAGCTTCTGGCACTGCGCATCGGCTCCCTCGAGCCCGCCGAGATCAGCGCCCTTGCCCGGGCCATTGGACGTCACGAAGAACGTCATGTCGGCCGACTGCGCTTGCGCCGATGGCATCGCCAGTAAGGCCATTGCCAGCGCAAGGCCTGAAATCGTCACGGTCTTCTCGATGCGGATCATGTGGTCCTCCCGTTGTGCTTGTCGTTGGCTGCCTGATTTCAACCCAAGGCGCGTCCGCTTATTCCAATGCCGCGCGAGACGCCGAAAAGAAAAAGGCGCCGTGCGGTAAGCACGACGCCCTCGTTTCGTCGGAGTGTTTCAGCGATCAGTTGGTCTGCTGGATCGCCGACAATTCCCAGCCGCTGCCGGGCCGTCGCGCGAAGGTCCAGACTTCGGTGACTTCGCCCGGCTGTTCGCTGCCGGCGACGACCGTGCCGCTGTTGCGGTCGAGCGTCTTGTCGGTGAGTGCGAAGCGCAGCGCCACTGTGGCGTAGTCGGTCTCGCCTTCACGCCAGGCTTCCGCTAGGTCGCCCTGCAACAGCTTCACATTGGTGACCTTGTTGACGACGTTCTTCGCACGGTTCTGGCCGAGGTCCTGCTCGAAATAGGAGACCATTTCCGGCGTCGCGAGCGTATGCAGCTTGGCCACGTCCTCGTTCGACCAGGCGGTCTGGACGTCGCCGAGCAGGCGCTCGAACGCCTCGTAATCGTCCGGCTTGATCTCGAGCGGCGCGTTATTGGCGTTCGCGCCGAAGCCGAAGCCGCCAAGACCACCACCAAGTCCGCCACGCTGGTTCGGCTGCGGTCCGGGAGCTGCGCCCGCATCGGCATTGGCATAGGCCGCCTGCGGCGTGTGACGGCGCTGCCACCAGGACATCGCCAGCCGCACCACCAGCACCACGAGCGCGATCTGGATGATCAGGCCGATGATCGAGGACAGGCCGCCGAGGCCGCCGAACAGGCCGCCGCCGAACAGCATGCCGAGCAGGCCGGCACCGAGGAAGCCGGCCGCAAGGCCGCCCATGATGCCGCCGGCACGACCGCCGAACAGGCCGCCGCGCGCGGGCGCGGACGCAGCCGAGTTCATGCCTGCGCCCGGCTGGGTGTAGGTGCGGTTGAATTGCGAGGCCGAGCCCGGCGCCGTGGAGGTCGAGGGCGGCGCCGCAAAGGTGCGCGCGCCGCGTGAGCCCGACGAGCCGCCGCCGCCGACACGCGCGTCGGCGGACGAGATCGCCAGGGCGGTCGGCAGCGCAAGCGCCAGCACGACAGCGATCGTCTTGAAGAGACTGCGGGAGCGTAGCGAGAAATTCATGTGCGTTTCCCAAATCCCCGGCATGGGGAAGTGCCCCTAAGATGGGCAGACTTGCCGAAAAGTGAAGTGTGTTTGGGAACTTGCGGCTGCGGCCCTCAGTCGCGGGGATGTGGCAAAAGCCCATATTTGGCGAAGGCTTGGCCGGATGCGCGGGGGAACCGGGTTGCGGGCTACCGGCGATTTAGAAAGCGAACTCCGCTTTTCCCTCGTCAATGACGGCAGAACGAAGCGCCCTCCCTCACCCCTGCTTCGCCATCGTCTCCTTCACCGCCGCCACCAGCTGGCTGAGCGTGAACGGCTTCGGCAGGAAGTCGAACTGCTGTCCCTCGGGCAGGCTCTTCTCGAAGGCGTCCTCGGCATAGCCGGAGACGAAGATGAATTTGATGTCGGGCTTCTTCTCCCGCATCGCCTTCAAAAGCGTCGGGCCGTCCATCTCGGGCATGACCACGTCGGAGACGACGAGATCGATCGCGCCGCTCTGCTCCTCCAGCACTTCCATGGCTTCGACGCCGTTCTCGGCCTCGACCACGGTGTAGCCGCGCGAGCGCAATCCGCGTGCGTTCAGCGCGCGCAGGCCCTCTTCGTCCTCGACCAGCAGAATGGTGCCCTGCCCCGTGAGATCGGTGCGCGGCTTGGCCTCGGCCGCCGCGGCGTCCTTCCCGGCGCCGTTGGTCGCGCTGACCGCAGCCGCCGGCTGCTCGACCTGCGCTTCCGGCTCGGCATGGTGACGCGGCAGGAAGATGTGGAACGAGGTGCCCTGTCCCGGCGCGGAATCGACGTAGATGAAGCCGCCGGTCTGCTTGACGATGCCGTAGACGGTGGAAAGCCCGAGGCCGGTGCCCTTGCCGACTTCCTTGGTCGAGAAGAACGGCTCGAAAATCTTGTCGCGGATGTCGGCGGGAATGCCGGTGCCGGTGTCGGCGACCTCGATGCGGACATAATCCGCAGCCGGCATACCTTTGTAGGCGAGCCTGGCCGCTTCATCCGCGGTGACGTTGGCGGTGCGGATGATCAGCTTGCCGCCGTCGGGCATGGCGTCGCGCGCGTTCACCGCGAGATTGACGATCACCTGCTCGAACTGCGAGACGTCGACCTTGACCGGCCAGAGATCGCGGCCGTGGATGGTCTCGTGCTTGACCTTCTCGCCGATCAGGCGGCGCAGCAGCATGGCGAGATCGGACAGCGCATCGCCGAGATCGAGCACCTGCGGCCGCAGCGTCTGCCGCCGCGAGAACGCCAGCAGCTGCCGCACCAGCGTGGCGGCCCGCGTCGCGTTCTGCTTGATCTGCATGATGTCCTGGAACGACGGATCGGTCGGCTTGTGCGCGTTCAGCAGGAAGTCGTTCGCCATCATGATGGCGGAGAGCACGTTGTTGAAGTCGTGGGCGATGCCGCCGGCGAGCTGGCCGACCGTCTCCATCTTCTGCGACTGGTTGATCTGGTTCTCCAGCGCGCGCCGCTCAGTGGTCTCGAGCATGTGCACGATGGCGGCTTCCGCCTCGTTCTCGGCCGCATCCACCGGCGTGACGAAGAACTGGCCCCAGCGCTCCCTGGGCCCTTCCAGCGCCACTTCCACCGGCGCGACGTCGGCCTGGCCTTCGGCGGCCTGGTTGATGGCCGCGATCAGGAGGTGACGGTCGCGCGAATTCACCGCGCGGAAGATCGACTTGGAGGCGCTGTCGAGCCCGAGCGCCTGCCCGAGCTTGGCATAGCGCGCGTTGGACCGTACCACGTTGCCGGCGCGGTCCACGGTCGCAATCGCCATCGGCGTATGGTCGAAGAAGCGCATGAAGCGCACTTCGGCGGCACGATCGGGATCGCTGCGCTCGTCGCGGGCGCGGCTGATCACGAGCGTGCGCGACGGGCCCGGCGCGCCGTCGGCGCCAAAGGCGAGCTTGTGATAGAGCCGCACCGGCATGGTCTTGCCGGTGCGCATCCGCAGGTCGATGTCGAAGACTTCGGTCTTCACCTCGCCCGGCACCGCCACGATCGAGGTCAGCAGCGAGGCGCCGTCGCCGGAGACGATGTCGGTCAGCTTGAGGCCGCCCGAGCCGATCTCGGCGAGGTCGTAGTCGAGCCAGTTCGCCAGCGTCGCGTTGACGTAAGCGAGTTCCCCGGCCGGATTGACCGAGAAGAACCCGCACGGCGCGTGGTCGAGATATTCGATGGCGTGCTGGAGTTCCTGGAACACGTCCTCCTGGCGTTCGCGGTCGCGGGTGATGTCGGCGATCGACCACACCGCGTATTTCGCCTCGCGCTTGCCGGTGCCGAGCGGGCGCACCCGCATGCGCAGCCAGCGGCCCTGACTGCCGTCCTGGCCGGAGATGCGGACCTCTTCCTGCTGCCGCTTGCCTTCGCGCGCGGCCTTGAGCAGGCGGAACACGGCCTCCGAAACGTCGGGATTGCCGATGAAGACACGCTCGACCGGGCGCACGTCCTGCGGACCGCTGGCGCCGGTGAGCGTCAGATAGGCGGCGTTGGAATAGACCACGTGGCCGCGCGGATCGGTCACGGCGAGGCCATCGAACCCGTGATCGGCGATACGGCCCACGACCGGATCATCGAGGCTGCGGTCGGCGAAGCGGATGATCCCGGCGGCGAAAGCGAACAGGTTGAACAGGCCGACCATCGCCAGCACGGCAAGGATGCCGAGGATATAGGGCTGCGCCTGCACGCGCCCGAGCGTCATCAGCCCGACGGCGACGGCGACGAGGCCGGCGGCCACCAGCAGCACCAGCGCAATGCTGCCCGAGCGCGGCGACGGCTCGTGCGTCGCAACGGGCTCGCGGGTGAGATCGTGGTCGGACTCGGCGGTCATTCTCGAGCTGGCGCAGCCTGTCGACAGAGAATCAACGCGCGACAGCGCGCGTGGGGTCCTCCCTGCCTGAATCGGACCCTGAGGTGCAAGGGCCGTAGGGGCGAAAGGTACGCTGATTCCCAGATTACGGCCATTTCCGGTACTTTTCGGGTGTTTTTATCCTCGCCCGGCGCTGAAGCCACGCTTCAGCCGCATGACGTAGCCGATGACTTCGGCGACCGCATGGTAGTGCTCGGCCGGGATTTCCTGGTCGATCTCGACGGTGGCGTAGAGCGCGCGGGCGAGCGGCACGTTCTCCACGATCGGGATGTCGTGCTCGCGCGCGATTTCCCGGATCTTGAAGGCGAGATTGTCGACGCCCTTGGCGACGCAGATCGGGGCCGTCATGCCGCGCTCGTAGGACAGCGCCACCGAATAGTGGGTCGGGTTGGTGATGATCACCGAGGCCTTGGGAACCGCCGTCATCATGCGCTTCCTGGAGCGTTGCTGGCGCAACTGCCTGAGCTTACCCTTGATGTGCGGATCGCCTTCGGACTGCTTGAACTCTTCCTTGATCTCCTGGAGCGACATCTTCTGCCGCTGGAACCAGCTGCGGTACTGGAAGAAATAATCGGCAATGGCGATGATCGCGAGCGCCGCGACCACCGCCCCGAGCAGATGGATCGTCATGCTGGTGCTGGCGCCGAGCATGGCGGCCGGGTCGAGCCTGACCATCGCCTCCATGCGATGCCGCTCCGGCCACAGGACCATGGTCATGACCACGCTGAGCGCGACCAGCTTGCCGATGCCCTTGAGAAAATTGGCCGCCGCCTGCTTGCCGAAGATGCGCTTGAAGCCGGCGCCGGGCGAGATCTTGCTGAATTTCGGCGTGAGGGATTCGGCCGACCAGACCAGGCGGTGCTGCAGCATGTTGCCGGCAATCGCCGCCAGCATCAGCATCAGCAGCGGCACGCCGATCGCTGCGAGAATGGCGAATTCGATCTGCTGCATCAGCGCGATCAGGGCCTTGCCGTCGGTCTTGATCATCCAGGAATTGGCGAGCAGGCCCCGCATCGGCGCCAGCAGCCCGCTGCCCACCGAGCCCGAGAAGGTGGAGACCACGAGCGTGCCGCCCGCCATCATGAACCAGGTGTTGATCTCCTGGCTCTTGGCGACGTCGCCGCGTTCGAGCGCGTCGTCCAGACGCTTTTGCGTCGGGTCTTCTGTTTGACTCTCTGGGTCCTTGTCTTCTGACATCGATCGACCGTTACCTCAGCGGCATCAACTGGTGCATGACACCGATGAAGTAATCCAGATACGTCCCCATCATCGCGGTGAGCACGACGGCGAGCACCAGGAAGCCCGCGAAGATCGAGAGCGGCACGCCGACGAAATAGACCTGCATCTGCGGCATCAGCCGCGCCAGCACACCCAACCCGATGTTGAAGACGAGGCCGAACACCAGGAACGGTCCCGAGAGCTGCAGTCCGAGGCTGAACGCGGCGGCAAAGGCGCGCGTGGCGAGCGCGGCCACATCGCCGCTCGATACGGTCTCGCCCGGCGAGAAGATCGTATAGCTGTCGTTCAGCGCCGCGATCACCAGATGATGGCTGTCGGTGGCGAACAGCAGCGTCACCCCGAGCATGGTCAGGAAGTTGCCGACCAGCACGCCCTGCTGGCCCTGCGTCGGATCGACCGAGGTGACGAAACCGAGCCCCATCTGCTGCGCGATCACCGATCCCGCGACCTGGAGCGCCGACAGCGTCACGCGCGCGGTGGCGCCCAGCACGATTCCGATCGCGATCTCGTGCAGCATCAGGACCAGGAGCGGCGCCAGCGAGCCCATGTCGACATGGTAGGCGTTGCGATGCAGCGGCAGGATGATCAGCGTCAGCAGCAGCGCGATCGACAGCTTGATCCGCGTCGGAATATTGGTCTCGCCCAGTCCCGGCAACAGCATCACCATCGCGCCGACCCGGGCGAAGGCGAGCATGAAGGAGGCGGCGAGCGCCGGCAGCAGCGAGACGTCGATGCGCATAATTGACGCATCTTGCCTCAGCCGCCGATGATTCGCGACGATATCCGCAGCATGTAGGCGTGGAGCGCGTCGGCCATGAACGGCAGCGTCAGCAGCATCGTGGCAAAGATCGCGAGGATCTTCGGCACGTAGATCAGCGTCTGTTCCTGGATCTGCGTCAGCGCCTGGAACAGCGACACGACGACGCCGACCACCAGACCGACCACCATCAGGGGGGAGGACACGATCACGATCGTCCAGATCGCATCGCGCGCGACGTCGAGGGTCTCAGGTCCGGTCATTGTACTGTTCCGCTGCTCGTTGTCCAAAGGTGTCGGGAAGCGAGTGGCGAATAGCGAGTAGCGAATGGGCGACCCCAATTCGCTACTCGCCATTCGCCACTCCCCCAATTCAGATCGGCATCTTCATGATGTCTTCATACGCGGCGATCACGCGGTCGCGGACCGAGACCAGGGTGGACACAGCGACGTCGGTGTCCGCCACCGCCGTCACCACGTCCATCACGTTGGCCTTGCCGGCGGCCATCGCCACCGTCTGCGCGTCCGACTTGCGGCCGGACTCCATGACGCTGCCGACGGCGTCCTTCAGCATCGAGGAAAAGGATGGCCCGCCGGCCTCGGTGGCTT
Source organism: Bradyrhizobium sp. 192 (assembly GCF_023100965.1). Taxonomy (NCBI): domain Bacteria; kingdom Pseudomonadati; phylum Pseudomonadota; class Alphaproteobacteria; order Hyphomicrobiales; family Nitrobacteraceae; genus Bradyrhizobium; species Bradyrhizobium sp. 192. The sequence goes on from NZ_CP064690.1 coordinate 6,038,951, forward strand.
TGCCGGCACCGCTGTTCTCCAGCACCCGGGCGAGGTTGGCATAAGCATTGGCTGCGATTGTCGGTGATGCCATGGCTCAATTGTCCTGTTCAGCTCTTGAGGATGTCGAGCGTGCGCTGGATCATCCGGCGCGTCGCACTGATGATGTTGAGGTTGGCCTCGTAGGACCGCTGCGCGTCGCGCATGTCGGTCATCTCGACCACCGAGTTCACGTTTGGATATTTGACGTTGCCGCTGGCGTCCGCGACCGGATTGCTCGGCTCGTATTTGACGCGGAAGTTCGACTGGTCGGGCTTGATCTTGCCGAGGGTGACGACCTGCGCGTCGAGCGTGCGGTCGAGCGCGGAGGAGAAGGTCGGAACCTTGCGCCGGTAGGGATCGCCGCCGGCGGTCTGCGAGGTCGAATCCGCGTTCGCGATGTTTTCCGAGATCACCCGCATGCGGCCGGCTTGCGCCCGCAGACCGGAGGTCGCGATCGCCATCGAGCGGGCAAAGTCGCTGCTGTCATTGGCCAAGATGCGCCTCCTCTAGCTCTCTCGTCCGAGCATGATCTCCGCGCAAACGCGTTCCGCGTTTGTCGCGAGGGAAAACCGCTTCACACTTTTCCGGATCATGCTCTAGCCCTTGCCGATCGCGGTCTTGAGCAGATGCAGGCTCTTCGAATAGAGCGAGGTCGCCGCCGCGTAGTCCATCTGGTTGCTCGCCGCCTTCATCATCTCCTCTTCGAGATTGACGGCGTTGCCCGCGGGGCGTGTCTCGAAGCCCGCGTTCCTGTTCTGGTCGAACCCGGAAGCAGCCCCCGACGGCGTCATGTGAGAGCCGCTGGTGCGGGTCATTGCCAGGGGGCCCATCGAGCCGGTGACGGCTCCGGCCTTGTCGAACTTGGGCTCGACCAGGTCGCGCGGCCGGAATTTGGGCGTGTCGGAATTGGAGACGTTCTCGGACAGGACGCGCTGGCGCTCCTGGTGCCACTGCATCTTGGTGCGAAGCGCCGACAGCACCGGGAGGTCGTTGATGGACATCGTCGCGGCTCCTTCCGCCTTCTTGCGAACCTTGGGTCCGCCGCTAGGCAGAATTTGCCGCGTGTATGGTTAACAGCTGGTTAAGACCGCCCTCGAGGCGTGTCCCCGGGCGGGACACCATTTTGTGCTCCGTGATTCTACGTCTCCAAAACCGGCGTTAACCCAACCATTTGGCGGCCCGTGCACAGCCGAAGAAGTCGTTTTGGATCGAGCGATTCATGGGTTATTAAGAGTTGGGGACGGCAAAACTTGCCGTGGGACGTTAAGAAATCGCAGTTTGGGGCATCGTTAAACCAGTGGTTGGCGCGTCCAACCATCGGCACGAGAACAGCGCCATTTGTCGGGGACAAGTATGCAAGGCAGCCCTATCACCTTCATCGTCGCGTTCATCGTCGTCCTGGCGTTGATCGGCGTCGCTGCCTGGCTGGTGCGCCGATTCGCCGGCAGCCGGGTCGGCGCCAACACCCAGCGCGGCAGGATGCCCCGGCTCGCGGTGATCGACGCTGCCGCGGTCGACGGTCGGCGCCGCCTGGTGCTGGTCCGGCGTGACAATGTCGAGCATCTCCTGATGATCGGCGGGCCGACCGACATCGTCGTCGAGCCCAACATCGTTCGCGCCGCGCCCGGTCGCGACCAGCTTCCGCAGCGTCCGAACGCCGCGGAACCGCCGCGGCTCGCGCCCATGCCGGATACCAGCGGCTGGGCCGACGAGGCACCGCGGCCGGAAATGCTCGATCATCCCGAGCCGCAAATGCCCGAGCCGCCGCCGCGGCCCGCGCGACCGTCCTTTGCCGACGAGGTGCGCCGGCCCGCTCCCGCGCTGGCCGAACGCCGCAGCGATCCCCTCGCCGGCTTCACGGCCGAGCCGATCGCGCCACGCCTCGAGCGTGAACCGCGGCCCGAGCCGCTGCCGCCGCGCGTTCCGCGCAGCGAGCCGCCACTGATGCCCCGGCCGCCGCGCCAGAGCGAGCCGCCGAAGATGCCGCCGGTGCGCGCCGAGCGCGTCGCGGCCCCGCCTCCGCCGGTGCCGCAGGCTCCGCCCGTTCCGCCGCCGGCTTCCGCCGCAGCCCCCTCCAGTGCCGAACAGAATCTCGCCGAAATGGCGCAGCGGCTGGAAGCCGCGCTGCGTCGCCCGGCCGGCGACACGGTCGCGCCTCCGGTTGCACCGGAGCCGCCTGCTGCTCCCCCGCGCGCCGCGCGCAGCGAGCCGCCGGCCCCACCGGCCCCGCCCGCGAAACCGGCCGCGGAAAAGACCAGCTTTGAAAATCTCGAAGACGAGATGGCCTCGCTGCTCGGCCGTCCGAAGCCGTCTTCGTGAGGCTGCCGTCCCTCCCGCGTAGAGTTGTTTTCCTTTCTGTTCTGATCGGCGCGGCATCGGCAGCGATGCCGGCGCATGCGCAGGACATCAGCATCAATCTCGGCGGCGGCGCTGGCGGCGGCGGCGTCACCGAGCGCGCGATCCAGCTGATCGCGCTGCTCACCGTGCTGTCGATCGCGCCGTCGATCCTGATCATGATGACGTCGTTCACGCGCATCGTGGTCGTGCTGTCGCTGCTGCGCACCGCGATGGGCACGGCGACCGCACCGCCGAACTCGGTGATCATCGCGCTGGCAATGTTCCTCACCTTCTTCGTGATGGGGCCGGTGCTGCAAAAATCCTACGACGACGGCATCCGCCCGCTCGTCGCCAACCAGATCAGCGTCGAGGACGCGCTGCAGCGCGCCTCCGTTCCGTTGCGCGGATTCATGCAGAAGAACGTGCGCGAGAAGGACCTCAAGCTGTTCCTGGACCTCTCGGGCGAGCCGCCGCCGGCCACTCCCGACGAGCTGGCCCTGCGCATCCTCGTCCCCGCCTTCATGATCTCCGAACTGAAGCGCGCCTTCGAGATCGGCTTCCTGCTGTTCCTGCCCTTCCTGATCATCGACCTCGTCGTCGCCTCGGTGCTGATGTCGATGGGCATGATGATGCTGCCGCCGGCCACGATCTCGCTGCCGTTCAAGCTGATCTTCTTCGTGCTGGTCGACGGCTGGTCGCTGGTGGCGGGGAGTCTGGTGCAGAGCTACGGGGGCGGGTGAGCCTCTGGTGACGCTTCGCCAAGGCTTCGACGGACACGTCGCTGCGCTCGCTGTGACGGAGGATGCGGCGCTATCCCGGACGCGATTCGCGCGAACGCGGCTACCGCGCCATCTTGATCTGCCGCACGACCGGGATCGTCGGAAGCGAGCCGGTGTGGTCTTCTTCCTTGGCCTGCGGCGCGCGGGCGGTGGCGTCGGGGAAGCGCTGCTTCATCTCGCGCAGGAAGCCGTCGAGCGTATCGACGCTGGCGGCGAGCTTGGCGATCTCGGCGAATTCGGCGCTGGAGGCCGCGGCCGGCTTGCTGGCGATGTCGAAGGCCAGACGATCGGCGCTCTCGCTCATCAGCGGCGCGTATTTCTCGCGGAAGCGCGACAGGCCGATCGAGTCGTCGGCGAGCGCATAGCCGACGGCGGCGCGGATGATGTCGCTCTTCTCCACCGAATTGAGCGGCTTGAAGTCGCGGAAGCGCTCGCCGTAATAGAGCTCGATCTGCTCGGCGGACTCGCGCCAGCGCCGTGCCGCCCAGAAGATGTCGGAACGCAGCCGCAGCACTTCGCGCCCGGAGACGTTGGAGACGATGTCGAGTGCGAGATCGTGACGGCCGACGTCGCTCTGCGCGCGCGCTTCCAGCAGCAGGCGCTGCTGCCTGAGCTCGCCGGAGAGATCGCTGATGCGGCTCGCGCGCAGCGCCGTGATCGCCTTGTCCGGCTTGCGGTTGGCGAGATAGATCATGGACAGGCGTGCGGCGACCTGGGCGCGGGCGGCGCCTTCGAGGCGGTGGTCGACCTGATATTGCAGCAGCTCGGCCGCCTGGTCGAGCAGGTCGATCGAGGCGAGACGGTCGGCGAGACGGCGGATCAGCTCGTCGCCGCGCCTGCCGATCGGCGTCAACTCGCGAAACTCGTAGAACAGCCCGAGCGCCTCGACCTCCGGCAGCTCGTCACCCTTCGGCCCCAGGAAGATCTGCGTGAACAGGTCCGAGGCGAGGTCCTGCGCCTGACGCGAGGCTTCCGCGTTCGGCTGCAGCCTGGTCGCGGTGCGCGCCGCGGTGAGCGCGTCGCGGTAACGCCCGCCCTCGGCGTACATCTTCGCCAGGATCTGCAGCGTCTTGACCTCGATCAAGTCGCCGCGCCAGGTCATGGACAGGGTCTCGAGCTCGCGCAGCGCCTCGTCCTTGCCGATCTCGTCGCGCTTCTGCCGCAGCGCGATCTCGAGCTGCTTGGCCTCGGCCGCAGCCGGCCGATCGGCCGAGGCAGCCGCGAATTTGTAATCGTCGAGCGCGTCCTTGTCGTGGCCGAGCGCCTCGGCGAGCCGGCCGCGCAGCACGGCAAAGCCGGGCGCCGCCTCGGGCGAGACGCCGACGACCTCGAGCTCGCTGCGGCGCTTGGAGGCGCCGGCATAGTCCTTCACTTCGAGCGAGGCGCGCATCGCCTCCATCGTCACGATGCGCTGGATGTCGAGCGGCAGCGAGGCGATCGCGAATTCGACGTTCTTGAACTTCTCGCGCGCGTCAGCCCATTTGCCCTGGCGCGCATAGGCGAGCGCCTTCCAGAGCTGGGAGTCGTGGCTGTTGCCGATCACGGGATTGGCGAGGTCCTTCAGGCCCTGCGCCGGGCGGCCGATCAGGATGCTGGCGATCGCATGCATGATCAGCGCGCCGCTCTCCTCCTTGTTGAGCGGATCGCTCAGCATCAGGTCGGTGACGGCCTTGGCCTCGTGATACATCGCGCGCGACATGTAGAATTGCGCGAGCTCGAGCCGCGGCAACGAGCGCAGCGCCGGCTCGACGGCCGAGATCGCCGCGATCAGCTCGCTCTGGCGCGCGATGAAATTTTCCGACTGGCCCTTGCGCCAGCCTTCGGGGCTGAACACCGGACGCACCGCGATCGGCGCCCGTTCGGCCGAGATGTCGACCGGCGACAGCGTCAGTCCGCCCTTCTTGCCGAGGATCACCTTGTCGGCGCCGACCTCGACGCCGATCTCGTCGGAATTCGGCCGGATCGCGATGCCGTGCGCGGATTCCAGCAGCGAGAGATCGACGAGATCCTGCCGCTTGATGAAGCCGCGCACCGGCCGCTGCGCGGTGACGACATAGAGCATGTCGCCGGCATCGGGATCGGTGAGCTTGTGCAGCTGGCCAGGATTGGCGAAGGGGATGGCGATGTTGGCGAGCGCGGGGTCGGTGATGTTGCGCGATATCATCAGCGGCAGCGGCGTCGTCTGGATCTTGTCGGCGAGCGTCAGCAGCCAGTTGGTCTCCTTGCCGACCTCCTCGCTCGCCAGCGAATAGACCAGCGGGCGGGTGAGACGGATGCGCACCGCCTGCCCCTTGTCGAGCGGAATGCGGCCGACCTCGCCGATCATCACCCCGCCCTTGCTGCGGATCGCCTCGAGGTCGATCGGCTTCGGCGTATCGAACACCAGCCACACCGTGTCGCCGCGGCGGAACGCCGCCGCCGGTGTTGCGACCGGAATCGGGAACGTCACGCGCAAGCCGTCGCTGTCGCGGCGCGCATCGACGCTGGCGACGGTGGGCTGCGGCGCGGCCGGCGCCTCGGCGGACGCAGCCTTGACGGAGTCCTTGACCGGCTCTTTCGCGGCCTCTTTCGGCGCCTCCGCAGGCGCCGGCTTGGCAGGCGCGGCCACAGCTTCGGCAACCGGCGGCGCGGGCTTCGCAGCTTCCTTCAAAATGTCCTTCGGAGCTTCCTTCAGAGCTTCCTTGGACGCTTCCGGAGCGGGGGCGGCCTCAGTCGCAGGAGCCGGCGGCGGTTTCGACGCTTCCGCGGCCGGCATCGCGGCGGGCGCGTCCGGCTTCACCTCGGGCTTGACGTCGATTTTGGCTTCGCGCGCGATCGTCTCGGAGGTCGGCGGCGCGATCTCGCCATGGACGTCCTTATGGGCGTCCTTCGGCTTCTGGGCCGCTTGCTTGTCCGGCGCCGGCGCCGGCGCCGGTCCGCGACCGGCAGGCTTCATCTGCGCGATCGCCGCCTCGGGCGTCGCGGCGGTCTTGCCCTTGTCGGGCTGGAAGGAGACGTCGACGACGTAGTTCTTCTCGTCGCGAAACGAATGCACGTCGGAATCGCCGATCAGCGCGATCTCGACATTGGTCTGGTCGATGTCGGCCTTCTGCTTGATCGAGGCGACGTTCGGCGGCGCTGCGACGACCGCGTCCGCCAGATCGAAATTCAGGTTGGCGTTGAAAGCGAGCGTGAGCTTCTGCTCGTTGAGCACGGAGGACACGCCGACGCCGTCGGGCATCTCGAACACGAAGCGCACGAAGGTCGGCTGCACCGAGGCACGCACGCGGATCTGCGGACGCTTCTTGCTCTCCGCCGCGGCACGCTGGGCGCGCAGCGCGCGTTCGGCCGCGCGGGCGCGCTCGGCGAGTTCCTTGACCACGTCCATCGGTAGGCTCGGCGGCGGTCCCTTCCAGCCCTCCGGCAGGAGGTCGACGAAGGTACGCTCGCCGGCATTCATGGTGTTGACGGTGACGCGGCGCGCCAGCGACAGGCGGATGGCGCCGCCATCGGGATCGCGGCGCGCGGAGTTGACGTAATCGGGCGCGCCTTCGGGCACACGGTCGACGGGAACGTCGACCGGCCGGTCGAAGCGGATGATGAGGATGGAGCCCGCGGTCGTCACCTCGGAGGGAACGTCCTCGCCGAGCTTGATGACGAGACGGGCAAAGCCGCCGACGGCCGAAAAGCTCGCCTCGCCCCTGACGGTGTCGGCCGCCCGGGCAGGCGCACCGAGGCCGACCAGCAGGCAGACCGCCAGCGCGCGGACGTGACGCGACAGCCCCGGCGCCAGAGCGCGGGCTCGCGACCACAATCCATCGGCAGCCTCTGGCGCCATTTGCGGCATGTCTTCCGTTTCGACGGGTCCACGACGGCACTGGTGCCGGCCCCTGCCCCCGACTCTAAGGTTTTGCCAATTAAGGACTTCTTAAGTATGAGCCCTCAATTCGGCTTTTGCGTCGGCTTGCCGTCGATCTTCGGCAACTCGCCGGCAGAGGCCGACTGATCGCCGCCGCCATTGGCACGGCGGGCCATCTCGACCGTCAGCTTCTCGGCGGCCTCCGGCGACATCAGTCCCATGATGTCCGACATCTTCCGTGGCGCGATCGCCGAGGCGATCTCGATCAGCACGCCCATCTCGAGCCGGTCGAACACCCGCGCAGCGTCCTTGGGCTTCATGCCCTCGTACATGGTCACGAGGCCCTTCATCCGCTGGGCTTCGGCCGCCTTCTGCTCGGCCTGCGTCGCGGAGATGCGGGTTTCCACCGCCTTCATCTCCTCGACCTTGCCTTCGATGCGCTTCTCGGCCGACTTCAACAGGCTCTCGCGGATGTCGATCTCGCGCTGGCGGGCCTCGATCTCCTGGCGGCGCGCCTGCAACCGTTCGAGGATCGCGCGCTCGGAGGCCGAGATCTGCGGCTGGGCTTCGTCGATCTTGACCACGGTGCCTTCCGGCTTGGTCTCGGGCGCGGCGGGCTTGGGCGCCTCCTTCGGCGCGCCGTGGGTCGAGCCGGTGATGATCTCCGGCTCCTCGCGGCCGGTCGGGAAGTTCAGATTTTCCTCCGCCCAGGACTTCTTGGTCTGGTTCGGCTTGTAGTCGAAGACGTAGCCGCCATTGATCACGAGGCCCGCCACCTTCAGCGTGGCGAGACCTGCGATGGCGACCAGGACGACCGGGATGACGCGGATGTTACGAAAGGACTTCATACCCTGACTTTATGCGGCAAGGCCGTTGGACCGTCGGCGTTCGGAGAAGGCTTCGGCTGCAGCCGCCACCGCCTTCGCCGACGAGGGCTTGGCTGCGGACGCGACGACCGTCTCGGGATTGGTCATGGGGCGCGCCGCGATCGCGATCTTGGACAACCGCCGCACCACGTTGTCGGCTTCGCCGAGCTGCTTGTAGAGCTGGTCCGACATCTGCGTCGCCGCGACGAGCTGGCTGCCGAGGTTCTCGTTGACGTCGCGCACGGCGAGCTTCAGCCCGCCGATCGCGCGCTCGGCGATCTCGGTCGCTGTGATCAGCTCGCCGATCACCGCCTTCAGCGAATGCTCGTCCGCCTTCAGCCGCGTCAGCCGCTTGTTGAGCATGACGCAGTAGAAGATCGTCAGCATCAGCAGGATAGCCACCAGCGTCTCGATCGCCATTCCAAGGGAGTGGTTCATGGGGCCTCCATCATCTTGTTCTGCTCGTCCACCTTCTCGAACATCGCAAGTGTCGTACTTGGCTTGCGCAAGGGTTTCGTCACGCGGATCGCGACGCGGTCGCCGACCCGGCCCATCCGCCCCTCGGTCAGCGTGACGTCGCCGCAGCGCACGGTGACGTTGGCGTCGGCGCGCATGTCCAGCGGCAGCGTGTCGCCGACCTTGAGCCGCATCAGCTGCTTGAGCGGAATCTCGGCCTCGTAGAGCACGGCATCGACGGCGATCTCCGCCTGCACGATCTCGGTGGCGAAATGGCCTTCCCAGACCGGATCGCGGCCGAACTTTTCGCCCATGAACATCTGGAGCAGAACGCCCCGGATCGGTTCGATGGTCGCGTAAGGCAGCAGCAGCTCGATGTTGCCGCCGCGGTCTTCCATGTCGATGCGCAGGCGCACCAGGATCGCAGCGTTGGCGGGACGGCTGATCGCGGCGAAACGCGGATTGGTCTCGAGCCGGTCGATCGTGAAAGTCACCGGCGACAGCGGCCGGAACGCCTGCTCGGCGTCGGCCATGACCACCTCGACCAGCCGCTTGACCAGCTCGGTCTCGATCGTGGTGTAGGGCCGCCCCTCGATGCGGAGCTGGCTGGTGCCGCGGCGGCCGCCGAGCAGCACGTCGATCATCGAGTAGATCAGGCTGGAATCGACCACCGCCATGCCGAAATTGTCCCACTCTTCGGCCTTGAAGACGGTGAGGACGGCGGGCAGCGGGATCGAATTCATGTAATCGCCGAAGCGCACCGAGGTGATGCGGTCGAGCGAGACTTCGACGTTGTCGGAGGTGAAATTGCGCAAGCTCGTCGTCAGCAGCCGCACCAGGCGGTCGAAGACGATTTCGAGCATCGGCAGACGCTCGTAGGAGACCATCGCCGAATCGATGATGGCGCGAATGCCGGAATGGTCGTCGAGGGTGACGTCGCCGACGGCGAAGCCGAGGAGGTTGTCGATCTCCTCCTGCGACAGCACCCTCTCGCCGGAGTTCTTGCCGGTGCCGAGATCGCGGCTGCCGTCCTCGACCATAGCCGCCCATTGCAGGGCCATGGTCTCCGATAGTTCGTTTTCGGCGGCAGCCTTCGCGGCCTCCGCGGGATCCTCGGAATCGAGCGATGCCTCCCATTGGGCGGCAATCGCATCCTGGTCCATTTGCTCGTTGCCGGCCATGACGCTAGCCCGTTACCTTCCGCAAGCCGTCACTGGATCACGACTTCCTTGAACAGCACCGCGCTGACCTGGACCGGGGCGACCGCCGCGTTGACGCGCTTGGTCAGCTCCTCCTTGAGGCGGAAGATGCCGGCCGACCCGTTGAGGTCGGAGGGACGCAGCTCGCGCACGTAAGTCTGGAAGATGTCGGTGACGCGCGGCATCGTCGGCTTGATCGCCTCGATCTGCTTCTCTTCTTTCAGCTCCAGCACGATCTTCAGCCGCAGATATTGCACGCGCTCGCCGGGCGCGCCGGCGAGATTGACCATGATGTCGGGGACGTCGACGAAGGACGGCGGCTTCGGCGGGGGTGCTGCCTCGGCATGATGCTCGTCGTCGCCGTGACGAAAGAAGAAGAACCAGGTCGCAGCACCGCCGCCGAGCACGGCGAGCAGGCCGACGGCCATGATGATGAGCTTCAGCTTGTTCTTGGGCGGAGCGGCTTCCGCGCCTTCAGCGGCTGCGCCGCCTTCCGCTTCATTCTCTGCCATGGCCGCGCCCGGATCTCTCAAAGGGGTCGAAAGAGCGAAGCCTCAAGACAAGAACGCGATACAAATGCCCCGGCGCGATGCGCTCCTCTTCATGCAAACGCTACGGTAATAATGGTTAACGGAACCTTTCGATTGGGCATCCACTAGGAAAAATCTGCCGGGCAGACATGGCTAACAGAACCTTTCTGCCGCCCTCCGACGCCCCGCGAAAATCAGCAAACCGCTGAAATTACGAACTTTTTCAGGTTGGCACGGCTTTCGCTGAGAAAGGATCGAGACCGAACGGTTTGGGAGAACCCGACGGTCTCGTTCACGGGGTCCGCCACGGCGCTTGGGAGAGCGAAATGGCAGATCCGCTCAGGGGAGATTTCCGATGCAGAACGCGCTTCTGATCGGCTTGTCACGGCAGATGACGTTGGAACGGCAGATGGATGTCATCGCCAACAACGTCGCCAATGCCAACACCAACGGCTTCAAGGCCGACCATTCGCTGTTCGAGGAATTCCTCAACTCGAACGCGCGCGAGGACAATTTCGTCGGCGCGGACCGTCGTGTCTCCTACGTGCAGGACCGCGGCACCTACCGCGACATCGGCCAGGGGCCGATGGAGGCGACCAGCAACCCGCTCGACATGGCGATCGACGGCAACGCCTATTTCGCCGTGCAGGCCAATGGCGGCGAGATGTTCACGCGCGACGGCAAGTTCTTGCTCAACAGCACCGGTCAGCTCGTTACCCCGAGCGGCAATCTGGTGCTCGGCACCGGCGGCCCGATCACCTTCCAGCCGACCGATCACGACATCAACGTCGCGCCGGACGGCACCATCACGGTGCTCGAAGGCACCGCCAAGACCGACTCGATCCGCGGCAAGATCCGCATGGCCTCGTTCGACGATCCGACCAAGCTGACCAAGCTCGGCGCCAATCTCTATTCCGCCGGCTCCGCCACCCAGCAGCCCGATGCCAAATCCACCGTGCGCCAGGGCTATCTCGAGAAGTCGAACGTGAATTCGGTCGGCGAGATGACCCGCATGGTCGAAGTCATGCGCAGCTACACCGCCATCGCCAACCTGCTCCAGCAGCAGAGCGACCTCCACAAATCGGCGATCGAGAAGCTCGCCGACGTTCCGGCCTGATTGAAGGAGAACTGAGATGCAGGCGCTTCACACCGCAGCGACCGGAATGGCGGCACAGGAACTCAACGTTCAGGTGATCTCCAACAACATCGCGAACCTCCGCACCACCGGCTTCAAGAAGCAGACCGCGGCGTTCCAGGACCTGATCTACGAGCACGTCCGCCGCGTCGGCGCGCAGGCCTCGGACCAGGGCACCATCCTGCCCGTCGGCGTCGACATCGGCGGCGGCGTCAAGACCGTCGGCACGCCGCGCAGCATGACGCAGGGCACGCTGTCGCAGACCGGCAACGATCTCGACCTCGCGATGTCCGGCGAAGGTTTCTTCAAGATCCTGATGCCCGACGGCACCTACCAATACACCCGCGACGGCACCTTCCAGATGGACAACCAGGGCCGCGTCGTCACCGCCCAGGGCAACCCGGTGCAGCCGACGATCACGATCCCGAACAACGCCTCCGGCATCTCGGTGAGCGAGCAGGGCCAGGTCTCGGTGACGCTGCCGGGCTCGTCGACCTCCTCGATCGTCGGCCAGATCGGCGTGACCCGCTTCATCAACAAGGCCGGCCTGCAGCCGGTCGGCAGCAACCAGTTCACCGAGACGCCTTCGTCCGGCCCGCCGCAGGACGGCACCGCGAACTCCGAGGGCTACGGCAAGATCACGCAAGGCAGCCTCGAGCAGGCCAATGTCGACGTCGTCTCGGAGATGAGCGACCTGATCGCCGCGCAGCGCGCCTACGAGATGAACGCCAAGGTGATCAGCGCCGCCGACCAGATGATGCAATCGACCACGGCGCTGTTCCGCTGAGGTGATGACGATGATCCGCACCACCCTCGCCACCCTCTCCGCCCTGCTCGCGCTGGCCCTGCCGGCAGCGGCCGCGGACGACTTCATCGCCCCGCCGACGCTGCGCGCGAGCGTCACCGTGACTTCGGACGTGGTGCGTGTCGGCGATCTCATCGACAATGCCGGATCGGCCGCGCTGATCCCGGTCTACCGCTCGCCCGATCTCGGCACCACCGGCACGCTGACGGTCGGCCAGGTGCTGTCGGTGCTCCGCGCCAAGCAGGTGATCGGCGTCATGACCGGCGACCTCAAGGAGGTCCAGGTCACCCGCCTCGCCCGCACGCTGGCGAACAAGGATCTCGAAACCGCGGTCGCATCGGCGCTCGAGCGCCGCTTCGGCCTCGGGGACGCCGCCAACATCAACGTCACCTTCGACCGCGGCGTCGCCGAGATGCGGCTGGATGCCTCCAACTCCGGCGCGCTGCAGCCGGTCGCAACCCGCTATGACGCCCGCAGCGGCCGTTTCGACATCGCCTTCGAGATCGCCAACGACAACAATTCGACCCCGACCAAGCTGCGCTTCACCGGTACCGCGATCGAGACGGTGGAAGTGGCCGTGCTGACGCGCGACATCGACCGTGCCGAGCTCCTGAAATCCTCCGACGTCACGCTGGAGCGCCGGCCGAAGGCCGAGGTCACCGGCGAGGCCGCCTCGCGCGAGCGCAGCGTCGGGATGCAGCTGCGCCGGCCGATGCGGGCAGGCACGCCGCTCCGCGTCGCCGACATCGTCAAGCCCGAATTGGTGGTGCGCGATCAGGCCGTCACCATCATCTACCAGGTGCCCGGCGTCTACCTCACCACGCGCGGGAAGGCGGTCGAGAGCGGCGCCGAGGGCGACGCCGTCAGCGTGGTCAATGTGCAAACCAAGCGGACGTTGACCGGCACCGTCACCGGCCGCGGCCAGGTGACGATCGAGGGCGCGAGCCACTCCGCGCCGATGGTGCCCGCGGTCGAGCAGACCTCCTCGCTCAAGCGCGATGAGGCGCCCGCCCCCGTCGACACCGCAGCACTCCTCCGGAACCTGGTGCAGGCCCCCGCGTCACCGGCCCAGATCGCAGAAGCCCAGATCCCGCAAGCTCGCGCCTCGCAAGCTCAAGCCAAGTAAGAGTTCGTCATGTCCGCTTTCAGTTCGGCTTACCGTCTTCGTCGCATCGCGATCTCCGCCCTGCTGCTGGCCTCTTGCGCGCTGGGCGGCTGTTCCTCGATCGACCGCCTGTCGCAGATCGGCGAGCAACCGAAATTGTCCGCGATCGACAATCCGACGACGCAGCCGGGCTACAAGCCGGTGCAGATGCCGATGCCGAAGCCGGAAGTCGCCTCCTATAATCCGAACTCGCTGTGGCGCAACGGCAGCCGCGCCTTCTTCAAGGACCAGCGCGCCCGCCAGGTCGGCGACCTCCTGACCGTGACCGTGAACATCACGGACAAGGCCAACATCGCCAACGAGACCCAGCGCAGCCGCACCGCCAAAGAAGATTCGGGAATTACCGACTTTATCGGCAGCCAGACCGTCACGCAGCCGCTCAAGGTCCTGCCCGGTCGCCTTCTCACCACCGACTCGACATCCTCCTCCGACGGCAAGGGCTCGGTCAATCGCACCGAAGCGTTGCAGACCAACGTCGCCGCGGTCGTCACCCAGGTGCTGCCGAACGGCAACCTCGTGGTCGAAGGCAAGCAGGAGATCCGCGTCAACTACGAGATCCGCGAGCTCGTGGTCGCCGGCATCGTCCGGCCCGAAGACATCCAGAGCGACAACACCATCGATTCCAGCAAGATCGCGCAAGCCCGCATCGCCTACGGCGGCCGCGGCCAGATCACGGACGTGCAGCAGCCGCGCTACGGCCAGCAAGTCATGGACGTGCTGCTGCCCTTCTAAGTCTCTCCCGAGCTCCCACATCGTGTTCGCGAACCTAGGCGCGGGCGACGATGTACTACGCGGCCTCCGGTAGCTCCCCTGCCGGAGGCCGCATGTATTTTTGGGATGGTTCGTATAGCGGCTGCGCGTCGGATGGTCGCATGAGAGCGAGACGCCATCCACGTCATTGCGATAGAGAAGACCTCACGTAAACTCCGCCTCCACCGCCCCCAGCCCGTCCAGCTCCATCCGCACCTTGTCACCGGCCTTCAGCCACAGCGTCTTGACCAGGCTGCCCGTCAGCACGAGCTGTCCCGCGTGAAGACCCTTGCCGTCGGCGGCGAGATGGTTGGCGAGCCAGGCGAGCGCGTTGTGGGGATGACCGAGGACGTCGGCGCCGGTGCCGTGGCTGACCTCCTCGCCGTTGACGATGGCGCGGCCCTTGACCGCCCTCAGGTCCGGCACCGACGAGCGCGGAACCGACGGGGCCAGCACGCAGCCGGCGGCGAAGAAATCGTCGGCGATCAGTGTCGGCGCGCCCATCGTCTCCCACTTCACGTAGCGGTCGTCGACGATCTCGATCGCGGGATGATAGGCCTCGACGGCTTCGCCGACCCATTCGGCGGTGAACGGCGCTTCGCCGGCGGCAAGGTCGCGCTTCAGGCGCACCGCGATCTCGCATTCGACGCCGACGCGGACATAGTCGGCGGCCGCGAGCCTGACGCCGCTGTCGTGCACGCCCTTCTGGAACACGCCGCCGCCGCAGGGGTGCGGAATGCCGATATATTCCTGCATCACCGGACTGGTGCAACCGATCTTGTAGCCGACCAGCGGCCCGGCATGCGGCAGCAGCAGATCGTGCAGCGCGCGCTGGACTTCGTAGCCTTCGTCCTCGTCGGCGGGAGGAACCTCAAGCGCGGCAAGCGGCGCATGGTTGCGCCGCGCCAGCGCGATCGCCTTTGCGGCTTTGAGAATATTGTCCATCGGCGCCGCCTCCTACGCTACCCAATCGAGGACGGCACTTCAGCACCCCCGCCGGGGCGTGACAAGGACGGGGCGGCCTCACGCCTTCACGAGACCAAGACGGATCAGGCTCCCGGCCGTTGCGAGGATCGCTTCATTGTTGGAACGGGGCTGCCAGCCGAGCACCGACCTCGCCTTGGCGCTGGTCGAATGTCGCACCTTGCCGAGCATCGGCACGACCGCGCGCAGCAAAGGGATCCGGTTCGCAGCGAGCCGCACCAGCCAGTCCGGCGCCTGAAGCCGCGGAACCCGGCCCGCCCGCGGCCCCAGTTCCCGCCGCAGCACCTTGGCGATGTCGAGGATCGACATCGTCTCGCCGGAAACCGCGATGAAACGCTCGCCCTTCGCCTCGGGCGCCGTCATCGCCCGCAGATGCAGATCGGCGACGTCGCGCACGTCGACCACGCCGAAATAGACCCGCGGCACGGCCGGCATGGCACCGTCGAGCAGCGACTTGACGATCTCGATCGAGCCGGAGAAGTCCGGCCCGAGCACCGGACCGAAGATGCCGGCGGGATTGACCACCGACAATTCGAGCCCGCCGCCCTCCTGCGCGATGAAATCCCAGGCCGCACGCTCGGCCAGCGTCTTGGACTTGATGTAGGGCTGCACGTCGGCGCCGCCGAGATTGGTCCAATCGGACTCGTCGAACGGCTTTTCGCGCGGCGGATGGCCGTAGCCGATCGCCCCCAGCGACGAGGTGATGACCACGCGCCTGACGCCGGCATCGCGCGCGGCGCGCAGCACCCGCAGCGTACCGTCACGGGCGGGGATGATCATCTCGTTCTCGTCCCTGGGAACGCTGGTCGAGAGCGGCGAGGCGACATGGAGCACGTAGTCGCATCCCGCGACCGCCTCGCGCCAGCCCTCGTCCGCGGTGAGGTCGGCGGTGAAGAAGGACAGGCTTTCGGGCGATGCCGCCCCGCCCTCGCGCAGCATGGCTAGCACGTCGGCCTGCCGGTCCGGCCGGCGCACCGTGGTCCGCACCTGATGGCCGGCGGCGAGAAGCTGCAGGACGACATGGATGCCGACGAAGCCGGACCCGCCGGTCACCAGGACAGTGCTCATTGCCAAATTCCCTCATTGCCCAGGCCGGCGAATTGGTTCCGCCACCTGCTCAGGGCCGCATCTGGTCACTATCTCAGGGGGCAACAAGTAGAATGGATTTCGAGACCAGTATGGAAAACCTGACCACCGCCTGCGAGGAGGACTGCGATTGCAGCCCCGACCCTGCCGTGCTCGCCGATTTCAAGCAGGCCATCCACGCCCTCGGCGGCAAGTGGAAGCTGGAGATCCTGTTCGCACTGATGAACGGTGCGGTCCGCTTCGGCGCCTTGCGGCGATCGATCGGCGGCATCACCCAGCACATGCTGACCACGCAATTGCGCGAGCTGCAGCGGGACGGATTGGTGTCGCGTACCGTTCTCGCTTCGAGGCCGTTGCAGATCGCGTACGAGCTGACCGATGCGGCCTACGGCTTGCTGCCGGCGTTTAAGGAAATATTGAGCTGGTCCCAGGCTTTATGGGGATGCACGCCTCGCGGCGCCGCAAGAAGCCTGATTGCAGCGATGCGTGATGCAGCTCGATCCACGCTTCAACAGGCCTGGCGATCTCGTTGATGCGACTCGCAAAAGCGCACGCACCTGAAGTTAAGGTCGATTCTCATCCGAACTCACGTGAGCTCGGAGGAGTGGACTCTAGCCCATTGATCGTGATTCACTTTTCGCGCTTCCGCTCGCGCGCAAACGCGCGCGGCTGCAAACGTCGGGCACAATGCTGATCACGGCGCGAAGCGGCGCCTTGAGTCCAAAAACAAAGAGCCGCATCTCTGCGGCTCGGGCTCTATTCGTCGCGATAGACCTTCTCGCGCTTCTCGTGGCGCTCCTGCGCCTCCACCGAGAGCGTCGCGATGGGCCGGGCCTCGAGCCGCTTCAACGAGATCGGCTCGCCGGTGTCCTCGCAATACCCGTAGGTGTTGTCCTCGATACGCTGGAGCGCGGCGTCGATCTTGGCGATCAGCTTGCGCTGGCGGTCGCGGGCACGGAGTTCGATGGCACGGTCGGTTTCGGACGATGCCCGATCGGCGAGATCGGGATGGTTCACGTTCTCCTCCTGCAGGGCTTGCAGGGTGAGCTTGGACTCTTTGAGTATCTCATCCTTCCAGGCGAGGAGCTTCAAACGGAAGTACTCCTTCTGCCGGTCGTTCATGAAAGGCTCTTTTTCGGTCGGTCGGTAGTTTTTCAACTTTTCCAAGGGCGGCCTATCTGTCTAAGCAACGACTCGCACAACGGAACGAGGTCCGCTGAGCGGGGCCTTATATAGCGGCCACCTGTGACAGACAATATTTCCCTCACGGCCCGAGCGGCGCCCCCAAGCCCTTGCACAGGAAGGTTTATCCTGGAGGGCCCGGGGACGGCCGAAGACCTAGTAGCCGACCGTGAAACGCTGCCGCTGATGGGCCGGCCGCTCGATTTCGTCGGCGAGCGCAATGGCATAGTCGGCAAAGGTGATCCAGCTCTTGCCGTTCGCATCTGCGAGAAGCTGGTCGGTCCCGAGCCGGAACTTGCCGGTGCGGTCCCCCTCGACGAACAGCGCCGACGGCGAAATGAAGGCCCAGTTAAGCTCCTTTTCCTGCCGCAGCAGGTCGAGGAAAGCCGAGCCCGCCTCCGCCTCCGCCTTGTATTGGGCCGGAAAATTGGGAGTCGTGACCAGTTTCAGGCCCGGTGCGACCTCGAGGCTGCCGGCGCCGCCGACGACGAGATAACGACCAACTTTGGCGTCCTTCGCCGCGCCGATCAGGTTCTGCGCATCGCTGGCCAGGAAGTGCACGGAACTCACGGCGACGTCGTGCCCGGCCCAAAGCTTGGCAAGGCCCGCCTGGTCGAGCACGTCTCCCTTGGTCGGCGTGACGTTCGGCAGGGCCGCGATCTTCTCGGGATTCCGGGCGATGGCGGTGACCGCATGGCCGCGGCGGGACAGTTCCTTGGTGATCTCCGACCCGGCCCGGCCCGATGCGCCGGCAACTGCGATTTTCATGGAAGGCTCCTTTGTAACTAACAGTAACTAGATATCGCAAAGAATGCTGGTGTTAAGAGAGCACTTTGTGCTTACCTGATAACGTAGGGGTGACCGCCAAGCGACGAAACCGGATTCTGAGGCCCGACGATGAAACCCGACGTCTATGCAGCGAACTGCCCTACGCGCCAGATTCTCGATCGCATCGGCGACAAATGGGCCGTGCTGATCCTGCTGCTGCTGCGCGAGGAGCCGATGCGCTTCAATCAGCTGCGCCGCACGATCGAAGGCATTTCGCAGAAGATGCTGAGCCAGGTTCTCAAATCGCTCGAACGCGACGGCCTGCTCAGGCGCCACGCCATCGCGACCGTGCCCGTCACGGTGGAGTATTCGATCACGCAGCTCGGGCTGACGCTCGCCGGTGCGGTCGATCCGCTGCGCGATTGGGCCGAACAGAATCTGAAAGACGTTCTCGCCGCCCAGCGCAGCTATGACGCGCAGCAGAAGAAGGAAGCGGCGTAAGGGGCGCGTTGTGGAGCGACGCGCGGTCTCGCCCAATCCCGCTGTCATGCCCCGGCTACGCCGCGGCCCCTCGATTCAAAAACGACTGTCTCTGGAATACTGGGTCGCCCGGTCAAGCCTGACGACAGCTGACTATGCCTGACTACGCCTGTCCGGCCTTGGCCAGCTCGACCTCGACGCGCAGCTCGATCTCGGAAAGCAGCGAGTCCAGTCCCGGATCGCCTGAGGATGATTTCAGGTTCGCCGCAGCATCGCGCAGCCGCATCACGGTCGAGGCGTCGAGATTGCCGGACAGCAGCCCCATCTTGAGATCGTCGAGCACGTCGAGCGCCGTCCTGCCGCGGGAGACCGAACGCTTGCGGCGCTCGACCGGGTCCTCCTCGACGCCTTGCAGCGCCAGCAACCCGTCGATGTTGGTGGCGGCCTTCGGTGCGGCGGCGCTCCGGGTCTCCTGCGCCGACGAGGTGTCGGGCAGCACGAAGGTGCCGGAGCCGGTCCGCCGGGCCTGGCTGGCCGGCGATCCAAGTGTGGTGCCGTTCGGTCCGTAGATGCGCATCGGAGGGAATCCGGGTGGTCGATGCCGTCACCTTCGCCGTCTTATGGTTAACGGGGCGTAAACGGCCCGGCAAAATCTGCCGACAGGCGGCAGTTTCGGTCCTCAGGGACAACACCGGCTGACACCGGTCGAAACAGATTTAGTCAACCTATTCAGCCACCTATCCCTGCCGCGCCGGCTTGGCACGGCACTCGCAAGGACAGCGCCGGACCAGCTCGTCATGGGAGTGTCGTGCAGGTCCTTACGATTTGAGGAGCCCTTTTGAGGATCCTTGGGGAGCAGAGGATGCCAGGCGTTCGTTGGGTGAGGATTATCGGGGTCGCCTGTGCGACGCTGTCGGCGCTGACGCTGTCGCTCGCGCCCGCAGCTGCGACATCGCGCATCAAGGATCTCGCCAACATCGAAGGCGTGCGGCAGAACCAGCTCATCGGCTATGGCCTCGTCGTCGGCCTCAACGGCACCGGCGACACGCTCAACAACATCCCCTTCACCAAGCAGTCGCTGCAGGCGATGCTCGAGCGCATGGGCGTCAACATTCGCGGCGCCACCATCCGCACCGGCAACGTCGCAGCCGTGATGGTGACCGGCAATCTGCCGGCCTTCGCCACCCAGGGCACGCGCATGGACGTCACCGTCTCCGCGCTCGGCGATGCCAAGAACCTCCAGGGCGGCACCCTGCTCGTCACTCCCCTGCTCGGTGCCGACGGCAATGTCTACGCGGTGGCGCAGGGCTCGCTCGCGATCTCCGGCTTCCAGGCCGAGGGCGAGGCGGCCAAGATCGTGCGCGGCGTGCCGACCGTGGGACGCATCGCCAACGGTGCCATCATCGAGCGCGAGATCGAGTTCGCGCTCAACCGGCTGCCGAACGTGCGCCTGGCGCTGCGCAACGCCGACTTCACCACGGCCAAACGGATCGCGGCTGCGATCAACGATTATCTCGGCGTCAAGACCGCCGAGCCGATCGATCCTTCGACGGTGCAGCTCTCGGTCCCGCCCGAGTTCAAGGGCAACGTCGTCGCCTTTCTCACCGAGATCGAGCAGCTGCAGGTCGACCCTGATCTCGCCGCCAAGATCATCATCGACGAACGCAGCGGCATCATCGTGATGGGCCGCGACGTCCGCGTCGCTACCGTCGCGGTGGCGCAGGGCAACCTCACCGTCACCATCTCCGAGAGTCCGCAGGTCAGCCAGCCCAACCCGCTGTCGCGCGGCCGCACCGTGGTCGCGCCGCGCAGCAGCGTCACCGTCACCGAGGACGGCAAGAAACTGGCCCTCGTCAAGGACGGCGTCTCGCTCCAGCAACTCGTCGACGGCCTCAACGGCCTCGGCATCGGTCCGCGCGACATGATCAGCATCCTTCAGGCGATCAAGGCCGCCGGTGCGATCGAAGCCGACATCGAGGTGATGTGATGCAGGCCGGCACGATCAACACCCCGCGTGCCGCCACCTCCTCGGCCTTCTCGGTCGAGAGCCGCAACGGCCGGCCCGATTTCGAACTCGCGAGCGCCCTGCAAAAGGTTTCGCCGAAGCAGCAGGCCAAAGCGCAGAAGACCGCCACCGACTTCGAGGCGATGTTCCTCAACAGCATGTTCTCGCAGATGACCTCGGGCCTGAAGGGCGAAGGCCCGTTCGGCGACACGCCCGGCACCGGCGTGTGGCGCTCGATGCTGACCGAGCAATATTCCAAGAACTTCGCCAATGCCGGCGGCGTCGGCATTGCCCGCGACGTCTATCGCACCCTCATCACGCAGCAGGCGAAAACGATCCGCACGGCATAAGGTCAAACGAGATGAACCATTTCAACGCCTCACGTCAGCCGATGCAACAGCGCCCGAACACCGCGCCCGGCAGTGCCGAGGCGCGCAAGCTCGCCGAGGGCCTGATGGACGCGATGAGCGCCCTGCTCGGACTGATCGAGCGCGAGACCGAGCTCGTTCGCGCCGGCCAGGTTCGGGAGGCGATGATGCTCGAGAGCAAGAAGCAGGAGCTGTCGCGAAACTATGTCGGCGCCGTCGGCCAGTTGAAGGCGAACCAGGCGCAGCTCGCGAAATCCGCACCGGAGCTGCTCTCGACGCTGCACCGCCACCACGATGCGTTTCGCGCGATGCTCCAGGTCAATCTCACCGTGCTCGCGACTGCGCACGCGGTCTCCGAAAGCGTCGTGCGCGGCGTCAACGCCGAGATCCAGAAGCGCAACGTGCCGAACACCTACACGGCCGCAGGTCGCCGCGCAGCTCCCGGTCCGCGTCACATCACGCCGCTCGCGGTCAGCCGCTCGCTCTGAGCCGAGCGCGCACGAGAACAAGCTACAATTTTATGAAAAACCGCGCGGCGAAATCGTCGCGCGGTTAGGCACGTTTCCTTACCGGGTCTTCAGTCCTGGCGTTCCATGGTTGCGTTACGAGAGGGGTTGGGATTTGACTCACGTTAGGCAACCAGGAGGCTGCCATGAGTACAGATTTCAGCATCAGGCCGGTGGGGATCCCGGCTCCCGTGCAGATCGTAACGACGTCCAATGCGGCGGCGAACGAGGCTGTGCAAACCGATCTTCCGGTGAACCAGACGGTCGCCGCGGCGGATACGGGCGCGCCCGTGCGCAACGATCTGCCGAACCACGAGAACGTCTCGCGCCAGGTCGTGTTCGATCAGGCGGCCGCATCCTTCGTCTTTCAGGTCGTCAACGACAGGACCGACGCGGTGGTCAACCAGTTCCCCGACGAGGCGATGCTGCGCCGGCGAGCCTATTTCCATGCAATGGATATGAAGTCCGAACCCTCGCGTCCTCTCAGCACCGACGTCAGCGCCTGACGATCAGCTATTTCAGCGTGGCGCGATCTGTATCGATGTTCTGCTGCGTCTGACCGGCACCGGTCAGCGCGAAATTCGTGTTGCAGAAAGACGGAGATCCAAGCTGCTGGTGATGCCGAGCATCACGAGCAGCCGTCACGGCCGCCCGGACAGGCCCGCAGCGATGTTGCGGTTGATCTCGATCAGCGGACGGAAGTGATCGAACTGCGGGCTCATCTGCAGCGCGGCGGTCTGGCTCAGCACGAACACGCTGATGTTGGCGATCTTCTGCCGGACGTCGATCGGCTGCGGATTGTTCTCGCGCATCGCCTCGCTCAGGAAGATGGTCCAGAGCTTGCGGTTGAACATCAGGGCCTGCATGGTCTGTTCGCTGAGCGGATCGGCGTTGTTCACCGCATCCTGGAGCTTGTTCGCGGCCTTGAGCAGGGTCTGCGCCTCGATGTCGCGAGGAGATGCGGTGGTCGTTGCAACACGCGCATAAGCCGAGGCAGCGGAATTCGACATCAATCACACCCTGGAGGTTACCTAGCCCGTTGAACGCGCTAAGGATTTCTTTCCCAACCCTAGGCAGCACCGCTTAAGATTTGCTTACGTGTGTGCTTGGAAGGTACTCCGGATTATTACGGGGCACGGAGCTCTTCTCAGCGCAACGCTAGATGCACACACGCACGCTGTAAACTTGCGTCGCGTGATGCATGTCGATCTCAGCTAATCCTGCCTTAGCGATCTCCCTCAAAACAACGGCGGAGCATTAGCCCCGCCGTGACGTCTTAGCGATCTTGCGCTGCGAAATTAGCGCAGCAGCTGCAGCACGCTCTGCTGCGACTGGTTGGCGAGCGACAGCGCGGAGACCGCGATCGACTGGCGGGTCGACAGTGCCTGGCTGTTGGCTGCTTCCTCGTTGGTGTCGGCCAGCGTCAGGTTGGACGAGCCGGTCTGCAGCACGTTGATCAGGTTCTTTGAGAAGTCCTGACGCACCTGCACGATCGAGAGGTTCGAACCGAGCGATGATCCTTCCGAGCGCAGCCTGCTCGAGGCGGCATTCAGGCTGGCCAGCACCTTGTTGGTGGCGCCGTTGTCGATGAAGTCCGTGCCGGGAACGAGATTACTGAGGCCGAGGCCGGCCGCGTTGAACACGACGCCGTTGATGCCGAGCGTGGAGCTGCCGGTCTCGTTGAAGACCAGCTTCAGCGTGTCGCCGTTGAGCAGGTTGATGCCGTTGAAGGACGAATCCTGCGAGGTCGTGTCGATCTGCGCCAGGATGTTGTTGAACTGGCTGACCAGGCTCGATCGCGCGGTCTGCGCGACGGGATCCTGAATCGGAGGCTGCGCGGTGGTGAAGGCGAGCACGCCGGTGAGCGTACCGCCGACCGCGCCGCCCGCGGCCGTCGAACCGAGGGTCGAGGACGCGTACTCGTTGACGGTGGTGACCGTCAGCACGCCGTTGGCATCGATCGTCGCCGTCAGATGGTTCGCCTGCAGCTGCACGTTGAGCTGATCGAGCGTCTTGACGGTGCCGTTGGTGCCGTCGCCGAAGGTAACGCTCACCGGCGTACCGCCGTTGAAGGACGAGAAAGTCAGCGTCTTGCCGCTGACGCCGCCGACGCCCGAGGTGCGTGCCGCGGTGAAGGCGGTCGCCGTTCCCGTGTTGCCGCTGAGGCCGAAGGCGCTGAGGGCATTGCCGGTGCCGGTGATCGACAGGTCGGCATTGATGCCGGTGGAGAGCGCAAGCTGGCCGCTGCTGTTGACCGAGGACGGGATCTGGCCCGCGGTGGTCGACAGTGTCGCCGCGCCGTTGAAGATACTCGCCGTCTTGACGCCGGTGGCGAGGTCGACCGCGTTGAGCAGGTCGGTCAGCGTCGCGCTCTGGATATAGACGGTCGAGTTGCCGTTGCCGTCGGTGACGACATTGCCGTTGACGCCGCCGGAGGTCACGCTCAGCGCCGATTGCGGCGTCTGCGCGTTCTTGAAGGTGATGGTGTGGCCATCGATGTTCAGCGTGGAGCCGTCCTGAACGAGAGAGCCGAGCGAACCCGCGGTCGTCGAGCGGGCCGCGGTGACATTGGCATTGCCGGCGCCGGTCGCGGCGGTCAGACCAAGCGCCTTGAGGAAATCGGCCTTTCCGGTCACGCTCAGATCGGCGCCGGTCGAGCTCTTCAGCGTAGTTGCGCCCGCCGTGATGGAGGATGCCACCTGCAGCGTGCCGACGGGACCGGCCGCACCGCTGACCGCGATGGTCGCCGCCCCCGCACTGATCGTCGCGGTCTTGACGCCGCTGGCGAGGTCGATCGCACTGAGGACATCATTGATGGTTGCCCCGGGGGCAGCCGCCGTTCCTTCATAGACGATCGAATTGCCGTTGCCGTCTGTGGCGATGTGCCCGCTGGCATCGAGGCCCCAGCCGGTCGGCTGCGTGCTCGGCGCGACGCCGGTGCGGAAGGTGATGGTCTTGCCGTTCACCGTGATGGTGTCGCCATCGGCGGGTGCACTACCGAATGTGGTGGATGCGGTGGTGCCGACCAGCGTGGCGGTGCCGGACAGCGCGGTGGTGCCGTCGGCCGCGAGCGCTGCCGTGCCGGTAAAGGTGCCGGCGGTCGAACCCAGCGAGGCGCCGAGCGCGGCAGTCCCGGTGACCGGGGTCACGCCACCGGCTGCACCGGTATAGAGCACGTTGCTCTTGGCGGTCGCGCTCGCATAGGAGGTCGTGCCGCGCAAATCGGCCGGGGTCGCGCCGGGAATCGTGGTCGAGACGTTGGACTTGGTGGAGTAGCCGACCGTGGTCTGCAGCGCCTGGTTGGCGATCGACTTCGCGCTGTCGATCAATTTTTGCAGCGAGGTGATGCCGGTGTTGGCGGCCTGCAGCACCTGCACGCCGTTATTGATGCCGTCGAGCAGGTTGCTGATGTCGCTCGCCCTATTGTCCAACCCCTGCGCCGTGAAGAAGTTGGTGGGATTGTCGAGCGCGGTATTGACCTTCTTGCCGGTCGACAGCCGCTCCTGCGTCGTGGCCAGCAAGTCGGCCGTCGACTGCAGCGACAACAGGTTCTGGCGAACGGACGCCGAGAGAACGATGTTGGACATTGGCGAGTCTTCCTCTTGAACCGGATACGAATCGGCCGCGCGGTCTCGAAAGCGGGCTTTTGTCCAGTTTTAGGGGGTGTCCTTTAAAGTATGGTTAACGCCGGTTTAAGAGACACGGTTAATGGCCGGTGAACGCCTTGGCCCACCTCGGGACGCAAAAAGGGCGGCGGGGCAAATCGCCCCGCCGCCCGGTTTTATTTAGTAATTTCAGCTGCTTATTAGCGGAGCAGCTGGAGCACGCTCTGCTGCGAGGTGTTGGCCAGCGACAGCGCGGAGACCGCGATCGACTGGCGGGTCGACAGCGCCTGGCTGTTGGCCGCCTCGACATTGGTGTCCGCCAGGGTCAGGTTGGACGAGCCGGTCTGCAGCACGTTGATCAGGTTCTTGTTGAAGTCCTGGCGGATCTGCACCACCGAGAGGTTCGAGCCGAGGCTGGAGGCTTCCGAGCGCAGCGTGCTCGACGCGGCGTTCAGGTTGGTGAGCACCCTGTTGGCGGCGGCGTTGTCAATGAAGTCGACACCGACGGTCAGCGCAGCGAGGCCCAGACCCTTGGAGTTGTAGGTCACGCCGGTGATGTTCAGGCTCGACTTGCCGGTCTCGTCGAACACCAGCTTGAGCTGATCGCCGTTCAAAAGGTTGACACCGTTGAACGAGGAGTCCTGCGAGGTCGTGTCGATCTGATTCAGGATGTTGTTGTACTGAGACACCAGATTGGCACGGGCCGTCTGCGCAACGCCATCCTGGACGGGGTTGGAAGCCGTCGAGAAGGTCAGCGCCGAAGTGAGCGTGCCGCCGATCGCACCACCGGCGGTCGTCGAGCCGAGAGTCGAGGACGCGTAGTCGTTGGAGGCCGTAATGGTCAGCAGGCCGTTGGCGTCGATCGTGGCTGCCAGGTTATTGGCCTGAAGCTTGGTGTTGAGCTGATCGAGCGTCTTGACCGTGCCGTTGGTGCCGTCGCCGAAGGTGACGTTGACCGCCGTGCCGCCGTTGAAGGAGGAGAAGGTCAAGGTCTTGCCGGCGATGCCGCCGATGCCCGAAGTGCGGGCTGCGGTGAACGCGGTCGCGTTGCCGGTGTTGCCGGCGAGGCCGAACACGTTCAACGCATTGCCGGTGCCGGTGATCGACAGGTCGGCATTGACGCCGGTCGAGAGTTTGAGCTGACCGGACGTATTGATCGTCGAGTTCGACTGGCCGGTCGCGGTCGCAAGCGTCGCGGTGCCGTTGGCGTTGACCGTCGCGGTCTGCACGCCGGTGGCAAGGTCGATCGCCTTCAGCACGTCGTTGACCGTGCCGCCCTGCAGATAGACCGTCGAGTTGCCGTTGCCGTCGGTGACGACCGCACCGCTCGCACCATAACCGCTCGGAACGCTCGGAGCACCGGTCGTGCCCGGGGTCGGCGCGTTCTTGAAGGTGATGACGTGACCGTCGACGTTCAGCGTCGAACCGTCCGTGATCGTCGCACCCAGCGAGCCCGCGCTCGTGGTCCGTTCGACGTTGATGGCGGCATTGCCTGCACCCGTAGACGTCGTCAAGCCGAGAGCCTTGAGCAGGTCGGCCTTGCCGGTGAGGTCCAGATCCGCACCCGTCGAGCTCTTCAGCGTGACCGCGCCGCCACCAACGCTCGAAGCGGTCTGGTTGACGCTCGTCGCGATCGTCGCAGCACCCGCGCTGATGGATACCGTCTTCACGCCGCTGGCCAGATCGACCGCGGTCAAGAGATCGGCGACGGTCGCAGCCGGGGTACCGGCGGTGCCGAGATAGACGGTGGTGTTGCCGTTGCCGTCGGTGACGAGATTGCCGCTGACGCCCGAACCGGACGCAACCGCCGTCGACGCCGGCGCAGTGCCGCTGCGGAACGTGATGGTCTTGCCGTTCACGGTCAGCGTGTCGCCGTCGGCCGGCTGGGCGTTGCTGGCGAGGCCAGTCGCGGTCGTGCCGTTGGTGGCGATCAGGGTGATGGTGCCGGTCAGAGCGGTGGTGCCGTCGCCGGCCGTTCCCGCAGTGCCCGTGAAGGTGCCGATGGTGGCGCCGAGGGTCGTGGTGCCGTTCGCCGCCGTGGTGCCGCCGGCCGTGCCGTTATACAGCACGTTGCTGCTCGCGGTCGCGCTGGCGAAGCTCGTCGTGCCGCGCAGGTCGGCCGCGGTCGCACCGGCGATCGTGGTGGAGACGTTCGACTTGGTGGAGTAACCGACCGTGGTCTGCAGCGCCTGGTTGGCGATCGACTTGGCGCTGTCGATCAGCTTCTGCAGCGAGGTCAGGCCGGTGTTGGCGGCCTGCAGCACCTGCACGCCGTTGGCGATGCCGTCGAGCAGGTTGTTGATGTCGCTGGCGCGGTTGTCGAGCGACTGGGCGGTGAAGAAGTTGGTGGGATTGTCCAGGGCCGAGTTGACGCTTCTGCCGGTCGACAAACGGTTCTGTGTGGTGGCGAGAAGATCGGCGGTGGACTGGAGAGAGAGCAGGTTCTGGCGAACCGACGCAGAGAGAACAATACCGGACATGACTCTTTACCCTTCTGGCTTACGCGTCTTCGTTCGATCGCTTCTGGATCGAGTGACGGGGCCAGCGTGCCGCGACATGGCTAACAAAGGGTGAAGCGCGTGGGGCTCGCATAAGCGCCGGTTCACCATAACGGAGCAGAAGGCGCCGGCACGATTCACAATGCCTCTGAAATCATTGGAAATTCCCGGCGCTTACGCTCCATTAACCATAACCGCTGGTTACTTTTGATGGTTACTTTTTCCGAGCGCCCCCTGCCCGTCGCGCAATCTCGCGCAGCCAAAAAGAAAGCGGCGGGACCGAAGCCCCGCCGCCGGATCTTGCTTGCGATGTGGTCCGCTTGTTAGCGGAGCAACTGGAGCACGCTCTGCTGCGACTGGTTGGCGAGCGACAGCGCGGAGACCGCGATCGACTGGCGGGTCGACAGCGCCTGGCTGTTGGCCGCCTCGACGTTGGTGTCGGCCAGGGTCAGGTTGGCCGAACCGGTCTGCAGCACGTTGATCAGGTTCTTGTTGAAGTCCTGACGGACCTGCACGATGGTCAGGTTCGAGCCGAGAGCCGAAGCTTCCGAGCGCAGTGTGCTCGAGGCCGAATTCAGGTTGGTCAGCACCTTGTTGGTGGCAGCGTTGTCGATGAAGTCGACACCGCTGGTCAGCGCAGCAAGGCCCAGACCCTTGGAGTTGTAGGTCACGCCCGTGATGCTCAGGCTCGACTTGGCTGTCTCGTCGAACACCAGCTTGAGCTGGTCGCCGTTCAAGAGGTTTACACCGTTGAACGAAGAGTCCTGAGCCGTCGAGTCGATCTGCTGGAGGATGTTGTTGTACTGGTTGACCAGGTTGGCACGCGAGGTCTGGGCAACCGTATCCTGGACGGGGCTGGAAGCCGTCGAGAACGTCAGGGACGAGGTCAGCGTACCGCCGATCGCACCACCCGCGGCGCTCGAACCGATGGTCGAGGACGCGTAGTCGTTGGTGGTCGAGACCGTCAGCAGGCCGTTGGCGTCGATCGTCGCCGTCAGGTTGTTGGCCTGAAGCTTGGTGTTGAGCTGATCGAGCGTCTTGACCGTGCCGTTGGTGCCGTCGCCGAAGGTGGCGGTGACCGCCGTGCCGCCGTTGAAGGAGGAGAAGGTCAAGGTCTTGCCGCTGATGCCGCCGACACCCGAGGTGCGGGCTGCGGTGAACGCGGTCGCCGTCCCGGTGTTGCCGGCAAGGCCGAGCGCATTCAGGGCGTTGCCGGTGCCGGTGACCGACAGATCGGCATTGACGCCGGTCGAGAGCTTGAGCTGGCCGGAGGCGTTGATCGACGAGTTGGTCTGGCCGGTGGCGGTCGCAAGCGTCGCGGTGCCGTTGGCATTGACCGTCGCGGTCTGCACGCCGGTGGCAAGGTCGATCGCCTTCAGCACGTCGTTGATCGAGCCGCCCTGCAGATAGACCGTCGAGTTGCCGGCGCCGTCGGTGAGAACGTTACCGTTCGCACCGAAGCCGCTCGGAACGCTGGGAGCACCGGTCGAACCCGGGATCGGCGCGTTCTTGAAGGTGATGACGTGACCGTCGACGTTCAGCGTCGAACCATCCGCGATCGTCGCACCGAGCGAGCCCGAGCTCGTGGTCCGGTTGACGCTCACGGTGGCGTTGCCGCCGCCCACCGACGTGGTCAGGCCGAGAGATTTGAGCAGGTCGGCCTTGCCGGTGACGCTCAGATCCGCACCCGTCGAGCTCTTCAGCGTGACGGCGCCCGCACCAACGCTCGAAGCGGTCTGGTTGACGCTGGTGGCGAGCGTCGCAGCACCCGCGGTGATGGAGGCCGTCTTGACGCCGCTGGCCAGATCGACCGCGGTCAAGAGATCGGCGACGGTCGCAGTCGGGGTACCGGCAGTGCCGAGATAGACCGTGGTGTTACCGCTGCCGTCGGTGACGAGGTTGCCGCTGACGCCCGAACCGGACGCAACCGCAGTCGACGCCGGAGCAGAACCCGAGCGGAAGGTGATGGTCTTGCCGTTCACGGTCAGCGTGTCGCCGTCGGCAGGCTGGGCGTTGCTGGCGAGGCCGGTTGCGGTCGTGCCGTTGGTGGCGATCAGGGTGATGGTGCCGGTCAGGGCCGTGGTGCCGTCGCCGGCCGTTCCCGCGGTGCCCGTGAAGGAGCCGATGGTCGCGCCGAGGGTCGTGGTGCCGCTCGCCGCAGTGGTGCCGCCGGCGGCGCCACTATACAGCACGTTGCTGCTCGCGGTCGCGCTGGCGAAGCTCGTCGTGCCGCGCAGGTCGGCCGCGGTCGCACCGGAGATCGTGGTCGAGACGTTGGACTTGGTGGAGTAGCCGACCGTGGTCTGCAGCGCCTGGTTCGCGATCGACTTCGCAGAGTCGATCAGCTTCTGCAGCGAGGTGATGCCGGTGTTGGCGGCCTGCAGCACCTGCACGCCGTTGGCGATACCGTCGAGCAGATTGTTGATGTCGCTGGCGCGGTTGTCGAGCGACTGTGCGGTGAAGAAGTTGGTGGGATTGTCCAGGGCCGAGTTGACGCTCTTGCCGGTCGACAGACGGCTTTGGGTGGTGGCGAGAAGATCGGCGGTGGACTGGAGGGAGAGCAGGTTCTGGCGAACCGACGAGGAGAGAACAATACCGGACATTGAGTGTTACCCTTCTGGTACGCAACGCAACAAACTTCGATTAGGATTAATCGATGGCCGGGACGGTGAACGTTGTGGGCTAACAAAGCATGAAGCGTGTCGCGCCAGTCCTTGCTCGGATTCACCATACGCGCGTTCGTAGTCGAGTCGTGCTCGCTTATATCGTCATGATAGAATGATGCTTTTTGGTGCACCGGCGAGGCGTTTGCGACTTGTCAACCATAACTCAGAGTGAGGAATTGGCTGCATCTGGAGGCCTGGCCTCCACTCGCCGAGCGGCACTCTGATGCCGCCGCAAAAAAGAAAGCGGCGGGGCCGAAGCCCCGCCGCCGGATCTTGCTTGCGATGTGGTCCGCTTATTAGCGGAGCAGCTGCAGCACGCTCTGCTGCGACTGGTTGGCCAGCGACAGCGCGGAGACCGCGATGGACTGGCGGGTCGACAGCGCCTGGCTGTTCGCCGCTTCGGTGTTGGTGTCGGCCAAGGTCAGGTTGGACGAACCGGTCTGCAGCACGTTGATCAGGCTCTTGTTGAAATCCTGACGAACCTGCACCACCGAGAGGTTCGAGCCGAGGCTCGAAGCTTCCGAGCGCAGCGTGCTCGACGCGGCGTTCAGGTTCGACAGCACCTTGTTGGTCGCGGAGTTGTCGATGAAGTCGACACCGCTGGTCAGCGAGGCAAGGCCGAGACCCTTGGAGTTGTAGGTCACGCCCGTGATGCTCAGGTTCGACTTGCCGGTCTCGTCGAACACCAGCTTGAGCTGGTCGCCGTTCAGCAGGTTGACGCCGTTGAACGAGGAGTCCTGCGAGGTCGTGTCGATCTGGTTCAGGATGTTGTTGTACTGAGACACCAGATTGGCACGCGAGGTCTGGGCAACCGTATCCTGGACGGGGCTGGAAGCCGTCGAGAACGTCAGCGACGTGGTCAGCGTGCCGCCGATCGCACCACCCGCGGCGGTCGACCCGATCGTGGAGGACGCGTAGTCGTTGGTGGTCGAGACCGTCAGCAGGCCGTTGGCGTCGATCGTCGCGGACAGGTTGTTGGCCTGAAGCGCCGAGTTGAGCTGGTCGAGCGTCTTGACCGTGCCGTTGGTGCCGTCACCGAAGGTGACATTGACCGCCGTGCCGCCGTTGAAGGAGGAGAAGGTCAAGGTCTTGCCGCTGATGCC
Source organism: Bradyrhizobium sp. 192 (assembly GCF_023100965.1). Lineage (NCBI taxonomy): Bacteria > Pseudomonadati > Pseudomonadota > Alphaproteobacteria > Hyphomicrobiales > Nitrobacteraceae > Bradyrhizobium > Bradyrhizobium sp. 192. The sequence continues at coordinate 6,070,083 of NZ_CP064690.1, forward strand.
GCCAACGCCCGAGGTGCGCGCCGCGGTGAAGGCGGTCGAGGTCCCGGTGTTGCCGGCGAGGCCAAGCGCATTCAGCGCATTGCCGGTGCCGGTGACCGACAGATCGGCGTTGACGCCGGTCGAGAGCTTGAGCTGGCCGGAGGCGTTGATCGACGAGTTGGTCTGGCCGGTGGCGGTCGCAAGCGTCGCGGTGCCGTTGGCATTGACCGTCGCGGTCTGCACGCCGGTGGCAAGGTCGATCGCCTTCAGCACGTCGTTGATCGAGCCGCCCTGCAGATAGACCGTCGAGTTGCCGGCGCCGTCGGTGAGAACGTTGCCGTTCGCACCGAAGCCGCTCGGAACGCTGGGAGCACCGGTCGAACCCGGGATCGGCGCGTTCTTGAAGGTGATGACGTGACCGTCGACGTTCAGCGTCGAACCATCCGCGATCGTCGCACCGAGCGAGCCCGAGCTCGTGGTCCGGTTGACGCTCACGGTGGCGTTGCCGCCGCCCACCGACGTGGTCAGGCCGAGAGATTTGAGCAGGTCGGCCTTGCCGGTGACGCTCAGATCCGCACCCGTCGAGCTCTTCAGCGTGACGGCGCCCGCACCAACGCTCGAAGCGGTCTGGTTGACGCTGGTGGCGAGCGTCGCAGCACCCGCGGTGATGGAGGCCGTCTTGACGCCGCTGGCCAGATCGACCGCGGTCAAGAGATCGGCGACGGTCGCAGTCGGGGTACCGGCAGTGCCGAGATAGACCGTGGTGTTGCCGCTGCCGTCGGTGACGAGATTGCCGCTGACGCCCGAACCGGACGGAACCGCCGTCGACGCCGGAGCAGAACCCGAGCGGAAGGTGATGGTCTTGCCGTTCACCGTCAACGTGTCGCCGTCGGCCGGCTGGGCGTTGCTGGCGAGGCCGGTTGCGGTCGTGCCGTTGGTGGCGATCAGGGTGATGGTGCCGGTCAGGGCCGTGGTGCCGTCGCCGGCCGTTCCCGCGGTGCCCGTGAAGGAGCCGATGGTGGCGCCGAGGGTCGTGGTGCCGCTCGCCGCAGTGGTGCCGCCGGCCGCGCCGCTATAAACGACGTTGCTGTTCGCAGTCGCACTGGCGTACGAGGTCGTGCCGCGCAGGTCGGCCGCCGTCGCACCCGAGATGGTCGCGGAGACGTTGGACTTTGTGGAGTAGCCGACCGTGGTCTGCAGCGCCTGGTTCGCGATCGACTTCGCAGAGTCGATCAGCTTCTGCAGCGAGGTGATGCCGGTGTTGGCGGCCTGCAGCACCTGCACGCCGTTGGCGATACCGTCGAGCAGATTGTTGATGTCGCTGGCGCGGTTGTCGAGCGACTGTGCGGTGAAGAAGTTGGTGGGATTGTCCAGGGCCGAGTTGACGCTCTTGCCGGTCGACAGACGGTTCTGCGTGGTGGCGAGAAGATCAGCGGTGGACTGGAGGGAGAGCAGGTTCTGACGAACCGATGCGGAGAGGACGATGCCTGACATAACTCTGTTACCTTTCTGGTAAACGACGCTACTTTTACTCGTCTGCTTGGATCGAGAGTGACCCAGCGACCGGCGGACCGTGGCGCCGAGACCTCTAACGAAACATGAAATGAAACTCGCGCTTTCGCCGCCGTGCGCGTGATTCGGCCCCCGACGGCGTGCATATCGCTGCGCCGCCGCAGCGACGACCCCTTGAAAGCATTGAGCTTTTCCGAACGAAGATCAGGAATTTACAGCTCGTTAACTAGTTGCGAGCGAGAATCACCACTTCAAAGGCCGCAACGAACGCTCGGTTACGAAAGCGTTGATGGAGAACAGGCAATGGCTCTCAAGGTCGAGCTCAGACCGCACGAACGCATCATCGTCGGTAACTGCGTGATTACCAATACGGACCAGCGCGCTCGCCTCCTGATCGACGGCGACAACGTGCCAATCCTGCGCGAGCGCGACATCCTCACGCCGGAGACCGCGGATTCGCCTGCGAAGCTCGTCTATCTGGCGGTCCAGCTCATGTACATCTCGCCGGATCCGCAGAGCCAGCACGGCACCTATTTCAACCTGGTGCGCGATATCGTCACCGCGGTGCCGAGCGCCTGGCCGATCATCGAGGGCATCAACAACAACATCCTGAACGGCGACCTCTACCGGGCGCTGAAGGACGCCCGCAAGCTGATCGCCTATGAAGAGAAGCTGCGCAGCCAATTCGAGGCCACCCATCCCCTGACGGAAGCGGCCAAGGACGACGTGAGTTCCGCCGCCTGACACGCGCATTCGCGCGCGCCCCGCGAAACGACAACGGCCCCGGATCGCCTCCGGGGCCGTTGTCGTCTCAGCCATGCACCCGGCTATTGCGCTGCGAGCGGCGGTGCCTCGACCTCGATCATTCCGTCGCCGCACCGCCGGCCGCCGAACTCCAGCACGGCTCCGACCAGCGCCTCGACGTCCGCCTCCTCGGTGCGGTGATTGACGATCGCGGCGCGGATCGCAAACCTGCCGCCAAGCGTCGTGCTCGAGGGCGCTGCCATTCCGGACTCCTGGATGTCGGCGACGATCTCGCGATTGACCGCATCATCGGCCCGGTAGCGGAAGCAGACGATGTTGAGGTTGACCGGCGCCAGCAATTCCAGCCGTGGTTCGGCCAGGACGCGGGCCTCCAGATATTTCGCCAGCGCGCAGCTTCGCGTGATCGTCGCACCGAGCCGGTCGATGCCGAATGTCTTCAGCGTGAACCACGTCTTCAGCGCACGAAAGCCGCGCGACAGATCGGGGCCGAGATCGCAGGGCCAGACCGCGCCCGCCGCGAGCCCCCTCGCCTCGCGGCGCAGATAGGCCGCCGGCTGCGCAAAGGCCTGCCGATGCTGCTCGCCGTCGCGCACTAGCAGGAAGCCGGCGTCGTAGGGCACCTGTCCCCATTTGTGGAAGTCGAGCGCAATGGAATCCGCGAGTTCGATGCCGCCGAGCAACGGCGCGAGCTCAGGCGAGAAGATCGCGAGCGCGCCGAAAGCACCGTCGACGTGAAACCAGATGCCCTCCTCGCGGCACAGCTCCGCGATCGCCTCGAGGTCGTCGATCGCACCAATGTCCACCGTACCGGCGGACGCGACGACCAGGAACGGCTTGAAACCGACCTCGCGATCGACGGTGATCTGCGCACGTAGCGCGGCTACGTCGATGCGATGATCGGCATCGACGCCGATCTTGCGCAGCGCGTCGGTGCCGAGTCCGGCAATGTCCATTGCCCTGGAGACGCAGCCATGCGCGGCCTGCGACGTATAGGCCGTCAACACCGCGCCGTCATTGCCGATGCCGTGCTGCCGCGCCAGCGTGCCGAGCGCAGCGTTGCGCGCCACCAGCACCGCCATCAGATTGGCCATCGACGTGCCCGTGACAAAGATGCCGCTCGCGCTGTCCGGAAACGCGAACAGGCGGCGCATCCAGTCGACGATCTGGCGCTCGACCTCGATCGGCATGTGGTCGCGTCCGCCGAGATTGGCGTTGAGGCCGGCCGCGAGCATCTCCGCGATCATGCCGACCGCGGTGCCGCCGCCATGCACCCAGCCCATGAAGCCCGGATGGACGTTGCCGGTGGCATAGGGCGCGACATGCTCGACGAATTGGCGATAGACCTCGGCGAGCTCGCTCGCCTCGTGTGGCACGTCCGCCTTGAAGGCCGCGCGGGTCGCATCGGGAATCGGCTGCCAGACCGGGCGCGCCCGAACGTTGACGATGCCGTCGATCGCATCGTCGAGCATGCGATGGGCAAGCGCGCGAAATTCGCTCCATTCCTGCGGATCGAGCGAGGTGCGCGCAACCGAGCTCTGCGCGTTGCGGATGATCTCGTTCATGTTGCACTCCCCTCGCCTGCTCCTGCGTGCCGCGACAGCATCGCCGAGAACGCTGCGAAGATCTTGCGCATCTGCGGCGGTTTGTACGGAAACACGTCCGGCGAATCCATGTTGTGCACGACGGCGGTGTTGTCGGCTTCGAAAACCAGCAGCTCGTTGCTCTGGTTCTCGGCGCAATCGACGATGAAATAATCGAGGCCGACGCGCCGGCTCATCTCGTCGAGCGCGTTTCCGTGGCGCGCCGCGAAGGCGCGATCGAAGTCGCGCATGAAGATCGCCTCTTCCGCACGCTTCTCCTCGCTGAAGGCCATGTAGGCGTTGAGATACCAGATGTCCCAGCGGTCGGCGATCGCCATGTGGCAGGCGTAGGGTTTACCGTCGACCATCGCGAGACGATATTTGCGGTAGAGCCCGTCGGCGCTCGAATAGTCGACGAAGCGCGCGACGAAGAAATCCTGCTCGTCACGCTCGGCAAGATAGGCTGCGATCGCCGCAGCATCGTCGAGCTTCGCGAGGCCGACGCCGGCATGCGAGCCGCGCGGCCGCGCGATCATCGGAAAGCGCAATTCACCCGCGATGTCCCGGCAGGCGATCTGCCCTCGTGAAAGCTCGGACAATTGCGCGCGCGTTGCGTGAATCGTCGCGGGAATGTCGAGACCCGGCACGCCGGCCAGCAGCCGGTGCAGCTTGTCGCGATCGAGGTTGCCGATGCGGTCGGGACGATTGAGCAGTGGCCGCGGCCAGCGCGGCGCGACCCTCTCGATCGAAGCAAGCGCCTCGCGGCATTCCTCGGAATCGGATGCGACCACGATGGCGACGTCGTGCTCGGGCAAATCCTTTGGCAGACCGACGCCCTTGACCACGTAGAGCGTCAACAGCTCGATGTCGGAGCCTTCGAGCAGAAAATCGATCGGCGTGTTGCCGCCCATGTCGATGTCGGCTGCAAGCGCGAGCACGCGCAAGCCCGGCTTCGGAGCAACGCTCGGCGTGCGAAACAATTGGTGGAAGGCCAGCACCTCCGACTGGATCGCAAGCCCCTGATCCTTGTCTCCGAGCAGCTGCGTGATCAACGACAGATCCAGCCCTTCGCCCGCCAGCGCCGTCCCCGCCGCGATCCGCGCCACCAGCTGGTCGCGCAACGGATGCAGGTCGACACCTTCGAAGGCCTGGCGCGTCAACTGCGCGAAGCCGATGCGATCGGCATAGTTCGCCGCGGTCATGCGAAGCTGCGCGGAAACCGGATGCTGCATCTCACACCTCGAAAGCGGAGTTTACCGGCACGGCCGCGACCGTGCCACGGTCGAGCAGCAGCTCGATCTTTACCAGCACATGGGCGATGCGATCGAGAATGTCCTGCACGTTGCGTTGCGCCTGCGCGAAGTCGGGCGACCAGGCCTCGATCACGAGCCGTGCGCCGACGCAGAGGCGCAGCACGGCCAACGGTGCCTCGTCCTGCCGCTCCAGCCGGACCGGCTGGCCGAGCAGGCAGCGCTGCACGGCGACTTGCCGGTCCGCAGCGCTGCCGCCGATCGCCTCGCTCATGTCGCGTGCCAGCGCCCGATGCACGGCCCCAGTCTCGGCGATCGAGACCGGCTTGCCGTCGCGCAGCAGGATGAACGGAAAGATGGTGGTTTGTGCAAATTCCTCGTCATCCGCGCCGGCGGTCCCGATCGCGGATGGGACGGGGCGAAGCGACGGCGAGAGCGCGATCATGCTGTCGATGCCGGCCGCAAGCTCGGCGAGCACCCCGGCGCGGAAAGCCCCGGGTACGGCGTAGTAGCGGCCGATCTCGGCCAGCGCCGCTTCCCAGCGCAGCCATTGACCGAAGTTCGGACGGCGTTCGAAGCGCGAGCGCAGCGCCGTCCAGGCCACCGGCCAATCGCAACGGCCGGCATAATCGAAGATACCAGGCGCAATCCCCTCGGCCCGGTCGAGCGACCGCGAAAGGCCCTTCGGCACCAGCACCGCACCGCTGAAGGCAGGTCCACCGAAGAATTTCGAGCCTGACATCAGCACCATATAGCCGCGGTCGAGATAGGAGCGCAGCCGGCGGCGGCCGAGCCGGGCCTGGCAGGCGTCGACGACGATCTGGACCTTGCGCGGCCAGCGCCGCGCGATCTCGTCGAGACAGGCCTCGCTCGGTGCGCGCCAGCCTAGCTTCGATGCATCCATGATCTGGAGCAGCACGGGCGCGCCTTGCGCGATCGTGGCCTCGATCGCATCCAGCACTGCGGCATCGATGTCCGCGCGCATCGCAATCCCGGGCGCGGTCCCGAGCAGCGGCAACGTTACACTGGCGCCGGCAAGCCCTGCGACCGCACCGTCCTTGCGAACCGCAAGGCCGCTCGCCGTCATCGAGCTGAAATGGTGCCCGCGGGCGGTATGGATCGTCCCGCTTCCGGTCTGGTCGGCGCCGACCACGATCGTCACCGGCGGCGCCCCGAGCAACACACGCGCCAGGAATAAGGCGTGGAGCTGGGAGTCCGTGCCGGAGGGCGAGAACACGATGTCGACGCGCGCAGAGAGCTGGAGATGACCGCGCAGCTCGTCCCGCATGTCCTCGCAGCGCGCGTCGAAGGCGATCTCGACCTCGTCGAACAGGCATTTGTGCATCAGCTCTTCGCGCGCCAGCGCGGCGCGGTCGTAAGCCGCTTGCGAGATCATCGATGCGGTCGAGGAGGCGAAATTCCATATCTCCGGCTCCGGCGAAGCCGCACAGCCATAGCCGTTGACGCGATCCCTGGCGTCGAGCGCCAGCCGCGGATCGCCGCCGGAGACGAGCAGCGTGTCCAATGGTGTGAAGAGATCGCGCAGGCGATAACGCGAGCCGCCGTCGGGGACGGGCTCCTGACCAGACAGACGGGATGCGCCGGCGCTCATCCCGGAAGGCTCACGCCGCATCGGCCGCAGGCGCGGCTGCGAATTGCGATGCGATGTCGCCGTGGAACACCGACGGCCCGACGTGATCGAGCGAGCTCTGGATGTCGGCCCAGATCTCGCCGCCGATACCGGTCCAGCGCTTGCAGAAGGCGAAGTCCTCGGAAAGATAGGTACCGGTTGCCGGGTCGATCATGCATTCGAACAGCGCGAACCGGTTCTGGCTCGCGGCAAGCGTGTCGTGCGAATGCTCGCGGAAGAACTGCAGGGCCGCATGGTCCGGATGGCGGCACATCGCCTCCAGCGCCTGGCGCCGGATCATCAGGAAGCCGGTGCCGGCATAGCGCACGCGGGTGAAGCCGTTGACCACGACGATGCGGTCGGGATCCTCGATCTCGAGCACGTAGTCGAGCGAGGCGGCCGGCACATCGGCGCGGCCGGACTGGATCGCCCGCGCGGCCTTGTCCCAGTTGATCCGCTTGATCGGATAGCAGCCGGCGACGACGTCCGCCCCGCATTCGATCAGCCGGAACACCTGCTCCGGCTTGAAGCCGATATCGGCGTCGATGAACAGGAAATGCGTCGCCCTGGGATCGTCCAGAAACATCGCGACCAAATTGGCCCGCGCGCGGGTGATCAGCGCGTCGCCGTCGCGCAGCAGCACCTTGAGCTCGAGGTTGGACATTCCGTGCACGGCCCGCTGCAGCGCGAAGATCGAGCTCGCATAGATGCTCGACACCTGCCCGCCGAAGCACGGCGTTGCCACCACCAATTGCATCTTGTCCGACATCGACAGCTCCGCCCCGCTCCAATCCTCACCAAGAGGTAAAGAGGCATGGTTAACGGCGCCTTAACGCGTCCTTACAGGAACTTGACGAGCGAGAGCTGCGCGAGGTTCGAGGTCACCTGGTAGGACGCCTGGAGCGCGTTCTGGAGCGCCAGCAGCTGGCTCGCGACCTGGTCGGGCGAGGCCGATTCCGCCTGGTCGATGATGGTCTGGAGCTGCGCCTTGGCCTGGGTCTGGCGCGTGCTCGCATCCTTCATCGTGTTCTGGGCCATCGCGATGTCGGTCTGGATGTCTTCGATGCGCTGCTGGCCGGGCTGCTGGGTCAGCGCCTGGGTGGTGCGCAGGCTCAGCGCGGCGACCTGCCCGCCCGAATACTGCCCGGTCGGCGAAGTCGAGAAGGTCCCGAACACCGCGGTCGCCTGCAACAGCTGGCGGATCGCGTCCTCGTTCGCCTGGGCGCCGTATTGGACCGAGACGGAATCGTCGACCCGCGCCATCGCAGTCGAACGCGGCGAGCCGGGCCCGTCATTGCCGAGGTACCATTTCACCGTGGTGGCCGAGCCGTTGACCAGCGTCGTCGCCGAGCTCGCGGGCGAGGAGCCGACGCGCAGCGGCGGCTGGGTGGCGGTCACGGGCGTCGCGCTGAAGCCGAGCGAACCGAGCGCCCCGGTATTCGAGCTCGTGATGTTCAAACTCGCCGCATCGTCTGTGTTGATCGTGATCGAGCCGCCGTGGACCGTCGAGGGCTTCGACGTCCCCGTGATCTGGTCGATCTTGCCGAGCAGATCCTGGATGCTGTCGGTGACGTTGAGCTGGTTGCCGGTCGCGCCCGACGCCACGAAGGTCAGCGTGGTGCCGTTGACCGTGATGGTGTCGCCCGCAACGAAGCCCGGCGAGATCGAGTCCGAGGGGCTCGCACCCGACAGCGCCGTTGCACCGCTGATCGGTGCGGGCGGCGCCGCCTGGTTGTTGACGGCCGTGCCGATCGCAGAGCTGGCGGTGTTGAAGAAATTGTCGCCGGCGACGATGGCGGATGCCGCGACCAGCGAGGTGTTGGCGAGTTTCGTGATCGCGGTGTTCAGCGCGGTGTTGAGGTTGTTGGCGGTGTTGGTCGGATTGACGGGGGTGCTGGCGTCGATGGCGAAGCTGCCGAGCGGCGTCGGCGTGGCCGTCGACGCGGTCAGGTCGATCTGCTCGATCGAGCCGTCCGGCAGCGTGAACTGCACGCTCAGCTTGTCGCCATTGTTCGGATTGACGCCGTTGAGATCGACCGAAAACGACACCGGCGAGCCGCTCGGGCCGGTGATGGTCGCGCCCGTCAGGGTCGAGGACACCGCCTTGAGCTTGAGTCCGAACGGCGATCCGGCGGCGTCTTCCGACACCTGGACCGAGCTCGGCGTCGGCTGCATCTGCACCAGGCGACCCATGCCGTTGGCGCCGAGATCGGCGGCCTGGCGCTCCGCCATCACGGTCTTGAACCCCGCCTGCGTCGTGGTGCCGTTGATGATGTCGCCGGCATTCGCAACCGACTGCGTGCCGATGGCCGTGCCGGAGAACAGATAACGGTTGCCGGTCTGCGTGTTGAGCACGCCGATCATCGAGCCGAACTGGGCAGCGGCGGTGTTCTGCGCGATGGTCTGGCCGTTGACGTTGAGATCCTGCGCGGTGTTGGCCGCACCCGTCTGCACCGTGCTGCGGATCTTGGTCAGCGACTGCAGCGCGGTGTTGGCGAGGTTGATGCTGACGTTGACGTTGGTGATCGTGTCGGTATAGGCGGCGATGTTGGAGAGCTGCGCGCGCCCGGCGATCGCAAAGCCCTCGTTGGTGCCCATCCCGGAATAGTTCTGCGACAGCTTGCCGGTCGAGAGCTGCGTCGACAGGTCCGTGAGCTGCTGATTGATATTGCGGATCTGCGAGCCGAGAATCGACGAAGAGTAGTTGATGCTGCTGATCGACATGTTTCAGAGCCCTGTTACTTGTTACACTTGAGCCTGGAGCAACGTATTCATCATGCTCTGCACCACCGACATGACGTGGGCGTTGGCGGCATAGGCATTCTGGAGCTGGATAAGGTTCGACATCTCCGAGTCCAGGTTGACGCTGGAGGTCGAGTTGAACTTGGCCTGCAGCGTCGAGACCACGACGCTCTGGCCCTGCTGGAGCTGGGTGGCCTGGGTCGCGGAATTGGCCTGGACGCTGAGGAATTGCTGCAGATAGTTCGAGACGCTGCCGGTGAAGGGCTGGCTCGGCGAGCCGAGGCCGCTCGATGGCGAATAGGAGAACACCGCCGAGGTGAGCTGCGAATAGAGATAGTCCGAACGCGCGGTGTCACCTGCGGGCGTCACCGGCGAGGTGTTGTACACCGACATCCGGGTCGGATCGGAGACCAGCTGCGTGTTCACGGCGATGCGTCCGGCCAGGCCCGTCATCTGCGAGCCCGAGGCGGTGATCGCGCCGGTGTAGAGCGCCTGTCCGCCGTCGGTGAACAGCGGCAGCTGCGGATTGCCCGAGGTCAGCGACGAGATCGTCTTGCTGGTCGAGGCCGAATTGACCTTGGCGAGGCCGCTGTTGTCGTCGGTGATCCGCAGCGTCGTGGCGGTCGCCGGCGACGGGGCGGCGGAGAATGTCAGGTGCGACGTGGAGAGCGCCGTGTTGAGGGCCGAGGCGATCGCGCCCATGCCGCCGGAGAAGTTCACGCCGATCTGCATCGGGTTGGCGTTGGTCGCATTCTGCAGCGGAAGCGCCGCCGGATCGGTGACGTTGACCAGTGTGACCTGGCGCTGGGTATTGGTTGCCGTGTCGGTGTAGGTGAACGTGGCGGTGTTGCCCGGCTGCGCACCGGCAAGGTCGATGTCGAATCCGGCCGGCGGACCCGTCACCGCGGTGCCGGCGGTCGTCTTGTCCGACAGCGCGCTCGACATCGTGGCGGCGAGCTGATCGATCTGCTCCTGCGCCTGCACCAGCGTCTGGTCGCGCAGCTTCAGATCGGCCGCGATCTGGCCCGAGGAGACCACGCTGTTGGCGACGACGTCGACCTTCGAGCCGTTCGGCAGCACGATGTTGAACGCGCCGACGCCGGACTTGGCCGGATCGATGTTGTAGAGCGAGGTCGCCGACAGCGCGCCGGCCGAGGCAAAGGTGAATTGCGAGGCGAGCCCGGCGCCGACGAGCTGGATGCCCGTCGTGGTGTAGATGTTGGCCTGGTTCGATCCGTCGGTGGTGACGCGGACGTCGACATATTTCGACAGCGTGTTGATGGCCTGGTCGCGCTGGTCCATCAGCGTCGCGGCCGAGGGGTCGTTGGCCGACAGGCCCTGCAGCCTGGTGTTGATGTCGGCGACCTGCTGCATGGCGACGTTGGCCGCTTGCGCCGAATTGCCGAGATCCTGCTCGACGTTGGAGCGCAGCGACTGGATGCCCTTGGTGGTGACGTTGAGCTGGGTCGCCAGCGCCTGCGCCGCGCCGAGCGCAACGGTTTGCGCCGACGAGGCGCCCGAGCTGGTCGACAGCGCCTGCAGCGCCGTGGTGAACTTGTTCAGCGCGGTTTCGAGCGTGCCGCTGTTGCCGGGCGTGCCATAGACATTCTGAAGCTGCTTCAGGATGCTGGCCATCTGGTCGGCGTAGCCGCTGCCGCCGGTCTCGGTGCGCAGCTGGTTCAATACGTAGGTGTCGAGCTCCCGGCTGACGCCGGTCGTCATCGCCGTCGCGCCGAAATCGCCGGTGGTGACCTCGATCTGGTTCGGGGTCTGGACGACGTAACCCGGCGTCTGCGAATTCGCGACGTTCGAGGAGACGATCGAGAGCGCGGCCTGGTTGGCACGCAGACCGCTCATCGCACTGGCGAGGGCTGAACTCAAACCCATGTTGACTAGCCGCCTTTGGTTACGTTACGCGCCGATCAGCGCAACACGTTCAAGAGGTCCTGCACCATCGAATTCGCGGTCGTGATCACCTTGGTGTTGGCCGAGTAGGCCTGCTGGGTCACGATCAGCTTGGTGAATTCGTCGGCGATGTCGGTGTTCGAGCCTTCCAGCGACGAGCCGCTGATGGTGCCCGAAGCGCCATCGATGGCAGGTCCCGACTGTTCGGTTGCGGCATAGGCACCGCCATCGAGCGCCTTCAGATAGTTGGTGCCGTTGAAATGCGACAGCTGAACCTGAGCGAGATTGAGGTTCTGGCCGTTCGAGAAGGTGCCGACCACGATGCCGCTGTTGTTGACGGCGACCGAGCGGAGCTGACCGGCGGCATAGCCGTTCTGGGTGATCGTGTTGATGGTCACCGCGCCGCTGGTGCTGGCATATTGCGTCAGTCCGCCCGTGGAGATGTTGAAGGCGACGGAGCCGAGCGACTGACCGCTGACGCTGACATTGTTGATGGTGATGCCCGAGCCGCTCGGCGAGGTCAGCGAGCCGTCGGCGGCAAAGGTGAAGGTCTGGCCGGTATTGACCCAGCCGACGGTCGTGCCGGTCGCGTTCGGATCGGTCTGGTAGAACAGGTTCCAGCTATCGGAGTGGCCCGCGCCGAGCGAGGCGCTGTCGGTCTTGGCCCAGCGCAATTGCAGGTTCACCGGCGTGCCCGCGGCGTTGTAGGCAGTCACCGCACCGCCGCTGATCGATTCCTTGGTGAAGGTCGAGATGTCGTTGCCGACCACGCCGCCGGTGCCGGCGGTGCCGCCGCCGTCGCGGTTCTTGGTGATGGTCGAGGTGAAGCCGAGCGCGGCGAAGGCCGCACTGTTGGAGCTGGACACCGACAGATTGGAGACGGTGCCGGTGTTCAGCGTGATGACGCCGCCGCTGCTGACCGACGACCCCGAGGCGCCTGCGAGAGCATCGATCTTGCCGAGCAGGGTCGTGATGTTGTCGGTGATGTTGATCTGGTTGGCACCCGAGGCACCCGAGGCCATGAAGGTCAGCGTCTGACCGTCGACGGTGATGGTATCGCCGGCGGCGAAGCCGGACGAGAGCACCTGGGCGCCGCCGGCCGTCGCGCTGCCGCTCAGCACCGTTGCACCCGAGATCGCAGGTGAGGACAGCACGTTGCCGCCACGGGTCACGCTGCTGATGCCGAGCGCGGTGGCGGCCGTGCCGCTGCCGACAGCCACGTCGGTGCCGGTGCCGCTGGAGATCACGATGTTGCCGCTGGCGGAGAGCGAGGCCGTGACGCCGGCGCCGCCGGCGGTCTGGATTCCGTTCAGGATGTCCGCCACAGTCGCCGTCGTGCCCGCGCCGAGCCCGATCGTGGTGTTGTTGCCGACGGTCGAGACCGTCGTGCCGCCGTTGAACGTGATCGTGTTGCCGTTGATGGTCAGCGTCTGCCCGCTCAGCGCGGTGAGGATGCTGGAGGCGAGATGCGTGCCGACCGCGTTGTCGAGCGACGTGGTGGTCGAGGCCACCGCCGACGAATTGTTCTGCAGTGCGACCGTGCCCGAGGCCGTCGTCGATGAATAGGGCGAGCGGATGTTGCCGGTTGCAGCCGCGCCCGAGACCAGTGCGTTGGCATAGGGCGCCGGCGGGGTACCGACCGGCAACGGGTTGGCGGAGAAATCGGACGGGTTCAGCCCGCCGGCCGCCAGCAGCGTGCCGGTCGACGCGGTCGTTTTCGCCACCGTGTTCGGCTGGGTCGGCAGGTTCGCCGCGTACTGGATCGAGGTGGTCGCCTGCGCCGGAATGAAGTTGTTCTGGAATTGCAGGACGTTCGCCACGCTGCCGGTCGGATTGCCGGTCTTGGGGTCGACCGTGACGCCCATCAAATAGTAGCCGGCGCCGTTGACCAAATTGCCGTTGGCATTGAGCTGGAAGTCGCCGCGCCGCGTGTAATAGGTGACCCCGGTGAAGACAGGCACGTTGTCGACGACGCCGCTCGCCTTCTGGATCGAGAAGAAGCCGTCGCCGGTGATCGCCATGTTGGTGGCGACGGTGGAGCCCGAGATCGTGCCCTGTGTGGTGATGGTGGCCTTGGCGTTGGCCGTCACGCCGCCCGCGACCTGCTTGCTCGGAACCGAGGAGTCGGGGATGAGGTCGACGAAGCTGGTGCCGATGCCCTTGTAACCGGTGGTGGATGAGTTCGCGATGTTGCCGGAAATGTTCTGCAGCGCGTAGGACTGCGCCTGCAGGCCACCCACCGAGGTGTTCATTGCATCGAAGATACCCATAACTTTGTCTCCAAATCCGATCTCGGCGGCCGGTCGACCAGGGCCGCAGTCGGAGGAGACAGTCGCAAAGGCTATGCCAATGCGGGTATTCTCGGAAAATCAATCACTTAATGGAAAGGCCCCGGTCCGATGACCGGGGCACATTTGCCGGGACCGGCAACAATTGCCGGGATCCCATAGCGTTTTCGAGCGAAGTGGCCGCCGGTTCGCGTGAAGAAAACGCGTCGACCAAAGAACCTAGGTCGCGGACGCCGCCGCCGGGCGGAACACCAGCCCGAAACCGTCGATGCAATAGCGCAATCCGGTCGGCTTCGGACCGTCGTCGAAGACGTGGCCGAGATGGCCTCCGCAACGCCGGCAATGCACCTCGGTGCGGAGCATTCCGTAGGCACGGTCCTCGGTCTTGCCGACATTGCCCTCGATCGGCTGGTAGAAGCTCGGCCAGCCGGTGCCGCTCTCGAATTTGGTCTCGGAGGCGAACAGCGGCAGGTCGCAGCCGGCGCAAGCGAAGGTGCCCTTGCGGTGCTCTTTCAGCAGCGGGCTGGAGCCCGGCCGCTCGGTGCCGTGGTTGCGCAGGATCTCATATTGCTGCGGCGTGAGCTGGGCGCGCCATTCGGCCTCGGTCTTCGTGATCTCGAACTTTTCCGCGGCTTTCTCGCCAGCCTCGGCAGGCGTCCCTCTCAGCCAGCGGAAGGCTCCAAGGCCGAACAGGCCGGCGGCAGTCGTCAACAGAATGCGGCGGTCAAACATCTCATTCTCCGTGCGCGGGCAATCCACGCCCTGAGATACGGGCTTTAACGACTGACGTTACATCATCAGGCGGAATTTCTATCAACTTATTGGGAGGCGGCGCCGGTTCCGCGCGATGTTGTCCCCCTTGGGCTGCGGGCTTCGGGGGCGCGGCCGGTCGCGGCCTGACGCCGGCCAGTGGGCGGCGCGGACCGGTGCCGGCGGCCCGATTGGCTTCGGCGAGGCGCGCCTCGCGCTGGCGGTCCTTGACCTTGGCGCGTTCCCGGTAGCGGGCGAGCGAGCCGGCGGCGGCGGAGCTCGCCCTGCCCCAGATCCCGACCAATTGGCCCGCGACCCGCCCGGTGGCGCCGCCGGCCCAGACCAGTTCGAACGGCGAGAACAGCTTCCAGCGTTCGTCGCCCCACAGGATGCTGCGCGCGATCATCTGCCCGGCCATGGCCGAGGTGTTCATGCCCTGACGGCCGAACCCGCTCGCCACCCACAGGCCTTTGCGCAACTGGCCGATCTGCGGCATGCCGTGCACGGTCTGGCCGGTGGCGCCGCCGAACGTCTCGGTGACCTCGACATTGCCGAGGTCGGGAAAGATCGTGCGTATCCGCCGCCTGACGCTGCCCGCAAAGCGCTGCGGACGCGCGGACCAGGTGGTCTCGGGGCTCTCCCACATCAGCCGGTCGCCGTCGACGATGCGGAAATGGTCGACACCGTCGGAATCCATCACCGATCCCTTGAAGGCGATGATCTCGTGCACGCGTTCGCCGAGCGGCGCGGTGATGCCGGCATAGCGCCAGACCGGCAGCAGCGTCTCCGACAGCCGCCGCAACGGCGCGCCGAGATGGATGTTGCCCGCGAGCACGATGTGGCTGGCACGCAGCCGTGCCGAGGGCGTGACGATGCGCTTGCGGATGCCGGAATGATCGATGCTGACGACCGGCGTGTCCTCGAAGATGCGGGCGCCGGCCCGCCGCGCCAGCGCGGCAAGGCCGTGCACGTATTTGCGGCCGTCGACCTGGAACGCCCTAGGATAATACACGCCGTGGAAATAGCGATCGGTCCTGAGCACCTCGCGGACGCGATCGACCTGCCAGCCCTCGACCTCGGTGTCGAAATCCTCGTTCAGCATCTGCAAACGGCTGATCAGGCGGTCGCCGGCATCGACGTTGGACACCTCCAGCACGCCGTTATCAGGAGCGATCCCCGGCATGTTCGCTTCCGTGGCGTTGGCCCGGACGAGCTCGGCGCCCTCCTTCGACAGCGTCCACAATTCACGCGCGTCCTCGAAGCCGATGCGCTCGATCAGGTCGGTGAGCGGCAGCGCAAAGCCCGGCATCACCGTGCCGAGCTGGTTGCCGGAGGCGTTCCAGCCGATATGACGGCCCTCGAGCACCGCGACACTGGCCCCGAGCCGGGCCGCCTCCAGCGCGATGGAGAGCCCGGCAAGCCCGGCCCCGATGACGCAGATGTCCACGTCGAGATCGAACGACAGCCGGACACGGTCGCGAAGGCCGGCTTCTTCCTGGGACACGCTTGTGAAAGTCTCGCTCATGTCGTTTCTTAGAGCATGATCCGGAAAAGTGTGCAGCGGTTTTCCGAAAAGATCATGCTCGAAATAACAACCTTAAGCGCAATGACGATTCGTTCTAGTCTGATCGCGCTTAATGCCAACCGGGCGCCCGTCACCTTGTCCTCGACCGGCGCCTGTAGATTATTCTGGACGTGGAACGATTCGAGAATGCCATGCGCCGTTTGATGTTGCTGCGTCACGCCAAGACCGAGACCGACGCGCCGAGCGGCCGTGACCAGGATCGCCGCCTCGACGACCGCGGCGATAAGGATGCCGCCCGGATCGGCGATTGGATCGCCACCCATCCTCCCTTCCCCGATACCGTGCTGGTGTCGCACGCCGTGCGGGCCCGGCAGACCTGGGACACCGCCTGGGAGGCGATGAAGGACCGCGTCCCGACACCGCAGGTCGAGATCCTGCCGGAACTCTACGGCGCCGATCCCGCGCAGATCCTGGACTCCATTCGCACCGCAACCGCGCCGGCCGACCCGAAGCAATTGCTGCTGGTGGCCCATAATCCCGGCATGCACGAAGCGGCCCTGATGCTGATGGGCGGCGGCGATCCGGATGGCGCCAGGGCGCTCGCCGACAATCTGCCCACCGCGGGGCTTGCGATCTTCGACTTTGACGTCAAGGATTGGGGTGACGTGGCCTACCGCCGCGGCAGACTGGTGCTGTTCACCAGCCCCAAGCTGCTAAGATAAGCTGCTACGATCGGGATGAGACGAGCGGGATGAGACGAGCGGGCGCCGTCTCGACCGGTTGATCCAGTTCGATCCGGGGGAATGAAGATTTGGAGGCGCAGATGTTCAAGTCCATCCTCGTGCCCATCGACCTCGCCGACACCGACCTCGCCAAGCCGGCGATCGCGACCGCGGCCACGCTGTCGCAGACCTGGAGCGGCACGGTGCGGCTACTCAACGTGCTGCCGATGACGCCGGTGATGCTGGCCGAATATGTGCCGGCCGATTTCGACGAACAGCAGCGGCAGACGTCGGAAGAAGCGCTTGCCATCGTCGCGCGCGAATCCGGCATCGATCCGAGCCGCATCTCCAGCGTGGTCCGCCAGGGCGGCATCTACCACGAGATCCTGGAGGAAGCCGTGCACATGAAGGCCGATCTGATCGTGATGACCTCTCACCGCCCGGCGATGCGCACCTATTTCCTCGGCTCCAACGCCGGCCATGTGGTGCGCTACGCGAAGTGCTCGGTGCTGGTGGTGAGGCACTGAGGGTTGCTCCGGTCTCGTAGGGTGGGTTAGCCGCAGGCGTAACCCACCACTGTCTCTCTCCGCGGAAGCAGAAGAGGTGGATTATGCCTGCGGCTAATCCGCCCTACGGAACACAAAACCTTGGGTTACCTGTCGGGCAAAACACACAAGATGCCGGTCAACGCTCGTCGCCAAAAATATTCCACTTTACCGAAATTCGGAAATGGCGTATGTGTCGCCTCAACTCGGCCCAAGGAAGAGGGGCGGATCGCGATCGTCACGAACGCGGGCCGGGCGGCGGTGGACGCAGGTCACGTCGGCGCGGAGAGTTTTGTAGGGCGGGCAACCGTGAGCGAAGCCGCCGCGCACACGATCGGTGTGATCGGCGTACGGCAAAATCGTGTGGTCCTGACGCCCGCAGGCTGGCGTCAAGCGTTGCGGTGATGCGTGCTGTCCAACCGGACATGCGCATCGTCAGCCGCAAGGCGACGGGGGCAATAGTGCAACGCTCCCCGGGGAGAGCGCGACATAAGCCGTAAAGCCACTGCGCAGGGAAGGCCGGGCTGTCCTGGCTACACCTGTATGCCGCTGTGCAGCTTTTTGTTACGCAGAATTCGCACAGTGGACCGCGGGTGCCAGCAGGCGCCCGGCCTTCCCTGCGCCCTCTTTCATTCGAGGGTGAAGCGATCAACAAAGCTCGGGCGAAATGCGCCGCGAGGATGCGATCCCATGTCAGTCATTCGACAAAGCTCTCGTGCCCCGGACGCTGCGCAGCCTCTCTTCGACGGTGCGCTGCAAAGCCGGGGCCCATGCATCAGCGAGTGCGCGGCTTCCCGGGTCCCGGCTCTGCGCAGCAGCGTAAGAACGCTGCGGCGCGTCCGGGACACGAAGGGAGCGAGCGCGTCAGAAGCGCCTCACAGATACCGCGTCAGCTCGGCCTTGACCTGCCCGTAGACGGCGTCCTCGATCTGGCTGCGCGTGATCCCGATGTCGCGCAGGGCGCGGTCGTCGAGGTCGCTCAATGTCTTGACGGCCGAGCGGCGCTCGAGGCTGTTGAAGAGCGCATAGGCGCCCTGGGCGAGCGTGCTGAAAAATCCGCCCGTCGAGGATGGGCGTAAATTCCGCCCGGCAGTTTGCGAGATCGTGGTCATCTTTTCTTCTCCGGCTTTTGGTCCTGCCGCGGCGAAGCGAATGCCGTTGGCGCAGACGCGTGAGCGCTTGCACCTCATTTGCCGTCGGATTGCTCTCGCTCTCCTCGGCTCAATCGTGGACCTTGATGGAACTTAAATGCTCCAGTACACTACTCGGAGCAAGTGAAACATTGCTCTCGGTGCAATAATGTCCAAGTTCGAGTACGTGAAGCTTGCCGATGCCATTGCCTCGGATATCTCTAATGGCACGTTAAGACCCGGCGATCGGCTGCCGCCGCAGCGCAATTTTGCCTATGATCGTGGCATCGCGGTCTCGACCGCGAGCCGGGTTTATACGGAATTGCTCCGCCGCGGGCTCGTCGTCGGCGAGGTCGGCCGCGGCACCTTCATCTCCGGCGACATCAGGCGCGAGGTCGAAGCATTGAGCGAGCCGCGCGATGCGCGGATCGATTTCGAGGTCAATTATCCGCTATTGCCGCAGCAATGGGCGATGATCGCCAAGAGCCTCGCGGGGCTGGAGCGCGTCGACGCACTGGAATCCGCGCTGCGCGTCTCGACCAGCACCGGCACCAAGAGCGCGCGCAATGCGGCTGCCGCCTATCTCGCGCGCAAGGATTTCGTGCCGCAGGCCGAGCAGATCGTCTTCACCGCCAACGGCAAGCAATCGCTCGCCGCCGCGCTCGCGGCACTCGTCCCCACCGGCGGCCGTTGCGGCGTCGAGGCGCTGACCTACCCTTACGTCAAGAGCATCGCGGCGCGGCTCGGCATCACGCTGGTCCCGATTCCCATGGACGAATTCGGCGCACGTCCCGATGCGATCCAGAAAGCGCATCGCGAGGCGCATCTGTCGGCGCTGTATCTGCAGCCCATCATCCAGAACCCGCTCGGCGTCACCATGAACGCGACGCGGCGCGCCGACATCATGCGGGTCGCCGAGAAGCTCGACCTCACCATCATCGAGGACGCCGTCTACGGCTTCCTCGCCGACGACACGCCGCTGGCTGCGCTCGGGCCGGACCGCTGCATCGTGATCGACAGCCTGTCCAAGAAGGTCGCGCCCGGCCTCGCGCTCGGCATCCTCGTGGCGCCGCCTCGCTTGCGCGAGAGCGTGATGAGCGCGGTCCGCACCGGCGGCTGGATCGCCTCGGGCCATGCGCTCGCCTCCGGACAACGGCTGATGGCCGACGGCACCGTCGCCGAGCTGACGCGGCTGAAACGCATCGACGCCTCGCGGCGGCAGCAGACCGCGGCAAGGCTGCTCGCCGGCTACCAGATCGCCGCCGACACCCGCTCGTATCATCTCTGGCTGACCCTGCCGCCACACTGGCGCTCGCAGACCTTCGTCGCCGCCGCCGCGCGGCGCGGCATCGCGCTGACGCCGTCCTCCACCTTCGCGATCGCCCACGGCCATGCACCGAACGCGGTGCGCCTCGCCCTCGCCCCGCCCACCTTCGAGCAGCTCGACTCGGGCCTGCGCACGATCGTCTCGCTGCTCGGCACCAAGGAAGAGGATTTCGACTCGACGGAGTAGCGGCCCTGTGCCCGTCAGCCCTCCGGCCAGTCGGCGATAAAGCCGTTCGCCTTGTACGGCTCGATCTTGTCCCATTCATGCAAGACGCGACGGCGAAATTCGACATCCGTGTGCCAAAGCCCGCGCGGCGTCACAAAGCTATCGACCGTGAGCAGCATCTTCTCGACCTGCGGCCAGTATCGGTGCAGCGTCATCGGATAGCGGCGCGCGGTCCAGGTGTTGCCGAGGCAGATCACGCTGCGGATATGCTGCAGCCCGAGCGCCGCATCGATGATCGGCAGCGAGAAGATCACGTTCTCGCCGGTGTTCGTCGCGCGATCCTCGCCGAGGATTCTGTCCGCCGGAATGCCCGCTTTGATCATCGCAGCCTTGATGATGCTGCACTCGGATTGCTCCGAGCCGGGCGTCACACCGCCGCTCACAATCGACCACTGGAACAAGCCCGCGCGCCACAGCCTCGCAGCGGTATCGGCGCGCAAACCAACGTCCTCGCGGGTGCCGAACATGAACAACAGGTCGGCCGGTCGGAGGGGTGTATCGATCAGGTGCGTGCGGTTGATCCTGGCGATCTCATCCGCAGTCGGCACACGCGTGCTGCGATCCCTGGCTGACATGACCGCAAGATGCGACACCGACGCAACGCAGCGAAGTCACGTTTGATTGCGGTCGATTTCACCTAAGGCAGCAACGCCTTCGGCACCTGATCGAAGCGATAGCTCTGCGGCTGGTTGCGCCGGACGAAGCCGCCGACCTGCCAGGCGAACAATGCGGCAAAGCCGATGATGAACAGCGCGCCGGCGAACTCGCCGATGACAAGCGCCCGGATCAAGAGGCCCGCCATCGCCACCGTCAGCACCGCCAGCGATGCCAGCACCGCCGCGTAGGCTGTGCGGCCAAGCCCGGCGGTCAGCGTTGCGCGGCTACCCGCTTTCGCCATCCGTGCGTGCAGCGCGACGATGAACGCGCGAAAACCGTTGTCCTGCGGCGCCATCAGCGCCGCGGTCTGCCAGCTCGTCGACAGGATCGCGATGCGGCGGCCGCTGGCGTGTGTGACATCGGCGCGAAAGCGGTGCTGCTGCATCGACACCGGGCGGAACGACAGCCGGACCGCGCTGATCTCCTCGTAAGGCCACAGGCCGGATCGGCCGCCGATGTGCCAGGATAGCCCCTGCTCGGTCAGCTCGAAGCGATGTGCCGAGCCGATCAGCGACGCCCTGTAGGCGTAGCTCGTGACCGACGCGGTCTCAGCTTCCGAACCCTGCATCCCGACAATCGACCCCGTCCGCCATCCCGCCTGCGATCCGCTTGCGCGATCGCCCTCGCCCATCCTACAAGCGGGCCATGGCTGAGACGACCTTTTTTCCGCGCCGCCTGATTCTCGGCGCCGCCGTGATATCAGGCGTGCTGCTCGCGCTTGCGGTGCACATGCTGGGCGCGCGCTACGGGCTCGACCTCGGCGGGCTCTGGCGTTCCGACACGGCCGAGTTCATCCCCGCGGGCGCTGCGATCGCGTGGTGGCTGATCGCGACGGTCGGCTTCTCCGGCGGCTATTTCACGGCGACGCTGATGCAGAGCGCGGTCTCCGGCCAGATCCCGCAACGGATGCGGCAGTTCCTGATCGCGGTCGGCGTGCTGCTGCTTGCGGGTGCGGGCCAGGTGGCCTCGGCGCCGAGCCCGGTCCCGACCGTCTCGGGCGTGCTGGCCGGGCTCGCCGCGCTGTGCCTCGGTGCCGTCATGGCATTCTGCGGCGCCCATTTCGCCCTGCGCCGCGGGTAAAAAACCTTAGGCTGAGGCCAGCAGCCGCGGGCGGTTCAACATCACTGCCACGTCGGAGGCGGGCCGCGGCTTGCTGAACAGATAGCCCTGCGCCTGGGTGCAGCCCTCGCGCCTGAGGAGCTCGAGCTGCGCGTCGTTCTCGACGCCTTCCGCGGTGGTGACGATGCCGAGGCTGCGGCCGAGACCGGTCACGGCGCGGATGATCGCCATGGAATCCTCGCGCGTCGCCAGCTCCGACACGAAGGAGCGGTCGATCTTGATCTTGTCGAACGGGAAGCTGCGCAGATAGCTCAGCGACGAATAGCCGGTGCCGAAATCGTCCAGCGAGATGCGCACGCCCATGGCGCGCAGCTCATGCAGCGTGGCCAGCGTCGCCTCGCTGTTCTGCAGCAGCACGGATTCGGTAATCTCGAGCTCGAGACGGCGCGCGTCCAGTCCCGAGGCGGCGAGCGCTGCGATCACGGAGGCAATCAGGTTCGGATTCTTGAACTGCACCGGCGACAAATTGACGGCGAGATCGACATCGTCCGGCCAGGTGGCGGCATCCGTGCAGGCCGAGCGCAGCACGAATTCGCCGAGCTGGAGGATCAGTCCGGTCTCCTCGGCCAGCGGAATGAAATCGATGGGTGCGATCAGGCCGCGCTGCGGATGGTTCCAGCGCAGCAGCGCCTCGAAGGCGACGACGCGGCCGCTGGCGACATCGCGGATCGGCTGATAATAGGCCTCGAACTCGTCGCGCTGCAGCGCCGCGCGCAGGTCCATTTCCAGGAGGCGCCGCGCCTGCGCGCGCGCATCCATGCCGGTCTCGAAGAAGCGATAGGTGCCGCGGCCGTCCGCCTTGGCGCGGTAGAGCGCGAGGTCGGCGTTTTTCAACAGCTCGTCCGGATTGCTGCCGTCCTGCGGCGACAGGGAGATGCCGATCGAGACGCCGATCACGATCTGATGGTCGTCGATCTCGTAGGGCGCCGAGATCGCCTCGACGAGCCGGCCGGCAAGCGATCTCGCAGCGGTCTCCTCGGAACGACCGATCTGGACCACGGCGAACTCGTCGCCACCCAGTCGGGCCACGGTGTCGTTCTCGCCGACGGCGGCCGTCAGCCTGCGGCCGACCTCCTTCAGCAGCGCATCGCCGATGGGATGGCCGAGCGAATCGTTGATGTCCTTGAAGTGATCGAGATCGAGACAAAGCACCGCGAGCTGATCGCCCGACCTGGTCCGGCGCAGTCCCTGCTCGAGCTGCTCGTGGAACAGCACGCGGTTCGGCAGGCTTGTCAGCGCGTCATGGCGCGCCATGTGCGAGATCTTGGCCTGCGCCTCCAGCCATTCGGTGATGTCCTCGAAGGTCGCGACCCAGCCGCCGCTCTGCATCGGCTGGTTGACCACCCGAATGGAACGGCCGAACCGGTTGACGACGTCCGTCGTGGTGCGGCCCTCGCGCGCGTCGGCGACGAGGCGGGCGAAGAATTCATCGGCCTCGCCCTGCCACTCGCCCTTGGCCTGCTCCTCCCTGAGCACGTCGACCAGGAGGCGGCCGGTCAGCGCGACGTCGGTGCGACGAAGCATGGCCGCATAGCGCTCGTTGAACAGCATGATCTTGCCGTCGGCATCGAACATGCAAAGACCCTGCGACATGTTCTCGAGCGCCGTATCCAGCACCATCTGCTGGGCGCCCAGTTCGCCCCTCGCGCGGCGGTCGAGCAGCGCGGCCACGAGCGCGATCGCGATGATCGCAACCGCGGCGCTGGCGGTGAGGAAGGACAGCGAGGCCGGCGGAATCGAGAGGCCGCCGATCGCGAGCGTCGGATCCGGCGTCAGCACAACCGCGCCCATGGCGGTGAAATGATGCGCGACGATGGCGACCGTCAGCAGGACCATCGCCGTCAGTGCATGGAAGAGGTCGTCGCGTCGCACGGCCACGAGCAATGCAAGCGCCGCAAAGACGATACCCGACAGCACCGAGACGGCGACCGTGCTTCCGATCCAGTGCACCCGCGCCGGCATCTCCAGCGCCGCCATGCCGGTGTAATGCATCGCCGCGACACCGCTGCCGACGATGGCGCCGCCGAGAACGATCCACACCGCCCGCGAGGACGACACGGCAATGCTCAGCCCCACGAAGGTCACGGAGATCGCAAAGATCAACGACAGGATCGTCACTGGAATGTTGTAGGCACCGGCGCCGCCCGGTCCGTAGGCGAGCATCGCGATGAAATGCGTCGCCCAGATGCCGCAGCCGCTGACGGCCGCATCGAGGCCGAGCCAGGTCAGGCGTCCGACGCCCTGAGTCGCCCGCGCCCGGTGGAACAGGCTGATCGCGGCCGCGCTGGCAAGCAGACACACCGCGCCGGCGAGCACAACGAGCCGCCAATCGTGCTCGTCGGTGAGACAGTAGAGAACTTGATGCATTGCGGGCCCCTGATGGACCCGCACATGGCCTGACAATAATGGACAGGTGGTAACTGGCTACGCGCCAGCTTCGGCAATGGTGAACGGAAGCTGTGTCCATTCACTCGGATTGTTCATCCCGCCCGCGAACACCGGGACCGATCATGATGGACGGCTCCCGTGGTCAGGGAAACGCCGCGCGGATGACCGCGCGGCGTTTCGATCACGACACCTTCATTAGCTCGCCGCGCGCAGATTCACCTTGCTCTCGGCCAGTGCTGTCAGCTTCTGGTCGGTTGCCTTCTCCTCCTCAAGCGTCTTGGCGAGCACGCTGGCGCAGTCGTTGCGGCCGAGTTGCTTGGCCCAGGCGATCAGGCTGCCATAGCGCACGATCTCGTAATGTTCGGCGGCCTGCGCCGCGTTGATCAGGGCGGCGTCGAGCACCGCCTTGTCGGCGACTTCGCCGGCGGTCTCCTCGGCTTCCTCGATGATGCCGTCGATCGCCGGACAGTCGACTGCCTTTGCGGCGACGCCGTGCATCTTGAAGACCTCCTCCAGCCGCGCGACGTGCTGTTTCGTTTCCTCGAGATGCGTCAAAAAGCCCTGTTTCAACTGCGGATCGGTGGCCTTGCTGGCCATCTTCGGCAGCGCCTTGGTCAGCTGCTGCTCGGCGTAATAGATGTCCTGGAGCTGGTGCACGAACAGGTCGTTCATGGTCTTGATGTCTTTTGTGAACAGTCCCATCGTTCCGTCCTCTTCCGATTTCTGGAACACGAAGTCAGCGGCTTTGCCAGAAAGCCGCTTGTTCCGCCGTGTCCGGTTGCTGATGGGGCCCAACGAGCGCGCGGCATCGGCGTTCCAAAAAGACCCATATGGCTTGCGCTGGAACAATGCGGCCGGCGTCGGGATCGAAGATCGTGTCGACATACGACATGCGTGAGCCGGACCGGGCTCACGACTCATATGCTTAACGCGCCAGCGATGTGAACCGCGTATGACAAAGGGGCCGGTCCGGCGCAGAACCTATTGTTGTCAAGGGCTGCACAAGCCGCTGATTATGCCTTAAATGATCTGGATCATGCCTAGCGATCGATGCCTGCCTTTGGCCATGATCGCACCCGACCGGCCAATGTCTGGCCCGGACGGTCTTTGCCCCCGCCGGGAGGATGAATGCACGGACTGCTGCCAGCGCTGAAGCGCGGGTTCAAGAGATGGATCGGCTGGCGACGCCTTGGAGTTGCCGCGAGCATCTTCATCATCGCCTTCGCGATCACCTCGCTGGTGCGGACCCTCAAGGGCATCGATACCGGGGTCATCCTGACCGCGTTAACCGAGATTCCCCGCGGCAGCATCGGGCTGGCGGCGATCTGCGTGTTCTTCGCGTTCTGTACGCTGACCTTCTACGACTTTTTTGCACTGCGAACGATCGGCAAGAAGCACGTGCCGTACCGCATTGCGGCGCTCTCCAGCTTCACGTCCTATTCGATCGGCCACAACATCGGCGCCACGGTCTTCACCGGGGGCGCGATCCGCTTCCGGATCTATTCGGACTATGGGCTGAACGCGATCGACGTCGCCAAGATCTGCTTCCTGTCGGGCCTGACCTTCTGGCTCGGTAACATCTTCGTGCTGTCGATCGGCATGGCGATCCATCCCGATGCGGCATCCTCGATGGATCAGCTCCCCTCCTCGATCAACCGGCTGATCGCGCTCGGCGGGCTCGCCTCGATCGGCGCCTACCTGGTCTGGCTCGTGATGGGCGAGAAGCGGCGCGAGCTTGGCCAGAAGGGCTGGAAGGTGGTGCTGCCGTCGGCGCCGCTGACGTTGGTCCAGATCCTGATCGGGGTGGTCGATCTCGGCTTCTGCGCCACGGCGATGTACCTGCTGATGCCGGCCAACCCGCCGATCGACTTCATGTCGCTGGCCGTGGTGTTCATCCTGGCGACGCTGCTCGGCTTCGCCAGCCACGCCCCCGGCTCGATCGGCGTGTTCGATGCCGCCATGCTGCTGGCGCTGCCCGAATTCGGCCGCGAGCAGCTGCTGGCGACGCTGCTGGTGTTCCGCATCCTCTATTTCGTGATCCCGTTCGGCCTCGCCATCTCCATCATGGGCGCGCGCGAGCTCTGGATGAACGTGGTCGAGCCCTGGCAGGAGCGGCGGCGGCTGGCGGAGGCCTGCGCGCAGGCCAATCTGCCAAAGCAGGTGGCAGCAATGGAGCGCGAGCGGACGCTGCGGCAGGCCAGCAAGCGGTAGGCCACGATCTCGCCCCGGAGGGGTTGCAGGCGGCAGAGCAATGCTCTCTTATTTCCGCCTCAACTTTGCCGTTGAAGACGCGGGCCATGATCCCTTCATTCCTTCGCACCCTCTCCGCAGGCGCCCTGTTGCTTGCCGGGATTCTGATTGCCATGCCACCGGAGCGCGCCAGCGCTCAGGATTCCGGCGCCCTGCAGATCAATTGGGAGGTGCGCAACCGCTTCCGGCTGTTCCGCGAGGAGCGCGACTTCCTGCTCCATGTCGAGAACGCCCGCAACCGCAGCATCCTCGCCGCCGAGCAATCGCTGGAGCTCCAGAGCGAGGGCCGCGGCTGGGCCCGCAACATGGTCAATCGGCTCTGCATCGACCTGCAGGGCCGGGTCAACCAGCCCTGCACTCGCGACAATACCAAGGAAAACTACCTGACCCCGATCGACCATCCCGTCACCGTGCGCCTCGTCGGCGCGGTGCCGGTCGGCGCCACCTGCGCCTGGTCGTTCGACGACGGCGACGGGCCTCAGCAATCGACCTTCGACTGCGCCGAGCCGATCAATCTGCGCGTCCGCTACGGCAAGCAGACGGTCGCGACCGTCGACGTCTCCTCCGGCTCCGATCCGACCCAGCGCGTCCAGACCGAGATCCAGGTCCGCGACATCTTCGTCGCCGGCCTCGGGGACAGCATCGCCTCCGGCGAAGGCAATCCGGACCGGCCGCTGGCGCTGTCGGACGAAGGCTTTTGCTTCCGCTCCTATCTGGGCACCGCCGGCGCGCAGTACTACCGGCCGAGCCGCCACGGCTTCAAGGGCGGCCGGGCCTGCGAGGCGCCGGATACGCTCGCCAACTGGCAGCGCTACAGCGCGCTCTGGTTCAACTCGCCGTGCCACCGCTCGCTCTACAGCTACCAGACCCGCACCGCGCTGGCGCTCGCGGTGCGCTACACCCACATCGCCGTGACTTATCTTCCGCTCGCCTGCACCGGCGCCAGCATCAGCGACGGGCTGCTCGGCTCGCAGCGTGCCCGCGAATGCCCGCCCGGCAAGACCGGTGTCTGCAACACCAGCGTGAACGCCCAAGTCGCCGAATTGCGCGAAGCGCTCACCGCGGCGAAGAAGCGCCAGCCCGACCGCACGCTCGATCTCGTGCTGCTGTCGGTCGGCGCCAACGACATCTATTTCTCCGGTCTCGTCGCCGACGTGATCGTCGAGACCGCGACCGAGCGGGCGCTGTTCCGCCGCTCCGGCGTGATGGCGACCGTCGACGATTCCCGCGACGCGCTTGCGCGCGAACTGCCGCAGAATTTCGTCAAGCTGCGCGAGGCGCTGAAGCCGCTGGTCGGCGGCGATCTCTCGCACGTCGTCTATGTCTCCTACGCCAACCCGGCGCTCGCCGAGGGCGGCGTGCCATGCCGCGGCGGCAAGGCCGGCTTCGACATCCATCCGGCCTTCAACGCCGATCCGCAGCGCCTGGCGCGCGTCTCGACCTTCGTCGACACCGAGTTCCTTCCGCAGCTGAAGGGGCTCGCCACCTGCACCCGCGGCGCACTGTGCCGCGATCCCGAAGCCGACCGCATGACCTTCGTCGACGCGCATCAGGCCGCGTTCGCCGATCACGGCTTCTGCGCCCATGCCGGCACCGATCCCGAATTCGACCGCAGCTGCTTTGCCGAGAACGGCCAGAGCTTCAATCCTGATATCGTGAGCGCGGCGAGCCAGCCGATGCTGTGCGGTCGCGGCGCCTCGGAATACCGCGCCTACCTGCCCCGCGCCCGCTGGATTCGCGACGCCAATGACAGCTATTTCGCCGCGATGACCTATCCGCAAGGATTGCCGGCGGCGAGCCAGCCAACCGACATCCACGACGCCACCTGGGGCGTGCTCTCGGCCGTCTATGGCGGCGCGGTACATCCGAGCGCGGAAGGGCATGCGGCGATGGCGGATGCGGCGCTGCCGGCCGCGAGCACCGTGCTCGGGCTGGACGCTGCGCCGCCAAATGTGACGCGCGGGTTTCTGCCGCAGCTGTTGCCGAGCGCGCAACAGTAGCGTCGGGCGCCTTTGCTTCGGCGCGACGGCTGGGGAGTTCAGCCAGAAATGAAATCGTGGTCGACGCCCCGGCCGTGCCAGTAACGCATCTGCAGCCGCGGCGCGATTTCCCAAGCAATCGCAACTGAGGCAATTGCGCTCAGGACGATCATGACCGGGATGTAAAACGAGGCCTCATCACGAAGGGGACTGAGCAGGATCCCCAGCATGCCTGCACCGAACAGCACAGCCTGCGCCATCATGAACACCATGGCCGAGATTTGAAGACGAGCGGGCATTTCATCACCGTAGCTGTTTCGACTTGAGGTAATCCGCCGGGCGCAGAGATGTTCCCAAGCGCGGCAAAGCTGGCCGCCGTCACCATCCAGCGACCGCCGCGACGCGACGAAATGCGGCCCAGACAGCGGTGGCACCGCCGCACCACAACGCACCTAGCGCTCTGCCCGATCGATCCAAAAACGGCATCAATCGATACTCTTTTGAACTTGGACACCTTGCCGCGCGCGACTCTAGGAGTCGTCGGGAGAAGACATTCGAGTTCGGCAACCTCTCCTCGATCAGCACCCGGCGCCAACGCGCTGGTGGCCGCATTCGCTTATCTCGTGGTGGTCGGCAAGATCGAGCGGGTGGTGCTCAAACGTTCCTCCTGAGCGTTCCGAGTGATCGGAGCAGGACAGGCAACTCAACGGCGGCCCAAAAAGCCGCCGTCTTTGTTTTAGGGGTGATCGATGCTAGAAGTGCCGGGGAAACGCCTTATCCATCTAAGGCATGTATCGATGTTCGACCTCAACCAACTCCGCTGCTTCGTCACAGTGGCGGAGGAATTGCATTTCGGCCGCGCCGCGACGCGGCTGAACATGACCCAGCCGCCACTGTCCCGGCAGATCCAGGTGCTCGAGCACATCATCGATGCGCCGCTGCTGGAGCGCACCAGCCGCTCGGTGCGCCTGACCCCTGCCGGGCGCAGCTTCCTGCCTGAGGCGCGGCGCATCCTCAAGCTTGCCGAAAGCGCCTCGCAGGTCGCCCGCCGCATCGCGCTCGGCAAGACCGGGTCGCTGAAGATCGGCTTCACCGCGGCCGCGGCTTATGGCTTCCTGCCCGAGCTCGTCGCGGCCTGCCGCGCCAGGCTGCCGGAGGTGGATTTTTCCCTGAAGGAGATGGTGTCGGGCGACCAGTTCGAGGCGCTGACCTCGGGCCAGATCGACGCCGGCCTGCTCAGGCCGCCGATCGCGCGGCCCGAACTCACCAGCCGCCGCGTCGTCGCCGAGCCCCTGCTCGCCGCGATTCCGAAGAAGCATCCACTTGCGAATGCCGACAGCATCACCATCAAGGATTTCGACGACCAGCCCTTCGTGATGTATTCGCCCTATGAGAGCCGCTACTTCCACGATCTCCTGGTGGCGCTGTTCACCCGCGCCGACGTGCTGCCGCGCTATGTCCAGCATCTCAGCCAGATCCACTCGATCCTCGCCATGGTGCGCGCCGGCCTCGGCCTTGCCATCGTGCCGGCGGCGGCGGCGAGCCTGAAGATTTCCGACGTGCGCCTGCGCCCGCTGAAACTGCGCACGCGCGTCCCCGTCGAGCTGTTCATGGTCTGGCGCCGCGACGACGAGAATCCGCTGCTGTCGGCGCTCGTCAAAATCGCCGGTGAGCTGGCCTCGGCGGAGCCAACGGAAGATTGATGCTGATTCCGCATCGGTCGATATAGGGTTTGGCTTGGACCCGCATCGAACGGTCTCCTAAACCACGGCGCATGGACGCGCAGATGTCGGTGGCGTCCTCCACGACACGCAATGACGGAGCAGCGCCCGTGAGCAAGATGACCCCGCAGGAAATGGCCCAGAAGATCGGATCCGGCCTCCTCTCCTTCCCCGTCACGCCCTTCAAGGCTGACTACTCCTTCGACGAGGCGACCTATCGCGCAAACATGGACTGGCTGTGCGGCTATGATGTCGCCGGCCTGTTCGCCGCCGGCGGCACCGGCGAGTTCTTCTCGCTGACGCCGACCGAGGTCCCTGAAGTCGTCAGGATCGCGGTCGACGAGACCAAGGGCCGCGTACCCGTGCTCGCCGGTACCGGCTACGGCACCGCGATCGCCCGCGAGATCGCTGTTGGTGCCGAGAAGGCCGGCGCCGACGGCCTGCTGCTGCTGCCGCCCTATCTCACCCATGCCGAGCAGGACGGCCTTGCCGCCCATGTCGAGGCGGTCTGCGCCGCCGTGAAGATCGGAATCATCGTCTACAACCGCGACAACGCCGTCCTGCAGCCCGACACGCTCGCGCGGCTCGCCGAGCGCTGCCCGAACCTCGTCGGCTACAAGGATGGCATCGGCGACATCGAGCTGATGACCCGCGTCTACACCAAGCTCGGCGATCGCCTGACCTATATCGGCGGCCTGCCGACCGCGGAGACCTTCGCCCTGCCCTATCTCGACATGGGCGTGACGACCTATTCCTCGGCGGTGTTCAACTTCGTGCCGGAATTCGCCACCAATTTCTACGCCGCGGTGCGCAAGCGCGACCATGCCACGATCCAGGCCGGGCTGAAGGACTTCATCCTGCCGCTGATCGCGATCCGCAATCGCAAGAAGGGCTATGCCGTCTCGATCATCAAGGCCGGCATGAAGGTGATCGGCCGCGATTCCGGCCCGGTCCGCCCGCCCCTCACCGACCTCACCGAGCAGGAGATCGCCGAGGTGACCGCGCTGGTGAACAATCTGCCCGCCATCCGATCGACACAACAAGCGGCAGAATAAGAACGACAACAGCGAGGAGCAAGCGATGGCCCTGACCGAGAGTTCCGGCGCACCTGTCGTCACGGCGATGCAGGTGATCCCGGTCGCGGGCCGCGACAGCATGCTCCTCAACCTCAGCGGCGCGCACGCGCCGTTCTTCACCCGCAACATCGTCATTCTCACCGACAATGCCGGTCACACCGGCGTCGGCGAGGTGCCGGGCGGACAGAAAATCTGGCAGACGCTGCAGGACGCCCGCGATCTCGTCATCGGCAAGACCGTCGGCGCGATGAACAACATCCTCGCCGACGTCCGCACCGCCTTCGCCGACCGCGATGCCGGCGGCCGCGGCAAGCAGACGTTTGATCTTCGCGTCATGATCCACGCGGTCACGGCGATCGAATCCGCTCTGCTCGATTTGCTCGGCCAGCATCTCGACCTGCCCGTTGCCGCGCTGCTCGGCGAGGGCCAGCAGCGCAACAGCGTCGAGACGCTCGGCTATCTCTTCTTCGTCGGCGACCGGCGCAAGAGCAAGCTGAACTACGTCAGCGGCGAGACCGGCAAACCCGAATGGTTCAACCTTCGCCATCAGGAGGCGATGACGCCGGAGACCGTGGTGCGGCTCGCCGAAGCCACCCACGACCATTACGGCTTCGCCGACTTCAAGCTGAAAGGCGGCGTGCTTCGCGGCGAGCAGGAGATCGAGGCCGTCACCGCGATCGCAAAGCGTTTTCCGGACGCCCGCGTGACGCTTGACCCCAACGGCGCCTGGTCGCTCGACGAGGCGATCAGCCTCTGCAAGGACATGCACGGCATCCTCGCCTATGCCGAGGACCCCTGCGGCGCCGAAGGCGGCTTCTCCGGCCGTGAGATCATGGCCGAGTTCCGCCGCGCCACGGGGCTGCCCACGGCAACCAACATGATCGCCACCGACCGGCGCCAGCTTTCCCATGCGCTGCGGCTCGGCGCGGTGGACATTCCGCTGGCCGATCCCCATTTCTGGACCATGCAGGGCTCGGTGCGGGTGGCCCAGACCTGCCGTGACAACGGCCTGACCTGGGGCTCGCACTCCAACAACCATTTCGACATTTCGCTGGCCATGTTCACCCATGTCGGCGCCGCCGCACCCGGCAAGGTCACCGCGATCGACACCCACTGGATCTGGCAGGACGGCCAGGCCCTCACCAAAGAGCCGCTCCAGATCAATGGCGGCAAGATTGCCGTCCCTGACAGCCCGGGCCTGGGTATCGAGATCGACAGGGCCGCCATCGATGCGGCGCATGACCTCTACAAGCAGCATGGACTCGGTGCCCGCGATGACGCTATTGCCATGCAGGACCTGATCCCCGGCTGGACCTTCGACGACAAGCGTCCCTGCCTCGTTCGCTAAGAAACTCTGGAGGAATACATGACTGCGATCCTGAAGAACTTCATCGGCGGCGAATGGGTCGACGGCTCCGGCGTCACCAGGAACATCAACCCCTCCAACACCAACGACGTCGTCGGCGAATACGCCAAGGCCGACAAAGCGCAGACCGAAAAAGCGATCGCAGCCGCCAAAGCCGCCTTCCCCACCTGGGCGCAGTCGACGCCGCAGGCGCGCTATGACGCGCTGAACAAGATTTCCCTCGAGATCCTCGCCCGCAAGGAAGAGCTCGGCCGCCTGCTCGCGCGCGAGGAAGGCAAGACACTCCCCGAGGGAGTCGGCGAGGTCGCACGCGCCGGCCAGATCTTTGCGTTCTTCGCCGGCGAGGCGCTGCGTCTGATCGGCGAAAAAGGCGCGTCCGTGCGTCCCGGGATTGACGTCGAGCTCACGCGTGAGCCGATGGGCGTCGTCGGCATGATCACGCCCTGGAATTTCCCTATCGCGATCCCGGCCTGGAAGATCGCGCCCGCGCTCTGCTACGGCAACACCGTCGTGTTCAAGCCGGCCGAGCTGGTGCCGGGCTGCGCGCATGCGCTCTCCGAGATCATCGCCAAGTCCGGCATCCCTGCCGGCGTCTTCAACCTCGTGGTCGGCTCCGGCTCGGTGGTCGGCCAGACGCTGCTCGACCATCCGGACGTGGCCGCGATCTCCTTCACCGGCTCGGTGCAAACCGGCCGCAAGATCGCGCAGGCCTGCGTGCTGTCGAACCCGATGAAGAAGTTCCAACTGGAGATGGGCGGCAAGAATCCGCTGGTCGTACTCGACGACGCCGACCTCAAGACCGCCGTCGAGGTCGCCGTCAACGGCTCCTATTTCTCGACTGGCCAGCGTTGCACGGCTTCGTCCCGCCTGATCGTCACCGAAGGCATCCACGACCGCTTCGTCGCGGCGATGGCCGAGCGCCTGAACGGCCTGTCGGTCGACGACGCGCTCAAGGCCGGCGTGCATATCGGGCCGGTCGTGGACCAGAGCCAGCTCGATCAGGACCTGCGCTACATCAAGATCGGCCAGGACGAGGGCGCCAAGCTCGCCTTCGGCGGCGAGCTGCTCAAGCGCGAGACGCCCGGCCATTACCTGCAGCCGGCGCTGTTCACCGAAGCCAACAACAACATGCGCATCGCGCGTGAGGAGATCTTCGGGCCCGTCGCCGCGGTCATCCGCGCCAAGAACTACGAGGAAGCGCTGGCGATCTCCAACGACACCGAGTTCGGCCTCGCTTCGGGCATCTGCACCACCAGCCTGAAATACGCCTCGCACTACAAGCGCAACAGCGAGTCCGGCATGGTGATGGTCAATCTGCCGACCGCCGGCGTCGACTATCACGTGCCGTTCGGCGGCCGGAAGGGCTCGAGCTACGGCGCCCGCGAGCAGGGCTCGTACGCACGCGAGTTCTACACCACGGTGAAGACGGCTTATACGTTTCCGGGTTGACCACGGAGAATGTCTCGTAGGGTGGGCAAAGCGAAGCGTGCCCACCACCCACGTTTGACGTGAAGAATGGTGGGCACGGCGCGTCGCGCCTTTGCCCACCCTAAGGCTTCGGAGGCAAGCGCAGATGGACCAGGACGTCGCAGCGAAAGAGCAGCCCCGCTACATCAAGCTCAACGAGCGCGACAATGTCGCGATCGTGGTCAATGATTTCGGGCTTCCCGCCGGCTCGCGCTTTGCCAGCGGACTGACGCTGCGCGCCTTCGTGCCGCAGGGGCACAAGACGGCCCTGGTCGACATCGCGCAGGATCAGCCGATCATCCGCTATGGCGAGATCATCGGCTACGCGCTCTCCCCGATCCTGGCCGGCGAATGGGTCGACGAGGCCCGCATCCGCATGCCGGAGGCCCCTGACCTCGACAAGCTCGAGATCTCGACCGCGGTCCCCGCGCCGCTGCCGCCGCTCGACGGGTTTACCTTCGAGGGCTTTCGCAACACCGACGGATCGGTCGGCACGAAAAACATTCTGGGCATCTCCTCCTCGGTGCAATGCGTCAAAGGCACGATGGAATATGCAGTGAAGCGCATCCGCGCCGAGCTGTTGCCCAAGTATCCCAACGTCGACGACGTCGTGCCGCTCACCCATGCCTACGGTTGCGGCGTCGCCATCAATGCCCCCGACGCGGTCGTTCCGATCCGCACGTTGCAGAACATCGCGCTCAATCCGAATTTCGGCGGCGAGATTCTGGTCATCAGCCTCGGATGCGAAAAGCTCGCACCCGAGCGCCTGGTGCCGGAAGGCGTCAGCGACGCCATCGTGCGCATGCAGGACGAAACCTTCGACGGCTTTGGCGCCATCGTCGATGCGATCATGACGCAGGCGGAAGCCCGCCTGAAAATCCTCAACAAGCGCACCCGCGAGACCTGCCCGGCTTCCGATCTCGTCATCGGCCTGCAATGCGGCGGCAGCGACGCCTTCTCCGGCGTCACCGCCAATCCCGCCGTCGGCTTTGCCGCCGACCTCCTGGTGCGCGCCGGCGCCACCGTGATGTTCTCGGAAGTGACCGAGGTGCGCGACGCCATCCAGCTGCTCACGCGACGCGCGATCAATCAGGATGTCGGCCGCGCGCTGGTGCGCGAGATGGCCTGGTATGATTCCTACCTCGCGCGCGGCGGTGCCGACCGCAGCGCCAACACCACGCCCGGCAACAAGAAGGGCGGCCTGGCCAACATCGTCGAGAAGTCGCTGGGCTCGATCGTCAAGTCCGGCTCCTCCGCCATCACCGGCGTGCTCTCGCCCGGCGAGAAGGCGACGCAGAAGGGTATGCTGTTCGCGGCAACGCCAGCCTCGGACTTCATTTGCGGCACGCTCCAGCTCGCCTCCGGCATGACGCTGCAGGTGTTCACCACCGGCCGCGGCACGCCCTACGGCCTCGCGGCGGCGCCCGTGATCAAGGTCGCGACCCGCACCGAGCTCGCCCGCCGCTGGAAGGACCTGATCGACTTCGACGCGGGCGGCATCGCCACCGGCGAAAAGACCATCGAGGAGACCGGCTGGGATCTGTTCCGCCTCATCCTCGATGTCGCCTCCGGCCGCACCAAGCCATGGTCGGACCGCTGGGGCATCCACAACGATCTGACGCTGTTCAATCCGGCGCCCGTGACCTAACGCGCAGCGGCCTTCGCGAAACCGTCCGGAAACATTGAGGCGGAAAATTTCGTCGCCGTTTCGCCCTGTCGCATCACGCAATCAATAGGTTCGTCGACGGACACACGAATGTTCGCACACCCGCGAACCTGTTCCGGCATCGCCACGACCAAACCTCCGATTGACATCTTCAACGGAGATTTTCCAATGCGTGTTCTCACGATGATTGCCGTCGCCAGCGCCGTGATTGCGAGCCCGACCGTTGCCTTCGCGAGTGAGCTTCCGTCTTACGAAGTGCAGTCGTTGCCGATCTCGGCGACGCAGGTGCAGGTGCTCGGCGGCGCCGGCGTCGAGGAGCAGTCGACCGCGCCCGCGATGATCGTCGCCGGCATGCCAGCCTCGGCCGCGCAGATTTCGGTGCTGTCGCCGCGCGTGAAGCGGCTTGCCAGCGCGGGTTCGGAGAGCGAAGCCCGCTAAGCCTCCGCATCGCTTGCGGCGCCTGCCTCTGACGCGGGCGCCGTCCGCGCTTTCAGGTCATGCTGCCCGGCATGAAGCAGCGCACCCGCGGGTGGCCGTCCATATAGTGCTTCCACACCATGGTGCGGCCGATCTTGTTCGGCTCGGTGACGACGGCACCGTCGGGAACGACAACCCATTCGTCGTCGATGTGGACGCGAAAGCGGCCATGATCGGACTCCCAATCGACGTCGGCGATGACGTAACCGTCGGCATCACTGCAGCATTGGCCGAATTCGCTGTGCAGGCTCTCGAACCAGGGCTTCAAGGGCGAGTTGGCGAAGCGCCCGTCGTCTCGTGCCGGCGCTGACGTCGGCAGGAGCGCTGCCAGGCTCAACGCAGTCAGGAAGGGCGCTGCGCGCAATCCAGTAAGTCGCGATCTCGGAAGTGGCATATTGTCTCCGCGGGTCGACATGATCGCCGCGTGGGACAAAAGAGGCCGCCCGCCTTTCGCAGCTCGGCGAAAGGCGCAAAGGGTAGCGACTCACTCCCCCAGCAGCTTTGCGGAAAGTTATGCAAATCCGGCGCCAGTACGCATTCCGGGCGACTACTGGAATGGAGCCCTGGCGCATTCGCCTTTCGGCGGAGATGGCCGTCGCTGAATTTCAGCCCTCCCCGCCGGCACGGAATGACGACGATGTGTGGAGCTATCGCCGATCAGGCGGCCAAGCGTTCGACGGACACTCTTACTGCTTCGGCGCCGGCGCCATCATCATGCCGCCGCCCTTCTTGGCCGCGGGTGCCGGCGGCTTGGTGGCCGCAGCCTGCGCGGGCAAATATTTCGCGACGATGGCGGGATCGACCTGGGCGATATTGGTGTCAGGCAGGCGCGTCCAGGTCTCGTCCTTGCCGAGCAGCGCAATGCCGAGATAGCCGCGCAGGGTCAGGGTCTGGCCGTCAGGACTGACCTTCATGTTGGCCTTCCAGATCTGGCCGTCGCGCGGATTGAGAACGTTGCCGCCTTCGTACTTCAATCCCTCGCGCTTCATGTTGCGGACGAAGGAGATGCCGAGCACCGGCGCGTTCTTGCGATCGTCGGTGCACTTGGCGCAGATCTCGTTCGGATCGTCGCCGGGCCGCGGGAAGGTCTTTGCGATCACGCCTTCGAAGATGCCGTTGTGGTCGACGAAGAGAAACCATCCGACCGTCTTGCCGTCTTCGACCTTCTGCCAGAGGCCCGCCGCCGTGGGCTCGGCGGTTTGCGCTGCAGACGGCGTCACCATCGCGAGCGACAATGCCAGCGCGAGAAAGGGAAGCAGTCGAGAGCTGGAAAAATTCCGCATTAGATCACCTTGTTATTCCACGACCGGAATGGCCGCAGACTACGGCGATTTCGCGAACGGTTCCAGCACCAGAAACATGGGGCGTTGCCCTCTCGGCCGGCCGCCGTCAGTTGACACCGAGCTTCTTTTGCAGGCTGGAGGACGAGGTCGTGTACTGGAACACGAGCCGCTTCTCCGGATAGACGTAGCGATGGGCTTTTTGCGACATCAGCGCGCCCTCGTGGAAGCCGCACAGGATCAGCTTGATCTTGCCGGGATAGGTGTTGATGTCGCCGATCGCGAAGATGCCGGGAACATTGGTCTCGAACGCGGACGTCTCGACCGGCACCAGATTGTTCTCCAGCGCAATGCCCCAGTTGGCGACCGGGCCTAGCTTCATGGTCAGCCCGAAGAACGGCAGCATGGTATCGCAGGCTATGTCCGTCACGCTGTTGTCGTTGCCCTTGATGGTGGCACCGGTGAGCTTGCCTTCGGCGCCGGAGAGCGCGGTGACCTGGCCGAGCCGGAGATCCATCTTGCCGCCGGCAACCAGCGCGCGCATCTGCTCGACGCTGTGGGGCGCGGCGCGAAACTCGTCGCGCCGGTGCAACAGCGTGATGCGCTTCGCAATCGGATGCAGGTTGAGCGTCCAGTCGAGCGCGGAATCGCCGCCGCCGACGACCAGCACGTTCTTGTCGCGGAACGTCTCCATCTTGCGCACGGCGTAATGGACCGAGGTGCCTTCATAGGCCTCGATGCCCGGCACCGGCGGACGCTTGGGCTGGAACGAGCCGCCGCCGGCCGCGATCACCAGCACCTTGCATTCGAACACCTTGCCCGCATCAGTCGTGCAGCGAAACAGGGGATCGCCGATCCTCTCGACAGTCTCGACCATCTCGCCGAGATGGAAGGTCGGATGGAACGGCTTGATCTGCTCCATCAGCGCGTCGGTGAGGCCCTGCCCCGAAACCTGCGGAATGCCGGGAATGTCGTAGATCGGTTTTTCCGGATAGAGCTCGGCACACTGGCCGCCGACCTTGTCGAGGATGTCGACGAAATGCGTCTTCATGTCGAGAAGGCCGAGCTCGAAAGCGGCGAACAGACCGCAGGGGCCGGCGCCAATAATCAGCACATCTGTTTTGATCGCGTCGCTCATGTCGTCTCTTTGGCTGTCGTTATCTGTTGGACGGCGCCCGGCGGGCAGAAGTGACCCTGCCTGTCTAGCCAACGGGGATGGATCAGGGAAGGCATAAAAGCGGGAGCGCCCCGCTGCCGCACCCACTTGCCGGAGCAGGATAACTGGGCTGTAACGAGCAAGATATGACGGAGATCAATCGGTGAACGCACCAAGCCGCCTCGATACGACGCCGCGCCTGGAGGACTATCCCTTCCGCCTCAGCGACAACGTCCGCTTCGGCGATCTCGATCCCAACCAGCACGTCAACAACGCGGTCTACGCCACCTATTTCGAGACCGGCCGCGTCACGCTGATGAAGCTGCCCGAGTACGGGCTGACGCCGGCAGGGCTCGCCTGGATCATGGTGCGGCTCGACATCCATTTCCGCGCCGAGCTGCACTGGCCGAACACGATCGAGCTCGGCCTCGGCGTGGTGAAGCTCGGACGGACGTCGGTGACCTTCGAGCAGGTCGTATTCTCGCAAGGAAAGTGCATCGCCTCGGCGATGTCGGTCGGCGTCATGCTCGACGAGGCGACGCGGCGGCCAGCGCCGCTCAGCGCGGAGATCGTCGAGAAGCTCAGACCCTGGCACAAGCGCGGCATCGAGGTCGCGACACCGAACATCTAATTCAGTCCAGAAGAGGCAGGCCTGCGAGGATCAGGCTTGCAAGGATCAGGCTTGGCGTTCCGGCGTCGCCACGACGAGACCGTCAAGCTCGTCGGAGACCTTGATCTGGCAGGACAGGCGCGAGTTCGGGCGTACGTCGAAGCCGAAGTCGAGCATGTCCTCTTCCATCGGCGTCGGGCTGCCGACCTTCTCGCGCCAGGCTTCGTCGACATAGACGTGGCAGGTCGCGCAGGCGCAGGCGCCGCCACATTCGGCCTCGATGCCGGGAATGCTGTTGCGGATCGCGGCTTCCATCACGGTTGCGCCGTTCTCGACTTCTACCGTGCGGGTTTCGCCCTTGTGGTCGACAAAGTGAATCTTGGCCATGTGTGCTCGTGCTGCCGCGGTGCTGGGAATGAAGGAGGGTCCGGGCTGTCCTATAACGGGTCGATCATGCCGGCGCCATAGGGTTTTAAGGCGAAGTGAACCCCGCTTTGCGGGAAGAAAACGCGTCAAAACAAGAGACTACAGTCCGGCTCGGCCGCGTGGCCTCAAGCCTTCAGGATCGCCTCGATGGCAGCGCGGGCCTCGGTCACCGCCTCTTTCAACGCGGCGAAGGCGTGGCGCTGGTCATGGCCGGTCTGGATCGCGATCTCCAGGCTTGCGGCG
This sequence comes from Bradyrhizobium sp. 192, assembly GCF_023100965.1. Classification (NCBI taxonomy): domain Bacteria; kingdom Pseudomonadati; phylum Pseudomonadota; class Alphaproteobacteria; order Hyphomicrobiales; family Nitrobacteraceae; genus Bradyrhizobium; species Bradyrhizobium sp. 192. Next base: position 6,109,839 of record NZ_CP064690.1, read on the forward strand.
GCATCCGCCACCGCGAAAGCGCCGATCCCGCGGGCCGAGCCCTTGAGCTTGTGGGCCAGTGCGCCCGCCTCGGCCGGCAGCGCCGCCATCGCCGCGACCAGGCGGACCGCCTGCTCGGCAAACATGGCCAGCACTTCCTGTTCCAGCTCGGCGTCGCCGAGCGTCATCCGGGAGAGATGGTCGAGGTCGAGCGGGCTGTCGATGGGTGCAAGCGGGGGCGAGGGCATCCAGTCCATCCGTTGCAGTTCAGGCGTCATTGGCGCAGGCCCCGGCATCGCGCGACGGTTCCGCCGGTTCGGCGGTAAGTTCGCCTCACCCAAGCATGGAAATGGTTAACGAAATGTTTGGGGTCTCGAACGCAAATCCGCCGGCTTGTTGACGAAAAGTTGCCGCAATCGGCCGAGTCCGGTGGAGAATTGCATTTATTGCTAAGGCGTTACGGCGCGATCCTGTTAACGATGATTAAGATTGTCTTAATCGCGGGCATTTCATTCGCGACGCTCTGCCAATAGGATGTTTCGGAAATTGGCGGACAAGCCGTCCGGGTGGGGACGGCTCGGAGACCCGCGCAAGCGGCATGATCCGGTCTGTGGGCTTGCGCAGCGCGCAGGGCTCGCGGGGGGACGCGTACAAGTAACGAGGGCTCGGACTGAACATGGCGAACACTCCGAAAAAGGTCAAAGACCCCACAGAAGTTGCGCTTTCTGCGATCCAGGAAGCCCTGAACATCAGCGACACGGCTGCCGACACCAGCCGCAACGCCTCGATGCGCAACGAAACCGCGCCTTCGATGGCTCCGCCGCCCCCGATCTTCGACGAGCCGAGCTTCGAGCCGCGTCCTGCCGCCAACGAACGGGCAAATGTGTTCGACCCGGTCGAGGAGCCGCGCGCTTCGCGCCGCGCCGCCAATGACGACCGCGAGACCATCGGCCAGTTGCTCCAGGCGTTGCAGACGGGTCGCCCTGCCCGCAGCATCTACACCGGCGCGACGATCTTCACCGTCATCTGGCTCGCGGCTTGCGCCGCGCTGACCGTCGGCTTCCTGCCCTCGATCCAGGCCGCCATGGGCCAGAGCGGCGGCGTGCTGGCCATCGCCGGCCTCGTCACCATGTTCTTCGCGCCCATCATGCTGTTCTACTTCCTGGCGAGCCTCGTCTGGCGCGGCCAGCAGATGAGCTCGGTCGCGCAGGCGATGGCCCAGGTCGCGATCCGCTTCTCCGAGCCCGAAGGCTCCGCCTCCGATTCCATGGTCACCGTCGGCCAGGCCATCCGCCGCGAGGTCGCGGCGATGGGCGACGGCATCGAACGTGCCATCGCGCGCGCCGGCGAACTCGAGACGCTGGTCGCCAACGAGGTCGCCGCGCTCGAACGCGCCTATTCCGACAACGAAGTGCGCATCCGCGCCCTGCTGCAGGACATCGCGCATCAGCGCGACAATCTGGTCGGCCAGGCCGAGCAGGTTCGCAGCGCCATCTCCGGCGTGCAGATCGATTTGCGCCACGACATCGCGCTGATCTCGGATGCGATCGCCTCGCGCGTCGACGAGGTCGCCAAGTCAATCACCGGCGCGCTGGAAGAGCGCGGCGCCCACATCACCGGCGCGCTGAGCAATGCCGGCGACAACATGATCCTGGCGCTCGGCGAGCGCGGCGGCGACCTGCTCGACCGTCTCGAGGAAGCCAGCAACGAGACCACGCGCGCCGTGCTCGACGCCAGCGAGCGGCTGACCACCAGCCTCAACTTCAAGACCGGCCACGTCCACGACGAGTTCGTCGACCTCGCCGACCGCGTCCACGAGATGCTCAACGAGCGCATCGACCGCATCACCGGCGAGTTCGAGCAGCGCTCCGCCGCGATCGTCGACGGCATCTCCGAGCGCACCGAGCAGGTGCACGACAGCCTGAAGAACTCCTCGGACTCGCTGCTGCTCGAGCTCGAGCTGCGCTCCAACGACCTCTCCGCCAAGATCGACGACGCCGGCAACCGCCTCGCCGGCCAGATCCTGACGAGCGGCGACAAGGCGAGCGAGGCGCTCGACGCCACCGTCAACACCCTCGTCGCGAAGGTCGTCAGCCAGACCGAGACCGCGCACGATTCGCTGTCGCTGCAGATGAGCGCATTCGACGAGCTGGTGCGGAACCAGGGCACCGAGTTGGTCGAGAAGTTCGCGCGCGATTCGGGCACGCTGGGCGCCCTGATCACGCGCCACATCTCCGAGTTCGACCGCACCGTGAAGACCTTCGGCGGCGAGATCGTCGAGCGCATGGGCCAGCGCACGCAGGACATCCACGACTCGCTGAAGACCTATGTCGACAATTTCGACACCCGCTTCACCGCCAACGGCGGCGAGATCACCGCCATTCTCGACCAGCGCCTGGTGCAGTTCGAGACCACGATCGGCGAACGCGTCAGCAATTTCGACACCTCGCTGAACGGCAAGATCGCCAGCCTCGACGGCACGATCGACGGTCACATCAAGACCTTCGACGAACAGCTCGTCGGCCGCGTCGCCGCGCTGGAACAGTCGTTCGACACCCGCGCGAAGTCGGTCACCGAGACGATCGACAACCGCCTCGACACCCTGGCGACGACACTGACTGACGGCGCCACCCAGGCGATCCAGTCGATCGACTCCCGCCTCACCCACCTCACGACGTCGCTCACCGATGGCGCATCCCAGACCATCCACTCGATCGACACGCGACTGACCCACCTCACGACGACGCTCACCGGCGGCGCGACCCAGGCGCTCGAGTCCATCGACTCCCGCCTCACCTACCTCTCCACCGCGGTGACGAACGGCGCCTCGCAGGCGGTGCAGTCGATCGACACGCGTCTGACCCTGTTGACATCGGCCCTCACGGACGGCACCGCGCAGGCGATCGAGGCGGTCGACCGCCGCATCACCGGCGTCACCGAGGTGATCGACGGCCGCAGCACGCATCTGACCGACACGGTCACGGCGCGCTTCCAGGAGATCCATCAGGCCATCGAGACCAAGGTCGGCTCGGTCGCCAGCGACATCGACGTGCGCGTGGCGCAGTTCGAGGACCTGCTTGGCTCACGTGTCGAGGCCGTCGCAGGCCGCATCGAAAGCAGCGGCCGCCAGGCCAGCGAGGACATGATGTCCCGCGCCGAGATGATCTCGACCGCGATCCGCTCGCATGTCGAGGACGCCGAGCGCTCGCTCACCAACCTCGTCGTCAACACCAGCGAGACGATCCAGACCGGCGCACGCACCGCCCAGCAGTCGCTGATGACGGTCTCCTCCGACGTCAACGCCCAGCTCAACATGACCTCGGCCGAAGTCGAGCGGGCGCTGACCGCGGTCGGCACCGGTGCGGCAAACTCGATCCTGACCAGTGCACGCGAAGCGCAGTCGACCCTGGTCACGGCTTCGGGCGAGGCCTCGAACCAGATCAAGGGGCTCGCCGCCGACGTCGAGCGTACGCTGTCCGCGGCCGGTTCGGCGACGGCCGCCTCGATCCTGGCCGGCGCGCGCGAGGTGCAGACCACCCTCGTCACGGCGTCGTCGGATGCGGCCAACCACGTCAAGACGCTCACCGCCGACGTGCAGCGCTCGCTGTCGCTGGCCGGCACCACCACGGCGGAATCGATCACCGCCGGCGCCCGCGATGCGCAGAGCGCGTTGATCGCGGCCTCGAGCGAGACCGCCAACCAGATCAAGGCGCTCTCCTCCGACGTGCAGCGTTCGCTCACGATGGCCGGCACCTCCACCGCCGAGATCCTCACCAGCGGCGCGCGCGAGGCGCAGAACACCCTGGTTGCCGGCTCCTCGGATGCGGCGGCCCAGGTCAAGTCGCTCACTGCCGACGTGCAGCGCTCGCTCTCGATGGCCGGCACCTCGACCGCCGAGACCATCACCGCCGGCGCGCGCGAGGCCCAGAACATGCTGGTCACGGCGTCTTCCGAGGCGGCCAACCAGGTCAAGTCGCTCGCGGCCGAAGTGCATCGTTCGCTCTCGCAGGTCGGCCAGTCGACCGCCGAGACGATCACCACCAGCGCTCGCGACGCCCAGAGCACCCTGCTCACGGTTTCGGCCGAACAGACCAGCCAGGTTCGTTCGCTCGCGGCCGAGATGCAGCGCGCGCTGGCAACCGCCGGCGGCGCCACCATCGAGGCGCTCACCAGCGGCGTGCGCGAGGCGCAGGGCACGCTGATCTCCGCGTCGACCGACGCGGCCAGCCAGATCAAGTCGCTGACCACGGACATCGAGCGCACGCTGACCGCGGTCGGCGCCGACACCGCCTCGACCATCCTCGGCAGCGCGCGTGAAGCCCAGATCTCGCTGACCTCGACCTCGGCGGACGCCGCGAGCCAGATCCGCACGATCTCGACCGAGATCGAGCGCACGCTGAGCGCAGCCACCGCGAACGCGACCAACGACATCCAGACCAGCGCGCTCAACGCCCAGAACGCGCTGATCACCGCCTCCAACGAGGCCAGCTCGCGGGTCAAGACGAGCTCGTCCGACGTCGAGCGTTCGGTGCTCGCCGCCAGCTCGAGCTTCGGCCAGGCCATGACCGGCAAGACCGACGAGATCGTCACCTACGTGCAGCAGCAGGCCGAGCGCCTGTCGAACATGATCGACGCCAAGCGCGGCTCCCTGGTCGACGCGATCGGCTCCAAGACCAGCCAGCTCACGCTCGACATCGACCGCGTCACCTCGGACGCGCTGAAGTCGATCGAGACGCGCGGCCAGGCGTTCTCGCAGACCATGATGGGCAACGGCTCGGAAGTCGCGCGCACCATCAACGCGGCGAGCGAGATCGCCACGACGGCCGTCGGCAAGTCGCTCAAGGACCTGGAGCAGGCCTCGCGTTCGGCGATCGACCAGTCGCGCCAGGTCTCGATCGCGGCCGTCACCGAGATGCAGGAGACCAGCAAGATCCTGCGTACCGACACGGTGGCGCTGTTCGAGCGTCTGCGCGAAGGCAACATCCTGCTTCAGGAGGTGCTGACCGGTGCGCACGACAACCTCAACTCGCTCGAGCGGGCACTGGTCACGCGTGTCGCTGACTTCGTCTCGGCGATGAACGACGTCACCTCGCGCAACGGCGAGGCGACGCAGAACCTGGAAGAGCAGCTCAACGTCTTCAACAGCAAGACCACGAAAGCGCTGCAGGATCTCGGCGAGCTGTCGACCCAGTTCGACGCGCACGGCAAGGCGCTGGTCGAAGCCGCGCAGGTCGTCGAGCAGAGCAACAAGAACACCACCGCCTCGCTCGCCGAGCGCAAGCAGGCGCTGGAATCGCTCGTCACCACGATCGACCTGCGCACGGCCGATCTCGACCAGCGGCTGTCGCGCTTCACCGGCCTGCTCGATGAATCGCTGGCCGCGGCCGAAGAGCGCGCCCGCGACATCGCGCGCGTCGTCGCCGAGACCGCCGGCGCAGGCTCGGCCGCGATCACCCGCCAGTTCGAGGCGGTGCGCGTGGCCTCCGAAGAGGAGCACCGCCAGACCATCGAGGCCATGCACGACATCTACCGCTCCACCACCGACGAAGCGGATGCGATGTTCAAGCAGTCGACCGAGAAGTTCACCAACCTCGTCTCCAGCATGAAGCAGATGGCCTTCGAGATGCACAACGAGCTCGAAGCCACCCGCAACGAGCTGCGCCGCGGCGTGCTCGAGATGCCGCAGGAGGCCGCCGAGAGCACGGCGCAGATGCGCAAGGTGATCGTCGACCAGATCGAGGCCCTCGCCGAGCTCAACCGCATCGTGGCCCAGCACGGCCGTGGCCTCGACGTCTCCACGACGGGCCGCGCGTCCGTCGCCGTCCAGCGCCAGGAGGAGCCGATCATGGCGGCTGCGGGTGCCCGCGCCACCGAGACCCGGATGCGCGACACCGGCAGCGCTTCGACGCTGCCGCCGCCGGACCTCGGCATGCCGGCCGCGCGCCGCACCGAAGCACCGCCGGTCGCGCCCGCCGGTAACGACCAGGGCCGTGACGGCTGGCTGTCGGACCTGCTCAACCGGACCGACGCCAATCAGGGCGCTCCGACCGGCCGTGAGGCTCCGCGCGGCCGCCAGGCTGCCCCGGCTCCGCAGCCGCAGGCTCCGCAAGGCGGCGGCAATCCGCTGGAATCGTTGTCGCTCGACATCGGCCGGCTGATGGACCGCAACCTCGCCGCCGAGATGTGGGACCGCTACCAACGCGGCGAGAACAAGGCCTTCACCAAGCGCCTCTACACGCCCGCCGGCCAGAAGGCCTTCGACGAGGTCGCCCGCAAGTACCGCGCCGACCGCAACTTCAAGGGCACGGTCGACCGCTACGTCGCCGAGTTCGAACGCCTGCTCGACGAAGTCGCCCGCGACGGCCGCGGTCCGCAGGAGCTGCGCAGCCACCTCACCTCGGAGACGGGGCTGGTGTACACGCTGCTGGCGCATGCGGCGGGCCGGCTCGGGTAAGACGGAGCTTGCGAATAGCGCGTGGCGAATAACGAATGAAAGACGGAGCCCTCACGGGCTCCGTTTTGTTTTGGATCGATGCGATGGCCAACGGCCTATTCGCTATTCGCCACTCACCATTCGCCTTCTTACTGCCGCCTGCGCTCCGGCGCCGCGGGCCTCGGCGGCTCGGGCGCCGGCGGTGGCGGCGGTGGGGCGCTGCTGTTGCTGGCGCCGAACAGGACGCGGGTGGGGTTGCGGTCGAAATTGTTCACGGCGCGGCTGATGTCGCCCAGCGTGCGGCGGCCGTCGGTCATCAACGCGCCGGAGCGTTTGTCGAAATCGTCGGCCAGCTCGCGGATCGACTTCACCGCCTGGAACAGTTCGCCGCCGTCCTTGCCGCCGGCGAGCGTGTTGAGGCCGAGCATGAGGCTGTCGGCCTTGAGCATCACGCCGTCGACCTTGGCCATCACCCCGTCGATCTTCTCGGAATTGCGGGCGAGCGAATTGGTGAAGGTCTCGAGGTTCTTCAGCGAGTTCTTCACCGATTCCTGATTGTCGGCGACGATCTTGTTGATGTTCTGCAGCGTGCCGCGGATCGCCTCGGTGACGTCCTGCAGCTTGTTGGGATCGGCCGTCAGCGTCGGGATGCCGTCCTGGTCGAGCGGCGGCGCGGCCTCGTCCCCGCCCTTGAGCGAGATCGCGGCGACGCCGGTCAGGCCCTGGAATTCGAGGCCGACCAGAGTGTCCTTGCGGATCGGGGCGTTGTTCTCGATCATGGCGAGTGCGACAACCCGCCGCGGGTTGTCCAGCTTCACCGAGACCACCTCGCCGACCCGGATACCGTTGAAGTTGACGCTGCCGCCGTTGCGCAAGCCCGCGGCCGGGCCCTCGAACACGACGCGCAGGGGGCTGCGCTGCTTGGTGGTGTGCAGCGACTGGAACCACAGCACGAATCCGATCGCCGCGGCGATCACCGCCAGCGTGAACGACCCGATCAAGACGTAGTTTGCCCGCGTTTCCATCAGGTGCTCCGGCTACTCATCACAGCTGCTCATCCCAGCCACTCAACCCATGACCGCGCGGGCGCGCTTGCCATGGAAATATTGCCTCAGCCAGGGATGCTGCGAGGCCTGCATGTCGGCGATCGACCCTGCCGCTATGATCTTACCGTTCCCTAAAACGGCGATGCGGTCACATGCTGTGTAGAGGCTGTCGAGGTCGTGGGTTACCATGAAAACGGTCAGCCCCAAAGTGCGCTGGAGCGTCCTGACCAGCTCGTCGAAATCGCCGGCGCCGATCGGATCGAGGCCCGAGGTCGGCTCGTCCAGGAAGACGAGGTCCGGATCCAGCGACAGCGCGCGCGCCAGCGCCACGCGCTTGATCATGCCGCCGGAGAGCTCCGAGGGAAATCGCTCGGCGACTTCCGGCTTGAGGCCGACCATGGCGAGCTTGGCCATGGTGATCTCGTCCATCAGCCGCTGCGAGACCCGCAGATATTCGCGCATCGGAAACTGGATGTTCTGCCGCACGGTCAGCGAGGAGAACAGCGCGCCCTGCTGGAACAAGACGCCCCAGCGCCGCTCCACGTTGCGGCGCTGCGACGTGTTGGAGGAATCGAGGTCGACGCCGAACACCTCGATGGAGCCTGCGAGCTTCGGCACGAGGCCGATGATGGTGCGCGTCAGCACCGACTTGCCCGCGCCGGATGGGCCCACGAAGCCCAAAATCTCGCCGCGCTTGACGTCGAGGTTGAGGCCGTCGAGCACGCGTGTGCTGCCGAACTGCACGGTGATGTCGCGGACGCGGATGATGGGATTTGGGATTTCGGGAGCCATCGTCACATCCCGATCGAGGCGAAGAAGATCGCGAACACGCCGTCCATCACGATGACGAAGAAAATGCCCTTCACCACCGAGGCCGTGGTGTGCTGGCCCAGCGATTCCGCGCTGCCCTGCACGGCGAGGCCCTCGACGCAGGCGACGATGCCGATCACCGCGGCCATCACGGGGGCCTTGACGATGCCGACGATGAAATGGTCGATCGAGATGGCGTCGCGCAAGCGCAGCAGGAAGGCCTCGGGCTCGACGCCGCCATAGAGCCAGGCCACGAGCCCGCCGCCATAGAGCGCGGCCATCGCGCCGAGGAAGGCCAGGATCGGCAGCGCCAGCACCAGCGCCATCATGCGCGGCAGCACCAGCACCTCGATGGGATCGAAGCCCATGGTGCGCAGCGCGTCGATTTCTTCCCGCATCTTCATCGAGCCGAGCTCGGCGGTGTAGGCACTCCCCGAGCGTCCCGCGACCATGATCGCGACCAGCAGCACGCCGATCTCGCGCAGCACCAGCACGCCCAGCATGTCGACCACGAAGATATCGGCGCCGAATCTTCGAAAATGGAAGATGCCTTGTTGCGCGATGATGCAGCCGATCAGGAAGGTGATCAGCACGACGATCGGCACCGCGCGCCAGCAAACCTGCTCCATGTGGTGCACGGTTGAGGTCAGGCGGAACGAGCGCGGATGGATCAGGACGCGAAACCCTGCCGCGAGCACGGCGCCGAGCATGTCGACGAGGCCCGCGACCGTCCCGCCCACGCCGGCCACGGCCCGGCCGATCTGCTCCAGCATGCCGGTGATGGTCACCGTGCCGCTGTCGACCACGGCCGTCGCCCTGACCCGCCGCACCTCGTCGACAAGGCTGGAATAATTGGCCGACAGACCCGCGATCTGCGCCTCGACCGCGCCTTGCGTCAGGCTGCGGCGCAGCCGCTCGATCAGCCAGGCGCCGAAGGTATCGAGCTTGGCGACCTCCGAGACGTCGATGAAGATGCTTTGCGGGCCACCGGCGAGCTTCTCGGCGTCGGCCACCATCCGCTCCAGCACCGGTGCGAAGCTCGCGGTCCAGGTTCCGGTGGCGCAGAGTGCCAGCGCATTGCCCTTGGCAATCCGTTCCAGCTTCGGATCGCTATTCAAGATGTCCCGCTCCCGTGTGGGGCGGAGAAAATCAGAGTGTTGCGCACGCGCCCTTACCCAGAGAAGGTATCCCCAAGTGGTTAATGTTAGTTGCTAGAGGTAACTAGCAGGTTCAGATTTCGCCAGAGTTCAAAATGACTTCCATGAAATTTGCTTCCCTGGCGGCGCGAATCGAGCGCTTCCCGATCGCAGGCAGCTTCACCATCAGCCGGGGGGCCAAAACCGAGGCCGTGACCGTCGTGGCCGAGGTCAGCCGGGACGGGCTGACCGGCCGCGGCGAGTGCGTGCCCTACCCCCGCTATGGCGAGACGCCCGAGGCAACGCTTGCCGCCATCCAGGCCATGCAGCAGGCCGTGGCGGACGGCCTGACGCGGCAAGCCCTCCAGGCCGCCATGCCGCCCGGGGCGGCCCGCAATGCCCTCGATTGCGCCCTGATCGATCTGGAGGCCAAGGCGACGGGCCTGCGGGCCTGGAACCTGCTGGACCGGCCGGTACCGGGCGAGCGCACCACGGCGTACACGATCTCGTTAGGGACCCCCGAGGCGATGGCCGCCGCGACCGCCAGGGCCGCGCACCGCCCCCTTCTCAAGATCAAGCTCGGCGGCGACGGCGATCCGGAGCGGATCATGGCGGTGCGCAAGGCCGCGTCCGAATCCGAGCTGATCGTGGATGCCAACGAGGCCTGGACCGAGGCCAATCTGGCGCAAAATCTCGCCGCCTGCGCCGCCGTCGGCGTCACGCTGGTCGAGCAGCCGCTGCCTGCAGGTCAGGACGAGGCGCTGGCGCGGATCAGGCGGCCGCTCGCGGTCTGCGCCGACGAGAGCGTGCACGACCGCAACTCGCTGGCGCCGCTGCGCGCGCGCTACGATGCCGTGAACATCAAGCTCGACAAGACCGGCGGCCTCACCGAGGCGCTGGCCATGGCGGACGCCGCGCAGGCGCTCGGCTTCGAGATCATGATCGGTTGCATGGTCGCGACCTCGCTGTCGATGGCGCCTGCCATGCTGGTGACGCCGCAGGCGCGCTTCGTCGATCTCGACGGCCCCTTGCTGCTGGCGCGCGACCGCGATCACGCCCTGCGTTATGACGACAGCCTGGTCTATCCGCCGGACGCTTCGCTCTGGGGATGAGGCATGAGCCGGTGCCGCGCCGACCAGATCAGAAGCGCGCCGGCCGCGGCCATCGCAGCCATCACGTAATACACGCCATCGCCGATACGGGCGTAGATCGCGCCCGACGCGATCGAGGTCGCAGCGCTGAGCAGTCCGCTGCACGCGGCGAGGTAGCCCTGCCCCCGCGCGATCTGGTGCGAGGGCACGCGCTGCACCAGGAGATTCATCGTGCCGACGACGGTCATGCCGAAGCTGAGGCCGTGGCCGAGCTGCACGATCGCGAGCAGCGCGAGCGGCGGCTCATTGGCAGTGACGATCCAGCGCAGCACGGCGCTGAGCCCTCCGATCGCGATCATGGTCGACGGATGCAGCGAGAAGCGCGGCGACAGCGCGAACACCACGATCTCGGCGATCACGCCCAGCGTCCACAGGCCCGCGATCGTCAGCCCACTGATCCCATGGAGCTGCCAGTTGATGGCCGAGAAGGTGTAATAGGCGACGTGGCTGCCCTGAATCAGCGCCGCCGAAACGATGACGGCCCAGAAGCCGGCATCGCGCAGGAGCGCCTCGCCGGCATGCCTCTCCGTCGCCTTGCGCCTGACATCGTCCAGCGGCCGAAGCAGCAGGCCGGCTGCGACCGCAACGACGGCCCATGCGACGATGACCCAGATCAGATCGCGCGCGGCGATGTGGTCGACGAGATAGCCGCAGGCGAGCGAGCCGGCGGCGAAAGCCGCCGAGCCCCACAGCCGCAAGGGTCCGTAATCGAGCCCGTAGCGGGCGACGCCGCGCAGCGCATAGGCATCGGTCAGCGGCATCGTCGGCGTCCACATCATGCAGGTCACCGCGTAGATCAGGAGCAGCGCCAGCGGCTGCTGCTGCAAGCCGACCGCGGTAAAGCCGATCGCGGTCGCCAGCGCCGACACCATCATGCCGGCGCGAATCGCATGGCGCTTTTCGGCAAAGGCGGTCACTTGCGGCAGCGTGGTGAAGCGCGTGATTGCCGGCAGTGCGTTGATGAGGCCGATCCAGGCCGCGTCGACGCCGATCGCCTTCAGCCACACCGGGAAGAACGGCAGATGCGTGCCCGAGACCGCGAAGACGGCCGAATAGAACAGGGCGAGGCTGACGGCGAATCGCCGTTTCGCCGATGCTGGCGTGGGGATTTGTGATTCGGGTGCCATCAAACCAATTGCGATTCGGTCGATATCGTGATGATCGTTACTGTAACGCGCGGTGATTTGCGCGACGAGATTGCAATGGCCAACGAAGCATTCGCCCTTTCGCCCATGTCTGCCCGCGCGGCCGAGCCGAACGAGCAGGATTACGACGCGATCCGCGAAGCCTTCATGGAGACGGCGCGCGGCCGCTGGTTCCTCGGCGAATACGCCAGGCGCAACCGCAACGCCGACACGAGCATGGTGCTCGACGCGGTCGCGAAAATCGAAGAAACCCTTGCGGCGCAGCGACAACCCGTCGTCGAAGACCGCCTGCCCGAAGCACTGGTCGAGATCCGCCGCGCGATCCACGAGGCCGAGACGAGCGCCATCGCCGCCTTCGATCCCACCGCGATCGAGGCGAGCCTCGCCGCGATCCCGCGCGGCGTGCGCATCATCAAGGAGATCTCCTGGCGCTGGCGCGAGATCGGCGCCGACGGGCGGATCTGCGACCTCATTGATTCGCAGCTCGCCTCGATCGAGGCCGCCTGCGGACAGATTTCGATCATCGACCCCCGCGTCGAGCTCAAGGCCGCATTCGATCTCTTGAGGGACCGGATCGAGAGCCTCGACGGCGACGCAACGCCGCAGCCGGCACATCCCGCGCCGGCTCCGGTGCAGGAGGCGCCGTCAACAGCCGCCGAAGCTCCGCCTGCCGAAACCGTGTCCGTGGCGACGGCGAGCGAAGCACCCGTGGCTTTTACGGAGCCGTCGCAGGACATCGCGGAGGCTGCCGAGGCCGAAGCAGCCAGCGAGACGGTTGGCAGCGCCCAGACGTTCGCAATTGTCGAGCAGGCAATGAACGCGGCCGTCGCGTCGGAGGTCGTTGCCGAGAGCCACATCGCTTCCGAGACTGTCGCGCTCGAAACGGAGATCGCCGAACCCGCCGCGCTTGCGCAAACGACCGACGAATTTGCGCTCGATGCCACCGCGGAAGCCGAGGACGAAGCCATACTCGAGGCCATCGCGCTGGAGATGGCCGCGCCCGACCCCGAGTTCGACGAGATCACCGAGCCGGTCGAAATGGAAGCAGCCGTTCCGGAGCCGATGGTTGCGGAGGCCGCAGCACCCATTGCAGCCGAGATGCCGGAACCGATCGCACCGGAGCCGGCCGTCGCATCGGTGATGGAGGAGCCGGTCGAGGAAGCGCCGATCGCGATGGAATCGCTGGCGCGCCTCACCAACGCCATCGCGGAAGCCGCGGCCGAAGTGATGGAGCAGCCGGCCCCGGCCATGGCGGCCGCAGCATCGTTCGGCGCAGGCCCGACCGCGACGCTGCCGATGCCCTCGCCCCTGTCTGCTTCCCTGCCCGAGACCTCGCTCGGCGCCACCATCCTGGCCAGCGGTATCCTGCAAAAGCCCCGCGCGCCGGCCAACGATCCCCTCGCCCCGATCCGCCGCATGACCCAGGCCGAGAAGATCGCGTTCTTCTCGTAAGAGGGGCACGAGAGCGGGGAAGAGGCGCACACTCAATCGTCATTGCGAGCGCAGCGACGTGGTGGCGCGGTCAGCGCCCCCTCACCCGCAGTTCCACACCGCTCCGATCGGCGTCCGTGTCCAGCACGGACCGAAGCTGCCGCCGTTATAGCGGCCGCCGTTGAAGCCGGGGCGGCCGAAATAGTGCCACTCGCCGTCCCAGCGGTAATATTGCGGAACCGGATCGATGTACCAATGGCGGCGATCGTTGCGCGCCAGGCGCCGCATCGCGTCCTTCTGCTTGTAGAGCGGGATGCTGTTGCTCAGTGGCTGCCGATAGCCCGGCAGGAAGCCGTAGCCCTTCCAGACCGGCTTGTGACGCTTTTGAACGGGGTCAGCGGATGCGACGGCCGGCAGCAGCGACAGGATGATGGCAACAGATAGAAACATAGAGCGGGACATGGAGAGACCATAGACAGTCAGTTCCCGGCGCGCCATTCAATTTCGAGTGCGGGACGTTTCGCCGCTTCTGCCGAGCGGTCGCTCTTGATAAGACTCGCAACGCGCAGCGTGAACGCGGCGCGGACCGCTTGCATATGCCAGAGTGACCGAATGCCTGAAACGCCACGTGTCGGCGCCTTCGCCATCGTTCCCTGCAACGATCTTCCCGCCGCAATTCCGTTCTGGGAACGGCTCGGCTTTGCGCGCATCGGCGGTGATGACGGCTACGTCATCGTGAGGGGCTGGGGATGCGAGGTGCATCTCACGCAGGCCGGCGATGGCCCATGGCGCGTGCCGGAGCACAATCCCTTTGGCATTTTCATTCGCACTCCCGAGGTCGAGGCCATTGCGGCGCGCGTGGATGACCTTATCATCCGGCCCGGCGGCGTGCTGCGTCACCGCGAATGGGGCATGTACGAAGTCGGCATCAACGGCCCCGACGGCCTTCTCGTCCGGGTTGGCTGGCCCTCGGAGCTGATGCGCCAGCCCGCTAGCTGATCACGCCCTTCCTGATCAGGAAACAGCCATAGCCTCTGATGTCGCCGACCTGGACCACGCCAAAGCCCGCCGCCGCCGCGCGATAGAAATCCGCCCGCGCGAGCTTGCCGGGACCGACCGGGCTGCCGCTGGCGCGTTCGATCTCGGCGAGCACCGCGCGCTGCACGTCGGGCACGCGGTCGGGATCGTCGACCGGCGCCATCACGCGCACCGGGTCCGGATCGAAATCGTCGAGCGGGTAGACCGACATGATGGCGCGGACTGCCGTCTCCATCGTCAGGCCCGGCAGCTGGATCAGGCGCTGCGACGACGTCGAGCGGGCGATGTGCGTGGCCGGGTGGTTGGCGTCGACGACCACGAGATCGTCGCCGTGGCCCATGGAGGCCAACAGCCAGAGCAGGTCGGGCGTCAGGATCGGATCGATCGATTTCAGCATGTGACGGCAGTTCCCCTTATCGATCGCTAACCATAGCAGGTTCCGGGCGTGATTCAGATCACGCAAGGCACCAGGGTGAGAGGGATCACGGACTTCGAGCTCGAACGCGGCGAAGCTCCTCGGCAACCAATCTCGTATCCGAGACCAGTGCCAAAGGAGCACGCCATGTTCCGCCTAAAGCCTTTGCTGATGACAGCCGGCCTCGTGGGAAGCCTGTTCGGCTTCGCCTGCGGCCCTGTTTCCGCGCAAGTCGCCCCGGTCCAGCCGGCCCCCACCGCATTGCAAGGCCCGGAGCAGCGGGTGGCGCTGGTGATCGGCAATTCGAACTACCAGAACGCACCGCAGCTCGCCAATCCCGACAATGATGCCGAGTCGATGGCGAAGTTCCTGAACTCCGCCGGTTTCGAGGTGGTTGCCGCAACCGACCTGACCCAGAACGACATGCTGCGCGTGGTGCAGGACTTCTCCGCCAAAGTGTCTGCGCGCGGTCCGAACACGGTGGCGATGGTCTATTACGCCGGTCACGGCGTGCAGCTCGCCGGCGAGAACTATCTCGTTCCCGTCGACGCCAAGGTGTCGAGCCAGACCGAGCTCGTCAACAATTCGGTGCGCCTCGTCGACGTGATGTCGACGCTGGAGACGATCCCGAGCCGCATGCGCATCGTCATTCTCGATGCGTGCCGCAACAACCCGTTCCCTGAAGTCAATGACGCCGGCCGCGGCCTCGCCATCGTCGATGCGCCGAACGGCTCGATCGTCGGTTACTCGACCGCGCCGGGCGCTGAAGCGCTCGACGGCACCGGCGGCCACAGCCCTTACACGCAAGCCTTCCTGAACGTCGCGCGCGAGCCCAACGTGCCGATCGAGCAGCTGTTCAAGCGCATCCGCCTGCAGGTGAACCAGTCCACCAGCGGCGCGCAGATCCCGTGGGAGAGCTCCTCGCTCACCTCGGACTTCACTTTCTTCGGTGACACCGCGGTCGCTGCCAACCGCGCGCCGGTGAATACGCCTGTTGTGCAGATGGCCTCCAACCTGCCGAGCCGCTCGACGCGTCAGGCCTATGATTACGTCGTGTCCGAAGGCCGGCCGGAATATTATCAGGAGTTCATCCGGATGTATCCGCACGACCCGCTGTGCGACCACGTCCGCTGGCTGCTCAACAACATCGTGCTCTCGCAGGCCTGGCACAAGGCGGTGCTCGTGAACTCGCCGCTCGGCTACAAGAGCTTCTATGACAGTTACGGCAACAGCCCCTATGCGCAGGTCGCGCTGAAGCTTCAGGTGCAGCCGAAGCAGATCCCCCTGATGCAGGCGACCAAGTTCCTGGCGCCGCAGAACATTGCGCCAAGCTTCAAGATCGGCAATCTCGGCCAACCCAAGTACATGCCGCTGCAGCAGGGTAATGGTGGTTCGCAGATGGGCGGCAATCTGCCGATCGTGCAGAAGCCGGTCGATGGCAACGTCATCGGCAAGCTCGGCAATGGCGGCAAAATCGTCAACCTGCCCTCTGGCAACAACAACCAGCCGAACCAGCAGAACGGCACGCCGTCGCAGATCCCGGGCAAGATCGTCACGCTGCCTGCGCCGACCAACACGACCACCAACAATGGCGGCATCGGCAAGATCGTGACGCTGCCGGCGACTAACAACAAGACGGACGGCGGCAACGCCAACGGCAAGCCGGGCAAGATCGTGAGCATGCCGGTTAATATCGGCAAGGGCGGCACGAAGGTCGAGACGAAGCCGATCAACGTTCAGACGCAGAACAACCCGATCCGTGTCAACAACGGCGTGAAGATCAACAACAACCCGGTGAACAAGGTGCAGGTGCAGAACAACAACCGCCCGCAGTTCAACACCACGAACCGCAACGTCAACAATGGCGGCAACAACTTCCGTCAGTCGATGAACCAGGCGCCCTCCATGGGCGGTGGCAACAACCATCGCGGCTTCATGCACTGATCGCGGTCGGCCACACAACGACAAAGGGGCAGAGCGGAAACGCTCTGCCCCTTCTTCATGTCGAGGATAGATACGATCAGCTCGATCGCAGCCAGCCTTCACCATTGGAACCGCTGGAGCGCACGCCTCGTCCTTCGAGACGACCGCTGCGCGGTCTCCTCAGGATGAGGCTAATCAGCATCGGTGCCCGTTGAAACTGTCGCCGCGCACTCCGCCCTCATCCTGAGGAGCCCGCCAAAGCGGGCGTCTCGAAGGATGCGCCACGGGGAAACCACTCTCAGGCCACCAGCTCGGCGAACAGATCCGCATCGACATTGCCGCCGGAGAGCACGATCACGACGTTCTTGCCGGCGACATCGAGCCGGCCCGCAAGCAGCGCGGCGAGGCCCACTGCGCCGCCCGGCTCCACCACGAGCTTCAGCTCGCGATAGGCGAACGCGACGGCGGCGCCGACTTCCTTGTCCGACGCCGTGACGCCGCGCGCGAGCAGCTTGCTGTTGATCGCAAAGGTCATCTCGCCGGGGATCAGGGCCATCAGCGCATCGCAGATGGTGCGGCCCGCGGGCCCGTGCGGCTCGCGATGGCCGGCCGTCAGCGAAATGCCGTGATCGTCGAACGCCTCGGGTTCGGCCACCACGATCTCGGCCAGCGGAAAGCGCGCCTTCACCGCCGTCGCCACGCCCGCAATCAGGCCGCCGCCCGAGGCCGGAGCCACCACGATGTCAGGACTGAGGCCGAGCGTTGCCATGTCCTCCGCGATCTCGCGGCCGGCGGTGCCCTGGCCTGCGATCACGAAGGGATCGTCGTAGGGCCTCACCAGCGTCGCGCCGCGCTTCTCGGCGATGCCGCGCGAGATCGCCTCGCGATCGTCCTTGTCGCGATCATAGAGTACGACCTCGGCGCCGTAGGATTTGGTGCGCTCGCGCTTCGACAACGGCGCATCCGCAGGCATCACGATGGTTGCCTGCATGTCGAGGATCTTTGCCGCTGCCGCCACGCCCTGGGCGTGGTTGCCGGAGGAGAACGCGACGACGCCGCCGGCGCGCTTGTCCTGCGGGATCGAGAACACCTTGTTGAAGGCGCCGCGGAACTTGAAGGAGCCGGTGCGCTGGAGCATCTCCGGCTTCAGGAACACTTTTGCACCGACGCGCTCATTGAGCACAGGAAAGGACAACAGCGGGGTGCGGATGGCGTAGGGCGCGATCACGCGCGCTGCGGCGTCGATGTCGGCGGGGCCGATCGGGAGGAGCTGTTCGGTCATGTCAGACCTTATCGCGGCCGGTGAGGCCCGGGCAAGACACCTCCGCGAGATCAGGCGACGAAGCGTGGCTGTTCCGTCCCATTCCGGCCCGGCAGCACCGCGCCAACCGCCAGAATGCTGTCCACGAAAACCCGGGCCGAGGCCTCCCAGGTGTAACTGGCGGCGAATTCGACGCAGTCCTGCCGGGGGACGTCGAGCGCCGCAAAGCAGGCGGTGCGGAGGTCGTGATCCAGCGCGCCGACCGGCGCATCGCCGATCACGTCGCGGGGGCCCTTCACCGGAAAGGCCGCGACCGGCAGGCCGCTCGCGAGCGCTTCGAGCAGCACCAGGCCGAACGTGTCGGTCTTGCTGGGAAACACGAACACGTCGGCCGCCGCATAGATGTCGGCCAATTCCTCACCGTGCTTCTCGCCGAGGAAGATCGCGTCGGGATAGGCCTCTTCGAGCGAGGCGCGCGCGGGGCCGTCGCCGACGATCACCTTGGTCCCGGGCAGATCCAGATCGAGGAAGGCCTCGAGATTCTTTTCCACAGCGACGCGGCCGACCGACAGGAACACCGGCGCCGGCAGGCAGAGGTCGATGGCGCGGGGGTGGAACAGATGGGTGTCGACGCCGCGCGGCCACAGCACGACATTGTCGAAACCGCGCTCGGTCAGCTCGCTGGCGAGCGCAGGCGTTGCCGCCATCACGGCGCGGCTCGGCGCATGGAAGCGGCGCAGCGCGTGCCAGATCAGCGAGCCCGGCACCGGCACGCGGGCGCGGACATATTCGGGAAAGCGGGTGTGGAAGCTGGTCGTGAACGGCAGCTTGCGCTGGCGGCAATAGCGGCGGACCATCAGGCCGATCGGCCCTTCGGTCGCGATATGGATGCTGTCCGGTTGCGCCTCCGCGATCAGCTTCGCAATTCGCGCCGGGCGGGGCATCGCCAGGCGCACGTCGCGATAGCTCGGCATCGCAAAGGTCCGGAACGATTGCGGCGTCAGGAACTCGAATTCGACGCCAAGGCTCTTGCCGGCGTCGGCAAGCTTGGTCAGCGTCCGAACCACACCGTTCACTTGCGGGTGCCAGGCGTCGGTCGCGACCAGGATGCGCATCAGGCGGTCTCCGTCATGCAGCTCTGGCTGCGACCTGCGGGACGGCCGCCGGCTTCTGCAAATGATCCGCCCAGGTGATGATCTCGAAATGACCGTCGTCATGCTCGACCAGCGCCGTGCAGCTCTCGACCCAGTCGCCGCAATTCATGTAGCGGATGCCGCCCTCGTCGCGGATCACGGCGTAGTGGATGTGGCCGCAGATCACGCCGTCGGCGTCGTAGCGTCGCGCCTCTGCGGCGAGCGCCTGCTCGAACGCGCCGATGTAATTGACGGCGTTCTTGACCTTCTGCTTGGCCCATTGCGACAGCGACCAATAGGGCACCTTGAACAGGCGGCGGAAGAAGTTGACGAAACGATTCATCTGGATCGCGAAGTCGTAGGCCTTGTCGCCGAGATGGGCGAGCCAGCGCGCGTTCTGCACCACGAGATCGAAGATGTCGCCGTGGATGACGAGATAGCGCTTGCCGTCCACGCCGGTGTGGACGGTGTTCTCGACCACGTCGATGCCGCCGAAATGCGTGCCGTAATAGTTGCGCAGGAACTCGTCGTGATTGCCGGGGATGTAGACGATCTTGGCGCCCTTGCGCGCCTTGCGCAGCAGCTTCTGCACCAGGTCGTTGTGGGATTGCGGCCAGTTCCAGCTCGATTTCAGCGCCCAGCCATCGACGATGTCGCCGACCAGATAGATCGTGTCGGCATCATGGTAGCGCAGGAAGTCGAGCAGAAGATCGGCTTGAGAACCGCGGGCTCCGAGATGAACGTCGGAGATGAACAACGTGCGAAAGCGCCGCTCCGGGCTCTCGTCACTCACATCGTAACTTCCCATGCGCCAGCCTGTAACAAATGTCCCGTGACAGGGGGATGACAGATTGAATCCTTGAGGCACCTTCAGATACGAATCAAACCTTGCCTCGCCCTCCCCGCGAATATCAGTCGCATGCGACAATCAGGCGACATGGCGCCGCAGGGGGGCTCCAGGCGCACCTTTTCACGAATGTCGCTTTGCACAGCTGAGCGCACGCCTCGTCCTTCGAGACGACCGCTTCGCGGTCTCCTCAGGATGAGGCTAAGCAGCACCGGTTTCTGTGAAACTGCGGCCGCACATTCCGTCCTCATCCTGAGGGCCCGCCAACGGCGGGCGTCTCGAAGGATGACAGCTGGCGAAATTGCTTCCGCGGAAGCTCCGCGTCAGTAAAATCCGTGTCAGTAAAACTTGTGGAAATGATGGATCGGGCCGTGGCCGTGGCCGATGCTGAAGCGGTCGGCGGCTGCGATGGCCGCGCTGATCCAGGCCTTCGCGTTGCGTACGGCAGGCTCCAGACCCTCGCCCTTGGCCAGCCCCGCCGCGACCGCCGAGGACAGCGAGCAACCGGTGCCGTGGGTGTTGCGCGTGGGAACACGCGGCGCTGCGAGCGCGATCGTGCCTTCGGACGTGACGAGATAGTCGGTGCTCTCTGCGCCTTCGCCGTGCCCACCCTTGATCAGGACCGCGCGGCAGCCGAGCGCCAGCAGGCGATGCCCCTGGCTTTCGATCCCGGCCTCGCTCACCGCGATCTCCTCGTCGAGCAAAGCTGCGGCCTCCGGCAGATTCGGCGTGATCACTGAGGCCATCGGTATCAGCCTTGTGCGCAGGGCATCGACGGCCTCGGATGCGAGCAAGCGGTCGCCGGAGGTCGCCACCATCACGGGATCGAGCACGACATGCTTCGGCTTCCAGCGCGACAACGCCGCCGCGATCGCATCGATGCTGGCGACCTGGGCGACCATGCCGATTTTCACCGCGCCGACGTCGAGATCGGAGAACACCGCATCGATCTGCGCGGTGACGAATTCGGCCGGCACCGCCTGAATGCCGGTGACGCCGCGCGTGTTCTGCGCCGTCAGCGCCGTGATGGCGGAGGCGCCATAGACGCCCAGCGCGGCAAAGGTCTTCAGGTCGGCCTGGATGCCGGCCCCGCCGCTCGAATCGGAGCCGGCGATGGTGAGTGCGACCGGGGTCGTCATGGGCAGATTTTCAGCATTTTCGGGACCATGGTCCGTCCTACCGCGCGCGCCGGGTGACAAGCAAGTTCGCTTGCTAATTCCGGCCGGTTTTGGCCTATTAGCCGGAAGAATACGCTTTCGGAGTGCCCGCGATGGTTCCTTTTTTCGTCCAGATCAAATGCAAGCTCGGCCAGTCCTATACGGTCGCCAACGCGCTTGCCGAAGCCGAGATCGCGTCCGAAATCTACTCCACGGCCGGCCAATACGACCTTCTCGTGAAGTTCTACGTCGACAAGGACACCGACATCGGCCATTTCGTCAACGAGAAGGTGCAGGTGCTGCCGGGCATCCAGGACACCCTCACCATCATCACCTTCAAGGCGTTTGGCGCCAGCTAACCCGCAGCTAGCCGGCATCCTTGCGCTTGGGCCGCGGCGGACCGTCCACCGGCGGCAGCGATTTGAGGTAGTCCGCCATCGCCGCAAGATCCGCGTCGGACAATTGCGAGGTGTTCTTGATCACCCGCGTCATCGCGCCGCCGACGCTGTCGCCGTCGGGCAATTCGCCGGTCTTGAGGAAATAGGCGATATCCTTCGCGCTCCACTCGCCGAGACGCTTCTGCGTGATGTTGGGCACCCAGCCCTCGCCTTCCGGATTCGGCCCGCCGGCAAAGCGCTGGCTCGAGATGATGCCGCCGAGTGCATTGCGCGGGCTGTGGCATTCGGCGCAATGGCCAAAACTGTTGACGAGATAGGCGCCACGATTGAATTGCGGCGACCTGGTGCCGTCGGCGACAAAAGGCTTGTCGTCCATAAACAGCAATTTCCAGATGCCGATGTTGCGGCGGATGTTGAAGGGAAAGCCGACGTCGTGGTCACGTACCTTGCCGGTCACGGGCGGAAGCGTCTTCAGATAAGCGAAGAGATCGAGCACGTCCTCGCGCCTGGCATGCTGGTACGATGTATAGGGAAACGCGGGAAAATAATGCTGCCCGCCCGGCGAAACCCCGCGCATCACCGCGTTGACGAAGTCGGCGTCGGTCCATTTGCCGATGCCGTCGTTCGGATCGGGGGAGATGTTCGGCGCGTAGAACGTTCCGAACGGCGACTTGATCGCGACGCCGCCGCCGAGCCTGACACGATCGGGCTGGTTGGGCGTGGCATGGCAGGACGCGCAGCCCCCGGCGTTGAACATCGCCTCGCCGTTGGCAAGGTTTGCCACATGGGCCGGCGCGTTGCCCACGGCTGCCACCACCGGCGCGCTGAGCCACCAGTAGACGCCGGCAGCAATGGCCGCGGCGAGCAGCCCTGCGAGAATTGTTCGTTGCAACATGCCGATCCATTCACTCGTCGCGGCGAACCTAAGACCGATGTCGTCGCGGCTCCAGCCACGAAGAATTTAGCCCGCCCTGGCCGAAAACGGGAATAAACTGAAATGCCGGCTGTTGGAAGTTTGGCAGCCCGAACGGGTTCAACAGGGAGAATGCCATGAACAAGACCGTCATTGCCGCCGTAGCGCTCGGTGCCGTTGCTTTTGTGAGCCCGGCCAGCGCCGAAAAGCTGAAAGCAACGCTCGACGGCAAGTCCGAAGTGCCGGCAACGACCAGCAGCGGCACCGGAACCGCCGATCTGAACTATGATGCCGCCAGCAAGAAGCTGTCCTGGACCGTCACCTATTCCGGGCTCTCCGGACCCGCCACCGCCGCGCATTTCCACGGGCCTGCCGAGGTTGGCAAGAACGCCGGCGTGGCCGTTGCGATCCCGAATGCGGCCGCAAGCCCGGTCAAGGGCGAGGCGACCCTCACCGATGCGCAGGCCGCGGACCTGCTCGGAGGCAAGTACTACATCAACATCCACACCGCGGCCAATCCGGGCGGCGAGATCCGCGGTCAGGTGACGAAGTAAGCCGCAACGCTGCTTCGTTGCGTGTAAGGCCGGGCGCAGGAGGGGGCGTCCGGCCTTTTCGATTCGATCGCGCCTAAGCCGCGTTCAGCGCCTGCGCGAGATCGGCGATCAGATCGGAGGGGTTCTCGATGCCGATCGACAGCCGGATCGTGGAATCGAGCACGCCGATTTTTCGGCGGATGTCGGCGGGAACGCCGGAATGCGTCATGGTCGCGGGCAGGCTCGCGAGCGACTCGGTGCCACCGAGGCTTACCGCCAGCTTGATGATCTGCAACGCATTGAGGAATTTGACCGCAGCGTCCTTGCCGCCGACGATGTCGAACGAGAAGGTCGATCCCGCCCCCTGGCATTGCCGCGCGAACACACGGCCCGCGGGTGATGCCCCCTCGTGATGACCGAGATAATGGACCTTGGCGACCTTGGGATGATCGCGCAGGAAGTCCGCAACGAGGCGCGCATTGCTGTTGGCCTTCTCCATGCGCAGGCTCAGTGTCTCGAGCGAGCGGCTGATCATCCAGCAGGAATGCGGATCGAGCTGGGTGCCGATGGCGCCGCGCAGCGCCTTGATGCCTTTCATGATCGCCTTCGAGCCGAGCGCTGCACCCGCGATCAGGTCGGAATGGCCTCCGACATATTTCGTCAGCGAATACAGCGACAGGTCCGCGCCGTGCTCGATCGGCCGCTGAAACACCGGCCCGAGTAGCGTATTGTCGCAGGCGATGATCGGCGTGTCGCCTTGCGCCTTTCCGATGGAATCGGCGATGCGGCGGATCATGGCGACATCGACCAGGCCGTTGGTCGGGTTGGCCGGGGTTTCGATCAGGATCATCGAAACACGGCCCTTGGCCATGGCCTCGTCCGCCGCCTGCTTGACGGCCGCTTCGTCAATCCCGTCAGCGAAGCCGACGGCGCCGATCGACAGACGCGCCAGGGTGTTGGTCAGCAGCGTTTCCGTCCCGCCATAGAGCGGCTGTGAATGCAGGATGACGTCGCCGGGGCGGACAAAAGCCAGGATCGTGGTCGCGATCGCCGCCATGCCGGATGAGAACAGCGCGCAGCTCTCGGTGCGCTCGTAGATCGCGAGCCTGTCCTCGACGATCTCGCTGTTGGGGTGATTGAAGCGCGAATAGACCAGCCCCGCGCCCATGCCTTCCGGCGGCTCGCGCCGGCCGGCAACGAAATCGAAGAAGTCCTGCCCGTCATCGGCCGTCTTGAAGACGAAGGTGGACGTCAGGAACACCGGCGGCTTGATGGCGCCTTCCGACAGCTGCGGATCATAGCCATAGGTCAGCATCAGCGTTTCAGGATGCAGCAGGTGATTGCCGATATGCGTTTTCGACGGGAACGGTTTGACCATGGCCTGTCTCGCTGTTGATTTGAGATCCTCGCCGCGCGCTGGAACTCCTGATGTCATCAGGCAGTCGGGAATGAGATGCGCCGACTCGCATCAACGTCACGGCCGTTGGTGCAAAGATAACCGTTCCGACAGCGATCCGTCAGACCTTGCGGATAGAAAAAGGGCGGCTGCTTTCGCAACCGCCCCTTTTGATTCCAGTAGCCCGGATGAGCGCAGCGACATCCGGGACAGACTATCGGCTGGACTCCCCGGATATCGCTGCGCTCATCCGGGCTACGAATCCCGCCTCAGCCGTTCTTGACGCGATAGGTCTCGTGGCAGCCGCCGCACTCCTTGCCGACGGCGGGGAAATTCGCCTTGAGCGAGTCCAGGTCCTTGATCTTGCCCTTGGACTCGCTGACGACCTTAGCGAAGCTTGCGACCTTGGCGTCGAAGCCGGCCTTGTCCTCCCAGACCTTCGGCGAGGCGCTGTAGTCGCCGTCGAGCTTCACGCCCTTGGCGCTGGCCGGAAACAGGTTCGGCAGCTTCTTGGCGGTGTCCTCGAACTGCGCCAGCGCGCTGTCCACCGTGGCCTGGTCGTAGGGCTTCTCGCCCTTGATCATCGCCGACACCGCGCCGGCGTTCTTGCCGTTGCCCTTCATGAGGGCCTGAACCTCCTTGACGGAGTCCTGTTGTGCCCAAACGGCGCCCATCCCGAGCAGCAGTGCGCCCCCAACAACCAATACTCGCTTCATTCGCAAAATCCCTTTCCCGATGCAGGATCGTGCCGACCCCTCATGAGCCAACACCGTTTGACAGATTTCATTCCATTCCGAGCGCGACGATAAATCGTCGCACGCCGGTAATGGTTTGGGCAAACGTGTCCGGCGTTTGCCTCCATTCCAAATTGGCTTGATATTACAGGCTGTGACGGCGGTGGTGCTCGTTGATGGCGATCCACACCCGCTCAGGCGTTGCCGGCATGTCGATGTGGTCGATCTTGTACTCGCGCCAGAGCGCGTCGACGATGGCGTTGACGATGGCCGGACAGGAGCCGATCGCGCCGGCCTCGCCTGCCCCCTTCACGCCCATCGGATTGGTCTTGCAGGGGACGTTGGCGGTCTCGAACACGAAGGCCGGCCCGTCCGCCGCCCGCGGCAACGCGTAGTCCATGAAGGTCGCGGTGATCAGCTGGCCGTCATTGGGCCCGTAGACCACCTGCTCCATCAGGGCCTGGCCGATGCCCTGCATGGCACCGCCATGCACCTGGCCGGCGAGAAGCAGCGGATTGAGCGTCTTGCCGAAATCGTCGACGATCACGTAGTTGACGATCTTGATGATGCCGGTGGCCGGATCGATCTCGACCTCCGCGACATGGGTGCCGTTCGGATAGGTGCCGTCAGCGCTGGCAAAGGTCGCGCTGGCATTGAGCTTCGACGGATCCGCGCCCGGCCGCTTGGCGAGATCGGCGAACGAGATCGAACGGTCGGTGCCGGCGATCCGCACCACGCCTTCCGATATCTCGAGGTCGCCTGCGCCGGCTTCCAGCGCCTGCGCCGCGATCTCCTTCAGCTTCTGGCCGAGCTCGCGCGTGGCCCGCTCGACGCTGACGCCGCCTGAGGGAATCGAGGCCGAGCCGCCGGTGCCGAGGCCGGTCTTGATTTCGTCAGTGTCGCCCTGGTGGATGTGGACGCGCTCCGGCGCCACGCCGAACTGCTCCGCGACGATCTGTGCATAGGCGGTCTGATGGCCCTGCCCGCTCGACTGCGTGCCGATCAGGACGGTGATGTCACCATTGGGATCCATCCGCACATTGGCGGTCTCCTCGCCCATGGTGCCGCAGACCTCGACATAGCTTGCGAGCCCGATGCCGCGGATCAGACCACCCTTTTTGGCCGCCTTGGCGCGCTTTCCAAACTCCTTCCACTCGGCGATCTCCATCGCGCGCTTGAGATGCGCGGCGAAGTCGCCGGAATCATAGACCTTGCCCGTGGCCGTCTTGTAGGGCAGCGCCTTCGGCGGGATGAAGTTCTTGCGACGGACCGCGTCCGGCGTCATGTCGAGTTTTCGCGCGCAGGCGTCGACCAGGCGCTCGATGACGTAGGCCGCTTCAGGACGGCCTGCGCCGCGATAGGCATCGACCGGCACGCTGTTGGTGAAGACGGTGCGAACCCGGCAGTGGAAGGCCTGGATGTCGTAGAGGCCCGGCAGCATGCCGGCGCCGCCATGGGGGATGTAGGGCCCGAAGGTCGAGAGATACGCGCCCATGTCGCCCATCAGGTCGCAATCCATCGCGAGGAATTTGCCGTCCTCGGCGAGCGCCATCTTCGCGGTGGTGACGTTGTCGCGGCCCTGCGCGTCGCCCATGAAATGCTCGGTGCGGTCGGCCGCCCATTTCACGGTCTTCTTCAATTTCTTCGCCGCGACCGCCACCAGTGCGTATTCGCGATACGGGAACAGTTTCGTGCCGAAGCCGCCGCCGACATCCGGGCAGATCACCCGCATCTTGTCGGTCGGGATGTTGAGCACGTTCTGACAGAGGATATCGCGCAGGCGATGGCTGCCCTGGCTGCCGATCGTCAGCGTCAGATGGTCGCGCTTGGCATCGTATTCGCAGACCGCCGCGCGCGTCTCCATGAAGCTCGCGACCACGCGCGGATTGACGATGGAAACTTCCGCCACCGCATGCGCCTTGGCGAAGGCGGCTTCCGTCGCCGCCTTGTCTCCGATCGAGACGTCGAACAGCACGTTGCCGGCCTTGTCGGGCCAGACCTGCGGCGCGCCCTTCTTGACGGCGTTAACGACGCCGGTCACGGCCGGCAGCGGCGACCATTTGACCTCGATCGCCTCGATGGCGTC
This sequence comes from Bradyrhizobium sp. 192, assembly GCF_023100965.1. NCBI lineage: Bacteria > Pseudomonadati > Pseudomonadota > Alphaproteobacteria > Hyphomicrobiales > Nitrobacteraceae > Bradyrhizobium > Bradyrhizobium sp. 192. The sequence continues at coordinate 6,136,804 of NZ_CP064690.1, forward strand.
GCGGGCCTGGTCGATGGTCTCGGCGACGACGAAGGCGATGGAATCGCCGACATGGCGCACCTCGTCCTTGGCCAGGATCGGATAGGGAGGCCCCTTGAACGGGTCGGTCTCCAGGTTGAACAGGCACGGCAGATCGCCGAGGTCGCCGACGTCGGCGGCCGTCAGGATCAGCGCCACGCCGGGCAGCCCGCGGGCGCGGCTCGCGTCGATGGTGAATTTGGCATGCGCATGCGGCGAACGCAGCATCAGGCAGCGCAGCGCAGCCTGCGGCGCATAATCGTCGGTATAGCGGCCCTTGCCGCGGATGAGCGCGTCATCCTCCTTGCGCAGCACGCTTTGACCAACGCCGAACTTGATGGGAGCCGCCATTTGATTGTCCCGTTCTCATGGTTGTTTTGCCGGCATATTGCCGTGGAAAAACTGGCAAGGCAAACGGGTTTGTCGGTGCCGGGCATGCCCCTTGGGCGCGGCTCCTTCCCGAGACCGCCGCGCAGGAACAATCCTCCAGGCCAAGCTTTGTGTTGCGGAGACGGAATCCGGAGCGGGACAGTCGCCAGCGCGGCCATACGGCGTAATGCCCGTGCGGCCGCGTTACCCTTTCAACCAACGAGTGGACCCATGCCGAGCCCGAACCAAGAGCAGATCAGTATTCGCGCACATGAATTGTGGGAGGCCGCCGGACACCCCGAGGGCCGCGAGGACGAGTTCTGGCACGAAGCCGAACGCGAATTGAAGAACGACAGCACCAATCACGACGAGAAGTCCCAGACGTTTCTCGAGTAGCAGGCTGGCCCAAAGACAAGCCTGAGACAAGCGGCCTCGCCGACGCCGCTTGCGTCAAAGCGCATCTCCATCGCGCGCGGTTGATCGTCTACATTCCACCGCGGTTCAAAAGATACCGCGTGCGATCTCGCAGCCTATCGATGGCACGTTCAGGCGCGATGCAGTCGATCTCGCCGCGCGTCAGGCCGATATCCATCAGCTCCCTGTCGCTGAGACCCTGCAAGGTCACCCGCGAGCGCGGGCACCACTCCTGAAACGCACGCCAGTATCGCCTAAGCAGGCTCAGGACGATGGAAAGGTCGACGCGAAGTCTCGCGGCATCACGCTCCATCGCAGCTGTGATGTCGGTCTGTTGGGGTGGCATCGGACGCTCCTGCTGTTGAGCCGGCAGGGAGCGTGGCCAAACAAAAGGCCCCGTCCGATGCCGGCGGGGCCTGGTGGAAAAGATGTCGTCGAAATCCTAGCGCACGACTCCTCCCACGGCCCAGCCGAAGCGGGTCATGTGGTTGCGGTTGAGTTTGCGCGAGCATTTAATCATGCCGCCTCGGTAACACGGCGATCGCGCAAAATCAAGAGATGTGCGAATGTCGGGTGCAGCCTTGAGGCGAACGCCCCCGCTCGGTTAGCCACGCACCAGCGAGACAAGCCACTTTCGCCCAAACAACACGAGGATCGCGAGCGCGTAGACGATGGTGCCGCCAAGCGCCAGCAGCCCCAGCATCACTTCGTCCCGGAAATGCATCGTGCCCAGCCAAGAGCCGCTGAAGCGCGCGATCAGCCAGAACGTCACCGCCAGAATGATCCCGGTCAGCAGGAATTTGGCGAGCGACATCAGCCAGGCGCGGTCCAGCACGAGAAAGCCGCGGCGCACCGCGAAGAACAGCACCAGCAGCAGATTGGTCCAGACGCCGACGGCGGTTGCGAGCGCGAGGCCGATCTGGGCGAGCGATCCCATCAGGGCGATCTTCAGCGCGACGTTGACGGCGATGCCGGTCAGCGACGCCCGCACCGGCGTTGCCGTATCCTTGCGGGCATAGAAGGTCGCGACCGCGCTGCGGATCAGCACGAAGGGGATCAGGCCGATCGCATAGGCCGCGAGCGTCGCGCCGGCGGCGGCGGCATCGGCCTTGGAGAACGCGCCGCGGGCGAACAGCGCGCGCATGATCTCGTCGGGCACGGTGAGAAAAGCCGCTACGAACGGGATCGAGAACAGCAGCGTGAAATCGAAGGCGCGGCGCTGCGCCTTCATCGCGCCGTCATGGTCGTTGGCGGTGATCCGCCGCGACATCTCCGGCAGCAGCACCGTGCCGATCGCGATGCCGATGACGCCGATCGGGAGCTGGTTGAGGCGGTCGGCATAATACAGCGCCGAGAGCGCGCCAGCGGGAAGGAAGGTCGCAATGATGGTGTCGGCGAACAGCGCGACCTGCGTGCCCATCGAACCCAGCGTCGCGGGGCCGAGTGCCTTGAAGAAACCGCGGACGTCTTCGTCGAGCTTCAAGGGCGCAAAGCGCGGCAAGCCGCCATGGCGGGCGAGATCGCCGGCCAGCAGGAAATATTGCAGGAAGCCCGAGATCAGCACGCCCCAGGCGGCGGCGTGGCCCGCGGTCGGAAACCAGACGGCAACCGCCAGCGTCATCATCATCGCGACGTTGAGGAAGATCGATGCGGCGGCGGCGCTGGCAAAGCGCTGCATCACATTGAGCATGCCGCCATAGAGCGTCACCAGCGTGATCAGGAGCAGATAGGGAAAGGTGATCCGGGTCAGCTCGATCGCGAGCTTGCGCTGCTCGGGTTCGTCACCGAAGCCGGGGGCCAGAATGCTCATGGCCTGCGGCATGAACAGCCAGGCGACGATCAGCAGCACCACCTGCGAGGCCAGCAGCAGCGTGAAGATGCGGTCGGCGAACAGATGTGCCGCCGCCTCCCCCTTTTCGCCATGGACGTGGGCATAGGCCGGCACCCAGGCGGCGTTGAAGGCGCCCTCGGCGAAGATCGCGCGGAAATGATTGGGCAGCCGCAGCGCCACGAAGAAGGCGTCGGCCACGGGGCCGGCGCCGAGGATCGCAGCGAGCATGATGTCGCGGGCAAACCCCGTCAGCCGCGAGAGCAGCGTGTAACCACCGACCGTGAAGATGCGTCCGAGCATGCGTCTGTTTTAGAGCATGGCGCGATTAGGTCTAGGTGAAAGCGGCGGCGGAGGTGCGCGCCAGGAGCGCCGGCAGTCTCCACAGCGTCATGGCCGGGCTTGTCCCGGCCATCCACGCCTGGCCGCACACTCAAAGAACGTGGATGCCCGGGACAAGCCCGGGCATGACGACTAGCGCAGCAAGAACGATGATATCACCCCGCCAGCGCACCTTGCACGGCGGCGATGATTCGCTCCTGATCGGCTTCGGTCAGATAGGCGTGCATCGGCAGGCTGATGACGTCCCGCGACAGGCTCTCGCAACCCGGCAGGCCGCCCTCGGCGACCGGATATTGCTTGTAGGCGGTCTGCTGATGCATCGACTTGCCGTAATAGATCGCGGTCGGCACGCCCTGAGCTTTCAGCGCGGCAGCGAAGCCGTCGCGGTCGGTGCCCTCAGGCAGACGGATGGTGTATTGCGCCCAGACCGAGGTATTGCCGGGCGCCAGGCGCGGCACGGTGACGACATTGGACAGGCCGCGGGCATAGCGTTCCGCAACCTTGTTGCGGGCGGCGATCTCGTCGTCGAAGATTTTCAGCTTCTCGAGCAGGATCGCGGCCTGCATGGTGTCGAGCCGGCCGGTGAGGCCGAGGCGGACGTTGTCGTATTTGTCGACGCCCTGCCCGTGCACGCGGATGCTGCGCAGTGTCGCCGCGAGTTCGTCGTCATCGGTGAAGATCGCGCCGCCGTCGCCGAAGCAGCCAAGCGGCTTGGCCGGGAAGAAGCTGGTCGCGGTGGCGAGCCCGAAGGTGCCGAGCTTGCGGCCCTTGTAGCTCGCGCCAAAGCCCTGCGCAGCGTCATCGAGCACGAACAGGCCCTCGGCCCTGGCGATCTCCGCGATCGCATCGTGATCGGCGGGCTGGCCGAACAGATCGACCGGAATGACCGCGACCGGCTTGAGGCCGGCCTTGCGCGCAGTCGCGATGCCGCGCTTGAGCGACTCCGGACTCATGTTGAAGGTGGTCTCGTCGACGTCCACGTAAACCGGCGTCGCGCCGGTCCGCGCCACCGGCGAGGCCGTCGCGATGAAGGTGAAGGACGGACACAGCACGGCATCGCCGGGCCCGACGTTCTTCGCCATCATCACCATCAGGATCGCATCGGTGCCGCTGGCGCAGCCGATCACGTGCTTGGCACCGCTATAGGCCGCGAGCTGCTTCTCGAGCTCGGCGACTTCAGGACCATTGACGAACTGGCAATGGTCCATCACGCGCTTGACCGCGGCATCCAGCGAAGCGCCGAGCCGGCGGCGCTGCGAGGCGACGTCGATGAAGGGAATGGGTTCGGAACGCAGATGCTGGTTCATAGTCTGGTTCTTGGCGCCTTGCTGGTTTTGAACGGTCGACATGGAAGGGATCAGCCGGCGACGCGGCGCGGGCCCTTGAGGGCGGGCGATTTGGCCGCGGGCCGTGACGGCGTCTCCAGGCACTGCGTCGCGATCTCGAGGCTGGCAACGCCTTCGTCGCCCGTGACTGCCGGCGTTTCGCCGTTGCGCACCGCCTTGAGGAACGCGATCAGCTCGGCGCGGAGCGGCTCGTCATGGCCGACCGGCAGATGCCGCATCGAATAGCTGCCGTCAGGCTTGAAGCCGAAGCATTCGGTGACCTGGCGCGTCAAGAGATCGCCCATCACGTATTTGCCGCGGGTCGCGACCGTGACGCTGCGCGCCTTGAACGGCGTCAGCCAGTTGGTGTTGATGTGCGCGAGCACGCCGTTGGCGGTGCGGAACTGCAACAGCGCGATGTCCTCGCGCTCGGCGACCGCGCTCGACAATTGCGGCTGCACCTCGACGATGTCGGATTCGGTGAACCAGCGGATCAGGTCGATGTCGTGCACGGCGAGGTCGATGACGACGCCGACATTGGACATGCGCGGCGGGAACGGGCCGACACGCGTGATCGCGATGGAGAGAATGTCCTCACCCGCGATCGCCTGCTTGACGGCGACGACCGCCGGATTGAAGCGCTCGACATGGCCGACCATCAGCGTGACGCCGGCCTCGTGCGCGGCAGCGACGATCTCGCGGCCCTCCTCCACGGTGGACGCGATCGGCTTCTCGACCAGAACATGGATGTTCTTGGCGATGCAGGCGAGCGCGACTTCGTGATGGAGATGGGTCGGAGCTGCGATGGTGACGGCGTCGACGCCTTCGGCGAGCAACTGGTCGAGGGTCTCGAAGCTTGCGCAATTGGCCAGTTCCGTCGCGCGCGTGCGATGTGCCGGCGAAGGATCGACGACGCCGACGAGGCTGACGCCGGGGAGACCCGCAAGCACGCGCGCGTGGTTGCTCCCCATTACACCGGCGCCAATGACGCCGACGCGCAAGCCGGCCTTTGCCGGTGCAGACCCTTTGGAACTCATCTGAGCAAACCCCGATTCAACGCAAATCCCCGGCGCGCTTCTAGCACGGGCGCCACATTTGTGGCGAATGCCGCCTTGGCGGCCCGGACACGATTTGATTCAAAAAGTTACACGTTCCCCGGGCCTTAAGCCGAAAAAAACCGCCTGTTCGGCCCGGGTCGCGTGATTCGGAGTTTGCTGGTTACGACCTTTGATAGTCGTCTTCAATCCGGATGATGTCGTCTTCCCCGAGATAGCTTCCAGTCTGGACCTCGATCAGTTCCAGCATGATTTTACCGGGGTTCTCCATCCGATGGACGGCGCCCATCGGGATGTAGATCGACTCGTTCTCGTGCACGGCCTTCACCGTCTCGTTGACGGTGACGCGAGCCGTGCCGCGGACGACGATCCAGTGCTCGGCGCGATGATGGTGCTTCTGCAGCGACAGCCGCCCGCCCGGCTTCACCACGATGCGCTTGACCTGATGGCGCTCGCCATTGTCGACCGACTGGTAGCTGCCCCAGGGGCGGTGCACCTTCAGATGCTCCTCGGTGACCTTCGGCGCGACCGCCTTCAGCTTCGTCACGAGACGCTTCAGGCCGTTGGCATCCTTCTGGCGCGAGACCAACACCGCATCCGCGGTTGCGACCACGACGAGATCATCGACGCCTTCGAGCGCGACCAGCGCGGAATCGGTAGTGACGTTGCAATTGCGGGAATCCTCGAACACGGCGCTGCCGTGCGACGCGTTGCCCTGCGCGTCCTTGTCCGACAATTCCCACACCGCGTGCCAGGAGCCGACGTCGGACCAGCCGCACGACACCGGTACGACCGCGGCGCGCGAGGTCTTCTCCATCACCGCATAGTCGATCGAGATCGCCTTCGCGGCGCCGAATGCCTCGGGCTCCAGCGTGAGGAAGCCGAGATCGCGACCGGCATTGTTGACCGCGCTGGTGATAGTCTCGACGCTCGCGGCATCGACCTTGCGATATTCGTCGAGCAGCACGCTCGCCGGGAACATGAAGTTGCCGCTGTTCCAGAGATAGCCCGAATTGACGTAGTCGGCCGCCTTCACCGCGTCCGGCTTCTCGACGAAGCGCGCGACCGCGTGCACCTCGCCGGAGATCACCTCACCCGGGTTGATATAGCCGTATTCGGTCGCCGGCCGTTCCGGCTTGACGCCGAAGGTGACGATGCGCCCCGCATTCGCAGCAACGAGGCCTTCGCGGCACGCGGCGACAAAGGCGGCATTGTCCTGCACGACGTGATCGGCGGCGAGCGCAAGCACGATGGCGTCGCTGGCGCGGTTCTGCGCGAACACCGCACCGGCCGCAATCGCCGGTCCGGAATCGCGCCGCATCGGCTCCAGGATCACGTCGGCCTCGATGCCGATCTCGGCGAGCTGCTCCAGCACCATGAAGCGATAGGACGCGTTGGTGATGACGATGGGCCGGTCGAACAACTGGGGATCAGAGACGCGCAGCAGCGTGTCCTGGAAGGTCGAGCGCGTGCCGAACAGTGGCAGGAACTGTTTTGGCCGCACCTCGCGCGAAGCCGGCCACAGCCGCGTGCCGGCGCCGCCGCACATGATCAGGGGGATAATGCGTTTGTCCATCGTCATCTCAAACCTTGAAGTAGTCCCGATACCAGGTGACAAAATTGTGGACCCCATGCTCGATCGGCGTTGACGGTGCAAAGCCGGTGTCGCGCATCAGGTCCTCGACATCCGCGAACGTTTCCAGCACATCTCCCGGCTGCATCGGCAGCAATTCTTTGATCGCCGTCCGGCCCAGCTCCCGCTCCAGAAGACCGACGACGTGCATCAGTTCCTCCGGATGGTGATTGCCGACATTGTAGAGCTTAAACGGCGCATTTGCGGCAGCCGGATCGTCCGCAGGCACAAGATCGATCAGCTTGGATACTACACGCGTGACATCATCGACATAGGTGAAGTCGCGGCGCATTCGCCCATGGTTAAACAGCCGGATCGGCTTGCCCGCCATGATGGCGTTTACGAACAGAAACATGGCCATGTCGGGCCGTCCCCATGGCCCGTAAATGGTAAAGAAGCGCAGGCCCGTGACCGGCAGGCGATAGAGATGGCTGTAGGACTGCGCCATCACCTCGTTCGCCTTCTTGGTCGCGGCGTAGAAGCTCACGGGATGATCGGTGCGGTCCGCAACCGCAAATGGCATTTTTGTGTTGGCGCCGTAAACGGAGGATGACGAGGCGTAAACGAGATGACGACAGCCGCTGTTGCGGCAGCCCTCGAGCACGTTGAGAAAGCCCACCAGATTGGAATCGACATAGGCGTGCGGCTGCTCGATCGAGTAGCGAACGCCGGCCTGCGCCGCCAGATGCACGACCTCGGTGAAACGATGCCGCGCAAACAGCGCCGCCATCGTCTCGCGGTCGGCAAGATCGGCCTCGACGAAGGAGAAACGAGGGTCGCCCTGCAACAGCGCCAGGCGCGCCCGCTTCAGCGCCGGATCGTAATAGGCGTTGAGATTGTCGAGCCCGACGACGGACCGGCCTTCGCCCAGGAGCTGCCGGGCGACGTGAAAGCCGATGAAGCCGGCGGCCCCGGTGACCAAAATCGCCTGATCCGTCATCCTGTTCCCCGGAGATCCCCTCGCCCGATCCTGTTTAGCCGTCCGTTCGAGGGGGTCGCAATAGGGCCCGCGGCCTGAGCGCTCCATAACGCCCCCCACGAGGGCTCACGAGGACCTCTCACGACGGCTATTGCAAGATCGGCGCCAAAACCATACCAAAGCGGCCGAATTCGGCGCTCGCGTCGGGTTGCCTCAAATCATCGCAAACCCAGTTCATGCGGGCGAGATGCGCCGAATCCTGCTGTCGACGGCCAAAATCCTGATTTCCGTGGCGCTGCTCTATCTGGCGCTGCGCAAGGTCGATCTGTCCGAATTGTTTTCGCGCTTCACCGTGACCAGCCTGTTCTGGATCGGCGCCGCGATCGCCATCACTTTCCTGCAGATCTTCGTCGGCGTGCTGCGCTGGCGCGAGATCAGCGCCGTCTGCGGCGCGCCGCTCGAGCTCGGCCGCGCCATGCGCTACAACGTGATCGGCTCTTTCTTCAACCAGACCCTGCCGTCGGCGATCGGCGGCGACGCGGTCCGGCTGTGGCTGGTCGCGCGCGCCGGCGCCGGCTGGCGTGCGGCGACCTACTCGATCTTCGTCGACCGCGCGATCGGCTTGATCGCGCTCGCGATTCTCATCGTCGCGAGCCTGCCCTGGAGCTACACTCTCATCACCGATCCGCACGGGCGCTCGGCGCTGCTGCTCATCGATCTCCTGGCGCTCGCCGGCGGCCTCGGCTTCCTGGTTTTCGGCGCGCTGAAATGGCGCTGGCTGAAGACTTGGTGGGCCACGCATCACATTCACGCCTGTGCCGTGATCGCGAACCGCGTGATCTTCAGCCGCAGCCGCGGACCGATCATCGCGGTCCTGTCGGTGCTCGTTCACGTGCTCGCCGTCGTCATCGCCTGGTGCGTCGTACAGTCGATCGCGGCCCCGGTCCGCTTCAGCGACGTCTTCCTGCTGGTGCCGCCCGTGATGCTGATCACGATGATGCCGATCTCGATCGCCGGCTGGGGCGTGCGTGAAGCCACGATGGGCCTCGCGTTCGGCTTCGCCGGACTTGCGGCCAACGAGGGCGTCAACGTCTCGCTGCTGTTCGGCGCCGTGTCCTTCATCGTCGGCGCGTTCGGCGGCCTGGTCTGGATCCTCAGCGCGGAGAAAGCCGCGCAGGGGTCGGCGCCGATCGGAGTGCCGGAGTGACGACCCTCGTCGCGGGTCCGGACCTTGCGGCCGGACTGGTGCTGTTTGCGCTTGCGCCGGCCGTGCTGGCCGCACTGATCTCGGCCTGCATCACCTGGCAGAGCATGCCGCTGCTGCAGCGTTACGCGTTGGCGCGTCCGAACGCACGCTCGTCACACAGGATACCGACCCCGCAGGGTGCGGGCATCGCGGTCGTCGCGGCCACGCTGCTGGTGGCTGCGTGCTGGGCGTACGGCGCGATTCCCCTGCCCCTGATCGTCTCCGCCGTCCTGATCGCGACGGTCGGGCTCGTCGATGACATCAGGCCCCTGCCCGTGCTGCTCCGCCTCGTGCTGCAGGCGGGAGCCGTGGCCGCCGTCGTCTTCACGACACCGGAGACGCTGCGCATCGTGCCGGCCGTGCCTCTCGCGCTGGAGCGCGGCCTCATCCTGCTCGCCGGAATCTGGTTCGTGAACCTCGTCAATTTCATGGACGGGCTCGACCTCATGACCGTGGCGGAGGTGGTGCCTGTCACGGCCGCGCTCGGACTGTTCGGATGGTATGGCGACCTCTCGCCGTCAGCGGCGCTGCTCGCCACCGCGCTGTGCGGGGCCATGCTCGGCTTTGTGCCGTTCAACAAGCCTGTCGCAAAAGTGTTCCTGGGCGATGTCGGCAGCCTGCCGATCGGCCTTTTGCTCGGCTGGTGCCTGCTGGAGCTCGCCTGGCACGGACAGCCCGCCGCGGCGCTGCTGCTGCCGGCTTATTATCTTTCGGATTCCACCATCACGCTGTTTCGGCGCATCGCGCGGCGCGAACCATTCTGGTCGGCGCACCGCACGCACTTCTATCAGCGCGCCACCGACAACGGCTTCACGGTCAAGCAGGTGACCGCCGAGGTGTTCGCGCTCAATCTCGTGTTGGCCTTGCTTGCCGTCGTCAGTGTTCGCGCCGGCTCGATGCCGGTCACGATCGTCTCCCTGTTCGCAGGCGCGGCCGCAGTCGCCTTCGTGCTGCGGCGGTTCGCGCGCCCTCAGGCGTCCTGAGCCGCCAGCGCCAGCCGCAGCCCCTCGTCGAGGGAGACCTCCGGCTGCCAGCCGGTCGCGAGCGCCTTGGAGATGTTGAGCTCGAGCGAGCCGATCAGGCTGTCATGCGTATCCTGCCGGCCCATCACGCTGAGCAGCGTGCTGAGCACGCCCGACGGCACGCCGAACAGCCGCCGCCCCTTGCCGGACGCTTCGGCCAGCCGCGTGATGAATTCGGGCGTCGAGACCTGCTCCCTGTCGGCGACGAGGAAGATCTCGAAATTGCTGACGGGATCGGGATGGCCGAGCCGGTGCAGGATGAACGACGACAGGTTCTGCACGGCAAGGAAGGCGCGCTGGTTGCGGATCGCGGCAAAGGGCAGCGGCACCCCGAGATGGACCGCGCGCGTCAGCAGCGCGAAATTGCCCTTGGCGCCCGCGCCATAGACCAGCGGCGGCCGGATCACCGAGATATTCATGTCGTTGTCGCGCGCCAGCGTCCTCAAGCCCGCCTCGGCCGCAGCCTTGGACATGCCGTAGAGGCCGCGCGGCGTCAGGATGTCGTCCTCGCTGAACGGCGGGCGGCCCTCATTGCTGCGGCCGTGCACGAGAACGGTGCTTACGAAGATGAACTGGCGCACGCCGGCCGTCGCCGCGCAGCGCGCCAGATGCAGCGTGCCGGCGATATTGACGTTGCGGTAGAGCTGGACCGCGTGCTCCTCGTTCTTGTGATGCACGCGCGCGGCGAGATGGACGACGACGTCGACGCCTTCCAGCGCGGCCTGCCAATCGGTCTCCGGACCGATCGTCTCGATCACGACCTCGTCGTCGACACCTTGCGGGCTGCGGACCGCGCGGCGGACCGACCATCCCTCGCGCGCCAGCGCAGGGGCGACGTGACGGCCGACGAAACCACTCGCCCCCGTCACCAGCACGACCGGCTTCTTCTCGCTCATCGTTGCTCCGAAAGGTGCGGGGTGCGCAGCAATTCGTCGATCACGCCGGCATAGGCGTTCATCGCCGTCGTCCGGTCGAATCGCGCCGCCGTCTTCACCGCGCGCGCCGCAATCGCATCGTCGTCGGAACGGGACGCCGTGCGGATCGCCGCGGCGAGCTGATCGGCGCGGCCCGGCGTCACGACCCAGCCAAGCCCGTTCTCCACCACCGTCAAGGCCGCCTCGGCCTCCGGCTCGGAGACCAGCAGCACGGGACGGCCGACCGCCAGCAGATTGTAGAACCGGCTCGGCACCGACACCCCCGCCACGTCCTTCCGGTACGGAATGATCCAGAGATTGGCCGCCGCCAGGAACGCCTCGAGCTCGGTATCCGCGACGCGCGCCACAAAGGAGACATTGGAGAGGTTTGCTTCGGCCTGCAACTGCTTCAACCGCTCGAATCCGATGCCCCAGCCGGACAGCAGGAAGTGAATGTCGGCCTCGTCCTTTAGAAGCCGCGCCGCCTCGAACACGATCTCCGGATCATGGGTGAAACCGAGATTGCCCGACAGGCCGACGATGAAGCGCGCGGAAAATCCTTTGCGGAACGGGTTGTCCGAATTGACCGGCCGCGGCGCGGGCACGAGCGTCGCCCAGTTCGGGATGAAGCGGATCTTGTTCCGCGTCATTCCGGCATAGCTCAGCAACGGCCGCTCCGCATCGCGGCCGATGGTGATGACGGCATTGAGCGCGCGGAACATCAGGCTGTTGACAGCGCGCATCGTTCGCGTCACGAGCGAGCCCGGCTTCAGCAGGCCCGCCATCACCAGCACGTCGGGAAACAGATCGTGCATGATCAGCGCCGAGCGCGCGCCCTTGAACCTGGCTGCCGCCGCCACCGCGTAAGGCAGCATGAACGGGGCGGTGACCGTGAGCACGACGTCACCTCGCCTCAGCTCCCGCATCAACGCGACGAACGTGCGCGCCGCGAACAGCAGTTCCGACAGCCCGCGCCGCACCAGCGCCGCCTTGCCCGCCATACGGTTCTTGATTGCGATCACGCGCGGCTTGCCCGGTCCGGTCTGCGAGGCCGGCGATGCGCTCGGCCAGCCCGAGAGCACGACGACCTCGTGCTCGATGGCGAGACGGCATGCGATCTCGGCCATGATCGCGGCCGTCGTGCTCGTATCCGGCGGATAATGCTGGCTCGCGACGACGATCTTGCCTCGAGGCTGCATGGTCAGGCCGCGGTCGACCCGAATTCGGGCACCGCATCCTTCAGGATGGTCCTGATGGTGGCGCGATCGTCGCGCGCGATCGCCTGCTCCAGCGCCACGATCCATTTGCGCAGCGTCTGCATCGGCGGCTCGTTCGGCTGCGCGGCCATGATGCCGGCAACGCCGATCTCGCGGGTCGGCTCCTCGGTGGCGAACAGGATCTCGTGCAGGCGCTCGCCCGGCCGCATGCCGGTGAACACGATCTCGATGTCGTAGCCGGGCTGCAGTCCGGAAAGGCGGATCATGCGCTCGGCGAGATCGACGATCTTCACCGGCTGGCCCATGTTGAGCACGTAGACCGAGACGTCGGGACGGTGCGTTCCGAGCGCATGCGTGGCCGCGGTGATGACGAGATCGCAGGCTTCGCGGATGGTCATGAAGTAGCGGACCATGTCGGGATGCGTCACCGTCACCGGGCCGCCGGCCTCGATCTGGGCCTTGAATTTCGGAACCACCGAGCCGTTCGAGGCCAGCACGTTGCCGAACCGGACCGAGATCAGCCGCATCGGAGACCTGGCGCCGCCGCTATCTGCCGCAAGGTCGTGATCCAGCGCCTGGCAGTACATCTCCGCGAAGCGCTTGGTCAGGCCGAGCATCGACACCGGCTCGATCGCCTTGTCGGTCGAAATCATCACCATGGCTTCGGCGCCGGCGGCAACGGCGGCATCCGCGACGTTGATCGAGCCGAAAATGTTGGTCTTGACGCCCTCGCTCCAGTCACGCTCGAGGATCGGCACGTGCTTGAGCGCAGCGGCGTGGAACACGATGTCCGGCTTGAACCCGGCCATCAGGCGCATGATGCGCTCACGGTCGCGGATGTCGGCGATCCGCCCCTCGACCTCGGCGGCGGCGCCTCGCGCGGCAAGCGCCTCCGTGATGGCATAGAGCGCGGGCTCGGAGTTTTCCACGATCAGGAGCCGCGCGGCGCCGAAGGCGACGACGCGCTCGCAGATCTCTGACCCGATCGAGCCGCCGCCGCCGGTGACGATCACCGCCTTGCCGTTGATCAGCGCTTCCAGGCGCGCATAGTCGATCGTCTCGCTCGGCCGCAGCAGGAGGTCCTCGACCGCGACGGCGGTGAGCCGCGGCGCATCGCCGCTCTCGAGCGAGGGCATCCGGTTGACGATCACACCCAGCTTGCGCGCCCGCATCAGGATCGATTCCGGACGCGCTTCCGGCTCGAATGCCGACGGCGTCATGACGAGGCGCGCGATCGGCTTGTTGCGCTTGGCGAAGTCGGCGACGACGTCCTCGACGTCGTCGAAGCCGCCGAGCACCGGCACGTTGCGGATGAACTGACCTCGATCCGAGATCGACGGCGACAGCACGCCGACCGGCCAGATGCGCTTGATCGCGCCGCTCTCGATGCCGCGCAGGAGCACCTCCGCATCCGCGGCGCGACCGATCAGCAGCGTCGGCGCGGCCTCCTCGCCCCTGGCGTGACGCCGCACCCGCGTGTAGCGGAAGTAGCGGTAGGTCATGCGCAACGCGCTGAGGAAGGAGATCTCGAGGAACCAATAGAGGACGATCGTCACCTTGCCGAGGAAGAAGGCGCCGCGGACGTTGGGGGCGACGAAGATGTAGTCGAGTATGAGCAGGGCGACCGTCAGCACGGTCGCGACGCGGATGATGTTCAGCGCGTCAGGCAGCGAGATGAAGCGCCATTTCGTCGTGGTCAGGTTGAAGATGAAGAACACGACCACGCTGAAGGCGAGGAAGTAGGGCAGGATCTGGAACAGCAGCGGCAGCCGGTCGTAGAAGCCATCGCCACCCTCGAATCGCAGATAGAAGGCGGCAAAAAGCGCCGCCGCGGTCGCCAGCAGGTCGTGGAGCGCGATCAGGAAATTGCGCAAGGTGAGATGCGAAAGACGCGTCATCCGCCGACCGATGAAAACCCAGTTAGGTGCAACCTGACCGCGCTGATAGCCCATCTGGACAGGACTTGCCAGCCGCGCGGCCGCTCAGGAACCGGCTTCCCCCATCTTCGCCTGGGGCTGTTGTGCCCGGAGCACCATGCCGCCGGCAACGCCGACCCCGATGACGTACATCCAGCCCTCGTGGAAGTCGAACAGATGGGAGTTGAACAGCGAGGTGAAGACGTTCTGCACCACCACCAGGAGCCCGATCCAGTTCGCGAGCCCGTCGCCGCGAAACAACCGCAGGTGCAGGATCCAGATCGCGTAGAGAACGGCGATGCCGATCAAGCCCCATTGCACGGCAACGTTGAGCGTCTGGTTATGCGGGTTGCCGATCACCTCGGCTGAGGCCTGGTACAGACCGCCGGGCGTCGCGACCCGTTCGAACAATCCGCGCGTCGAGCCGGTGCCGTGTCCCTTGATCGGCGCCTCCGCGAAGAAGCCGAGCGACTTCCGCCAGAATTCGAGCCGCAGGCCGAGCGAGGTCGGCTCGCCCTTTTCGACATAGCGCGTGTAGTCGTCGGAAAACCTGTCGGCCGTATGGCGCAAATACGGCGAGGCCTGCCAGGCGAGGACGGCAACGGCGAGCAAACCGGCGGAGATGAGTGCGATGCTGCGCCCTTTGAGATGCAGCAGCGCGAACACGCCGAACATGATCGGGATGGTGACGAGCGCGGTACGTGACACCACCACGAAGGTCATGTTGATGAAGAATCCCAGTGCCAGTGCCGTCAGCAGCCCGGCCAGCCAGTATCGCTTCTCACGCAGCAGCATCACGATCGGATAGGCGAGCGCGACCGCGCACAGCGCGAATTCCTGGCTCTGGTCGATGTAATTCTTGACGAAGATGCCGCGCTCGGCCGGATCGGTCTTGAGCGCGAGGTTCGGATAGAAGGCGACCAACCAGGACATCACCGACAACAGAGCGCAGGACACCAGGAAGGCGACGAATATCCAGCGGCCGCGCGGCGAACGCTCGAAATGATAGAGCAGCACCGGCAGCACCAGCAGCTTCATGGTCGGATTGACCGCATGGAAGCGCGCGCCCCAGGCCGCGTCCGACCACAGCGTCCCCACCAGCGCGAGCAGCACCAGCGCAATCGGAGCAAGACAGATCGGACGCTTCAGGGATTGCAGGAACGCGCGGACGTCGAGGAACGGCACCATGCAGAGCAGCATCAGCACGTTGAAGATGCCCGCCAGCGAGGTCGACCAGGGCAGCGAGGCCGCGGTCAGGATCGCAAATATATCGACGGTCTCGCGCCAGGCCGCCGGGCTGCGCAGGCGGCGAAGCATCATCTCGCCGGTCGTCTCGCGTGCCAGTGCCGTCACTTGCCCCCTCCCCGGGCGCGATGGACCAGCGCCGTCGTGCTGAAGCCCTGGAGGATGTCGACGAGCACGACCGTTCCACCCGCTTGCTCGACGACCTCGTGGCCGACCACCTGCCCCCGGGTGTAATCGCCCCCCTTCACCAGCACCCCGGGCTTGATCCGCGTGATCAGATCGATCGGCGTGTCCTCCTCGAAGATGACGACGAGATCGACAGCCTCCAGCGCGGCGAGCACCTCGGCACGCGCGCGCTCGTCCTGGACCGGCCGCTCGGCGCCCTTGAGCCGCCGTACCGAAGCGTCGCTGTTGAGCCCGACGATCAAGCGGTCGCAAGCGGCGCGCGCCGCAGTCAGCACCTTGACGTGGCCGGGATGCAGGATGTCGAAGCAGCCATTGGTGAAGCCGACGCGCTGCCCTTGCTTTTGCCATTCGGCGAGGTGCGCATCAAGGGCAGCCGGCTCGAGCACGATCTTCTCTTCGGCCGCCAGCGTGGCATGCGGCAGGATCTTTCGGCGCAACTCGGCCGCACTCACGCTTGCGGTGCCCTGCTTGCCGACGGCAACGGCTGCAGCGGCATTGGCCATGCGCAATGCCGTATCCCAATCCGCGCCGGTCGCAAGCGCGACCGCGAGCGCGGCAGCGACGGTGTCACCAGCGCCGGAGACGTCGCGCACCTTGACCGGGAAAGCCGGAACGTGAACCGCTGCGCCATTGCGCGGCACCAGCGTCATGCCGTGCTCGCCTTGGGTGACCAGGATCGCCTCGCAATCGGCGAGCCGCATCACGTCCTCACTGGCATCGACGATGCTCTGTGGCGTGTCGGCGCGGCTGCGCGTTGCTTCCGAGAATTCCTTGCGGTTGGGCGTGAGCAGCGTGGCGCCACGATAGATCGCCCAGTTCAGGCTCTTGGGATCCACGATTACGGGCTTGCCGAGCTTACGCGCGGCGTCGATGGTGTGGCGGATGACGCGCGCCGTCAGCACGCCCTTGGCGTAGTCCGAGAGCAGCACGATGTCGGCGCGCGCGATCTGCGGCAGGATCGCCTCGATCAGCTTCGTCTCGATGTCATCGGACGGAGGCGCCGCCTGCTCCCAATCCGCGCGCAGCATATGCGTGGAAAAATGTTCGGAGACGAAGCGGACTTTTCGCGTGGTCGGCCGCGTGGGGTCGCGCACCAGCACGTTCTCGACGCCGGTAAGCTCATCCAGCGCCGCCTCGAGCCGTGCACCGGCATCGTCCTCGCCGACGAGGCCGACGAAGATACAGCGTGCACCCAGCGAGGCGACGTTGCGCGCGACATTGCCGGCGCCGCCGATATGGATCTCGCTGCGCTGGGCCAGGATGACGGGCGTCGGCGCTTCCGGCGAGATCCGCGACACCTCGCCATAGACGAACTCGTCCAGCATGATGTCGCCGATGCACAGCACCGTGCGGACTGAGATGGCCTTCGCGAGGGCGTCGAAATCGAGAATGGGCGTCGGCATGGTGAAATGGCCTCAGCGGAAGCGGTCGGGCCGGTCGAGGTAATCCCCGACATAGGCCTTCACCGCATCCTCGAGCGTCGTGAAGCCGCCGTTATAGCCGGCGCGGTGGAGGCGATCGACCTCGCTCTGGGTGAAGTACTGGTAGGCCCCGCGGATCTGCTCGGGCATGTCGATATATTCGATGTTGGGCCTAGTGCCGAGCGCCGCATAGGCCGCCAACATCAGATCCCTGAAGCTGCGCGCCTCGCCGGTTCCGACATTGAAGAGTCCGGACACCGATGGTGTCGCAAGCAGCCACATCACGACGCGCACGACGTCGTCGACATAGATGAAATCGCGGCGCTGATCGCCGTCGGCAATGCCCTCGCGGTGCGACTTGAACAATTGCACGACGCGGCCTGCCTTGACGTCGTCGAAGCGCCGCGCCAGCACGCTCATCATCGAGCCCTTGTGATATTCGTTGGGGCCGAACACGTTGAAGAATTTCAGGCCCACCCATTGCGGCGGGAGCATCTCGCCGCGCGCGGCACGTTCGGCGACCGCGAGATCGAACATGTGCTTGCTCCAGCCGTAGAGATTCATCGGCCGCAGTTTCTTCAGCGCCGGCAGCGAGCCGTCGTCGTCAAAACCCGCCTCGCCGTCGCCATAGGTCGCCGCCGAGGAAGCATAGATGAAGGGCACCGCGCTCGCCGCGCACCAATCGAGAAGGCGCATCGACAGGCGGAAATTGGTCTCGAACACGAGGTCGCCGTCGGTCGCGGTGGTCGCGGAAATCGCCCCGAGATGGATCACGGCGTCCAGCTTGCGGCCTTTCAGCCAGTCCATCAGTTCAGCGGGCGGGACGATATCCACAAGCTGGCGCTTGGCGAGGTTCCGCCACTTCCCTTCGTTACCCAGGACATCGCAGACCACGACGTCACTGCGGCCGGCGTCATTGAGCGCGGCCACGACATTCGACCCGATAAAACCGGCCCCGCCGGTCACCAGCAACATTCAGAAATCCCTGCCCGATCTTTGCGGCCCGGTCCTGCCCTAGCGCATGAGCCGCCAAAGTGTAAGCGGTTTTGGGATTGAACGGTCTGCCGGCTTTACCTGCCGGCCCGGAGCGGCTACCGAACCGCCATAATCGGATCGCCGCGGCCCCATTAACAGATGAACAAAGATTCGCAATTTAGTGGAGATGCCGATCGGGACGACACACGCCCGATCCTGATCATTCCCTACATGTGGATCGGTGACTTCGTGCGGAATCACACCGTGGTCCGCGTCCTGAAGGAGCGCTGGCCCAACCGGCCGGTCGATCTCCTCACCACATCCCTGTGCGCCCCGCTGGTCGATTACATGCCCGGCGTGCGCGAGGGGATCGTGTGGGACCTGCCCCGCGGCCGCCTCGCCATCGCCCGCCAGTTCGCCCTGGGGAAACTTCTGCGCGAGCGGAACTACGGCACGGCCCTGGTGCTGCCCCGGACCTGGAAGGCGGCCATTGCGCCGGCGCTGGCCGGTATCCCTGAACGGGTCGGCTTCGTCGGCGAATTCCGGTTCGGCCTGCTCAACCGCTGGCGCTGGGGCGAGAAGAAGCTGCCCCGCTTCATCGACAAGAATGCCGTCCTCGCCCAGCCCGATGGCGCGCCCCTGCCTCCGGAATGGCCGGTGCCGCAATTGCGGGTCCCTGCCGAAGACATCGCCCGCTGGCGACAGGCCAACGGCCTCGGCGCGGGAGCAGCCGTGGCGCTGGCGCCCGGCTCGGTCGGCGTGTCAAAGCGCTGGACCTACTATCCGGAGGCCGCTCGGCTGCTGGTCGAGCGCGGCTTCGAGGTCTGGGTAGTCGGCGGCCCCGGGGAAAAGGGGCTGGCGCAGGAGATCGTCGCCGCTGGTGGCTCCGGGAACGCTGGCGGCCCGGGGACCGCGGGCGGCCCTGGGGTACGCGACCTCACCGGCACCGATTTGCGCAACGGCGTGCTCGCTATGGCCGCCGCCGGCGTCGCCATCTCCAACGATTCCGGCCTGATGCACATCGCGGCTGCGCTGGGCACGCCCACCATGGGCATCTTCGGCCCGACCAGCCCCTATCTCTGGGCCCCCCTCAACGGCCTCGCCGCCACTGTGGTGCAGGACAAGGAAGTGCTGTCCTGCCAGCCCTGCCAGAGCACGATCTGCAAGATGAACGACCACCGCTGCATGCGGAATATCGCGGCGAGCGAGGTGGTGGGGATTGCGCAGCGGGTGTTGGAGACATCGCGCGCGGCGACATGAGATGCTGGTCTCTTGAGACTATCGATTTCCGCCGGTGGTTTTCCAAACGTATCGACGGGCGCCAAGATTCGAGCCGCCGCGCCGGCATCCAAGCCGTTGATTTCACTACGACCTTCTACTGTGCATGGGGTTGTTTTCGCTAAATTTGCGTAGGTCCGCGACGCCAAGCCTCACAGCAGCGGGCGATAGACCTCGCCGATCCGCGCCGCTTCCGCATCGAGGCTGAATTTTTCGAGCACCCGGGCCCGGCCCCGCTCGCCCATCGCCGTCGCGGCGTCGACATCGCGCATCAGCGGCTCCAGTGCCGCAGCCAGCGCCTCCGCATCACCCGACGGGATCAGCACGCCGCTCACGCCATCCTCGACCACCAGCTCGGCCGCGCCGGCGCGTGCGGCGACGAGCGCGCTGCCCGCCGCCATCGCCTCGATCAGCGTTAGGCCAAAACCTTCGTTGCGCGAGGTGAAGGCGTAGATCATCAGCCGCTGATACCAGCGCTGCACCGCTTCGATAGGCAGCTCGCCGGTGATGACGATGCGCGATTGCAGGCCGGCTGCTTCGATCCTTTTTTTCAGGTCATTGGCAAAGGAGGTCTGCTCGGCCGTGACCTGACCAACGATCACGGCGGTGAAATCGGGATAGCGCGGCAGCAGGCGGCACATCGCATCGACGAACACGTCCGTGCCCTTCTGCGCGCGCACGCGACCGAAGCAGCCGATGGCGTAGCGGCCCGGCAGCGCGGCCTCCGTGAACGCTGCCGCGCGATCGATCGACGGCACATAGACGTCGGTGTCGACCCCATGCGGGATCACCGTCGCCTGAACTTTCAGGAACGAAGCCGAGAGATCCGACGTCGCGATGATCGCGTCCATGCGCCGGATCAGCCAGCGCGTGATCCAGCTGTGATGCCGCTGCGCCGCCGAGGTGAACACGAGCTTCAACGGCCAGCCGAGCGCGCGCAGCACGACGCCCGCGATCATCTCGTTGTTGCGCCTCGCGTGCCAGATCAATGGCGCCTTGCGGCGCCACAGCTTCAGAAAATCGGCAACACTCAGGCGCGCGATCCCGGCCGGCGCGTGCGAGCCGAACCAGGCGGCGCGGTATAGTTTCGCCAGCCGCGGCGCCACCATCCGGTTGGTCGCGGTGACCCCGGAATAGCGCCTGTGCAGATTTGGCACGATCACTTCGAGATCGCCCGGGTGATTCGCCACGTCACGCTCCGTTTCGGAAACCCCCTATACGCAACATTAAGCATAGTGACCAGTTCAGCCACGCCGAAACCCCCTCTTCACCGCGCAAACGTTAACTTGGCGCGTTGATCGAAGACGGGTGAGATCATGACTGTGCTAGTCACCGGCGGCGCCGGCTATATCGGAAGTCATACGGTCCTCGCGCTGGCGGAAGCCGGCGAGGACGTCGTCGTGATCGACGATCTCTCCACCGGTTTCTCGGCCTATCTGCCCGAGGGCGTGCCGCTGTTCATTGGCGATGCCGGCGACGAGAACCTGCTCGAAGGCGTGATCGCGCAGCACAACATCGAGAGCATCATCCATTTCGCCGGCTCCGTCGTCGTACCGGATTCGATGCGCGATCCGCTCGGCTACTATCGCAACAATTTCACGACCGCGCGCAATCTGCTCAACGTCGCGGTCAAGCGCGGCATCAACCGCTTCATCTTCTCGTCGACCGCCGCCGTCTACGGCAATCCGGACCAGGTGCCGGTCCCCGAACACGCGCCGACGCGGCCGCTGTCGCCCTACGGCTCGTCGAAGCTGATGACCGAGATCATGCTGCACGACGTCGCCGCCGCCTACGGCATGCAGTACGTCACCCTGCGCTATTTCAACGTCGCCGGCGCCGATCCGCAGGCCCGCATCGGCCTTGCCACCGCCGGCGCCACGCATCTGCTCAAGATCGCGGTGGAAGCCGCGACCGGCCAGCGCGCCAAGATCGACGTGTTCGGCACCGACTATCCGACCCCCGACGGCAGTTGCATCCGCGACTTCATCCACGTCACGGACCTCTCGCAGGCCCATCGTTCGGCACTCACGTACCTGCGCAACGGTGGCGCCTCGACGACGCTCAATTGCGGCTACGGCCGCGGCTATTCGGTGCTGGAGACCATCGACGCCGTGCGCCGGGTGTCAGGCCGCAGCTTCGCCGTGCAATACGCCCCGCGCCGGCCCGGCGACATCATGACCATGGTCGCCGATACCAGCCGCATCCGCGGCCTGCTCGAGTGGAAGCCGCAATACGACGACCTCGAGACCATCGCCGCGCACGCCTTGGCGTGGGAGGACAAGTTGTTCCACGAGCGCCATGGCGAGCTCCGCCACGCGGCCTCGGCCTAGATTCCCTCTGAGCGCAAGCCCTTAATTGGGCTTGAAAAACTCCGCTTGAGCGGGCACAGAGGCCGTTCGATCCCTGACGCGCGGGCAGGCTTTGTCCCGTGCCGTCAATGGACTGCGGATGGCCCAGTTTCCAAAGAAAATCACCGACGATCCCTATGCGGCAATGGTCCTGGTTCGCCGCCTGGTCACGGAACAGGGGGTCGTCTATTGGCGGCGCTACCTCGTCGCCTTCGCGTTGATGGCGCTTGCCGCCGGATCGACCGCGGGCGCGACCTACGTGCTGGGCCAGGTCATCAACCAGGCCTATGTCGACAAGAACATCCCGGGCATCGCGATGTTCTCGGGCATCACGGTGATCCTGCTCTTCATCAAGGGCGTGGCGACCTACGGCCACATGGTGATCCTGACCAAGATCAGTAACGCCATCCTCGCCACCAACCAGCGGCAATTGTTCGCCAAGTTGATGCGCGAGAGCGTCGGCTTCTTCTCCGAACGGCATTCGTCCGAATTTCTGGCGCGGCTGACGGCCGGCGCAAAATCCATCACCGACGTCCTCAACATGCTGGTTAACGCGGTCGGCCGCGACCTCATGATGCTTCTCGCCATGATCGGCGTGATGGTGTGGCAGGACCCGGTGATGTCGTTCATCGGTCTCGTCGTGGTGCCGCCGGCAATGCTGGTGCTGCGCAAGCTGGTCAAGCGCATCAAGGGTCTCGCTTTCAACCAGTTCACCGGCACCGCCGACATCATGGAGACGATGCAGGAATCGCTGCAGGGCATCCGCACCGTCAAGGCGTTCACGCTGGAAGACACCATGCAGAAGCGCATCGACGAGAACATCGCGATCGTCGAGCGCAACGCCAACAAGATGGCGCGCGTCGCCAACCGCTCCAACCCGCTGATGGAGATGCTCGGGGGCTTCGCGGTCGCCGGCTGCCTGCTCTATGGTGGCTACAGCGTGGTCGCGCTCAACGCCACGCCCGGTGCGTTCTTCTCCTTCATGACCGCCTTCCTGATGGCCACCGAGCCGGCCAAGCGGCTGGCACGGCTGAACATAGACCTCAACAGCCAGCTCGTCGGCGCCCGCATGCTGCTCGAAGTCGTCGACAGCCCGGCGAGCGAGCACTCCGACGACGACAAGCCGGCGCTGAAGCTCACCGACGCGCGGATCGAGCTGCGCGACGTCAGCTTCTCCTATCGCTCGGGCGAGACCGTGCTCAACCGCATGAGCTTCGTGGCGGAGCCCGGCAAGGTCACCGCGCTGGTAGGCCCGTCCGGCGGCGGCAAGTCGACGGTGCTGGCGCTGCTGCTGCGCTTCTACGAGGTGACGCAGGGCGACATCGCGATCGACGGCCAGTCGATCGGCGCGATCTCTCGCAAATCGCTGCGGGCGCAGACCGCCTATGTCGGGCAGGACGTCTATCTGTTCCGCGACACCATCCGGAACAACATCGCGTTCGGCAAGCCGGGCGCGACCGAGAACGAAATCGTCGACGCTGCCAAGGCCGCCTGCGCGCATGACTTCATCATGGGCTTCCCGCTCGGCTACGACACGCCGGTCGGCGAGCACGGCACCCAGCTGTCGGGCGGCCAGCGCCAGCGCATCGCCGTCGCGCGCGCGCTGCTCAAGAACGCACCGATCATCCTGCTTGATGAGGCCACCGCCGCACTCGATTCCGAATCCGAACGGCAGGTGCAGGAGGCGATCGAGCATCTCTGCCAGAACCGCACCACCATCGTGATCGCGCATCGCCTGCACACCATCATGCACGCAGACAGCATCCTTGTGATCGAAGGTGGCGAAATCGTCGAGCAGGGCCGACATGACGAGCTGCTCCGTCGCGGCGGGCGCTATGCCTCATTCTTCCGCCTGCAACATCACGATGCCGGCGCTCTGGCGCCGATCAGCGCAACCGCATAGAGTTCCCTGTCAACCTCAAGAGCCGCGAGACCCGCATGAACGCCGCCTCCTACGTCATCCCGCTTCCGCCCCAGGCTTCGCTTCCCGTCGTCGGCGAAAGCGGCCGTTATCCGGTGCGCCGCATCTGGTGCGTCGGCCGCAACTATCTCGAGCACATCCGCGAGATGGGCAATGACGAGCGTGCCCCGCCGTTCTTCTTCGCCAAGCACGCCGATATGCTGGTGCCCGATGGCGCCACCATTCCCTATCCACCATTGACCAAGGATTTGCATCACGAGGTCGAGCTGATCGTCGCGATGAAGAGCGGCGGACTCAACATCCCCGCCGACAAGGCGCTGGATCACGTCTACGGCTATGCCGTCGGCATCGACCTCACCCGCCGCGACCTCCAGATCGCCTCGCGCAAGAAGGAGCGTCCCTGGGAGATCGGCAAGTCGTTCGACGGCTCCGCTCCGTGCTCCGCGATCCAGCCGGCCTCCAAGATCGGCCATCCCGCCAAGGGCAAGATCTGGCTCACGGTCAACGGCAAGGAGGCTCAGAAGGGTGACCTGACCGAGCTGATCTGGAACGTGCCCGAGATCATCTGGCAGCTCTCGCAGCAGGTGAAGCTCGCCGCCGGCGACATCATCATGACGGGCACGCCCGCCGGAGTGTCGCAGCTTCAGCCCGGCGACAAGCTCGAATGCGGCGTCGACGGCGTCGGCACGCTGAAGGTCTCGATCGGCCAACCGGAATAGGCTGCACGACATCTCGAAAATCAAAAGGCCCCGGACATTATCCGGGGCCTTTTTGATTCCGATCACATCTACCAGGCTTTTACCGGTCGATTGGCGTGGCTGGCCTGCGGCACACCACGATTGAGTGACATGTGCGAATGCACGCACAGCCAGCCATCACCTTCTCTCGAAAATACCATCGTCGCGCGACCAGGGCGCGGAAACGCGCTGCCATCGGCATGATAGCCCGTGCTCGTCCATGGCGCGATGACCGTCGCCATCATGCCGTCAGGGGATGCCAGGATCGAAACTTGCTCGAGCACGAAACGGAAGTCGCTTGTCTTGGGCCAGACGTTATTCCATTGACTCGTGACCCATTGGTCGAGGCCGGGGATGACATCGTTATGCGTGCCGAATGCAAGCACGTCGGGATGGAACAGCGGCCTCGCCGAAGCGTAGTCGACCTCGCGGACATAGCCTGCGAAGGTTTCCAGCCACCGGCGGAAGAACTGCACGATCTCGGTGTTCGCAAGCGGCAAGGAAGCCATTTCGCCGCCCGTCACCGTATTGCCGAATAGACGATGAGGCCGAGGATCAGCGCCGTCAGCGAGTACTTCAGCGTGTAGTAGACGTTGCGGTTCCACGCCTTGACCTTGCGGCTGGCGAGGTGGATCTCGTAGAGCTTGCCGAACACCTTGTTGAGCACGCCGACATTCTCGCCCTCGACGTTCTGGGTCGCCGACGCCTTGACGATGTGATGGCTGACCCAGCGGTTGATCGCGGTCATGAAGCCATACTTCATCGGGCGCTCGACGTCGCAGAACAGGATGATGCGGTTGACGTCGGTGGCGTTCTCGGCGCTATGGATGAAGGTCTCGTCGAACATGAAGGCCTCGCCGTCGCGCCAGACGCATTCGACGCCGTCGACCAGGATGCGGCACTTGTTCGAGTTCGGCGTGACCAGGCCGAGGTGATAGCGCAGCGAGCCGGCAAAGGGATCGCGGTGCGCGCCGAGCTTGCCGCCCGGCGGCAGCATCGCGAACATCGCGCCATGCACGCTCGGGATCGACTTGAGCAGCTCCACCGTCTTCGGGCACAGCGTGTTCGCCGACGGCAGGAAGTCGTCGTACCATTTCAGGTAAAACCGCTTCCAGCCGCTCTTGAAGAACGAGTAGAAGCCCCAGTCGTTGTTCTTCGCGGCCGCGCGGATGAAACCTTCGTCGAACAGACGCACGGCCTCGTCGCGGATCGTTTCCCAGTTCTCGCTGAGGGGTTTCAGCTCGGGAAACTGCTCGACCGGGATCACCGGTTTGTTCGGAACGGCAGAGCCGGCGTACATCAGCACATTGTAGGGGGCGAGGTAGGTCGAGTGATCGCCGAGCTGGCGCGCAAAGCGCAGCCGCTGCTTGCCGCGGAAGTGCACGTAAATCGTCGAGGCCGCAAGCACATAAAGGATGACAAGTTGCGGTGCAAAAAGCTGTTTCACCATTTCCCCAGCTCCCAACTGACCCAGCCGGGAACGTGATCTACCTCGGCCAGGCCCAAGCGGCAAGATATTCACCGCTGGGTTGCAATCACGCTGGGGAGAACGGCGGTGCGGAACCTGGGTTGAAACTGGCCGAAACGAGCTGAATCACGCCCGGGACAGCGCCTGGAGACCCTTGAAGGTCAGGCGCTTGGGATCCGTGACGCCGGCGAGATAGAGCCGGCGGATGAAGGCGATGACGGCGTCGCGGTCGCAATCGGTCAGCGCGACGACGGCGTCGACCGCGATCTTTTGGGCTTCCATTGGGCTCACCTCGGCCTTGCGAGTAACCCGGCCAAGACAGGCTAGGACTCACCGGTTAATCCGGCGTTAACCGTTCGGGCAGCATGGCTGATTCAGCCCGGTGCCCGTATACGCAAAACAACGCATTGCCGAGGGTGCAGCGGCTCATCGCGCAGCCATGCTCTTCTTGAGCTGGGCAAATTGCTTCTTCAGCCGCGGCACCGCAAAGTCGGTGAAGGCACGCACCTTGGGCACCGAAAGCCTGCCCTGCGGGCAGATCAAATGCGCGGGCATCTCCGGATCCTCGTCGCCGGCCAGTACGATCTCGAGCTCGCCGCGCGCGACCTGCTCCGCCACCTGGTAGGAATACATCCGCGCCACCCCGCGCCCGGCCACGGCGGAGGCCACCGCCGCATAGGTACTGTTGACGACGAGGCGCGGAGTAAACTGCACCGTCCGGGCCGCCGACGAGCCGGCCTGCGGCACAAAGGTCCAGGAGTTCGGAAGATGCGCCATCGCCACGATCTGATGCTTGGCAAGATCGCCGGGCTCGGTGATGCGCGGGTGCTGCTTGAGATAGCGCGGCGCCGCCACGACGACGCGGCTGATCTCGCCGACCCGCATCGCCACCATCGCTGAATCCGCGAGAGGCCCGATGCGGAGCGCGACATCGACGCCTTCCTCGATCAGGTTGACCGCACGGTCAAACAGCAGGAGCTTTGCCGACACCGTCGGACAGGCATCGAGAAACGCATCCAGGATCGGCCGCAGCACCATCTCGCCGGACACAACTGGTGCGGTGATCGTAAGCAGGCCTCGCGGCGCCGAGCGCGGTCCGGCGGCAATGTCGTCGGCCTCCTCCAGCTCCGCGAGTACGCGGCGGCAGATCGCGAGATAGCGCTCGCCCTCCTCGCTCAGCTTGATCGATCGCGTCGTCCGGTGCAGCAGTTCGGCGCCGACCCGCTCTTCCAGAAAAGCGATGGCGCGGCTGACCGCTGCCGGTGAGCGGCCAAGCTTGCGCCCTGCGGCCGCGAGGCTTCCCTCGTCCACCGCGAGGACGAACACATTCATCGCATCCAGACGATCCATGCCTTCCCGTCGCCCCATCAAACTCCGGTGACAAGCTAGGCGCTCGTCCCCACCGCGACAACCGCCGCCAAGGCCAGATCCGGCATTCGTTCGCGCCACGTAACAGTGTCTGCCGGACAACGTGTATTCGCAGCCGGGCCGCTGGAGCGTACCTCACACGCGGGGCCGGCCGCTGCTGGCTCAGGTTCTGAAGCCAACAACAGGAGCCCGTCATGGGTATCGAACAGAAGGTCGCCATCATCACCGGGGCATCGCAGGGCATCGGCTCCGCCCTGGTCAAGGGATTTCGTGATGGCAACTACCGCGTCGTGGCAACGGCCCGCTCCATCAAGCCGTCGGGCGACGACGATGTTCTCGCCGTCCCCGGCGACATCTCGGATAGAGCCACCGCCGAGCGCGTGATCTCGCAGGCCGTCGCCCGCTTCGGCCGGGTCGACACGCTGGTGAACAATGCCGGCATCTTCGTCGCAAAGCCGTTCACGCAGTACACGGCCGAAGACTATGCGGCGGTGATGGGGACCAATGTCGCAGGTTTCTTCAACGTCACGCAGCTCGCCATCGCCGAGATGGAAAAGCAGGGTTCTGGCCACGTCGTCCAGATCACCACCACCCTGGTCGAACAGGCGAACTCGAACGTGCCCTCGGTGCTGGCCTCGCTGAGCAAGGGCGGACTGAGCGCCGCGACCAAGTCGCTCGCGATCGAGTATGCCAAGCGCGGCATCCGCGTCAACGCGGTGTCCCCCGGCATCATCAAGTCGCCGATGCATCCGGTCGAGACGCATGCCCAGCTCAGCGCGCTGCACCCGGTCGGCCATATGGGCGAGATGTCCGACATCGTCGATGCCGTGCTCTATCTCGAGGGTGCTTCCTTCGTCACCGGCGAGATCCTGCATGTCGACGGCGGCCAGAGCGCCGGCCACTGAGCCGAGGATAAACACGATGCCCATCGTCACCATTCAAGTGACCCGCGAGGGAACGACGCCGGGAGCGGCGTCGATCACCGCGGAGGAAAAGGCCGCCCTGATCAAGGGATCGAGCCAGGTCTTGCTCGACGTGCTCGGCAAGCCGCTCGATTCCACCTTCGTCGTGATCGAGGAAGTCGACCTGGATAATTGGGGCTGGGGCGGCCTGCCCGTGCCGGAATTCCGGCGCCGCCGCGCCCAGACCGGATGATCCGCGCGCCATTGAGCGCAGGAGGATGAAATGATCAACGCAGATACGAAGCAACACATCGAGACCCGGCTGCACCCGCAGCCGGGGTCAAACTCTGGCTCAACGTCCCAAAGAACCTGGCGATATGCCGTGGCAGGATTGTCCGCGTCACTGGTCGGCCTCGGCCTCGCCCGCTTTTCCTATACCCCGCTGATCCCGGCCCTGATCGCGGCAAGATGGTTCAGCGCATCAGACGTCGTCTATCTCGGTGCGGCGAACCTTGCCGGCTATCTCGCCGGCGCGCTCGCCGCACGGGCCGTCGCTTCGCGCATCGGCGCGGTCCCTGCGCTGCGAGCGATGATGCTGCTGGCGACCCTCTCCTTCTTCGCCAGTTCGGCACCGGTGTCGTTTACCTGGTTCTTCGCCTGGCGCTTTCTGTCAGGTCTCACCGGCGGCATCATCATGGTGCTGGCGGCTTCCGTCATTCTGCCGCACACCTCACCCGCACGGCGCGGCATCGTCGGCGGCGTGATCTTTGCCGGCGTCGGCCTCGGCGTCGCAGCATCGGGCACGCTGGTGCCGCTCTTGCTGCAACAGGGCCTCCAGCAGAGCTGGTATGGCCTTGGCGCGCTCTCGGCCCTCCTCACCCTCGCGAGCTGGTGGAACTGGCCTGCTGACGCCAAGGGCAATGCGGCTCCTTCGCATCAGGCAAAGCCCCATCGAGCCTCGCCCGCCGCCCGCGCGCTGCTGGTCCAGTACGGTCTCAACGCGGTAGCGCTGGTGCCGCACATGGTTTTCATCGTCGACTTCGTGGCCCGCGGCCTTGGCCAGGGAATTGCCGCGGGATCGCACTACTGGGTGCTTTACGGCCTTGGCGCGATCGTCGGTCCGCTCGCCACCGGCCATCTCGGTGACCGGTCCGGGTTTGGACCGGCATTGCGCGCGGCCTTCCTGATCGAGGCGGCCGCTGTGTTGCTGCCGACGGTGAGCACCGCGCCGGTCTCGCTGATCGTATCAAGTGTTGTGGTCGGCGCCTTCACGCCAGGCATCGTGCCCCTGGTGCTCGGGCGCATCCACGAGCTCGTGCCGCATTCGGCCGAACAACAGCGCGCGACCTGGAGCCACGCCACTACGAGCTTTGCGCTGTTCCAGGCGGCAGCGGCCTACGGGTTCTCGTGGATCTATGCGCAGACCGGTGGCGACTATCTGGTCCTGTTCGGACTCGGCGGTGCGGCGGTGGTGCTGGCACTGGCGATCGACCTTGGCCTCGCGCTCACTACGCGCAAGGCATAGATGCAGCCCGCGGCGTGATCAGGAATATCGCATCACGCCGTCGTCGATCCGGCCGAAGCGCAAGGAGACGATGTCGAGCGCGTAGTTCTGGTACAGCCGCCACGGCTGCTTCGAGCCCTGCTTCGGCATCTTGGCCACCGAGCGCTGCACATAGCCCGAGGTGAAGTCCAGCGAGGGCTGTGCCGTGATCTCCGGGTCGTCATTATGCGGCATGCACTGGCGGAAATTGTGCCGGTCCATGTAGTTGATGAGCCGGCAGACATATTCGCAGGTGAGGTCGCATTTCAGCGTCCAGGACGCATTGGTGTAGCCGAACGCCGAGGCCATGTTGGGCACGTCGGCATACATCATGCCCTTGTAGGTCAGCGTATTGGCGAAATCGACGGCACGGCCGTCGACACTGACGTCGAGACCGCCGACGACCTGAAGCACCAGCCCGGTCGCCGTCACGACGATGTCGGCGGCCAGTTCGCTGCCATCCTTCAGGCGAATGCCGTCGCGCGTGAACGTGTCGATCTCGCTCGTGACGACGGAGGCGCGCTGCTCGCGGATCGCCGCGAACAGATCGCCGTCCGGCACCAGGCACAACCGCTGGTCCCAGGGATTGTAGCGCGGCGTGAAATGAGTGGCGACGTCGTAGTCCGGGCCGAGCGCCATCTGCACGCCCTTGAGGACCAGCTCCTTGACCTTCGCAGGACGGCGCCGGCTGAGCTGGAAGAAGAACATTCCCCACATCACGTTGCGCCAGCGGATGACATGATAGGCAAGCCGCGTCGGCAAATTACGGCGGATCTTGTTGGCGACGGGATCCTGCGCCGGACGCGACACCACATAGGTCGGCGAACGCTGCAGCATGGTGACCTGTGCCGCCTTCTTGGCGAGCTCCGGCACCAGCGTCACCGCGGTCGCGCCCGACCCGATCACCACGACGCGCTTGCCCGCGTAGTCGATGTCCTCGGTCCATTTCTGCGGATGGACGATGCGCCCGGCGAAATCGGCGGAGCCCTTGAACTCCGGCGTGTAGCCCGCCTCGTATTTGTAATAACCCGAGCACATGAAGAGGAAATTGCAGGTGAAGCGCACCAGCTCGGTCGCGCCCTCCCCCGTGATGCGTTCAGCCTCGATGGTCCAGCGTGCGTCCGGCGTCGACCACGAAGCGCGCTTGACGCGATGGCGGAAGCGGATGTGCTTCTCGATGCCGTTCTCGGCCGCGGTCTCACGCACATAGTTCAGGATCTGCGGCCCGTCTGCGATCGCCTTCGGATCGGTCCACGGCTTGAAGGAATAGCCGAGCGTGAACATGTCGCTGTCCGAACGGATGCCGGGATAGCGGAACAGGTCCCAGGTGCCGCCGATGCAGTCGCGCCCCTCCAGAATGACGTAGCTCTTGCCCGGGCACTTCTTCTGCAAATGATAGCCCGCGCCGATGCCGGACAGGCCGGCACCGACGATGAGGACGTCGAAATGTTCTTTGGCTTCGGTCATGGCGTCTCTCCCCCGGTACAGGATGGGCGGCGCCGCGCCGAATTGCAACCGTCAGGGCATGGTCGCGGCGTAGACACAGGCAGTGTCGAAGTACTCATGAAACTCGACCGCCCTGCCGTCCTTGAAGCGCCAGAAATCGACCTTCGGTGTCTCAGCGAGCTTTCCGGTCTTCTTGTTGGTCCACGCGCATTTGCCGCGCGCGACGACGGCGTCGCCTTCCGCGACGTATTCGTTCATCGTGTAGTACTGCATGCTCCAGTCGGCCAACAGTCCGTCAAAATAGCCACGCAGCTCGCTGCGATCGTCATAGCTCTTGGCAAAGGGCACCGCCGCAGCCCCACGCGGAATCGAATCAAACTTGATCTGCGGACCGATGACGTTGTCGAACCAATGGTCGACGCTTTGGCCCTTGCTCTCGCTCCACTGGCGATAGGCTTCCTTCAACAATTGAACGTTGGCTTCGCTGGACTGAGCTGCTGCCGGTTTGATGGACACCAGGTTAAGCTAATCCCACCTTACGCTCGAACTCAACGGGGCTGAGATAGCCGATGGTCGAATGACGCCGGACGGCGTTATAGAACCGCTCGATGTAGTCGAACACATCTGCTCTTGCCTCGTTCCTGGTGCGATAGGTCTTGCGCTCGGTGCGCTCGGTCTTCAACGACGAGAAGAAGCTCTCCATCGCCGCGTTGTCCCACACATTGCCGGATCGGCTCATGCTGCAAACGATCCCGCTGTCGGCCATCAGGCGCTGGAACTGTTCGCTGACGTATTGGCTGCCGCGATCGGAATGATGCATCAAAGCATCCGGGTTGCCGCGGCGCCAGACTGCCATCAACAGGGCATCGGCAACCAATTGCGCTGTCATACTAGAGCTCATCGACCAGCCGACCACACGGCGCGAGAACAGGTCGATCACGGCCGACACGTAGAGCCAGCCCTCGGCGGTCCAGATGTAGGTGAAGTCGGCGATCCACTTCTGGTTCGGCCGCTCAGCCACAAACTGACGATCCAGAAGGTTCGCCGGCACGTTCGCTATCTGCCGGTCGCCTTCGTCCTTCGGCAGGCGCCGGCGCCTTGGTCTCGCCCGCAAGGCCTGCAGGCGCATCAGCCGCTCGATTCGATGCAGGCCGCAGTCGACGCCGTCTGCCAGAAGGTCTCTCCAGACGCGCCGTGCGCCATAGGTCCGGTCGCTGGCAACGAAGCTCGCCTTGACCCTCTGGCCTACCGTCTCGTCGCTTCGGGATCTGGCGCTGGGCGATCGGTTCAGCCAGGCATGGAAGCCCGACCGCGATACGCCCATTGCTTCGCATAGCCATGCCACCGGCCAGATGGTCCGGTGCTTCGCGATGAAGCCGAACTTCATGTCGCTTCCTTCGCGAAGTAGGCAGCGGCCTTTTTTAGGATGTCCCGCTCCGCCTTCAGCTTGGTGACCTCGCGCCGCAGCCGCTCGATCTCCAATTGCTCAGGCTTCATTTGCCCGTGGCCGGGGAAGGCCTGAACGGGATCGGAGCCGAACTCCTTCACCCATTTGCGCAGCACGTTCTCATGAACCCCCAGGTCGCGGCCGGCTTGCGCCACCGACACCCCTCGTTCCCTGACAAGCTTGACCGCCTCGACCTTGAACTCTCGACTGAACTTCCGTCTCTGCATGACCACCTCCGGCTTCATGAAACACCCAATCTCGGTGTCCATCAAACCGGCAGCAGCTCAGACATCGCATTCCCTCCCTATGCATTCTGACAATGAACGTTGGAAAGCGGCCGCCCGCTGCAAAGTGGCAGGCTTGTTTCGGCTCTACCTGTAAGCGTACCACAAGGCAGACCGATAAAAAAAGACCCCGGATCGCTCCGGGGCCCTTTGTGTCGCAATTGGGTCAGGATCAATAGCGGTAATGATCCGACTTGAACGGGCCTTCCTGCTTCACGCCGATGTAGTCGGCCTGGTCCTTGCGGAGCTCGGTGAGCTTGACGCCGATCTTGGCGAGGTGAAGACGCGCGACTTTCTCGTCGAGCGACTTCGGCAGCACGTAGACTTCCTTCTTGTACTTGCCGTCCTTGTTGTTGGCGTAAAGCTCGATCTGCGCCAGCGTCTGGTTGGTGAAGGAGGCCGACATCACGAAGGACGGATGGCCCATCGCGTTGCCGAGGTTCACGAGGCGGCCTTCCGACAGCATGATGATGCGGTGCTTGTCGGGGAATTCGATCTCGTCGACCTGCGGCTTGATGTTGGTCCATTTCAGGTTACGCAGACCCGCGATCTGGATCTCGTTGTCGAAGTGACCGATGTTGCAGACGATGGCGCGATCCTTCATCGCGCGCATGTGCTCGATGGTGATGATGTCCTTGTTGCCTGTCGCGGTGACGAAGATGTCGGCACGGGGAGCCGCATCTTCCATGGTCACGACTTCGTAGCCTTCCATCGCGGCCTGCAGAGCGCAGATCGGATCGACTTCCGACACCATGACGCGGCAGCCGGCCTGGCGCAGCGAGGCGGCCGAACCCTTCCCGACGTCACCAAAGCCGGCGACCATCGCGACCTTGCCCGACATCATCACGTCGGTGCCGCGGCGGATGCCG
Source organism: Bradyrhizobium sp. 192 (assembly GCF_023100965.1). Taxonomy (NCBI): domain Bacteria; kingdom Pseudomonadati; phylum Pseudomonadota; class Alphaproteobacteria; order Hyphomicrobiales; family Nitrobacteraceae; genus Bradyrhizobium; species Bradyrhizobium sp. 192. The sequence goes on from NZ_CP064690.1 coordinate 6,170,460, forward strand.
TCGACCAGCGATTCACGGCAGCCATAGAGGTTGTCGAACTTCGACTTGGTGACGCTGTCGTTGACGTTGATGGCGGGCCACAGCAGCGTACCGGCCTTCTGCATGTCATAGAGACGATGCACGCCCGTGGTGGTCTCCTCGGAGACGCCCTTGATGCTCTCGGCAATCGCGGCGAAGTAGCCCTTCGGCTTCTCCTTGAGCTGCTTCTTCAAAAGCGCGAAGAAGACTTCCTCTTCTTCCGAACCGGGCTTGTCGAGGAAGGCGGTATCGCCCTTCTCGGCGCGCAGGCCGAGATGGACGTACATGGTGGCGTCACCGCCGTCGTCGAGGATCATGTTCGGGTGACCGCCGCCGTGCCAGTCGAACAGCTTTGCGGTGTAGTCCCAGTACTCCGCCAGCGTCTCGCCCTTGACGGCGAAGACGGGAATACCGGCGGCCGCGATCGCGGCGGCAGCATGATCCTGCGTCGAATAGATGTTGCAGGAAACCCAGCGGATATCGGCGCCGAGGGCTGCCAGCGTCTCGATCAGCACGCCGGTCTGGATCGTCATATGCAACGAGCCGGCGATGCGCGCGCCCTTCAGCGGCTGCTTCGGGCCGTACTCCTCGCGGGTGGCCATCAGGCCGGGCATCTCGGTCTCGGCCAGCGAGAGCTCCTTGCGGCCGAAATCGGCGAGCGTAATGTCCTTGACGATGTAATCGGTGAAGCCGGGCTTCGCGTTCATGGGAGGTTCCTGTTTGTTTGGGCTCGTCATTCCGGGACGCTCGTGAAACGAGCGAACCCGGAATCCGGAGGTTCGAGATTCCGGGTTCGCCGCTATCGCGGCGCCCCGGAATGACGCGAGAGAACTAGAGCGCGCGCTTGAGCTGCTCGACGAGGTCGGTCTTCTCCCAGGAGAAGCCGCCCTCGTTGTCGGGCGTGCGACCGAAATGACCGTAGGCCGAAGTGCGCGCGTAGATCGGGCGGTTGAGATCGAGATGGCTGCGGATGCCGCGGGGCGTCAGATCCATCGCTTGCGCCGCCGCCTTCTCGAGCTGGTCCTCCGACACCTTACCGGTGCCGTGGGTGTCGATGTAGATCGACAGCGGGCGCGCCACGCCAATGGCGTAGGCGAGCTGGAGCGTGCAGCGGTCGGCAAGACCGGCGGCAACGATGTTCTTGGCGACGTAGCGCGCGGCATAGGCCGCCGAGCGGTCGACCTTGGTCGGATCCTTGCCGGAGAACGCGCCACCGCCATGCGGAGCCGCGCCACCGTAGGTATCGACGATGATCTTGCGGCCGGTCAGGCCGGTATCACCATCGGGGCCACCGATGAAGAATTTGCCGGTCGGGTTGATGTGCCAGATGGTCTTCGGCGTGATCCAGTCCTTCGGCAGCGCCTCGCGCACATAGGGCTCGACGATGTCGCGGATCTGCGTGGACGAGATGTCCTCGATCAGGTGCTGGTGCGAGACCACGATCTCGCGCACGCCGACCGGCTTGCCGTTCTCGTACTGCACGGTGACCTGGCTCTTGGAGTCGGGGCCGAGCACCTTCTCCTTGCCGGAGTGACGGGCTTCGGAGATCAGGCGCAGGATCTTGTGGGCGTAGAAGATCGGCGCCGGCATCAGATCGGGCGTCTCGTTGGTGGCGTAACCGAACATGATGCCCTGGTCGCCCGCGCCCTCTTCCTTGACCTCGCCCGGCTGAAGCGCATCGACGCCCTGCGCGATGTCGGCCGACTGCGGATGCAGGAGGATCTCGATGTCGCAGGTCTTCCAATGGAAGCCTTCCTGCTCGTAGCCGATATCCTTGATCGCGCCGCGGACGACGCCCTCGATCTGCTCATTGGTCACCGACTTCGGACCGCGGGTCTCACCGGCGATCACCACCTTGTTGGTGGTCGCGAGCGTCTCGCAGGCGGCGCGGATCTGCCAGGGGTCGATGCCGGCCTTCGGCCCTTCGCGGTAGAACAGATCGACGATCTCGTCGGAAATCCGGTCGCACACCTTGTCCGGATGACCCTCGGACACGGACTCGCTGGTGAAGAGATAGGACGCGCGCATCAGTAACCCCTTGTTCCGCCACTAAGCCGGCGGGCGTTTGCGATTTTTACCTGTGAATGAAGTCAATCACGCCGGCGCGAGATGACGTAGGATTCGTCGAGAAACCAGAGCCCATTGTACTTCCGCAGCACGTCCCTGGCGGCATCCAGAGTGCGGCCGTTTTGAGTCATTTCTGTCAACCGGTCGTCCTCAATCTGAGCGACATACACCGCCGCATTCCACGCTGCAAAGGCCGTCGAGGTTCCGATAGTGCCGGTTACCTCGTTGGGCAGCGCTTCCATATCATACCTGAAGATCGAGCGGTTATCCGCATATGCATTAAAATTTAAGTCGCGGCCCAACGAGCCAAGTTCATACTTAACGGCGCGCAATAGCTCATGACGGCTCACGGCGAAAGGATTTTCTCCGGGCCAGATCGCCTGGATCATTTCCATGCCCGGATCCTGGCCATGGGAGTGGATTCCGATCAGTCGCCCTCCCGGCCGAAGCGCCTTTGCCAAGGGGGCGATGATCCGCTTGGCCCGGAAATTGACCGAGGACAGGGCCCGGTAGGGCTGGGACGCGATGACGAGGTCGAAATTGGCCTCGGTCTGGCCCGGCCGCGGAATGGTCGAATCCAGCAAGAATCGGTGATCCTCGCGATAAAGCACGAGGACCACGGGCCGTTCGTACAGCGGCATGGCGGTACGCGGGCTGATCGCGGCACGCCAGTTCTGCTCCAGGAATGGCCGGAGCTCCGCGATCTGCTGCTCGAACTCGCCTGACGAGGCGCCCCGCAGCGGCACCTCGTGCCAGACGGTCGCCGCCGCCGCGGCTGGCGATGCCGGCGTCAGCCAGGGCGCCTCCGAGTAGAACATGTTGGTGAAGACGAACACCGATGCCGGATGCTCGAAAATGCGGTCCGGCACCTTCTCCAGCGTCAGGCGCAGATCCTCCAGGCTGAGCTCCTTGCCGGCAACGTAGAACGGCATGTGGGGGTAGCGTTGGTGCGTCGCGCGCAGCACCCGCGCCAGCACCGTGCCGTCGCCGACGCCGGCGTCGAACAGGCGCAGGGCCGGTGGGCGCGGATGGATGGAGGCGAGCTCCAGCGCGACCCTGTCGGCGACCACCCGCTTTTCGCTGCAGGTGTGGACGAACAGCAGGTATTTCTGCCGGTTCTCGAAGAAGCGGAAATTGCCGCGCGGGTCGCGCTTTTCGGGCGGCACCTGAAGCCCCCGCGGCGGCGGCACTCCCCCGGCCATCGATGCCGCCATATAGGCCTGGATCCGGTCCAGCGTGTCGATGGTGATGCGCTTGCCCTCGCGCAGGCGATGCACCAGCTTCCCATCGTTCACCGCGCGCCGGCCGAACGTCGATTCCGCCATGTCCGCCTTACGGCAGAACTCGGTGATCTGGCTGAGGATTTCGTCGTTTTTCATGAGTGGGACGCGGTGGGCAGAAAAATTGGGCTTCGCCTCCTAGCAAAATCTGCCCACCAAAGGAATAGCAGCTGTCTGACTTTTCCTCGTCTGCTCACGCCAGCGTGGCCCGTGAACCCCCACGGCAAGCCGGACAACAAACAAGCGCCTTCCTTTGATGGGGACCTTCGCCATGCGCCGCCTGCTCGTCGCGCTCAGTCTGCTTGCCGCAATCCTGGGGTCGGCGCCCGCGGCCGCGCAGGCCCGCAACCAGCTCGGGCCGCTCTGCACCACCGACACGACGCCGGCCGACAAGATGATCGACGCCTGCACCAAGATCATCGCTCTGAAGGCGTTTCGGGGCGAGCAGCTTGCGACGATCCATTTCTGGCGCGCCGTCGGCTGGAACAAGAAGGGCGACTACGCGAAAGTCGTCACCGACGCCACCGAAGCGATCCGGCTCCAGCCGAGCCAGGCAGCCTACAACCTCAGGGGATCGGCCTATTACGACAAGGGCGACTACGACATCGCGATCGCAGACTTCGACGACGCGCTGAAGCTCGGACCACCCAGCGGCACCATCTTCCACAATCGGGGCAACGCCTGGCGCGGCAAGCACGACTATGCGAAGGCCATTGCCGACTACGACATGGCGATCAAGGCCGATCCGAAAGCGACGTTTTCGTTTCAGAACCGGGGCATCTCGAAACAGGCCCTCGGCGATCTCGACGGCGCGCTTGCCGATATCAACCAGGCGATCCGGCTCGATCCCTCGCTGCCGCAGCCGCTGATCAACCGCACCGCGATCTGGCGCGCCAAGGGCGATCTCGACCGCGCCATCGCCGACGGCAGCGAGGCGATCCGGCTCGCCAGGGAGAAGCCGCCAGCCAATATCATGACGCCGCCGAACAGCGTGCTGATCTCCGGCTACACCCATCGCGCGCTGGCCTTTGAAGCGAGGGGCGACTACGCAAGTGCTCGCGAGGACTACAAGGCGACGCTCGCGATCGCAGCATCCGATGCCGGCAGCAAGGCCAACCAGGCCACAGCAAAGGTGCGGCTGTCGCTGGTGACCGAGACGAGCGCGCCGATCCCCCGCGATGCGCCCTCGCCAGCGACGCAGCCGACCGCGGCGCCTACTCCACAGCAGACCGGCGCAGCGCAGCTTCCCTCACCTGCGCCAGCCCCTCGCGACACACGCGTGGCGCTGATCATCGGCAACGGCGCCTATGCGCACGTCAAGGCGCTGGCCAATCCGGCCAACGACGCACGCGCCGTCGCAAAGAGCCTGCGCGATATCGGCTTCACCGTGTCGGAAGGCATCGATCTCGACCGCGCCGCGATGCAGAAGATGACACGCGACTTCCTGCGTGAGGCCGCACGGGCGCAGGTCGCGGTGGTCTATTATGCCGGCCACGGCGTCCAGGTCGACGGCCGCAACTATCTCATTCCCATCGACGTCGAGCTCAAGCCGGGCACGGCCATGACCGAGGCGATGATCGACATGGACACGATCATGGCCGGCCTCGACGACCAGGTCCGCACCAACATTCTGATATTCGATGCCTGCCGCAACAATCCCATGGCGCCGAAGGTCGCATCCGCCGGGACCAATCGCAGCATCGAAGGCGCCTCGGGCCTCGCGGCGCCAACGAGTCTCAGCACCGGTGCGACATTGGGCGCAGGCACATTGATCGCCTTCGCCACCGCGCCGGGCCAGGTCGCGCTCGACGGTGAAGGCGCCAACTCGCCGTTCTCCGCCGCGCTGTCACGCCACCTCGGCACGCCGGGGCTGGAAGTGCAGCAGATGCTGACGCGGGTCCGGGCCGAGGTGGTCTCGAGCACGAAGAGCAAGCAGGTGCCGTGGTCGAACTCGTCGCTGCTGGGCGAGGTTTATCTGGCGGAGAAGTGAGGGGTTAAAGGTAGCCCGGATCCAGGGAAGCGACGTCCGATGCAACTGATCCCGCATGTCGCTTTGCTCATGCGGGCTACGACTGCGTCCCAACACTCAACCGTCATCGCCCGGCTTGACCGGGCGATCCAGGACGTAGAGACGGCGTGTTTCAATCGAGAAGCTGCGGCGTACTGGATTCCCCGCCTTCGCGGGGAATGACAGCAGCCGCGCGGTAACTCAGTTACCCCACACTTCCTTTGCGATCTCGACCGCAAGGCTCAGCTTCGCCCACTGCTCTTCCTCGGAAAGGACGTTGCCCTCTTCGGTCGAAGCAAAGCCGCATTGCGGCGAGAGCGCGAGCTGCTCCAGCGGGGCGAACTTGGCGGCTTCTTCCAGACGGCGCTTGATGTCGTCCTTCTTCTCGAGCTCGCCGAACTTCGAGGTGATGACGCCGACCACGACGACCTTGTTGCCCTTGGGCAGGAAGCGCAGCGGCTCGAAGCCGCCGGCACGGTCGCTGTCGTATTCGAGAAAATAGCCGTCGTAATTGGTGCCGGCGAGCATGGTCTCCGCGACCGGCTCATAGCCGCCCGAGGAAATCCAGGTCGAACGGAAATTGCCGCGGCAGACATGCGTCGTCACCACCATGTCGGCGGGCTTCTCGGCCAGCGCGTAATTGATGATGCGGGCATAGATCTGCTGGAGACCGTCCGGATTGTCGCCGCGCTCGCGCGCCTTCTGCAACTCGTCCTGCGAGCAGAGATAGGCCCACACGGTGTCGTCGAACTGGAGATAGCGGCAGCCGGCGTCGTAGAAGGCCTTGACCGCTTTCCGATAGGTCTTGCCGAGGTCTTCGTAGAAGGCCTCGAGATCGGGATAGACTTCCTTCGAGATCGCCTTGCGGCCGCCGCGGAAATGCAGCACCGCGGGCGACGGGATCGTCATCTTGGCGGTGACGTGGGCCTGGTCGGCGACCTTCTTCAGGAAGCGGAAGTGGTCCAGCATGGGGTGATCGGCGGGGAAGTCGAGCTTGTCGATCACCCGCACAGCGTCGTGCCGGGTCTCCACGCCAGCGAACTGGATGCCTGCGTCGGGATGAAACAGCTCGCAGCCGGTGAGCTTGGCCAGGAAGTCGAAATGCCACCAGGAGCGGCGGAATTCGCCGTCGGTCGCGAGCTTAAGGCCGAGCGAGGCCTGCTTGTGCACGACCTTCTCGATCTCCACGTCCTCGATCTTGCGCAGATCGTCGGCCGAGATCTCGCCCTTCTCGAGCCGGCTACGGGCTTCCTTGATCTTGGCCGGACGCAAGAGGCTGCCGACCTCGTCGGCGCGGAAGGGGGCTCTGTTTCGCTGCATGTCTTACTCCCTGGACATTTTAGTTTAGTGAGCTGCGGCCCCGGCGACGCCGAGATGGCGTTCCAGAACCGAAGGGTCGGCTTTCAGCGCGGCGCTCGTAGCGTCGTGGACGATCGTTCCGCGCTCCAATATCACAACGCGGTCGGCCAGCCCCAGAATCTTTTGGGCATTCTGTTCGACGATGATCGAGCAGATGCCGCCTGCCCGCGTGATACTGCCGATCGCCTTCAAGAGCTCCTCGACGATGATGGGAGCAAGGCCCTCGGTCGGCTCGTCCAGCAGCAGCACTTTCGGGTTGAGGGTGAGCGCGCGGCCGATCGCCAGCATCTGCTGCTCGCCGCCGGAGAGCTGGTTGCCGAAATTGCTCCGCCGCTCCTTCAGCCGCGGGAACATCTCGTAGACCTTCTCGACCGTCCATGGACCGGGCTGCGCGACCGCGGTCATGTTCTCCTCGACCGTCAGCGAGCGGAAGATGTTGCGCTCCTGCGGCACCCAGCCGATGCCGGCGCGTGCCCGCTGGTCGGGCCGGAGCGAAGTGACATCGGCGCCGGCGAGCGCCACGCTGCCGGAAAAGCGGCGGGTGACACCGACGATCGAATTGATCAGCGTGGTCTTGCCGGTGCCGTTGCGGCCCAGCAGCGCCAGCACCTGCCCCTCGGCGAGGCGCAAGGACATGTTGGGCAGCACCACCGCTTCGCCATAGCCGGCGCGCAACGCCTCGATCGCGAGCAGGTCAGACATTGACCGCCTCCTCGCCGAGATAGACGGCCTTGACCTGCGGATCGCGCGCGACCTGCTCGGGCGGGCCCTCGGTGAGCAGCCCGCCCGAAACAAGCACGGAGATGCGGTCGGCGAAGGAGAACACGAGGTCCATGTCGTGCTCGATCAAGAGCACGGTGACGTCGCGCGGCAGGCTGCCGACGACCGCAAGAATGTCGTGGCGCTCGCTCTCGGGCACGCCGGCAGCGGGCTCGTCGAGCAGCAGCACGCGCGGCTTGGCCGCGATCGCGACCGCGATCTCGAGCAGGCGCTGCTTGCCGTAGGGCAGCGTTACGGTCTGTTCGTTCATGACGTCGAGCAGATGGAAGCGCGCGAGCAGATCGGCGATCTCACCGTTGACGTCGCTGCGCGTACCCATCCGCCGCCACCAGTCGCCGCCATGGCCGAGGCGCTCGGAGACGGCAAGGCCGATGGTCTCGAGCGGCGTCAGGTCAGGATAGAGCTGGTTGATCTGGAAGGTGCGCGACAGGCCGCGCAGCACGCGCTTGTGCACGGGAAGATCGGTGATGTCCTGGCCTTCGAGCAGAATGCGGCCCGAGTTCGGCTTGAGCACACCGGTGAGCTGGTTGATCACCGTGGTCTTGCCGGCGCCGTTGGGACCGATCAGCGCGTGGCGGGCACCCTGCTCGATCTTCAAGGAGAGGTCGCGGGTGACGCGCAGGCCGCCGAACTGCTTTTCGAGGTTCTGGGTTTCGAGCGCGATGGTCATGTGTCGCTCTCCGGCACGGCGACGACCGCCTTGCGACCGGCAATCTGCTTGATGATCAGGTTCGGCACGTACAGCACCCAGCGATGCAGGCGCTGGCGCCCGACCAGCACGATCACGACCAGCACCAGGCCGATCCAGAACTGCCAATATTGCGGGGTGATCGTGGAGAACACTTCCTGGAGCATGCGGAAGATCACCGCGCCGATCAGCCCGCCGTAGAGATAACCGGTGCCGCCGATGACGAGCACCAGCATCAGATCGGCGGAGCGTTCGAAGGCGAAGACGTCGAGCGAGGCGATCGCGGTTGTCTGGGTGAACAGCGCGCCCGCGACGCCGGCATAGAATGCCGCGAGCGTATAGATCGCGATCAGGCGACGGTTGACGGGAATGCCGATCGCGGCGGCGCGCAGCGGATTGTTCTTGATTGCGCGCAGCGACAGGCCGAACGGCGAATGCACGACGCGGCGGGCGAACAGGAACAGCAGGAACAGGACGGCGAGCGAATAGAAGAAGCCGGCCTTGCCGAACATGTCGAACGGGATCGCGCCGAGGATCGGCTGCATCTCGATGCCCTGCAGGCCGTCGGTGCCGCCGGTGATGCTGGAGAAGCGTTCGGCGAGCGCTTCCAGCAGCAGCGCGATGCCGAGCGTCACCATCAAGCGGGTGAGATCGACGCCGCGGATCACCAGGAAGCTGGTGGCAAAGCCGAGCACCATCGCGGCAAGGCCGGCGACGATCAGCGCCAGCACGGGCTCGTTGACGATACCATGAAGCGCGAGCAGCCCCGCCGCATAGGCGCCGACGCCGAAGAAGGCGGCGTGGCCCAGCGAGACGATGCCGGCATAGCCGAGGATCAGATCCAGCGACATCGCAAACAGCGCCAGCCGCAGGATGTCGGTCATGATCAGATAGCGCGTGGGAAACGCGAAGCCGCAGGCCAGCACGATCAGCCAGAAGGCGACTTCGCCATAGTGCCAGCGCGCCTGGCGCTGGGCGTGATGACCGACGTCGGAGGAAGCGCTCATCGGCGAACTCAACGCGCGGCAGTGCGGCCGAACAGGCCGTTCGGGCGCCAGATCAGGATCACGATCATCATGGTGTAGATCACGAAGGGGCCCATCTTCGGCACGTAATATTTGCCGGCGACGTCGCCGATGCCGAGCAGGAGCGAGGCCAGGAACGGGCCGGTGATCGAGGACGAGCCGCCGACGGTGACCACGATCAGGAAGTAGATCATGAACTTCAGCGGGAAGTAAGGATCGAGGCCGAGTATCTCGGCGCTCAGCGCACCACCGAGGCCGGCGAGCCCGCATCCGAAGGCAAAGGTGAAGGCGAACACTTGCGGCACGTTGATGCCGAGGCCGCTTGCGGCGCGCGGGTCGTCGACGGCGGCGCGCAGGCGGCTGCCGAAGCGTGTCTTGGCCAGCACCATTTGGAGGCCGATGGTGAGCAAGCCGCAGATCACGATGATCATCAGCCGGTAGCGGCCGATACCGACCCCGAACAGATCGAACTGGCCCTGGAGCGCGGCCGGCAGGTTGATGAAGACCCGCGACGAGCCCTGGATATAGTCGACGGCGGCGACCGACATGAAGGTCAGGCCGATGGTGAACAACACCTGATCGAGATGGCTGCGCGCATAGAGGTGGCGGTAGAGCGTGCGCTCCAGCACGATGCCGATCGCGGCTGACGAGACGAAAGCGAGTGGCAGCGCTGCGAAGAACGGCCAGCCCATCCGGTTGACCAGCACCATGCAGACATAGCCGCCGGCCATGGCGAAGGCGCCGTGGGCGAGATTGACGAAGTTCATCAATCCGAGCGTGACCGCGAGCCCGCACGCCAGCACGAACAGCAACATGCCGTAAGCGACGCCATCGAACAGGTTGGTGAGGATAGAGGTCATTGAGGGTCGAAGATCATTTCAGGTGTAGCCCAGGGCCGTGCTGCGCTCCCTCTCCCGCTTGCGGGAGAGGGTTGGGGAGAGGGTGTCTCCGCAATGGGACAGTCCCCTAGTGGAAAGAAACCTCACCCGACGCTTCGCGTCGACCTCTCCCGCAGGCGGGAGAGGTGAAGCGAGCGCGTCACTTCTTGGTCTTGCCGAGATCCTTGACGGCCTCGAAGGTCTGGAACTCGACGTTGTAGAGCTCGCCGTCGACCTTCTCGACCTTGCGGATGTAGATGTTCTGCACGATGTCGCGAGTCTCGGGATCGATCGAGATCGGGCCGCGCGGGCTCTCCCACTTCTGCCCCTTCATGGCCTCGACCAGCTTGGTGCCATCGGTGTCGCCGTTCGTCTTCTTGAGCGCCTCGTAAATCAGGTGGATGCCGTCATATCCGCCCACCGCCATGAAGCCCGGACGATTGCCGAACGCCTTCTTGTAGGCAGCGACGAAATCCTTGTTCATCTGCGATGGGTGCGCTGCGGAGTAGAGATGCGCGGTGACCGTGCCGAGCACGGCGTCGCCCATGTTGTTGAGCAGGTCGTCGTCGGTGACGTCGCCCGGTCCGATCACCTTGATGCCGGCCTTGTCGAGGCCGCGCTCGGCATATTGCTTCATGAAGTTGCCGCCCTGGCCGGCCGGCACGAACACGAAGATCGCGTCCGGCTTGGCGTCCTTCATGCGCTGCAGGAACGGCGCGAAGTCGGGATTGGCGAGCGGCGTCTTGACCTCTTCCACCACCTCGCCGCCACCGGCGGTAAAATGTTGTTTGAAGAAATTGAGCGCGTCATTGCCCGGCGCGTAGTCGGAGGTCAGCGTCGCCACCTTCTTGATGCCGTTCTTCACCGCCCAGTCGCCGATGATGGTCGAGGATTGTGCCAGCGTGAAGCTGGTGCGTACGATATAGGGCGAGCGCTCGGTGATGATGGAGGTGCCGGCCGCCATCACGACCTCCGGAATCTTGGCCTGCGTCGCCAGCGGCGCCGCCGCGAGCGCGGCCGGCGTCACGCCGAAGCCTGCGATGAAGTTGACCTTGTCGTTGACGATCAACTCCTGCGCGGCGGTCTTGGTCTTGTCCGGGATCGCGGCGTCGTCCTTGAGGATGATCTCGATCTTCTTGCCGGCGACGGTGTCGCCCTTTTGCTGCATGTAAAGCTTGATCGCGTTTTCGATCTGCTTGCCGGTCGAGGCCTGGCCGCCGGTCATCGGCAGGATCAGGCCGATCTTGACGCTGTCCTCCGCCTTGGCAGGCGCAAAACCTGCAACGCCCGCGATGGCGGCTGCTGCTACGGTGCGTGAAAAAATTCTGCGTTCGAACATCAGATGTCCCTCCCCTTCATTCCTGACCTGTTGTGCGCCAGACCGAGTACCCGGTCCTTGCCGCGCTCTAACCCACGGACAAGCCATGCCGCGCGGCCACATGGCGTCCTCCGCAACCCCGTTGTCAATCGGACGTTGGGCGACCATTCGGCGCAAGCCGCGCGATCGGATTGACGGCAGGGGAGATATTTGTACGATTGTACAAATAAAATGGTCCTGTCAACAAAAAAGCTTTTCGATGCCTAGCCTAACCCTCCGCGCCATGCCGTACTCTAAGAGCGCCCGGCGGCGCCGTGGTTGGATGAATCCGCCTCTGCTTTGCAGAATTCGAACATTCGCCGGGCACGACTCAATTGAAGTCCCCGCCCCAAATCATGAATACGAACTGTATACCGTATCAACTGGCAAGAGGCGATCGACATCAAATAAGATGTATTATTATACCAATTTGTATACAGGCAAATTCGCCGCTGAATAGGCCAATTTTACTTGTTGAGGACTAGAGTGCGCCGCTGGCGCCCATTGAGCGTCCCCGTCATCCGCGCCCGGTCCAGTTCGACCCAGAAGAGGCTCATGCGTATCCGTTTGCCTTCGACCGCTGCCGTCGTTGCCTTGCTGGCCTCCAGCCTTGCGGGCTGCGGCACCGTCAACGAAAGACTCTCCGCCGGCATGGGCGACTACGTCCCGCAATGGGCCGGCGGGCTGCCGGCCGATGCCCCGCCGCGGGCGGGCACGCCGCAATACGACGCCTATATGAAAGAGCGCGAACGCAAGCGGCTGCTGCCGGCGGCGGATCGCGAGAAGGAAGAGCAGGCGCAGAAGGGCGCGACGGGGACGACGTCGGGCAGCGCGGTACGCTGAGGGGCGAATGGCGAATAGGGAGTAGCGAATATACCCCTCTTCCATTCGCTACTCGCCACTCCCCATTCGCTAATCCATGAACACCACGGTCTTGCGGCCGTTGAGGATGACGCGGTCGTCGAGATGGTAGCGGATCGCGCGGGCCAGCACGCGCCGTTCGATGTCACGGCCCTTGCGGACGAGATCCTCAGGCGTGTCGCGATGGCTGATGCGCTCGACGTCCTGGTCGATGATCGGGCCCTCGTCGAGGTCACGCGTGACGTAATGCGCGGTGGCGCCGATCAGCTTGACGCCGCGCTCGTGAGCCTGGTGATAGGGCTTTGCGCCCTTGAAGCCCGGCAGGAACGAGTGGTGGATGTTGATGCAGCGCCCCGAAAGCTTCGCCGACAGGTCGTCCGACAGGATCTGCATGTAGCGGGCGAGCACGACGAGATCGGTCTTCGTGTTATCCACGAGGTCCATGATCTGGCCCTCCTGCTCGCGCTTGGTCTCCTTGGTCACGGGCAAATGGTGGAACGGGATGTCCCCGAAATCGAGCCCGCCATAGACCTCGCGCGGATGGTTGGAGACGATCGCAGCAAGCGTCATCGGCAATTCGCCGGTGCGCCAGCGATAGAGGATGTCGACCAGGCAGTGGTCCGACTTCGACACCAGCAGCATCACCTTGCGGTGCGAGGCCCGATCGCGCATCTGCCAGTCCATGCCGAAACGCTCGGCGATCGCGGCAAAGCCGGTCTGCAGCGCCGATAGTTCCACGGCGAGATCGGCCGCGGTGAACACCACACGCATGAAGAACTTCTTGGTCTCGATGTCGTCGAACTGCTGGGCATCGAGAATGTTCTGTCCATTATGGGCCAGGAAAGTCGACACCGCCGAGACGATGCCGGGGCGATCCGGACAGGACAGGGTCAGAACATATTGATGATCGGGCATGTTGATGAACGGGCTTGGCTCTGATGAAGGTTTATGCGGCAGCTACGGAACGCGCCGCGATTTGCGCCCTGCTCTAGCACCGACGCGCCCCTTGCGCCAATCCCGGGGCTTGCTTCGACGTAAAGCGTGGAGTCAGGATGAACGGACGATTGCGATTTATCCCGGAGCATTCCCATGGCCGACCGTTTGAACGGCACCCGCATCCTGATCCTGGAAACGCGCGAGGAGGCGCAGTTTTCCAAGCTGCTGGCCGAGCAAGGCGCAGAGGTCGTGCAGTGCCCGATGTTCACCATCCACGATGCGCCGGATCCGGCCCCGGTCGAGGCCTGGATCCGCTGCGCCATCGACAAGCCGTTCGACGATCTCGTGCTGATGACCGGCGAAGGCCTGCGGCGGATCATGAAGCTCGCGCGCGCACGCGGGCTCGACGCAGCCCTCGTCGCGGCCCTCTCCGGATCGCGAAAGTTCATCCGCGGCCCGAAACCAGGTAAGGCGCTGCGCGAGGTCGGCCTCGAACCGCATCAGACCACCGAGAAACCGACCACCGAGGGCGTGATCGAGATGCTGGGCAAGCTCGACTTGAGGGGGCACCGTATCGGCCTCCAGCTCTATCCGGACAAGGACCATAGCGCACTGACCGGCGCGCTGGCCGCGCAAGGCGCCGAGGTCGATGCGGTGCTGCCTTATGCCTACGATGCCAGTGCCGCAGATGCCAACATTGTCACCGCCATCGACGAGATGGCCGAGGGGCGGATCGATTCCATCGCGCTGACCAATCTCGGCCAGGTCCGCCGCCTGATCGAGGCAGCGAAGGCGCATGGCAGTGAAGCCAAGCTGCGCGCAGGCTTCGAACGGACGTTGATTGCGTCGGTGGGCCCGGCGGTCTCGGGCGAGCTTGCCGCGCACGGCTTGCGCACCGACGTCTCCCCGGCCGATGACGCCTATTTCATGCGGCCGCTGATCTCGGCGATGGCCACGGCTCTGGCAGAGCGGAAGCCGGCGACGACCAGATAAGAGCTGAGCGCGGGAGCGGCATGCGGCGGCTCTGATTGACACGTGCGCCCTCGGCCCTACGGTGCCGGAAATGAAAAGAAACCACACGGCAGGGAATCGTCGTGACACGAGCCATCGCGCCTTGAGCACAGCCGCACGACCTTCTGCGCTCGCGCCGTTCCGCATCCGCAATTATCGCTTCCAATGGCCATCCGATCTGCTCACCTCCTGGGCGTTCGAGGTGGAGACACTCGTGCTCGGCTGGTACATTCTGGTCGAGACAGGATCGGTGCTGTTGCTCACCGTGCTTGCCTCGCTTCAGTTCGTCGGAACATTGGTCGCGCCGGTGTTCGGCATGATCGGCGACCGCATCGGCCATCGCGACCTGCTGGTCGTGATGCGTCTTGCCTATACGGTGCTGTCGTCGACCATCATGGTTCTGGCGCTGAGCGGTCATCTGTCGCCGCTGAGCGTCATGATCATCGTCGCGGTCATGGGCCTGATCCGCCCCTCTGATCTCGGCGTCCGCGGCGCGCTGCTCGCCGAGATCATGCCGGCCGAGCAGCTGGTGGGCGCCATCAGCGTTGCGCGCACGACCCAGGACAGCGCGCGCATCGCCGGAGCGCTGACGGGCGCCGGCCTGTTCGCCGTCCTCGGCATCGGCCTCGTCTATGTGGCGATCGCCTGCCTCTATTTCGTGGCCGCGCTTCTGATGCTGTGCCTGACCCGGCCCAAGAGAACCATCATCACGAGCGATCTTCCGGCCAACAGCCATGCGGTGTCGCGGCTGCTGGGAGACCTCAAGGAAGGGATCGTCTTCGCCTGGAGCGGCCCGGGAATGCGTGCGGCGCTGTGCGTCGCCTTCCTGGCCAATCTCACCGCATTTCCCTTCACCGGCGGATTGCTGCCCTATATTGCCCGGGAGATCTTTCACACCGACCAGACCGGCCTCGGTTACCTCTCCGCGAGCTTCGCCGTCGGCTCGCTGATCGGCTCCATCACGCTGAGCCTCGTCAGCGGACTGCGCATTGCCCGGCTCCTGATCGGCGCAACGCTGGCCTGGTACGCCATGCTGCTGGTGTTCGTCGAAATCAGGACCATGCCGGTAGCGATGGCCTGCCTCGTGCTCGCCGGCATCGCCCAGAGCATGTCGATGATATCGGCTGCGGTGATCCTGATGCGGACGGCCAGCGCGCATCTGCGCGGCCGCGTGATGGGCGTGCGCATGATGGTGATCTACGGCCTGCCGATCGGGTTGCTCGCCGCCGGCAGCCTGATCGACGTCATCGGCTATTCCGCGACCGGTTCGCTCTATGCCGCCGCCGGCTTCATCGCCATGCTGGCGATCGCGATCCGCTGGCGTGCCGATCTCTGGCCGGTCAACGCTCCCGCCAATGCGCGCTAGGGCGTGCACTCATGAATTGGAGATGCCGTTGACGTCCGCTCGTTGATGCGCTGCTAGGTCGGGCGTCTAGCCGTGATGGAGGGCGGGAGCGCGATTAGCGTTCTCATCACCGATAGAAGCCAAAGGCCGCTCGATGACACCGGGATCGTAGCATGTGTCCTGTATCGAACATATGTTCCCTAGTGTGCACAGCAAAAAATTACTTCGGCCGGTCGGCCCGGAAGAGGCAGCAAATTGGAGGACTCATATCGGAACAACGCCATCTTTGAGAACTTGGCCCTCTAGACGTTGAGAGGTTGCCAATGCCCCGCTACTTTTTTGATGTTGAGGATGGTCACAGGCTTTTTGATTCCACGGGCTTTGTTTGCGATGACGATGTAGCGGCCCTCATCAGAGCGAGCGTGCTCGCCGTTGGTGTTTCACTCGATAGGCCCGAGGATGATCCAGGGCGTCGCATCGCCATAATCAGCGACGATGGGCGCGAGATTGGCACCGTTCCCGTGTATTCAAGGCCCTCGTACGAAAACCCGGCCCGATGACGTGCGACTGCTAAGTAGGCGCTTGCAATTGACCGTGAAGCCAGCCGGTTGTTCGTGGGGATTTCATCGGATCTGCCAGATCGGCTTCGGCCACACGCTGGTGGACGTCCTTGCACGACGGGCACTCAAACGTCCGGATTTCGAAGCCAAATTGGCCGGGCGTAATTCGGGCGAGCACCGCTTCTTTTCGGCACGCTGGGCATAGCGTCCGAGGATAGTGGAACATTTCAAACGCCCTGTTGAGGCGGGAGCGTTACAGAACTCTCAGCCACCGTTAGTTGCCGTATTGGGACGGTGGTGACCAACTGTGGAGCTGTGCCAGGTTCAGCGCTGGTCAGTATTGCTCATCGCCAAGGCGAATTAACGTATCGTAAGTGAATTGGGTCGCCACTCGGTTCAATTTGCGCAATTTGCCTCAGCCAAGTGGTTGCCTGACAAGAAGGTAGCGCCTGTTGTTGCAATGGGCTGCACCTCTTCGGGTCTGCTAACGCGATTCTTCCTCCCACGTCGCGTTGATCAACTCGCGGACAGCATCGATGATTTGGTCCGGCCGGTAAGGTTTGGGAAAAAACCGGGCGCCTTCGGGAAGGTCACCGGCTTGCACTTTGTAATATCCAGACGTCACAACGATCCTGACAGGCGGCCAACGTTTTCGGACAATTGTCGCCAACTCCAAACCGTTGATAGAACCCGCCATATCAACGTCGGTAAATATCAGCCGGATATCGGAATGCAGTGCCAGCAGCCGAATGGCCTCGTCCGCGTTGACGGCCTCCAGGATGTCGAATCCAGCGTCGCGAAGCATCTCGACCGCATCCATGCGAACGAACGTCTCATCCTCAACGACAAGAATCCGGACAGCTTTCATGATTGATTGCATCAGGCAGAACGCTCACAAAACTCGGGTGCAGTTGCTTGGCGTTCTCGACTTGGCCCTGAAAGTTGGCTTCGGCGCCCGATGTTGCTCAGGGCGGATCGAGAGAAAACTTGATTGTAAAAAGCGCCCCTATTGGGGTGTTTCTTGAAATTTTCAACTCGCCCATCAACTGCCGGACCAGACCATTGATGACGCGGAAGCCAAGGCTGTTTCGCGGTTGATTGATGTCAAACCCTTCGGGCAATCCCATACCTTCGTCGGAAATCTCGACGATCAGATGTCCATCGATTTCCCGGGCATCCACCCGGATGACGCCAGGCCCGTCGACATAGGCATACTTGACGGCGTTGGTGACCAGCTCATTGACCAGCAACCCCAACGGAATGGCTTTGTCGGCGGAAATGATGACCGGGTCGGAATGATATTGAAGCTTGTGCTCGGGCGCGGATCGCTGCAGATTTTCGCAGAGATGACCGACAAAATCCGAGAGATCGACAAATCCGACCTTGCTGCCGCGCCATAAATGATCATGCACCTCGGCTATCGAAGAAACGCGCATGGCTGCATTTTCCAAAGCGTTCTTGACGTCCAAGGACTCTGAAGCGCGCGCCTGAACACGCAGCAAGCCAACGACCGAGGTCAGGCTGTTTTTCACCCGATGACTCATTTCCCGTGTCAGCAGAGCCTCGTGATCGCGGGCCTCTTCGAGCTTGGCATCCGCATGCTGACGCTCGATCGCAATACCCAGCAAGCCGGCGAAACCTGCAAGGAAGTCCGCATCGGCGTCGTCGAACTGGCCGGGGTCCGGACTGTCGGCTTCGAGGACGCCAAAGGGCGTGTTGCCCTCGCCCCCGCGTCTGATGAGAACGTTGATCGCACGTTTGATGCCATGATCAGCAAGGAGTTTGGGCGTCCTAAAGCGCGTCTCATCTTGCAAATGATTGGAGACGACCGATTGCCCGGTCTGAAATGCAAAGCCGGCGGGAGACTCGATATCCGCACCGAGGGACACGCGATCCACAGTACCCGCGGGCCAGCCGATGCCCGCACGCACGATCAGGCGATGATCGTCGGGGAGATATTCGAGGACTTTGGCGTATGAACACCCCAAACCTCGCGCGCTAAGTTCTGCGGCATTCTGGAGAATTTGCCGGAAATCTCGGGTCTGTAGCGCAGCGGTGCCAAACTCTCGCAGCAGAGCCTGTTGGCGACGACGATACGGAAGTTCATCCTGAGGATTGACAGGAGCATCCGAGACGGTCTGAAGGACCGGCTTCGGTTCGCTAGGCATGATGCCGCCCGTTCTGGATGGTCATTTCACCGGAAGTTGGATCATGCGAGAGCCAGCCATGCCAATCTACCTGAATAACCCAAGCTCACAACGCTTGCTGTGCCTGTTCGTTCCACGTAAGCGGATAGCGTTGTCAGGGCTCTGGAGCCGTCCACTTCTTCAAGGGCGTCCGCGCGCTAATCCCCATACCCGCGCAGCTTCTCCACATCCAGGATGGTGACGCCACCATATTCGAGCCGCAGCAGCCCCTCCTTCTCCAGCCGGTTCAGCGCGCGGTTGGCGTTCTGGCGGGACATGCCGGAGAGTGC
The DNA here is from genome assembly GCF_023100965.1 of Bradyrhizobium sp. 192. Taxonomy (NCBI): domain Bacteria; kingdom Pseudomonadati; phylum Pseudomonadota; class Alphaproteobacteria; order Hyphomicrobiales; family Nitrobacteraceae; genus Bradyrhizobium; species Bradyrhizobium sp. 192. The sequence goes on from NZ_CP064690.1 coordinate 6,189,109, forward strand.
CCCGATCTCTTCCTGGGTGATCTCCAGATGCGCGGTCGATTCCGGGTAGAGGATCGGGTTGAACAGCGAGGCGATGCCGCGGGCGAGGCGCGCGGTGGCGTCCAGCGTGCGATTGACCTCGAGCATGCCGATGAACTGCCCGAGCCGCTCGTTGAGCTGGCGCACCAGGAAGCGGTTGAAGCCGACGCTGTTCTCGAACAGCCACATGAAGGCGCTGCGTTCCATCAGCGCGACGCGGCTGTTGCGCAGCGCGACCACGTCGTAGCGGCGCGGCTCGTTCTTGAGCACGCTGCCCTCGCCGAACCAGGCCCCTGCCGTGAGACCGGCAAGGCTCGTTTCCTTGCCATCGCGCGAGACACCGCCCATCCGGGCGAGGCCAAAGACCATGCCGGCCCAATAGTCGAACGTGTCGCCGCGCATGAACACGGTCTCTCCGGTGCCATAGGACCGCTCGGTGATGCCTGCGCGAGCGACCTCGATCTCAGCCTGCGTGAGCTCACGCGACCAGGCGGCGACGCGCTTCAGTTGATCCTCTGAAATCATGATCCCGAAGCCAGACGCACCGTTTCGTCACCCAAGCCTTCTGCTGCACCGCAATAAGATCGTCTCGACAGGCCATTCGACGAAAGACGAAAGCTGCGGCCCCGAAAAACTTTGTCGCAGAATTGTCAGCCAAGAGACATTTCAAAATAGCGCTTTCCCCTATTGAGAGCCACCTCGGGCGATGCGGCTTTTGATCCCAAGCGGGAATGAGAGCGGTACGGCTCCGGTGGAGACCAACTGCTGCATGGCCTCACCGGCACGGCCGTACTAGGATCGCCCGGCAGGAACCGACGAAGAGCGCCGCTGAACGCGCCATCACCGGGAGGGATTTGTTTGGTGGCTACCAGTCTTGAAGTGCGCGGCGTGTCCTTGCGATTCGGCGGCGTCCGGGCGCTGACCGATGTCGGCTTCGCCATCAGGGAGGGCGAGCTGTTCTCGATCATCGGTCCTAACGGGGCCGGCAAGACCTCGATCGTGAACTGTATTTCCGGTCGCTACAAGCCGACCGAAGGCCAGCTGTACTACCAGGGCCGCGACATCACCGGCCTGACGCCGAATGCGCGGGCCTCGCTTGGGATTGGCCGCACCTTCCAGAACCTGGCGCTGTTCCACCACATGAGCGTGCTCGACAACGTCATGGTCGGCCGCCATCACCTGCTGAAGAACAATTTCCTCACGGGCTCGCTGTACTGGCTCACCGGCGCGCGCAAGGAGGAGCTCGATCATCGCCGCAAGGTCGAGGAGATCATCGACTTCCTCGATCTTCAGTCGGTACGTAAAGCTCCCGCTGGCACCCTCTCCTACGGCCTGCGCAAGCGCGTGGAGCTCGCCCGCGCCATGGCGCTGGAGCCGCGTCTCATCCTCCTCGACGAGCCGATGGCCGGCATGAACTTCGAGGAGAAGGAGGACATGGCCCGCTACATCGTCGATCTCAACGAGGAATTCGGGATGACGGTGGTGATGATCGAGCACGACATGGGCGTGGTGATGGACATCTCCCACCGCGTCATGGTGCTGGATTTCGGCAAGAAGATCGCCGAGGGCGATCCGGCGACCGTGCTCGCCGATCCCCACGTCAGGCGCGCCTATCTGGGCGAAGAAGACGAGGTGCTGGTCGATCCCGATGACGCGGCCCCCGCGCAGGAGAGCGCGGCATGATGGATTACGCAGGCCGCGTCGCCCAGGCCGACACCTATCCAAAAATGCTCCGGCTCAACGCCAGGGAGCACGGCAACGAGATTGCCCTGCGCGAGAAGGATCTCGGGCTCTGGCGCGTGTTCACCTGGAACGACTACCAGACGCGGGTGCGCGATTTCGCGCTCGGTCTTCTCGAAATGGGCCTTGGCCGCGGCGACGTCATCGGCATCATCGGCGACAACCGGCCGGACTGGGTCGCGGCGGAAGTGGCGACGCACGCCATCGGCGGCCTCAGCCTCGGGCTTTATCGCGACGTGCTGGATGAAGAGGCCTCCTATCTCCTCAACTATGGCGAGGCGCAGCTCGTCTTCGCCGAGGACGAGGAGCAGGTCGACAAGCTGCTTACCCTCGCCGACCGCGCGCCGAAGCTGAAGCACATCATCTATTCCGATCCGCGCGGGATGCGGAAATACAACGATCCCAGGCTGATGTCGGCGGAGAAGTTCGCGGAGCTGGGCCGCGCCCGCGCCGCGCGCGAGCCCGAGCTGTACGACAGACTGGTGGATGCCACCAAGGGCGAAGACGTCGCGATCCTCTGCACGACCTCGGGCACGACGTCGCATCCCAAGCTCGCGATGCTGGCCGCCGGCCGCGTGCTCGGCCACTGTGCGACCTATCTCACTTTCGATCCGAAGGGACCGGACGACGAATACGTCTCGGTGCTCCCGCTGCCGTGGATCATGGAGCAGGTCTACGTGCTTGGCAAAGGTCTGCTTTGCCGGATGAAGATCAACTTCGTCGAAGAGCCCGAGACGATGATGAACGACCTGCGCGAGATCGCGCCGACGTTCGTCCTGTTCGCGCCCCGCGTATGGGAATCGATCGCCGCGGACGTCCGCGCCAAGGTGATGGACGCCACGCCTCTCAAGCAAGGCCTGTTCGATCTCGGGATGAAGTCAGGCCTTGCCGCGCTCGAGCAAGGCAAGCGCTCGGGCCTTGCCGACGCCATCCTGTTCCGCGCGCTGCGCGACCGCCTCGGCTTCACCCGGCTGCGCTCGGCCGCGACCGGCGGCGCGGCGCTCGGGCCCGAGACCTTCAAGTTCTTCCAGGCCATGGGCGTGCCGCTGCGCACGCTCTATGGCCAGACCGAGCTGCTGGGGGCCTACACGCTGCACCCCGAGGGCAAGGTCGATCCTGATACCACCGGCGTGCCGATGTCCGACCAAGTCGAGATCCGCATCGACAATGCCGACGTCCATGGCGTCGGCGAGATCGTGGTGCGGCATCCCAACATGTTCCTCGGATATTACAAAAATCCCGAGGCCAGCGTCGCCGACATCAAGGACGGCTGGATGCTGTCGGGCGATGCCGGCTATTTCAACGCCAACCAGCAGCTCGTCGTCATCGACCGCATCAAGGATCTCGCCGAGACCTCGCGCGGCGAGCGCTTCTCGCCGCAGTTCATCGAGAACAAGCTGAAGTTCTCGCCCTATATCGCCGAAGCGGTGGTGCTCGGGGCCGGTCGCGACGCGCTCGCGGCGATGATCTGCATCCGCTACTCCATCATCTCGAAATGGGCGGAGAAGAGCCGCCTTTCCTTCACGACCTATAGCGATCTCGCCTCGCGGCCGGAGGTCTATGCACTGCTCCGCAAGGAGGTCGAGACCGTCAACGCCACGCTGCCGCCGGCCCAGCGCATCTCGCGCTTCCTGCTGCTCTACAAGGAACTGGACGCCGACGACGGCGAGCTCACCCGCACTCGAAAGGTTCGCCGCAGCGTCATCAACGAGAAATATGAAGGCATCATCGATGCCATCTACCGCGGCGATGCCGACATCCCCGTCGACACCGTGATCCGCTTCCAGGACGGCACCACGCAGCGCGTGCGGACGACGTTGCGCGTGGTGGATCTGGGTGGGCACGGGCACATGGCGGAGGCGGCGGAGTGAGTTTGAGCGCAAGCACCGCTGCCCTTCGCCTCTCCCGCTTGCGGGAGAGGGAGCCGACTGCCAATGCCGCCGCATCGTGCGCACCATATGCGATAGCCCTGCCGCGAGCGGGGAGAGGCGAAGGACAGCATATCACATGAACACCGCCTTTCTCATCCAGCTCCTGGTCAACGGCCTCGTGGTCGGCACGCTCTATGGCGTGGTCGCGATGTCGTTCGTGCTGATCTACAAGGCGACGCAGGTCGTCAACTTCGCGCAAGGTGAATTGCTGCTGGTCGGCGCCTGGGTGTGCTGGGCACTGCTCGCCAAATACCAGGTGCCGTTCTGGATCGGCATGCCGATGACGCTGGTGTTCATGTTCGTGTTCGGCATCGCGATTCAGGTCCTGATCCTGCGGCCGATGATCGGCGAACCCATCATCTCGGTGATCATGGTGACGATCGGCCTCTCCACCGTGCTGCAGGCGACGCTAAAATGGATGTTCGGCGTCAACCCGCAACCGTTCCCGCGGGTGTTCGAGAGCCAGTCGATCAGCCTGTTCGGGCTCCAGATCCAGACCGTCTATGTCATGAGCCTCGTGGTGTCGGTCGCCATGATGATCGGCATGGCCTGGTTCTTCCGAGCCTCCAAATACGGCCTTGCGATGCGCGCCACCGCGTTCAACCAGCAGGTGGCGCAATCGCTCGGCATCTCCGTGAAGAGCGTGTTCGCGCTGGCCTGGGCGATCTCAGCGACGGTGTCGGCCGTTGCAGGCGTCGTGGTTGCCGTGGTGAACGGCGTGTCGTCGGGCTTGGCGGCCTACGGCATCAAGGTGTTTCCGGCAGCGATCCTGGGCGGGCTCGACTCCGTCGGCGGCGCCGTGCTCGGCGGCATCATCATCGGGCTCCTGGAAAACATCGCGCAATATGTCGACAGCGAGTATCTGCACTGGGGCAATCTCTACGAGGTCGCGCCGTTCTACGTCCTCATCATCGTGCTGATGATCAAGCCCTATGGCCTGTTCGGCACCCACGACATCGAGCGGATCTGATCCATGGCCGGCCCTGCCCTCATTCCTGCTGGTGATTTCCGCACCTCCTATGCGGCCGACACCACGATCTTCCCGACCACCACGAGCCGCAACTTCGCGATTGCGGGCGTGCTGTTGCTATGCCTGGCGCCGCAGTTCTTCAGCGGCTACTGGCTCAGCGTCCTGATCCAGATCGGCATCTTTTCGATCGCGGCGCTTGGTCTCAACATCCTGGTCGGCTTCACCGGACAGATCTCGATCGGGCATGCCGCCTTCTTCCTGCTCGGCGCCTTTACCTCGGCATACATCTCCAACAACGCGCCGATCCCGGTTTTCTTCGCAATCCCGCTCGCGGGCGTCATCACCGCGCTGGTCGGACTGATCTTCGGTATCCCGGCGGCACGGCTGAAGGGGCTCTATCTCGTCATCGCGACGCTGGCCGCGCAATATATCCTGCTCGACTTCTTCTCCCGCGCCGAGTGGTTCACCGGCGGCTCGGTACCGGCGAGCGCCAATCCGTTCTCGATCTTCGGCTACACCCTTCGCGGCGACAAGCAGTATTTCTACGTCGTGCTGGCCTATGTGCTACTCTGCTACATTCTGGTCACCAATCTGATGCGCACGCGCGACGGCCGGGCGCTAGTGGCGATCCGCGACCATTATCTCTCCGCCGAGATCATGGGCATCAATCTCACGAAATATCGCACGCTGTCGTTTGGGCTGGCCGCCTTCTTCGCCGGCATCGCCGGCGCGCTCTATGCGCATTACCAGCTCGTGGTGTCGCAGGAAGGTTTCGGCATCGAGCGCTCGATCCTGTTCCTCGCCATGATCATCATCGGCGGCACCGGCTCGATCATGGGCACGCTGATGGGCACCGCGTTCGTCGTGCTGCTGCCGGAGTCCATGGAATTCCTGAGCAGCCACCTGAAGGGCGGCGCGATCGACAAGGCTCTATCGCTCAACAACAATCTCACCTTCCTGCGCGAGATCGCCATCGGGGTGATCATCATCGCCTTCCTGATGTTCGAGCCCGACGGGCTCGCGCATCGCTGGCGGCAGATCAAGGCATACTGGAAGCTCTATCCGTTCTCACATTGAGCACGGCAACTTCACTTAAAAACGATAAAAGGAGGAACGACCCATGAAGACCAAGTCCTTTTTGAGCACCGCGTCGCTCGCGCTTGTCATCGCAGCTTTTTCCGCGGGGGCACAGGCGCAGATCGCGGTTGGCCACCTCGAGGATCGCTCAGGCGGCACATCCGACGTCGGCACCCCCTATGGCCAAGCTGTTGCCGACACATTCGCCTGGGTCAACAAGAACGGCGGCGTCGGCGGCAAGCAGCTCAACGTCGACACCAACGACTATGGCTACCAGGTGCCGCGCGCGATTGCGCTCTACAAGAAGTGGTCGGCGCCGGACAGCAAGGTCGCCGCGATCATGGGTTGGGGCACCGCCGACACCGAGGCCCTGACCGGCTTCCTCGCCCAGGACAAGATCCCCGATATGTCCGGCTCCTATGCCGCGGCCCTCACCGATCCCGAAGGCGTCAGCGGCAAGGCCAAGCCCGCGCCCTATAATTTCTTCTACGGCCCGAGCTATTCGGACTCGCTGCGTGCGATGCTGATCTGGGCAGCCGAGGACTGGAAGGCCAAGGGCAAGTCCGGCAAGCCGAAATTCGTGCACATGGGCGCCAACCATCCTTATCCGAACGCGCCGAAGGCGGCGGGCGAAGCCATGGCGCAGGAACTCGGCTTCGAAGTGCTGCCGCCGCTCGTGTTCGCGCTCGCGCCGGGCGACTACAGCGCCCAGTGCCTGAGCCTGAAATCCTCGGGCGCCAACTACGCCTATCTCGGCAACACCGCGGCCTCCAACATCTCGGTGATGAAGGCGTGCAAGACCGCAGGCGTCGAAATCCAGTTCATGGGCAATGTCTGGGGCATGGACGAGAACGCCGCCAAGACGGCCGGAGACGCCGCCAACGGCGTGATCTTCCCGCTGCGCACCGCGGTGAGCTGGGGTGGCGATGCGCCCGGCATGAAGACGGTGATGGAAATCTCCAAGATGTCCGACCCCACCGGAAAGGTCTATCGCCCGGTTCACTACATCGCGGCCGTCTGTTCGGCGCTCTACATGAGGGAAGCGCTCGACTGGGCCGCCAAGAACGGCGGCGCCACCGGCGAAAACGTCCGCAAGGGATTCTATCAGAAGAAGGATTGGGTCCCGGCCGGGATGGAAGGCGTCTGCAATCCTTCGACCTGGACCGAAAAGGACCACCGCGGCACGCTGAAGGTCGACCTCTATCGCACCAAGATCACCGGTGCGACCGACGGCGACCTCAACGATCTCATGGCCAAGGGCGCGATCAAGCTCGAGAAGGTCAAGACCGTCGAGCTACCGCGCAAGGCGGAATTGCTGGGCTGGTAGCGCAAATCGGGCGTCATGGCCGGGCTTGTCCCGGCCATCCACGTCTGACCACTCGGCATGAAGAACGTGGATGCCCGGGACAAGCCCGGGCATGACGAGAGAACCAGATTGGCGGCATGACCAATGACCGAAATCATCGAAGCACCACGGTCCTCCCCAACCGCCGTGGCACCTGCCGCACTCCTCGCCGTGCGCAACATCGAGGTGGTCTATGACGACGTCATCCTGGTGCTGCGCGGCCTCAGCCTCGACGTCCCCAAGGGTGCGATCGTGGCGCTGTTGGGCGCCAACGGCGCCGGCAAGTCGACGACGCTGAAGGCGATCTCGGGGCTGCTCAAGACCGAGGACGGCGAGGTCACGCGCGGGGAGATCCTGTTCGAGGGCGAGCGGATCAACGGCATCGATCCCGACAAGATCGTCCGCCGCGGCATCTTCCAGGTGATGGAGGGCCGGCGCATCGTCTCCGACATGACGTCGCTGGAGAACCTCAAGCTCGGCGCGTTCACGCGTCGGGACCGCGAGGTCGATGCCGATCTCGACATGGTCTTCACCTATTTCCCGCGCCTGAAGGAACGCACTGGTTTGGCCGGCTATCTCTCCGGCGGCGAGCAGCAGATGCTCGCGATCGGCCGCGCGCTGATGGCGCGGCCGAAGATGATCTTGATGGACGAGCCGTCGATGGGCCTGTCGCCGCTGCTGGTGAAAGAGGTGTTCGCGATCATCCAGAAGATCAACCGCGACCTCGGCGTCACCATCCTCCTAGTCGAGCAGAACGCACGCGCCGCGCTGTCGGTGGCAAGCCACGGTTACATCATGGAGCAGGGCAAGGTCGTGCTCGACGGCACCGCTGACGAGCTGCGCGACAACGAGGACGTCAAGGAATTCTACCTCGGCGGCGCCGGCGACCAGCGCAAGAGCTTCAAGAACCTCAAGAGCTTCAAGCGGCGCAAACGGTGGCTCTAACCCAGCACCTGCTCCGCTTCCGTGACTGCGCAGAGAACATGATAGAACGACGACGCAGGAATGGTGTCGATCAGCGACTTGCCGTCGCGATCGAACTGGTCGTACCAGCCGCCCCTCACGGGATGGCTGAGATAATGCCGTTCGAGCCGCACCAGCGCCGCACGTGCCTCGTCCGCTGCGCCCGCCTCACCGGACTCGGCCTGCGCGATCCAAGCCTTCGCGATCTCGGTCTGCGGCCAAAGTCGGCGCGTGCCGCGGCGAATGTTGCCGATGTCGTCCCCCTCGTCGATCAGGCAGCCCGTGGCCTCGTCGCGATACCGGAGCGCGGTCGCAAGCAACTCGGCGCGCCGCTGACCCGTCGGGCATCCCGTGATGCGTTCGAAACCTTTCAGCAGCCAGACCCATTCCGCCTGATGGCCCGGCTCGACGCTGACAGGCTCGATCTTCGACCAGTCCTCCTCGAAATACTCCGTAAGGATGCGCTTCTGCTTATCGTAGAGATTGGCGAGGAACAGCGCGAAAAACTCGCCGGCACGGTTCTGGAACGACAGATCGTGGGTCGCGTCGAAACACGCGATCATCGCCTCGAACAGATGCATGTGCGGGTTCTGCCGGCGCGGCAGCGAAACCGGAAGGCCTTCGTGCACGCCACCATGCGGCGAACGGAGATGGCCGTCGAGGAAGGCCAGCAGCGCGTCGATCTCGGCACGAATTTGCGCGTCCTGGTCGAGCGCGTAGACCGTCGCGAGCGCGAACAGGATGAAAGCGTGGTCGTAGGCATCGCGCCGGCCGTCCAGCACCGTCCCCTCCGGCGTCAGCCGGTGCACGTAGCCGGGCCGGCCGTCGGGCGCCTTCGCTTTGCTGAGCAGATGCTCCAGCCCCTTCAGCGCGATGGCGCGCCCCTCAGGGTACCAGCCCATTTGTGCGGCCTTGGCGTAGCAATAGATCTGGCGGGCCTGCACGAACACGCGCCGCGGCGCAGCCGCATCCGCAGCGCCGTCGCGGTGCAGCCGGTCGATGAAACCGCCTGCGGCAGGATCCCAGCCGACGGCCGACCACAGTGGCAGCGCCTCCTCGATCATCCGGCGCTTCAGGCGCGCGACGACGTCCGTCGCCTCCTCCGCCGCAATGATTCCTTCGTCCGCCATCGCGTCCTCTCCGGGCCTCGCCAATGGCCGTCTGATACCCACGCCAGCGGCGGCGCGCAACGGATGCCAACACGGAAAGAACAGCCATGACCGCCCACTACGACGCCCGCGAGACGCGCGACCAAGCCGCCCGCGAGGCCGATCTGTTCTCCCGCCTGCCGGAGGTGCTGCGAGCCGCAACGGCCGCCCCGGCCTATGCCGAGCGGCTGAGAGGTATCGATCCGGCCGTCGTGACCTCCAGGGCCGCGCTGGCGGGCCTGCCGGTCTTGCGCAAGTCGGAACTGCCCGCCTTGCACAAGGCCTCTGCGCCCTTCGGAGGCTTCGTGGCGGCGGCCCCCGGTTCATTCGCCCGCCTCTTCACCTCCCCCGGCCCGATCTTCGAACCGGAGGGACGGCAGGCTGATCCGTGGCGCGGCGCGAGGGCGTTGTTCGCGGCCGGGTTCCGGCCCGATGACATCGTCCTCAACACCTTCAGCTACCATCTCACCCCGGGCGGCTTCATCTTCGACGCCTCGGCCCGCGCGCTCGGCTGTGCCGTGATCCCGGCGGGGCCCGGCAATGCCGAACAGCAATTCGAGTTGATCGAAGCCTACCGCCCGGTTGGCTACAGCGGCACGCCGGACTTTCTGAAGATATTGCTCGATGCCGCGGCCAGTTCAGGCCGCGACGTCTCCTCGATCAAACGCGCACTGGTTTCCGGCGCGGCGTTCCCGCCCTCGCTCCAGGCTGAGATCAAGGCGCGCGGCATCGACGCCTACCAGGCCTTCGGTACCGCCGATCTCGGCCTCATCGCGTTCGAGACCGAGGCACGCGAGGGCATGGTCGTGAACGAAGACCTGATCCTGGAGATCGTCAGGCCCGGCACTGGGGATCCCGTCGCGTCGGGCGACGTCGGCGAGATCGTGGTGACGTCGCTCGATCCCCACCATCCCTGGATCCGGCTCGCCCTTGGCGACCTCACCGCAGCGCTGCCGGGTCCGAGCAAGTGCGGCCGCACCAACATGCGCATCAAGGGCTGGATGGGCCGCGCCGACCAGACCACCAAGGTCAAGGGCATGTTCATCCGCCCCGAACAGATCGCCGAGATCGGCAAACGTCATTCCGCGCTCGGAAGATTACGCCTCGTCGTCACACGGCAGGGCGAGACCGATGCGATGACACTGAAAGCGGAAACGGCGGCGGCCAGCCAGGCGCTGCACGAGGAGATCGCCAGCAGCTTGCGCGCTGTGACGAAACTCGGCGGAGCCGTCGAGCTGGTCAGCCCCGGCATGCTGCCGAACGACGGCAAGGTGATCGCGGACGAGCGGTAGCATCCCCGACAGGCGCCTGAAGCCGCCGTCCCCGCTCACCGCTCCGGCGAGGCATATCGCGAAAGGCGCGCCTTCAAATCCTTGCCGACGACGGTCTCGCCGCAAACGCTGAGATGATCGAAATCCCTGTACATCAAGCAATCGCCGCTCAGCAGATTCATCGCATCGGGATTGATGATATCGAAGAACGACACGTAGTCGAAGTTCCTGCGTTGCAGGTCAACGGTGCTGCGCAAGTGCTTCTCGAGCGCCGAAAAGATACCCGCCGTCACGGGACTGACGGGATACCCCTCTCGCGCGACCTTCTTCATCCCTTCAAAGTCGGCGAAATTGAGCCTCGGTTCGACGAAGGGACCAAGCCAGATTGTCCTGGTCATCCCAGACATGGCTTGCAGATAGCCGATCGTCTGGGTGATCGCGTTATCGTTGAAATGGTACTTGCCGCCAAATTTCAGCACCTCGCCGGGCTCTTCCTGATCATTTTCGTCGAGCACGAGATGGGATCCGGAGAAATGCAGGATGACCGTCCCGACAACTTCCCGATGCGCATCCATGAATTCGCCGAATCCAATATAGGGACATTCGCGTCTCGTGTTGTCCCAAGGGCGGCAGCCAGGGTTGACCAGCCCAACGACGAACTTGCCATAGTTGTTCCTGGATAGTGCGTTGTAGATGTTCATCGCGTGGGAGTCGCCGATAACGACTGTCCCGGGTCCAAACCTCTTCGAGCAATCGACGAGCCGGCCCCAGGCGGCAGGTTCGAGCTGTGTCATCCAGAAAACGCAATTGCCATCCGTGGCCATGTCGCGCGTGAGCTCGCCCCCGGTGTCACGCATGAGCAGTTGGTAGAGACGACGCGTATCGTCTCCGCTGAAGTAAAGACCTTGCTTTTCGAATCCGTTGGTGGCGATCGCAGCGATACTGGTGCCGGCGAGAGAGAATATGCCGAGCGAGCAAGCCGCAATCAGCGCCGGCTTTCTCAGCCATTTGCGATCTCTGGCCGGCTGCTCGACCAGGCGATAGGTCAAGACGGCAAGCACGAAAGAAACCGCCGTCAGCGCAAGCGCGACACCGACACTGGGGCGATCAAAGCCGCTCAATCTGGCGAAAACCAACACCGGCTGATGCCATAGATAGGCGCTGTAGCTGACGAGCCCGATTGCGACCGGGATCCGACTTCCGAGCACCCTTCCGACCGTCGTCCGAGTGGTCGCGAACGCAATGACGAGCCAGGCTCCGACCACCGGGGTCAGAGCGCGAAAACCTGGATATTTGAATCCGCCGCGCTCAAAAAGGCCGAACGCAATAAGCCCGATGCCGACGAGGACCAAAGTGTCGAGCGTTGCGTTTGACAGCCGGGCCCGCAACTTCGTGACGGGCCACAAGGCCAGAACAGCGCCCATGAGCAGTTCCCAGAGGCGGCTCGGAATCAAATAGAAGGTGGCTTCCTTGGTTTGGGGTCCCCATTGAGCGTAGCTGATGCTCGCGACGGCGATCGCGGCGAGCAGCACTCCGGCCCACTTCCGACCGAACTTCAGAGCGCCCATCAGGAGAATGGGGAAGATCAGGTAGAACTGCTCTTCGACGCCGAGGCTCCACGTATGCAACAGCGGCTTAAGTTCGGCTATCCGGTCGAAGTAGCCGCTCTGCGACCAGAAAAATACATTCGACACGAACGCGCACACCGCGATCACGCTCTTCGAGAACTCAAGCACCTCACGCGGAAGCATGAGAACGAAAACGAGGGGGGTGCACACCAGCACGACCACGATGAGTGCCGGCAATATTCTCCGCGCACGCCTTTCGTAGAACGCCGCGAATGTAAACCTGCCCTGCTCCATCTCGGTGCTGATGATGGAGGTGATCAGATAGCCGCTGATGACGAAGAATATGTCGACACCGAGATAGCCGCCCGGCAGAGCCTTGATGCCCGCATGGAAGAGCATGACCGAGAGAACGGCGATCGCTCTAAGTCCATCTATTTCGGGGCGATATTCCACTTAGGGTCAATTCGATTTCGACAGCCGGTAATTGCCGAGATAGAGCACGTCCAGCCCCGAGCAGAAATAGGTGTGCAACGCCTCCAGCGGCGCGTTCACCGTCGGCTGCTCGTTGATGTTGAGGCTGGTATTGATCAGAACCGGCAGCGAGGTCGCTTTCGCGAAATCGCCGATCAGGCGACTGTAGAGCGGGTTGCTGTCCGCGTGGACGCTCTGGATGCGCGCGGTGTTGTCGACATGGACCACCGCAGGCATGGTCTCGGCGACCTTCTGATTGACCGGGAACGTCACTACCATGAAGGGCGCGTCGAACGTGTCCTCGAAATACTCGGCCTGGCGTTCATACAATACCGACGGACAGAACGGGCGGAATTCCTCGCGATACTTGATGGTGAGGTTGATGCGGTCCTTCATGCCGGCATGCCTGGGATCGGCCAGGATCGAGCGGTTGCCGAGCGCGCGCGGACCGTACTCCATCCGCCCCTGGAACCAGCCCACCGTCTTCTGTTCGGTCAAATCGGTGACGCAGCGCGACACGGGATCGTCGAGCAGCTCGAACCGCGCCCCGATCTTGTCGAGCGTCTCCCGTATCGTGTCGTTGGAATAGTCCGGTCCCCAGTAAGCATGGGTCAGCGGTGCGATGGCGTGGCCCGCCTCCGCGCATTTCATCATTGCGGCGCCGAGCGCCACGCCGGCATCATGCGGCACCGGTGGGACGTAGAGACGCTTCACGGACGGCTCGGCCGCAATCTCCATGTTCATCTTGCAGTTCAGCCCGACGCCGCCGGCGATGCTGACGTCACCGCAGCCGGTTTCGGCGATCGCGGAACGGATCACTTCGGTGGCGACGATCTCGAGCTGCTTCTGGCCGCTTGCGGCAATGTTGGTCAGACGCTGGTCGAGCGGCGCGCCACGCAGCCGCCGCGGCCCCAAAATCTCCTCCATCTTCTCGGTGAAGATGCGCTCCTGCCGTGTCGAGAAATCGCTGGTGAAGATCTCGGCGTCGCGCCTGCGCTTGTCGAGTTCGGGATCGAGCTCGTAATTGATGCCGTTCGGACGCAGCAGCTGGGCGAACTTGTCGAGATAGTCCGGACTGCCATAGGAGGACAGGCCCATGACCTTGTACTCGTCATTGGTCATCTGATAGCCGAGATACTGCGTCAGCATCCCGTAATAGAGACCGAGACTGTTGTTGCGTCCGAACCGCGTCAGCACGCGGAAGTCGTTGCCGCGCGCATGCGCGACGAGGCCGGAACTGGAATCGCCCGAGAAGTCGAAGCAGGCCACTGTCGCCTCCGGAAAACCGGAGCCGTAGAACGAGCTCGCGGCATGACAGAGGTGATGGTCGTAGAGCTCGATCTTCGGGCTGTGGCCGAACTGATACTTGAAATATTCGGTGAGACGCTGCGTGTAGTTGGTATAGGTCTTCAACGGCGAGCAGATCCAGTCGACGTCGCGCATGGTGATACCGGCCTGCTTCAGGCAGAAGCCGATCGCCCCGCGCGGCAGCTCGCCGCGCGCATGTTTGGCCAGCGTGAAGCGCTCCTCCTCGGCAGCAGCGATCAGCTCCCCGTCGCGCAGTAAAACCGCCGCACCGTCGTGATGCCCGTGCTTGATCCCCGAGCTGATTCCGATCACATACATGTCGCGTAGACCCCTCGGGAGCCTTCTATAGAAACCGCGGCCAATGTAAATCGGCTCGGGCCGACCGAAGCGCTTGAGGCCGGCCATTTTGGCCCGATGCCGCCGGGCGCAGGAACCTTGCATCGCCCCTGCCGCTCCCGTATTACCAACCTTGCTGCGATATGGCCTGGAATTGGCCCTTCCTGGACCCCGAAACGTGCTTGAACGTACCCTCGTCACCATCGCCGAGACCGAGACCATTGAGGAAGCCTTCCGGCGCCTGAATGCGAACATGCTCGGCATCCTGTTCGCACAGGACGCGAGCGGACGAATCGTCGGCGCAGTGACCGACGGCGACATCCGCAGGCGCATGCTCGCCGGGACCACGATCCAGGACCGGGTTGCGACCTGCATCAATCGCAACTTCGTCTCGGCCAGGGCCGGCGGTCCGCGCGAGCAGATCCTCAAATTGCTGGATCAGCGCGTGCACGTGGTGCCTATCCTCGATGGCGAAGGACGGCTGGTCGACGTGTTCAGCCGCGAGCTGTTCAACCTGTCCGAAGAGAGCGAGGTGTTCGCGCGCGCCCGCTCGCCGGTGCGGATCAGCTTCTCCGGCGGCGGCACCGACCTGACGCACTATTTCGTCGAGAATGACGGCGGCGCGGTCATCAACGCCACGATCAAGATGTACGCTCACGCGACGCTGCGGCGCCGGAGCGATTCCAGCATCCGGATCTATTCGCACGATTTCCGCAGCACGATCGAGGCCGACAATCTCGCGGAGCTTGGAACGGACGGGGACCTAGCCCTGATCAAGTCCGTCGTGCGCCTGATCAAGCCGACTTACGGGTTCGAGCTCGAGGTCTCCGCCGATTTCCCGGTCGGCTCGGGCCTCGGCGGCTCGGCGGTGGTCACATCCGCCATCATCGGCTGCTTCAACGAATTCCGCGGCGACCAGTGGGACCGCCACGAGATCGCGGAGATGGCGTTCCAGGCCGAGCGGCTGATGCTCAACATCCCCGGCGGCTGGCAGGACCAGTACGCCACCGTGTTCGGCGGCTTCAACCACATGGAGTTCTTCTCCGACCAGAACACCATCGTGCCGCTTCGCCTCGACCCCAACATCATCGCCGAGCTCGAGGAGAGCCTGGTGCTCTGCTACACCGGCTCGGGTCGCGATTCCGGCGCCATCCACCGCGACCAGAAGGCACAGCACGAGACCAGCGATGCCGTCGCCGCAGCCGCCAAGCAGAAGGAAGTGACGCGCGACATAAGGCGGCATCTCCTGCGCGGACAGCTCCTGGAATGCGGCCGGCTGATCGACGAGGCCTGGCACGCCAAGCGGAAGCTGAGCTCGAAGATCTCGTCGGACGCGATCGATGCGATCTACGATTTTGCCAAACAGCACGGCGCGGTCGGCGGCAAGCTGCTGGGCGCAGGTGGCGGCGGCTACTTCCTGTTCTTCGTGCGTCCGTTCGAGCGCTACCAGCTCATCGCCGCACTGGAACAGCAGGGGCACAGCTGTTCGCGCATCATGTTCGAAGAGAACGGGCTGCGAACGTGGAAGTCGCGTTTTCCCGCGCGATTTGCCTGACGCAGTGAGACGAGAATGTTGATGACATCGCCAAAACAGACCGCTTCAGTCCGCATCGGCAACCGCCTCCTCGGCGACGGCGAGCCCTGCTACGTCATTGCCGAGATCGGCAACAACCACAATGGCGACTTCGATCGCGCCATTGCGCTGGTCGATGCCGCGGTTGCCGCTGGGGCCGACTGCGCCAAATTCCAGATGCGCAAGCTCGACGAGGTCTATCGCGCCTCGAGCCTGTCCGGAAAGGACGACGACCTCGCGGTCGAATACACGCTCGATCTGTTGCGCCGCTTCGAGCTTCCGACGGCGCAGCAGAAGAAGATCGCCGAATATTGTGCAGCCAAGGGCATCCAGTATCTCTGCACGCCCTGGGACGCCACCAGCGTCGCCGTGCTCGAAGGTTTCGGCGTGGAGGCCTACAAGGTTGCCTCGGCCGACCTCACCAACCTGCCGCTGCTCGCGCGCCTCGCCGCCACCGGCAAGACGCTGATCGTCTCCACCGGCATGAGCACGACGGACGAGATCAAGGCCGCGGCGAAATTCCTCGACGAGCGCAACGCGAGCTACGTGCTGCTGCATTGCCAGAGCACCTATCCGGCCGCGCTCCACAACATCCATCTGCGCTTCATGGAAACGTTGCGCGAGATCCATCCGGTCGTCGGCTATTCGGGCCACGAGCGCGGCATTGCCGTCTCGACCGCCGCGGTGGCGCTCGGCGCCGTCGTGATCGAACGCCACATCACCCTCGACCGCGAGATGGAAGGTCCGGACCATGCTGCAAGCCTGGAGCCGGAGGAATTCAAGGCTCTCGTCTCGGGCATCCGCGAGGTGGAAGTCGCGCGCGGCAAGAAGCTGGCCGAGCGCGCGCTGAGCCAGGGCGAACTGATCAACCGCGAAAACCTCGCCAAGAGCCTGGTGGCCGCGCGCGACCTTTCGTCCGGCACCGTGATCTCCGAAGCCGACATCGCGGTGAAGAGCCCGGGACAGGGCCTGTCGCCGCTGAAGATGCCGGCGCTGCTCGGCCGCAAGCTGACACGGACGATGGCGGCCGACGACTATTTCTTCCAGAGCGACCTCGATGAAGGCGCCGCAAAAGCACGGCGCTATCGCTTCGACCGCCCATGGGGCGTGCCCGTGCGCTATCACGACGCCGAGCGCTTCCTGGAGATCTGCCAGCCCGACATCATCGAATTCCATCTCAGCTACAGCGACATGGAGCGCGATCCCGCGGCCTATCTGTCCGGCAGCTATGATCTCGGCTTCGTCGTGCATGCGCCCGAGCTGTTTGCCGGCTCCAAGCTGATGGATCTGGCAACGCCCGACGAGGCGCTGCGGCGCTATTCGCTGGAGCAGACCCAGGCGGTGATCGACATCACCCGCGGCCTCAAGAAGTACTTCCCCAAGACCAAGCGTCCGCCCATCGTCGCCAATATCGGCGGCTTCACCATGGACGAGCCGCTGCCGCCGGAGGCGAAGGCCGAGCGCTATCGCATCTTCGCACAGAGCCTGACCGAGCTCGACATGGAGGGCGTCGAGTTGACGCCGCAGACCATGGCGCCGTTCCCCTGGCATTTCGGTGGCCAGCGCCACCAGAACATCTTCATCTTCCCGGACGAATCCGCCGCGTTCTGCGCCAGGCATGATCTGCGCATGTGCGTCGACATCTCGCACACGAAACTCGCCGCCAATCATTTCGGCTTCGACTTCGCGCTAGGCCTCGCCCAACTCGGTCCGCACACCGCGCATCTGCATTTTGGCGACGCCAAGGGGCTCGACGGTGAGGGTCTTCAGATCGGCGAAGGCGAGATCGACTTCGACGAGATCGGAAAGGTTCTGCGCAAGCACGCGCCGACGGCCTCGTTCATTCCCGAGATCTGGCAGGGCCACAAGAACATGGGCGAAGGCTTCTGGACCGCGTTCGAGCGTCTCGAGGGACACATCTGATGGCGCGCAAGACGCTGGCCGTGATCGCCGCACGCGGCGGCTCGAAGGGCATCCCGCACAAGAACCTTCTCGATCTCTGCGGCAAGCCGCTGATCGCCTGGACGGTGGAACAGGCACGCGCGGCGCGGGGCGTCGACGTGGTCGCCGTGTCTTCCGACAGCGACCAGATCCTCGCCGCGGCCGAAGCCGCCGGCGCGGTCGGGGTGCGGCGTCCCGACGACATTTCCGGCGACCTCGCCTCCTCCGAATCCGCCTGGCTGAATGCGCTCGATGCGATCGACGCGCGGATGGGACGGTTCGAGCGCATCGTCGCGCTCCAGGCGACATCGCCGATCCGCGAACCCGGCGACATAGAGAACGCGCTTGCGACCTTCGATCGCGACCATCTCGACAGCCTGCTCTCGGTCTGCGAGGTCGAGGATTATTTCAACTGGCGGATCGGCGCGAACGGACCGGAGCCGATCAACTACGACTATCGCAACCGCCGCATGCGGCAGCAGATCGAGAAGCGCTATTTGGAGAACGGCTCGTTCTACGTCCTGATCCCATCCCTGCTGCGCGAGCAGAACAACCGCCTCGGCGGCAAGATCGGCTTCCACGTGATGGAACGTCACAAGATGTTCCAGATCGACCGCCCCGAGGACGTCAAGCTTTGTGCCGCCATCATGCGCAGTTATGGCTATGCCTGATCTCAGCGCCTTCTCGCTCAAGCACAAGATCGCGGTGGTGACCGGCGCTTCGCGCGGCATCGGCGCTGCCATCGCGACCGGCCTCCAGGATGCGGGAGCGACAGTGTTCGGCCTCAGCCGTTCCGGGACCGCGCCGCAGGGCGTGACCGCGATTGCGTGCGATCTCTCCGACGACAAGGCGATTGAAAACGCGTTCCGCACGATCGCGGCGCAAGGCGGCCGTATCGACGCACTGGTCAACGCCGCCGGCATCAGCCTTCCCCCACAGAGCACCGAGAGCGAGCTCGCGCGCTTCCGCGCCACGCTCGCGACCGACCTCACCGGCGTCTACGCCACCATCGTCGCCGCCTATCCGCTCTTGAAGAAGGCGGGCTCGGCTGCGATCGTCAACGTCACCAGCATCAATTCGATCCGCGGCTTTCCCGGCAATCCGGGCTACGTGGCGGCGAAGGCCGGACTTGCCGGGCTGACGCGCGCGCTCGCCGCCGACTATGCCGCCGACGGCATCCGGGTCAACGCGCTTGCACCGGGTTATGTGGCGACCGAGATGACCGCAAAGAGTTTTGCCGATCCTGTCATGCACGAAGAGAGACGCCGGCACACCATGCTCGGCCGCTGGGGACAGCCCGCCGACATGGTGGGCGCCGCCGTTTTCCTGACCTCGGAAGCCTCCGCCTATGTGACCGGTCAGGAGCTCTTCGTCGACGGCGGCTGGATCGCCAAGGGCCTCGCCATCAGTTCGGATAGCAAATCGTGACCACAACGCTCGAACGCATCGGCTTCATGCAGGGACGGCTGTCGACGCTGGTTGACGGCAAGATCCAGGCCTTCCCCTGGGACGAGTGGCGGGACGAATTTCCACGCGCGAAAGAACTCGGTCTGACGCGGATGGAATGGACCATCGACCAGGAACGGCTGCGTGAGAACCCATTGACGACCGAGCCGGGGCAGCAGGAGATTCTGGCGCTGTCGCAAGAGAACGGCGTGCGCATCCCGAGCCTGACCGGTGACTGCTTCATGCAGGCGCCGTTCTGGAAGGTCGACGCCGTCGTGCGCGACGCGCTCGTCGCCGACCTCGATCTCCTGATCGCCGCCTGCAGCAGCGTCGGCATCGAGTTCGTCGTGATCCCGCTGGTCGACAACGGCAAGATCGAGCACGAGAGAGAGAGCGATACGTTGAAACGCGTGCTGCTCGCACGCTCCGGGCAGCTGACAAGAAGAAACGTCAAGATCGTCTTCGAATCCGATCTGCCGCCGCGCGATCTCGCCCGGTTCATGGAGGCGTTTCCGCCGGACGTGTTCGGCATCAACTATGACAGCGGCAACAGTGCCTCGCTCGGCTATGACAGCGAAGAGGAGATCGCCGCCTACGCGCCGCGCATTCTCAACGTGCACGTGAAGGACCGTATCCGCGGCGGCACCACTGTGCCGCTCGGCACCGGAAACGCGGACCTCGCCAAGACGATCCGTCTGATCGAGCGCTCCGGCTACAGGGGCCAATACATCCTGCAGACCGCACGCGCAGCTGATGGCGACCACGCCGGCGCGCTGGCGAGATATCGCGACATGACGGTTCGCTGGATCGAGGACGCCGCGCGATGAAGCTCGAGCTGAACGATCGTGTCGCTCTCGTCACCGGCGCCAGCCGCGGGATCGGGCTTGCGATCGCGACGACGCTCGCCGCAGAAGGCGCCAAGGTCGCGCTCGCCGCGCGTGGTGCCGCGGCGCTCGACGCCGCGCGCGCGACCGTCGGGGGCATCTCCTCCGTCCACGTCGCCGACGTCACTGACCCCGCCGCTGCGAAGGCGCTGGTCGAGGGCGTCGAGACGCAATGGGGCCGGCTCGACATCCTCGTCTGCAATGTCGGCAGCGGCGCCTCCGTGCCGCCGGGCAAGGAGACCGCGGTCGAGTGGTCGCGGGTGATGGACCTCAATCTGTTTGCCGCGACCAACATGATCGAGGCTGCCCGGCCGCTGATGGCGCGCGGCAGCGGCGACCGGGCCATCGCCTGCATCTCCTCGATCGCAGGCATGGCGGCGCTTGGCGCGCCCGTCACTTACCATGCGGCGAAGGCCGCGCTGAATGCGACCGTGCGTGGCCTGGCGCGGCCTCTGGCGCTCGAAGGCATTCGCATCAATGCGGTTGCGCCGGGCAACATCCTGTCGGCGGACGGCACCTGGGCGCGCAAGCTTGCGGAAAACAGTGCCGCGGTCGAAGAAATGCTCGTACGCGACGTGGCGCTGCGCCGCCTGGGCAAGCCGGAAGAGATCGCCGACCTCGTCGCCTTTCTCGTTTCACCCCGCGCAGCATTCATCACCGGCAGCGTGATGGTCGCGGACGGCGGCCAGCTCAGAAGCTGAACAGGAGCCTTCGATGGCAGACCCCTCCTCCCGCTACGACCTCACCGGCCGGACCGCGCTCGTCACCGGCGCCGGCGGCCTGCTGGGCAAGCAGCACGTCGCAGCGCTCAGCGAAGCTGGCGCGCGCGTGGTCGTCACCGACATCGGACTGGCGCAGGCCGAAGCCGCCGTCGCGGCGCTGAAGCAGATCACGCCTTCAGCCGATCTGATCGCGCTTGAGATCAACGTCACCTCGCTCGACTCGGTGCGGGCAGCCAATGAGCAGCTTGCAAGCCGCAGCATCATCGTCGACATCCTCGTCAACAACGCCGCGATCGATCCGAAGGTGACGTCCGCGCCCGGCGTGATGCACTCCTCGCGCTTCGAGGCGTTTCCGTTGCCGCAATGGCAGACCGAAATCGCCGTCGGTCTGACCGGCGCGATGTTGTGCGCGCAGGTGTTCGGCGGCGAGATGGCCAAACGCGGTCGCGGCGTGATCCTCAACATCGCCTCGGATCTCGGCGTGATCGCGCCGGACCAGCGGCTCTACCGCCGGCCACAGGTGACGCGCGAGGAGGAACAGCCGGTGAAGCCCGTGACCTACTCCGTGATCAAGCACGGTTTGATCGGGCTGACGAAGTATCTGGCGACCTACTGGGCCGATCACGGCGTCCGCGTCAACGCGATCTCCCCCGGTGGCGTCTTCAACAACCAGGACCCCGCCTTCGTCGAACGACTGACGCGCCTGATCCCGATGGGCCGCATGGCCGACGTCGACGAATACCGCGCGGCAGTGCAGTTCCTCTGCTCGGACGCATCGAGCTACATGACCGGGCAGAATCTCGTCATGGATGGCGGGCGGAGCGTCTGGTAGCCACGCAAAGCCGACAGGAGGACGGCGAGACCGCGCTCGCCGCGCCTTCAGCCGTGGAAGGCAGCACCAGCTTCAGCCGCTACCGGGTTGCGCCTCGCTCTTGCCTTCCAGCAATTTACCAAGTCCTTCGCTGGCGACGAACACGAGCCCCGCCAGCCCGGGTATGATGAGCCGCGTCTCGGAGAAATCCGCTATGAAAAAGACGAGCCCCACATGGACCAAGCAAGCCGAACCGACCACGGCGATCGTCCGGGTCAAGGCAACCGTCCTCACGATCGCGATCGCGAGCACAGGACTGGCGATCGCCACCACGAGCTTCATGGCTTGAAGATTGCCGACCAGCTTGCTGAAGTCGCCATTGGTGACCAGGAATGATCGGTAATCCGTTCCAGGATGCATCCAGATCAGCATCTTCGGCACGGCCAGCGAGATGCCGATCAGCAACCCGAACACGACCCATTCTTTCAGTGTAGGCCATCGCCGCTCGAAAGCTGCGAGGGCCAGCAGCGAGAACGCTGACGCGAACACGACGTCGGTCCGACCGAAGCTGATGATCAGCCCCGAAATGATCGCGGCTGGATATCGCCGCGACGTCAGCAGAAAAAGCTGCCAGAACAATCCGCCCGCGATGAAGACGGGGCCCATGCGTCCCGGATACATCGCGGTCTGCGTGTAGAATGCAAAGGTCAGCAAGCAGAGCCACGATGCAGTCGGTGAAAGAAGCAACGTCGCCAGCGCGAATACTGCAAGAAACGACAGGGAATCGAATAAATAGTTCGCAATGATGTGGGTGTGGTACGTCGAGCCCCCACGCGTGTGATCGTCGCCGAATAGCTGCACATAGGCCTCGGTGATCTTGGCGAGCAACGGCCGCATGACGCCTTCGACAGCATCCATGTGGGCAAACTCTCTCTCGTGGTCGAGGCTGAACTGCATCTGCTCGCGCAGCAGGTTGGCTTCGTGCGCGGTGATGGACAGTGCGAGGCAGCAGCTCACCAGCAGCCCCAGCGTGACTGGATTGAAGAAACTGCGTCTGACCTTGTACAAGACCAGCAGCGGAACGACGGCAACGACCACGTAGAAACCTATTCCGGCATATCGCAGCAAACCGGGGAGGTATCTATCGGAGATGTTGACCCAGTACCAGGCGATGACCAGAACGTTGGAAATCACCCAAAACCCCAGCACCAGGCCGAGGGATGGAGTCTTCATCTGATCGTCAAACTTCAGCAAGCGGCCAAGACCGCCGGACCATGACAGCATTGCCCCGTGCTCCGACAATCAATTTCCTTGATCAATGCTGGAGAATGCCGGCGAGGTTCATGTGCGCAGGCCGCGAATGCTCGATACCCAGCAACGTCC
The DNA here is from genome assembly GCF_023100965.1 of Bradyrhizobium sp. 192. NCBI lineage: Bacteria > Pseudomonadati > Pseudomonadota > Alphaproteobacteria > Hyphomicrobiales > Nitrobacteraceae > Bradyrhizobium > Bradyrhizobium sp. 192. The sequence continues at coordinate 6,212,015 of NZ_CP064690.1, forward strand.
GCCGATTGTCGTTGGTGCGCTGCAAGTGCAGGCTCGCGAGCGTCATTCCAGTGCAAGTGGTAACCGTAGTCCCGCGACCGCCGAACGGCTTGAGGAAGTCGAACACGCGACTGCCGAACATGTCGACGACCGATACCTCTCGCGCACCGAGCGGCGGAATCTCGCCGAAATCGCCCTCGATCTGCTCGCCGTCCTCGCGGATCAGCTTCGACGTCGGTCGCGCCGCATGAGCATATTCGGGATCGGAGGAGTGATTGATCAGCATCACGCTGCTGACGATGTCGCTGGTCGCAATGATCTTCGGATTGATCCCGGTGAACCCGACATGCGCCTTGAGCCTGCCCTCGTTCAAGGGCCGGGCAAACGCGCCGGTGCGGTAGATCGCGACGTTATCCTGATCGACATAGGTCATCGAATAGCTGGCAGGCGATGAACGGAAGCCGTCCATGCGTCCGCGCGACATTACGGCGATGACCAGGTAATCGTGCTGCGGCAGCTTGAGCGAGGCGAAAAGCCGCGACAGCTCGATCTCGACGGAGGCGCCCGGCGCGTAGTCTTCCGGAAGCTCGTAGGTCGCCCGGTACTCGCCGTCACGCGACAGGATGTGCAGTTTGAACCTGAGCTTCTTGCTGAAGCCCGAAGCGACCAGGCTGGCGAGCTCGGGAACGAGATCCTTGACCGTTTCGCGAAAATTCTTGCGCAGGCTGCCTGCGACGAGGCTGCGGAGATACCTGATGTCGACCGGACGATACCAGACAGGAATCGAAAAGCCCATGCGCGACTCGACGCCCGCGAAAGTCGGGAACATGAATCTTGGCTCGTAGGGCTTCCAGGGGCTGGACGAGAAACGTGTCACGGACGCGCCTCTAAAAATGATGCAGGCTGAACTTGCCGTTGGCAAATTCGTAATAACTGAACGGACTGGCGATGTTGGTGCCCTTGAATTCCAGGGCGAAACCTTCGGCCGCGCCGACCAGCCGTTCAGCCTCGGGGAAAAGGTCCAGCGTGCTGATCCGGACGGCGCCCATCGGCGCGATCTCCGGTATTTCACGCTGGCCTAATGCGGTGCCGTCGAGGGCCATGAGCCGCGCCGTCCCGACCGAGACGCCTTCGGACGCCATGCAGGAGTTCACCAGCACCACGCCGGACTCCTTCAGGAATCGCGTGAGATAGGACTGCATCCAGGCGGAGGTCGGGAACGGCGCTGCCGCGACCGGTTCGCGTTCGTGAGACAACGTTATCGCACCGTGCTGCGAGAAATATTGTGCGTAATAGCCGGTTGTCACCTTCCGTCCGGGACGAAGCTTGGTCTCGTGCTTCGGGACCAGCGCCATCGCGACCGTTCCCGAAACGCGCGGACACAGCTCCGACGTCTGCAATTGCATTTGTCCGTTGACGCCGAGTTCCCTGTGGAAATATCCAGCCGGCTTGCCCGCTCCATCGAAGAGCCAGACATGAGCATCTACCTCCGGATGATCCTTCATGAAAACCGAGAAGTAGTTGAACGCGCAGACTTCCGTCGTGACGGTCTCGTCGTTGCGCAGGTAGAGCACGGCGGGCGGATAGCCCCTCGCGACCGCCTCGCCAATCAGCAATTCACCGGGCATTCGACAAGACTCGGCGGGAGAGCGATGGATCGGCACAGGCCGAACCGGCCGGCGGCTTTGGACAAATCAGACGCGATGTTCTTGCCCGCTTGCTCAAACCTCGACGCGATTTCAGGGCTTGTTTACGCTGAGCCGACAGCAGAATCAACCGGGAACGGGGTCGCGTCGAGCGGCCCCAAAGAGACGGTGCGAGCATCGTGGTCATGCTCGATAGCCCCAGTCTCTGCGGCCACGTGGCAGCCGGACAATGCGTGGCAACCAGACAAGATGATGCTCCGCTTCGGTACGGATACCCGCGATCCTGCCTGCCCCTGGGATCCTTGCATTGCCGCTGCGGCTCCCGTATGACCGAATCCGGCTACGTGACCTGGTACCCGCCTGAAAACAGGCCGGAACATCGGCCATTTCCTGGATCCACACCGTGCTTCAGCGACTGCTCCTCAGCATCACTCCAATCACGGCGTCCATTCCGCCGGGGAAACGCTGACGTGCGCTGGCAAACAAAAGCGCGGGCGTTCTCGGTGCTTTCGAATATCCCCCGGGGCGGAGACCTGCACTACGCGCTGCAGCGCTACGTCACACGCCGGCTGCCGCGCCCCGAAAAGCAGGTCAGATCCATCTACACCCTCGCGCAGCGGCTGCTGGCCGTTCACGAGAAGTACAGCTTGCGGCCGCTGCGGGATTCGACTTGCTTCGAATTCGGCGCCGGACGCGATCTGATCGTTCCGCTGGCTTTCAGCGCCCACGGGGCCCGACGCTTCGTCACCGTCGACATCGAGCGCCTGGCCAAGCTGGAGTTGATCCGCTCCAACGCCGCCATCGTTTCTCGACTGAGCAGCACCGATCACCCCGAGATAAATTCCCTGGAGGACCTCGAACCTACGTGGAGGATCGACTATCGCGCACCGGCCGATGCCCGGACGACCGGCCTGCCCGCCGCCTCGATCGACTGCGCCGTCTCCGTCGAAACGCTCGAGCACATTCCCAAGCGCGACATCGCGGCAATCTTGAAGGAGCTGCGACGCATCATGCGTCCCGACGGACTGGTCCTCATGCAAATCGACTATGGCGACCATTTCAAAGGCTTCGATCCGTCCATCAGTTCATTCAACTTCCTGACATATTCCGAGGAGGATTGGGCGCCTTTCCAGTCGCGCTTCCAATACGTCAATCGTCTGCGCCACAGCGAATATCTGCAGCTGTTCAGGGAGGCAGGGTTTCAACTGCTCAGCGACCGGCCCGACCGCCGGCCGCCGGAGCAGCACATCCTCGAACGACTGGCACCATGCTTCAGAGACTTCTCCGAAGAGGATCTGTTTACACTCGGCTCGCTGATCGTCGGCCGTCCGGCCGACCTATCGATAGGACACTGAACATCGCCATCTCCCGGTTGCTTGGCCGAAGCCCATTGTAGAGATATCCCGATGTGGACGACCACATTTGTCCTGACGCTCCTGTTCTTCCTGATACAGCTCGGCACCGGATTTTCGATCCTGACCATTGCGTCGACGAAATTCATCGAGGTATGCCGGCTGACGAAGGCTCAGTTCGTCGTTCTCGGATTCACGGTTGGCGCCTCGACAACCGGCATCCTGCTCGGACTACTCTCGCTATTCGTAGACGACATCTGGCTTCAGTTCGCCGCGATGCTTGCCGTCTCCGGCTTCGGCCTTGCTTGGTCATGGCCGAACTGGCGCCCGAGCACCGGCGAGACACGCGACGCGGCCGCTTGGTGCCTCCTGGCGCTGCCGATTGCGCTCCTGACATGGTGGTGGTCCTTCGGCGCATTTTCCAGCTTTCCCTACGGGGACATCGGCGCCGATGTTCACTGGATGAAGACCGCGCAAGAGTACGCCGACAGCGGCGTCATCAATCCCTACGCGGCCCAATCCTACGTCGACCTTCGGTCCGCACTCGCAGGCTCCCTCGCTGGAACGCTGGGCCTGGATCTTCTGATATTCAGCTGGACCTATCGCTTCTTCTCGATCCTGTTCTTCCTGTTGGCGTCCTATGCCTTCGTGCAGGGCATCTATTCCACGTCTCCGCGAAAATGGATTGCCTTCTTCTTCGCCGCGACCGGCAACGCCGTCGTCTTGATGACAAACGGCAGCCTGGCGGTCGTCAGCAGTGTCGTTTTTCTCGGCGTATTGATGAGCAATTCGAAGCGGAACGCAAACGATCTGTCGACGCGATCCGTCTTGCTGCTTGCGGTTACCGCCGGCGCGACGCTTCTGCTCGCGTTCGCATTCAACAACAACACGCTCGTGCTTACGTTGCTCATCGCCGGGCTACTCGGGGTCAGGATCCTGAGCAACACCGGAAAATATGCAGGGCTTCTCTTTCTTGGTTGCGTCTGGCCGGCAACGCTGCTGCTTGCACATCGCGGTTCCTTCCTGTTCGTTCCAACCGTCCTGGCCAGTTGGCTTCTGTATCTTGCCATCGTGCGGATGATCTCCGCCTGGCCGTCCGTCAGCATCGCGGCCCTGCGATTTTTGTCCTTCACACTACCCCTGATCATTGCCGGAATTGTCGTCTGCGTTGCGGGAATGCGCTTCGGCTACTTTCCGCCGATGAGCGGCAACGACACGTTCTCCTCGATTACGGGCCTGATCCTGGGCAGACGGATCGAGGGCGGCGAAGAGCTGTTCCTGGGCTCCGGACCACAGGTCGCCACGATTGAGGTTGGCCGGGCGATGGGGCCGCTTTTCACCATCTGCATCACACTGGGCGTTGCGTGGTGGTCGATGACCCGGCCTGTCTTCCGTGGCCCCTCAGGGGCGATCGGACTTCAAAGCAAAGGCTTCGTGACACTCGTGTGGTCCTGGATTGCCGGCTGCGGCCTGATGCTCGCCGTACTCTCTGGGTTCCCTTTCCTGTATCGTATCAGCACGATCATAATGTCGCTGTTCACGATCACGGCCGTTGAGACTTTTTGCCAGTTGCTGGTCGATTTCAGCCCTTCCCGATATCGACGGGTCCTGGTTGCCGCAACCGTTACACTGCTCGCAACCGTCCTCGTGGTAGTGGTTTACGCGTTTGCCTGGCGGACCGACCTGCCTTTTGCCCGCTACCAGGCGTTCCTGCGACCGACGGAAATCGCAGGCATCGTGCTGCTCGCGATACTCGCGCTATCGACCCTGGCCCGGTCGAGGCGGGTCTACATTTATGGTCTGGTGGGGGTCGTGGGATTGGGCGTGGCGGTCGACAGGATTGGCCTCTCCGGCATTGTCAGGAGCTACAGTTACGGCGCGCTTCCCGACCGCACGGCAGTCGTTTCACACTACAACGCCGAGGATCTCGAGGTCGCTCGCTGGCTCCGCGACAATCTGCGAAAGGGAATCATTCTTTCGGACCCGTATACGATGGGCATCGTCCAGGCGGTCACGGGCGCGCCGGCCGCCTATCTGTTCTCCAATCTGGACACTGTGAACGATGCGGTCGCGAAGCGGACAAAATCGATGGTGCGCACGATGCTGCAGCCGACCGAAGGACGTCAGCGGCTTGAAGACACTTGCAGCCTGATCGCGCCTCTGGTTGGTGCAATCAATTCGGAGACATTCTTTCAGATGGGACGGGCCGATGCTTTGGGCGGAATGATGCGATCTGTCCGCACCGTAACGGCACCGCTTCCGGAAACGGGGCAACCGCCTTCCCCAGGCGCCTGGGTGGGCCCGGAACTTACGGGTGAGGAAGCCAAGTCCACGATCCAGAACATTCTGGGAACTGGGGAAGATGCCTGGCACCTCGTCGCGATCATCACGCCCCGCACGATCGCCTGGACACATCTCGCGGCCAACCAGCGCCTCAGCTATTTTCCGCCCACCGAGTCGATCGAGCCTGCGATCATCGATGCGTTGCGCGCCGGCCCGTTTCCAGTTCTGTTTGCCAACAGGCAGGCTGCCGTCGTTCGCATTCCCTGCTCGCGCTGATATGAAGTGGACCGGACATTGATCCTCGCACGGTCGCAGATTGGCGCAACGGCCCGCCAACCATCCAGTGAGAAGGGCACCTCATGCTGAGACAGGCCGCGATCCTCGTCGGTGGGCTGGGTACCCGGTTGGGTGAGCGCACGAAGCAGGTTCCAAAGCCGATGCTCGACGTCGGCGGACGGCCGTTTCTCGATACACTGATCGACGAGCTGGTGCGCTATGGCGTGTTCGATGAAATTCTCCTGCTCGCGGGCCACAAAGCGGAGATCGTCGAGACACACTACGCCGCGGCCGTCCGGGGGCGGACGCGAATCGTCGTGTCGCGCGAGACCGAGCCGCTCGGCACCGCCGGCGCGCTCGTTCATGCGCGCGATCTGCTGCACGATCGCTTTCTGCTGCTCAATGGCGATTCCATGTTCGACTTCAACCTGCTCGACCTGATCGCCCGCGCGCATGACGGGCGCGTGCACATGGCGCTGCGTGACGGCGTCGTCGGAGATCGCTACGGGCGCGTCGTGCTCGATGGTGACATGGTGCGCGATTTCATCGCCCCGGGTGCGGGCGCTACGGGCCCGGTCAATGCCGGCATCTACGTCATCGACAAATCCGTTCTCGACGACATCGCGACGCTTCCCGCTTCGCTCGAGCAGGAGATATTCCCCGGCCTTGCCAGGTCCGGCGCGCTGCGTGGCACGGCCTATCGCGGTTACTTCATCGACATCGGCATTCCCGATGACTTCGCGCGCGCCGATCGCGAATTGCGCTGGCAGCTGCGGCGGCCGGCCGTTTTCTTCGATCGCGACGGGGTGCTCAACCACGATTCCGGATACACGTTCGAGATGCACAAGCTCGAATGGATCGAGGGGGCACGCGAGGCCGTGAAAGCCGTCAACGATGCCGGCTATTTTGCCTTCGTCATCACCAATCAATCCGGCGTCGCACGCGGCTATTACGAGGAGCATCACGTGGTCTCGCTGCACCGCTGGATGGCGGACCAGATGGCGTTGATCGGCGCGCATATCGATGCATTCGAATATTGCCCTGATCACCCCGACGGAACCGTCGCGCGTTATTGCCGCATCAGCGACCGCCGCAAGCCGGCGCCGGGCATGATCACCGATCTCGTCATGCGCTTCCCCGTCGACATGACACGCAGCATGGTGATCGGGGACAAGGAAAGCGACATGGAAGCGGCGGAGGCCGCGGGCCTTGCTGGCCATTTGTTCAAGGGCGGAAATCTGGAGACGTTCGTGAAGCAACGCCTTGTCCCGGCCGGAGACGCCTAGAGTCGCGCCCAAAAGTGCTGCATCCCCGGGCATTTGGCGAAAGCCGAGCGGTGCTCTGTTGCACGCAACCGCCAGTATGCTATAGCGCCATCCTATTGCGATGACTGAGCTAATCGCGTTGGGGTCCGACATGGAAGATCTGAAGGATGCCCGCGTCCTCGTCACCGGCAGCGACGGCTTCATCGGCTCGCATGTCGTCGAGGAGCTGGTCAGGGCCGGCGCACGGGTCAAGGCGGTCGTCTATTACAACTCCTTCAACTCCTGGGGCTGGCTCGACACGATACCGGCCGAGATCATGACGTCGGTGGAGGTGGTGGCTGGCGACATCCGCGACCCCCATTTCATGATCGCGGCCGCGAGCGGCTGCACCGACGTGCTGCATCTGGCGGCGCTGATCGCCATCCCCTTCTCCTATGTCGCGCCCGATTCCTATGTCGAGACCAATGTGCGCGGCACCGTGAACGTGCTCCAGGCCGCGCGCATGGCCGGGGTGCGGCGCTTCGTTCAGACCTCGACCAGCGAGGTCTACGGCACGGCGCAGACGGTTCCGATCAAGGAGAGCCATCCGCTGGTCGGGCAGTCCCCCTACTCGGCCTCAAAAATCGCCTCCGACCAGATGGCGCTGTCATTCCAGGCTTCGTTCGACATGCCCGTCGTGGTGATCCGCCCCTTCAACACCTTTGGCCCGCGGCAATCGGCGCGGGCGGTGATCCCGACGATCATCAGCCAGGTCGCGACCGGCAAGCGCAAGATCCGCCTCGGCGCCGTCAGCCCGACGCGCGATTTCTCGTTCGTCACCGACACCGCGCGTGGCCTGATCGCGGGCCTCACCGCACCTGCGGAGCAAGTCGTCGGCCAGACCATCAATCTCGGCAGCGGGTTCGAGATTTCGGTCGGCGCGACCGCGCAGATGATCGCGGACGTCATGGGAACGGCGATCGAAATCGAGACCGACGAGGCGCGGCTGCGCCCCGCCAATAGCGAGGTCGAGCGGCTTTGGGCCGACAATTCCAAGGCACGCCAGCAGCTCGGCTGGAGGCCGGAATTCGGCGGCATCGAGGGCATGCGCCGCGGCATGGTCAAGACGGTGAACTGGTTCACCAATCCTGCAAACCTCCGCCGCTACAAGGCGGACGTGTACAATGTCTGAGCCGATGGTGGACAGTCACTTGACGAGGTCAGGCTTCGACCAAAAGACGATCGTCGATGCCGTGCGGCGTGCAGTGGGAACGCCGAACGGCATCCTCGGCCTGCACGAGCCGGTGTTCGCCGGCAACGAGATCGCCTATCTCGAAGAGTGCATCAAGAGCACCTTCGTTTCCTCAGTCGGTCCCTTCGTCGATCGGTTCGAGCGCATGCTCGAAGAGGTCACCGGCGCCAGGCGCGCGGTTGCCGTCGTCAATGGCACGGCCGCGCTGCATGCCTGCTTCATCCTCGCCGGAGTCGAGCCCGGCGACGAGGTCATTTCGCCGGCACTGACCTTCATCGCGACGACGAACGCAATCGCCTATTGCGGCGCGACCCCTCATTTCGTCGACAGCTCACTCGAAACACTCGGCATGGACGCGCGCGCGCTCGCGACGCGCCTCGATGCAATCGCACAAAAGACCGCGACCGGCACCATCAACTGCGAGACCGGCCGCCGCATCGCAGCGATCACCCCGATGCACACGTTCGGGCATCCCGTCGAGCTCGACGAGATCGCAGCACTTGCGAAGGATTGGAACATCGCGCTGGTCGAAGACGCCGCGGAATCGCTCGGATCAACCTACAAGGGCCACCCGGTCGGATCGCGGGCACGCCTTGCAGCACTCAGCTTCAACGGCAACAAGATCGTCACCACCGGCGGCGGCGGCGCCATCCTGACCAATGACGAGGAGCTTGGCCGCCGCGCCAAGCACCTGACGACGACGGCAAAGCTGCCGCATAAATGGGCCTTCGTCCACGACGAGATCGGCTTCAACTACCGCCTGCCGAACTTGAACGCGGCACTCGGCTGCGCCCAACTCGAGCAGCTCGACGGCTTCCTGGCGAACAAGCGCAAATTGGCCGCAGCCTATCAGCGCGCCTTTGCGGATGTGCCCGGCGTCCTTTTTTCGCACGAGCCGAAGGACACCACGAGCAATTACTGGCTGAATGCGATCCTGCTCGACGAGGAAAATGCCGGCCGCCGCGACGACGTCCTCGCCGCGCTCAACGACGCCGGCTTCGGCGCGCGTCCGGCCTGGACCTTGATGCACAGGCTGCCGATGTTCGCACAAAGCCCTCGCGGCCGTCTTTCCACCGCCGAAGCCATCGAACGCAGGCTGATCAACCTGCCCAGCAGCGCCAGCATCAGGTCCCGCGATGAATAATGGTGCGCGCAAGATCTGCTTCGTCACCGGCAGCCGCGCCGATTTCGGGCTGCTGGTCTGGCCGATGCGCGCGATCCGGGCAACGCCCGCACTGACACTACAACTCGTCGCCACCGGCATGCATTTCGCGCCGGAGTTCGGCTACACCTTCAACGCGATCCGCGACGAGGGATTCGAGGTCGACGCGCGCGTCGAGACGCTGCTGAGCAGCGACACCGGCGCCGGAGTCGCAAAATCCGTCGGCCTTGGTGTCATCGGCTTTGCCGATACCTTCACACGCCTACAACCGGATCTCGTCGTCGTGCTCGGCGACCGTTTCGAGATGTTTGCAGCTGCACAGGCCGCCATGTTCATGCGGCTGCCGATGGCGCATCTGTTCGGCGGTGACGTCACCGAGGGCGCGGTCGACGAATCGACCCGCCACGCCATCAGCAAGATGTCGCACCTGCATTTCACCAGCAATCAAGGCTCGACGCGACGATTGATGCAGCTTGGCGAGCATCCGTCCCGCATTCACACCATCGGCTCGGTCGGCATCGACGCCATCAAGCATCTCGATCTGATGAATCGCGACGACATCGGCGGTGCGATCGGGATGCCGCTCGGCGAACGCAATGCGCTCATCACTTTTCACCCCGTCACGGTCGAAGCCGGACGCTCGGCGGCTGAGCTGGATGAATTATTCGCGGCCCTGTCGACGCTCGATCCCGCCTTTCGTTTCGTGTTCACCCTTGCGAATGCCGACGCCGAGGGCCGCGCCTTGAACGCAGGAATCGAGGCTTTCGCGGCCAGCCGGCCGAACACGATCGCGGTCGCCTCGCTCGGGCAGCTTCGCTATCTCAGCCTGATGAGCCAGGTGGATTTGGTGATCGGCAACTCCTCGAGCGGCCTGCTCGAAGCGCCCTCCTTCGGCGTTCCCACGGTCGATATCGGCGACCGCCAGAAGGGACGCGAGCGTGCGGCCTCGGTGTTTCACGCTGCGCCCGAGCGCGGGGCCATTGCCACCGCCATTGCGGCGGGGCTCGCGCGCGGCCGTCAAGCCGCCGTCAACCCCTACGGCGACGGCGAATCCAGCCGACGATTTGCCGAGATCATCGCCGGCATCCCGGATTTCAGGCCGCTTCTGGTCAAGGGCTTTTACGAGCTTCCTCCAGGTGGGGCGCAGGCATGACCACGCACACGCTGATCATCGCGGAAGCCGGCGTCAATCACGACGGAAGCCTGGACAAGGCATTGGCCCTCGTCGAGGCGGCCGCCGACGCTGGCGCCGACATCGTCAAATTCCAGACCTTCAACGCGAAGGCATTGGCCGGCAACGCTGCGAAGAAGGCGGACTATCAGCAGCGCACGACGGCCGCTGATGAAAGTCAGCTCGCCATGCTGAAACGGCTGGAGTTGCCGCAGGCTGCGCATCACACGCTGATCGAACGTGCCAGAGAACGCGGCATCGAATTCCTGTCGACGCCGTTCGACGACGCTTCGCTCGCCTTCCTGCTGTCACTGAAGCTGCCGCGCATCAAGATCGGATCTGGCGACCTCACCAACGCGCCGCTGCTTCATGCGGCGGCGAGGGCCGGCGCGACGCTGATCCTGTCGACTGGCATGGCAACGCTCGGCGAGATCGAGGAGGCGCTGGGCGTGCTCGCCCATGGCTACGGCCCATCCTGCGGGACACCCGGCATTGCCGCCTTCCGCGCGGCGTGGCGCGATCCGGCAGCGCGCACGGCGCTCGCACAGCACGTCAGCCTGCTCCATTGCACGACTGAATATCCCTGCCCCGTAGGCGACGTGAACCTCGCTGCAATGGCGACGATGCGATCCGCGTTCCAGCTTCCGGTCGGCTATTCCGATCACACCGACGGTTTCGAGGTTTCGGTGGCCGCCGTCGCGCTCGGCGCGACGATCATCGAAAAGCACCTGACGCTCGATCGCAAGGCGCAAGGCCCCGACCACGCGGCCTCGCTGGAGCCTGACGATTTCAAGCGCATGGTCGTCGCCATCCGCAACGTCGAACGCGCGCTTGGCGACGGCGTGAAGGCGCCGAAGGACTCCGAGATCAGGAATGTCCCTGTGGCGCGCAAGAGCATCGTTGCGGCGCGCGCGCTCGAGGCCGGCGAGACCATCGGCCCCGCCGACATCACCGCCAAGCGACCGGGCACCGGCCGGCCGCCGATCGACTATTGGTCGCTGGTCGGAACGGCCGCGCCCCGCGCGCTCGAGCCTGACGATCCGCTTTAGCCTTGCGGCTTTGCCGGAACGCCGCGAAGGACGGCACCTGCCGGGCATGGAGCCGTGACCACCGATCCCATTGCGACCAGCGTGTCGTTGCCGATCACGATGTGGTCCCTGACCCGGCTGCCGAGACCGACGAAGCAGTTCTCGCCGATCTTCGCGCCGCCGCCGATCACGGTTCCAGGCGACAGATGCGTGCAATCGCCGATCCGCACGTCATGCTCGACGACGACAGCTGAATTGACGATGCAGTGATCGCCGACCCGGCTTCGCGCGTTGACGATTGCGCCCGGCATGATGACGGTGCCAGCGCCGATCGTGGCCGACGGCGAGACGATCGCACGCGGATGAACCACGGACGCCCAGCGCTTGACCTGTATTCGGCCGATCATCTGCCGGCGTGCGGGCCCCGCCTGCATCGATCCGATTCCCATCACGAAGGCGGCATTCGGATACTCTGACGCCGCGTCGTCGGTTCCGAGATAGCTGATGTCACCGAGCGTTCCGGGCTGGCGATCGAGGAAGCCGACGACCTTGAACTGGCCGGACAACAGCGCCGTCTCGCAGACCATGAAGGCGTGCTCGCCGCCGCCTATGATGATGAGATCGTCCATCGCTGCTCCCCTTCGCGGGGCAATCTTAGCGGGGGGATCGCGGGTCTCCAAACTGTTGATTCGGACCGCGAAATGCCTGGGTTAACGGGGCTGTTCAGGAGGATGCCGTTGGGGTTGACGCCGCCTCTCGCAGCCGCGATATAGCAGGCTCAGCCGTGGGCCGCCCCCAATATCTGGCGTATACGAGGCAGATTGCCATGAAATCCTGGCGTAAGGCCGTCGTTGGAACGCAGGCGACTGTGGGCGAGGCCATTGCTGCCATCGAGAGCGGAAGCATCCAGATTGCGCTCGTACTCGACGACCAGAACCGCCTGCTCGGCGTGGTCACCGACGGTGACGTGAGGCGCGGCCTGCTGCGCGGCATCCCTCTCACCGGACTTGCGACCGACATCATGAACCGTGCGGCGGTGTCGGCTCCAGCGACACTGCCACGCGAGGATCGCCTGCAGCTGATGCGGCAGAAGTCGATCAAGCAGCTTCCGCTTGTCGACGAGAGCGGCCATCTGGTCGTGGTCGAGACGCTCGACGAACTGCTCGAACCGGCACACTATCCGAACCCTGTCCTGATCATGGCAGGCGGCCTCGGCGAACGCCTGGGCGCGCTGACACGCGACCTGCCGAAGCCGATGCTCAATGTCGGCGGCCGGCCGCTGCTCGAGACCATCGTCCGCAACGTCGTGCAGCAGGGTTTTGGCAACATCTTCATCTCGGTCAACTACAAGGCCCAGATGATCAAGGACTACTTTGGCAATGGCACGGCCTTCGGCGCCAATATCCAGTACGTCCACGAAACGGAACGGCTGGGAACTGCAGGCGCGCTCGGACTCTTCCGGGCCCCGCCGGCCCTGCCCATGATCGTCACCAACGGCGACATCCTCACCACGATCAACTACGGCGCCCTCCTCGACTTCCATAACGCAACTCCGGCGGAAGCGACGATGGTGGTGCGCGAGCACAAGGTCCACGTCCCCTATGGCGTGGTTTCCACGTCGGACGGTTTTCTCGATGCCATCCGCGAGAAGCCGACCGAGAGCTGGTTCGTCAGTGCCGGCATCTACGTGATCGGCCGGTCCGTCTTCAGCCGTGTCACGCCCGGCGTCAGCATCGACATGCCGACCTTGCTGGAGCGCGTCATCGCCGACAAGGGGCGGGTTGCGGTCTATCCCATTCGCGAATACTGGCTCGATATCGGCCGCCTGGAGGATTTCGAGCAGGCGCATGCGGAGTTTCACGAGGTCTTCCCGTGACTTCGACAAAAGCCGTCGTGGTTGGTCTCGGCTCAATCGGCACGAGGCATGCGCGCGTCCTGCGCGAGCTCGGCCTCGAGGTCGCGACCGTCAGCCGCCGCGAAGGCGGCGACTACGGATCGATCACGCAGGCCGTCGCGACGGCGCATCCGGACTACGTGGTGATCGCCACCGAGACTGCGCGCCATGCGGAAGATCTGAAAGAGCTCGCGCAGGCCGGCTTCGATGGCAAAGTCCTTGTCGAAAAGCCGCTGTTCGCGACACCGATGCCTCCGCCGAAATATCCGTTTGCCCATGTCAGCGTCGGATACAATCTGCGCTTCCACCCCGTGATGACGGCGCTGGCCGAGAAACTGCGCGGGCGCGATGTGATCACGGTCGCGGCCTATGTCGGCCAGGACATCAGGGACTGGCGACCCGGCCGCGATCATCGCGCGACCGCATCCGCCACAGTCGATGCCGGAGGTGGTGTGCTGCGGGATCTCAGCCACGAACTGGACTATCTGCTGTGGCTGTTCGGTCCGTGGCATCGCGTCGCAGCGCTCGGCGGTGCGTCCGGCGCGCGCGACATCGACGTCGACGACCATCTCGACCTGCTGCTCGATATGCAGCGCGCGCCATCGGTCCACGTCCACATGGACTATCTCGACCGGCAGGGCATCCGCCGCATTCGCGTCAATGTCGACGACGACACCATCGAGGCCGATCTCGTCGGCAGCCGTCTTGCGATCAACGGCAAGGCAACGGAGATCCCCAGCGACCGCGACCAGAGCTATCGCGACATGCATGTCGCGGCGATGCGTGGCGCGAGCCCGGCCTGCTCGCTGCCCGAGGCGCTCGGCGTCGTGCATCTGATCGATGCCAGCGAGCGTGCTCTGCGCACCAAGACCTGGATATCGCCATGAGTCTCCTCTGCACCATCTGCGCACGCGGCGGCTCGAAAGGGGTCGTCGGCAAGAATGCGCGCGATCTGCTGGGCAAACCCGTGCTGGCCTGGAGCATCGCGCAGGCACGCGAGACCGGCCTGTTCGATGCAATCGCGTTCAGCAGCGATTCGGACGCGCTGCTCGACGCGGCCCTCAAGGCCGGTGCCGACATCGCGGTCAAGCGTCCCGACGAGATGGCGACCGACACAGCACCGAAGCTTCCGGCAATCCGCCACTGTCTCGAGCGGGCCATCGCGCAAACGGGCCGCACGCCGGAGATCTTCGTCGATCTCGACGTCACCTCGCCGCTCAGGCTGGCGTCCGACATCACCGGTGCGGTCGCGCTGCTGCGCGAGAGCGGCACACGCAATGTCGTTACGGGGGCACCGGCGCGACGCTCGCCCTATTTCAATCTGGTCGAGCAGCGCACCGATGGCAGCGTCGGCCTCTCCAAAACTGCCGATCCTCCAATCACCCGCCGTCAGGATGCGCCGCGCTGCTTCGACATGAACGCGTCGATCTATGTCTGGCGCGTCGCGCCGTTCCTGGAGCAGCCTGCGGTGTTCTATCCGGACACGCGCCTGTTCGAAATGCCGGAAGAACGCTCGATCGACATCGATTCCGATCTCGATTTTGCGTTGGTCGAACTGTTGCTGCGCCAACGACTACCGGCCTGAGGAGGCCCAAGCGATGACCACGAGCTTCAAGGCCCTGTTCGATCTGACCGGTCGAACCGCCGTCGTCACCGGGGGATGCGGCATCCTCGGACGCCGCTTCGCCGAAGGCCTTGCCGAGTTTGGAGCCAACGTCGCGATCGTCGATCTCGATCAGGCCGCGACCGATGCTGCGGCAGCCGACGTCGCCTCACGCCATGCCGCGCGCGCCAAAGGCTATGGCTGCGACATCACCGAGCCAAGCTCCGTCCGCAACACGGCCGAGGCGATCGAAGCGGACCTCGGACCGGTCTCGATCCTGCTCAACAACGCCGCGAGCAAGACCGGCGATGTCGACGCCTTCTTTGCACCGGTCGAAAAATTCTCGCTGGACACATGGCGAGAGATCATGGCGGTCAATCTCGACGGCATGTTCAACGTCGCGCAGGTATTTGGCGGCCAAATGGCCGAGCGTGGCTACGGCGCTATCGTGCAGACCGCCTCGATCTACGGCCTGATGGCGCCCGACCAGCGCATCTACGAAGGCTCCGAATATCTCGGCCGCGCCATCAACACGCCCGCGGTCTACACCGCGTCCAAAGCCGGCGTCATCGGCCTGACCAAGCACCTGGCGACCTACTGGGCGGCGAAGGGCGTTCGCGTCAATACCCTCACCCCCGGCGGGGTCGAGAGCGGACAGAACGAGACCTTCAAGGCGCGCTATGGTGCCCGTATCCCGCTCGGCCGCATGGCTCGCGCGGACGAGATGGTGGGGACGATGCTGTTCCTGGTGTCGGATGCTGCGTCCTACGTGACTGGGCAGAACGTCGCCGTCGACGGCGGTCTGAGCGCCTGGTAGCAAGACATCAATGATCAAGCGCCTGATCCAGAACACGGTGATTTCGGCGCTGGCCTTCGGCGTGGCCGCCCTGCTGGGTCTTGCGGTCATTCCATTGATCATTGGGACCTGGGGGGTGACCGAGTTCGGCCTCATCGTCATCTCGCGACTGCTGCTTCCCAGCGGCATGATGGCGGTGCTCGACCTCGGTCTGTCCGAGGTCGCTACCCAGGTCGTCGCCCGCGCGCGCGAGCACCGCAATTGGACACAGGCCAGTCGCCAGCTCGCTTTCCTGGGGGCGGTCTCCTTCGCTCTCACCTTGATGCTGAGCGCCGTCATATGGTTCGCGACGCCACTGTTCGTCATCGTAATGAAGGTCGACGCCGCACATGTGGAGACGTTCACGCGGATCATGCACTACACGGCCCTCGCGAATCTGATCTTCGTTCCGGCACTGGTGTGGGAAGGCACCGTCAAGGGCTTCGAGCGCTACAACCTGCTCCGCGTTGCGGAGGTCACGTCAACGGCGGCCTATGTCGGCCTGACATTCGCAGCCTCGTGGGCGGCGGCAGGCTTTGAAGTGGTCGCCTATATCTATCTCGCCACGCTGGTGGCCCGCGCCGTCGTCATTGGAATTGCCGCGTTCGTGGCCCTGCGGCACAAGCGCGTGCGATTGCTGCCGTGGACCCCGGACATCCGGCAGGATATTCTGCACCGCTGCCTGCTGCTCCTGCAGGGCAAACTGATGGGCGGCATTTCCGGACCGCTTCAGCCGTTCCTGATCGGATTGCTGTTCGGGCCCAAGGCGGTCGGCACCTACGACGCGCTGGTGCGATTGTCGCGGGTTTCCAAAGTCGTCGTCAGCCTTCTGACATCCGCCCTGCTTCCCGTCGCCAGCCGCCTCGACGAGCGCGGCAGCGCGACCTCGTTCCAGCGCCTCGGCGACCTCGGCCTCGTCATGATGCCGATGTTCGTGGTGCCGCCGCTGGCTGCGACCGCGATCCTTTCGCCGGAGATCATGAACATCTGGATCGGCCCCCTTCTCGCGCCCTACGCGTTCTGGATGGGCCTGAGCTTCCTGGTCCCGATCTGCGCCCAATACGTCGCGATCGGCAGCCTGATCTTCATGACGCGGCCGGAGGTGCAGGCCAGGCTCAACAGGCTGATCGCCGTTCAGCTCCTGATCTGGGCGGTCGTCTCCGCCGCGACACTGCACCTGTTCGCGGAACGCGCCCTGATCCTCGGCCAGGTGATCGGTAGTATGCTCATCCTGCCCTTGCAGCTCGAAGCGTTGCGCGGCGCACTCGAGCTCGACCGCAATCGCTTCGCGAAGGTCATCGGAACCCAGTTCGCAATCCTGGTCCTGGCAAGCATTTTTCTAGCGGCAATTGCAGGTTACATTCGGTTCGACAGCGTGCTAAAGCTCGCCCTTGGTTCCATGGCTTTCTGTCTGATCACCTGGACGCTCCAATACTTCCTCGTGCTCGAAAAGCGGCACCGGACTGTATTTCCAGCCGTCGGACAACTGATGGGACTGACATCCAGAAGCAGTTGAATGAACATCCACGCGACAGACACGAAGGCCGTCATCACGGGTTTTGCTCCGGCATCGTTGTCGGACCGGGCGACGACCTATGCTCTGGACGCGGTCAGGAGTATCGGCCGTCTTGCGATGCGCCGCGTGAAACGCACGGCCGACATCGTCGATTCCGAATACAATCTGCTGCACTGGCAGCGGACGCTGTCGGAAAAGAACTGGACGAAGGCCGCAAGCATCCAGGACTTCCTGATTCCGAAGAACCCCGCGCTGGGTCTTCGCAAGGTCGACAATCAGATCTGCAGGGTCGCGGCCGACGACTATTATCGCTATCGCGCCAGGGCGCTCGGCGAATTGCTGGCGCGGCACACCGGCGGCGCCACCGAGATCGTCGAGCTTGGCGCCGGCTGTGGCATCAACCTTCTGTCGCTTCACCTCAACCATCCCGATTGGCGGCTACGCGGGTTCGACATCGCGCCGAACGGCATCGCTGCCGGCCGCGAGATCGCGGCGCATTATGGGCTGTCGGACCGGATATCGCTCGACAGGATCGACCTGACCGACGGCAACGACCCCAGCTACGCCGCGATCAGGGACCAGGTCGTTTTTACCTACTTCTGCATCGAGCAAATTCCCTACGACGTGCACAAGGTGGTGGACAACATCATTGCGGCGAAGCCCAAGCGCGTCATCAACATCGAGCCGACGACGGAGCTTCTGAATCTCGCAAATCCGCGAGACATGGTCAGCTTCCTCTACATCCGGTCGGTGGACTACCAGACGCAGCTGTTCTCGACGCTCGACGATTACGAGCAGCAGGGCCGCGTCCGCATCTTGGCGCGCGAACGCATGCCGTTCGCGCCGACGATCCACAATGATGGTTTTTTGTATTGCTGGGAGCCCACATGACAACCGTCGATACGACGGCTGATCGGCCTGCCCCGAAGAAGGCGAAGATCAGCCAGTTCCGCCGCCTGCTGTGGCACGTCAACCGCACCGATCTCGGATGGGTGCTGAAGGCTGCACTGACCAGCCTGCAACTGCCGGCTCGTGCCAAACGGATCGCGTTGCTCAAGCAGCTTCCGACCAAACCCGAATGGGCCGAGGCCAGCCGCAAGCTGGAGACAGACGGCTACGTCGACGTCTCCTCGATCGTGGACCGCGGACTCGCGGAAGCCGTCGCGTCGTTCGCGGACGGCAAGGTGAACCGCCTCCAGGAGCTGGTCGGCCGGCAGAAGGAAGGACACAAATCGTTCTGGGTCAGCCTGCTGGACGAGGACCTCGTCAACGGTGCGTTTGCCACCGATCATCCGTTCGTCCGCTACGCCCTGCAGCCGGCTGCACTGCGCATCATCGGCGACTTCATGCACGACCTGCCGCAATTGTCGGACGTGGTGCTGACATTGTCTCAACCCACGCCGAACCAGGCGTTGAGCTTCTCCCAGTTGTGGCATCTCGATCACGACGACAAGCGCGTCTGCAAGCTCTTCATCTATCTGACCGACGTGCAGGACACTGCCGATGGCCCGTTCACCTTCATCCCGGCCGGGCCGTCAAAGGCGTTCCGCAACTCGCTCAAGAGCCACATGAGCGATGCGAGGGTTTTTGCCAAGACCGGTCCCGACGCCGTCAAGGAGATGATCGCGCCCCGCCTGTCGTCCTTCATCGTCAACACGGCGCGCTGCCTGCACATGGGAAGCAGGATCCAGTCGGATCACAGCCGCCTGCTGTACACGGCAACCTACATCCAGCAGCCGCGCATCTTTCCCGAACCGCCGGCGCGCTTCCGCGCGGTCGGTGCGCTGACGGAGCTCGAGCGCACCGTGATGCGGCTCTGACACGGACCTGCCGGGAGCTCACATCTTGCGTATAGGCCTGGTGGTCGATCACCCCAAGCGTGACCTGCCGGGGGCAGTCATGCTCGGTTATCAACTCGCGCGGCGCGGCGTCTCCGTCGCACTGGTGCCGATGTACGAGCAGGCCGTCGATGTCCCGCGACTGGGGCTGGACGCGCTGGTCGTCAACTACGCGCGTCCCGTCAATCTCGACCTGATGCGCAGCTTTGCCGGAGCGGGCCTCGCCCTGTACGTGCTTGACACCGAGGGCGGCGTGCTCGCGGAGAAAGGCGGCAACTCGCCTCCTGCGATGGCCGCTCACATCAAGGGCAGCGGCTACGCCGATATCCTGGCGGGCTATTTCTTCTGGGGGAGCCGGCTGCACGAGGCCTTCCTCGCGGCCGGAACCATGAAGCCGGAGCAGCTTCACCTCACCGGATGCCCGCGCTTCGATTTCGCGGCCCCGCACTGGCGCGCGCTGCTCGACGGAGAGCCGCACGGCTATCTGCTCGTCAACGCCAACTTTCCGCTGGTCAATTCGCGCTTCACCGGCAAGCCGGGCGGCGAGCGCGAAGCGATGGTGCGGGCCGGTTGGGACGGCGCCTATGTCGATCGCTTCATCGCCGACCTGAAGCAGGTCTTCGCCAATTATCTCGTCGAGATCGACCGGCTCGCCGCTGCGCGGCCCGACCGAAACATTCTGGTGCGTCCGCACCCCTTCGAGAGCGATGACGTCTATCGCAACGCCCTTTCGCGCCACGCCAACGTCCTGATCGACGGCAGCGGCAGCGTGCTCGACCGCATCCGCAATGCAACCGCAGTGATCCATCTCAACTGCGGGACGGCCGTCGAATCGGTCTTGCTGGGAAAGCTGCCGCTGCAGCTCGAATATCTGAACACGCCGACCACTGCCGGCCATGCCGCGCTGCCGGCGCGCGTGAGCCGGCGGGTCGCCTCGTTCGACGAACTGCTCGACGCGATCGACCACATCGAGCGCGAGACCGAGACCTTCGATTTCGCTCGCGTTCACGCCGCCGATATCGAGGCATTCTTCCATCTCAACGACGGACAAGCCGCCGAACGTGTCGCCGAAGTCCTGACCCGTGCGACGCGTTCGCGCCGACCTTACGTCTCGCTGCTCGCGACCGTGAAGGGAACGCGTGCCAGGCCGAGCCTTGGCCAGATTGTCAAAGGAGCCGCCAGCGCCGCGCTCGGCTCCGCCGTCACGGAGCGGCTGCGCAGCCAGTTCAATCCCGCCCGGCGCGACAAGCGAATCGCACCGCCCTTCGTCCAGACCCTGCTTCAACGCATCGCCACTCACGATCAGGCGAGCCCGTCTCAATTTACGGCAAGACGCGCGCATTGCGCGGTGACGGGCTTGCCCCTCGCAAGTATTGCGATCGAACCCGCCCGATAGAGCCATGGCCACACCCGCAAAGACCATTCTCATCACCACGCTCGCCGAATACCAGACCCGGTTCTGGATTCCGGTTGCGCAACGGTTGCGCGCGGCAGGCCATGACGTCGAGTTGCTCGCCTTCGACGATCGCAGCGCGGAGATGTCGACGGCCGAAGGCATTCCGGTCACGAACATGTATCGCGAGGGCCTCAAGGCCGCCCCCTCGCCCGACGACAGCACGGCTTTCGACACGCGGGTTGCGGCCTACGGGCTCGACGGAACCAATTTCCTGTTCAGTCATGAGCGCTTCACTTTCGGCATCCGCGACACCGCGGCACTGCGCCGGCGCTTCATGATCTATGCCAATGCGATGGAGACAGTGCTCGACCGGCTGGAGCGGCAAGGCAAGCGCGCCGAGCTGGTGCAGGAGCTCGGCGGCTTTCTCTCGGTACTCGCGAGCTTTTACGCCGCCAGGCGCCGCGACATCCGCAACTGGTTCATCGAGCCCTCGTTCTTTCGCGGCCGGATGTACTTCACGCCTGACACCCTCGGTGCACCCGACGTGATGTCGACGCCGGCGGACGCCGTCTCGTCGGAAGTGCGCGCCTATCTCGACGACACGCTGAGGCAGCGCGCGATCGTCATTCCCAAGAAGGATCAGCACCATTATTCCGCGGCCTTCAAGAAAGTCGTCAATTTGCGCAACGCACGCCGCCTCACCGAAAAGCTGTGGGACCAGTTCGCGCTCGGCAAGCACCAGGAGTTCGGGCACAATCTGCGCCACGCCCGGGTCCATGCCGCGATGGCGCTCAACGCGACGCGGCTGCGCACGCTCTATAGGCCGATCCCCGAGGCGCCCTTCGTCTATTATCCGTTTCACGTTCCGGCCGACATGGCGCTGACGCTGCGCTCGCCGGACTATCTCGACCAGGTCGCGACCGTCGACTTCCTGCTGCGCACGATCCCGGATTCGCATGTGCTCGTGGTGAAGGAGCATCCCGCCCAGATCGGAGCGATCGCGGCCTCCCGGCTGTTCGAGCTCGCGCGCCGGTTCGACAATTTCGTGCTGCTGCCGCCGCAGACCAACAATTACACCGTGCTCAATCGCGCCGATGCGGTCATCTCCGTCAACAGCAAATCGGGCGCCGAGGCGCTGCTGCTCGGCAAGCCGGTCGTGGTGATGGGCGATGCGTTCTACCGCTCCTGCCCGCTGGTGTATGCGGTCGATCGTCTGGCCGATGTGCCCGCACGCCTGCGCGCGGCACTCTCCGCCGGGCCGTTCGATCCGGCCAAAGGCGCGCCCTATTTCGAGTCTGCCTGGCGTCAGTCATATCCGGGCGAGCTCTATATCAGCGATCCCAAGCTGCTCGACATTTTTGCGGCCTCCCTGCGCGCGGCCGTCGCCGAGCCGGCCGGCGTGAACTGAACGGACCCATCATGCCGCTCGTCTCGATCATCACGCCGTCCTGGAATGTCGAAGGCCTGATCGAGGAGACGATCCACTCGGTGCAGAACCAGACCTTCGCCGATTGGGAGTTCCTGATCGCGGACGACTGCTCGACCGACCGGACGCCGGCGATCATCGCCGGCATCGGCGAGCGCGACCCGCGCGTCAAGCTGATCCGGATGCCGAAGAACGGCGGGCCGGCGCTAGCGCGCCAGGCGTCGATCGACGCAGCGCAGGGCCGCTATCTCGCCTTCCTCGACAGCGACGATCTGTGGCTGCCCGAGAAGCTGGAGCGGCAGCTTGCCTTCGCGAAGGCAAGGCAGGCCGCTCTCAGCTACACCGCCTTCCGCCGCATCAACGAGACCAACACCGTCACCGGACGGCTGATCGAGGTGCCGGCCTCGCTCACCTATGGCCAGCTCCTGGAGAACACCGCGATCGCGACGCTGACCGCAATGGTCGACCGCGAGATCGCCGGCCCCATCGCGATGAAGAACGAGGGCTACGATGATTTCTGTCTATGGCTCTCGATCCTCAAGCGCGGTCACACCGCTTACGGCCTCAACGAGGATCTCGCGCGCTATCGCGTGAGGGGCTCCTCGGTCTCCAGCCGGCCGGCACGTTCGGCCAAATGGGTCTGGCGGATCTACCGCGATGTCGAGCACCTCTCCCCGATCAGGTCGGCCTGGTGTTTTGCCCATTGGTCTACGCGGGCCTGGCTGAAACGGCGGGAGTTCTAAAGCGCGATGAAATCAGGGTGAATCGTCATCGCGCTTTAGGTTGTTGTTTGGGCATGATCTTTTCGGAAAACCGCTGCACACTTTTTCGGGATCATGCTCCAGCGATTCCGACGGCGCGGCACACGCAGCCACTTGCAACAGCTGGAATTGAACATTGCGACCTTGACGGGTTGTCTTTAATCTGCCCCGGATCGGAGGGGGCTTTGCGTGTACAATCAAGGTGTTATTCCACTGGCAGCGCGTCCCCACGCCGATCGCCGGTCCTGGATCGGCTGGACGCTGTGCAGCCTGTTTCCTGCAATTTTTCTGTTGTGTCTGTTTGCACTCACGTCGCTTAGCGCGCCTGAACATGACGACTTCTGCTTCGCGGAACTGTATGTGCGTCACGGCTTCGTCCACACCGTGTCGATCTTCTATCATACGCAGTCGGGCCGGATCCTGGCACTGTGGCTGACCCAGCTTCCGCCGGCGATATCGGCCGCGACGGGTGTCAGCTTGCTGTCTGCCTATTCACTGACGATGGCTGCGAGCGCGGCGTTGTTCCTGGCCGCCACGGCCCTCGCCATGGTCCGGGCCTGGCCCCGCACCGCCGCCCTCCAGTTGGTTTTCCTCACGCTCGCATTCGCGAGCGCCGTGGTCAGCGCCGCACCGAGCGTGCGCGATCTGCTGTACTGGCTCTCGGCCGTGACCTGTTACGTCCCGCCCGCCTTGATCACCATCCTGATCCTCGGGGAGTGCGTTCGGGCGCTTGACGGGGAATCCGGCTTCTCGTGGCCGCTCAGCCTCGCGATGGCCCTGGGCGGCTTCGCTGCTGCGCTGTGCAACGAATTTACCGGGGCATGGCTGCTGCTGATCGTGTCGGCCTCGCTGGTCGCGCACCATCTCCTCGGCCAACAGCGCCAGATCGCGCAGCACCTCCTGATCGCGACCGCCATTGCAATCGGATGGATCATTGTTGTCTCGGCCGGCGGCAACAGCACGCGCATGGAGCAACTCCCGAACGGCGGGCATGTGACGTGGTCGGTTGTTCAAGCACTGGTCGATTCGCTCGCCGGTCTCGGCCGCTTCCTTAGAGAGCCTGCCGTCGTCGCCTGGCTCGCCGCCGTCGGCCTGATCGCACTGGCCGAACCTCAAGCGACGCAACCAGCGCCGCAAAGAGGCAAGATGCTGGCTCTCGGCACGATCGCGATCTGCCTGGCGTGCTGTTACTTCGAGTATTTCGCTCATCGATATGCGACGGGCATGCGGCTGATCGAGCGGGCGCAGAACCAGGCGCTCATCCTGCTGCTGTTCGGATCGACTCTGGGCGTCAGGCTGGTCGTCGGTGCCTACAGCCGGCAATTGCGCGAACGGTTTACGGCGGGCGCGTTTCGTGGCCTGCTCGGTCCGGTCGGGATGCCCGCGAGCCTGGCGCTGCTCACGATCGTCTCGCTCAGCCTGAGCTCAACGGCGTTCCAGTTGCGCGCGCAATGGCAGGGCCTGTATCCCTACTGGCGGGAGAGCGCCGATCGGCATGCCCTCCTGACGACGAGCCCCGAACCGGTTGTCGTGGTTCCCCGGCACAAATGGACGCCGTCTCTGCTGATGACCGCCGATGTGACGGCCAACGCCGACAGATTGCCGAACGACTGCGTCGCCAGATACTACCACAAATCCGCCGTCTACGGCGCCGACACGCCGCGATGACCATTTGCCCTGCTTCAGAGATGCGAACGTGAAAACAATCAGCGTCATCACGCCCTGTTACAACGAAGAGCTCAACGTCAGGGATTGCTACGAGGCAATCCGGAAGATCTTCGACGGCGAGCTTCAGGGCTATCAGCGCGAGCACATCTTCTGCGACAACGCCTCCGACGATCGCACCATGGAGATCCTGCGCGAGATCGCAGCGCGGGACCCGGCGGTCAAGATCATCGTCAATGCGCGCAACTTCGGACCGCTCCGCAACACCTACAACGGCGTGATGGCCTCGCGCGGCGACGCCGTCCTGCTGTTCATGCCGGCGGACCTTCAGGATCCGCCCGAATTGCTTCCCGAATTCGTCAAGCTGTGGGAAGCCGGCTACGAGATCGTCTATGGGATCCGCGCCGCGCGCGAGGAAAGCCGTCTGATGCGCGGGCTCCGCAACACTTACTACCGCGTGCTGACCCGGTTCTCCGAGCTCAAGGTGCCTCCAGGAGTCGGTGACTTCCAACTTGTCGACAGGCGTGTTGTCGAGGCCATGCGTCACGTCCGTGACGCCTATCCGTTCATGCGAATGATGACGTTCGAATGCGGCGGTCGCATGGTCGGCGTGCCGTACATCTGGCGCGAGCGCAAGAAGGGATTTTCCAAGAACCGCGCCAGCGCGCTGATCGATCAGGGCCTCAACGGGCTGGTGTCCTTCACCACCGCGCCAGTCCGATTCGGCCTGCTCGCGGGCTTTCTGATCTCGGCCGTGAGCATCGCATACGCGATCGTCAACTTCATCATCGGCCTGGTGCTTTATCAGAAGCTCGCCGAACCCGGCATCCTCACACTGATCGTCGCCATGTTCTTCTTCGGTGGCGTACAGCTGTTCTTCATGGGCATGATCGGCGAGTACGTTCTCGCGATCTACGGACAGGTGCGCGAGAAGCCCGTGGTGTTCGAGCGCGAGCGCGTCAATTTCGACCCCTCACCGCCGCCCGGCGCGTGACGCGCAGGCGGCGTCAGCGCTTCGCCAGCGATTGCTCGATTCGCGCAACGATCGCCTGAGCCGAGAGACCGGCGGCATCGAGCAGCGCCTCGCGCGACCCCGCGCTCGAGGTCTTGCCACCCTGCTCCGGAATGCCGAGGCCTGTGACCGGCGGTCGCCGCGGATCGCCGGCGAATAGGCCAGCTACCAGGCTGAACAAGCCGCCGCGCAAGATGTGCTCTTCAAGCGTCACGACGAGCGAGGCGTCGCGCACGGCGTCGCGGATCGCGACCTCGTCGAGCGGTTTCAGGCAGGAGACGCTGACGACACCGACGGCGCGGCCCCGCCCGGCGAGTTCGCCGGCGGCCTCCAGCGCGCGGGAGGCAATCGGCCCCGACGCGAGGATGACGACATCCCGTCCGTCACGCAAAACCCTGGGCTTGCGCAGATCGGTCACGGCTGCGCCGAGATTCGGCTCCCCCTGACGGCTGAGCCGCAAGTAAGACGGCTTGCCGCTCGTTGCGATCAGACCCGTCGCAGCCCGTACCTCCATGGGATCGCAGGGCACGAACACCTCGATGCCCGGCAACATCGACATGATCCCCGCATCCTCCAGCGCGTGGTGGGTGTAGCCCTGGCTGCCATAGGCATAGCCGGCGCCCACCGCCACGACCTTGACGTCGGCACCGTGGTAGCAGACGTCGTTGCGGAGTTGCTCGAGGCAGCGCAGCGTCGGGAAATTGCCGATCGAGTAGATGAAGACGGTCTTGCCCGACAGCGCAATGCCGGCGGCGATCCCCGCCATGTTCTGCTCGGCCACACCGACATTGAGATAGCGATCGGGAAACTTCGCCGCGAACGGCTCCAGCACGGAGTAGCCGAGATCGCCGCAGAGCAGCCAGATATCGGGGTTTTCGCTTGCGGCCTGCGACAGGCTCTCGATGAACGTCGTCCTCATGCGCCGACCTCGGCCAGCGCCTGCGCGAGCAGTTCATCCGATGGCGAGCGATAATGCCATTCGAGCTTGTTCTCCATGAAGCTCACGCCTTTGCCCTTGACGGTGTGGGCGATCACGACGGTCGGCCGGCCCGATGCGGCCGGCACGCCGCTCAGCACACGCTCGAGCGCAGCGAGGTCGTGGCCGTCGATCTCCTCGACCTGCCAGCCGAACGCTTGCCATTTCTCGGCAAACGGATCCAGGTTCAACACCTCGGCGACCGAGCCGAAACTCTGGATCTTGTTGAAGTCGACGATGACGCAGAGATTGTCGAGCTTGTGATGCGGCGCGAACAGGATGCCCTCCCAGTTCGAGCCCTCGTCGCATTCACCGTCGCTGAGCAGGCAGAACACGCGACTGCCTGCGCCTGCATGGCGTGCGGCCAGCGCCATGCCGATCGCGATCGGCAGGCCATGGCCGAGCGAGCCGGTCGAAACCTCGACGCCGGGCACGGCGTGGCTGACATGCCCGGTGAAGATCGACCCGTCGCGGCAATAGGAGTCGAGCTCGGTGAGGGAAAAGAAACCGCATTCGGCAAGCGTTGCGTACATGATCGCCGTGGCGTGGCCCTTGCTGAGCACGAAGCGGTCGCGGCTCGGGCTTTGCGGCTCAGCGGGATCGACGCGCAGGATCCGCGTGTAGAGCACCGCCAGGATGTCCGCCATCGAGAGGCAGCCGCCGATATGGGACGCCTTCGCGGCATGCACCATGCGCAACGCGTGCGCACGAATCCGTCGCGCGAATTCTTTCGGCTCAGGAAGATTTTGTCGCGTCATGCCACTCTACCGTCTCGCGTAGTCCCTCATCCAACGGCACTTCGGGCTTCCAGCCCAAGGCAAGCATGCGCGAAACGTCCGCGGCCAGGACCATAACCTGATCGGGCCGATACGCCAACTCGCCGAAGCCGAGAGCGGCGCCGGGGTCTACGAGATCGCGCAACCGCGTCACCGTCTCGCGCAACGGCGGGGCGTCGGCGCTGCCGACATTGAAGATGCCGCTCGCCGCTTCGTGCGTGATCGCCAGCCGGAAAGCGCTCGCGGCATCGCGCGCGTGCAGAAATCCCCAGCGCTGCTCGCAGGCCGTCAGCGCCATATGGTGGCCGGAGCGCAAGTTCCCGATCGTGCTCGGAATCAGCCAATGATCGGCATCTTTCGGGCCGTAGGTCGAGAAAATCCTGAGCCAGGCGGCACGCAGGCCCCGCTCCTCGCACAGGCGCATCGCCATCGATCCGGCTGCGAGCTTGGCCATACCGTACAACGTCGTCGGCCGTGGCACGTCGTCCTCCCGGATCGCGCGATCATAGGGGCCGTATTCCGCCTGCGATCCGGCCCCGACGAAGATCCTGGCGCCGGCTTCGGCCGCGATCTCGGCGAGGCCCACCGTGTCGGCCACGTTGGCGGCCTGGACCGGGCTGTTGCGATCGCTGCCTGCGACACCGCGCCAGGCCATGTGCACGACCACCTCCGGCGCGAACGCCCCCAGCGCTCCGCGCAGCCCATCCGGATGCTCCAGACTGCCCGGGATCACGTGCAGCCGGTCATGTAGCTGCGCGAGGCGCCAATAGGAACTTGCCGGCCGCAGCAGGACGGCCACCTCGTGCCCCCGCGCCACGAGGTCCGCAACGAGATAGGAGCCCAGAAAACCGCTCGCACCGGTGGCAAAGACACGCATAGCCCCGGGTAGATCAGCTACCCCGGCGTCGTCAATGTCCCGCTTCGGCAAGGCCCCCTGCCCATGCCACGTTCCCGGCATGGCGGAAGGGGCGATCCGAACTTGATTATCCGGCCCATGCGGCTAAACGGAGGGTCAGATCGAGGTTCGACGACGTTAGGGGTAGGCGCATGAATGACTTCCGGCTGGCCATGGTTTCCGCAGGCTTCGAGCACGGCGGAAACGTCACCCATCGTCACTTCGACGGTCATCCCGATCTGCTCGTCTATCCCTTCGAATCTCAGCTCGGCAACCGCAACTTCAACGACTTCCTCGCCTCGGTGGAGCGCGTCCAGTACCGCTATCCCGAATTCCCGGAAGGGCTGACGGCCACCGAGCTCTATGAGCAGATGATCGACGAGGAGTTGAAGACCTTCCTGCGCAAGCGCAACGGCTCCAAGTTCCGCGATGCGGACTGCGTGATGGACGAGAAGAAGCGGGTCGCCGAGTTTGCCCGCATCGTCGGCGAGCCGCCGATCTTCCGCCGCCAGGTGATCGAAGCCTTCTTCCGCGCGACCTTCGCGGCCTGGGAGAACTATTACGTCAAGCCGCGGCCGGGCATGGTCCATGTCGGCTACTCCCCCGCCATCGGGATCGATGCCGATCGCATGGTGCGCGACTTTCCCAACATCCGCATCCTGCACATCGTGCGCAATCCGTTCTCGGCTTACCGCGACACCAAGCGCCGCCCGTTCCCGCAACCGCTGACCAAATACCTGATCACCTGGAACATCTATCATTCGACGGTCGAGATGTTTGCCAAAATGTATCCCGAGAACGTGCGGATCTTCCGTTACGAGGACCTCGTCGACGACAAGCGCAAGTTCATGACCGAGGCGGCCGGATTCATCGGCGTGCCCTTCGCCGACTCCATGCTTTATCCGAGCTGGAACGGCGTCGAGATCAAGGACTCCATCGCACCCTGGGGAACCGTGCTCAAGAGCACCAAGGACTACAACCAGGCCGTGATCCAGGAGCTCTCGGACCAGGAGCGCAAACAGATTGCACAGGGCACCGCGGCACTGGCCCGTCATTTCGGCTACGACCGGATCGACTATCTGAGCCCGCTCTATCGTGCTGAGTAAGATCGCATTCTTCGAAACCGACGACCGCCCCGACATCGCCGCCGATCGCGCGCGCCTCCTGCCTGCGCTGCGACAGCACCTGCAATCCCTAAGCCGTGATGTCACCGTCGCGCCGGCGCCGGGCGGTACGCTGGGTGCCTGCTACGATGCAAATATCTCCGGCGAGAAGCGGTTTCTGAAGACGCATCTGCCAGGGACGCGTGCGCGCGCCAACCTCGCCAAGGAAGCCGACATCCTCGAGCAACTCCATGGCAACACGATCGTGCTCGACCGTTTCGAGATCCCGCTCGCGGATGGAGCGGCGCGGCTGTGCCTCATGATGCCCGCGCTCGTGCCACAGCCCGCCCCGATGCCGCCCGCTGATGCCGCCGCAATGGCATCCGCGTGCAGTGAGCGGCTCAAGGACTGGCAGCCGGATGGGCTTGCCTCGTTCGATCACTATCTGGCGTCCGCCGCAGGGGCACTGGAGACGCTTTCGAGCCGCGGCCTGCTGGATCGGGCCGGCGCGACCGAGGTGCGCAGGCTGATTGCGCTGCTCGGGGATGGTCTGGCGGATTTGCCCGAGGCGCTCTGTCACGGCGATTTCGGGCCGAAGAACATCATGCTCCAGGGCGGCGTGCGGCGCGTCATCGACTGGGAAGACGCATTCCGCGGCATCGCCGGCTACGACTACCTCTACTGGTTGACCTTCATGGAGAACCGGCCGTTCCTGCAAGAGGCCGCCTTCGGCCGAACCGGTCTTTCGCCCGACGTCGAGCGCGCCATCCTCGTGCTCGTCGTCCTGCTCAAATCCTATCTGGCGGTCTTGTCGGGCGAGCACCTGAAGCACGCGGTGTCGGCAGAGGACCGCATTGCCGAGATCCTCGATCTGCCGGTCTGATCAGGCCTGCACAGCGCAAGCGACCTGGTCGAGCTGATCGAGCGAGAAGCTGCGCAGGTCCCGGCCCTCGCGCAGCGCCTTGTACCAATCGACGGTCAGCTGAAGGCCTTGCGCCAGATCGAGCCGGGGCGTCCAGCCGAGTTCGCTCCGCGCCTTCGCGCAATCGAGCCTGAGATAGGCAGCTTCGTGCGGATGCGGGCCGGAATCGGCCGTCCACCGCGCGCCGTCGCCCCAAAGCGCGATCAGACGATCGACCACGGTCCCGACCGGCACCTCGCTTGCGGTATCCGGTCCGAAATTCCAGCCCCCGACGAAACGCTCATCGCCCGCCAATCGCTCGACCAGCGAGAGATAGCCGAGCACCGGGTCGAGCGCGTGCTGCCAGGGCCGCACCGAATTGGGATTGCGGATACGGAGCGCCTCGCCGGCCAGGAACGCCTGCATCGCATCGGGCACAAGGCGGTCGCGCGCCCAGTCGCCGCCGCCGAACACGTTGCCGGCCCGTGCAGTCGCGACGCGCGCCGCCCCCTTCGCGTTGAAGAAACTGTGGCGGTAGGAATGCGTCACGAGCTCGGCGCAGGCCTTGCTGTTGCTGTAGGGATCATCACCGCCGAGCCGGTCGCCCTCGCCGAAGGCGGCGCCCATGCCGTTGTTCTCGTAGCATTTGTCGCTGGTGACGTTCAGGATCACCTGCACCGAGCGCAGAGACCGTGCCGCCTCCAGCACATGCACCGTGCCCATCACGTTGGTCGCAAAGGTCTCGACCGGCTCTTCATAGGACGGACGCACCAGCGCTTGCGCCGCCATGTGGATGACGATGTCGGGCTCGGCTTCCGCCATTGCGGCGCGCAAGGTGGCGAGATCGCGGATGTCGGCGATGCGGTGCTTGATGTCGTCGGCGATGCGCGCCGTGACGAACAGCGCGGATTGGTGGGTCGGCGGCAACGCATAGCCGTAGACGTCGGCCCCGAGGCGGCGCAGCAGCAGCGACGCCCACGCGCCCTTGAAGCCGGTGTGGCCGGTGAGAAAGACCTTCTTGCCGCGCCAGAATGCCGGATCCGTCACCAGACCCTCCATTTGGCACGGTTGCCGGCCCACTCACCCTCGAGGAAGTTACGATCGCGCAGCGAGTCCATCGGGTGCCAGAAGCCGGGATGCACGTAGGCGCGCAGATCATCGCCGCGCACGAGCTGCTCCATCGGCTCGCGCTCCCAAATCGTGTTGTCGCCTGCGATCAACTCGCCGACCGACGGCGACAACAGAAAGAAACCGCCATTGATCCAGCCGCCGTCGTCATTGGGCTTTTCCTCGAAATTGACGACCCGGTCGCCCTCGATCGCGATCGCGCCGAAACGCTTGGCCGGCCGCACCACCGAAACGGTGGCGCGCCGCCCATGCGCCTTGTGGAACGCGATCTCGGCGGCCAGGTCGATGTCGGCGACACCGTCGCCATAGGTCAATGCGAAGAAGGGCTCGTCCGCGACATAAGGCAACACCCGCTTCAGCCGGCCACCGGTCTGGGTGTCCTCGCCGGTGTCGACGAGCGTAACCCGCCACGGCTCGGCCGTCTCGCGATGCACTTCCATCCGGTTCTCGGCGATGTGGAAGGTCACGTCGGACATGTGCAGGAAGTAGTTCGCGAAGTACTCCTTGATCATGAAGCCCTTGTAGCCAAGGCAGATCACGAAATCATGGAAGCCATAACGGCTGTAGATCTTCATGATGTGCCACAGGATCGGCCGCCCGCCGATCTCCACCATCGGCTTCGGTCGCGTGGTGGTCTCCTCCGCGATTCGCGTGCCCAGGCCTCCCGCAAGAATTACGACTTTCATTCACCTGCTCCGAACGGAGGCACGCTCCCCGCGTACTCCAGACGGCTTCTATACGAAGTGGCGGGACCTGGAAAATCCATCGGTCTCAAACCACTTCCGATATCAAGTGGTATTTTGTTACCCACAAAGCCCTTGGCGTTTTCACCCGTAGCCGATACCACTCTGCCGCCGCACCGGGAGACCGTCCCGAGATCCAGCTGGAACCCGATCATGCCGTTTGAAAACTACAGGAACAGCCGCATCCTCGTCACCGGGGGCGCCGGGTTCATCGGGTCGCATCTATGCGAGCGACTGCTCGATGCCGGAGCCGAAGTGGTATCCGCAGACAATTATTTCACCGGCAGCCGGCGCAACATCGCCCATCTGATCGCAAATCCACTGTTCGAAGCTATCCGGCACGACGTCACCTTTCCGCTCTACCTCGAGGTCGACGCGATCTTCAACCTGGCCTGCCCGGCCTCGCCGATCCACTACCAACGCGATCCCGTGCAGACCACCAAGACCTCGGTGCACGGCGCCATCAACATGCTGGGGCTCGCCAAGCGGCTCAAGGCGCGCATCTTTCAGGCCTCGACCAGCGAGGTCTATGGCGATCCGCTGATCCATCCGCAGACCGAAGATTACTGGGGCAACGTCAACCCGATCGGCATCCGCTCCTGCTACGATGAGGGCAAGCGCTGCGCCGAGACGCTGTTCTTCGACTATTGGCGCCAGCACGGCCTGCCGATCAAGGTCGCGCGCATCTTCAACACCTACGGTCCGCGCATGCAGCCGAATGACGGCCGCGTGGTGTCGTCCTTCATCGTCCAGGCGCTCCAGGGCGAGCCGATCACCGTGTTCGGCGACGGCGGGCAGACCCGCTCGTTCTGCTATGTCGACGACCTCGTCGAGGCCATCATGCGGTTGATGGTGACGGCGGAAGACATCACCGGCCCGATCAACCTCGGCAACAATTCCGAGTTCACGATCCGTGAACTCGCCGAAAAGGTCATCAAGCTCACGGGCTCGCGGTCCAAGCTGGTGTTCAAGCCGCTGCCGCAGGACGACCCGCGCCAGCGCCAGCCCGACCTCGCCAAGGCGAAGGCGATGCTGAACTGGGAGCCGAAGGTCGCACTCGAGGACGGGCTGAAGGAAACGATCGCCTACTTCAAGCACTCGCTCGACATCGCCTGACCTGCTCGCAACCTCCATCGTCCGCAGCGAGCTTCCACAATGAGCGCACTGGCCGGCATCATCAGCGATCTGCGCACCCGCCTGGACACGAAAGCCGCGCTGACGAGGTTGGTGCTGCTGCACAGCGCCGTCACCTGCCTGTCGCTGATCGAGGTTGCGACCTTCCAGCTTTCCATCGACTTCAACCCGAGGCGCCTCTGGATCGCGGTCATCATTGCGGCCGGCTTTTCCCTCGTCTCGCTGCTGTTCGCCTCCGTCCGCTTCTGCTTCGGCTATTTCGTCGGATTCTATTTCTACACGATGATCCTGGGCTTCCTCTGGATCGACGTCTTCTCCGACTACAATTACCCGCGATTGCTTGCCGGAGTTTCGGCGGCACTGGCGCTGCTGCTATGCCTGATGCCCATGCTGTTCATCCGGGCACCGCTGCGGCAGTTCGTGATCCTCTCCAACGTCCGCTTCGAGCAGTTGCTCACGCTCATTCTGGCGATCTCCGTAGCCACGATCGCGGTGGCCGCGACCTACAATTTTCGGCTGGTCTCGATCTCGCGCATTTACGACTATCGCGACACCCTCGAATTTCCGGGAGCGCTGCGATATCTCATCGGCTGGGTTTCCAGCACGCTGCTGCCGTTCGTCTTCGCGTGCTACTGGCTGCTCGGCCACCGCATCCGCGCCGTCCTGGTCCTGGTCCTGCTCCTGCTGTTCTATCCCATCACCCTGACGAAGTTCGCGTTCTTCACGCCGGCCTGGTTGATCGCGCTGGTCGTGCTGTCGCGGCTCCTGGAGGCGAGAGCATCGGTCATCGCCTCGATTTTCGTTCCGATGCTGATCGGACTGCTCGTGATCTGGCTGACGGAGGCGAGCCTGCGGAGCATTCCCGGCAGGTATTTCGATATCGTCAACATCCGGATGATGGCGACGGCATCGGGCGCGCTCGAGCTCTACAACGATTTCTTCGCCAGCCACCCGCTGACCTGGTTCTGCCAGATCTCCGTTCTCAAGCCGCTGATGCATTGTCCTTATGATGAGCCGCTCGCGGTGGTCATGCAGAACGCCTACGACTTCGGCAATGTGAATGCGTCGCTGTTTGCGACCGAAGGCATTGCGTCGGTCGGTCCCTGGCTCGCACCGCTGACCGCGCTCGCGGCAGGCTTCGTGCTGGCGCTCGGCAACCGCACCTCCGCAGGGCTTCCGCCTCGCTTCGTCCTGATGTCATCAGGCGTGCTGCCGCACGTCCTGCTCAACGTGCCGCTCTCCGTCGCCATGCTCACCCATGGCACCGCGATCCTCTTCCTGCTCTGGTACGTGATGCCCCGCACCCTGTTCGAAGAAAAGCCGTGACGCCGTGCGCATCCTGATCCTCAACGCCGACTATCCGCGCTTCCTCGCCTGGCTCTACCGGCGTACGCCCGGCCTCGAGAACGAGCCTTACGCGGCGCAGATGGCGGCGCGGAACGCCAGCCTGTTCGGCGTCGCCGATTTCTATTCGCGCAATTTTGCCGGCCTCGGGCACGCCGCCGCCGACATCCATGTCAACAATCCCTGGATGCGGGCGGCCTGGGCGCGCGAGCACGGCCTTGCCGTCACCGAGCCGCCGCCGCCCGGCACGCCGGCCGCGCGCGATGCCGTTCCCGGCTGGCTGCAACGCGCGGTCGCCCCCTTCAAGCCGGTGCTGCGGCCGCTCGCGCGCAAGGTCGGCCTCAGCCCGCGCCTGGATGCCGAAGCGGAAAAGATCCTGCTGGCGCAGATCGAGGACTTCAAGCCAGATCTCGTCCTCAACCAGGATCTGTTTCACGTCGACACGCGCCTGGCGCGCCGGATCAAGGGGATCGGCCGCCCGATCCTGATCGGCCAGATCGGCATCTCGCCCTCACGCGGCGAGGACTGGTCGGTCTATGATCTCATGATCTCGCAGATGGCTGCGGTGGTGGATTTCTTCCGTGCCCATGGAGCACGCGCGGAAGTGATCCATCTCGCCTTCGAGCCCGGTATCCTCGACGTCCTGCCTCCGCCACCCTCGCAGGCGTTCGACGTCACCTTCGTCGGTGCGGTATCGGCCGATCACCAGCTTCGCGTCGCGCAGCTCGAAGCGGTGGCGCGGCGCTACGATCTCAAACTGTTCGGCAGCGGCCTGCATTCCCTTCCCGCCTCCTCGCCGCTGCACCGCTGCTACCAGGGCGAGGTGTGGGGCGCTGAAATGTACCAGGCACTGCGCGCCTCCCGCGTCACCCTCAATTCGCACATCGACATGGCCGGTCGCGAGGCTGGCAATGCCCGCTTGTTCGAAGCGACCGGCGTCGGCGCGTTTCTGCTCACCGACTTCAAGGACAATCTGCACACGCTGTTCGCTCCCGAGCGCGAGGTCATCGCATGGCGTAGCGTCGAGGACTGTCTCGCGTTGATCGATCGGTATCTTGCCGACGATACGGCGCGCCAGTCCATCGCCAGGGCGGGACAGGCAAGGACGTTTGCCACCCATATCTTCCGTCGGCGTGTCGAACAGATCCTCGGATACATCGGCTGAATTCCACACCGGCGGGCGAACCGAGCGCCACGCCCGTCCGCCCTTGACGGTCCCGGCCAAAATGGCCAAAGTGCAGAGTGAGACAGCTATCTCACTCTAATCACAGCGATTTTTCGAGGCTCACGATGGAACACGTCGAACAGGTTCGATTCGGCGACCAGCTCTACGCGATCATCGTGCGGGCCTCGTTCCGCGAGCCGGGCATCCATTTCTTCTCGACGCCGGAGCTGTCCCAGCAGCTCGCCTTCATGAGCCATCCGCAAGGCAAGACCATCGAGCCCCACCGCCACAACAAGGTGACGCGTGAGGTGCACTACACCCAGGAGGTCCTGCTGATCCAGAAGGGCAAGCTCCAGGTCGACTTCTACACCGTCGAGGAAACATATCTCGAAAGCCGCGTGCTCGGTGCCGGCGACATCATCCTGCTCTGCAGCGGTGCTCACGGCTTCCACGTGCTCGAGCCGCTCGAGATGTTCGAGATCAAGCAAGGTCCCTATTCCGGCGAGAACGACAAGACCCGGTTTGCCGAAGCCTCCCCGTCCGAGATCCGGATCAAAGGCCCAAACCTGTGACTGCACCGTTCATTCCCGTCAACACGCCGCTGCTCGACGGTAACGAAGCCGACTATCTCGCCGAATGCATCCGGACCGGATGGATCTCCTCGGAGGGGCCGTTCATCAAGCGCTTCGAGCAGGCGATGGCCGCGGCCGCGGGGCGACGACACGGCACCGCCGTCACCAACGGCTCGGTCGCGCTCGACATCGCCGTCCATGCCCTTGGGCTCGATGAGGGGTCGGAAGTCATCATCCCGACCTTCACGATCATCAGCTGCGCCGCTGCCCTGGTGCGTGCCGGCCTGGTCCCGATCGGAGTCGACTGCGATGCCGCGACGTGGAACATGACGGCCGAGGGCGTGGAAGCCGCGATCACGCCGCGCACGCGCGCGATCATGCTGGTCCACATCTACGGTCTGCCGGTCGATCTCGATCCGATCCTGACGCTGGCCCGCAAGCACGATCTGAAGGTGATCGAGGACGCCGCCGAGATGCACGGCCAGACCTATCGCGGCACGCCCTGCGGCAGCTTCGGCGACGTCTCGACCTTCAGCTTCTATCCGAACAAGCACGTCACGACCGGTGAAGGCGGCATGATCCTCACCGACGACGACGCGCTCGCCGATCGGCTGCAAGGCTACCGCAATCTCTGCTTCCAGCCGCAGCAACGCTTTGTCCACGAGGAGCTCGGCTGGAACGCGCGCATGACCAACCTCCAGGCTGCGCTTGGCGTCGCCCAGGTCGAGCGCCTGCCGCGCACGGTCGAGATCAAGCGCCGGATCGGCCGGCTCTATGACGAACACCTCGCAGGCCTCAATCGCATCCGCCGCCCCGTCGCCCGCACTGGCTATGCCGACAACATCTACTGGGTCTACGGTGTCGTGTTGAACGACGAGGTGCCGTTCGACGCCAAGGAGGCGATGCGGCGCCTCGGCGAAAAAGGCATCGGGACGCGGCCGTTCTTCTGGTGCATGCATGAGCAGCCGGTGCTGCGCCGGATGGGCCTGATGCGCGACGAAAGCCATCCGAACGCGGAATACATCGCCCGGCGCGGTTTTTACTTGCCGAGCGGGCTTGCCCTGACCGACGACGAGATCGCGCGATCGGCCGCGGCGCTGAAGGAGATCCTGGCGTGACGGTGTTCGCCGACTACGCGCCCTGGTACGATCTTCTCTATCAGGACAAGGACTACGCGGCCGAGACGGCATTCGTCGAAGCGCGCCTGCGCGACCACGGCGTTTCCTCGGGCAAGCTGCTAGATCTCGGTTGCGGCACCGGCCTGCATGCGCTCGCCTTCGCGCGCCAGGGATGGAATGTTGCCGGCGTCGATCTCAGCGACGAGATGATTGCGCGCGCCAAGACGCGCGCCGGGCAGGCCGGACTGTCTATTCCATTCCGGCAGGGTAATGCCTGCGAGACGGGTCCCGAACGCGACTTCGATGCCGTGGTGTCGCTGTTCCACGTCGCAAGCTATCAGACCAGCCGCGATGCGCTGACCGCCATGTTCCGCACGGCCCACGCGGCGCTGAAGCCGGGCGGCGTCTTCTTCTTCGATTATTGGTACGGCGGCGCCGTGCTGGCGCAAGGCGTCGAGACGCGCGTCAAGGTGATCGAGCAGATGCCGCTGCGCCTCACCCGCATTGCGCAATCCGATCATGACGAACAGGCCGCGACCGTCACCGTGAACTACACCCTGTTCTGCGAGGACATGGATCGCGCCACGATCCGGCGTGTCGATGAAGCGCACCACATGCGCTACTGGTTTCCGTTCGAGATCGACGCGGCGCTTGCGGCGAGCGGCTTCGAGCCCGCCGCTCACGCCGCATGGTTGACGCAGGACGCGCCGAACTCGAAGAGCTGGGCGGCCTATGCGGTCGCCAGAAAGAGTGTTGCACCGTGAGACCGCTGCGGCTCGCCGTGATGCTGGAACAGGCGCTCGAGGTCGGCGGCGGCTTTCAGCAGCCGCTCAACGACCTGCTCTGGCTGCGCGACTGGGCGGCCAAGTCGGGCAACGAGATCGTGGTGTACTCGCCCTATCCGAAGACCCTGGACATCCTGAAGGAGTTCGCCGTCACGGCGCGTCTGCTCAAGTTCGGCCCGCTCGACCATGCCTTCCTTTTCCTGAAATATTGCGGGCCGTTCGATCTCGTCCAGATCGCGCTGAAGCTGAAATCGCCCTTCGAGCGTGCGCTGATCCGCGACGGCATCGATGTCGTGCACTTCACCTCGACCTCGAAGCGGCACCTGCTGCTCTACGAGTTGCCGTTCATCATCACGATCTTCGACGGCTGCCACCGCGACGCGCCGGAATTTCCGGAAGTCAGGACGTTCGGCGAATTCGAGCGCCGCGAGATCCTGTTCGGCCTCGCCAGCACCAAGGCGGCGGTCGTGATCGTCAACGCGCCGGAGCTGATCGACGATCTCAGCCGCCGTTATGCCATGGAACAGGAGCGCGCGGTCTGCATCCCGTTCTCGCCCTCCACCTATGTCAGCCAGTCCACGTCCGACGCCGCCGACGACGAGGTGGTGCTGTCACGATACCGGCTCAAACCCGGCTATCTGTTCTATCCGGCGCAATTCTGGCCGCACAAGAACCACATGACGCTGCTCGCGGCGCTGGCAAGCTTGCGCGAGAGGGGCATCATTGAACGGCTGGTGCTGTGCGGATCGGATCGCGGCGGCCGCGACAAGATCGATACGGCGATCCGCGCCTACGGCCTGTCGGACCAGATCTCCATCATCGGCTTCGTCGAGTCCGCCGAGCTCGGCGCACTGTATCGCGGCGCCGCGGCGCTGGTGATGCCGAGCTATTTCGGCCCGACCAATCTTCCGCCGCTTGAAGCCTGGGCGGTCGGCACGCCGGTGATCTATCCCGAGGCCTTCAAGACCCAGGCCGGCGACGCCGCGATCCTGTTCGACTATGACGACCCGCGTTCGCTGGCGGATGCGATCGTGAGCCTGCGCGCCGACGGCACGCGCGAGCGGCTGCGTGCGGCCGGTCACCTCCGCCTCGCGCAGTTTGCCGAGGAGACCAAGGCCGGCCACGCGCAATTCGCGCGTCATTTGGAACGGCTGAAGCACCGGCTGGCATTGACCGCGCGCTGAATCGTCCTATGCCGGAATGCGCGCCCTCAGGCGTTCGCGCAGCGCCCCGCTCAACAGTGGGCTTGCGAGCGTGCCGACTGCGGCCAGCCAGATCGCGCATTCCACGATGAAGTGCACGAGCCCGCTTCCCGGTACCAGCGCGATGATCGCCTGCCCGATCAGCCAGCCTGTTCCCACGACAATGACGGCCATGAGCAACAGGAAGGCAATGTGCCTGAACGGATGGTGCAGAGTCTGCCGCATGACGATCAGCGCGAGCAATCCGAACTGGATGAGGATGTCGCTCGCGACCACGGCGAGTGCTGCGCCCAGCGGTCCGAGCTGTGGGATCAGGACGAAGGACAGCGCCAGGAAGACCACGAGCTGGAGGCCCTTGGTCCGGATCAGGAGATCGCCGCGATTGCTATGATTGGCGAAGACCAGAGCCAGCAGCGACGGCGCGACGGCCGCCGAGCCGAGCAGCAGCGTCACGGTGAGCGGCGCGTCATAGGGGATGCTGCCATGGGTCCACAACGCGAAGAAGTCCGGCCAGAACGGCAGCAGGCCCGCGACGATCAGACAGGCGAGGCCGGTCACGAACACCGAGCCGTGGGCATAGAGCCGGCGCAGCCGATCCTTGTCGCCGACCGCATGGTCGTGGCCGAGTTCGGCGGCGAGCGGTAGGGTCACCTGCAGGCAGAGACCGCGCACCAGGCTCGCGATCACGCGCGTCAGGCCCCATTGCGCCACCGCGACGCGGTTCGTGACCAGCGCGGAGACCAGCAGCACCGGAACGTTGATGAGCGCAAGCTCGGTGATGTTGGCGACCGCGAAGGGCACCGCGCGGCCGAACTGCCCGACGCTCCAGCGCAGCGATGGCGGCACCAACGGCGGCTTGCCGGCGCGGCGCAGGAACGGAAACAGTCGCGGCGCGTCGAACGCGGCGAGCAGGATCGCGAACAGCAGCTGCATCGACACGAAGGCAATCGCAACCGCAAGCAGGCTGCCGAACCATGCGAGCGCCGCGAGCTGGGCGATCTGTCCGAGCAGCAGCGCGGCGTTTTGCAGCCAGACCGTCCGGCCGTAATGGCCGCGCACCCGGTAGAGGCCGGAGACGAGGTTGGCGGGCACGGTCAGAAGCATGCCCAAAATCATCACCAGCATCGCAGCGTCGAATGTCGGCGTGGCCTGAAAGCCGAGCACCGCCGATGGCGTCGCGAGGACTACCGCTGCGCACAGCAGGACACCCAGCACCACCACGATGGCGAGATAGATCCGCAGCAGCGCCGCATAAAACTGCGCCGTGCGCCCGTCGCAATCGGCGCAAGCCTTGAACGCGAGAAAGCGGTTGATCGCGCGAAGCTGCAGTCCGGCATCCGCCACGACGACGAGGCTTCCCGCCGCATAGATCGCGAGCCAGGCCGCGAGCATGTCGCCGGTCCAGACATGCAGGAAGGCCGGGATGAGCAGGAGCTGCTGAGACAGCCCCAGCGCCATCTGGACCAGGTTGGCGGACCAGCCGTGCATGAGGCGGCGGGCGCGACCGATGCCGCCAGGCCTGCTCGAACCGTCGGCCGTGCCGGGCGCGTCAATTTGCTTGTCGGTCAAGCCGCGTCCTTCCCGTCGAGCAATCGGCCGCGCGCCCGCCAGCGCTCAGAGCCCATCCGACTCGCCGTTCTTCGGCGTCGAGCGCGGCACGAAGGGGGAGAACGACGGATCGGCCGGGCCCGGCATCGCCAGCTTGCCCCCGGCATCTGCGGGTGGGCTCGCGGCAGCGGATCGGTACATGCAGAGCGTGGCCAATCCTATCGGCCTCAGCCACCCGGACATCGATATTCCCCTGCGACCGGCCGCGCCACACGACGGCGAGGCATCAGCGCCAAACTAGTTCCGATCCGCGGCATCATCAACCCACACCATCCGGCCCACCCCGGGCGAGATGGCCAGGATGGCCTGAAATGCAGAACAGAACAGGAAGAAGCGGGCGCGATTGGATAATCGTCATTGCGGACCCTGCTCACATCAAAAATTGCGAAAACAACCCCATGCACAGTAGACGGCGGCTGCGTTATCAATGGCTTAGAGAGTGCACTCACGACGGTTTTGACCGGCGATTTGACGCGTCGGGCGAAACACCGGCATCGCGTCTTCGTGTGACGCTCCGCACCGCTCCCTCCGAACACCCCGAGCCCGCAGGCCTTCAGGCCGCAGTACTGCCCCGCTCGGCGAGCGGGATGAAGATGCGGGATGCCGTGACGTAGTCCTGACGATGGAAAGCGGAGACGCCCTGGTGGAACGATTGGGCATGAGCCGGGATTGCGAAGTCAGCGTCAGCAGAATGGCGGCACATCCCCACCCACCCGTCGCCAAAGACCAGCACTGTCAGCTCAGCAGAAAGCCGTGTCCCTGCAAGTTGTGAACAAAATCGGCCAGAATGTCGTTCACGGCCGAATCGTGGCTAGCCAACTGTTGTGTCCACAGC
Organism: Bradyrhizobium sp. 192; assembly: GCF_023100965.1. Taxonomy (NCBI): domain Bacteria; kingdom Pseudomonadati; phylum Pseudomonadota; class Alphaproteobacteria; order Hyphomicrobiales; family Nitrobacteraceae; genus Bradyrhizobium; species Bradyrhizobium sp. 192. The sequence goes on from NZ_CP064690.1 coordinate 6,253,639, forward strand.
TCTGACGCAGTCGGCAAATTGACCGGTGCGGGCATGGCGTCCGGTACCTCGGATACGGTGGCCAACGAAGTCTCGCTCTGCACGAAATTGAACGCAAAGCCGTCACCGGAGCTCCCGAGCCCCGCAGTCGCGGGCGGCGCTGCGCCGATGGTGCCGTCGCCATTGAGATCCTGATGAAGCGTCGGCTCCAGCGCCTTCAGCGCTGCATCGCTCCCCAGCATCTCGGGAGCCGAGCCGAGCGTCCGGATGAAGTTGCCGTTGCTGTCCGTGCTCCACACCGAGTAATGGCCGCTCGACGAGTCCTTCCAGACCGCGTCATAGCCGCCGCCGGACACCTGCTCGGCCCCGATCACCTTCCACGTGCCCCAGTTCGCCGCGATCACCGCAGAGCCCGCATATTTCAAGACAGGTCCGGTACCGGTGGCGATGCTGTCCATGTGGTAGTTGCCGCCGGAAAGGACCAGACGAGTCGATCCCAGGGACTCGATCGTGGTGCCGCTGGCAACGGGGGTCGCGATCGTGCCGTCGCCGTTGAGGTCCTGTTGCAGCGTCGGCTCCAGTGCCTTCAGCGCTGCATCGCTCCCCAGCATCTCGGGAGCCGAACCGAGCGTGGTCAGGAAGTTGCCGTTGCTGTCCGTGCTCCAGACCGAATAATGGCCGCTTGTCGACTCCTTCCAGACCACGTCGTAGCCGCCGCCCGACACCTGCTCGGTGCCGATCACCGTCCACGTCCCCCAATTCGCCGCGATCACCGCAGAGCCCGCATATTTCAGGATAGGCCCGGTGCCGGTCGCGATGCTGTCCATGTGGTAGTTGCCGCCGGAGAGAACCAGGCGGGTCGATCCGAACGCCTCGATGGTGGTGCCGCTGACAACAGTGGCGGTGATCGTGCCGTCACCGTTGAGGTCCTGCTGCAGCGTCGACTCCAACGCCTTAAGCGACGGATCATTTCCCAGCACGTCGGGAGCCGACCCGAGCGTGGTCAGGAAGTTGCCGTTGCTGTCCGTGCTCCAAACCGAATAATGGCCGCTCGTCGACTCCTTCCAGACCACGTCGTAGCCGCCGCCCGACACCTGCTCGGTGCCGATCACCGTCCACGTCCCCCAATTCGCCGCGATCACCGCAGAGCCCGCATATTTCAGAATAGGCCCGGTGCCCGTCGCGATGCTGTCCAGGTGATAGTTGCCGCCGGAGAGAACCAGGCGGGTCGATCCGAACGCCTCGATCGTCGTGCTGGAGGCAGCGGGGACGCCGACGGTACCGTCGCCGTTGAGGTCCTGCTGCAGCGTGGTCTCGAGCGCCTTCAGCGATGGATCGGTTCCCAGCACTTGAGGAGCCGCAGCGAGCGTGGTCAGGAAGTTGCCGTTACTGTCCGTGCTCCACACCGAATATTGGCCGCTTGCCGAATCCTTCCAGACCGCGTCGTAGCCGCCGCCGGACACCTGCTCGACGCCGATCACCGACCACGTGCCCCAGTTCGCCGCGATCACCGCTGAGCCCGCATACTTCAGGATGGGCCCGGTGCCGGTCGCGATGCTGTCCATGTGGTAATTGCCGCCGGTGAGCACCAGGCTGGTCGATCCGAACGTCTCGATCACGGTCGTCATCAGGCTGGAGCTTGCGACCGTGCCGTCCGCAAACTGGAAATACTCGATGCTCGCGAGGCTGTCGGTGCCGTCAGGCGCGCCGCTACGCTGGTCCGTCACGGTGAACGTCTGGGTCGCCACGTTATACGCGACGAAATAGTTGGCCCGGCTGCCCGAATACACCGCGGTGTCGGTGCCCGAGCCGCCGATGATGGTGTCGTTGCCCGCTCCGCCGGTGATCGCGTCGTTGCCGCCGCCGCCGTTCAGCGTGTTGGCGATGGCGTTGCCGACGATGGTGTCGTTGCCGGATCCGCCGATGGCGTTGTCGATGTAGGAGCGTGCGTCGCCGTTATAGAGATAGGAGTTGTAGACGTTGCCCGACGCGTAATGGCCATCGCCGAGATAAGCCAATTGCACGGAGGAGAACACCGACGAGGCGCCGGGATTGAGATTGATGCTCAAATTCGTCGTGTAGTTCGACAGGTCGAAGGTATCGACGCCGCCGCCGTCCCAGACCGTCTCGTAGATGCGGTTGGCCGAGCCACCGACGCCGCCGCCCGGCGCGAGCTGCCCGACACCGTTGATGAGCTCCTGCCCCGTGGTCGGATTCCAGGTGTAGACGGTGTTGCCGCTCTGGGTCGTGTAGTCCGCACCGTACATCGTCTGCAGCGCGAGGATATCGTTGGCCATATAGGTCTGCGAATATCCGTAGGCTTCGTTGGTGTAGCCGGACGTGGTCGAACCGCCGACATAGCTGCGATAGCTCATGACGGTGTATTCGCTGTCGTCATGCGCGCTCGGCACCGCGACGTTCGCCGGGCCACCGGTCTCCTGGCTGTGCTTGAGGCCGAGGGCGTGGCCGAGCTCGTGCAGCGCGGTGGTGAAGTAGTAATTGCCGAGCTTGGCCAGCGAGAAATTGTACTGGGTGCCGAACCAGACGTCGCCGCCGGAGGCGTAATTGCCGGGATAGTAGGCGTAGGCGGTCGGATTGGCCGCCGGCGACTGCGCGACCATGATGTCGGCGCCGTTCGTGCCCGCGTACTGGATGTCGGCGTTGGTGTAACTGAGGATCAGCCCGATCGCGTAATTGATCGCCGCCTGAATCTGCGTGGGCACCGCTGAGAGGCCGGACGTCGTCGGCTCGCCGTTGCCGCCGCTATAGGGATTGGCATAGTCGCTCGTTGCATCGGGAAAACTGTAAGTGATCGTGCCGGACCATTTGGCACCCGACAGCAAGCCGTCGATCTCGGCGTTGTTGGTGGCACTGACGTTAACAGCGGTAGCCAATGGACTCTCCAGAGCAACGCATCGCGCGTGATTCGCCGCGACGGCACATAATTCTAGCTTGAGAGTTGAACGTTTGGTTTAAATTGGGCAGCGGCGCCCGCGCTCTTCCATAGGGCTTCGTTAGCCATCAAATCCCGTAGTCATACGGGACCCCGGCAGCGGCCTCCGGGTCCCGCGGCACCCGTAGTTTGCAGGGCTTTTCATGCCACGATTTTCACTCCCGGCCGGCTTGTTCGGCGCCCTGATGGCGCTCGCAGGCCTGGACCATCAACCCTTCGGAGGACTGCCTGTCATGGTGGAAAAGGCCAAGGCGGACGACAGCGGCAAGGCGGCCCGTGCGCCCACCATGCCGATGGCCCGCGATCCCGCCGTTGCGGTGGCAGAGGAATACGAGGCCGCCCGGGGGAAAGGAACGCGGGAAGCCCTCGAGCTCTTCATTGCGCGCCACGGCGACGCCCCCCTTGCCGAGCAGGCGCGCGCAGAGTTGAAGCGCTTGTCGCGGTGATCGCTCGGACACCGCATCAGGCTTGGTATCAGGCATGGCATTTCGGCAGGCGGCATCGGCGCCGGGCCGGCTTGCGGGGTGATCTTTCGGCACTATGGTAGGCCCGCAATCTGTCCCGGAGCCTCAAAATGCCCTTTCCGCATGCCTCCGAAGCGCTGTCGCGCTTCACCGTGCTCGATCTGACCCGTGTCCGCTCCGGCCCCACCTGCGTGCGGCAACTGGCGGACTGGGGGGCCAATGTCGTCAAGATCGACGCGCTGACCGAGGATGCCGGCGGCGAGCAGCCGGGCGGCCCTCGCCGGGGTTCCGACTTCCAGAATTTGCACCGCAACAAGCGGGCCATGACGCTGAACCTGAAGGACGCGCGCGGGCTCGCCTTGTTCAAGCGCCTCGCCGCCAAGGCCGACGTCGTGGTCGAGAATTTCCGGCCCGATGTGAAGAAGAAGCTCGGCATCGACTATGACAGCCTTGCCGCGATCAACCCGCGCATCGTCTATGGCAGCATCTCCGGCTTCGGTCAGGACGGCCCCTATCACAAGCGGCCCGGCTTCGATCAGATCGCGCAGGGCATGGGCGGGCTGATGTCGATCACCGGGGCGCCGGGCGAAGGCCCGATGCGGGTCGGCATTCCCGTCGCCGACCTCACGGCGGGCCTGTTCTGCGCCATGGGCATTCTCACCGCGCTGCTGGAGCGCGAAGTTTCGGGTAAGGGACAGTGGGTGCAGACCTCGCTGCTGCAGGCGCAGATCTTCATGCTCGACTTCCAGGCCGCGCGCTGGCTGATGGAGAAGGAAGTCGCCAAGCAGGCCGGCAACAACCACCCGACCAGCATTCCGACCGGCGTGTTCAGGACCTCGGACGGCTATATCAACATCGCCACCACGGGCGGACGGATCTGGGAGCGCTGCGCCCAGGCGATCGGCGCGCCCGAGCTCTACAGCCATCCGGACTATGCGACGGCACCGGCCCGCTCCAAGAACCGCGACGCGCTCAACGCCGAGATCGAGAAGCGCACGCTGACCAAATCGACCGATAGCTGGGTCCGCGAACTCAACGAGGCCGGCGTACCCTGTGGACCGATCTATGCCATCGACCAGATGTTCGAGGACGCGCAGGTCAAGCATCTCGGCATCGCCCAGGACGTGCCGAACGACGAGGACCGCCACATCCGCCTGGTCGGCCAGCCCGTGACGCTGTCGCGCACGCCGAGCAAAATGGTGGCGCGGCCGCCGGATTTCGGCGAGCAGACCGAAGAGGTCCTGAAGGAGTTCGGCCTCAGCGCGGACGAGATCGCACAGCTGCGGGATGCCAAGGTGGTGTGAGCGCCGCGCTGACGTCACCACCGACAACAGCCCGGCGCTCGCGCCGGGCTTTTGACTTCAAGAGCCATGTGGCGGCTCACGTGCCGCTGAAGCGGTAGTTCAGGCCGAAGCGCAAGACGTTGTCGGTGACGCGCGAGCGATAGCTGACGACCAGCGGCGCGCCGCTAAGCGCGATAACGGGCGTTGTGAGCGAGCCGGACACCGTTCCGAGATCGACATAGAGATATTCGAGCCGGGCGCTCCAATTGTCGGCGAAGGCGCCTTCGACGCCGGCACCCGCGCTCCAGCCGAATTTGGTCGTGCTGCTGCTGAAGCTTGCTGCAACCGGTGTGAACGTTCCGCCGTCTGCGCCGGGGAAGCCGCCGACATTGATTGCGCTGACACTGCCCGAGGTGGAGACGCGGCCATAGGCAAGGCCGCCGGTACCGTAGAGCAGCACACGCGGCGTCACGGCGACGCCGAGCCGGCCGCGGACGGTGCCGAACCAGTCGAGCTTCTGGGTGAGATCGAACGTCACCGGCAGCGCGGGATCGAACGTGTTGTCGCCGCGATGGCCCGGCGTGCAGACGCCGTCCTGCACACCGTCGGGCGCGCCGGCGCACAACGCGTCGAAACGGCCCTTCTGTCCGCCGCCCTGAAAGTCGGCTTCGAGACCGACCACGAACATGTCGCGCTGCCAGTTGTAGCCGATCTGTCCGCCGCCAATGGCGCCGTTGAGATCGAACGCTCCAGCGCTCGAGCTCAGCCTGTGCCGGCCCTGCTGTCGATGAAATTTGCTGTCGTGGAAGAGCGGCCCCAGCCGTAGCCGATATTGATGCCGGCATAGAAACCGCTCCAATTGTAGCCGGGATCCGCGGCCACCGGCGGCGCTTTGGTATAGATGTGCGGCACCGCCAGATCGGCGGCGAAAGCTCGCGGCGCGAGCAGCATGGCGATCGCGGACGCAACCAGCAGAGTTCGTGTCATCAATCTTCCCTCGAGAAACGGCATTGCCTGACCGCGGACGCGAAGATGCGCGAGCGATTCAGTGCGGCAACACTAGGGAAGAGCCGTTCGGCTCGCGTCCTGCGATCGAATGTCGGTCGTTTGGAGGAGCGGCTCGCGATCGCAGCAAGGCGACTGCGGGGCGAGGCCGATCAAAGATCGGACAGAAACGACAAAGCGCGGCACGAGGCCGGGCTTTGCTTGTTGTTTGACGCCTTTGTTGGTTCAGTATCTGCTCAATATCTCGCGACGACCGGACCGCCGAACTGGTAATTGATGCCGGCGCGCAGGATGTGGTCGGTGAAGTGCGACGAGACGTTGGCGTTGATCGTAGAGAGCGGCGCCAGCGTGAACGGACCGGAAGAGAAGCGACCGAGATCCATGTAGAGATATTCGAGCTTGGCGCTCCAGTTCTGGGTGATCTTGCCTTCGACACCAACACCGACGGTCCAGCCCGCACGCGTCGTCGAGTTCGTGCCGATCGAGGCAATCGCGACGCCAGCGGGGGTGAAGCCGGTCATGGTGCCGGTGGTCTTGATCTCACCGAAGGCCAGACCACCGGTGCCGTAGAACAGCACTTTAGGGGTCGCCAGGATGCCGACGCGACCACGAACCGTGCCGAACCACTGGAGGTGCTGATCGACCGTCAGGGTGGTGGAGGTTCCAAGGCCAGCCGGAGCGAACGTCAAACCGGGAAGGCAGGGGCCGCCAGCAATCGTGGTGATCAAGCAGGTCGATGTGGCGCTGCCGCGTTCGCCCGACCACTGCAAGTCGCCTTCGAGGCCATAGACCCAATTGGCGCTCTGCCAGTTATAGCCGGCCTGACCGCCGGCGACGCCGCCATTCATGTCAAACGATGCACCGGTGATGGAGCCGGCTGGAGGCGCAACCGGCACACCCGTTGCCGAATTGACGTAGGAGACGTCGGTCCGCGAGCGGCCCCAGCTGTAACCGGCATTGGCGCCGACGTACCAGCCGGTCCAGCTCCAGACCGGGTCCATCACCGGGGCTTTCACGTAAGGCCGCGCCGCGAGATCGGCAGCCAGTGCACCCGTCGCGAACAGCGACATCGCCGCTGCCATTCCAATCACGATCCGCTTCATGGACAACCCCTCCGCACGATTATGTGATTGGAAACATACGCTAGCTTTGGCCCAAAGGCTGTGCCGCGGCAGCAACATCCCGAAGCAATCGCGGCGTGTAGCAGCCCGGACTACAACGACATCGCCTGCGCATGTCATTGAAATAAAAATACTTATGCTTACGGCGACGTCGCCCTTGTCCGTTGCGTCCATCCGACGCGGGACAGCATGCCGTCGATCACCGGCCAGAACAGCAACACGATCGCCAGTGTCGTGATCGAGCCGACCAGACCGTTCGACCAGAACACCTTGAGGTCACCGCCGGAGCCGATCATCGAGAGGCGGAAGGCATCTTCGGCGCGATTGCCGAGCACGAGCGCGAGGGTGAACGGCGCCAGCGGAATGCCGATCTTCTTGAAGACGTAGCCGACGACGCCGAAACCGAGCATCAGCCAGATGTCGAACATCGCGTTCTGGATCGCATAGGCACCGATCGCGCAGGAGACCACGATCATCGGCGCCACTGCGGCGAACGGCACGCGCAGGATCGAGGCGAAGATCGGCACCGTCGTCAGCACCAGCACGAGGCCGACGACATTGCCGAGATACATCGAGGCGATCAGGCCCCAGACGAAGTCCTTGTGCTCGACGAACAGCAGCGGACCGGGATTGAGACCCCACACCATCAGGCCGCCGAGCAGGATCGCCGCGGTGCCGGAGCCGGGAATGCCGAGCGCCAGCATCGGCAGCAGCGCCGCGGTGCCGGAGGCATGCGCTGCGGTCTCGGGCGCAAACACGCCCTCGATGCGGCCCTTGCCGAAGCTCTCGGGATCCTTCGAGAAGCGCTTGGCGAGGTTGTAGCCCATGAAGGACGCCGCGATCGCGCCGCCCGGGGTGATGCCGAGCCAGCAGCCGATGAAGGAGGAGCGCAGCAGCGTCGCCCAGTATTTCGGCAGGTCCTTCCAGACGCCGAGCACGACGCGGAGCGAAATGCTTGCGGCGTGTCCGCGCAGCGCCAGCCGCTCCTCCATCGTCAGCAGGATCTCGCTGATGCCGAACAGGCCGATGACGGCGACCAGGAAGTTGATGCCGCGGAGCAGCTCGGCCGAGCCGAAGGTCATGCGCAGATTGCCCGACACCGTGTCCATGCCGATGCCGGCGAGCAGCAGCCCCAGCGACATCGAGATGACGGTCTTGTGCTTGGCCTCGCGGCCGAGGCCGACAAAGGAGCAGAAGGTGAGCAGATACACCGCGAAGAACTCGGGCGGGCCGAATTTAAGCGCAAAGGACGAGATCATCGGCGCGAGGAAGGTGATCAAGAGCACCGCGACCAGCGAGCCGATGAAGGACGACGTGAACGCCGCCGTCAGCGCCTCCGCCGCCCTGCCCTGCTGCGCCATCGGATAGCCGTCGAAAGTGGTCGCCACCGACCAGGCTTCGCCGGGAATGTTGAACAGGATCGAGGTGATCGCGCCACCGAACAGCGCGCCCCAATAGATGCAGGACAGCATCACGATCGCCGAGGTCGGATCCATCGTGAAGGTGAGCGGCAACAGGATCGCGACGCCGTTGGGACCGCCGAGGCCGGGCAGCACGCCGACGAAGATGCCGAGCACCAGCCCGACCATCATCAGCACCAGCGTCTTCCACGTCAGCAGGACGGCGAAGCCGTGAAGCAGGAGACCGAAAGCTTCCATCGCGAAACCGCCTAGCGGCCGAAGGCCGCTTCGAGCGGCCCTTTCGGCATGATGACGTCGAAGGCGACATCGAAGGTGACGAACATGATCGCAGTGAACAGGAAGGCGGTAAGCAGCGACTTCCACAGCGCGATCTTGCCGACGAGGCGCATGAAGCCTGAGATCAGCAGGAAGCTCGCGACATAAAGGCCGAGGAACTGCATCACCAGGCAGAACAGCAGCGTCGGCACGAACACCGCCAGCACGCGGCGGGCCTGTGCGCGCGTGACGAAGGTCTCGGACGCCGCACGCCGCGCCAGCAGCGCCACGATCAGGCCGTAGAGGCTGCCGCCGCCGAGGATGACCGAAAGATAGAACGGAAAATAACCGGGTTCGGGCCCGGTCGAATCCCAGGACGCACCGGTGCGCCAATTGTCGTAGCCGAGCGTGGCGGCCAGCGCGAGCAGCAGCAGACAGACGACAATCTCGACCGTGCCGGACGAGACGACGGAAGGCGAGTCGTCTTCAGGCGCGGTCGGATCGTCGACGACGATTTCCAGATCGGTTTGGGACATGCTCTGCCAAATCAAGTTGCGCCGTCATCATCCGCGGAAGCGGATGATCCAGTACGCCGTGCAGAAGCCGTATTCGAGTTCTGTGCAATACTGGATGCCCCGCCTCCGCGGGGCATGACGCGGAGGATGTGCTTACTTCGCGACGAAACCGGCCTCGGTCATCAGCGACTTGTTGACGGCATCATCCTCCTCGAGGAACTTCACCATGTCCTTGCCGGTGAGGAAGATCGGCTTCAGCGCCTGCTTTTCCATGTATTCCTTGTATTCCGCGGTCTGCGTCACCTTGTGGAACAGATCGACATAGAACGCCTGCTGCTCGGCTGTCACCTTGCCGGGCAGGAACATCGCGCGCAGCATCAGATATTGCACGTCAACGCCCTCCTCCTTGCAGGTCGGAATGTCGGCCCAGGACTGGGTGTCCGTCACCTTGGTGGTGTAGGAGATGCGCTCCTTGTCGAAAACGCAGAGTGGACGCACCTGGCCGGCGCGCCAGACTTCGAGGTTTTCGGATGGGTTGTTGACGTTGGCTTCGGTGTGGTTGCCGACCAGCTGGGTCGCGGCCTCGCCGCCGGATTTGTAGGGCAGATAGGAGAATTTTGCGCCGGTCTTCTGCTCGAGGAACACGGTCAGCACGTGATCCTCGCGCTTGGAGCCCGTGCCGCCCATCTTGAACGGCGAACTCGCCGCCTTCGCGGCCGCGACGAACTCCTTCACCGTCTTGGGGCCTGCGCTGTTGTCCCAGAGCACGAACTGGTCGAGCGCGACCACCGAAACCGGGGTCAGCTCACGCCAGTTGAACGGGATCTTGGCCGACAGCGGCAGCATGTAGATCAAGGAATAGGCGATCAACACCTTGTTCGGATCGCCCTCGCTGGATTTCATGTACATCAGCGCTTCCGCACCCGAGGCGCCGCCCTTGAGCGAGACGACGATCGGCTGCTTCATCAGATTGTTCTTCTGGATCGCGGCCTGCATCATCCGCGCCATCTGGTCGGAGGCGCCGCCCGCGCCCGCTGCCACCACGATCTCGACGGGCTTCGCCGGCTCCCAGCCGGCAAATGCCGGCGTGCTCAACAACAGCGCCGTCGCAGCGGCGACGGCTTTCACTGGAATTCGCACGAGTTTCGCCCCCTGATGTTTTTTGAGTTGTAGTGCGGAAGAATTCTATCCCTGCATTGTGCGGACTAAAGCTGACGAGTGCAAGCGGCCGGGCAATTGGGCGCATATGACTTTCGACGGACGACGTCGATAGCGCATGAGCCTCACTTGCCCTTCCAGACCGGCGTGCGCTTGTTGAGGAAGGCGTCCATGCCCTCGCGGAAATCTTCGCTCATATAGGCCTTCAGGATCAGGTCCTCGCCCTCTTCACGCGACAGCGTGCGGCGGATGCGGCGCACCGCTTCCTTGGTCGCTTCCAGCGTGAGCGGCGCGTGGCTGGCGACGAGCTTCGCCGTTTCGTCGGCGCGGCGCTGCAGCGTCTCGACGTCGGGCACGACCTCGTTGAGCAGGCCGAGCGCCAGCGCTTCCGGCGCCTCGACGAGGCGCGCCTTGAAGATCATGTCCTTGGTGCGGGCCGGTCCGACCAGCGCGACAACGCGGCTGATATTGGACATCGACAGGCAATTGCCGAGCGTGCGCGCGATCGGAAAGCCCATGCGTGTCGTCTCGGTGCCGATGCGCAGGTCGCAGCAGGCCGCGATGCCGGCGCCGCCGCCGGTGCAGGCGCCGGCGATGGCGGCGATCACGGGCACGCGGCACTGCTCGAGCGTGCCGAGCACGCGGTCGATGCGCGCCTCGTAGTCGAGTGCGTCCTGCGCGGTCTTGAAGGCGCGGAACTGCGAGATGTCGGTGCCGGAGGCGAACGCCTTGTCGCCGGCGCCGGTCAGGATCAGCGCCTTGATCGAGCGGTCTGCGTTGATCTCCTGGCAGATCTCCGCCATGCGATCATACATGGCGAAGGTCATGGCGTTGCGGGCCTGCGGGCGGTTGAAGGTGATCCGCGCGATGCCGTCCGTGACGGAGTAGAGCAGGTCTTCGTTGGCAGTCGTCGGTGCGTTCATCGCGCGCTCACTTCACTCTTGTTGATCTTGGGCCGGGCGGCCTTCACGCCACCGGAGCCTTTAAGCCACCTGGGCTTTGGTCATCGGCACCACGTCGCGCCCCTTCAGGACGTCCATGGCCGCCAATACGCCGCCGCTCCTGTGCGGGATCTTTGCAAGATCCAGGCCCATCTCGACGCCGGCGAGCGTGCCCATCAGCATCAGATCGTTGAAGTGGCCGATATGGCCGATGCGGAACACCTTGCCCTTGACCTTGTTCAGCCCGGTGCCGAGCGACATGTCGAAGTTTTCCAGTACGACCTTGCGGAAAGCGTCGGCGTCGTGGCCATCCGGCACGCGTATGCCGGTCAGCGCCGGCGAATGGGCGGCAGGATCGATGCACTGCGTCTCCAGGCCCCACACCTTGGCCGCCGCGCGCGTTGCCGCGCTGTGGCGCTTGTGGCGGGTCCAGACGTTCTCCAGCCCCTCCTCTTCCAGCATCTTGACCGCCTCGCGCAGGCCGTAGAGCAAATTGGTGGCGGGCGTATAGGGAAAGGTGCCGAGCTTGTTGAAGTTGATGACTTCCTGCCAGTCCCAGTAGGAGCGCATGCCGGGGTTGGCCTTGGCCACGGCCAGCGCCTTCTCCGAGACGGCGTTGAAGCCGAGGCCGGGCGGCAGCATCAGCCCCTTCTGCGAGCCGGCGACCGAGACGTCGATGCCCCAGGCGTCATGCTCGTATTCCATCGAGCCAAGGCCGGAGATGGTGTCGACCATCAGCAGCGCGGGATGCTTGACGCGGTCGAGCAGCTTGCGCACCTCCAGCGGCGGCGTCACGCAGCCGGTTGAGGTTTCGTTGTGCACGACACAGACCGCCTTGATCGCGTGCTGCTTGTCGGCGACGAGGCGCTTCTCGATCTCGGCGAGGTCGGCGCCGTGGCGCCAGTCGCTCGGGATGAAGTCGACGTCGAACCTGAACTTGTCGGCAATGCCGCGCCACAGCACGGCGAACTGGCCGGTCTCGCACATCAGGAGCTTGTCGCCCGGCGCGAACACGTTGACCATCGCCGCTTCCCAGGCGCCGGTGCCGGACGAGGGGAAGATGATCACGGGCTGCTTGGTACGGAACACCCGCTGCATCGAGGCCAGAACCGCAAAACCGAGCTCGGCGAACTCCGGACCGCGATGGTCCAGCGTCGGCATGTCCATCGCCCGCAGCACCCGGTCGGGCACGTTGGTCGGTCCTGGAATCTGTAGGAAATGCCTTCCACTGTGCACGGTCATCGGCGTCCTTCCCGGTCTTTGAGGCTTATCTTGGAAACGTGTCTTGGCTCGATCGTCGGTCGGCCCGAATTCAGGCTCCCGCGAGCCGCTCGCATATCATTATTCGCCGGGCTTGTCCCTCGCCCGGCGAGGTCCGTCAATGCACAGGAAGCAGGGCTCGCTTGCCAAGGGCCGTGACGGGAGGCAAGACGGTGCCGGCGAACAGGCGAAAGCGGACCATGGCGGCGGAAGTGGCTGGAAAATCACCGGAATCGGCTCAAAAGGACGGACTGGCGGCACGTCTGGCCCGGGAAATCACCGGCGACGTCCTGTTCGACCCCTTCAACCGCGGCCGCTACGCCACCGACGCCTCGTTCTACCAGATCGTGCCGGCAGGTGTGGTCGTCCCTAAGACCATGAACGAGGCCCTGCGGGCACTGGCGATTGCCCACGACGCAGGCCGCAAGGTCACTCCGCGCGGCGGCGGCACCTCGCAATGCGGCCAGACCGTCAATGACGGGATCGTGGTCGATCTGTCGAAGCACCTGAACCGCATCCTGTCGCTCGACGTCGAGGGCCGCACCTGCGTGGTCGAGCCCGGCATCGTGCTCGACGACCTCAACCGCCAGCTCAAGAAGCATGGCCTCTGGTTCCCGGTCGACGTCTCCACGGCTTCGCGCGCCACCATCGGCGGCATGGCCGGCAACAATTCCTGCGGCGGGCGCAGCCTGCGCTACGGCACGATGCGCGACAACACGCTGTCGATGGAGGCCGCGCTGGCGGACGGTACGCTGAGCCGTTACGGCGAGGTCGCACGCGATCTCTCCGGTCTCGACGCGAACGACAACGCACGCGCCCTGTTCCGCGACATGCTCGATCTCGGCGCTCGCGAAGCCGACGAGGTCGCCGCGCGATTTCCCAAGGTGCAGCGCCGCGTCGGCGGCTACAATCTCGATGCGCTGGTGCCGCGCAATGTGCGCAACAACATGGCGCATCTTCTGGTCGGCTCGGAGGGCACGCTGGCCTTCACCACCAAGGTCGAGCTGAAGCTGTGGCCTGTCATCCGCAACAAGGCGCTGGGCGTCTGCCATTTCGGCAGTTTCTACGAAGCCATGGACGCGGCCCAGCACCTCGTCAAGCTCAAGCCGATCGCCGTCGAGCTGGTCGACCGCACCATGCTCGCGCTCGGGCGCGACATCGCGATGTTCAAGCCGATCATCAATGCTGCCATCAGGGGCGATCCGGACGCCGTGCTGGTGGTCGAGTTCGCCGAAGAGGACCAGGCGGACAACCTCCTGCGCCTGAAGCAGCTCGGCGAATTGATGGGCGATCTCGGCTTCGGCTGGAATAACGACAAGCGCAAATGGGGTGGCGTGGTCGAGATCACCGAGCCTGCGCTGCAGGGCGGCATCGCAGATTTCCGCGCGGCCGGCCTCAACGTCATGATGTCGATGAAGCAGGAGGGCAAGCCGGTCTCCTTCGTCGAGGACTGCGCCGTGCCGCTGCCGCACCTCGCCGACTATACCCAGCGGCTGAACGAAGTCTTCGCCAAGCACGGCACCAGCGGCACGATGTACGCGCATGCCTCCGAGGGCTGCCTTCACGTGCGACCCGTGCTGAACCTCAAGCTGGACAAGGACGTCAAGGCGATGCGCGCCATCGCCGAAGAGGCCTTCGCGCTGGTGCGCGAATACAAGGGCTCGCATTCCGGCGAGCATGGCGACGGCCTGGTACGCTCCGAATTCCACGAGACCATGTTCGGCGAGCGTCTCGTTGCCGACTTCCGCGAGGTGAAGCAACGCTTCGATCCCGATGGCACGCTCAATCCCGGCAAGATCGTCGATGCGCCCAGGATGGACGACCGCTCGCTATTCCGCTTCAAGCCAGACTATCGCGTCGGCGAGCTCGAGACGAAGCTCGACTGGTCCGCCTGGCCCGGCGCCGGCGGCGGCTTCCAGGGCGCGGTCGAGATGTGCAACAACAACGGCGCCTGCCGCAAGCTCGAGGGCGGCGTGATGTGCCCGTCCTATCGCGCCACGCGCAACGAGAAGGACGTCACGCGAGGACGCGCGAATAGCTTGCGGCTCGCGATCTCCGGCCAGCTCGGCCCCGGCGCGCTGTCGTCCGACGAGATGATGGAGACGCTCAAGCTCTGCGTCTCCTGCAAGGCCTGCCGCCACGAGTGCCCTGTTGGCGTCGACATGGCGAAGATGAAGATCGAAGTGCTGGCCGCGCGCGCCGCCTCGCATGGCCTGACACTGCGCGACCGCCTCGTCGGTTATCTCCCGCGCTATGCTGGTCTCGCATCGCGGCTGGCGCCGCTCGCCAATCTGCGCAACCGCAGCCCGCTGTTGCGAAAGCTGCTCGAACGCTTTGCCGGCATTAGCGCGCGCCGCGCCCTGCCCGCCTTCCGCAGCGACGTGTTTGCGCCGGCGGCTGAGGTGGTTGGACCTGTTGATGGCCGCGAGGTCGTGCTCTTCGCCGACACCTTCAATCGCATCTATGAGCGCGAGAACCTCGAGGCCGCGCTGCGCGTACTCGCGGCCGGCGGCTATCGCGTGCATCTGCCGAAGGCGGTGAGCGGCAACCGCCCGCTTTGCTGCGGCCGCACCTTCCTCTCCGCCGGACTCGTCGATGAGGCCAGGGTCGAGCTCGATCGTCTCGTGGCCGCCTTTGCGCCCTTTGCAGCGCGTGGCGTGCCGATCGTCGGCCTCGAGCCGAGCTGCCTGCTGACGCTGCGCGACGAGCTCGCTTCGCTCCGCAAGGACGACGACGCCAAGGCGGTCGGCGCGCACGCGCTGACCTTCGAGGAATTCCTGGTGCGCGAGGCCGAGGCCGGAAGGCTGCAACTGCCGCTCGGCACCATCGCCGACAAGGCCGTCGTCCACGGCCATTGCCATCAAAAATCCTTCGGCGCCTTCAAGCCGGTCGAGCAGGTGCTGCGGCTGGTCCCGGGACTTGCAGTCGAGACCATCGAGTCGAGCTGCTGCGGCATGGCGGGCGCCTTCGGCTATGGCGCGGATACCTATGATGCCTCGATCGAGATGGCCGAGCTGTCGCTGCTGCCCGCCGTGCGGCGCGCGGACGCCACGACGCTGGTCGTTGCCGACGGCACCTCCTGCCGGCACCAGATCCAGGACGGCACGCAGCGCGAGGCGCTTCACGTCGCGCGCGTGCTGGCGATGAGCCTCGATCGCACCGAAACCAACTTCACCTCAACTGCTGCAAAGGAAACCAGCCATGGCTGATCTCACCCTCGACACCGCCCGCAAGATCCTCGACGCCGCCTTCGCGAAGGCCGGCGAACTCAAGCTCAAGCCACTGGTCGTCACCATCCTCGACGCGCGCGGCGTGCTCAAGCTCGCCGCGGCGCAGGACGGCACCAGCCTGATGCGCGGCGAGATCGCGCACGGCAAGGCCTATGGCGCCCTCGCGATGGGCATGGGCTCGCGTGCGCTGTTCCAGCGCGCCCAGGAGCAGGCCTATTTCATCGACGCCGTGAACACCATCGCCAAGGGCGCGCTGGTGCCGGTCCCCGGCGGCGTGCTGATCATGGAGGGCACGACCCTGCTCGGCGCCGTCGGCGTCTCCGGCGACACCTCCGACAATGACGAGGCCTGCGCGGTGGCCGGTATCCAGGCTGCCGGGCTGAAAGCCAACGCGGGGTAGTACGTCATTCCGGGGCGCGCCACTTGGCGCGAGCCCGGATTCCATTTCTCCGCGTGGCTTCCTGCACGATGGATTCCGGGCTCGCGCTACGCGCGCCCCGGAATGACGACGGAGGAATGCGGCTACATTCTCTTTGAAAGTCGAACTGAGCTGGTAACTACAGTCTCGTGCCCCGTCTACCTCCCCGTCCAGACCGGCTTCCTCTTCTCCCCGAAGGCCTTCAGCCCTTCCTTCGCATCCTCGGTCATCGCGAGCAGCGCGATCTGGCTTTCGGTGTAGGCGATGCTCTCGTCGAACGACATCGAGGCAATGGCGCGCATGGCGTATTTGCCGCGACGGATCGCGGTCGGGGATTTGTCGACGATGCGGCCGATCAGCCAGTCGACCTTGGCATCCAGCTCGGCCGTGGGCACGACGTAGTTGAGCAGGCCGGCGCCCTGCGCCGTCTTGGCATCGAACGGCTCGCCGGTGAGCGCCCATTCGTTGACGAGGCGCGGCGGCGCTATGGACTGCAGCAGGCTCAGCACCTGCATCGGAAACACGCCGACCTTCACTTCCGGAAGGCCGAACACGACGTGATCGGCCGCAACCGCCATGTCGGTCATGCAGAGCAGGCCCATGCCGCCGGCCATGCAGACGCCGCCGACCCGCGCAATCGCAGGTTTGGTGGCGTTCTGTGACAAACGTAACAGATCGGCATAGTCGACATTTGGTTTGGAATGATCCATTGCGAAAGCCGCGCCGGAATTCTGCAGATCGGCGCCCGCGCAGAACGCCTTGTCGCCCGCGCCCGTCAGCACGATGACGCGGACGTCCTTGTCGTCATGCGCGTCGCGATAGCCTTTGGTGATGCCGGCGATGACCTCGCCGTTCAGTGCATTGCGTTTCTCCGGCCGGTTGATGGTGACCCAGAACGCCTGCCCGCGCTTCTCGGTGACGACTGCAGTGGTGTCGGTCATGGTACGCTCGCTTCCTTGCCATCCGTTTTGCTGCCATTTGCGGCAGGACGGGCGGAGCGTGCAAGGCCAATCTGCAGCGCGGTGTCACCATAGCGTGTGGGCGCAAATTCGCGTGGCGATTGAATTACGGGTGACGGCCGCTATCCTGACTGGAGATTTTGATCACCGATGAGCCATTTCATGCGCGCCGCGATGATGTTGTTGCTGACAGGCCTGCTCGTGCTGGGCGCAAGCCGCGCGGCCGATGCTGCGAAACTGGCGCTGGTGATCGGCAACGCCAGATATCCCGACAACGAATTCGTGCTGAACGACGTCGCCAACGACACTCAGGACGTCACCGAAGAACTGAAGCGCGACGGCTTTGTCGTCGACCGCCAGAGCAATCTCACGGCCGACGCCATGCGGCAGGTGCTGGATCGCTTCTATGCCCGCATCGAGCGCGGCGCGGTGGCACTGATCTTCTTCGACGGTTTTGCCATCCAGTCCAACCGGCAGACCTATTTGCTGCCGGTCGACGCGCAGATCTGGACCGAGCCGGATGTGGCGCGCGACGGCTTCAGCCTCGACAGCATCCTCGCCGAGATGAACACGCGCGGCGCAGCGATCAAGATCGCGCTGATCGACGCCTCGCGCCGCAACCCGTTCGAGCGGCGCTTCCGCCGCTATTCGGCCGGCCTTGCGCCGGCGATCGCGCCGAGCAATTCGCTCGTGCTCTACTCCGCCGCGCTCGGCGCGGTCGCGGCGAGCGGCAAGACCGAGCACGGCCTGTTCGTCGCCGAGCTGCTGCGCGAGATGCGCGCGCCGAACATCAGCGCCGAGCAGGCCCTGACCAACACCAAGAACGGCGTCGTCGCCGCCACCAAGCGCGAGCAGGTGCCGTGGCTGTCGTCCTCGCTGACCACGGAATTCTCGTTCGCAGGCCCGGTGACGCAGCCGCCCGACAACAAGGGCGACGCGACGCCGGCGAAACCCCAGCCGCACAAACCGGCTTGCGAGACGCCGCAGGCAGAGCCGCCTCCGAGCGCCGGCGATCTCGCCAGGGATTCCGTCATCGCCGATCTCAGCCGCAAAATCGCGGCGAACGCCAATGACATCGTCTCGCGCTACAAGCGCGGCCAAGTCTATGCGATCAAGCGCGCGCACGCGCTCGCCATGCAGGATTTCGACGCGGTGATCCGCAGGAATCCCAGGGATGCGCAGGCGCTGAACAACCGCTGCTGGACGCGCGCTGCGACCGGCGACCTGCAGGGCGCGCTGACCGACTGCAATCTGGCGCTGCAGATCGATCCCGGCTTGAGCGATGCGCTCGACAGCCGCGGTCTCGTCAATCTCAAGCTCGGGCGCAACGCGGAAGCGATCAAGGACTACACCGACGCGATCCAGCGCAATCCGCGCTCCTCGTCTTCGCTGTTCGGCCGTGGCATCGCCACCCGCAAGAGCGGCGGCGACGGTGCCACCGACATCGCGTCGGCAAAGTCGATGAACCCTGATATCGCGAAGGAGTTCGCAGGCTACGGTGTCTCGGAGTGCGTGCCTTAAACGGCGAGCGCCTTTTTGATCCAGACCTTGTTGTCGTGGAACGCGGCGCCGCCGATCGGCGCGACGGTTTCGGCTCCGGTCAGCATGTTGATGCCGCGGCCGCCGATGTGGTTTTTGTTGGGATGAACGGACTCCGCGATCAGCACGCCGCGCCGCACGCCATCGAACAAGGTCGCCACCAGCGTGGTCTCGCCCCGGGTATTGCCGAGCGTCACCGCATCGCCGTCGGCGATGTCGAGCGCGGCCGCATCCAGCGGATGGATCATCACGCTCGCCTTGCCCTCGCGCGCCTGTGAGGACGGGGTTTCGTTGAAGGTGGTGTTGAGGAAGCTGCGCGAGGGGCTGGTCGCGAGCCGGAACGGATGGGCCTGATCGGCCTGCTCGATCACAGCCCAATGGTCCGGCAACTCGGGCATGTTGTCGACATCGCCCATGGTCACGCCGAACGGCGGATGCGCCCAGTCGGCCTTGAAGTGGAACTTGCCGTCGGCATGGGCAAAGCCGTCGAGATAATGCGAGGTACGAAAATCCGGTTGCAGGTCGCGCCAGAGGTCGGCCTCGAGGCCGGCGATGTCGCCGTGATTGCTGAGCTTCAGCGTCGCGTCGATCAATTCGCGCGGCGTCATCTCGAAACCCGGATGCCTCGCGCCAAGGCGCGGCGCCAGCGCCTGCAACACCTGATGATTGGAGCGGCATTCGCCGGGCGGGTCGATCAGCTTCGGCCCGACCGAGATGTGCTGGTGGCCGCCGCCGTAATAGAGATCGTCGTGCTCCATGAACATGGTCGCCGGCAGCACGATGTCCGCCATCTGCGCCGTCTCGGTCATGAACTGCTCGTGCACCGCGACGAACAGATCCTCGCGCGCAAAACCCTGCCGGACCAGCGCCTGCTCCGGCGCCACCGTCATCGGATTGGTGTTCTGGATCAGCATCGCCTTGACCGGGCCTTTGCCATGCAGGGCCTCGGCATCGCCGGTGAGGATACGGCCGATCTGGGATTGGTCGAGCGCGCGGATGCTCGGGTCGATCGCGTCGTGACCTTCGATGATAGATTCGTTGAAGTGCCACAGCGCGTAATTGTTGAAGAAGGCGCCGCCGCCTTCATACTGCCAGGCGCCGGTCACCGCGGGAATGCAATTGGCCGCGTGCATCTGCGTGGCGCCATTGCGGCTCCGCGTAAAGCCGTAGCCGAAGCGGAAGAAGGTGCGCTTGGTCTCGCCGACCGCCTTGGCAAAGGCCTCGATCTCGGAAGCCGGTACGCCGCAAATAGCGGACGCCCATTCCGGCGTGCGCGTCGTCAGATGCGCCTCGAGCTCAGCGGGGCAGTCGGTGTACTTGTCCATGTAGGCGCGGTCGGCATAGCCGTCACGGAACAGGACGTGCATGACGCCGCAGGCGAAGGCGCCGTCGGTGCCGGGCCGCAGGATGATCTTGATGTCGGCCTGCTTCATGGTGTCGTTATCGTAGATATCGATCGCCGCGATTTTCGCGCCGCGCTCCTTGCGGGCGCGGGAGGCGTGCGTCATCACGTTGACCTGGGTGTTGACGGGATTGGTGCCCCAGATCACGACGAGGTCGGACAGCGCCATCTCGCGCGGATCGGCGCCGGCGATCTTGCCGGTGCCGATCGCGAACCCGATGCGCGCGACATTGGCGCAGATCGTCTGATAGAAGCGCGAATACTTCTTCACATGCGTGAGGCGGTTGAGGCCGTCGCGCATCACGAGGCCCATGGTGCCGGCATAGTAATAGGGCCAGATCGATTCCGCGCCGAATTCGCGCTCGGCCTGATTGAAGCGATGCCCGATCTCGTCCAGCGCCTCGTCCCAGGAGATCCGCGCGAATTGCCGGGAGCCCTTCGCACCCGTTCGGCGCATCGGAAATGTGACCCGTTCGGGATGATGGATGCGCTCGGCGTAGCGGGCGACCTTGGCGCAGACCACGCCGGCCGTATAGGTCTGCTTTTTCGAACCTCGGACACGGCCGATGCTGCGGCCTTCGACCACCTCGACATCGAGGGCACAGGCCGATGGGCAATCATGCGGACAGGTCGAATGGCGGATTTCGATCTTGCTTTCGATCTTGGCGTGCTGGTTCATGTCCCAGTTCGTAACACCAAAATACCGGCCAGCCGAGCGCATTTATCCGGCACGGCCCATGCGATTTGCACAAGCCGTGCCCGCTGGAACCCGCTGCCGCACCTGCGAAAAGCGGTCCCACCACACCGAAAGGGCGCTGCCTTGAGCGCGTGGTTGACCGGCGCGGACGGGGGCGAGCTGCGCCGGCGCGCGGGCTTTATCGGTGCGGTGCCAAGGGCCTCATTTATGCAGCTGGGTGAGACCGGTCGGCGGACCGTCGACGGCGGTCCAGCCGCCGTCGACGAACAGCGTGCTGCCGCTGACATAGCTCGCGGCGTCCGAGGCGAGATAGGCCACGGCGGTCGCGACCTCGTCGGCGCTGCTCCAGCGGTTGAACACGGTGTGGCCGGCGTAGAGATTGTAAATGTCGGGCCGCTGCTTGAACGGACCGGTCAGCGCGGTCTCGGCGATGCTCGGCGCGATCGCGTTGACGCGCACGCCGGCGTGGCCGACCTCGGAGGCAAAGCCCTTCACCAGCAGGCCGATTGCCGCCTTGGTGGAGCCGTAGACGCCGAGGCCCGGCTCGATGGTGACCGCGCGCACCGACGAGCAGGCGATGATGCTGCCGCCCTTTTGCGCGACCATGATGCGGCCGAACGCCTGGAAGAACCACACCGTGCCCTTGACGTTGAGGTTGAGGACGCGGTCGAGATCCTCCTCGGTGTAGTCGAGGATGGTCTTGCGGATGTTGAGCCCGGGCGTCGTCACGGCGATGTCGAGCCGGGGAAATTTCTGCATCACCGTTTTGGCCAGCGCACTGACGTCCGCAGCGCTCGCGGCGTCACAGCCGGCTGCTTCCGCCCAGCCACCCTTGTCGCGAATGCCGGCGGCGGTTGCCTCCGCGGCGTCAAGCGCGCGATCGGCGCAGACGATTCGGGCCCCGAGCCCAGCCAGCGCCTCGGCCGACGATTTGCCGATGCCCGATGCGGCGCCGAGCACCACGGCCGTCTTGCCGGTGAGATCAAAGAGCTTGCGATAGTCAGTCACTGATGGCTTCTCCTGTAGCTTGCTAGCCCTTGTAACCCATCAGCAGGCGCGGCAGCCACAGCGAGAATGCGGGGACGTAAGTCACGAACATCAGGGCTGCGATCAGCGCGGTGTAGAACGGCAGGATGGTGCGCATCACCGCGCCCACCGAGATTCCGCCGATGGCGCAGCCTACGAACTGGGTGGTTCCGACCGGCGGGGTGTTGAGCCCGAGGGCACAGTTGATCAGCATCAGCATGCCGAACTGCACCGGATCCATGCCCGCCTTCATCGCGATCGGCAGGAAGATCGGCGTGCAGATCAGGATCGTCGCCGCCATGTCCATGAAGGTGCCGAGCACGAACAGGATGACGTTGATGAGCAGGAAGATGACCCAAGGCTGCGTCGAGACCTTGCCCATCAAGTTGCCGGCGAGATCAGCCACCTCGTAGAGCCCCATCAGATACTGGAACATGGTGGAGACGCCGATCAACAGCAGCACCACGCCCGTCGTCTTCACCGCCTTGGCGGCGGCACGCAGGAAGTTGCTCCAGGTCATGGTGCGGTAGATGAAGAACGTCAGCAGCATCGTATAGGTGACCGCGACGGCTGCGGATTCAGTTGCCGTGAAGACCCCGGACAGGATGCCCGTCAGGATGATGCCGACGATCAGAAGGCCGGGCAGCGCCGCCGCAAGCGAGCGGAAAACCTCGGCCCAGCCCGGAAACTTGCCGGCCGGATAGCCTCGCTTCACCGCCACGCCGTAAGCGGCGACCAGCATGCACGCCATCAGCACGATCGCCGGCAAAAGGCCGGCGGCGATCAGCGCGCCGATCGAGACCTTGCCGCCGGCGGCCAGGGCATAAATGATCATGTTGTGGCTGGTCGGCATCAGGGCGCCCACCAGCGAGGCATGGGTTGTGACGTTGACGGCGTAGTCGGTGTCGAACCCCTCCTTTTTCATCATCGGGATCATCACCGCGCCCATCGCCGACACGTCGGCCACGGGCGAGCCGGAGACGCCGCCGAACAGCGTGCAGGCGACCACGTTCGACATGCCGAGCCCGCCGCGGATGTGCCCGACGAGATTCTTGGCGAGCTGCACGATCTTGTCGGCGACCCCGCCATGCAGCATCAACTCACCGCTGAAGACGAAGAACGGGATGGCAAGGAACGAGAAGATGTTCATCCCCGACATCATCTGCTGGAAGATGACGGCGACCGGCAGGCCTTCGTAGAAGATGGTGCAGATCGCCGAGAGGCCGATCGCGAAGGCGACGGGGACGCCGAGGATCAGAAAGCCGAAGAAGGAAGCTCCGAGAATGATCAGTTCCATGAGGGAACAACCTCTTCGCCGCGCAGCACAGCAATGATGTGCTCGATTGAAAAGGAGACGATCAGGACGCCGGAGGCGATCAACGGGACGTAGCGGACGACCTCGGGAAGGCCGAGATTGGGGATCTTCACGGTCCCGACGGATGCGCCGAGAATCCAGCCGTTATAGGCCATCGCGACGCCAAACGCGGCCACCAGGACGTGAATGATGAGCTCGATTTTCTCTCGCGCACGATCCGGCAGCATCACCAGCAGGCTGTCCATTCCGATGTGTCCGGCATCGCGCACGCCGACGGCGGCGCCGATCAGCGTGACATACAGGATGAGAACCAGCGCAAGGTTCTCCGTCCAGGTCGGGCTCGAATTGAGCACGTACCGGCCGAACACCTGGTAGAATACGACGGTGACGATGAGGAGCAGTCCGCTCACGGACAGATACATGCCCGCACGCGCGACGACGGCATTGACGCTTGACAGCAAGCCGGTCGCCGGCCGTGCGGCGGCGACCGCCCCCTGCTCGTGGTCTGCGACGTGTGGATCTGTCATTCCCGCGACTCCTTGCGAGCGGCCCGGTGCCGCCTCCGTGGCAACGCCGGACCGACGCCGTGGTCCTACTTCGTGTCCTGGATACGCTTGACGAGGCCCTGCAGCTTCTCGTCGCCGGCGAACTTCTGGTACACCGGCTTCATCGCGTCGACGAACTCCTGCTTGTTGGCGATCGTGACGACCTGAACGCCGGCGGCCTCGACCGTCTTGCGGGACGCCTGCTCGCGCTCGTCCCAGAGCTTGCGCATGACCGGCACCGACTCCTTGGCCGCTTTGCGGATGATGGCCTGATCCTCCTTGCTCAGCGTGTCCCAGACCTTCTTGGACATCACCAGAACTTCGGGCGCCAGGGAGTGCTCGGTGATGTTGTAGAACTTGGCGGCCTCGAAATGGCGCGACGACTCATAGGAGGGCCAGTTGTTCTCGGCGGCATCCACTAGGCCGGTCTTGAGCGCGGTATAGACCTCGCCATACGGCATCGGCGTCGGGTTGGCGCCGAGGCTCTGGATCATGCCGACCCACAAATCGGACTGCTGGACGCGAATCTTGAGGCCCTTCAGGTCCGCGAGCGACTTTACCGGCGCCTTGACGGTGTAAATGGACCGGGCCCCGCTATCGTAATAGGCAAGCCCGACCAATCCAGCGGGCTCCATGGCCGCCAGGATCTCATCGCCGATCGGCCCGTCGAGGACAGTGCGCATGTGCTGTGTGTCCCGGAAGACGAACGGCAGGCACAATGCAATGGTTTCCGGCACGAAATTATTGAGCGGCGACGCGTTGATCCGCATCATGTCGAGTGCGCCGATCTTGAGTTGCTCGATGGTGTCCTTTTCGGAGCCCAGGGCTCCGTTCGGAAACACCTTTACGCCGAGCTTGCCGCCGCTCGCCGTCGCGAGCTGCTTGCCCATGAACTTGACGGCCTCGACGGTCGGATAATCTGCGGGATGGATGTCGGCGGAGCGGAAGTCGCGTGCGGTCGCCAGTGGCGCTGAGAGCACCAATGCAACGGCTGCGATGATACCGGTGAGTGTCTTCATCTGGGCTTCCTCCTGGTTGATTATGTCGTTGTCGGCAGGCTGCAGGCCGCCTTGGGTCGCCCCCCCTTCAGGTGTGAAGTTAAGCGCCAATGTCGTCCCTAGGGCGCGTGGCATTCCATGTCCAAGCCAAATCCGGCATTGATCGATGCAGCAGTTGCATCGATCAATCTGGCGCAATTCGCGCCATTGCGGAAGACGGCGGGACGGCTTGCGTCGCCAGTACATGACTTGACGCGACCAAGAGAGGCCCCTCAAGATGTCCGAAACAGCGGACTATCTCGAAGGAATACCCATGCCGCGGAAGCTGATCGATATCTCGGTCCCGCTCAGAAACGACGTGACGGCCGATCCGCCCGGCAATCACCCGACCATCCAGTACATCGATCACCAGCAGGGCCTGCCGCGCATGCTGCAGTTTTTCGACGGCCTCGAGGCGGAGGATTTGCCTGACGGACAGGGCTGGGCCGTCGAGCAGGTTTCGCTGTCGACCCATAACGGCACGCATCTCGATGCACCCTGGCACTTCCATCCGACCATGAACCGCGGCGAGCGGTCATGGACGATCGACGAGGTGCCGCTGGAATGGTGCCTCCAGCCCGGCGTGAAGCTCGACTTCCGGCATCTGCCCGACGGCTACGTGGCAAGCGCCGACGACATCGAGAAGGAGCTGAAGCGCATCGGGCACACGCTGTCGCCGCTGGAGATCGTGGTCGTCAACACCAGCGCCGGCGCCAAATTCGGTCAGGCCGACTACGTCAATTCCGGCTGCGGCATGGGCTATGAGGCCACCATGTATCTGCTCGAACGCGGCGTGCGGCTGACCGGCACCGACGGCTGGAGCTGGGACGCGCCGTTCTTCTACACCGCGAAGAAATACGCCGAAACAAAAGACGCCGGCCTGATCTGGGAGGGGCACAAGGCGGGACGGCACATCGGCTATTGCCATCTGGAGAAGCTGCACAATCTCGACCAGCTGCCCTCGACCGGCTTCACCGTCTCATGCTTTCCGGTGAAGGTCGAACGCGCCTCGGCGGGCTGGACCCGAGCGGTCGCCATCATCGACAGTTAGGCAGACGCCGTCACCCGCCGTCTAGGCCGCTCTCGGCGAGTTCGCGCAGCGCGTCGGTATCGAGCACGACGATGGCGCCGTGTTCGAGGCGAACCCAGTTGCGGCCGGCCCAGGCGCGCAATTGCTTGTTGATGCTCTCGCGCGTCATCCCCACCATCTCGCTGATCTCCTGCTGCGTGATGGCGAGCGTGCCGCTGCCGGAGTCGAACTTGCGCTCCTCGGTGAGGCCGAGCAGTGCGCTCGCCAGCCGGCCCGGCAGATTCTGGAGGATGACCTGCTCGACCTGCTGGCTGGTCCAGCGCAGACGCGCGCAGAGCAGCTCGATGAATTTCATCGCCAGCGCCGGCTGGCTCTTCACGAACGGCAGGAAGTCCCGGCGATCGATGATGTAGAGTTCGCAATTGGTGTTGGCGGTCGCATCGGCCGACCGGGGAGCGCCGTCGAGCACCGCGATCTCGCCGAAGATCTCGCCGGGACCGATCAGGTTGAGAATCGCGTTCCGCCCATCGGGCGACGAGGAGGAAATCTTCACTGTCCCCGTGATCACCGCGAACAGGTTGTTGCCGGGATCGCCCTTGGCAGCGATCGTCGCGCCGCGCTTCACGGTGGTGTGCTTGGCGTAGCGGCAGAGCTGATCAAGCGCTTCCGGCTCCAGATCCGCGAAGATCGGGTGCTTGCGCAGGACCGATAGTTTGTTGCCCGCCGACTGTCGGGGATCGCCGGTCTTGTCCTGAGGCACGCCGCGGGGCTCCTAAGACTACGAGGCACTGGGGTTCCTGCGTAGTCAACGTTATCAGGCTTTTCAACCGGAAAGCACACACGCGATTTGTGGCAAATGCCGTGAAAACGACGCGGTCACGCTGAAATCTTGCATCCGAAGGATGCGTCGATGTGCTGGATCGATGCAGAGTTGCAGTCAACGCAAGCGCAATTGCGTTGAGGCGCTGGCCAACAACGAATGCGGCCGGACCAAGCGTTGGGCCAAACTGACCAGGGGCGCGGAAATTTCAGCGCTTGGAATCCGGATCGAGCCGGCGTGAGCTGGTTTGCCGGTCAGCCCAAGCCAAGGAAGCAGCAAATACGACGAAGATCGCGACGACGATAACAGTCACCAGCAGCGCGTCAGCAGGCATCATCCCCTCCCGGAAGTTTTGGGCATTATTTGCCGCAGCTGGCCGGCGTCATTGATCGAGATCAAAAACGTAAGGAGGCCGAACGAAATATCAGGCTGCGGCCATCGCCTCGGCACGGGCAGGATCCAGCAGGCTGATGCCGCCGTGAATGATCTCGATCACGCCCTGACGCTCCAGCTTGGTGAAGGTGCGGCTGACGGTTTCGATGGTCAGGCCGAGATAGTCGGCGATGTCCTGACGGCTCATCGGAAGCGGAACCGTGTCGGACAACCCCTTGAGCGTGACCAGCCGCTCGCGCCAGCCGAGCAGAAAGGTCGCAACCTTCTCGTCGGCCGAGCGGCGGCCGAGCAGGACCATGTGATCGCGGGCCTGGCTCAGTTCACGGATGGCCAGTTCGTTGATCCGCTTGAGCAATTGCGGCCGGTCTTCGATGAAACGGCCGAAGGGCGCTTTGGCGAACTGACACACGGTCACGACGCCGATCGCATCGGCCGAAAAATTGTGCCGACCGGAGATGTTCATCCCCAGGAAATCGCCGGGCAAGGCAAAACCGACGATCTGCCGCCGGCCATCGGGCAGCAGCTTGTACAGCCGCATGACGCCCTCGAGGACGTTGTAGAACGAGGTCGTGATGTCCTCCTCGGAGAAGACGGTCTCGCCGGAGTCGAAATGAACGCGGCGTCCGAGATGCTCGAATTCCCTGAGTTCGGCCGTATTCAGCGACGAACAAACCGCCGCTCCGCGTACGGCACAATCGCTGCAAAAATGCCCGTTCGGCTCAATCGTGACCACGGAAGGCTTCATCCACCGCTCCCAGCGTCGGCCAGCTCCGCCCCCCGGCCGAGTCCACCTCGCGGGTGCATTTTACTGCACTGCGCCAAAGCCAATTGACAGAGATCAAATTTGAGTGGCATCCCCGTCATATTCTGCTTCCAAAGTTCGACGGGATCACCTTTCCATGCTGCAAAGCGCCTTACGTCACGGCCTGATTGGGCTGCTTCTGATGACGCCTGCGCTGGCGGCTCCGACTGCCGAGCAGCGTGGCAAGGCCTTTGCGCGGGCCAATTGCGCAATTTGTCACGCGATCGACCGCGTCTCGCGTAGCCCGCGGGAGGGCGCGCCGCCGCTGCGCAATCTGCACCGGCGTTATCCGATCGAGACCCTTGGTGAGGCCCTGGCCGAAGGTATCTACACCGGCCACGCCGACATGCCGGCCTTCGAGCTCAGTCCGGACCAGATCCACGATCTTCTGTCCTACCTGAAGACGCTGGAATAAA
Source organism: Bradyrhizobium sp. 192 (assembly GCF_023100965.1). Classification (NCBI taxonomy): domain Bacteria; kingdom Pseudomonadati; phylum Pseudomonadota; class Alphaproteobacteria; order Hyphomicrobiales; family Nitrobacteraceae; genus Bradyrhizobium; species Bradyrhizobium sp. 192. The sequence goes on from NZ_CP064690.1 coordinate 6,281,623, forward strand.
CGGCGTCACACCGCCTGCACGGTCCACCCGATCAGCTCCTTGGCGATGCGGGCAAAGGCCGCATCGAAGGCGGCGACCGCGGCGGCCGGCTCGACCTTGTCGAGCTTTTCGCTGCTCTCGACCAGTCGCGATGCCACCACCTTGCCGTTCTTGTCGACGATCCGCGCCGACAGTCCGATCTCGACCCGTGGCTCGCCCTCCGTGGCGATCCGGAAGCTGCGGATGTCGATCAGAAGCTGGTAATCCGCCTGACCGAGATCGCTCGTGCGCAGCGGAGCGTGGGCGATGTCGTAGTTTTCGAAGCTGTCGATCAGGCGCGCCTGCACCAATTTTGGAATGCTGTCGGCCCAGAGGAAGTCGGCAAAGCCCGGCCGGTCCCCGACCGGCGCGAACAGCATGCGCTGGGTCTGCAGCATTGCGACCGCGCTCGGCTCGGGAATGGCGAGTGACGCCGAGAGAGTCTTGCCGGCCGGCCCGAGGCTCTGCGGCGTGTGCAGGTCGTAGGTGATCTTCTGCGCGGGAGCGCCGCCGCCGGTCATTTTCTCCAGGCCCGCCAGAATGCCGTCGAGCTTGCCGGTGTTGCGCGCGAGACCGTCGGAGAACGTCTTGAAATTCGCGATGGTGTCCTTCAGCGGGCCGGAATTGTCCTGGAGCACCGTGTCGACCCGCCGCAACGCATCGCGCGCCGCCTGCGTCATGCTCTGGCCGGCGCCGGCCTCCGCGATCAAGGTCAAGGGCTCGCCGGTTTTGGCGACGATCACGCCGCCCTCCAACGTCACCACCGGCACGCCGGTCAGGCCCTGGAATTCAAGACCGACCTTGGTGTCGGAACGCACCGGCGTCGCGGTCGCAACCGAGATCGTCGCATTGACGAAACGCGGGTTATCAGGCGCGAGCCCGAGCTGGGTCACCTCGCCGACACGGATGCCGTTGAACAGCACGCCCGCGCCGACCAGCAGGCCTGGGACCGAACCCTGGAATTGCACATGATAGTTCGTGCGCGGCCCGATGCCGCCGGTGTTGTTCAACCAATAGACGAAGCCGAACACCGCGAGGATCGCGGCCAGCACGAAACTGCCGATCAGCACGTAGGGAGCGCGGGTTTCCATGTCTCATCTCATCTCGTGTTGCAGCATCTGCGAGCGCTTGCCGTGGAAATAGGCGCGCACCCAAGGATGCTCGGATTGCAGCAGTTCGCGCATCGGGCCGATCGCCACGATCTTGCCGTCGGCGAGTGCGGCAACGCGGTCGCAGACCGTGGTCAGGCTCGCAAGGTCGTGGGTCACCATGAACACCGTCAGCCCCAACGTCCTTTGCAGCGTCTTGATCAGCACGTCGAAATCGCCGGCGGCGATCGGATCCAGGCCGGAGGTCGGCTCGTCCAGGAACAGGATCGGCGGATCGAGCGCGAGCGCCCGCGCCAGGGCCACGCGCTTGGTCATGCCGCCGGACAGCTCCGCCGGGTATTTGTCGGCGTCCTGGGCGCGCAAGCCCACCATTTCGAGCTTGGCGATCGCAATCTCGTCCATCAGCTCCTGCGACAGTACGAGGTTTTCGCGCAACGGAAACTGGACGTTCTGGCGGACCGTCAGCGAGGAGAACAGCGCGCCCTGCTGGAATAAAATACCCCATGTCGTGGCGGCCCCGCGGCCGTGGCCACCGGTGGGCTGCCCCATGACTTCGATGGTCCCGCTTTGGCGCGGGATGAGGCCGATGATGGTGCGCATCAGCACCGACTTCCCGCCGCCGGACGCGCCCACCAACCCGAGGATCTCGCCGCGGCGAACATCGAGCGAGAGATGGTCAAGCACGGTCTGGCGGCCGAAGCCGACCACGAGGTCACGGACGCGGATCGCGAACTGGTCCTGCGATACGTCCATCGTCACATTCCGATCGAGGCAAAGAAGATCGCGAACAGGCCGTCGAGCACGATCACCAGGAAGATCGACTTCACCACCGACGTCGTAGTCTGCCGCCCGAGCGATTCCGCGCTACCCTTGACGCGCAGCCCCTCGCTGCAGGCCACGATCCCGATCACCAGCGCCATGAACGGCGCCTTCAGGATGCCCACCTCGAAATGGGTGACGGAGATGGCCTCGTGCAGCCGTGCGATGTAGATCGCCGGCCCCATGTCGCCGTAGAACTGCGCGACGAGACCGCCACCATAAAGCGCGGCAATCGATCCGATGAAGGTGAGGATCGGCAGCGCAATGACCAGGGCAGCAACGCGCGGCAGGATCAGGACGTCAACGGGATCGAGCCCCATGGTCGAGAGCGCGTCGATCTCCTCGCGCATCTTCATCGAGCCGAGTTCGGCGGTGTAGGCGCTTCCCGACCGGCCCGCGACCATAATGGCGACGATCAGCACGCCGAGCTCACGCAGCACCAGGATGCCGACCATGTCGACGGTGTAGGACTCTGCGCCGAATCTGCGGAAGTGGAAGAAGCCCTGCTGCGCGATGATGGCGCCGATCAGGAAAGTGATCAGCGCGACGATGGGGATCGCCTGCCACCCGATGCGATAGAGCTGATAGATCAGCGAGGTCAGCCGCAGCGAACGCGGCCGGCGCAGCGCGCCGATCACGGCCATGAACAATGCGCCGAGCATCTGCAGGAAGATCGTGATGTCTTCCCGCGCACCGGCCGTTGCCTTGCCGAGGTCGCCCAGCCTCGCCAGCACCGGATTGGGCGCGGCGACCGGGATCGGTGTGTGGCGATTGACCTGGCGCACCTCGTCGAGCAGCCCGCTGAAATGATCGGCGACGCCGACGAATTCGGCCGACCTGCCCGATGTTGCGGCCCTGCGCGACAGTTTTTCCAGGACCCAGGCACCGAGCGTGTCGAGCGCGCTGACGCCCGACATATCCAGGGTGACGACGCGCGAGCGATCGAGGTCCGCACCGACCGACCGGGACAATGTCTCGAGCGTGACCACGTTCGCGGCGGTCCAGGGCCCTTCGGGGCGCAAGTTCAGCGCGTCGCCGGACGGCGTCGCGAGCAACAGCGGTTCGTGGTTCACGCTTCCACCTCGTCGGGACAATCGGTCCCCATTCAGACGGCATTTCTAGGCCAGCATATGGCGGCCGGCTTGACCTGTCTCAAGACCCCGATCGCGACCGCAGCTTGAGGCAAATCAAGCACGATTGCACGGCCGGGCCCTAGGCTTGCTTCCATTCAACGGGGATATCAAGTCCATGTTCGACAGTGACAGGATGAGCGAAGAATTGCGAGCGCTGAAGGTCGATGTCACACGCTTGCTGAGCACCGCGGGCGAGGAGATGTTCGAGAGCTCGAAGGACCGCGCCGAGGCGCTCGCCGATCAGATCAGGGCCGCGCTGACCGAACTCGGCGAGACCGTGGACGAAGAGCAGGCGCAGCTTCAGGGCATCATTGCGGACCGTCCGATCACGTCGCTCGCCTCCGCCTTCGCGCTCGGCGTCGTTGTGGGCTTCATGCTGAGGAGACACTAGGTGAATACCGAGAATGTGGTCAAACATCTGCGCGCGTTGTGGCGCACCGACAGGATCATCGCGGACATCAGGCTGCGCCATCTGCTTGTCGGCCTCGGCTTGCGTGCCTTTGCGGCGTTGATCGCGGCGTTCGGGCTTCTGATGCTGGAGCTGTCTGCCTATTTCGCGCTGGTACAGATCTGGAGTGCGATTGCCGCGGCCGCCATCCTCGGCGCCGTCAATTTCGCCATCGCAGCCGCTCTCTTCGCGATCGCCGGCCGCGCTCCGTCAGGCCGCGACATCGAGCTTGCCAACGAAATCCACGACTCCTCCATCGAAGCTCTTCAGCTCGAGGCGCGCGCGTTCCAGGCCCAGGTATCGGGCGCGGTGCATCATCCGCTCAGCACGATCGTGCCGGTGCTGGTGCCGTTGATCGCGATCATCATCAGGAATCTGCGGACGTCGGCGGGTAAATCCGCCGCAACGCCGACCGAAGCCGAATCCTGAGGCGCGGAGCGCTCAGAGCTTCAGCTTCACGTCGCAGATGTCGGGTTCGGCCGGATCCGGCTTCACTTCAAAGCCGAGTTGCCGGCACATTTCGAGCATCACGGTGTTCTCCTTGAGAACGTCGCCCGAGATGACTTTTAGCCCCTCCGACTTGGCATAGTTGATGATGAGCTGCATGAGCGCCCAGCCGAGTCCCCTGCCCTTGAGATCGGACCGCAGCAGGATCGCGTATTCGCCGCTCTCGTAGATCGAATCCGAGTGGAGCCGGACCACACCGACCATTTCGCCGGTGGCCTCGTCGAAGGCGATGAAGGCCATCGCCCGCGCATAGTCGAGCTGGGTCAGGCGCGCGATGAACTCGTGGGTAAACTCCTTCATCGGCGCGAAGAAGCGCAGGCGAAGGTCGTGCGGGGTGACGTGACGCAGGAATTCGTGGATGGTCGGCTCGTCCTCGGGGCGCATCGGGCGAACGAAGATGCGCCAGTCGTCCTTGAGCTTGATGCGGCGCTCCCATTGTGACGGATAGGCGCGAACGGCGAAATTGGCCGGGCCCGAGCCCACGAACTTCCGTTGCGGCGGCCCGACCGCGACCCGGGCATCGACCGCGGTCACGCCGGTCTCGTCCGCCAGCAGCGGATTGATGTCGAATTCGCGGATCTCGGGAATATCGGCCGCCATCTGCGCCAGCTTGACCAATACCATGGCGACGGCGTCTTGCTTGACCGCCGGCACGTCACGATAAGCCTTCAGCAGCCGCGACACGCGCGTGCGGTCGATCAGGTCGCGAGCGAGCTGCAAATCCAGCGGCGGCAGCGCCAGCGCCTTGTCGTTGATGATCTCCACCGCCGTGCCGCCCCGGCCGAACACGACGACGGTGCCGAAAGTGGGATCGTCGGCGAGGCCCAGGATCAGCTCGCGCGCTTTTGCCTTGACGACCATCGCCTGGACGATGACCCCGCCGATACGCGCCTCCGGACGCAGCTTCTTCGCCCGCGCGAGAATGTTCGCCGCAGCCCCTCGCACGGCTTCCGGCGTGGTCAGGTTGAGAACGACGCCACCGACATCGGATTTGTGAGTGATGTCCCGCGACATGATCTTCAGCACGACGGTGCCACCCTGTGCGAAGATCTCCTTTGCATAGCCTACCGCCTGTTCGACGTCGGTTGCCGCATAGGTCGGCACCATCGCGATGTCGTAGGCTTCGAGCAGGTTTTTGATCTCGACAGGCTCGAGCCACTCACGACCGTCCGCGATCGCGGCGGTGATGATCTGCCTCGCACCCCGGGCATCCGGAACGAACGTGTCGGGCATCGCAGGAGGAACCTGGCTCAGCTCCTCCACCACTTCGCGGTGCCGGACCAGATGCATGAAGCCACGCACGGCATCGTCCTCGGTCGGATAGTTCGGTACACCGGCGCTGGAAAGGGCCTGAATGATGCCCTGATCGGCTCCGACCCAGGCCGCCAATACGGGCTTGGCCCAGCTGCGGTGCTCCTTCCGATACTTGCCGACGAGCTCCGTCACGGTCGTGGCAATCTCGGCGGCCGAGGCGATCGCCGTTTGCACGTTGAGGACCAGGACCGCGTCATTGTCGCGGTCGGCCAGCAGCACCTCCAGCGCCGCCGCATAGCGCGAGGCGTCGGCATCGCCCACGATGTCGACGGGATTTGCACCGGACCAGGTCGGCGGCAGAACCGCATCGAGCTTCTCGCGCGCCTCGGCCGAGATGGTTGCCGGAATTCCGCCGAGTTCGACCAATCGATCGACGGCGAGCACGCCGATGCCGCCACCGTTGGTCAGAATGGCGAGACGCTTTCCCGCCGGCGATTCGACGCGGCCAAGTGTCTCGGCACAATCGAACAGCTCACGCAGGTCGGAGACCCGCAGCACACCCGCGCGGCGGAACGCCGCGTCATAGACCGCGTCGGCGCCGGCGAGCGCGCCGGTATGCGTGGCGGCCGCCTTTGCGCCCTGCGCCATGCGGCCGGACTTCACCACGACGACAGGCTTCACGCGCGCGGCGGCACGCGCCGCCGACATGAACTTGCGCGCGTCCTTGATGGATTCGATGTAGAGCAGGATCGCGCGGGTCTTGTGATCCATCGCGAAATAGTCGAGCAGATCGGCGATATCGACGTCGATCTGATCGCCGATCGAGACGATCCCGGAAAAGCCGACGCCGCGCGGCGCCGCCCAGTCGACCATGCCGGCAGCGATCGCGCCCGATTGCGAGATCAGCGCGAGGCTGCCCGCCTCCGGCATGTGCGCGGCAAAGCTGGCATTCAGGTTGACCCCGGGCATCATGATGCCGAGGCAGTTCGGCCCGATCAGCCGCATGCCGTATTTGCGGGCGGCTGCGATTGCAGTCTCGTGCAGAGATCCCGGTCCGTGGCCGAGCCCGGCCGAAACGATCAGCGCGCCCGCCGATCCACGACGCCCAGCCTGGTCGATGATGTCAGGAATCTCGCGCGCCGGCGCGGTGATGACCACGAGCTCGGGCACGAAGTCCAAGCCGTCCAGGCTTTTCACCGCGGCGACGCCGCCGATTTCGGCATGGCGTGGATTGACGAGGCCGAACTGCCCCTTGAACCCGGCCTTGTGAATGTTCTCCAGAACGGCGCGTCCGACGGAGACCGGACGGGCGCTCGCGCCGACGAGTGCAACTGAACGCGGCGCCAGCAGATGGTTGAGACGATAAGTGGACATGAAAGCAAATGCGCCGGGTCAGCGGCGGTTCCGATGGTTGACGATGAGGCCGGGAAGATGGCGAGCCTAGTGCGAGATCATAACCCAGCACGGTGGCTGGCCAATGACGGTCTTTGTCACACCGCCCCACACGATCTCGTTCAGGCGTGAATGATGGTAGGCGCCCATCACGATCGCATCCATGCCATGGGAATTCGCCCAACTTCCCAGGACCTTGCCGATCGAACTGCCGTTGCCGGTCACCGCTTCGGAGGAGGCATAGACCCCGTGTTCTCTCAGATGGTCGACGAGAGCCGAGCCGGATTGAACGACCGCGTCAGCCTTGTCCTCTGCCACCGTCACCACGCGGACCGAGGTGGCAGCCTGAAGAATCGGCATCGCGTCGCCGACCGCACGCGCCGCGCGGGCAGAATGATCCCAAGCGATCATGACGTTCTCGAATTCCGGCCGCAACTGCTCCGCATGCTGCTCCGGGCAGAGCAGCAGCGGCCGCCCGGATTCGAACAGGAAGGTTTCGATGATGTGCTCCGTTCGGCTGTCGTGCGGCTTCACGGGGAACAGCGTGAGATCGCTGAAACGGGCATGCTCGGCCAGGATCGCCGCGATCTGGTCCGCCGGCACCTTGCCCGTTCGGCTCTGGGCGCGGATGTTGGCGCGCGAAGCCGCATTGGTGAAGGCATTGAGGAGCTGCTGGGTGTCGTTCACCTCACTGGAACTGCCGGCCTCCGTGGAATCGCCGTCATAGGGCAGCATCACCTTCGGCCGTTCGAAAACGTCTTGCTCGAGCGCGAGCGCCGTGATCCTGGCGCCGAGATCGGCGGCGACGGCCACACATTTCTCGATCGCAACCAAGGCTGGTCCGCGCGGCTGGCCGACAAGCGGCAAAAAGACATCCTTGATGGGCATCGGGATTCTCCTCGGTCGCCACAATAAGCCGGCTTTCGTCGAGACCCTTGATCCTCGTCAAGCCAAGGGAACTCGGTCCGATCGGGATGGAAACGGGCGTTGACCGACGTCAAGGATTGGCCGTCCAGCTATTCTATGAATAATAAGCGTTCGCCCCGGAGAGACTGATGCGCGCGATGGTGTTGCCGGCCCCGCGAACGCGGCTCCAGATGGAGGAGCGGCCTGACCCGATACCCGGCGAGGGTCAGCTCCGGGTGAAGGTCAGCGCATGCGGCGTATGCCGGACCGATCTTCATCTCGTCGATGCCGAGCTGCCCGATATTCGCTATCCGATCGTGCCCGGCCACGAGATCGTCGGTCGGGTCGATCTCGTGGGTCCGAATGTCACCACGCATGCGCCCGGTGATCGCGTCGGCGTTCCCTGGCTCGGTTTCACTTGCGGGCATTGTCGCTTCTGCCGTGAGGGTATGGAAAACCTGTGTGACGCACCGCTGTTCACCGGCTACACGCGCGACGGCGGCTACGCGACCCACACCATCGCCGACGCACGCTATGCCTTTCCCCTCGGTGAGGAGGGCGACGACGTGGAGATTGCTCCTCTGCTGTGTGCAGGGCTGATCGGCTGGCGCTCGCTAGTCCTGGCCGGCCCTGCCGAACGGCTCGGCCTTTATGGTTTCGGCGCAGCTGGCCACATCGTTGCGCAAGTCGCGGTTTGGCAAGGGCGATCTGTTTACGCATTCACGCGACGCGGCGACGCTGCTGCCCAAGACCTTGCCCGTCGCCTCGGCGCCGTCTGGGCGGGAGCATCGGACGAGGTGCCCGACGAACCGCTCGACGCGGCCATCATCTACGCACCGGCAGGCGAGCTTGTCCCGGCCGCGCTGCGCGCCGTCCGCAAAGGCGGCCGCGTCGTATGCGCCGGCATCCACATGACCGACATTCCAAGCTTTCCATATGATCTGCTCTGGCAGGAACGGCAGTTGCTCTCGGTCGCCAATCTGACCCGGCAGGATGGCCTCGATTTTCTCAGGATCGCTCCGCAAGCCGGCGTGCGCGCCGAGACGACGGCATTTCCGCTTCATCGGGCCAACGAGGTCCTGAACATGCTGCGAGCCGGCCAGATTCTCGGCGCGGCCGTGCTGACGCCCTGATGGTGCATTCGAATGTCCGTTCCCATGAAAGATGAAATGGCGACCCAGGAGCGGATCTTCCGGACGCTGGCCCGTCATCCCGACGTGACGCGGATCGACACGCATGGAGCCTCGGTCTTTCTCGACGGCAAGCGCGCGTTGAAGATCAAGCGCGCCGTCCGGTTTCCCTTCCTCGATTATTCGACGCTCGAGAAACGCAAGAGGGCGTGCGAGGAGGAGATCAGGATCAACCGGCCGCTGGCGCCGCAGATCTATCATCGCGTCGTGGCGATCACGGAAGAACCGGATGGCTCGGTGGAGGTCGACGGTCCCGGCCGGCCGATCGAGTATGCGGTGGACATGTCGCGCTTCGACGAAAACATGACGCTGGATCACCTGGCAAAGGCGGGCCCGCTGGATGCGAAGCTCGCTTCGGCTGCCGCGGACGCGATTGCGGCCTCCCACGGCGCAGCGACACGCGCCGACGGCGAAGCGTGGGTCGCCTCCATCCCCGCCCTGATCGACGGCAACAGTCACGGTCTGCGGGCCGGCGGCCATTTCAATGCGGGAGACATCGAAAAGCTCGGCAAAGCCTCCCACGAGGCATTCTTGCGCCTCCGTCCCCTGCTCGCAGAGCGCAGCGGTCAGGGCTTCGTGCGCCGCTGCCATGGCGATCTGCATCTCGCGAACATCGTCCTGATCGACGACCGGCCGGTGCTGTTCGACGCCATCGAATTCGATGCGCAGATGGCGACCGTCGACGTGCTCTACGATCTCGCATTCACGCTGATGGACCTGTTGCACCACGATCAGCCAGGTGCGGCCAACATCGTCCTGAACCGCTATCTCGCCGGGACGCCGGCCGACAATCTCGATGCGCTCTCGGCCCTGCCGCTTTTCATGTCCATCCGCGCAGCGATCCGCGCCCAGGTGGCCCTGGCGCGGCTGAAGCCGGCGCATCCCGATGACCCCGGCATCCTTGGCGAGGCAAGACGTTATTTTGAGCTCGCGAGGACGCTGATCCATCCTGCCGCACCGCGCCTGATTGCGGTCGGCGGCCTGTCGGGCACCGGCAAGACGGTTCTGGCACAAGCGCTCGCACCCGTCGTCGCACCGCCCCCGGGGGCCGTCGTGCTGCGCAGCGACCTCGTTCGCAAGCAGATGTTCGGGGTCGAGGACACGCACCGCCTGCCGACGTCCGCCTACACGCCGGAGCAAGCGGCGCGTGTCTACGATACGCTGGCTCAGCACACCCGGCGGGTGCTGGCGCAGGGCCATTCGGCGATCATCGACGGCGTATTCGCCCGCGAGGACGAACGGGACGCGATCGCCGTACTGGCGCGGGAGCGCAATGTGCCGCTGAACGGCCTGTTTCTGGTTGCGGACCTCGCGACCCGGCAGATGCGGATCGGAAGCCGCCGGGGAGACGCATCCGACGCCACGCAGGAGGTTGCTGCGCAGCAAGAGCACTATACTATCGGCCGCGTCGGCTGGGCGACCATCGATGCATCCGGGACTCGAGAGCAGACGCTCGAGAACTGCCGGGACGCGATCGCTGAAAGCAAATAAGGCAACCGGATTGGCGCGAGCAAAGATGGCGCGACCCACCACGACCCCGACGGCCGCTCGCACCACGCCGGCGGCGCGGCGCAATGCCTTGCCCGGCCGCCTCAGCCCCGGAATGGCCTGCGATACCGCGTTCCGCATCATCGCGCGCCGCCACCTCGATGCCGTGCTCGCTCAGCATGACGGCACCTGCGGCGGCGATCCCGACGCGCTGCACCAGATCCGGATCGCGTTGACGCATCTGCGAACCGCCATCCGCTTCTTCTCGCCGATGGTCGACGACGCCCTGCGCCCGAAGGTCTGGGCCGAACTGAAATGGCTGAACGGCCAGCTCGGCATGGTCAGGGATCTCGACGTGGCAATCGAACGGATCGTCGCCGAGAGCGGCGACGAGCTCGCGGTCGTCGCCGAGCTTCAGCATTGGGACGAAAAGCGCTCCGAGAGCCACCGCCTGCTGGCTCGTGCGCTGCAATCCCCGCGGTATCGCCGCCTTGTCGAGCAGACCGCGATCTGGATCGAGAGCGGCCCCTGGTCGACCCGGCGCAGCAAGGAAGCCATTCGATTGCGCCGCTGCACGCTCGCCGACCACGCGACGGCACGGCTGACCGAGTGGGAGACGACGCTGCTCAAGAAGGCGCGAAAACTCCACAAGCTCGACGTCGAGAAACGACATAAGCTGCGGATTCTCAACAAGCGGCTGACCTATTCGATCGAGTCGCTCCAGGACCTGTTCGCCGAGGAATCGCTGACGAAACAGAAATCCATCCTCAAGAAATTGCGCAAGGCGCAACGGTCGCTCGGACAATTGAACGACGATGCACGGGGACGAGCGCTGGCGGCCTCGTTGAATGGCGCCGGCCACGATGCCGGCAATCGCTTCCGCAGCCGCAAGCGGGAGAAAAAGCTGTTGCGTAAAGCGGCAACGGCCTACCGCAAACTGAACAAGGCCAAGCCCTTCCGCTCCTCGGACCTCGCACCGAGTTCGGAGCCGGAGGCTTAGGTGTGGACGTAGTCCCCCGGCGCATCAGGCAGGTCGGCAGCGTCTCCAAGTCCGATCGACGGCGGATCGCAGGGCGCACCGGAGCGCACTGCCAGCCATTTGGCCCATTCCGGCCACCACGACCCTTCGACGCGCGGAGCCAGCTTCAGCCATTCATCCGCACCGACATAGGGCGCGTCCTCGGCCTTGCTCAGCACCTGATAGCTATGGCCGGGCTCGTCGGGAGGCGCGACGACGCCGGCATTGTGACCGCCGCTGGTCAACAGGAACGTCACGTCGGCATCGACCTGATAGTGGATCTTGTAGACGGATCGCCATGGCGCGACGTGATCGGCCAGCGTGCCGACCACGAACATCGGGGCATGAATATCGGATAGCGAAACGCTCCGGCCGCCGACCTGATAGCGCCCCCCGGCCAGATCGTTGTCGAGGAACAGCTTCCGCAGATATTCCGAATGCATGCGATAAGGCAGCCGCGTGGCATCGGCATTCCAGGCCATGAGATCGTTCAGTGGCGCGCCCTCGCCCATGAGATAGTCGTGTGACAGCCGCGACCAGATCAGCTCGTTGGAGCGCAGCAGCTGGAAGGCGCCGGCCATCTGCGTCGTGTCGAGATAGCCACGCTGCCACATCATGTCTTCGAGAAAGGCGACCTGGCTCTCGTTGATGAAAAGCGTCAGCTCTCCGGCCTCGGTGAAGTCAGTCTGGGCGGCAAGGAGAGTAACGGTGCCAAAGCGGTTGTCACCGTCGCGCTCCATCGCAGCGGCTGCGATCGACAGCAATGTGCCTCCCAGACAATAGCCGAGCGCGTGGGTCTTCCGCCCCGGCACGATCAGACCGATCATGTCGAGCGCCGCCATGACCCCCAGCCTGCGATAGTCGTCGAAGGCGAGATCGCGATCCCTCTCATCCGGGTTGCGCCAGGAGATCGCGAACACGGTGAAGCCTTGACCGGTCAGATATTTGACCAGCGAGTTCTGTGGCGAGAGATCGAGGATGTAGTACTTCATGATCCAGGCCGGCACGATCAGGATCGGCTCGGGCCGCACCTGCGCGGTGGTCGGATGGTACTGTATCAGCTCGATCAGCTCGTTGCGGTAGACGACCTTGCCGGGCGATGCCGCCACCGTCTTGCCGACCACGAACTGCCCGTCGTCCGCCAGCTTCGAGCCGGAGAGCAGGCGCATCAGGTCGCTGCACCAGTTTTTCCAGCCGAAGACAAAATTCTCTCCGCCACTCTGGAACGCCTTCTCCAGCACCTTCGGATTGGTCGCCGCGAAATTCGAAGGCGCCAGCATGTCGAGCGTCTGGCGCATCGAGAACTCGACGATGGCTTCGTTTGCGTGCGAAACCCCGCGCACGCCAGTCGCGGCATCGCGCCACCAGCTCTCTGTGAGCAGAAATGCCTGCGCCAGCAGATTGAACGGCGCGGTCTCCCATTGTGGTCCGCTGAAACGGCGATCCCGCCCCTGCGGCTGAATCACGGACCACGGCTTTTGGCCCGGTGACGTCGCGTGCACAGCGGCTTCCGCCAGCCTGCCGGTGTCGCGCAGGACGTTACGCGACATTTCCATCTGGCGCTGCGGCGCCGCAGCGAGGTGCGAACTCCAGTCGAGCCAGGCCAGCGACAAGGCCAGTGGCGAAATCCCGCCCGTGAACCGCGCCAGCATCGCGTGAAACGCGCGGTCGAAAGGATATGGATCGGATGTTGGCAGAGGATCGGCGGCAGCCGGCACCCCAGCAGGCCCTTCGGAGCTCACGGTCGAGACCGCGCGACCCGCCACAGGATTGACGGGGAGGGTCTGCGCCGCCGGCTCTTCAGTCCGGGGAATTATCTGGACGACGCTCATGGCTCAATCTTCCTGTCGGCTGTTCTAGTTCGACAGGATATGGCCAAGCTTCGCATCGGGGTTGAGCTGCATCAAATCCGGCCGCAGATCACGTTTGCGGAATCGGGATGGGCGGGCTTCGTCCGATTGACCTGGGTCAAACTGCACCTCGATACCTGAGCTAGTTTCGCGCATCGATATTCAACAGGCCAGCGGAGACTGCCATGCGCGCCCACCAGATCATGACCCGGTCGGTCATTTCGGTTACCCCCGACACCAGTATCGTCGAGGCGGCAAACATCATGCTGAAACGGCATGTCAGTGGTCTCACGGTGGTCGACGATACCGGCAAGCTGGTCGGCGTCGTTTCCGAAGGAGATTTCATTCGCCGCAGCGAAATCGGCACCGGGCGCAAGCGCGGACGCTGGCTGCGGTTCATTCTCGGTCCGGGCAAGTCGGCCAGCGATTTCGTCCACGAGCACGGCCGCAAGGTCGCGGAGGTGATGACCGCCTCGGTCGTGACCATCACGGAGGACACCGCGCTCGCCGAGATCGTCGATCTCATGGAGCGAAACAACGTGAAGCGGCTGCCGGTGGTGCGCGGCGACAAGGTGGTCGGGATCGTGTCGCGCGCCAATCTGCTGCAGGCGGTGGCAGGGCTCGCCCGCGAAGTGCGTGATCCGACGGCGGACGACGACCATATTCGCAGCCGCATCATCGATACCATGGAGAAGAACGACTGGTGCCCGTTCGGGCTGAACGTCATCGTCCGCGACGGCATCGTTCACCTCAGCGGCGTCATCACCGAAGAGCGCACGCGGCAGGCCGCCATGGTCGCCGCGGAGAACGTCGAGGGCGTGAAGAAGGTGCACGACCATCTGTGCTGGGTCGACACCATGTCGGGCATCTATCTGAACTCGCCCGAGGACGACGATCTCGCCAAAGCGAGCTGACAAGGCCAGCTGGAGCCAGTGCGATTCAGCGTGGAATGATGGCGGTGGCCTCGATCTCGACGCGCGCCGCCCTCTCGACCAGGCGCACCACCTGCACCAGCGCCATCGCCGGATAGTGCGCGCCGAAGATGGTACGGTAGATCTTGCCGAGCTCTTTCAGATTGGACAGGTACTCGTCCATGTCGACGACGTACCAGGTCAACCGCACGAGATGCTCGGGCCGCGCGCCGGCCTCAGCCAGGATCGCGGCGATGTTGCTCAGGGTCTGGTCCACCTGCGCGACAAAGCCGTCGGCAAGATGCTCCTCGGCATCCCAGCCGATCACCCCGCCGGTGACGACGATGAGCCCCTCAGCGGCCATGCCATTGGCATAGCCCTTCGGCATCGGCCACCCCGACGGCTGGAGCACCTGCACCCGCGAACGAGTGTCATCCTCGGCTGCTGTCGGCAGCACTGCGAGCTGCGGGCCTTTCGGCGTCGTCACGGACAATTCGTCATCCTTCTCTTATTCCGCCGCGACGCCTGAGGACGTCGCCGCGGCCTGCGCCAGTTGCCGCAGGGCAAAGCGCTTCAGTTTTCCGGTCTCGGTCTTCGGCAGTTGCGTCACGAACTCGATCGCCCGCGGATATTTGTAGGGCGCGATCTCACGTTTGACATGCTCCTGCAGCTCGGCCATCAGTTGTGCATCCGCCGTCACGCCGGGCGCCGCAATGACATAGGCCTTTACGATCATGCCGCGCGCTTCGTCGGGTGCGCCGACCACGCCGCACTCGGCGACCGCCGGATGCGTGAGCAGCGCCGCCTCGACATCGGTGCCCGCGATATTGTAGCCGGCCGATACGATCATGTCGTCGGAGCGGGACTGGTACCAGAAGTAGCCATCGCCATCCATCAGATAGGTGTCGCCGGTGATGTTCCAACCGTTCTGGACGTATTTGCGCTGTCGCTCGTCGGCGAGATAGCGGCATCCGGTCGGCCCGCGCACCGCAAGCTTCCCCATCGTTCCCGGCGGCAAATCATGGCCGTTATCGTCGACGATCTTGGCCTCATAGCCCGGCACGGGCTTGCCCGTCGCACCGGGGCGGATCTCCTCCTCGGTCGCACTGATGAAGATGTGCAGCAGCTCGGTCGAGCCTATGCCGTCCATCAGCTTGATGCCGGTGGCCTTGAGCCAGGCATCGAATGTCGGCTTGGGCAGGGTCTCGCCGGCGGAGACGCACTTTCGAAGCGAGGAGATGTCGCGCCCCGAAAGCTTGCCGATCATCGCGCGGTATGCCGTCGGCGCTGTGAAACAGACCGTGGTCTTGTATTGCTCGATCGCCGTCAGGATTTCGTCCGGCGTCGTCTTCTCCAGCACGACAAAGGAGGCACCGATATGCATCGGAAACAGCACGCCGCCGAAGCCGAAGGTGAAGGCAAGCGGTGCCGAGCCGACGAAACGGTCGTTCTGCTCGGCACGCAGGATGTTGCGCGCATAACCGTCACACACAGCGAGCATGTCGCGGTGGAAATGCATGGTGCCCTTGGGATCGCCTGTCGTGCCCGACGTGAAGGCGATCAGGCAGATGTCGTCGGCGGCCGTATCGACGGCCCTGAACTCCGGGCTCGCATCGGCGATCAGCGCCTCGAGCGCGTCGGCGGCGCCATTGCCCCAATAGACCACGTGCTTGAGACCGGGGGCCGCGGCTCTTGCCTTCTCCATTTCCTCGGCGAGCTTGCCGTCGCACAGCGCCAGCGTGATCTGCGCCTTCTGGATCGGATAGGACAACTCCTTGGCGCGCAGCAGCGGCATCGTCGCCACCACGATGCCGCCGGCCTTGATCACTGCGAGATAGGTCGCAACCATCATCGGATTGTTGGCCGAGCGCAGCAGCACGCGACCGCCGGGAACAAGCCCGAGCTTGCCGACCAGCACGTTGGCAATGCGATTCACCAGCGCTTGCAACTCGCGATAGGTGTAGCTGACGGCGGGGCTGATGACGCAGGGTGCCTCGCCATGTCCCTGCTCGACCCAGCGATCGAGGAAATAACTGACGCAATTCAATCGCGGCGGATAGTTCAGCTCCGGCCGCGTGAAGATGAACTCGGGCCACAGCTCGCGTGGCGGCAGATGCTGCCGCGCAAAAATATCGACATGGGCCGTCGCGGCGTTGCCGTCATGCGAGCCCGTCACTTGAACCTTGGCGGCGTTGGCCATCGCACGCTCCTTTCAGCATGGATTGCACCCGGCAGCACGATCTGGAAAACATTTTAGGCTTAAAACAATTCGACGCAATAGCGGATTTTGGGCATCCCATGCTTTTTCCAGCGGCAGAAGGGATTGGGGCGCCGTTCTTACGTCCGGCGGCGCGCGGCCGATTTCTGCGCCGACGCCTTGGTCTTGGCGAGCAGCCGCATCAATTCGCGCACGTCCTTCGGCGAGAGGTCGACGAACAGATCGGCGATCCAGGTCTCGTGCTCCGCGGCCATCTTGCGGAACTCGGCGCGACCGAGTTTCGTGAGGCGGATCACCTGGACTCGGCGATCCGTCTCCGAGGTCCGACGGTCGAGATGGCCGGACTCCACGAGGCGCTCGACGAGACCGGTGACGTTGCCGTTCGACACCATCATCCGCTTGGAGACATCGGACAGCGTCATGCCGTCGGGCGCCTTGTCGAGCTGCGCCATCAGATCGAAGCGGGGCAGCGTGACGTCGAACCGCTGCCGCAGCCGGCCGCGGACCTCGCCTTCGATGAGCGTCGTGCAGGTCAGGAGGCGCAACCACAGCCGAAGCTCGTCGGCGTGGTCCTCCGGCGTTTCGACGGCCTTGGTCTCGGAATCGAGCATCGCGGTGCAGTCACTCTCGGCGGGCATTGGCGCCGGCACGGATTCCCCAACGTTTTGAGCTTCAAATAAATTGGAGCCGGCCGCAAGTCCAAAGCTGCAACAATCGATCGCACGCCAATTTCTTTAGGCTTCAAGTAATTGGCGCGCTGCTTGCTTGCGCCGCTACGCGCGGGATGGCGACACATTGAGCTCTGCTTGCCGCGGCCGCCATCATCGGCATAAGCTTGGATCAGAGTACGCGGCTTGCTACGCAAGCCCTGATGTCACGGGGGACAGATCATGAGAATGCAATCGACCTTGGCCGCAGCCTTGCTGCTCGGCACCGCAATGACCCCTGCACTGGCCCAGGAGAAGATCAAGCTCGGCATGATCGTGACCCTGTCGGGACCGGCCGCAGCGCTTGGTCAGCAGGTTCGCGACGGCTTTGCGCTCGCGGTCAAGGACCTCGGCAGCAAGATGGGCGGCCGCGACGTCGAGGTCGTCGTGGTCGATGACGAACTGAAGCCGGACGCAGCGGTGACCAAGGTCAAGGGACTGCTCGAGCGCGACAAGGTCGACTTCGTGATCGGCCCGATCTTCTCCAACATCCTGCAGGCGATCCACCGGCCCGTGACGGAATCGAAGACCTTCCTGATCAGCCCCAACGCGGGCCCCTCGACCTTTGCCGGCAAGGACTGCAACCCGTTCTTCTATGTGACCTCGTATCAAAATGATCAGGTGCACGAGATCCTCGGCAAGGTCGCGCAGGATCGCGGCTACAAGCGCATGTACCTGATGGTGCCGAACTATCAGGCCGGCAAGGACTCGGTGGCGGGCTTCAAGCTCGACTACAAGGGCGAGATCGTCGAGGAATCCTACATGCCGCTGAACACGCTGGACTTCCAGCCGGAGCTGTCCAAGATCTCCTCGCAGAAACCCGATGCGCTCTTCACGTTCATGCCGGGCGGCCTCGGCGTCAACCTCGTCAAGCAGTACCGGCAGGCCGGCCTCGCCGACAGCATTCCGGTGCTCTCGGCGTTCACGGTGGATGAATCGACCTTGCCAGCGCAGCAGGACGCGGCCGTCGGCATGTTTGGCGGCGCCAACTGGGCGCCCAATCTCGACAATTCCCAGAACAAGAAGTTCGTCGCGTCCTACGAGGCCGCCTATAACGTCGTGCCCGGCACCTACGCCTTCCAAGCCTACGACGCCGCGATGCTAATCGACAGTGCAATCAAGGCCGTGAAGGGCGATCTGTCGAACAAGGATGCTGTGGGGGCCGCGCTGAAGAAGGCTGATTTCACCTCGCTGCGCGGCGCCTTCAAGTTCAACACCAACGGCTATCCGATCCAGAATTTTTATCTGACCAAGGTCGCCAAGCGTCCGGACGGCAAGTTCCAGACCGAGATCGTCCAGAAGGTGTTCGAGAATTACGGCGACCGCTACGCCAAGGACTGCAAGGCGGCGAACTAAAGCCGCGACGGGTTACGGGAGGACTTCAATGAGCAGCGAAATCACCGGCATCACACGAGCCAATGAGGGCATCCAGGGCATTTCCTGGAACATCCTGGGCCAGACCTATGTGCCGAAGAGCAAGACCGAGCACAGTTTCTCCTGGCACGCGACCTTGCCCCCGGGCACGTTCGTGCCGCCGCACATTCATCCCGACCAGGACGAGTATCTCTATATGCTGGAGGGCAAGCTCGACTTCATGCTCGGCAATTCGGAGTCGCAGGCGACCGCGGGCGACCTTATCCGGCTCGGCATGGGCGTGCCGCACGGCATCTTCAACAAGTCGGAGCAGACCGCAAAAGTGCTATTCTGGGTCTCCCCGACCAAAAAGCTGTTCGACCTGTTCTGGGGCCTTCACAATATGAAGGAACAGAAGCCGGAAGACGTGGTGGCGATGGCGGCCGAGTTCAACATCCACTTCCTGCCGCCGCCTCCCGGCGGCTAGCCGCGCGTTAGCCACGCACCGCTGCAAGCCCCGGCACGGCGGCGAAACCGGCCTTGGTGGCGTAGCCGCGCACGATGGCCTCGCGCTGGGAATAGCTGAGCACGTTGTCGACATTGTCGAAGCCGTCGGGTGCAAGCTGCTCGACGGCGTCGATGACGCCCTCGGGACCGCCGCGCCGGTTGGAGCGGACGATATCGGCCGTCATCGGCAGGCGCTTCTTCTCGTATTCGAGCAGCGCCTGGCGTGGATGCTCGGCGCGCACCAGCGCATCAGCAAGGCAGCGCGCATCGAGGATCGCCTGTGACGCGCCATTGGACCCAACCGGATACATGGGATGCGCGGCGTCGCCGAGCAGTGTGACGCGTCCGGACGACCAGTACGGCAAGGGATCGCGGTCGCAGGTCGGATATTCGTAGAATTCGGGCGTCGCCGAGATCAGGCTCTTCACGTCGACATAGGGCACGGAGAAGCGGGCGACATGCGGCATCAGCTCCTCGCGGCGACCCGGCCGCGACCAGTCTTCCTTGCGCGGTGGCGGCGCATTGCCCTCGCCTACCTTCACCAGCACGGCCCAATTGGTCAGGCGGCTCGCCGGGCTCGATCCCTCCGCGATCGGATAGATCACCACCTTGGCATTGAGGCCACCGGCCACGATCATCGATTTACCGGTGAGGAACAACGGCCAGTCGCGCGCACCGCGCCACAACATCAGGCCGTTCCAGCACGGCGGCCCCTCGTTCGGGAACAGCGTGTCGCGGACGCGGGAATGGATGCCATCGGCGCCGATCAGGATGTCGCCGCGCGCAGTGTGGACATGCGCGCCGGCCCGGTCGAAGAAATAGGCTGTGACCCCGCCCTCGTCCTGCGTGAACGCACCAAGCCGGCAGCCGGTGTGGATCGCCTCATGCCCGAGCCGCTCCTCCACGGCGCGATGGATGACGCCCTGAAGCCGGCCGCGATGAATCGAGAATTGCGGCACGTCGTGACCGGCGTCGATGCCGCGGGCTTCGCGCCAGACCTCCTGGCCGTGACGGTTGAGGTAATAGAGCTGATCGGTTCGAACAGCGACGTCGTCGAGCTTCTGGAGCAGGCCAAGGCCGGCAAGCTCGCGCATGGCATGCGGCAGCGTGTTGATGCCGACACCGAGCTCCCGAATGGTGTCCGCCTGCTCGAAGATCTCGCAGTCGAGGCCGCGTGACCGCAGCATCAACGCCGTGGTGAGACCACCGATACCGCCACCGACGATAATCGCCTTCATCGCCCTTACTCCACTCGAAACACTTGAGGCAATGAGGTTAACGTCGCACGGGCGGTTACTCCGCCGCAAGCGGCTTTGTCGCCTCCGCCTTGAGCTCGGCCCGTGTCTTGGGCTTAGCCTTAATGCGTAGCTCCTCGAGATCCTGACGGTCGCGGACGCTGTTGCGGAAAATCTGATCCATTCCGGGCAGATATTGCGGCGGGCAGAACGCGTCCGTTGCCCCGTACCAGGCCGCCGCCTTCATGGTGAAGAAGGGATCGACCAGATGTGGCCGGCCAAGGGCGACGAGGTCTGCCCGGCCAGCGGCCAGAATGGTGTTGGCCTGGTCGGCCGTCGTGATGTTGCCGACGCACATCGTGGCCACGCGGGCCTCGTTGCGGACCTGGTCCGAGAACGGCGTCTGGAACATGCGCCCGTAGATCGGCTGCGCATCGCGAACGGTCTGCCCGGTCGAGACGTCGACCAGATCGACGCCAGCCTCGGCGAAGGCGCGCGCAATCGCCACTGCATCGTCGCCGGTGATGCCGCCGTCAGCCCAGTCGGTCGCGGAAATGCGTACCGACATCGGCTTGTGCGGCGGCCACGCCAATCGCAGCGCTTCGAAGATCTCGAGCGGGAAACGCAGACGGTTTTCGAGCGACCCGCCATACTCGTCCGTACGGGTGTTCGTCAGCGGCGAGATGAAGCTCGCAAGCAGATAGCCATGGGCACAATGCAGCTCGAGCATGTCGAAACCGCAGCGTTCGCCGCGCTCGGCCGCCGCGATGAAAGACTCCCTCACCGCATTCATGCCGGCGCGATCGAGCTCGCGCGGCACCTGACTGTCGGGAAAATAGGGCAGCGGCGACGCCGAGACGACATCCCAGCCACCCGCATCCAGCGGACGATCCATACCATCCCACATCAGCCTGGTCGCGCCTTTGCGACCGGCGTGCCCGAGCTGGAGGCAGATCCTTGCAGCCGAGTTGCCGTGTACGAAATCCACGATGCGCCGCCAGGCGGCCTCCTGCTCGTCATTCCACAAACCGGCGCAGCCCGGCGTGATGCGGGCATCACGGCTGACGCAGGTCATCTCCGTGAAAATCAGGCCGGCACCGCCGATCGCACGCGATCCGTAATGCACCAGATGGAAATCAGTCGGCACGCCCTCCTTCGCCGAGTACATGCACATCGGCGACATCACCGCGCGATTTGCGACCTCCATCTCCCGCAGTCGGAACGGCTGGAACAGCGGCACCACCGGCTTTGAGATATCGACGTCAAAGCCGCTGTCGCGAACCTGCTTGGCAAACGACTTCTCGACTTCCGCAACGAAATCCGGCGCGCGGAGCTTCAGATTGTCATAGGTGATTGCCTTCGAGCGTGTCATCACGCCGAAGGCAAACTGCACGGGATCGAAATCCCAGAAGCGGTCGACATGCTCGAACCAGACCAGCGAGACGTCGGCAGCGTGCTGCGTCTTCTCGACTTCTTCACGGCGGCCGTGCTCATAGAGATCGAGCGCTGCCTCGGTGCTCGGCGCATTCTGCATCGCCTCGGCCAGGGCAATCGCGTCTTCCATCGCGAGCTTGGTGCCGGAGCCGATCGAAAAATGCGCGCTCGCCTTGGCATCGCCGAGCAGCACCATGTTGTCCTTGACCCAGCGCTTGCTGCGGATCATCGGGAAATTGCGCCACATCGAACGGTTGGTAAGCAGCTTGTGTCCACCGAGGAACCAGCCGAAAATCTCGGCCATTCGCACAGCGGATTGCGTCTCGTCCAGACCCGTCAGGCCGGCCCGCTCGAACGTCTCCGGATCGGTCTCGAAGATCCAGGTCGAGTGTCCGGCTTCATACTGATAGGCGTGGGCGATGAACGGCCCCCACTCGGTCTCCTGGAAGATGAAGGTGAAGGCATCGAGCGGCCTGGTCGAGCCCATCCAGGCGAACTTGTTGGAACGGAGGTCGACCTCGAGCTGAAAGTGATCCACGTATTTCTCGCGGAAGCGGCTGTTGATGCCGTCGGCGATCAACACGAGATCGGCATCTGCGAACCGGGATTCGTCGTCGATGTCCACCTCGAAGTGCAGGACGACGCCAAGCTCCCGGGCCCGCTCCTGGAGGATCAGGAGCAACTTGCTTCGGGAGCATCCGCAAAAGCCGTTACCGCCGACCCGGTGGACGGTGCCGCGGAAATGCACGGCGATGTCGTCCCAGTACGCGAACTCCTGGGTGATGCGACGATAGCTCGGCAGATCGTGTTTTTCGAAATTGTCCAGCGTGGCATCCGAGAACACCACGCCGAAGCCGAAGGTGTCGTCGGCCCGATTGCGCTCATACACCGTGATGTCGGCGCCCGGGCGCTGCTTCTTGAGCAGGATCGCAGCGTAGAGACCCGCAGGTCCGCCACCGATGATCGCGACTTTCATGGGAGCCTCGCCAAGTTCACCCGGCCACAAAACTATTTTAAGCCTAAAATAATTTCGCGCAAGTCCCCGTTGCTGGCCCGGCGTCGGACAAAGACGCCGTCTAGTCGCCCCTGAATACCGGCTTGACCTTGTTGGCGAAGGCCTCGAAGGCGCGCTCGAAATCGGTCGTGGTCATGCACAGGGCCTGGGCAACGGCTTCCGCCTCGATCGCCTCCTCCACCGACATGGCCCATTCCATCGCCAGCATCCGCTTGGTCATGGTGTTGGCGAAGGTCGGCCCTTCCGCGATCTGCTTTGCCAGCAGTTGCGCCTGGGGTAGCACCTGCTCCGGCGTGACGATGCGGCTGAAAAAGCCCCAGCGTTCGCCTTCCTCCGCGGTCATGAACCGGCCGGTGTAGAGCAACTCGGAGGCGCGGGACTGTCCGATGATCCGCGGCAGGATCGCGCAGGCGCCCATGTCGCAGCCAGCCAGCCCCACCTTGTTGAACAGGAACGCCACCTTGGTCCCGCTCGCCGCGAGGCGCATGTCGGATGCCATCGCGACGATCGCACCGGCCCCGGCACAGATGCCCTCGACCGCGGCTATGATCGGCTGCGGGCACGCGCGCATCGCCTTGACGAGATCGCCCGTCATCCGGGTGAAGGCCGTGAGCCCCTTGGTGTCCATCTTCACCAGCGGGCCGATGATCTCGAACACGTCGCCACCGGACGAGAAATTGCCGCCGGCGCCGGTGACGACGATGGATTTGACCTCGTCGTCGAACGCGCAAGCGCGGAAGAGATCGGTCAACTCCCGATAGCTTTCGAACGTCAGCGGATTCTTTCGCTCCGGCCGGTTGAGCGTGACCGTCGCGACACCGTCGACCACCGCCAGCAGGAAGTGCTGCGGCGAATAGTCCGCGAGCGGAATGGTGACGGGATTTGCTGGCCTGCTCATGCGATCTCCTTGGCTTCCTTGTTCCGCGCCTGCGCCATGCACGCTAGACCTCGCCCCCGGCCACGGCAATCGCCTGCCCGGTGATCGCGCCGGCACCCTCGCCGCACAACCAGAGAACTGCGTCTGCCACTTCCTGAGGCGTGATCAGGCGCCCTTGCGGATTGTGCTTGGCGAGCTCTGCGATTGCCTGTTCGCGGCTACGCCCTGTCTTGTTCATGATGTTCTCGATGCTGCCAGCGACGAGATCGGTGTCGGTGAAGCCGGGACACACCGCGTTCACGGTGACGTTGCTTCCGGCCATCTCGAGGGCAAGGGAACGCACCAGGCCGATCACGGCGTGCTTGGCCGCGCTGTACGCGCTGACGTAGGCATAGCCTTTCAGGCCCGCGGTCGAGGCGACCGCGACGATACGGCCATAGGGACGATCCTTCATGCCCGGCAGCACAGCACGGATGGCGTGGACCACGCCCATGAAGTTGACATCCATCATGCGCGCAAAAAGGGCGGCGTCCGACTTCGCGAATGGCGCGGATTCGGCGCTGCCTGCATTGGCAATGAGGATATCAATCGGCTGCCGCGCGCTCGCCTCGGCAATGGCGGCCTTCAACGACGCTTCGTCCGAAACATCGGCGACGGCCGCGAAATGCGCGGCGCCGGAATCGACCGCCTCTGCGAGAGTCGCCGCATTCCGGCCAAGCACGGTTACGGTGGCGCCGGCACTGACGAGAGATGCCGCGATCGCGCGACCGATGCCGCGACCGCCACCTGTCACCAGCGCGTGCGGCGAGTGCGGCAATCCGGACATGCGCTGGCTCCCTGAGATCTCGTGATCGTTCTTCCGATATATTTTAACCTTCAAATTTTTGCAACGAAAGCGGCGATCGCCGCCGCGAACGTCACCCGAGAGCGCGGCCCGAAAATTGCTTTAAGTATAAAATTATCACTTCCCATCCCCCACAGGCCTGTTAGCATCAAAGGGCCAATCCAAAGGATGTCGCGTGTCGCAGCCTGCGCCAAAGATAACAAAGGACGGACGCTTCGCCTATGAAGCCGCGGGCAATCCGAACGCGACACCTCTGATCTTCCTGCATGGCATCGGTGGCGCAGCGCGGGCCTGGCGGCGGCAACTCGCCACGTTCAGCGACCGCTTCCGCACAGTCGCATGGGATATGCCGGGCTACGGCAGATCGGCGCCGCTCGCCAGCGTCAGCATCGCTGCCCTGGCGGAGGCGCTCCAGCAATTCATCGAACAACTCGGCGCAGCCAGACCCATCCTGGTCGGTCACTCGATCGGCGGCATGATCGTGCAAAAGTGGCTGGTGCGGTCTCCAGAGCTGGCACAGGCCGTCGTGCTGGCGCAAACCAGTCCGGCCTTCGGCAAGGCTGACGGCGACTGGCAAAAATCGTTCATCGCGGCGCGGCTCGGGCCGCTCGATCGCGGCGAGACGATGAAGTCGCTGGCGCCTTCACTGGTGAAGGAGCTCGTCGGCGACGATCCCGATCCGAACGGGATGGAACTTGCACGCGAATGCATGGGAAGCGTGCCGGAGGCAAGCTATCGCGCCATGATGCTGGCTCTCATCGGCTTCGATCAGCGCAGCACGCTCGGGAATATTTCCGTCCCTACGTTACTGCTGTCGGGATCCAGGGACAACAATGCGCCCGCGCCCATGATGGCGAAGACGGCAACGTACATTCCTGGGGCTGAATATGTCGAGCTCGCCGGCGTCGGCCATCTCGCCAACCTTGAACGCCCCGACGCCTTCGACGAAGCCCTTGGCAAGTTCCTGAACTCTCTCGCGACCAAAGCGTAAGGTGACTGCAATGACCATGCAAGTCAGCAAGACTATCGGCACGACTGACAAGGTCGCGCTGGACGCTCCGATCTTCGATCCCGTTGCATTCCGCTTGAGCGACGAGCAGGCCGGCATCATCACACGGGCAAGGGAGATCGGCCAGAGCGTGTTCGCCGGTCGCGCCGCCACTTACGATCGCGAAGCGACCTTTCCGATCGAGAATTATCGCGACCTGCACCGGGTCGGCCTGCTCGGCATCGCTGTCCCCAGGAAACACGGCGGGCTCGGCGCGAACTACCAGACCTATGCGCTGGCGGCCGCCGAGATCGGCCGCTATTGCGGCGCGACCGCGCTGACCTGGAACATGCACGTGTGCTCGACCCTGTGGTCGGGCCCGCTCGCCGACGATCTCGACATGGACGCCGAGACCCGCGCGGAGCACGAGCGGCGTCGTGCGGTCCACTACAAGCGCATCGTCGATGACGGCGCGATCTATTCGCAGCCTTTCTCGGAGGGTGGTGCGGCCGCCGCCGGCGGCGTCGCGTTCGGCACGGAAGCAAAACCCGTGGAAGGCGGCTGGATCGTCAACGGCAAGAAAATCTTTGCATCGCTCTCCGGTCATGCCGACTATTACGGCGTGCTCTGCACCGAGATCGAGGAAGGCGAGAAGGCGTCGCGCCGCAATACGCTTTATCTCGCCATCTCGGCCAAATCCGAAGGCGTCTCGGTCGTCGGCGACTGGGACCCGCTCGGCATGCGCGGCACGGTTTCACGCACGTTGCTGTTCAAGGATGTGTTCGTGCCGGACGATTCTGCGCTGATGCCCCGCGGCGTCTATTTCCAGGCCGCGATGCGCTGGCCGCACATGTTCCTGACGTTGTCGCCGACCTATATGGGCCTGGCGCAAGCCGCCTATGACTTCACCGTACGTTATTTGCGCGGCGAAGTGCCGGGAATGCCGCCGGTCAAGCGTCGGATGTATCCGACTAAGCAGATCGCGGTCGCGCAGATGCAG
This sequence comes from Bradyrhizobium sp. 192, assembly GCF_023100965.1. NCBI lineage: Bacteria > Pseudomonadati > Pseudomonadota > Alphaproteobacteria > Hyphomicrobiales > Nitrobacteraceae > Bradyrhizobium > Bradyrhizobium sp. 192. The sequence continues at coordinate 6,307,844 of NZ_CP064690.1, forward strand.
ATCAAGCTGGAGCAGATCAAGGCGATCTGGTTCCAGGCCGTCACCGAGGCCTGCGCCAATCCGAGCAAGGAACAGGTGCTGCGCGCCTATGCCGCGCAATATTCGGTGATGGAGGGCGCCAACGAGCTCGCCGCGCTCGCGATCCGCACCTGCGGCGGCCAGGCCATGCTTCGCTCGCTGCCGCTGGAGCGGATCTACCGCGACAGCCGCTGCGGCTCGCTGATGCTGCCCTGGACTGCCGAATTGTGCCTCGACCGGATCGGACGCGAGGCGCTGTACGAGACCGGCGAGACGGACGACTGACGGTGGACCTCTGCAGTCTGATCGATCGCAACGCGGCGTTTTCGCCAGACAAGACGGCCATTGCCTTCGAGGACGAGCGGCTCAGCTACGCCGCGTTCGCCGCACGCATCGAACGCACCGCGACGGCATTGAAGCAGGAGCTCGGCGTCGGCCGCGGCGACCGCGTCGCCATCCTCAGCCTGAATCGGCCGGACTATCTGGTCCTGCTCTACGCATGCGCACGGCTGGGTGCGATGCTCGTGCCGCTGAACTGGAGGCTCGCGGTCGCCGAGCAACTCTTCATCCTCACCGATGCGGGCGCCAAGGTGCTGGTGCTCGAGCAGGCGTTCGAGGGCGTTCTCCCCGAGCTAGCGCCGGGGACATCCGTTGTCGGCCTCGGCTTCACGCCGCCTCATGGCACGACATTCGAAGGCCTGCTGGCGCGCAGCGACGGCAGCAGCCGAAATCCACACACCGATCTCTCCTGCCCGCTTCTGATCGTCTACACATCGGGGACAACAGGGCGGCCGAAAGGCGCGGTGCTGCGCCAGGAGGCGCTATTCTGGAACGGCGTCATGAGCCAGCACATGCATAACATGACGTCCGACGACCACGTGCTGACCGTGCTGCCATTTTTCCACGTCGGCGGCCTCAACATTCAGACCACGCCGGCATTGCAGCTGGGCGCCACCGTCACGGTCCACGCGCGCTTCACGCCGGAGACCGCGCTTGCCGCCATCGAACAGGAACGGCCGACGCTCACGGTCATGGTGCCTGCGATCATCCAGGCCGTGAGCGAGCATCCTGCCTGGGCGGCGGCCGATCTCTCGTCACTCAAGGCCGTCGCGACAGGCTCGACTATCGTGCCGCCGCATCTGATCGAGCGTTTTGTCGCGCGCGATGTCCCGGTGCTTCAGGTCTACGGCTCGACGGAAACCTGCCCGATCGCCGTCTACACGCGACTCGGCGGCGATCTCTCGCGCGTGGGATCGACCGGCCTCGCCGGCCTGTGCTGCGAAGCGAAGGTGCTCGGTCATTCCGGCAATGAGGTGCCAGCGGGCACACCGGGCGAGATCGCGGTGCGCGGGCCCAACGTGTTCTTCGAATATTGGAGCAACGAGGCCGCAACCCGCGACGCGTTGCACGACGGCTGGTATCGCACCGGCGATATCGGCCTGTGCGATGCCGACGGCTATTTCTGGGTCCGCGACCGCAAGAAGAACATGATCATTTCAGGCGGGGAAAACGTCTACCCGGCAGAGGTCGAGCGCGTCCTGCTCGAACATCCCGACGTCAGCGAATGCGCCGTGATCGGCCGGCCGGACCCGCGGTGGGACGAGGTGCCGATCGCCTATGTGATCCCCCGATCCGGCTGCCGGCTCGAAGCGGACGAACTCAAAACGCACATCCAGGCGCAACTCGCCCGCTACAAGGTGCCGCGCGACATCGTCTTCGTCGCCGACCTGCCGCGCACAGCGCTGGGCAAGGTCCAGCATTTCCTGCTGAAGCAGCTTGATGCGCAGTCCCGCGCGCAAGGAGAAGCATCTTGAAGATTGCAGTTCTGGGTGGGGGAAACGGCTCTTTCGCGGCCGCGGGCGATTTTGCGCTGTCGGGGCATGAGGTGCGGCTCTGGCGCCGCGATGCCGGTCAGGTCACGGCGCATCGCGCTGCCGGCTCGCGCATCCTGGTGAGGGATCACAACGGCCGCCACGACGTGAAGCTCGCGCTGGTCACGACCGATATCGCCGAGGCCGTCAACGGCACGGAGCTGATCTTGTGCCCCGCTCCTGCCTTCGCGCAGACCGATATCGCTCGCCTGCTCGCCCCGCATCTGCGGGACGGTCAGGTCGTATTCCTGCCGCCGGCGACATTCGGCTCGATGATCTTCGCGCAAGCTGCGCGGGACGCCGGCAACCAGGCCAAGGCAAGCTTTGCCGAAACCGGCACGCTGCCGTGGCTGACCCGCAAGCACGGACCGTTCGAGGTCGCGATCACCATCCGCGCCAAACGGCTTCCGGTCGGGGTGTTCCCGCTCGACCACGCACCGCACGCACTTGACGTGATCGGACGCGCTTTCCCCGACGCGATCGAGCCGTGCGGAGACGCGCTGTCCGGGGCGTTGATGAATGCCGGTCCGATCATTCATCCACCGCTGATCGTGATGAATGCAGGTCCAATCGAGCACTTCGAGCGCTGGGACATTCACAAGGAAGGCACGCAGGCCGCGATCCGCCGTGTGACCGACGCACTTGACGCCGAGCGGATCGCCGTGCGCGAAGCGCTCGGTTACCGCGCACCGCATTTCCCGCTTGCTCATCACTATGCAAGAGAAGGCGAGATCTGGATGTATGGCCGCGGCTCGCATGACCGGCTAACGGACTCAGGCGACTGGCGCGAGCGGATCGTGCTGACGGAGCACCGTTACATGCGTGAGGACCTCCGCCTGGGGTTGTCGCTGCTGGTGTCGGTCGCCGGCCTGGCTGGCGTGGCCACGCCGCTGGCCAAAGCGTTCCTGTCGATCGGCGGCGCGATTTGCGGCGAGGATTTTGCGCAAGGTGGCCGAACGCTCGAGACGCTGGGGCTCGACAATCTCAGCAAGGCCGAATTGCAGACGGTGCTTCGCAATGGATTCTGATCGATGACCAATCGCGCCAATATCGTCTGTCTGGGGGCTGGCCGCATGGGGCGCGGCATCGCCGTCGCGTTCGCCTACGCTGGGCACAAGGTTACGATGATCGACGTCAAGGCGCGCTCCGCGGAGGAGTTCGCCAAGCTGGAGGCGGACGCGCTGGGCGAAGTCGGCAAGACCTTTGCCAGCCTGTCGAAGCTGGGATTGCTGACCGAAGCGGATGTTGACCCGCTCGTCGCGCGCGTCTCGGTGGTGCCCGCCAGCCAGAGCGGGGCAGCGCTCTCCAGGGCCGGTATGGTCTTCGAGGGCGTTCCCGAGGTCGTCGAACTCAAGCGGGAGGTGCTCGGGGCGGCTTCAAAGCAGGTCGGTCCGGATACAATCATCGCCTCGACGACATCTACCATCCTCGTCGACGATCTATCCGGCGCGATCGTGAACCCCCGACGCTTTCTCAACGTGCACTGGCTCAACCCGGCCTATCTGATCCCGCTGGTCGAGGTTTCGCCCGGCCGAGCCACCGACCCCGCCATCGTCGAGGACGTCAAGACGCTGCTCGAAGGCATCGGCAAGGTGCCCGTGGTCTGCGCCGCCACACCCGGCTTCATCGTTCCACGCATCCAGGCGCTGGCGATGAACGAGGCCGCGCGCATGGTCGAGGAAGGCGTCGCCAGTCCCGAGGAGATCGACAAAGCGATCCGCTATGGCTTCGGCTTCCGCTATGCCGTGCTCGGACTGCTCGAGTTCATCGACTGGGGTGGTGGCGACATCTTGTACTATGCCAGCCGCTATCTCGAAGGCGCGCTCGGCAGCGACCGCTATCGCGCGCCGGACGTCATCTCACGCAACATGCATGAAGGCCGGATCGGCTTGCGCACGGGCGCCGGCTTTCTCGACTATTCGGGCATGGACGTCGATGCCTATCGCGTAAAACGGCTTCAGGCCATGGTGGACCTGCTGCGCCACTTCGACCTGGCTCGCCCACCCGTGCTCGACCGCAATTAGCCGAAGACGTCCTGCAACACGCCTTCGCGAACGACCGCGACGCCATCGAGCTCGATGGTCGTTCCCATCATCGGCAGGTCGAAATGCCCCGCCGTGTAGCGGCCAGCGAATTCGTTGGCGCCGGTCGAGAACAGGAAATTGCCGGAGACGGCTCGGATCTCCGTCCCATTGGTGTCGCGCTGGTCGTACATCGAAAGCGCTTCATAGCGCGCGCCGGGGTTCATGCCGAAGCCGACATGCGAGACGGCATAGGCCTCGCGATCGCCCCAGGCGGCGAGATAGGCGCGCATCATCGCGACATCTGTGCCCTCGCCTTCCAGCTCGACGACATAGTCGTCCTTCAGCGTCATCTTCACGGCTGACGTCAGGTAGCGCTTGAAGGTGAGATTGATGTCGCCCGGCGCCATCACCAGCGTGCCGTTGATTGTCCCGCTCTTGGGAAAGCTGACGACGATGCCACCCGGCCAGTGCGCCAACGTGCCGGGCTTGTCGGTCCAGCCCCACACACCCACCGTGGACGCGCCGACCATATCGACATCGAGCGCCGTGCCGGCCTTCGAGGTCACCCGCATCCGCTTGGTCCCACGCAGCATCTTGGCCGCCGCCCGAACGCGCTTCTCGAGCGCTGTATCCGGCACCATCCGCTCCAGCGCCTCGGGATGTTCGTTGGAGATCACCAGGATCCGCGCGCCGGCCTTGAGGATCTCCGGCGTCTCCACCGCGTGCATCAAGCCCTCGATGGTGCAGTCCACCACGAAACCAGCCTGCTGAAGCGCACTGATGACCGGGCCAAGCTTCTGGATCGCCTCGCTCGCCCCCGTCGAGCGAACCGGAACGATATGCCGGTTCCGCGGTGTCGGCATTACCACGTGAAACGGCCGCGCGCCCATGCGCAGCAGCGCGAGCTCCGCCAGATGCACGTTCAGCGCACGCGACTGGGTTTCGGAGAGGATCGCCGCGGTATCGCCGGACTTGACGGCGCAGCGTTCAAAGATCTCGCAAAATGCGTCGATCCATTTTGCCTCAATGCGATCAGCCAGCATGGTTCACTCCCGGTCTTCCGGTTTCTTCTTGGTCAGTTCAGGCCTCGGGAAAGCCCCGCAGCAAGTATGAGCGCAGCGCCCCGAGCAGGCCATTCAGGATCAGGCCCAGCAGCGAGATCGTGATCAGAGGCACGAACATGTCGACGGCTTGAAAAGTCCGCGCCGCGGTCACGAGCGCATGCCCCAATCCGTCCGTCGACGTGATCATCTCGGCCAGAAACACCACGATGCAGGAAATGACAAGCCCGATCCGGCAGCCAGTCAGGATCGACGGCATCGCCGCCGGCAGCACCACCTTGAAGAGGATTTCGTAGCGTGGCGTTCCCGCTGCCATCGCCGACCAGATCAGCTTTTGTTCGACGGTCGAGGCACCATAATAGGTCGAGAGCAGAATGGGAAAGAGTGCGTCCGCAGCCACCAATGTGATCTTCGACCCGTGGCCGAAGCCGAGCAAAAGCAGGAGTGCCGGATAGAGCGCAACCTTGGGCAGCGGGGCCAATACGCGGACGATCGGCCAAACCACGGCATTGATCGCCGGATTTGCGGCGGCGGCAATGCCGATGCTGACACCCAGAACGACCGCAATCGCGAACCCTGCAAACAGCCTGATCAGGGTTGCCGCGATCTCCTGCTGAAACGTCCACGTCACGAGCTGCTGGAGCAGCCGGCTGAAGACGAAGCCCGGCGGCGGCAGCAAGACCGCGGGCGCGAAGCCGAATGACACCAGGCCTTGCCACAAGGCGATGACCAGCGCGATCGGGGCAATCCCAAGAAGGACGTTGGCGGAGAGAAGGCGCGGCATCACGAGAAGCTCAGCGGCATGTCGAACTGAGGTTCGGACCAACGCACGAGTCTGGCACGAACCTTCTCAAATATCGCGTCGAGGCAGATTCCCATCGCCCCCACGATGATGATCATCGCAAAGACGGTGTCGTACTGGCCCATGTCCAGCGCATTGAACAGAATGTTGCCGGCGCCGGACTGGCGGGCGATCATCTCACTGGTGATCATCGTGATCAGCGCCAGCACCAGCCCCGTGCGGCAGCCGGTCAGGATCTCCGGCAACGCTGCGGGCAACACGATCCGGACCAGGCGTTGTGCGGGCGAAAGCCCCATCGCAGCACCCGACCACAGCATCTTCTCTTCAACAGCCTTGGCGCCCTCGAAGCTGTGATAGATCACGGGGAGGCTGACGCCCAGGAAGATCACCAATGTCTTGGTAACATCGCCGACGCCCAGCCAAAGCATGATGATCGGCATCAAGGCGGCCTTCGGCACCGGATAAATCACCATCAGAAGCGGATTGAAAAAGGCCGCGACGCCCCGGCTGCGTCCCATTAACAGGCCCAGCGGAATCGAAACCAGCACCGCCACACCGAACCCGAGCGCCATCCGGCGAAGCGACGCGAGGATGTTGATCAGGGATTCCCTGTCGCCGAGAATATCCGGAATTGCCCGGATCGCCTCAGTTGCCGTCGGGAAACTGTCGTTCTTGAGCGCTAGGGATGCAATCTGCCACACTGCCAGCAACCCGATGCAGGCCAGTACCGGGGCGACCCGTCTGAGCAAGGCGGCCGGCGACATCACGAGGCAGGCCCGACTTCGTCGCTTTCATCGAACATGCGCTCGATATCGACGACGTATTTCTGATAGCGCGGGTCGAGCAACAGCTCGTTGCGGCGACGCGGCCGTGGTAGATCAATGTCGATAACCTCGCGGATGCGGCCGGGTGATTTCGACATCATCACGATTTTATCCGAGAGAAAGACGGCTTCGTCCACCGAGTGGGTGACGAACAGCACCGTCTTGCGGTCGCGCTCCCAGATGTTGAGAAGGTCGTTCTGCAGGCGCGTCCTCGTGTGCGCGTCGAGCGCGCCGAACGGCTCGTCCATCAATAGCACTTCGGGATGGTAGGCAAGAGTCCGCGCCAGCGCCACGCGTTGCTTCATACCGCCCGACAATTCCTTGGGGTAGAAGTTCTCGTAGCCCTTGAGGCCAACCATCTCGATCAAGGCCCGGCTCTGCGCTTCCGCCTCGGCGGCGCGCACGCCCTGCTGACGCGGGCCGTACATCACATTGCCCAGCACGGTCTTCCAGGGGAAAAGCGCAAACTCCTGGAACACCGGTCCGCGATCCGGACCGGGCCCCGTGATCGCATGTCCCTTGATCTTCGCCGAGCCGCTGGTTGGGCTGACGAAACCGCCGACGATATAAAGCAGTGTCGACTTGCCACAGCCGGACGGCCCAAGGATGGAAACGAAGGCGCCCTCCTCGATCGTCAGCGAGATGTCCGAAAGCGCCACATGATTCTTGCGCGCCGAAGTCTGAAAGACCTGCGAGACGCGATCGATCTCGATAATCGCAGAAGCCGGCTCTGGTGATGTCACCGGTCTCACCCATTTGCTCGATCTCGCAGGCACTACCGTCATCCCGTCTCTCGCCTCACTCGCGCGAACATTGCCGCCGAACCTGCTGAACGTCCTCCGTCAGCCGCTTGAGCTTAGCAAGAAGCCTGCCAGACAGGCGGCCGTTTTCGCACCCGTGCGGTGCGTCATTCGAACCACGGCCATTCTGCCGGGCCTTCATGCGTCACGGCTCCGCCCGGCGCCTGCCCGACCAGTCGCGCATACTTGGCAAGCGCACCCGCACGGTGGCGCGGTGGACGCTGCTTCCAATCTCGTCGCCGCGCGGCGAGCTCCTGCTCATCGAGCAGGACGTCCATCCGCCGGTTTCCGGCATCGATCCGAATCCTGTCACCATCGCGAACGAGCGCGAGCGGACCGCCGACAAATGCCTCGGGAGCCACGTAGCCGATGCACATGCCACGGGTCGCGCCGGAGAACCGGCCGTCGGTGATCAGCGCCACCTTTTCGCCCATACCCTGTCCGTAGATCAGCGCGGTAACGCCGAGCATCTCACGCATGCCGGGGCCACCGACCGGCCCTTCATTGCGGATCACGAGAACCTCGCCCGCCTTGTAGCTACGGTCACGAACCGCTTTGACGCAAGCCTCCTCATCCTCGAAAACGCGCGCCACGCCTTCGAAGAACTGACTCTTCAAACCTGCGACCTTGATCACCGCACCGTCAGGACAGAGATTTCCCTTCAGCACCGCCACGCCGCCGTCAGGCATGATCGGCGCGCGGGCTGCATACACAACTTCTCCATCGGGTGCGCGGGCCCCGCCATATTCTTCGGCAAGTGTGCGGCCGGTGATGGACAGGCAACCGCCGTCGATATGCCCGCTCTGGATCAGCTCACGGATCACGACCGCCGCACCACCGATGTCGTAGACGTCCTTCGCGGTGTACTTGCCCCCGGGCCGCAGATTCCCGATCAGCGGCGTCCTGGCAAAGACCTCGCCCACATCGTCGATCGTGAATGCGATGCCGGCCTCGTTTGCGATGGCCGGCAGATGTAGCGCGGCGTTGGTCGAGCCCCCCGTCGCCGCCACGATCGCCGCGCCATTCTCGAGGGACTTCCGCGTCACGATGTCGCGAGGCAATGGTCCGCCGCGGGCCAGCATCTCCATGATCAGGCGTCCAGCGCGTCGCGATATCTGCGCACGCTCGGCATAGACACCGGGCACCATCGACACGTTGGGAATCGTCAACCCCATCGCCTCGGAGACCATTCCCATGGTGTTGGCGGTGAACTGGCCGGCACACGCGCCGATCGTCGGCAAGCAGGCACGCTCGATCCGCTCGAGCGTGGCGCCGTCGATCTCACCAGTCATGAAGCTGCCGACAGCCTCATAGGAATCGAGCACCGTCAGCGTGCGCCCATCCACGCGGCCCGGCAGCGAGCTGCCGCCGTAGATGAAGATGGAGGGCACATTGCAGCGAACCATGCCCATCATCACGCCAGGCAACGTCTTGTCGCATCCGCCGTATCCGATCAGCGCATCGTAGGCCAGACCGTGGACGACCGCCTCGATCGAGTCGGCGATCAGTTCACGCGAAAACAACGAGAACTTCATTCCCTCATGGTTCATGCTGATGCCGTCAGAAACCGACACGGTCGAAAATTCACGCGGCGTGCCGCCGGCCTCCTCGATACCCGTCTTGGCCGCGGCCACCTGAAAATCGTGAGTCATGTTACAGGGCGTCTGCTCGCCCTTCATGCTGACGACGCCCACCATCGGCCTGGCGATCGCGGCGTCGTCGAGCCCCATCGCGCGCATGAACGCGCGGTGCGGGGCCCGGTCGAGGCCGTCTGTCGTGACTCGTGATCGCAACTTCTTCATACGTGCATCTTCTTCGTGCCTCGTCCCGGATTACCCGGGGACGCCGCGAGCACTGGTTCGGATCATCCGCCTGGCCGCCTATTGCAGCGGCGCGACGATCGTCGGATGCTTGAACTGCGCGACATCCAGTTTCGGCAGCATTCCGGTCTCAGCGTAGATGTCCAGCATCTTCTGGATCGCCGGGAAGTTCGGCGCCGCACCTGGATCACGGCCGAAATCGTTGTCCTTGAGCAGGTAGGTCTCGAGCACCGGGATGGGCGCCTTCAGCACTTCGTTGACGACCTTGAGAGTCTCCTCGCGGTTCGCCAGAGCCTTCTTCATGCCAGAGGTAATATCGCGGACATAGGCCTTGACCAATTCCGGGTTCTTGTCGACGAAATCGGCGCGGCAGGCTTCCAGGATGTGCACGATGTTCGGCATGGCCTGGGACAGCGAGAAGAGCTTCCTTGTACCGCCCTTTGCCTCCGCCCGCGCGGCGAACGGCTGGTTCATATTGACCGCATCGACGCGGCCCTGACGCAGCGCATCCTCGGACACGGCGAAGCCGACCTCGACCAGCTTGATATCCTTGGCTGGATCGACGCCATTCTGCTTCAGGAGCAGGTTGAACGGGCCTTGCGTGCCGCCGCCGATCACGGAGATGCCGACCGTCTTGCCCTTGAGATCAGCGATCGTCTTGATGGGCGAGTCATTCATGACGGCCCAGTAGACCGAGAAGCCACCGGGCTTCTCGAACACGTGCTGGGCTACGATGTAGGCCTTGAGATTGCCGCCGACCACACCATTGGCGAGCGACAGCGGCGCCTGCGTCGCGCAGTCCAGCGCGCCGGCTGCCAAGGCTTGCGTCATCGGCGCAGTGCCCTGGAATTGGGTCCATTCGATATTGTAGGCCTTGCCGATATTGGGGAATTCGGCCGGCCTGCGCATCATCCAGTACTTGGATTCCTCGGCCGGGATCGTCCAGCCGACGCGGATCGTCTGCTGCGCCCTTGACGGGCTTGCCCCGGCGCTCACCGCCGCCACCGCCCCCAAAGCCAGGATCCATCTCGAAACGGTTCGCATCGTGCCCACTCCGCTGCTCCGGCGCCGACAGGCGCCACCCAACCCCGACCAGGCCCAAATCTTTCATGGTTCAAACAATCAGGCAAGCCATGCAGCCCAGCGGTTTTGCCGTCCGATGCGCAATGTATGGTAAAGCGGCGTCGCGCTGCGACAGAAGGAGGCAACCTATGGCTGATGCGAGCAAGACAAACCCGCAAGACGTCGAGAGACTCGGCTATCTCGGCCTTGGCCTGATGGGAACGCCGATGACGCGACGCCTGCTCAAGGCCGGCTATCAGGTCAGTGTCTGGAACCGTTCGGAGGGCAAGGTGGCTCCGCTCGCCGAGGCCGGAGCCAGGCGCGCAGCCACGCCTCGTGATCTCCTGACGAACGTCGATATCGCCTTCATGTGTGTGACGGATGCCGCGGCCGTCGAGGAGGTGATCTTCGGGCCTGAGGGGCTGGCAGCGGCGCCCGGCGCAGGCAAGCTTGTCGTCGACTTCTCGTCGATACATCCCGACGCCGCGCGCGATCTGGCAAAGCGACTGAAAGCCGCCAATGGCGCCGGCTGGATCGATGCGCCGGTTTCCGGCGGAACGAAGGGCGCCGAGGAAGGCACCCTTGCGATCATGGCCGGCGGAGAAGCAGTCGAGATCGAGAGGGTACGCCCCTACGTGCTGGCCATGGCGCGCAGGTTCACCCACATGGGCCCGATCGGCGCCGGCCAGACCACGAAACTCTGCAATCAGGTGATCGTGGGATGCGCGATGGCCGTGCTGGCAGAGGCCACGCGCCTGGCCGTCAACGCGGGTATTGACGCCAATCGCCTGCCCGAAGCGCTCGCCGGCGGCTTCGCGGACTCGATCCCGCTTCAGCTTTTCGTGCCGAGAATGGTGCAAGGCATCCATTCGCCCCCGCTCGGTCACATTGCCACGATGCTCAAGGATCTCGATACGGTCGCCGACGTCGCGCAGGCGACATCGACGCCGGTGCCGATGGCCTCGCTAGCGGGGCAGCTTTTCAGGCTGGCCAAGGTCGCACGCGGCGCGGAAGCGGACGCGCTGGAGATTTACAAGCTTTCGGTGGCGGAGCGCTAAGCTATCGAGCGCGATCCGGGGCATGTCAAGGTGACGTCTTGCGCTCGTCATCTGCGAGGAAGCGGCCGAACGTCCCTCGCGCGAAGAGCAGCGGCTCCTTCGCACCGTAGGTATAGGCCTCGACCGCGCCGAGGAAGATCACGTGGTCGCCGCCATAGTAGCGATTCACGGAGCGGCATTGAAAATTCGCGACGCTCTCCGCAAGCACCGGCGCTCCGCCGAGGCCCGGCGTCCAGTCCACACCCGTGAACTTATCGTCCGACGACTTGGCAAATTTCGTCGCAAGCGCCTGTTGCGAAGCTCCAAGCACGTTGACAGTGAAATGGCTGGCATTCTGGAAGATGGTGAGACTCGAGGAATAGACGACCAGGCTCCACAGGACCAGCGGAGGGTTCAGCGATACGGAGGCGAACGAATTGCAAGTCAGTCCGTAGGGCTTGCCGTCAGGCGCTGCGGCCGTGATGATCGTCACGCCCGTTGCATAGGTTCCGAGCGCGTTGCGAAAGTCGCGAGGATCGATCGAAGAGCTGTCGCTCGCGAACTCGTTGGCGGGATCGGGAGCGCCGGGCTGCTGCGGCAGGTCATTCATCGGCCAGCCCTCACAGCGTGAGATTCTCGGACGGCAGGCCCAGCGCCACCCGTCCATAGTTCGTGCCTGCCGCATCGAAGTTGAATGCGAGATGCGAGTTGATCGCGTGCGCATCGCGGAATTGCCGCTGCAACACGCCGGTCGTGAACAGACCGCGCGCGCCACTCGCGGCAAACAGCATCGAGACCGCGTCCGTGCACAAATTCACCGAAAAAGATCCGTCGCGCCGATAACGGGTCTTGGTCGCCATGTCAGGGATGTGACCGCGCCGCGCTTCCTCCATGGCGTCGAGGCAGGCCGATCGCATGATCAGGCGCGCGGCGTCAATCTTCGCAGAGGCCTCCGCGATCTTGATCTGGGTGCTCTGGAAATCGCTGAGCTTGGCGCGATTGTAGGTCGAAATACGGTGACGTGCGACCTCCGTGTAATCGTCGAGGCAAGCCTGCGCATTCCCCAGCGCGACACCGGAGAGGACGTATGGGAACAGCGAGAACACGGGCAGCGCATATAGCGGATTTGGATTGACCGTGCTTCCCGGCGTCGGGCCGCCTGAGAGGTCACCGACGGCGACCGTCATGTGGTCAGCCACGAAGGCATCCCTGACCTCCACGTCGCAAGACCCCGTCCCGCGCAGTCCCGCGACATTCCAGGTGTCCAGCACCTTGTAATCGACCTTGGGCAGCAGAAAAATCCGATACTCGATACCGTCCGCCTCGTCGTCGGAGTAGACCACGCTTGCAAGCATGTTCCATTCGCAGGAGGCGACGCCGGAGGAGAACGGCCAGCTGCCGTGCAATTGGTATCCGCCCTCGACTCGCGTGGCGCGTCCGGCGGGAAAAATGAACGAGGATGCGATCAGCGCGTCCGGATCACGACCCCAGACCAGATCCTGCGCCCGCTGCTTGAACATGCCGAGCATCCAGTGATGGCTCGCCAGATTGGCGAGATTCCAGGCTACAGACGCATCCGCCTGTCCGAGCAGCTCAGCGCAGTCGACAAGAGCGACATAGTCAAGTTCGGCGCCGCCAATCCGTGCCGGTTGGAGCATCCGGAACAGGCCGGCTTCATGGAGATCCATCTCGGTTTCCGACGGAAGATGCCGCAACTCCTCCGTTCGCACCGCCCGCTCTCGTAGTCGCGGCAGGAGGGCCCGGGCTTTTGCGATCATTGCCGCATAGGCGCTTTCGCCGGCTTCCGGCCCGGTGGGCTGACCCATGCTCGGCGTTCGACGAGGCGCCATTCGTGTCCCTCACTTTCGCGTATTTATGCGGCCGGCCCTTCACCAAATCAAGCCAATGCGGCCCGCATCACAAAGCATCGATTCCCATGCCGCGCGATGCCTGTTGCCGGGGGATCGACCGCGCCTAGACCGGCGTCGAGGGCTTACCCGAGCCAAAGACGCCCTTTCGGGTAAACTCCGTGATCCGACACTCGTCATAACCGAGCATGCTGCGCAAGACGTCCTCGGTATGCTCGCCCAACAGAGGGGCCGCGACGGGATCGACCGCGCCCGTCAGGCTCATGGCAATCGGCGGCTCGATGTTCGGCACCCATTCCGCTGTACGGTGCGGAATGCGGCTCAAGCGATGTCGCTCGCGGGCCTCTGGCGCATTGAACCCCTCCTCGACCGTCCGGAGGTAACCGACCGGAATATTGGCCTGCTTCATCTTCGCCATCCAGTTCTCGAGCGTATCGCTGGCAAAGACCTCTGCAATGGCTGCGCGCAAAAGCTCCTTGTTCTCGGAACGAGCCTTGCGCGTGGCAAACTGCGGATCGGTGATGAGATCAGGCCGGTTCAGCACCTCGACCACCAGCCGGCGATACAGCCGATCGTTCGCGCAGGCCATGTAGAGCGGCCCATCGGAGGCCTCATAGACGCCGACGGTGGGAGACCCGCTCGGTGAATTGCCGAACCGGCCGGGGTTTTCGCCGTTGATGAGATACGCCATGCCGTAGAAGCCGGTCATCCCCATCGCAACGTCGAACAAGGCGACTTCAACGCGCTGCCCGCGGCCGAGCCGGTCCCGCGCCAACAGCGCCAGCAGGATGGCGTTACAGGCAGACATCCCCGTCGCTATGTCCACGATGGGTGGGCCGGTACGAACCGCCGGGCCGTCGGCAAATCCATTGAGCGACATGAAGCCGCTCTCGGCCTGCGTGATGGGATCGAAGCCGGGGCGCGAGGCGAACGGCCCGGAGCGCCCGTAGGCGGAGATCGAGCAATAGACCAGGCGGGGATTGAGCGGGGCGACAGCCTCATAGTCGAGCCCGAACTTCTTCATGACGCCGCTCGAGAAATTCTCCACGACCACATCCGCCTTGCGGATCAGATCCAGCGCGATCTCGCGGGCCTCCGGTACGGCAAGATCGAGCGCAATACCGCGCTTGTTGCGGTTCAGGCTGAGATAGGCGGCGCTTTCGCCGCCAATTTCTGCGTGCTCGTAGGCGCGGGTGTCGTCACCGCCATCGGGATTTTCGATCTTGATGACGTGCGCGCCAAAATCCGCGAGCGTCTGCGTGCAGGCCGGGCCGGCGACGACACGCGTGAAATCGATGACCAGCAGACCGTCGAGCGCACTCGGCCCTTCCGTCGCTCGCGACGAACGTTCCGGCAATTGAGGCTTGGTCGGCATCTCTAGCGCTCCCTTACATCGGCTTGTGGCCGCCGAATTTCCTGCAAGAGCAAACTTAAAGCCCGGCGCCGCCAACTTCGCAAGGGTCTCGCTCGCTCCGCCTGAAACGCAAAAACGGCCCGGCAGCTGCCGAGCTGCCGGGCCGTTAGTATTTGAGCGTATGGAGGCTGCGCGCATCTTGCGCAGCCACTCTCGTCTGAGAAAGTCACGTCAGTCTGAGAAGGTTACGTTCCGCATCACGGGAAACCACTCCTATTGCTCAACGCAGCCACTTTCGCCAGTAAAGCGTATGCGACCAGGCCCAGGGGGCTTCAGGCTCGTACAGCCGATAACCCGCATGGATGAAATTATTGGCAGATACCGGATTGTCCGTCGTATCCGAGACGATGCTGTCCCATCCGAGACGCCGCCCTCGCGCCTCGATCGCTCGCATCAGCCTGAGCTGAAGTCCCCGCCCCCAATGCCGCTGCAAGACCCCGACCCGGCAAAAATATCCGCTGTTTCGCGCATGCGTCGACGGCACGACGCCGGCGAAGGCCACCGCATCATCATCGTGGTAGGCGAGCCACCACGTACCCGATTCGAACTGCGGCAGGGACGCCCCGCCGAAGAATGTCAGCCGGTGTAGATCGCCGAGAATTTCGGCAGTCTCATCGTCGTCCGCATCGGCGATACGAATTCTGTACATGGAATACCTATTGGCGGGCGTAATCGGGAGTGAGTGACCTGCGATTCCGTTGCGCCGAGGCTCACTTGCCCAGCACGACCTTGACGCCGAGCCAGACCGCCCCCATCAGACCGGTCGCAATCTTGTCGCTGAAGAGCCTGAAGCCGTGACCAAGGCGCAGGCTCGCGATCTTGCCTTCGATCAGCCGCTTGGAGGATTGCGCCAGCGAACGCTGCGCCTCGCGGATGCAGACCGCGAGCGTGCCGCGCTCGGCCTGGCAGGTCTCGACCAGGAGCTCGCCGAAGAAATGCGATTTGCCCGAGCCGCGTCCGCCGTAAACCCCCTTGTAGCGCGCAGGCTTCAGCAGCGGCTCGAAGATCTTCGCCGTCGGAATTTTCAGAATGGACAATGGCTACGCTCGCTCGCCCTTAGGGCAGGCCAGTGCGCCTGCGCCACATCGCGGACCAGTCTTCGGTCGCGGCCCTATGAAAGAGCTAGGAGCAGCAAGCGAATCCCGGCCCTCGGCACCAAACGAAATCGAGACGACCTCAGATCGGGATATCCCGCATCTCAGGCTTTCGGACCGGCATCGCCCTCGACGGCGTCTTCCGGACGCACGATGACGCGCTCGACCCGGTGGATCAATTCCGGCGCGCTGTCTTCGCCGTTCTCGATCGGCTGCGCGGCCTTGCCCCATCCGCGATCGAGGATGGCGTTGGCTGCCGAGAGGCGCACGGCCGGCGTGGCTTCGTCGCTGCGCATGATGCCGACGAGAACCCTGAGAGCCGTCCTGGTGTGGCCGCGCGCCAGCGAGCGGATCTCGGTCAGGGTTCGTGCCCTCGACGTCTTCCTGGCCGCGGGCTGGGGGGACCGCTCG
Source organism: Bradyrhizobium sp. 192 (assembly GCF_023100965.1). Classification (NCBI taxonomy): domain Bacteria; kingdom Pseudomonadati; phylum Pseudomonadota; class Alphaproteobacteria; order Hyphomicrobiales; family Nitrobacteraceae; genus Bradyrhizobium; species Bradyrhizobium sp. 192. Next base: position 6,323,950 of record NZ_CP064690.1, read on the forward strand.
CTCGCGAGCCCGCATTCGACTTGCTCGTTCACGACAGCGTCTCCCACAGCACGATTGCGATCAGGCCCGCGACCGCGAGCGATAACAGATAGGCGGTCATCATCCCCTCCATGCGAAGAAAATGCGCGGCAGATCGCGCCAGGCGAGGCGCGATCGTTTCGGGCGCGAACCCTATCTCCGTGTCTTCCGGAGACCGCAGCGGCGGGGGCAGCGGGCCCTGCGCCGCGGGCCGGCACGTTCGCGCGTGCACGGCCAGCAATGGTTCGGACGGCGGCGCGCCGATCGGCGCTCCAGGTTTGACGAGTGCGTGGCCGTAATGCGCCGCCGCCGTCCGATTCTGAAATCGAGACGAAAAAACCCGCGGCGGATGTGCTCCGCGCGGGTGAACCAAACTCGTCTCGATGATGTCATTCTGCCGGTGTTTTGCCCGACGTGTCAAAGCCCCGTTGAAGTCAAAGCCCGTTGAAGTCAAAGCCCCGTTGAAATGAAACAGCCCGCCGCGGATATTCTCCGCGCGGGCTGAACCAAACTTCTTTCGATGATGTCATTCTGCCAGTGTTTTGCCCGACGAGTCAAACGAACTTACCGGCCCGGAGATCGTTAGCCGATCAGGAGGATCGGTTTGATGACATTCGAGAAGACCTCAGCAGAGACATCGCAAGAATTGCCTGGAGCCAAGCCGCGCATCGACAGGAAGCGCGAGACGCGAGAGGCGATCATCGAAGACGCCGGCGCGACAAAGGACGGGGATCGCGATCTCGTGCACGGCGATGGCGGCACCATCGACATTCCCGCCAAACCCGGCGATTTGTCGAAGGACGATTAGAGGATCGGTGCGCGGCGCGCACGTCGATGACGCCGGCCTCTCGCCCGAGGTCTCCGACATCCGTTCACGCGGCCGGGGCTTTGCGGGAACTTACCCGATGAGGGCTGCGTTGATAGCTTTGTCAGAAGGAACGTTCCGGCGATGAGCCACACTGTCCTGGTTGTTGACGACGATCCCGCCGTCCTCGACGTGCTCGTGGCCATGCTGGAAGATCTCGGTTGCAAACCGATCAGCGCCCAAAGCGGCCGGGATGCACTCGACCGGCTCGAGCAAAATCAGGACATCTCCATCCTCATCACGGATATCAACATGCCCGGCATGGATGGTCATGAACTGGCCGAGCTGGCCAAGCGCATCCGGCCGGAGTTGAAGATGCTGCAATTGTCGGGTCGCGAGCCCCGGCGCGGCGGCCTTCCCATGATCCGAAAGCCGTTTTCGTTCGAAGAGCTTGCCGACGTCATGCGGCGGACCACCGGCGTCTGCTGACCGTCCAATGCCGCAAAACAAAACCCGCCGCAGATTGCTCCGCGCGGGCTGAACCGACGTCTTTCGATGATGCCATCATGCCGGTGTTTTGCCCGACGTGTCAACGTGGCGAACGCGGAAGAGCAAGCCCCTCCTTCCAACTCGATATGTGGTGCGCAACGGGCTTGCTTCAAGTCCCCGCCTCTGCCGTAGAACCCCCGACCCAGGAAATATCCAAAGCAACCAGCCGAGGGGTCACGACATGCCTGTACTGCTTCCGACGTCCCGTTCACACCGCCGGCCACATGCGGCCGGCGCGGGCAACCAGATGCCGCTTCACCATGCCGTGGTGATCGCCGGCGGCGGCCCGACCGGACTGATGCTGGCCGCGGAGCTCGCGCTCGCCAAGATCGATGTCGCCATCCTCGAGCGGCGCGCGAGCCAGGATCTCGTCGGCACGCGCGCCGGCGGGTTGCATGCCCGCAGCATCGAGATCCTCGATCAGCGCGGCGTTGCCGATCGCTTCCTGTGCGAAGGACAGATCGTCCAGCTCGCGGGCTTTGCCTGGACGCGGCTCGACATCAGCGACCTCCCCACGAGGCACGCTTACGGGCTGGCGCTGCGGCAGAGCCACATCGAGCGCATCCTGGCGGACTGGGTCGAAGAGCTCGGAGTGCCGATCTATCGCAACGTCGAGTTCACGCGCTTCGAACAAGACGAAACCGGCATCGACGTGACGCTCGCCAGCGGCGCGACCTTGCGCGCAGACTATCTCGTCGGCTGCGACGGCGGTCGCAGCCTGGTGCGCAAGGCCGCCGGCATCGATTTCCCCGGCACCTCACCAACGCTGAACAACCTGATGGCCGAGGTCGAGATGCGCGAAGCGCCGGCATGGGGCCTGCGCCATGACGCGCTCGGCTTTCACGGCCTCAGCAAAGCCGAGAGCGGTCGCGTGCTGGTCGTCGTGACGGAAGCAACCCTCGCGCGCACCGGCGAGCCCTCCTTGCGCGATCTCAGCGATGCGCTCGTCGCAGTCTACGGCACCGACTTCGGTGTAAAGAATCCCGCCTGGATCTCCCGCTTCACCGATGCGGCACGGCAGGCCGCGACGTATCGCAAGGGGCGCGTGCTGCTCGCCGGCGATGCCGCGCATATCCATCACTCCGTCGGCGGGCAAGGCCTCAATTTGGGTGTGCAGGACGCCGTCAATCTCGGCTGGAAGCTGGCGCAGGTGGTCAAAGGCAGCTCGCCCGACAGCCTGCTCGACAGCTATCACGCCGAGCGCCATCCCGTCGGCGCGCGCGTGCTGAAGAACACCATGGCGCAGATCGCCCTGCTCCGACGCGGCGACGACGGCCGCAAGGCTGCGCGCGAGGTGATCTCCGACCTGCTCGCCATGGACGAGCCGCGCCAGCACGTCGGCGCGATGATGAGCGGGCTCGATATCGCTTACGATCTCGGCGAAGGCCACGCTTTGCTGGGGCGGCGCATGCCTGATCTCGATCTGACGGTCGAAGGACAAGCGCTAAGACTGTTCACGCTGCTGCACGGCGCGCGGGGCGTGCTGGTCAATTTCAGCAAGCGAGGCAACATCGACGCGGGACCGTGGGTCAACCGCGTTGATGTCGTCGATGCCGCATACGATGGCGTGTGGGAGCTTCCGGTCATCGGACGGGTCGCAGCGCCGGGGGCGGTGCTGGTGCGGCCTGACGGGCACGTGGGCTGGGTGGGAGATGTGAGCCAACAGGGTCTCAAGGATGCATTGATCCGCTGGTTTGGGCCGAGCCTGGCTTAAGGAAACGTGGACTTTCGACGCGGATGCATCGAATGTCCGCTTCTACCTCAACAGGAGCCTAAAGAGCGGACATCGTTGAGGTCGCCGAAGGGCCAGAAGCGGAAAAGCGGCAAATTGGCTCAGTTATCCGCGGGCCTCGTCGATCTTTTGTAGGATCGAACGAAAGCACCCCGCGATGCTGTTCCCGAAGACGCTCGCGATGGCGAGGCCAACGAACGCTCCGATGCCAAGGCCACCAAAGCCGAAAAATACGAGAAGAGTGACAATAAGCGCTTGAGCCCAATTAGCACTCGAAGAAGCCTGGAGGACAGCGAGAAAGAACAGCGATGGGATATTGGCGAAAATCGCGAGACCCCACGCCAACACTGGATGATTGCGAGCCAGAAGTGGAAATGCGAGAGCAGCAACCGGAAATGCAATTGCGTTGCAAACAATGATGTACCACATCGTCACTTCGGCCGCGCTTGTTGACACTTGGAATAGTGCGCCGCAATCGTAGTCACGAAGTAAATATTTCCCTTCGATTTCGAAGGCAATCCGTTCGGGGCGTTGTGGCTCGTATAACCGGGATTTGCTAACGCCGCACCAAGCCCAACCTGACAAACGTCTGCAACGGGTCACCAGCTGATATGCTCTGGTCCATAGAAGATGTCCCCTCGCCCCCCAGCAGCCGACATCGGCTGCCAAAAGCCCGGGGTATCCCGCGGGCTTTAAGCTTCAAAGTTGGGTACGCGGGTCAATACCCGAATATTCCGTCGATCATCGATTACGGGTGAGAACGCTTCGGCCGGCGAGTCGACCACAGCAGCGGGACTCTCAGGCTTGTAAGCAAGCGCCTCCGCGATCCAGCGCGGCCAGCGAGACAAATCCAAGTCCCTTGCCTCAGTGGGGACGGGGAAGCCCGCCCGAGCGACGGGTGATTTCGACATCATCGTAAAATCTCCTCCCGAGGCGAAATGGTCTGCGACATTCTGAGATCCCCCACGTTGTTAACCTGATTGGCAATCGCTTGAGGCTGGTTGGGATGCACGATGACGCGTTCGATCTTTTGCACAAATTCGACCGGGCCGGCGTCAGTGGCCAATTGCTGCACCGGCCTCCCCCAGCCTCGATCAAGAAGCTCTTTGGCGGCGGCCACGCGGGCAAACGCATTCGCCGTCTCTCGATTCATGATTGCCGCAAGTACGAGGAGCGCCGCTTCGGTCTTGTCTCTTGCTAGCGATTGGATATCCGACAACGTGGTAATTTTTGGATTTTCGCTGGGCACATGTTGAGGGACGGGAAGCCCGAACTCCGTCCGTCTTCTAAACTTAGTCATTCTGAAATCCTTTGAAACCAACTCAGTTCAAAACAAAAATGCCCGCGCGGATTGCTCCGCACGGGCTAACCAACCTTCTTTCGATCGTACTATTCTCCCGGTGTTTTGCCCGACCGAGTCAAACTCAAACGCGGTGCGCTTGCGTTGATTGCAAAGGGACAGGCCGGCCGCTGGTGAGCCTTTGACATAGCTCTTTTCCACAGCCACAGCGGGCGGTAGCGATCCACCCTCCCGAACCACTAGGGATCGACAATTTGCCAAGACCGCTGGCACATGGCCCTTATCTTTCGATGTCCACAAAGTCGCGCGAATACCTGTTCGGCACCCAGATCAAGATGTCCGCTGAGCGCGCCAAGGAGGCGCGCAAGGAAGCCGACAAACTGGCCTGCGAGGCGTGGAACTATCGTATGCTTGGCTATAAGGGTCCGGCACAGCCGTCGCCAACGATCGGAGATGCAATCAACGGCGGATACCTCTACCTGGAGGTCCGCTGTCTCGGCTGCGACACCAATCAATCTGTAGCGCTCGATATAATTCGTCGCTCCAAGACAACGCCCGTTCACGAACTCGAACGCTACATGCGCTGTAAGGACTGTTCGCAAGTGCGGGGCTATCCCTATAAACGAAGCAAGCTGGTCGCGCTGAGACCAACAAAGATTTCAGCTAATCACCCGCCCACCACCTGGTGGCCGGGCGAGCGCTAAAGGACCGTCTCCTTCATGTGCAATCTCTATTCGATCACCACCAATCAGGCTGCCATCGCCGAGCTCTTTCGCGTCGTTCGCCGCTACGAGGGTAATTTGCCGCCGATGCCCGGCGTGTTTCCGGACTATCCCGCGCCCGTCATACGCGACGCAGCCGGCGAGCGAGAATTGGCGATGATGCGCTGGGGCATGCCGCCACCGCCGCGTACCGGCGGCCCGCCTGTGACGAATATCCGCAACACCTCCTCGCCGCACTGGCGCACCTGGCTCAAGCCGGAGCATCGCTGCCTCGTGCCCGTCAACAGTTTTGCGGAATACGCGCCGGAGCCGAATCCAGAGACGAAGAAAAAAGACATCGTGTGGTTTGCGCTCGCGGAGTCGCGGCCGCTTTTCGCGTTCGCCGGTATCTGGACAACGTTCAACGGCGATCGCGGGACGAAGTCGAAACCTATTCCGGGGCCGCATCAGGTTTATGGATTTCTCACGACGACGCCAAACGCCGTCGTCGAGCCGATTCACCCTAAAGCCATGCCTGTCATCCTGACATCAGACGAAGAGCGGGACGTATGGTTGCGGGCGCCTTGGGACGAAGCTAAGGCGCTTCAGCGACCGCTATCAGATGAACAGCTTGGGATTGTTGCTCGAGGGACTGAGAAAGAAGATATTGCATCGAGACCAGTGTGACTCACGAAGGCATCCTTGAGATGATGCAGCCCGAGGACGGCGACGACCCGTACAAATGAAAGAGGCCGCCAACTGAGGCGGCCTTAATCCTTCGGAGGGGGCTCTAGCTTGCTAGCAAGCAGCAGCCATGCCGCAGCCGAGTTTTGGAGCCTAGTCTTTTGGCGGCCAATGTTGCGCTCAGCCTGCTCTAGTTGGTCGGCGGCCTTCTGTCTGCATTCGTCTGGTGTGAAATCCATGCCGCAACTAGATCGACTTCGGCGCGGCTTGTCTGGTCAAAACCGGACACCTATTCGGGAGGTCTTAGGCCAGGAGAGGTAAGCCACTCGCTCATGTGAGAGCCGGTCTCGGCTTGCCGGGCTCTGCGTAGGGTTTCTTCGCGTGCAGGTCCGTGGGGGAGGAGTTTGGCTTCCTCGCGAAGTCGTCGGGCTTCTTCAGCAAGGCGCTCTTCCAGGGACGTGGTTTGCTTGAATCGTCGGCGCTTCTGCATGGCGCTACCTCGGGTCCTAACCGTGGGGTTTGAACTTCCGATTCTTAATATGCCAATGAGCAGCCTTCAGTTCCGGATTGAATATTTCGAGCGAGGTCACTCCCAAAATCAAACTAGGCCACTGCGCTCGGAAACCGACCAGCACCTGCCCATCTTTTAGAACAAACCAAGAACCAGGCGAGCGCCTTCAACCAATTCCTGCACCTTGCGCTTCGCGCCTGAGCCGGCGCGCGGGCGCCGGCACCCAGCGCGTCGGCCGGCATCCGCGTCCCGTCCCTGCTCTTTCACAAGCGTTGCTTGAGACAAAGCCTTGAGACGACGCCCAGACGAGGTGTCGTTAAACGCCCTCCGGGGTCGGCCTTGATTCAAAGTGAACTCAGAAATCGTTCGCACTCAAATTGAGTAATTTGCCTAAAAGGCTCGGTCTCCCGCGCGAAATTTAATCTTCACACATATCAAAAGATACAGACTCCCGGCCGCGGCAGGTCTAGCCTTCATGTATCATTGCAAAGTGCGTCGCATCGGTGGGTGATGAGAACGCCAGTTGCGCTCGCGCTTTTCTGCAGCGAAGGGAGCACGCCATGATGAAGCGGCGTCGTTTCAAACAGAACACGACACTCAAAGAAAGACTCTTAGAGGAAGCCGAGCGCTGTCGCGAGGAAGCGCGCGCGCTCTCGCCGGGGCGCCGCCGCGAGATGCTGCTGCGCCGGGCGCGGCAGGACGAAACGGCCATGCAGATCGAGGCCTGGCTGCGCTCCCCCGGCCTGAGGGCGCCGACATGATGCAGCAATATCGCGCTTATCTCGTCGGGGAGGACGGCATCTTCCGCTCGGCCGAAGCGTTCGAGGCCCTGTCGGACGAGTCCGCCGTCAGCTTCGCGCAGCAGTTCACGAGGCACGGCAAGGTGGAGGTGTGGCAGCTCGGCCGCAAGATCGCCGTGCTCGATTCGGAGCGGTCTCCGCCACCACCGCCGCCCGCGCGATCCGGACCGATACTGACCCGTCAATGATCGCGTGAGTGCGATTGCGGCGCGAGGCTGTCGATCTCGACGCAGAACTTCACCTGCAAGACAGGCCCGCTGGTGTCGCGAACGTCGATCACCATCTGTTGCCTGCCGCCATTGGGCGCGGAAAACACGGCATCGCGCGCCATGTCGGCAACCGATTTGGCGGCTTCGGCCCGGGCGGCGCGCGGGCTCGACAATTCCAGCCCCTCCTCGTCCAGCGCAATTCCCTTGTCGTCGCGAAGATCGAAGTAATATCGGGGCATGTTCGTATCCTTTGCCATAATTAGGCGCGGGACGAGCAAAGGTTTCCCACGGGCGGAGAAATTCTGTTGGAGTCCAATGAGTTCCGGGAGCGCAGCGAAGGGATTGATCCGGCATGGCCTGAATTGCGCATGCCTGCGCAGCAGCTCCTACTCCTCCGCGAGCTTGTTCTCGATATAGGCATCCACCGTCTCGGCGAACGAGCGCTGCACGCCGACCGCGACATCGTGCTGGTCCAGCGCGTCGCGCTGGAGCACGCGCAGGCCGCGCCCGCGGGCGCTGAGCGGCGCCGTGTTCAGATACTGATCGATGGCGCCTTTGGCGAGCGGGATGGCCTTGGATCGCCCCTGGCGATCAGGAGCCTGAGCAGGCTCTGGCATTCGGCCAAACCTGGCATGGGCTCAGCCTCCTTAGCTGTGCTGCGATTTCGGCTTCGGCCGCTTCACCGGCTGGGTGTGGGTGCCGAACAGCGCCAGCAGGAACGCGACTTCTTCCTTCGAACCGATCTGGATCATGAGTTCTCTCCTCTTCGCTCCGTTGGTCGGAACCGGGCGCGAGGCAGTTCAGGACAATCGGGTTTCAGCTCTGTTTCAGCCGTGTTTCGTCGCGCCGAAACGGTGATGACCAGCCTGCCTGTGTGCACAATTGAACTTGAGCGCACCCGGTCGCGGCGGCCCTCCCCGCTTCGCTGTTCTTTAACCGCTGCGCCCTAACGTCCGCATGTTTGAGGGCTGCAGGAGTTTGACGAGATGGGCGTGAAGTGCGCGGGATGTGCCGACGGGACGGAACTGCCGTTCGCATTCAAGATGGCATTCCAGCCCATCGTCGATGTCACCGGGAACAGGATCTGGGGCTATGAAGCGCTGGTGCGCGGCCCGAACGGCGAGAGCGCCCACAGCGTGCTCAGCCAGCTCACCGACGATCAGCTCTACCGCTTCGACCAGGCCGCCCGCGTCATGGCGATCGAGACCGCCGGCAAGCTGTTCGCCGATCCGCGCGCCCGCCTCTCGATCAATTTCATGCCGAATGCGGTGTACGAGCCGCGCGCCTGCATCCAGAAATCGCTCGAGGCCGCGCGTCGCGCGAATTTTCCTCCGTCCAATCTGATGTTCGAATTCACCGAGAACGAGCGGATGAGCGATCCCGCGCATGTCGAAAACATCGTGCGCGCCTACAAGGCCCTCGGCTTCTGGACCGCGCTGGACGATTTCGACGCCGGTTATGCCGGCCTCGGCCTGCTCGCCCGGCTGCAGCCGAATCTCATCAAGATCGACATGGAGCTGCTGCGCGACATCCATCTCAGCCATGCCAGGCAGGTCATCGTATCGGGCGTGGCGGCCATGGCGCGCGAGCTCGACATCACGGTTTTGGCCGAGGGCGTCGAGAACGAGGCCGAACTCACGGTTCTCAGGGCCGCCGGCATCGCGCTGTTCCAGGGTTATCATTTTGCCAAGCCCGGCTTCATGTCGTTGCCGGCGGTGCGGGGATTTCAGCAGATCAACGTGTCGCTCGCCGGCTGAGGCAAGGCCGGCCCTTCCACGTTTTCCGTAAGAGCGATTCATAGCCAAAAGCCCGTGCGGATTGCGCCACGCGGGCCTCTCGCGCAGCGTTCCGCGACAGCTCGGCAATGTGGGTCTCCGAAGCCGATTGGACCTGTCTTCTCCGGACATCGAAATATTGCCGCTTATTCCCGGTCTGGCCCGAACCAAGTCGCGCCGCCTGCGTTGATGCGCACAACGGAGGCTTCGATGCTGGATTTGAGACTTGTGGCGACTTCGCTGGCTATGCTGATTGCACTGCTGTCCGTGGCACTGGCCGATCCCGCCAGGGAGCAGGTCCGGCCCGCGGTTCAAGGCGCCACTGACGCGCGCCCGATCCGCGTCATCCTTCCCGCACCCTGGGAGCCCGCCACGACGCAGGCCGAAGCACACTCGACGAAGTGACGTGCCGGCATGAAGGCAAGCTCGGAGGAAGACGGCCCTCTATTGCTTGCCGCGCTTCTGCGTAACAAGCTTCAAGCCGATCCCGTGCTGCCAGGCGCGCGCCCTCACGGCCGCCCGCTGCGATTGAGCTCGAGCGCAATCTCGTCGGGCCCCCGGCCGCTTCGGCCAAGGCCGCTCGTGGTCTTGCACCGTCCATTTCTTCAACAGCGGGTCGCGGGATTGCATGGTGGGAGTCGTCTCGCCTGCGCGGCGCGTTGGATTCGGCGCCCCCAATCAGCATCAGCCGCAGAGCGCCGCTAAACGGGACAAACCGGCAAACGTTCCTAAAACTGATCTCGATGCACGCGGCATTCGCGCAAGAAGCGCTGCGGCACTCGGAAGCTACGAACTCAAAGCAACCAATTCGAATCTCACTTGTTGTCGCCGGCACATTCACTGCCGGAGGACAAAAAATGCGACGTCTCACTCTACTTGCCACGACCATGTTGCTGCTCGCAGCGGTGCCCGCAAGCGCACAGTCTCAGCCTGCCCAGAGCGGGCCGGGCAACAACGCCGTCAACAGCGCGGACCAGAACAACTCGAACAAGCCTGTCGCCGGCCGCAACAGCTTCACCGAGGGCCAGGCGAAATCGAAGATCGAAGAGGCGGGATATTCCAATGTCTCCGGCCTGAAGAAGGATGACCAGGGCGTCTGGCGCGGCAAGGCCGACAAGGCCGGCACCAAGGCTGACGTCAGCCTGGACTTCCAGGGCAACGTCAATCCCGCCAAGTAACGCGCCAAGTAACGCGCCAAATAGCGCGCAAAGCAATCAGGAGACCTGACACATGACCACCACCATCTCTCGCCTTTACGACACTTACGCCGACGCCGAGAGCGCCGTAACCCGGCTCGAAGCCGCCGGCGTGCCGCATTCCGACATCAGCATCGTCGCCAACAACTCCGACAATTGGTATGGCTCGCGCTCCGGCAAGGTCGACCGCGATCGCGACGGCGTCGATGATCGTGCCGAAGGCGCCGGGACCGGAGCCGGTATCGGTGCGGGCCTCGGCGGCGCGGCCGGCCTGCTCGCGGGCCTCGGCCTGCTGGCGATCCCCGGTCTCGGACCGGTCGTCGCAGCGGGTTGGCTCGCCGCGGCCGCAGTCGGCGCAGCTGCCGGTGCGGCCACGGGCGGCATTGTCGGTGCCCTGACGGAAGCCGGCGTCTCCAAGGAAGAAGCCTCGCGTTACGCCGAGGGCGTTCGCCGCGGCGGCACGCTGGTGACCGCTCGGGTGCCCGACCAGGATCGCGCCCGTCTCGATGCTCTGTTGCACGAGCGCGCCGTGAACCTGCAGGAGCGCAGCGCGGCCTGGCAGAAGTCCGGCTGGAACGACTTCGATGCCGCGAGCCCGCCGCTTTCGCCGGAAGATATCGGCCGCGAGCGTCAGCTCTACGGCACGAGCGCGCGTCGCTAAGCGTTCTCGGATTGCACGACCAGGGCCCCGCGGTGCGGGGCCCTTTCTCATGGGCGAATGCGCCGTCAGCCGAGTGCCAAATCGTCCCGATGCTCTCATCGTCCGATGCCTTGCCCGGCGGATCAAAACTTTATCTCAAATGCAACATAGCGGATTTGGCGAAATGCAATCTCTTCGCGCCATGCTGGGACATGTGCTTGCGCGAATGCAATCGGGACAACGTCGGAGAAATCGCCCATGTACTACGTCGCCGCTGCATTGCTGGTGCTGTCGGGACTGTTCTATTCCGCGAGCCATCACGAGATCGGCTCGCTCGGCGTCACCATGTGCAGCTATGGTGGCGCATTCTGCGATAACCCGCTGATCGTCTTTTCCGGCGCGGCGCTGGCCGCCGCCTGGGGCATGTTCGTCAGCATCAAGTAGCGCGGCGGCGCAGGCTATCATCCCTGGCCCTCGACATCCCCGTCACCTGGCGCGGGCAAGCCTCACGGACCCCGGCGGTGAGCCGACGCAAACTCTGGGATGATCGCAATCTACTCCCGTTTTGCCCGACAGTCAAGCTGACTTAGGCTTAACCGAAATATTGGATCGCCCGCGCGGTGAGGAACTTTCGTTCCCTCGTCAGCATTTGCTATGAAAGTAGCCGCGCCCCGACGAGGTCCGCTCATGAGCGACAGCGCTCTCACGCCGACGAAATCCGCGCCGACGCTGTTGCAAAGGCTGGGGCCGGGACTGATCACGGGAGCTGCCGACGACGATCCCTCGGGCATCGCCACCTATTCGCAGGCCGGGGCGCAATTCGGCTACGGTCTGCTGTGGACCGTGTTTCTCACCACACCGTTCATGATCGCCATCCAGCTCGTCAGCGCCCAGATCGGCCGCGTCACCGGCAAGGGGCTCGCCGCCAACGTCATGCGGCTCGCGCCGCGCTGGGCGGTGCTGGGCCTCGTCGCCATGCTGGTTGCCGCGAACACGTTCAACATCGCCGCCGACATCGCCGCGATGGCCGAGGCGCTCTCGCTCGTGATCGGCGGGCTCAACCACGAGCACGCGCTGATCTTCGCGGCGGGCTCGACCCTGCTCCAGGTGTTCCTGCCCTATCGCCGCTATTCGCCGGTGCTGAAATTCCTCACCCTGGCGTTGTTCGCCTATGTCGCGACCGCCTTCACCGTCAAGATCCCGTGGAGTACGGCACTGCTCGCCGCGGTGTGGCCGAAGGCCAATGTCAGCACCGAGTATTTCATGATGGTGGTCGCCGTGCTCGGCACCACGATCAGCCCGTATCTGTTCTTCTGGCAGGCCTCGCAGGAGGTCGAGGAGATGAACCAGGGCCGGCGCGACAAGCCGCTCCGCGAGCTCAAGCGCGGCGGCAACCACGAACTCGACCGCATCAAGACCGACACCCTCGCCGGCATGCTGCTCTCCAACGGAATTGCCTTCTTCATCATCCTGACCACGGCTTCCGTGCTGCATGCGCATGGCATCACCAAGATCAATTCGGCGACGGAGGCGGCCGAAGCGCTGCGGCCGCTGGCCGGCGATTTCACCTTCGCTCTGTTCGCGCTCGGCATCATCGGCACGGGCCTGCTCGCGATCCCGGTGCTGGCGGGCTCGGCCGCCTATGGCGTCGCGGAGATCTTCGGCTGGCGGGCGACGCTGGAGGCCAAGCCCGACGAAGCGGTCGGCTTCTACACCATCATCGCCGCGGCAACCATCATCGGCTTCGGCCTCGGCTTCACCGGGATCGACTCCATCCACATGCTGGTGTGGAGCGCGGTGCTCAACGGTATCGTCGCCGTGCCCATCATGGCGATGATGATGCTGATCGTCTCGAGCCGCGCGATCATGGGCCGCTTCAGGGCCCGCTCATGGCTGATCGCGCTGGGCTGGCTCGGCACCGCGCTGATGGCGCTGGCCGTGCTCGCTCTGCTCGGCTCGTCGGTATTGGGCTGACGAAGCTACGGCGTCACGGGATTGACGGTCGGGGACGTCTTGGGCCCGGGCCGCGAGGGCTCGATCGGCGATCTCGGGCTGGTCGGGAGCACCGCGGCGCCGGCGGCCCGTGCCGCTTCTCCGGTCGTTGCATACATCGCAACATGGGCCGGCTGCGTCTTGGCGCGGTTCCATGGACCGTGGTCGACGATCAGCATGGCTGCAATCGTGACACCCGCCACGATGAGCGCGATCACGCCGGGGTGGCGTAGGGCGGTAGATATGGAGCTCGCGAAACGACCATTTGTCATCGAAGTATCCGCTATTTTCCCATCGCAGGTTAATTCAGAGCCGCCCCTCTCGGTTCCCCGCTCCCGTCAGGCGGGTCCAACAGTGCACAACCCGGACCCGCGTGGTCGCCCTCCCGCCCATGTTCAGTCAGGAGGATGCAAGGCTTCAAATCAGCCAGTCATGGGGCGCAGGTCCAACGCCGTGATGCGGATCGGTAATGCCGTGGCTGGCGGCGTGCTCGTCGAGTGAACCAGGAACAATCTCGGCGATCATCTGGGGGGTATCTCTCTGACCGGGGGTAACGTGGGGATTGCCATGCTCTTTGGACTCGACGACCGCGACGCGCGTGGAAGGAGCCACGTCGTCATCGAAGCGGAACACTGGTTCTTGATCTGCGCTTCCAAGCTTGAATGCCGCTTTCGCCGGCACAGCTTCCGATGGGTTTGCACCGGCATGTGCAGCCTGCTGCGCGTTGCCATGATCCGTGTTGCCGTGAGTTGCGACGCTCTCGCCTGGGTCCGCTGCTTTGGCTGATGTTGAGCTGGAATTCGTGTGTGCCGCGCTGCCGGATTCGGCCGTCCTCGCTGCTCCTGGCGAACCGTCCAAAGCCTGAGAATGGCCTTCTTTGCCATCACTGACGCCGTTGCCGGGTTTGGGCTCCGCCCCGGCCATCTCCACGGCCACCACCTTGATCGGGCCCCGCTCCGCAACCTTCTGTGAGTGGCCGTGCTCCGTCTGCCCGGGCGTTTCGGCGCTCTCGCCCGCTTCCGCTCCTTTGGCGGAAGCCGATTGGCTCGAGTTGCCGTGCGCGGCACCGCCTGGCTCTGCCGTCTTCGCTGCTCCTTGCATACTGTCCGGCGCCTGGGAATGGTGGTCATTGCCAAGACCGACGCCCTTGCCGGGTTTGGACTCAGTTTCGGCCTTTTCCGTCGCCTTTTCCGAACCTGGTTCCGGACTGTGCTCAGAGTTACTGTGGCCGGTCCTGTCGGCGGTGTTGAAGTCCGGCTGGACCATCTCGCTCTGCTTGGTCGACGCAGCCCCGGTATTCGGGTGAGTCGGCTCATTCTTCCAGGAGAGGTTTTCCACCGTCGGAGGCGACGCACCCTGACCAGGCGCGATTGATGATCCGTAAGCCGGCACACCGGACGCACCCGCATTCTCGTCTGCTGCATCCGCAGAATCGCTGCTGTAGGTGCCGGACTTGGCCGCCGTCCCGGAGCCGGTTCGAACGTGCGCGAATTGAAAGCTCAAGCCGTCATCGGCCGAAGCGCTCCAAACGCCGGCCTCCCCGAGCGGCTCCTCACTCGCGTGGCTGCTGCTCATACTGGAAGCCGTCTCATCGGTTGCGGACGCCAGGATCAGCGCCTGTTCGAGTTGCTCAAGGGTAACCGCGACAGCGGCGCCCCCCGATTGCTGAACGACATCCGACTCCGCAACGGAGACAATTCCCTGCATATGGATTTCGAGCAGGCCGCGGTCTCCGACATCGAGGATGTGGTCGGTTGGATTCACATAGACGATCGTTTGATTGCTTGCGGGGTCATAGATCCAGGCGAGGGTATGTGGCGGGATGGATTTGGCTGCCGCCGTCAGATGCAGCCAGGCGAGTGCCCCGAAAGCCGCAAGATTGAGCCGGCCCGGCCCGGATGCGTCATCCATGACGGAATCGGAAGAGGCAGACTTGGCGCCGGTCGGAGAGCGATCAACACCATTCTCGCCGTTACCCCCCAACAGCTGATCGCCGCTGTGTCCGCGCGGGCGGAGATCGTGACCCGGGTCCACTACGCCGACTAGTGTTTGGAGGTTGTGAGCCGCGGCGTCCGGGCCGTCTTCGCCCCGAACGCGCTCTTGCGCGATGTTGTTCGCAGTGGTCACCGAGGCAGAATGCGGACCGAAATCGTGTGAAAGGAAATGAGGTGCTGCGTTGTCTGCGGGATTGGCATCGACATGCGTGATCGCGGCCAGTTTGGTGGCATTGTCCCCGATGCCAGCCAGGAAGCTGTCGATGGAAGCCTGATCCAGTTCATGCGACTGCGCGGCGTGCTGGACATCGCTCAGTTCGTAGATCAATGCCCCGGCGAGAGCGGCGAAGGTGCCATAGGCACCGTGAATCGACATCGGATTGGAAGCAAGCCGCGGAAGGTGATCTTCCCCTGTACGGTCACCTCCGCTCAGAGCGTCATTGGTCCCTCGCAGCAAGAGCGCCGGCAGACTTGGCGTGCCCGATCCTGCCACGACATCCTTCCAGGGTTTCGAGCCCAGGAGTTGCTCCGCTGCGCGCAGCGCTTCCATTGCCGCGGACGGGCTCGCGGCTTGGCTTGCTTTGGCAAGCAGGTCCCTCTCCGTGAATGGTGGCGTGTCGCCGGATTTCGAGACGATGAGATGCTGGAGAATGGCTTTCTTGCAGACCTCATATTCGGCGTGCTCGCCTTTCTGACCGTGGCCATCATCATGCGCAAATATGTCGTTGGCTTCCGACGCCTTGAGCTCGTCCGCAATTGCGAATGCCAGAATGCCCAGCGCGAGCACGCTGAAACCAGAGGTGCGTTGCAGCAATGAGAGGGTCGCGAGCACCGTTCTATTGGTGATCTCGAGCTTCTGAAAGATATTATGCAGATGGACTTTGACCGTCCCTTGGGAAACGTCGAGCTGGCGAGCGATCTCCTTGTTCGACATGCCTTCCGAGACCAACCGAACGATCTGATGTTCCCGGGGCGTCAACAGCTCGAGCATCTTTTCGATCTTGCTGCCGCCACCCGCTTCCCTGCCGGCGGGCGAGAGATCGGAGGGCTCCAGCGAGACACCGCTTTTTCCCATCAGCCGCAGTGATTGCAGCATGGTGCCGGGAGCGGCATCTTTGGAAATTGCGCTGCAAGAGCCGGCAGCGATCGCTGCGGTCAGATCGTGATTGCCGCCGGCTTCGGTAAAGAACACCAGGCGCGTGGAAAGCTTCTCGACTTTCGCAATCGCCAGGATGTCGGATGCGGTCAGGTCCGGCAGGGTGTCGGCAATGAGTGCGACGTCGGGCGACAAACTCCTGATAGCTTCGAGGCAGCTTGTCCCGTCGCTGGCCGAGGCGACGATATCGAAATCCTGCTGTGTCCCGAGGACCGACTTCAGCCCCTGCAGGACGATCGGTTGCCGATCAACGATCGCAAGCCGGATGGGTTTGAGTATCCGGTGCTTGGCGGACGCGTCCAACATCGACTTTGCCTCGGCCCGGTCCTCTATGTCCTTCGGCATATGGCCGTGGCCGGGTGGCTTATTAAAATATGACGAGTGGATTTGGTTCCCTTGGCGGAAATCAGTTTGGACGGCAGCAAGTGACAAATAGCTCTTTTGACCCAATGGCCGTGGCCGTGGACTGGCTTGATGCCTGCCGCGCTGGCGATATCGAAGCGATCTTGGAGCTTCATGCAGACGATGCCGTAGTGCACTGCGGCTGCAGCGGCGTCCAGACGATCACCGGCCGCGAAGCCCTTCGTGCCTATTGGATCCAGCACCTCCAAAAATATCCCGCGGGCACGCTGGACGATCTCAACCCTTCAGACCGGGGAACCGTGATTTCGTACGTCACCAGTAAGGGCGTCATGAGCGCGAATTTGGCGTTTGACGCCGCCGGGAGGATCAAGGTTCTAGACTGCGGGCGCTTGCACTAGAGCGGCCCGGACCGGCCGTCCGCGGCGTGTCGGCAACTAATTCCCAAACGTCGTCCGCAAGGCGGTTACGATGACCGCCGAGATGAGAAACGAAATCGCGAGCAGCGTCCAACTCGGACTTGTGCTCCCGCGAACTACGCGCGCGACGAACATTTTAATGGTGGTCAACATTCGTCTCTGGGAAGCCGGCACAGGTAGGCTATCCCGAAGCTGGCGAGTTCTTCGGCATCACTCTCGCGCTCTTCCCTTCTCCTGAGCAAATGGCGTTCCAGCAGGCATCGCCGGTTGTCGAACAGGTCGACCTCGGGATGACGCGCCCGGTACACCGTCCACGCCGTTTCGGCGGCATTCTTCAAGACGGCGTCGTCCACGATGATGCTCTCCAGACACCTGTATCCATGCTGCCAACTCACGGCATCATCTATATTTCCACTTTTTCCCGATTAACTTTGGTCGAACGACCAGATCGTCCGCCAAGGCGCCGGCCGTGATGGCGGCCCCGCCGGATACGATGTGCCGCATCGACGGAGCGGCGGCTCCACCACGACCACCTCGTGGTACGGCAACGGCATCATCGCCATTGGCGAGCGCTCGCTCCACACCTCAAAGGCCGAGCTGCAATAAACGTGGCTTTTTCCTATGAGGCGAGACGTTTCGCTAAGTTCGCGGGGTCGGCTGTGACGGCGTAGCAGGTTGCTGCGGAGATGCAGCGGGCGACTTGGGCGGCTCTGCCGGAGCAACAGACTCGCCCCCGCCGTGGGGCACACAGGTGCCGACGTTGCTTAGCAGTCTTTTCGCCTCGAGCTCGCGCGCCTTCTTGTAGTCGCTACGCCGGTCGATTCTTGCAGCGGCCAGCCGGTCCCAGGCATCGAACGCATCGGAGTAATGCTGTCGCATTTGCGCCTCGGCGGACAGGCAGTCGCTGAACTTGTCGAAGACGAGATCGGTGTTGACGGGCGCGACGCCACCCACGAGGACCACGAGCATCCATTTCATGGTGTCCGCCTATTCACGTCTGCATTGGCAAAATGCGGCCGCGTCGCCGCTGGGGTTCCAGAAAAAAAGGCCCCAGCTCGCGGGTATATTGGGGGGCATTGGAGCTGGGGCCATGCGGGGTCCCCATTGGGGAAGGGCATCGGGAAAACTTGGCAATTGCGAGAATGTTCCCCCGCGCAGCTTAAAGTCTCGCGGAACTCTGAGAAAGCCCCCTTGCCGGCAGAGCTGCAGTCCGCCATCGATACGGCCCTGTCGCAACTGCCGGGTGACAAGCTGCGCCCCATCTAGCAGATGGGCGTTCGTAGCCTTCGTCAGCCGCCGCTTCACTCGCCCGGAGCGATCGCGTTGCTCGGTGTCGGCCGGTCGGTGATCTGCTGGCCGAACAGGCTGCCGATCAGCTCGACGGCGGTGCGCGCCGTCCGGCCACGCTCGTCCAGGAAGGGATTGAGCTCGACGATGTCGACCGATCCCACCACGCCGGAATCGTGCAGCAGCTCCATGATCAGGTGTGCTTCGCGATAGGTCGCGCCACCCGGCACCGTGGTGCCGACGCCCGGCGCCACGCTGGGATCGAGGAAATCGACGTCGAAACTGACATGCAGCACGCCGTTGCTGGCCTTCACCCGCTCGATGACGCGCCGGGTCAGGACGGCGACGCCGAACTCGTCGATCTGGCGCATGTCGACAACCCTGATCCGGCGGGCCCGCATCAGCTCTTTTTCGAGCTTGTCGATCGAACGCGCGCCGAATAGATCGAGCCTGCCAGGGGTGATCGAAGCGCGCGGATCGTCGCCGAGCAGGCCGTCCAGGCCGGGCTCGCCGCACAGAAACGCGGCCGACATGCCATGCATGTTCGCGGTAATCGTCGTCTCCGGCGTGTTGTAGTCGGCGTGGGCATCGAGCCAAAGCACGAACAGCTCGCGTCCCCGCTCCTGCCAATGGCGCGCCATGGCGTTGACCGATCCCATCGAGAGCGTGTGATCGCCGCCGAGGAAGATCGGCAGCGCGCCGGTTTGCGCGATCTCATGGCCTCGTTGGCTCAGAATGCGGGTCCAGCGCTGGATCTCGCGGTAGTGATTGGCCCTTTCCGGCGGCCTGTCGGTGAGGTCCCCGACTTCGGCCACGGAAAGATCGCCATAGTCGACGACCTCGAAATCCAGGCTTTCGAGCAATGTCGCAAGGCCCGCGGTACGCAGCGCCGCAGGGCCCATCAAGGTGCCGCGCTGCGACGCCCCCATGTCGATGGGAGCACCGAGTAAAGCGATGCGCCGGGCTCGATCCGTCATGGTTCGATCGGTCACGGCTGTCTCCTGACGTCAACGAGGTCGAGCCAGCCTAACAGAGATTCGCCCCCGTCGTTTCCCGGGCACAAACGCCTCATCCGACAACTCATTCGGAACAAAGGCCCGCGCGCTGAATTGCTCATCCAAGGCCGGCACCCGCCGTGGACTACGGGCGCCTCTCGCGAAGAGCAAAAGGTCGTCAGACCCGCTGTTCAAAACGAGCGCTCGCGCGGATAGCCAAAGGTGTCAGCCTCCATTCTCACGCTTGGAGATCGCGCTTGAGCACCGAGATACCGCAGTCAGATCACCAACCCGGCATGGCCGAGCGCGCCATCGATACAGCGGCGGACGTCTCCCGCACGATTGGTGAAGTGGCCGGAGGCCTGCATTCAGCAGTCGGTCGCCTGACTTCTGCCGTCGAGGAATCGCGGAAACCTGGTGGGACTCTCGCGACAGTCGCAGCCATCACGCGCGAAGCGCCGCTTGCCAGCCTGTTCGTCGCTTTCCTCTTCGGGGTCGCGGTCGCCCGGCGGCGATAGACAGCGAGGCCACCTGGCTCAGGCGGCACTGACCGCGTCGAGCTCCGGCGCCAGGAATTGCTTTTCAAACGCCTGCGCAGGCATCGGACGGCCGAAGAAATATCCCTGACCTTCTTCACATCCCATGCTGACCAGGAAGTCGGCGGTTGCACGATCCTCGATGCCTTCCGCCACCACGGTGAGACCGAGCTGCTTGCTGAGGCCGATGGTCGAACCGACGATCGCCGCGTCGTCGGAATTCGAGAGCAGACCGGACACGAACGACCGGTCGATCTTGAGCCCGTCGAGCGGAAACTTCTTCAGATAGCTCAGGCTCGCGTAACCAGTACCGAAATCGTCGAACAGGATGCGAACGCCGAGTTGCTGAATGCGCTTGAACATGTCGAGCACGCGGCCTTCGTCATTGAGCAGGATGTCTTCGGTCACCTCGATTTCGAGCAGCGACGGTGTAAGCCCCGTCAATTCCAGCAATGTCGCAACCGAATGCGCGAGATCGCCGGAGTGGAGCTGCGACGGCGACAGGTTGATCGCGACGCGCACGCCGCTTCCGGACAGCTCCCAGCCGCGCGCCTGACGGCAGGCGGTTTCCATCACCCAGTTCGCGATCCGCTCGGACAAGGCCGAGGTGTTGACCACCGGCATGAACTCTCCGGGCGAGACGTAGCCGCGCACGGGGTGCCGCCAACGGATGAGCGCTTCGGCGCCGACAAGGCTGCCGTCGGTCAGACGAACCTGGGGCTGGTAGAACAGCTCGAACTCGCCGCGATCCGCGGCGAGCGCCAACTCGCTCTCCAGCGTCAGCCGGCTCTCCAGTTCCTGCCTGATCGCAGCCTCGAAGATCACATGGCTGCCGCGGCGCGTCATCTTTGCCTTGCTCAGCGCCAGATGACCATTGCTGAGAAGTTCGTCGGCGCCCTGTCCGCCTTCGCCATAAACCGCGACGCCGATGCTGATCCTGACGCGATGCTGGCGCGTGCCCGTCGCGAGCGGCGTTTCGAATGCACGCGCGATCCGCTCGGCGAATTTCACGATCGGCTCACTGCCGTCTGCTGCTTCGCGCGCAATGGCGAATTCATCTCCGCCGAGCCGCGCGACGATCGCCCCATCTCCGGCCTGACCCTCCAGGCGAATGGCGACCGCCTGCAGCACGAGGTCTCCCGCCGAATGCCCCAGCATGTCGTTGATGCTCTGGAAGCCGTCGAGCCCGATGACGAGCAACGCGACCTCGCGAGGCTTTCGCTCCGCATTCGCTATCATGCCGACCAGGCGGGCGTGCAGCGTGTTGCGGTTGGCAAGGCCGGTCAGCGCGTCATGTTCGGCAAGATATTTGACGCGTTCGGCTTCGCGCTTGCGGACCGAGATGTCGCGCAGGATCGCGCCGTACTGGAAACCCTCCGTTCCCTGCCAGCCCGAAAAGCTCGCCTCGACGGGGAAGGTTTCACCATTCTTGCGCCGGCCCTCGAACTCGACGACGACCGCGCCGCCCGGAACCAGGAGCGCCTGGCGCGCGGCGTCATGCATGGACGGCCTTGCATCACCGTCCGCCGGCACGACGCACAGCGTTTCGAACGGACGGCCGATCATCTCCGCCGGCGCGTAGCCGAAGATCGCGCTCGCGCCGGGATTCCAGACCGTGATCCGATGATCCTCGTCGGTGCAGACGAGACCGTCACCAAGCGACATCGCGATGCGGTGAAAGCGGCTCTCGGCGATGCGTCCCAGGAGACCACGGAAATCGATCTCGTCCAGCGCAATCGCGGTCAGATAAGCGACGATCGCGATGTGGAACAGCGACGTGTCGATGACGAGGGACCATCTTGCCTGCACGAGGGCTGCGACGAGTTCGACAACCGCCCCGGCGGCGACCAGGACCGCGACGCGAATTCCCGGCGCGAGGCGGCGCCACGAATACATCATGAGCAGGCAGATCACGCCCAGGCCCAGGATCATGCCGATATCGGACGTCCAGCGCAGCATCCGATTCTGGAGGATCGATTCTGCGGCCAGCGCCTGGAGGACCGGCCCCGAGACGATCTTGCCGTTGGGAACACTGAAGCGGTCGCCGAGCTCGAGCGCAGTGGCGCCGACGATGATCTTCTTGCCTCTCAGCCTGTCGAGAGCAGCGGTATCGCCGCGCAGCACGTCGACATAGGAGACGCTGGGAATGGAGGCTGCACGAATGCTGAAATCGATCAGGAAGGGCGGCCGCCGGTTGGCGTCCTGCCCGGCCAGCACGACGGCCATCGACGGCATCACGGCATCGCCAAGCTTCTCGCCGAACGGATAGCGGCGAACGAGTCCGTCGGATTCGACTGCGACGTTGACGACCGCCGGCCACGACTGGTTGCTGAACGATTTCAGGGGACGGTTGATGTGGGCCGCACCGCCATTCGGCGTCGGCTGCTTGAAGGACGCCAGGATCGTCGAGCCGCCGGCTTCGCGAAGGGCCTGGACGAAGGCCTCGTCCGAAGCCGGATCCGAGGGTGTGCTGAAATCGACGTCGAAGGCGATATCCCCCGCTCCCGCCGCCACGAGCCTGTGCAACAGCTCCGCGTGGAGCCGGCGCCGCCAGGGCCACACCCCGATCCGATCGATGGACGGCGCGTCGATAGCCACCACGACGACATTGCCGCTGGCCGCACGCGATTGCCAGCTGAACCGTAGGTCGGTGAGCGCGTTGCGAAGCGCACCATGCCATCCCGTGGACAGCACGATCGCAAGCGCGATCGCGACGAGAATATGCGGCCGATAGCGTTTCACCCGATCCTCCCGCGCACCCGCTTCTGCAGGTGCGTCCCTCATCCCCTAGTAAACCGCCTCAGCGCCTGCCATAGGCGTGGCCATGGCCGTTGCTGCCGTTACCGCCGCCGTTCCCATTGCCGTTGCCGTTGTTGCCCCTGCCGTTGCCGGTGGCACCGTTATTGCCATTCCCGTTACCGTTGTTGCCGTTACCGCTATTGCCGTTGCCGTTGTTGCCGCCGGAGTTTCCGGGGCTGTCGCTGGATGCACCTGCTGCCGCTGCCGCGATCGCCGCACTCGCAGCCGATGCGCTGCTGCCAGCAGTTGCCGCACCGCTCGTCGTTGCCGCAGTCTGGACGGAGCTGTTGGATGCCGGGGCATTCGATTTGCCGTCGCTCCAGACCGTCTCAGAACCGGTGTTGGCGTTCGCGTTGCGCACCTGTCCGGGAGCAACCGCGCCGCGGGCGAGCCCATTGGTGACCTTGTGGACATTCAGCTTGACCTCGCCGAGCGAGCTTGAAATGCGCACGACGCCGGCCTTGGAAACATGACCTCCGGCCGCCTGATGCGATGCCTTCGGCACGCCTGCCGCCTTGGTCCCCTTGTCGATCGGACCGAGCGCATGGATCACATGGCCGCTCGCGGCATTGCGCGGCGCTGACAGGCCCGATTTCGGCACGGGGACACGCTCGATCGTCGAGGCGCGCGGCTTGCCGTGCTCGATCGGATTGAACGTGCCTGCACCGCTCAGGCTGAGACCGGGCTTGCCGCGCTCAAAGACCGTGGCCGCTTGCCCCGGCATGACCTGGGCGATCTGTCCCGTCTTGAAGTCGGAGACTTCGACCTGGCCGCGGAGCACGCCGACCTTGGTGCTGCCAGCTCCCACCGTGACGCTGAACTGCGTTCCTTTCACCACGGCGGCGAGATAGGGCGTCTCGACCTCGAAATGCTTGACGTTGCGCTTCTCGACCTCGAGCAGGATCGATCCCGCCTGCTGGATGATGGTGGTCGAAAGCCCATCCTTCTTCTCGGCCGGCAAGCCGACCACGGAGTTCGGAGAGATCAGAATGGTTTCCTCGCCGCGGACGAGCAGCACCCGGCCATTGCGTCCGGTGCGGATGGTATTGCCGGGCTTGAGCGTCGCTTCCTGGTTCAGCGACACCTGTTGCACGCCGTCGGTCGCGACCCATACTTCGCCGGTGGCCTTACTGACCGACCAGACGCCGTCCTCCGCGGCGAATGCACCGGAAGCCGTTCCCAGGGTCAGCGCCACCACGAAGGCCCACCGCATTCCAATTCTGCCAAGCATGACGATCCTCAGTCCGCGTTACAGCCGGATCTGAGGAGTATCCGAAATCACTCAAGAGAGGATTAGCGGCAAGCGGCCAGCCAAGAGGGTGCCTTAACCAATCATTGACCATAAAAAACTATGAAAAATCATGCGGCTAACGAAGCCTTACCGTTCCATCAGAGAATCTCCGTCAAACTACGGGGACAGGTTCGCTGCACGGGCTGAGAAGCGGCATGTCCTTACCACGTTGGTGTTGATGGCACCAATTTTTGCGGGTATTCCGCAGGCCTTCGCCCAACAGGCGAACCAGCCAGGCTTCGATCCGCGCCAGCCCGAGAAATATTTCGATAACCAAACCGAGCGGGAATCGCTGAGCCGGCCTCCGGTTCAGCTTCCGAGCGTCGGGCAACCGAACACCGGCGGGGATACCAAGCCGCAATTCGTGCTGCGCGGCGTCGCCGTCAGCGGCGCCCACGCTGTCTCCCAGGATCGTATCGCCACGGTCTATCAGCCCTATCTCGGCAAGCAGGTTTCGCAGGCGGATCTCGCTGCGATCGCCGGCGCGATCAGCGACCTCTACCGCGCCGACGGATTCCATCTGAGCCGGGCCATCGTGCCGCCGCAGAACATTGCCGATGGCCGCGTCCGGATCCAGGTGATCGAAGGCGCCATCGTGCAGGCCGAGCTGAAAGGCGACGGCGCCGAGCAGTTCGGCGTAAGGCCGATGCTTGGGCCGATTCTAGCCGAGCAGCCGTCGCGCCTGCCGACACTCGAACGTCAGCTCTTCCTCATCAACGGCAGGCCGGGCGTGCGGATCACCGATACCGCGCTGGAGGAGATCGGTGGTGCGACCGGCCGCTTCCGCCTCATCGTCTTCTTGAAGACCTGGCACGTCTTCTCCTCGTTCGGCTTGGACAATCTCGGATCGTCATCGGTCGGCCCGTGGCAGACCTATGCGACCGGCGCCTTCAACTCCTACCTCACGCCTGGAGACACGCTGGCAGTCAACCTGTCGACGATTGCCAACGACCCGCGCCAGCTCGGCTTCACCCGATTGTCCTACGACGCGCCGGTCGGCATCGACGGCCTGCGCCTCGGCGGGTCGGTGCTGTACAGCGCGGTCAGGCCGGGCGATGCCCGCCGCCTCGACAGCGACATCACCACGACCGAGGCGTTCGAGCTGCGGGTCAGCATCGTCCCGCTCCAGTCGCAATCCTCCACGCTCACGTTGACTGCGGCGACGACCTTCAGCAACGTGTCCGAGCACGACCGTTACGGTCCCTGGTACAACGACCATATCAGGACCGCGAGCCTGACCGCCGATTACCGGCTGCAGGATCGCTTCGGCGGCGCCAATCTTGCGACGCTGACCTACCGCCACGGCCTCGACATCTTCGGCGCCTCGCATTTCGACGACGACCTGTTGTCGCGCGACGGCGCCTCCTCCAACTTCTCGGTGCTGAACCTCTGGTTCACGCGCTACCAGACGCTCAGCGATGCCTGGTCGCTCAAGCTCTCCGCGGCGAGCCAGACGGCATTGCGGCCGCTGTTCACCTCGCAGCAATTCTATCTCGGCGGCGCGGCCTTCGGCCGGGGCTATGGCGCGGCCGAGATCAGCGGCGACAATGGCCTTGCCGGCTCGCTCGAACTGCGCTTCGACCAGAAGCTCAATTTCCGCTACTGGACCGGCTATCAGCTCTACGCCTTTGGCGACGCTGGCGCAGTCTGGAACGACGGTTACCACCTGAGCGACGGCCTGTCGCTGACGTCGGCCGGAGCCGGTGTGCGCTTCTTCATGCCAGACGATCTCCAGGCCGATCTCGCCGTGGCCGTGCCTCTGAGCTACCGGGCGCCGGACAACCAGCGCCGCAGCCCGCGCTTCCTGCTCACCCTGTCGAGCGCATTCCGGCTCTGCCCCGAACGCGGCAAGTCCGGCTGTCTCTAGTTGGCCTGCGGTTCGCGCGGCGGCGCGACATGCGGCCCTTTTGCGGCCTTGCTCACAGACTTGCCTAAATTTAATCCAGTAACCTGCTCACGGTCGCTCGATCCGGGAGTTACCAATGGCCATGTCTAGCGGAACGTGATTTGAGACGAGACGAATGAAGCGAGTTTTTGCAGTCCTGGCGTTTCTCTGCGTCCTCGGCGTCGGGGAATATTTCGTCGTCAGCCGGTTCGCGATCCGCCACGAAACTTTGGCCCTGTATGACGCGGCGCGGCAGCGGCCGATCTCAGTCGAGGTGGCGGTGCGGCGCGATTACGAGACCAAGGCCAATCTCGGCCTCTGGAAACTCCCGCTCGCCATCATCAGCAACGGCAACACCGTCAAGGCCACCGAATATTCCTTCCTCGCCAACGTGCTCGCCGCGCGCGGCTATATGGTTGCCAGCATTCAGCAGGACCTGCCGAGCGATCCGCCGTTGATGACCCATGTCGGTCAGCCATATGTCGGCCGGCGCGAGGTCTATATCCGCTGCGAAGCCAACATTCTTTTCGTGCTGGACAAGCTGAGGAGGCAGCAGGAGAACGTCGACTACGACCACATCACCCTCGTCGGCCATTCCAACGGCGGCGATGTCTCCATGTATGTGGCCCATCAACACCCGGAGCTGGTGTCGAAGGTGATCACGCTCGACAATCTGCGGGTACCTTTCGTGCTCAGCGACGGCCTGAAGATCCTGTCCTTCCGGTCGAAGGACCCGCATTTCGTGACCGATCCCGGCGTGCTGCCGACACCGGAAGAGGCCAAGGCGCGCGGTATCGACATCGTCCATACCGGCGCGCAGCACACGGAAATGAGCGATCGTGGGCCCAATGCGGTCAAGGAGAAGATTCAGGAGACGCTCGACCGCTTCCTGCGTGACAGCGCCAGCAGCGCGCTCGCGCCGGCCGATACAAAAAGCCCGATGATCATGAATCCGGGCGACTATTAGCCGGGAACGCCTTGCGGCAGATCAAGGCGGCTCCGAGGCACGAGGCTAAAAAAGGTGATATGGCCCCGGAGAGACACGTGTCGAACTATATCGAAAGTCTTGAAGCGAAAGGTCTCGATACGAGAAGTCTCGTTACAAAGAGCCTTGGCCTGCCCGCGGCGAGAATGCCGGCCTTCGCAAGGCATCTCTATCGTCCCGTCCGCAAGCTGCTGCGGTCGATCATCGGCCGCATTGATCTCTCGCAATTTCCGGGATCGTGCTGCGGATAGCATCGCGGTCGCCAACGAATTCATGAAGGTTGCTCTATGCGTCAGCATTTGAGACGAATTTACCTGCTGCTAGCCGTAACCTCGAGCTTCGGCACGTCGTCCGCTCTCGCAGCCGATCCCGATCACGGTGCCGACCTCGCCAAGCGCTGGTGCGCAAGCTGCCATGTCGTCGCGAACGGCCAGACCCAGGCGAGCGCCGACGTCCCCTCCTTTGTCTCCATTGCGCGCAGACCGGACTTCAGTCCGGAGAGGCTCGCCTTCTTCCTGCTCGATCCGCACCCGAAGATGCCGAATTTCCCCCTAAGCCGAACCGAAGCTGGCGACATCGCGGCCTACATCGCATCGCTGCGCTAAGGCGACTTCTTTAGGTTGAATCGATCCCTGCGGCTCGTTCACCGTTCGCGGGAGAGGGAGCGCACCTCCGTCATTGCGGCAATCGGGGCTCATCTCGTTACGACGCAGAACACGACGCTTGCCACAAATGCAAATCCCTGCCGGCGGTCCGACAGGGATCAGCAGAACGGATGACGGACGGCAACGAGGCCGTTCGGTGGCCCGTCATCGGTCTTGGGTGCGCACGCAGAGAATCAGGACTTCCCCTTGCCCGGCTGCATGAGACTGCCGGTCATCTGGCGCATGTGATCTCCGGCGCTGGTGAACTGGCTGCGCAGGAAGTCGGACTGGATTCGCATCGCTTCCTGGAGGTCGGTGGCATGAACCAGCTTGCGCGCATGCTCGAAGGCCGACTTCATGTTCTGTTCGGTGAAAACCAGCGCCTGCTTCGACACCTCCGTCCCCGCTCCTGGAACGGACGACATCGATTTGGTGGCGGCTTCGAAAAACATGCCGAATGCTTTTTCCGCCTGATCAATTGTCTTCTCGGCCAGGTCGCGCAGTTCGGCCGGAACTTCGAGCTTCGGTTCGATCATGGTCGCACTCCCTTCGTTTTCCCGATTGAATACCACACTTGCCGGATCGCCTTCCAGCGGCCAGGCTCGGGGACACCAGGTTTGGGGACGTCGCCGGCGGTCCGGCTCCGGCGCGGAAACGAACGGGAAAATGAAAGTGGAGGCGGAAAGCCGGCGCGCGGCCGGCTCAGGACAAGGGGTGCTCGGGAAGAGCCTCTTCGGTGGCGAGGTCTTCGACCAGCTTGATGACCTCGAAACGCTGTCGCGGCGCGAGCTTCAGAAACGCGCGGAGCAAGCGCAGGCTTTCGACGGTGCCGCTCGCGGGCGCACCGACCTTGAGGTGCAGTTCAGCCGCGAAATTGAGGTTTTTCATCTCGCACCTATTCACAAGCACCGGCTTCGTGAGCCACTCGAGAACCGAACGCCATAACAAGACGCCATAACAGGACACGCCATAACGTGCCCCCTGGCGACGAACTCCCGGCCGGGTGGCCCGGCGGGTTGGCACGCCGAACGATATGTCCAAACGGACGGCTCAACCAGAGGGTTGCAATTATGCCAAGGAACAACCCCTCCGGCAAGCCCGACAATGGCTGTAGCGATGCTTCGTCTGCATCGCACCACGGCAATTCCGGATAACAGGTATATCGACCGCCGTCACCCACCTGCGTCAAGAAGCGGCATCAATCACGCCCACAGTCCGGATCGCTGTCAATCGGGACAAACGTTTCTGCTTGTTTCCGACATGAACGGACATTGGCGACGAATTGGCGCTTCTCCAGCGCATACACGTAATTGTTGAGTCTCGCC
Source organism: Bradyrhizobium sp. 192 (assembly GCF_023100965.1). Taxonomy (NCBI): domain Bacteria; kingdom Pseudomonadati; phylum Pseudomonadota; class Alphaproteobacteria; order Hyphomicrobiales; family Nitrobacteraceae; genus Bradyrhizobium; species Bradyrhizobium sp. 192. The sequence continues at coordinate 6,352,538 of NZ_CP064690.1, forward strand.
CTGGCGGTTGTACCAGCACAAAACGAAGGTCGATCCGGCAGCCGATCTCCGACGTCCTGACCCCGGCGCGGCTGCCGCCTCGGGAATTCATCCGGGTTGGATATGCCTCCACCCGTGAACCGTTGTCCGTGACCGAACGACCAAGGCGTTGCGACACGGCCACGCAGACAACGGGCGCCTTGGCTGAAAACTCTTCGATTCGGGCGCGCCTCAGCACCAAAGGACGACGGCATGCTTTCTCGCTGCGATCTCATCAAGGGCGCCGCGGTCGCGCTTTTTACCCTTTCGATACAAGGCGCATGGGCGCAGGAGACCAGGATGAACCTGTTCAAGATCGTCACCATCAAGGACGAAATCGTCGTCGGGTTGTCGGCGGAGGAGCTTCAGGCGCTCGGCGGCAATGATGCGAGCGCGGTTGCGCACGCGCTGGCGCAAAAGGGCGATCTCACGGTCTGGCAATATAACGTACATCGCGGCCCGAACGGTGAGTTGCAGCAGGCGCCGACAGCCAGGATCGGGCTATTGGCCAACGCCTCGCTCCGCGTCGAGCCCTATACGACGCCTTATCAGATTGTGCCGCATCCGTGAGCGGCCGACTGGCACGCCCGCGGCACAGACCGCAGGCGTGCCGTTGTCATCTGCGCCGCCTTGCGTGCTGTGCCCCCGTTTCCGTCGCAAAGCCGTAGATCAGCGCCAGCCGGTCCAGGCACTCGCGAAAGCGTCGCGCGAAATAGTCGTTCCAGCGCTGCGTACGGACGGCACGACGCTGCCCGATCTGATCCATGGTCAGGCCCAGCACCAGCACGTCGTGCACCAGCGCCGCGCCGTCGGTCCCGAGTTCGCGCTCGATCTGGTTCAGCCGCAGCACCGCCTGGCGCTGGCTCTCGGTGACCGGCTCGCGCGTGCGCGCGCCATCGACATATTCGCGGGTCGGGTCCATCGCCTGGGGGCCCCGCTCCGCTCTCTCCCAATCGTTCTGGAAAGCGCGCCCGCCGAGGTATTGCGCCTCGTCGATTTGGTGGTGTGCGTGCAGCCGTCCCAGCGGATCGCCACGGATCGACCGGATCGCCACGATCTTCTCGCCGGCATCGAGCGCCAGCGGATTGTCGACCTCGACCTCCGCCACTTCGGCATTGAACGGCACGTCGCGGGACCGCCGGTCGTAGATCTGCGCCAATTTGTAGGACTTGTTGCGTCGGACGCGAGCCACCTGGATACTCCTTGCGAGATTGACCATGGAAAGACTGAGAGCTTAGGCCGCGACGACCAGCTTCAGCACGACGGGACCGGGGACACGGGCGGACGCAGCCCCGGAGCGACGCGTCAGGCCCGCATGCGGCGCGCAATAGCTGGAGCCCGGCTGGCGCGGATGGCCGCAGAAGGCGATCTCCTCCCCCTCCTTGTCGCCGCCATAGGAATAGCGGCAGTCGGCCGGCTCGAGTTCGACCAGCTGGATCAAGCGCGGCTGGACGCCGACGCAGCGCAGCTTCAGCGGCGCCGCGGGCTTCATTGCGGACTTCGGCGGCACGTTCAGGTTCGGTAGCACCGCGCGTCGCGGCGAAACCGGAGCCTCACCCGGCAAATATGGCGCGAGTGATGGGCTCACGATCCATTCCGGAATGACGAGCCCGAGCCGCTTGGCGCGGCCGATCACCGCATTGCGCGTGTAAGCCGTTCCAAACCTTGCGTTAATCTGCCTTCCGACCTCCGCATAAGACATGCCCTTGAGAAAATAGTCGCGAAGCGCGTCGGAGTGCTCCGACGGCCAATGGCCCGGTTCCATGCTGCTGTCCTGTGATGCGCCCCTCCGATCGCACGACCGGGGGCGACACAGACATTCCGGTATTCCGAAGCCTAAGTCAAGCGATAATTCTGATATTCATAATTGCAATAATTCCGAATTTCGGATTACAAGAGCGGGACGATGGGTAATCGAGGGAATCACCATGTTGGACGTTGCAATGATCGAGCGGGGCCTGGAGAAGACGGGCAAGAGCAAAGGCGGCCTCGCGGCGGCCATGGGCGTGCGACCCGGCGCGGTCTCGGAGATCCTGGGCGGCGAACGCCTGGTGAAGGCCTCGGAGATCGTTCCGATCATGGAATATCTCGAGCTCAATCTCGCGCCGATCATGGGCCGCGTCGGCGCCGGCGCTGTGATCGAGCCGGATTACGAGCAGGTCCCCCCGGAGGGTCTCGGCGATGTCGCGCTGCCCTTCCCGATCATGGAAGAGACCGTCGCCTTCGAGATCGTGGGCGATTCGATGCTGCCTAAATACGAGAGCGGCGACGTGATCGTGGCCTACAAGGACCAGCGCCATCCGCTGTCCTCCTTCTACGGCGAAGAGGCCGTGGTCCGGCTCAAGACCGGCGAGCGCTATTTGAAGACGATCGAGCGGGGAAAAAGCCCCTCCGTCGTCAATCTCACCAGCTTCAATGCCAAGCCGATCGTCGGCGTCAAACTCGAGTGGGTCGGTGAGATCTGCCTGTCCATGCCCAAAGGCCAGCTCGAGCGGATGCGCGCCAAGTCGGCGCGCCCCCGCAAGAAGGGCAAGTAAGGCTTCGCACGGCCAGCGGCTTCGATTTTTTAGAAATCGCCCTTGACTTGCTTCCGTTTTTCGGAAATAATCTGCCGCGTGCCCGCAACGGGGGCGCGGCAGAGTCGTTTTGATGCAGTATTTCGTCGTGATGATCGACTATGGACGGCGGGGCCGCGAGGCGGTCGTCGACCCTGAAATCACGAGGCGCGAGGTCATCTCCCGCATCGCCTCGGGCGAATACCGGAATGTCTCGTTCATCCACGAGATCGCCGGTAGTTCGATCGAGGACGTCACCGAGGCCATCCTGACCGAGGCCGCCCTGCCCCAGATCCCGCCAGAGGATATCGACCTGCAGGCAATTCGCCTCGATCACGCCCGCGATCTGCGCAAACACGAACGGACGTGAGGCAGGCCCGAAGTCCCGTTCCGATGGAATCGGAACGGGACTCCGGGTTCTTGTCTTGACGCGTTTTCTTTACGCGAACCGGTAGCCAATTCGCTCGAAAACGCTCTGGCGAGCCTGCGTCACCGTCCGGACGGACATCACACCAGGAGGACGGTCGATCCCGTGGTCTTGCGGGCGGCGAGATCGGCATGCGCCTTGGCAGCGTCCTTCAACGGATAGGTCTGGTGCACCTCGATCTTGACTGCGCCGGACTTGACGACGTCGAACAACTCGTTCGCCATCGCGACCAGATTTTCGCGCTTGGCGGCGTAGGTGAACAGCGTCGGCCGGGTGACGTAGAGCGAGCCTTTCTGCGCCAGCAGGCCGAGATTCAGCGGCTCGACCGCGCCGGAGGATTGGCCGAACAGCGCGGCAACGCCGAGCGGAGCGAGGCAATCCAGCGATTTCAGGAACGTGTCCTTGCCGACGGAATCGTAGACCACGGGGACCTTCTTGCCACCGGTAATCTCGTCGACCCGCTTCACGAAATCCTCGCGGGTGTAGATGATGACATGGTCGCAGCCGTGCGCCTTGGCAAGCTTGGCCTTCTCGTCGTTGCTGACGGTGCCGATCACGGTCGCACCGAGGTGCTTGGCCCACTGGCTCAGGATCAGACCGACCCCGCCCGCCGCCGCATGCAGCAGGATGGTATCGCCGGCCTTCACCCGATAGGTCTGCCGGATCAGATATTGCGTGGTGAGACCCTTCAGCATCATCGCCGCCGCGGTCCTGTCGTCGACGCCGTCAGGCAGCTTCAGCAGGCGGTCCGCAGGGATCACGCGCGCCTCGGAATAGGCACCGAGGGGCGAGGCGCCATAAGCGACACGATCGCCCGGCTTCAGATCGGACACACCGGGCCCGATTTCCTCGACGATCCCGGCCGCCTCGCTGCCGAGCCCGCTCGGCAGTTGCGCCGGATACAGGCCGGAGCGGTTGTAGATGTCGACGAAGTTGAGACCGACGGCGGTGTGGCGGATGCGTGCCTCGCCCGGGCCGGGCTTGCCGACGCTGACCTCCTCCCAGACCAGGACTTCCGGACCGCCAGTCTTGTGAAAACGAATGGCATGCGTCATGGGCGCTGCTCCCTTATCGTTGGTTGAGGATCCGAAAAAACCGGATTGGCCGCAGATAGGCATTCGGTCCGCCCGTTACAGTACAGGCACGTAACAAGAATGTCACAGCGCGCGACAAACGTCTCCCGTTCCATCTCCGTTCGAAAGAGTTGATGACGCGCCTGGAGCGACCGGCAGTAGCTTCTGCGCGGGGTTTGGTTGTCGCCTGCGAAGGAGACCGAGATGCCAGCTTATGTACAGCATCATCAGGACATCGAGATCGCGCCTGTGAATTGCCCGACATGCATGGGGTTCCTGCCGATGTATGTGCGCGAGGTCGAACCGCATTGGAGCCTCGCCAAGATCGACTTCGTCTATGAATGCGCCGATTGCGGCGCCGAGGTCAGACAGACGATCCGCAAGCCGGAGCTGCTGCGGCACTGATCCCGCGCAAATATCCGCGACGAGACGTATTTGCGTCGAACGGAAATAGCGCCGTCCGTGCGGGTCTGGTCCTTCCCAAACGAGGCTTGTTCTTTGCCGGGAACGCAGGCAGAACAAGCCTCAAGCAAGACCTTTGGGAGCGCCCTTTCGTGGCTGATCAGAAGGCCTCGACCTCGATCGAGGCAGTGCAGAGCGGCCTCGCCGCGCAGGGCTATATCGCGAGCCGGCAGATCGCGACCGCCGTTTATTTGTCGCAACAGATCGAGAAGCCGATCCTGGTCGAGGGCCCCGCGGGCGTCGGCAAGACCGAGCTTGCCAAGGCGATCGCCGCCTGGCGCGGCATGAAGATGATCCGTCTGCAATGCTACGAGGGTCTCGACGAGGCCAAGGCGCTCTACGAGTGGAAATACGCCAAGCAGCTTCTCTATACGCAGATCCTCAAGGACAAGCTCGGCGAAGTCCTGGGCGGCGCGCAGACGCTGGACGCCGCGCTCGAGCAGCTCCACGATTTCGGCGACGTGTTCTTCTCCAAGGAATTTGTCGAGCCGCGCCCCCTGCTCCAGGCGCTGGAGCAGCCCGGCGGCTGCGTGCTGCTGATCGACGAGATCGACAAGTCGGACGCCGAATTCGAATCGCTGCTGCTGGAGATCCTCTCCGATTTCCAGGTCACGATCCCCGAGCTAGGCACCGTCTCCGCGATCACGCCGCCGACCGTGATCCTCACCTCCAACAGCGAGCGCGATCTCGGCGATGCCCTGAAGCGGCGCTGCCTGCATCTGCATATCGGCTTCCCCGAGCAGCGGCTCGAGGAGCGCATCGTCGAGAGCCGGGTGCCCGGCATCTCGCAGGCGCTGCGCCGGCAGATGGTCGGCTTTATCCACGAAATCCGCTCGCTGGATCTGAAGAAGCTGCCCTCGGTCAGCGAGACCATCGATTGGGCTCGCGTGCTGGTGCTGCTCCAGGCCACGGAGCTCGACACCGAGATGGTCAAGGACACGCTCAACGTGCTCCTGAAATACGAAGCCGACATCGAGGCTGCATCGCCGCAGGTGACGACCTTCATTGCCAAGGCGGCACGGTCGAACGTCTTCGGTTGACGCCGATGCGCGAGAATCTCCATCGTTTCTTTCGGGCGGCTCGCGGCGCCGGCGTCCACGTTTCGCCCGCCGAAAGCATCGATGCGATGCGCGCGGTCGCGCAGGTCGGCATCTCCGACCGCGCCGTCCTGCGCGATGCACTGCTCCTGACCCTTGCCAAATCGCAGGACGAGAAGCTCGCGCTCGGCGACTGCTTCGACCTGTTCTTCAGCCAGCCGGAGCCGCGGCAGGATCAGACCGAAGCCAATAGCGAGGAGAACGCCTCGCAGGATCCGGATCAGTCGCCCTCCTCCGGCACAGCCAGCGAAGCGGACGAAAGCCAGCCTCCCGAGGGCTTGGGTCCGCTCGCGCAAATGCTGCTGTCGCAGGACCGCAACGCGATCGCAGCCGCCATCGCCAGCGGCTCCGGCGCGGCCTCTTTGTCAGATATCCGCTATTCCACCCAGCGCGGCATCTTTTCCAGCCGCATCCTCGATGCCATGGGTCTCCAGCGCCTGCGCGACGATCTCGACGTGCTGACCGCGACCAATCCGGCACTGGCGGAGCGTCTGCGCGCCGCGCTCGACGCGCTGCGCGAGGCCGTGCGCGATACCGTCTCGCAGGGGCTTGCGCTCTACGCCCGCGAGGAGGCCGAAAACCTCCGCAACGAGATCCTGCGCAACGCGCCGCTCGCGCGCATCGAGCGGCGCCAGGTCGCAGAGATGCGAGTCCTGATCCGCCAGATCGCGCGCCGCCTGCGCGAGCGCTACTCGAAACCGCGCAAGCGCCAGCGCCGCGGCCATCTCGATGTCCGTCGCACGCTCCGGCGCAACGCCGCCTGGGGCGGAATTCCCTTCCTCACCGCATGGAAGCGCAAGCATCGCGACCGGCCGAAGATCGTGGCGCTTTGCGACGTCTCCGGGTCGGTCGCGCAAGTCTCCGATTTCTTTCTGCTCCTGATCCACTCGCTGCACGAGGTGGTCGACGACGTCCGCTCCTTTGCCTTCTCCTCGCACATGATCGAGGTCAGCGAGATCCTGGAAAAGAAGTCGCCCGAAGAGGCGATGGCCGAGATCATGTCCAAGGTCGGCTTCGGTTCGTCCGACTACGGTTCTTCGCTGGTCGATTTCGAAAAGGACTTCATGAGCACGCTGACGCCGCGGACCACTGTGATCGTGCTCGGCGATTCCCGCAGCAACAATCTCGACCCGCGCGCCGACATCCTGCGCCGCATCTCCGAACGCTCGAAGCGACTGGTCTGGCTCAATCCCGAAGGACGGCTCGCCTGGGGCTTTGGTGATTCCGAGATGCCGCGCTACGCGACCTTCTGTACGGTCGTACGCCAATGCGCCACCGCGCAGCAGCTCGAGCGCGCGGTGTCCGACATCGTGGCGACTTATCAATAGACGCTCTCGGCGCGGCCAGCGTCAGTTTCGCGCAAGCTCCACTTGGCCGACGTTACACTCCCGAAAGTGATAGGCAATTTCGTCGAGCGCGCGCTGCTCCCATTCCTCGGCTTGCGCGAGCCAGAAAATCCGGCGATCAAAATCGCGCGCCGCACGCTCCCGGCACAGGGATTCCTGACTGCGAATTTCGACCAGCCTGTTCATGCACTCCACTCCTGCACCGTGAAGTCATTCCCCGGGAAACACAGTAACAGAGTCCTCGACCTTTCGCCTCACAATTTCTGTGCATATCGCGACGCAGAATGGGACAGCAGCGCTTCCCGTGCATCGCAGCAACTTGCTGTGCACATCAAACCGACATCATCAATATGTGATCGAAGCTCGGGACGATATTCGCAATCCAGCGATCTTTACTCTTGTGGCGCAATGGAGTGCGGCAATTCGTGAAGAGACGTTCTAAACAGCGCACCGAATTCCCGACTCATTGTCGTCGCATGGTCTTCACGCAGCGCCGCTAACAGAGGCGCGAATGGCACTATCGTTTGAGGCAGCATGAGCAACGACATCGACTTCGATCTTTCGCCGGACCAATGGGAGGCGCTGCGCACGCTTCGCAATCCGGTGTCGAGCGGTCGCCTCTCGAAGGCCTATCTCGTCGAAGGCCTCGTCGAACTCGGTCTTGTTGTCGTCAATGACGGCGTGCCTGCGATCACGCCGGCCGGTCGCAAGGTGCTCGTGCGCGGATCGTGCCGGCTGCTGGATCTCGTTGCCTGAGCGGCAGTTCACCGAGCGGATCAGTCGTTCCATTGGAGGAGCGGCGTTCCATACGCCCTCCTCCAGACCGACAGGAAGCGTGGAAACCAGGAATGGGCCACGGCGCCCTTGTAGGCCCAGGTGCGGTACTTCAGCCCCTGTTCCGAGATCAGCTCCTGATATCCGCCGTGGAGTTCGGTCGCGGTGCGAATGTCCTTCAATATCCCTTGCGCGCAGGCCCGGTAGTTGTCGCCGCCGGAGGCCTCGTCGTAGTCGAGCATCCGGTCCGCGAACTCGACGTTGAACGTCGGCCAGGACGAACGCCCCTGATAGGCGGGAGCCGCAATCTTGTGGATCAATTTGTTCCGGGGATTATCCGCGGACACCAGGAAGTGGAACGTAGAGGGTATGCGGAAGCGCGGCTCCGCGATGATCAGATCCGCCGTGGCCGCGAACAGCGCCCGCTCGCTGGCATCGTTCATATCCCAGAAACCGCGATGCACGCTGACGAAATCCAGCGCGACCGCGGACACCGGCGGGCCCTTCGGGCCATCCAGGGAATGCCTGATGTAGCCGTCTTTGCCGAACAGACGGAGCAGGTCCTTCTTGTACTGCGCGAGATCGCGTCCGAGCAGCCGCTTCAGCTCGTTCTCGTTGATGATGCCGAGCTGCACGCTCCACAGGAAGGTCGTGTAGACGCAGGCATTGGTGACAAACCGCCTGCGTTCCGCACGGGTATCCGTTGCAGCCGAGCGAGGGCCACGGGCATCACACAACAGATATTTGGTGCCGTCATCGTCGAACGGCTCGAGCTCGCTTGCGAGCTGCAGGATCGCACGCTTCAGGTCACCGCCATATTCCTCCTGCAGCAGCCGGCCCGCGTGCGCGCATTGTGCCATCGCCAGATAGGACGGCGCCCTCTGATCCGCCGAGATCATCTGCTGCAGGCCGGCGAGAATGCCGAGCAGCGTGTCCGAAGGCCGCGAGAAATAATTCACGCCGAGATACCGGCCGCGCCCGGCCGGGACGATGGTCGTCGTGACGACGTCGGCACGAACCGCCTCCAGCAACAAACGGACACTCTTGTCGAGCAGGTGCGCTCGCCGCACCGCGTCCTGCGCATCCATGACGGTCTCGGGGTCGAGCACATCAGGATAGAACCAGGCGAAGTCGCGGGGGTAATAGGCGGATGCGTGCGGCGCGCCCGTGACGAGGAAGGCCTCGGTCACCGAAAAGGCGCTGTCTATCGAGTGCCGGTAAAGGTCCTCGATCCCAGACAACGAATGGTGCGATTTTCTCAGGAATCGATCACCGAGAAAATTGACCGCCTGGAGGGCGTTGGCGAAGAAGGTCGCGGCAACGCCTTGGTAAAATCGGTTTCCGCGATCTGAGGGCAACGAGATATCGCTATTCATATGTGGCCAAGTGACTCCGGTGGTGCGGCCACCATCCGAAGCATGGCTGATTCGTATTTCCTCCAGATGACGTGCCGGCTTCCGGCCGGGGCTTATCCGACCCGCCCGGACTAGCCTCCCCGTGGCCTGAAATTCTCGATCACCCGCAGCAGCACCCGCGCACCGGCGTCGGCATCGGCGAGCTCCACATGCTCGTCCGGGTGGTGGCTGATGCCGCCGCGGCAGCGGACGAAGACCATCCCGACATCGGCGATGTCGATCATGGCCATGCCGTCGTGCCCTGCTCCGCTCGGAAGCTCGAACACGGGGAAGCCCTCCGCTCCGATCGCCTGCGCGATCTGCTCCTTGAGCCACGGCGCGCAAGGCGCGGTGCGGTTCTCGTGGGTGACGTCGAGCTGGAGGGCCAGGTGCCGGCGCGTAGCGATCGCCTCGATCTGGCGGACGATATCGGCGACCGCGCGCTTGCGGTGCATGTCGGTCGGCGCCCGCATGTCGATGGTGAAGGACACCTCGCCCGGAATGACATTGGTCGCGCCGGGCCGCGCCTGGATGTAGCCGACAGTGCCGACTAGCCCACTCTCGTCGGTGCGGCAAAACTGCTCGATCGCCCCGATGCATTCGGCCGCTCCCGTGAGCGCATCACGCCGAAGCGCCATCGGCACGGTACCGGCATGCCCGGCCATGCCGGTCAGCCGCGCGGCAAGCCGCGTGGCACCGGCAATCGCGGTGACGACGCCAACAGGCAGGTCCTGCGCTTCCAGCACCGGCCCCTGCTCGATGTGCAATTCGAGATAGGCAAGCAGCTCGCGCCGAGTCCGCGCGGCCGCTCCGATATGATCGGGGTCGAGGCCGAACTGCACGAGCGCGTCGCGCATCGACACACCGTCGCGGTCGCGCACATTCAAGACACTCTGATCGAAGGTGCCGGCCACCGCACGGCTGCCGAGCAAGGTCGAGGCGAAGCGCACGCCCTCCTCGTCGGCGAAGCCGATGATCTCGATCGCGAACGGCAGGCGTTTGCCGCGACGATTGAGATCGGCAACGCAGGCAACGGCCGTGATCACGCCTAACGGCCCGTCCCATTTGCCGGCGTCCCGTACGGTGTCGTAGTGCGAGCCGAGCATCAGGCAAGGCGCACCCGGCCGCTCGCCTTCGTAGCGACCGCAGACATTGCCGATCGCATCAAGATGCGCGCTCATGCCGGCATCGCGCATCCAGCTCAGGAGGAGGTCCGCCGCCTCGCGCAATTGCCTGGTGAGATAGATGCGGGTGAGGTTCTCGCTACTTTCCGAGATCGCAGCCAGATCGTTGATCCGACGCACGATCTCTTCGCCGAGCGATGTATCTTGAACGGCGTTGACGGCACCCATCTCGACGAGCTCTCTCTTCTCTGGACCGCGGCAGCGGCCGTCCTGGCGACAATCGGTAGAACTTCGGCGGCCAATCACGCACCGGCGCGGCTCAACACCGATAATTTCGTTCTTATCAGGGCCGGGACGGGCCGTATAATCAATATTTTCAATCAATTATCCCGAAATCCATTCAACGATCACGGGCGGCTGATGCAGAGGGTCCACTGCGAATTCGTGTATGAAAGGCGGACCAGCGAAGCCGATCTCGCCACGATCGTCTGGCGCATGGCGGCACCGACCGGGAGGATCAATGGACGGCGCATCGAAACGTGACGAGCAATTTCTGCGTTTGTCCTTCGCGGTCGCGCAGCGCTCCCTCACCCATGGCAACCACCCGTTCGGCTGCATCGTCGTCGGTGCGGACGGCAAGGTGCTGATCGAGACCGAGAACGGCTACATGCCGGATCATGACGGCACCGCGCATGCCGAACGTCTCGCAGCCAGCCAGGCCTGCCGCACACTCGGCCGCGAGGTGCTGGCAACAGCAACGCTCTATTCTTCGGCAGAGCCCTGCGCGATGTGCGCCGGCGCGATCTACTGGGCCGGCATCGGCCGCGTCGTCTACGGCCTCAGCGAGCATCGCCTGCGCGGCGTCACCGGCAACCATCCTGACAACCCGACCCTCGACCTGCCGTGCCGCGAGGTCTTTGCCAGCGGCCAGCGGCCGACCGAAATCGTTGGTCCGCTGCTCGAGGACGAAGCCGAAGCGCTGCACGACGGCGTGTGGACGAAGTAGGCGTTACCACAAGCTCGGATCCGTAGGATGGGCAAAGGCGCCCTTGCGCCGTGCCCACCATCGGACTGCTACGGAAGCAGAAGTAGTGGGCACGCGAAGCGTGCCCATCCTACAGACCGCCTAGCGTCAGGCAGCTAGAACTTCACGGTGATACCCGAGTAGAGCGAGGACTCCGTGCACGAACCGGTGCTCACCGTCCGGCCACCGACCGTTGTGGTACAGCCGACGGCAAGGTTGTGATCGAGACCGAACTTGTTCTGCCAGTAGCGGTAAGCCACCCAGACATCCACGAAATGGGAGTACTTGTCGCCCCAGGCGGCCTTCGAGGCATCGAAGGTCAGGCGGATCGGCTCCGAGTTCAACTCGACCGCCGTGTTGTAGACGCCGTTCGCCGGGCTGTAGGGAAGTGGTTCGGTGTCGGTGCCCTTCTTGCCATACCAGCCGGCGCGGCCGCTGATCGAGAAATACTGCATGTTTGCCGGCAGGAAGCCGAGATCCATGTAGTAATTGACCTCGACGGCCCAGGTCGGCTTGAACGAGGTGTTGCCGTCCGCAAGGCAGGTCACGCCGGGAACGCCCGGACCGAACAGTCCGCACTGGCTGAATGAGTTGTGATTGGCGAACTCCCAGTACACCAGCGGCGCGACGTTGATGTAACCCTTGTAGGGCAGATCGAACGCAAACTGCAGACCGCCGACGACGTCGCGCTTGGCGGCGCCGAAATATCTGTTCTCGGTATTGGCATCCATGCCGACCTCGAACGAGATGTTGTGAAGCGGCCCCGCGGTGAAGGCCTCGGTCTCGAACAGCTCATTCCAGCCGAACGTCGAGCGGAATAGCCCGTAGATCTCCGTTGCACCGGCGCACGTTGCCGGCGCGCCGAAGATCGTGCCCGCGTTGGTGCAGGGCCCGGCCGGGTCGTTGTGATCGGACTTGAACATCGAGATGGTGAAGAAGTTAGTGCCGTATGCCCAGGCGTCGAAATGCGTGAACGAGTAGACCTGCTTGGTGGTCTTGCTGTCGATCGACCCATCCGGCCGGAACGACCATGCACCGGGCTGCGAGGCGTCGAAGATGTACGAGAAGGTGACGCGGTTATCGATCACCAGGAAAAACGGAAGGTCCGACGCTTTCTTGGCAGCCTTGACCGGCAGATCCGCGGCCTGAGTCAGGCTTCCGGTGGCGAGCGTGGCAAGAGACAGCGCCGCAGCTGCAATTGCCCTGAGACGAAACGACATCCTGAATACCCCCAAGTTGGACACGTCGATGAACGGCCCTTGGGTGCGAGACTTGCGCCGATCTCCCGGAGGGAGAAGCCTCAACTTTTTTCAAGGCATGCTGCTTGTTTTGGCAAGGAGCGGCGTTCCTCCGTGAGATTTAGTCGTTTTCTTGCAGCGAAGTACGCGGCCGGCAAGGCCGGCTATTGCCGGACATTGCCGTTTGATTTCGCTCTTCTTTCATGTCGAGCGGCTGTTTGGAGTACGGACGGTCAGGAGCCAATGTCGCGTTGATCCGCGTTGCATAATCGCGATGGCGCAACTCTGCTCACTGCGACGTCAGGTCTGCATAGCAGGTTCCGATTTGGCTTGGACCGTCACCAATCTGCAACAAGCGCCGCGGGAGCCGCACCCAAGTGTTTGAGCAGGGTCTTACGTCCCGGCCAACGCGGGCGCGGTGCCTGCCGAAGCGTTGAGCAAGGGATGACGCATTTTCACACCTTACGCCGCGGGGCAAACTGGCCCACAATCGGATCATTTCTCCATGCAAGCGCACCAGCGAATGTTGGATTCGACACCTGACGGCCTGAATTCCGGCGAGCCGCCGCTGCTGCGGACGATCGGACTCACCAAACGCTATGGCGATTTCCTCGCCAACGATTCCATCGACATCGATATCCGGCCGAGCGAAATCCATGCGCTGCTCGGCGAGAACGGTGCCGGCAAGTCGACGCTGGTCAAGGCGATCTATGGGTTGATCCAGCCCAGCGCCGGCGAGATTCGCTGGCAGGGCCAGCCGGTCGTGCTGTCCGGTCCTTCCGAAGCACGCAGCCTCGGCATCGGCATGGTGTTCCAGCACTTCTCGCTGTTCGACAATCTCACCGTCGCCGAGAACGTCGCGCTCGGCCTCGACGGGAAAGAATCCTTCAAGGACACGTCGGCGCGACTGGAGCAGGTGTCGAAGCTATACGGCCTTCCGCTCGATCCCAGACGCGAGGTCTGGCAATTGTCGGTCGGCGAGCGCCAGCGCATCGAGATCGTCCGCGCGCTGATGCAGGATCCGAAATTCCTGATCCTGGACGAGCCCACCGCCGTCCTGACGCCGCAGGAAGCCGATCAGCTTTTCATCGTGCTGGAGCGGCTCAAGGCCGAAGGCCGCGCGATCCTCTATATCAGCCACAAGCTCGAGGAGGTGAAGCGGCTCTGCGACACCGCCACGATCCTGCGCGGCGGCAGGAAGGTCGAGACCTGCAATCCCCGGCGCGAGACCGCCGCTTCGCTGGCCCGCATGATGGTCGGCGGCGAGATCAAGGAGGTGAAGGCGGCATCCGGCCGGAAGACCACCGTCCCGCGGCTCGTCGTCAACGATCTCTCGCTCGTGCCAGCCGAGGCGCATGGCGTGCGGCTCGAGCACATCTCGTTCGAGCTGAAGGGCGGCGAGATCCTTGGCATCGCCGGCGTCGCGGGCAACGGGCAGGACGAATTGTTCGCCGCGCTATCCGGCGAGCGTCTCTCGAAGGATCCCGGCACGGTGGTGATCGAAGGCATTGCCGCCGGCCATCTCTCGATCACGCAGCGACGCAAGCTGGGAGCAGCCTTCGTTCCCGAAGAGCGGCTCGGCCACGGCACCGCGCCGCGTATGAGGCTGTCGGAGAACGCTCTGCTCACCGGGCACGCGGCCAGCGGCATGGTCCATCACGGCTTCATCGACACCGCCGCCACGCTGAAGACGGTGGACCGCGCGACCGAAACATTTGATGTTCGCAAGGCCAAGCGGGATCCCGAGGCTGCCAGCCTCTCCGGCGGCAATCTGCAGAAGTTCATCGTGGGACGCGAGATCCTGCGCAACCCCGCGGTGCTGGTGGTGAGCCAGCCGACCTGGGGCGTCGATGCCGGCGCCGCCGCCGTCATTCGCCAGGCGCTGCTCGATCTCGCAACCGCGGGCGCCGCCGTGCTCGTGACCAGCCAAGATCTGGACGAACTCGCTGAGATCGCCGACCGCATCGCCGTGATGTTCCACGGCAAGCTGTCGGTACCGCTCGCTACCCGCGAGGCCAGCCGCGAAAAGCTCGGCCTGCTCATGGGCGGCAGCAGCCTCGAGCCGAAGGAGGCCGCGCATGCAGCTGGTACTTGAGAAGCGCGCCGAACGCTCTGGCGCGATCGCGTTGGTCTCGCCGCTGATCGCAATCGGCCTCACCATCGTGACCATGGTCATCCTGTTCGCGATCCTCGGCAAGAATCCGCTGCTCGCACTGCATGCCTATTTCATCGCGCCCTTGACCGATGGCTATTCTCTGCAGGAGATCGCGGTCAAGGCGACGCCGCTGGTGATGATCGCGATCGGGCTGTCGCTCTGCTATCTCGCCAATGCCTGGAACATCGGCGCTGAGGGACAATTCCTGATCGGCGCGGTTGCCGGAAGCTGGATCGCGGTGAAGACGCAAGGCACCGACGCCGGCGCCTGGGTGCTGCCGGCCATGCTGGTGCTCGCCGCCGCGGCAGGTGCGCTCTATGCGCTGATCCCGGCGATCTGCAAGGTGAAGTTCGGCGCCAGCGAGATCCTGACCAGCCTGATGCTGGTCTATGTCGCCGACCTCTTCCTCGACTATCTCGTGCGCGGGCCCTGGCGCGACCCCAACGGCTTCAATTTCCCGACCACGGCCGAGTTCGATCCGGTGGCGACCGTTCCATTGCTGATCGAGGGCGGCCGGCTGCATCTCGGCTCGATCATCGCGCTTCTTGTCGTCGCCGCAGCCGCAATCCTGCTCGGGCGCACCATCAAGGGGTTCGAGATCCGCGTCGTCGGCGCAGCGCCCCGCGCGGCACGGTTCGGCGGCTTCAATGCCAACCACCTGATCATCCTGACCTTCGCGGTGTCAGGCGCGCTCGCAGGGCTTGCCGGCATCATCGAGGTGGCAGGACCCGTCGGGCATCTCCAACCCGGCATTTCTCCAGGCTACGGTTTTACTGCGATCATCGTCGCCTTCCTCGGCCGGCTGAACCCGCTTGGAATATTAATTGCAGGCCTTTTCCTTGCACTGACCTTTATCGGCGGCGAGCAGGCGCAGATCGCGATGAAGATTCCATTGGATGTCACCAAGGTCTTTCAGGGCATTCTTTTGTTCTACGTGCTCGCCTGCGATTCCCTGATCCTCTACCGCTTCAAGCTGAGCTTCCCGAACCGCCAGGTGGCCCGTGGAACTCATTGAAGCCATCGTCCTGGCCGTGCTCGCCGCGTCCACGCCGCTCCTGATCGCCGCGACCGGGGAGCTCGTGACCGAGCGCTCCGGCGTGCTCAATCTCGGCGTCGAGGGCATGATGATCGTTGGCGCGGCCTGCGGCTTTGCCGGCGCCTGGCTCACTGGATCGGTCTTCGTCGGCGCGCTGTTCGGCATCGTCGCGGGCACGATGATGTCGCTGATCTTCGCGCTGATGACGCTCGGGCTCGCCGTCAACCAGGTGGCAACGGGTCTCGCGCTGACCATCCTCGGCGTCGGACTGTCCGGACTGATCGGCGCCGGCTTCGTCGGCGAGCGCATCACGCCGGCAGTCCATCTTGCCATTCCCGGCCTTACCGACATCCCGCTGGTCGGGCGCGTGCTGTTCGGCGAGGATGGCTTCGTCTATGTCTCCATTGCCCTCGTCATTGGCGTCTGGTGGTTCCTATACCGCACGCGGGCGGGATTGATCCTGCGCGCCTGCGGCGACAATCACGTCTCCGCGCATGCGCTCGGCTATCCCGTGCTGCGCATCCGGACCTTCGCCGTGATGTTCGGCGGTGCCTGTGCAGGCCTTGCCGGCGCTTATCTGCCGCTCGCTTACACGCCGTTCTTCATTCCCGGCATGACCGCGGGCCGCGGCTGGATCGCGCTGGCGCTGGTGGTGTTCTCGTCCTGGCGGCCGGGCCGCCTCGTGATCGGCGCCTATCTCTTCGGCGCAGTGACGATCCTGCAGTTGCACGCGCAGGGCTGGGGCATCGGCATTCCCTCGCAATTCATGTCGGCGCTGCCTTATCTCGCGACCGTCATCGTGCTGGTCCTGCTCTCCCGCGCGCGCAGCGGCGGCTCGACCGCACCGGCCGCGCTCGGCACCGTGTTCGTGCCGGACCGCTGAATTTCATTTCCGCAACGGGCGCGATGGGGCGCGCGCGTTGCGAATCGTGACTTTCCCCTGATGTCTGGAGATCGATGATGAGGAAATCATTTCTTGCGCTGGCCACCGGGCTCTTGCTTGCCGGCAGCGTCAGTGCAGCCTCCGCCGCCGACAAGCTCAAGGTCGGCTTCATCTATCTGGGCCCGATCGGAGACCTCGGCTGGACCTATCAGCACGATCTCGCACGCCAGGCGCTGGTCAAGGAACTGGGCGACCAGATCGAGACCACCTATCTGGAGAACGTGCCCGAAGGCCCCGACGCCGAGCGCTCCATCGAGCAGCTCGTCCGCGCCGGCAACAAGCTGATCTTCACGACGTCGTTCGGTTACATGGATCCAACGCTGAAGGTCGCGAAAAAATATCCGAACGTGCATTTCGAGCACGCCACCGGCTACAAGCGCAATCCGAACATGTCGACCTACTCGGCCAAATGGTGGCAGGGCCGTTACGTTCAGGGCCTGATCGCGGCCAAGATGTCGAAGTCCGGCGTGCTCGGCTACATCGGCTCGTTCCCGATTCCGGAGGTCGTCTCCGGCATCAACGCGACGATGCTGGCGGCGCAAACCATCAACCCGAACATCAAGGTCAAGATCATCTGGGCCAACACCTGGTTCGACCCGGGCAAGGAGGCCGACGCCGCCAAGGCCCTGATCGACCAGGGCGCCGACGTGATCATGCAGCACACGGATTCGCCAGCCGCGATGCAGATCGCCAGCGAACGCGGCAAGCTCGCCTTCGGCCAGGACTCCGAGATGATCAAGTTCGGGCCCAAGACCCAGCTGACCTCGATCCTCGACACCTGGGGCCCCTATTACATCGAGCGGGTCAAGGCCGAGCTCGCCGGCACCTGGAAGTCGGAGGACAGCTGGGGCGGCCTCGACAGTCACATGTTCGCGATGGCGCCCTACACCAACATGCCTGACGACGTGAAAAAATTGGCTGAGGATGCCCAGGCCGCGATCATCGCGGGCAAGCTGCATCCGTTCAAGTGCCCGATCGTTGGGCAGGACGGCAAGACGGTCGAGTGCAAAGGCGGCGATCACCTCGACGACGGCCAGATTCTAGGTATGAATTTCTACGTGAAGGGCATCGACGACAAGCTGCCCGGCAAGTAGCACGCTTCTTGCTTTACCCAAATCACCTGCTCCTCCCGGAGGAGGTTCGGAGGGGGTGGCCAGAAGCACCCGGCACTTGTGGTCGCCCCCTCTTTCATCCCATCCGCATGGCCTGCGCCGCCGAACTGTGGCGACGGATGAGGCTCTCCACGTCGAGACCCGGGACGGCGCCATCGATCACGGCCCATCTTCCCGCCACCATCACCCGGTCGGCCCGATGGGCTCCGCACAGCACCAGTGCGGCCAAGGGGTCGCCATGGCCGGAGAAGCGCAGCTCGTCGAGCCTGAACAGCGCAAGGTCCGCAGCCTTGCCGACCGCGATCTCGCCGAGTTCCGGACGGCCGACGCAGGCCGCCGAGCCCTTGGTGGCCCAGCGCAGCGCATCCTTGTGGCTGACTTTCCCTACGCCGTAGCGCGCCCGTTGCAGCAGGAAGGCGGCACGGACCTCCTGCATCAGGTTCGAGCCGTCGTTCGAGGCCGAGCCATCGACACCAAGCCCGATGCCGACACCGGCCTCCTCCATCTCACAGACCGGGCAGCAGCCGGACGCCAGCAGCTGATTGCTGCACGCGCAATGGCTGATGCTCGTCTTCGCCTTACCGAGCCGCTTCATCTCGTCGGCGTTGAAAAATATGCCGTGGGCGAGCCAGGTTCGCGCGTCGAGCCAGCCGCATTGTTCGAGATAGTCGAGCGGACGACAGCCGTACATCTGCTGGCAGAATCTGTTTTCGTCTTCGGTCTCGGCGAGATGGGTGTGCAGGCGCACGTCGAGCTTGCCGGCGAGATCGGCGGTGGCGCGCATCAGCGACGTCGTCACCGAGAACGGCGAGCACGGCGCCAGCGCGATCTGCACCATCGCATCCGCACCGCGCTGATGATGCCTTGCCACCACGCGCGCGCTGTCGGCAAGGATCGTGTCCTCGTCCTGCACCACGCTGTCAGGCGGCAGACCGCCGTCGCGCTGCGACAGATTCATCGAACCGCGCGTGAGCAGCACCCGCACGCCGAGACGCTTCGCCACGGCGACCTCGATATCGACGGCGTCCTCGAGGCCCGCAGGGAAGACGTAATGATGGTCCGTCGTGGTGGTGCAGCCCGAGAGCAGCAATTCGGACATCGCCACGGTGACGCCGAGCTCGAGCGCCTCGGGCGTCAGCCTCGCCCACACCGGATAGAGCGCCTTGAGCCAGGGGAACAGCTCGCGATCCATCGCCGCCGGCAGCGCTCGCGTCAGCGTCTGGTAGAAGTGATGGTGGGTGTTGATCAGGCCCGGCAGCACGACGTGTTCGCTGGCATCGAACATTGCGGCGTCAGCGGTCGCAGGCGCGGCGCCGGCCGGCACCAGCTCGACGATCCGGCCATCCTTCACCACGATCCCGCGCGCGGCGCCATCGGCGAGGATGGCCAGCGGATCCCGGATCCAGATCGGCGTTGCATCGTTCATGATCCTGCTTCTCCCTTACATCCGCTGACAGACCTGCCGGGTAAAGGCCGGCCCGGTCACCTTCGCGCGACCACTTGTTTGTTGCGACTTGGCTCCGGTCTTGCAAGACTCATCTGCAAGACTCATCGGCACGATTCACCGGCGGAAGCTTTGGCGCAGCCATGGATTTGAATACCATAACGACAGTGGCCCATCCGCAAACACGGGCACAATTGCCGGCCTGGACGGCCGGCGATGCCTGGCTCGCAGGCGGGACCTGGCTGTTCTCGGAACCACAAGCGCACCTCGTACGGTTGATCGATCTCACCGATCTGAAATGGCCGGCGCTGACGATCAGCCAAAGCCATCTCTCCATCGCCGCCACTTGCACGGTCGCGCAACTCGACGGACTTGCCTGCCCGTCCGATTGGCTCGCCGCGCCGCTGATCAACCAATGCTGCCGCGCATTCCTTGCGTCCTTCAAGATCTGGAAGACCGCAACCATCGGCGGCAATCTCTGCATGTCGCTGCCGGCGGGACCGATGATCTCGCTGACCGCGGCGCTCGACGGCGTCTGCACCATCTGGAAAGCCGGCGGCGGCGAGCAGCGGATTCCCGTCGCTGAGTTTGTCACCGGCAACCAGCGCAACCGCTTGACGCCGGGCGACCTGCTCCGGCAGATCGATATTCCAATTGCCAAGCTGAAACGCCGCACGGCCTTCCGCCAAATCTCGCTCGCGCCGGTCGGCCGGTCGGCGGCCCTTCTGATCGGCAGACACGATGCCGATGGCCCGCTGACTCTGACGGTCACGGCCTCCACGGTGCGGCCGATCCAATTGTCGTTCGCCAAGCCGCCCGATGCGGGCGCGCTTCGCGATGCGATCATCCAGCAGATCACGGACGACCTGTACCACTCCGATATCCACGGCCAGCCGCTCTGGCGCAAGCACATGACGCTGCGGCTCGCCGAGGAAATTCGCCGCGAGCTCTTGGGGGCAATGCCGTCATGAGTTTCGAGGTCAACGGCAAGCCGTTTGCGCAGGAGCCGCGCGCAGGCCAGTGCCTGCGCACGTTCCTGCGCGAGCTCGGCCATTTCGGCGTGAAGAAAGGCTGCGACGCCGGCGACTGCGGCGCCTGCACCGTGCTGCTCGACGGCGAGCCGGTACACAGCTGCCTGATCCCGGCGTTCCGGGCCGAGGGACGCAGCGTGACCACGATCGAAGGTCTGGGCGGAGACCACGGCACGCATCCGATGCAGCAGGCCTTCCTCGATGCGCAGGGCTTTCAATGCGGCTTCTGCACCGCCGGCATGATCCTGACCTGCGCCTCGCTGAACCAGGCGCAGCGCACCGATCTCGGCGCGGCGCTGAAGGGCAATATCTGCCGCTGCACCGGCTATCGCGCGATCGAGGATGCATTGCTGGGCAAGACCAATGTCGAGGCCAGCGTCGAGGCCGGCGCTGCGTTCGGCCGCAGCCTGCCGGCACCCGCAGGCCCCGATATCGTGCGCGGCAATGCGCGCTACACCTTCGACACCGCCATCGATGGCCTGCTTCACGTCAAGCTGGTGCGTTCGCCTCATGCGCACGCCAGGATCGTCGCGATCGACAAGACGGATGCGCTGCGCGTTGCCGGCGTGCACGCGGTGCTGACGCATGAAGACGCACCTTCGATGCTGATCTCGACCGCGCGGCACGAGATGGACTGGATGGACCCCGAGGACACCCGCGTTCTCGACGACGTCGTCCGCTTCATCGGCCAGAGAGTTGCCGCAATCGTCGCCGAGAGCGAAGCCGCCGCCGAGGAGGCGTGCCGGCGGATCGAGGTCGACTATGAGATCCTGCCTGCGCTGATCGATCCGGAGCAGGCGATGTCGCCGGGTGCGCCCGTCATTCATCCCGACCGCACCACCGCGAACCGCATCGCCGACGCTCAGCGTAACCTCGCCGCGGAGACGCATGGCGAGTACGGCAATGTCGCTGCGGCGCTCGCAACGTCTGCCGTCACCTACGAGGGCACCTTCCACAGTCATCGCGTCCAGCACGCGGCGCTGGAGACCCATGGCGGCCTCGCCTGGCTCGATGAAGCGGGCGTGCTCAATGTCCGCACCTCGACCCAGGTGCCGTTCCTGACCCGGCGCGCGCTGGCGGATATCTTCGAGCTTGCTCCCGACAAGGTCCGCGTGTTCTGCGAGCGTGTCGGCGGCGGGTTTGGCGGCAAGCAGGAGATGTTCGTCGAGGACATCCTGGCGCTCGCTGCGCTCAAGACGGGACGTCCGGTGAAGCTGGAGCTCACCCGTGAGGAGCAATTCATCGCGACCTCGACGCGGCACCCGATGCGGGTCCACATCAAGGCCGGAGCGGATGCCGACGGCAAACTCACCGCGCTCCAGCTCGACGTGCTCTCCAACACCGGCGCCTACGGCAATCACGCCGGCCCGGTGATGTTCCATTCGCTGTCCGAGTCCATCGCCGTCTACAATTGCCCGAACAAGCGGGTCGACGGTTACGCCGTCTACACCAACACGGTGCCGGCGGGCGCGTTTCGCGGCTATGGCCTGCCGCAGACGCTGATCGCGATCGAGGCCGCGATCGACGAGCTGGGCAAGCAACTCGGCATCAACCCCTTCGAGATGCGCCGGCGCAACATCGTCAGGGACGGCGATCCCATGCTGTCGCCGCCGCCGTCCGAATTTCACGACGTGCTCTACGGCTCCTACGGGCTCGACCAGTGCCTCGACCTCGTCGAACGCGCGATGCAGGCTGATGGCCCGCAGCCGGACCTGTCGCCGGACTGGCTGATCGGCGACGGTGTCGCGCTGACCATGATCGACACCGTGCCGCCGGCGGGCCACCTCGCCGACGCGACGATCGCGCTTCGCAACGACGGAGGTTTCGATCTCACCGTCGGCACCGCTGAATTCGGCAACGGCACCAGTACCGTGCACCGGCAGATCGCCGCGACCACGCTGGCGACCACGGTCGACAGGATCCGCCTGCGCCAGTCCGACACGGCCCATGGCGGCCACGACACCGGAGCCTATGGCAGCGCGGGCATGTTCGTCGCCGGCAAGGCGACGCATGCGGCAGCCGTGCAGCTTGCGACCGAATTGAAGGCGGCCGCCGCCGGCGCGTGGCTGTGTGACGTCGGGAGTTGCGTGCTCGAGGACAATGCCGTCGTCAGCGGCGTCCGGCGCATGCCGTTTGCGGAGCTGGTGAAGCTCGCGCGCGAGCGCGGTCAGCCGTTCGCAGGCAGCGGCAACTCCGCGGGCACGCCGCGTTCGGTCGGCTTCAACGTCCAGGGTTTTCGTATCGCCGTGAACAAGGCCACCGGCGAGCTCAGGATACTCCGGAGCGTCCACGCCGCGGACGCTGGCGTCGTCGCCAATCCCATGCAGTGCCGCGGCCAGGTCGAAGGCGGCGTCGCGCAGGCACTCGGTGCTGCGCTCTACGAGGAGATGGTGATCGACGCCGAGGGGCGGGTCACCAACCCGAAATTCCGCGACTACCACCTGCCCTCCTTCGCCGACGTGCCGCGCACCGACGTGTTCTTCGCCGAGACGTCCGACACGATCGGGCCGCTAGGGGCGAAGTCGATGAGCGAGAGTCCGTACAATCCGGTCGCGGCCGCGCTCGGCAACGCGATCGCGAATGCCACCGGCATCCGCTTCACCGCGCCGCCGTTCAAGCCGGACCGGCTGTTTCCGGCGCTGCACGCGAAGTTCGCGGACTAGAGCATTTTCCAACCTGTCGGAATCGGTAGGGGATTCCCTTGCGAGGCAAATTGTGATTCACCCTGAGGGCTGGTGATGGAGGCCAGCCCCCATGGCTAAACCGCTGTCGCCGGACCTTCGCATTCGTATTATTCGGGCTGTGGAAGATGAAGGCATGAGCCGTCGGGGCGCCGCTGTTCGGTTCGGCGTGGCGCCCTCGACAGCGATCGAACTGGTTGGCGAGTGGCGAAGGACCGGCGCCTGTGAGGCGGGAACGCAGGGCGGAGACCGGCGTTCAGCTCGGATCGAGGGTCACGCTGCGGAGATCCTCTCCCTGGTCAAGGTTACGCCTGACATGACGCTGGCCGAGATCGCTGACCATCTCTTCAAAGTCCACGGCGAGCGTTTCGTGCCGAGCGTGATCTGGCGATTCTTCGATCGTCGCAACATCACGTTCAAAAAAAACATCGCACGCCAGCGAGCAGGATCGGCCGGACGTGGCCGCTGAACGCGCAGCGTGGAAGGCGTCTCAGCCTGAGATCGGCATCCATCGGTTGGTGTTCATCGACGAGACGGGGGCTTCGACCAAAATGGCGCGGCGCTACGGCCGTTCGCCGTACGGCCAGCGCTGTGTCGCCACGATCCCGCATGGTCATTGGAAGACGACGACCTTCGTCGGCGCGCTTAGAGCGACCGGTATGACCGCGCCGATGGTCCTCGACGGCCCCATGGATGGTCCGGCGTTCGAGGCTTACGTGACGCAAGTCCTGGTACCGACACTCAAGCCCGGCGACATCGTGGTGATGGACAATCTCGCAGCACACAAGCGGACCGAGATCGCCATCGCAATCGACGCGGCGGGCGCTCAGCTCCTCTATCTCCCGCCTTATTCGCCCGACCTCAATCCGATCGAAATGGCCTTCGCAAAGCTCAAAGCCGCCCTGCGAAAGGCCGCCGCCAGATCAATCCAGGCTTTGGACAATGCTATCGCCCTCACCACAGCCGCCTTCACCGCCCAAGAGTGCCTGAACTTCTTCGCCGCGGCAGGTTATGATCGCGCCTGATCAGAATCTGCTCTAGGTGCCGCGATAGGTCGAATAGCTCCAGGGCGTGACCAATAGCGGCACGTGGTAGTGCCCCTCCGGCTCGCTGACGGCGAAGCGCAGCGGGATCTCGTCGAGGAATGGCGGGTCCGTGAGCTGCACGTTGCGCTCGGCGTAGTACTTGGCAACGCTGAATTTGAGCTCGTAGCGGCCGATCGGAAGCGGACGACCACCGATCAACGGCTGATCGGTGCGACCGTCGGCGTTGGTGACTGCGCGCGCGATCACACGGCTCTCACCGAGGCTTGCGAGCTCAACGAGCTCAATCGGAATCCCTGGCGCCGGTTTGCCAATCTGATTGTCCAGCACATGGGTCGAGAGCCGGCCGTGCACCTTCAGCCTGTCGTCGGCCATGACGAGCTGATCCAGCCGCAGCGCGGAGATGCGGCCGATCTCCTCGATCGCACGCCGCGTCTCGGTCTTGGCGATATTGCGCAACCGGATCTCGAAATCGTGCAGCACGGAATCCCTGGTGTGACGCCGCACGCAAACGATATAGGGGAAGCCGAATTTTTCGCGGTAGGCGTTGTTGACGCGCTCGAATGCGGCGTATTCGGCCTCCGACAGCCGGTCGAGGCCGGCGCTGTTCTGCTCCTCGGTCGATTCCTCGGTGAGGCCCGCCGCACGCTGGGTCTTGTTGGCGAGATCGGGATGCGCCCGGAGCAGCGCCAGTTGCGCGTCGGGTTCGGCGCTCTGGATCGCCGCCATCAGCGCGGCGTGCAGCTGGTTGACGCCGGCGAACGGCCGCTTGCCGGCGAGCTGCTCGGCGATCCACGGGGAATATTCGACGACATTGGCGAGCACCGCGACGAAGTCGGCCTTGGCGGCGGCGTTGAGGTCAGACAGCGAAATTTGCGACATCGTGCCTCAACCGATCTCGAATGCGTTGGCGGCAAGATGCGCGTGCCTGGCGTGCCAGTGCTGCGCGATCTGCAGCCGCGTCGGCACCCAGACGCGCTCGTGCTTGCCGATGTAATCCAGGAAGCGCATCAGGCCCGCGGCGCGGCCGGGCCGGCCGGCGAGACGGCAGTGCAGGCCGACCGACATCATCTTCGGCGCGATCTCGCCTTCGGCGTAGAGCACGTCGAAGGCGTCCTTCAGATAGGTGAAGAACTGCTCGCCCTCGGCAAAGCCTTGCGGGTTGATGAAGCGCATGTCGTTGGCGTCAAGCGTGTAGGGAATGACGAGTTGCTTGCCACCCGCGCCCTTGACCCAATAGGGCAGATCGTCGGCATAGGAGTCGCAGAGATAGAGGAAGCCGCCCTCCTCCATCAGGAGGCGGTTGGTGTTGATCGAGGAGCGCCCGGTGTACCAGCCGAGCGGCCGCGATCCGGTGGCCTCGGTGTGGACGCGGATCGACTCGGCGATCTCGGCGCGCTCCTGCGCCTCGGTCATGTCCTTGTGCTCGATCCATTTCAGGCTGTGGCTGGCGATGTCCCAGCCCGCCTCCTTCATGGCGGCGACGATTTCGGGATTGCGCTTCAGCGCGGTGGCGACACCGAACACGGTGGTCGGCCAGTTGCGCGCGGTGAACATCCGCCACAACCGCCAGAAGCCGGCGCGCGAACCATATTCGAACATGGATTCGATGTTGGCGTGGCGCTGGCCGGACCAGGGCTGCGCGCCGAGCACGTCGGACAGGAACGCTTCCGAGGCGCGATCGCCGTGCAGGATGTTGTTCTCGCCGCCTTCCTCGAAATTGACCACGAACTGCACCGCGACCCGTGCATGGCCGGGCCACTCGGGATGCGGCGGGTTGCGGCCGTAACCGCGGAGATCGCGCGGGTAGCGTGCGTCAGCCACTCAGACTTCCTCGAAGCGGATCGGCAGCGCGCCCTTCCACAGCACGCTCTTGCCCAGCGTCGCCAGATTCTCCAGGCCCGAGGTCAGCGTGATGAAATGGTTGCCGGCGAGCTGGCCCATCTTGCTGGCGAAGTGCACGCCGCCATAGGCCAGCAGGATCTCGGTCTCGCTGATGCCGCCGGGATAGAGGATGATCTGGCCCGGCGCGGGATAGCTGGTGTGGTTCTCGTAGCCGACGCCGAAATCGAGATCGCCGAGCGGCATCCACACGCCCTCGCCGCTCCAGCGCACATGGATGATGTGGCTTTCGAACGGCAGTGCCTTGCGGAAGGCGGCGACGGTCTTGGGTGCCGCTTGCTCCTCGAAGCGGGCATCGAAGGTGAAATCGCCGGCACGGATAACGAGTTTGCTCATCTCATCTCTCTGGATCGGGGCCGGTGGCCCCACGGGTCATTTTCAAGCAAAGAGCATTCCCGACAGTTTCGCGCAAGTGGCGCGGACGCATCACCTGCGGTCGTAGGACCAGCCGAAAATGCCGCTCCGCCGCGTCTCCGGTTCTGGCTCGACGGCCGGCGGCGGTGCTTGCTTCAATTCCGCCTGCGGCGGCGGGGGCGGCGCCGGCAGGTTCTCGCATTTCATGGAGTAGACCAGCTTGCCGTCCGCGGTACGCCCGATCGGCGCGCAGGGATCGGGATGTCCGGCCGCGGTCTTCGGCGCCAACTTGACTTGCGCCGCCGCCGGCGAGGCCAGCAGCATCAGGACCAGCAGATATCTCGACATCGTTGTCGCCTGAAGCTCGATTGGCCCATTGAACCGGATTGCGGCGGCCAAGTCCATCGGCGCCAAAGGGCGAGCGTGCCGAATATTTAGCCGGCGTCCTTGCAGCTCAGGATGACGGGGATCGCCTTTTTCAACTTTCAGCGCATTCAACTTACAGACACGCCTTCGCGTTCTCGCGGCGCAATTCGCCCGAGCTTTGCCTGGTCTCGCCACCCTCTGATCCAAGAGGGCGCAGGGAAGGCCGGGTGCCGGCTGGCACCCGCGGTCCGCTGCGCGAAAGGCACGCGCAAAAAAGACCGCACAGCAGCATACAGGTGTCGCCGATCACTCGGCCTTCCCTGCGCGATGGCTGGACGGCTTATGCCGTGATCTCCCGGGAGCCGACCATTCCTTCTGGCCTCCCTCGCCGTTCGAATTGACGATGCCGTCCACCCGGTTGGGCTCGCGCACATCTTCGAACAGCTTGACCGTGGCAACGACGGCCAGGACCACACGGTTTTGCCGTACGCACGGCCCGCCATGTCGCCGCAGTATTCCCGGGCCCCGTCGACGAAGCCGGAAACTTACGAGCGAGACGGAGCCTAGCAGCGCCGTCGTCCGCACGCGGTTACGGACTCACAGGGACTACCCGCCCTGCCCGCACCTCTCGTGCCGACGCTGCCGCGTCCACCGCAACCCCGGCTCGCGAACATGACGACGACACGTCGCCCCTCTTGGGTGAGCCGGGATGAGCGACACATACGCCGAAACCGAATTTCGGTAAAGTGGAATATTTTCGCGCGCGTGGATTGACAGAAGCCGACACAGGCATAGTCCCGTAGCCCGGATGAGCGGAGCGACATCCGGGACAGTGTGAAATGCCGGGCGAGCCGTCCCGGATTACGCTTTCCGCCGTCGCTCTTCGAGCTATGGCGGACAAGTCGCTCCATCCGGGCTACGAGGGTATCGACCATCAAAAAGGGCGGCGCAAAGCACCGCCCTTATCTCGCCACCCGATCCGGGCTGCGTTGAAATGAACTGCTCAATAGGGCCCGTAGCGGTAACCCCGATCGTAATAGAACGGACTGCCGCCGCCGTAATAGCCCTGCCCGCCATAATAGCCGGAACCGCCATAGTAGGGACGCGGACCATAATAATAGCGGTTCTCGTAATAGTCGCGGCGCCGCTGCTCGGCGATCACCCCGCCGATGATACCCGCTGCGGCGCCCATGAAGGCGAGACCTGCGGCGTTCGACCCGCGCCGATAATAGTGCCGACGACGGGCCGCGCTGAAATCGGTGACGTCGGAAGAGCCCTGGCCCGCCGTGACGGGCTGCGCCGACACCGCCCCGAGGGACGCCGCAGCCGAGGGCGATGCGGAGGTTGCGACAAATGCCAGGCTTGCGAACGCGGCCAAGGCCATCTTGCGGCCGGCTCCGGAAATCATGGGTTTAACAGTCATTTTGATATTCCTGTCATCTTGCCGATGCTGTTGCCAAACGTAGGGATCTGCAAACCGGATTCAATGCGCAAACCGTCGAGATAGTTTCATGTTCGCGGCAATCCGCCACGCTTTGAACGATTATAACCAAACGGTCGTATCCCAGCTTGAACCATCGAACCTGAGCGGATAATGAACAGCCGCGCCGCTTTTCGGTCGCCGTAAGCGTTTTACGTGAACCAACGCATCAACCGACGCCGTCGGGATCGATGCCATTTGCAGGGTTCAACGTGATCGACGCGTCCTTTTCCAAGAGAAATCAGATGATTGTGGTTCGCAAATTGCCGGCGCGCTATGCGCCGATCGTGATGCCGTTCGTGCTGTCCATCCTCATGACGGCCGTGGTGTCGGTCATTTCGACGCTTCGGAGCTTAGGGGCGACGCCGGCGTTCCTCGCGACCTGGCCGGGCGCCTGGGCGCTGTCCTGGCTGGTCGCGTTTCCGACGCTGCTGGTGGTTCTGCCGATGGTGCAGCGGATCGTGACGCTCGTCGTCGCGGCCCCGCCTCAACCAGGCCGATAGAAGACGCCTACGACAACGCTCCCAACACCCCGCGCGTCGCCTTGTCGATCTCTTCGACATAGCGGCGGCGGGCAAAGGTCTCGGTGAGGAAGCCGACCACCTTGCGGCTGTCGGTGGAATCGACCACCGCCAGCATCTCGGCTTCGGCCTCGTCGAACACCGCCATCGCCGACTTCACGTTCATTTCCGGGATCAGCACGATGTCGATCAGGCGGGCGAGCTCGATCACCTGGATCTCGTCGGCGATGGTGTCGAGATCGCTGGAGAACAAATCGGGCAGCATGACGAGACCGACATATTCGTCGGAATTGTTGACGATGACAATACCGGGCCGCGATCCCAGCACGAACTCGCGGCGCACCGCGGCGATCGTCGTGGTCGAGGGCACCTTGCCGACGTCGGAGCGCATCAGCCGCTCGACGGTGAGATTGCGCAGCCAGCCTACGTCGTTGGCGCTGCGG
Source organism: Bradyrhizobium sp. 192 (assembly GCF_023100965.1). Taxonomy (NCBI): domain Bacteria; kingdom Pseudomonadati; phylum Pseudomonadota; class Alphaproteobacteria; order Hyphomicrobiales; family Nitrobacteraceae; genus Bradyrhizobium; species Bradyrhizobium sp. 192. The sequence goes on from NZ_CP064690.1 coordinate 6,381,581, forward strand.
ATGGTCTCGCCGCGCAGATGCAGGCGCCAGGTCGAGAAGGAATGGCCGAACATGAAGCGGACGCAGATCGAGGTGACGATGCAGCCGGCGAGCACCACGGCGGTGACGTCGACGTTGCGGGTCATCTCGAGCACCAGGAACGACATGGTCAGGGGGCCGCCGACGATGGCGACACCGAGCGTCGCCATGCCCGTCAGCATCGCGACCAGCGGATCGATGGCGAAGTTCGGGCTGACCAGGAGCAGCACCGCGGCAAAGAATTTGCCGATCAGGCTGCCGACGAACAGCGATGCGAAGAACAGGCCGCCGCGGAAGCCCGAGGCGAGCGAGATCAGGCAGGCCGTCACCTTCAGGGCGATGATCAGCGCGATCAGGCCGATCGTCATGTCGTGAAACAGATCGAGCACCATGGCGCCATGGCCGGCCGCCAGCACCTGCGGGGTAATGATGGCAAAGCCGCCGACGATGAGACCCCCGGCCACCGGGCGGAGCCAGACCGGCAGCCAGGCGAACAGGCGCTCGAACATCGGCGAGGAGCGCATCACGGCGATGCCGACGCCGCTGGTGATGAGCGCAAGCCCGATCAGCGCCAGATATTGCTCGACGCCGACGGCGCTGACCTTGGGGATCTCCAGCGAGTATGGCGCGCCGCCGAGCCATTGCGCGGTCAAGGCGCCGGCGAGCGAGGCTGCCAGGATCGGGGCCGCGCTGCCGACCGAATAGACGCCGACGATCAACTCACAGGCATAGAAGGCGCCGGTGATCGGCGCGCCGAACGCCGCCGCGATCGCAGCCGCAGCGCCGCAGCCCACCATCAGGCGCAGATCGTTGCGGCGCAGATTGAAGAACTTGCCGAACAGCGAGGCGATCCCGGAGCCGATCTGGGTATAGCCCGCTTCGAGGCCGACCGAGGCGCCGCAGCCGTTGGAGATCAGCGTCTGGCTCGACACGATGACGCTGTCGCGCATCGACAGATTGCCGCCGCGCAGCGCGTTGGCCTCGATCGGGTCGACCGCGTTTGAAATCTTCATGCGGCGCCGCGACCACTCCATGATGCCGAGCAGAAGCCCGCCGAGCGCAGGCGCGATCAGCGCGGCCCAGGGGCTAACGCTCGCGTGAGCCGACAAATGGACGTCGACAGGAATCCCATAGATCACCACATGCGCAAACTGGGCGATGTGCGCCATCAGCGTGACCACCGCGCCCGCCAGCGTGCCGATCACCAGTGAAAGCGGGATCAGGTAGAATTCGTTGCTGCGCAACAGGGCGCGCAGCCGAACCATGGTGCGGCTGGATCCTTTGCGATCAGCGAAATGCCTGAGCCGTAGGAACACCGTGTGCCCGCCCTACCCTTCCGACAGGCCGTAGCCGGCCATGCGCTTGCGGACCCGCTCGATCTCGGCGCTGGCGAGCAGCGGCGGTTGTCCGATCTGGAGGCAGCCATGATATTGCCGCGCCAGCGTTTCGACCTCGACGGCGAGCCACATCGCCTTGTCCAGCGTCTTGCCGGTCGCGATCATGCCGTGATGGTCGAGCAGGCAGGCAAACCGCCCCTCCAGCGCCCGCACCGCATGTTCGGACAGCTCCACGGTCCCGAACGTCGCATAGGGCGCGCAGCGGATGCTGTCGCCGCCGGCCGCCGCGATCATGTAATGAACCGGCGGAATCTCCATGCCCATGATCGCCAGGATGGTGCAATAGGTCGGATGCGCATGCACGACGGCGTTGACGTCATCCCGCGACTTCAGGATGTCGCGATGGAAGCGCCATTCGCTCGACGGCTTCTGATCGGGCGCGTGTGCGCCGTCCATGGTCATGAAGACGATCTGGTCCGACGTCATGGCCTCATAGGGCACGCTGGTCGGCGTGACCAGGAGCCCGTCCACATGCCGGACGGAGATATTGCCCGAGGTGCCCTGGTTGATGCCGAGCGCGTTCATGCGCCGGCAGGCGTCGATGATGGCCTGTCTCTTGGCGGGCTCGTCCGCTGTCATCGACATCCCGATTTCCTGACGATCGTCTTGTTAGACCCGAAGTACGTCAAAGCAATGTGGCAGTGCAAGCGAAAGCGGCCCGGATCCGGTGCCACCTTGTCGCCACTCCTGCCAAATCACGAAATGGACGGCAAAATCAATGAATTCACGGATTGTCGCAGCCCTATGACAGGCTGGTCCGGACGGCCGCAATCCCGTTGATCACGAACTGCACGGAATAGGCCGCGAGCAGCATGCCGAGGACGCGCGAGAGCACGGCATTTCCGGTGCGCCCGAGGGTCTTGGCGATCAGCTGCGCCGAAACGAAACACAGCATGCAGAGCAGGCAGACCGAGAGGACGACCGCGATGATCACCGCGAGCCTCGCCCCATAGCCGGCATCGCCCGAAAGCGGCAGCGTGGTCGCAATCGCGCCGGGGCCGGCCGTCATGGGGATGGCCAGGGGAAACACCGCGACGTCGGAGGCGTGCTCGGATGTCGCCTTGTCGGCCTCGCGGGCCTCGCGATGCGGACGATCGCCGAAGATCATCTGGTAGGACACGCCGAACAGTAGCAGCCCGCCGGCGATCTGGAAGGCGGGGATGCCGATCCCGAGCTGGCGCAGCAGCCAGTTTCCGGCCAGCGCGATCACCACCAGGATCGAGGCGGCGATCAACGGCGCGCGCAACGCGACGGTCCGTTTGACCTTGTCGGGCATGCCGGTGGTCGCGGCCAGGAAGGCCGGCGCAAGGCCGACCGGATCGACCACCAGCAGCAGCGTGACGAAAGCGGACAGGGCGAAATCGAGCATGTGCCGGCAGGGTTCTCGGGAGCTGGAACGATGGCTTCCGCGCTGACTTAGCCCAGCAAAGCCGCTTTGGAAATCACGGGAGACGACAATGAGCGACAGTGGAATCGGAATGCTGCTCGGCCACCTCTCGACCAACCTGCTCTGGCTCTGGTTCATCGGCGCCTTCGTGCTCGGCGGGGTCCTCGTCTATGGCGTGATGAAGGCCGGCCGCCTCAGGCGCAGCGAGCGGGCGCAGCTCGATCGCAACACCGAGGCACGGCAGCGCCAGGAAGATCCGTACAAGCGCCCGACCTGAGCGTTCGCCCCCCGCGCCGGTTGCCGTTTGGAACTTTCGTTCATGAAGCGGCTTTGATCGCCTGAGGATTGAGGAGGGCGAGGCCTTCCCGTGTTACCTCATGAGGAGGACGTATGGCTAAAGCAAAGAAGCGCACGACCAAGAAGACCGCGACCCGCCGACCGCGTCAGGCGCCGAAGATGCTCAGCGACCTGTTTCACGAGACGCTGAAGGACATCTATTTCGCCGAGAACAAGATCATCAAGACCCTGCCGAAAATGGCAAAGGCCGCGAACTCCAAGGAGCTCGCAGCGGCCTTCAACAAGCACCTGCGCGAGACCCAGGGCCAGGTCAAGCGGCTCGACCAGATCTTCAAGATGCTGGGCAAGCCGGCGCGCGGCAAGCCCTGCGAGGCGATCAACGGCATCACGGACGAGGGCGCCGAGATCATGAAGGACTTCAAGGGGGCCCCGGCGCTCGATGCGGGCCTGCTCGCGGCCGCGCAGGCGGTCGAGCATTACGAGATCTCCCGCTATGGCACCTTGCGTACCTGGGCCGAGGAGCTCGGCATGCAGGACGCAGCAAGGCTGCTTCAGGCGACGCTGGACGAGGAAGAGGCGACCGACCATACGCTGACCGAGCTTGCGACGTCCGTGATCAACCTCGAAGCGGAACAAGAGTATCGCGACGCGGCCTGACCCGCGCCCGCGCCGATGACGGAACGCCGCGGCACCTGCCGCGGCGTTTGCTTTTGCGATCGCACGACGGCGCATGGCACGTCAGCGCCAGTGCACTGGATTTCCCGGGAACCAGCCCCATATGCAGGCTTTCCCACCCCTGAGCCCGCATCATGCAACCGAAGAATCCCCTCGACTGGATGCTGTCCGAAGCCCTGGACCAGCTGACGCGCGCCGACCGGCTGCGCCAGCAGTTCGGCCGTCAGGAAGCCTGCTGGGAGCCGCCGATCGACGTGCTCGAAACCGAGCATGAGCTGCTGATCCTGGTCGCGCTTCCCGGCGTCAATCCCGACAATGTCGAGACGGTCATTCATGACGGCGTGCTCGTCGTTTCCGGCCAGCGCACGCTTCCGCCGGAGCTTCGCAAGGCCCGCATCCACCGGCTCGAACTGCCGCAGGGCCGCTTCGAGCGTCGCATCGCGCTTCCCGTCGGCCGCTACGCCATCAGCCGCTTCGTGATGGACGGCTGCGTCGCGCTGCGTCTCGCCAAATCCTGAGGTCGATCATGGCCACCGAACAGATGAACAACGAACAGACCAATAACGACGTGAAGATCCCCGACGACGCGCTGATCATCATCCCCGTGCGCGAGATGGTGCTGTTCCCCGGCGCCATCGCGCCGATCGCGATCGCGCGGCCGAAGTCGGTTGCCGCCGCGCAGCAGGCGCTGCGCGAGCAGCGGCCGATCGGCATCGTCCTGCAGCGCAGTCCCGAGACCGAGGAGCCGGGCCCGGACGATCTCTATCGGGTCGCGACCATCGCCAACATCGTGCGCTACATCACCGCACCCGACGGCACCCATCACATCGTCTGCCAGGGCGTGCAGCGCGCGCGCATCCTCGACTTCCTGCCGGGCACGCCGTTCCCGGCCGCGCGGATCCAGCAGATCCCGGAGCCGACCACGACCTCGCCGGAGATCGAGGCGCGCGCGCTGAACCTGCAGCGCCAGGCGATCGAGGCGATCGAGCTGCTGCCGCAGGCACCGCCCGAGCTGGCCGCGATGTTCCAGGGCACCACTGCGCCCGGCGCGCTGGCGGATCTGGCGACCTCGTTCATGGACATCAAGCCGCAGGACAAGCAGGAGGTCCTGGAGACCATCGACCTCGCTTTGCGTGTCGAGAGGGTGTCGAAGCATCTGGCCGAGCGGCTGGAGGTGCTGCGCATCAGCAACGAAATCGGCCAGAAGACCCGCGCCAGCTTCGACGAGCGGCAGCGCGAGGCGATCCTGCGCGAGCAGATGGCGACCATCCAGCGCCAACTCGGCGAAGGCGACGGCAAGGCGGCCGAGGTCGCCGAGCTGACGGCTGCCATTGCCAAGGCCAACATGCCGCCCGAGGCGGACGCGCACGCCAAAAAGGAGCTGCGCCGCTACGAGCGCATGCCGGAGGCCGCTGGCGAAGCCGGCATGGTCCGCACGTACCTGGACTGGCTGATCGAGCTGCCCTGGGCGCTGCCCGAGGAGAAGCCGATCGACATCAAGGCGGCACGAGCCATCCTGGATGCCGATCATTTCGGCCTGGAGAAGATCAAGGGCCGGATCATCGAATATCTGGCGGTGCGGAAGCTGGCACCGCAGGGCAAGGCGCCGATCCTGTGCTTCGTCGGTCCGCCCGGCGTCGGCAAGACCTCGCTCGGCCAGTCCATCGCACGCGCGATGGATCGCCCCTTCGTGCGCGTCAGCCTGGGCGGCGTGCATGACGAGGCCGAGATCCGCGGTCACCGCCGCACCTATATCGGCGCCCTGCCGGGCAACATCATCCAGGGCATCAAGAAGGCCGGCAGCCGCAACTGCGTCATGATGCTGGACGAGATCGACAAGATGGGCCGTGGCGTGCAGGGCGATCCCTCGGCCGCCATGCTGGAGGTGCTCGACCCCGAGCAGAACGGGACGTTCCGGGACAATTACCTGGCCGTGCCCTTCGACCTCTCGCGCGTGGTCTTCATCGCGACCGCCAACATGCTGGACCAGATCCCGGGTCCGCTGCTGGATCGCATGGAGCTGATCAGCCTCGCCGGCTACACCGAAGAGGAGAAGCTGGAGATCGCGAAGCGCTATCTGGTGCGGCGGCAGCTCGAGGCCAACGGCCTCTCGGCCGAGCAGGCCGAGATCGAGCCGGAAGCGCTGAAGCTGGTGGTCAAGGGCTACACCCGCGAGGCGGGCGTGCGTAACCTCGAGCGCGAGATCGGCAAGCTGTTCCGGCATGCCGCGGTGCAGGTCGCCGAGGGCACGGCTGCCAAGGTCGTGGTGGGGGTGAAGGATATCGCCACCGTGCTCGGCCAGCCGCGCTTCGAGGGCGAGATCGCGCAGCGCACCAGCATTCCGGGCGTGGCCACCGGCCTTGCCTGGACGCCTGTCGGCGGCGACATCCTGTTCATCGAGGCCTCGCGCGTCCCGGGCCGGGGCGGCATGATCCTGACCGGTCAGCTCGGCGAGGTCATGCGCGAGAGCGTGCAGGCTGCGCTGACCCTGGTGAAGAGCAAGGCCACGCAGCTCGGCATCGATCAGTCGGTGTTCGAGAAGAGCGACATCCACGTTCACGTTCCGGCGGGCGCAACCCCGAAGGACGGACCGAGCGCGGGCGTTGCGATGTTCACGGCGCTGACGTCCCTGCTCACCAACCGCACGGTGCGCAGCGACACCGCCATGACCGGCGAGATCTCGCTGCGCGGCCTGGTGCTGCCGGTCGGCGGCATCAAGGAGAAGGTGGTGGCTGCGGCCGCTGCCGGCCTGAAGCGGGTGATGCTGCCGGCGCGCAACAAGCGGGACTATGACGACATCCCGAAGAGCGCGCGGGACAACCTCGAATTCATCTGGCTGGAGCGCGTCGACGAAGCCATCGCCGCCGCGCTCGAGCCGGTCGAAGCTCAAATCGGTGCAGCGGCGGAGTGAGTACGATGAAGAAACTGCTGGAAGACGCGAAGCGATCGCGGAAGACGCAGAAGCTGCGCCAATTGCTCGATCGTGCCATCGATCGGGTGCGCGATGCGCTCGCAGGGCCCGAACCGCGGCTTCAGCCGATCCCGGTCCGGGTGAAGCGCCGCAAGGGTTGAGCCCTCCGTCTCAGGCCCTCGCGGCTGCCCCAATCAAAAGGCCCCCTCCTACCCGAGGGGGCCTTTGCGTCGTTAGCCCACGGCGTCCTTGGCCGCCTTGACCGGGCGGGCGCGGACGATCTTGCGGGCCGGCTTGGCCTTGAACATCATTTCTTCACCCGTGAACGGGTTGGTGCCCTTGCGAGCCTTGGTCGCGGGCTTCTTGATGACCACGAACTTGGCGAAGCCCGGCACCAGGAATAGGCCGTTCTTCTTGAGCTCCTTGTGACCAACGTCGGTCAGCGTCTCCATGACGCTCTTGACGTCGCGCTTGGAAAGCTCGGTGGTGGTCGCAATCTTTTCGATCAGCTGCGATTTCGACATTTGGGTTGCCATCGTGTCTCCTCTGATTCGTGACGGCTGCATACTAGACCAACCGGCGAAGGCCTGTAGCCTTCTGCACAGTTTTGTCGCGGTTTTACGGGCATTTTTGGCCCTCTGTGGCAAAAAACCCTGCTTTTTAGCTACTTCCTGAGCGGGAGAAGCCTCGATCAGTGGATTTTGCCTTGTTTCAAAGGCCCGCACGCAACCTTGCTAAAACTGATTCGCGGCTTTCGACAAGCGACGAGGTGCTTCTTTGTGAGAAGTCGATCGTGATTCACCCTGAAAAATAAGGTCCGGAGCGCATGTCGCGGCCTTCCTCCCCGTAAAAACAGGGCGAAAGCGAAGGGGCGATTGGCTAGAGCATTTTCCAACCTGTCGGAATCGGTAGGGGATTCCCTTGCGAGGCAAATTGTGATTCACCCTGAGGGCTGGTGATGGAGGCCAGCCCCCATGGCTAAACCGCTGTCGCCGGACCTTCGCATTCGTATTATTCGGGCTGTGGAAGATGAAGGCATGAGCCGTCGGGGCGCCGCTGTTCGGTTCGGCGTGGCGCCCTCGACAGTGATCGAACTGGTTGGCGAGTGGCGAAGGACCGGCGCCTGTGAGGCGGGAACGCAGGGCGGAGACCGGCGTTCAGCTCGGATCGAGGGTCACGCTGCGGAGATCCTCTCCCTGGTCAAGGTTACGCCTGACATGACGCTGGCCGAGATCGCTGACCATCTCTTCAAAGTCCACGGCGAGCGTTTCGTGCCGAGCGTGATCTGGCGATTCTTCGATCGTCGCAACATCACGTTCAAAAAAAACATCGCACGCCAGCGAGCAGGATCGGCCGGACGTGGCCGCTGAACGCGCAGCGTGGAAGGCGTCTCAGCCTGAGATCGGCATCCATCGGTTGGTGTTCATCGACGAGACGGGGGCTTCGACCAAAATGGCGCGGCGCTACGGCCGTTCGCCGTACGGCCAGCGCTGTGTCGCAGCGCTTCCGCATGGTCATTGGAAGACGACGACATTCGTCGGCGCGCTTAGAGCGACCGGTATGACCGCGCCGATGGTCCTCGACGGCCCCATGGATGGTCCGGCGTTCGAGGCTTACGTGACGCAAGTCCTGGTACCGACACTCAAGCCCGGTGACATCGTGGTGATGGACAATCTCGCAGCACACAAGCGGACCGAGATCGCCATCGCAATCGACGCGGCGGGCGCTCAGCTCCTCTATCTCCCGCCTTATTCGCCCGACCTCAATCCGATCGAAATGGCCTTCGCAAAGCTCAAAGCCGCCCTGCGAAAGGCCGCCGCCAGATCAATCCAGGCTTTGGACAATGCTATCGCCCTCACCACAGCCGCCTTCACCGCCCAAGAGTGCCTGAACTTCTTCGCCGCGGCAGGTTATGATCGCGCCTGATCAGAATCTGCTCTAGATGCGCTCGATGATGATGGCCGGCGCCATGCCGCCTGCGGCGCACATGGTGACGAGACCACGCTTGAGATCGCGCCGTTCGAGTTCGTCGAGCACGGTGCCGATCAGGATCGAGCCGGTGGCACCGATGGGATGGCCGAGCGCGATCGAGCCGCCATTGACGTTGACCTTGGCGCGATCGAGCTCGAGGTCGCGGACATATTTTTCCGCCACCACCGCAAACGCCTCGTTGATCTCGAACAGGTCGATGTCGTCGACGGTCAGCCCCGCCTTCGCCAACACCTTGCGCGTGGCCGGCACCGGCGCGTTCAGCATCAGGGTCGGGGAGTCCCCCATGTTCGCCATCGCGACGACACGGGCGCGGGGCTTGAGGCCGTGCGCCCTGGCGTAGGCGGGCGAGGCCAGCAGAATCGCAGCGGCACCGTCGACGACGCCGGAGGAGTTGCCGGCGTGATGCATGAAGTCGATGTTCAGATCCGGATACTTCTGGAGGATGAGACCGCGATAGGTCGTGCCCTTGTCATCGATCGCATAGTCGGCGATTGCCGGGAATGCCGGCTTCAGAGCGCTCAGCCCCTCCATCGTGGTCTGCGGCCGCGGATATTCCTCGTGGTCGAGCGCAAGGCTGCCGTCCTCGCGATGCACGGGCACGAGGCTCTTGTCGAAGTGGCCGTTCGCGATCGCGTGCGCGGCGCGCTTCTGGCTCTCGAGCCCGAGCGCATCGACGTCCCGCCGCGTGATGCCTTCGAGCGTTGCGATCGCATCCGCGCAGACGCCCTGATGCGATTGCGGATGCCGCGCGCGCAGGCGCAGATTGCCGCTATCCATCATCATCGGACCGCTGCCGCCGCGGCGTCCTTCCATCGACATCATCTCGCAGCCGCCGGCGATGACGAGGTCTTCCGCGCCCGCCATGATCGAGGATGCCGCCATGTTGACGCTGGTGATGCCGCTTCCGCAGAAGCGGTCGAGCGTCACGGCGCTGGCGCGCACGTCGTAGCCGGCATCGAGCGCCGACATCCGGCCGAGATCGCCGCTTTGGGTCGCGACCTGCGCGCTGCAGCCCCAGACGATGTCGTCGACATCGGCCGTGTCGATGCCGGTACGCGTCGCGAGCGCCCGCAGCACGGTGGCGCCGAGCTGCTGCGGATGAATGTCGGAGAGTGCTCCCTTGCCGGCCTTGCCGACGCCGCGCGGGGTCCGGCAGGCATCGATGATCAGCGCGTCAGCCATTGGCGTTGTCCTCTTGTTGTGAGTTGTTGAGGACGGTTCTGAATAAGGCGGAGAGGAGAGTCAATGCGAGACGTTTACCGCTTCGCACCCGGATTTTCCGCTGCGCGGTTTGCGAGACCGGCTACGCCCCCGCCGCGTTCGTCGCGATCACGTTGCGGTAGAAACTGGCGCTGAGTTTGGGCGTACGCACCTGGGTGTCGAAATTGACGTGGTATAGCCCGAAGCGCTTGTTCAACCCGTACACCCACTCGAAATTGTCCATCAGGCTCCAGAGGAAATAGCCGCGCACTGGCACGCCCTCGCTGGTGGCGCGCTGCAGCTGGGCGAGATAGTTGCGCAGATACATGATGCGGTCGGTGTCGTAGATCTTGCCGTCCGGCGTGACGGCGTCGTCGCCGGAGGCGCCGTTCTCGCTGATGTAGATCGCGTCCGTCTTCCAGATCTTCGCCGCCAGCTTCGGCACCCAATAGAGTGTCTCCGGCCCGACGCGCAGCCAGTCCGAGTTCATGTGCGGGAACGATTTCGGGATCGGCAGCGGCATGAAGCCCGCGCCCTGGTCGGACGCCACCACATAATTCTGCGGCGCGTAGATGTTGAGGCCGAGAAAATCGACCGGCGAGGAGATGATCTTCAGCTCCGCATCGGTGAATTTCGGCGCGTTGGGCCCGGCGAATTTCAGGAAGGCGTCGGTGTAGCGGCCCGTCATGATGACGTTGAGATAGCCGGCATTCATCTCGCGCAGCGCGATCTCGGCGGCGCGAACGTTCTCCGGGGTGTCGATGGCGGGCGCGCAGGCATCGATGTTCTCGGCCGGCCCCACCCTGGTGCCGCGGCGGCCATGGGCCCGCACCGCCTGCACCGCGAGCCCGTGCGCGAGCGCGCTGTTGTGCCTGATCTGGTTGACCTCGACCTGCGGCAGCGTCAAGCCCGGCGCGTCGATGCCGATGCCGTAACCGAAATAGACGAAGCGGCCGCTCTCGTTCAGCGTGAACACGTTCTTGACGCGGTCGGTCAGATGCCGGGCGACGTAGGCGGCGTAGTCGCCGAAGATCTTGCAGGTCTCGGTCGAGCGCCAGCCGCCGAAGCGATCCTGCAGCGATTGCGGCAGGTCCCAGTGATAGAGCGTCAGCCACGGCTCGATGCCGTTCTTCAGGAGTTCGTCAATGAGCCGGTTGTAGAAGTCGAGTCCCTTCGGGTTCGGCTTGCCGTCGCCATCCGGAAACAGCCGCGGCCAGGCCACCGAGAAGCGATAGGCCTTGCAGCCGAGCGCCTTGATGAGCGCGATATCCTCCTTGTAGCGGTGATAGTGCTCATTGGCGCGGTCGCCGGTGGTACCGTCCTCGATCTTGCCGGGGATGCGCACGAACTTGTCCCAGATCGAGGCCCCTCGCCCGTCCTCGTTGACCGCGCCCTCGATCTGATAGGACGAGGTCGCCGTGCCCCAGACGAAGCCGGCCGGAAAGCCGCCGCCGGCGCGCGGCGGCGATGCTGGCCGCGCTTCTGCCGCGCCCAGCGAACCGGTCAAGCCGGCTGCAGACAGCCCCGCGAGTTTCGCGAACCGGCGGCGCGAGACCTTGTCCGACATCGATCCTTCTCCGCTTCCAAAATGTTGCGGACGCACAATGGCGAGTCCATGGCGGTTTGAGAAGCAAGCTTTGGAACAAGCCGGATACGGAATCGCGCGGCCGGGGGCGCGACATATGGATGCGGGCCAGCCCCGCGCCGGCCTCCGCGATCAGCGCGAGCGCTTCGGCAGCTTTGGCAGCTTGCCGGGATTGAACGCCGGGAACTGCTCGGTTCGTCCCGGTGCCGGCGGCTGCTGTTCGGTCAGGATGAGCGTGCCCTTGAGGATCATTCCGGGCACTTGTCGTGTCGTCGCGGTGTAAGTCGCGATCTTGCCGGGGCAGCTTCCCTCGATATCCAAAGTGAGGTCGTCATCCACGCCGAACACCGTTACACGTCCGTCGGTATGACGCTTCGCTGTTACGGTGGCGGTGAAGCGATCTCCATCGACCCGGCACGAGCCGTGATACGTCATCAGGCTGTCACGACCCCAGATCTGCCCGTCCGCGAGATGAACGATCCCGGTACCCTGGTCGAGCGGCGTCTCGTACCACGCCGCATATGTGCCGTCCTTCAGCATGGGAGCAGTCTCCCTTGGCCATTCCCGTGCGACAATCCGCATGAATAGCGCTAAGAAAGCGTTAATCGCGCGGCCCGTGCCAATCCGGCCTTTGCCTGCGCAGCTCGGCTTCAAGCTCTTCGACGATGCCGTGAAGCAGGCACGCGGCAAGCGGATCCGTCACCTCCCGCTCCAAATACCGATAACGCGCGATCTGGCACTCCTGCTCGGTCAATTGGCGCTCTGTCATCACACGGGCCCTCCGACGAACTGACGCTGAGAGCGCCGGGCAGTTGCATTAAAATTTTAAGATCATTTGACATGGTTTCCGGTTGGTGAAGCCAGCGCCGCACGGAACTTCGGCCGCGCCGGGCCACATCGTCCCGAGGGCGGCCTCTCCTCTAGGAGGGCAGACGAAGCCAGACGTCTCTGCTTGCCAGCGTGCCGTTCGGCGTGGCGATCTCCATGTCCACGACGTGCAGAGAGCCGGGCTCGTCTGCATAGATGTATTTGAGGTGCCACATCAGACCCAGGTCCGGCGAAATGACAAAATCGTCCAATCCGTCGGTGATATCCCGAACGGCCTCGCGGTGCGTCAAGGGCGCAGAAAACATCGCATCGATGAGGTCGGCGAGGCTCATGCCCTCGACGAGCAAAAGTCGCGCGATCTCGTCACCGTAGACGTGCCGAAGCGCTGTAACGATAGCAGCGACGGCGTCCGGATTCTTCAACGCCACAGCAAAGCGAGCCTCCGAAGCCATCATGCCGGAGGCGGAATATTCTGCAAGCTCAGCGTGCGCCATCGCGGAACAAGAGGCTCTGCCTCCGGCCGCGGCCGTTCCTAGAAGGTCACCCGCATCCCCGCGTAGAACGCGCGCGGCCTTGCCGGGCTCAGCGAGCGCGGGTCGGTGAAGTCGTTGCCGCCGTTGGTGAAGTTGGGCAAGGCCTCGCGGTCGAAGAACTGTCCGTAGGTGGCGTAGCGCCTGTCGAAGATGTTGTCGACGCGGCCGTAAAGCTGGATGTTCTTCGCCACCTGGTAGGAGGTGTGGAGGTTGAACACCGTGTAGGATGGCAACTTGGAATATTGGTTGGATTCGTCGCCGACGAAATACTGGCTGGAGACGAACAGCGCGTTGCCGCCGACCTTCCAGACGTCGGTCACGGCATAGTCGATGCCGACCTTGACGCGGTGACGCGGGATCGCGGGAAGCTGGTTGCCGGGCGAAACCTGGATGGTCTCTGTCACGGGATCCCTGAACGGGCTTTCGGAGCCGAGTTCGAACGCATCGAGGTAGCGCGCGTCGACGAAGGCGTAGCTTGCCTGGAACTGAAGCGTGGGAGACTTGATGCTGACCTCGGCCTCGAGCCCTTGACGCCTGGTCCGGCCGACATTGCTGAAATAGCCGAACCCGGTCCGCCCAATTGCGGGCACAGCGACGATGTCGTCGTAATTGGTCGCGCGGAACGCGCCGACCTTCCATCCGAGCGAGCCTATGTTCAGCTCCTTGGTGCCGCGGAAGCCGGCCTCGGCGGTCTTGGAAACCACCTGCTTCAGCGGCGGGTCCGAGACGAGGAAGGCCGCGATGAGACAAGGCCGGGCCGGATCAGCGCAGCCGAGCTCAAGCGGCGTCGGCACTCGGTTGGCCTCGGAGTAACCGGCATAGGCCGTCAGCTCCGGCGTGATCTTGTAGGTGCCGCCGATCACCGGATTGAAACGGGTGAACGTGTGGTCGCCGTTGAGGGCGGACCCGAGCTGGTCTTCCAGGCTGATGCGCGCCACGTTGAAGCGGCCGCCGCCGGTGACGGCGAAGGCATCGGTGACGTTGAACGTGTCCATCGCGTACAGGCCGTTGTACTGATTGACGGTCCGCAGCGAGACGGGGCCGGCCGCGGGATCGGCCGTCGGCGTCGGGCCGAGAAAGACGCCGCTGCCGCTCACGACGTAATTTTCTCCCATCGAGCCGATTTCGGCGGTCGCGTTGTAGCGGGTGACGCTGGCGTCGTAGCTCGTGCCCATCACGAAGCGGTTGTCGTGCCCGAACAGCTGATCGGTGTTGGTTGCCTGTCCCGACACGCCGAACGTGGTCGAACGGATCGAGCCCCGATCGATCTCGCCGAGGATGGTCCCCGGCGCAAAGGGATTGGCGAGCTGCACGCCGCCCGCGCCGTTCGCGGCCGTAGTGTCGTCGCCAAAGCACAGCAGCGCCGGATCCGCGCCGCATTCCTGCGCGTCCGTCGGATTGCCGTCGACGATCTTCTGCTCGAACCTGCGCACACGGGCGCTGCCTTCGAACGTCCAGGTCGGCGTCGCATCGACCTTTCCGGTCAGATTGAGATAGCCCACGCGATTGGAGGTGGTCTGAGGCGTGGTGTAGGTCGCGCCCCAATATTTGTCGAGCAGCTCGGCCGGAACGGTGGCGCTGGCGCCGAAATCGTTCTTGGCGACACCCATATTGGCGTGGAATTCGCTGTCGCCGGCCTTGTAGCCGACGTCGCCGTAGAAGCGCCGAACGGTCGATTGGGAGAAATTGCGGAAACCGTTGTCGCGCAGGCCTTCGAGCGCGGCGTAGACCGCGTAATTCTGATCGACCTGCTTGCCCCATTGCGCCGAGCCCTGGATGCGACCGAACGAACCGCCCATCACGTCGACCTCGGCGCCCTGATAGGTGAAGCCGTCCTTCATTTGCAGGTTGAGCGCGCCGCCTAGCGCGTTGAGGCCGAACGCCGGGTTGTTGGTCACCAGCGTTACCGACCTGATGGCGGCGGTCGGTATCAGGTCCCAGTTGACGGCATCCGAGAACGCTTCGTTGATGCGGACGCCGTTCTGATACACCGCAAGGCCCTGCGGCGTGCCCACCACGGGCGAAGCGACGAAGCCGCGGAATTCGACATCCGGCTGGAATGGATTGCCGGTGACCTCGGTGATGTTGACGCCGGCGATATTGTCGCGCAGCGCGTCGGTGACGTTCAGCGATCCGGTGCGCTTGATCTGGCTGGCATCGACGGCGTTGATCGCCGACGGCACTTTATCGACGTCGAGGCCGCGGCCCGTGCCCGGCGCGGTCGGGTAGACGTAAAGCCGCGTCTTCGGAGCGGCGGACGACGGCGCCCCTATGCGCGCAACCGGCCGCGTCGGCGCGGTACGCCTGGCCACCGACGGCGGTGGCGCCGCGACTTCGACCGGCGGCAGATTCTGGACGTTGGTCTCCTCGTCCTGCGCGGCCAAAGCGGGGCTTGCGAAAACCACCCCGGACACCAGACCTGATGACACCGAGGCCATCAACAAACGACGCCTGAACGAAAGAACCTTGCCCATCCCCGCCTTCCCATCCGTGACCACCGGCTGTTTTGATCTTCGCCGTTTTGGTTGAGACGAGTGTATGCGGCCGTCGCAATCCCGCCAGCCACAAAAGGTCGGGCATTATCCGCTCCCGATCTCCCGACCAAATCGGGAAGATTTCCCGATCATTTCGGGAGCGATCAGGCCACCGCCGTCGGAACCAGTGCCTCCACCGTCAATCCGCCATCGCCGGAGACGACGTTGAGCGTGCCGCCCAGCGCCAGGATCCGCTCCCGCATGCCGACGAGGCCGAAGCCGAGCTTCTGGTCCGGCTCCATGCCGCGGCCATTGTCGCTGACCCGCACCCGGGCACAGACGCGGCCGTCCTGCGCCGTCTGCTCCGCCGGCTCGATCACGACATTGACCGAGGTCGCGCCAGCGTGGCGGAACACGTTGGTGAGCGCCTCCTGCACGATGCGGTAGATGGTGAGGTCGGCGGTCTCGCCGGTTGCGCCCAGCGCGGGTGAGATCGACGTCTCGATCGCGACATCCGGATGCGATTCCCGCCACAGCCGCGACAGCGATTCCAGCGCCTGGCGCAGGCCGAGCTCAGCAAGGCCGACGGGGCGCAGGCGCTCCAGCACGCGGCGATTGAACTGCTGCAGCGCGTTGATCTGCTCCAGCATGGCGCTGCCGTGTTTTCGCACGGCCTCGGCGCTGGGAACGCGTCCGTCCGCCTGCTTCGCCAGCGCGCCGGCATGCGCCCGCAGCGAGAACAAATACGGCCCGAACTCGTCGTGGAGCTCGCGCGCGATCTCCTTGCGCTCGATGTCCTGGAGCGACACCGCGCGCTCGGCGAGGCGCCGCTTGTCCTCGACGGCCTCACCCAGCGTTGCGGCGAGGTGGTTGAGCTTGGTGCAGATCACCGCGAGCTCCGGCGCACCGCCCGGTGTGACACGGGCCTCGTAATGTCCGCCTTCCAGCTCCCCCATTGCCTCCGCCAGCGACTGCAGCGGCGCCAGCGCGCGGCCGACCACCTTCATCATCAAGAAGAACAGCGCCAGCGCGATCGCCGAGCCGACCTCGAGCTGGGTCACGATGCCGTCCCAGATCTCCGCGATCTCGTCATCGGGATGCGAGGTGATCAGGAGCGAGCCGGGCCTGCCGTGGATCGAGACCGGTACGCTCACCGCGGTCTGCTCGGGATGAACCAGGCTGACGAACCAGGCCGGCGGCCCGCGCGTGTCGGCGTCAGTATCAAGCCGGGGCGGCGTCTGCGGATTGCCTGCGGCATCCCGAAGCGTGATGCTGACATGGCGCAGACGGCTGAGATCGCGCGCGATCTGGTTCAGCCTGGCATCCGGATCGGGCGCCTCGTTGAGATCGGCAACGATCATCTCGATGAATTCGCGCGCGAGGCGGATCACGCTCTGGT
This sequence comes from Bradyrhizobium sp. 192, assembly GCF_023100965.1. Lineage (NCBI taxonomy): Bacteria > Pseudomonadati > Pseudomonadota > Alphaproteobacteria > Hyphomicrobiales > Nitrobacteraceae > Bradyrhizobium > Bradyrhizobium sp. 192. Next base: position 6,398,277 of record NZ_CP064690.1, read on the forward strand.
CCTCGGCCTGCACCCGCGGACCTGCCTCCGCGACCTGGCGGCCGATATTGACCGCGAGCCCCAGCGCCAGCAGCAGCGCCAGCAAGAGGTTGATGCGCCCGCGCAAGGATAGATTTTGCCACATTGGTGTCGCCCGTGCCTCGCGATGCCTCGCCCGCCCCGGTCCGATGGCGTTGACAGGGACGAAGCGGCGGATATCTAATCGGAAGCGTACAGCAATCCCGGCCGGGCGCGAAACAGGCCGACGCTGTCACAAGGAAACGCCTATGCGCATTCTGATCGTCGACGATCATCCCATTGTCGCCTCCGGCTGCCGTGCCGTGCTGGCCGACGAGGGCGAGATCGAGATTTTGGAGGCCGCCGACGCCGAGGACGGCGAGTGCGTCTTCATCGTCGAACGCCCCGACCTCTGCATCATCGACATCAATTTGCCGACCGTGTCCGGCTTCGAGCTCGCCCGCCGCATCCTCGAGCGCGCGGCCGATGCCCGCATCATCATGTTCAGCATGAACGACGACCCGGCCTTTGCCGCGCGCGCGATCGAGTGCGGCGCCAAGGGCTACGTTTCCAAGACCGGCGACCCCGACGATCTCGTCGAGGCGATCCGCGCCGTCGGCGGCGGCGGCACGTATTTGCCGAGCGCGATCGCGCGCAGCATCGCCTTCGCAGGGCCGACGCTGGCGCAAAGCCCGCTGTCCAAGCTGAACCCGCGCGAAATGGAGATCCTGCGGCTGCTCAGCGCCGGAAAGAGCCTGTCCGAAATTGCCTGGCTGGTGCAGTCGTCCTACAAGACGGTCGCCAACACCTCGTCCATCATGCGCCAGAAGCTCGGGGTCAAGACCTCGGTCGAGCTGGTGCGGCTGGCGATCGACAGCGGCGTCGCCTGACGACGCCACGAATTCGGTCACACAAGCGTTGCAATATTGATGTGGTGAGATGCCACGGAGTGAAGGCATGACGATTCAGACTGTCTCGACCAACAAATCCTATGGCGGCGTGCAGGGCGTGTATCGCCATGCCAGCCAGGCGACGGGAACCGACATGGTGTTCTCGGTCTATGTTCCGCCGCATGCCGACGGCGCCAGGCTGCCCGTGGTCTGGTACCTGTCCGGCCTCACCTGCACCCATGCCAACGTCACCGAGAAGGGCGAATTCCGCAAGGCCTGCGCCGAGCTCGGCCTGATCTTCGTCGCGCCCGATACCTCACCACGTGGGCCCGACGTGCCGGGCGATGCCAACAACGCCTATGATTTCGGCCTCGGGGCCGGCTTCTATGTCGATGCGACCGAGGCGCCGTTCGCGCGCAATTATCGGATGTGGAGCTATGTGACCGACGAGTTGCCGAAGCTCGTGGCGGGAAATTTTCCCGTCGACGCCAAGCGGCAATCGGTGATGGGCCATTCGATGGGCGGCCACGGCGCGCTGACGGTGGCGCTGCGCAACCCGCACCGCTATCGCGCCGCGAGCGCGTTCGCGCCGATCGTGGCGCCCTCGCTCGTGCCCTGGGGCATCAAGGCGCTGACCGGCTATCTCGGGCCGAACAAGGACGCATGGCGCAGCCATGACACGGTGGCGCTGATCGAGGACGGCGCGAAGTTTTCCGGCTTCCTGGTCGACGTCGGCGAGGCCGACAATTTCCTGAAGGAGCAGCTGAAGCCGGAGCTGCTCGAAGCCGCCTGCAGCAAGGCGAACATCCCGCTGACGCTGCGGATGCAGCCGGGCTATGACCACAGCTATTATTTCATCTCGACCTTCATGGGCGATCATCTGCACTGGCATGCTGAGAAGCTGAAGGGGTGAGACCGCTCTCTCCTCCCCCTCTCCCCCGTTCGTAGGGGGAGAAGGTCGGGGTGAGGGGCTACATCCCCGAAAGCGGTGACAGTGGGACTCGCGGAAAGGCGAAGAACCTACTCCCGCCTGCCGTAATTCGGCGCCAACAGCCGGTTGCGGATCAGATAGCTCATCGTGCGGGTCCAGGCTTCATCCGTGTTGCCGCGCATGTCGGCGCTCGCCGCCATGATCATTTGGCCGGTCTTCACGTCACGCAAATAGACGTTGAGATTGATGATCAGGTTCGAGACCTTCTGCACCATGCCGGTGATCTCGAGGTCAGCGCCCAATTCGCCGGCAAGCTTGAGGTCGCAGCCGCCGCAGGCCTGCAAGTTCGCGTGACGGGCGGCATCCCTGACCGGCGCGATGTCGAGCATCTGGAACCTGCCGGACTCCTTCAATTCCTTGCGCAGTTGTTCGCTGATGAGCACGAGCCGCGCCTCTTCGGGCCTGGAGCCGTAAAACTCGCCCGGCAGGCTGGTATCGATCAGCTCGAAATCGAACACGGCGAGCTTGGGTGGATCGGCGCGCGCGACCGACGGCGTCAACAGCAAAGCGGCGATCACCATCAATGCTCGCATGATCGTGATGCCGCCGCGCGCGGGGACGAAATGCGGGGTTGCATGCCCTGACAAATTGGTCATGCTTGAAGCAGAGACAATTCTCCACCTGCGGTCAAGCCGGGGGGGATCGCTCGGAGGAAACATGATCCGATGGTTGGCCGGTCTGATCGGCTTTGCTCTTGCTGCGACGAGCGCGCTCGCGGCGGAGCCTGCCCTGATCGGCGTCGGCTATCTCGGCATCGCTGCGACCCGATCTACACTGTCGCTGGTCGAGCAGCCCGCGGAGAATGACGGCATCGCCGGCGCGCGGCTCGCGATCGAGGACAACAACACCACCGGGAAATTTTTGGACCAGCGGTTCGTGCTGGAAGAACGCCGCATCAGGGAAGGTGAGGACGTCGTCCAGGCCGCGAACGCGCTCGCGGAGAAGAACGGCTTCATCATCGCCGACCTGCCCGCCGATGCGCTGCTGAAAGTCTCGGACGCCCTGCGCGAGCGCGGCACGCTGCTGTTCAACGCAGGCGCGATCGACGAGCGGCTGCGCGAGGCCGATTGCCGCGCCAATGTGATCCACACCGCGCCGACGCGGGCGATGCTGGCGGATGCGCTCGGGCAATATCTCGTCTGGAAAAAGTGGTCGCGCTGGCTGCTCGTGGTCGGCTCGCATGACGAGGACAAGCTGTTTGCGGATGCGCTCCGGCGCACCGCCACACGGTTCGGCGCCAAGATCGTGCAGGAGCGCACTTTCGAGGACAAGGGCGGCGCACGCCGCACCGACAGCGGCGTGACGCTGATCCAGCGCCAGATGCCTGTGTTCACCCAGCAGGCGCCCGCCTACGACGTGCTGGTCGCTGCCGACGAGAGCGAGGTGTTCGGCGCCTACCTGCCCTATCGCACCTGGGATCCCCGGCCCGTCGCGGGCTCGGCAGGTCTCGTGCCGCGCAGCTGGGACGCATCGCAGGACCAATGGGGCGCGATCCAGATGCAGAACCGCTTCATGAAGCTGAATTCACGGCGCATGTCGGCGCTCGACATGCAGGCCTGGACCGCGGCCCGCATGATTGGAGAGGCCACCTCGCGCACCAATTCCGGCGACGTCAAGAAAGTGACTGATTTCATCAAGGGCCCGGACTTCTCGGTCGCCGCCTTCAAGGGCACGCGGCTGACCCTGCGTGACTGGAACCTGCAGCTGCGCCAGCCGATCCTGCTGGTCGACGGTCGCATGGTGGTGTCGGTCTCGCCGCAGGAAGGATTTCTGCACCAGGTCTCCGAGCTCGACACGCTCGGCTATGATCGTCCGGAGAGCAAATGCAAGCTGAAGTGAGCGATGTGAGATGAGTTCAAGCTGGCTCGACAACGACGCAGCGCCCCCTCCCCCGCTTGCGGGGGAGGGTTGGGGAGAGGGTATTTCCGCTCGCGAGAGCCCCCAAGAGGAAAGAGCCCTCTCCCGCATCGCATCTGACGATGCGATGCCACCTCCCCCGCAGGCGGGGGAGGTGGAGACCGCCCGCGGGCAGACATCACGCATGCTGGGAGCAGCGTCGCTGCTGACCCTTGCGCTCGCGGCCGCGCCAGCACACGCCTTCATCGCCTACGTCTCAAACGAGAAGAGCAACACGGTCTCCGTTATCGACACCGACAGCTGGACCGTGACCAAGACCATCAAGGTCGGCCAGCGCCCGCGCGGCATCGATTTCACGCGCGACGGCAAGTTCGTGATGGTCGCGGTCGGCGACGACGACACCGTCCAGATGATCGACGCCAAGACGCAAGCCGTGGTGGACAGCCTGCCCTCCGGACCGGACCCGGAACTGTTCGCCCAGGACGCCGCCGGCAAGATCCTCTACGTCGCCAACGAGAACGACAACACGGTGACCGTGATCGACCTCGAGAAGCGCGCCCGGCTCGGCGACATCCAGGTCGGCGTCGAGCCGGAGGGCATGACCATCAGCCCCGACGGCAAGACGCTGATCAACACGTCGGAAACGACCAACATGGCGCATTTCATCGACACCGCCTCGCGCCAGATCGTCGCCAACGTGCTGGTCGACGCGCGGCCGCGCTTTGCCGAGTTCAAGCACGATGCTTCCGAACTGTGGGTCTCCTCCGAGATCGGCGGCACCGTCTCGGTGATCGACCCGAAAAAGCACGAGGTGATCGGCAAGGTCACGTTCGAGATTCCGGGCCTGCGGAAAGAGGCGATCCAGCCGGTCGGCATCGGCATGACCAAGGACGACAAGACCGCCTTCGTCGCGCTCGGCCCCGCCAATCGCATCGCCGTGGTCGACGTGGCCTCGCGCAAGGTGACGAAATATCTGCTGGTGGGTCAGCGGGTCTGGCACATGGCGTTCACGCCAGACGAGAAATACCTGCTGACCACCAATGGCGTGTCGAACGACGTCTCCGTCATCGACGTCGCCGCGCAAAAGGTGATCAAGACCATTCAGGTGGGCGAACTGCCCTGGGGTATCGCGATCGCACCATGACCAGCCCTGCTCCGATTCCCGAACCACAGGAGGCGCCGAAGCCAGATACGGCCGCGGTGCCGGCGCTGTCGATCGACGGCGTCAGCCATGCCTATGGATCGCGGCGGGCGTTGATCGACGTCTCTTTCAACGTTCAGCCGGCGAGCTTCACCGCGCTACTCGGGCTCAACGGCGCGGGCAAGAGCACGCTGTTCTCGCTGATCACGCGCTTGTTCGGCATCCAGTCCGGCCGGGTCGGCATTTTCGGCCATGACGTCGGCAAGAGCCCCGGCGAGGCGCTGCGGCTGCTCGGGGTCGTGTTCCAGCCGCGCACGCTCGATCTCGACCTGTCGCTGACGCAGAACCTGCTTTATCACGCCGCGCTGCACGGCATCAGCCGGAGCGAGGCCTCCGCACGCAGCGCCGAGCTGCTTGGCCGCATCGGGCTCGCCGACCGCGCCGGCAGCAAGGTGCGCGATCTCTCGGGCGGCCAGATGCGGCGGCTGGAGATCGCGCGAGCGCTGTTGCACCGGCCGCGGCTGCTGTTGCTCGACGAACCCACCGTCGGCCTCGACGTCAAGGCGCGCGCCGACATCATCAGCCAGGTTCGCCGGCTCGTGACGGAGCAAGGCATCGGCGTGCTCTGGGCCACACATCTGTTCGACGAGATCATGCCCAGTGACGACCTCGTGGTGCTGCACCAGGGCAAGGTACTGGCGAAGGGGCCGATGAGCCGCGTCGTTACCGAAGCCGGCGCGCAGGACGTCAACACCGCCTTCATGCGCCTGACCGGCGCGCAGACCATGCCGGGAGGCGGCGCATGAGCAGCATGACCACGCGCGACGCCCCGCGCGGCTTCTCGGCCGGCGAGTACATAACCTGCCTCACCGGCATCGTCTGGCGCGAGGGCCTGCGGTTCCTGCATCAACGCGAGCGCTTCGTGTCGGCTCTGGTGCGGCCGCTGGTATGGTTGTTCATCTTCGCCGCCGGCTTCCGTCAGGTGCTCGGCATCTCCATCATCCCGCCCTACGAGACCTACATCCTCTACGAGGTCTATATCGCGCCCGGGCTGATGGCGATGATCCAGCTGTTCAACGGGATGCAGTCCTCGCTGTCGATGGTCTACGACCGCGAGATGGGCAACATGCGCACGCTGCTGGTGAGCCCGCTGCCGCGCGGCTTCCTGCTGTTCTGCAAGCTGCTGGCGGGCACCGCGGTGTCGCTGCTCCAGGTCTATGCATTCCTGCTGATCGCCTGGCTCTGGGACATTACCCCGCCATCCCAGGGCTATCTCACGGTGCTGCCGGCGCTGATCCTGTCCGGGCTGATGCTGGGCTCGCTCGGCATGCTGATCTCCTCCGGCATCAAGCAGCTCGAGAACTTCGCCGGCGTCATGAACTTCGTCATCTTCCCGATGTTCTTTGCTTCCTCCGCGCTCTACCCGCTGTGGCGGGTGCAGGAGGGAAGCCCTTATCTCTACTATCTCTGCGAGGCCAATCCCTTCACCCATGCGGTCGAGCTGATACGCTTTGCGCTCTATGGCCAAATCAACTGGATCTCGCTGGCGGTGGTCGCGGCATGCACAATCGTCTTCATGATCGGCGCGATTTGGGCCTATGATCCCTCGCGTGGGCTGGCGCGACGGGGGCCCGCAGGAGGCGAAGGATGAAGGTTCTGGCCATGGCTGTTGTGGCGCTGTCGGGCACGGCCGCCCACGCGGCCGATCCGCGCTACCCCAACTGGCCCTGCACGCAAGCCAAGGTGCCGGAGATTTCGCTCGCCGCCGTCTGGGCTGGTCCTGCGCTCGACGACGCCGAGACCAAGTGGAAGAACGATGCGAAGATCACCGCGCTGGTCGCGAAGCTGTCGGCGCGCAAGACGCCGATGGACGAGGCCGAGAAGTCGGTGAAAGACTTTTTGGCCGCCTCTTCCGCCGACAAGACCAACAACGCAAAGCTGCTGTTCGCCGGCCTCTTCGACACGCTCAATGCACAGCGCTCCCAGGTGATGAACGGGCTCGAGCGCGTCAGCCGCAAGCAGCGCGAGGCCGCCGACAAGATTCGCGAGGAGGCTATTCAGCTCCAGGCGCTGCAGGGCGCCACTCCGCGTGACGAGGCCAAGGTCGAGGCGCTCGGTAACGAGCTGATCTGGAAGACCCGCATTTTCGAGGACCGCAACAAGGTGGTGCGGTTCGTCTGCGAGGTTCCAACCACGATCGACCAGCGCCTGTTCGCGCTCGGCCGCGTGATTCAGCAGGAGATGGAATAGCGTCCGCCTCGCTTGCCGGTTACGGCAGGTTCCCGGATCGGCCCGTTAACCTTAGCCCTGCTATCTCCCGGAACCAAATCGAGCTAGGATGGCTTGTCGAAGTGAACTCCAGGACGTCGGGAGGCCTCGATGGGAACCACAAGATTCATCTGTGCGGGCGTTGCGGCCCTCAGCATGCTCGCAACCAGCGCTTTTGCCGACGACATGACCGGATTGGTCATGCGGATCGATCGGCTGAACGGCACGATCTCGATCCAGCAGACGCAAAAGGGCACGGTCGGCGGCAGCGCCGGCGGCGCCGGCGCGCTCCAGGAATACAAAACCAAGGACGCCGCGATGCTGGAGGCCGTTCACGCCGGCGACAAGGTGAACTATTCTGCCACCGACAACAACGGCACCGGCACGCTGACGAAGCTGCAGAAGCAGTAGGCGCTGCTTCGCCTCTCCCCGGCAGCGGGGCGAGGGAGCACACCTCAGTTTACTCGTCTACTGCTCGGGACGCGGCTCAGGCTGCGCCTCCTCGGTCGGAAGCTTCGCGCGCTCCCAGCCGTCGGTGCCGTCGGGGTACCAGGCGATGCTGGAGTAGCCGTATGTCAGCGCGCGCTTGGCGGCGTTCCAGGACATCCAGCAATCTGCGAGGCAATAGATCACCAGCAGCGCGGACTTGTCGCCACGTGAGGCCTGTGCGAGGCCGCGCTGGAGATAATCGTCCATCGCCGGCGGCAAGCTACCGTAACCGGTATCCGGCAACCAGATGCTGCCCGGAATGTTCTTGCGCGGCGCATCACGCCACACCGTGCCTGCCGGAAGATTCTTCGGCCTCGGCGGCCGCGGCAGCACGTCGACGAACGCACCGCTCCTGGCGCGCCAGATCGCTTCGGCTTCCACCGTATTGAGCACGCGCGCACCCGCCAGCGTCGCCGGCACCGGTGCGCGATAATTGTCGGCGCGATAACCCTCGGGCTCGAACGGCTCCTGCTGCTGCGCGAATGCCGGCACCGCCAACGCGGCAACGACGAGCGCCGCGGCAAGACGCCACCTCATGGCGACTTCTTGGCCGTCTCCGCGCCGAGCGGCTTGTTGTTCTCGTCGAGCAGCGGGACGCCGAAGTCGACCAGGATCTTGTTGATCTCGCCCTGGTTCTCCTGGATCAGCTTGTTGAGCTGTCGCTTCCAGTTCTGGTCGGCGGGACGCACACCCATGCCGATGCGATAGACCAGCTTCGGCCCCGTGGTTTCCTTCACCAGCGGTGTGACGTGAAGCGAGCCGACCTTCTTCGCGTAGTAGCCAGCCATCGGTCCCCACAGCACCCCGGCGTCGATCTTGCCGGCGGCGAGATCGTCGATCATGGCTTGGGCCGAATTGTCGTAGCGCGTGTCGATCATCAGCGGATAAGGCTTCGCGTCGCCCATCAGGCCGGCGATGGCCATGTTCGTCGCCGGCGGCGTGCCGGCGACGATGCCGACATGCTTGCCCTTCAACTTCGCGTCCTCGAGCGTGTCGACGTCCTCGAGCCCGCTGCCGGCCTTGGCGACCAGCGCATAGCTCGTGCGGTAATAGGGATTGGTGCCCTGCACGACGTCATCGCCCTGCGGAAAGCCCATGATGACGTCGCAGCGGTGCGCGCCCAGCGTCATCCGCACGAAGCCGGTGGCCTGCGGGAAGAAGACGTAGTCGAGTTTCTTCTTGAGCTTGTCGGCAAACAGCTCGGCCAGCTTGTTCTCCAACCCCTCGCCCTTTTCGTTCGAGAACGGCAGATTGCGGGGATCGGCGCAAACGCGTAGCACGTTCGGGTCGACCAGCTCGAACGAGAGGTCGCCGCTGTCATTGGTCTGCGCGACGACGCCATCGCCGAATGCACAGCACGCAACCAGGACCCACAGTGAAAACAACCAGCGACGATGTGGTCCGGCCTCCGTCATCCCGCTTCCTCCTCGTTTTGTTTGAATGCTATCCATGCAACGCATGACGCGCCAAGTTTCGCCAGACTCTGCTGGCTTTGCTTTGTTGCAGTGCAATGCAGCCAATCCTTTGAACTGAGGCGGAAAAGTGTCTCGCATCGCTCAAGTGATCGCAGCCTTGTCCCTGCTGGGGACGGTAACGCTAGCACGGGCCGGGGCGGCCGAATTGCCTGTGAGCGAAGTCGCAACCGGAATCTTCGTACACTCCGGGGCCATTGCCCTGATGACCCGCGAGAACGAGGGCGACATTGCCAATGTCGGTTTCATCGTGGGCGATGATGCCGTGGCCGTCATCGACACCGGCGGCAGCCTCCGCGAAGGCGAGGCCCTGCTGGCCGCCGTGCGGGCCCGCACCAATAAGCCGATCCGGTATGTCATCAACACTCACGGCCACCCCGACCACGTTTTCGGCAATGCCGCCTTCGCCACCGGCGGCACCAGCTTCGTCGGCCACAGCAAGCTGCCGCAGGCGCTGGCGACGCGCGGGCCTTACTATCTCGACAATTTCCGCCGCATCATGGGCGGCGAGTTGATTGATCCCGTGAAGATCATTGCCCCGACCCTCCTGGTCTCGGACACGATGACGCTCGATCTCGGATCGCGCCGTCTCGCGTTGCGCGCATGGCGGGCCGGGCACAGCGACAGCGATGTGACCGTGTACGACGAGACGACGAAAACCCTGTTCGCGGGCGACCTCGTCTTTCTCCGCCACATTCCGGTCATGGATGGCAGTATCCGCGGCTGGCTCACCACGTTGAAGGAATTGGAGACCATCCCGGCGCGACGCGTCGTTCCCGGTCACGGACCCGTGAGCGACTGGCCTGCCGCGCTGGCCGATGAGCGGCGTTACCTGTCAACGCTGCTGTCCGACGTGCGGGCGCTGAACAAGAACGGCGAGCCGATCCGGGCCGCCGCCGAGAAGGCGGCCGCGGAGGAGCGACCGCGCTGGGAGTTGTTCAGCGATTACAACGCCCGGAACGCAACTGCAGCATTTTCGGAAATTGAATGGGAGTAGCAGGCGCGCTACGATAGAAGCGAGAGATCAGCTTCGCTGACTACGAGATCAGCTTCGCTGACTCGGAGGATGATGACCATGACCAGATGGACACGCCACCTGCCCTTGATCGCCGCACTGCTCGGCATCGCCTTCGCCCTGCCGGCGCAGGCTGAAGAGGCTGACGATCCATGGCCGGGCCTGGTGCAGGACATCTTCAACAACCGTGCGATGAATGACGGCAGCGCCGTGATCGGCATCGAGATGCCGTATCGCGCAGAGGACGCGGCGATCGTGCCGGTGACCCTGCGCAGCAAGCTCTCGCCCGCGGATGGCCGCCGTATCCGTTCGATCACGCTCGTGATCGACCGCAACCCGGCGCCGATGGCGGCGAAGTTCGAGCTCGGCGCCGATGCCAATGTCACGGAGATCTCGACGCGCGTGCGTGTCAACAATTACACCGATGTGCACGCGGTGGCCGAGCTCAGCGACGGCCAGCTCTACGTCTCGAAAGTTTATGTCAAGGCCTCGGGCGGCTGCTCGGCGCCGGCAGGAAAGAACGCCGAGGAGGCGCAAAGCCGGCTCGGCAAGATGCGCTACAGGCAATTCGCGCGCGAGGAAGCGCAGGCGAGCCGCATCCGCGAAGCCCAGATCATGGTCGGCCATCCCAACAATTCCGGCCTGCAGATGGACCAGGTCACCCAGCTCTACATTCCCGCCTTCTTCGTCAACCAGCTGAAGCTGACGCAGGACGACAGCCTCGTGCTGTCGATGGAAGGCGGCATCTCGATCTCGGAAGATCCCAATCTGCGCTTCACCTACGTCTCCAACGGCGCCAAGCGTTTCCGCGCGGAAGCCAAGGATACGGATGGGCATGTGTTCCGCAATGAGTGGGATGTGGAGAAGCCGGGGACGTAGACTCGCGCGACTTGCGTTGAATCCCTCTCCCCCTTGTGGGAGAGGGTGGATCGCCGCGATAGCGGTGAGACGGGTGAGGGGTTTTCCTCAGATGAGTGCGCGGTGAGATACCCTCATCCGGCGCTTCGCGCCACCTTCTCCCACAGGGGAGAAGGAAGAAAGCGCTAAAAACACCTCACCTCGGCTTCCGCTTGCGCGCGGCGCAGATCATTCACGGCCGTATTCGCCTGCTCCGAGGTGCGGAACTGGACGCCGAGATTGCCGCGGACCTGGGACATGCTGAGCGCGGTCTCCGCGGTCACATAGCGCTCATAGGGCATGATCGAGGCCACCACGTCGATCGAGCAGGAACATTGCTCGATCGACTGCCGGCTCTCGCCATTCGCCTTCATGCAGCCATAGACGTACTCCGCGCGCGCCGACGTCGGGTAATCATTGGCCTCCTCGGCCCGCGCCACGCACGCGGTCGCCGCCAGCACCGTCAATGCGGCGACAATCGGTCGTAGCTGTCCGGCCAGTTTCATGCGCATCCTCCCGCGGGTTGCGAGCAAAGCTATGCTATGCGTATTGTCCTGAAAAGCACTCTGTCAGAGGAAACGGCTCACAAGGTGATGAGAGCACTTGGCGTGATAAGGGCACTTGGCCCAACATTGGCACTCGCGACGATGCTGGTGCTGACACTGGTCGCACCCGGCCGCGCCGCGGATACGATCCGCCTTGCGGTGCAGAAGACCGGAACATTCTCCTGGGAGCTGGCCGCGATCCGCGCCAACGGTCTCGACAAGGAGGCGGGCCTCTCGCTGGATGTCACCGAGCTCGCGAGCACCGAGGCCGGCAAGATCGCGCTGCGCGCCGGCAGTGCCGACATCATCCTGTCGGACTGGCTGTGGGTATCGCGCGAACGAGCTCTCGGCGCCAAGCTCACCTTCTATCCCTATTCCAGCGCGCTCGGCGCGGTGATGGTACCCGCATCCTCGCCGATCAAGACGCTCGCCGACCTCAAGGGGCGCAAGCTCGCGATCGCCGGTGGCGCAATCGACAAGAGCTGGCTGCTGCTCCAGGCGAACATGAAGCAGGACGGCATCGACCTGAAGTCGGAGGCGACCATCGTCTATGGCGCCCCGCCCCTGATCGCCGCCAAAGCGCTCGACGGCGAGATGGATGCAAGCCTCAATTTCTGGAATTTCTGTGCCCAGCTCGAGGCCAAGGGTTTTCGCCGCCTCGCCGGCATCGAGGACATTCTGCCGAAGCTCGGCGCCAAAGGCGCGGTCTCCGCGGTCGGCTACGTCTTCGACGAGAGCTGGGCGGCGAGCCACAAGGACGCGGTGGCGCGCTTCATCGCGATGACCCGCAAGGCCAAAGAGCTACTGGTGACCTCCGATGCAGCCTGGGACAAGATCGCGCCATTGACCGGCACGAGCGATGCCACCCTGCTCAAGACCTATCGCGACCGCTATCGAGACGGCATTCCACGCCGGAGCATCGACGACGAGGAGAAAGATGCGCGCGTGCTCTACCGCGTGCTGGCCGAGACCAGCGGCCGTGACCTCGTCGGCCCCGCGGCCGAGCTCGATCCCGGCACTTTCTATCACGCAGTCCCCGGAGATTGAGGTGCTGCGTCTTCTGTCGTTCGCCCTGTTTCTCGTGATCTGGTGGATTGCCGCGCTGTTCGTCGGCGGCGCGAAGCTGCCCTCACCGCCGGCCGTGCTAGAGGTCATGATCGCGGAGGCCTCATCGGGCGCGCTGTTCCTGCATCTTGGCGCCACGCTGGCGCGCGTGATCCTCGCCTTCGTGCTGGCGATGTCGCTCGGCAGCGCCATCGGCTATCTGATGGGACGGGTCAGGCTCGCGGACAAGCTCGGCGATCCCTGGCTGATCCTGCTGCTCAATCTGCCGGCGCTGGTCGTGATCGTGCTGGCCTATATCTGGGCTGGTCTCACCGAGGCCGCCGCGATCGCCGCGATCGCCATCAACAAGCTGCCGACCGCGGTCGTCACCTTGCGCGAGGGTACCCGCGCGCTCGATCGCTCGCTGGACGAGATGGCGAGCGTGTTCGCGATGCCGCGCTGGCGCGCGTTCCGCCATGTCGTGCTGCCGCAGCTTGCGCCCTATATCGCGGCCTCCGCCCGCTCCGGACTGTCGCTGGTGTGGAAGATCGTCTTGGTCGCCGAGCTGCTGGGACGGCCGAACGGCGTCGGCTTCGAGATCGGCGTCGCCTTCCAGCTGTTCGACACGCCGCGGCTGCTGGCCTATTCGCTGACATTCGCCGCGGTCGTGTTCGTGATCGAAACCTTGCTGGTGCAGCCGTTCGAAGCCCGCGCAACACGGTGGCGGCCCCGTGCGGCTTGAGGTCGAGATCACAGGCAAGACGTTCAGGAGTGTCGCGGGCGGGACCCACGAGGTGCTCGCCCCGCTCAAATTCGCGCTTCAATCCGGCGAGGTCGGCGTGCTGATCGGTCCGTCCGGCTGCGGCAAGAGCACGATGCTGCGCATCATCCTCGGGCTCGACGCAGATTTCAGGGGCCATGTCGCGCGTCCGCCGCAAGCGCGGATCGGCATGGTGTTCCAAGAGCCGCGGCTGTTGCCGTGGCGTTCGGTCGAGCAGAATGTGCGGCTGGCTGCGCCCGACGTGACCGATGCCAAGCTGTCCGAGCTGTTCAGGATTCTGGAGCTGGACGCGCATCGCAGCCACTTTCCCGGCGAGTTGTCGCTCGGCCTTGCCCGGCGCGTCGCGCTCGCCCGGGCTTTCGCAGTCGAGCCCGATCTGCTGGTGCTCGACGAACCCCTCGCTTCGCTCGACGACGCGCTCGCCGGCCGTTTGCGCGACGAGATCGCGGCGCTGGTGGCGAGCCGTCCGGTGATGACGCTGCTCGTCACCCACAGTCTCGATGACGCAGTTCGGCTCGGCGACCGCCTGTTCTTCTTGTCGCCGCGTCCCGCGCATATCGTGCAGGAAGTCCCGATCACCATCCCGCGCGCGATGCGCAGCGAAGCTGCGCTCAGTGGGATCAGGGCCGAGCTTGCGGCCTTGCAGCTTGAATCGAAATGAAAACTCGTGGTCAACTGGACCAATCTGTCGAGGGAGGTTCACCAATGCGGCGTACGCTGATTGCGATCGGCATCCTCTTGGTTGCGGTGCCGGGCGCGGCGCTGGCGCAGACCAAGGGCAAGGGCATAAGGCTCTGGAACCTGACGAGCGAGACGATCTCCGGCTTCCAGCTCTCACCCGCCGGCAAGACCGAGTGGGGCCCGAACCAGTGCTTGAACGACAAGGACAAGGAGGTCGACCACGACGAGCGGCTGCGCATCACCGGCGTCGAGCCGGGCCGTTACGATGCCAAGGTGAGCTATCCCAATGCGCGGCAGTGCGTCGTTCGCGACATCGAGATCAGGGCAGATGCGGTGTTCTCGATCGCCGACAAGGATCTGAAGGACTGCAGCAAATAGCGAGACGTCTTACGCCCTGTCGTTCGGGTGCGGATATTCGCAGCGCCACCGCACCGCCTGCCACTTCGGATGATCGCCGACCCATTGCGCGATATAGGGGGGCGCGGCCATCACGCATTGGCGGGGCGACCCCGCATAGTTGAAGATCAGGTGTTGCTCTTCGCAGGTCGCAGGCGAGAGCACCGCACACACGGTCACCACCAGGTCGATCGGGTTCATGCCGAGATCCTCTCACGGGAACAAATGGAGGTTAGCACAAGAAACTACGTCCCATGGAGAGGGAAGTTTCAATCCGGCGTGAGGAACAGAGCCACCTCTAGAAGTTGATGCCAAACACCATGCGGGCTTGGTGGCGCTCGAAATTGACGAGGTCGAGATTGCCGCCCGATCGGGCCGGGCGCCCCCAGGCTTGCATGCTCCAGCTCAGGGTCAGTCGCGAGCGCTCGGAGAGTTGGAAATAGGCGGTCGGGCCGACGAACAGGGCCTGACCCGAGAACTCCCCGAGCCCGATGCCCTCATATTGTCGGAAGTAGCGCAGCTCGCCGCCGAGCAGCATGTTGGGGCCCACGCGCACCAGGCCGGCAAAGGCCGCACCGATCGTCGAACTCTTCTCGGACTGCCCCGTCACCTCGAAGCGCGCCCATTCCGGCTGATAGATCAGGTTGAGCGCGCCGATGGCGAAGTTCGGGATGAGCTCGCGGTCGAACGCCACGGTGAAATCGGTGCCGTACATCCGCCCTTTCGCGCCGCTGGTCTCGTCGATGCGGTCGCCATGGAGGTCGGCGGCGACGGTGAGGCCGAACGGGGCGCGCTCGCGGTCGAGCAGGCGATAACGCAGGTCGAGCGAGGCGCCCTGGAAGTTGAGCTGGCGGCGGTCGTCGATATCAGGCACGCCGGTGATGTCGTGCAGCGAGGCGATGCCGCCGAGCTCGATGCGGAAGTTCGGCAGCGGCACGATCTCGATCTCGACCTCCTTCTCCAGAGCGCGATAGGTCCCGGCGCCTTTGCCGAATCGCCCCGTCGTCTGGCTCTGGAATTCGCGCTCGCCGGGATTGCCGACATCGCTACCGATCATGAAGCCGAAGATGTGCTCGGTATCGAAGCCCTCCTCGGCGTGCCCATGCGCCGGTGTCAGCGCGACCGCGCAGGCCATCACCATCAGACATCTGCGAGTCCTGCCGCGCATCCCCTGCCCCGATAGCGCACGCCGCTTTGATGCGCCAGCAGCGCTGACCGGGCATCAGCGTAACACACTGCCGCAAGAGCGAGGTCGAGATTTTGATGGAAGATGATTGAAGCCCGCGCAGGCGTGTCATCGTGTCGACGGCGAAGCACAGGGCACAACGATGCCCGGCTCGAGATCCGACACTGCCACGGCTTCGAGGGCGTTCACCGTCGAGGCCGCGGCAGGTCGTCAGTCTTACTTGCGCGCAGCGCAGGCGTACATGTTGATTTCCATGCCGACCGGCACTTCCACGATCTTCGGAGCTTTCCAAGCCATTCGGGGTCTCCCCAAGGTATTGAGCGCGACATCGCGCGGCGCAAAACCTAGGGCTGCCTCAGGTGCAGTTCAAGCCTCGATTCGGCTGCAAAGCGCGTCCGTGTCGATTCTTCGTGGCTGCATTTCTCTCTCGGACAAAACCAGTTCTCTCTTGGTCAAACACGCCCTGCGAGACACTGCCTTGTGCGATGCACCGCGCGTCGAATCGACACCAAACGCACCCGCGCTGTCAGCAACCTCTGTCGGCCGCTGCGGCGTTCGGCTTGGCCCCGTCGGCCCGCTGAGCCGCCGTCGGCTGGCTCTGCATCTGCCGCTGTGCATCCTCGGACGACGCCGGAGTTTCACCGCTTGCACGATTCATCGTGCTGGTCGGCGGATGCTGGCTGGTGTCGCTCGCTGAGCTGGACGCGTGCGATTGCGCCGAGCCTACGGTGACCGGACCAGAACCGGCATCCTTGTCAGTGCTGGCGCTCCCTGTGTTGCAAGGGCCGGCGACGGCCACGCCGGCGCTCAACGTCAAGATCGCGCAGGCGGCTAGAACGGAACGTTTCGTGTTCATCTGCATCTCCTCTTGTCCTGCCGCGCTGCCCCGACGCCGGGCAGGACATCGCGAAGAGAACAGGCCGAGCTGCCCGATGTTCCGAGTGCCGGAGCGGAAATGCTCGCAAACACCGCCGCGTCACGCCTGTTCCGCTCACCGCAACAATCGCACCAGGCTCCGGCCGGCACGCGAGCTCAGCTCCTTCGCATCCAGCGTTCCGTCCTTGTCGGGATTGGCTGCGTTGAAGCGCTGCTCGACCACGGACAGATATTCGTCGAGCGTCAGCGTCCCGTCGCGGTCTGGATCGGCGGCAGCGAGCTCTTTCGCCGACAACCGCCCGCGCAATTCGCGCGCGTCGAGCGTGCCGTCATGATCGGGATCGAGCTTTGCGAAGGTCGCGGCGGCCGCCTTCTTCACCTCGGCAAGATCGAGCGTGCCGTCATTGTCGGTGTCGAACAACTTGACCGCGTTGCCGGAGGCCGACCATGCCGGACCGGACAACAATGCAATGGTGAGCGCAAGCGCAACTGAGCGACGCGAAATCATCAAGACCTCCCAGATGAAGCGCCCGGTTTGGGCGCGATACTAGACATAAATCCGCAAGCGGCCCCCGGTTCAAGCCCGGAATTGCAACTTGCGCGCGCGACAACCCGGGAAGCCTGGCACGACCGCCGACCGGATTGCTTCGCGTCGCGGAATTTTTGCAGCGTCTCCACGCAAGTGGGACTGCACTGCCGTCAGGTTTCCGTAAGGTGACCGGCACCTGCGTTCAACGATCGACACGACTCTTACGACTTTCGTGTTGACGCGTTTTGGTTTCCGACGGAGTGTTGCTCCCGCAGCGTCAAAAGGCGCGCATATTGGGAGGAACGGATGAAACGCTTTGCGATGGCCGCGAGCCTCGTCATGCTTGCATCGACTTGTGCAAGCGCACAGACCACCGAGCAACTGGTCAAGGGCGGGACTGATACATCGAATGTTCTCAACTACGGGATGGGGTACAATCTGCAGCGCTTCTCGACGCTGAACCAGATCAACAAGGACAGCGTCAAGAACCTCGTCCCGGTCTGGAACTACTCCTTCAACGACGATCGCAGCGAGGAATCGCAGCCCATAGTCTATCAGGGCGTGATCTATGTGACCTCGCACAATGCGACCATGGCGGTCGACGCCAAAACCGGCAAGCAGATCTGGAAGAGCAAGGTCGAATATCCGGCCGAGACGCCCCGAATCGTCTGCTGCGGTATTATCAATCGCGGCGTCGCAATCCACGAAGGCAAATTGTTTCGTACGACGCTCGATGCCAACGTGATTGCGATTGACGCCAAGAACGGCAAGGAGCTGTGGCGTCAGAAGGCTGCCGACATCAAGGAAGGCTATTCGATGACGGTGGCCCCGCTGGTCGCCGATGGTGTCGTCATTACCGGTATCTCCGGCGCGGAATTCGGCACGCGCGGCTTCATCGACGGCTGGGATCCGGCGACGGGCAAGCATCTGTGGCGAACCCATTCGATCCCCTCCCCGGACGAGCCCGGCGGCGACACCTGGAAGGGCGATACCTGGAAGCTCGGCGGCGGCTCGACCTGGATCACGGGCTCTTACGATCCCGAGCTGAACACCGTGTATTGGGGCATCGGCAATCCCGGCCCGTTCAATTCGGCGGTGCGCCCCGGCGACAATCTCTACACCTGCTCCGTGCTGGCGATGGATCCCAAGACCGGCAAGATCAAGTGGCATTACCAGTTCTCGCCGAACAATCCGTTCGACTACGACGCCGTCGCCGAGATGGTGCTCGCGGATGTGAACGTCGAGGGCAAGCCGACCAAGGCGCTGATGAATGCCAACCGCAACGGCTTCTTCTACGTGCTCGACCGCACCAACGGAAAGCTGCTCGCGGCCAATCCTTACGTGAAGGTCAATTGGGCAACCGGCGTCGACATGAAGACCGGCAAGCCGATCGAGACCGACGTCGCCAAGGATGCGCGCGAGGGCAAGAAGGTCACGGTCTATCCGTCGATCCTCGGCGGCAAGAACTGGGAGCCGATGTCGTTCAACCCGCAGACCGGCCTCGCCTACGCCAACACGCTCAACTTCGGCGGCAAGTACAAGGCCGAGCCCGTCACCTTCAAGCAGGGTGAATGGTATCTCGGCATGGACCTGACCGATCCCTGGGAATTCGGGGACGGGCCGCGCGGTTACCTCAAGGCGATCGATCCCATGACCGGCAAGTCGAAATGGGAAGCACCGAGCGACATTCCACGCTTCTCGGGCGTGCTGTCGACCGCGGGCGGCGTCGTGTTCTCGGGCGCACTGACCGGCGAGTTCGAGGCCTTCGACGCCGACACCGGCAAGAAGCTCTGGCAGTTCCAGACCGGGTCCGGCATCGAGGGCCAGCCGGTGACCTGGCAGCAGGACGGCGTGCAATATGTCGCGGTGACATCGGGCTATGGCGGCGTCTACTCGCTGTTCTCGGGCGACGAGCGGCTTGCCAAAGTGCCGCCCGGCGGCTCGCTGTGGGTCTTTGCGGTCAAGCAGTAATCCACGGCATGATGCTGAGAAGGCTATCTCACAAGACGGCGGCGATCCTCGCCGCCGTCGCGGGGCTGACGGTCGCGCTTGCGGCGACCGTTCGCGCCGCGGACGACGCAACCGGCAATCCCATGCAGGCACAGATCGACCACGGCAAGTCGACCTATGCTTCGAAATGCTCGCACTGCCATGGCCCCAATCTGATGAACTCCGGCACCATCACGCCGGACCTGCGCGCCTTCCCCGACGACAAGACACGCTTCGTCACCACGGTGAAGAACGGCAAGAACAACAGGATGCCGCCATGGGGCGATATCCTCAATGACGAGGAGATCGGCTCTCTCTGGGCCTTCATCTCCAGCCGGAGGAAGCCATGAGGGGTCGTCGTGCCGCATGGAGCCTTGCGGCCCTGCTTTCGACAATGGCGTCGGTTGCTCTCGCAGCCGACGAGCCCCTGAAGATCTGCCTTGACGAGGACCGGCCGCCGCTCTCGATGCACCACCGCGGCAAGCCTGATGCCGGCTTCGACGTGCTGCTGGCTCAGGCGATCGCGGAGCGGCTCGGACGGAAGCTGGCGATCCAGTGGTTCGAGAGCAAGCTGGACGAGGATTCGAGCCCCCAGCTCGAGGCCAATGCGCTGCTCTCGGACGGACGCTGCTCGCTCGTCGGCGGTTACGCGCTGACGCAGGATTCGCTCGTCGTCCCCGGGATGAAGACGGCGCGCTTGCCCGATTTCGCCGGGGCCACACGCGACGATCGGCGGCGGCGCGTTGCACTCGGCGTGCTCGCGCCGAGCCAGCCTTACGTCTATTCGCCGATGACGGTCGTGCTCGGACCGAAGGCAAGCGGCCGCAAGATCAGCGACATCGGCGATCTCGCAGGGCTTCGTCTCGTCATCGATAGCGGCTCGCTCGGCGACGCCATCCTGATGAGCTTCGACAAGGGGCGGCTGATCGACAGCATCACCCATCTCGTCCCCGGCCGCGACGATCTGCTGGGCACGCTCCAGCGCGGCGAGCATGACGCGACGCTGATCGATCTTGCCCGCTTCGACGCCCATCGCGCCGCGCACCCGGACACGGCGATCACCGCGTCCGGCTATTATTATCCGATCGGCGCCAATCGCGGCTATGTCGGACTGGCCAGCGATGGCGCGCTGATCGACGCCATCAACAAGGCGCTGACGGGGCTCGCCGCTGAGGGCAAGATCGCCGAGTTCGGCAAGCAGGCCGGGCTCACCTATCTGCCGCCGCGCGAGCCTGCGATCCTGGGCGATGTCTGGATGAAGATCATCCAACGGTGAGGCTCTCGTGTCCCGGACGCGCTGCAACGCGCGAGCGTTGCTGCGCAGAGCCGGCAACTGTTATGTTGGCGTGGTTGTCAGGTACGGTTTTCTTTCGCGCATGATGGCGTTGATAACCGTTAGCAGCTTCCTGGCAACGGCAACGAGAGCGAGCTTGGCCGGTTTGCCGGCTAGTCGCAGTCTTTCATAGAAGGCCTTAAACGGATCGGCTCGTCGAACCGCATTGAGAGCCGCCATGTAAAGGGCATCGCGAACGCGTTTTCGACCGCCGGCGATCTTGCGTTTGCCGCGGAAGGCGCCGCTGTCGACGTTGAAGGGGGCAAGACCGGCCAGCGCCGCGATCTGCTTGGCTCCGACGCGTCCGAGTTCCGGCATCTTCGCGATGAGCTGCATGCAAGCCACCGGGCCCACACCAGGCACGGAGCGCATCAAGCGCGCATCGTCTGCAATCTCCGGCTCAGCTTTTGTCAGAGCCTTGATGTCGGCTTCGATCTCCGCAATCTCGCCGTCGAGGACCTCAATGAGACGGCTGATCCGCCCGGCCATGGCGCGGTCGTCGGCCTCGCTGCGCCGGTTCTTCTCCTGGGCGCGCATGAGAACCAGCTGATCTCGCCGTTTTGCAAGCCCTGCCAAGGCGTTGCGGGCAGGATTGGCGGCTGCCTGCTCGACTGCCGGCTGCATGACCCGGCCAAAAGCCGCCAGCATCCGTGCATCGATCGGGTCGGTTTTGGCAAGCTGGCCGCTGGCCCGAGCAAAATCGCGAGCTCGTGCCGGATTGATCCGCGCAAAGTGGACACCAGCTTGGCCCAGGGCCTCGCGAAGCTTGAGGTCGTAGGTGCCCGTGGCCTCGAAGACGACCAGCGTATCGCATCGCCAACGCGCCACCTGCTGTGTGATGGCCTGTGTCGCGTTGGCGATGCGCCTGGGCACGCCGTCGGCTTCATCAAAGATATCGAGATGCTTCTTGGAGACGTCGATTCCGACGTAACGGAGGGGTATGATCACGATGCCTGTCCCTGTGATGCGAGGTCTGTTGGCGCAGCCTCGTGCAACTGTTCAGGTTGGTAATGGAACGGGCGGGAGACCGAGCCGGCTCACGGCGTCAAGCGCCAAGGACCCAACGGCTTCCCGCCCAACCCCATCCTGACAGATCTTCAAGACACAGGGACCCATGCGGTATGGCTTGCGGTCGAGCATGGGCCCCGGCTCTGCAGCGCACCGCTAAGGAGCGCTGCGTTGCGTCCGGGGCACGAACGCCGTGCCACCGTGCCCCCACTCGGTCCGACGGAATGCGCCAATCTGTCTCGCCTGACACCCATGGCAGCGCCAGCCTGGTGCAGTACCTTGCCCGGAACCGGGAGGGAATCATGTCTACAAAAATCGATCGCCGCCACTTCATCGCCGCTGGAGCCGGCGCCTTCGCGATGCCCTTCGTTTCGCGCAACGCCTCCGCGCAGGGCGCTTGGCCCGCACGGCAGATTCGCATGATTTGCAGCTACCCCGCCGGCGGGCAAACCGACCTGCTCGCGCGCGCGTACGGCGAATTCATCTCCAAGCAGGTCGGCAAGACCGTCGTCGTCGAGAACAAGCCCGGCGCCTCCGGCGCGATCGGTACGGCGGAGGTGGCCCGCGCCGAGCCCGACGGCCACACCATGCTGTGCTCGATCTCGACCACCTACATCATGAACCGGGTGGTGATGAAGAATCCCGGCTACGACATGGACAAGGATTTGGCGCTGGTCAGCGTCATTCCCGGCGCCGGCCTTCTGCTGGTCGCGAACCCCAGGACCGGGGTCAAGACGCTGGAGGATTTCGTCGCGTTCGCACGCAAGAGCGGCAAGGTGAACTTCGGCACCTACAGCGCGGGTTCGGCCCCGCACATGACGGTCAACGAGCTCAACAAGCAGTATGGCCTGTCGATCGAGCCGATCCATTACCGCGGCGAGGCCCCGATGTGGACGGGGATGCTCGAAGGTACGCTGGATGCCGCAATGGGCAGCTACACTGCGGCGCAGTCGGTCCTGCAAAGCGACCGTGGCACCGTGTTCGCGGTGCATTCGAAGAAGGTCGACGCGATCCCTGCCATCAAGACCCTCCCGGAGCAGGGCGCGACCTCGAAATTCTTCACCGTGAGCGGCTTCTCCGGCTGGGCGGTGCCGAAGGCGACGCCGCAAGCGGTCGTCGACCGACTGGCGGAGCTGTGCGTGGCCGCCAACAACGATCCGAAGGTGAAGGAAGTGCTCACGACCTTCGTGCTCGAACCCGCCATCGGCTTCAAGGAGACCAATGCGCTGTACCAGCGCGAACTGCCGATCTGGATCGAGAGCGCGAAGTCACTCGGCCTAGAGCCGGCCTAGGCTCCGAGCCCGGAGCCGGCGCGCCGGTTGCCCCATCTCGCCCCGGAGTCCGACCAAAGCCTAGTGTCGGAAGCGCGTTTTCCCGCTATGATTGCGTGCCGCTGCGGACCAGAAGGGCCAATTGCATGACACCGGATGCAGTCGCTGTCGCCGTTATGATTATCCTGCTCTTTCCGATGGGCTATTTCACGCTGGCCTCGCCAGCCTTCCTGCTGGTGAGGCTCGATATTCAGCCCGTCGCCCAGTTGCTGCGCGGAATGTTCAACGCCCATTTTCTGGTGATGCGCGTCGCCGCCTTCATCGGGACCGCGGCACTCCTCTTGGACGGCCGCCTGCTTGCCGCGCTGGGCGTTGGCCTGCTCGCAGTGCTGGCGATCTGGGGACGCCGCTGGTTCATGCAAAGGGTCGACGATCAGCTCAGCGCGAGGGACGCTGGCGATGCCGATGCCCCGCGTCGGCTGCGGCGGCTGCATTGGAGCGGCATGCTGGCCAATGCGGTGCTGCTCGTCGCGCTCCTGGCCGGCATTCCCTACATCGCCACGTCCGCGTGAAATGTCGCCGCGACGGCGCGAACGGCCCGACCATCGCTGCCCAATGCCTGCGCTCGAAAGCGCCTAATGCTCGCCCGAACTCGCGGTGGCCTGCTGCGCCTTGTGGATCGAAGACGGCACCACGCCGAAATATTTCCTAAACACGCGGCTGAAATGCGATGAGCTGGAGAAGCCCCAGGAGAACGCGACGTCGGTGATGGTCTTGCCGGCGTGGGCCTCGAGTTCCTGGCGGCAGTTCTGCAGGCGGGCCTGCCAGATGTAGTCGCTCACTGTGGTGCCGCGTTCCGAGAACAGCATGTGCAGATAGCGCTTGGAGCAGCCGAGCTCGGTCGAGATCTGGTCGATGCACAGATCCGGATCGCGCAGGTGCTCGCGGATGAAGAACTGCGCGCGCACATACATCGCTTCGGGCCCGACACGGTCGAACATCGTGTCGGCTTCGCGCAGCGGCAGCAGCAGCAGGTCAATCAGCGAATCGGCGACGCCGACCGCGCTGTTTGCCGACAGCTTCGCCGCCTCGTCGAAGGTCGCATGAACGAAATCGTGGGCGATCCGCCCCGTCCCCGTCTTCGACGAGAGCTTGCAGGCCGGCATCCGCTGCGACGGGAACCCGCGGTCGCGCAGCAGCGCCTTGGGTACGATCACCACGTCATGGCGGGTGAAGGCGGGGCTGATGATCGAATGCGGGCAGGAGACGTCATAGGCGATGATGTCGCCCGGATTGATTTCGATGTGGCGGCCCTCCTGTTCGAAATAGGACACGCCGTAGGTCTGGAAGTGAATCTTGATGTACGGATGCTCGTTCGCCTTGGCGCGCGCCAGCGTGTGGGCGATGCGATGCTGACTCACTTCGATCTGGCAGAGCTTCAGGCGCGAGACGCTGGTGTAGTCGATGCGGCCCTCGAGCGAGGACGCCTCCAGCGGATCGACGTCGAAATGCCCGCACAGACTCGTCAGCCCGTCGATCCAGCTCTGGATCTGGCGCTTCGGCGTCAGTCCTGTCGTCGAGAGCGTGTGAATTGTGTCGGACATTAATTGAGCCACTGGTGTTACCCGGGATTCGACGCGAATCGCGACCAGTGCTGCGGAGCCCTGACCCTTGATTGCGTGACGTTTACCTCAAATTTGGGCGATCTTTGGAACGAGCGCCACCGTTCCCTTGCCACCCTTGAAAGTTAATCCTCCGCCTTAGTTGCAGCGCCGTCAAGGGGAACCTGAGCGTTGAGTGCGGTCGCGCAGTCGCACAGAAGCCGCTGAATTCGCTACTGCAAAATCAAAATGTTCGCATCCGTGCGCTGTCAAGCAAACCGGCTTCTCTCTTGGGCAAGTTTCCCGATGGCGAAGTCGTTACGGATTGCAGCAGGAACAATAAGAACGGGCCGCTCCTGCACGCGGACCCGTGGCTCTCATCGGGAGGAGAAAACACCACAGCATCGTTTCTGGTCCCAATCGCGACCGCCCTGCACGAGCAGACGCCGGACGAGACGCCCGGTGAATCATTTTCGCTTCGGAAACAATAAACGATACCAACGGAGGAATGACTATGCGCAAGGTGCTACTGGCGACCTTTCTTGGCTCCGCGGCGGCTCTCGCCGTCGGGGGCGCCTCAGCCAATGACGAGCTGCTCAAGATGTCGCAGAACCCGAAAGACTGGGTGATG
This sequence comes from Bradyrhizobium sp. 192, assembly GCF_023100965.1. Classification (NCBI taxonomy): domain Bacteria; kingdom Pseudomonadati; phylum Pseudomonadota; class Alphaproteobacteria; order Hyphomicrobiales; family Nitrobacteraceae; genus Bradyrhizobium; species Bradyrhizobium sp. 192. The sequence goes on from NZ_CP064690.1 coordinate 6,423,165, forward strand.
CCCACGGGCGACTACGCCAATACCCGCTATTCCAAGCTGAACCAGATCAACGCACAAAACGTGGGCAAGCTCCAGGTGGCTTGGACCTTCTCGACCGGCGTGCTGCGCGGCCATGAAGGTGGCCCGCTGATCATCGGCAACATGATGTACGTCCACACGCCGTTCCCGAACAAGGTCTACGCCATTGACCTTTCGCAGGAGAACAAGATCGTCTGGAAGTACGAGCCGAAGCAGGATCCGAACGTCATTCCGGTGATGTGCTGCGATACGGTGAACCGTGGCCTCGCTTTCGGTGACGGCAAGATCTTCCTGCATCAGGCCGACACCACCCTCGTCGCGCTCGACGTCAAGACCGGTCAGGTTGCATGGACCGTCAAGAACGGCGACCCCAGCAAGGGCGAAACCGGTACGTCCGCGCCGATGGTCATCAAGGACAAGGTGCTGGTCGGCATCTCCGGCGGCGAGTTCGGCGTCCAGGCCCATATGTCCGCCTACGACATCAAGACCGGCAAGCTGGCATGGCGCGGCTATTCGGAAGGGCCGGACAACCAGCTCCTGGTCGATGCGGAGAAGACCACCGCGCTCGGCAAGCCGATCGGCAAGGACTCCAGCCTCAAGACCTGGCAAGGCGATCAGTGGAAGATCGGTGGCGGTGCCACCTGGGGCTGGATCTCCTACGATCCCGAACTGAACCTCGTCTATTACGGATCGGGCAATCCCTCGACCTGGAATCCGAAGCAGCGTCCCGGCGACAACAAATGGTCGATGACGATCTGGGCACGTAACCCGGATACCGGCATGGCCAAGTGGGTCTATCAGATGACGCCCCACGACGAGTGGGACTATGACGGCGTCAACGAGATGATCCTCTCGGACCAGTCGATCAACGGCCAGCCGCGCAAGCTGCTGACCCATTTCGACCGCAACGGCCTCGCCTACACGATGGACCGCGCCACTGGCGAACTGCTGGTCGCCGAAAAGTACGACCCGAAGGTGAACTGGACCTCCGGCGTCGACATGGACAAGAACTCGCCGACCTACGGCCGTCCGAAGGTGCTCGACGCAGCTTCGACCGACAAGGCGGGCGAGGACGTCAACGTGAAGGGCATCTGCCCGGCCGCGCTCGGCACCAAGGACGAGCAGCCGGCAGCCTACTCGCCGGACACGCAGCTGTTCTACGTTCCGACCAACCACGTCTGCATGGACTACGAGCCGTTCAAGGTGAGCTACACCGCGGGCCAGCCCTATGTGGGCGCGACGCTCTCGATGTATCCGCCTCCGGGTGAAACCCACATGGGCAATTTCATCGCCTGGGACGGCAAGACCGGCAAGATCGTCTGGTCGAACAAGGAGCAGTTCTCGGTCTGGTCGGGTGCGCTCGCGACCGCCGGCAACGTGGTGTTCTACGGCACGCTCGAAGGCTACCTGAAGGCGGTCGACGCCAAGACCGGCAAGGAGCTCTACAAGTTCAAGACTCCCTCCGGCATCATCGGCAACGTCACCACCTATGAGAACGCCGGCAAGCAGTATATCGCAGTGCTCTCCGGCGTCGGCGGCTGGGCCGGCATCGGTCTGGCGGCAGGCCTGACCGATCCGAACGCAGGTCTCGGCGCGGTCGGTGGCTACGCGGCTCTCAGCAACTACACGGCACTCGGCGGTACGCTGACCGTGTTCGCGCTGCCGAACTAGGCTCATCAGCATCGCTCCGGCGCGTGGAATCAACTCCACGCGCCGGCTCGTCTCCCCCTGATGCCTTCGAGGATGAATCTCTTGCGTAAAATCTGCTCTGTCATTGCTGCGATGATCTTGGTTGCGTCCGGAGGAATTGCGGTCGCGGACGGTCCGGGCGATCCGACCGCCGTGAAGAAGGAAGACGACGGAAAGTGGCTCGATAAGGACGGAATTCCGACCTACAAGATTTCGGCCGACGGTACCGTGGACTGGTTCACCTACTCCGGATACCGCCGCTATCACTCCGACTGCCACGTCTGCCACGGCCCCGACGGCATGGGCTCCACCTACGCGCCGGCGCTCAAGGATTCCGTGAAGACCATGAGCTATGGCGACTTTCTCGGCGTGGTCGCCTCCGGTCGCAAGAACGTCTCGACCGCGCAGGAGAACGTCATGCCGGCCTTCGGCGACAACCCGAACGTCGCCTGCTACATGGACGATCTCTACGTCTATCTGCGCGCCCGCTCCACCGAAGCGTGGGGCCGGCAGCGTCCCGCCAAGAAGGACGAGAAGAACGAGGTCTACACCAAGGCGGAAGACGCCTGCATGGGCCACAAGTGAACGTTACGAGGACTGCCGAGACTACTTCTGGGCATCCTGTGAGAATTTGAGGAGCTACCAATGAAGACACGTGCCGCCGTCGCTTTCGAAGCCAAGAAGCCGCTCGAAATCGTCGAACTCGACCTCGAGGGACCCAAGACCGGCGAGGTCCTGGTCGAGATCAAGGCGACGGGCATCTGCCATACCGACGCCTATACGCTCGACGGCTTCGACAGCGAGGGAATCTTCCCGTCGGTCCTGGGCCATGAGGGCGCCGGAATCATCCGCGAGATCGGCCCCGGCGTGACCTCGGTGAAGCCGGGCGACCACGTCATCCCGCTCTACACGCCGGAATGCCGGCAGTGCAAAAGCTGCCTCAGCCAGAAGACCAATCTCTGCACCGCGATCCGTGCGACGCAAGGCAAGGGCGTGATGCCCGACGGCACCAGCCGCTTTTCCTACAAGGGCAAGCCGGTCTACCATTACATGGGCTGCTCGACCTTCTCGAACTTCACCGTGCTGCCGGAGATCGCGGTCGCCAAGATCCGCGAGGACGCCCCCTTCGACAAGAGCTGCTACATCGGCTGCGGCGTCACCACCGGCGTCGGCGCCGTCGTCAACACCGCCAAGGTCGAGCCGGGCTCCAACGTCGTCGTGTTCGGCCTCGGCGGCATCGGCCTCAACGTGATCCAGGGCGCCAAGATGGCCGGCGCCGACAAGATCATCGGCGTCGACATCAACGACTCCAAGGAGGATTGGGGCCGCAGGTTCGGCATGACCGAGTTCGTCAACCCCAAGAAGATCACCGGCGACATCGTCCAGCACCTCGTCGGCCTCACCGACGGCGGCGCGGACTACACTTTCGATTGCACCGGCAACACCACGGTGATGCGCCAGGCACTGGAAGCCTGCCATCGCGGCTGGGGCACCTCGATCATCATCGGCGTTGCCGAATCCGGCAAGGAGATCGCCACCCGCCCGTTCCAGCTCGTCACCGGGCGCAACTGGCGCGGCACCGCCTTCGGCGGCGCGCGCGGCCGGACCGACGTGCCGAAGATCGTCGACTGGTACATGAACGGAAAGATCCAGATCGATCCGATGATCACCCACGTGCTCAAGCTCGAGGAGATCAACAAGGGATTTGACCTCATGCACGAGGGCAAATCCATCCGTTCAGTCGTCGTCTACTAGCTCGAAAGAGTCACCCCAAGGAGGATCGACCCATGACTGTTGCACTCCATCCCTCGATCGACAACGGCCTCAAACAAGGCAGCGGCAGCTTTGCCGGCGGCACGCTGGCCTGCAAATGCAAGGACCACCAGGTCAAGGTCGGCGTTAAGGGCGACGTCGCCCACAACCACGCCTGCGGTTGCACCAAGTGCTGGAAGCCGCAAGGCGCGACGTTCTCCGTCGTCGCCGTGGTGCCGCGCCAGAACGTCACCGTGCTCGAGAACGGCGACAAGCTCCAGATCGTCGATCCCTCCGCGGTGATCCAGCGCCACGCCTGCAAGGCCTGCGGCACCCACATGTTCGGCCGCATCGAGAACAAGAACCATCCGTTCTACGGCCTCGACTTCATCCATCCCGAGCTGTTCCAGGAGCAGGGTTCGCAGGCGCCGCAATTCGCCGCCTTCGTCTCCTCTGTGATCGAAGCGGGCGTGAAGCCGGAGCAGATGGCCGGCATCCGTTCGCGGCTGAAGGAGATCGGGCTCGAGCCCTATGATTGCCTGTCACCGGCGCTGATGGACGCGATAGCGACCCACGTCGCCAAAGCCAAAGCCGCCTGAGCAAGGCCGCCTGACAAAGCCGCCTGCGCAAGCGGTCGGACGTTCGCCATGCTCCCCATCGGCTCGCTGGCCTCGATCCAGCCCAGCGAGCCGGACGGGGCCTTGCCGCGGAGCGATCGCGGCGAGGCCGCCGCCTCTGCAAGTTACGCGTATGCGAGGGCGATTGGCTCCTCAGTCATTGGCTCCCTCAGTCATGGTCTCTGAATGACTGCGCAGCACCGCAACTTCCCTCTTGAAGTTCCCGGTCCCTGCGTTTCTCCCTCCCTCGACTGAGGCACCTTGCTTCGTCCGCGCAGTCTTCTGGCGGACGAAGCTTTTTTCAATCGCAACCTCTGTTTGCAAACACGCGGTCTACCCGGCGCGATGACGCGCCCTGCTTTTGACAAATCGTCGATGCAATCTTTTCCCGGTGAGAACACCCGGCTGTGAACGCCGGGCCGGCGCGATCTCTGCTACGGTCGCGCCGTCACGATGCCGCACGACGTTCAACAATCAAGAACAAAAACGGGAGGTATCGAGCACATCCAGACATCGCCATCGGCATTCCTGCCTCCCTCCGGGATTTGCCCGCGCGGGACGACGGCGGGATCTGGCGAGACGAGACATCAACCGTCGCCGACCAGCGTCGGCGAATTTTGAATTTTGGCATGCTTATGAAGAGCGAGGGACGATCATGATCAAGGTGAAGATCAACGGCCAGGAACAGAGCTGGGACGGCGACCCGGATCTCCCGCTACTCTGGTTCCTGCGTGACGAAGCCGGGCTCACCGGCACCAAGTTCGGCTGTGGCCAGGCCCTGTGCGGCAGTTGCACCGTCATCGTCGACAAGGAAGCGGTGCGCTCCTGCATCACATCGATCAACGACGTCGCCGGACGCGAGGTCACGACGATCGAGGGACTGCATCCGAACGGCGATCATCCGGTGCAGAAGGCCTGGCGCCAGGTCAATGTGCCCCAATGCGGCTTCTGCCAGGCCGGCCAGATCATGCAGGCCGCCGCGCTTCTGATGGACAATCCGAAGCCTTCGCATGACCAGATCCGCGAGGCGATGTCCGGCAACATCTGCCGCTGCGGCTGCTACCAGCGCATCGAGAACGCGGTCCATCTCGCATCGACGGGGGTGTGACATGAATTTCATCGACAATCCCGGCAAGCTCCATGTCTTCGAAAAAAATGGCTTCGAAAAGAACATCAAGATCGAGAAGGTCTCGCGCCGCAGCATCCTGAAGGGGCTCGGCATCACCGGCGGATTCGTACTGGCGGCACCCGTGATGTCGCGCCAGGCGTTTGCCTATGAGACCGGCGCGGGCAAAATGCCGCATGGCGTCGTGGTCGACCCGCGCGTGTTCGTCGCGGTCGGGCCCGACGGCATCGTCACCATCCTCGCCCACCGTTCCGAGATGGGCACAGGCGTCCGCACCAGCCTGCCGCTGATCGTGGCCGAGGAGATGGAAGCCGATTGGTCCAGGGTCAAGGTGAAGCAGGCCCATGGCGACGAGGTCAAGTTCGGCAACCAGGACACCGACGGCTCGCGCAGCACGCGGCATTATCTGCTTCCGATGCGCCAGATCGGCGCCTCCGCCCGCACCATGCTGGAGCAGGCCGCGGCGAAGCGCTGGGGTGTGCCGGCGACCGAAGTGAAGGCCGTCAATCACGAGGTCGTCCACAGCGCCAGCGGGCGCAAGCTCGGTTTCGGCGAACTCGCCGCGGATGCCGCCAAGGAATCGATGCCCAGCATCGAAGGCCTCAAGCTGAAGGATCCCAAGGATTTCCGCTACCTGGGCAAGGGCCAGGTCGGCATCGTCGATCTCCACGACATCACCACCGGCAAGGCGCTTTACGGCGCCGATGTGCGGTTGCCCGGCATGAAATATGCGGTGATCGCGCGTCCGCCGGTCACAGGCGGCAAGCTGGTTTCCTTCGATCCCGATGCGGCGCTGAAGGTTCCCGGCGTCGAGAAGGTGATGAAGGTTCAGGGCTGGCCGTGGCCCTCGAAGTTCCAGCCGCTCGGCGGCGTCGCGGTGATCGCCCGTAACACCGGCGCTGCGATCAAGGGCCGCGACGCCCTGAAGCTGACCTGGGACGATGGCGCCAACGGCAAATACGACTCGGTCGCCTATCGCAAGGAGCTCGAGGAGGCCTCGCGCAAGCCCGGCCTCGTCGTGCGCGCCGAGGGCGATGCCGACGCCGCGCTCAAGTCCGCCGACAAGGTCGTCGTCGGCGAATATTACCTGCCCCACCTCGCCCATGTCAGCATGGAGCCGCCGGTCGCGGTTGCCGACGTCAAGGGCGACAAGGCGGAGATCTGGGCGCCGGTGCAGAGCCCCGGCGGCACCCGCGAGGACGTCGCCAAGACGCTCGGTATCCCCGAGGGCAATGTCACTGTCAACGTGACGCTGCTCGGCGGCGGTTTCGGCCGCAAGTCGAAATGCGACTTCGCGCTCGAGGCCGCGCTGCTGTCGAAGGAGCTCGGTGCGCCCGTGAAGGTGCAGTGGACGCGCGAGGACGACGTGCACCACGACTTCCTGCACACCGTCTCGGTGGAGCGCATCGAGGCGGGCCTGGACAAAAGCGGCAAGGTGATCGCGTGGCGCCATCGCAGCGTCGCGCCGACCATCGCCTCGACCTTCGCTGCGGGCGCCAAGCACGCGGCGCCCTTCGAGCTTGGCATGGGACTCGTCGACATGCCGTTCGAAATCGCCAACATCTCCTGCGAGAACCCGGAGGCCGCGGCATTCACGCGCATCGGCTGGTTCCGCTCGGTCTCGAACATTCCGCGTGCGTTTGCGGTGCAATCGATGGTCGGCGAGATCGCAGCAGCAACCGGGCGCGACCAGAAGGAGACGCTGCTCGCGCTGATCGGCAGCCCGCGCATCGTCAAGCCCGCGGTGAAGGACATGTGGAACTACGGCGAGCCCCAGGACAGTTACCCGATCGACACCGCGCGCCTGCGCAAGGTGGTCGAACTGGTCGCCGAAAAGGGCGAATGGGGGCGGACGGTCGCCAAGGGCCATGGTCTCGGCATCGCCGTGCACCGCAGCTTCGTCAGCTACATCGCGACCATCGTCGAGGTGGCCGTCGACGAGAAGGGCAAGCTGAGTGTGCCGCGGGTCGACACCGCGATCGACTGCGGCACTTATGTCAACCCCGAGCGCATTGCCTCGCAGATCGAGGGCGCGGCGATCATGGGGCTGAGTCTTGCCAAATACGGCGCGATCACCTTCAAGGACGGCAAGGTGGAGCAAAAGAACTTCGACGACTTCCAGGTCATCAGGATGGACGAATCTCCCGTGGTGACCAACGTCTACATCGTGCCGCCCGGACCCGACACGCCGCCGAGCGGCGTGGGCGAGCCCGGCGTACCGCCGTTCGCACCCGCGCTGATGAACGCAATCTTCGCCGCGACGGGAAAACGCATCCGCAGCCTGCCGCTCGGCAAGCAATTGGAGGCGTGAGCCTAAACAACGGCGCGAGACGGAACACAAACGATCTCGCGCCGTTTCCATCGATCTGACAGGAGCAGATCGATGACAAACATCCCAAAGGCGCTCGCAGTCTCGTTGCTGTCGGGCGCCTTTCTTTCGACGGCCTCCGGCGCATTCGCCCAAGGCAACACCACGCCACCGTCCACCGCGACACGCCCCTCCGCGCCGGACCAGAACTCGCTGCCCAACGCCAACGCCCCGCCCGCCTCGACCACCCAGACCACCGGACAGCACAATCCCGATCCCAAGATTCAGGAGATGAACCAGAAGGAAAAGGACAAGGTGGACCGGCAGGGGAAGTAGTGGACGGGGCGCTTTTCCACGCGGCTGTTTCCGCGTGACGGCCGGGCTGTCCCGGCCATCCACGGTCTTTGCCGCGGCAGGAAGAACGTGGATGCCCGGGACAGGCCCGGGCATGACGAACTCGTGGTACGGGGCGTCGCCTTGCTACTAGCCACCCACACCAAATGCGGCGGACGTTGCCGTCCGCCGCATTCGCCACCCCCCTGCTGCTCCGCTTCTTTCGATCCGCCCGCGGAGCTATTTCTTGAGTGCGAAGACCCAGACGACGCCGCCTTGGGGCACATTGGCTTCGATGCCGATATTGTTGGTCACCAGCGCATCCTGGATGCGCTGCGCGTCCACGCCCCAGCCCGACTGGATTGCGATGTATTGCGTGCCGTCGATCTCGTAGGACACCGGCATGCCCACGATGCCGGAATTGGTCTTCTGCTCCCACAGGAGTTCGCCGGTCTTGGCATGGAAGGCTCGGAAGTTGCGGTCGTTGGTGCCGCCGACGAAGACGAGATCGCCCGCCGTCGCCGTCACCGAACCGAACAACTGCGACTTGGGGAAGTCGTGCTGCCACACCTTTTTGCCGGTGGCGGGATCCCAGGCCTGGAGCTCACCGAAATGATCGGCGCCCGGCTTCGTCTTCAGGCCGATGTCCTCAGGCTTGGTGCCGAGCCAGAGCTCACCCGGTTTGAGCGGGACCTTCTCGCCAGTGAATCCGCCGCAGAAATTCTCGTTGGCAGGCACGTAGACGAGGCCGGTCCTCTGGCTGTAGGCGGCCGACGGCCAATCTTTGCCGCCCCACAGCGACGGACAGAACTCGACGCGCTTGCCGATCACCGGCTTGTGCGCGGGGTCCACGATCGGCTTGCCGGTCTCGTCGATGCCCTTCCAGACGTCGGTATAGACGAATGGCCAACCGGCGACATAGTTGATCTTGGTCGGCGTCCGCTCCAGCACCCAGAAGATCGCGTCGCGCCCCGGATGGACCAGGCTCTTGATGGTGCGACCGTTCCGTTGCAGATCGATCAGCATCGGCGCCTCGACCTCATCCCAGTCCCAGGAATCGTTCTGGTGGTACTGGTGATAGGCCTTGATCTTGCCGGTGTCGGGATCGAGCGCGAGCACCGATGCGGTGTAGAGATTGTCGCCGGGATGGGTCTCGCCGGGCCATGGCGCGGCGTTGCCGACGCCCCAATAGATCGTCTTGGTCTCCTTGTCGTAATTGCCGGTCATCCAGGCCGATCCACCGCCGTTCTTCCAGTCGTCGCCCTGCCAAGTGTCGTGACCGGGCTCGCCTTCGCCGGGGATGGTGTAGGTCCGCCACAGCTCCTTGCCGTCCTTGGCATCATAGGCCACGATATAGCCGCGCACGCCGAACTCGCCGCCGGACCCGCCGACGATGACCTTGCCGTCGACGATCAACGGCATCAGCGTTAAATACTGGCCCTTCCTGTAGTCCTGCACCTTGGTATCCCACACCACTTTGCCGGTCTTGGCATCGAGCGCGACCACGTGATCGTCCGTGGTGGCGAGGTAGAGCTTGTCCTCCCACAGGCCTACGCCCCGGTTGGTCGGATGCAGCTGAAACAGATCGTCAGGGAGCTGCCGCTTGTAGCGCCAGTATTCGTCGCCGGTCTTCGCGTTCAGCGCGATCACCTGACCCATTGGGGTCGTCACGAACATCGCGCCATTGTTGACGATCGGCGGCGCCTGATGGCCTTCGACCACGCCGGTGGCGAAGGTCCAGACCGGCGTGAGGTTCTTCACGTTCGAGGTGTTGATCTGGTCGAGCGGACTGTAGCCCTGTCCGTCATAGGTGCGCCGGTAGAGCATCCAGTTTTTTGGCTCCGGATTCTCCAATCGTTGTGCGGTGACCGGAGAATAATTCTCGATCGGGCCGGACATCGCGGCAGTGGATGCAAGACACGTGAAGGCGACGAAGCCGGACAGTAACCATTGCTTCCTGATCATGGAAGTTTTCATGGACGTTCCCCTTTTTCATCCGTTTGAATTCTTTGTTGTGAATTCTTGTTGTGAATTCTTGTCGTTCGTCCCTCGTCCGCCCCTCGGCGGATGCGGCCTCTCGTGACGCGGGCATATCCCGCACCGTCCGTCATCCTGGCTGCACGCCACCTACCTTTCCGATGAAGTTGCCGGCGACGCTGAGTGAGCCGTCAGCCAGCGCCAGCGGCAGCGCCGCGAGCCGTCGCGGCGCCGGGCCGAACACGACCTGTGCGCCCGCACGAGGATCGTATTCGGAGTTGTGACACATGCACTTGAAGACCTCCTTGTCGCCGACATCGCTCTTGACCCAGGCGGTGACGGGACAGCCGGCATGCGAGCAGATCGCCGAATAGGCGATGATGCCGTCGACGGCACGCGCGCGCGTCTTGTCGTCGAGCTCGGCCGGATCGAGCCGGATGACCAGGATCTCGTTGAGACGAGAGGCGCTGCGCACCACAGATGTCTTGGGATCCTTCGGCCAGGCATGCACCGGCGGTCCGCCTGCCGGCAGATCGGCCGCGGTGATCAGCTTTCCCTCCTTGTCGCCTTCGGAGAAGACGAGCACATCGCCCTTCTGGGGCCGTTCGTCGGAGCCGGGCGGATCCTCGTCCGCGCGCGCATGCGCGGAACAACCGAGGCACGCGGTGGTGGCAAGTGCGCCGAGCAGGACCGTTCGCCGCGTCTGCTCGGCGCACATGTCGGCTTCGGGCTCCCCAGGGTTTTCGGACGATGAGGAATTCGTGGTGAAGGATGCGCGGGACATGTCCACAAGCTGGCGCTGGAACTCTGCCGAAAACAAGGCGAAGAATTGGCGCCGCAGTGCATCAATATGGCTTTGCTCGCGTTGATTGAACAACGACGAACGCGTTCAAGCGCGTTTTCGCAATTTCAACGTCGCGACGCGCGAGCGGCATGATGATTTTGCAGATCAGACCGATGATGTCGGAATTGGTGCAGCGCGCTATTCGTCGCGCAGCGCAAACGCAGCGCGAGGTCCCTGCATGTTCTGCAGGCAGCCGGTCGTCGTCAGGATCTGAGCACGTGGCGTGGCGCGGCGATCGAACCCGCGACGGTGGCCGATGCCATCTCGAAACTGTCGGCGATGCGCCGGGCCTTGTCGATGAACAGTGTGGCCGCCGGCGGCGGGCAAACCTCGCGCGCCGTCTGTTCGAACAGATCGAGCCAGCGGTCGAAATGATCGCCGGCCAGACCGAGCGGCATATGCGCCCGCATCGGCGAGCCATGATAGCGACCGCTCATCAGGACGACCGACGACCAGAAATCCCTGAGCTTGGCGAGATGCTCGTCCCAGTTCTTCACAATCGCGAACACGGGTCCCAGCAGCGCATCCTCGCGCACGCGCCCGTAGAAACGGGTGACGAGTTCGGAGATCATCTCTTCGGTGATCCCGGTACGCTCGATCGCATCCTGGGTCAGCAGGTTCCGCCGTGCGACCGCAACTTCGCGCTCGGCCTTCAGTCGATCCGACATGTCCTTTGTTTTCCGTTCCGTTGGTCCCGCGAGCCGCCCGTTCGACATTGTCGGACCAATTGCGAGCGGCGTCTTTGTCGCAGCGCAAATGCGGGATAAGGCGGCGGGCGCTTGGCGCCCGCCGCTGGCGACTTCATCAGGCGCCGTATGTGTAAAAGCCCTGCCCCGTCTTGCGGCCGAGATGGCCGGCATCGACCATTTCCCTGAGCAAGGGGGCCGGACGGTATTTAGGGTCGTTGAAGCCCTTGTAAAAGACCTCCATCACCGAAAGCATGGTGTCGAGCCCGACGAGATCGGCCAGAGCCAGCGGCCCGATCGGGTGGTTGCAACCGAGCTTCATACCGGCGTCGATCTCCTCCGCGGTCGCGATCCCTTCCTGGAGCGCGAAGATCGCCTCGTTGATCATCGGGCACAGGATGCGGTTGACGGCGAAGCCCGGGCTGTTCTTGGCGGTGATCGCCACCTTGCCGACGCGCTTGGCGAAATCGAGTGCCTTGGCGTGGGTATCGTCGGAAGTCTGCAGGCCGCGGATCAGTTCCAGCAGCGCCATCACCGGCACCGGGTTGAAGAAGTGCATGCCGATGAAACGGTCGGGACGATCGGTCGCCGCAGCGAGCTTCGTGATCGAGATCGACGAGGTGTTGGTCGCGAGCAGCGTGCGCGGCGACAGCGTGGCGCAGAGGTCCTTCAGGATCTTGACCTTGAGCTCCTCGTTCTCGGTTGCGGCCTCGATGACGAGATCGCAATCGGCAAGCCTGGCGCGGTCCGTCGTGCCGGTGATGCGCTTGAGCGCCGCGTCGCGGTCGGCCGCCGACATCTTCTCCTTCTTGACCAAGCGCTCGAGGCTGCCGCCGACGGTCGACAGCCCGCGGTTCACCGCCGCATCGGAAATATCGACCATCACGACCGAGAGCCCGGCCGCCGCGCAGATTTGGGCGATACCATTCCCCATGGTCCCTGCCCCGATGATGCCAACGGTCTGGATCATTGCCTCACATCCTTCATCCTTGCGGGCGAGCCGTCCCGGCCCTGCCCATTGTTCCTGCATCAGGCTCTGGCATCGCCGGCCGGCGCCCGCGACCTGATCCTGCCTCTTCCTTAAAGCATCCACGGCGGGAATAAAGCCGCCGTGGGTCGCGAAATGGCGCGATTTGGCCACCTGGCAGGCGGTCTGCGCCGAATTTGCGCCCGCGCCAGGCCCGGCGCCGCGCCGCGGGAGGACGGCCAAAGTCCCAGCACGCTTCGGGCCTCGATCTCCGCCGATCGGACGACGCGGCAGCCACATACCGTGTGGTGTAGTCGATGCGCAATGGCCAGCGCGAATGCGTCGCGACGCCCTTGTGCCATCGACCACATCGGCTTCGTACCTCACCTGTTAGCGTCGCCCACATGAAGAACCACATCAAGCCATCCATCATCCTCACCGCTCTGCTCGTCGCCACACAAGGCGTGGCGGCCGAAACCAGAGGCGCCGGCTCAACCTTCGTTTCGCCCGTGATGGCGAAATGGACCGACGCGTACAAGGCCGGGACCGGCAACGTCGTCAGCTATCAAGCAGTCGGCTCCGGCATCGGCCTCGGCCTGATCATGAAGGAAGCCGTCGATTTCGGCGCCAGCGACATGCCGCTCGCCCGGAAGGAGTTGGACAGGCTCGGCCCGATGCAATTCCCGATCGTGATCGGAGGCGTCGTGCCGGTGGTCAACATCGAGGGCATCAAGCCTGGCCAGATCCGCTTCACCGGGCAGGTGCTCGCCGACATCTACCTCGGCAAGCTCAAATTCTGGAACGATCCCGCTCTCGGCGCGATCAACCCCGACGTGAGATTGCCGAACACTGCGATCACGGTGGTTCATCGCATCGATGGCTCCGGCACGACGTTCAACTGGTCGAACTACCTCTCGAAGGTCAGCCCGCAATGGAAAGCCAGCATGGGCGAAGGCACCTCCGTCGAGTGGCCGCTCGGCCTCGGCGGCCGGGGCAATGACGGCGTCGCTTCGCTCGTCAGCCTCGTTCCCGGCACGATCGGCTATCTCGAATACACTTACGCGCTGCAACGGCTCGACCGGATTTCCTTCGGGATCGTGCAGAACAGCGCCGGCAATTATGTCGTGCCCGACGCGGCATCATTTCAGGCGGCGGCAACGAATGCGGACTGGAAGGCGGAGAAGGATTTCCACCTCGTGCTTACCAACGCGCCCGGCGAAGATGCCTACCCGATCACGGCGACGACGTTCGTGCTCATGCCGAAGGCTCCGAAATCACCGGAACGATCGGCGGCCGCCATCGACTTCATGCGCTGGCTGCTCGAGAACGGCAGGTCCCAGGCCGAAACGCTCAACTACGTCCCGCTGCCGCCCGCAATAATCGACCAGATCGAGCGCTATTGGCAGCAGAGCATCGACATGACCTCCACGGCTTCGGCATCGGCCACCGTCAAACGCTAAAGCGCCGGCGCTGCTGTGCAATACGATCGCCACCGGCGCAATCCTCGTCGTGCTGATCCTGATCTTCGCCCCGACGGTCACTTTCCGAATGAATCGCGTTTGCAAACTGTTCCTCCCGGGTATTCTGTGGTTATCAGCAAGACTCGCAGGAACCGGTCCGTGAAGCGACTTCGAAGACCCGATATCGACGATCAGGAGGCATTCCGTCCGGCGCCGAAGCGTCAGGCCGCATGAACGACTTCGCACGATCCATTGGCGCGGCGTTCTCCCTGATCGGCGAAGCCGACGCCGAGCTGCTCGGCATCGTCGGATTGTCGGTGCGCGTCAGCCTGACCGCGAGCGTCATTGCGTTACTGATCGGCGCACCGATCGGAGCCTTGCTTGCCATCATGCGTTTCCGCGGGCGTCAGGTCGTCATCGTGCTGACCAATGCGCTGCTCGGCCTTCCGCCGGTCGTGGTCGGGCTCGCGCTCTATCTTCTGCTGTCGCGGTCCGGCCCGCTCGGGGTGGCCGGACTGCTGTTCACGCCGGCCGCCATGGTGATCGCGCAGACGTTGCTCGCCACCCCGATCGTGGTGGCGCTGGTTCACCGGCCCGCGAGCCTGCTGTGGGCGGAATATGGCGACCTCGCACGGATCGACGGGCTGTCGGCCTTCCGCAGCGTGGCGCTGCTGTTCGCGCTCGGGCGCACCTCGCTGCTGACGGCCTTTCTCGCGGCGTTCGGGCGCGCCATCGCCGAGGTCGGCGCCATCATCATCGTCGGCGGCAATATCCGCGGCTTCACGCGGACGATGACGACCGCGATCGCGCTGGAGACCAGCAAGGGCGATCTGCCGCTGGCGCTCGGATTGGGGCTGATCCTGCTCGCGCTCAGCGTGGCGGTGTCGACCGTCGCCTTCGTGCTAGTGGGACGCGTTGGGGAAAAATAGCTGCTCGCCGCCGACCTTGTAGCCGGCGATCGCCTGCTGCCCCTTCGGCGAGACCAGCCAGTCGATGAAGGCCTGCCCGTCCTTCGCCTTCACGTTTGCATGCTTGGCCGGGTCGACCAGCATGACGCCGTACTGGTTGAACAGCCGCTTGTCGCCCTCGGTCAGGACGGCAAGCTCGCCGCGATTCTTGAAGGACAGCCAGGTGCCGCGGTCCGACAAAACATAAGCGTTCAACGACGACGCCATGTTCAGCGCCGGGCCCATGCCCTGGCCGATCTCGCGATACCAGCTGTCCTTGCCGGCGCCGGGATCGACGCCCGCCTCCTTCCACAGCCGGAGCTCGGCCGCGTGCGTGCCGGACTTGTCGCCGCGCGAGATGAACGGCGCCTTCGCGGCCGCGATCTTGCGCAGCGCATCGGTGACGTCCTTGCCGCCCGCGATCTTCGCCGGATCGCTCTTGGGACCGACGATGACGAAGTCGTTGTACATGACGTCGAAGCGCTTCACGCCCTGCCCTTCGGACATGAACTTGTCTTCGGCAACCCGGTCATGGACGAACACCACGTCGGCATCGCCACGCCGCCCGATATCGAGCGCCTGGCCGGTGCCCACCGCAACGACCTTCACGCTGATGCCCTCGTCCTTCGAGAACAAGGGCAGCAGATGGCCGAACAGGCCCGATTGTTCCGTGGAGGTGGTCGAGGCGACCGTGATGGTGCGGTCCTGCGCGAACGCGATGGTGGACCAAAGCAGAGCCGCTCCGATGGCGACTATTCTTTTCATGGCTCGTCCTTGCACCAGATGCGGGGTGCTCCAGACTAGCCCGAGAGAGCGACACGGGGAACCCTACATTCGGTGCAGATATGCACCGTCCGTCAACGACCGGGACAATCCCGCATCACGCGGCGGGCGCCCTGCGGCTCCAGCTCCTTCATCCACTCGATCTTCCAGGCCTGCCAAAGCTTGTCGTCGTCGATGACATACGCAAAGGACGTCGTCGAAAAGCCCTTGTCGTTGCGGACCGAGATCTCGCCGCAGGCCACTTCGATCGTGCGACCGTCCGGATCGGACGCGGGGCTGGTCCAGGAGATGTTGATCTCAGCATTGGGCGGGATGAGGTGAGCCGCGATTTTCGGCGTGAGATCGTCCGCAAGCGCCGGGGCACCGACGAACGCTGCGATGACCGCAGCCAGACAGATCTTGTGGATCACGTTTCCTCTCCTTCGCTTTCGAAGCAGAGCGTCACCATTCCGGCCGGGTTGGACCGTGGTCGCCGTCACATTGGCCGGCCGAGCCGTGGCTTTACGATGATCTTTGCTTCACGATGATCCTTCGGGCTCGCCGTCATGGCTGACGCTTCATCCCTCACCGCCGCACGCTGCAGATGTTCTGCAATTGATCTCCCCTGCATTGACAGGGGTGTAACGGCCGGGGCAGTTTTTCACATTGCTGGCGAATCAGCGATTGCCTCACGCCGAGTACCTCTTGGACAACTCCCAGTGCTTTCGAGACTGATATCGTTGCTGCGCCGCATTCCCGCGGTGAAATGGGCGTTCACCCGGCTTCGGCCCTTGCCGCATGGCGGCAGCATCGACGGTGCGGCGGACGTCGCGGAACAGCCTGTCATCGTCGCCGACGGCGCCGAAGCTTTTCCGGCCCTCGACACCGGCATCCGCACTGATCCACTGCGCAGCGACGCCGCGGTCGCCGAAGACGGCACTGCCCATCCCGTCATCGCGGAAACACCAGCTGATGTCGGCGGCAGCGACGATTCCCTGCAGAGGGCGCCGACGGAATTCCAGCCGGTCATCGTGACTGAGGTTCTAGCTTCGGACGAAGCGGCTGGCGAGACAGTCGGTAGTCCCAAGCCAGTCGATGGTCCTGAACCCGTCAAGGGCGATGATGCGCCTGTGGAGCTTTCGAAGACACTCGAGCCCGTCGCCACAGAAGCGGCCGCGACCATCGACGTCGCCGACGAGCCGGCCAAGGCGGACGAGCCCGTCATCAGCAGCGATCCATCTCCCGAGTTCGCGGGCGACGTTGAGCCTGATGTGGCGGAGCAGACCTCGTCCAATGTCGCGATCGCTTCCGTTGAGGTCGCTCCGGCTGACGCTCCCGCTCTCGTCGTTGCCGACGACCCCTCCACTGTTGCGGCCGTGGATGTCGGGCCCGTTGTAGACGACTCCCAGGTCACGCCTGCCGGTCGCGATGTCTCGGCGGAGCCTGTCGCCGAAGACAGCCCCGACAGCGATCCCACCTCCGGCGCAGCGATGGCCATCGAGCCAGCCGCGGCAGGCGATCCCGCCCCTGTCGTTGCGGAGGACTCTTCCGCCGACGCCGTCGTAGATACTCATGATGAGCCGGCTCCGGCTCTCGCGGCTCCAGTTGAAGGGATTCGCAGTGCGCCGAAACTTCGCGCGAAAGTCGCGGAACCTGCCGATCGCACCGCGCTGATCCGGCAGCGCTGGGCGGAAAGCGGAATCAGGATGTGGAATCCCTGCCTTCACGGTACCGGTGAAGCCACGCTGAACATCCAGGGCAGCGTCGGGCTGCTGCCGCCGGCGCCGGGCGAGACGATGCCGCGCTACGACAAGCTGGAGTTCAAGATACTCGGCGGACAGATCGTCTGCGAGGGCGTCATCGTCGAGGCCCCCGCGCAGGAGAGCCATCGCAACTTCACCCGGCTCGCCGAGCCAGGGAAGCTCGACCGAGTTCGCGAACCGGTGCGGGAACGCCAGGCCGCTCTCGCCTGATCCTTTCCGCGGCAAGCGCCATCGCGCCGTGCTAGGCTGAGGTTTCCCGAACATGGGAGATCGCATGCCTGCAAAGCTATCGCGACTGATCGTGATCGCCGCCTTCTGCGTCTCGCAGCCGGCCCTGGCTGCGGGCAAACGGCCACGTCATGCAGTCGCCGCCGCTCCCGCCACCGATCCAGCCGCACCCTATAAGGCGAATCGGCTCTCCTCCTCGCGCGGCGAGCCGATCCTCGACACGCCGGGCCAGACCACCGTGCTGACGCGCCAGGTCATCGACGACATGAAGGCGACCAGCCTGCGCGACGCCATGCGTTCGACCGCCGGCGTGACGATCGGGCGCTAGGCGATCCGGCTTTCAGCTGCCACGCCGCCATCGCCGAACGGCGCACCGAATCCGTTCGTCAAACCGGGTGAGATCGCGACCTATGCGACCGGCCTGCCTGAGGATTTCAACGAGCAGCTCTCACATCGGCGGTGCGGCAATACGTTGCGCTCTCTCACATGGTTAGCAGAACGTAGCTGCACCTATTGCGGGCGCTTGCAACCAAACTGCGGGCTTCTTCCGCGGCTTATGCTTAACGTGGCCTCGCCGGAGCACCAGACCGGAGCATCTGCGGGCGCACGCAACCTGCGACGAGGGGATCAATCTAACGCCCCCTTTACCCGAGCCGTGCAAGATCGCCCGCGTTTTTGAAGGTATCCAAGGCTCGTATTGCAATGCCTGTCGCCAGATTCAAATCTCATCTCGCCACTGTCGTGGATCTGTTCCGGGTCCCGGTCGACAATCCCGAACTGACCCGCGCGCAGTTCGATGCCTTCTCCAAGCAGATCCCGCTGCTCTACTTCATCCTGATCACCAACACGATCGCGGTCGCCTATACCTATGTTCCGCTGGCGCCCGCCTCGCTCAGCATGATCGTGCCGGGCATATTGATCGCGGTGGCGGGCTATCGGACCTTCTGGTGGCTGCGGCAGCGCCACGTCGTACGCAGCGATGCCGACATCCTCCGCAGTTTGCGTCTCACCAACTGGATCGCCGCGCCGATCGCGGCGGGCTTCACCGCCTGGTCGTTCGCGCTCTATCCCTACGGCGATCCCTTTGCCAAGAGCCAGGTCGCCTTCTACATGGCGGTGACCGTGATCGGCTGCATCTTCTCGCTGATGCATCTTCGTTCGTCCGCGCTGATCGTGACGCTGGTCGTCGACGTGCCCTATGTGGTGTTCTACTTCGCCACGGGCGAGCCGACGCTGGAGGCGATGGCTATCAACAATCTGCTGGTCACCGGCGCGATGGTGACGGTGCTCATCATCTACTACCGGGACTTCGCCGATCTCGTCGCCAGCCGTAAGTCGCTCCTGGCACAGCAGACGGCGACCCAGGCGCTCTCGGACGAGAATTTCCGCCTCGCCAATCTGGATTCCCTTACTGAGCTACCGAACCGCCGCCGTTTCTTCGCCGAGCTATCGAACGCCTTTGGCGACGCCGAGCGCAGAAAGGTTCGCGTCGCGGTCGGTATCATCGACCTCGACGGCTTCAAGCCGATCAACGACAATTACGGCCACAGCGTCGGCGACCGCGTCCTGATCGAGGCGGGCCGCCGCATCCGCGAGGTTTGCGAGGGCTTCGGGCTGCAACGCGTGGAATTCGCCCGTCTCGGCGGCGACGAGTTCGGCCTCGTCGTGTGCGGTGATCCCGACGACGCCGACCTGGCGCGGCTCGGCGAACGCATCGGCGCGCAGGTCAAGCTGCCCTACCAGCTCGACACCGCCCACACCGGCCTGTCCTGCTCGATCGGCTTTGCGTCGTATCCGGAGGCCGCGACGACGTCGGAAGCTCTCTATGAATGCGCCGACTACTCGCTCTATCACGCCAAGCGCCATCAGCGCGGAAGCACCGTGATCTTCTCGGGCGAGCTCGAGGCCGAGATCCGCAGCCGCGGCGTCATCGAAAACCTGCTGCGCACCTCCGATTTCGGCTCCGAGATGGAGCTGGTGTTCCAGCCGATCGTCGATGCCATGAGCGAGCACACTGCGGGTTTCGAAACGCTGGCGCGTTGGCACAGCCCCCGTCTCGGTTGGGTCTCCCCTGCCGACTTCATTCCCGCCGCCGAGCGCATCGGCCTGATCCGTCCCTTGACGCAGGCGCTCCTGACGCGCGCGCTGGCGACGGCCAAGACCTGGCCCGCCGACGTCCGCCTGTCGTTCAACCTGTCCGCTCACGACGTCTGTGCCGCCGAAGGCATCCTGCCGCTGATCTCCATCATCGAGAAGAGCGGTCTGTCGCCGCGCCGGATCGATTTCGAGATCACCGAGACCGCCGTCACGTTCGATTTCGTGCGTGCGGAGCAGTCGATCGCGACGCTGAAAGCGATGGGCTGCGGCATCTCGCTGGACGATTTCGGCACCGGCTATTCCTCGTTGAGCCACGTGCACCGGTTGCCGCTCGACAAGATCAAGGTCGACCGCAGTTTCGTCGCCGACGTCAACGAGAATCCGGTCAGTCACAAGATCTTGCCGCTCGACAAGATCAAGGTCGACCGCAGTTTCGTCGCCGACGTCAACGAGAATCCGGTCAGTCACAAGATCATCAAGTCGCTGACTGGCCTCTGCGACGACATGGAGATCGCCTGCGTCGTCGAGGGCGTGGAGACCCGCGCCCAGCTCGACACCTTGCGCCGGCTCGGCTGCGACTTCATCCAGGGATACTATTTCGCAAAGCCCATGTCGGCCGATGCGATAGGCGACTATCTCGCGAACGAGCGCCACCGCCTCGACAGCGCCAAGGTCGTGGCCTAGCGGACCGAGACGTCAGACCGCGCAATAGCGCTCCTGGATGTCCTTGTCCGCGAGCAGCGCCGCGGCGCTGCTTTGATGCACGACCTCGCCTTGGTCGATGATCACGGCGCGATCGGCCAGCCGCAGCGCCCATTCGACGTTCTGCTCGACCAGCAGCAGCGTCTTGCCCTCGTCGCGCAGGCGGCGGAACAGCACGCCCATCTCCTCGACGAGGACGGGCATGATGCCCTCCGAGGGTTCATCCAGCAGGATCATCCTGGGCTTGCCGATCAGCGCGCGCGCGATCGCCAGCATCTGCTGCTCGCCGCCGGAGAGCGTCACTCCCTCCTGGTCCAGCCGCTCCTTCAGGCGCGGGAAGGTCTCGGCGATCTCGTCGATGGCCGTGCGCTCGTCGATCTCGCTGCCGGCCGCGACCAGACCGAGCCGCAGGTTCTCGCGCACCGACAGCCCGGGAACGATGCGCCGCTCCTCGGGTACGTAAGCGAGGCCGAGGTGGAAGCGCTGATGGGCGCGCAATGGCAGGAGCTCCCTGCCCGCAAAGCGCACGCGGCCGGTCGCCTTCGGCATCAGGCCCATCATGGTTCGCAAGGTCGTGGTCTTGCCGGCGCCGTTGCGGCCGACGAGGGCAACCACCTCGCCCTCCTTCACGTGCAGCGAGATGCCGTGGAGGATGTGGCTCGCGCCATACCAGGCGTGGAGGTTTTCGATTTCGAGCAGCGCGGTCTCAGCCATAACCTTCACTCTGTCCGAGATAGACCCGGCGCACGTCCGGATTGCTCCTGATCTCGTCGGGCGCGCCGTCCGCGAGCAGGCGGCCATGGTGCAGCACCACGACGCGCTTGGACAGGCCCAGCACCATCTTCATCTTGTGCTCCACCAGAAGCACGGTGCGCTTGTCCGCAAGCCGCTCCAGCAGCGCGACCATGTCCTTGGTCTCCTCCGGACCCATGCCGGCTGTCGGCTCGTCGAGCAGCAGCAACTCCGGCTCGGAAACCAGCGCGATTGCGATCTCCAGCGCGCGCTGCTGGCCATGCGAGAGGAATTTTGCCAGATCGCCGCGCTTGCCGAGCAGGCCGACTGCGTCCAGCGCCGCATCCGCACGCGCATGCAATTCGGTCAGCCGGTCGCGGTTGCGCCAGATGTCGAAGCTCACGGTCAGCGCCTGGGCTGCGACGCGCACGTTCTCGTGCACGGACAGGTCAGGGAAGATGTTCGTGATCTGATAGGAGCGCGAAATGCCCTGATGCACGAAACGGTGCTGCGGCAGGCCGTTCAGCTCGCGCCCACGGAAATGCAGCTTGCCGGACGTCGGCGTCAACACACCGGAGAGGATGTTGAAGAATGTGCTCTTGCCGGCGCCGTTCGGCCCGATTATCGAGGTGAGCTGCCCCGCCGCGAAGGACAAGGTAATATCCTCGAGCGCGACGAAGCCGCCGAAGCGCTTGCCGATCCCTTCGGCGCGGAGCAGTTCGCCGCTCATCGCCGCGCCTTTCCGATGCCAAGCGTATCGAGCAGCGTGCCCCAGATGCCCTTGGGCAGGAACAGCACGAACAGCACGAAGATCGCGCCGACGAAGATCTGCCAATGCGGCGTCCACAGCGAGATGACGTCCTCCAGGATCAGGAAGCTCGCCGCGCCGACGAAAGGCCCGAAGAAGCTGCGGGCGCCGCCGAGCAGCACCATCATCACGATCATGCCCGAGGTCTGGTAGTGCAGGATGTCGAGCGGCACGATCGACAGGTGCAGCGCAAGCATGCAGCCGCCGAGCGAGGAGATCGCGCCCGACAGCATGAACACGACCAGCTTGCTGCGTTCGACGTCGTAGCCGCAGGCCCGCGCGCGCTGCTCGTTCTCGCGGATCGCCTCGATGACGGCTCCGAACGGCGAGTTCAGGATGCGCGACTGGAACCACATCGCCAGCGCCGCGAAGGCCATCAGCACGTAATATTTGTTGACGGGGTCGAGGAAATTAACCTGAAGGCCAAACAGGCTGATCCGGTCGACGGTGAAGCCGCGCAGGCCGTTCTCGCCGCCGGTGAAGGAGGAGGCCTGAAGCGCGACGTAATAGACCAGTTGCGCCAGAGCGAGCGTCACCATCGAGAAATAGATGCCGCGGGTGCGCGTCGAGATGATTCCGATCAGGGCTGCCAGGCAGGTGCTGAGGAACACGGCGAGCGCGACCGCGGCAAACCACGGCACGCCGTAGCGGCCGATCGCAATGCCGGTGAAGTAGGCGCCCGCACCGAAGAACGCGGCCTGGCCGAACGACAGCAGCCCGGTGTAGCCGAACAGCAGATTGTAGCCCATCACCACGACGCCGTAGATCAGGACGTTGACGGCCAGCGCCTTGGACGGCAGCAGCCAGGGCAATATCGCCAGCACGGCGATGGAGAGCAACACGCGGTGGTCGAGAAGCCGGCCGAGCCCGCCCGGCGCAGGCTTGGCGAGAGCCTCGCCGCTCGAAGGGTGCGTCACGCCGTCCTCCCTCTCACGCCGAACAGGCCTTGCGGGCGGATCAGCAGCACCACCGCCATCAGCGCGAACATCACGATGGTCGCCATTTCAGGCGCGAACAGCGCCACCAGGCTGATGGAAATGCCGACCATGAGGCCGGCCACGACCGCGCCGACGATCGAGCCGAGGCCGCCGATCACGGTCACGACAAAGGCCTCGGCCAGAACCAGCGAGCCCATCTCCGGATTGACGCTGCGCATCGGCCCGGCGAGCACGCCGCCGAGCGCGGCGAGCCCGACGCCGAGGCCGAAGATCGCGAGCCACACCCGGCCGATGTCGACGCCGAGCACCTGCATGATGGTGGGATCGCGCGCACCCGCACGCACGATCAAGCCGACACGGGTCTTCTCCAGCGTCAGCCAGAGCACCAGCAGCACCACCGCTACCAGCGCGATGACGAACAGGCGATAGCGCGGGAAGAAGCCGACGCCGAGATCCAGCACGCCGACCAGCTGCGGCGGGGTCGGAAACGGAATGCCGTCACTGCCGAACACGATGCGCACGCCCTCGACCAGGACGTAACTGAGGCCGAAGGTGAGCAGCAGCGGATCGTCGATCGAGCGGCCATAGAGCCTGCGGATCAACACGAACTCGATCAGCATGCCGAAGGCGCCGATCAGGATGGGCGCAAGCAGCAATCCCCACCAGAAGCTGCCGGTAAGCGAGGCCAGGTACAGCCCCGCATAGGCCCCGATCATGAACAGCGCGCCATGGGCGAAATTCACCACTCCGAGCATGCCGAAGACGATCGTCAGTCCAAGCGCAGTGATCACCAGGACCGCGCCAAGCGCGATCCCGGAGAGAAGCTGCATGATGATCAGCGACAGGTCCATCGTCTCAAGTCTTAGGTCGCGTGGCCGAGCTCGCTGCAGCTGCGCAGCATGTCGTCCGAGGCGGTGTCGTTGGCGAGAATGGCGAACAGGTCGTTGTCGCCCGCCATGGCGGACTTCTTCTTGGACTCCAGCACCAGCACCGACTGCACCGACTGATGGTCGCATTTGCGATAATGCTGCGGTCCCTTGGTCAGATCATATTGCAGCTTCTCCAGCGCATCGATCACCTTGTCTGTGTCGGTGCCGTCGGCGGTCTGCATCGCGGCCAACAACGATCCGACGCCGGAATAGCCGTAGGCACCGTAATCGGTCGGGATCGCGCCACCATTGGCGACCTTGAACGCCGTGTTGAACGCGGCTGCCGACTTGCTCTGCGCCTCCAGGCCCCAATAATAATTGGCACCGCCGACCACGCCCTCGAACACGTCGGGGCCAACCGCGAGGCGCTGGTTGTGCAGGATCACCGGCACGACGATCTTCATCTGCTGCTTGACGCCGAAATCCACCGCCTGCTTGATCGCATTGGCCTGATCGCGGCCGAAATTGGAGATGCACAGCACGTCGGGTCGCATCGACATCAGGCGCGGCATGAAGGTGGAATAATCGGCCGCACCGAACGGATGCAGGATCTCGCCGACATTGTCCGCGCCGATCGCGGCCTGCGCGCGCTTGAAGCCGCGGAGCATCTCGTGGCCATACGCATAGTCGGCGACGAGATGAGCGACCTTCATGCCCTTCTTCAGGGTCTGCCGCGCCACCGCAGCCGTCGTCATGTGCGGGTTCAGCGCCTCGTGGAAAGTGTACTTGCTGAAATCCTTGGCTTCGTTGATGGTATCGGACTGGCTGATCGACACGTAGATCACGCCACGAGCGCGGGTGACCTCGTTGACCGCGAGTTGCATGGCGCTGGAGAGCGCGCCGACCACGGCGTGAACCTTGTCCTTCTCGATCAGCTCGAGCGTCCGCGTCGCGGCCTCGCCGGCGTTGAGCTTGTCGTCCCGCACCAGCAGCTCGACCTTGCGGCCGCCGATGCCGCCCTTGTCGTTGACGAGCTTGACTGCGAGCTCGGCGCATTTGACCTGATCGCGCGCTTCCGCCGCGAACGGGCCGGTCAGCGGCGTCGGAAAGCCGATGCGGATCGTCTCGTCGGCGGCGCGGCCCAGACGAGGCATCGCGAGCAATGCAGCGCCTGCCGAGAGGCCGGCGAGCGCGGTGCGGCGGGTTATTTTCGGGGTCGAACCGGATTTGGGCATGATTTCCTCCAAGGTCTTTTTCAAGTGTGTTTTTCTAGAAACGCTTCAGGGCTGTCAGGACTTTCATCGGGGTGATCGGAATCGAATTGATCGCTGCACCGAACGGCGCGAGCGCGTCGTTGACGGCGTTGAGCACGCAGGCGGACGCCGCAGCCGTACCGGCCTCGCCGACCCCCTTGGCGCCGAGCTCGGTGTCGGCGGTCGGCGTCTCGACATGGGCGATGACGATGTCGGGCATCTCCATCGGCATCGGCACGAGATAGTCGGCGAGCGAGCCGTTCACGAGTTGGCCGGTGTCGCTGTAGCGGCATTCCTCGAACAGCGCCGCGCCCAGCCCCTGCACGATACCGCCGCGCAGTTGCTCGTCCACCAGCATCGGATTGATGACGCGGCCACAATCCTCGACAATGAAGTGCTTCAGGAGTTTGATGAGCCCGGTCTCGACGTCGACCTCCAGCGAGCAGCCCTGGATGCCGTTGGTAAAGGCGAACGGGTAGCCCTGCGGCGCGAAATGATGGCTCACGGTAAGCTGCGCCTGCGTCCCCGGCGGCAGCGTGTCGGAACGGAAATAGGCGATGCGCGCGATCTCGGAGATTGGCATCCGCTGGTTCCGCGTCGCCGCGTCCACTACCTGGCCATCGATGATATCGAGCGCCGATGGCTGCTCCTGCAGGATCAGTGCAGCGATCTCCAGGATGTTGCGCTTGAGCGCGCGCGTCGCCTGCAACGCGGTCTCGCCGCCGATGCCGGCGCCGCGGCAGGCCCAGGTCGCGCCACCATGCGGCGTCACCTCGGTATCGCCGGTGATGACCTTGACGTGTTCCTGCGCGAGGCCGAGTTGGTCGGCCACGATCTGGCTGATGATCGCCTCGGTGCCCTGCCCCTGCTCGGTGACCGAGATCAGGCAGCGCACCTCGCCTGACGGCGTCAGGCTGAGGATCGCGCCGTCCTGCGAGGAGATGCGGGCGCCGCCGACCCCGTAGAACGCCGGGCTCGGATTGGTGATCTCGACGAAGGCCGCAATGCCGATGCCGCGATGGATGCCGCGCTTGCGCAAGTCCGCCTGCTCCGCGCGCAAGCCGTCATAGTCCATCATCTCGTGCAGGCGCTTCAGGCACGCCTGATGCGACAGCGCCTCGAAGCGATAACCGGTGGGTGACGTCTGCGGATAGGCGTCGTCGGGGATGACGTTCTGCGCGCGGATGGCGAAGGGATCGAGGCCGAGCTTGGTGGCCGCCATGTCAACGAGACGCTCGGTCACCGCGCAGGCGATGGGATGGCCGACGGCGCGATACTGGCTGGTCTGCACCTTGTTCTGGAAGATCACCTCCAGCGTAGCGCGGTAGTTCTTGAAGCGATAGGGCGCGCCCATCAGGCGGATCACCTGATTGCCCTCGACCACGCTGGTGCGCGGATAGGTCGAGAACGCCCCGATCGCGGTCAGGTCCTCAACGTCCATCGCCAAAATCCCGCCCTTTGCGTCGAGCGCCATACGAGCACGGACGCGATGGTCGCGGGCGTGGATGTCGGAGACGAAAGACTCCATGCGATCGGCAACGTATTTCACGGGCCGGCCGAGCAGGATCGAGAGACCAACCACCGCCATGTCCTCGTGATAGACATGCAGCTTCATCCCGAACGAGCCGCCGATATCGGTCGCGATCACGCGGACGCGGGCTTCCGGGATGTTGTAGTGGCGCGAGTAGAGGTCCTGGAATTGATACGGCGTCTGGGTGCCGTGATGCACGGTGAGCGTACCCGCGGAAGGATCGTAGTCGGCGACGATGGCACGTGGCTCCAGCGTCACCGCGGTGTGGCGGCCGAAGGTGAATTCCTCCTCCACCACATGGGCCGCATGTGCAAAGGCATCGTCCACGGTGCCGTTGTCGAGCTGGCTGCGGAAACAGATGTTATTGACGCTGCCGGGGTTGACCAGCGGACCGCCGGCCTCGCGTGCGACGTCGAGGTCTACGACGACGGGAAGGTCCTCGTAATCGACTTCGATCAGCTCCAGCGCATCTTCGGCGATCGCCCTGCTCTCGGCGACGACGGCAACCACCGCCTGCCCGGCCCAGACCACGCGATCCACCGGCAACGGCCATTGCGGCGCGGAGGTCATGCCCTTGAAATGATCCAGCGTACCGGTCCACGGCGTGCATATCTTGGCGAGATCAGTACCGGTCGCAACGAGATGCACGCCTTCGATTGCGCGCGCCGGCTCGGTGTTGATCGAGACGATCTTTGCGTGCGCATGCGGACTGCGCAGGAAGGCGGCGTAGAGCATGCGCGGCAGACGGAGATCGCTGACATAGCGCCCCCGCCCGGCCAGCAACCGCTTGGCATTCGGCCGCGGCACGGAGCGTCCGATGTAGGAATTCGGGCGATCGAGCGAGGTCAGCGTCGCGGTCATGTTGCGCCTCCACTCGTACCGCGCGCTTTGGCCACCGCATCGATGGCGTCGACGATGGCCTCATAGCCGGTGCAGCGGCAATAATTGCCCGACAGCGCGTCGCGAATCTCCTCGCGACTCGGCTGCGCCACCTGCGAGAGCAGCTCGTGGGCGTTGACCAGCATGCCCGGCGTGCAAAAGCCGCATTGCAGCGCATTGCGGCGGTGGAATTCGACCTGGAGGTCAGCAATCGCGCCGCGCTCCGACAGGCCTTCGATGGTGTCGATGGTGGCGCCGTCGGCCTGCACCGCGAAGATCAGGCAGGAATGCACGGCGCGGCCGTCGAGCTGCACCAGGCAGGCACCGCAGGCGCCCATCTCGCAGCCGGCATGCGTGCCCGTCAGCTCGAGCCTGTCGCGCAGGCAGTCGACCAGCGTCTCCCGTGGCGCGACCTCCCAGGCGACCTTGCGGCCGTTGACGACCATGCGAATGCGCACCGTCTCGTCCGCCTCGTTCAGCAGGCTATCGTCGAAGCCGCTCATGCTCCCTCACCGAGACGTCCGAGCAGGCGGCCAAGCAATACGCGGGCGAGATGCAGCCGCATCGCGGGCGGCACCTCGTCGCTCTCGGGCGGCTCGAGATCGCCTTCGAGCGCGCCTTGCGCGGCGGCGATGCGCCCCGCATCCAGGCGCGAGCCGATCAAGGTCGCCTCAGCCCCCTTCACCCGTAGCGGCGTGTTGCCGACGGAGAAGAAGGAGATACGGATGTCGTCGATACGTGCGCCGGCAAAGGTCGCGAGCATACCGCAACCGACCAGCGCGTAATCCCCACGACGCCGCGCCAACTCGTCGAACGCAAAGCGCTGATCCGCCCTGAACAGCGGAACATGGATCGCCGTGATCAGCTCGCCCGGCTGTAGCGCCGTCTCGAACAGGTCGAGGAAGAAGTCGTCGGCCTTGACGCGGCGGCGGCCTGACGGCCCGGCGATCTCGATCTCGGCATCCAGCGCCAGGGTCATCGCAGGAAATTCGGAAGCAGGATCGGCCAGTGCGACGCTGCCGCCGAAGGTGCCGCGGTTGCGGATCGCGGGATGGGCCACGAACGGCGCCGCAGCATGCAGCAGCGGCGCGAACTCGGCGATCAACGGCTCGCTGAGCATCTCGCAATGGCGCGTCAGCGCACCGATGCGCAAATGCCCGCCTTCGCGCCTGACGCCGCGCAGCTCGTCGATATGGGTGATGTCGATCAGCAGCCGTGGCGCCTGCAGTCGCAGCGACAGCGCCGGCACCAGGCTCTGGCCGCCGGCGATGAAACGCGCGTCGTCCCCGGCGCGAGCGTGAGCATCCAGCGCCTGGTCGATCGTCGCAGCACGAAAATAGCTGAAAGCCCTCGCCTTCACTGCCGTTTCCTCGAGATCCATCGGCTCATCAGCCGGGATGCCAGATTTGTAACCATCTGGTCTCAAAATCCTGACACGACGCCAGGGGGCGGTCAACAGGAAATGACCATTTGGTCACAAAAGCACATTGGGTTATGAAGACAGCGGCAGGTTGATTCAGCGACGAGATGGCCCGAAAAGCGCAGAAAACGGCGAAGCAACCGGCCCGCAAGCGGACCGCGACAGGCAGCAAGTCCGCGCCGAAGCGTCGCAACATGCGCGCGGCCGACCGGGAGCGCGCGATCGTGGACGAGGCTGTCCGCTTCTTCGCCGAGCGCGGCTTCGAGGGCCAGACCCGCGAGCTCGCCAAGCGCATGGGCATCACGCATTCGGCGATCTATCGCCACTTCCCCAGCAAGGAAGCGCTGATCGAGCGGGTCTACCAGGAGGTCTATCTCAGCCGCTGGTCGCCGGATTGGGCTCCGATGATCCGCGATCGTTCATTGTCACTCGAAGCGAGGCTCACGCGGTTCTATCTCGACTATGTCGAGCGCGTGTTCGAGTACAATTGGGTGCGGATCTTCGTGTTCTCCGGCATGAAGTCGTTCGGCATCACCGGCCGCTATCTCGACATCGTTCGCCGCGAGATCATCGAGCCGGCGGCGGCCGAACTGCGCCACGAGCTCAGGCTGCCCAACGCGAAGGCGCATTCATTGAGCGAGCGCGAGACCGAGCTGTTCTGGGGGCTGCACGGCCGCATCTTCTATCTCGCGATCCGCAAGTTCATCTACGAGACGCCGATCCCGGCCGATCTCGACGCCATCGTCCGCGACGCCGTCCAGACCTTCATGGACGGCGCGAAGACGACGATGCCGAAGCTGCTCGTAAGCGGCTAGCTACTTCGAAAGGCTCGGCAGATCGAGGCCCTTGTCGCGGGCGCAGTCGATCGCCGTCTCGTAGCCGGCATCGGCATGACGCATGACGCCGCTGGCGGGATCGTTCCACAGCACGCGCTCGATCCGCTTGGCGGCCTCAGGCGTCCCGTCGGCGACGATCACCATCCCGGCATGCTGCGAATAGCCGATGCCGACGCCGCCGCCATGGTGCAGCGACACCCAGGTCGCGCCGCTGGCGCAATTGAGCAGCGCGTTGAGCAACGGCCAGTCGGACACCGCGTCCGAGCCGTCCTTCATCGCCTCGGTCTCGCGGTTGGGGCTCGCCACCGAGCCGCTGTCGAGATGGTCGCGCCCGATCACGATCGGCGCTTTCAATTCACCGCGCGCCACCATCTCGTTGAAGGCAAGGCCGAGCCGATCGCGATCGCCGAGCCCGACCCAGCAGATCCGCGCCGGCAGGCCCTGAAATTTGATGCGCGCCTTCGCCATGTCGAGCCAATTGTGCAGATGCTTGTCGTCGGGCATCAGCTCCTTGACCTTGGCGTCGGTCTTGAAGATGTCCTCGGGATCGCCCGAGAGCGCTGCCCAGCGGAACGGCCCGACGCCGCGGCAGAACAACGGCCGGATATAAGCAGGAACGAAGCCCGGGAAATCAAAGGCGTTCTTCAGGCCCATGTCCTGCGCCATCTGGCGGATGTTGTTGCCGTAGTCGAGCGTGGGGATTCCTTGCGCATGGAAATCCAGCATGGCCTGGACGTGCTCGACCATCGAGGTCTTGGAGGCACGCTCAACGGCTTTCGGATCGGAGCTACGCCTGGCCTCCCACTCGGCGAGCGTCCAGCCTTTCGGCAAGTAGCCGTTGATCGGATCATGCGCGCTGGTCTGGTCGGTGACGATGTCGGGCTTGACGCGACGGCGCACCAACTCCGGGAAGATCTCCGCGGCATTGCCGAGTAGGCCGACCGAGACGGCCTTCTTCGTCTTGGCAGCCTCTTCCATGATAGCGAGCGCTTCGTCGAGCGTCGCGGCCTGGCGGTCGAGATATCCGGTACGCAGGCGCATTTCGATGCGGCTCGGCTGGCATTCGACCGCGAGCATTGAAGCGCCGGCCATGGTCGCTGCCAGCGGCTGCGCGCCGCCCATGCCACCGAGGCCGGCCGTCAAAATCCATTTGCCGGCAAGGCTGCCGCCATAATGGCGACGGCCGACTTCGACGAAGGTCTCGTAGGTGCCCTGCACGATGCCCTGGCTGCCGATATAGATCCAGGAGCCCGCCGTCATCTGGCCGTACATCATCAGCCCCTTGCGATCGAGCTCGTTGAAATGATCGAGCGTCGCCCAATGCGGCACGATGTTGGAGTTCGCGATGAGAACGCGCGGTGCATCCGCATGAGTGCGGAACACGCCGACTGGCTTGCCGGACTGCACCAGTAGCGTCTCGTCGCCTTCGAGCTTGCGCAAGGCCGCAACGATCCGGTCGAAGCTCTCCCAGTCGCGCGCGGCGCGGCCGATGCCGCCATAGACCACGAGCTCGCTCGGGCGCTCCGCGACGTCGGGGTCGAGATTGTTCATCAGCATGCGCAGCGGCGCTTCGGTCAGCCAGCTCTTGGCGCTGATCTCGCTGCCACGGGGCGCGCGGATGGTGCGGTCATTGTCCAATCGGCGGTTCATGCGGGCACCCCTTCAGCTCAGTCTCGGAAACGGATCGATTGAAAGCTTGGCGAGCGTTGCGGCCGGCAGCGCATCAACCTCGATCAACGCGGCGGCTTTGGCGAGATCGCCGGCCATGTAA
Source organism: Bradyrhizobium sp. 192 (assembly GCF_023100965.1). Lineage (NCBI taxonomy): Bacteria > Pseudomonadati > Pseudomonadota > Alphaproteobacteria > Hyphomicrobiales > Nitrobacteraceae > Bradyrhizobium > Bradyrhizobium sp. 192. Next base: position 6,454,478 of record NZ_CP064690.1, read on the forward strand.
CGGTCGGCCCCGAGCGTCGGCACCTGCTCGCGAAGCTTCGCGATGACGGCGACGAGCGGCGCGCTGGTCGCATGCGGTGCGCGCAATGTGATGCCTTGGGCTGCGACCAGAAGCTCGATGCCCAAAATGGCGGCGAGATTGTCGGCCATGTCGGACAGGCGCCGCGCAGCGTGCGCGGCCATCGAGACGTGGTCTTCCTGGTTGGCGCTGGTTGGCGTCGAATCGATCGAGCAGGCAGAAGCGCGCTGCTTGTTCTCGGCGTAGAGCGCGGCGGCCGTCACCTCGGCGATCATGAAGCCCGAGTTGATGCCGGGATCCGGCGTCAGGAACGGCGGCAGGCCAAAGTTCAGCGCGGGATCGACCAGCGTGGCAATGCGCCGCTCGCTGATTGCGCCGATCTCCGACAACGCCAGCGCGATCGCATCGGCGGCAAAGGCCACCGGCTCGGCGTGGAAGTTGCCGCCGGAGACGATCTCGCCGGTCTCGACCAGCACCAGCGGATTGTCGGTGACGGCGTTGGCCTCGACGATCAGCGTGCGCGCGGCCTGCGTGATCAGGTCGAGCGCGGCGCCTGCAACCTGCGGCTGGCAGCGCAGGCAATAGGGGTCCTGCACGCGCTCGTCGCCTTCGAGATGCGACAGGCGGATGTCGCTACCATCGAGCAGCGCCATCAGCGTTGCGGCCGCGGCGATCTGTCCGGGATGACCGCGCAAGGCCTGGATTTCGGGGCGGAATGGAGCAGTTGACGCCATCGCCGCGTCGACCGACAAGGCGCCGGTCACGAGTGCGGCACACGCCAGGCCGAATGCTCGGAGTACACCTGATACGGCGTAGGCGGTCGAAAATTGCGTGCCGTTGATCAACGCGAGCCCCTCCTTGGGGCCGAGTGTCAGTGGCGCGAGACCGGCGGCGGCGAGCGCATCGCTGCCGGACACGGTTGTCCCATCAACGAACGCCTGTCCCTCGCCGATCATCACGGCGGTCATGTGCGCGAGCGGCGCAAGATCTCCGGAGGCGCCGACCGAGCCCTGCTGCGGCACCAGAGGACAGATGCCTCGCACCAACATCTCTTGCAACTGCTCGATCACCTCGCGGCGTACGCCGGAGGCGCCGCGCCCGAGCGAGACAATCTTCAGCGCCATCATCAGCCGAACGATCGGCTCCGGCGTCGCCGGGCCGACGCCGCAGCAATGCGACACGATCAGATTGCGCTGGAGCAGCGCAGTCTGGTCGGGCGGAATTCGCTTCGAGGCCAGCTTTCCGAACCCGGTGTTGATGCCGTAGACGGGAGCGTCCGCCCGCGCGGCTTTCGCAACGATCGCCGCGGCAGCCTCGACCCGTGGCCAATATGATGGATCGAGGACGACAGGCGCGCCTTCAAGCACGCGTGCGAGATCGTCGAGGCTGACCGTTCCCGGCGTGACGACGATCGCTGCGCCTTGGCTCGTCACTGTCCCCTCCACACCCGGCGATGCAGCGGATTGAAGCCGATGCGGTAGACCAGTTCTGCGGGCCGCTCGATGTCCCAGATCGCGAGGTCGCACCATTTACCGGCTTCCAGCGTTCCGGTCTCACCGAGCACGCCCAGCGCTCGCGCGCCTTCACGGGTGATTCCGGCGAGGCACTCGACGACATTCATCCGGAACAGCGTCGCGCCCATGTTCATCGCGAGCAGCAGCGACGTCAGCGGCGAGCTGCCGGGATTGCAGTCGGTTGCGAGCGCCATGGGAACACCGTGCTTGCGGAACGCCTCGACCGGCGGCTTCTGCGTCTCGCGGATGAAGTAGAACGCGCCGGGCAGCAGCACGGCGACAGTGCCGGCCTTTGCCATCGCAGCGGCGCCGGCTTCGTCAGTATGCTCGAGATGATCGGCCGACAGCGCCGAGAATTTGGCGGCGAGCGCAGCACCGCCGAGGTTCGAGAGCTGATCGGCATGCAGCTTGACAGGCAGCCCGAGCCCCCGTGCCGTCTCGAATACGCGCGTCGTCTGCCCGGCCGAGAACGCGATGCCTTCCATGAAGGCGTCGACAGCATCGGCAAGTCCGGCCTTTGCGATGGCCGGCAGCATCTCGTTACAGACGAGATCGATGTAGCGATCCTTGTCGCCATCGGCCTCGGGCGGCAGCGCGTGCGCGCCGAGGAAGGAGGTGCGGATCGCGACCGGCCGCTGACGACTGATGCTGCGCGCGGCCGCGAGCTGCCGCATCTCCGTCTCGGTGTCGAGGCCGTAGCCGGATTTGATCTCGACCGTGGTTGCGCCCTCGCCGATCAAGGCATCCAACCGCGGCAGGGCGCTCGCGACGAGTTCGGCCTCGCTCGCCTTGCGCGTCGCGGCCACTGTGGAGACGATGCCGCCGCCGGCGCGTGCGATCTCTTCGTAGCTCGCGCCCTTCAGGCGCAGCTCGAATTCGTGCGCGCGGTTGCCGCCATAGACGAGATGCGTGTGGCAATCGACCAGGCCCGGCGTGATCCAGCGGCCCTCGCAGTCCGTTCGCTTGATCGCGTCGGCATCAACAGGAAAGTCCGTCGCCGCGCCTGCATAGACGATATGGCCGCCGCGCGCGGCGATCACGCCATGCTCGATCTCGCCGAGGTCGGGCCGATCGGCCCGCATCGTGGCGAGCCGGGCATTGTGCCAGATCCGGTCGAAGCGCTCTGCCATGCAACGGTCCCTTCGCGGATGTCCCTACGCCCTAGGATGCTTGACTTATATGTCTAGACATATAATCGTAAGGCTCTTCTGTCCAGCCGGCGTGTCATCAATCATGTCCCGACTGCATTTCGCCTCCGCGCTCCTGCCTTCGGGCTGGGCCAATGACGTGCAGGTGGTGATTACCGCCGGCGCGATCGCGGCGGTGACGGCGGGCGTGCAGCCAGCCACCAGCGACGAGCGCCACGCAATTGCGGTGCCGGGATTGGCGAGCCTGCACAGCCACGCCTTCCAGCGCGGCATGGCCGGCCTTGCCGAGTTGCGCGGCGACAGCACCGACACGTTCTGGACCTGGCGCGAGACGATGTATCGCTTCGCCCTCGCAATGACGCCCGATGACGTCGCCGCCGTTGCGACGCTGCTCTATGTCGAGATGCTGGAGCAGGGTTTTACCCGCGTCGGAGAATTCCACTACCTGCACCATGATCGCGACGGCGCGCCCTATGCCGATCCCGCCGAGATGGCCGCGCGGATCGCGCAGGCGGCCGAGGCCTCCGGCATTGCCCTGACATTGCTGCCGAGTTTTTATGCGCATGGCTCTTTCGGCGGCGCAGCGTCTCATGACGGCCAGCGCCGCTTCATCTGCTCGGTCGATCGGTTCGCTGAGCTCATGATCGCCTCGCGCAAGGCCATCAGCGCATTGCCCGGCGCCAATATCGGCATCGCGCCGCACAGTCTGCGCGCGGTGACGCCGGACGAGCTCGCAGCGATCATTCAGCTCGCGAATGGCGGACCGGTGCATATCCATGCCGCCGAGCAGGTGCAAGAAGTCGAGGACTGCCTCGCCTGGTCGGGGCGACGACCGGTGCAATGGCTGCTGGAGCATGCGCCCGTCGACCGGCGCTGGTGCATCATTCACGCGACACACACGACGGGTGAGGAAGTCGTCGCGTTCGCAAAGTCTGGCGCGGTCGCGGGTCTCTGCCCCATCACCGAAGCGAGCCTCGGCGACGGCATCTTCCCGGCGCGCGAATTTCTCGGCGCGGGCGGTACGTTCGGCGTCGGCACCGATTCCAACGTGCTGGTTGGCGTCGCCGACGAACTGCGCCAGCTCGAATATGGCCAGCGGCTGACGCATCGCGAGCGCAACGTACTCTCCAGCGGCGCGGGCCGTTCCACCGGTCGTACATTATTCGACCATGCTCTTGCGGGCGGCGCGCAAGCACTGGCCCAGCCGACGGTCGGTCTCGTCCCTGGCGCGCGGGCCGACATCGTCACGCTCGACACGGCGCATCCTTCGCTATCGGGGCGCGTCGGCGACGCAGCCATTGACGGCTGGATCTTTGCCGCGAGCAGTGGCGCGATCGATTGCGTCTGGTCCGGCGGCCACAAGGTGGTCGAAGCCGGGTACCACAGATTGCGCCAGACCGCGCGCGAGCGCTTCAACGCGGCGGTGCGGAGGCTCGTCGCATGAGCCTCGCCACCGACGCGGCCGACCAGCCGACGCTCTACAAGCGCATCCGCGACGACATTGAAAAACGCATCCTGACCGGCGAATGGCCGCCGGGCCACCGCATTCCGTTCGAGCACGAGTTGGTCGCGCGCTACGGCTGCTCGCGCATGACCGTGAACAAGGCGCTGTCTGAGCTCGCGCAGGCGGATTTGATCGAGCGGCGGCGGCGCGCCGGCTCGTTCGTGCGCCGGCCGCAGCATCAGTCTGCGGTGCTCAAGATCGCCGACATACGCGCCGAGATCACCGCGCTCGGGCGCGCTTACGGCTATGAGCTGATCCATCGCAGGCAGCGCACCGCGACCGCGGCCGATCGTGACCGTCTCGGCGTGCAGAAGGCCGGTAAGGTGGTCGCGATCACCTGCCGGCACAGCGCCGACAAGGTGCCGTTCGCCATCGAGGACAGGCTGATCGACCTCTCGTCGGTACCGGACGCCGCCACCGCGGATTTCTCGCGCGAGCCGCCAGGCTCCTGGCTGCTTCATCATGTCCCATGGACAGAAGCCGAGCACACGATCAGCGCCATCGTTGCGGACGAGCGCACGGCGGATGCACTGGCGATCGCCGTCGGCGCCCCCTGCCTCGTGATCGACCGCTACACCTGGCGCAGCGCGCGCACCATCACCGCCGTGCGCCTGCTCTATCCCGGTGACTCTCACCGCCTTGTCGCGCGATTCAAGGGAGGTTGAGAGGATATGTCGGCACAAATCGTGCAACGCTTCCGGCAACGGCTCGCAACGGCCGGCAGTGATCAACAGGACGTCAATCCAACGATCGGCAAGAGGACGACAATCATGCGTAGTTCGACAATTTTCGCGACAATCATTGCTTTCGCGGCCGCCACTCCCGTGCTCGCCGACGACGTCAAGGTCGGCGTCGGCATCTCCGGATGGACCGGCTTCGCGCCGCTCACGCTGGCGAAGGAAGCCGGCATCTTCAAGAAGAACGGCCTCGACGTCAGCATCAAGAAGATCCCGCAGAAGGACCGCCACCTCGCGATCGCGTCCGGCGACATCCAGTGCGCGGCGACCACGGTCGAGACCTGGATCTCCTGGAACGCCAATGGCGTTGCGACCAAGCAGATCTTCCAGCTCGACAAGAGCTATGGCGCCGACGGCATGGCCGTGCGCAACGACGTCGCCGCGATCAAGGACCTCAAGGGCAAGACCGTCGCCGCCTCCGCACCCGGCACCTCGCCGTATTTCGCGCTGGCCTGGATGCTCAAGAAGAACGGCCTCACGGTGAAGGACGTCACCGTCGTCAACCTCGAGCCGGCCGCCGCCGCGCAAGCCTTCGTCTCCGGGCAGAACGACGCCGCGATGACCTATGAGCCTTATCTGTCGACGGTGCGCGCCGCGCCCGACAAGGGCAAGATCATCGCGACCACGCTGGACTACCCGATGGTCATGGACACCTTCGGCTGCACGCCGAAATTCCTGACCGAGAATCCCAAGGCCGCCAAGGCGCTCGCCGACAGCTATTTCGAGGCGCTCGACATGATCGCCAAGGACCAGGCCAAGGCTTACGAGATCATGGGCGCCGACGTGAAGCAGAGCGGCGAGCAATTCGGCAACTCGGCAAAGTATCTGCGCTGGCAGGACAAGGCCGCCAACCAGAAATTCTTCGCGGGCGACTTCCTGACCTTCAACAAGGAGGCCGCCGAGCTCCTGCTCGAGATCGGCATCATCAAGGCCGCTCCGAAGGTCGAGGACCTCTTCGACGCCAGCTTCATCAAGTAACGCCTCGATAGCCGCCGGCTCCGTCTCGCGGCGGGGCCGGCAATCTCGTTCATCGCCCGGATAGATCGTTGATGCGCCCTCTGGATCCCGTGACATCGAAGCAGCGTGTGGCCTACGGCCTTGCGTTCTTCGTGGTGTTCGTTGCCCTCTGGTCATGGGCGACCTTCGGCGGCCATGTGTCGAAAGTGTTCCTCGCCAATCCGCTGACCATGGTGCAGGAAGGCGTCGATCTGATCGCCAAGCAGGGTTTCCTGTACGACATCGGCATGACCATCTGGCGCGTCGTAGGAGGCTTTACTCTCGCCGCCATCATCGCAGTGCCGATCGGAGTGCTGATGGGCGCCTACAAGCCCGTCGAAGCCTTCCTCGAACCGTTCGTCTCCTTCGCGCGATATCTGCCCGCCTCCGCTTTCATCCCGCTGCTGATCCTGTGGGCCGGCATCGGCGAACTGCAGAAGCTGCTCGTCATCTTCATCGGCTCGGTGTTCCAGGTCATCCTGATGATCGCCGTGACGGTCGGCTCGACGCGGCGCGATCTGGTCGAGGCGGCCTATACACTCGGCGCCAAGGACCGCGGCATCATCCGGCGTGTGCTGCTGCCCTCCTCCGCGCCCGAGATCGCGGAGATCCTGCGGCTGGTGCTGGGCTGGGCCTGGACCTATGTCATCGTTGCCGAGCTGATCGGCTCGTCCTCGGGCATCGGTCACATGATCACCGACAGCCAGGCGCTGCTCAACACCGGCCAGATCATCTTCGGCATCATCGTGATCGGGCTGATCGGGCTGCTCTCGGACTTCATGTTCAAGGCATTCAACGCCTGGCTGTTTCCGTGGAGGCTCGCATGACGATCCTCAAGGTCGAGCAGGTCTCGCGCACCTTCCCCGCGCGTCACGGCAACGCACCGACCAAGGCGCTGGAGCCGACCGATCTCGTCATCGGCAACAACGATTTCGTCACCATCCTCGGCCCATCCGGCTGCGGTAAGTCCACGCTGCTGCGCATCGTTGCCGGCCTCGACCGCCCGACCGGCGGACGCGTCACGCTCGACGGCCGCGAGGTGACGGGTCCGGGCGCCGATCGCGGCATGGTGTTCCAGTCCTACACGCTGTTCCCCTGGCTCACTGTGCGCGAGAATATCGCGTTCGGCCTGCGCGAGCGCGGCGTCTCCGAGGCGGACCGCCACAGAATCGCTGACGCCTTCATCCGCCAGGTCGGTTTGTCCGGCTTCGAGAACCATTGGCCCAAGCAGCTCTCCGGCGGCATGCAGCAGCGCACCGCGATCGCGCGCGCGCTCGCCAACGACCCCAAGATCCTGCTCCTCGACGAGCCCTTCGGTGCGCTCGACAACCAGACCCGCGCCTTGATGCAGGAGATGCTGCTGGGGATCTGGGAGCGCGACCAGAAGACCGTGCTGTTCGTGACCCACGACATCGAAGAAGCGATCTTCCTCGGCAGCCGCGTCATCGTCATGAGCGCGCGGCCCGGCCGCATCAAGGCCGAGATCGCAGTGGACCTGCCGCATCCGCGCTCCTACAAGATCAAGACCACGCCGGAATTCGTCCAGCTCAAGGAACGGCTGGTCGAGGAAATCCGTACCGAGGCGCTGAAGGTTACTGAGCATGCCTGACAATCGTCCCTCCGCCGACGGCGCGCGCGTTCTCGCCGACCTCCATGCGCTGCGCGCTTTTGGCGCCTACAAGACCGGCGTGCACAAGCCGACCTTCTCGGAGCCACACAAGCTCTCCCTGGAGTGGCTCGTGCAGAAGCTGCCAGAGGCCAATCTCTCCGCGGCTGTAGACGGCATCGGCAACGTCTTCGGCACCAGCGCGAAGTCCGGGCCGAAGCTTCTTGCCGGCTCGCATCTGGAGAGCCAGAATTATGCAGGCTGGCTCGATGGCCCGCTCGGCGTGGTCTACGCGCTCGAGGCCGCCCGCGTGCTCAATATCGATCCCTCCGTGAAGGGCGCCGTCGAAGTCGCTGCCTGGTGCGACGAGGAAGGTCATTTCGGCAGCTTCCTCGGCTCGCGCTCCTATGTCGGTCAGGTGACCGAAGCCGAGATCGACGCCGCGCGCGACCGCACCAGCGGCCGCACCATGCGCGACGCACTTGCTGACATGGGACTGGCAGGACGCCCGCGCGTCGGCGTCGAGCCGGGCCGCCACGTCGGATATCTCGAGGCGCATATCGAGCAGGGTGACACGCTCGAAAGCGGCCGCCTCGTGATCGGCGTCGTGACGTCCATCGTCGGTATCTGGCAATACCAGATCAACTTTGCCGGCGAGCAGAACCACGCCGGCACCACCCGCATGGCCGTGCGCAAGGATGCGGGGCTGGCGCTGGCCAAATTCTGCGTCGCGATCGACGAGCGTTTTCCGGCCGCGTGCGGTCCCCGCACAGTCTGGACCACCGGCCGCATCACGCTCGATCCGGGCGCGCCAAGCATCATTCCGGGCGGCGCCGAAATGCTGTTCCAAATCCGCGACGACGATCCGGCCGTCATTGCGAGATTAGAGCAAGAGCTGCGCACCATGGCGGACGAGGCCAGCACGCAAGGTCCCTGCACCGTCACCGTCGAGAAGCTGCGCACCGGCGCGCCCGCCATGATGAACCCGGGCTTTCAGGATGCGATCGAAGCCGCGAGTAAGGCGCTGGCCGGCGGACGGTCCGTTCGCATGCCCAGTGGCGCCGGCCACGACGCGCAGATGCTGGCAACCGTCATGCCCGCCGCCATGCTGTTCGTGCCGTCGATCGGCGGAATCAGCCATCACTGGACCGAGAACACCGCCGACGCCGATATCGTCACCGGCGCGGAGGTGTATGTCGACGCCTGCCGCCGCATTCTCGGGGGTTAGAACGACGTCCCTCCTCCGAATCTGAACTCCTGCACGACGTCGTATTTGCCCTTGGTGATCGGCACGGCGTAGTCGAAGCGCAGCGGCCCGAACGGCGAGGCCCAGATCAGGCCGACTCCGACCGACGATCGCACCGTGTTGCCGTCGTCATATTGCAGTCCGCAGGTCGGGCACGCCTTGGTGTTGACCTCACCCGTGGCCGACCACGAGGTCGGCCCCTGATAGCCCCACAGCGAGCCGGCATCGGCGTAGACTGCGCCCTTCAGGCCGACTTCCTTGGGCAGGAACCAGAACGGCATCTGCAATTCCGCGGACGCGCCCCAATATTTCGTGCCGCCGAGCGCATCGCCGCTGGCGCCGAGACTCCAGTAGCTGATGTCGCGCGGACCGATGCCGTTCGAGGCGAAGCCGCGCACCAGGTTCGGACCCATCTGGAAGTGATCCAGCATGCGCAAATCCTGGTTGCCGAGCTTGCTGAGGAGGCCGCCCTGGAGATGGATCACGCTGACGATCTCGGAGACGAGCGGCGTGTAATATTTGGTGTCCAGCACCGTCTTCAGATAGGTGACGTCGCCGCCGACCCCGGCGAAATCCTGCCGGAAGTCGACCAGCAATCCGTCCGTCGGGTTCTTGGTGTTGTCGAGCGTGTTGTAGCTCAGCGTGTAACCGAGCGCCGAGGTCCAGGTCGCGCCGTTCGCCAGCTCCTTCCGGACCGGCAGGCTCGATTCGCCGTCGCCGTAGCAGCCATAACCATAGACTCCCGAGCTCGTGGAATTGGTCGGGTCGACGCCGCCCAGGACGTTCTGGATGTAGGACGGCGTCGGGTTGAAGGCGAGCGAGCTATTGGACGCGTTGTTGTTGCAATTGTTGTAGGCGCTGGCGAGCGTGATGCTCTGCTGATAGAGCGAATAGCGGAGCTGAAGCGAGAGGTCCTCACGCAGGGCGAGCCCGATGCGCGGAGAGAAGCCGAGCGTGGTCACGCCGTAGCTCGTATAGCTGTTCGATTTCTGCTGCTTCCAATAGGTGTCGAATCCGAGCGCCATCCGGTAGTCGAGCAGATAGGGCTCGACGAAGGACAGCGATATTCCCCGTGAATACTGGCCGTAGCTCACCGAGGCCTTGCCATAGAGGCCGCGGCCGAGCAGGTTGCGCTCGGAGATCGAGACTTCGGCCAGCGCGCCGTCGCTGGTGGAATAGCCGCCGGAGATCGAGAAGTCGCCGGTCGATTTCTCTTCCATCTCGACGTTCAGGACCACGCGATCGCTGGAGGAGCCCGGCTCGGTGACGATCTTGACGCTCTTGAAGTAGTCGAGGTTCTTCAGTCGACGCTCGGCGCGGTCGACCAGGGCGCGGTTGTAGGCATCGCCTTCCGAGAGGTCGAATTCGCGCCGGATCACGTAGTCGCGCGTGCGCGTGTTGCCGCGCAAATTGATGCGCTCGAGATAGGTGCGCGGGCCTTCGTCGATGTTGAACACGACGGAGACGGTGTGCGCCTCGAAATTCCGGTCGCCGCCGGGACGGACCGCGGCAAAGGCATAGCCGCGGCGCGAGGCCTCGATCTGCATCTCCTCGACCGACTTCTCCACCAACTCGACGTTGTAGAGCGAGCCGGCACTGACGCGCGAATAGGCGCGGAGCGTACCCGTGTCGAAATTGGCAATGCTGGAGCGGAAGTCGACGGAGCCGATGCGATATTGTGCGCCTTCCTCGATCTTGAAGGTGACGAGGAAGCCCTTCTTCTCCGGATCGTATTCGGTGAGGGCAGCCACGACCTGGACGTCGGCGAAGCCGTTCTTGAGATAGAAGCGGCGGATCAGGTCGCGGTCGGCCTCGACGCGATCAGGGTCGTAGATGTCGTTGCTGCCGAGGAAGCTGAGCAGATTGCTCTCGTGCGTCTTGATGACGTCGCGCAGGCGTGCGGCCGAGAAGGCGCTGTTGCCGATGAACTCGACCGACTTCACCGCGGTCTTGGCGCCCTCCTCGACCGTGAAGACGAGATCGACACGGCTATTCGGCTGCTCGATGATCTCAGGGGTGACCCGCACGTCATAGCGACCCGAGCGCCGGTAGATCTCGGCGATGCGCAGCGTGTCGGATTGCACCAGCGCGCGCGAGAAGGTCCCGCGTGGCTTGGACTGGATTTCCGCCGAAAGCTGCTCATCCTTGATCTTCTTGTTACCCTCGAAGGCGATGCGGCCGATCACTGCATTTTCCACCACCGACACCACGATGCGGCCGCCGGACTGATTGATCTTCACGTCCTGGAACAAGCCGGTCGCGATCAGCGCCTTGAGCGCGTCATCGACGGCGGATTGATCGAGGCGTCCGCCCGAACCGGGCCTGAAATAGGAGCGGACCGTCTCGGCTTCCACCCGGCGATTGCCTTCGACTACGATCGTCTCCGCGACTTGCGCGGCCGCCGGTTGCGGCAACAGAGCAAACGGAAGCGAACTTGCAATCGATACAGCACTCATCGCCACAACGATCAGCCAGGCCCGCAAAGACGACATTCCACACCTCAACAGCACTTCGCATGCTCTGAAGACGGGAACGCTGTGGCCGCGGTGTGGCTTTGGGATTGCCGCATGTTTCTGCGCGTTGAATTTCGTGCGGTCGGTCGATTGCGCGCGCCGCATATGCGCATGGGCAGCGGCGGTCTCCGGGCCCTGCGCGGCCGCGGGTGGTCGACTTTGCAGCCTTCGCGCCATGGCGCGCCCGCGCGGATGTTCGACAACATTCCGTAACGCGTGAATTCTTTACAAGGTCCGGGACCGGTGCGAGAGGCGGCGCCATCAGGAACTTGCATGGGGTATTTACCGATGAGCGCGCGCGTCACGACCAGAGCGGCGCTGGCCGCCCTTCTTCTCTCGACTCTGAGCGCGCATGCCGCGACCACCGGCAAGCGCAATCGACAACCGGCGATACAAAGCGCCGTCTATGAATACGGCCCGCGCGGCCCCAACCGGTCCTATCAGTCCGGCCTGCATACGCGCATCTATGTCAGCAAGCGGTCGTGGCTGGACGGCGGCACCGAGGTCCTTCCGGGCGAGCGCAAGTTCACCGACTATGCCTTCCCGCCCAGCGCCTCGTTCGCACGCAGCAACAACAACCGGCCCCTCGACCGGCAGCCACTGAGCCCGGATTCGGACCTCGGTGGATTCGCGCAGAGGATACCGATTTCGTGGTAAGCGGAGTGTAGCGCAGCTTCTTCCACATCGTCATTGCAATGCGCCAGTGCAGTTCCCAGCAGCGGTGCCGTAGGGTGGGTAAAGGCGCACGGCGCCGTGCCCACGATCTCCCTCCATGAGCAACAAGGCGTGGGCACGCTTCCGCTTTGCCCACCCTACGAGATCCGGCTTGTGGCAGGCAGTTCGGCTTGCAGACACACCTTCTCGTTCTCGCGGCGCATTTCGCCCGAGCTTTGCTTCATCGCTCCACCCTCTGATCCAAGAGGGCACAGGGAAGGCCGGGTGCCGGCTGGCACCCGCGGTCCGCTGCGCGAAATGCACGCGCAAAAAAGACCGCACAGCAGCATACAGGTGTCGCCGATCACTCGGCCTTCCCTGCGCAGTGGCTGGACGGCTTATGCCGTGATCTCCCGGGAGCCGACCATTCCTTTTGGCCTCCCTCGCCCCGCGAATTTGGATGATGCAGTCTGCCCGGTTGGGCTCGCTCGCACCTTCGCAAGAGCTTGACCGTGGCAACGACGGCCAGGACCACACGGTTTTGCCGTACGCACGGCCCGCCATGTCGCCGCAGTATTCCCTGGCTCCGTCGACAGAGCCGGAAACTTACGAGCGAGACGAAGCCTAGCAGCGCCGTCGTCCGCACGCGGTTACGGACTCACAGGGACTACCCGCCCTGCCCGCACCTCTCATGCCGACGCTGCCGCGTCCACCGCAAGCCCGGCTCGCGAACATGACGACTTCACGTCGCCCCTCTTGGTGAGCCGGGATGGGCAACACATACGCCGAAACCGAATTTCGGTAAAGTGGAATATTCTTGCGCGCGTGGATTGACAGAGGCCGACACAGGCGCGGTGCCGAGATGTCCGGCAATACCTGTTTACATTCAGCAACATTCGGGCTGCTGAAAGGCCACGATCGCGCGGCTATTGGTTTCAGCCTGTTCCTGCCCCCTCCGGGGGGCCATGGGCGCCCTCCCGGGGCAAGGCCATATGGATCTCAGCCGATTTGATGCCGTCACACCCATTCGTCGCAATCCCCGTACCATCCGCAAAGGAGAATCATCATCCGACGACCACGCAGTCGCGCGCCGGAGCGGCTTGCCTCGCGCTGATGCTGGGCGGCCTGTTGACCGGCTGTGCGGTTGGTCCGGATTACGCCGGGCCGCCCAGGCTGGCCATGCCCGCGCACTGGAGCGCCAAATCGGCGTCCCGACGGCAGACCGGCACACTGGATCGCTGGTGGTTGCGCCTGCGCGATCCCCTGCTCAATCGGCTGATCGAACAAGCCGTCGAAGCCAATCCCGATGTCGCCAAAGCCAAGGCGGTCGTGCGCGAGGCGCGCGCAACGGTTCAACAAACCAGCGCCGGCCTGTTTCCTTCGGTCAGCGGCTCTGCCTCGGTAACCGACAACAAGACCAGCGCTGGCTCCGCCTCGGCCGTCGTCGACACTTCCCCCTACTCGCTTCACCAGGCAAGCTTCGACTCCAGCTGGGAGCTCGACCTGTTCGGCGGCACGCAGCGGAGCATCGAGGCGGCCGTGCGTGGCGCGCAGTCAGCCGAGGAAGATCTGCGCGACAGCCTGGTCACGCTGATCGGCGACGTCGCCGCCTATTATGTGGACGCACGCGGCTATCAGGCCCGGATTGCGCTGGCGCAGCGGACCTCGGTCTCGCAGCGCGACACCGAAAAGCTCACCCGCAGCAAATACGAGGCCGGCAGCGGCAACGCCGTCGATCTCGCCAAGGCGACCGCGCAGGCCGCCAGTACCGAGGCCAACGTTCCGACCTATCAGGCCGCGCTCGCGGCCGACATTCACCGGCTCGGCATCCTGCTCGGCCGTCCACCCGACGGCGTCGCTTCGCTGATGGCGCGGTCCGCGCCCGTGCCGGCACCGCGCATGCCGCTCCCCACCGGACTGCCTGCCGATCTCCTGATGAGCCGCCCGGATGTGGCCAGCGCCGAACGCAAGCTGGCCCAGGCGACCGCCAAGATCGGCGCGGCCGAGGCCGATCGCTATCCGGCGGTGTCGTTGACCGGCTCGGTCGGCACCTCGGCGCTACGCGCCGGCGATCTCGCGAAATATTCCAGCGTGAGCTGGTCGGTCGGCCCCTCGGTCACGGTGCCGGTATTCGACGCCGGCAAGCGCCTGGCCACCGTCAGGATCGCGGAGGCGCAGCGCGACCAGGCGTTTGCGACGTTCCATTCGACGCTGCTCACCGCGTTCGAAGACGTCGAGAACGCCCTGGTCTCGCTGTCGCGCGAACGCGTGCGTGCGACCAAGCTGACGGAAGCGGCCAAAAACTACCGCGAGGCCGCACGGCTGTCGCGATCGTTGTTCGAGACCGGCAGCGCTAGCTTCATCGACGTGCTGGACGCCGAACGGTCGCTGTACTCGGCCGAGGATTCGCTGATCCAGAGCAAGGTGTCGGCGGCCAAGGACTACATCGCGCTGGCAAAGGCGCTCGGCGGCGGCTGGTCCGATCCGGCCGACGTGTCGACGCCAATCATCGTGGACAGCAACACGGGACCTCACTTCCGGGAGATGCAGAAGTGACCGGGATCATCACCCCCAAGCGCCTGAAGATCGCCTCGGCAATCGTTGCCGTTGCGGCGACCGGAGTCGTCGCGGCCATGCGCTTTCCGGGCACGTCGAACAAGACGCAGTCCTACATCACGGCGCCGGTCACCGTCAGCGATCTGCGCGAGGAGGTGCTCGCGAGCGGCACGCTGAAGCCGGCGCGACTGACGGCGGTCGGCGCGCAGGTGTCGGGCCGGATCACCGCCCTCAACGTTCGCGTCGGCGATACGGTCAAGGCGGGCGACGTCATCGCCCAGATCGACCCCGTCACCAAGCAGAACGATCTGCGCAGCTCCGAGGCGTCGCTGAAAAACTACCGGGCGCAGAAGGTCGAGAAAGAGGCCGCGCTGGTGCTGGCCGAGGCGAACCTCGCACGCCAACAGGCGACATTGGCGCAGCGCGCGACCTCGCGCAGCGATTTCGACAGTGCGGATTCGACCGTGCGGCAGACCCGGGCCCAGATCGCCGCCCTCGAAGCCCTGATCGTGGGAGCGGAAGCCAGCGTCGAGACCGCGCGCGTGAACCTCGAATACACCCGCATCACCGCGCCGATCGACGGCACGGTCCTCGCCACGGTGGCGCAGGAAGGACAGACGGTCAACGCGGTGCAGTCCGCGCCGACCATCGTCGTGCTCGGCCAGCTCGAGACCATGACGGTGCGGGCGGAGATTTCCGAAACCGACATCGTCAAGGTCAAGCCGGGGCAATCGCTGTACTTCACCATCCTCGGCGACCAGGACCATCGCTACGAGGCCCGGCTGGAGCAGATCGAGCCGGCACCCGAGTCGATCAAGACCGACGCCAGCTTCTCCTCGACCACCACGTCCTCGTCCAGCTCGAGCTCGTCGAGCTCGACCAGCACGGCGATCTACTACATCGGCGTCTTCAACGTCCCCAACAAGGACTATGCGCTGCGGACCTACATGACCGCCGAGATTCACATCGTCACCGGCGAGGCGAAGCGCGTGAAGGTGATCCCCGCGCTGGCCGTGATGCGCAAATCCGACGGCCGCAGCACCGTCCGCACCCTCAGCGCGTCCGGTGACGTCAGCGAGCGCGAGGTCAAGACCGGCCTCAACGATCGCACCATCGTCGAGATCAAGTCCGGTCTCGACGAGGGCGAGCGGGTCGTCACCGGAGAGGCGAGCGAGCAGACCGCATCGCGCGCGCCGGGTAGCCCGCCCGGAGGTCTCTGACATGGCCGATCCGATCATCGCGCTGGAGAAGGTCCGGCGGGAATTCGCGACCGGAGACACCAGCGTGGTCGCGCTCGACGACATCTCGCTGAGCATCCAACCCGGCGAGATGGTCGCGATCATCGGCTCCTCCGGATCGGGCAAATCGACACTGCTCAACATCCTCGGCTGTCTCGACCGCCCGACATCCGGCACCTATCGCGTCGCCGGCAAGAACGTTTCAGAGCTCGATGCGGACCAACTGGCGGCGCTGCGCCGCGAGCATTTCGGCTTCATCTTCCAGCGCTATCATTTGCTCGGGGACCTCTCCGCAGCAGCCAATGTCGAGATTCCGGCCGTCTATGCCGGCATCAATGCGCGCGAGCGCCGCACGCGCGCGACCGAACTGCTCGAACGACTTGGCGTGGCGACCCGAAGCGGTCATCGCCCGAACCAGCTCTCCGGCGGCCAGCAGCAGCGCGTCTCGATCGCGCGAGCCCTGATCAACGGCGCCGAAGTGATTTTGGCGGACGAACCGACCGGCGCTCTCGACCGGCGCAGCGGCGAGGAAGTGCTCAAGATCCTCAAGGAGCTGCATCGCGAGGGACGCACGATCATCATCGTCACTCATGATGCCGATGTCGCCGCACGGGCCGAGCGCATCATCGAATTGCGGGACGGCAAGATCGCCTCCGATCGCCGCACTGAATCCGCAGCCACGACAGAACCGGCCGCCAGGGTTTCCCGATCCGCAAGGGATAGCGGTGTCGGCTGGTTCAGTACGATGGGGCGCTTGCATGAGGCATCGCGCATGGCGTTGGCCGCGATGGCCGCGCACCGGTTGCGTGCGTTCCTGACCATGCTCGGCATCATCATCGGCATCGCCGCGGTGTCGTCCGTTGTCGCGCTCGGCAACGCCTCCCAGCGCAAGGTGCTGTCCGATATCTCCAACCTCGGCACCAACACGATCGAGGTCTTTCCGGGCAAGGATTTTGGCGATGCGCGCGCCAGCAAGATCAAGACGCTGGTGCTGGACGACGCCCGCGCGCTGGACCGGCAGGACTTCATCGCCGGGGTCACACCGACGGTCTCGACCAGCACGACGGTTCGGTATCGCGGCAACGAGTCCAACGTGCTGGTGAACGGCGTCGGCGCGAGCTATTTCCAGGTCAAGGGCGCCAAGCTCGCGAAGGGCCGCCTGTTCGACGCCGACGCGATCCGCAATATCGAGCGCCAGGCCGTCATCGACGACAACACCCGCAAGACCTTCTTCGCCGACGACCAGACCGCGGGCGTCGGCCGCGTGATCTGGCTCGGCAAGGTGCCATGCCGCATCGTCGGCGTCATCGCCCAGCAGCAGGGCGGATTCGGCTCGAACCAGAACCTGTCGGTCTACCTGCCCTACACCACCGTGCAGGCCCAGTTCACGGGCGATCGTGCGCTGCGCAGCATCCTGCTGCGGATCAGCGACGAGATCTCGACCAATCTGGCGCAGGACGCGGTGACCACATTGCTGACGCAGCGGCACAACACGAGGGATTTCGTCATCCTCAACACCGACGATATCCGCCGCACCATCACCAGCACGACCCAGACGCTGGCGTTCCTGGTGGCGGCGATCGCGGTGATCTCGCTGGTGGTCGGCGGGATCGGCGTCATGAACATCATGCTGGTGTCCGTGTCCGAACGGATCGGCGAGATCGGGGTGCGCATGGCGGTCGGCGCCAGGCGCGGCGACATCCTCCAGCAGTTCCTGGTGGAGGCGACCCTGATCTCGTCCATCGGCGGCATCGCCGGCATTCTCGTCGCGATGCTGCTCGGCCTCGCCATCAACCTCGCCGTGCCCGGGTTCGAGGTCAGTTATTCGACGTTCTCGATCGGCGCGGCGTTCCTGACCTCGACCGGCATCGGGGTGGCCTTCGGCTTCTTCCCGGCCCGCCGCGCCGCGTTCCTCGACCCCGTGGTGGCGCTGAGCCGCGACTGACCCTAGGATTGACCATGACCACAGTGCTTCGGACGGGACATTCGTCCGCAAATCGACCGATGATCGGTGCCCCCGATGCGATTTCAATCATGACCGACGGCAGCCAGAATATCCTGATCGTCGAGGACGACCAGCCGACCCGCGACCTCATCTCGCGTTATCTGCGCGATCACCAGTTCTCGGTCGACGCCGTCGCGAACGGCAAGGAGATGGACCGCTATCTCTCGAAGGACCGGGTCGATCTGATCGTGCTCGACCTGATGCTGCCGGGTGAGGACGGCCTGAGCCTCTGCCGCCGCCTGCGGACGGACTCCACGACGCCGATCATCATCCTCACCGCCAAGGGCGAGGATCTCGACCGGATCCTCGGCCTCGAGATGGGCGCCGACGACTATCTGGCAAAGCCGTTCAACCCGCGCGAGCTGCTCGCCAGGATCAACGCGGTGCTGCGCCGGCGTTCGAGCGGCCTCGCAGCCGGCTCCGCCGCAGCGCGTCTCAGGTTCGAGGGCTGGACCATCGACCTTCGCCTGCGGGAATTGCGCGATCCGCAAGGCGCTCAGGTACCGCTGACCAGTGCCGAGTTCGATCTGCTGCAGGCCTTCTGCGAGCGGGCTGGCCGCGTTCTCACCCGCGACAACCTGCTGAGCATGACGCGCGGTCGTCCCGGAGCAAGCTTCGGCCGCAGCATCGACGTGCTGGTCAGCCGGCTGCGCCGCAAGCTCGACCGGACGGAAGGAACATCCGTGATCAAGACCGTCCGCATCGGCGGTTACGTCTTCACGCCGGTGGTGGAGGAAGCATGAGCCGCACCGCCGACATCGTCGCGCTCTTCAGCTTCCGGCGGATCAGCGGCCAGATCGCCGCCTTGATCCTGGGATCGCTGATCCTGATCCACGTCCTGATCGCCGGATATTTTCTGCTCAACCGGCCGATGCTGCTGACGGACAGGCCGCTCGAGCAGTTCGAGCTGATCGCGCGGATCATCGCCAATACGTCACAGGTGGAGCGCAGTCTCGTCCTGGAAAGCATCAGTCGAACCTTTCCGGGGCTGAAGCTCCAGTTGAAAGAAGGCGTTTCCGCCTCCACCGCGCCATTGCCGGAGCGGACGCCCCTGAACATCCCGACATCGCTGGGTGGCCGGGCCGATCTCATTCGCGGCTCTGCGCCGGAAGACAACCGCGTCTGGTTCTACCTCGCCAACGACGACGTGCTCGAGGCCACGATCGGATCACCGATGATGCCGGCCTTCGTCAGCGGCCTCTGGACCTCGACGCTGCTGTTCCTCGTGGCGAGCGTCACGCTGCTCGGCGTCTGGGCCGGCCGCGCGCTCTCCTCGCCGCTATCGGCCTTCGCGCGCGCGGCGGAGGATTTCAGCCTGAGCCGGTCCTCCGCGCCGCTGCCCGAAAACGGACCGGAGGAGATCAGGTCGGCGGCGAGGGCGCTGAACCGGATGCGCGATCGCATCACCACGCTGATGAACGACAGGACCCGCATGCTCGCGGCCATCAGCCATGATCTGCGCACGCCGATCACGCGTCTGCGGCTGCGTTCGGAATATATCGAGGATCCGGCGCAACGCACGCAGACCGTGCGCGACCTCGACCAGATGCAGTCGATGCTCGAATCGGTGCTGTCGCTCCTGCGCAGCGAAACCCCGGTCAAGCCGACGCTGGTGGACGTCGCGGCGCTGCTGCAAATGGTTTGCGACCAGTTTTCGGATTCCGGATTCGCCGTCACCTATTCCGGACCGGACCGGGCCGCCTTCATCCTGCGGCCCGACGAGATCATCCGCGCGGTCACCAACCTCATCGAGAACGCAACGCGCTTCGGAACCCGGATCGAGGTCGCGCTGTTGGCGGCCGGAGACCGGCTCGTCATCGACGTCTCCGACGACGGGCCGGGCATTCCCGAGGAAAGGAAGGCCGCGATGCTGGAGCCCTTCGTGCGCGGAGAAGAAGCCCGCACCCTCGACGAGAGGGCCGGATTCGGTCTCGGCCTTTCGATCGCGCAGACGATCGTGACCGCGCATGGCGGATCGCTTCAGCTGCTCGACAACGCGCCAAATGGCCTGCGCGCCCGCTTGCAACTCGCGCGGGCCGCACGTGACGATTTGGAAGCACTCCGGACATAAAGCCGCGGCATTTCCCGGGCTTGTCGATCGCCCCGCCTGCTTTCCCGGAGTTCCCATGTCTTCCGCCGACCGGCCTTCGACGCGCCTTGCGACCCGGCTTGCCTTCCTCGTCGCGGGCTTCGGCATCTCGTGCTGGGCGCCGCTGGTGCCGTTCGCGAAGACGCGGCTCGGCGTCGATGACGGCGTGCTCGGACTGTTGCTGCTCAGCCTCGGCATCGGCTCGGTCGTCGCGATGCTGGTGACCGGAATCGTGAGCGCGCGCTACGGCAGCAGGCCGATCATCATTGCGGGAGGGTTCGGTCTGGCGCTGGTCCTGCCCCTGCTCGCCATTGCGGCTTCGCCCGCAACGCTGGCGCTGGCGCTGTTCGCATTCGGCGCCGCGCTCGGCTCGATCGACGTCGCCATGAACATCCACGCCGTGGAGGTGGAGCGCGCCGCGCACCGCCCGCTGATGTCCGGCTTCCACGCGCTGTTCAGCATCGGGGGCTTTGCCGGATCCGCGCTGATGACGGCGCTGCTCTCGCTGCAATTCGGCACGCTCGCCTGCACCTTGATCTGCTCCGTCCTGATGCTGGTCGCGATGGTCGTGACCTCACCGCGCCTGCTTCGTTCCGTGCAGGTGCAGGAGGGCCCGCTGTTCGTGCTGCCGCACGGATCGGTGTTGCTGCTCGCGCTGCTCGGCGCCATCACCTTCCTGGTCGAAGGAGCGATGCTGGATTGGGGCGCCCTCCTCGTCATCGGCGCAGGTCTCGTCACCGAGGCGCACGGCGGCGCCGGCTATATCGTGTTCTCGATCGCGATGACTGCGGGCCGGCTCGGCGGCGACGCCGTCGTCGCGCGCATCGGCGACCGCGCGACGCTGCTGTGGGGCAGCCTCATCGCGATCGTCGGCTTCGTGGTCCTGCTGACGGCGTCCGTTGCGGCGGTCGCCATCGGGGGCTTCCTGCTGATCGGGCTCGGCGCGTCGAATCTCGTGCCGGTGCTGTTCCGCCGGGCGGCGCGGCAGACGGTGATGCCCACGGGGCTTGCGGTCGCGGCGATCACGACCGCAGGCTACGCGGGAATCCTCGTCGGCCCCGCCGGCGTCGGCTTCGTCGCACGTTTTGGCGGATTGCCCATGGCGTTCTGGCTGCTGGCTGCGCTGATGGGTCTGGTCGCGCTGTCGGCGCGTGTCGTCACTGCGGGTTCGCGTTAGGATTGCAGAAAGCCAACCCCTTCCATCTCCAGCATTATTCAAGCGGACCGAAGCCAAGCCCAAGCCATCTGCGCAGGTCTGCCAGCCATGCTGCTTTCGGCCAGTTTACTGGACGCCTCGTTCTGCTAGACCACAACAAGATACCTTTTTTTGACTCCCGTTGCGGGGGCAATGGCACGTGCCAGCTGATAATAACAACCAAGATTCGGCCATTTCATTCGGGCCATTTCGGCTGTTTCCCAAGTCCCGGCTCCTGGAGAAGGAAGGGGCGCCGCTTCACGTCGGCGGCCGCGCGCTCGATATTCTCATCCTGCTTGCCGAGCGTCCCGGCGAAGTCGTCGACAAGAGAGAGCTGGTCAAGCGCATCTGGGCCGAGGTGAATGTCGACGAGGGCAGCCTGCGCTTCCATATCGCGGCGTTGCGCAAGGTGCTCGGTGACACCGGCAAATCGGCCCGTTATGTCCTCAATGTGCCCGGCCGCGGCTATTGCTTCGTCGCCCCGTCCGCCCAAGCCGCCTCGCAGGCCGTACCGGCCGCCGCCGAAATCGTTCTCCCCCGCTCCCTGCCCGCCCAGCTTGCGAAGATGGTCGGACGCGAGGAGGTCATCGAGAAGATTTCGAACGGCCTGACGCTGTATCGCTTCATGACGCTGGTGGGTCCCGGCGGCATCGGCAAGACCGCCGTCGCCGTCACGGTCGGCCATCGGCGCTCGGCGGATTTCGGCGGCCGCGTCTTCTTCGTCGATTTCGGTCCGCTGCGGGACGCCAGCCATGTCCCAACCACCATCGCCGCCGTGCTCGGACTGACCGTCAACTCGGAGGATCCGACGCCGGCCATCCTGACATTTCTCAAGAGCGGACCGGCCCTGCTGATCTTCGACAGTTGCGAACACGTGCTGGACACGCTGGCGCCGATCGTGGAGCGCATCGTTCGCGAAGCACCGCAGCTTCGTGTTCTCGCCACCAGCCGCGAATCGTTCCGAAGCGAAGGCGAGCGGATCTTCCGGCTGTTTCCGCTGGATTGCCCGCCCGAGCGCGAGGACCTCGACGTCGCCGAGGTTCTCGCCTACCCCGCGGCCCAGCTCTTCGTCGAGCGCATCGCGCAGAGCTCCGGGCCGTTCCAGCTCAGCGCGGAAGAGGCGCCGCTCGTCGCGAGCATCTGCCGGCGCCTCGACGGCATTGCGCTTGCGATCGAACTCGCGGCGGGCCGTGTCAACGCCTATGGCATCGCCGGCACCGCCTCGCTGCTCGACAGCCGCTTCTCGCTGCAATGGCGCGGACGGCGCACGGCCGTCCCGCGGCACCAGACGCTCGCCGCCGCCCTCGACTGGAGCTACGACCTGCTGCCTCCGGCGGAAAGCGCCACCTTGCGACGATTGTCGGTGTTCGCAGGACCCTTCGCGCCGGAGGCGGCCGCCGCGGTCGCGTCCGGCGATGGCCTCAGCACCCTGGAGACGCTGGAGGCGATCGACAGCCTGGTCACCAAATCGCTGATCTCGTCATCCGGCTCGCGGGCGCTGCGCTATCGCCTGCTCGACACCACGCGCACCTACGCACTCGGGAAACTGAACGAGCTCGGCGAAAACAGGCAGTTCGCGCGGCGTCATGCCGAGCATTTTCGCGACCTCTTCGAACGCGCGGGGGCCGACACCTCGACGCCGCTTCCCGAATGGCTGAGCACCTACGGCGGGGAGCTCGACAATGTGCGCGCGGCGCTGGACTGGGCCTTCGCGCCCGACGGCGACGCGAGGCTCGGCATCGCGCTGACGGCGACCGCGGTCATCCTGTGGGTGCGTCTGTCGCTGTTCGCCGAATGCCGCGAGCGCTGCAGAACGGCACTTGCGGCGCTCGGAGACGGCGGCGACAACGACCGCATCCGCATGCAGCTGCTGTCGGCACTCGGCTGGTCGCTGATGTATGGCGAGGGCCGCGCGCGCGAAGCGCGCCCGATCCTCGAGACGACCCTCGAGCTGGCCGAGAGCCTCGACGACAAGGATTTCCGGCTGCGCGCACTCTGGGGCCTGTGCATCGACCAGTTCAACAACGGGCAGTTCGGCAAAGCCCGCGCGCTCGCCGACCGCTTTGCGAATGCCGCGGTGAATTCATCCGACAACACCGATCTCATGCTGAGCGACCGCCTGATGGCGGTCGCGCTGCATTATCTCGGAGACCAGAGCGAGGCGCGGCAGCGTATCGACCGGGTCAACGCCTCGCTGCATGTGCTGGTGGAGAAGCCGAAGATCTTCCCGCTCGATCTCAGGATATCGACGCAATATTTCCGCGCCCGTATCCTGTGGCTGCAGGGCCTCGCCGATCAGGCCCGGGCGCTCGCCGCCAACAACATCGAGGAAGGCCGCGCCAACGGCCATGCGCTGACCTTCTGCAGCGTGCTGGGGCAGGCCGCCTGCCCGATCGCATTCTGGTCCGGCGATTTCGATGCCGCCGAGCGCCACGGCGCCGAGTTGCTCGAACACACCGAGCGCAACGCGATCCGGCCGTGGGGCCTGTGGGCACGGGCCTTCAACGCAGCGGTCGTGGCCAGGCGCGGCGACATCGCCACCGGCCTGCCGCTCCTGCGCGAAGAGCTCAACCGCGCCGGCGATGCGCGTTTCCTGCCGCGCTTTCTGCCGCTGCTCGGCGAGCTCGCCGCGTGCTTCCTCGAGGCCGACCAAATCGACCGGGGCCTCGACGTGATCGAGGACGTGCTGACCCGCTGCAACGACCGGCAGGAGCGCTGGTATCTACCGGAGCTGCTCCGCATCAAGGGAGAATTATTGCTGAGGAGCGCGCGGCACGCGGAGCAGGCCGAGACGCACTTTCGCGAGGCGATGGGCATAGCCGTCGAGCAGGGGGCGCGCTTCTGGGAGCTTCGATGCGCGACGAGCCTCGCGCGGTCGATGAGCGCGGCCGGCCAGAGCGCGGAAGCTCGCGCGGTTCTCGACAAAGTCTGCGGGACGTTTGCCGAAGGCTTCGACATCGCCGACATGCGCATGGCCCGCGATCTGATGATGCCATCGCGGGCCTGACGGCTCCTAGCGTCCTGAGTTAGCCTCCCGCAGCCATCGCGCGGCGCGGCAGCTTCCAATCCGGCCGGATGAAGTGGCAGGTGTAGCCGTCCGGATAACGTTCGAGATAGTCCTGATGCTCGGGCTCGGCCTCCCAGAACTCGCCTGCGGGCGCGACCTCGGTCACCACCTTGCCCGGCCACAGGCCCGACGCCTCGACGTCGGCGATGGTGTCTTCGGCGATCCGCTTCTGCTCGTCGCTCGTATAGAAAATCGCAGAGCGATAGCTGGTGCCCCGATCGTTGCCCTGGCGATTGAGCGTGGAGGGATCGTGGATCTGGAAGAAGAATTCCAGCATGGTCCGGTAGCTGGTCCTGGCGGGATCGAACATGATTTCGATCGCCTCGGCGTGGCCTTCGTGGTTGCGGTAGGTCGCGTTCTTCACCGCACCGCCGGTGTAGCCGACGCGTGTGGAGATCACGCCTGGTTGCTTGCGGATCAGATCCTGCATGCCCCAGAAGCAGCCCCCGGCCAAAACTGCGCGTTCCATCGTCATTTGATGCTCCTTGGTTTCGTCGAGATGCTTACCTTTGCTCTGCAACTGCATGCAAGCGCGGGTCGTCCTTGTCGTCGTGATATTCGAGGCCCAGCGGCCCGATCGCGCTCACCTGCGTGACATACTCGCCGGACTTCGCCCAATGGAAATGCCAGGTCTCGCCGGGCAGCACGATAACACTGCCCGGCGGATAGGCGCTGACTTTATCGCCGTCAAAACTCTCGCCGAGCCCGATGTAGAACACCCCCGACATGACGGTGTAGATGCGGTCCTCGGGATGCTTGTGCGGCATTCAGCCTGATGCCGCCTGGCACCTTGACCCGGACCACATAAGGTCCGGGCGCGGCGGGATGTCCGACCATTACGGCCAACCGGGCGCCCGGGGGGAATGCCGGGAAGGGCTGCCATGCGATATCCTCGGGCAGAATCGCCCGGAACCTGTCTTCATCCGGTTGATGTTGACGAGGCAGATCTTGGCGCGACATGGCGCGACTCCTTCCCGTTCGCTCAGGCGAGCTTGGCGTCGAGCGTGATCTCGGCGTTGAGCACCTTCGACACCGGGCAGTTCTTCTCGGCTTCACCGGCGATCTTGGCAAAACCGGCCTCGTCGAGGTTCGGCACCTTGGCGCGCAAGGTGAGCGCCGATTTGGCGATCTTGAACCCCTTGCCTTCAGGCTCGAGCGTCACGGCGGCTTCGGTCGAGAGCTCGTCCGGCGTAAACCCTGCCATCTGAAGACCGAAGGCCAGCGCCATCGTGAAGCAGCCGGCATGGGCCGCCGCGATCAACTCCTCGGGATTGGTGCCCTTCTCGTTCTCGAAACGGGTCTTGAACGAATAAGGCGTGTCGGCGAGTACGCCGGAGTCACTCGAGAGCTGGCCGGTGCCGTCGCGGCCGGTGCCCTTCCATACTGCCTTTGCCTTGCGGATCATCTCAATTCTCCTCGTTTGTTTTTGCACACCGGCACTCTCTACCGATGGAAGGCGGCATCGGCGTGACCGCCCGCCGCCGCTCCAACCGGCCGAGCATCGCAACGGTTCCGTCAAATCCCGCTCCGATGACATCTGAACGGGGTTTGATTCTTGTTTTGACGCGTTTTCTTCACGCGAACCGGCATCCACTTCGCGCGAAAACGCTTTAGCTGCCGATCTGTCCGACGTGGAAGCCGAGCCGGTTCTCGACGTCTCCGGCGCGATGGAAGCCGCGCGCCATCAGCGCCTTGATGCGGGTCTGGCTCGCGGGGCGGCCGAGCGAGGCCAGGAACGCGTCCCACTCCGGCTTGATATCGACGTCCGGCGGCAGGCTTGCGACATCGACGAGACGCTTGGTCTCGGCGATCGCCTCCTTGTCGAACGACGCGATGCGCATGGCGAGCGCCTCGACGAAGCCATCGAGCTCGGCGTCCGGCAACGACCGGTTGACGTAACCGTAGCGTTCGGCGAGATCGCCATGGATGTCGTCGGCGCCGAGCAGCACTTCGAGCGCGCGGCCGCGGCCCATCAGGCGCGGCAGCCGCGCCATCGGCCCGCCACCGGGCACGAGGCCCGCCCCGACCTCCCATTGCGACAGGATCGCTTTCTCGCGGCTGGCAAAGCGCATGTCGCTCGCGAGCGCGAGCTCGCTGCCGACGCCTGTCGCTCGGCCCCGGATCGCGGCGATGGAGACGACCGGCGCGCGGCTGAGGCGCACCAGCGTGTCAGGCAGCGACTGCAGGCCGGTCGGCCCGGGCGGGACCTCGAGTGAATCCTCGAGCGGCGCGAGGAAGTCGTAATGCGTGATGAAGAAGCCTTCGACCGCGCTGTCGAACACGACGACCTTCACGTCCGGATCGGTTTCGATCGCCGTGACGACGTCATTGAGCAATGGAAGATGCCTCGGGCCAAAGATGTTCACCGGCGGCATATCGAAGGTGACGCGCCAATAGGTCGGAAGGCGGCGCTCGAGGCGGATGTCGCCGGTCGTGAAATTGCGTTCGGGACGGATCATGTGTTGCACTCCTGATGTATGGGTTCGCATCTCAGATCGATTGCCGCAGCGGACGGAACGCCGTCCGCACTTCCGCGGAGAACAGCGCCGGCTGCTCCCAGGCCGCGAAGTGTCCGCCCTTGTCGAGACGGTTGTAGTGGATCAGCTTGGGATAGGCCTTCTCGGTCCAGCTCCGCGGCGCGGCGTAGATCTCGTCGGGAAAGACGCTGACGGCGACCGGGATATTGACGTGCTTGGGCGCGAAGAACACCAGCTTGTTCTCCCAGTACAGCCGCGCTGACGACACCGCGGTGTTGGTGAGCCAGTAGAGCGTGATGTTGTCGACCACATCGTCGCGCGACAGCCCTTCCGTCCCGCCGTCGAACACGCGTGCGATCATCGCGGCGCTGCGCGCATCGTGATCGAGCATCCACGACGCGAGGCCCGCGGGCGAATCCACGAGACCGTTGAGCGTCTGCGGCCGGTTCGACATCTCGATCGCGTAGCCGAGGCCGTGCTTGTAGAAATCGTCGAGCTGGTCGTAGGCAAGGCGCTCCTCGGCCGAGAGGTTCGCCGGGCGCGTTCCGCCGGGTTGCAGCGCCCTGGCGATGTCGTCGGGGACGGTCGCGGGCATGTTGGTGTGGATGCCGAGCAATTCCGGCGGCGCGATCAGCGCCATCTGCTCGGTGACCGCGTTCCCCCAATCGCCACCTTGCGCGACATAGCGGTTGTAGCCGAGCCGCTTCATCAGCACGATCCAGGCGCGCGCGATGCGCTGGGGATCCCAGCCGAGCACCGTCGGCTTGCCCGAGAAGCCGTGGCCGGGGAGCGAGGGGATCACGAGGTCGAACGCGTCCGCGGCCTTGGCGCCATGCGCGGTCGGATCGGTCAGCGGACCGACGATCTTCATCTGCTCGATGATCGAGCCGGGCCAGCCATGCGTGACGATCATCGGCAGTGCATTCTCGTGCCGCGAGCGGACGTGAACGAAGTGAATGTCGACGCCGTCGATTTCGGTGACGAATTGCGGCAGGGCGTTCAGCCGCGCTTCCAGCTTGCGCCAGTCGTAGTCGCTCTGCCAGTAGCGCACGAGCTGTTGCACCGTCGTCAGCTGCACGCCCTGCGACTGATCGGTGACGATCTCGCGATCCGGCCAGCGCGTGGCAGCCAGGCGCCGGCGCAGGTCGAGCAGATCCTGCTCGGGCACGCTGATCTGGAAGGGGCGGATGGCGCCGCCTGCGGCAGCCTTGGCCGGATGCAGCGGCAACAGGCTCGACACGCTGGCGGCGACTGCGGTCATCGCGGCCTGGCTCAGCAATTGTCGGCGGTCGGGATTGAGGCTCTCGGATCGTTCTTGCGCGGTCATGTTGGATCTCCCTTGCTTTGGTCGGAGACGCTGACCGAATTAGAGATCAGCGTGTCCGTTGGTGTGCGGAGAGATTGACTGAGGGCCCGGCAATTTACGCGTTATGGATTGTTAGCCTGCGTTAGCCGTTGCGAGTCCGCGCACGGCAAGAGGGCGACGACATAGGCGCAATGCGACACGGCGCGCGATAATCATCGCGCGCCGTGTCGGCCAAGGTCGGGAGATATCTCACGCTGCAGCTCAAGTCGGCAGCGGCTGGCCGGCTTGCTCGCGGACGATGTAGTCGGCGTACCAATCCGCCCAGTTCTCGTCGTGTCCGCCGCTCCGCGTCTCATGCTCGCCATGCGCCAGCGCCGCGCGACGCAGCGCTGCGGCCAGATCCGTCGTTGAGGCAAATGTCGTTGTGTCGGGCGCGATGCGTCCCGGCAATCGTGTGGTGATTTCCTGGAACAGCCAGCCATTGCCGTCGGGGTCGCTGAACGCGGCGAATGAAGCATAGCTGCCGCGCTTCGGGTCAACACCGCCGACTCGAACGCTGCCGAACAGATATGGCTCGTCAGGTCCGGCGTGAACGTCGCCGGCACCGTGGAATGGCGCACTGACCTCGACGCCGCGGTCGAGCAGATCCTGTCGTGCCGCTTCGAGATCGGACACGGCCAGATACAGGCCTCGCGCCGAGCCGGGCACTGCGGCCGTGACGTTCCGGCCGAAGATCACCGAACAGGCCGAGCCCGGCGGCGTGAACTGGATCACGCGCCAGTCGTCGCCTGAGGCGAAGTCGGCGTCCAGCCGCCAGCCGAGTCGCGCATAGAACGCCTTGGCGCGGTCGACGTCGGCCACCGGGATCACGAGGACCTCGAGCTTTGAATCAACTCCGCGAGATTTCGAGGGCCTTGTTTCAGCTTCGCGATTGATCTCGATCACAGCCATGTCGAACTCCTTGTTTCAAGCCGCGGGTTCTCGGGATCGACACCCGCTCCGGACGTCAAGACTGTCGCGCAAAGGAGAGACCTTTGCCCGTCATGCAGTGTTGGGCTCCGCCAGCCGTTGTGAGGGGAGGGCAAAACTTCTCCAGCCGTCACGCCGCAGCGATCGGCAGCACGATGGTGACCCGCGTGCCGCCCTCCCCCGCCTCGCCCTGCAACCGAGCGTGGATGCTGCGAGCGAGCCCTTCGAGAATCCGGCTGCCGGTGCCCTGAAGCGGACCGGTGGCACCGATGCCGTTGTCGGCCACCGTGCAGAGCCAGGTGCCGTCGCGCCTGGCCAGGCCGATGCGGATCAACGCACCATTCTTGTTCGGGAAAGCATGCTTTGCCGCATTCGTCACCAGCTCCGTCAGCATCAGCGCGAGCCGATGACACTGCGCAGAAGGCAACAAGCCGCTTTCGATCGCAACCTCGCAGCGGATGCCCGCCGGCTCCAGCACGGCCTCGGAGATCGCTTTGCACAGGCCTTCGAAGAAGGCCGCTGCGGAGACCACCGGCAGATCGCCATGATCGGACAAGAGTTGATAGAGCCTGCCGAAGGCGACGATGCGCCGCTCGAGCCGGTCCACCGCCAGCGACACATCGCCCCTGCCCGCACGCGTGAAATCGCGACGGACCGACGCCCCCAGCAGCGTCAGCGTGTTCTTCATGCGATGGTGGGATTCCCGCAGCACGAGTTCCCAATCATGCGACTGCTCATCGAGACTGGCGACGAGTTGAGATCGAACGACATGGTCGTTCGGCCGAGCGTCGATAATGGACATCATGGCTTCCCCGTTGATAGGATCTAACTCGAGGGCCATACTGGATGCATCGCGCGTGTTTAGCCCGTTAGACGTTGCAAGATTCTGTTATGAAGGGCGGTGCAGGCACCCGGTCAGCGCCCGGTCGATCGCTGCCAATGGGACTGCTCAGCTGGCCCGGCCGTGCCCAAAATTGCTGCTTTTGGGTGAGATTGCCGGGATCGCTTCCATGCAATCGGCCGACGGTCACGCGATTTCGCCACTTTCGGCCGGTTTACTGGACAGCGCGTTCTGGTAGTTCAAATTGCGAACATCAGCCCTTTCACCGGATTACTCGCCCGTGCCAGACACCAACGAGCAGGATTCGGCCATTGCCTTCGGGCCCTTCCGCTTGTTCGCGAAATCGCGATTGCTTGAAAGGGACGGCGCACCGCATCATCTCGGCGGCCGCGCGCTCGATATCCTGATCTGTCTCGCTGAACGTGCCGGTGAGGTCGTGGACAAGCGAGAGTTGATCAAGCGTGTCTGGGCCGACGTCAACGTCGACGAGGGAAGCCTGCGCTTCCACATCACGACGCTTCGCAAGGCTTTGGACGACAAGGCCTTGGGCACTGCCGGCGAAGGTTCCCGCTATGTGATCAACGTCCCCGGCCGCGGCTATTGCTTCGCAGCCCCGTTGCTCCGGGCTGCGCCTTCGGAGAGCCGGGCCGGCCTGCCGGCCGCTTCGCCACGTTCGCTGCCCACACCGCTTGCCAAGATGATCGGGCGGGACGATGCGGTCGAGAAAATCTCCGCCGAGCTTGCCCAGCATCGCTTCGTCACAATCGTCGGCCCGGGCGGAATCGGCAAGACGTCGGTCGCGCTTGCCGTCGCGCATCGCGAGCTCGCGGCCTTCGATGACCAGGTGTGTTTCGTCGATTTCGGCGCACTGACGGATGTCCGGCTGGTTCCCGGCACGATTGCTTCCGCACTGGGCCTGACCGTCAATGCCGACGATCCCGTGCCGAGCCTGCTGACAGTCCTGCGCAGCCGGCGCATGCTGCTGGTGTTCGACAGCTGCGAGCATATCCTCGACGAACTCGCCCCTCTGGCCGAGCGCATGGTCCGCGAGGCGCCGCAGCTACATATTCTGGCCACCAGCCGCGAATCCCTTCGGACCGAAGGTGAGCGCGTCCACCGGCTGTTTCCCCTGGATTGCCCGCCGCAGCGTGAAGGCCTCGGCATCGCCGACATCCTTGCCTATCCCGCAAGCCAGCTCTTCGTGGAACGCATTGCCGAGAGCCTGAGCGAATTCGAGCTCACCGAGGAGGATGCGCCGCTCGTTGCCGAAATCTGCCGGCGCCTGGACGGCATTGCACTGGCCATCGAGCTCGCCGCCGGACGCGTCAACGCCTATGGCATTGCCGGAACCGCATCACTGCTGGACAGCCGCTTCTCGCTGCTGTGGCGAGGACGGCGCACGGCGATTCCGCGGCACCAGACCCTGAGCGCCGCGGTCGCCTGGAGCTACGATCTGCTGCCGCCGACCGAGAGCGCGACCCTGCGCGGCTTGTCGGTGTTCGTCGGGCCCTTCACGCTGGAAGCCGCGCTTGCGGTCGCATCCTGCCAGGGTGTCGACGAGCCCGAAGGCGTGGAAGCCATCTCGAACCTACTCTCCAAATCCCTGATCGCGACCTCGCCGGCGGAGCGGCGGCTGCGCTATCGCCTGCTCGACACCACCCGCGCCTTCATGGCGGACAAGCTCGTCGAGAAGGGGGAAGCGGACCGCGTCGCGCGTGCCCACGCCGAATATTTCCGCGACGTCCTGCACGACATTGCCCTCAAGTCCACGGGCATGCAGAGCGCGGGCGGCTTCCTTCCCTATGCCGACCATTTGCCCAATGTCAGGGCCGCGCTGACGTTCAGCTTTTCGGACCGCGGCGACCGGACGATCGGCGTGGATCTGGCGGCCTCGGCGGCCCAGTTCTTCCTCGAACTGACATTGCTGACGGAATGCTACCGATGGACCCAGCAGGCGCTGGCGTCCCTCGACACGCGCGCCGTCGACAGCCGCCAGGAGATGACCCTGCAGGCCGCGCTCGGCGTCTCCGTGATGTTCACGCAGGGCAATACGGAAGCGGTCCGGTCGGCCTTCACGCGCAGTCTCGAACTCGCCCGGCAGCTCGATGACCTGCACTGGCAGCTCTGGCTGCTGCGCGGATTGCACATCTACCTGACCAGGGTTGGAGATTTTCACGGCGCGCTCGACACCGGCGAACAGGGCGAGGGCGTTGCGCGCAAGCTGAATGATTCCGCGGCCGCGCTGAACGTGGATTGGATGCTCGGCGTCGCGCATCATCTGATCGGCAACCAGGACAAGGCGGTTCGGTTCTGCGAAAGCGCGATGGTGCACAATCCAGGCTCGCAACGGCTCAACATCGGCCATCTCGGTTATGACGACCGCATCGTCGCGCTGGTTGCGCTGGCGCGCGGGCTCTGGCTCACGGGCCGGCCCGAGCGAGCGGTCGAGGTGGCCAGATACACCGTTCGCGAGGCCGAGTTGCTCGAGCAGCCTCTCACCCTCGGCATCTCCCTGATCTGGACGATCTACGTGTTCCTCTGGGTCGGCGACTGGGCCGATGCCGAAATCCTGATCGATCGGCTGATCGATCATTCCGCACGGCACTTCCTCGGCCCCTATCACGCGGTCGGCATCGGCCAGAAGGGCGAGCTGCTGCTGCGCCGCGGCGACGCCGCGGCGGGCATCGAGCACCTTCGCCGCAGCCAGGCCACGTTGTATGCGACACGGCACCGCATCATGACGACGGTGTTTGCGACGGCGCTCGCGGAGGGTCTCGCCGCCCAGAACCAGCCCGACGAGGCCTTGCAGACGATCAACGAAGCGATCGCCCAGATTCCCGATCATGGCGAATCCTTCGACATGCCGGAGATGCTCAGGATCAAGGGTGACATCCTCGCCGGATCGGGCCACGCTGCAGAGGCGGAGAGGATCTTGCGCAAATCGCTCGATCTGTCCCGGCGTCAATCCGCGGTCGGCTGGGAGCTTCGCGGGGCGATCAGCCTTGGCCGCATCTGGGAGCGGGCCGGCCAGCCAGCTGACGTCCGCGCTTTGCTCACCCCCCTCGTTGCGCGCTACCAGGAGGGCTTGCAGACCCGCGATCTGATCGCTGCCAGGGAGCTGCTGAGCACCCTGAATTGAGAGTATCTTCAACGAGATACCGCCATGATGCCCGCTCGCAACTCCTAACAACTTCTAACACGCCAAGCCGCATGGGCCCCGCCATGGTGGAAACACTCACGGTGGATATGGCGGGACATGGCGCTTCTTGACGATGTAATCGATGCCAGCGGCGGAATGGCCCGCTGGAACAGCTTGAACCGGTTCACGCTCCACCTTTCCGTTGGCGGAACGCTGTTCTCCAGTGCCGGCCATGCCCGGGAATTCAAGGACGTGACCGCGGAAGGCTCGACCCGGACGCAATCGGTGCGCTTCACCGGCATCACCGGGGGTGAATACTCCGGCTCCTTTCAACCGGATGCGATCACGATCGAGAGCCTGGATGGTGACGTGTTGCGGTCCTGGCCTAACCCCAGCCTTGCATTTCCCGAGGTCGATCCGTCAGCGCTCGCTGATGAGCTGCACCTGATCTTCTTCTGCGGCGTCGCGATCTGGAGCTATGTGACGATTCCATTCCTGCTTGCCCATCCTGACGTCGTGATCGAGGAGCTGTCGCCCTGGCAGGAGAATGCCGAAACCTGGCGAAGGCTGCGGGCACAATTCCCGGCTCACCTGATGACGCTCGCGCCCGAGCAGGTCTTCTATTTCGACGAGAGCGCGCTGCAGCGGCGGACAGATCACGACCTCTTCGGGATGAAGGTCGCGCACTCCTCCTGGGCCCATGACAGATTCGGCGGCATCGTGGTGCCGACACTTCGGCGCGCGCAGACAGTGCGGCCCGATGGAACCGTGATTGCCAAGCCGGTGCTGATGGACGTCGAGATCTTCGACGCCGTCTTCGAATAGCGGCGACACGCCTGATACGGCCGCTCTCAACGCCTAACAATACATAACGAGCCAACAGTCCACTTTGAGCGCAGATTGGGTTTGCGAGCAACGAACGACGTGCTCGAACGAAACCCGGCCGACGCAGCCACGCGCGTGGAATGCGCCGCAGCACTTTCCGCAAACCCTCACGCTATGCGCAAAAGCAACGACATGAGCATTCCAGCCGCCCTCGCCCTCTCCGCCGCAATGGCCTGCGCCGTCGTACCGGCCTCGGCGCAGGAATTGCGATCGAGCCGGCGCTCGATCAGCTATCACACCGTCGATATCGGCGGTCTCAAGACCTTCTATCGCGAGGCCGGATCGCCCGACGCCCCGGCCGTGCTGCTGCTGCACGGCTTCCCGTCCTCGTCGCGGATGTGGGAGCCCTTGCTGAATGGCATTTCGACGATGCCACCTTCGAGCGAAGCGCGGCGGCCTTCGACAATCCGGACCACGTCGCGATCGTGATCCACAATTACCGCTGGCGCCTCGGCCTCGCCGAAGGCGAGGCGAAATACGACGCCTACGAGGCGCGGTTGGCGCAGGCCCCCGTGATCACCGTGCCCACCATCACCATGGAGGGCGACGCCAACGGGGCGCCGCATCCGGAGCCGTCCGCCTACGCCGCAAAATTCTCCGGGCGCTATTCGCACCGGACCATCAAGGGCGGAATCGGGCACAATCTGCCGCAGGAGGCGCCAAAGGCCTTCGCCGACGCGATCCTGGACGTGGCAACCGCGAGCTAGCATCACAATGGCGAAACCCGCACCAAGGGAGCGACCGGGGATGCGCCGGCTGTTTGCGACCCTCGCCCTGCTCGTCGTCGTCCTGCTCATGCTGATCCAGTTCGGTCCGGCATGGCTGCCCGGATAAGCCCTCCGGCTTGATCAGGCGGTGGGCGGGTTCAGCATGAGCCGTGCGGCTTTGAGATCGGCGGTCTCGAACCCCTCGGTGAACTGTGCATAGGTCCTGGCGAGCTGTTCGCGCGGATTTCCGACACTTTGCCGCTCGCGCAGCCGCGCGCGTGACATTTCGGTGCGCAGCCGCCAAGACAGCGCCCCCTGTCGCTCGGCGAGCTCCGCCGACGCGACGAGGCTTGCCTCGGCCGCGTCGAGGTTCCCACCCTGCGCCTCGAGCTCTCCGCGCAGACGGAGCAGTTCCGGCATGTCGAAGGCGCCGCCTTCCTGCTCGACGCGGTCGATGGTTTCGTGCAGGACCTGCGCGCCTTCCGCCAATCGCCCCGAAAACACCAGCCCCCGAGCCAGATCCGCGGCGAATGCCGACATATAGAGCTCGTAGCGATCCGCGTGCAGGCGCGGGAGCGCGCTCCGCAACAGGTCGATGCCGCCGGTTACCTCGCCATGGGCGATCAAGGTCCGCGCCCGAAACCCGGTCGCAACGGCTTCGTAGGGGACGAGCCCGTGCATGCTCGCATGCGTCGCCAGGCGAGCGCTCATGGTCTCGACGGCGGACCAGTCGCCAACCCAGCCGAACACCGAGGCGGACCAGCACAGCGCGATACAATGCATGACCACGTCGCGCGGCGCTGACGCGCCGACGAGCGGAAGGACGCATTCGAGCGCGCGATCGGGATAGCCGCGCAGCCACAACACGCGCGCGAGCGGAATCTGCGGCGTACGCGAATAGGCGAAATGTCCGGGTTGCGTGCCCCGCAGCGCGGCGTCGTCGCGCATGCCCTCGTCGAGATGAGCCTGCGCCTCGGCCTGGTCGCCGGCGAGGTGATAGGACACGCCGAGAAGCGCTTTGCTGCCGGCAATGCCCGCGGTATCGCCGATCAGGCGCGCAATCCGCTCGGCGTGACGCGCTGTCGGCACCAGATGCCGGTAGCCGCCGGTCCGGCGGTAGTACATGTTCAGCCGCGACAGCAGCCTGAACGTATTGGCGTGGTCGACGAGCGCTTGCGCGATCTCCAGCCCGCGCCTGAGTGCCGCTTCCGCCTGCTCGCTGTTGCGCTCGGTGAACATGAAGGCGTGGCCGAGCGTCGACTGAAGCTCGAGCTCCCATCGGCCGCCACGATCGGCGTCGTCGAGCATTGCGAGTGCGCGATCGGACCAGATGCGCGCCTCGTTCAGCAGATTGAGCTCGACAAACAGACCCATGCAACTGCCGGCAAGCGGCACGCGCAAATCCGCGCCGTCGTCATTGGCGTAGCTCCATGCCAGCGCCGCGCGGGCATCGGCGAGCAGACCCGCCCGCTGATGCGGGCGTGACAGCTGGCCGCCGCCGCCCTGCGCCGCCAGGCCGGCTTCGAGCGTGCGTTGGACATGACAAGCGTGACGGCGCGCGATGACGTTGGCCTCACCGACCTCCACCAGCTTCTGCATGGCATAGGCACGCGTCGCGTCCAGCAGTCGATAACGCCGCGATGCGCCGTCCGGCTGCGAGGACACCAGCGACTTGGCCACGAGTTGCTCCAGCGCGTCGACGACGCGATCCTCCGGCGTCTCCTCCTCGGCCGCCACCGCTATTGCGCCCTTCAGGGTGAAGTGACCTGCGAAGACGGCGAGCCGCTGGAACACGACGCGCTCGTTCTCGCCGATCAGGCCGAAACTCCAGTCGAGCGTGGCGCCAAGCGTCTGCTGCCGCGGCGGCGCCGTTCGCCGTCCGCGCCATTCGAGCTGCAGGCGGCTGTCGAGCAGCGCCGCCATCTCGCGCAGCCCGTAGAGACCGACGCGGGCGGCGGCGAGTTCGATCGCGAGCGCGATGCCATCGAGCTTGCCGCAGATCTGCACCAGGACTTCCGCATCCTCGTCGGTGAGGTCGTCGCGATGCCCCGCCGCATTGGCGCGATCGACGAACAGACGCGCAGCCGGATAGCCCAGCACCTCACCGGCGCTGAGGCGCGCGCCCTGCGGCGGGCCCGGCAGCGGGACGAGCTCGAAGATCTGCTCGCCGGCCACCAGCAGCGACTCGCGACTGGTGGCGAGGATGGCGACGCCGGGCGCCTCACGATAGATGTCCTCTGCGAGACGCG
Organism: Bradyrhizobium sp. 192; assembly: GCF_023100965.1. NCBI lineage: Bacteria > Pseudomonadati > Pseudomonadota > Alphaproteobacteria > Hyphomicrobiales > Nitrobacteraceae > Bradyrhizobium > Bradyrhizobium sp. 192. Next base: position 6,491,137 of record NZ_CP064690.1, read on the forward strand.
CGACAGCGTCGATGACGTGCTCACAGCTGTCGAGAACGAGAAGCAGCCGCCGCACGCGCAGGAAATTGACGATGCTGCCGCCCGGATCGTTGTGATGCACGACGAGGCCCAGCGCGGCGGCGACCGTGCTCGCCACCAGCGCGGCGTCCTTGAGCGGACCGAATTCGAGGAAATGGACGTTGCCCTCGAAGCTGTCGCACAGCTCATGCGCGAGCGCGACCGCGATGGTGGTCTTGCCGATACCGCCTGGCCCGCGCAGCGTGACGAAACGATCGCGGAGCAAACGCGGCGCCAGCTCGGCCACGATTTCGTCCCGCCCGATCATCCGGTCCAGACGATGCGGCAGAGACGGTGGCGGCGCCACTTTATCGGGCGGCAGCGACGCTGGTGCGGGCGGCTCTGCGCGTGTGCCACGCTGCACCGGCGCGACGAAGCAATAACCCCGGCTCGGGACGTTGGTGATGTAGCGAACACCGTCCTTGCCGTCGCCGAGCGCCTTGCGCAGCTCAGCGACATGAACCCGCAGGCTGATCTCCTCGACGGAGAGTCCGGACCACGCGTAGCTGATAATCTCGTTCTTGGGCACCACCTCGCCGGCACGGCTGACGAGCAGGCGCAGAATATCCATTGCGCGGCTGCCGAGCTTGACCGGCTCGCCGTCCTTCTGCAGCAGCCGCGACCGCAACGAAAACGGCCCGAACGAGACGGCATCGAGATCAGGGATCGTTCCGGCGCCGCCGCCGGGGTCATGTCCTGCCGAGAGGTCGGTCACATCTTTCTCATCATGACGACGGCTTCCTCGAAACGCGCAGGGACTATACCCGGCCCCAATGCGAGGTCCAGCGAAGGCCCTTCGCGGGTCTCACACCGGCACGTCGATCCCCCAAGCGATGCTCCGTGAGGGCCCCTCAAACAGGGTAGCCGGGCGAATATTCGACAAATTGGACCTAATCAAACGTCTGCGGCGGGCTGTCGCACCTGCGCACACGCACAAAATCTAACAACTCCTCATCACCACTAACGGGCGTCCTGGCCAGCTCCCGCCTATCCTCCGAGCATGGAGAGCACCGGGCTTGCGCGTTTGCCGGTCGTCGCAAGCAGCCACAGGACCAGGAGAAGACGAGCGATGTCGAACAATTTGCAAGCGGCAGATGCCTGGATCGATCTTCCCGCCGGCGCGCGGGATCGCGAGGTTCTTCGCCCGACTCAGGTGATCGCCCGGGAGAGCCGATGGCGTCAGATCGATCGCGCACCGGATGGCGCGACCGAGGACGTCACCATTTCGCGATGGGAGGACTCGCGGAGCAGCTCGTCGCACGAAACGACGACGCCGGACGACCGCTATTTCATCGGCATCGCCCTGAAGACCGCGCGCGCGAAGCTGACACGGGACCGCCAGATCATTTTCGACGGCACGATGCCTGCGGGGACGCTCTATGTCACCGCTCCGTCGAAGTCCCTCGGCGTGCAATTCCAGTCGCCATGCGCCTTCCTGCACGTCCACATCTCCGCGGATCATCTTCCGGCACATGTCGTTGCGACTGACGGGCTCAATGACCTCGTGCTGTTGCGCGATCCACTCGCCGCCGAGCTTGCCAAGGCGTTGATCGAGCAGAGCGACGCCGCTGACCGACGTTTTACGCAGTGCATCGGCCAGACCCTGGCGATGCATCTCACCCGGATGGAGTTGCCGCGCGTCCGGGTCAATGCCTTGCCGAAATGGCGACTGCGGCGTGTCGAGCAATATGTCGCAGATCATTTCCACCGATGCATCAGCCTGTCCGAACTCGCCAATGTCGCCGGCCTGTCCCGGATGCACTTTGCGGCGCAATTCCGCATCGCGACCGGTTACCGTCCCCGCGAATATCTGCTCAATTATCGGACCGAGCAGGCCAAGATGCTGCTTGCAACCACCGAGCGGCCATTGGCAGAGATCGCGCTTGCCGTGGGCTTCAGCACGCAGGCGCATTTCTCGACCGTGTTCAAGCGCATCAGCGGTGAATCGCCGGCACGCTGGCGCCTCGCCAGCAGGGATGAACGGCTCGAGGTCGAAGCGCCGCCGCGGCGGCGTCCTTCCCCGGAGGTCGGTTGGATCGCCAGCGCCGCGGCGTAGTGCCGCCTCAGGGGCACGAGAGGGCTACACCGGATCGAACGCGCGGATCGGCGGCAGATTGCCGGTGAACTTCTCCACCTCGACCACCGTCAGCTGCCCCGTGCAGCCTTGCGCGAACGACGAAGTCCCGACGTCGCGGGTGAGCACGTTCGGATTGCCGTGAACACACAGCGGCGCCTCCTCTTCGGGGTCCATCGGATCGTACCAGGCGCCGGTCGGAAGCTGGACCACGCCGGGCGCAATGCTGTCGGTGACGCGGACCGCGGCAAGGCACGCCCCGCGATCGTTGAACAGGCGGATGATGTCGCCGTCCCCGATGCCGCGCGCGTTCGCATCGACCGGGTTCATCCGCGCGACCTCGCGGCCGCGATGTTTCGCGCCAAGCGAATGGCCGCCGAAATCGAGCTGGCTGTGCAGGCGCGTCGCCGGCTGGTTGGCGACGAGGAAGCACGGCGCCCCCGGCCTGGGCGTGTCGGTCTTGTCGAGCCAGACCGGATGTCCCGGACAATCCGCATCGTTATGCCCCGCGATCTTGGCCGAAAATATCTCGATGCGCCCGCTTGGCGTCGGCAGCGCGTGATCGACGGGATCCTCACGGAAGCGGCGCAACCGGCCGCCATCATCGGGCTGCTGCGGCACGACCAGGCTGCCGCGCGCCCAGAACTCGTCGAAGCTTGGCGCTTCCAGTCCGCGCCTGGCGAGCGAGGCGCGTGTCGGCTCGTAGAGATGCTCCAACCACTGCCGCGACGTGCGGCCCTCGGTGAAGGGTTCGCGGGCGCCGAGACGCTCGGCGAGATCAGCGAAAATATCGTAGTCGTCGCGAGCAAGCCCGAACGGCTCGGCGACCTGATGCATGGCGACCATGAGAGGGTCGTTGCTGGAATAGCCGATGTCCTCGCGCTCGAGCGTCATCGTCGCGGGCAGCACGATGTCGGCATGACGGGCGGTGGCGGTCCAGGCGAGCTCGTGCACGACGAACGTATCGAGTTGGGCGAAGGCCTTGCGCAGGCGGTTGATGTCCTGATGATGATGGAAGGGATTGCCGCCGGCCCAGTAGACCATGCGGATGTCCGAATAGGTTCGCGTCTCGCCGTTGTAGCGATAGGTGCTGCCCGGCTTGAGCAGCATGTCGGCGATGCGCGCCACCGGAATGAAATCGGCGACGGCATTGCGGCCCTGTCCCAGCGTCGGCCCCGGCACGTCGTTGACGCGGCGGCCGTAGTAGGCGATCGCCCCGAGCGAATAGGCATAGCCGCCGCCGGGGAGGCCGATCTGGCCGAGCGTTGCCGCCAGCACCATGCCCATCCACACCGGCTGCTCGCCATGCTCGGCCCGCTGCAGCGAATGAGAGACGGTGATCAGTGCGCGCTTTCCGGCGAGCCGGCGCGCGAGCGTGCGGATCGTCTCGGCATCGACGCCCGAGATCGCGGCGGCCCATTCGGCATGCTTTGCCTGCCCGTCGCTCTCGCCGGTGAGGTAGCGCAGGAAGACGGACCACCCTTCCGTGTAGCGATCGAGGAAGGCCTGATCGTGCAGGCCTTCGCTGACAAGCGTGTGGACGAGGCCGAGCATCAAGGCGGTATCGGTGCTCGGCACGCAGGTCATCCACTCCGCACCGGCCTCGACGGGCAGGTCTTCACGAAGCGGGCTGACCAGGATGAACTCGCAGCCGCGCTTGCGGGCCGCTGCCATGGCGCCCCGCTCGACATGCTTGCTGATGGAGCCGCCGGCCACCATGGAGTTCTTCAGCGCCATGCCGCCGAACGCCAGCACGATGTCGGTGTGATCGGCGATCTGCTCCCAAGTGACGTTGCGCTTGGTGATGTCTTCATAGCCCGCGAGGATTTGCGGCAGCAGCACCGACGACGCGCCCGAGGAATAGGAATTGACCGAGCGCACATAGCCGCCCATCGCGGTGTTGAGGAAGCGATGCACCTGGCTCTGGGCGTGATGAAAGCGGCCGGCGCTCGACCAGCCATAGGAACCGCCGAACACGGCGCCGGGCCCGCGCGTGTCGCGGATGCGGCCGAGTTCGTCGCCGAGGAGGTCAAGGGCCTTCTCCCAGCTCACGGAGACGAATTCGTCGCGGCCACGGCGATCGTCGGGACCCGGCCCGCGCTCGAGCCAGCCGCGGCGGATCGCCGGCTGGGCAATGCGCGCCTGGTGGCGGAGCGCGCCAGGGAAATTATCGATGATGCCGTTCGGATCGGGATCGCCCGCATAGGCCCTGACCTCCAGCCCGGCCGCGCTCTGACGCGCGGAAAACACGCCCCAATGCGAGGTGTGCGGCTTGAAGCCATCCGAGAGGTCGAGACCGGGATCGGGGAAGCCAATCGTATCGTCCATCATCTGATCCTTGTTCCGGCATCGGCCTGCAATCAGGGTGGTAATATACCGATCCGATCCGGAATTCGTCGAGATCAGCGTTGACGGAAACGCTGGGCTGCCCCGCGCGAGGCCGGAAGCCGCTGCAGGGGCGTTCGCCCAAGCCCGATGGGGCGACTGCGCGGCGAGGAACGAAGGCCTCGCCCGTTTCATTGATACCGCAGGAGCAGCATGGGCAAGCTATTAATCAGCGTCGACGTGAGCCTGGCGATCATCATCGCCTTCGCGGTCTACGTGATCACGTTATGACGATGCGTGCCGGGCGGGCCGCATAGGCCCCACTGCGGCTCGGCCTCACTCACCTGCGCAGCAATCCACTAACAATTGCCAGATCCGCTGCGCCTCGCCTTTCGCGTGATCCTCCGGCGCCTTCTCGGCATTGGACCGGCCATATCCGGCGACGGCGCGCGCTTCACGCGGCACGATCCACCGCTCTGAGATCGGGTCGTACCATTTTCCGATGTTCATCCCAGTCACGGCGATCGACTCACAGATTTTCCGACGGTCCAGCGTTGCGCCTCCCGCGGCCCGATGCGAACCATTCGGCGGCGCGTCGCTCAATTTACCAATCGGCGCAGCATACGATCGTTCCATCCACGGCATCAGCCCGGCCGGGCCGGATGAAGCGTGCGCGGGTGCCGCTCGTGCAGCAGCCGCGCGAGCTCCTCGCGCTCGGTAGCGCGGCCCTTCATGGCGGTCTCGAACAGCGCTTCCTGGATATCGCGGGGCATATCGCCCCACACGTCCATCGCCGCGCGTCCGAGCAGACCCGCAAGATGATCAATTCCGTCGCTCATTCGGCTCTCCTGGTCTCACCACGGAATGGAACAGCTGTCGCCGTGGAGCGTTCCACTGCCATCATTGTCAAAGGAGTGGTCATTTATGGGTTTCTTCACCAAGGATATCAAAACGATGGAAGGCCTGCTGCTGCACGGGCTGCAGGACATCTACTACGCGGAGCAGCAGATCCTGAAGGCGCTGCCGAAGATGATCGACAAGGCGACCAACAGGGATCTCGTCACCGGGCTGAAAGCCCATCTGGACGAGACCAACAAGCAGGTCGAGCGGCTCGGCAAGGTGTTCGCGAAGCTCGGCAAGGAGCCCAGCGGCACGCAATGTCCTGCGATCGACGGCATCATCAAGGAGGCCGACGAGACCGCCGGAGAGATCGAGGACAAGGCCGTGCTCGACGCCGCGATCGTTGCCAACGCGCAGGCGGTGGAGCACTACGAGATGTGCCGCTACGGCACGCTGATCGCCTGGGCGGAAGAGCTGGGCCACGACGACATCGTGCGCTTCCTCACCACCAATTTGAACGAAGAGAAGGCCGCCAACACCAAGCTGAACACGGTGGCTCTTCGCAAGGGCGTCAACGCCAAGGCGTCCAACGCCGCCTGACGAGATGTGCGGGAGGGCAATCTGGGGTCTTTCCGCGGAGACATTCTGGATTGCCTCGTCGCCCGCGCATCAGTGCCGTAGCAACCATTAAGGTTCTCCCGATTTTCCGCAAGCATGACGCCGGGCTTGCAGCCGTCAAGGTGTGGCCTGGCGGGAGCGAGTTTGACGCGGGGCGTTCGCGACGGCCAACCTTGACGGCCGCGGCGCACGGCGTCGTCCAGGCGGAAGGTCGGGACGAAGAAACGGCCGCCTGATCGAACAAAGAAACGCGATCAGGTGGCGGGCAGCTTGGCAGTTTGAGGCGCTTCGGCGATCCACGGAGTTCCGCGGGCGACCACGGCGTTGATCGTGACGAGCAACTTTTTGGCGCAAGCGACCAGCGCGCATTTATGAGATTTTCCGGCGGCGATCAGCCTTGTATAGAGAGCCTTCATCTGCGGGTTCCATCGGGAGGATGCCGGAAGAGCCGCGTTGTAGAGCGCCCAACGCAGCCGCTCACGGCCACCTTTGATGTGACGGGCACCGGATCGTTCGCCGCTATCGTCGTCGTAAGGCGCCAGTCCACTGAGAGCTGAGGCCCGTTCGCGTGTGATGTTGCCGATCTCGGGCATCCTGATCAGGACGGCAGCCGCGGTCGGCAGACCGCAGCCGGCGACGCTGTAGATCAGATCGAGCCGTGCGGCGAGATCAGGATGCTTGCGGATCGCCGCCAGCAGCGCCTTGAACTCGGCTCGTTTGGACTTTGCCAACAGCGCGATCTGCGCCTTCCAAACCCCTTGAATCCGCTTGTCGCGGCAACTCTCGAGCCGGTTCTTCAGCCTTGCGATGTCTTCCGTGATCTGATCGATCATGGTCAGATGCTCGGCAAAGGGCTGCAACCGCGGATCCGGTGCAGGATGGATCGTCTTGACCGCGGCAGTGCACGTCGCGATCAGCGCCGCGTCGATCCTGTCGTTCTTAGCCAGCAGCAGACGGAACGTGGCATAGGCGCGGACCTGCTTCGGCTGAAACAGCACGACGACGAAACGCTTGCGCCGCAGCTCCGCAACGACCGCCTGCTCGTAGCCTCCACTTGCCTCGATCCCGACCCTCTTTACCTTGCGGCACTTCAACCACTCCACCAGCGCCTGGTGACCTCTTGCCGTGTTGTCGACCCGCAACTGCTCAGAGTTGCCATCGATCGCCACGTCGAGCTTGCGTTTGCCGGTATCGATCCCGGCACAGATCGTGTTACGCTTGGCCATCTTCCTCGACCCTCCCTTGTTATGCGAACCTGAAGTTCGTTCAACCATGCGGGTCCCGATGAAGTGCCGACCGCGATCTTGCTACGAAACGCAGCCCTCAAGGCTTCGGTGGGCATCGATCCGATCGATCGGCGGCCCAGCCAGGGTGGCCACCCGGGCTGGGCCATTCCTCACGGAACGGGGCCAATCCTATACCGATGCGCTAATACAAGGGTGGGCAAAGGCGCTCAAGCGCCGTGCCCACGATCTCCCTCTTTGAGCAACAAGGCGTGGGCACGCTTTCGCTTTGCCCACCCTACGAGATCCGGCTTGTGACAAGCAGCTCGCTTGCAGACATGCCTTCCCGTCCTCGCGGCGGATTTCGCCCGAGCTTTGCCTGGTCTCGCTACCCTCTGAATCCAAGAGGGCGCAGGGAAGGCCGGGTGCCGGCTGGCACCCACGGTCCGCTGCGCGAAAGGCACGCGCAAAAAAGACCGCACAGCAGCATACAGGTGTCGCCGATCACTCGGCCTTCCCTGCGCAGTGGCTGGACGGCTTATGCCGTGATCTCCCGGGAGCCGACCATTCCTTCTGGCCTCCCTCACCCCGCGAATTTAAACGATGCAGTCTGCCCGGTTGGGCTCGCTCGCACCTTCGCAAGAGCTTGACCGTGGCAACGACGGCCAGGACCACACGGTTTTGCCGTACGCACGGCCCGCCATGTCGCCGCAGTATTCCCTGGCTCCGTCGACAGAGCCGGAAACTTACGAGCGAGACGGAGCCTAGCAGCGCCGTCGTCCGCACGCGGTTACGGGCTCACAGGGACTACCCGCCCTGCCCGCACCTCTCATGCCGACGCTGCCGCGTCCACCGCAAGCCCGGCTCGCGAACATGACGACGACACGTCGCCCCTCTTGGGTGAGCCGGGATGGACGACACATACGCCGAAACCGAATTTCGGTAAAGTGGAATATTTTCGCGCGCGTGGATTGACAGCGGGCGACACAGGCAACGCTCCGCCGGGCGCCATGGTGCCTGTCTCCGTCGAGCATCACCAGCGCGGTGCGACCGCCTGTTGCATCGCGGAAGCATTTGCACCGCACCATTCGAAAATGAGACTGCCCGTCAAACCAAAGGAGGCGCCGACGCATGCACAGCGTCCGACTTCGGTTAGCTTTCCCATCAAAGCTGCGGGCCTTTCGAGAGCCACGCGGCGACAAAAGACGACACACAGGGAGGAGCACAATGTCGAAATGCAGTGTGGGACTGCTCGCGCTGAGCAGCTTGTTTCTTTCAACCGCGGCGTTCGCCCAGGAGAAGATCAAGGTGGGCGTAACCGCAACCCTCGAAGGCACCTACACGGTGCTCGGCGAGGACGGCATGCGCGGCCACCAGACGGCCCTCAACGTCCTGGGCAAGAAGGTCGGCGACAAGGAGCTCGAATTCATCGTCGCCTCGACCGACGCGACGCCGGACAGCGCGGTGCGCGCCGTGCGCAAGCTGATCGAGCAGGACAAGGTGCAGATCCTGCTCTCGCCGCTCTCCGGCGACGAGGGCATCGCGGTGAAGAATTTCGCGAAAACCCATCCCGAGCTGACCTTCATCAACGCCGCGTCCGGCGCGCAGGAAACGACCTATGTCGATCCCGCCCCGAACTTCTTCCGCTACAACATGGACGGCGCGCAGTGGCAGGTCGGCCTCGGCAAATACGCCTATGAGGAAAAGAAGTATCGCAAGATCGCGACCGTCGGCGAGGACTATTCCTTCATCTACACCCAGGTGTTCGGTCTCGTGCTCGAGTTCTGCGGCGCCGGCGGACAGGTCACCAACCGGCAATGGGTGCCGCTCGGCACCAAAGACTTCGCCTCGGTCATCGCGGCACTGCCCGACGACGTCGATGCGATCTATCTCGGGCTCGGCGGCGCCGACGCCGTCAACTTCCTCAACCAGTATCAGCAGGCCGGCGGCAAGGCGCATCTGATGGGCGGCTCGATCATGATCGACCAGACCATCCTGTCGTCGAAGGGCAACGCCAAGAACGCCCTGGTCGGCACCATCGCGGCGAGCGGCCAGGCCGACACCTGGGAGGATCCGGGCTGGCAGAAATTCGTGAAGGCCTATCAGGACGCCTTCCCGCCGAACAAGCGATTCCCGAGCCCGTCGCTGCTCGCCACCAACTATTACGGCTCGACCATGGCGCTGATCCTGGCGCTGCGTGCGGTCAATGGCGATCTCTCCAACAACCAGGCCAAGTACAAGGAAGCCCTCGCCAAGATCGAGATCGACGCGCCGAACGGCAAGATCAAGCTCGACGCCAATCGCCAGGCGATCGGCACCAACTTCGTCACCGAGGTGGTCGACGACGGCAAGGGCGCGTTGTTCAGCAAGGTCGTGAAGGTGATCCCGAACGTCAACCAGACGCTCGGCTACGACCCGGCCGTCTTCTCCAAGATCGGGTTGCCGAGCCGCACCGTGCCGGAATGTAAGAAGTACTGACGCATACTCCTGCGATGCACAACCCGGGGAGCGACTCGCTGACGCGGTCGCTCTCCGCTCTTGCAATCTCGCCGGCGTTGTTGAACGCTGACCGAAAAGACAAGAACATTCGGGAGGGGAAGGCATGAGCCGTGCGCTCGCCGTCTTCCATGGCCGGTTTGGCCGGGCGACGGTTTATCAGTTGAACCGCCCTTTCAATATCCACGCCCATCGTGAAGGTCATCTGATCTTCCATGTCGGCGGCATGCCCGCATGCATCGACGTCTCCGACGGACACCACGATCTCAACGAGACGTCCGTGGTCGCGGTCAATCCGTGGGAGCCGCACAATTTCCTACCCGCGGATCTCGACGGCGGCGCGATCTTCTTCGTGCTCTATGTCAACGCCGAATGGTTTGCGCCCGATGCATCCGGCACCCACCGGATGCGTTTCGGCCGCACCCAGTTCCGGCGCACGCCGGCGCTGGACAAGCATATCAGGCGGACCGCCGCGCTCGTGTGCGGCGCACCATCGCTCTCCAGCCTGGATTCCGAGCTGCGGCGGCTGATCGACGTCTGCTACGACGAAAGCTGGCAGCAGGCCGAGATCGCGCGTGATCCTCGCGCAAACGGCTCCGTCACCGATTTTCGCGTGCGCAAGTGCATCAAGATGATGTCGGAAAGCCCCGGCGCCGAGATCGAACTCGATGCAATCGCGCGGGAATCCGGCCTGTCGCGGCCGCATTTCTACCGGTTGTTTCGCGTCCAGACCGGCGTGACGCCGAACCTCTATCTCAACACGCTGATCATGGAACAGGCGCTCGAAGCGCTGGTGGCGAGCGAGGCGCCGATCGCCGATATCGGCTTCGATCTCGGCTTCTCCTCCCAGAGCGGCTTCACCCGCTTCTTCGCTGCCAATGTCGGGATGGCGCCGACCGATTATCGTCGCGCAGCCAAGATTTTGCGCGCCTGAGCTGCGCGAAAAGATACTCACGATCAAACGTCGCCCTCGCAGCCCCGCTAGGATGCGGGCAACGCGATCCCGGAAGAGGGTCGCGACCGACGGGAGGACGTACGTCCATGGCAGGGCTCGCAGCCGACGACGGCTTGCATCCCTCCTCTTCGCGCATGCGGGGAGGCGGTTGGGGTGTGCCCGCGCCTTCGCGACGTCTCCCCGCGTGCGGGGGGAAAATCGCAGAAGATCTCTTGGAACGGCCCGAGCAAGCGCCTCGTCCTTCGAGACGACCGCTCCGCGGTCTCCTCAGGATGAGGCTGATCGGCATCGGACCTGCTGCCGCATGCTCCGGCCTCATCCTGAGGAGCCCGTCAATGCGGGCGTCTCGAAGGATGGGCCGCGGAGACGCCGTTCCCGATATGCGGTTCTCCCCCCGCAAGCGGGGCGAGGTGAAGCCATGAGCCGCTTTGTCGAACGCCATCCGGCCTGGGCGCTGATCTCGATCATCGCCATCGCCGTCGGGCTCTGGCTGGTCTTCGCGATCTGGCCGCCGGGCCTCGAAGAGGCCATCGGCCGCAAGCGCGTCTTCCTCAACGCGGTCTTCAACGGCATCACGCTCGGAGGCCTCTACTTCCTCGTCGCGAGTGGCTTCACGCTGATCTTCGGCCTGATGCGCAACGTCAACCTCGCGCACGGCTCGCTCTATCTGTTCGGCGGCTATGTCGGCTACGCCATCAGCACGGCAACCGGCTCGTGGGTGCTCGGCTTCATCGTCGCCTTCATCCTCACCGCCATGGTCGGCGTCCTGCTCCAGTTGATCGTGTTCCGCCGGATGGAGGGACAGGATCTCAGGCAGACCATGGTGACGATCGGGCTTTCGATCGTGTTCGCCGACCTCATGCTGTGGGCCTGCGGCGGCGACTTCTACCAGATCCAGACACCGAACTGGCTGATCGGCCCCATGGAGCTGCCGCTGGTCACGGCGATCAAGTCCTCGGGCGAACCGGTCTATCTCAGATATCCCATGGTCCGGCTCGTGATCTTCGCCGCTTCCGTGGTCATCGGCGTTGCGATGTGGCTTGTTCTCAATCGCACCCGGGTCGGCATGATCGTCCGTGCCGGCGTCGACGATCGCGATATCCTCGCGGCGACCGGGGTGCGCATCCAGCTCGTCTTCGTGGCGGTGTTTGCGTTCGGCGCGGGACTTGCCGGCATCGCCGGCGTCGTCGGCGGCACCTTCCAATCCCTGTCGCCGGGCGAGGACATCCGCTTCCTGCTCGCCTCCCTCGTCGTCGTGATCGTGGGCGGCATGGGCTCGATCCCCGGCGCGGCGCTCGGCGCGCTGATCATCGGCCTCGCCGAGCAGCTCGGCTCGGTCTACATCCCCACCTATGCCATCGTCGTGACCTTCCTGATCATGGTGCTGGTGCTGGCGATCCGGCCGCAAGGCCTGTTGGCGAGGCGCTGAGATGTCGCTCGCTCACGATAGCCGCATCACCGTACGGCCCGCCGCGCTGGCGCAGCGCCCGGCGCGCATATGGCCTGAGATCAACCATCCCGCGGCCTGGATCGTCGCGGTCATTCTCCTGATCATGCCGCTGATCGCCAACGGCTTCTTCCTGATCGAGATCTTCGCTTCCACCTTGATCCTCGGCACCATGGCGCTGAGCCTGATGTTCCTCGCCGGCTATGGCGGCATGGTCAGCCTGATGCAGCTCACCATCGCGGGCTTCTCGGCCTACATGGTCGCCGTGTTCGGTGTCAGCGGCAACGCCAATATCAGTCTTGGTTGGCCGTGGTGGCTCGCGGTTCCCATGGCGCTGGCGCTGGCGACCGCCTTCGGCACGCTCGGCGGCGCGCTCGCGGTACGCACCGAAGGCATCTACACCATCATGATCACGCTGGCGATCGGCGCTGCCTTCTACTATTTCACCAACCAGAACTGGGCGATCTTCAACGGCCATACCGGCATCAACACCGTGGCCACGCCGCACTTCTGGGGCGTGAACTGGCGCGCTGACATTCCCTTCTATTACATCGTGCTCGCGGTCGCAGCGCTCTGCTATTTCGCCGTCGAATATCTCTCGCGCGCCCCGTTCGGACTCGCGCTGCAGGGTGTGCGCGACAATCCCAGGCGCATGGCGGCGCTGGGCTTCAACGTCAATGCGCATCGCGTCGCAGCCTATGCCGTCGCCTCCTTCATCGCGGCGCTCGCCGGCGTCCTCCAGGTCTGGAACTACCGCCAGATATCGCCAGGCTCCGTCAGCGTCGGCGCCTGCATCGACGTGCTGATCATCGCCGTCGTCGGCGGCATCACGCGCCCGATCGGTCCCTTCATCGGCGCGCTGATCTTCGTGCTGCTGCGCACCTTCGCGCTCGATTTCCTGGTCAGGATCGGCCTCGACGGCAACCGATTCCGGCTTTTGATCGGACTCGGCTTCCTCGCCATCGTGTTCTGGTCCTCGGACGGCGTCATCGGGCTGTGGCAGCGCTGGCGCCAGCGCCGCGGCGCCGACCGATCCGGTGGAGGGCGTCGCCATGGATAGCGTCGCCCAGCGCCTCTCGGCCGTCGGCGCCGGCGCCGCGCTGGAGCTGCGCGGCGTGACGCGGCTGTTCGGCGCGCTCGCCGCGCTCACCGACGTCACCATCACCGTGCGTCCCGGCGAACGCCGCGCCGTGCTCGGCTCCAACGGCGCCGGCAAGACCACGCTGTTCAACTGCATCACCGGCGACTTCCCGCCCTCCTCCGGCACGATCCGCTTCTTCGGCGAGGACGTCACGCATTTCCCGCCCTATGAACGCATCCGCCGCGGGCTGCGCCGGACCTACCAGATCTCCGCGCTGTTCCCCGGCCTCACCGTGCAGGACAATGTCTATCTCGCCTGCCGCGGCGTCTCGCGCGGTCGCTTCTCGTTCCTGCGTCCGGGACAGAACGATGCCCTGATGCACGCAGCCGACAATCTGGTCCAGGCCGTGCATCTGTCCGCCGTGAAGGACCAGCGCGTCGCCGAACTCGCGCACGGCCAGCAGCGCCAGCTCGAGATCGCGCTCGCACTCGCCGGCGCGCCCCGCTTCGTGCTGTTCGACGAGCCGGCCGCGGGCCTGTCGCCGACCGAGCGTGCCGAGCTGATCGAGATCCTGACCTCGCTGCCGGCGCATATCGGCTACATCATCATCGAGCACGACATGGACGTGGCGCTGCGCGTCGTCGAGAGCGTCACGATGATGCACAACGGCCGCGTCTTCAAGGAAGGCGTGCCGCAGGAGATCCAGTCGGATCCGGAAGTGCAGGAGCTTTATCTCGGAGGCGGCCATGAATGAGTCCCGCCGCTCCGCGGCCGCACTCGAGGTCCGCGGGCTCGACGTCCATTACGGTCACTCGCACGCCCTGCAAGGCGTCGACCTCACGCTGGAGAGCGGCGTGTTCTCCGTCGTCGGCCGCAACGGCATGGGCAAGACCACGCTGTGCAAGGCGATCATGGGGCTGGTCGCGGTGAGCGGCGGCTCGATCCGCGTGCGCGGCGAGGACATCACGCGGCGGCCTTCCGCCCAGATCGCCCGGCTCGGCGTCGGCTATGTGCCGCAGGGACGCCGCCTGTGGCGTTCGCTCAGCGTCGACGAGCATTTGCGGCTGGCCGGCGGGCTGCGGTCCGGCGCCTGGACCGTCGAGCGCATCTACGACACCTTCCCGCGCCTTGCCGAGCGCAAAGACCATGGCGGCGGCCAGCTCTCCGGCGGCGAGCAGCAGATGCTGGCGATCTCGCGCGCGCTTCTCACCAATCCACAGCTGCTCGTCATGGACGAGCCGACCGAAGGCCTCGCTCCCGTCATCGTGGCGCAAGTCGAGGAGATGCTGCTGCGGCTCGGCGAGGACGGCGACATGTCCGTGCTCGTGATCGAGCAGAATATCGGCGTCGCCACCGCGGTCTCGCGCAACGTCGCGATCATGGTCAACGGCCGCATCAACCGCATCATCGATTCCGCGCGGCTCGCCGCCGACCGCGAGCTGCAGCAGCGCCTGCTCGGTGTCGGCCTCCACGCCGAACTAGAGCCGGATCTCGACATCCCTGCATCCGGCCCGGAGGCCAAACCGGTGCCGGCGCCGCGCCGCGACGGACCGGTCCGCATCTACATCTCCAACCCGACGCTTCCGACGCGGTGGTCGCAACCGGTGCCGATCGCCCGCATCGAGGCTGCAGCGCGCACGCTCTCGACCCAGGTTGCGCGGCTCGACGACACCGCGCGGCGCAAGCGCGAACCGGCGGCGGCGCAGACCGCCGGGCCGCCCGTCGTGCTGGTGGTCGGCACGCTCGACACCAAAGGTCTTGAGCTGCGCTTCATCCGCGACATCATCGCGGAAACCGGCCTGCGCACGCGGCTGGTCGACGTCTCGACCAGCGGCAAGCATTCCAGCTGCGATGTCTCCGCGCAGGAGATCGCACTGAACCACGGCCGCGGCGGCTCCGCCGTATTCGGCCCCGACCGCGGCGCGGCCGTGACGGCGATGGCCGATGCCTTTGCCGGCTGGCTGCGGCGCCAGGGCAATGTCGCCGGCGTGATCTCAGCCGGCGGCTCCGGCGCGACCTCGCTGGTTGCCCCCGGCATGCGCGCGCTTCCCGTCGGCGTGCCCAAGCTGATCGTCTCCTCGGTCGCTTCCGGCGATGTCGGGCCCTATGTCGGCCCCGCCGACATCACCATGATGCACTCCGTCACCGACGTGCAGGGGCTGAACTCGATCTCGCGCGCGGTGCTGGCCAACGGCGCCCATGCGCTCGCCGGCATGGTCAAGGCGCGACTCGATCAGCGCGCGACCCGCCCAGCTGCAGCCCTGCCTTCCGTCGGCATCACCATGTTCGGCGTGACGACGCCGGCGGTGCAGAAGATCGCCGCCGATTTGCGCGACGATTTCGAATGCCTGGTCTTCCATGCCACCGGCGTCGGCGGACGCTCCATGGAGAAACTCGTCGAGTCCGGCCAGCTCGCGGGCGTCATCGACCTCACCACGACGGAGGTCTGCGATCTCCTGATGGGCGGCGTGTTTCCCGCAACCGACGACCGCCTCGGTGCGATCATCCGCACGCGCGTCCCCTATATCGGCTCGGTCGGCGCGCTCGACATGGTCAATTTCGGCGCGCCCGACACCATTCCCGAGCGCTACCGCGGCCGCAAATTCCACGTCCACAATCCGCAGGTGACGTTGATGCGGACGACCGTGGAAGAGAACGAGCGGATCGGCCGCTGGATTGGCGAACGACTCAATCAGATGGATGGCCCGGTGCGCTTCTTTCTCCCCGAGGGCGGCGTCTCCGCGCTCGATGCCCGCGGCCAGCCGTTCTGGGACCCCGATGCGGACGCCGCGCTGTTCCGCGCGCTAGAGCGGACCGTGCGGCAGACCGGTCATCGCCAGCTCATTCGCACGCCGAAGAACATCAACGATCCCGACTTCGCCGCCGCCATCGTCAGTGCGTTCCGAACCCTGTTCGGGCGACCCGGCGCGCGGCGGAGACTAGCGAGGTGACCGATGGCCAGGTTTGAACGCGCAGCACTGCTGAAGAGGTTCCGCGAGATGGCGAAGCGCGGCGAGCCGATCGTCGGCGGCGGGGCCGGCACCGGGCTGTCAGCCAAATGCGAGGAGGCCGGCGGCGTCGATCTCATCGTGATCTACAATTCCGGCCGCTACCGCATGGCCGGCCGCGGCTCGCTCGCCGGCCTGATGGCCTACGGCGACGCCAATGCCATCGTGCTGGAAATGGCCGGCGAAGTGCTGCCCGTGGTCACGAGGACGCCGGTGCTCGCGGGCGTCAACGGCACCGATCCGTTCCGCGACATGGACGTCTTCCTCGACCAGCTGAAGGCGCTCGGATTCGCCGGCGTGCAGAATTTTCCGACCGTCGGCCTGATCGACGGCACGTTCCGCGCCAATCTCGAAGAGACCGGCATGTCCTATGCGCTCGAGATCGACATGATCGCCAAGGCGCACGACAAGGACATGCTGACGACGCCCTATGTGTTCAGCGAGAAGGAGGCCGCCGCGATGGCGATCGCCGGCGCCGACATCGTCGTCTGTCACATGGGGCTGACGACCGGCGGCTCGATCGGCGCGCAGACGGCACCGAAGCTCGAGGACTGTCCCGCCCGGATCGACACCTGGGCTTCCGCTGCGCTCAGCGTCAATCCTGAGATCCTGGTGCTGGCGCATGGCGGCCCGATCGCGGATCCCGCCGACGCCGATTTCATCATGAAGAACACCCGCCATTGCCACGGCTTCTACGGCGCCTCCTCGATGGAGCGGCTGCCGGTGGAACGGGCGCTGACGGAACAGGTGCGTCAATTCAAGGCGATCGGCGCGCGATAACGCCGAAGGTACGAGGGAGGAATAGATGTCGGGCAATCTGGTCGGTGAATTGATCCTCTGGCTGATCGTCGCGATCGTCGTGATCGTGGTCGGCGTCTACATCGTGAATTGGCTCTATCACCGCTCCTCCAAGGAGACCTCGTTCGTCCGCACCGGTTTCCTCGGCGAACGCGTGGTGATCAATGGCGGCGCCTTCGTGATGCCGTTCATCCACGATTACACGCCGGTCAACATGAACGTGCTGCCGATGGGCATCGTGCGGTCCAAGCAGGACGCCGTGATCACCCGCGACCGCATGCGCGTCGACATCGAGGCCGACTTCTATGTCCGCGTGCAGGCGACCCGCGAGGCCGTGTCGATCGCAGCCGCCACGCTCGGCCGCCGCACCATGGAGCCCGAGCAGCTCCACGCCCTCCTCGCCGGCAAGTTCATCTCGGCAATCCGCTCGGTTGCTTCCGAAATGACGCTGGAGCAGATGCACGAGCAGCGTGGCGAGTATGTCGCCCGCCTCAAGGCCAACGCGACGGAGGCCCTCGCCCAGAACGGCCTTGAGCTGGAATCGGTCGCCATCACCGATCTCGACCAGACCGATCTCGAATTCTTCAACCCCTCGAACCGGTTCGACGCCGAAGGCCTGACCCAGCTGATGCAGGACATCGAGGCCAAGCGGAAGCTGCGCAACGACATCGAGCAGGACTCGATGATCAGGATCCGCACCCGCAATCTGGAGGCCGAACGGCAAGCTCTGGAGATCGAGCGCGAGAGCGAGACCGCGCGGCTGGAGCAGGAACGCGACATCGAGATGCGCCGCGCGCTCCAGCGCACGGAAGTCGCCCGCGAGCGCGCGCTGCGCGAGACCGAGGCAGAACAGGCGCAGATCTCCGCGCGTGAGACCATCGAGCGCGCCCGCATCGCCAATGACCAGGCGATCGCGGAGGCCCGCATCGCCTCCGAGCGCGAGACCCGCCAGAAGGAGATCGAGCGGACCCGCACCATCGAGGAAAAGGAGCTGCTGGCACGCGAGGAGATCGAGAAGACCCGGATCGCCAACCAGCGTTCGATCGACACCACGCGGATCGCCTCCGAGCGCGAGGTCCGCCAGCGCGAGATCGAGCGGATGCGCACGGTCGAGGAAGCCGAGATCGCTGCGCGCGAAGCGATCGAAAAGGCCAGGATCCAGCAGGATCGCGTCATCACCGACGCCCGCATCGCCAACGAGGAGGAGACGCGTCGCCGCGAGATCGAGCGCACCCGCGCCGTTGACGAGGCCGAGATCGCCGCGCGCGAGGCGACCGAGAAGGCCCGCATCGCCCAGACGCTGATCGTCAATGTCGAGCGTATCTCCTCGGACGAAAGGACCCGCGCGCTGGAGATCCAGCAGGTGCGCACCATCCAGGAAGCCGAGATCGAGGCGCAGCGCGCGGTCGAGGCCGCCCGCATCGCCCGCGAGCGGACACTCTCCGCGGAGCGCATCGCCGCCGAGCAGAACACGCGGCAGCTGGAGATCGAGCGCAACCAGGCGCTCGACGTCGCCGGCATCGCCGCGCGCGAGACCACGGAGGCCTCACGCATTGCCCAGGAGGAGCGCGTGCGCTCGCTGGAAATCGCCCGCAACCGCGCCGTCGAGGAAGCCGACATCGCCTCCCGCGAGGCGATCGAGGCAGCCCGCATCGCCCAGGAGAAGGCGGTTGCGGCCGAGCGCATCCAGGCCGAGCGCGACACCCGCTCGCTCGAAATCGAGCGCACCGGCGTGCTGGAGGCAGCCGAGTTGAAGCGGCGCGACGCCATCGAGCGCCAACGCATCACGGTCGATCTGGCGCTGGAGGCCGAACGGATCAATTCCTCGAAGAAGCGCGAGGTGCTCAATATCGAGCAGAAGAAGGCGATCGAGATCGCCGACGAGGACCGCGTCATCGCGCTGTCGACCAAGAAGTCCGAGCGGATCGATGCCGACCGCCAGGTCCGGCAGGCCGAAATCGTGGCGCGCAAGGAGGTCGAGACCACTGACGTCTCGCGCGAGCAGGCGCTGGAAGCGGCTCGCATCGAGCGGCGCCGCTCGATCGAGCAACTCGAGGTCGCCCGCGTTCAATCCTTGCAAGAGGCCGAGATCGCCTCGCGCGAGGAGGTCGAACGCGCACGGATTGCATCCGATCGGGGCCTCGACGAAGCCCGCGTCGGCCGCGAGCGCGAGCTGCGCAAGCTCGAGGTCAATCGCGAGAAGGAGGTCGAGACCGTCCTGATGGAGAAGGCCATCGCCATTCATCTGAAGTCCCTGGAAGAGTCCGCCGCCAAGGCGTCGGCCGAGGAAGCCCGGATGCGCGCGACGGAAGCCACCGAGCGTGTCGTCACCGCGCGAGAGAGCGAGATCGCCAAGCGGCGCAAGACGATCGAGGTGTTGCTGGCGGAGAAGCAGGCGGAGGAGACCCGCATCGCGGCCGAGGCCGAGCGCGTGCGCGCGACCGTCGAAGCCGAGGCGCAGCGGATGCTCAACGAAGCCGAGAACGTGCTGACCGATCAAGCCCGCTACTCGCTGTTCCGCCGCAAGCTGCTCGACCGGATCGAGGGCATCGTGCGCGAGAGCGTCAAGCCGATGGAGAAGATCGAGGGCATCCGCATCCTCCAAGTCGACGGCCTCAACGGCAATGGCAATAGTGGCAATGGCGGCCGCAGCGCCACCGACGAGGTCATCGATTCCGCCCTGCGCTATCGCGTTCAGGCGCCGTTGATCGACTCGATCCTCGCCGACATCGGCGTCGAAGGCGGCAGCCTCTCCAAAATGCCGGGCCTGATCCGCGAGGCCCGCGACATGCAAGGCATCAAGGAAGCCGCGCGCAAGGGCGGCGGGGGCGGAGGTGGCGGCGAGAAGCCGGCGGCCTCACCAGCCCCCTCGGCCGAAGGTGGCGAACCGCCGGCCGATCGCGGGCCGCGGAAGAAGAGCTGAGGTCGCGCCATGGCTCGCGTTTACGTCTCCACCGTCGTCAATGCCCGCAACGACCGCGTCTGGGCGCGGGTCCGCGATTTCAACGGCCTGCCGAACTGGCATCCGGCGATCGCCGAAAGCCGTATCGAGGGCGGCGAGCCCTCGGACAAGATCGGTTGTGTGCGAGATTTTCGCCTGCGCAACGGCGATCGCATCCGCGAAAAGCTGCTTGGCCTCTCCGACTACGACATGTTCTGCACCTATTCGATCCTGGAATCCCCGATGGGTGTCGAGAACTACGTCGCAACCCTGCGGCTGACCCCCGTCACCGACGGCGATCAGACCTTCATGGAATGGACCGCGGAGTTCGACTGCGCGCCGGAGCGGGAGACCGAGCTCGTCAGCAATATCGGCGGCGGCGTTTTCCAGGGCGGGTTCGATGCGCTCAAGCGCGTGTTCGGAGGCTAGCCGTGCCGCATGTCGTCAAGAGCACGATCCTGGATGCACCGACCGATGCGGTGTGGACCGTGCTGCGCGATTTCAACGGGCACGATCGTTGGCACCCGGTTGTCGCGACGTCCTCGATCGAGCGCGCGCAGTCCTCCGACAGGATCGGCTGCATCAGGCGGTTCAAGCTCAACGACGGCTCCGAGCTGCGCGAACAGTTGCTGGCGCTGTCGGATCTCGAACAGTCCTTCAGCTATTGCCTGCTCGATACGCCGATGCCGATGTTCAACTACGTCGCCCATGTCCGACTGCTGCCGGTCACCGACGGCGACCGCACCTTCTGGCAATGGGAGTCCCGCTTCACCACCAAGCCGGAAGATCGCGACCGCATCACGCTTATGGTCGCCGAAGACATTTACCAGGCCGGGTTCGAGGCGATCCGCCGCCATCTGAAGGAGGCCGCATAATCATGGCCGTGACAGTGAAGACGTTTGCAAGCGCAAGCGAAGCGGCCGGGGCGCTGTCCTCGGACCGCAGCGCGCGCTATCTCGGCGGCGGCACGCTGGTGATGCGCGCGCTGAACGAGGGCGATGTGGCGGTCGCGACCGTCATCCGCGCCCAGGACCAGGCGCTGACCAGGATCGACGCCTCCGGCCCGCGCGTCACGCTCGGCGCCGGCGTTACCTTCGCGCGCGTCCTTGCCGAGCGCGACCTCGCCTTCCTGCACGCGCCCGCCCGCTCGATCGGCGGTCCCGCCGTCCGCAACATGGGCACGGTCGGCGGCAATCTCTTCGCACCCAGTCCCTATGGTGATTTCACCGTCGCGCTGCTGGCACTCGATGCGACCGTCGCGGGCGCGGGCGGCTTTGGGTCACGCGACATCCCGATCGAGGAGTTCTTGCAGGCGCGCGACCGGCAGGCGGGAACCTTGGTGGTGTCGGTCTCCTGCACCCGGCCGGCGAGCAGCGAAGCGTTCCGCTATCGCAAGATCGCCCGCATCAAGCCGAAGGGCGGCTCGGTCGTCACGCTGGCGGCGCATCTGCCGATCAGTGGCGGACGAATTGCAGGCGCCCGGATCGCGCTGGGATCGATGGCGCCGACCCAGATCCGTGCCCGTGCCGCCGAGCGTGCGCTGGAGGGCCGTTCGCTGGATGCCACGACCATTGCGGCGGCCGCATCCGCTGCAGCCGAAGGAACATCGCCATCCGACAACGCGCTCGGCAGCGCCTGGTATCGCCGCGAGATCGTCGGCGTCCACCTGCGGCGCCTGCTGTCGGGACAGGAATAGGGCCCATGTCCAAGATCCCCCTGCAATTTCGTCACAACGGCCGCGACGTCGCGATTTTCGTCGATGGCGGCACCAATCTGCTGGTCGCGCTCCGCGAGCTGATCGGCGACATGACGCCGAAATTCGGCTGCGGCCAGGGCGGCTGCGGCACCTGCAGCGTGCTGATCGACGGCGAGCTTCATCTCTCCTGCCTGACGCTGGCGGAGACCGTGGGCGGCCGTTCGATCGAGACGCTCGACGGCATGAAGCAGGGCCCGAATTTGCACCCGCTGCAGCGCGCCTTCGCCGACCATTTCGCGGCCCAGTGCGGCTATTGCACGCCGGGAATGCTGATGGCGGCAAAGGCGCTGCTCGACCGCAATCCCTCGCCGAGCCGCGACGAAGTCGTCGAGGCCATCTCCGGCAATATCTGCCGCTGCACCGGCTACGAGCCGATCATCAACGCCATCCTGGCTGCCGCCGGCGGCCGGGTCAGCGCCTGAGGTCAAACATGCTGGAACTTCGCAAGGACATCTTCGCCGACGAGCGCGACGATAATCTCAATGAAATCGGCAAGGGCACCCAGCGCCAGGACATGCTCGGCCATGTCACGGGGACGTCGAGCTATTTCAACGACCACAAGCTGCAGGGCATGCTGCACCTGAAGGTCGTGCGCTCGACACAGGCGCATGCAAGGATCCGCCGCATCGATACGGCCGAGGCCGAACGTTCGGCCGGCGTGCGACGCGTCATTCGCGGCACCGACGTGCCGGTCAATCTCAACACCTTGCTCAGCCTGATCAACTTCGGCAAGGACGACGAGCCGTCGCTCGCGGTCGACAAGGTCCGCTACAAGGGCGAGCCGATCCTCGCGATCGTTGCCGACAGCGAGCGCGAAGCGTTCGAGGCGATCGCGAAGGTCAAGGTCGATTACGAACCCCTGCCGACCGTATTCGACGTCGAGGATGCGCTGAAGCCCGGTGCGCCCGTGGTCAACGAGACCTATCCGAAGAACGCGTTCATCTATCACGACGCCTACGACCATCAGCGCCTGCGCTTCGGCGATGCCGATGCGGCGCTCGCGAGCGCCGATCACGTGCTGGAGCAGCGCTACCAGATGTCGCCGATCGAACACGCGCCGACCGAGACCAACGGCGCCATTGCGGCGCCCGACACCAACGGCCGTTACGTCGTCTACACCTCGACCCAGGCACTGTTCTTCTCGGTCGACACTTGCGCCAAGATCCTGGACGTGCCCTCCAACACCTTCCACTTCATCGGCGGCACCGTCGGCGGCGGCTTCGGCGGCAAGGTCGACACCTTGACCGAGCCGCTCGCCATCCTCGGCGCGATGCTGACGGGACGCCCCGTGCGCTACGTGTTCGGACGCGAGGAGGAGATGCAGTATGGGCCGCCGCGCGGCGCCGAACGCATCTACATCAAGGACGGCGTGATGCGCGACGGCCGCATCGTCGCCCGCAAGATCCACGCTTATTTCGACAGCGGCGCCTATACGCGGCTGTCGAGCTACGCCGCGGTGAAGTGCGCGGCACATCTGCCGGGCCCCTACACCATCCCGAACGTCTATGGCGACGTCTACTGCGTCTTCACCAACCGCACGCCCGCGACCGCCATGCGCGGCTTCGGCGTCACCGCGATGGATTTTGCAATCGAATGCCAGACGGACAAGCTCGCGAACCTCGTCGGCATGGACCCGATGGAGTTTCGCATTCTCAACGCCTATCGCGACGGCGACATGAAGGCGCACCGGCGCGAGGCCAAGAACACCGCACTGATCGAATGCGTTCAGGTCGCGGCCGAAAAGGCCAAATGGCCGATCCGCGACGAGTTCAAGCGCGCTTCCTCGCGCAAGGACGGCGGCGGCAGCCGCGCGGCGATTCCGCCGACGCCAACGGATCCGCGCGCGCGTCCGGCTGCGCCTGCGCAGCAACGCACGAGCTATGACCGCGCGACGGTGACCGCAACGCGGGAACCGCCGCGTGATCCGCCCCCACCGACACCGCCGCCTCCGCCGCCGCGTCCGGCCGCGCCATCCCACGGTGCGACGCGGTTCTCATCGGTGTTCGGCACCAGGAGACGCTGACATGACCCGGCATCGCGGACGCGGCATGGCGTCGATCAACTATCCCATCGGCATGAACCTTGGCGGCGATCCAAGCCAGGCCCTGGTTCACTCCAATCCCAGCGGCAAGTTCACGGTGGCGCTGTCGTCGATCGACTTGGGCCAGGGCATGAAATCGGTGACGCGGCAGATCTGCGCCGAGACGCTGGGAGTGCCGGTCGAGGACGTCTATGTCGACACGGCGGATTCCGACACCGGCCCGCATTGCATGGGCTCGTTCGCCTCGCGCGGAACGCATCGCGTCGGCAATGCCGTGATGGCCGCGGCTCGCGAAGCGCGCGGCGTGATGATGGAGGCTGCAGCCGAGGAGCTCGAAGTCAACGCTGCCGATCTCGAAACCGACGGCCGCGGCAACATCCATGTCAAGGGCGCACCGCATCGCTCGATCTCGACCAAGGACGTCGCGATTGCCGCGCAGTTCAAGCAGGGAAAGACCATCTCCGGCCGCGGCATCTTCCTCGTTCCCCTCTCCAACGTCGATCCGGAGACCGGCGAGATGTCGCCGGCGACCTGTTACGCCCATGCCTGCCTGGTCGCCGAGGTCGATGTCGACGACGAGACCGGCGAGGTCGCGATGGTGCGGATGGATTCGGCCTACGAGCTCGGCCGCGCGCTGAACCCACGTCTGGTCGAGCAGCAGCTGGTCGGCGGCGCCTGGATGGGCGTCAGCCACGCGCTTTACGAGACGACCGAGCCGCACTATCCCGAACTCGCGCACGGCCCGCGCGACTTCGTCGAATATCTGATGCCAGGTCCGGGCGACATCTGCCCGCACGACATCGCGGTGCTGGAACGCCCCGCCCCCGATGGTCCGTTCGGCGCCAAAGGTCCCGGCGAGATGTGCGCCAACCCGGTGCTGCCGGCCGTCGCCAATGCGATCTTCAACGCCGTCGGCGTGCGCATCGACGACCTGCCGATCACGCCCGAAAAGGTGCTTCGCGCAATCAAGGCCCAGGGCGGCGCGCGGCCGCAGGCGCGGCGCTAGAGGATCGACCGTGGCAGTTCGCAGCAACATCGTCGGCATCGACAGCCCGGAGGCCTTGGAGAAGGCGCTGCGCGCGGCTTATTACCTCGCCGACGAGGGCCTTGCGACATCAGCCTATCTCGGCCTCGCGCTCGGCAAGCCCCTGCTGCTCGAAGGCGCGCCGGGCGTCGGCAAGACGGAGGCGGCGAAAGCGATCGCTGCCGTGCTCGGCCGGCGCCTGATCCGCCTGCAATGCTACGAGGGCATCGACGCCTCTGCCGCACTCTATGAGTGGAACTACCCGCGCCAGATGCTGGCGATCCGCCAGGCCGGCGACGAGAGCATCGACATCTATGGCGAGACCTTCCTGATCGAGCGTCCCATGCTCGCCACGCTCCGCGCGCCCGACTCCACCGTGCTGCTGATCGACGAAATCGACCGCGCCGATCAGGAGTTCGAGGCCTTCCTGCTGGAATTCCTCTCCGACTTCCAGATCTCGATTCCCGAGCGCGGCACGGTGCGCGCCGCCGAACGCCCCGTGGTCGTGCTGACATCGAACCGGACGCGCGATCTGCACGAGGCCTTGCGACGTCGCTGCGTCTATCACTGGATCGACTATCCGACCGCGGAGCGCGAGGCGCGGATCATCATGATGCGCGCCTCCAGCGTCGCCGAGGCCACCGCCCGCGCCGTCGTCGCGGCCGTCGAGAGATTGCGGCGCGAGCCCCTGAGCAAGGCGCCCGGCATTGCCGAGGCCGTCGACTGGGCGGAGGCGGCGACGCTGCTGCATAACGGCGGCGCGCGCTGGCCGGATGCGTTCAAGCGCTCGATCGGGGTGGCGCTGAAGGACGAAGAGGATCTGCATTTCATCTCGCCGCGGCTCGATGCCATGCTCGCGGAGGTGACCGCATGAACACCGAGCCGCAGCTCCCGCGCGCCGCGCGCATCTTCGTCGCCTTCGTCCCGCTGCTGCGCGCGAACGGCTTTGCCGTCGCGCCGGAACAGACGACGACGTTCATGGCCGCAATCGAGCTGCTCGGCCCGCGCAGCATTGAGCACATCAGGCAAGCCGCACTGGCCACACTGGCTCCCCCGCCCGAACGTCGCGCGACCTTCGACCGGCTGTTCGACCTGCATTTCCGCGGCAGCGAGGCCATCGAGCGCACCCCGGACGGCGAAGACGACGAGACCGTCCGGCTTCAGGAGGAAGGCCGCGGTGATGAGGAACCGCTTCTCTCCGATGAGGCCAACGAGTCCGGTCTCACCGCGACCCGAAGCGAGGCGCTGGTCGAGCGCCGTTTTGGGGCGACATCGAGCACGGATGCATTGCGCCGCCTGGCACGGGAGGCGCCGCGGCGGTTGCCTCGGCGGCGCGGCCATCGCCGCATGCGCGCCCGACGCGGCCCGTTTGCCGATCTCCGCCGCACCTTGCGCGACTCTGTCCGCAGCGACGGCGAGATCCTGCGGCTCGGCCACATGAAGCGGCGCCAGCGCCCGCGCAAGATGCTGCTGCTGATCGACGTTTCGGGATCGATGAAGAGCCGCACCGAAGAGAACTTGAGGCTCGCGCATGCGCTGGTGCAGGCGGCCCCCAATGTCGAGGTGTTCACCTTCGGCACGCGGCTGACCCGCATCACCCGCCCGCTGCGGCTGAAGCGCCGCGAGCAGGCCATGAACGCCGCCGCGCATCTGGTCAGCGACTGGGACGGCGGCACCCGCATCGGCGACGCACTTCAAGCTTTCCTCGCCGTGCCCCGCTTCGGCGGCTACGCGCGCGGCGCCGCTGTGGTGATCGTCTCCGACGGACTCGAGCGCGGCGAGACCGACGCACTTCGCGACGCCGTCGCGAAGCTGTCGCGGCGGGCCTGGCGCCTGAGCTGGCTGACGCCGCTGGCGACGAGCGCTGGTTTCCGCCCGCAGACCGAAGCGCTCGTCACGATCGAGCGCTTCGTCGATGACCTCGTGGACGGCGGTTCGAGCGCATCGATCGTCGCCCATATTCTGGCGTTGGGACGAAGGAGAGCGGCGTGACCGGCATTGTCGACGGCCATCATCATATCTGGCGGCAGGCCGACCTGCCCTGGCTGACCGGTCCCATGCAGCCCCGCATCTTCGGCCCGTATGAGCCGATCCGGCGCGACTATCCGATCCAGGAATATCTCGATGACCTCGAGGGCACCGGCGTCACGCGATCGGTCTATGTGCAGACCAACTGGGCCAACGACCGTTTCGAGGACGAGGCCGCATGGGTGCAGCAGACTGCCGACGAACACGGCTGGCCGCACGCGATCGTCGCCTATTCCGACTTCTCCGTGGACGACGTCCGCCCGCAGCTCGATCGCCTGAAGCGCTACCCACTTGTGCGCGGCGTGCGTATGCAGCTGCACTGGCACGAGAACCCGCTCTACCGCTTTGCGGCCCGGGCGGATCTCTGCGCCGATCCGATGATCCGTCGCAACGTCGCGCGTCTCGCCGACTACGGCTGGAGCTTTGACCTGCAGGTGTTCGCTCCGCAGATGCCGGACGCCGCAACGCTGGCCGAGGCCTGCCCCGACGTGACCTTCATCCTCCAGCATGCCGGCATGCTGGAGGATCTCTCGCCTTCCGGCCGCCCCACGTGGCGCAGCGGGATGGCCCGGCTTGCGGCCTGTCCGAACGTCGTCTCGAAACTGTCCGGGCTCGGCACCTTCATCCATCGCAACGATCCCGCGCACATCGCCGCCGTCCTCACCGACACCGTCGCGATCTTCGGCGCCGAGCGCTGCCTGTTCGGCTCCAACTTCCCGATCGAGAAATTGTGGACCAGCTATCGCGAGCTCGTGGGCGCCTTTCGCACGGCGGCCGCGCCCTTCAGCGCGGAGCAGCAGGACGCCATCTTCAGGACGACCGCGACGCGCGTCTACCGGATTTGACAGACAGAAACAGATGAGGGAGGGCAACGAATGGCGTTGGAGATCAAGATCCTGGACTATGGCGATATCGAACTGGAATCGAGCTTTCTGGTGCTCGGCCGCGACTGCGGCCGCACCCGCCGCGTCCTCACCCTCGGCTTCCTGATCCTCGGGGGGAAATATCCGGTCGTGGTCGACACCGGCTACCGCTCCAACCAGATCATGGAGACTCTGGGCATGCGCGGGCTGCAATACCACGAGAACATGATCGAGAACCAGCTCGCGCGCCACGGCGTGCGCATGGGCGACGTCCGCTTCGTCTGCCACACCCATCTGCACATCGACCATGCCGGCAAGGACGATCTGTTCCCGATGAACACGACCGTCGTGCTCAACCGCAAGGAGCTCGAATATTCAGTCTCCGGCCTGATGCATCCGCAATATCCGGCGCCCGACATCAAGCACCTGATCGACCGCCTGCACACCAAGAGCGCGCTGCGCTTCCTCGACCTCGAGATCACCGGCCCGATCGAGCTGATGCCCGGGGTCTATTGCGACGCTGCCAACGCGCACACCGAGGGCTCGATGAACGTCATCGTCGAGACCGCCGACGGCATCGCCACCATCTGCGGCGACGTGATCTACGATTTCAACGACCAGATCGTGACGCCCTTCAACGAGATCAACGATTGGGAGCCGCGCACGACGGGCAACCATGGCACCAGCAAGCGCGCCGAGAAGGCCTCGATCAAGAAGCTGCTGAGCAATTCGCGCTACCTGCTGCCGGTGCACGACCGCCCCGCCAAGATCGAAGGCGGCAACGTCGTCGGGCGCCTGCACGATCAGGTCCCCGGACCGATCGTGCAGTCCTTGCCCGCACGCAACTGGTTCCCGGCCTGAGATGATCGGAGGGATCGACCGATGACGCACGTCACCTTGCGAAGCGAATTCGAAACCCTGGTGGACCCCTACGCGCCGGTCGCGCAGGTCGGCACCGGCTTCGACTTCACGGAGGGGCCGATCTGGCATCCGGTCGATCACTATCTGCTGTTCTCGGACATGCCGGGCGACGTACGCCGTCGCTGGGACGCGCGGCGCGGTGTGGCCGAGGTCAAGCGTCCCTCGAACAAGTGCAACGGCATGACCTATGATGCCGAGCTCAATCTGATCGTCTGCGAGCACGCGACATCGTCGCTGATCCGCGAACGGCCGGACGGGCGGCGCGAGGTGCTGGCTTCGCATTTCCAGGGTCAGGAGCTGAACAGCCCGAACGACGTCTGCGTGCACTCCTCCGGCGCGATCTATTTCTCGGACCCTTGGTACGGCCGCATGCCGGTCTACGGCGTCGAGCGGCCGCGCCAGCTCGGCTTCCAGGGCGTTTATCGTCTCGTGCCCGGCAGCGAACCGAAGCTCGTGGTCGAGCGAAATTTGTTCGACCAGCCGAACGGGCTGTGCTTCTCACCGGACGAGACGCTGCTCTATGTCAACGACACCGTGCAGGCGCTGATCCGCGTCTTCGACGTCAACGCCGACGGCTCGCTGTCGAATGCGCGGGTGTTCGCAAGCGGCATCCGCTCCGAGCTGGAGGCCGGCCTGCCCGACGGCATGAAATGCGACCAGCATGGCAATGTCTGGGTCACCGCGCCCGGCGGCGTCTGGGTCTATTCGCCGCGCGGCGAGCTGCTCGGCAAGGTCCGCGTGCCCGAGATGGTCGCCAACCTCGCCTGGGGCGGACCGGATTTCCGCACGCTGTACCTGACCTCGACGCGTTCGGTCTACGCCATTCCGACCAAGGTCGGCCCGCGGCATGAGCCTTATATGAGCGGCCGGAGAAGCGGCGGCGGCCAGGCGGCAAGCGCCTCGCCGGCGGCGCCGATCCTCGCCGATGGCGACATGCGGCTCGATCCGCAGCGCTGTGCCATGATCATCCAGGACCTCCAGAACGACGTCATCATGGATGGCGGCGCCTTCGCCGAGTCCGGCGCGCCGGGACATGCGAAGCAGCAGCACGTCGTCGAGAATGTCCGCCGCCTCGCGGAGACCGCGCGGGCCCGCGGCGTCGCCATCATCCACGTCTGGTTCGTGGTCGAGCCGGGCGCGCCCGGCGTGACGCTGAACGCGCCGCTTTTTGAGGGTCTCGTCGACAGCAAAGCGATGGTGCGCGGCAGCTGGGGCGCGGCGCCCGTTTCCGGCCTCGAACCGCGGCCAGGCGATTTCGTCGTCGAGAAGATGCGGATGAGCGCGTGGGAAGGCACGCGGCTCGAGACAATCCTCAAGGCGACCGGGCGCGACATGATCATCAACACCGGTGCCTGGACCAACATGTCGGTCGAGCACACCGCCCGCACCGGGGCCGACAAGGGTTACTTCATGATCGTGCCCGAAGATTGCTGCTCGACCATGAACGCGGAGTGGCACAATGCCTCGATCAACTTCGCCATGCAGAACGTCGCGATCGTCACGAGGGCAGACGCCGTCATCAACGCGCTGAGATGAGCGGTGGCAAAGCTCCTGCACCTCTCCTGCTCACCGCGCGCCGACTCCGAGTCGACCGCCGGCGCGCGCGTCTTTCTTGACGGCTTTCGCCAGGCCCGGCCCGACTGGGACCTCGATGTCATGGACCTCTGGCGGGAGCGGATGCCGGAATTCTCTGGCCCCATCGTCGAGGCCAAATATGCCCGGCTGAACGGACAAGCCTTCAACGACGCGCAGCGCGACAGCTTTGCCGAGGCGGAGCGCATGGCGCTGCGGTTCTCGTTGGCCGATCGCGTGCTGATCTCGACGCCGATGTGGAACTTCGGCATTCCCTACAAGCTCAAGCAGTGGTTCGACATCATCGTGCAGCCCGGGCTAACGTTCCGGTTCGACCCCTCGCAGGGCTATCTGCCGCTGCTCAAGGACCGGCCGACGCTGGTGATTCTCGCCAGCGGCAGCGACTTTGCCACCGGCATGAACCGCGGCCGCATCGACATGGCGACGCCTTACCTGCGCGACATCCTCCGCTTCATCGGCATCGACAATGTCCGTTTCGTGCCGATCGGGCCAACCACGGGACCGCAGCAGCCGATCGAGGCCGCGCGGGACAGGGCCCATCGACGTCTGGCCGCAATGGCCACGAATTTTTGAGCAATTGGCAACGCCGGCCCCCGTCTAGGGAGGCCCGATTTGTGCTGAGGCTTGCGCATCCCCTGGTCGGGCTTGGCGATAGACGTGCCCCGGCTCCGCCCACAGGAATGCGGCGACCGCAGCAGGATTGATTCACCGCAAGAGCACGGAGCGTGGTCCTGATATTCAGGCTTCCAATCAGCAAGGAATGGTCGGATGACGCTGAAGAATTGGTGCGCGGTTCTGGTGATTTCGGCGGGCGCGGTCTCATCCGCGATCGCCCAATCCGACTTCCCGCCCTCCGCGAACAGCAAGCAAGAAGCGCCTCGCCTCGTCGAGGTCATGAGCATGGCCCAACTTCAGCATCTCAAGTTGTGGCATGCAGGCAAGGCGGGAAACTGGGACCTCGCCGCGTATGAATTGCGCCAATTGACCAACAGCTTGGCCGAAGCCGCCATTTTCTACCCGGCAATTCCGATTAGCAACGTGACCACGATGAAGGAGCCGCTGCTCTCGATCGCGGACGCGATCGCGACGGGAGACAATCGCAAGTTCGCCGTTTCCATGCGCGGGCTGACCGACGGCTGCAACGCCTGTCACACTTCAATGGGACGCGGCTTCATTGCGATCTCCGTTCCGACCGGCGGGCAACCGCCCGCCAATCAGATCTTTTCGCCATCCGGAAGCGGCAGGAAGAAATGATGCGGCCGGGCCGAATGATCGCGGTCCCGGCTCTCGTGGCGGCGGGCCAATGATCAGGTGGCGTCTGGATAAATTCGCTCGCGGTGGACTTCCCGGCCGCTCTCATCGATGACGATGACCTGCAGGTCGGGATGGCCTTTCGGCTTCTCTCTGCGCACCTTATCGGCGAGATTCTTGCTGTGCACGATGGCGGCACCATCGCTCACCAGTTCCAGTCCGGACCTGTCCCGGGCGGGTACACCGTCCTTCACGTCGAAATAATATGTGGGCATGAACTCCTTCCCGCGTCTTCACGCGGCTCGTTTGACGCCATCATCCCGGGAAAAAGGAGCTGCCGAGGGTGGGGTGGCCCGCGGCGACCGGAAAATCAAATCATAATGGGACAGACGGGTCGAAATCTTGACCCGGATCAAATCCGGGACAATCAGGCAGGTCTCAAAGGACCCCATTCTTTGCGTAGGGCAATCTTTGCGTAGGGCAATCGCATATTTCAGCGATTTTCGCCATCCTTCGAGACGCCCGCCGCTGGCGGGCCTCAGGACGAGGACCGAGTGCGCGGCACGTCAAGCTGCCAGCGCCGTCATGCGGCGACCGGCTTGCTTCCTTCGGAGCGCTTACCTCGCAACGGCGCAAACTGCTCGGATGTCAGGGTCTCATTTGCGATCAACAGTTCGGCGCCGGCATCGAGATCTGCCCGCCGGTGCTGGAGGATCTCCCGGGCGCGGCGGCCTCCCTCCTCGATCAGGTTACGTACGGCGAGATCTATCTCGCGGCCGGTTGCCTCCGCGGCCGCAACGATCTTGTCCTGCGCCGCCACGAGAAAGGCCTGCGGCTTCGACGCATAGGTGCGTTGCCCCACCGTCTCGTCCATACCGTACTTGGTCACCATTTCGATCGCGACTTCGGTCGCACGTTGAAGGTCATCGGCTGCACCGGTCGAGATCGCTCCGTCGAAGATCAGATGCTCCGACGCGCGCCCTCCCATCAGCACAGCGATGCGGTTCTTCAGTTCCTCGACCGTCAGCAGGAACCTGTCTTCGGTCGGACGCTGAATGGTGTATCCGAGCGCGCCGATTCCGCGCGGGACGATGGACACCTTCTGCACGGGATCGACGCCGGGCAGGCTGGCCGCAACGAGGGCATGACCCATCTCGTGATACGCAACCCTGCGCCGTTCGCCCTTGCTGAGTACCCTGCTCTTCTTCTCGATGCCGGCGACGATCCGCTCGATCGCCGTGACGAAATCGTCGAACGTGACCTCCTCGGCGCTCCGTCTGGTCGCCGCGATCGCGGCTTCGTTGATGAGGTTTGCGAGGTCGGCCCCGGTGAAGCCGGTCGTGAGACCAGCCACCTTGTCGAGATCGACGTCTTTGCTGGTGTGAATCTTGGGGGCGTGCACCTTCAGGATCGCAACGCGCCCGATCTTGTCCGGCCGGTCAACCAGCACCTGCCGGTCGAAACGGCCTGCGCGCAGCAGCGCCGGATCCAGGACCTCGGGCCGGTTGGTGGCCGCCAGCAGAATGACGCCGGCGCTCGGGTCGAAGCCGTCGAGCTCGGACAGGAGCTGATTGAGGGTCTGCTCCTTCTCGTCGTAGCCGCCGAACGATTGCGGCCCGCGGCTGCGTCCCAGCGCATCGAGCTCATCGACGAAGATGATGCATGGGGCCGCCTTGCGGGCCTGCTCGAACAGATCCCGAACCCGGGCAGCGCCGACACCGACGAACATCTCCACGAATTCCGAGCCCGAGATCGAGAAGAACGGGACGCCGGCTTCTCCCGCGACCGCGCGGGCCAGCAGGGTCTTTCCCGTCCCCGGCGGTCCGACGAGCAGGATGCCCTTGGGAACATGCGCTCCCAGGCGACCATAGCTCTTGGGATCCCTGAGGAACGACACCACCTCCTGCAGCTCGAACTTCGCCTCGTCCACCCCGGCGACATCGGCGAAGGTGACCTTGATGTCCTTCTCGACGTAGACCTTTGCGCGGGACTTGCCGATCGACATCAGCCCGCCCAGGCCCTGGGCGCCACCGATCCCGCGGCCCATCCAGAACCAGATCAGGAAGAAGGCGATGACCGGGAAGATCCAGGACAACAATGTCTGCAACGCTCCACCACCGGGAACGCCGGTAACGCTCACGCCCTTCGCCGCGAGCTTTTCGGCCAAGGCCATATCGACCCGGGCGGTGACGAAAGCGGATTTGCCGCCCGGAAGCGGCTCTTTCAATTTCCCCTGGATCGTATCCGAGCCGACGGACACTTCCGTGATCTTGTCCTGGGCGAGCAACTGCTCGAACTGGCTGTAGGGAATGGTTTCGGTCGAACTATACATAGCAAGGCCGAACTGCAGCATGACGAGCAGCAAGCCACCCGCCAAAATGGCAGCCATCGCGAGGCCCGGCTTCCGTGAACCTTGATCGGACTCCAACCTGCTTCTCCCATCGCCATCAGCTGCAGCTTGACTGGTAATGAGGAACGGCGGGTCTCCGCTTGATTCAGCTCAACACCGCCGACCGTGGCGGCGCATGGCGGTCCGGATAGGCGTCCGCGGAGGCCGGTGCGTTTTGCCCGGCCATCGCACGCCCTCCGATTGTGTCGGCGTCAATGCGACATCAGCAGGCAGGTCGGAGCCTGCTGCAACAGGCTCTGCGTCATGCCGCCGAAAATCCATTCTCCCAGTCGGCTATGTCCATACCCGCCGGCTACGACGAGGTCGGCACCGACGTCGGCGGCCAGCCGAACGAGATAGCCTGCGTCGGGTTCCGCCGTATGCACGCGCACCTCGTGCTGGCAATTGACGCCGTGCCGCTGAAGATACCTGGCAACGTCTCGCACCCGATCACGCGCGGAATCCTGTTCGCTCGACGTGCAGATTTCGGCGATCGTGACTTGCGAAGCCCGCGTCAGAAACGGCAGTGCATCGCGAACGGCCAGTCGCGCCTCCCGGGCATCTTTCCATCCGACCACGATCCGATCACCCGACAATGTGGTGACGCCGTCCGGCACCGCAAGGATCGGACGGCCCAGCCGCAACATGGCTCCGGCCGCATCGAGGTAGTGAGTGGATTTGGCCTTCAGCTGGCTGCGCCGCACCACGACAAGGTCCGCCGCCCTGGACTGCTCGACCAAGAATTCCGTCGGAAAGCCAATCGCCCAACGCCATTCCACCTTTTCGCTCGGCAGGCGAACGATGCGCCTGAACCATGCCTCCTTGGCCGAAAGAGTTGCGCGCATCCGCTCGAGATCGTCGGCGGTCGTCTGCTCGATGATCACGCCTTCGGCGACGAACGGAGGCTCTGTTGCGATGGCCGAGACGCCGAGCAGGGCTGCCCCAAAGCTGTTCGCGACGCCTTCGGCGACGGCAATCTGCCCTTCGTCCTGCTGCTGGGAATCGACGTAGACCATGACGCTGGCAAGAGACATAGCGTTGCTCCTTTGCTCGGATCATCCCTTTATCTCGCGTTTCCCGGCTATCCCGTTGACGCAAATCAAGCGGTCCTGCGGACGGTCAGTTACTGACGTCCAGTCAAGCCAGGAATCGCTTCTCTTCAGATGACCGATTCATCCGTCGACATTTCAGGTAATCTGCGCCGCCGGCTCGGCCTTCCCTTGCTGGTCCTCTACGGGACCGGCATCACGATCGGCGCGGGTATCTATGTTCTGATCGGCGCCGTGGCCGGGCACGCCGGCGCATATTCCGTATGGTCGTTCCTGCTGGCAGCCTTGGTCATGGGGCTCACGGTGGCATCCTACGCGGAGATGGCGACGAGGTATCCGGTGAGCGCCGGTGAAGCAGCCTATGTACGAGCTGCGTTCAATTCCCGGCTGCTCTCGACGATCGTCGGGCTCCTGACATTGTGTACCGGTGTGGTCGCAGCCGGCGCAGTCACTCTGGGGAGTGTCGGCTATATCAGGCAATTCGTCGATCTACCCCCGCCAGTCATCGTCGTCGCGGTCGTCATGTCGCTGGGAGCGATCGCGGCCTGGGGGATTCTTGAATCCGTCGTGTTGGCCGGTGTGTTCACGGTCATCGAAGCCGGAGGGCTCGCATGGATCATCCTCGCAGCCATTTGGCATATGCCGTCGTTCCCCTCGGCGCTCGTTGCCTTTCCTCCGATGAACGCAGCAGCGCTCTCGGGAATTGCCTATGCGTCCCTGCTCGCGTTCTTTGCCTTTGTCGGATTCGAGGACTTGGCGAACGTGGTTGAAGAGGCCAGGGTTCCGCACAGGGACATTCCGCGCGCCATGGTTCTCACCCTCCTGATAACATCAGTCCTCTACATTCTCATCGCTGCGATATCGATTACAGCCGTGCCGACCGATCGCCTGACCGCCTCGCCTGCTCCGCTCAGCCTGGTATTCCGCACCGTAACGGGCATGGAGCCCGTGCCGCTCAACGTGATCGCCGTCGTCGCAACGCTGAACACCGTCCTCGCCCAAATGACCATGGCCGCGCGCGTCATTTACGGAATGTCGCGGCAAGGCGACCTGCCGCGCCTGCTATCTCGTGTCCACGCGAGCACCGGCACACCTGTGATTGCGACCGGCCTGGTCATGCTTTCCGTGATCGCCCTCGCGCTCGCATTTCCGATCGAACGACTGGCCACCGGCACCTCGGTCGCCACGCTGGCGACGTTTGCGATGGTCAACCTGTCGCTGCTCTGCATTCGCGCGCGCCATGTCCATTCGGTCGAACGGCACGTTCGGATCCCGATCTGGGTGCCGATCCTGGGGTTCTTGACATGTCTGACCATGATCGGGGTTGCGATCGCTTAGGGACCGCACTTCCCGGCCAAGGAGCGGGCTCTGTGCGGTCTTTCGCGAACAACGGATTGGGATCATCAAATGACGAACGATACCGTCGCTAGCTGTAGAAGATACCTCCGTCCACGTTAAGGGCTTGGCCGGTTACAAACGCTGAATCATCGGACGCGAAAAACGCCACGGGCCCGACGACGTCTTCCGGCTGCCCGAGCCTGTGCAGGTCCGTGACCTTTTCGAAATAGGCGACCCGCTCGGGATCGCGAAGATTGTTCATCCCCATCTCCGTCATGATGATGCCCGGGCATACGGCATTGACCGTGATGCCGAAGCCTCCGAACTCCATGGACGAAACCCGGGTGAAGCCGACCACGGCCGACTTCGACGCGGCGTAGTGGGACTGTCCCGGACCGCCCGTTCGGGCCGCGAGCGAGGCGATGTTGACGATCCGTCCGTATTTGCGTTCCTTCATGTGCGGCACCAAGGCCTGGGTCATCTGGAACACGCCGCGCGTGTTGACGGCGAACGTCTGATCCCAGGTTTCGGTGGTCAATTCCTCGATGGTCGCCAGCCTGAGTATTCCCGCATTGTTGACGAGGACGTCGACGTGCCCGAGATCCCGGACCGCTTCAGCCACGGCGCGCCTGCAATCGGCGGCGTTGCTGACGTCGCCCAGCACCGGGATGCAGCGGCGGCCAAGCTCCTTGACCTCGGAAACGGTCTCGAGGAGGACCTTCTCCTGCGCTGCGATGTCGGTCAGCGCGAGATCGTAGCCTCGCCTCGCAAGACCAAGCGCTATCGCGCGACCAATTCCACGGCTTGCTCCGGTCACGATCGCATGTCGGGCCATGTTGCGTTCTCCCCTGTCGTTCGGATGAATGTTTCTTGATGGTGTGGATGGATCAGACGCGAGCCGGCTTGCGGACCGGGAGGCTGTTCATGGCCTTCACGGTCTCTTCGAACGACACGAGATTGGCGCCCGAGCCCAGCCCCGTCGCGACAATCGCGGCCGTCGCGGTCGCGAGCCTGGCGCAGTCGAGCAAGTCCCAGTCGCGCGCGAGACCGGCGATGAAACCGCCCGTGTAGGAATCGCCGCATCCCGAGGTGTCGCGAACCGCAACCTCGAACGCCGGCACCGTGAACTGACGTCCGTCACGCGTCATCACGAAAGAGCCATCGGCACCGAGAGAGATGGCGCAGGCCCCCGCTCCCCTCTCGATGAAGAACCGCGCACACGCGGCGGGATCGTCGGTTCCGACCATGGCACTGGTCTCGTCGATGCTCGGCATGAAGAAGTCGACGTAAGGCAGCAACGGTTCGACCAGCGCCAGCGTTTCGCCTCGCGCCTGGATCAGATCAAGCGTCGTCGTGCAGCCGGCCGCTTTCGCGTCCCGCAGCAAGGCAACGGATGGCGCGCCGTCCATCGCGAGCAGGGAGCCGACCCCGCCGAGATGCAGAATC
Organism: Bradyrhizobium sp. 192; assembly: GCF_023100965.1. Classification (NCBI taxonomy): domain Bacteria; kingdom Pseudomonadati; phylum Pseudomonadota; class Alphaproteobacteria; order Hyphomicrobiales; family Nitrobacteraceae; genus Bradyrhizobium; species Bradyrhizobium sp. 192. Next base: position 6,528,699 of record NZ_CP064690.1, read on the forward strand.
TTGCTCCGGCAAGCGGCCATTTGCGCTTCGGGCGCGATTCGCCAGCGGGCAGAAGCCCCCCTTGCGTGCATGACCGGACGCGAGCCGTCGGGCCGGATCGGCAGGATCGTGGCCGAGGTCGGACTGCCGGCCATCCGCTCCATGAGGGAAATATCGATGCCTTCGCGCTCCAGCGCGTTCAGCATCCAGTCTGCCTTCTCGTCGGAGCCGACGGCGCCAACCGCGAGCGCCTTCAGACCGAGACGCGCGCAAGGCACAACCGTTCCGCCGGCCGTGCCTGCCACCGCGAGCCGGATTTCTTCGATCAGCAAGCGTCCGCCACCGGGCGGAATCTCGGTGACCGGGACCCCCAGAATATCCAGAATATACGTGCCGCAGACGCTGACGTCGTGAGTGTTTGCCATGAGTTCTCGCAGGAAAGTGGTTTGAGCGGGATTCATCTAGCTCGGTTGCAGGGGAATCTTGAGCGCGCCGTCGTTGTCGCGCAGGCCGTACTGCCCCCACCGCTTCAGGATGCTGTCGATCTCCTCGTCCGGCAGCAGCGGAGGAGAGCCAAGCTGAAGACAACCGTGATATTGCTTGGCAAGCACCTCCACCTCCACCGCGAGCCACATCGCCTTGCGCAGGTTGGGACCTGTGGCGATCAGCCCGTGATGGGCGAGCAGGCAGGCGCGTCGATAGCGAAGCGCGTCAAGGGCCGCCTGCGACAGTTCGGCCGTGCCGTATTGGGCGTAGGGTGCGCAGGGGATGTCGTTGCCGCCGGCGGCAGCGATCATGTAGTGAATCGCGGGGATCGCGCGATTCATGATCGCGATGATGGTGCAGAAGATCGGATGCGCGTGAACGACGGCGCCGACCTCCGGCTTCGATCTCAGGATGTCGAGGTGAAAACGCCATTCCGTCGACGGAACGTTGCCGGCCGACGCGGCCCATGAACCATCCCACTTCATGGCCACGATGTCTTCCGGCTTCATGCGGTCGTATGGAAGACCGGACGGCGTGAGCAGCATGCCGTCGTCGGTTCGGACGCTGATGTTTCCGGACGTCCCCTGGTTGATGCCTTGTGCCGCCATCTCGCGGCACGCGTCGATGACGGACTGACGAAGCTCGAGCTCTGTTTCGCGACTGGTCATGTGCTGTTCCGACTCTCGTTCATGTCGTTGCTCCAAGCTGAACCTGGCGGTCGACCAGCAGCCACGTGGTTCGTGCGACCGCCAACACGTCCTGTTCCGAGCTCAACAAAGCGCTCTCGGCAAAGAGCTTGCGGCCCTCCCGCCCGGTCGGCCAGGCCGTCACCACGCAACGATCGCCGGGGCGTGGCCGGCGCTCGATCCGCGCCGCCATGCGTCCGAGCAGGGCCGTCTCGTTTCCGTTCAAGCCCAGATGACGGGCGCCCACGCTGCAATAGCCGGTGGGACAATCGAGGGCGGCCCAGACGAATTCGGGCGCGACGTAGCCGTCGTCGCGGGACAGGCTGCCATGAGGTATCCAGGACGCCGCGAACACCACGGGCTTGCCCGGGACTGCGCCCGCCTGCAGCGGACCTGCGAAGATCCGGAGACCGTCGCCATGGACACGCGCGGGGCCGCAGACAAAGCAAGCCGGAAGGTCGTGGGTCTGCTCGTCGTAGGGGGTTCTGCGGACCGCCTCTTCGGCGGCTTCGTAGCTCACTTTGGGAACGTCCAACACATCGATGCCCGTTACATGCGCCGTCGCGAGCAGCTTGTCGTTCTCGCGCAGCTCGATGGTGCCATCAGATGCGGTCAGGACGTCGAGCGGTCGCTCCAGCGGTGGCGGCGCGCGTAACGTGACTTCGGCGTCTCCGGCGACGTGCCTTGCGAGACATCCGCATACATAGCCTCCGTTGCCGGAGTTCGGCGGTCCCCGGAAGCGTCTGTCGATGACAAGCGATACCATTGCGGTCTTCGTCCGAGGCGTTCAGCGGCCCATCGCAAAGAATTCGTCGTTCGGACGCATGCTGGTGACGTTGGCGAGGCGGTTCGACATCCCGAAAAATGCAGCGATGGCCGCGATGTCCCAGACGTCCTCCTCCGTGAATCCGTGTCCCTTGAGATCCCGTACGTCGACATCGTCGACCTCATAGGCGCGCGCCGAGACCTTCATTGCGAAATCGAGCATCGCCCTTTGCCGCGCGGTGATATCGGCCTTGCGATAGTTGACGGCGACCTGGTCTGCGATCTGCGGGTTCTTCGCCCGCACGCGCAGGATCGCGCCGTGTGCGACGACGCAATACTGGCATTGATTGGCGCTGCTGGTCGCCACCACGATCATCTCGCGCTCGGCCTTGGTGATCGGCCCGGGCTTGTCCATCAGCGCGTCGTGATAGGCGAAGAACGCCCGAAACTCGTCCGGGCGATGCGCGAGCGTCAGGAAGACGTTGGGCACGAAGCCGGACTTCTCCTGAACCGCCTCGATCCGCGAGCGGATATCCGCAGGCAGGGTCGCGACGTCGGGGACGGGAAAGCGGCTGATGGCGGGTGCAGACATGTTGCAAGCTCCTGTTAGACTGCCGCGAGCGCGACGAGCGTTTCCTGATAGGCCTCGAACGCATCGCGCCGATCGGCGGCGTAGGGCTCGACCCGCACGAGGCAGGTGTGGGCCGAACAGCCCTGGCCGAATTGAGACGTGCCGATGTCGAGCGTGAGCACGTTCGGATTGCCGGCAACCTCGAGGCCGCTATTGCCGGTCGGCGTGAACCATGCGCCGGTCGGGAGCACCAGCACGCTCCGGCGAACCTTGTCGGTGACCTCGGCCGTCGCCAGGCACTCCCCGCGGCCGTTCCAGATACGGATCGTCTGACCATCGGCGATGCCGAGAGCATCCGCGTCGTCGGGATGCAGGTGAGCCCGTTCACGGCCGTTGCGCTTCGTGGCCCTGCTCGATGCGCCGGTTTCGAGCTGGCTGTGAAGACGGCCCGCCGGCTGGTGCGAGATGAGGTGCATCTGGCCGGCATCGGCGGCGTTGCCGAGCCATTCAGCCGGCTCGATCCACGCCGGATGCGAGCGACAATCGGCATAGTCCAGCCTGGCCAGAGTCGCGCTGCCAAGCACGATCTTTCCACTTTCGGTCCTCAGCGCATGGGCCTCCGGCTCGTTGCGGAAGTCGGCAAGGAACGTCTGCTCGGCCTTGACCGGGCAGCGAGCATAGCCGGCTTCCCAGAACGCATCGAAATCAGGCATCGTGAAATCGAAGCGCTTCGAAGCGTCGCTGCGGCACTCTTCGTAGAGATGCCGGACCCAACCCATCTCGTCCCGGCCCTCGTTGAAGCGATCGGCCACTCCGAGCTTGCCTGCAATGGCGTTGAAGATATCGAAGTCGGAGCGGGATTCGCCGAGCGGCTCGATTGCCTGCTTCATCGCCAGGATGAAGTCGGAACGCCTGTTGCCGGCAAGATCGTTGCGCTCGATCGACGTGGTCGCCGGCAGCACGATGTCCGCGCGCTGAGCTGTCGCCGTGAACATCGGATCCTGCACGATGATCGTCTCGGGCCTCGTCCAGGCGTCCGACAGGCGATTGAGATCCTGATGATGGTGGTAAGGATTGCCGCCCGCCCAATAGACCAGCCTCGTATCCGGATAGGTGCGGAGCTCGCCTTCATAGCTGAATGGCCGGCCGGGATTGAGCAGCATGTCGGTGATCCGCGCCACCGGGATGAAGCTGTCGATCGGTCTGGTCAGCTGTGAGATGGCCGGAGACCGGGCCAGGTTGAGCGGCGCTCCCACGCCCCCCAGGGAGCCGTAGCCGTAGCCGACGCCGCCCCCCGGCAATCCGATCTGGCCGGCAACCGACGCGAGTCCGAGCGCCGCCCAAAACGGCTGCTCGCCATGATGGGCGCGCTGCAGGCTCCAGCTCACGGTCAGCATGCTGCGCGTGTCGACCAGGCGACTTGCGAGCCCGGCGACCTTCTCCGCATCGAGGCCGCAGATGCCCGCAGCCCAAACCGCCTCCTTGCGGACGCCATCCGCCTCGCCTTCGAGATAGCGAAGCAGGCGATCCGCGCCGCTGGTGCAGCGCGCCAGGAAATCCCTGTCGTGCCGGCCCGCCTTCACGATCTCGCCGGCAAGGCCGAGCATCAGCGCAGTGTCGGTGTTCGGGCGGATCGGCCACCATTCGGCGTTGACCCAGTCTGGCAGATCGTCCTTCAGCGGCGAGACATGAATCACCTTGACGCCGCGCGCGACGATTTTCCTGAGATAGGTTTCAAGTCGGTGGCTGCCGATTCCGCCGGCCTCGTTCTGCGCGGTTCGAGGCGAGAGCGCGCCGAACACCACCAGCGTTTCGGTGTGCTGCGCGATGGTGTCGAGCGTGTTCGCGCGGCCGCCGCATGCATCGTCGCTGCCCAGCGTGTGCCGCAGGATCACGGGGCCTGCCGCGATCGAATAGGTGTCGACATGCCTGGTGAAGCCGCCAACCAGGTTGAGCATGCGCTTCAGAAGCGACGAGGCGTGGTGCAGGCGGCCCGAGTTGGTCCAACCGTAGGAGCCGGCGAATATCGACGCATTGCCGAAGGTGCCGGCGACGCGGCGCACTTCATCCGCCACCAGCGTCGTTGCCTCGTCCCAGCTGACCGGCACGAACTTCTCCCGGCCGCGGCCCCGGCGATCGCTCTTCTCACGCTTGTCCAGCCAGCCGGAACGGACCATCGGTCGCAGAACGCGACGCGCCGGGTTCGCCCATTCGGCGACAGAATGGATGATCGGGGAAGGAGCCGGATCGTGCTCGAACGGCTCGACGCCCACGATGCGATTATCCTCGACGAGGATCGTATACGCACCCCAATGGCTGCAGTGCGGGACCCGCTTGACCTCGCTCATGCGTCAACCGTCCCAAGCTCGCGCCGCATCTGCGCGGCGAATTCGGGATAGGTCTCGGCGAGTTCGTCGAACACGCGGCTGCGGAGCAGGTCGAGTGTCGCTCGATCAGGCAGCGCGGTCTGCCGCGGCTCGGCGTCATGGGCGAACCGAAAACCGGTCGCCTCCTTGATCTCCGCGAGATCATGCCCGGGATGGACGCTCTCCAGCTCGAAGCCCGGCCGCGTCTTGTCGAAGCGGAAGAGGCCTTTGCCGGTCAGCAGGGCGATAGGACCGCCGCTCCGGAAAACCCCGTCCGGACTGACACCCGGCGCACTGATGAAGTCCACCTTCTCGACGAAAACACGCGGCGTATGCTCCTCCCGAAACAGAATGACGCGCGGTACGACGAAATAGAGATAGGCCGACCCGAACGAACCGGGCCAGCGCACGCTGGATCGCGGATAATCTCCGGCGCCGACGAGGTTCACGTTGCCGAAGCCGTCGATCTGGCCACCGCCGAGGAAGAACGCATCGATCCGGCCCTGCCCCGCGCAATCGAACAGTTCCGCCGAACCGTTGGTGAAGAAATTGTGCTCGACGGAGCCGAGAATGGAGATGCGTGGACCGACGGCACCCTCCGCCTCCTTCATTGCACGCAGCAGCATCGCGCCGGCGGCGGGAATCGGAGACGAGGCGCCGACCGCGACATGCCTGACGCCATCGAGCAGCCGTGCGATCGTGCAGATCAGCACTTCGCGAGGGAGGACCTCGGCCATCACGCGGGCTCCATCTGCGCCTGGGCCATATAGGCGGAGAAGCCGTCGGCCGTCCGCGCGGCTTTCGCGTAGCGTGCGATCTCCGCGCTGTCTGTCGGATACTCGCCCCACAGGCCATAGGGCCACGCCCCCTTCGGGGCCAGGGCGACCGCCGTGACGTAGAGCGCGGGCAGCACGCCGGCAGCGCTCATCTCGTCCGCAAGCAGATTCTCCTCGACGATGCGCTCCACCGTGACGAGCGCGATCCGCGAGGCGTAGGCCATCGCGGCAAGCTCGCGGCGCCGTCCGATCCAGACATTGCCGAAGCGATCGGCCATCGGCACGTGGAAGATCGTGACGTCGGGCTTGATGGCGGGAATCAGCACGATCGGATCGCCTCCGTCCGCCATCGGATTGTCGACGACGCGCCAATCGTCGCGATAGCGAAGCAGATCCGTTCCGATCAACCCCCGGAGCGGCATGAAGGGACTGCCCTTCTGCGCCGCCATCAGGCCCGCGTGGATGGCAGGGCACGTCGCGTCCTTGAGTCGAACCGCGCCTTCCTTGACGGCGGCGTTGAAGCGGGGCGCTCCGCCCGCTTCGCCGAGCGAGACGGCGCTGGTCTCCACCGTGCGGACCAGACCCGCGCCGACGAGCTGGTCGACTTGCAATCCGCCGGTCGGCACGCACACGAGATCGAGATCGCCCGCGCCATGCTCGATGATCGGCCGCGTCATGGCCATGGAGACGCCGGCGTAATCGACCGGCAGCGCCACGCGCATGCCCGGCTCGATGTGCTTCGCCATTGCGCGAGGCTCGCTCAACACCATCATCCTCCCTGCGAATGTTCTATATTGTAGAACGGTATTCCAAATAAATGTTAGACGGATTTAAACGCGACTGTCAATCTGACTTCACCGGATAGGCCTTTGTTTGCAGGGAATGTCACCTGCGCAGGCGATCGCGGCGCGCGCGGCTGCGTCGCGGTTGAACGGCGCGACTTGACAAGTGCGCGCGCTACGCCAACAATAATTGGAATAGCGTTCTACAATATAGAACATGTGGGAGGAGAAGAATGGGTGAGCCCGCGGCTCTGCGCACAACGCGCTCCGGCGACGTAGGCGCTCGGACCTCGCCGAGCGGCCTCCCGCGGGAGCGCGGCACCATCGGATCAAGCATCGCCGTCCGCGACGCCGTGAAGCGATACGGCAGCTTTCATGCGGTCGACCGGATCAGCATCGACATCGAGCCGGGTGAATTCATCACGCTCCTCGGCCCTTCCGGCAGCGGCAAGACGACGCTGCTCAACCTCGTAGCGGGATTCCAGAGCCTCGACAGCGGCGAGATCCTCGTCGACGGCAAGCCCGTCCACAACGTGCCCACGCACAAGCGCGGCTTCGGCATGGTCTTCCAGAGCTACGCGCTGTTTCCCAACATGACGGTCAGCCAGAACGTCGCGTTTCCGCTTCGCATGGCGGGCGTCGACCGGGCAACCACGGACCGACGCGTCGCCGAGACGCTGGAAATCATGCGCCTGACGGAGCATGCGACGAAGTCCCCCTCGCAGATGTCGGGCGGGCAGCAACAGCGCGTCGCGATCGCCCGCGCCATCGTCAGGAGGCCGAGGGTCGTGCTGATGGACGAACCGCTCAGCGCCCTCGACAGGCGGTTGCGCGAGTCGATCCAGATCGAGATTCGCGACCTGCACCGGACCATCGGCAGCACGATCCTGTTCGTCACCCATGACCAGGGCGAAGCCCTGACCATGAGCGACCGCATCGCCGTGCTCAACGCAGGCAAGATCGTCCAGATCGGCCGCCCGCTGGACATCTATCGACATCCAACGGATCGCTTCGTCGCCTCGTTCGTCGGCGAGAGCAACCTGATCGAAGCGGAGATTCTGCAGAAGCGCGGATCGACGCTGACGATGAAGAACCGCGCGGGATACGTGTTCAGCGCCGAAAGCCGCGACACGATCGACGTCGGGCGCGCAACCGTGCTGGTGCGTCCCGAACGCATTGCCGTATCGAACGAGCCGACTGCGAATTCCACGCCCGTCAGCGTCACGTCTGCGATCTTCCTCGGCGAGATCCTGCGGATCGAGGCGCACATGGAGGGCGGAGAGCCGCTCCTGATCAGGTGCACCGACATGGCGGACCGGCCCCTGCCCTCCGTCGGAGATCGTCTGCATGTGAGCTGGGGCGCAGCGGATTGCTGGGTGCTTGCATGAGCTCGGCATCGATCGGCGTCCAGGCGGACCGTCCTGCGGAGCTTGATCTCGTCAGGAGGCTGAAGGATCCGGCGCTGCTGCTGCTGCCGGCGCTTGCCTTCCTGGCCTTCATCTATCTCCTCCCGCTGATCGATCTGATCCGTATCAGCGTCAGCGGTCCGTCGTGGTCGTCGTATTTCGCGCGGGTGTTCGCGATACCGCTCTATTGGGATTCGCTCGTCCGCACGATGCAGATCTCGGTGACGGTCGCGGGCCTGTGCCTGCTGTTCGGATATCCGACTGCGCTGCTCATTCATCGTAGTCGCGGCATTGCCCAGGTCCTGATCGCGACCGCGATCGTTCTGCCCTATTTCATCGCCATCCTGATCCGGACCTACGCCTGGATGGTCCTGCTCGGCCGCAACGGGCCGGTCAACAAGCTGCTGGTCTCGATCGGCATATTGAGCGAGCCGGTGCAGCTTCTGTTCAACCGCGGCACGGTGCTGCTCGGCATGACCGCGGTGCTTCTGCCGCTGATGGTGCTGACGATCTATTCCAGCGTGGCGCGCCTCGACCAAAGCCTGACGCGCGCGGCGCTGGCCAGCGGCGCCGGGCCTCTTGCGGCGTTCTGGCGCGTGCTGCTTCCGCTGACCTTGCCCGGGATGGGCGCCGGCTTCCTGCTGGTCTTCGTCGCCGCGATCGGCTTCTTCATTACGCCGACCCTGCTCGGGGGACCCGGTGACCAGATGTTCGCCATGCATATCACCCAGCAGGCGGACTCGGTCACGTCGGAGGGATTCCTGCAGGCCTTGGGCGTGGTGCTGCTGACGATCACGCTGGCGGTGGTCGCGGTGGCCGGACGTTTCCTCGGCTTCGAGTTCATCTGGGGCGGCCGCAAGCTGACGGAGGCCTCGCCGAGAGCCACAGATCGCCACGCTGGCGACGTCGGCCGCCGCAGCTTCGGCGCCTCGGTTGCCGATTTCATCGGTTGGCCGCTCCTGCGGCTGTTCGGGCGGCTGCCGGCGAGCTGCGGGACCTGGACCGTGCGCCTCATGGGCGGCCTGGTCATTGCCATTCTCATCCTGCCGATCATCGTGGTGATGATCATCTCCTTCAGCAGCGCGAGCTATCTGACCTTCCCGCCGCCGGGCTTTTCATTGCGCTGGTATGAGCAGTTCTTCTCCGATTCGAACTGGATGCGGGCGTTCTGGACATCCCTGGTCGTCGCGGCGATGTCGGCCGCCATCGCGATCGCGCTGGGCGCCTCGGCGGCCCTCGGCATCGTCAGGAGCAACATTCGCGGCAAATCAGCCATCATGCTGCTTCTCGTGAGTCCGATCATCGTTCCCCCGGTCGTGCTCGGCCTGTCGCTCTACAGCCTGTTCCTGCGTTTCGATCTCGTCGGCTCCGTGTTCGGCCTTGCCGCCGCGCATGCGATCGGCGGCCTTCCCCTCGTCGTGGTGATCCTGTCCGCCTCGCTTCAAGGCGTCGATACCAGGCTCGAGCAGGCAGCGGCCGTCCACGGCGCGTCCTCGCTGACAGTGTTCCGCCTGGTGACGCTGCCGGCCATCATGCCGGGCCTTGCCGCGGCGACGTTCTTCGCCTTCCTGCATTCGTTCGACGAGCTGGTGTTGACGCTGTTCCTGTCGAGCGCGGAGCTGAAGACGCTTCCGCTCATGTTGTGGGGCGACGTCAACTATCGGCTCAACCCGGTGTTGGCCGTGGTCTCGACGCTGGAGGTGCTGCTGGTGGTCGCAGGGCTCGCCCTTGCACGCCCCGTTCTCGCGACGTCGCGGAAGGCGACGTCACAATGATCGATTTCAACTGGAGGAAAGAGAAAATGCTGGGAATGAAACGCTGGCGGCTATCGGCTTCCGTATTGGCCTCGGCCCTGTTCGTCGCGACGGGAACGGGTCTGGCTCAAGCGCAGAGCAACGTCGTGATCATGCAGGATCCGGGCGGCGGGTATGGCGATGCATTGCGCAAGGTCATGTACGACCCGTTCGAGAAGGAGACCGGCATCAAGGTCGTCACCGTCCAGGAAGCCCGTAGCGGCCCGCGCATCAAGGCTCAGGCCGAAGCCGGCAAGGCGCAATGGGACCTGACGTTCATCTTCGACCAGGAGACGAAGCTGCTCGGCGACTGCTGCCTGGCCGATATCGACTATTCCAAGCTGTCGGACGGGGCGAAACAGACGCTGGCGGCGATGCCGGACAATTTGAAGCGCAAGAAGGGCGTGGCCTTGCAGGTGATCGGCGTCGGCCTCGTCTACAACAAGGACAAGTTCAAGGGCGAAAACGTACCGACGAGCTGGGCCGACTTCTGGGACGTGAAGAAATTCCCCGGCCGGCGTTGCATGCCGGCCTGGCCGCGTTTCGTGTTCGAAGCGGCGCTGATGGCCGATGGCGTGGAGAAGAGCAAGCTCTACCCGATCGACATGGAGCGGGCGCTGAAGAAGGTCAAGGAGATCAAGCCGCACATCGCCAAATGGTGGACGACGTCCGCACAGCCGCCGCAACTCCTGCTCGACGGCGAGGCCGACATGTGCATGGCCTACACCGGCTCGATGAGCAAGCTCGCCCTGGAGGGCGCGCCGATCGACCTGACCTTCAACCAGGGCTTCGTTTACTACGACTTCTTCTCGATACCCAAGGGGGCGCCGAACTACGACAACGCGCTGAAACTGCTGTCCTGGCGGCTCGAGCCCAAGCGCGCGGCGCAGCTGACCTCGACCTTCCCGGTCGCCCTCCCCTCCCGGGTCGTGTTCGAGGCGGCGACGGACAAGAAGCTCGCCCGCTACTGGGCCAACAACCCGGACAACATCTCGAAGGCAATCGAGTGGAGCCCGGATTACTGGGGCGGACCTTCGCCGGCCGGAAACTCTACCAACGAAGAATACGGGCAGGAGAAGCTCAACGCCTTGCTGGCTCAATAGGCAGGCTGATCCGCAGATGTCCCCGATCCGCTGGGATCGGGGACACCCGAGCCCCGGGACTATGGCAGACCGCCCGGCCATGCTAGATCGGACGAAAGATCATTCTATTTCGGCAGGCGGATGGATAAGGCTTTTATCAAGGGACTGCGTCTGCTGGAAACGCTTGCTCTGAGCGAGCAACCTCGCGGGGTCACGGACCTCGCGAGCGAGTTGAAACTCACCAAGAGCAACGTGCATCGGCTGCTTATGACGTTGCAGTCCCAAGGCTATGTGCGTCAAATCCCCCCGCACAGCATGTATGAGCTCACGACCAAGATCTGGGCGCTGGGCAGCCACGTCATCCACCGGATGGACCTCATCAACGTCGCGCGACCGGCGATGACGAAACTCGCCGAAATCACCGGCGAAACCATTCATCTTTCGGTGCTCGAGGACACCGAAGTCGTCTACGTCGACAAGATCGAAAGCGCTCACCATATTCGCGCCCACACCAGCGTGGGTATGCGTGCCCCCGCCTTCACCATGGCGACGGGAAAGGCGATGCTCGCACATATGCCGGATGACTACCTCGAACGGTTCCGGCCGCATCTCCGGCGGTACACCGAAGCGACGCGAACGACGATCAAGGAGCTGCGCGAAGACATCGAGCTGGCGCGCGCGCAGGGTTACTCCTCCGTGCTGCATGGCGAGTGGCGCGAGGGCATCGCGGCCTGCGCTTGCGCGATCCTCGGCCGCTCCGGCGAACTCGTCGGAGCGATCGGCATGTCCGGCCCCGACAGCCGCATCAAGCGCAAGCAGATCAAGGAATATTCAGTTCACGTGATGGAGGCAGCCCGAACCATCGGCGCCGCCCTTGGCTATTCCAGGCCGGCGGCATACCCCGCCGTCAAAAGCCAATCGTCGGATCCTGCGCCTTCACATCAATCACGACGCGCCCCTTGATCTTGCCGTCGCCGGATTCACCACCCCCGGTACCGCAATGCGGCCAGCTCTTCGAGAAGGGCTACGGTGGTCGTCAGGCTCTGGCTCGGCGGAGTCATCAGACTGGCCACCTGCCGCGCCCGAGCTGCACAGCCTGGCTCCAGAACGGTCCGCAGGTCATGGCGAAGGGTCGCTCGCGTCGTTGCGGAGAAACGACGCGAGGTGCCGACACCCAGGCGTCTGATCTGTGTCGCCCAAACCGGCTGGTCGGCGCCGACCCAGAGCACAAGAGTTGGAACGCCGGAGCGCACGCTGGCGGCCGTGGTGCCGGCGCCGCCATGGTGAACAGCGGCGCGGCATCGCGCCAGGACCGCGGCGTGATTGACCGAAGGCACGACCATGACGTCCAGCGTGGCGGCCGTGCGTTCAAGCGGCATAGCTCCCGAACAGATCAGGGCACGCTCTCCGAGTTCCCGGCATGCATTTGCGATCATCGCAACGGTCTCGGCCGGCCTGTCGACCGGCATGCTGCCGAACCCGAAATAAATTGGCGGCCGGCCAGCGGCGATCCAGGAATTCACGGAATCATCGAAGTCGGTGGCGGATTGCAGGGTCAGTGTGCCGACCAGCGGCCTCTTCCAGCCCCATTGCGCCTCGAGCCCGGGGAAGAACACCTTGTCATAGGCTTGAATCTCCAGCACGCCGGATTCGACCATACGGCGCACGGCACGAATTCTGGAGTGCGGAAGCCCCAGGGCTCGGCGTTGCGCGTCATAGGCCGGCCGCAACAGGCGCCAGTGCGACCACTCGGCGACCGACCACAAGGGTTCGACCAGACTCAGGGGTAATCGAACCGGCAGGATGCGGTTGTTCGCCCGAACGGGGAAGTAATGAAGGGTGGCGAACGGCACCCCATGGGCCTCTGCAACGTTGGCGGCCAGTTCCTGATAGGTCGTACCGCTCAGAATCATATCGGCGCCGGTCGCCAGCCTGGTCAGGGTCGCGCTCATGTCCGCCCAGCCGTCGGCGAGGTACTCTCGCGCCTGCCTCAGCACCTTGACCGGATTACGCAACTTGAACCAGTCGTGAAAAACCTCCGCCTCGAGCTGGCGCTGGGAATCGGGGCCGTAACAATCCACCGAGCATAGACCGGCCGATCTAGCGAACCCGACGAGATTGGGAGGCACGGCCATCCTGACGTCGTGACCGCGGCGCTGCAGCTCACGTGCAACCACAGCCGCAGGCTCGATGTCTCCTCGTGTCCCGTGGACTGCGATGGCAAACTTGATGGTCCCGCTCCGGTTTTCGCGGAGCCGAGTATGGCGGTCGCGCGGCGCGGGTGCCATCGGCTATGTTTAACACCCTGAGAAGATTTGGAGAGTACGAACTGATGGATGTCAAGCGCGGCGCTTTCTGCTAATTGACAGTGGTCAAGCGCATGGCTTACGGCTTTCTCGATTAGACATTTTCTTCAAAGTCTGCGCTGTTTTGTTCGAAAGTCCATGATCAGACCATGACTTTGCCCCAGGCCCTGAGCGACGGCGCACCCGACGCCTCCGATCTGTCCGCCCTTGCCATCGACCGTAGCGCTGGCTCGCGGCGCCGCAGGCAATCCCGCCGCCTCCTGGGACGGGTCTTTCTCGTCGCGCTGCTCGTCGGCATCGCCGGCGCGATCTGGGTGTGGCGGCGGCATACGCAGATCGTCGTCGAAACGGCGGTCGTCTACTCCGTCTATCCGTCGCAGGCGCTGACGCTGCTGAACGCGACAGGGTACGTCGTCGCGCAACGCAAGGCGTCCGTCGCTTCGAAGGCGACCGGCCGTCTCGAATGGCTCGGTGTGCTCGAAGGCAGCAAGGTGCACGAGGGTGAGCTGATCGCCCGGATCGAGAGCAGCGACACGGCGGCGGTGCGCGACCAGGCAGCCGCCAACGTGCAGGTCGCGGAGGCCAACCTCGCCCAGGGGCGGGCGGAGCTCACGCAGGCGGAAATCGCGTTCAAGCGCTCCGAGGCCCTCGGCGAGAAGAACATCATCAGCGACTCGACGCGCGAAACCGCCGAGGCACGCCTCGCCAAAGCGCGCGCTGCGTTTGCCGGGTACGGGGCCGCCATCGCCGCGGCGCAGGCCAATCTCCGCGCCTCCGAAGTTGCCGTCGGACAGACCCAGATCCGAGCGCCGTTCGACGGCGTCGTCCTCACGCGGCACGCCAACGTGGGCGACACGATCACGCCGTTCTCGCAGGCGGTCGACACAAAGGGCGCGGTCGTCACCATTGCCGACATGGACTCGCTGGAAGTGGAAGCCGACGTGGCGGAGTCGTCGTATCTCAGCATCCACGTCGGACAGCCGGTCGAGATCCAGCTGGACGCGATCCCCGGCGAGCGTTTCGAGGGCGTGGTCAGCCGGATGGTGCCGACCGTGGATCGCGCCAAGGCGTCGACCCTCGTGAAAGCCCGGTTCGTGAAGCGCGACCCGAGAATGCTTCCGGACATGAGCGCCAAGGTGGCTTTCCTCGAGCGTGAAGTCTCCGAATCGGAGCGCAAGCCTGTTCTTGCAGTGCCGATGGCGGCCGTCTTCGAGCTCGATGGGCGACAGCATCTCTATGTCGTCGAGGATGGCAAGGCCCGCCTGCGGAGCGTGGACCTCGGAGCGAAGGTGGGCGATCAGATCGAGGTCCGCGACGTCAAGGCCGGCACGCGCGTAGTGGTCCGGCCGCTGGAAGATCTGGTCGACGGGCGCGCAGTGAAGCAGGCCACGAAGTGACCGTGCTTCGCATCTCCGAGGCGCGGACCGGAGAGGACGTTCTGATCGCGCTGAGCGACGTAAGCAAGAGCTACCGGCGCGGTGCGCAGATCGTCCCGGTCCTTGCCAAACTCACGTTTGACATCCGCCGCAAGGAGTTCCTCGCCCTGATGGGCCCGTCGGGGTCGGGCAAATCGACAATGCTCAACCTGATCGCCGGCATCGACAGTCCGGACCAGGGCTCGATCAAGGTGGGGGACGAGGACATCACGCTGCTTCCGGAAGCCGAACTTGCCGACTGGCGCGCGGCGAACGTCGGCTTCATCTTCCAGTTCTACAATTTGATGCCCGTGCTCACGGCCTTGGAGAACGTCGAGTTGCCTCTCACGCTCACGAGCCTGGGGCGGCGCGAGCGCCGAGACCGCGCGCAACTCGCGCTCAGCCTGGTCGGCCTCAGCGATCGCGTCAAGCATTTGCCCTCCGAACTCTCGGGCGGACAGCAGCAACGCGTGGCCATCGCGCGGGCGATCGTGACCGACCCGACAGTGCTCGTGGCCGACGAGCCGACGGGCGACCTCGACCGGCAGTCAGCGAAGGAAGTGCTCGAGATCATGCAGCGGCTCAACCGCGACATGGGCAAGACGATCGTGATGGTCACGCATGATCACCGCGCCGCCGCGCATGCGAAACGCATCATGAGTCTGGAAAAGGGCGATCTCTCCTATCTGGTGGAGCAGCGGCTTGAGTGAGTGCCGGTCATGAGCCAGTGGCTCACCCTCGTGGCACGCAACGTCTTGCGCCACCGGCTCCGCACGTCCCTGACGCTGGTCGGTCTCGTCGTCGCGATCCTCGCCTTCGGCGTGCTCCAGACCGTCGTCAAGACGTGGTATGCGGGGGTGGATGGCGCCGTCCCTTCGCGGCTGCTGACTCGAAACGCCATCTCCTTTGCGCTGCCGCTGCCGAAATCCTATCAGAAGCGCATCAGCGCCGTCGAAGGCGTGCGGCGCGTCACCCACCTGAGCTGGTTCGGCGGCGTCTACAAGGATTCGAAGAACTTCTTTCCCCAGTTTGCGATCGATGCCGCGAGCTATCTCGACATGTTCCCCGAGCTCCTGGTTCCGGACGAGGTGCGGCGTGCGTTCCTGCGCGAGCGCCGCGGCGCGATTGTCGGGCGCAAGCTCGCCAAACGCTACGGCTTCAAGCCGGGCGACGTGATCCAGCTGCGCGGGACAATTTTCCCCGGCAATTGGGAGTTCTTGATTTGCGGTGTCTTCGACAGCCGAGATCCAAAAACCGATACGTCGCAACTCTTCTTCCGCTGGGATTACCTGAACGAAACATTGCGTGTGCGCTCCAAGGCACAAGCCGACCAGGTGGGCGTGTTCGCCGTGGACGTCGTCAGCCTGGATAGCGTCGCGGACGTCAGTCAGGCCATCGACGAAGTGTTTCGAAACTCGCTTGCCGAGACGCTCACCGAGACCGAGCGCGCGTTCCAGATCGGGTTCGTCAAGCAGACGGAGGCGATCCTCATTTCCATTCGCGTCGTCTCCTTCGTCGTGATCTTCATCATCCTGGCGGTCATGGCGAACACCATGGCGATGACGGCCCGCGAGCGGCTCCGCGAGTATGCCACTCTGAAAGCCATCGGCTTCAGCCCCGGCTACGTGGCGCGATTGATCCTCGCAGAATCCGTCTTGATAGCCTCGATCGGCGGTGCGATCGGCATCGGGCTCACGCCCCCGGTCGCCGCGCACCTTGCCGAGCTCTCCGCCACGCTGTTCCCGACCCTGATCGTGAGCGTCAACACTGTGATGCTGCAGGCACTTGCGGCGGTGGTGGTCGGAATCCTCGCAGCGGCCCTGCCGATGCGCAGGGCAGCCCGCGTCAGCATCGTCGACGGCCTTCGGGCGTTGGGCTGACCATGCCGTTGCTGCTCTCCTACAGCTTGCGAAACCTGCAGGAGCGCAAGCTCACCAATTTGCTGACCGCGACGGGCATGGCGCTCGTGGTGTTCGTCTACGCTGCCGTGCTCATGCTCGACTCCGGACTCAAGCAAACGCTCGTCGCGACCGGCGAAGACACGAACGTCATCTTCGTGCGCCGCTCCGCGGAAGTCGAGATCCAGAGCCTGATCGACCGCCGTCAGGCCAGGATCATCGAAAGCCAGCCCGAAATCATCGTCGGAGCCGAAGGAGCGCCGCTCGTATCGAAGGAAGTGGCGGTTCTGATCTCGCAGCCAAAACGCAAGACCAGGCAGGCGAGCAACCTCCTGATCCGCGGGGTCGGTCCGGCCGCTCTGGCCGTGCGCCCACAAGTGCGGATCGCCGAGGGGCGCATGTTTCGCCAGGGGTCCAACGAGATCGTCATTGGGCGCGCCCTCGCGGGACGTTTCGAAGACGTCGAGATCGGATCGAGCCTCCGGTTTGCCCAGCGGGAATGGAGGATCGTAGGCCGGTTCGATGCGGGCGGCAGCGGGTTCGATTCCGAGATCTGGGGCGATAGCGAGCAGCTCATGCAATCGTTCCGCCGAGACTTTTTCTCTTCGATCACGGTACGGCTCGCCGATCGTTCCGGCTTCGACGCCCTCAAGGCGCGCCTCGAAGCGGATCCCCGCCTCACCATCGAGGCCAAGCGCGAGCGCATCTTCTATGAGGAGCAGTCACGCCTGCTCTCCGGGTTCATTCAGATTCTCGGGCTCACGCTTTCGGGGATGTTCTCGCTCGGCGCAGTCATTGGCGCCACGATTACGATGTACGCGGCCGTGGCCAGCCGCATGATGGAGGTAGGAGTGCTGCGCGCGCTCGGATTTCGGCGGTCGCGGATCCTGATTGCATTCCTCGTCGAGGCGCTGCTGCTCGCGCTGATCGGCTGGGCCATTGGAATCCTGTTCGCGTCACTGATGACGCAGGTGAAGATCACGACGCTCAACTGGACGTCACTCTCCGAGCTCGCATTTCGGTTTGTGCTGACGCCCGGGATCGTGCTGCGGTCGCTCGTCTTCGCCCTCTTGATGGGCTTTCTCGGCGGTTTCCTGCCGGCCGTGCGGGCCGCCCGCATGAAGATCGTCGACGCCCTGCGCGTCGCTTGAGCGCTCGGCAGGCGTTGCACCATCCGCCTCGTCGACCGGCAATCGTCAGCCGATCGTCCCGCACAGGCCCATGTCCGCGAGCGCATCGCGCACGAATGGCATCAGCTCGGCGCGGGACGTGACGCGGTCTGGCGCGTATCCGGACACGGTCATGAATAGTCGCTCGCCGACGCGATAGCAGGGGATGAATAGCACGCCGCCCAGCCGCTCGAGTTCCGAAGCTGTATAGCACTCCAGCAACGATATCTGCAGGAGCGATGCCTCGCCGCAGGGGCGGTTTACGTCAAGCGGCAATTCGCCGATAAGACTGCATCCAACCGGCAGGTCCGCCCCGAGCGCCTCCCGCTCAAGACGGCGCGCCAGCCACAACGGCACATGGGGGATCAGCGGAAACAACGGCGACACATCGTCGCCGTTTCGGACCAGCGAGGCCAGCGCAGCCTTGAGATCCCGCTGCAAGGCGCGCGCATCGCTGCGGCAAGCATCGGGGTCCGCCATCACCGTGATCGACCGCAGCGCGTTGCCGCGCCGATCATTCGAATGACGGTCGCTGACCGGCAGCACCAGCTTCACGCGTCCTGATGCGTCCACGCGATCCATCCTGAACGCGAGCCGTGCCGCGAACGCCATGATCAGCGTGTTGCTCGCGACGCCCAGATCCGACGCACGCTGTTGACACGCTCCTGCGTCCATGACCACCTGCACGAGCGGCACGTCCACTGCCGGCTCAAAATGATACCGGCTTCGCGCGCGCGGCTTCGAGCGAGGCAAGCTCGTCCGTCCCTTGCCCGAGCGCCGCGTGAGAACCACCATAGCGCGCCAAACATCAGGCAGGGTGCGCAGGCTCTCGACGCTGTCGCGCGCCAGCATCACTGGAGACCATCGCCAAGATGGGGCCGGGAACCCGTAGCCGGGACGTCGACCAGCCACCGCGTCGGCGATGGCTTGGCTGGTGGCCTGCATGTCGGCGATTGTATGCGACACCAGCAATGTCAGCGCGCAGCCACCGCCTTCCAGCGCCTGGACTGCCAAGCGCCAGCCTGGCCCACGCTCGGGATCCACCGGTAGATCGAGCAGCAAACGTCGTAACCTAGGGAGCGACCCGTGGCGAAACCACGCCACCGGGCCCGGCACGGGGTTCGCCACCCAACGGTGCCGCCCCCATGGCAATGGTGAACGCTGCAGGAGGCGTCCGAGCAGTCCGTGTGCGAGCCGCTTGTTGAATTGCGTCACGGCGGCCTCATCGATCTCGTGAGGATAGAGCCAGGTGAGCTGCAGTGCCGGCCCGCGTCCGAGCGCTCGCAATCCGACGAATGAGGCCTGGTCCATATAGCACAGGACGTCGTCCGCCCTGACGTCGAGGTTGCGCCCCCCGCCGCCGCGCCGTCCACGCCGTTCGTTGGGAGAAGAGCTCAACCCTCGAGCCCCCTGTCTTCTTGCTGCACGAAGCGACCGCTGCCCATCGAGGCTTGATCTCCCATTGAGTCGGAATCTACCTGCAATAACAGGCTTCGGTCACGCGCCGGGATCAGGCGTCTATGACAGCCCCAAGCCCAAAGTCGGTGAGTGTTTGAGAGACCAGCAGGCGAAGTTCGTCGACCGTCGTTGCTGCGGGGCGCAACTGGCAGGCCTCGATGCAAAGAGAAACGGTCTTGTCGTAGCGGGAGGCCACGACGACGAGATGACCGTGGGAACGCTCCAGGTCCTGGCGTGTGACGTTGACATCGACGGCTCGTGTCAGCAATAGCCGGCACGGCGCGCCGTCGATCCGCGCGAGCCCTTCCGGCAGCATTCCAAGGTCGGAGCAGCTTACCGGCAGCTCATCGGCATAATCGAACAACCGGTTCACGAGCGCCCTTGCGACGGTGCGAGGCATCAAAGCGATGGCAGGGAGTAACGAAGTCAATACATCGGTCTGACTTTTCCTCGCGCCACGGAGCAGCGCCCTCGCGTCATTCACGGGCTCCAGGCTCTTGGTCAGGCCTTCAGGAGCGACGTTCATCATATGGAATTCGATCGCCAGCGCGCGTTCGTCGGACAGCCCACGCCTTCGGCTTCTTGGGACAAGCAGGCTGATCGCGCCATCCGATAAACGGCGGCGGCCTAGACGCGATGCCAGCGACGCCACGAAGCCGGGCAACAGCGTATTCATGCCGCCACCAAGCCGCTGCTCGCACGCGAGCCAGACACGCGATTCAACACTCACCACAACAGAGGGAAGCTCTACGATCGTTGGGTCGTGAACTGCGTCTGCTGCTGGAACGGCCGGACTTCGCCTGGGAGCGACGAGTCTCGACCAGTCCGCCTGTGCAATCCGAGCGAGTGCGGCAACCGTCTGCGGAGCATCGGCGAGGATCTGCCACGCATCCGACAGGCAGCCGAACAGTCGGCCGCGAGCGCCTTGAGGCAAGTATGGATTCGGGATGCCGGTTCCGTTCACGGCAGCCGCGATGACGCGCAAAGCTCCCATTCCGTCGAGCACCAGATGCGATCCGACGATGCTCACGGCTGTGCTGCCATCGTCGAATGGCTGGATGGCCATCCGTCCGGCCGGACCGATGACAGGGTCTACCGGCGCGCGCGCCTGCTGGTTCGCCCATTGCAGCAGCCGCGATCGTGGTAGCGGATCAGAACTCTGCTCGAACGGAACGAAGGTCCCGGCCACCCAGCGAGGCCTGCCCCATGGCAAGGATGACGGTTCAATGAGCCGATTGAAAGACAGTGCGATAAGGCGTTCATATGTTTGCACCAGCGCGGCGCGGTTCACGTCACGATCATAGAGCCAGAGGCATTGCATCAACTGGCTTCGGCCGGTGACCCTGAACAGCTCGTACGCCAGTTGGTCGAGCCAGGCGAGGCGGTGCCTCACGTAGGTGGAGGTGCCGGCCGTGCTCGTCTCAAGCATCGAAAAACTCGCCGACGAGTTCGTAGTCAGCCAAGAGCCGTTCGACGAGCGCACGAAGATGCCGAGGCTCCGTTACCACGCCGGGCTGGTAGGCAACGAAGCTCAGGGCGACAAATCCGGGGATGACGCCGGCGAAGAGCGTGGCCACCCCTTGACGAGCCTCGATCGCGCGGCGCGCGACCGGACGGTCGATGCCGCGAAAGCAGATTCGATCAGCCGCGTTGCCGTCGATCTGGAGCACGTCCTTGGGCAAGCCGCCCAAGTTCGAACACGTGGCCGGCAGGTCGGCGAGCGCGCCAAGCGCCAGATGGCTGGCGGCCGAAAATGCGCGTCTGGGCACAAAGGGCACCAAGGGTAGCAGCGCAGCAAGTCGATTTGGCTCCCGTCTTGTCTGCAGCAACGTAGCCCGCAGACGCCGCTGCAACGCATGCAGGCGCCCGCGCGGCTCGTCGACACGCACCTTCAATGTGGCAAGTGCGACGCTGTTCCCGCCGGCGTGGGGCAGACCTTCGCGCTGGTTCACGGGAATCAGCAGGGTCACTTCCTCGTCACGGATACGACCGAGCGCCTTGGCGAACGCCGCGGTCATTGCGGTCAGGAGCGTGAGGCGGTTCGCTCCGCGGCTCCGCGCTCCGGCGTCCCAGACCGACATGGGCACGCGTATGAAGGCCGAAGGAAACACGACCGTCTGGTCATCCGCGGCTGGCCCCACGGGCGATGCAGCGGGTGGGTTCGACGTGTCGAGGGAGGTGTATGCGGTACGGGCCAGTTGGCCCAGCGCCCGAAATGTCGCCGGCACGTCACGCACAATGCGCTGGAGTTCGGCAGCCAGCACCGTCGCGGCGCTGTGCACCGAGCAGAGCGCAGGATAGATCGAGGGCGGCCGTTCCCCGCGCACTGCATCGCTCACGGCCATTGCAATCGTCAGTCCGTCCGCAATGCAGTGGGACACCACAAGCGAGACCACCGTGGAGCCATCTGCGAAGCCCTGGAAGGTCAAGGCCCATGCCGGTCCGTGCACGAGATCCAATGGAAGCGCCACCTGCGCGTCGGCCCACGTCTGGATCGCCTCGGGGGCAAGCGCCGTCTCGGCGGCAACCAGAGCAGCCGACGGCGGTGGCGCGCTGGCCCATTGGTGTCGTCCGAACGGAAGCAGCGCCGGCCGGATCAGCCGTGCCAGATGACCGTGCGCGAGATTGTCACGAAACCGTGTGAGCGCGTCGATATCTACGGGCCGCAGATAGCGCCACAGCACCTGAATGACCGCGTGCTGCCCGAGCGAGAGATGCGCGAGGTAAAGGGCTTGATCTGCGAAGGACAAGAATGCCGGCGGCATATCCGATACGTTCGCTGGGTGCGCAACCGCCTGCATCATCGTTCGCGACCGACATCAGAGTACGTCGGCATCAATGCGTCGGCGGCCATGCGGCACGCGCCCGCAAACGCTGCGACATAGCGGTGCATCGATGCGCGGGCTGTGCTGTTTGCCGGATAGGCCACCGTGAGCGAGAGACCGCGTTGCGTACGAAACAGCCAGATCGCAACCTGCGCGGCGATGCCCTGGTTGATATAGACCCGCCCATTCGCCTGATGCCATTCGCGCGCAATGTGTGCACTGAGCGGAGCAACGTTGACATCCATATAGGATAGCATGACGCCGCCTGTGGCGACGGGTCCGACCGTCGGCAGCCCGGCTGCGAGTTCGAGCACGAGCTCGATCGGTATATCGGCAAGGTTTAGCCGTTCGTCAAAATTGTCCTGGGCGGTCAAGGCGAGTTCAGGAAACGTTCGTTGTTGCACGTCGAAATCGATTGGCACCACGCCAACGCACCAGCCCGTCGTCCGGAAAGCTTGTGGCGATCTTCGCGTCGTCGTGGGCGTGACGACACTGTAGCGCGAGCGGCCTGCCAATTCCCGTTCGGTCAGCGCCGCGCAGGCCAACAGGCCGCCGATCGCTCGCGCGCCAGCAGCGTGGCACGCGGACTCGAACGCGTCCATGACGGCATCTTCGAGGATGTCTACATGCACGTACTCCGCATGATAGCGATCCTCCGGCACACCGAGCGGCAGCGCGAAAGGGGGCATCCGCCCGCTGTTGCGGTGCAGGAACGCGATCCATCGCGTCACCTCAGGATCCGCCAGCGTCGTCGCGGCAGCCCGCTGGCGCTGATTGCCGCAGTAATCCAGATAGCTTCCTGGCTGTCCAAGCTGAAGCGGCCCCTCGCCGTCAAGCACGGCCCGATAGGCCGAGCGGATCTCCGTCATCAGGAACGCGATGACGGTCGCATCGGCGTGCAAATGGTCGATGCTTGCGAAGAACGTGAACCCATTCGCGCGCTGGAGAATGCCAAATCGAAAGCAATCCCACGCAAACGGCGCAGGAGTTGCCATGACATGTTTCTGCCAATCCTCCGCGCGAACCTCGCCGAGCGCCATAGGCACCATCTGGATAGCCGCGGGATCCGTGAGGATGTGCCGTACGATGGCCCCGTCACGCTCTTCGAACCAGCTGTGATACGTGTCGTGCCTGCGCAGATGTGCGGTCACCACATGGGTCATGGCTCTGGGGTCACACCGGCCGGGTTCCTCCCACACGACGACAAGCAGCCGCGCCATCGCCTCGTGCCGCTGCTCACAGGCGCGGAAGGCGTGCAGATGCTGTTCCTGTTCGTAGCTCGGCAATGCGGGAGACACCGGTGCGCGCTTGGCACTTTCCATCGATGCCGCAGACGGACACCAGAGTGTCAGCATCGCAGGAGGCCCCGACCAGTCGTGCAATGGACGCAGATCAGTCACGGGCATCTGCTCCAGCGGACTGAAACTCCTGCATGGCACCACTCAGCGTGTCGGCGAGGGCGCGCACGGTCGTTGCGTTCGCGGACCGGAGCCGGATGCCTGTGTCGGCCTCGAGCGCGATCAGCAACTGGAGTGTCCCGAGTGAGTCGAGACCGTAATCGAAAAGAGAGCGGTCTGGATTCACGGTGCGGCGCAGGATGACACCGAGATGCTCGATGATCAAACGCCGCAGCAGGGCCGGCCGCTCTTCGGACGGCGCGCGTCTCAACTCCACGCGCCCGCGGCGCGCCGGCTCGCCCGCGGCCTCTGGTGCCTGCGACAGCGCCGCCCCGAACGGGCTCCGCGCAGCGAGCGCCGTCAGCCATGGGGCGCCGTCGAGATGGACATATGCGGCATACCCCCGGTCGTGCCGCAGCAGCGTCTCGAACGCGTAAGCACCGTCACGTGGCTCGATCATTCGCGCATCGCCGCGGGCCGAGAGATGCGCACCGGCACCAATATCCGCCCACGCCGCCCAGGCGACGGCCGACGACGGCAGCCCCTGGGCGCGCCGCCACTGTGTGAACGTATCGAGCCAGCTGTTGGCGGCTGCGTATGCGGACTGCCCAGGCGAACCAAAGAGCGCCGCAACCGAAGAAAAGCAGCAAAACCAGTCGAGTCGTTGCTCCAGCGTTGCCGCATGCAGATGCCAGGCGCCTTCCGCCTTGGGTGCCCAGTTGCGATGCAGCCTCTCCTCTGAGACGGAGGGAAGGATGCCGTCCTCGATAACGGCTGCACCGTGCAAGACACCGCGTAACGGCAGGCCCGTCGTCGTGGCAGCTTCGACAAGACGTCGCGAGGTCGATGGCTCTGCGATATCCGCACTTATCACCCGAACCTCGGTGCCGCGTGCTTTCATCGCGACGAGCACACTCGTCGCGGCGTCGGTGGGCTTGGAGCGCGCGTTGACGATGACGCGACCCGCTCCGGCGGCGGACATCGCGTCAGCGAGGAACAGGCCGAGCCCGCCGAGGCCCCCTGTGACGATGTATGCACCATCGCGCCTGAACGGCGTGAAGCGCTCCGGCGCCGCTGGTACCCGGTAGCGGCCGGTTCTCGGAACGGTGAGCACGAGCTTGCCGGTGTGACCGGCGCCGCCGACAATTCGGATGGCGCAAGCCGCTTCGGCGAGGGGGTAGCTCGCGATGTCCGGCAGGCGCAGCCGCTCCTCCCCGGCAAGACGCATGACTCGTGACAGCAGCGCCTGCACGCGCGCCGGAGCCGTCATACACATCTGCGCAAGATCGACGGCGAAGAACGAGAGGTTGCGCTTGAACGGAGACAGTCCCAGCCACGTGCCTCCATAGATATCCTTCTTGCCGATTTCGATGAACCGCCCGCCCGCCGCAAGGAGTTCCAGGCCGGCGCGCTGCGCCGCGCCCGTGAGCGAGTTGAGGACCACGTCCACGCCGTAGCCTGCCGTGTCCTGCCGGATCTGCTCGGCGAATACCGCGGTTCGAGAGTCGTACACGTGGCGGATGCCGTCGGCGCGCAGCAGCTCTCGTCGCGCCTCCGAGCCCGCTGTTGCAAATATCTCCGCACCAGCCGCGCGGGCAATGGCCACAGCCGCCTGCCCCACGCCGCCGGTCGCCGAGTGAATGAGCACCTTGTCGCCAGGCCCGATCCGCGCCAGATCCTCGAGACCATACGCGGCCGTGGCAGTTGTCGTGAGAATGGCGGCCGCTTCGGTATCCGTGAGCGCGCGGGGTATCGCGACGAGCAGGCGAGCATCGCAAGTCAGATAGGTGCCCCAGGCACCCCCGCAGCAGAGCCCGGCCACGCGATCGCCAACGCGAAATGCCGAAACGCCAGGCCCGACCGCGGTGACAATGCCGGCGAAGTCCAGGCCAAGCTCCTGCGGACGACCATCGAATGAGGGATAACGGCCAAGGGCAACGAGCACATCGGCGAAATTGACGCTTGTGGCATGGACGGCCACTTCCGCCTCGCCCGCGCCCGGCGCACGACGCTCGGATGCCGTCACCTCCAGGCTCTGCAGATCGCCGGGCACGCGGATTTCCAGGCGAAGACCGTCGCGAGCCGCGTCGTGGTCGACCATTCGGCGATCAACATGACCAAGGGGACTTCGCTGCATTCGTGCGACATACGCGCTCGCTCCACGCAGCGCCGTTTCGTCTTCGTCCGAGCCGCTCAGCAGCTGAGACCGAAGTAGTGACACGTCGGGCAGTGGGGTCACGTCGATCTGGGTGGGATGGAGTGCGGGACATTCGGCACCGATGGCTCGCAGCCATCCACGCACACCGGCATGCGCGAGCTGAACAGTGTCGTCCGGCAGCACGCGTTGGGCCATGCAGGTGACGACGAAGAGCCGAGGCCGCCGCTCGTAATGGCTCAGTGCGTTGGTCAGGTGGAGCAGGCTGCTTATGTTCGCCCGAGATGCGTCGGGACTCGCCGGCTCATCGCCGCGTGGCAAGACGACCACCACGGCTCCAGGGCGATGCAGACGCAGAGCGTCTTCAATTTGCTCGCGCCATGCGTCTCCCTTCCCCACCCCGGCGCAACTGAGGATTCGAGACTTGAACCCTTGATCGCGCAGGCTTCCTTCCAGATCCAACATCAAGCGATGCGCCGCATCATCGGCATCGAGCAGCAACCAGGCGCCGTCGTCCGGCCTGACCGTGGCGCGAGGAATGTCCCATGACTGCCAGGTTATGTCGAGCAGGCGCGCGTTGCAGGCGACGGCATCGGCGTGCTGTTCGGCCGCGCCGCTCCACAGTGCCAATCCATCGACACTGAGCAGCACGCGACCGGAGGCGTCGAGCAGATCGATGTCCGCCTCGACGTGCAGTGCGTCGATCGCGACCAAGCGAGTCATGCAATGGGCGACGTCGGCGTCTGTGCGGTGGAGCCGGAGCCTTCGTACCGAGCGCGGCAGCAGCAGGCGCCCATTTGTCTCCGAAGCGACCCGGGCGAACGCCCCGACGGACTGGAAGCACGCGTCAAGCAGCACGGGATGCACTATGTAGCCCCGCCTGCCCGTTCGGAGTGAGCTCGGGAGCCGAAGATCCGCAAAGAGCGAAGCGCCGTCCGCGGACATTGCCAAGTCCGAGGCCAGTGCGCGAAATGACGGCCCGTATTGGATGCCCTGCGAGTCGAACCACCGCCACACCTCCTCCGCAGCGACGGGCGTCGCGTGAGCGGCGCGCAGCGCGGCTACGTCGTGCGCGGCCGGAGGCTTTGCAGAGGTAGCGCCAGAAAGCCGGGCGCTTGCATGGACCCGCGCTTCGCCTTTCGCCTGGCTCTCGAGCCTGAAATTCAACTCACCCGGTCGGTCCAGCACTGCCGTGCAGACGATCGGCATCGACGGCTCCAACCGCAACGCGTGGTCGAACGTCATCGCCTGCACTTCGACGAGCGATGTCCCGAGGGCTGTGCGCGCCGCGGCGAGCGCCATTTCGCAGAAGCCAGCACCCGGGAAAAGCGGCGTTCCGTTGACCCGGTGGTCCGCAAGCCAGGGGTGGGCACCAAGGCCAACCTCACATGCCCAGATGTGGCGTTCCGGCTCTTCGTGCAGGACGCGGTGGACGTTCAACAGCGGATGCGATGACGACACGTGATGCTGACCAGCGGCCGGCGTCGCCGGCGCAAGGAACAGGGGATAGTGCGTCCAGGCCGGCAACGGGAGATCAAGCAGCTGGCCGTCCGGATACAGGACATTGAAATCGATCGAGGCTCCTGCGACATGGATGGCGCCGACCAGGTTCAGAAGCCCGTTGGGCATGGGCTCGCCGCGCGTCATCGACGGAAGCGCGCGGACGGCGAAGTCCGTCGCGGCAGCATTCTCCAGCACCGCGCGGGTCACGATCGGATGCGGCGAAAGCTCGACGAATACGCGGTGTCCGTCTTCGAGCGCCGCCTGCACGGCGGGACGGAAGCGAACCGACTGACGAAGGTTGTGGATCCAATAGGGGCCATCGCAAACGGGGGATTCGCGCGGATCAAGCAGCACGGTGGAGTACATCGGTATACGCGGATTGTACGCAGTCACCTCCACGAGGCGCTCCGACAGCTGCGCGAGGATCGGTTCGACTTGCGACGTGTGTGAGGCCACATCCACCGCGACCTCGCGAGCGAAAAGGCCTTCGGCTTGCCACGCAGCCACGAGGCGTTGCACGGCCTCGACGGAACCCCCGACGACCGTCGAGGTCGGCGCAGCCAGCACGGCAATCTCGACATCGTCAATCCGTCGGCGCGCCAGATCTTCGCGAACCGCCGCCGGTGCCATCCCGACGGCTGCCATCGCGCCGGATCCAGCGAGCGTCTGGCACAGCATGGCGCGATGACAGATCACTCGCACGCCGTCTTCCAGCGAGAGCGCACCGGCCACGACTGCCGCCGACACTTCGCCCATCGAATGGCCGATCACTGCCGACGGCACCACACCCCGGGCCTTTAGCGACGCCGCCAGCGCGACCTGAAATGTGAAAATCGCCGGCTGGATACGTTCGATGCCTTCGAGTTGCGCCGGGCGACGCAGGGTATCGGTCACCGAGAAGTCGCCGATCGCCTGAATCAGAGGCTCGATGGCGGCAACCATCCCGGCGAAGACCGGGTCGATATCGAGCAGTTCCGCGCCCATCGACTCCCACTGCGAGCCCTGTCCGGAGAATACGAAGACGGGACCGCGGCTATCATGGTCGGCCCAGTCCGTATCGATGGACTGACCGGCTGCGAGTTCGCACAATTGCGCCGTCAGGTCGCCGAGCGTTTTCGCAATGAGCACCTGCCGGACCGGCCGGTGCCCACGCCTGCAGGCAAGGGTCCGCGCGACGTCAACGGGGCGATGACTGGCGGCGCTCCCGTCCAGCCAAGCCGCGAGGCGCGCAGCCGTTGCGCGAAGCGCCTCCGGCGAGGTCGAAGAAATTGGAAATAGCCAAGGCTGCTCCTGTGTTCTGGCGGCCTCTGGTCGATGAGATGAGGCAGGTGCCTGAGGAGCCTGTTCGAGCACGACGTGCGCGTTCGTGCCGGACATGCCGTAAGACGATACGGCTGCGCGGCGAAGGCCGTCGGGGCCAGTCGCAGGCCAGGGCACGGTGTCGGTCGGGACGAAAAGCCGCGTCTCGATGGGCTGGAGATGCGCAGGCAGCTGACGGAAGTGAAGTGATCGCGGTACGACGCCATGTGCCAGCGCGAGCGTCGCCTTGATCAGACCAAGGACGCCCGCCGCCGATTCCGCGTGGCCGAGGTTGCTTTTGAGCGAGCCGAGGGCGCAGGGCGAATGTCGTCCATACTGCGTAGAGAGACTGTGGAACTCCTCCGTGTCGCCCACCGGCGTACCAGTGCCGTGCGCCTCGATCATGCCGACGGCTGCGGGATCAACCTGTGCCTCGGCAAGCGCACGATCGATCACCGCGACCTGGGCCGCGCGCGAAGGTGCGAGAATGTTGTGCGTGCGTCCATCCTGGTTGACGGCGCTACCGCGGATGACGGCGAGCACGCGGTCATCGTCGCGCAGGGCGTCGCTCAGCAGCTTGAGCATCACCACGCCGCAGCCTTCGGCGCGAACAAAACCATCGGCGCGCTCGTCAAACGCATGACACCGCCCTGTCGGCGACAGCATGCCGAGACCCGACGCCGAAGCGAAGCTCGTGGGCGAGAACATCAACATGGCCCCGCCGGCAAACGCGACGTGGCATTCGCGCGCAAGCAGGCTTCGCCGAGCCGCATGCACGGCGACGAGGCTGGACGAGCAGGCCGTGTCCATGGTGATGGCTGGACCCGTGAGGCCCAATGCATGCGCAACCCGCCCTGACGCCATGCTGAAGGGTGTTCCAGTGAAAGCGTAGGCCTGGCCCATCGCATCTGCGTCACGCGTGACCTGCATGTAGTCCTGGTGCGAAAGGCCGAGGAACACGCCGGCATCGGTCCCGAACAGGCAGCGCGGATCGCGGCCGGAATGTTCGGCGGCCTCCCAAGCGACCTCGAGCAACAGCCGGTGCTGAGGGTCCATGGCGAGGGCCTCGGGTTCACCGATACCGAAAAAACGATGATCAAAGCCCGATGGGTCGTCCAGGAAGGCGCCCCAGCGCGAAACCGAGCGGCCCGCCACGCCCGCTACGGGCTCGTAGTAATCGTCAGCATTCCAGCGCTGCTGCGGAATCTCGCTAACGAGGTCGGCGCCTGCCAGCAGCGCACCCCACAAGGATTTCGGGGAGTCGATGTATCCCGGGAGTCTGCAGCCGATGCCAACAATAGCAATCGCAGTCACTATCAAGACCTTCTTTGGGGAAAGACTTTTCGGTCCAAATCAATATATGCGACACTAAACTATTGGTCCTCCTATCAATCGTCCAGCAACTTGGCGGCTGGGAGATGGCTGGATCGTGTCCCCTGGCGTGGTGTAGCTGGCGGTGGGTACCGCGTTCGCCGGCAAGGCCGGGCCGGTCAGCTGGCGATAGCCGTAAGGCTGACAGTTGGATCATCGCCCAATGGGGCGATGGTTTCCAGCGTCATGTAGCGGGCGCGCTGGACGGCCCATTCGTCGTTTTGCTCGAGCAGGATGGCGCCGATGAGGCGGACGATGGCATCCTCATTGGGGAAGCCGACCACCTCGGTCCGCCGCTTGATCTCGCCGTTGAGGCGCTCGATCGGGCTGGTCGAGTGCAGCTTGGTCCGATGCTGCGGCGGGAACGTCATGTAGGCGAGCACGTCGGTCTCGGCCTCGTCGAGGAAGCCGGCGAGCGTCGGCAGCTTTGGCCGGAGCTGGTCGGCGACCTTGCGCCACTGGGTTCGCGCGGCCTCGGCATCGTCCTGGGCAAACGCGGTGGCGATGAAGACGGAGACGTCACGACAGGAACTGCGCGATGCCTTCACGGATACAAGCCAAAATTTCGTCTTGCCGCTCCTCGAGACGGGACACCGGGCCGCCGACACCGAGGACCAGGTCGCGGCCGAAATCGCGCTTCGGCAGCAGGACGGCGATCACGCCAGCGTCCTGGACGATGATGTGTTTTGAGAACATGTAGCCGTCGCGCCGGATGCCGTTGACGATCTTCATCAGCGCATTCAGTTCGACGTGCTCTTCCCGGGGGCAGACGGCGTTGATGCGGCGCAGGAGCCGCTCAATCTCGACGTCGGTATGGCCGCTGAGCAGCGTGCGTCCGATGCCGCTGATCGCAAGCGGCCGGACGTCGCCGGATTTCACTTCGAAGCGCAGGCGTTTGCTGGTTTGCAACGCGTGAATGTATTGCGCATGCAGATCGGACTGCGTGCTGATGCTGACGAGCTCGTCGAGTTTCCCATGGACGAAATCGACCAGCGCAAGGATGGCGCTGTCGCCGAACAACCCGGTGTCCAGCCAGCGGCCCATCTGGGCGATGCGCATGGTCGGCATGTAGGTGCGATTGTAGCTGTCGTAAAACAGGTACCCCAGCATCGCCATGCTCTTGAGCAAGGCCGCGGCGCTCGACGTCGGATAGTCGCACTTCGTCGCCACTTCCTTCAGCGAAATCGGACGCTTCACTTCCTCGAAGTATTCGAGGACTTCAAAGATCCGCTTGGCCGATTTGATATTGGAGCTCATCATTTACACATATCTGGAATGATGGTTAGCTGATAGGTACCTTGATAAGTCGAGCCGATTGCAGAATTCGGCCGCATTCTAGCCCACCCCTCCTATGACAACAAGCCTTTTACACATATATAGAAATAGAACCATGTATATGTAACATGATGGACTCAGAAGCGCCCTGCCTCTAGTCTTGCAGCGGCCGGAAAGGCCGCGGCGTAGCAGCCGTTCAAGAATGAAAAGCGCCCCGCCAAGGTGGCGCGCGCTTGCGGGGAGGGCGTGATGAAGCCGGGAATGAATTTGTCCATCGCTATCGACTGATGTCGTCCGGTTCGACCTGTCTTCGCTTGGGCTCCCGCCGCTGAACCCAACCCCTTCGCGACCATGCTTCCAGAGATCAACCATCGCGCTCACGTCGGCGACGGCTCGCAAGCCATCGTGTGCAGCGGCGGCAACACCTAGACCGAACAGGGATTTGCTTCCATGGACTACCGATTGCCTGAAGACAGCTGCGATTGTCATTTTCACGTCTACGGCCCCTTCGATCGCTTTCCACCCGGAAATGAGGGCCGCTTCACCGCCGCAAAGCCATTCACAATCGAAGACGCCTTTGCCATCTGGGACAAGCTCGGCATCACGCGCGGTGTCATCGTCCATGCGGTCGGATCGGGAGACGACAACGCCGTCACTTACGATGCGCTGCGCCGCTACCCCGACAGGCTTCGTGCCGTCGCAATCCTGCGGCCCGATGTCTCGGATCGGCGGCTCGATGAACTCACCGACGTCGGCTTCAAGGCGGTGCGCGTCACCATGATCCGGCAGGACGGCAAGCCGGTCTCAACGCTCGGCACCAGCTACGACGATCTGGTCAAGCTCGCCCCCCGCATCGCGGAGCGGGGTTGGCATGCGCAGCTCTGGATCGAGAGCTCGGATCTTGCCGCCGCCGCAGCCGAGCTCGAGAAACTGCCACTGAACTACGTGATCGACCACATGTCACGGACCATGGCCGACAAGGGGCACGATCACCCGGATTTCCGCGCCTTCACCGACCGGCTGAAGACCGGGCGCTATTGGACCAAGATCTCCGGTGCCGACCGCAACACGCGCGTCGGCCGCCCCTATGCGGACACGGCGCCCTTCATGCGCGCCATCGTCCAAACAGCGCCCGACCAGGTCGTGTGGGGCAGCGATTGGCCCCATGTCGGCCACAGCGCCGAGACGATGCCCGATCTCCAGGACCTGCTTCGTCTGCTGCACGACTGCGTCCCCGACGAAGCCACCCGCCGCAAGATCCTGATCGCCAACCCGGCGCGGCTCTACAATTTCTGACAGGACCGAGGACACCTTGGACAACAACAAGAAGCTGCCGCTCGACGGCGTGATCGTCATCGACCTCGGCCAGGTCTATCAGGGCCCGTACGCCGGTTTCCTGATGGCGCAGGCCGGCGCGACCGTCATCAAGGTGGAGCCGCCGAACGGCGAGCCGGTGCGTCATCGCGCCCGCATCAGCAAGGGCAACGCCGTCCCGTTCGCAATGCTGAACGCCAACAAGCGCAACATCAGCCTGAACCTGAAGTCGCCCGACGGTGTCAGGGTCCTGAAGGAGCTCGCGTCGAAGGCCGACGTGCTGATCGAGAACTACGCCCCCGGCGTGCTCGATCGACTGGGCGTCGGCTATGCTGCACTCAGCGCCGTTAATCCGCGGCTGATCTACGGCTCGGCCACCGGTTACGGCCTGTCCGGGCCCAGCCGGGACAATCTGGCGATGGACCTCACCATCCAGGCCGTGTCAGGCATCATGAGCGTAACGGGATTTGCCGATGGTCCTCCGGTCAAGGCCGGGCCTGCCATCACCGACTTCATCAGCGGCGTGCATCTCTACGCCGGCATCCTCACGGCGCTCTACGATCGCGAGAAGAGCGGCCGCGGCCGGCTGGTCGAGATCGCGATGGTCGAGACCGTCTATCCGGCGATGGCCTCGAACCTGGCCGATGTCTTCAATCGTAAGGCGGCGGCCCCCCGCACCGGCAATCGTCACGGCGGGCTCGCCGAGGCGCCCTACAATGTCTATCCGGCATCCGACGGCTATGTCGCCATCATCAGCGTCAATGAATCCCACTGGACCGGACTGACGCGCGCGATGGGACGGCCGGAGCTGGCCGACGATATCAGGTTCAAGACCGTGCTAGACCGCTTGAAGCACATCGATCTGACGGACCAGATCGTATCCGATTGGTCCTCGCAGCTCGCGCGCGACGAGATCACCGAGCTTTGCCGCGTCAACAGGGTTCCCTGCGCCGCCGTTCGCGACCTGCGCGAAGTGACCGAGGACAAACACCTCCACGCCCGCGGCATGTTGCGCGAGATCGCGCATCCGGAATACGGCGACATCCTCGTTCATCGCAGCCCGCTGGTGCTGCACGATACGGCGACGCCCGAGTACGTTCCGTCCGCGCGTCTCGGTCAGCACAATGGCGAGGTCCTGTCGGAATATCTCGGCCTGTCCAGCAGCGAGATTGATGAGCTACGCCGCTCCGGCGCCATTGCACGACAATGACGAACGTCGAGGGGCGAATGCCCCGGTCCGCCAATTCAGGGGAAGATCACCATGGTCAAGCTGTTTGAAAGCATTGCATTCCGCGGCGTCGAGTTGAGCAACCGCATCGTCGTTTCGCCGATGGGGATGTATTCGGCCGTGAACGGCTACGTCACGCCGTTCCACCTGGTTCACTATGGCAAATTTGCCCAGGGTGGGGCCGGGCTCGTCTTCGTCGAGCAGACGTCGGTCTCCCGGAAGGGGCGCATTACCAACGGCGATCCCGGATTGTGGGAAGACGGGCAAATCGACGGCATGCGCCAGATCGTTCATGTCATCAAGTCGCACGGCTCAAAGGCAGCGATCCAGATCAATCACGGCGGACGCAAATCGAGCCAGCAGCGCGCGTTCCGGGGCAATAGCCATTTGACGGACCGCGATATCGAAATGGGAGAGGAAACCTGGGTGCCTACGGGGCCGTCGGATGTGGCATTCTCTGATGGCTTCCAGACTCCCATCCCTCTCAGCAAGGACGGACTCGTCGGCGTACGCGATGCCTTCGTCGCCACGGCGCGTCGGGCTGTGCTCGCGGGCTTCGACATCATCGAGCTTCACATGGCTCACGGCTATCTCCTGCAATCGTTCCTGTCGCCGCTCGCCAATTTCCGCACCGACGAATACGGCGGCAGCCTCGAAAACCGGATGCGGTTTCCGCTCGAAGTGACGCGTGCCGTGAGGGCCGCACTTCCCTCGTCCACGCCCCTCTTCGTGCGCATCTCCGCGACCGACTGGATCGACGGCGGCTGGGAAATCGAAGACAGCATCATTTTCTCCCGCAAATTGAAGGAGCTCGGCGTCGATCTGGTCGATTGTTCGACGGGCGGCAATCTTCGCGCGGGATCGACCAACGCCAATCTCGGTCGCGGTCCAGGCTATCAGGTGCCGTTTGCCGAACGCATTCGCCGCGAGGCCGGCATTGCGACCGGCGCGGTTGGCATGATCCGGACCCCGGACTTTGCAGAGAAGGTTCTGCAGGACGGCAAGGCCGACCTCATCTTCATGGCCCGCCAGATGCTCTACGATCCGTTCTGGGCGCTTCACGCCGCGGAGCATTTCGGGCTGACCGGTCATTTCGAGCAATGGCCTGAGCAATATGGCTGGTGGCTTGCCAAATGGGGCGGAGCCCTTCGTGCCGCCGGAGAAAGTCTGGACGGGGTCGAGCGATACCGCGAGGCGGCCGAATAGAACCGCTGCCAACGCGGCTGAAGTCGCAAGATCAATCCTGATCTCGAAAGTCAAAAAAACTTCAAAGGGGAGTGAAAAATGAGAAATGTACTGGCTGCGTCGATGGTTTTCCTCAGTCTTGCTTCGGCTCACGCGCAGACGCCTGCGTCGAAGCCGGTCAAGCTCGGCGTGCTCAACGATCAGTCGGGCCAATACGCGGATGCCGCGGGGCCTGCAGCCGTTGAAGTCGCCAAAATGGCGATCGCCGATTTCGGCGGAAAATTGCTGGGACAGCCGATCGAGCTCGTGTTCGCCGATCACCAGAACAAGACGGATATCGCCTCGGGCATCGCCAGGCGATGGATCGACACGGAGAATGTCGACGTCATTCTCGATATCGGAAACTCCGCGGTCGCGCTGGCTCTGGCTGATCTGGTCCGGGACAAGAACAAGATGATGATCGTGTCGTCGGCCGGCGCATCCGCCATCACGAACGAGAAATGCTCTCCCAACACCTTCCAGTGGACCTACAATACCTACACCCTGGCGCGCAGCACCGCGAAGGCGCTGTTGGGACAGGGCGGCAACGAATGGTACTTCTTGACGGCCGACTATGCCTTCGGACAAGCCTTCGAGAACGATGCGTCCGCCGTGCTCAAGGAGTCCGGCGGCAAGGTTGTCGGCTCGGTGCGGCACCCCTTCAACACCAGCGACTTCTCGTCGTTCCTTCTGCAGGCGCAGAACTCGAGCGCCAACGTGCTCGCTCTCGCCAATGCCGGCGGCGACACAACCAACTCGCTGATGCAGGCGCACGAGTTCGGCCTGCTCGGACAGAAGAGCAAGATGAGGGTCGCGGCTCTGCTGTTCCAGATCACGGATGCCAAGTCCGTGGGTCTTCCCAATCTGCAGGGTCTGTACACCTCGGAAGCCTTCTATTGGAATCGGAATGACGCTTCGCGCGCGTTCGGGAAGCGCTTCTTCGACAAGGTCGGCCGCATGCCGACCATGGTCCAGGCCGGCATGTACTCGGCCACCTTGCACTATCTGAAGGCCGTCGAAGCTGCCGGAACCCTCGACACCGCAGCCGTGCTCGCAAAATTCCGTTCGATGCCCGTGAGCGACTTCTTCTCGGAGAAGGGTTACGTTCGCGAGGACGGCATGCACATCCACGACTACTACCTGCTGCGGGCAAAGACGGTGGAGCAGTCCAAGGGGCCGTGGGACTTCTACGACGTCGTCGCAACGGTCCCGGCCGAAGACGCCAACATTCCGCGCGAACAGAGCAAGTGTTCGCTGATGAAGAAGTCCTGATCTCCAGGCTTCGTGAAGGA
This sequence comes from Bradyrhizobium sp. 192, assembly GCF_023100965.1. Classification (NCBI taxonomy): domain Bacteria; kingdom Pseudomonadati; phylum Pseudomonadota; class Alphaproteobacteria; order Hyphomicrobiales; family Nitrobacteraceae; genus Bradyrhizobium; species Bradyrhizobium sp. 192. The sequence goes on from NZ_CP064690.1 coordinate 6,564,520, forward strand.
TCTTTGAGCGGCAGCCCAGTGCTGCCGTTCAGGGGCAGCTTCCACCGCTCGATCGGGCTGAAGTGGCCGGCTTGGCTTCCGGTCCCGCAGAATTTATGCTTATCTCGCAACGAACCCGAATTGAGGATCTCGACGACACGATTCGGGAAAGGGTGGTCCATGACCGATCAGGCGCGAGAAGCTGTCGAGCTGCTGCTCAAGAACCGTCAATCGGACAATCGGCAATCCTATCTCGTACGCGGCCGCCGGTACGAACAACTCTCCGCCAACGATCTTTGCAAGCTCTGGGCGGAGCAGATGAACCGCTGGGCCGACGACTCGATCGCGTTCGACCAGAGAGCGCTCAACGATCTTGGGGTCGAGATGGGATTGCGGGAGATCGCACCGCCCCTCGAGCAGATCGCGAAAGCGAGGCAGAAGATTCTCGCGAAATCGGGAAAAGCGTTGGCGACAATTCTTGCAGACCATCCGGACACAGAATAGCGGAGGTCAACGGTCGCGTGAACGACGCCGTCCAGCCAACAAGGTATCGTCAGCCCCTCTTTTCACATCCATAGAAATGCGATGCCGTCCCTGACGTGCATTGGCATATTTGGGCCAGCTCCCTAATCTGAAATCAACAAGGGAGGCCGGATGAACGAGACGCTGCTGTTCTCACCACTACGTATCCGTGATGTCGAGATCAAGAACCGGATCGTGGTCCCGCCGATGCTGCAATACGTTGCAGAGCGCGGCTTTCCGACCCCCTGGCACATCACCAACGCGGGTAAGTTCGCCGCAGGCGGCGCGGGCCTTGTCATCGTCGAGTCGACCAAGGTCGAGCGCCGCGGCTGCGGGACGGTCGGAGACCTCGGCATCTGGGACGACAAGTTCATCACGCCGCTTCGCGACATCGCGAGTTTCATCAAGTCGAACGGCGCTGCAGCCGGCATCCAGCTTGGACACACCGGCCGGAAGGGAAAGGCCCGGCGTCCCTGGGAGGGAGATGGAACCCTCTCCGCCCAGGAGCTTGCAGCCGTCGACGACGTCGACGGCTGGGACCTGATCGGTCCGAGCGCGCTTGCGTTCGGCAACGGCTATTTCACGCCGCGCGCCCTGGAGCGTCACGAGATTCCTGATGCGATCGAAGCCTGGGGCAAGGCGGCGGCGCGCGCCGACCAGGCCGGCTTCGACGTCGTCGAGCTGCATGCGGCCCATGGCTATCTGATCCATTCGTTCCTGTCGCCTGAGGCGAACCAGCGAACGGACGACTATGGCGGCAGCGAAGCCAACCGGATGAGATTTGCCATCGAGGTCGCCGAGTCCGTGCGCGCCAACTGGCCGGCGCCAAAGCCGCTGTTCGTTCGTCTTTCGATCGAAGACGAGGCGGGCTGGGGTCCGGCGGAGAACGCCAGGCTGGTCCGCATCCTCAAGACGAAGGGCGTCGACGTCATCGACTGCAGCACCGGCGGCCTCAACAGCAAGGTCCCCAACTTCTTCCGCCTCAACGAGTACGGCTATCAGGTCCAGTTTGCGGACTATATCCGCCGCGAGGCAGACATCATGACCATGGCGGTCGGCCTCATCATTCACGGCGATCAGGCCGAAGCGATCCTTCAGGACAAGAAAGCCGACCTCGTCGCTGTCGGCCGAGAGTTCATCCACAACCCGAACTGGGCGATGGACGCGGCGCAGAAGCTCGGCGTCGATCCGACCTTCAGCGCGGTCCCGCCGCAAATGGGCTACTGGCTCGAAAAGCGGGCCCGCCGCGGCTTTGGCGGAAATCCCTCCACGTGGCAAAAGGGCATCGCGTCGGATAGCTGATCTCCGCCGGGCGCTGTTGTGTAGCGACATTGCCTGTGCTGATTGTTTGCGAGGCGTGCTGCGGCTCGCCTCGTGAACATCCAGCAATTGCGGGCTATCACCAGACATGTCGTACGAAGACTTGATCAAGCAGACCGAGGCGCGACGACCGGCGGCGTGGGAGTTGCTCGGCGTCGGCGCCGTTTCCTACGATCAGACACGCGATCGTGTCGTGATCGAATGGCATGCCGAGCCTCGGCATTGCCATTCCACCGAAGGACATCCCAGGGGCGGCATCGTACAGGGTGGAATCGTGACGGGCTGGCTCGATGCGGCCATGGCGACCGCGAGCCTGCTGCGCGGCGAATACCTGATTACAGTCGCGAGCCTCGAGATCAAGGTCGCATTCCTGCTGCCCGCACACCCGGGCCTGTATCGGGCTTACGGCAAGGTCGTCCGGCAGGGACGCAGCGTCGGCTTCCTGGAAGCCGAGCTGCGGGATTCAAACGACGTGCTCATCGCAACAGCGAGTTCGACGGCGGCTCTACGGCCCAAGAATCCCGCCGGGACCAGCCTGGCGTAATCCTTTCGCAGCTCTCGGCTCTCAGAAGCCGTAGAGTCTGGCCGGATTGTCGATCAGGATCTTCCTGCGGACGGCCTGGTCGGGCACGCAGCGCCTGAACAGATCCATCAGCACGGACTCCTTCGGGACGGCGTCGTCAGCGTGGCCGACGTGCGGCCAGTCGCTGCCCCAGACCAGCCGGTCGGGGTTGGCCGCGACCAGCGCCTTCATGAAGTCCTCGGTGTCCTTGTATGGGCTGCCGACTCGCGTGTTGCGATCCGCACCGGACAGCTTGCACCAATAGCGGCCGCTCTTGAGGCCGCGGTCGCAGAACCACTGGTAGCCACTGTAATTGACGGTCTTGTCTGCCATGGTGCGACCCTGATGGTCGATGACGAAGTCGAGCGGGAGCTTCTCGATTTCGGGCGCCAGTTGCTGCAGATCGCCGGTCTCGATCCAGAGCTGCGCGTGCCAACCGCGCTCGGCGATGCGCGGCGCCAAGGCCTTCAGGTCGTCCAGATTCATGCCGCCGCCCGACAACACGGGCTTGCCGTCCTGGTACAGGAGATTGATGCGCACGCCCTTGAAGCCGGCATCGGTCAACTCGTCCAGCCGCTTGTCTGTGACATCCTGATTGAGGATCGCAACCGCGCGCAGCTTGTCCGGAAAGCGCTTCAAGGCCTCGAGCGTCACCTCGTTGTCCGAGCCGGCATTGCCGGCATGGACGATCACGCCGCGCGAAATGCCGATCGTCTTCCAGACGTCGAACAGCATATCGACTGGGAACTCCTGCTTCGGAGCGAATTTTCCGGAATAGTCGACGGGGAAGCGATCGAACGGCCCATAGATGTGGACGTGGCAATCGCAACTTCCGTCCGGAAATTTTTCGAGCTTTTCTGTCATGGTGACCTCACTTGCCGGTGAAATTGGCGGACCGGCGCTCCGCCGTGGATTTGACGCCTTCGCGGAAATCGTCGGTCACGCGCAGGCGATTCTGCTCGGTGAGTTCGTGATCCGTCGCATGCTTGACGCGGTCCGCGAGTCCCGCGCGCATGGTGGCGCGGGTCGACAGAAGGCCGAGCGGCGAGCATTCGGCAATTTCCTGCGCGAGCGACATCGCGGCCGCGCGAACCTGGTCCTGAGGGACCAAAACGCTCGCCAATCCCATCGCCAGTGCCTGCTGACCAGTGACGCGCCGGCTGGTGTAGAACATCAGCTCGGCGTTCGACTTGCCGATGGCCTCCGGCAGCGTGACGGTCAGTCCGAAGCCGGGATGGAAGCCCAGGCGCGTGAAGTTCGCGGCAAACCGGGCCTCGGGACACGTCACGCGGAAATCCGCCGACATCGCCAGACCAAAGCCGCCGCCGATTGCCGCGCCCTGCACCGCTGCGACGATCGGCTTCTTGTTCCGGAAGATGCGCACGGCCTCGATATAGAGGTGACCGCCATCTCGCTGGTCGCCCCTGGCCGGCGCGTCCCGGGCCGGTGTATTGAAATCCGCGCCGGCGCAAAACGCCTTGCCCTGCGCGGCAAGGACGACGGCGCGGATCTCGCCGTTCGCATCGATCTTGTCGAGTGCATCGGCGATGTCCCGAATGAGCTGGAGATCGAAATAATTCAGCGGTGGCCGCTGGATCTCGATCGTTGCGACGTGGCCTTGCGTGGTAACCGCGATATCAGTGCTCATGTGGAGTCAGATTCCTTTTGTCTTGATCAGCGAAGTCCAAGCCCGCGCGCGATGATGCCGCGCAGGACTTCCGTGGTGCCGCCCTGGATTGTGAGCTTCGGCGCGATCTTGAGCTCGAAATCCAGCTTGTTGCGGAAGGCGTCCTCTTCGTCGTCCTCGAGGTCGAGCAGCGAAGCGAGCTCGCGGACCCGATGCGGCAAGCCCTGCTCCCAGACCGTGCCGAGATCCTTGACGATCGCCGCCTCGACGACGGGTTCGCGGCCCGCCTCGAGCATCCCCGCCACCGAAACGGACATGCGGCGCAGCGTGTGCAATTGCGCGACCAGCCGCCCGATGCCGACGGTCACCCTCACGTCCGGCTTGGCGCCCGCTGCGTTGGTAAGCGCAAGCAACGCATCGTAGGTTTCGAGAAACCGCTCAGGCCCCGAGCGCTCGTAAGCCAGCTCGCTCGTGGCCTGCTTCCAGGCGCCATCGACCTCTCCAATGACATGATCGTCCGGAATAAAAGCGTCCTGGAACACGACCTCGTTGAAGTCGCGCTGGCCGCTCATCTGCCCGATCGGCCGGCAGGTGATGCCAGGCCTCTTCATGTCGACCAGGAACGACGTGAGGCCGTGCCGCCGGTTTTCCTTGGTCGAGCCGGAGGTCCGGAACAAGCCGATCATGTAGTCCGCGATGTGCGCGCTGCTGGTCCAGACTTTCGTTCCGTTGATCAGCCAGCCTCCGTCCGTTCTGGTCGCCTTCGCGCTCGCCGCGAACAGATCCGAGCCGGAATTCGGCTCGCTCATGCCGATGCAGAAGAACAGCTCGCCGCGGATGATACGGGGAAGTACGTCCTGCTTGATCTTCTCGTGCGCGTAGCGAATGAGGGTTGGGCCGCTCTGCCGGTCGGCGACGAAGAAGCGCCGCACCGGAGCATTGGCGATCCGCATCTCCTCGGTCACGACATAGCGCTCCAGGAAGCTGCGCTCCTGCCCGCCATACTTCTTCGGCCAAGTCATGCCGATCCAGCCTTTCGCGCCGACGCGACGGGAGAATTCATCGGCATTCTTCGCGCCGACTTCGGGCTTGTCGGGATCGAACGTGCCGGCTGCGATCTCGCTCTCAAGGAACGCCCGGACCTCCTTGCGCAACTCCTGGCAATGATCCGGCAGGCGCATGGCGTCGAAATGAATGAGAGACATCGCGGCTCCTTTCAGCGAGAGGCCAGCAGGGGCCAGAGTTCCCTGGCACCTCTGGCGGTGATTAACTCGCCGAGCTTGAGGCTCCAGAACGTTTCGTCACCGAACTCATCTCGCCACGACAGCAGGCGCAGCGTAAACCGGTGCAGTATGTGCTCGTCGGTGAAGCCGATCGCGCCGTGCACCTGATGAGCGATGCCGGTCCCCACTTCAACGGCCTCGCTGGAGCGAATCTTGGCGGCTGCGACCTCAAGTAGCGCGGCGTCATCATCGAAGCTGGTGTTGGCGATGGTATCCGCGGCCGAAGCCGCGGCGGACGCGGCCGCAGCGACCTCGCCGCCAAGCCGCGCCAGGCTGTGCTGAATTGCCTGGAACTTCGAAATCGGCTTTTCGAACGCGACACGCTGCTGCGAATAAAGAACCGAAAGCTCGAGGATCCTGTCCAGAGCGCCCGCAATCTGCTGCGCTCGCACAGCCGCGCCCATCAGCAGGAGGACGTCCTTCTCGCGCCCTCCCGATTCCTTCAGGCGCGCACGATGAACCGGCAGCACGTTCGCGAACTCCACGGTGTCGCGCGCGTCGCTCGCGAGGCTTTTGCCGGGCTTCAGCTCGCAATCGGCCGTTCGGACCAGAGCGACCGACGGCCCCTCGTCGCCAGTGGCCAGCACGACGAGATGCTCGACATCGCTCGCGAAGGGCACCATGCGGGCCTGGCCGTTGACGCGGCCGGTCTTGTCGAGCGTGAGGTGATCTTTCGGCCGAACCGGCGCCACCGTCATCGGCCCGCCCGGCGCGGTCAGACCCGCGCGGTCTAGCAGCCATCCGGCCAGAAGCGTTTCCGCGAGCGGCACTCCCAATGCCGCACGGCCGGCCTCGCGAATGATGCCGAAGCCATCGCCGAGCGACGCCCCTGCCCCGCCGGCGGTCTCGGAAGCCCAGGCGAGGTCCAGTCCTATCTCCTGAAGAGACGACCAGAGCGGCGCCTTCCAGGCATCGTTGCGCTTCTGGACAATGGTCTGCGGATCGGCCAGATCCGCAAGGACACGTGCGGCTGTTTCGACGACGAGGGTTTCGGAAGCTGACATCGTCATTCTCTCACTATGTGGATGGGGGGGCGCGGGCCGATCACGCCCTCGCTCCGCAGCGTAGCGATCTCGGGCTCCGACATGTCGAGCATCGACGACAGCACCTCATCGGTGTTCGCGCCCAATCTGGAGGAGACCGCGGCCGGCAGCCTGTCCGCGCCGTGGATGCGGATCGGGCTGTCCGGAATGACGATCCGCCCGAACTGCGGATGCTCGATCCATTCCAGCATGCCGCGTGAATGCATGTGCCGGTCGTTGCACACCTCTTCTAGGTCGCGGACCGGTGCGGACGGCACCTTGAATTTCGCCAGTGCAGCGCAGGCCTCCTCGCGGGTGATCTTCGAACTCCAGCCCGCGATCAACTGGTCGGTTTCGTCCATGTTGCGAACGCGCGCGACCTTGTCGTGGAATCGCGGATCGTCCGCGAGTTCGGTCCGTCCGATCGCTTGCAGCAGATTGCCCCAATGCTTGTCGTTGGTCGCAATGATCGCGATGTAGCCGTCACTCGCCGGATAGACATTGTATGGCGCCGCGGAGAGCCCGCCGTGTCTATTGCCGGTGCGCGGCGGTGCCCTGCCGATGTCGTACATGTAGGCCAGGTTCGAGGCGAGCGCGGGAAACACGGCCTCCTGCATCGCCACTTCCACCAGCCGGCCGACGCCCGTGATCTGCCGCTCGTACAACGCCGTCATCACCCCGGCATAGAGGTGAATTCCGCTCATGAAATCGACCAGCGCCGGACCGGCCTTGACGGGCGGGCTATCCGGAAAGCCGGTAACGCTCATGAGTCCCGACACGGCCTGCACAGTCACGTCCATGGCCAGATTGTCCTTATCCGGGCCCGACAGCCCATAACCGGATCCCGACGCATAGACCAACCGGGGATTGAGCTCGTGCAGCACGGACCAGCCTATCCCGAGCCGATCCATCACGCCCGGCGCGTAGTTTTCCAGCAGGACATCGGCGTCCTTGACCAGGCGCTTGAGGATCTCCTTGCCCTTCGCGGATTTCAGATCCAGCGTGATGCACTTCTTGTGACCGTTCAGCATCGCGAAAGGTGCGCCCGACCCGCGACTGACGCTGTCGCGCTGACGAACCGGTTCTCCGGCAAGCGGCTCGATCTTGATCACCTGGGCCCCGGCCTTGGCCATCAGATAAGTTGCGTAAGGGCCCTGATAGACCTGACCAAGATCGATGACCGTAAGGCCATCGAGCGGAAGATTGCGTCGACCCTGCATGTGTCTGTCTCAAATCCCTTGCAAAGAGCTATGTCCGCTAAGCGCCGAGATAGGCTTCCTGGATGTCGGGGGCATCAGCGATTTCGCCGGCCGTTCCTTCGCGCACGATCGAGCCCACTCTGAGCACATAGGCCCGGTCGGCAATCTTGAGCGCCGCGCGCATGTTCTGCTCGACCAGAAGCGCCGAAAGGCCCTTGGCCCGCAGCGCTCCGATCGCGCCGAGCACGAATTTGGAGAAGAACGGCGACAGACCGAGTGACGGCTCATCGAACAGGATGAGCCGCGGACGCGCCATCAAGCCGCGGCCGATCGCCAGCATCTGCTGCTCGCCGCCGCTGAGATTTCCGGCGGCCTGCCGGAAACGCTCGCGCAGGCGCGGAAACATGTTGAGCACGTCATCGACCGTAAACACGGGACCGCTGCCGAATGCGTCGACGATCTTCAAATTCGCCTCGACCGTCATCGACGGAAAGATCTCGCGCCCTTCGGGGACGTGGCTGATGCCGGCCCGGCTGAGCGTCCAGGGCTTGCGCCCGTCGATGCGCTGATCCGCGAACTCGATGCGGCCCGCAGTGATCGGCAGGACGCCGGAGATCGCGTTCAATAGCGTGGTCTTGCCGGCGCCATTGGCGCCGAGGATGGCAACGATCTCGCCGCGGTTGACGGAGAGCGAGACGCCGCGGAGCGCGACGACCTTGCCGTAGGCTGCCGAGACGTCCTTGACGGTCAGCAGCGAGCCATCACTCGTCATCGTCAGCCCCCAGATAGGCGGTCACGACTTCCGGATGACTGAGAACGTGATGCGGCGCGTCGACCACGACAGGCTTGCCGTCGACGACGACGAGCGCGCGGCCGCAGAGCTGCCGGATGACCGCCATGTCGTGCTCGACGATCAGGATTGTCCGCCCCGGTGCGATCGCACGGATCAGGGCGATGAAGTCGGCGGTCTCGCGCCCGTTCATGCCGGCGGCGGGCTCGTCGAGGAACATGATCTTCGGATCGGACATCAATGCGATTCCGACGGCCAGCCGGCGCTGCACGCCATAAGCCAGCACGCCGGCCTTCCGGTGCCGCTCTCCGTCGAGGCCGATCAGCGCAAGAACCTCCTCGACGCGGGCCTGGAAAGCCTGCTGATCCCGGACATAGGACTTGCTGCCGACGATCCGGCCAAGGACGCCGTGGTGAAAGCTCGCATGGCGCCCGAACAGGAGATTTTCCAGCACCGTGCTTTCGGCGAACACCGCAGTTCTCTGAAAGGTTCGGGCGACTCCTGAGCGCGCGATGAGATGCGGCGGCATCCCCGAGATCTCGCTTCCCATGATGCGGATCGATCCGCTGGTCGGCACGGTGATGCCGCAGAGGATGTCGAAGAGCGTCGACTTGCCCGCACCATTCGGGCCGATAATGCCAAAGATTTCGCCTTCCTCGACATCGAGGCTGACGCCGTTCAAGGCCGTCACGCCGCCATATCGCTTGACGATGTCCCGGGCCGAGACGACTGGACGCTCAGCGGCTGCGATCGTCATCTGTCTTCCTTCCGAGCCGGTCACGCAGAGCAACGCCCAGTTGATGCAGTCCGCCGGGGGCAAACATCATGATCAGGATGATGATCGACGAGAACACCAGGATCCTCACGTTCGGATCGAGGTTCATAGCCTGCGGTATCAGCGTGAACATCGCAGCGCCGATCACCGGTCCGACCACGAGCTGCGCGCCGCCCAGCAGGACCATCAGGAGCCCGTCCACCGTGTTCGCGACGCTGAAGACCTCGGGTGTGACAATCTGCGTGTAGGGAACGGCGAGCGCACCAGCCAGCGCGGCAAACGGCGCGCTCAGCATGAAAGCCTTCAGCCGGACACGCGCCACATCGACGCCGACCGAGCGCGCGAGATGGGGATTCTGGCGGACACTGTCCATGGCGGCGCCGAAAGGGGACCGGCGCAGGGCCACCAGGAAGACGATCGCAAGCAGAAGAATGGTGGCGGTGACCGCGAAGTAGGTCTGCGGATCCGACAGCTGAAGCGAACCGATCTCGATCGGCGGAAAGCCGAACAGGCCGAGCGGTCCCCCGGTGATCTCCTCGAGATTCGTCGCTGCGACCATGGCGACGCCGGTCAGGCCCCAGGACACGATCGAGAAATAGGCTCCGGTCAGACGCAGCGTGATGACGCCGATGATGGCGGCCAGCACCACGGAAAGCATGAGCGCGATCAGCACCGCGACCTCGAACGGCAGCCCAAGCTTGCCCATTCCGATCGCCGCTCCGTAAGCGCCGACGCCGAAAAACAGGCATTGGCCGAGCGGCACCTCGCCGACGCCGCCGAGGATGATGTTGATGCTCAGAGCAAACAGGGCGAACGCACAGGTGTACCCGGCGAGGGTCACCACGAACGGGTCGGTGAACGCGAAGGCGAACGCCGCGATGACCGCGACGGCGCATGCGACGTAAATGGCCTCTCGCGCGGCGCGCCCGGCCCTGTCGCCGTTCATGGCGCCGGCCCGCTTCCTGTCCATCATCGTGCCGAAATCCTGGATCGCCATCTCAGTGCCGATGCTGCTGGACTTGGCCAAGCAGTCCTTGCGGTCGGAACAGCAGCGTGGCGATGACGAGGCCCCAGCCCAGCGCGGGCGTCCACGAGACAGAGACGTAAGTTTCAAACAGCGCGTTGGCGACACCGATCAGAAGCGCACCCAGCATCGCGCCCGGAATACTGCCCATCCCGCCCAGGATGACGACCGTGAATCCGACGATCAGAGCGCTGTATCCCATGGTCGGATAGATCGTCGAGATCGGCGCCAACAGCGCGCCTGCAAGACCAGCGGCGGCGACGCCTAGCACGAAGGCCAGTGCGCGGATCCAGGGAACATCGATGCCGGAATAGAGCGCGCCACGCGCGTTCTGGGCGACGGCCACGACCTGCTGGCCCTTTATGCTCAGACGGAGCCACAGACCGAGCGCGCTGAGCACGAGAACTGAACAGACGAAGATGAACGCGCGTTGCGACGTCACGAAGATACCGAGAAATCGCATCGTGCTTTGTCCGAGCGGCGATGTCACGGGGAGCGGGTCCGGCCCGAAGATCAGGATCAATCCGGCCACCGCCGCCTGACCGAGCGCGAACGTGACGATCAGTGAGCCGTGATGTGAATCGCCATACAGGCTGCGACGGATGACGACCCATTCTGTGACGGCGCCGATTGCCACGACGATCAGCACCGACAACGGAACAGCGATGAAATAGTTCACGCCTCGCGACGTCAGCAGGTAGCAGGCATAGCCGCCCATGGCGAAGAACGCGCCATGGGCAAAGTTTGCAATGCCCACGATTCCGAAGATCAGCGTCAGGCCGACGGCGATGACGGCATAGCCGGCGCCAAGCACCAATCCGTTGACGAGGGTTTGAACCAGAAGTTCCAAAGCCGTACGTGCCTTCTAAATTTGATCCGCGCGATCGTCAGTTCGAGCTGACGCGCTCGACCTGGACGACAGCCCCGTTCTCGACTCGCTGGATATAGAAGTACGGCGCCCGCGCCCTGCCCTTCTCGTCGAACTTGAGCAGTCCCCTCGGGCTCGGCCAGGCGTTTTCGCGGATGACTTTCGAGATCTTGTCGTAGTCGCTGTCGGTACCGGCTTTGTCCATCGCGGCGGCGATGAGATTGATCGCCTCGAAGATCACAAGCTCACCTTTTCCCGGAGAGGAGTTGAACTTCTTCTGATAGTTCTCGACGAACTCCTTGCCTTCGGCGCCGGGATCTGATGCCATGAAGATCTCTCCCGTAATGACGCCGTTCATGGCGCCCTCCGATGGCTTGATCATGCCCGGCGTCACCACGCCAGGCGACATCACCTCGATCTTGAAGCCGCCGAGCTGGCGCACCTGCTTCCACAGTTGTGCGGCGCGCGCCGGATAGGCGTCGGCGACGTAGATCATGTCCGGATTGCTCGCCTTGATCTTGGTGAGAATGGACGTGAAATCGTTAGTCTCGGCGTCATAGGTAGAGATGCTCACCAGCTCAATGCCTGCGGACTGGAGGCTCGCCTTGAGCTTCTCGAGGACCGTCTTGTTGAACTCGGAATTCTCGCCCATGTAGGCGACCGTCTTCGGCTTCAACGTCTTGACGATGTAGGCATTGAACGATTCGGAGTTGAGCGACACCGTGTTGTTGATTTGAAACAGCCAGGGACTGCCCTGATCGGTGATCGCATCAGCCTGCGCGCCAGCGTTTACTTGCAGGATACGCTTCTTAGTGACCGAAGACTCGGCAAGCACGACCGAGCTGTTCGTCCCCCCGGTTATCGCTTTCACGCGCCCCACCGACATCAGCTTCTGGACCGCGGCGACGCCGCCTTGCGGCGTGCCCTTCTCATCCTCGAAGACCAGTTCGATCTTCCGGCCGCCGAGAATGCCGCCGCGCTGGTTGACGAGGTCGGCTGCATATTCAGCGCCGCGCTGCAATTCCTGCCCATAAGTCGCCGCTGCGCCGCTCAGAGGCAGCGCAAGGCCGATCTTGACCGGGTCAGCCGCCATCGCGCCGGGCGCGTAAGCGAGCTGCACAGTCGCCGCCACGATGGCCCCCAAAGACAAAATTACATTTCGGCGATCCGCACGCTTCATCGTTCTTCCCCTTATGATTTGTTTCGCCAGCCCGCGGTAACGCGGCGGCTCCTTTGATTTCCGATGGACTCAGCGTCCGAGCTCAATTCAGATTGCGCTGAAAGAGATCGAACAGGCGCTCCCAATGCCGCTCGGTGCTGGCCTTGTGGTAGAGGCGCCGGGTTGGAAAGGCGAAGCCGTGTTCGGCTTCCGGATAGTATTCCATCCGCCCGTTGATGCCGGTCGTCTTGATCGCCCGCGATACCTGCTCGAGCATCTCGGGAGGCGCGTAGTGATCATGCTCGGCCAGCGCAAAGTAGATCTCGCCCTCGATCTTGTCGGTGACGAGATGCGCGGAGTCCGGCTGGTCAGTGACGAGACGCGCGCCGTAGACGGAGGCGCCGGCGGCCATGCGATCGGGAAACACGCCCATCGCGCGATAGACGTAGCGGCCGCTCATGCAATAGCCGACACATCCCGTCTTGCCCTGCCGCGCAGCCGGCTCATTGGCGAGGAAGTCGAATATGGCCTGGGTGTCTTCCATCACCATGGTGTTGGTGAGGTGGCGGTTGAGCTTCCACATGAACTCCAGCTTATCCGCGCAGGCGGGGTCCCACAGCCGGTTCGCGTCGAGATCGACGCAGCGGACCATGCGGTAGTACATGTTCGGCATGATGACGAAATAGCCGACTGTCGCCAGACGACGGCACATGTCGGACAGCTCCTCGCGGACGCCGACCGAGTCCATATAGAAGATGACGACAGGGAACGGCCCTGGACGGTCCGGGTGAAACACGTACGTGTTCATCACCCCGTCCTTGGTTTTCAGATCGACGACCTTCTCCTGCACGACTCCACCCTTCCAACCATTTTGTATCTCCGCGCGTTCGAGGCGTGGAGTGGGCGGAAGAATGTGCCGGGACGTAGCTGAAAGCCAGAGCATTACAGATATGCGTGCGTATTTACAGATATGTGAAAATGGATCTGTTCAGTTGCGGGCTTTTGTCGCGGATGCGCGATCCTCCCGCGTAACGAATTTGTCGATGCCTTCGCGCAGCGATCTCAGGATCTGCGTTCGCTTGGATACCAGTCGTTCGACCGGACCGCCGACGCCGATCGCCAGGATGCGGCCGTGGCGCCGCTCCGGCAACAACATCCCGATGACGCCCGCTCCGGCCGTTACAGTGTGAAGGGAGATGACGTAACCATCCTTGCGGATCTTGCGGAGTTTCTGCATCAGCTCCTTCAGGTCGACCTTCTTCTTTCGGTCTTCCTCCTCGAAATTGATGCGGCGCACGAGCTTCTCGATGGTCTCGTCCGAACGCGCGCTCAGCAGCATCCATCCGAGGCCCGAACGCGCGAGCGGCCGGATCGTCCCGGGCTTGATCGAAAACTGGATCGTGCGCGGCGAAGGCTGTACATGGATATATTGCATGTACAGGTCGCTCTGGGTTGCGATGCTGACGGTCTCTTCGGTTTCCTTGTTGAGGTGGTTCACCAGCGCCGAAATTCCGCGCTCGCCAAAAAGCGCACCCTGCACCCAGTGCCCTAGCTGCACGATCCGCATCGTCGGCATATAGGTCCGCGAATAGCGGTCGAAGTCGACATAACCGAGCACCACCATGCTCTTGAGGACCGCGGACGCGCTTGAGACGGGGTAGCCGAAGCGCAGCGCGACCTCCTTGAGACTCAAGGGCCGCTGCACTTCATCGAAATATTCCAGGATCTCGAACAGCCGCTTGGCCGTCTTGATGACCTCTTTGGACATGCTTCCTCGCTTGCTTTTTCACATAGATAGAAAAGTTTCTTCATGGACGAAAGGCATTTCGGTGGTTCCTTGCGTTTGCTAGAAAGCTCCTCAATGGAGATCGCCCATGGTTTCTGCCGAGCAGATGAAGTTCGAAGTGTCCGATCGCGTCGCGACGATCACGTTCGACCGACCGGACAAGATGAACGCCTGGACGCCGGTCATGGAGAGCGAGCTGCGCCGCCTGATGGCCATCGCGTCCGAGGACGACGATGTCCGCGCGATCGTAATCACCGGCGCAGGCCGAGGCTTCTGCGCTGGCGCCGACATGGGTCGCCTGTCAGATGCGTCGTCGGGAAACACGAGCGCCGCCCCCCCGGTCGCCCCGGCGGAAAGTGACGATGATCTGGCGCAGCGATACAGCTATCTTCTCGCCGTTCCCAAGCCGATCATTGCGGGCATCAATGGCGCCATCGCAGGGGTTGGTCTTTGCATCGCGCTCTATTGCGACCTGCGCTTCATGGCCGCGGGCGCGAAGCTGACTACGTCTTTCGCCCGGCGCGGCCTCATCGCAGAGCACGGCAGCGCCTGGATGTTACGTCAGCTCATCGGGCCGATGAATGCCGCGGACCTTCTGCTGTCCGGACGCGTGGTCGAAGCCGCCGAGGCCGAGCGGCTCGGCCTGGTCCGAATGTTGCCCGCAGACACTTTTCGCGAGACGGTTCAACAGACCGCGTCGGATTTCGCCAATCTCTGCTCGCCGCGATCCATGCGCATCATCAAGCAGCAACTCACGGCAGCCCCTCGGCAAACCCTCGCCGAAGCGACGCAGCTCGCGAACAGGGAAGTCGCGATCTGCCGGGGAACGGAAGACTTCAAGGAAGGCGTTGCCCATTTCATCGAAAAGCGGACGCCACGCTTCACCGGCAAGTGAACGCGCGGACGCCAACGTCTTTCGACGGAACTAGGAGCCAGGCGGAGCGCTCGCCCCGGTCGTCAGGCCGACCGAACTCGGCTCGGCCAGCGCGATATCTTCATTAGCCGCGCCCCGCCCCTCGAGGATCGCGAGAAAGCTGCGGCCTTCTGCGGTAATGTTCCACATGCCCGGCTCGCGCACCACGAGCTTCTGGCGGAATATATCGAGATCGGGCGCACGTTCGGCGAGACGATTCATCCGTCCGGTCCATTCCTGTCCGCTCGTGTAGAAAACGGCAAGGTGCTGCCTGATGACCTCGAGGCTGGCACGTCCGTCGGTCTGCCCGTCGAGAATCTTCAGGATCGAAAGCTGGAAACTCACTCGCGACTCAGCCGCTGTCACTTCACCGTCGCCCTATATGTGAGCGGCGGACGATGTGGAAGTCATGACGGATCTGCCGAAACGGGATACCGGCCCTATCGACGCGCGCTCGACTGGACCTGCCTGCGCAACCCGATTAACGTGCCGCCACACGGACACTCAACAAGGATTTCGGCGCGGCTTTACCGGATGTCTGCGGAATTGCCGGCACAGTCAGACGATGGCCAGAAGAAGCAAGAAAGCAACAGCAGACGATCGGATCACGGAAGCCACGAGCTACGGCCCGCCGGCGGCAGGATCGGTCAAGTCCGCGGGACGTGTGCTGCGAGTTCTGGAGTTCTTCGACGAGATCCAGCGGGACGCGCGCGTGGCCGAAGTGGCCGAGCGGCTGGGATTTCCGCAATCGTCCACCTCGATCCTGCTCAACTGCCTCGTCGAACTCGGTTACATGGACTATCTGCAGGAGAGCCGCAGCTTCCTGCCCTCGCCGCGCGTCACCTTGCTCGGGACCTGGCTCGACAAGGGCCCTGTGAGAAACGGCAGCCTGATGAGGATGCTCGAAGAGCTGTCCCAGAAAACGGGCGACACCGTCATCATCGCCGCGCGAACCGGCATCTTCGCGCAATATATCCACGTACTGCAGGCCCGCGCGACAATGCGCTTTCATGTCCCGCCCGGGTCCAGGCGCCTCGTGGTCTGGTCGGCCACCGGGTTTTCGTTACTGACGTCGAGCAGCGACAAGGAGATCCGCAGCCTGTGCACGCGCACCAACGCGGAAGCCGCGCTCGACATATCCCGGATCGACATCAATCAGGTGCTGGAAAACGTCGAGCGCACGCGGCGTGAGGGGTTCTTCTTCTCGGCCGGTCTCGTCACCCCCGGCGCCGGATCGATTGCCGTGCCGCTGCCCGATGGCATCGACGGCTGGAACCGCGCGCTTGCCGTCGCGGTTTCAGGCCCTCTCCAGGACATCACGCGACGGCAGACGGAGATCGTCACGCTGCTCAACGATGTCGTGCAGCGCTATCTTCGCCCCACAGCCTCGATTTAGGCCATGCCAGCGGCGGCCGGCCGGTCGACGAGCAGCGACCAGAGGCCCTCGCCTCCTTGCGCGCAGATCATCCGGCCGATCTTTTCCTGCCACCAGGGTTCGGCCCCCCATTCGTCGCGCCACGACCAGAGACGGCGAGTCGCGTAATGCAGCGGATGCTCCTGGGTAAATCCCATCGCGCCATGCACCTGATGGCAGAGCGCAGCGACCTGCCCGGCAGATTCGCCGCACCGCGATTTTGCGATCGCTACAGCCAGCGCGTCATCGCCGAGGATCGGCGATTCCGTCACCGTATCACCCGCCGCCGACGCCGCCGCAAAGTGGCCTGCCGCGATCGCCAGCATGTGCTGGATCGCCTGGAATTTCGCGATCGGGCGGCCAAACTGCACGCGCTCATTGGCGTAGGACAGCGCATAATCCATGCACCGCTCCATCGCGCCGATCATTTGCTGGACACGGATGGCCGCGCCAAACGGCATCAGGCCATCGGCACCGAGGCAAGAGGGCGCAGGCAAGGCATCGCTCGCGGCCAATTGCACGCCGCCGAAGTCGACATCTTCGCGCGGCTCATAGGCGACGTTCCGCCGCGTCTTGTTCGTACGCGTCTTGTCGCTAGGCACGCGACATAGGAAAGCCTCGCCGTTCGCGTCGCGCGCAAGGACCAGTGTGGTCGGTGCCTGTTTGCCCCAGGGAACATGCCGGGCAACGCCTTGAAGAGTCACCCCCGTGGAGCTCGACACAAGCGCAATACGATCCTGCGGATTGACCGGCGCAAGCGTCACCGCGCCCGCGATAACCTCGCCGCCGGCGTCGGTCCAGAGCGCGTTGGCCATTATGGTTTCCGCCAGCGGCAGCGGGACGGAATGATATGCGGATCTGCGGATCAGGCTGGCCGCAACGTCCGGGGCAAGCCCCGCCCCACCCTTCATTTCCGGCACCAGCGCCAGCGGCAGGCCGGCATCTTCAACCGCGCGCCAAGGCGCATCAGGCCAATGCCCTGCGTCTGCCGCGGACAGAACCTTCTTGTCGATGTGCTGCGCGAAGAGGCGATCGGCCTGTTCGAGCACAATGGCGGACATGTCTTCCATGGCATTCTCCCCGTCAGCGCAGGCCAAGACCGCGGGCAATCATCCCGCGCAGGATTTCCGGCGTGCCGCCGCGAATGGTGAACGATGGCGCGTGCAGCAACACATGTGCCATCGCCTGCGAATACTCGTCATCGTCATCGAGACTTGCCTCGACCGGCAACAGCTTCCGCACCGCTTCCGGGACTTCCCGCTCGAATGCCGTGCCGACATCCTTGACCAGTGCAGCTTCGGTGACCGGACTTTCGCCACGCTCCAATAGCCCGGCGATCGACGACGACATCCGGCGCAACGTGGCGAAGTGAGCCGCGAGCCGGCCGATCTCGACCGCCTGCCGCTCATTCGGCTCGCGCCCGATCTTGTCGACGAGTTCGACGAGAAGCCTGATGTCCGACATAAAGCGATCCGGGCCGGCGCGCTCGAACGCCAACTCGCCCGTCACGCGCGTCCAGCCTTCGCCGGGCTTTCCGATCATCATGTCGTCGGGAACGAAGCAGTTCTTGAAGAATACCTCGTTGAACTCGTGCCCTCCCGACAGGTTCATGATCGGCCTGATCTCGATACCTTCCGAGCCCGTATCCACGATGAACTGGGACAAGCCTGTGTGACGGTTCTCGCTGGGCGGCTCGGTGCGGGCCAGCACGATCAGATAGTGAACGCGGTGAGCGTTCGAGGTCCAGATCTTGGTACCGTTGATCACCCAGCCGCCTTCGACCTTGTCCGCCTTCGTGCGGGCGGCCGCAAGGTCGGAGCCGGAATCGGGTTCACTCATGCCGATGCCGAAATAGCACTCGCCCGCGGCAATCCTGGGCAGAATCAGCTCGCGCGCCCGCTCGCTGCCATGCTTGAGAATCTGCGGACCGGACTGCCGATCCGCAATCCAGTGTGCGCCGCCCGGCGCGCCGGCCGCCAGCATCTCCTCGGTCGCGACGAAGCGCTGCAAGTTGGAGTATTCGCCACCGCCATAACGTTTCGGCCAGGTCATGCCGATAAAGCCCGCCTTGGCGGCGCGCTTGCTGAACTCCGGATCGAATGTCGACCAGGATGTCCGGTGTGCGGCGTAGCGGCGGCCGTCACGCTCCTCCTTCAGGAAGGCGCGGACCTTGTGCCGCATCGCGTCTGCTTCGGGCGGTAAGGTCAGAGATTCGAACCGGAACGCGCGCATTCAAGCCTCCATTCGTCGAAAGTCGTCGTTTGGCACAATATCCATCATCAACCCGCCTCACTTGCTCTTGCGGCTCGGGGAGATTGTCTCCGGCACATGCACTCCGATCTCCGCGAGCAACTCGGCCGTATGTTCGCCAAGCCGCGGCGCATGGCGGCGAACCCGGAACGGCGAGGAGCTAAAGGACACCGGCGCCCGTATCGACTTGTATGCTCCCTCCGATGGATGCTCGGCACGGCTGAACATCCCGACCGCCTTCATGTGTTCATCGTCTGGCAGATCGGCGAGACCCAGGACGGGCATACAGGGAATGCTGACGTCGTCGCAGAACGACACCCATGCGGCCGTAGAATGCCGGGGGGCTTCCTGCTCGATGATCTCGTAGAGTGTCTCAAGATGGGCCACCCGCTCGACCAGCGGAAAGAAGCGGGCGTCGGACTTCATTTCCGGGCGCCCCACGAAGTCGAAGAAGTCGCGCCAGTTGCGATCCGAATAGGGAAGGATGCACATATAACCGTCGCCGGTGCGAAACGGCTTGCGGCGCGGGCTGACGACGCGGGCATAGCCGGGGTCGCCGAGCGACGGCTCGAAGGCAAAGCCGAGCAAATGCTCGATATAGGCGAACTCCGCCGTGGTCTCGAACATCGGCACCTCGATGGCCTGCCCTCCGCCACCACGCTCACGCTGGAACAGGGCTGCCATCACCGAATAGGCGATCGCTTGCCCGGACAGCTTGTCGCACAGCACCGTCGGCATGAAGGCCGGCTCGCCGCGCGCGACCATATGCAATGCAGCGAGCCCGGAGCCGGCCTGGATGATATCGTCATAGGCAGCCTTGTCGCGATAGGGCCCCTTCTCGCTGAACCCGTACGCGCCGCAATAGATGATATCAGGCTTGATGGCGCGGACGGCCTGATAACCAAGCCCGAGCTTGTCGATGGCCTTGGGTCGCAACGAGTGGACGAACACGTCGGCTGTCGCAATCAGCCTGCACAGCGCATCCATTCCCGCGGACTGCTTCAGGTCGAGCATGACGCTGCGCTTGTTACGGTTGAGATGGAGAAAGCCGCCGGCCATGCCTTCGTTGCGATTGGGGCGATAGGTGCGAAAGGAATCGCCCTCCTCGCTCTCGATCTTGATCACGTCAGCCCCGAGATCGGCCATGATGTGTGTCGCAAACGGTCCCATGATCACGTTGGTCAGGTCGATGACGCGAATTCCGCCCAACGGGCCGTCTGCAGGGGTCGTGTCCATCCCGAAGCTCTCTCGTTCAATTGGCCGCGACGGCCGGCGCGTGCCGCGCGGGACGTCCAACTTCTACGTGATTGCAATTCGATCAATACGGTTCGGCACGATCACGCCAATTATCACATATGCGATTGATTACGGCCCTTCGCTCTCTTGCTGGGCGGAACGCGATCAAACATAGTTTCGCCCAACCACAAAAAGACTTGGGAGAAAACAATGATATCGACGAGCCGTCGCCAACTTGCGGGCGTGATCGCGGGAGCCCTTGCATTGGCCGGCCTTGCAGCGCCCGCCGCAGCCGCCGAGAAGTGGGACCTTTACATCTACAATCCCGTAGCGACCGTGGCAGCTGCCAAGGGCATGAGTGCCGTCGCCGCGCAGATCGAAAAGGACACCGGTGGCGAGCTGTCGGTCAGGCTGCACCTCGGGGGATCGCTTCCGATCAACACCACCACCATCACGCAGGCCGTAAGCGACGACGTCGTGCAGATGGGCGACGACGGATATTTTCTCGGCAACGTGCCGATTGGCGGCGTCCTGCGACTGCCGATGCTGATCCGCTCTCTCGATGAATACAAGAAGGCGGCGGACATCATGGCGCCGTACCTGGAAAAGGCCTTCGAAAAGAAGGGCGTCCTGGTGCTCGGGCAATACCTCTATCCCTACCAGGTCGCATTCTCGAGCAAGAAGCTGACTTCGCTGGCCGACGTCAAGGGCCAGAAGATCCGCGTGACGTCGCCCGAGCAGGGTGAGTTCATCAAGCGGCTCGGCGGCGTGCCGGTCACGCTCGGCGCCCCTGAAGTCCCCTCCGCGCTCGACCGCAGCATTGTCGATGGCGTCCTCACCGCCAACACCGGCGGCGGAAATACCTGGAAGGACTTGCTCAAGTTCAACTACCGGCTCGGCATCAACTATTTCAACTCCGTCGTCATCGTTAACAAGGAGCGCTTCAACAAGCTGTCGCCGGAGATCCAGGCCAAGGTCCGCAAGGCCGTCGCCGACAACATGCCGCTGATCACCAAGGCCATGGCGGATGAAGAAGACAACCTCAGCAAGAAATTTGCCGAAGGCGGCATGACGGTGACGGAGCAGCAGCCCGGCGATCTCGACGTCGGCACGAAGGCGATCTCGGCCTATTGGGACGAATGGGCGAAATCGAAGGGGCCGGATGCTGCGGCCGCGCTCAAGCAGGTTCGTACGGCGCTTGGCCGGTGATCGATCATGGCCAGCATCGAGATCAAGGAGGTGGCGCCTGACGGCGCCGTCCACCTCATCGACAACGTCTCGTCGGGCCCCGGCCCGGTCGAGAAGGTCTCGGAAGCGCTCTGCGCGATTCTCCTGATCGCCATGATCATCCTGATCGGGGCCGAGGCGATCGCGCGCAATGTGTTCGCGACGTCGCTTCAGATTACCGACGAGATCGGAGGTTATCTGCTGGTGGCGACGACCTTCCTGAGCATGTCGGTCGCCGAGGCCCATGGCGCGTTTCACCGGGTCGAACTGGTCCAGGCCCGTCTCGGACAATCTGCCCGGCTGGTGTCGCAGATCGTCTTCGACCTGATGTCGCTCGTCGCCTCCGCACTCATCACTTGGCAGCTGACGCGCCTGGTCATGAACTCATGGCGCTCGGAGGACGTGGCGCCCACGCCGCTTCAAACGCCGCTGTGGATGCCGGAGACCACAATGGCGATCGGCATGTTCCTGCTCTGCCTCGCCCTCGTGCGGACCATCCTGACCAAAGTCCGTCGCCTTCGCGGGAGTGCGCAGCCATGACCCCGGGCGTCGAACTGATTTTCGTCCTTGCGATCTTCGTCGGCCTACTCTGCGTGGGCATGACGATCCCGTTTGCGATCACCGTACCGTCCGTCCTTTATCTGCTCCTGCACGCAGGTCTCCCCGGATTGAAGGGAATCGGCCTCGTCAGTTGGGGCAGCATGAACAGCTTTACGCTGAGTGCGATCCCGCTGTTCATACTGATGGCCGAAATCCTCCAGGAGAGCCGGTTGAGCTTGCGGGTCTATCATGGCCTGTCCAAGCTGGTATCCTGGATCCCCGGCGGCCTGCTGCAAACCAACATTGCCGGCTGCGCCATCTTCGCCGCCATCAGCGGCTCGAGCGTGGTCACCGCCGCCTCGATCGGACGGGTGGCGCTGCCTGAATTGCAGAAGCGCAAATACAGTCCGCGCCTGTCCGCGGGCTCGCTCGCGGCGGGCGGCACGCTCGGCATCCTGATCCCGCCCAGCATCGCGATGATCGTCTACGGCACCTTCACCGAGACCTCCGTCGCCAAGCTGTTCATGGCCGGCGTGATGCCGGGCCTGCTGCTGACCGCGATGTTCATGGCCTATATCGCCATGCATGCGTGGTTCAGACCCGGGATCGCTCCGCGCGAGGTCGGCGCGCGGTCGGCTCGCGAACTGCTCGCGGCCCTGCTCGACGTCATCCCGTTCATGGTGCTGATCGGCGGCACCATCGGCAGCATCTATTCGGGGCTGGTCACGCCAACCGAGGCGGCGGCGGTCGGCTGCGTGCTGGCGATGATCATCGCAGTGTTCTGGGGCGAATTCAGCGTCGCGATCCTCTGGCACGCCTTGCAGACCACCGTGCGCGTGTGCGGCAACATCCTGTTCATCGTCTATGCCGCCTTCCTGTTCTCCTACGCCATCAGCTATGCCGGCGTCGGCGAGCAGATCACGCAGTTTCTTGTCGATCTGAAGCTTTCCAGGCTGGAGTTCTTCGTCGCCCTGTTCGTTCTCTACACGGTGCTGGGCTGCCTGGTCGAAAGCCTCGGCATGATCGTGGTCACGGTGCCGCTGCTCTATCCGGTTCTGGTCCAGTACGGCATCGATCCGATCTGGTTCGGCGTGATCCTGGTGCTGTTCATCGAGATGGGCCAGATCTCGCCGCCGATCGGCATCAACCTGTTCGTGATCCAGAGCATATGGTCGGGCAAGCTGAGCGACGTCGTTGCGGGCACGATCCCGTTCCACCTGATCATGTTCGCCCTGCTCGGCCTGCTGGTGATCTTCCCCGAAATCGCGATGTGGCTGCCGTCGCAAGTCACTGCTGTGCCTTAAGCGAGATGCCCTGATGTATGCACCACCCGAAGAGATCAAGACCGAGGTCTTCGCCCGACTACCGGAAAAGTTCCGCCGCAAGGACCCTGACAATGCCTGGTCGCTGGTGAACCGCCGCGGACTTGCGGCGGATTCCTTCATCGAAGGCCCATCGTTCGACCGCGATGGCAATCTCTATATCGTCGACATTCCCTATGGACGGATCTTCCGGATCTCGCCGGCGGGAGAGTTCACGCTGGTCGCCGAATATGACGGCGAGCCGAACGGGTTGAAGATCGCGCGCGACGGGCGGATCGTCATCACGGACTATCGCCATGGCCTCATGACGCTCGACCCGGCCAGCGGCAACGTTAGCTCCCTGCTGGAGCGGCGCTGGTCCGAGCGCTTCAAGGGCGTCAACGACCTGGTCTTTGCCGGCAATGGCGACATCTATTTCACCGACCAGGGCCAGACCGGGATGCATGACCCGACCGGCCGCGTCTATCGGTTGCGCGTGGACGGAGCCCTCGACCAGATCGTCAGCAACGTCCCCAGCCCGAACGGCCTTGTGCTCAACGGCAGCGAACACATTCTTTACGTGGCCGCCACCCGGGGCAATGCCATCTGGCGGATACCGCTGATGCCTGACGGCACCGCATCGAAGGTCGGGATATTCATCCAGCTGTCGGGCAGCCTAGGCGGCCCCGATGGCCTTGCGATGGACGAGCAGGATAACCTTGCGATCGCCCACGCCGGTCTTGGCACCGTCTGGATCTTCAGCCGCCTCGGCGAACCGCTCTATCGGGTTCGCTCTTGCCAGGGCCTCGCCACGACCAACGTGGCCTATGGCGGCTCCGACAACAAGAACCTCTACATCACGGAATCCGAGAGCGGTTGCGTGTTGGTCGCGCGCGTTCCTGTTGCTGGACGGCTCATGGCATCGCATCGGTAGTGCCGGACGAGATAGGCAAGGGTGGGTCGTCGTTGGCTTCGCCGCGGGCGGCGGGACCGACGTCATGGCTCGCAAGCGGCTTCCCTTCGTCGAGAAGCGGCTCGGCGGAAACGCGCGGTTTGTCGTCCTCGACAAGCCCGGCGCCGGCGGCGAGATCGCGTTCACCGCGATCGCACGCTGATCTTGGCTTTGTGGAGCGGACAACGGCAGGGAGACCTGCTGCGACTACCCTGGTGAGCCTACGAGACCCCATACATTCGCCTTCGCCAATCGAAAGGTGGCCGCCCGGGTCGCGACGCCCGCGGGCGCACCCTTGAGGACCCTGCTCGATGCGACGACCCGTCAGGGGCCGCTTATCCTCACGAACACGCTGGGCCGGCCCCGGACGTCCGATGGCTCTCGCGCGTCGTGGGGGAAAGGCTTGCGAGCGTGCCGGCATCGACGGCCTGACGTTTCATGATTTGCGCGGCACGGCGGTGGTTCGCCTTGCGATCGCAGGCGCCAGCGTGCCGCAGATCGCGGCCGTCACCGGTCATTCGTTGAAGGACGTCGAGGCCATTCTCGAGGCGCACTACCTCGGTCGCGACATTCAGCTCGCAGAAGCTGCGGTGCTGAAGCTCGAAGCGAG
Source organism: Bradyrhizobium sp. 192 (assembly GCF_023100965.1). NCBI lineage: Bacteria > Pseudomonadati > Pseudomonadota > Alphaproteobacteria > Hyphomicrobiales > Nitrobacteraceae > Bradyrhizobium > Bradyrhizobium sp. 192. Next base: position 6,588,879 of record NZ_CP064690.1, read on the forward strand.
AACAAAACTGTAAACGGCGCTGGATTTGCCGTTTGCTCAAACCGCTAAGTGTTTGATTTATATGGTGGGCGCACCAGGGCTCGAACCTGGGACCCGCTGATTAAGAGACATCCTATTCGGATTGAAATCTCAGGGACATTTTTCCAACTAAGCCAAAATCGCTTCATTGCAGATCAATGGCTTACAATGAGTCATCCAACCGGACCGGCGTAGCCTAAGCGTCGGGGGTTCGAGTCACTAGACCGCTACATGGTTAAACCCACTACTGTGGAGGCGCTGTTCTCTTACCGGAGGGCAGCTTAACTCCCGACCTCATGCCCTGATAGCCCGCCAGCAGCCGCCGTTCTTACGCGGTCCACGCACGCCCGTGCGTCGATGTAAAATTCACGAGAAGGTTTTCCCTTTTTCGGCATGACCGCTTCGACATAGGCACCGAGGACCACCCGCTGGGGGTTCATTCTGAGACCAGAGGCCGGCTCCTCGGTCGAGTGGCGCCTTTCCAAATGCCAAGCTTCCAACCGCTGGCCGTAAGTTCTCGATTTCAGTTCCAACCATTGGCTCGAGCGAACTCAGAATGGCGGAATCAAAACCTGCTTGATTATATAGTGATTTCAAGCCGCTTTTGGAAAGAATGGCCGAAACACGCTCCAGTAATTCCAATAGGTTGGCCATTGTTTCCAAATGAAAATGACGCAGCTAGCGATCGATGAGCATCGCAGCTGCACTTCAGAGTGGCTTAGGCTTGGGGGCGCACTATCGCGCATGCAAGGCCTTGAAGTAAGCATCTGAAGATCCCGATAAAGCGGCTAATTAACAGTCAGCCCCGGGTTGAGAACAATCAATGACTTACTAGTCGCCCCACTGGGATTTACAACCAAAGGTAGGCATTCGTCGCATGATCATAATGATTGCACTGCCTGATATCTGCGAAGCGCTCTGAACGCCGAAGCATCTGGAACGCGGTGTGGCCGGCGGTGAAGCGAGGCCGCGCCACCTCGACACCATGGCCCTCAAGCTCTGCATGGAGCTATGGAAACCACTTTGTATCCGGCGCGCCATGTGCGCCGTGCAGCACGACTACCCGCAATTCCGCCCGCATACGCATCCCAATCCGCTTACATGTCCCTCAGGAACTGCCGGAGTCGCTTTTGATTATTCACGTCTCGAAAGTCGCCATCTCGAACGCACTGCCCTCATTGGAGTAGAGCGACAGCGGCCTTAACGGGAGGGAGTGAACAGGCACTCTCGCCAGGACACAAGGGAGCCTGCCGTGCTTTCGCTGATGGATATTGCTGCCGTTCTGCTTACATTGTCTGCCGTCTTCGGCTGGCTCAATCACAAATTCCTGCCACTGTCCCGCAGCGTAGGACTTCTCGTGATGAGCGTCCTGACGTCATTGCTCCTGATCGGCTTGGATGCGGCAGTTCCCAACATTCAACTGCTCGACCAGCTTGCCAGTGGGCTCCGGCAGATCGATTTTTGACGAAGTCGTTGTGAACGGGATGCTTGCATTTCTTCTGTTCGCTGGCGCCCTGCACGTGGATCTGGAGACACTCAGGAGCCGCGCATTTCCCGTGCTTCTTCTGGCCGTGTTCGGCACGCTGATCTCAACGGCGCTCGTCGGTCTAATCTTTTGGCTGATCTGCGGCCTTATGACCTTACCTGTGCCGCTCGCCTGGGCGTTCGTCTTCGGAGCATTGATAAGCCCGACGGATCCGGTGGCCGTTCTCACCACACTTCGCAACACGAATGTGCCGAAGGAGCTACAGATCGAGGCCGAGGGCGAAGCGTTGTTCAACGACGGCGTCGGGATTGTCCTGTTCACGATTCTGCTTCGTTTCGCGAGCTCGGACGATGGTACGCATGTCTCGGTTGCCGATGTCGCGCAGTTACTGGTTCGTGAAGCTGGTGGCGGGATCGTGCTAGGCTTGTTGAGCGGCTACATCGCGTATCGCGCGATGCGGCTCATTGACGATTATGCAATCGAGGTGCTGATCTCCCTTGCGCTCGTCACTGCGACCTATGCGCTCGCGCTTCATTTGCACGTTAGCGGGCCGCTTTCCATGGTCGCCGCAGGTCTTCTCATCGGCGACCGGGGACCGCGATATGCGATGAGTGAGCGGACACAGGGGTATCTGTTCGCGCTCTGGACTCTTATCGACGAAATTCTTAACTCCGTCCTTTTTTTGCTTATCGGGCTCGAGACCTTGATACTGCGATTTGAACTTCGCAGTCTCGTTCTGGCCGCGGCAACTGTGCCAGTCGTCCTGTTCGCGCGGTTTGCCTCGGTTGGAGTGCAGCCGTTTCTGTTCGGGTGGACACGGCTGCTCTCGTTGCGCAACGCACCTTTCCTGACCTGGGCAGGCGTGCGTGGCGGCATTTCAGTTGCGCTAGCCTTGTCGCTGCCAGATAGCCCGGCCAAGGCCGCCATACTCGCCTCAACCTATGCGGTCGTCCTGTTTAGCATCATCATCCAAAGCTCGACTCTGGGCTGGGTTGCAAGACGTACTGTGGGTCAATAGATTAGCTCTCCTCGAGGGGGATCTGGCTCCGCTCGGTCAATCCTCATAGCTGTCGATGACGGCATCTGCGATGACGCGTTTGGTGAGGACGCCGACGATATCGTTCACGCGCGGGCGTGAGGCAGAACGGATAACGATTGCCGCGCCGGCACGATGGCGCTTCAACCTGGCAAACACCAAGCTCAAAAGATCCTGGTCGCGGCAAATCACCATCCGCCGCTCGACGAATTGCTCGACCGCGACAACTGGGTTGGATTGCGACTCCGCCCATAAGCCGGAACGTGGTGGGATCAGCCCAACAATTCGGCCTTCGCGCTCAACTACGATAGGAAGTGCATCATTGATATCTTCCGCAGCCATAGCCTGTTTTAGTGTCGTACCTACCCCGGCGACGATAAAGCGCCTTTCCATGATGTCCTGGGCCTGCTTCACCAGATAGAGGTTGATATGCCGTTCCTTTGGAATGCGGTGCCCGCGGTGGCGCAGCTTGACCGTGTAAATCGTTTCGTTGACGAGTGCACGCCTCACGCCTGCAGCCAACGCTACCGCAACGATAACTGGAACGATGATTGCGTAATCGCGCGTCATTTCGAACACCATCACGATCGCCGTCATGACGCCGCCCGTACCTGCCCCAACGATGGCCGCCATTCCAACGATCGCGGCCGAGGATGGCGTTAGCCCTGAATGAGGCAGGATAGAATTGGTTGCGGTGGCGAAGGCGGCCCCCAGGGTGGCGCCGAGGTAAAGCGATGGCGAGAAGACCCCGCCCGACGCCCCGCAGCCGAGGCTGACCGTCGTTGCCAACAGCTTCAGCACGAACAGCAGCGCCAGTAACCCCGCCGCTGTCATTTTGTGGTCAAGTATCTCCTGAACGACAGAGTAGCCCACTCCGTCGACGTAGGAGTGACCAAAGGCATGCGTGAGCATCACCATCATTAGACCGATTGACGACATGCCAATGATGTTCTGAACATACTCGTTACCTGTCAGCTTCGGAAAGCCATCTTCCATAAAGACGAGCAGACGGATGAATGCCCAAGCTGCCACTCCAGACAGGAGGCCGAGCAGGACGAATGCGACAGCTTCCTGCGGATTGAAGGATGCAACCATGCTGAACTGCATATCCGGAACCGAAAAAGCCGGATCCGGACCGATCAGGATGCGCCCGATCGTCGTCGCGGCGCCCGTGGCAACGACGACTGGAAGGAATGTCCGATTTGAAACTTCCGGCAGAAGAATTTCCAGAGCAAACAGCACGCCGCCCAGCGGAGTATTGAAGGTTGCGGCAATGCCAGCGCCGGCGCCCGCGGACAGCAGCGTGATCCTCTGCCGGGTCGAAAGCCCGATGAATTGGGCAAAGGCTGAGCCCAGGGCTGAGCCAATCTGAATGATAGGCCCCTCCCGCCCGACGGCGGCGCCGCTCCCGATCGATACTGCGGATGCCAGCGCCTTTACCAAGGCTACCGCGCCGCGAATTCTGCCGCGCTTGTAAAATATCGAATCCATGACTTCAGGTACGCCATGACCCTTGGCCTCAGGAGCGAACCGCCGGACGAGGAAGACGACGAGGAGGCCGCCGATCACAGGTGCGAGTAGAATAAAGTCTCCGAAAGGGCTGGGACCCTCGCTGATGTTCGCGTCATAAGCGACACTCAGCGTCCCCCTGTAAAACAAATTGTGCACCAGGGCGATCAGAACGCGAAAGGCGACGGCTCCAAACCCGGTCAGGACACCGATCGTCAACGCGAGCGCGCAAAGCACGAGAAGGCTGACCTTCCGCTCTTCAGCAAACCCCTTAACGCTGCTGCCGATCAGGGCTTTTCTTGTGCCGTAAGACAGGACTGAGGCCATTTGGTCACCCGGGCGTACGATACGAGGATACGAACTCCCGGTTCCGAAAAGTGGTTCCTGCGACAGGTTGGGGGACAACGGCGTCAATCGAGCGTCCACATCCCCACGATCGCACCTCTCTTCTGGTGGGCGTTACTTCATGGCACCCGGAGCCAAACGTAGTCAGGAAGTTCCAGTTCGTCGGCGATGTCTCGCCCAATTGCGAGCCTCGCCACGCCTGGTATCGAGAAACTTCTGACCACGAGGTTGCGGAAGAGCATCCCCAAACGCGTTCTCGGCGCCAGCGCCCCAGCAAAGCGCTCGGCACCCAGCTGTTTCCGGCCTATATAACTCTTCAACCGCGCTTCGTATCTGGCAAACGCCTCGGAATGTCGTCCACCGGCCAGGGCGAGTTCGCCGGCCAACACATAGGCTGAAATCATCGCCAGCGCCGACCCCTGACCCGCCAGAAGCGAGACGCAGAAGGCGGCATCGCCAATGAGTGCTATCCGACCTCGTGACCAGTGGGGCATCCTGATCTGACTGACGGTGTCGAAGTAGAGTTCGCCGGCGCGCTCCAGTTCGGCGAGCATCTGATCGCACTCCCAGCCATCTCCCCCATAGATTTCACGAAGGAGCGCTTTTTGCGAGGCCGGCGTTTCCGGCAAAACTGAGTGATGCTCAGCAAATACCAAGAGAAACAATGTACGATCATCATGCAGCGTAAAGCGGCCTACCATGCGGCCCGGTTGACCGTAGATCAGATACACATCCTCCTCACGCGGCCGATAGCCCGGAGCTTCGAACGCGGCCACGATATACCCCAGATGTCGCTCGAACCGCGTCGGCGGTCCAAAAGCCAACTTCCGAACGGCCGAATGCAGGCCGTCTGCCCCAATGAGAAGGTCAAACCTGCGCCTGCCGCCGTGCTTCAGTTGGACTTCGACGCCATCCGGTTTCTCATCGACGAGAATGATCTCGTCTCCGAAAATGGCTTCAACGCAGCCGCTGATCCGTTCGAACAGCATGCGCGAGAGGTCACTGCGCTGAAGAGTAACGTATTTTCCATTCGTCAACTCGGCGAAAACGTCGATACCGAAGCCGGCCAGCCGATGACCAGCTTCATCTACGATCCGAAACTCCTGAGCGTGGTAGCCGTCACGGTTGATCGCCGGGATTAATCCCATCCGTTCGGCGATGGTGTAGCCCAGCCCCCAGAAGTCGATGACATAGCCTCCGCTCCGCAGCGTGGAGGCGCGCTCGACGAGCGTCGGTTGAAAGCCGGCTGCTTTCAGCCAATAGGCAAGCGTGGGCCCGGCAATTCCAACCCCGGAGATTAGAACGCTGTTCATGCCATCTCCTCAAAACGAACGACGATCGGCACACGATCCCCGAGCTCGCTCTGGTGCTTCGGTGGTCTTGAGACGAGAATTATTCGCTTGCGTACAAGAACATTTGAGGCCGCGACAGAGTATTACATTCATCGCGACGGGATCGCCGCGATGATGTTCCGAGCACTCTCGCCTGCGCAACTTCAATCTCGAGCTTCGGAGACTGGACTGCTCCGACAAAGGATACGACTTGGAAAACAAGTTGACTGTTCATGTCCGGCATATCGAGCGCACCCTTCGTGTAAGCGCAATCGCTCTATTCTTCGCTCTTTCGGTCTGGCTGCTTCGCGACATACTGTTGCTCTTGTTCAGCGCCGTGGTCATCGCTTGCGTCTTGCGGGGCGCCAGCGACGCGGTCCGTCGCGTAACGCGCCTCGGGCCATACACGGCTTTGATTTCCGTCATTCTCGTGACAGGCCTCGCACTCGGTGCGCTGCTGTGGTGGAGGGGCAGCGCCATTTTCAATCAAGCCGACGAAATCAGCCGGCAACTGAGAACCCAACTTTCGCGGATATGGGACGAACTGCAAAACAGCTCGTGGGGCTCGATCTTAGCTCAACAGTTGCAGATCGCCGGAAAGTCTCTGCGCACTGGCCTGACCGGCTACGTCACAGGCGTCGTTGGCTCCGTTCTCGGCATAGGTGGCACTCTCGTCGTTACGGCGGCGACAGCCGTATTTCTCGCTGCCTCGCCCCAACTCTATCTTGAAGGCTCTCTTCGTTTGCTTCCAATGGCTTGGCGACCACGCGGCCGCCACGTCGCCGGAGAGCTTGGTGCTACGCTTAGGCTCTGGTTTCTCGGCCAACTCGTCGACATGCTGATCGTGGGCGTGCTGCTCGGATTGGGCCTTCTCCTCATTGGCTCGCCTTTGCCACTATCACTGGCCCTACTGGCGGCCCTTCTGAACTTCGTACCATACATCGGGGCACTTGCAGGCGCAGTGCCGGCGATCCTTGTCGCTCTGGCACAGTCTGAGCTGCTGCCGGTTTGATGGACACCAGGTTAAGCTAATCCCACCTTACGCTCGAACTCAACGGGGCTGAGATAGCCGATGGTCGAATGACGCCGGACGGCGTTATAGAACCGCTCGATGTAGTCGAACACATCTGCTCTTGCCTCGTTCCTGGTGCGATAGGTCTTGCGCTCGGTGCGCTCGGTCTTCAACGACGAGAAGAAGCTCTCCATCGCCGCGTTGTCCCACACATTGCCGGATCGGCTCATGCTGCAAACGATCCCGCTGTCGGCCATCAGGCGCTGGAACTGTTCGCTGACGTATTGGCTGCCGCGATCGGAATGATGCATCAAAGCATCCGGGTTGCCGCGGCGCCAGACTGCCATCAACAGGGCATCGGCAACCAATTGCGCTGTCATACTAGAGCTCATCGACCAGCCGACCACACGGCGCGAGAACAGGTCGATCACGGCCGACACGTAGAGCCAGCCCTCGGCGGTCCAGATGTAGGTGAAGTCGGCGATCCACTTCTGGTTCGGCCGCTCAGCCACAAACTGACGATCCAGAAGGTTCGCCGGCACGTTCGCTATCTGCCGGTCGCCTTCGTCCTTCGGCAGGCGCCGGCGCCTTGGTCTCGCCCGCAAGGCCTGCAGGCGCATCAGCCGCTCGATTCGATGCAGGCCGCAGTCGACGCCGTCTGCCAGAAGGTCTCTCCAGACGCGCCGTGCGCCATAGGTCCGGTCGCTGGCAACGAAGCTCGCCTTGACCCTCTGGCCTACCGTCTCGTCGCTTCGGGATCTGGCGCTGGGCGATCGGTTCAGCCAGGCATGGAAGCCCGACCGCGATACGCCCATTGCTTCGCATAGCCATGCCACCGGCCAGATGGTCCGGTGCTTCGCGATGAAGCCGAACTTCATGTCGCTTCCTTCGCGAAGTAGGCAGCGGCCTTTTTTAGGATGTCCCGCTCCGCCTTCAGCTTGGTGACCTCGCGCCGCAGCCGCTCGATCTCCAATTGCTCAGGCTTCATTTGCCCGTGGCCGGGGAAGGCCTGAACGGGATCGGAGCCGAACTCCTTCACCCATTTGCGCAGCACGTTCTCATGAACCCCCAGGTCGCGGCCGGCTTGCGCCACCGACACCCCTCGTTCCCTGACAAGCTTGACCGCCTCGACCTTGAACTCTCGACTGAACTTCCGTCTCTGCATGACCACCTCCGGCTTCATGAAACACCCAATCTCGGTGTCCATCAAACCGGCAGCAGCTCAGTCTCCTGTCCTTGCCGCTTGGGTCGCTCTCTTGTTCTTGACGATCCAGCTGTTGGAGGGAAATGTCATCGCACCATGGATTCAGAAGCGAACCGTCTCGCTGCCGCCCGCACTTACGATACTTTCCCAAACCGTTCTCGGCACTCTCTTCGGTTTGATCGGATTGATCGTTGCCACGCCTTTGATCGCTGTCCTGCTCGTTGCCGTCCGCATGATCTATGTTGAAGCGTTCCTGGAGCGCGAGAGTAGACCGGCTTCCCTCGTTGAAGAACACCACTAAAAGAGCGGAGGCTGTGTAGTTTGTACGGTGTCGTACACTCGCGACTCCGGCCGGGCACTCGGCGCGACAAAGTGTCCCGAACTCTTGAGGCGAGAAACCAACATAGCAGGCTCAAGTTGAGACCGCATTCTGAAGCTAGAGGAGCCACAGATGCGGAGACTTACACTTGCCCTTTCTCTCACCGGCCTCATCGCGATTTCTCCCGTCGGCAGTACGCAAGCTGCACCTTTGACCGCGCTCTCGGCTGCCGCGAGCCCGACGCAGCACACGTCGGCAGTGCAGGATAATCTCACCCAGATTCGCTGGCGTGGCGGCTGGGGGATCGGCGCCGGCCTGCTGGCAGGAGCCTTGATCGGCTCCGCCATTGCGACCCCGTACTATGAGGAATATCCGCCATACTATGGTTACAGATACCCCTACGGCTACCGTGGGTACTATCCGGCTTACGCCTATACACCTTACTGGGGTGGCTATGGTTGGAGGCCGCGACCATACGCCTGGGGCCCGCCCCCCTTGCGCTATAGCTACGGCTGGTCCGCGCCGAGGCCGTGGGGATATACGGTCCGGCGCGCGCACCCCTGGCGTCATAGCTACGGCTGGGCGCCGCGGCACTATCGGCACCACCATCACGGCGTGATCCGTGCGCACCATCGGTGGTGACGCTGCGCCTGTAGCAAAGTGCCCGGCCGCATTCAGTCAGTGGAGAAGCGCGCCGGGCGACGACGAACATTTCGTTGGAGAGGCTGCTGTCGACGTCGGGACAGAACCACCGATCGCAGAACAGGATGTCCGTCAGCCATTCGAAAGACTTCGAGAGGGCAATCACGGTGCAAGATTGGCTGTGTTGACGTCCTGCTTCCGACTGACGTGCGTACCTACGGCTCGTTCCGCCGAGTATCAAAGCTCGTGCTTCCACAATGCGGGCATTTCGGAATCTTGTGTCCTTTTGTGACGTGAGTGGCCTGATGACATCGCTCACACCTGAAGTCTCCAGTCTCTTGGGCTGTCTCACCTGCATGCGCCGCCATGATACTTCTCCCTGTTGAGCGCGGGCGCCCCGTTTGGTCAAAGGGTCGCGAGCGGAAAGAGTTGCTAATTGTGTTCGGGGTCGTCAAAGCAACACCCTCAACCGATCGGAGCTTGCCCTACATGCGTTCTTTGACGCCTGCCTCTACAAGCCACCAATTCACCGGGTAGCTCGTGAAAAATCCCGCGATCATCGCAATCTGCATCATGAACCAAAACTCCGGCATCGACGGCTCGAGCCTCACCCCGAATAGATTCCTGAAGATCGCGAACTGGGCGATTGCCATAAAGCCGTACATACCGATCTGCCAAGCAGTCAGGGAGAGAGTGTCTGCCTTCACAGCCTGGACGATTCCTGCGCCCGGTGACAAGTCGCGCATCGGTTTGATCGTGAAGTACTGAAATGCGACGCCGAGCACGAACGCGAACAGGTAATCCACAACCCAGATCGCGAACATCTTCTCGGAAAAAACGCTTTTCCATCCGGCCCAGATCGCAATCACCGGGAACGCAAGCGCAAGGCTTTCAGCGATGATGTCCCCGAGGGTACATCCGGCTCCGCAGTGCATGGCACCTTTTGCCACCATGACAGGGAACGGAGTGCCCTTCTTACTATCGGAGTGCTCATTTGTGTCAGTCGAAACACGTGCTGCAAGCCGCCCGAACTGGTAGTACATCCACAAGGTCAGTACGGTGCCGAACAGAGCGTTGACTGGCCAGACGATGTTCATGATCCACATGCGCTGTGAATGGCGGATCAGGTCGATCGCGATTACAACCGCGCAGACAAGTCCGACGGCCAGACTAGCCAGCGCCACATCTCTAAGCCAAACTGGAATCATGGCTCCTCCGTTGCTCGGAGACGAAAACGTTCTGAAGATCGCTTTCGTTCAATTCGAGTCGTGGAGTTGGCCAGGATCAAGAGCTTTATCGGGCGAGCTCTCTGCACAAGTCGTTTTCGAGGTTCAATTCTCACCCGGCAGGCGGCGGCCGATCTGCCGATCATACTCGCGCTGTATCAATCCAGAGCACGAACAAGCCGAGTGCTCCAGCTGAACCCGGTCAGCCAGAGTTATCGCAGCCCGGCTGTTGCGGATGATGCCGGCCTGTTCGAGGGCTTCGAGACACTCGCTGACGCTTGCTCGACGAATCCCGAGCAATTGAGCCAAGACGGCATGTGTGATCGGCAGCTCGCTGGACCCCATCGCGTTCGCCGCAACGAGAAGCCACCGGGCAAGTCGCTGCTTGACGGAATGGAGCGAATTGCAGGCTCCCGCCTGTGACGTCTGAAACAGGACAAGATTGATGTAAGAGAGGATCACTCCGCGGAGCACCCCAAGATCGTCGAGCGCGGCGAGAAAGGCCCGCGCCGGAATTCGCAGTGCCGTTCCGCCCACCTGAACGACTCGCCGGTGCGGCGGCATCGGATCCTCTGGCGCCAATACGCAAGGCGCCCCGATCATTCCTTCCGAGCCGACCAGCCAAGCCTCCACGAAGCGCCCAGCCTCGACCTTGGCTGAGACGGATACGAGGCCGCTGCCAAGAAAGTAGACGTATTCCATCGGCAAGCGCCAATGGTGGAGGACCTGACGCGGCTTGAGCTCGACATCCGTCCCCATCGACTGAAGCACTGCCAATTCGGCCTCTGGAATGCAACGCAACAGCTTGTTACGTGAACCCAGGGGCCTAATGGTGCCTTTAAGCTCAATGGGGCCCAAATCCGGGCTTGTCGCCTGGCCATCCTGCATTGCACTGCTCCCCTAGTCCGGAGACCGATTAGAAGGCATCCGCCAGTCCTGAGAGAGTACGCGTTCCGGTCGGCAGCGGTTCCCTTTTCGTGCATGCAACTATTTTCCGTGTGCTTCGCCCCCGTTTGAGGCGCTCCCGCCGAAGCGAAGGGCGGCGCGTACCAAAGCCAAATGGCTCAATGGTTGGGGGAAGTTGCGAGCAAGGCGTAGATCACGAACGTTGAATTCCTCAGCTAAAAGCCCCCTTTATTTCGCCCATGCAACAGGCGCTCGAAGATTCTCTCCGCTTCAGCCCGCAAGAGCGAGCGCTTAACAGCCTCAGGCGACTGCGTCTCAACATCGAACTTCACAATCCAACCGCGCCAACCTCTCCAACGGCTTCATTCACTCACCATCCCGCGCCAGCAGACGAACATCGCGGGCCCTTCTCTGGACGAGCGGCGATGTTCGCCGAAGGTGGAGGACTACTTCGACGCCGCGTTGTTGTTCGAAGAGCCGGCCCCGGTCGTGCTCTGAGACTTGGCTGCGGAGCCGGTCGTGGTCGTGTTCATGGCTTCGAACACGGACATGCCATGTGGACCGATCGTCATCACCATCGGATCGCCGTCCTTCGTCTTGGCCTGGACGACGAAGGATTCGGCAACGATCTTGATGTCGGTGAAACCTGCCTTCTTCAGATCATCCTGGATTTTCTGCACCGCCGTGTTCTGGCCCGAGCTGGTGGCTGCTTGCGAGGGTGCCGTGGAATTGGCGCCACTTTGCGCGAGTACCGGACTGGAAGCCGCGGCTGCGAACAAGAAGGCTGCCAGAAGTTTGGTCTTCATCGCTGTCTCCTACGGTTTTGACGGATCAATATCGTGACAGCGCTGGCCAGCCCCAGACGTTCCGCCAGAGACAGTTGCGGTCGCGCGAAGTCGGTACGAGACCGAACGAAGCGGCGGACGAGCTTCTGCCACTTGCGGCCAATTCCGCCGGAAAGCAATTCGGGCGCGGACTCTCCCTCTCCCAACGCCAATCGGCTGGCGTGGCTGAATATCTCGTAACCATCGTCACGCGCGACCGCGACGAGCGTGACCCCAGCTCCTTCAGCGACCTCGATCGCCAGCGAAGTCGGGGCCGAGACGGCGACGAGGAGCGGCACGCCCATTCTTGCTGTCTTTTGCACCAGCTCGACGGATACCCGACTGGTGATAAGGACAGCTCCCGAAGACGTCTCCAGGCCGGCTCTGGCAACCGCGCCCGCGAGCTTGTCCAGCGCGTTGTGGCGACCGACATCTTCTTTTAGCAAGCGAATGGTATTGCCATCCCAGAACGCCGCAGCGTGCATCGCCCCTGTCGCCTGGTTGTGATGCTGGAGCGGCCGTAGCGAGCGCATCGCCGTCAAGATGTCGAAGGGGCGAAACCCGCTCCGGCTGACGATGCGCGGCAGCCGCGGGCAAGCGTGCTCTAGGCTTTCGATTCCGCACAGGCCGCAGCCGACCGGCCCGACCATCGCCCTCCGCCTGCTTGCAAGGAGATCACCATCGGAGTTGTCGAGCCAGATCCGCACTTCGCAACCGAGCTCGAGCTCGACGATTTCGATGCTGATGATGCCCTCGTACCGCTCGACAATGCCCTCGCTCAAGCTAAATCCTACGCCAAAATCCAAGAGGTCGGCGGGCGAGGCCATCATCACAGCGTAAGTCGAGCCGTTGTATGTGAGTGCAATCGGCCGCTCCTCTGCGACCCTGCGGGAGGATGGGATTGGGCGGCTCCCTCGCCACACCAACTCCGGTTTGTCGAGCGTACAGCGATCATCCATGTCCAACTCCCATTGGCGTCTGCCAACCTCTTCCGGAGGGCCGAGTTCCAGCTTGAGATTTCTTTGTACGGCAGCGCGCAAATTATCGTGCCCGCGGAGACGCAGAGGCTCGCTTCCGCTCCAGAGTATTGAGCACTTTGCGTTTTTCGCTCGACGGTCGCTATGCTTCCTCCGATTTCAAAAGCTCGGACCGAGGAACCCGCCTCGCCAACATACGTTGCCGAGGCACAGGCTGGCCGGTTCCCGAAGAGAAGTAAGATCATGACGCGAGCACGCGAAGCTGGTGACGAGACCCCCGAGAAGACGGTGGAATACGACGGTCCAGCTGGCGGATGGGGGTCGCTCAAAGGAATAGCCCGAATCTTCGGCAAGGAGTGGGACTCGCCGGGGGCCTTGAATACGCTCCGTCGTCAGAACAAGCCGAAAGGCTTTATGTGCGTTTCCTGCTCGTGGGCCAAGCCGGCCGATTATCACGCCTTCGAGTTCTGCGAGAATGGCGCCAAGGCTACTCTTTGGGAGCTGACCACGCGTCGGTGCAAGCCGGATTTCTTCGCCAAGCATACACTGACTGAGCTGCGCTCATGGAGCGACTACGATCTCGAACAACAGGGCCGCCTGACCGAACCACTGCGCTATGACGGTGCTACTGACCGTTATGTGCCATGCAGCTGGGACGAAGCATTTCAAGCGATCGGCGTGCAGCTGACGGCACTCGATCCGAAATCCGTAATTTTCTATTCGTCCGGGCGGGCGAGCCTCGAGACATCGTACCTGTACGCGCTGTTCGCGCGGGTCTACGGCAACAACAATCTGCCTGACAGTTCCAACATGTGCCACGAGACGACGTCCGTCGCACTCAAGAAGCTGATCGGCGCGGGCGTAGGCACTGTGGTCTTCGACGATCTCAGCAACTGTGACGCGATGTTCTTTTTTGGTCAGAATACCGGGTCGAACAGTCCGCGGTTTTTGCATCCGTTGCAGGACGCAGCCAGGCGCGGCGTCCAGATCATCACCTTCAATCCAGTCCGCGAGAAAGGCCTCGAAACTTTCGTCAATCCACAGAATCCGACGGAGATGCTGACCGGCAAGGCGACTCAGATCAGCAGTCAGTATCACCAGGTGAAGGCCGGCGGCGACATTGCCGTCATCATGGGAATTTGCAAGCACGTCTTCGCCGCGGACGACGCCGCCAAACAGCAGGGCAAGAGAGTTCTCGACGCCCCCTTCATCGAACAGCACACCCACGGCTTCGAAGCGTTCGAGGCCAAGGTCCGGGCAACGGACTGGAGCGCGATCGAGACCGCATCCGGTCTTAGCCGGTCGGCCATCGAAGGCGCAGCTCAAGTCTATGTCGAGGCTGATCGCGTGATCGGGATCTACGGCATGGGCCTGACCCAGCACGTGCACGGTTTCGAGAACGTGGCGATGCTGGTGAACATGCTGCTCCTGAAGGGCAACATCGGACGAGATGGCACCGGCATCTCGCCCGTGCGTGGACACTCGAACGTCCAGGGCCAGCGCACCGTCGGCATCTCAGAGAAGCCTGAATTGGTCCCTCTCGACAAATACGCCAAGCAGTTCGGGTTCGAGCCGCCACGCGACAAGGGCATGAACACCGTCGAGACCTGCGAAGGTGTTATCGCCGGCAAGGTCAAGGCGTTCATCGGGCTGGGCGGTAATTTCGTCCGTGCTATTCCCGAGCGATCGAAGATGGAAGAAGCCTGGCGCGGACTGGAGTTGACGGTCCAGATTGCCACCAAACTCAACCGCAGTCACCTCGTGCACGGCAAGGCCGCCTATCTATTGCCGTGCCTCGGCCGAACCGAGGAAGACGTCCAGGCAAGCGGGCAGCAGGCCGTCAGCATGGAGGATACTTTCAGCTGTATCCAGGGCTCGATCGGGTTGCGCAAGCCGGCAAGCGAACACCTGAAATCGGAGGTGGCGATCGTCGCAGGTCTCGCCAAGGCGACCCTGCCCACGAACCCGAAGCTGAAATGGGACGAATGGGTTGGCAACTACGATCTCATTCGCAACGAGATCGCGGAGACCTACCCGGACCAATTCCACGCTTTCAATGAACGGATGTTCACGCCCGGCGGCTTTTATCGCGGCAACTCCGCGCGCGAGCGGATCTGGAAGACGGAAACCCGCAAGGCGGAATTCACTTCTCCGGAGACTCTCAGCTCCACCGGCTTCGCGGACGCCCCCGGCCGATTCCGGCTGCTCACGATGCGCAGCAATGACCAATTCAATACCACGATCTACGGCTACAGCGATCGCCTGCGGGGGATCGAGGGCACACGGGATGTGCTGCTGATGAACCCCGAAGAGATTGCACGCGCCGGACTCCAGGATGGCCAGATGGTCTATCTCGTCAGCGACGCAGAAGACGGCATCGAGCGTGAGGTCGGGCCACTTAAGGTAACTCCGTTCAAGCTGCCGGATGGATGCCTTGGAGCCTACTATCCGGAAATGAATCCCCTGATCCCGCTGTCGCACCACGACATCCATTCAAAGACGCCGGCCGCAAAGTCGGTACCGGTCCGAATCCGCCCGTGATTAAGGCGTGCGGCAGGGGGTCGATGAATGCAGCTTTTTCGTCCCGGCGCGAACACGATTGCGACGGTGGTGATCGCAGCGATTGGAGCGATGCCGGTGCTTGCGGTGGGACTGTCATATGAGGTGATGCGATCCCCTTACGTCACCAACCAGAACATCACGCGGAACCAGCCGGTGCCGTTTAGTCACGAGCATCACGTTTCCGGTCTCGGCCTGGACTGCCGCTATTGCCACACCTCGGTGGAGAAGGCGCGCTTCGCCGGCATCCCGCCGACCGAGACCTGCATGACCTGCCATTCGCAGATATGGACCAATGCGCAGATGCTGGCGCCGGTGCGCGAGAGTCTTGCCAAGAACCACCCGATTGCGTGGGAGCGCGTCCACCAGCTTCCCGACTACGTCTACTTCGATCATTCCGTCCATGTTGCCAAAGGCGTCGGATGCACCACCTGTCACGGCGACGTGGGAGGGATGCGGCTGATGCGCCAGGCCGCGCCGCTGACGATGCAATGGTGTCTCGATTGTCACCGCGCTCCTGAACGTTACCTGCGTCCACGCGAAGCGGTTTTCGATCCAACCTGGCAGACCCCGAAGAACCAGGCCGAGGTCGGGCCCAAGCTTGCCGCAGGCTATCACATCAACACGGGTCATTTGACGGACTGCACCATATGCCACCGCTGAAGGAATTGCCGACGCGGCCAAATCCTGCCGGGCGCAGCAAGCTTAATCGCCGTCAGGCGCTCAGCTTGCTGGCGACCGGCATGGCGGGTGGGCTCGCGGCTTGCAGCAAACCCGACGAGCAGATCCTGCCCTATGTCAGGATGCCGGAGCGCATCGTTCCCGGGGAACCGCTGAAATTCGCGACGACACTTCCGTTGGCGGGGATCGGTCGCGGCGTGGTCGTGACTTCAATTGACGGCAGGCCGATCAAAGTGGAAGGCAACCCGCGTCATCCGGGCAGCCTGGGTGCCACCGACGTTTTCGCTGAAGCAGCCGTTCTTTCGCTGTATGATCCCGACCGCTCGCGCACGATCCTGCACGATGGCGCGATTGCGCCGCGCGAAGCGTTGAACCGCGCGCTGGTGACCGAACTCTCCGATATCCGCAGCAGCCAGGGTAGAGGCCTGCGCTTGTTGACCGGGCGAACCACCTCCCCGACTCTGCTGCGTCAGATCGATGGCCTGCTTCAAGAGTTTCCGGCCGCTTCGTGGCACGCCTACGATCCAACGGACGACGATAACGCGCATGAAGGTGGGCAGCTCGCTTATGGCCAGCCTGTGCGCAGCATTGCCGATTTCGCAAAGGCCCGGGTGATCGTCGCGCTCGATGCCGATCCGCTCGGGCATGGCCCCGATCAGATACGGATTGGCCGCGGTTACGCAATCGGCCGCGGCGAACCGAAGGCCTTCTCGCGTCTCTATTGTATTGAGAGCGCACTCACACTCACCGGAGCAAAGGCGGACGAACGTCTGGCGCTTCGTCCCGAGGCGATCGAGCGGTTCGCGGCGAGCCTCGCGCGGGAGCTCGGCGCGAGTGCAAGCGCCAGCGAACTTGCCGAGCGCGAGCGTCTGCTGCTTCGGAAGATCACGGCCGACTTGAACTCCCACAAGGGCGAGGCGCTCGTCATCGCGGGCCCGGCAATGTCCAGGGTAGTCCACGCATTGGTGCATTGGATCAATGCCCAGCTCGATGCGCCCGTTCGGCTCATCGATCCCATTGATCGCACGCCATCGGGCAAGCGGGCGGGAACGCTTGAACAGCTCGCTGGCGATCTGGATTCCGGCCGCGTGGGTCAGCTCGTCATGATCGGCGTCAATCCCGCTTATGACGCACCATCCGATTTGCACTTCGGGGCCCGCGCACAGAAAGCGGCCTTTCGCCTTCATATGGGCGAGTACGCGGACGAAACCGCGGCTATCGGCAACTGGCATGTCCCGCAAAGCCACTCGCTCGAAAAATGGTCGGATCTGCGGGCTGGCGACGGGACGGCCAGCATCGTCCAGCCTCTGATCAAACCGCTGTACGAGAGCTTCAGCGAGCACGAGCTTCTCGCCTGGCTGAGCGGCGCAGAAGACGCGGGCGCTTACGAATTGGTGCGGCAGACCTGGAGGACCGCGGCCGCTGCGGATTTCGAGGCATGGTGGCAGCGCGTGCTGCACGACGGGATCATTGCAGGAAGCGGCGCCACTGCTGTTTCCCTCGCTGCTCCGCTCGTGCCGCCACTCGCGGACTCCGAACCTCACGACGAGCGCGATGACCAGATCAGCCTGGTTCTGCGCCCCGATCCTTGCCTGTGGGATGGCTCATATGCCAACAACGCCTGGCTCCAGGAGTGTCCAAAACCGCTAAGCAAGCAGGTCTGGGGCAATGCGCTCGCGCTGCATCCGGGTGAGGCAACCCGCCTCGGTCTCACGTCCGGGGACGTCGTCACGGTTGCCGCGAACGGCAGATCGATCGAGGTGCCCGTGCTGACTGAACCCGGGATTGCCATGGGCGTCGGCGCGCTCACGCTCGGCGGGGGGCGGCAAAAGGCCGGCGCGATCGGCAACGGCGTCGGCGCCGGTGCCTACACGATCCGGACCTCCGACAACAGTTGGCGCCTTCCGCATGTTGCGATCAGGCGAACAGGGCGCCGCGAGCCGATTCTCACGACGCAGAACGTCGTTCGCACGCCAGAGGACGTCCGCGAACTCTATCCGCAATATCGGCTCGGGCAATCCCTGCCGTCGGCGGCCATCCCCCATCCTCCAAGCCTGATGCCACCAGTTGTGAAGTCTGGCGACGGCCATGCCTGGGCGATGGTTATCGACACATCGGTTTGTATCGGTTGCAATGCCTGCGTGCTCTCTTGCCAGGCCGAGAACAACATTCCCGTGGTGGGGCCCGAGCAGGTGGCCATGGGACGCGACATGCACTGGCTGCGCGTCGATGCCTATGATCATGGCGCGCCGAACACCCCCCAACTCGGCTTTCAGCCCGTGCCGTGCATGCACTGCGAACACGCGCCGTGCGAGCCTGTCTGCCCTGTCGCCGCATCCGTCCATGACAGCGAAGGACTGAACGCGCAGGTCTACAATCGCTGTATCGGCACCCGCTTCTGCGAAGCGAACTGCCCTTACAAGGTGCGCCGCTTCAACTTCTTCGGTTATGCTGACGGCGAGGAATACGCCAATCTCGGCGCGGAGTCCTATCGCGGCCAAAAGAATCCCGAGGTGACCGTCCGCGCCCGCGGCGTCATGGAAAAATGCACGTACTGTGTCCAGCGCATCAGCGGCGCACGCCGCGCCTCGGAACGTCAGGGCCGGCCGCTCGGTCCAGACGAGGTGCAGACAGCCTGCCAGAACGCATGCCCGACCCGTGCCATCAGCTTCGGTGACCTGAACCAGGCTGACGCAGAGATCAACCACAGGAAAGCCGACCCACGCCACTATGCCTTGCTCGGCCACCTCGGCACACGGCCGCGCACCACCTATCTTGCCGATGTGCGCAATCCCGCACCTTCGGAGCCGGAGAGGCGGACATGAGCGAAGTTCTCCTTCCCCAGCATCCCCCGGCGCACCGCTGGATCTCGGCCGCGCGGGCAGGAGACGCCGCAGTTACTCAGGCCGTGGCAGATCCGCTCTTCACCGGGTTCGGCAAAATATGGTGGCTGGCGCTGCTTATCGCCCTGCCGTTCGTGCTCTGGCTGTTCGTTGCGATCGCCTGGTTGTTCTACCAGGGCATCGGCATCTGGGGCATCAACTCCACCGTCGTATGGGGAGTCGCGATCGCCAACTATGTCTGGTGGATCGGAATCGGCAATGCCGGCACGCTGATTTCGGCGATGCTGCTGTTGACCCGGCAAAGATGGCGCGCCTCGATCAACCGCTTCGCGGAAGCCATGACGCTGTTTGCGGTTGCGATCGCCGGGCTGATGCCCATCGTTCACCTCGGTCGACCGATCTACGCCTATTGGCTCGCGCCATATCCGAACACCATGGCACTTTGGCCGCAATGGCGCAGCGCCCTGGTGTGGGACTTCTGGGCCATCGTCAGCTACCTGCTGTTCTCACTTCTGTTCTGGTACGTCAGCCTGATCCCCGACCTTGCGACCATGCGCGACCGCACGCCCCACCGTGCCGGCCAACTGCTCTACGGGGCATTTGCGCTGGGATGGCGCGGCTCGTCGCGCGAGTGGTCGCGTTTGCGGACACTGCATACCACGATGGCCGCCCTCGGCGTGCCTCTGGTCTGCTCGGTGCACTCGATCGTCGGTCTCGACTTCGCGGCGAGCCTGATGCCCGGTTGGCAGGAGAGCATCTTCCCACCTTATTTCGTCGTGGGCGCGATGTATTCTGGCTTTGCCATGGTGGTGGTGCTGGCGGCCGCGATCAGCTGGGGTCTCAGCCTTCAGGCGATCATCACTCACCGCCACTTCGAGGTGATGGCCCGCGTCCTGCTGATGGCCTCCATCGTCATGTTCTATTCTTATGCGACGGAGTGGTTCCTGGGCTGGTACGGCGGTGAGCATGCCGAGCGTGAGGTGATTCGCTTCGAGTTCACTGGAACCTACGCGCCGCTGTACTGGGCCTTGCTGGCCTGCAACTGCCTCATCCCGCAGTTGCTATGGTGGCCCTTCGCGCGACGGTCGCTGTTCATTCTGATTCCTGTAGCCATCGCGATCAACATAGGCATGTGGCTCGAGCGCATCCTCATCGTCTGGAACACGCTTTCGCACGCTTACATGCCGTCCCTGTGGCGGACGTTTCACTTCACGTTCTGGGACTGGAGCTTTCTCGTCGCGCCGCTCGGCTTTTTCGCCTTCCTGTTCCTGGTCTTCGTGAGGCTGGTCCCGAGCATATCAATGTTCGACGTGCGCGAGCTCGCTCATCAGGAGGCTGCGGCATGACCGTCAAGCTTGTGGCGGAATTCCTCGACGGTGAGGCGCTGAAGGCGGCCCCGCAGCGCGTGCATACCGCCGGACACGCCGCCCTCGAAGCATTCGCGCCGTATCCGATCGAAGCGCTCGCCGAACAGCTTGCGCAGGGCCGATCGGCAATTCGAGGTGTGATGCTCGCCGGCGGGCTCGGAACTGCAGCATTCGCCTTCGCACTGCAATGGTACAGCGCCGTGATCGATTATCCCATCAACAGCGGCGGCCGGCCACTGAACTCCTGGCAGGTGTTCCTGCTGGTGCCATTTGAGGTTGGTGTCTTCGCGGCCGCGCTCGCCGGCGTCATTGCCTTTCTTTGGTCGTGCCGCCTGCCTCGTCTGCACGATGCAATGTTCGAGGTTCCGGGCTTCGAACGCGCAACGCAGGATCGGTACTTCCTGCTGGCCGCTTCTGACGGCGACCCGAACCAGCTGAGGACGGTCCTCCGCGACGCCGGCGCGGTCGCGGTCACGGAGCTGCGCACGCCATGACCGCCCGCGCGCTGTCAGTGCTGTTGTTGCTGTCGTTGGCGCTGGCCGGCTGTGGCGATCATTCCATGTCTCAGCAGAATCGCTACGGGACGTTCTCGAAGGCTGCGCTGTTCAAGGATGGCACCGAAGCACAGCCCTTACCACAAGGGGTCGTTGCACAGGGTGATCTCGACCGTTTGCAGCAGATCTCCAAGCCACCGGCGGTCGACATGGCGCTGCTGTCCCGCGGCCGCGAGCGCTACGACATCTATTGCTCCCCGTGTCACGGGTTCACTGGTCACGGCGATGGCATGATCGTGCAGCGTGGCTTTCCCGCGCCGCCCTCCTACCATTCCGCGCGCCTCCGCTCGGCCGATGCTCAGCACTTCTTCGACGTGATCACCCATGGCTACGGTGCGATGTATTCCTACGCCGCGCGCGTCGAGCCGCGCGACCGCTGGGCCATCGTCGCCTATATCCGCGCGCTGCAGCAGTCGCAACGAACCGACGTGGCCGACGTGCCCGAGTTGAGGAGCAAGCTGCCGTGATCGCTGCGCTTCGTAACCAGACGCTGAGTGCATTCGCCTCGCCGCACGCGGCGGCGGGTCTCGCGCTGGTGTCGCTCACGGCTGCCCTGGTGCTCATGGCTGGCAGGCTCGGTCCTCATCCGAGCCTGCTGCAGGGCTGGCTGCTTGCATTTGCAATATGGAGCTGCGCCCCGGTCGGCAGCGTGACGTTGCTGCTCATCCACCGTCTGACGGGCGGCCGTTGGGGCGTTGTCGCCGGAGCCATATTGCGACCCCTCGCCGCGACGATGCCTCTTGTCGCCATCGCCTTCGTCCCCGTTCTTGCCGGGCTGACTTACATCTACCCCTGGGCCGCGGATGCCAGCCAGATCAAGCCCGACATCGCGCGCTGGTACCTCGACCAGCCATGGTTCGTCCTGCGCGCCGTGATCGCACTGATCGGATGGTCCGTGCTCGGAGTCACCTTCGCACTCGGACTCGGCGGGCGGCTATTGGCGGCGCTCGGACTTGCGTTCTACGGCTTCACCATCAGCATGGTCGCGGTCGATTGGTTCCTCTCCCTTGAACCGCATTACGTCTCCACCGCCTTCGGCTCCATGATCGCAATACAGCAGCTGCTCGCCGCGCTTGCCGTTGTCGCCGTGCTTGCAACGACCAATTTCGAACGTAGAGCGCTGAGCGATATCGCCAGCCTTTTGATCGCAACCGTGCTCGGCGTCGTCTACCTCGAATACATGACATATGTGGTGGCTTGGTACGGCGATCTACCTGAGAAGGCTGAGTGGTTCCTCAGGCGCAGCAAAGATGCATGGGTCGGCGTCCTGCTCGTGACATTCGTCGCCGGAGCCGTGCTTCCATTCTCGATGTTGCTGTTCGAGGGCCTGCGCCGCAGCCGTTCAGGCTTGCGCATCGTCGGCCTGTTGCTGCTCTTCGGCACTGTCATGCACTTCGTTTGGCTGATGATGCCGGCATTTTCCGCGCAAGCTCCTGCAGCTCTCACGGCCCTGGGCACTCTCCTCACCTTGACGATAGCTTCTGTCCTCTTTGGACAGGGCATCGCATCCGTGGAGGTGCACCATGCCGAATGAGGAAATGGGCAGCCGTGCATTCCCACAACCCGCCGGCATTCACAACCGCGCCGTTCTCATGGTCGTCGTTGGCTTCCTGCTCTTCGTGGGTGCCGCGATTGCGGGAATGCTACTGTTCCTGAATGCGCAAGCGCCGGGCGCATTCACCCCGCGCGCAGAGCGCCGGTTTCCCTCGCCCGAGCTCCAAACCTCTCCGGAGGCC
Organism: Bradyrhizobium sp. 192; assembly: GCF_023100965.1. Taxonomy (NCBI): domain Bacteria; kingdom Pseudomonadati; phylum Pseudomonadota; class Alphaproteobacteria; order Hyphomicrobiales; family Nitrobacteraceae; genus Bradyrhizobium; species Bradyrhizobium sp. 192. Next base: position 6,611,454 of record NZ_CP064690.1, read on the forward strand.
GACCTGATCCGGCTCGAGGCCATGCAGCGCACCAGGCTCACCGCTTATGCCTGGGTCGATCGCGACCACAACATCGCCAGCATCCCAATCGACGAGGCGATGCAGCTCGTCGCCGGTCGCGGCTATCAAGCTTATGACGCCCTCCAACCTGCGCCCGCCCCGCCGTCCGGTGCAAGTGGAGGCAATCCATGAGGCGGGCCATCGTTCTCTTGGCGCTTGCGCTCTGGCCGGGGCTCGCGCATGCCGGTTTGACCGAGCAGCAGATTGGGCGTGTCGGCTTCGATCCTCTTCAGGACGCGCGCGTCCCGCTATCCCTGAAGTTTAGGGCGATCGGCGGTGACACCGTCACCCTGCGCGATGCGATCGATGGACGTCCCACCCTGCTCCTTCCAGCGGACTTTACCTGTAAGCAGATTTGCGGGCCGGCGCTGACCATCGCAAGCGCGGCGCTGCAGCAGACCGGACTTGTCGCAGGACGCGACTACAGCCTCGTCGTTGTCGGCATCGATCCACGCGACACCATTGACGACGCCCGCCGCTTTACCCAAGGCCAGATCGGCGGCGCGGGAACATCGGTCCTGACGGGATCGCAGCAGGCCCTTGCCGCGCTGCTCGGTGCAATCGGCTACCGTACCGAAATCGACGGCAAGCACGACGCAATTGCGCATCCGGCAGCCTTCGTCACGCTCGCGCCGGACGGACGGGTCGTCCGTGGACTGTCGAGCCTCGCGCTGCAGCCCGGTGACCTTCGCCTCGCTCTGTTGGAAGCCGGTGACGGTCGGATCGGCGGACTTTCCGGCCGCGTCGCGCTGCTCTGCTACGGATTTGACCCGGTGCACGGCATCTACACCCGCAGGATCACCACAGTCCTGCAGATTTTCGGGGCCTCGACGGTCGCGATCATGGCCGCCCTCGTTGGATTTATGCTGGTCCGCAGCAGGCGTCGCGGAGCGTCGGCATGAACTCGCTATTCAGGCTGCCGGAAGCGAGTACGCACGCCGTCACGGTGGATCACATCTTCTATCTTCTGCTCGTCCTTTCCGGGGCGACCGTGGTTCTCGTCTTCGGCCTCATCCTGCTCTTTGCCGTTCGATATCGGCGGGGATCGCCCGCCAAGCGCGGCCCAATGCCTGAGATTCTCAGCCGCGAGTTCGAAATCGGCTGGACGGTCGCGACATTGCTGACCTTCGCGTTCCTGTTCTGGTGGGCATCGTCTGCAGACCTCAGCAGCCTTGCCGCGCCATCGGCCGCACTGGAAATTCACGTCGTCGCCAAGCAGTGGATGTGGAAGACGCAGCATCCGAACGGCGCGCGTGAGATCAATGAGCTGCACGTGCCGCTGGATCGGCCGGTCCACCTCTTCATGCGCTCGCAAGATGTGATTCATTCCTTCTTCGTTCCCGCGTTCCGGGTCAAGAAAGACGTGCTGCCCGGACGGGACACCGATCTCTGGTTCCAGGCGAGCAAAACCGGCACCTTTCCACTGCTCTGCGCTGAATATTGCGGCACCAACCATTCCATGATGCGCGGCAAGATCGTCGTCATGCGGCAGGATGACTATGCCAAATGGCTGGTCCAGCAGCCGGAGGGCGACGACCTTGCCCATGAGGGCGCCAGGCTGTTCGTATCGCAGGGATGCTCAGGCTGCCACGCTGGCTCCTCGAACGTCCAGGCGCCGCGCCTGGCGGGTCTCTACGGCCGCGCGGTGCAGCTGGCAGATGGACGCACCGTTTCCGCGGACGATGCCTACATCCGAGATTCGATCCTGCAGCCGAAGCGCGACGTCGTGGCCGGCTTCGAGCCGATCATGCCGAGCTTCAAAGGGCTGCTCGACGACGGAGAGATCCAGAGCCTGACGGCCTATATCCGCTCGCTCAGGGAGGAGCAGTAAAATGACTGACGCCCTGCTCGCCGGAGAGCTGCCGTTGCCGCCGCGCCCCGATTATCTGCGCCACGGCTCGACGATCTGGTCCTGGCTCGCCACGACCGACCACAAGCGCATTGCAATCCTCTACGCGGTCACCATTACGTTCTTCTTTTTTCTGGGAGGCGCCGCAATCACGGCTGTCCGGCTCGAACTGTTCCAACCGAACGGATGGCTGTTGACGTCGGACACTTACAACAAGCTGTTCTCGTTCCACGGGATCATCATGGTCTGGTTCTTCCTGGTCCCGTCGATCCCGAATACGTTCGGCAATTTTCTGCTGCCGCTGATGATCGGGGCTCCCGATGTCGCCTTTCCGCGCCTCAATCTCTTCAGCTGGTATTTGACCATCGCTGCCGGCGCTTTCACCGTTTATGCCCTTGTCGCCGGTGGCGTCGACACCGGCTGGACGTTCTACACGCCCTACTCGTCGATGTTCTCCAACACCCATGTTTTCGCGGCGGCGGCCGGCGTGTTCGTCGTCGGATTTGCCAGCATCGCCACGGGAGTGAACTTCATCGCGACCACCCACATGCTTCGTGCTCCCGGGATGACCTGGTTCCGGCTGCCGCTGTTTGTCTGGGCAATCTACGCAACGTCGCTCATCATGGTGCTCGCCACGCCGGTGCTCGCCATCTCGCTCCTGCTCGTGATTGCGGAGCGCGTCCTGGGTCTGCCGATTTTCGATCCAGCTCGCGGCGGCGATCCGATCCTGTTCCAGCACCTGTTCTGGTTCTACTCGCACCCGGCCGTCTACATCATGGTCCTACCCGCCATGGGCGTCGTGTCCGAAATCATCCCTTGCTTCGCGCGGCGGCGCATTTTCGGATACGATTTCATGGTCTATGCCATGCTTGCGATTGCGGGCGTCGGGTTCTTCGTCTGGGGCCACCACATGTTCGTCTCCGGACAGTCGGCCCTGGCCAGCCTCGTGTTCTCCTTCCTGTCCTTCATCATCGCCGTGCCGTCGGCAATCAAAGTTTTCAACTGGACCGCTTCGCTGTATCGCGGTCAGATCAGCTTCGAATCGCCGATGCTGTACGCGCTCGGATTCGTCGGCCTGTTTACGACCGGCGGGCTCTCCGGGCTGTTCCTCGCCTCGATCCCGGTGGATATCCATGTCACCGACACCTACTTCGTCGTCGCCCACTTCCACTACATCATGGTGGGCGGCTCGGTATCCGCCTTCTTTGCCGGGCTCCACTTCTGGTGGCCCAAGGTAACGGGCAAGCTCTACCCGGAGGGCTGGGCAAAGTTCGCGGCCATCCTGATGTATGCCGGGTTCAACATGACATTCCTGCCGCAATTCTTCGCAGGCTATCTCGGCTTGCCGCGCCGGTATCATACCTATCCGGCGGAGTTTCAGATCTACAACGTCATGTCGTCTGCCGGCGCAGCGGTACTGGCCATCGCCTATTTGTTGCCTCTGGGATATCTCACCTGGTCCCTGTTCTATGGCGGAAACGCCGCGAAGAACCCTTGGAGGGCGACGGGCCTGGAGTGGACCACGGGTTCTCCGCCTCCGCCGAAGAATTTTGACAGGCAGCCCCGCGTAGATCGCGGGCCCTATGACTACCACGCCGAAGGCATGTCGGCCGGAACCGATCCTCCCGAAATGCAAAGCGCAAGAGAAACGCGATGAGCAACGAAAGTGCACTGCTGAGAGAACCCTGGTTGGATTTCGGCCGGCAGCGCGAGGCCGGCAAGTTCGGCATCTGGGTCTTCCTTGCCAGCGAGACTCTGTTCTTTGGGGCGCTGATGCTGACGTACACGGTTGGTCGAATCGAGCATCCGGAGGCGTTCGCTGCAGCCGGGAGGGAGACAAATATCTGGTACGGCACGATCAATACCGCCGTGCTGTTGACCAGCAGCCTCACCATGGCGATGGCTGCGCAGGCATCCGAAGCGTCTGCGCGTCTGCGACGGCTTGTCCTCGCGTGCCTGATGCTCACTGCGATGCTCGGGCTCGCGTTCATCGTCATCAAGGGCTTCGAGTACAAGGAAGACATTGACAAGCAGCTTGTGCCAGGAGCCGGGTTTGCATTGTCTCAGCCCGGAGCGCAGCTGTTTTACGGCTTTTATTGGCTGGTCACAGGCGTGCACGCGATCCACCTTTCGATCGGCATTGCGCTCGTCAGCCGTTTGTTCTGGGTGCTGCTCCGGCGCAAACTTCCTGCGAAGGACAATCCGGAGATCGAGGTCACAGCCCTCTACTGGCATCTGGTCGATATCGTATGGATCTTCCTGTATCCGCTGATCTATTTGCCGGGACGCGCCTCATGAGCAGGCAGGGTGAGTCGGGTGATGTTGTGCGCCGACTATGGATGAGGAACCTCTTGATCTGGGCCGCGCTTCTCGCACTCCTCGTGCTCAGCCTGGTCGCCGCGTATATCCCCATGGGCCGAATGACGACAGCAAGCGGCATCATCATTGCAACTGCGAAGTCGGCCCTCGTCGTCCTGCTCTTCATGGGGCTCGCCTCAGCGAAGCCGTTGATCCGGATCGCGGCGATCTCGGGGCTTGTTTTCCTGATCGCGATGTTCGCATTAACCTTCGCTGATGTTCTCGCTCGCAGTTAACGCACGGCAGCCCCGTTTTCTGGCACCTCTTGCCGCCTCGCACGCATTGGCGCGCGCTGATGCAGCCACGTTCGAACGCCAGCTTGGGAGAGGAGACCGTTCGCTGCGCTCAAAGACGTGACTGCATCAGTTCGCTCGTGAAGCCCAAGCTCCTCTGATGGGGAGGACGCGCCGCCGGAGACCATCAGGCGGACGTTGGGTTGCTCACGAGTTCCGAAACTCCTTCATGTCGAGCCGCAGACCGGCTTTGTTTGCTTGCTCTGCTGTGACGTAAGGCAGACCATAATAGCTTAGCTTCGGGCTCCATCGCCCCGTTTGGCCCGGATAAGGGAAGGCGTAGGTCCCTCCGCCAGCGGACGCCTCGCGGGATATCACGACGGCCGCGAGCTTTCCCCCGCTGTCGAAAACAAGGTCGGAAACATAGCCATAGCCTTGGCCTGCCTGCAGCCGCGCATAGTCTCCAATGACCTTGGAGACCGAAAATTCGTGCGGCTCTGTGTGCGCCTGACCAGGGTCAACAAAGAGGCCGTATTCTCGCGACCTCAAATCGGAAAAGTCGGCCACGATCGCTCCTTCGTGAAGCGGACGAAGCACCCGGTTGAAGGGAATTCGGGAGATGAACTCCGGCTCACCCTTCGTTCTGAAGCCTTCGACGAGCAAAGAAGCAATCTGTCCGTCGTCCGCCAAGATCACGTTCCGGACGGCTCCCAGATACTCACCTTTCAGCGAGAACACCGCGCTCCCAAGCAGTCGCGAAGCACGGTATCCATCATAAACCGTATTGGCGAACTGCTGGGACTGCGCGGACGGCTCTGTCGTAGCCTGCATCGCCGTCTCTGCCCATGCGGAACCCAACAGAACGGAGGTTGAGATTGTACCTATAACCATTGCGATGCTAATCTTGCTCTTTACGCCCATTCAGTGCTCCTGCGATCCGTCGTGCCAGTATCATTGAACGTATAATCGTTTCCGATGCTCGAAGTTCTGGCCGGCCGTCAAGAGAATGGTCCGCTGCCGTGCCATGGAAACGTGCAGTGACCAAATCAGATAATCGCCCTCTGGAAACGCACCACAGATCCACGCGTGCACATCCAGGCGACGCTTTTACATACCTCGGCCGAGCTACTTCGGTCGTTGCTCGCATCAGAGGCAAGCTCGCGATCCCGGCCGCGAGTCCAGGTCAGGTTTCTCCTGACGAATCTTCACCTTCAGCCCGACTGTGACAAGGCCGGCGCACGCCCCACATCTTGGTAAATCGCCATTCCGTAGAGACGTAAAATGTTGAGCGACGATCTCAAAAACGTGTTGCTGACGCGCGGTCCGACGTCATCTCTCGAACCGTCTCGAGAGCGCGATCAAACGCCGCACGCGCACCGCGCAACGAACGATCTGGTGCGTCGCCTTCCACGGTCATCACGCAGCCGGCTAGTCGAACTCTGCGACGAAGTAACGCTGCGACCGAGACAAATGCTGCAGGAACGTAATCTGCTGATGCAACATGCCTATTTTCTCGAAAATGGCGCAGCCTCGCTGACCGCCAGAGCCGGAGACTGCCTCCCGGTCGAGATACAAACTGTGGGAGCGAAGGATTTCATCGGCATCCCCCTGGTCCTTGGCATGCGCGTCTCCCCTCACCGTTGCATGGTTCAGGTTCCTGGAAGAGCCTTGCGCATCGAGGCCGATGCTTTGATCGAGCTGGTGAGGGGGGATGTCGAGGTCCAGAAACTGTTGCTGCGGTACGTCCAGGCCACCCTGATCCAAAGCTCGCAGCTGGCTGCATGTAACTCGCGTCACAGCTTGCAGCAACGATTGGCTCGGTGGCTGCTCATTGTAGAGGATAAGTTGTTCTCCCGCGAAATCCCGCTCACGCATCGATGCATGGCGCAGGCCCTTGGAGTTCGGCGTGCAGGTATCACATCGACAATGGGCGAAATGGAAGCGCGAGGCATCATCCAGCGAGGCCGCGCTCAGGTCGAGATTCTGGATCAGTCGCAACTCGAGCAATTGTCCTGCGATTGCTACCGCGTGATCTTATCCGCACATGAGAACTCTCTCAATGCGGCCAGTGGTCGACCAACAAGCAATTCGTGATTGATGGAGCAAAAGAATGAGGGCTTGCGCTTCGCGATGCGCTCGCCTTGTCCGGCTGCGTACCGAGTTCAGACCGGCGCAGCGAACCCTTGGTGTCTTACCTCGTTTGTCATCGCAAGCTGCCCGGGCGAGGAGCCTCGTGGGTGCAGAAGCCACCCTCCGCCGGCGGCGGAATGGCTCGAATCTGCACTGCTAAAATCGACGTAGCGAGCCTTGCGGGATAGCCAGGAGCCAGTTGCCAGCTTGCCGAATTCCAACGTCTCCAAAGCAACAACTATCTTTGGGCAGTACGGTACCATCGCGCGCGTTGCGCCGCTGGTGTTCGTTCTGCTCACCCCGATGGGCGAGTACGTTTTTCACTTTACACCGATCTGGATCTTTGGGTCCGGCGTTCTCGCAATAGCTGTACTCGCTGAATGGATTCGCGTAGCAACCGACCAGCTCTCCTCCCACACCGGTCCTGCCATAGGCGGTCTCCTGACCGTCAGTCTTGGAAGCTTGGCCGAACTCATTCTTGCGCTATTTGTACTCGCGCGCGGCCATGTCGAGGTGGTCCATGCCCAGATCACCGGGTCCATAGCGGCGACCTGCTTGCTGGGGCTGGGTCTGGCCATCGTCGCCGGCGGGTTCAATCGCGAGCGCCAGAGCTTCACCCAAGCGCGCGCTGGGTTGTTGTCGAGCATGCTCATTCTGTCGGTGATCGCTCTCATTCTGCCCGCAGTGTTCGACTACACGGGTCGCAGCATCCGTCACGTCAATAACGTGAATGCCTCCGACGAACTGCTTAGCCTGGCTGTGTCCGTGGTATTGCTAATTCTCTACTCCGCAAATCTTGTCTTCACCCTCATCACTCACCGGAATATCTTCGCTACCAATGAGGAGACTTCGGCTAGATCGACGTGGTCGGCAACCACATGTTTGATCATGTTATTGGCATGCACCGGCGCGGCAGCCCTTCAGAGCGAATTTGTCTCCGGCGCTCTGACCGAAGCGGCCAAATCAACCGGTGTGACACCACTCTTTCTTGGCGTCGTCGTGCTTGCTCTTGTGGGCACCAGCTCGGACATCTTTGCGGCCGTTTGGTTCGCTCGGCGCGACATGATGGGACTTGTGATGACGCTCTGCATTGGATCCGCCATTCAGATTGCGCTAGTTGTTGCTCCGCTTCTCGTCATTTTCTCGTGGGTGTTCGGGCAGCCGATGACCCTTGTCTTCCAAAATCCCGTCGACCTGTTTTCGATCGCTGGCACTGCGTTCATCGTGAATACCATCACGAGAGACGCTGAGACCACTTGGTTCGAGGGTGTGATGCTCATTGGAGTTTACGTCGTGTTGGCCCTTGCATACTTCTTTTCTTGAAGTGCAGCAGCAGACGAGCTCAACAGCGGCAATCGTTCGAGCTCCAAGGTCGTTGTGTGTTGACAAATCGGACGCGCCGCCGGCCATCGCCCCGGCGCGTCTCCAAGATCGTAGTGGGACCACCTTTCGGGGCAGACCCTTGAGGCTGCCGGACGTGCCGAGCGCTCGTTGATCAGCATTAAAGAATCACCTCCCCCGCAACGAAGGCGAGGAGCACGAACACCAGAAAAATCGCAACAGCCGCGAAAAATAGCCACTTGGCGATAGTGGATGCACCGGCGGCGATGCCGCTGAACCCGAGCAATCCAGCTTCGATCGATATCACAAAGAAGATCAACGCCCATTTCAGCATGCCAAGCTCCTACGGCCCTATTTGCAGTTGAGGTATGCACAAGTCTGGAATGCCACCCACTTCGACGGCACTCTCGGACTTGCCTAGGGGCAATCGTTCTGGGCATTCGGCGTTCCGATCAGAACGTTTCATGTCCGACAGAAGGTCGGCGCGCTCGCGTACGCGCTGCGTCAGACGCCAGGCGAACTGGAATGTTTGTTCACGACCAGACAGTCATCCGGGTCTCGACATCTTTTCTGATCAGTGAACGCGAATTATCTTCGACTTAGCTTCAATGAGCGAGGCAATCCCAAATGCCGTTTCGGTCTGATTGCGCTCTTCCTTGGCTGGCCTTCGCCACCGCACTCCTGCTCGGCCACCCGACCCCCGCGGCCGCGCTCGAATGCCCCGTTTACCATCCGAGCGGCACCGACGCCGCGATCAAGGAAACTAGAGTACAAACGGAGAGCTTCCAAGCCATGCTTGCAGCGCGCGGCGATCGCGCAACACACAGCATCGTCAGCAGCGTGCGCATGGCTCATCCGAATGCGTCGGCAGCACAGATCACCAATTTTGTATTGACCCTCTACTGCCCGCTGGTCCGGAACAACGCAGCTTTGCCCGAGGATCAGAAGCGAGCGCGCCTCAAGTCTTTTTCGGCTGAACTCATGATGCAAGTCTCGCGGTAGCGTTGCTGCCGCAACGCTACCGGATTCTATCTCGGCAATCCCGGACCAACGACGTACGGGTCCTGTAGCGAGCCGTGCACAATGACATGGCGGCACAGGCTCTCAACCACGTCGCGAATTGGAATCGGCTTTTCAACAACGTACCGGGCAAACCGGCTGGGTATGACTTCGCGGCTGTATCCCCTGTAAATCAGAAAGGGGATGCTTCTTTTCAAAAGAAGATCTGAGAATTCAAACGACGACCGCCCTTGCAGGTCGACGTCGAGAAGTGCGGCGTCGATAGCTTGGCAAATGGGCCAATTGGTTCATGACCGCTGCGCCGGATCTCGATCGCGATATCGTCGGCGATCAAATATTCGTCTTCGATTATGGCTATTCGCATCGGGGCTCCAAAGACCTTGCGGCAGGCCTGCGAGATCTTGGCTTATCGTATCGATGACGCCGCGTTGATCAACCCGGAGCCGGATCGCAGAGCGCACAAGTTGGTCCGCTGCCGCACGGGGCCAGCAGTGCTCTGACGAGAGCGTTGCTCCTCCTGCAGGACGGAGGTCCCGGCGGAGGTACACATATGTACCAACTGTCTCTGCAACGTCACCGCAACTCGCGCATTTCCTCCAGGTAATGAAAAAGAGGAGATGAGTTTAGGAAAACAAGCAGATGGCACGTCGCGGTGGCCGTATTGGCGCTCGCGATTCCGGTCGGAACTACAGCGCACGCCGCACCGATATTGGCGACGAGCGGGATGGCCGGGAATGACGCAAGCCTGGTGGAAGTTCAATGGAGGCATGACCGCCACCATGCTTGGCATCGTCATCACCGGCGTGACGGCTACCGGCAACGCTATAGCCGCGGCTGGGGTCCAGCGTTAGGCGGCTTCGTGGCAGGTGCGGCGATTGGAAGCGCCGTCGCCAATAGCCGGCCTCAAGCTGCCGAGAACAACGCCTACTGCTCCCAGCGATCCAAGTCGTACGACCCGAGCTCCGGGACTTACATGGGCTACGACGGCATACGGCACCCATGTCCCTGACCAGTACGGCGTCCCGCCGGCGTTAGCAACACCATCATCTTTTGAACTCGAGCAAAGGAGATCCATACATGAAAGCGACCTCAGTCTTGGCGGCGGCAGCTCTTGTCGGCGCAACATCGCTTGCGACGGCACAAAGCGTTCCGCAAGCTACCGGTCCGGACCATAGCACCGTGCAGAACTCGAGCCGGAATCAATCGGCCGACCAGCGCGCTGAAAATGGTACGGCAAACAAGGGGAGCAACAAGGACGCGGTCCAGTCCGACGCTAGTCAGGCAAGCATTCGGCAGCAGATGGTCAACGACCTGCAACAGGCAGGTTTTACCGACGTCAAAGTACGGCCGCAGTCGTTCTTCGTGGAGGCCAAAGATCGGTCAGGAAATCCGGTTTCGATGTTCGTTGGTCCGAATACTTTCGCCGAGGTGAAAACGGTCGGCGCTAACGCGCAGAAGGCTACTTCGAATACAAACTCGTCCAGCAACAGCGCTAACGCAGCTTCGGATCGCCCGGGCGGCGCCTTCACGTCGGTGCCGCCGAAGGACGGCCTGAGCTCGCAGTTGATGGGTCTGCAGGTGTACAACAACGCCAAACAGGACATTGGCACGATCAAGGACGTCGCACTAAACGAGAACGGCATCGACGGCTATATCCTCTCGGTGGGAGGGTTCCTTGGCATTGGCGACCACTACGTTGCAGTGCGGCCTTCGGCAATCAATCTGAAGTTCGATCATGCGGCCAAGAAGTGGAGCGCGACCATGGACACGACGGCAGACCAATTGAAGTCGGCGCCCGAATTCAAGTACCCCAACAACGGATAATCTTCTGAGGCGGAGCGGTTCGGCGGGACCGCTCCAGCCTCCCGGCTGTTGGCTCCCGGTCCGATTCGGTCATACGGCTCAAATATGCTCGCCCGCGCTGAAAAACTGTTAGCCGACCTTGGCGAGACATTCTGGCTGGTGCCTATGCTCATAGTGCTTCGCAAGCTGCGAGCGCGATGCCACCCGGCTCTCGGCGCTCTCCCAGCACGCCGACCTCGTCCTTGCGGACACTTGTCGCCTGATTGCCGCTCGCAGCGACAGAGAGGATGTCGAACGCCGGCATCAGCTGTTTGCTCTGATGGTCCGGGCAGGTCCAATGGGTCGGTTCACCGAACAGGTTTTGCCTCAGCTGGGCGACGATGATCCGCCAAGGGCTATCGCTGAGACAGCCGCCTTCCGATCTCGGCGTTGAGTTCGGCGCCCGCCAGGATGGAATAGGCCGCGACCCAGAGCCAAGTCATCAACACGGCAACTGCGCCGAGCGATCCGTAGGTCTTTTGATAGGCGGCGAACGCGCTCACATACGTTGAGAATGCGTATGAACCCGCAATCAAACCAGTCGTTGCCAGGAGCCCGCCGGACGAAGCAAGGTCCCATCTCGGCTCTGACCTGTTGGGTGCGTAGCGATAGAGCAGAGCTACGATGGCGATGATCATGCACACGAGCAGCGGCCAACGTATCAACATTGCCGCCACCTGCCAGCCGGCGGGAATCGGCAGGTAGCTGAGCAGGAGAGGAATCACCGCAATCAGGATCATGGCGCCGCCAGCAAGGACGATTAACGCCAAGGTCAGAGACAGAGCGACAGCATTGAAGAGGACGATCCCCCTCTCCTCCGGGACCGCGTAAGTTACGTTCAGAGCAGTCATGAGCGTGCCGGTCGCGTACCGCGCACTCCAAAGCGAAATCCCGACACTCACCAGCAGTCCGACGCCGAAAGGCGGACGCGAGCCTTGCTCGAGCGCCTTCAGCCGCTCTGAAATGAGTGCGGTCGCCTCACCCGGCAAGATGACCTGAAGCGCATTGAGTTGTCGCACGATCTCATTGGTGTCGGCGACGAGTCCGTAGAGTGACACCAGCGCGGCTACGGCGGGGAAGATCGAGAGAAAGGAGTAGAAGGCAACGGCGGCGGATAGGACCGAAATATTATGATCGCCTAGCCTGACCCAAACGGCCGTTGCGACGGAGACGAACCTGCGCACAGGGCCGGAGCTAACGGTGCTCACCCCGTCGACATTGCGGCTTGCATTTTCGCTCACGTTGATCCCTAGCCAGCCTTCAGGACACCAAAACCCTGGACTAAGGCTGACGTTCCCGTGGGGATAATCAAGAGATGAATTCTGAGGGTCGCCTGAGTCCACTGCTTTCTGAGCCAAGGGCTCACCCTGGTCCGGAAGCGTACCCGCAAATGCAGGAACCAAAGCGGCGGATGCACCTTGGCTCTTGAGCAACGCACAAACACGTGACGAGTAATCCGGCATGGCTCAGACATATCGCGCAGCAGATTGGGCGGCATTCATTCTTGGCGGCGTCATGATTCTCATCGGCCTCGTGCTCGGGGCCGGCGGTGCGTGGCTGCTGTGGCTCGGAGGCTCCTTCTATTATCTGCCCAGCGGAATCGTCCTGATCCTCTCGGGTCTCCTGTTGGCCCGCCGGCGCGTTGAAGGCGCATGGCTTTACCTTCTTCTCTTCCTGCTCACCCTCGCCTGGGCGTTCTGGGAAGTTGGCGACAACGGTTGGGCGCTGGTGCCCCGGACTGTCGGACCGGCCATTTTACTGATCGCGGTCCTGGCGCTCACGCCGAAGCTTCGTCCCATTCGCCACCAGTATGAAGCTGCGGCTACAATCGCTGCGGGGCTTGTACTGCTGGTAGCAACAACTGCGTTGATGACCGGGGCTTTTCAGCAGGCAAGCGCCGCTCCGCGCGTAATGCCGTCTCCGAGCGTCGCCATGGCCGACCCTTCGCCCTTCAAGGCAGGCACAGATTGGCCTGCCTATGGCGGCGGCTACAGTGCGCGCCGCTATTCGCCGCTCGACGAGATCAACTCGACGAACGTCGCCAAGCTCACCAAGGTCTGGACCTTTCATACCGGCGACTTGCCTACCAAGAACACAACGGGCACGTACGGCGCAGAGAACACCCCGCTCAAGGTGGGCGATAACCTCTACGTTTGCACACCCAAGAACATCGTTATCGCGGTCGACGCGAAGACCGGCAAGCAGATCTGGCGATTTGATCCGCGCGTCCCGGACGAGTTCATTCCGTACACCGCGGCTTGCAGAGGCCTTGCATATTACGAACTGTCCAACGCCGATCATGGCGCGGCATGTGCCAGCCGCATCATCGAAGGCACGCTTGACGCACGCCTGATCGCAATCGATGCGAAGACCGGCATGCGCTGCGAGGCATTCGGATATGACGGTCAGGTCGACACCGCGAGGGGCATCGGCCGGCACGATCCCGGCATGTTCGCGATTACCTCGGCGCCGACGATCGTTCGCGGCGTCATCGTCATCGGGCACGAAGTGCTCGATGGACAAAAGCGGGACGCGCCCTCGGGTGTAATTCAGGGATACGACGCGCAAACGGGCGCGTTGCGCTGGGCCTGGGACATGGTCAAGCCGGATGCAAGCACGCCACCGCCGGTTGGACAAACCTATACCAGGGGCACGCCCAACATGTGGACGACCGCTTCCGGCGACGAGGAGCTGGGACTTGTCTATCTCCCGCTTGGGGTATCGGCCGTGGACTACTGGAGCAGCAGCCGCTCGGACCGGGAGAAGGAGTTCGCGACATCGCTGGTCGCGCTGGATGTTACCACCGGCAAGCCTGCCTGGCATTTCCAGACCGTGCACAATGACGTCTGGGACTACGATCTCGGCTCTCAAGCGACGCTGGTCGACTTCCCGACGGACAATGGCGCGCCGGTGCCGGCGCTCGTGCTGCCGAGCAAGCGCGGCGATATTTTCGTGCTCGACCGCCGCACGGGCAAGCCGCTCGTCGGCGTCGAAGAGAGGCCAGTGCCGCAAGGCGGCGTGGAGCCTGCGCAGCGCGCCAAAACCCAGCCATTCTCGCTTTACCACACCCTGCGAAAGGCTGATCTGACCGAGCAGGACATGTGGGGCATGTCGCCCATCGACCAAATGATCTGCCGTATCCAGTTTCGTCAAGCGAGCTACAAGGGCATCTTCACGCCACCCACGGCCAGCCCGCACTGGATTGAATATCCAGGCTATAATGGCGGCTCTGATTGGGGCGGCATCGCCATCGATCCCGTACGCAACATCATCGTTGCCAATTACAACGACATGCCGAACTACAATCGGCTGGTGCCGCGCGACGAGGCCAATCGTCTCGGTTGGGCGCCGCGGGACCAGGCGCGCGGCGAAATCGGCGGGCAGGAAGGCGCGGGCGATCCACAGCTCGGTTCCCCCTATGCGATCAACGTCAATGCCGGCTGGCGGCTCCCCGGCACCGGATTGTTGTGCAAGCAACCACCCTATGGCGGAATTCGTGCCATCGATCTGAAGACCGGCAAGACGCTGTGGGATCGTCCGTTGGGTGAAGCCCGGACGAACGGCCCGTTCGGGATCCCGTCGATGCTGCCGATCACGATCGGCACGCCAAATAATGGCGGCACGGTGGTGACCGCCGGCGGGCTGATCTTCATCGCAGCGACGACCGACAATCTGATCCGGGCCATCGATGTCAAGACCGGAAAGACCGTCTGGGACGACATGCTTCCCGCCGGCGGCCAGGCGACACCGATCACCTACGAGGCCGGTGGCCGTCAGTATATCGTGATCATGGCCGGTGGGCACCACTTCATGGAAACGCCCATTGGGGACTCGCTGGTGGCGTACGCTTTGCCGACTAAGTAGTGTCACCCTAGTCACAATCGCGGCACTGCAGGGAGGCTCATTGAAAATCTGCGCGCCGCACTACCATCGATTTCTGCCGTCATCCTGACAGTTCACTTAAGCCTTGGCGGTCTTCATCTGCTTACGAGTTATAGTTGCCGACGCCCGGTTCAGGTCTACACGGTCCCTGTCTGGGCAGGCCCTCGAAGCTGCGCAAACGCTTGGCTCGCGCTGTGGGGCGGGCCATCACGGATAGACAGCCGTCTCGCACGCCATCGACCAGCGCATCGAGGAAACTGACTTGCAATCGGATGAGGTCGAACCGCCACGCGCCAAGTATTGGCTGCAAGACAAGGATTCGTTCGAACACAAGGGCCGCAGAATCTCTTTGCGCCGCGTCTTTCAGCTCAAGGGCCAATACAATTGGCGTCGCCACCCTGATAGTCTGCAAGATGCGCTCGTTGTAAGCTTTCAGAAAGACGTGGAGATACGCAGAGGCGCTCCGAGCGTGTGAACCAGCGCTGTTGTTTCCAAATGAAAGATGGATCGGCGGCAGCGAGCGATCGACTGAACAACGCAGCCGCTCGACAGATTCGCTTAGGCGTGGCAATCGCGCTTTGCGAGCGCCTTGGCGTAAGCATCCGAATACCCCGACAAAGCGGCTAACTAAGAGTCAGCTACGGGTCAGGTACGATCAATGACGTGTCGGTCGCACTGCTGCGCTTATCCGACCGAAAATGGGCATTCGTCACACGACCACAATTCCCTAATTGCACAAGGAACCGTCAAAGCGATTGGCAGTACAGCGCTCGCGTACGAGTTACAGGGTTGACGGGGCCCGATTACGATTTTCTTTAGAGCGGGTACTGGATCGCCAAGAAGCGCGATCACCCGAAACGGGGCCGAGCACAGGCCGTACGGCAACAAAGAGTGCGGCACCAATACCGGCCGCGAGAGATAAAGTCAGGAGATCTCAGGCTGCTTCGTATCTGGTCGCCTGCGCCGTCGACACTCTTGCCCACAACGCGCGGTTCTCACGCGCGATCTTCTCCAGGAACACACGCGCATCCTAAGCGGTGATGGCCGCTGGTACTTTCGTTTTAACCAAATAGCCAACGTCTGGTTCATGTAGGGCGCCAAAGGATGAAACGCTGAGCGCGTGTACTGCCCATAATAGGCGATCCTCCCCTTGCGATGGGATTTAGCTCGCGGGCAATATCGTTTCACATCACCTCGTTTCGGCTGCAAGGTTCAAACGTCTGACCGTCGTCCGTATCGCGTTCAGCGCTGGTTTGCTGACCGCTGGGGTGAAGCCGCAGAACATCTTACGTGAATGCGGCCCAGGACCGATCGCGGCCGGAAGCAATATCCGAGAAAAACAAACATGAGCGCCTCGCTTTTACCTTGGCGGCAATCGTCCTTGCAGAAGACGATCCTCGTCTTCGTAGATGGAACTCCCGGCGGTACCGCGCCAGCCGAGCCTGGAGCGCTTCGCGAACCTTCGCGCCGCCAAGTGATCGCTCTCAGCACGTCCGCAACGTTTCGGCATCCGCACTTCGAGCAACGGTCGGCATCACGGCGGCGGGTGGGACACTATCGAACCAGGTGCCTAATGCTGGCACTGCGTTGTTAAGGATCGCGTCAAATTGAATCAAGCATCCGTCGGTAACCCTCAGAAATCCCAGGCCGACAGCTCGCAGCCGGCACGAGCTTTGTCCAAAAATCGCCCCGTCACAAGACGGGGCTAGGTGGGGAGTTCATGGATACGATGCCAACCTGCACCACTTAGGGTCGTTCCCATTGAAGTTCGCGCCAACCCGGCAGCAACAAATTCCTCGAACAGGCGTTCTCTTCGAAGCTGCGGTTTCACATTGCGCGACTATTAGCTGGCAAACATGGCACGCGTTTTGATCGGCACCTCCGGCTGGCATTACGACTCCTGGCGCGGCCCCTTCTTCCCGGAAGGGTTGCCGTTGAAAGATCAGCTTCGCTACTATACCGGCCAATTCGAAACAACAGAATTGAACGGCGTTTTCTATCGCACGCCGACACCGGCAGCCGTGAAAGCGTGGCGAGAGCAGACCGGTCGCGATTTCGTCTTCTCCTGGAAAGCGTCCAAATTCATCACACATTGGAAGCGTCTGTCCGATCGCTCCGAAAACAGCCTCGCGCTGCTGGAAGATCGCATTTCCCTGCTTCGCGGCAAGGCGGGACCGATCCTCTTTCAGTTGCCGCCACATTTCGAAGTGAACGCCGACAGGCTTGCGGGGTTCTTCAAGTTGTTGCCGAAAAAGCGACGCTACAGCTTCGAGTTTCGTCACCCGAGCTGGTATCAACCGCGCATCCTGCGGATGCTGGCCGACGAGAACATATCGCTTTGCCTGTCGGACCATCACGATGCCCCCGCGCCCTGGAAGCGCACGGCGGATTTCGTTTATGTGCGCGGCCATGGGCCGAGCGGGCGGTATAACGGCCATTATACGCGGCCGACGCTCGCGCGATGGGCCCGGCGCATCAACTCCTGGAAACGGCAAGGCTGCGACGTCTACGTCTACTTCGACAATGACCAGAAGAGCGCAGCCCCGGTCGATGCGTTGAAGCTGAAGACGATTCTCCGGGAAGCGTAGCCACGGCCCGCCAGCAACCGAACCGGCGATCACCATGATAAGGTCGGGCAAGATCGATCTTGCCGTGGACAACCAGCTCCTCCGAAGTACCCTCCACCTCCAGCGATTGCGGCCGGTTGGCCGCCTGACGCTTCAATTCGCCTAGAATGGATTCCTTGAGTTTCTCTTCGAGCATCTGTCCTCTGAGTCCGTCATTTGGGATCCGGGTCTTCGAGACCTGCCCCTGGCTCCTTGAGCTGTCCGTTCAGCGCGAGCCGGACGGCATTGCCAAGCGCGCGCGCCGTGTTCAGCACTTCCCGCTGGAATTCCCCATCTTCGTCGAGTTCGCGATGTGAGGTTGCGTATGGCTCCATGTAGCCGACGTAACCATCGAGTTCGCCGAAGCGACCAGCCGAGATCAGGTGCATATCGGTCAGCCAATCAGACAAGGTTCGCCGCGCACCCTCCGCGCCAACGCTGTCGCCGTGGACGATCAAGCCAAAATGACGGCCGGCGAGATGGCGTGGGTATGGCCAGCCTTTCAGCTCGAGGGCCTTGGCTTCTTCAGCTTTCTTGCCGTGGGTCGATGTCGGATCCGGGTTACCGCCGTCGGCGCAAACAAGGCGATCCATCATCACCTTGAAGCCGCCCGGCACGTGATACCAATTCACCGGCGTTACGATCAGGATGCCGTGGGCTGCCACCCAGAGCGGATAGATCTCGTTCATCCAGTCACTGGTCTGGCCGAGCGAATAATTCGGATAGCAGCTGCACGGCCAGTGGCACAGCGGCATGGCGGTCGAAACGCAGGACTTGCAGGGATGGATGTTCTTGCCGAACTCGGAGGTGAGGCGCGAAAGGTCGAGGACGTCGACCGCAAATCCGATTTCAGCGAAGACGGACTCTGCGAGCTTGACCATGCGCCATGTCTTGGACATCTCGCCGGGACAGGTATGTTCGCTGCGGGCCGAACCATTGACAATGAGGATGCGCGGCGGCCCGTCGGCGGCGTCGTGCCGCCGCTGCGCCTCAAGGATGGCGGCACGTGCCGCGAGCCAGTCGACAGCAAGGTCGTAGTCGGGATCGGCGAATCCCGCGCCCGCCTTCCGGGTCACCGGCGATTTTCGCGAATGGCTATAGGCGTCCCACGCCGCACCGATAAGGGCATCGAGTTCAGGCTTGAGCGATGCAAAGGCAGGATCGACGAACCGGCTCCTGTATCGGCTATCGAACTCTTGAAGCGACAGCCTCGCGGGCGGCATCCCTTTCCGAATGTCCGGTTCCGTCATGCTGGCTCCTAGATTATCGATGCTGTTCAAGCAACAGGGGTTGTCGCCACCGGTTCCTAAGTGCGTCGCGCGCCCGTTGAGCCCAACGCGGTCATCGAGACCTTACGCAACGATAAACCTGTGATCTAACTATTCGCGCCACAGTTCGGCGAGTTCCCCGGAAGTCACCAGGTCCACCTGACTATGGAAACGCGTCCGGTACATCGTCATGAGGGCATCGTGACCGATGTCGGAGGAACTGCACAGGGCATCCTCGATGATCACGACCCTGAAGCCGAGATCGACGGCGCTCAGCACCGTCGAGAGGACGCAAACGTCCGTCTCTGCACCTGATATCACCACGGTACCAATCCCAAGCTCAACGAGCAAGCTTGCCAAAGCCGGATTGCTGAAGGCCGAATAGGCTGGCTTGTCGACGATGCGCAACGGAGGGACGTAGCGAGCCAGAGCTGGCACGAGCTCAAGCGCGGTCGGCGAAAGACGTTCGCGCGTCGCCTGATGCCAATGCTGAAAATATCTCTGCCACTGGCCGGGGCGATCCTCCGGATTCTTCGGCGTAATGAAGCGCGTGAAGATCGTTCGGGGCTGATGGCGGGAAACGACGTCGATAATCGTCGGCAGAACCCGCTCCATCCAGGGCGTTTCCCAAAGACCGCCAGGAGCAAAAATGTTCTGCATATCGATGCAGAGATGCGCGGCATCCCGGATTTCGGCGATCTGCGACTGGATGTCCCTCATTCTCCTCACGGCGCTCCGCTGATCTTCATCTCGTTGCCGCACGGCAATCGCATTGGAGTGCCGTGGGAACGGAAACGCGCACGTTGCATTGACGTTCCGGACGCCTCGCATGGGAAAATTATTCATCGGCGCCGCCGTGGTGACCATCGCACTCATGATCGCCTTCGCGGTCTACGTCATCACGCTATGAGCCGGTCGCCGACGGCCGAAACTGGCTAGGTCTGATCGGCAGCTGTCAGCCCGACGCGCAGATCGCTGCTGGACGTCGCCCAGACACCTCTGGCCGACCAGACATCGAAACGCACGGCCGGGGGAACGACAAAGTCTTCCGCCGAGCCTAGGAACGACGTGCCGGCTGGCGCATTGGCTGCGGATCAGGTGGAGAAGTAAACATGGGCAATAGCGGCGTTGGCATGCTTCTAGGCGACGTCTCGACGACTGCGCTGTGGACGTGGTTCATTGGGGCGTTCATACTTGGCGGCGCGATCCTTTATGGCGTGCTGAAGGCCGGCCGTTTGCGCCGCAGCGAGCGCGCGCAGCTGGATAGAAACACAGAGGCTGCACAACGCCAAGACGATCCGCAGAAGCGAGTGGCCGGCTAGCTTTCGAGACGGCGCTCTCGAAAGACGCAGCCCTCGGTCACGGAGAAATTAGCCGCTGGAACCGAGCCGCACCAGAATGTCTGCGGGGTGCAGATAGAGGTGACCTTTCGCGGGTTCGGCGCCCCACAAGTTCTCACCTTCGACCAGTAAAGGCCGCAGAACGGCCTGCTCGGCGAAGTTCGCGACGATTTGCAGGACGCGGCCCTGCGCCGTAAGCCATTGGACATGGAGACCGCCGGCGCGCCCATCCCGCGGATTGAGCAGTTCGGCTCTGGCTCGAACCACCCCCTCGGTGAGGAGGGGCAGAATATTCGCCCGTCGTATCTCCAGGAGCTCTCTCGTCAGAGCATGAAATTGACGGCTCACCTCGGACCGGTCGAGCCCCCGCCAATCCAGTTTCGATGCCGCGAATGTTCTCGCGTCGCAGGGGTCCGGAATCCGGTCGCGCGTTTCCGGTGTCGCGAACGCAGCGAAATGCGCGAACTCTCTGCGCCGCCCTTCGTGGGTGAGATCGGCGGCCTCGCCTGTCCAGTCGGCAAAGAACAGAAAGGGTGTCTCGGCCGCAGCCTCCTCTCCCATGAACAGCATCGGAATATGTGGACTGAGAAGCAGCAGAACCATGGCTTGCTGGAGCTTCTCGCGACTGACGAGCTTCGCGAGACGTTCGCCCAGCGCCCTGTTACCCACCTGATCGTGGTTCTGCGCGAAGAAGATGGTGGCCTCAGGCGGAAGGTGGGCGCTCCGTTCGCCCCGCGGTCCGTCGTGCAACGGAAACGCTTCGCCCTGATAGGCAAATCCTTCCGTGAGCGACCGAGCCAGATGCTGGAGCGGCCGGTCCGCGAACGCACGGTAATATCCCTCGTTTTCACCCGTGAGCAGGACGTGCAGGGCGTTGTGGAAATCATCTCCCCACTGCGCGTCATAGAGGACGACGCGGCCGTCACGGCGTTCGAGCAGATGCGCTTCATTGGCCTCGTTCTCGAGCATCAAATGCACCCGCCGGCCGTCGACCTGCCTGCGAACGCTCTCCGCCAGTTCGACGAGGAAATGCCGCTCGGATCGGTCTTTCAAGGCATGCACGGCATCGAGGCGCAATCCGTCAAAGCCGTAGTCACGCAACCACATCAGGGCGTTGTCGATCAGGAACTGCCTCACGAACGCGCCGTGCTCGCCCTCGAGATTGATCGCAGGTCCCCAGCCGGTCGTGTGTCGATCGGTAAAGAAAGTCTCGGCATAGCTGTGCAGATAATTGAGCTGGGGCCCGAAATGATTATAGACCACATCGAGATAGACCATCATGTCGCGCTCGTGAGCGGCTCGCAGCAGCCGCTTGAGGTCTTCGGGACGGCCGTAACACGCATTTGGAGCATAGAGCAGGACGCCGTCATAACCCCAGTTGTGCCGGCCGGGGACATCATTGATCGGCATCAGCTGGATGGCAGTGATGCCGAGATCGCGAAGGTAATCGAGCCTGTTCTCTACTCCCGCGTACGTCCCTTCGTCGGAGAACGTACCGACATGCAGCTCGTAGATGACCGCTTCTGACCAAGGCCGCCCGGGATAGGGATCGGCATCCCGGAAAGCGGGCGTGTTGATGACCTCGCTCGACTTGTCTACGTCATCGGGCTGGAAGCAGGACGCGGGGTCGGGAACCGCGAGTTCACCATTGATCAGGTACTGGTAGCGCGTACCCGCGCGGGCGGTCGAGCTAAGAGCTTGATACCAGCCCTGCTCGTCGCGGGGCATTCGCCGCGGCGCCTGGCCGATTTCGAGCAACTCGACCGATCCCGCCGACGGCGCCCAAAGATTGAAGGTTACACCGTGCGCCGTGATCTGCGCCCCATGGCGACGCGGCTGCCCGGCCACTCCCAGACTCTCGTTCAAGCATTCCTCGCAGACTGTATCTCTTAGCGGGCATTTCTTGGCGGTGAGACGCACATGTTGTCGACCGGGTCGCGTGCC
The DNA here is from genome assembly GCF_023100965.1 of Bradyrhizobium sp. 192. Taxonomy (NCBI): domain Bacteria; kingdom Pseudomonadati; phylum Pseudomonadota; class Alphaproteobacteria; order Hyphomicrobiales; family Nitrobacteraceae; genus Bradyrhizobium; species Bradyrhizobium sp. 192. The sequence goes on from NZ_CP064690.1 coordinate 6,633,327, forward strand.
AGCTACGACTTCGCTGTGCCAGGCTCCGCCATCTTTCGATGTTGCTTGGCCAGCACCTCATTGGGCGTGACGTTCGCGATCGTGGTCTGGAGCTTGTTCTTCATGCCGGTGACGACGTCGGACTCGCCGCTCATCATGGCGTCGAACCCGGCCTTCGCGACCTCATGCGCGTCGTCCTTTTTCTCGGTGCCGACTTTGGTGTCCATCATGTCGGCGCGGCGGAAGAATTCGGTTTCGGTCGCTCCAGGCATCAGGCAGGTGACGGTGACGGCGCTGTCTCGAAGCTCCTCACGCAACGCGAAAGAGAACGAATCCAGGAACGCCTTGCTGGCATTGTAGACGGCCTGGAAACTGCCGGGTGTAAAACCGGCGATCGAACCCGTGATCAGAACACGTCCGGAATTGCGCTGGAGCATTTCCTTGCCGACGCGGTGGATCAGATAAAGCGTTCCGGTGATGTTGGTGTCCACCAGACGCCTGATGCGCTGGAAATCCTGGTCGAGAAAGGCCTTGCCGAGACCTATGCCGGCATTGGCCAGCAGCGCGTCGACCGGCCGGCTGCCGACTGCGGCGCACAGCTTGTCGACCCCCTCTGTCGTCGCCAAATCCGCCTGCAGGGCCTGGACGCTGCCGCCGAGGGTGCGGAGCTCCGCCGCGGCGCTTTCGATAGCTGCCTCGTCCGCCGCAATGATGAGATCGAAGCCGGATCCGGCGGCACATTTCGCAAGTTCCAAACCTATGCCGGTAGATGCTCCGGTGACCAGGGCGAGCTGTTTGTCTGGCATAACGGTATCCTCGATTGGATTGATCACGTCCAAATCCCTCTCCTACGCTGTCGTTCCTATTGAGGCGCCCACCGTTTGCGACGCGGCGATTTAGCCATCAGCGATAGCAACCATCGTTCTTCATTCGACTTAGATGGCTCGTAGAGGACCTCGGAGGACAGACATGAAGGCGTTGGTTTGGCACGGCAAGGAAGACATACGGTGCGACACGGTCACCGACCCCGAGATCCAGGACCCCCGCGATGCCATCATCAAGGTCACGAGCTGTGCAATCTGCGGCTCCGACCTCCATCTCTTTCACATTTCATCCCGGGGATGCTGCCCGGGGATATCATGGGCCATGAGACCATGGGGGAAGTGGTCGAAGTCGGCTCCGGTGTCGATGGCAAGCTCAAGAAGGGCGACCGCGTCGTTATCCCCTTCACGATCATTTGCGGCGAGTGCGACCAGTGCAAGCGCGGCAATTTCTCGGTCTGCGAAACCACGAACCGCAAACGCTATCTCGCGGACAAGGTGTTCGGACACACGACCGGCGGCCTGTTCGGGTATACGCACCTGACCGGCGGCTATCCGGGGGGACAGGCCGAGTATCTGCGCGTGCCCTACGCCGACGCCACGCACATCAAGGTTCCACCTGGCATCCCTGATGAGCAACTGCTGTTTCTCAGCGACATCTTCCCGACCGGCTGGCAAGCTGCCGTGCAATGCGATATCGAGCCCACCGACACGGTTGCGATCTGGGGCTGCGGGCCGGTGGGGCAGATGGCGATCAGGAGTGCCATTCTGCTTGGGGCCAACCAGGTGATCGCGATCGACTGCCTGCCGGAGCGCCTCAGCATGGCGGAAGCCGGCGGGGCCACCACGATCAACTTCGAATCCGAAAGCGTGGTCGAGCGGCTCAACGAGCTGACTGATGGCAAGGGCCCGGAAAAATGCATAGATTGCGCCGGCATGGAGTCGCATGTGATGGCGTCGCAGCCAGATACTCTGCTCGACCGTGCCAAGCAAATGGTGATGCTGGAAAGTGACCGGCCTCACGTGCTTCGGGAGATGATCTATGTCTGCCGGCCCGGCGGAATCATCTCCGTGCCCGGTGTCTATAGCGGTTTCTCCGACAAGCTCCCGATGGGCGCGTTCATGAACAAGGGTCTGACGATGCGAACGGGTCAGACCCACGTCAACCGCTGGACCGATGACCTGCTGCGCCGCATCGAAGAAGGCGAGATCGATCCGTCCTTCGTCATCACCCACACCGTCCCGCTGAGCGACGGACCCGAGATGTACCAGGTGTTTCGCGACAAGCGCGACTCCTGCATCAAGGTCGTTCTGAAGCCCTGAAGGAGCAGTCAAACATGTTTCATTTCTCCAATATCGTACGCACCAAGGGCGACCCGAAAATCGTCGAGGGTGGACCGAGCTTGAAGCGGCCCCAGGACCAGCTCGCACGCGCGCTCGGCTGGTTCAGCATCGGCCTTGGCGTCGTCGAATTCCTTGCGCCGCGGCGCATTACCGAGACGCTCGGCATCGAAGGGAGCGAGACCCTGGTCAGAACGTTCGGCGTCCGGGAGATCGTGGCGGGTATCATGTCGCTGTCGGTAGACAAGAATGTCGGTCTATGGGCCCGTGTGGGCGGTGACGGCCTGGATGCAGCTGCGCTGCTGTCAGGCTTCACAGCCGACAATCCCAAGAAGGGCAACATCGCCTTGGCCCTTTTGATGGTCAGTGGCATTGCGGCGCTGGACTATCGAGCCGCCCAGGACACCAAGCCCCTGCGGCCGGCCCGCGATGCGAGGCGAAAACTTTATCCGAACCGCAGCGGCTATCCTCGCGGAATCGAGGGGGCACGAAGTGCCGCAAGGCAGATCGCGCACGCAATGAAATCGAACTCGTAAAGCCCACCAATGCATTTCCTGAACGCATGAGGCACGACAGTTCATTACCAGGCGAGCCACGCGCAGCCACTATGGAAGTGCCGTGGTGGCGCTCTGCGACGGTCTACGAGATCGCGCCGATCTCGTTTCAGGATTCCAATGGTGACGGCAAGGGCGACCTGGCCGGGTTGCTTTCGCGAATCGACCATTTGAAGTGGCTCGGCGTGGATGCCGTGTGGCTGACGCCGATCTACAAGAGCCCGTTCCGGGATCTCGGCTACGACATCTCGGATTATTGCTCAATCGACCCCGCCTTCGGCACCCTGGATGATTTCGATCGCCTCCTCGGTAGACTGCACGAGGAAGGCATTCGGCTCATCCTTGACCTCGTCCCCAATCACACTGCGAACGACCATGCGTGGTTTGTCGAAAGCAGCAGCTCCCCCGAAAATGCGAGAGCGGATTGGTACATCTGGGCCAATCCCGCCGAGAACGGCGGCCCGCCCAACAATTGGTTGAGCCGCTTCGGCGGCAGCGCGTGGGAATGGTGCGAGGCGCGGCGGCAATATTACTACCACTCCTTCCTGACCGAACAGCCGGACCTCAACTGGCGGAATCCGGGCGTGCGCGCGGCGATCGCCGACGTGATGCGGTTCTGGCTCGATCGCGGCGTGGACGGCTTTCGCGTTGATGCCAGCGCGGTCCTGATCAAGGACGAATTTCTGCGCGACAACCCGCCGAGCCCGGATGCCAAGGAGAAAGCACCGCCGCAGCGTCAAACGCCGGTGTTCACCGACGATCGTCCGGAGACGATGCAATGTATCGAGGACATCCGGAAAGTCATCGACGAATACCCGGGGCGGCTGCTGTGCGGCGAAGTGCAAGGCAAGACCGACCGCATCGGTCATTTCTACGGCAACGATCGGCCCCGGCTGCATTTGCCCTTGAACTTCGCGCTCCTTGATTCGCCCTGGGATGCGCTGTCGCTGCAGGCCGCGATCGATGCCTATCTCAACGCCCTGCCCCCGCAAGCCTGGCCGGTCTGGGTTATCGGGGGGCACGACAAACCCAGGGTCGCGAGCAAGATCGGCGAGGCGCAGATGCGCATCCTGGCGATGCTGCTGATGACGCTGCGGGGGACGCCGTTCTTTTATATGGGCGACGAGATCGGCCGCGAGCGTGTCGCGATCCCACCGGACCGGGTGCGTGATCCCTTCGAGAAGCTGGTGCCTGGATATGGGCTTTGCCGGGATCCTGAACGCGCGCCGATGCGCTGGGATGATGGCTCGAATGGCGGCTTCACCGCCGGACGCCCTTGGCTACCCCTCGGTCCGAGTGGCTCCAAGAATGTCGCCGGCCAGCAAAGCGACGAGCGTTCAATCCTTTCTTTGTTTCGAGATCTGATCGCGCTGCGGCGCGAGGAGCCGTGCCTGCGCGAAGGCGACCAGCAGCCGCTGCGTTCGCAGAACGATGTCCTGGCCTTCAGGCGCGCACGAAACGGAGATGCGCTGCTGGTCCTGCTCAATATCGCGGCCGAGCCCAGGAGATGGCGCTGGCAGGGTCATGGCCGGCTGCTGATGTCCACCCATCTCGATCGCCCGCCGCTGCCGCTACCGGACGCCGCTCTCCTCCTCCGTGGCAGTGAAGGGGTGATCATCGCCCTCGAGCCCCCCTGAGAAGCGCAGGAACCATCGGCTTCGCAGAGAGTCTCACCAAAACCCCGGCGTCCCTCCCCTGCTTGCCGGAGGGTCAATTGGAAGAAACCGCGGCCCCGGCCCTCGCCCCCTTCCAGGCGCTGGGGTCAGCGGCGCGAACTTCGAGGTTGGCGATGGCCAGGACGAAAAATCTCACGCAAAGGATCGCCGGCAAGGCAAAGCAAGCGGTCGGTGAAATCATCGGAGACCAGGATCTCCACGATGAAGGCAGGGAGCAGGCTGAGCGCGGCCGTGATGACCTCGATAAGCCGAGCCAGGTCAATGACCTGAAAAAGTTCAAGCAATTGACGTGACCGTCGTTGCGCCTCCAGCACCTTCGACGCGGGCCATTGGTGCCAGCAACTCGCCGCTTACGGCGTCGCGGAGACGTTCGCGCTGGGTCGCCGCCGCGGCTCTGGGTCTGATCAGCAGCACTTTCTCGACGCTCGTCAGCCAGCTGTTTGCCGCGCGCCTCGGCCGTGATGCGGCCGTCGACTGGATGACCGTCGCCGCCATTCCGGCGCGCGACTGGGCACTCAGTGCGGAGCCGTCATGGACTGCGATCCTCACCGGCATCGCATTTCATCAATGGGCTGATTTCTCCTGGGCGCTGGTCTTCTTCGGAGTGCTCGGCCGCTGGACCGCCGACTTGCGGCCGCTGACCATTCTGGGGCTGGCGCTGCCCTGGGCCATATTTTCCTCAGCCATGGAATGGTTCGTGCTGGTACCGCTGTTTCCGTTCTGGCAGCCGCTGTTCACGCTGCAGCAACCCTATTGGATCGGCCTCCTCGTTCACAGTTCGTCCGCGGTGATGTACCCGTTGTTCGCCCGGCTGCGATGGACATGGGGCCATACGCCTGCGCAAGACGAGCGCTTCACCAATGCCTGGATCACGGCCGCTACGGCGGTGATCGTCATGCTTGGGACGATCGCATGGTTCGGCAGTCATGGCTACGAGCTACCCTGGATCGGCCGCGACAAGGATGCAGAGCAGAGCTATATCCGGCATATGACCACGCATCACGCTCAAGGCATCGAACTGGCGCGGGTTGCTGCGGAGCGGGCGCAAGACCCGCATCTGCGGAAGCTCGCGATGCTCATGGTCGCGAGCCAGGAGGGCGAGAACCGGATTTTCGAGAACTGGTGGTTGAGTTGGTTCGAAACCGAGATGCCGGACTGCAGCACCGCTGAACGTGCGGCCATGCCCGGCTTGCTGACACAGGTCGAGGTGCGCGATCTCAAATCAGCTCCGCCCGAACATTTCGATGCGATCTTCGTGGAACTAATGAGCAGGCATCACAGGGGTGCCGTGAAGATGGCCGATCAAATGTGGCAGAGCCGCAGCGACCCCCGCTTACGCGTCATGGCTCATGCCATTCGCCACGAGCAGCAGGGAGAGATTGCGCTGATGCAGTATTTGCGCGGCACGGAAGCGGTCGCCGCGGCTTTTCGCAACATGCTGGCAGACAACGTCAATTGAACTGCCTGTCACCGCCGATAATGGGGTGATGGGTGTCCGCCGAAAACACGGCTCTCACTTCCGGGCGCCCAGGAACCTTCGTGTCGGAGATGGCGTTTCCCGACCGGGAGAGAGAGATGACAAAAGCAGAGATCACAGGACCTTTCTTGAAACGGTTGAGGGTCAGCACCGAGATCGACGAGGAGGATGAGCGTGCGATCAGCAGCCTCCCGATCGTCAGCAAGCGGATGGCCAACGGCGAGCCGATCGCATCCATCGGGGACCGCCCTACCGCCTGCTGCCTGGTGATCGACGGATTCGTTCTGCGGTCGAAGATTGTCGGCAACGGGCAGCGCCAAGTCCTGTCATTTCACCAGCCGGGTGACGTTCCCGATCTGCAGAGTCTGTTCCTTCACGTCATGGATCACGACGTCACCGCACTCGGTAATTGCATGCTCGGCTTCATTCCCCACGGCCCACTGCGAGAGCTCCTAAAGCGTCGGCCCAGCGTCGCCCAAGCCCTCTGGCGCGACACCCTCACAGACGCCGCGATCTTCCGCGAGTGGATCTGCAATATCGGGCAGCGGGATGCAACCAGCCGGGTTGCACATCTCGTGCTCGAATTGTACGCGAGGCTAAAGGCGATCGGACGTACCGACGGCCTTTCCTTCAGCTTTCCGGCTACTCAAGCGCTGTTCGCCGACGCCGCAGGGACGAGCGTGGTACATATGAATCGTGTGGTTCAGGAATTGCGCATCCAAGGTCTTCTGGATTTCGACAGGGGACGCATTTCCATACTGGATGAAGCCAGATTAAGGAAAACGGCCGACTTCGACGCACTCTATCTTCATCTGAACCCCTCGCTCTGAGCCATGCGCTATTATTTCGACATTCAAGACGACTTTGTTGCCGTGTCAGACAGCGAGGGGACCGAATATGGCAGCCTCGAAGTTGCAACAAGAGAAGCTATCGTGGCTGTGACGTCGATCGCCCGGGACGTGTTCACATCCAAGGGGGCACAGGTGACGTTGACCGTGAGGAGCGAAGACAGGCCCTTGTTTGAAATGACCGTCAGGCTGGATCGCAAGGAGTTGGACTAACGCTGCCATGCGGTTCGGAACGACGGCCATCGAGGACAATACGATGGGCTCTTCGCCGGTCGGGACAGCGGCAATCTATTCCGAATCGACTTTCAGCTGCCGCTCAATATCGGCTGCGGTGTCCGCACAACGAAGTCGCCTGAGCATCGCTTCCTTCTCTTTCCCATCCGGAGCGACGTCGGCCTCCTTACGAACCTTCTCTGAAAACTCCGCGATGCGCTCTTGGAGCGAGGTCGTTTGCTTGAAGCGTCGTCTTTGCATTGTATTCGGATCCCGGCAGAGTTGTTCCAACGGCTATTCGCTGCGAGCCTAGAGAGATCAGACGAGCTGCTCATTCACAAAGGTTAACTCTCCGCACGCACGGATTGTGAACCACTTACCCCACATCCTTGGCAATCGCGCCGCGCGCGCAGCCATCGCAAAGAAATCTAGTTGCACCGGAAATGTCCGGCTCCTTGTCCGTTGATTTGTGACGAAGCGACCAACCAAGGAGATGGTCATGCGTACATCGATTTTCGCGGTACTCATTCTTGCCGGCGTTGCCGGACCGACCATGGCTCAGCAGACCGGGCCGGCCTCGAATCTTCAGAATGAAGCGGACAAGGGCATCAAGACCGAGAATTCGGGTGCATCCGGCTATGTCGGCGAACAAGAAAAATCCGGCTCTGCCGTTCATCCGCCCGGCGCGCCCCATCGTACGGACATGTCGGGTGCGACAACGACAGCCCCCAGCGCCCAGAACTCGGGAGCTGGCATCAGCGGCGCGCCCGGCAACAAGAATGGGCCTGCCACCGAAAAGGGAACCGTTGGCTCGACCTCTCAGAACCTCTCGACGCAGGAACAGGATTCGGCGAACGTCAAGGGCCTGCCCGGCAACAAGAGCGGACCTCCTGCCAAGCGGTAAGCTGCTCGCCGCGGGGGCCGCAAGGACCGGCCTTCGCACGGCCGCGGCGAGAAGCCTAGCGACGGCGCGCGGGCAGGATCTTGTGGATATGCGTGGCGGCGATGGCGGCATGGCCGGTGCCGACAGTGATCTGGTGAAGGTCTGAGACAACGTCGCCGGCCGCGAAGACGCCGGCAACGGTCGTGCATTGATGCTCGTCGACCTCAAGGCAATCGGTCTCGCTGGTCGCAGCTCCAAGCTTTACAGCGAGATCCGATCTGACCTCGCAGCCTAAGGCTGGATAAAGCACGTCGAAGCTTTTCTCACCTTCATCCGTCGTGGCCAGTATCTCCTGGTCATGGAACTTGAGTTCGCCGATCCCCGTCGCTACGTCGAAACCGGCGCCGACCAGATCTTTCGGATCATCCGGCCCTGAACTGCACTGCCAGAGTAGCGTCACGTCCTTGGAGTAGTTGCGCAAGAACTTCGCCTTGCTGATCGCGGCATCGCTTCTGCCCAAGACCGCGATGCGTCGACCGACAGCTTCGAAGGCATGGCAAACGGGGCAGTAGCGCACGACCCCCCTGCTGACGGCCTCGTCGAGACCATCGATCTGCGGTGCGACGTCCACGATGCCAGTCGCCAGCAATACGGTGCGGGCCGTAACCTCGCCGTCGCGATTGGTTGCAACGAAGCCCTCGCGGGTCTTATCGAGGCTGGTGATCCAGGCCCCCAAGATGGGCACTCGGTAGAACGCGACCTGTCGGGCCAACCGGTCAAGCAGTTCGACACCCGAAATTCCCGTGGGGAAACCCGGATAGTTATGGCTTTTCGGGACCAGCGCGGCTCGGCTGTGGCCGGCATCATACACGACGACCGATCTCCGATACCGTGCGAGATAAATGGCGGCCGTAAGACCTGCGGGCCCTCCACCGATAACAAGACAATCAAGCATGGTCACTCTCGATCCCTCGCGGGGATAAGCGTGGCGCCTCAATAGAGGTCCATAGTCGTGAAACGTCGGCCCTTGAGATCGCGCTGCCGGACTCGTGGGCGAGCGGCGTCTTTCCATGCCTAATCTTCACAAGGAACATCGCAGCAGTGACTAGGTTGGCGCCGCATGCGGAACGACCTGACCTACAAGACGCCACTGCCCGAAGGAATGAGCCCTGTTCTCAAGCGGAATATTCAGGCGCTCGTCGAGCGACGTCGTCGAGAGCAGGCCGAAGCAACTGCTCAACAGAAGCTAGCCGACTCGATCACCGCCTTTGCGGGCAGCATGAGGTTTGTCCACCTCCATCTCGCGGCGTTCGGTTTCTGGATCGTCGCAAACTTGGGCTGGATACCGTGGGTGACGGCGTGGGACCCGACTTTCGTTGTGCTCGGCATGATTGCGTCCGTCGAAGCCATTTTTCTTTCGACGTTCGTGCTGATCTCGCAGAACCGGATGGCCGCAGAGACCGGCAAGAGGGCTGACCTTGATCTGCAGATCAGTCTCCTGACTGAGCACGAGCTTACCAAGGTTGCGGACGTGCTCGCACGCCACCTGCAAATTGAGTCCAGGTCACAGGCAGATCTCGACGAGGCGTCCCGCAGCATCGCTCCAGAGCGCGTACTGGTCAAGATCGAGGAAATGAACCTGCGATGAGGCGGAGCGGTCGCTCCTCAAGGCCGGTGTCACCTCCACATGGTCGGGGCTCCCACCAGCGCCTGTTGGCCGACCAACTTCAGACCTTCGGCGGAGGTCTCGCCCTTACTGGCGCTTTCGAGAAGCTTCGATGCCACATGGATCCGCGCACCGGGCTCGTCATGAGAGACGGCGGCGCAGACCTCATCGGATATTTTCCGCACCAGGGCGGTCGTTTCGGCATCAAGCATGGCGCTCCCCAATCCGCGGTGGGGAACATTGCACAAAAGCGGCGGCACGCGCATTCGCACATGTTAAACTCACGGCGGAGTCCAGTTGGGCTGGACGCTGTCAGGACCCGCCTGCCACGACCCAACGTCTGATGCCTGGAGCAACCCGTGAAACACGACGCCGCGGAAAGATCCTCCGACTCCGAGGCCGAGGAGTATTCCTACGACGTCGAACGCCGGACGTCCTAGCTGCGTTCACGGTCATCATGCGTATGATGTTGATCGCGCTCACCCCCGCCGCCGGAGATCTGCGATTTCCGGCTGCTGGTCGAGCTTCCCGGCACCGGGGTCTCATGCTCCCGGCCGCCCTTCTCGGGATGCTTCCGATCCTGCCGCGACGAACCCGGCCCGCCAAATCGCTCTGTTTCCGACTTTTTATGCGGCATCATCGATCCTGCTGATACCCTTGGTTGGTCGTGTTCTGTTTGATGTTGCCATGACGGCCCTGCGTGTCGAAATTCTCCCGGCCGGGAACTCTTTCGTCCACCTCGGTCTTGGGATCCGAGCCGGGACCCTTGTTACTTCGCTGCTCGGTCGGCACCGGAGGCATTTTGGACATGGATCGCTCCTCAAGTTGATGGGTCTCATGGAAATAGAGCGAACCAAGAGTCGTTCCCGGGCCGAAGATCAAAATGCCAAGGCCGATCGAGCCCGTTAGGAACCAACGATTCAGCCTGATGTTGCTCGACAGACCCCGCACAAGGCCTTCTGTCATGACCAGAAAACTATCTCGGTCGGCCTCCGACCGGCGCTGACAACAGCGCGCCGGCGACGGGCGTGGGCACCGGCGTTGCGACACAGCGGGAAGCCGTCAGCGAGGCGGCAAAGACGGATCCTGCGGCCACCGAGGATTCGACCGGCAGCCGGGCCCGCGCAATCAAGCAAAGCATTCAACCAGCGAACCTGAGCGACCAGCAACGCCAACAGCTCCGCTCGATCATCTCTTCGGCGAACGGCCCAACCATGGATCGGCCGAATTTCGAGATGATGGTCGGCACCTCGGTGCCCCGCCAGACGCAGTCGCGGACCTGCCGCCGGAAGCTACGCAGCTGCTGAACGGGTTCTGGGGCGATCAATATCTCATTGCCGGAAACGATCTCATCATCGTCGACCAGCACTCCCGCAGGGTGGCGGGAATCATCGCCGGTGTGCGGTGAGGCACCGAAAATCGGGAGCAACGAATGGGAAAGACGACTGAAGAGGATCCGCGCGAAACCCCGCTTGACGATCCCCGACAGCAGACCGATTCCCCGACACACAGGCAGACCGATAAGCCTTGGAAAGACAACCCCGAGAAGGACCAGATCAATCCAGAGCGTCATCCCATCGATCTGGAACGCTGGCAGAAATCCAATACGCACTAGACTCTCCCGAAACGAACGAGCCCCGCGCCGAGGGTAGCGGCGCGGGGCTTTCTATCGTCTTTGGACGGGGTCAGGCGGCTTGGCGCTGATGCTCGAGGTACTCCTTGGTGACCTTCTCGACATTGGAGTCGATCCAGGCCGCCATACGTTGCTCCTCTTTCAGCGAGGTCTCGAGGTCCGCCTTGGCGTCGGCAACACCCGCGGAGTCACAGAGTGCCAGAAGAGATTTGTAAGCGGCGATCTCGAAATTCTCGAATGCATTATTGGCGAACGTGTTCTTGAGAATCTCGTCACCGGCGGTGGCATGCGCCATCGCCTGCATATTGGCGAGGACGGACTGGGCGGTGTCCTTGAGCGTCGATGTGCTCTCGCCGCAAGCGTCCAGACATCGTTCGAGCCGCTTCAGCTGTTCATTGGTCTCCTGCAAGTGAGCCGCCAGCTTCGCCTTGACCTCCGGATACTCGTCAAGTCGTTCGGACTGGCGCTCCATCAACTCTCGCGCCTGAATTTCCATGGCATGAGCATTGCGTAAGCCCACTATGAACGTGTCTCTTGCTGCGTTTGTCATCCTGGCTGATCCTTGTTGATTGAACGTCCCCCGCCAACTTATCGCTCGCAGCAACGTTCCTAACCGCTTCCGTGACATCAAAACGCGGGTGGAATTCGCCGCAGTCGGTCTGTCACTTCGGGTGCCCCTGATCCACATCGCCTGGCGTCTTCTTTTCTCGCTGGGGTGTCATCCTGGTCGGGGATTGCTTGCCGGGAATGCCGCGCGGCCCAAGTTGCTCGCGCTGGATGTCGTCTTCCGAGAACGACGGCTCGCGTCCGTTGATTGGCTTTTCATTCATGGGATCTCCTATTCCATTGGCGACGACTTCCGACCGGTCCTCGTCAGAACGATAACGCGCTTGACGGTCCTCACATTCACGCACGTTAAGTTCGCCACGTGCAGGTGCACAGGCGCATCTTGACGTTTGCGCCGCCCTAACCTGGGTTAACCAACGGCCAAACAGCTTCGGTTTTCAGGAACACAGCCCATGAAGGCGCTGTTCACCCGGATGCACCGCAGGTGCAGGAGAAACCGACATGACGCAAATACCACTCTCTTCCGGGGCCTCCGCCGAGCGCCCGCAAGCCGACCTCGACCGCAACGACAACACCCGTGAGATCGTTTCGGACGTGGCATACCGGCAGCTGGCAATCGTCAACATCGTCTTCGTCGGGATCGAGAAGGCCGGTGACGGGAATTGGGTTCTGGTCGATGCCGGAATTCCCGGCTCGGCCCCGGCAATCCGGAGTGCCGCCCGGGCGAGGTTTGGGGCATACGGCAGGCCGGCATGCATTGTGATGACGCACGCGCATTTCGATCACGTGGGCGCACTCGAAACCCTGGCGAATGAATGGGATGTGCCGGTCTATGCCCATCCCGCCGAGCATCCTTATCTCGACGGCACGCGGTCCTATCCGCCAGCCGATCCCAGCGTTGGTGGCGGGCTGCCCGCCCGCCTCTCACCGCTGTTTCCAACCAAGCCGGTCAACGTCGCCTCGAGGCTGTACGATCTTCCCTCGGATCGCAGCGTGCCCTTCCTTCCGGAATGGAGATGGATTCACACGCCCGGCCATACCCCCGGCCATGTGTCACTCTGGCGCGAACGCGACCAAGTCCTGATTGCCGGCGATGCATTCATCACGACGCGCCAGGAATCGGCTTACGCAGCGTCGACGCAGACGCCGGAGATGCACGGACCTCCGATGTATTTCACCCCGGATCGGGAACGTGCCGAGACCTCGGTGCGCGCACTTGCCGCACTCTCCCCGGAGGTGGTCGTGACGGGGCACGGGGCGGCCATGAGAGGCCCGGAAATGCGGGCGGCGCTCACATCTCTTGCCGAGCGATTTGCAACCGTCGCCGTCCCACCCATCCACAGGCGTTGATACGGCTGCAACGCCGATGCCGATGAGCGACAAACCAATTCATTCGCGGCATTTCATAGGAACGCTTGCAGGCAGACTCGATTGGACGACTACACTCGAAGCATGAAGGAGCAACAACATGCGTAAGACAATCTTCTCGATCGCCGTCGCGGCTCTGTTGGCCGCAACGTCAGTTGGTGAAGCGTTCGCGCAAGGCGCCGGTGGCGGCGCTGGCGGCGGTGCCGGTGGTGCCGGTGGCGGCGCCGGTGGAGCTGGCGGCGGAGCCGGTGCTGGAGCCGGTGCCGGCGGCAGCGGAGCCGGTGCAGGGGGCAGCGGGGCTGGTGCCGGCGCAGGCGGAGCTGGTGCAGGGGGCGGCGGTATCACACACGTCGAACGCGGCGGCCAGGGTGCCTCCAGTCCGCCTGGCATGCGCAACGAGTCAACTCCGCCTTCAAACGGAGTCGTGCCTCGGCGCTAACGGTTTGCCGGTCGCGCAAGGTTGAAGGGCCGTCGCTTCAATATGCGCGGGGCAAGAGCGGCCTCGGCGGACTCCTCTCTGCCGCCGGGGCCGCATCTGTTTTTCATTCCACATCTTCCGGGAAGTGCGTCAGTCTCGAACGCCTCTAAATGATTGCGCGAAAGATTAGGAACGCAGCTTCCGGGCGCTCATTGCGGATTTGCGGCAAAAACAAAAGGAGCTGCGCATGTACTACTTCGACAAGCGACTGCAATATCCCGTCAAGATCGAGAAACCGGATCCGATCTTCGCTCGCCAGCTGCAACAAGCGATCGGCGGTGTCGAGGGAGAGATCAGGGTTTGCCTGCAATATTTCTTTCAGGCTTGGGGCGCTCGCGGACCGGCGAAATATCGCGACGTCCTTCTCAACACGGCGACAGAAGAAATCAGCCATATCGAGATGCTGGCCACCGCCGTTGCACTGAACCTGGAGGATGCGCCCGTGACGACACAGGAGACCACGATGCAAGCCAATCCCGTGGTCGGCGCGGTGATGAACGGCGGCGAGCGGCCGCGCCATGTGATCGAAGGCATGCTACATCGGCACATTCTCTCGACCGGCTTGTCCGCATTTCCTGCCAATTGCGACGGCGTGCCGTTCGACTGTTCGCACATCTATGCGAGCGGCAATCTGGCGGCCGACATGTACTGCAACGTCGCGGCCGAATCCACCGGCCGTACGCTTGCCGTGCGGCTTTACAACTCCACCAGCGACCCGGGCATGCAGGATATGCTGAGCTATCTCATTGCCCGGGACACCATGCACCAGCAGCAATGGCTCGCGGTGATCGAGGAGATGGGCGCCGATGCCGCGCTTCCGATTCCGAACAGCTTCGATCGTAGCAAGGAAGCGACGGAGTTCAGCTACATGTTCATGGGCACCGAACGCGACGCAGCCTCAATCCAGCCGGGCCGCTATTGCGAGGGACCCTCGATCGACGGTCAGGGCCAATTCAGCTTCCGCGCCGGATTTGAACCTCTGGGCCAGGAGCCTGTCCTCGGACCCGCCCGGCCGGACAGCGGCGCACAGGTCGAGCAGATGAAAGAGCCGCCGGTGACGAATGCTCTGACGTGAGGTCTATGAGAGCAAGCCTTTCCCTCTGATCCACCGGCAACTTTACCCGGTGACCCTGCTCCCGCGGCCGGCCGCGTCAACGCGGCCGCCGCGGTCCCCACCCATGCGGTCGGCGCCGTGGGAAGATCTGCCTGAGTCGCTCCAGCGCCCTTGGTCGAGGCTGCAGGAGTGGGCCTGCGGGGAACCTCGCCGAGCGCATCGATCAATCCTTTGATTTCACGAGACAACCGGCCGCGATGGGTCTGAAGCCATGCCGGCTCCAACGTGGCTCCCGCTTCGGTTGAGCCACGTTCGATTTCAGTTGAAACATCACGGAACTGGAAAAAGGGGTATTGCGTTTTAGCGCCTAGAGGGCTCCGGCAATGCTACACCGCCTTACACTCCAAAGCCGTTCCTACGGAGAGCTTCGACAGCTTGCCTCCGAGCGGCGGACCCTTGCCACCTCCAAGAACGGACACCTCAGGAGCCTGCTTCTGAACGAAGCAGCGCTGCTGGACTTCTATGCCACGCTGCGAGCCTGGATGGATCGCACCGCAGCACTGCCGCCCGAAGCAGCAGCCGCGGCACTGTCACCCCAATCGTCAGCATTCGACTTGGCTCCCCTGTTGGCGACTTTGAGCCGTCGAATGGGATTGTCGGTCGTGGACCAGCAGGCCCTGCTCTCGATTGCGCAGCTGCGAAATCTCGCGAAGGGCGAACTCATCGTCGAAGAAGGCAGCGAGTCTGTGCCGCTGCTCTTGCTGTGCAGTGGGGTGGCGCGTGCCACCCGCACCCTGGAAGGCGGCGGTCAGCAGATCGTGTCCGTGTGTCTGCCCGGCGATCCGCTCAATCCGGGAGACTTCGTTCTGGGTCGGGCCGGAATTTCGATCAGCACATTTTCGCCGGCTCTGGTCTTGTCCATTCCAGCCGCCGAACTGCATCCGCTCCTGGAACTGCGGCCGGCAATCGTACGCGGGTTATGGCGCGCGACGGCATGGCGGGCGTCGGTTCAAAAGGAGTGGTTGATCTGGCTGGGCCGCAAGCCGGCGGAGGCGCGTCTCGCTCATCTCCTGTGTGAGATCGCCTGTCGTTCAGGCAGCAGCCGTAGGGAATCCGATGATTTCGAATTCCCCCTGACCCAGCGCGAGCTTGGCGACATCCTTGGACTGTCGACCGTTCACGTCAACAGGGTCTTGCAGCAACTCCGTAGCAGCAAGCTGGTTGATCTTAGCCGGGGCCGCCTCATCATCCGTGACCGGGCAGGCCTTTACCAGGCTGCGGAATTCGACCCGGCTTATCTCGCAATGCCTGACGGGACGCGCGGCTAGCGCGCAGCCCTGGTCAGCCGTTCCAGACTTGCGCGGATGGCGCTCGACGTCGTCCGCATCTTTCTCAGTTCCTCGCCGATTTCGGCCTTGAGGCGTTTGCCGCGGACCAGTTGCTGGTTGCAGGACTCAATGAGCTGATTGCAGCTCTGCTGATTGCAAAGATCCTGCGCCGAAGGCAGCCGCGGCGGCTTCGGGCGCAAAACGTCCGAAAACGGCACCTGCATCAGGGAGTGTCGTTCGGCATCCAGGATTTCCACCGAGTCGAGATTGGGATCGCAGCGCACACGGAGCTTCTCAAAAGACATTTCCAGAGCGGAGCGGCACGCGTCGAGATAGGCTTCTTCCAGCGAGGGGAACTCCGTCCCGATATCGTCCGCCTCGATGGTCCTCCCCGAGGTGAAGTCGAAAAAGAAACGTGGCATCAGGCCGTCCTTTTCTGCGAGACCTCGATTCGGCCATAACGCGTTGATCGGATCGTTGTGCCTCGAACCTCGAACTATTTGTTCGTCGAGCCTCAATTGTCAGGACCGCGATATGAGCCATAAAGGCCGGTCAAGAGTGCTGTGTCCGACACCGTTCTTGACACTCGTCTGTTTGGTGCGAGGGTAGCATGGATTTGTCAGCCCTGCGGAGGTCGAATGCCCAACAATCACATTTTAGCGGTGTCCTCTGCAGGCGAATTTGGTTCGGTCCGGTTCGGGAGGTTCGAAGTCAGAACGGCGTCTCGTATGCTCGCGGAAGCGACGTCACGATCACGGCTTGCATCCGAATTCGTTTCTGCGGGGCAAGGACTCTCCCGCGCCGGAACGAACGGCTCGGCGACGACGTCGTGGAGCGCACAGCCATGACTCCGCCGGAAGCCTTTCCGATCATCTGTATCGGCGCATCTGCGGGCGGAATCGAAGCGCTGGAGGGGTTCTTTCGCGGCCTGCCTGCAGAGCCAGGACTTGCGTTGGTCATCGTGACCCATCTCAGCCCGGAGCGAGAAAGCGTTCTGCATGAAATCGTCGCCCGTTACACGGCTCTGCCGGTGCACGTGGCTGCGGACGCGATCCGCGTCCAGAATAACCACGTCTACGTCATGCCGGCCAAAGCGATTTTGGGTATCAAAGACCGCCGGCTAACGCTGCGAAAGAGCGGCAGCTACCGTCAGCATAAGCCGATCGATATTTTCATGAGCGCGCTGGCTGTGGATATCGGCGAGCTCGCGGGCGGCGTCATCCTCTCCGGCGGAGACGGGGACGGCACGCTCGGCGTCAAGGCGATCAAGGAGCGTGGCGGGATCACGTTCGCGCAGGTCGGCGATGGCTTCGGCCCACAACATCCGGACATGCCGGAGGCCGCAATTTCCTCGGGCCTGATCGACTTCGCGATCCCAGTGGAGGATATGGGTCGCAAGCTGGTCGAGTTCGTCCGTGCCAACGACCTGCTCAAGCAGATCATCGACGACACGCCGGAAAGCTCCGAGGAGCCGACGATCGGAGCATCGCTGCCCGAGATCTACACGATCTTGAGGAACCAGACCGGACACGACTTCAGCGGCTACAAGACCAAGACGTTCGTCCGTCGCATCCAGCGCCGCATGCAGGTTACCCAGCTCGCAACCATCGAGGCCTATGTCGAGCGGCTGCGGCAGGAACCGCCGGAAGTAGGCGCCCTGTTCCGGGATCTGCTCATCAACGTCACGAACTTCTTCCGCGACGAGGATGCCTTCGAGGCGCTCGCAGCCTCAGTCATTCCCAGGATATTCGAAGGACTGGGCGCCGATGCCACGGTCCGAATCTGGGTTCCCGGCTGCGCTACCGGAGAGGAGGTCTTCTCGATCGCAATTCTGGCGCGCGAGCATATGGACACGTTGACGGCCGCACCAAGGGTGCAGATCTTTGCCACGGACATCGACGAACGGGCGCTCTCGGTGGCACGAGCCGCCCGCTACCCGGGCCCGCTGCTCGACACCGTGTCGCCCGAGCGCCGCAAGCGGTTCTTCGTATCGGACGGCGTCAGCTATGTCGTCTCCAAGGATGTTCGCGACCTCTGCATTTTTTCGCCCCACAGCGTCATTCGTGACCCGCCATTTTCGCGCATCGATCTGGTGTCCTGCCGCAACCTGCTGATCTATTTCGGCGCTGATGTGCAAAATCAGGTGATCCCGACATTCCATTATGCGCTGCGTCCGGACGGCTATCTTTTCCTCGGCACGGCAGAGAATGCCAGCCAGTTCGCGGATCTGTTTGCGCCGATCGAGAAGCGGCACCGGATTTTCCGCCGCCGCTCCGATGCCAGCGCGCCGAAACGGCTTCCCATTGCTCTGCATGGCGCCCAGCCGGGTCCGGCCACGAACCTCAGCCCACGGCGCCAGCCGCTCGTTGGCCTTGCCTTGCGCCAAGCCGTCGAGGAGCACGTCGTCGAGCAATTTGCTCCGCCACACGTCGTCGTCAATCGCGATGGCGATGTCGTCTACTACTCGAGTCGGACCGGAAAATACCTGGAAGCGCCTGCCGGCGCCCCGACGCGGCAGCTTCTGACGATGGCACGGAAAGGCCTCAGGCTCGATCTGCGAACGCTATTCCGGGAAGCGATCGAGACCGGACGAATGGCCACGCGCAATGGCGTATCACTCGACACCGAGGACGGCGAGATTCAGCGGGTCAATTTGACAATCGGGCCACTGGACGATGTTGGCAGCGGCGAGCCGCTATTGCTGGTGCTTTTCGCCGACCAGGGCCCCGTGCTCAGCCGCGAGGAGGCTCTCAACCGGGCCCAGATTGGTCATGGCGACCCGGCTGCGCACCTGGAGCGCGAACTGCGCGAGACCCGGGATCGCCTGCAATCCATGATCGAGGAGTACGAGACCGCGCTCGAGGAATTGAAGTCCTCCAATGAAGAGCTCGTCTCCGTCAACGAAGAGATGCAGTCGACCAACGAGGAGCTGGAGGCTTCCAAGGAAGAGTTGCAGTCGGTCAACGAGGAGCTTCACACGGTCAATGCCGAGCTTCACGGCAAGGTCGACGCGCTGGATCGGGCCAACAGCGACCTGCAAAATTTGTTCGAAAGCACGGATGTCGCAACCATTTTCCTGGACAGGAAGCTGGTCATTAGAAGCTTTACTCCTGCGGTCACGAAGGTGTTCAACATCCTTCCGACGGACAAAGGACGGCCGATCACGGATCTTTCGAGCCGACTGAACCTGACCGGCTTTTCGGACGATATCGCCAAGGTGTTCGCGGGTGCGGATCCGATCGAGAGAAGGGTCGGCGGCGAGGGACAGGATCCGCACTATCTGGTGCGGCTAGCGCCCTACCGCGACGGTGATCGGAAAATCCGGGGTGTCGTCGTGACCTTCATCGACGTGACGAGCCTGACTCATTCGGAAGCCAGGCAGCGCGTTCTCATTGCGGAGCTACAGCACCGGACTCGCAATTTGCTTTCGATTGTCCAGGCGCTTGCTCAACAAACGCTCGGAAACGGCGGGTCCTTGCAGGAATTCTCGACGCGGTTAGCGGCCCTCGGCCGCGTCCAGAGCCTCGTCACCAAGGCGAGCGACGATCAGCTCGATCTCGGCGACATCATCCGCTCGGAACTGCAAGCGGTTGGAGCCGCTGACGACAAGGTGTCGGTTTCCGGGCCTGCGGTTCCGTTGGGATTCGAACTCGTCCAGATGATCGGACTTGCTCTGCACGAGCTGACAACGAACGCAGTCAAGCATGGCGCTCTCAAGGACGGCCAAGGCCGTCTCGATGTCTCCTGGCGTGTTCAACGCAACGGCCGGAGCGCTCCAAATCTGCTGCTGACCTGGAAGGAAAGCGGAGTTCCCAAAATGCCTAAGCCATCGCAAAAGGGATTTGGACGTAACTTGATCGAACGGGCGCTTGCACACACGTCGGGGGCAAAGAGCGAGTTTCGGTTCGGCCAGGATGGAATTTCATGCCAGATCCAATTGCCTATACCGAGGGCAATTGATGTCGTCGCGAACCAGGAAGCAGGCGAGTGACACAACAAGCCGTCATGCTTCTCGGGGCCGCTCCGCCAGCAGCGCGCGGGGTTATGTGATCAACATCCAAAAGATCGCCGCGAGCATCACCAGAAAGCCGGCGACTGCAGTACCGATGAAGATGCGTTCCACGTAGTCCATGCCACCTACCCCAATTCCAGGCGGAGAGCTTTGACTACTTGGGCTGAGGAAACATCAATGTATGTGAATCGACGCTTCATTTTGGATCAGCGGAGACGAAATGCGCTTCGTATGTCGTTGAGGGTGCCCAAGCTGCGACGCCCGTTGTGTCGAACTGATCGTCCAATCCTGCACCAGCGATAGCTGCACCACAGAGAGCGCTGCCCGCGGCAGAACTTATCAAACGTTAATGCATGTTTCGTCGCCGTCCGCCAAATGGGAGAGGACAAAGTGTAATGGACTCGCGATGCAAGCAGGATTTGCCTTCTCCAAGCTCGCAGACCGGTTGGCGAGCCTGACCGATCTGACCGCCCAGGATCTTGAGTTGCTGGCGGACATGCCGAGTGCCATCGCCAATATCGAAGCTCACCAGCCGGTTTTGCGGCGCCATGACGAGACAGACCGTTGCTGCATCGTGCTTCAAGGTTACCTCTCCAGGTACGTCGCCGAAGGCCAGCATGGACAAATTACCTCCATACATGTTCCCGGCGACGTTCCCGATCTGCACACGCTCTATCAACCGCATGCCAAAGGCAATCTTGTCGCGCTCGGATCTGCCGTCGTTGCGTTGGTGCCTCATAGCTTCTTCAACGAGCTCTCGGCTAGATCTACGGCAATGTCTCGCGCGCTGCTCCTCATGAAGCTCATGGATCTCGCGATCCAGCGCGACTGGACATTAAACCTCGGCAGCCGCGATGCTCTCGCGCGTGTCGCCCATCTGATCTGCGAAATCACCGCGCGTGTTCAAGCGGTGGGGCTTGCAAGGGACCTCAACCTCCCATCGCCGTTCACGCAATCCGACTTGGCTGCCGCGTGCGGCATTTCTCCGGTGCACGCAAATCGCACCATTCAGGAATTGCGCCGTCGCGGCCTGTTGCGATGGCGCGGAAAAATCATCACGATCGTGGACTGGCCGGGCCTGGTCCGCCTCGCGGGCTTCGATCCGGCCTATCTGCGGACCGGGCCTCTCGTCCACAGAGCGCGGCCGCCGCAGTGCCAGCCGGTATCGACAGGCGTGGCGATCGCGTGACGGATCACCCGGCCGGTCGCCTCAGTTCGACGCGGCCGAGCAGCATCTGCAGCACCTCTTCGATCACGTCATCCCAAACGCCTGCAGTCCTTTGGTGGAAAAGGCGCAAGCTCGGGTACCAGAACGTGCGAGCGCCGGAGGTGGGCCAGCGCCAATCGCAATCGGCATGCAGCAGCACCCATGCTTCACGTCCCAACGCTCCCGCGAGATGCGCAACCATGGTGTCAACGCAAATCACGAGGTCGAGTTGCCGGAGCAGATGACCGAGGGCCACGATGTCGGGCGTGCTGATATCCCGCGCGGCCGCCTCGGGGAGCCGCTCAGCCCCTCCTCCTCGCTGAAGCGAATACAAAATTCTGTCGTCGCCGCCGAGGCGCCTGAACAGCGCCGGCGGAACGGAACGCCGCTTGTCCCAGGCACCAACCTCCCAGACCAGACCGACAGACAGGCCGCCGCGTTGCTCGAGCAGCTGCGACGATAAGCTGCTTGCCGGCAGCGTCAAATAGGGAGCGCGGATCTCGACCGTTGCCGGCCCTGCCCTGATCGCGTGCGGAACCTCCATGATCTCGATATCGACATCAAACTCGGTGCAAGGCGCACCATCATGAAGCGGAATTGCAAGACTGACGCCTTCGATCCGTTCGACCAGCGGCAATAGCTCAGCCTGGCACCAGACCGTCACGCTGCGCGCTATCATCCTGAGCGCAGGCATGAAGCGCAGGAACTGGATGGTGTCGCCGAGGCCGTGATAGCAGCGGACCAGCACGCGCTTGTTCGCCAGTTCCTCGCCGCGCCATATCCGTTGCAGATGGCGCGGACCAGTGTGCTTGGGGGCAACGGCAAGCGCTGCCAGATCGCGATCGGCAATGGCCCAGGCGCGAGCGAAATCCCCCGCACGCATCGCCTCCGTCCAGCTGTTCATGCTGCCCACGTCGGGGCACCCCTCCTAGGCTCTCACGAATTTATGAAAGCGACTGAGCTCGCCATCCTTGGTCCTGTCCTGATGAAGGAACGCGATGCCGGCATCGTCGAACTTCTCGAAGAACTCGTCCCAGCCGATCCGGTCCAGACCTTCATCCGGGGGGTCGAAGTCGATCCGCAGGATGCCGGCATGCCCCTTTTCTTCGGTCGCCTTCACGGTTGCCGGCTTGCCACCGCGTTCTTCCGCCCATTTTCGAATGACGTCGTGGTTGGTGGTGTGCTGCGCTTCGCTGCTGTGCGTCTTTGAGTGGCTCGAGTTCATGTGGATACCTTCCTGGTTGGCGCTGGAACTCGACGTGACGACGAGTTCGTCCGCTTTCGCTGAACGTCGGCCGGCAGAATTTGTTCTTGTCGACCACCGCTCCGGGGCGACGGGCATTGCCAGATCCACCATCTTCTTCTTGTTCTTCAACCAGGAAGAAGATCGTTCCTTGCAGGCGTCCGCAGATTCTAATCCAGGTTAAGCTTGTTTCTTTTTCTGGGGGTTTGAAGCGATCATCCTGCCGCACACCATGGTCGACACAGGAACGAACATACCTTCCGCACGTTCGCCGATCTACTTACGTTTGACCGTGTTGCTTTTCCGGAGGACATCAGTTCATGCATTCACGTCTTCAAGACAGGCAACGCGTACGCGTCGGCATCGTCGGCGTAGGCAACTGCGCGAGCTCGCTGATCCAGGGGCTTACCTACTACCGGAATGCAACGTCGAATGAGCCGGTACCCGGATTGATGAATGTGGATGTCGGCGGCTACCACATCAGCGACATTCAGATCGCTTCGGCATTCGACGTCAACGCTCATAAGGTCGGCCGCGACGTTGCCGAGGCGATCTGGGCCAAGCCGAACAACACGCACCGCTTTTCCGACGTCGCCGAGAGCGGCGTGATCGTGCAGCGCGGGCCGGTCATGGACGGCGTCGGCCGCTATCTTCAGGACGACATTCCAGTTTCAGATGCGCCTGAAGTGGACGTTGCGGAGGTGCTGGCGATGTCGCGCACAGACGTTCTGGTGTCCTATCTTCCGGTCGGCTCGCAACGTGCAAGCGAATGGTACGCCGCCCGAGCGATCGAGGCCGGTTGCGGCTATGTCAACTGCATCCCGGTTTTCATCGCCTCCAATCCGGATTGGCGAGCCAGATTTGAGCAAGCCGGTCTGCCCATCATCGGCGACGACATCAAAAGCCAGGTCGGCGCCACCATCCTTCACCGCGTGCTCGCCAATCTTTTCCGCGACCGCGGCGTCCGCCTCGACCGCACCTATCAACTCAACGTCGGCGGCAATACCGATTTCAAGAACATGCTGGAGCGGGAACGGCTGACATCCAAGAAGATATCGAAGACCCAGGCCGTCACCAGTCAGTTCGACGTTCCCATGGATGCCGATAACATCCATGTCGGGCCGAGCGATCACGTCCCCTGGCTCACCGACCGGAAGCTCGCTTACATCCGGCTGGAGGGCACCACCTTCGGCGGCGTTCCCCTCAGCGCCGAGGTGAAGCTCGAGGTCTGGGATTCTCCGAACTCGGCGGGAGTCGTCATCGACGCCGTGCGTTGCGCCAAGCTCGCCATGGACCGCGGCATGGCGGGCGCGCTGACCGGCCCTTCGAGCTACTTCATGAAGTCGCCGCCGCAGCAGTTCACCGACGAAGAAGCCGGGCGCCGCACGCGGGCCTTCATCGACAACAAGGCCCGCGCGTGATGGCGAGAGTCATACATCTCGTACGTCACGGTCATCACGCCCTGCTTGGCCGCACCCTGTGCGGCCGGATGAAAGGCGTCGCGCTCGACGAGCTGGGTTGCGAGGAGATCGCGCACTGCGCCGATGCGATAGATCCCCGCCCGAATCTGGTTCAATCGAGCCCGCAGCGCCGCTGCCTGCAATCCGCCTGCATCCTGGCCACGCACTACAGTCTCGCGGTCGAGATCGTTCCTGCTGTCGACGAACTGGACTACGGCGACTGGACGGGACAAAGGTTTGACGATCTCGACCGAGATCCGCGATGGTCGGCCTGGAACACGCAACGCGGCACGAGCCGGCCGCCCGGCGGCGAGAGCATGCGGGCCCTCCAGCAACGCGTCATCGGCCATCTCGAGCAGCTGCGGAGCGACTCTAGTTGCGACACCGTAGTCGTCGTCAGTCATGCAGAGCCTATCCGTACAGCGCTATTGCATTATCAGGGACTTGAACTCGACGACTTTCTCTCCGTCGAAATCGAACCGGGCAGTGTCAGCACGCTGACCGTCGATCAGAACGAATTCAAGATTACCGGAATGAATCAGCGGGCAAGAGCGTGAAGATCGTCATATTCGGCCTGACTATCTCCTCCTCCTGGGGCAACGGTCACGCCACCCTGTGGCGGGGCCTCTGCAAGCACCTGGTGCGACTGGGGCACACCATCGTGTTTTTCGAGCGCGACCTGCCGTATTATGCCGGCGCTCGAGATATTCACGAACTGCCGGGCGGTGAGTTGAAGCTGTTCTCGGATTGGGAGTCCGTTCGCCCGATTGCAAATCAGGATCTCCGGGACGCGGACATCGCGATCGTCACGTCCTATTGTCCGGACGCAATCGCGGCAACCGACCTGATCCTCATGGAGGGACGCACCCTACCGGTGTTCTACGACCTCGACACGCCGGTGACGCTGTCGAGGATCGTCGCGGGAGAGACAGTGCCGTATATCGGTCCGCGCGGCCTTGCGGATTTTGATCTGGTTTTGAGCTTTACCGGCGGCCCGCGCATCTCGCATGAATTTCGCTCCAGGCTCGGCGCGCGGCACATCGAGCCGCTGTATGGTCATGTCGATACCGACATACATCGGCCGGTCCCACCGCTGCCGCATTACCGTGCCGATCTGTCATATCTCGGAACCTATTCCGACGATCGTCAGCGGACGCTTGAGGCGCTGTTCGTGGCGCCCGCGCGTGACAGGCACGATCTGCGTTTTCTGATCGGCGGCGCCCAGTATCCCGACGATTTTCCATGGTCCCCGAACATCTATTTCGTCCGGCATCTGCCGCCGTCCGAACATGCCGCTTTCTTCGCTTCGTCCCGCCTGACACTTAATGTCACGCGGCGGGCGATGGCTCAGATGGGGTGGTGCCCCTCGGGCCGTCTATTCGAAGCCGCAGCCTGCGGTGTACCTATTCTCAGCGACAGCTGGGAGGGAATTGAGACGTTCTTCGCTCCTGGCGACGAAATCCTGCTCGCGAAGGACGAGGACGATACCCTCGCCGCCTTGGCAATGCCCGATGCCGAGCTGCGACGTATCGCGCGACGGGGGCGCGAGCGGACCATCGATCGGCACACATCGGACAAGCGAGCCAATGAACTTGTCGCGATGTTCGAACGCGCGGCATCCGTTCGCGTGCGCCAACAGCAACCCGAGGAGGTCTAGATCATGTGGGGAATCGTCCCAGCTGCCGGTCGCGGCAGCCGCATCCAGCCGCTCGCCTTTTCAAAGGAACTGCTTCCCGTCGGCAGCCGCGGCGAGGACGGCACCACGCGTCCTTGCGCGGTCTGCGAGTATCTCCTGGAGCGATTGATTCTCGGCGGGGCCGGCAAGATCTGCTTCGTCATCTCTCCCGGCAAGTCGGACATTCTCGAATATTTCGGCGACCATTATGGCAGCGCCCAACTCGCCTACGTGGTGCAGCCGGAGCCCCTCGGCCTGTGCGACGCCGTGTTCAGGGCGAGTACCGTCGTTGGCAGAGACGAGGACGTGATCGTGGGGCTACCCGACACAGTGTGGTTTCCCGCCGCCGCACTGCGCGCGCTGCCGGGCGCCGATCTGTCGTTTCTGTTGTTTCCGGTAGAACATCCGGAATTCTTCGATGCCGTGGTGCTCGATGGCGATCGTGTGACCGAAATCCAGGTCAAAAAACCCAACGCAACCTCGACATGGATATGGGGAGCGTTCCGGATGTCCGCGCGCGGCTTTCGTGAGCTGCAGGCGTTGTGGACCAAGCGTGACCGCTGCGACGAATATTTTGGAACGTTAGTCAATGCTTTCCTCGCTGCCGGCGGCCGCGGCACCGGTGTCAAGGCAGGCGAATCCTATGTCGACGTCGGCACGATCGATGGCTATCGCACGGCGATGGCGCTGCTCGCAGAGACGAGTACCGGCAATGGCCGTTCGCGCCTGCGGGCCGGCGCATCGGTGGAGATGATTCCGGCAACGCCCATGACGAATGACGGAGTGATCGTATGACCCAATCAGCCCTTTCCCGTGACGAAATCCGCCGGCGCGTCGATGCGCTAGGTCCATGGTTTCACAATCTCGATCTTGACGGCGTCCCGACCGCGCCGGCGCATTTTCTCGGCGACTATCCGAACGTCAAATGGCGGCATTTCTCAGGAATCATCCCGGACCGGCTCGAAGGCAAGACCGTGCTGGACATCGGCTGCAACGCCGGCTTCTACGCGATGGAAATGAAGCGGCGTGGTGCCGAGCGCGTGCTCGGCCTGGACACCGACGAAGAATACCTGGCGCAGGCCCGTTTCGCTTCCGAAGTCAATGGACTCCGCATCGAGTTCCGCAAGATGTCCGCCTACGACGTGGGGCAGCTTCGCGAAAAATTCGACCTGGTGATCTTCATGGGCGTGCTCTATCACCTGCGGCATCCCCTGCTCGCCCTCGACCTGATCCACGAACACGTCGCCGACGATCTCTTGCTGTTCCAATCGATGCAGCGCGGCAACAGCGACATTGAGCCAATCGAGAAGAACTACGACTTCTGGACGACGGATCAATTCGACGCTCCGGGCTATCCCAAGCTCCACTTCGTCGAGCACAAATACGCCGACGACCCCACCAACTGGTGGGTCCCCAATCGTGCGTGCGTGGAAGCCATGCTTCGCAGTTCCGGCTTTGCCATCACGGCGCATCCTGAAGACGAGGTCTATCTCTGCAAGCGAACCGAGCGGCCCCAGGCCGATGGCCCTGTTTACCCATCACGCAAGGTGGGCTGATGATCGAAGCTGCCAAAATATGGAACGAGCCGAACAACAAATCGCATTGGGACCTCCTGATCGATCCGGACTGGGCGCTGTTCGCCGACACCGCGATCGCGGCGGGCAAAGCCATCCGCACGGCACATCCGACCTTGCCGCGCGTGCTGGGCGGCATATCGCCGATCGACCCCTCCTTCATCCGCAACATGCAGGCGCGCGGCGTCCTCGATCATGTCGACGCCGTGGCAGTGCATGGCTTTCCGCTCGACTGGAATCTCTGGCAAATCGGGGAATGGCCGAACAAGCTCGAAGACATCAAGGCGACGACTTCGCTCCCGGTCTGGGTCACCGAGGTCGGGGTTTCATCGTTCGGTGCTGAAGAGGTCCAGGATTGGGGCCTATCGCGCACCGCCGAGCTCCTGATCGGTCGCGCGCCGCGGATCCACTGGTACAGCCTCTACGACCTGCCCACCGCCTGGGAGGCGACGACCCGGCACAAGGAAGCGGAAGGCTCCTCCTACTACCGGCATTTCCACATGGGGCTGCTGCGGGAAGATGGCACGCCAAAAGCAGCACTGGACAAGTTCGGGCAATACGCGCGTGATCTCGGGCTCTGTCAGTGGTTTCATTATGAAGATCATCGTCTGCACGAGGCCGCGGTTTGGATGCGCCGTCTCGGCGTGACACATCTGCGAACGGGATTGTCTTGGGCCGACAGCTTCCGTCCCAACGCCCTTGATTGGTTCGATCGCCAGATGGACGCTCTGGCCGAATTCCAGGTTACCGTGACATTCTGCTTCACGCCGGAACATCGCGGAGTCGCGCCTCATCACACCAGCCCGCCAAAGGACGTGAACGAGTTCGCCGACTTCTGCGCTCAGATGGTCGAACGCTATTGCACCCGGACTGGGCTGACGCCCGCGACTTCACCGCAACCGGTTGCGACGGAGCCAGTATGCGCGCCCTGATCCTGGTGATGGATTCCGTCGGCATCGGCGCTGCGCCCGACGCTGCGCTGTATGGCGACGAGGGCGCGGATACGGTCGGCCACATCGCAGAGGCCTGCATTGCCGGCAGAGCAGACAACGCAAGTCGGGAGGGGCCGCTACGCGTTCCCAACCTGGTCGCGCTCGGCCTCGGCCAAGCCTGCCAACTCGCCACCGGACGCACACCGCCGGGCCTCGCGATCCAGGCCGGGATCTCGCAATCCGGATGCGCGAGCGAGATATCGAAAGGCAAGGACACCCCTTCAGGGCATTGGGAAATCGCCGGCGTACCTGTCCCCTTCGACTGGGGGTACTTCCCGAGAACCGTACCCTGCTTTCCCGGCGATCTGGTGCAGCGCATGTGCTCCGAGGCGCGTCTGCCCGGGATCCTCGGAAACTGCCATACTTCGGGGACTCAGATCATCGCCGAACTTGGCGAGCACCACATGCGAAGCGGCGAGCCGATCTGCTACACTTCCGCCGACAGCGTGTTCCAGATCGCGGCGCATGAGGACACCTTCGGGCTCCAGCGCCTCTACGATGTCTGCCTGACCGCGCGCAGACTAGTCGATCCCCTCAATGTCGGGCGCGTCATTGCGCGGCCATTCGTCGGAAATCCCGGCACCGGCTTCAGGCGAACCGCGCACCGCCGGGATTTCTCCGTTCCTCCTCCGGAACGCACGATCCTGGACATCGCGGAAAGCGACGATCGTGACATCGTCACCGTCGGCAAGATCGACGATATCTTTGCGCATCGCGGCACCGGGCGGAATATGCGAGGCGATGGCAACGATGCCCTCTTCGATGCCACCCTCGAGGGATTAGAGGGCCTGGCGGAGGGCGGACTGTTGTTTGCCAACTTCGTCGACTTCGATACGATCTACGGTCATCGTAGGGACGTGGCCGGATATGCCGCGGCCCTCGAGGGTTTCGATGCAAGACTGCCACAACTGCTCGATCGGCTGCGAAGCGATGATCTATTGATCATCACCGCGGATCACGGCTGCGATCCCACATGGGCCGGCACTGATCACACGCGCGAACAGGTACCTATTCTCGCGGCGAATGCCAGACGCTCTCGTCGCATCGGCCGGCGCACCAGCTTTGCAGATATTGGCGCAACTGTCGCAAGACATCTGGAGTTGCCAGTGCCGCTCCACGGCACGAGCTTTTAAAATCTGCGTTCGGCGATTCACCCAGTTTATTGATCCAGGTTAGAGAACTTTTCGTTTGTACATTTTGCAGGAACCAACATTCCTTGCACCGCTTCTACCTTAGAACGTGACTGGCGCGCGGGTCGCCCGACCGATAGCAGAGCGCGCTTCCACACTCATAAAGGTCGATCCCGCGGGATCGGTCTCCATGCGCACGGAGCGGTGAATGACGCGAGTATTGATCACGGGCGGCGCGGGCTTCATCGGATCGCATGCGGCCGATGGTCTGTTGGCGGCCGGCTATGAGGTCAGACTGCTCGACAATCTCTCGCCACAGGTTCACGGCGGCAACCGTCAGCGGCCCTCTTATCTCGCTGCCGACGCGGAGCTCGTCGTTGGAGACGTGACCGACGCCAACGCCGTCGAACACGCTCTGCGAGGGGCCGACATGGTCCTGCATCTCGCCTCCGCGGTCGGCGTCGGCCAGAGCATGTACGACATCGAACCCTATGTCAGGACCAACGAGGTCGGCACTGCCGTACTGCTGCAGGCGCTGTCGAAGCGCCCAGTCGAACGGCTGGTTGTGGCCTCCTCGATGAGCATCTATGGCGAAGGCCTTTATCGGCGCGCCGATCAGAGCGTCATCGTCTGTGACGAACGGCCGATCGAACAGCTTCGCCGCGGCGACTGGGAATTGCGCGACTTGGCCGGTGATCCGCTTGAGCCCCTTCCGACGCCCGAGACCAAGCAGCCGACATTGAGTTCGATCTATGCGCTGAACAAATACTCGCAGGAGCGGATGTGCCTGATCACAGGAAGAGCCTACGGCATCCCAACTGTGGCACTGCGCTTCTTCAACGTGTTTGGTCCTCGGCAGGCCTTGTCAAACCCTTATACGGGGGTCCTCGCGATCTTCGCCGCCCGGCTGCTCAATGGACGGCCGCCGTTGGTGTTCGAGGACGGGCTTCAGCGCCGCGATTTCGTGCATGTGCACGACGTCGCTCGTGCTTGCCGCATGGCGCTCGAGGCTGATCACGCCCAGGACGTTTTCAACGTCGGTTCAGGCCAGAGCCGCAACATTCTTTCGGTGGCGCAGGATCTCGCCGACGTCATGGGACGGCCCGACATCCAACCCGAGATCACGCGGAAATACCGCGCCGGCGACATCCGGCACTGCTTTGCGGACGTCGGAAAATCTCGCGACGTGCTCGGGTTCGTGCCGCATGTCGGCTTCAAGGACGGCCTTGAAGAGCTCGCGGAATATCTTGCCGACCAGATCGCCGACGATCAGGCCGAGCGAGCAACCAGCGAGCTGCTGCAACGAGGATTGGTTGCGTGATGACTGACAGCAGACCCATCCTGATCACCGGCGGCTGTGGCTTCATCGGCTGCAATCTGGCCGATCGGCTTGCCGAGCGAGGCGACAACGTCGTGGTGCTGGATAATCTCGCCCGCACCGGCGTGCGTGAAAATGCCCAGTGGCTCAAGTCCAGGCACGGCGACCTGGTGGCGGTCACGATCGCCGATATCCGCGATCCGATCCCCGTCATCGACGCCGTGCGCGACGCCCGCGCAGTCCTGCACCTGGCGGCGCAGGTCGCCGTCACCGACAGCGTGAGCGATCCCGCTTCCGATTTCGAGATCAACGCGCGCGGTACGCTGAATGTCCTTGAAGCCGTTCGCCTGCACAATCGGTTGGCGCCGGTGATCTTTGCTTCGACCAACAAGGTCTACGGCCGCCTGATCGACGACAGTGCGATCACGCTGGCCGGCCAGCGCTATGTGCCCACACACGATGGCCTGGCTGGCGGCATTTCCGAAGACACACCGCTCGATTTCTACAGCCCCTATGGTTGCTCCAAGGGCACCGCGGACCAGTACGTTCACGATTACGCTCGCGTGTTCGGCCTTCGTACCGTCGTTATGCGCATGAGCTGCATCTACGGCCCGCGCCAGTTCGGCACTGAGGATCAAGGCTGGATTGCGCACTTCCTGCTGAGCGCGATCCGAGGCAATCCGCTCACGATCTATGGCGACGGCAAGCAGGTTCGCGACGCGCTCCATGTTTCCGATGCGGTCGGCGCCTGGCTCGCGGCGCTCGACCGCATCGATCTGGTACAGGGGCGCGTGTTCAATCTTGGCGGCGGTCCTCGCAACGCGATCAGCCTGCTGGAATTGATCGACCAGATCGGTAACCTGACCGGCAGAGGCGTTGCCTACAGCTTCGCCGACTGGCGTCCCGGCGATCAGCCCTGGTACATCACGGATACCAGCGCCCTGTCCGACGCGCTCGGTTGGGCGCCCAAGGTCGAGATTGCGGAAGGCCTCCGCTCGCTCCACACCTGGCTGCACAGCCGCTTCGGAACGTCAGACGGCAGCCGCGAGGCCACGGCATGACCCGCGTCGCCCTCATCAACCCAAATTGGGAGTTCGGCGGTAGCATCTATTTCGGCTGCCGATCGCCTCACCTGCCGCTCGAGCTTGGTATTTCCGAGCATCACTTGAAGGCGGCCGGGCACGAGACCCTGCTGCTCGACGCGCACATGTTCGATCTATCGCTCGCGGATATCGAGGCAGAGCTCCGGCCATTCGGTCCCGATGTGATCGCCATGACCACAGCTCCAACCTATCTGTTCTGGCGTTGCGCGCCCCCCGAGCTTCGCGTGCCGCAGCAGCTCGCAATTGCGGTTCGAGACCTTGCACCAATCCTGGTCGCGGTCGGCCCCCATGGCTCGACGACACCGAAGGCGGCGCTGAAGAAGCTCGGCGCCGACATCGTCGTCATGGGCGAATGCGAGACGTCCTTGCTTCGCCTGGCCAACGGCGAACGCGACTTTGCCGGCCTTTGCTTTACAGACGGAGCTTCCGTCCGAATCAATGGTGGGCCACAGGCTGCGCGCTTCACGGATCAGCCGCCGCTGAGCTGGCCCGACGAGATGATCCGACGGCATCATCACCACCATCACCGCTTTGAAGCCGAGCCGCTTGCTCCCGGCGCCGAAGTCGAGGCCTCACGCGGCTGCCCCTACAGCTGCACGTTCTGCGCCAAGGACAATTTCCGCAACGCCTATCGCAAGCGCCCTCCCGGCGTCATCCTCGATGAGATCGACGGCCTCCGCCGTCAGGGCGTCGAGTATGTCTACTTCGTCGACGAGATCTTTCTGCCCAACGCCGAACTGCTGCAAGCGCTGACCACGCGGGGGCTGAAGTTCGGCGTACAGACGCGGATTGATCTTTGGAAGCCGGACATGCTGGCCCTGCTCGGCCGCGCCGGTTGCGTTTCGATCGAAGCCGGGATCGAGAGCCTGACGGTTGAGGGGCGCGCCGCGCTTGCCAAGAATTGCAAGATGACGACGGATCAGCTCGCCGAGCGGCTGACCGAAGCGCATCGTCACGTTCCATTCGTGCAAGCCAACCTGATTGAAATGCCCGAGGACGACGATCCGGTCGTGCAGCGCTGGCGCCGCCAGATGCAGGACGCCGGTGTCTGGGCCAACGACCCCGTGCCGCTCTATCCGTATCCGGGATCCCCGGATTATCGCAAATTGTGGGGTGAGCCCGACGACTTCGCCTGGGAGCGCGCGCATCAACATTATCTAGCGATGTTCGACCGGTTTAGCGACGTCCAGAACGATCGCCCCGTCCCGCTGGACGCGCTCGAACTCCGGGTGGCGCCATGAGCCGCAATTCGAGCATCAGGCTCATGATGACCACCGACACCGTGGGAGGCGTGTGGACCTATTCCCGAGGTCTCGCCTCCGATCTCGCCCAAGCGAATGTCGAGGTCACGCTGGTGACGATGGGTCCTCGCGCGCGCGCAGACGAGCGGACCCAGCTGCAGCGGTCCCGCGTGCGCCTGATCGAGACGGACCTCGCGCTCGAGTGGCAGGATCCGGAAGGCCGGAATGTGGCAGACGCGAGCCGGGTGCTGGCCGGCCTTGAGATCAAGCTCAGGCCCGACATCGTCCACCTCAACAGCTTCCGTGAAGCATCTTTCGGCTGGCACGCACCGACTGTGCTCGTGGCGCATTCCTGCGTCAATTCATGGGCACAGGCGTGCCAAGATACGGCGTGGCTCGAGCAGCCGCGATGGCGGCGCTACACCGGGCGCGTTGGTGCGGCTCTCGACGAGGCGCAGGCTTGGGTGTGCCCGAGTCAGTCCTTCCACGACGTGATCAGCGAACTCTACCGTCCTCGCTCCAGAGGCACGGTGATCTGGAACGGGATTGCACCGGGCGATTTCGTCGGGAGAAAACAGGACCTGATCTTCGCCGCCGGACGGCTTTGGGATCGCGCCAAGAACATCGAAACTCTCGCGGCGGCAGCGCGTGGACTCGTCTGGCCTGTCGAGGTCGCAGGTGCCGCCGATGCGAGCCCGTCCGCGACTGTTAGCTGGCTCGGGCAGTTGTCGCCCGAAGCCATTCACACCCGGCTGCGGCATGCTTCAATTTTCGTCAGCCCGGCAAAGTACGAACCGTTCGGCCTGTCCGTTCTGGAAGCCGCGGCAGCCGGCTGCGCGCTCGTTCTGTCCGACATCCCCACGTTCAGGGAGCTTTGGAACGGAGCCGCCGTATTCGTCGATCCGACCGACTCCGATGCGCTGCATCGTGCGCTCGCCGGTCTCTGCGCCGACCGGCACGAGCGCTCGCGGTTGCAGCGTGCCGCCTATGAGCATTCCCTGACCTATTCGCAGGCGCGAATGACCAGCGCCTATTTGACTCTCTACGAAGGCCTGCTCACCTCGCACCCTGCCGACACCGCAGATGACCAGATCGAGGTGCGGGCATGAGATGCATCCTGTTCTACCATGCGTTCACCTCGTGCTGGAACAATGGCAACGCACACTTTCTCCGTGGCTACACCCGCGAACTGCACGCGCTGGGTCATGAGGTCGTCGTGTTCGAGCCGATCGACGGCTGGAGCCGATTGAATGCGACACGAGAAGGCGGTCCGCACGCCCTGGACGAGATCCCGTCGCTGCTGCCCGGGATCGATATCCGCCGCTATGATGCCTTCCTCGATCTCGACAATGCCACTGACGGCGCTGATCTTGTCATTGTCCATGAGTGGAATTCGCCAGACCTGATCGCGCAACTCGGGCGCAGGCGAGCGCAAGGGGCTGCCTACACGCTGCTGTTTCACGACACCCACCACCGCGCGGTCAGTGCCCCGGACGAACTCGCGCAATTCGATCTTAATGGATTCGATGGCGTGCTTGCCTTCGGCGAGGTGCTTCGGCAGATATACCTGAAGCTCGGATGGGCGGATCGCGCCTTCACCTGGCACGAGGCGGCGGATACCGCCCTGTACCATCCGCTGCCGGATATCGCGCGCACCGACGATCTGATCTGGATCGGCAATTGGGGCGATGGCGAGCGCGGCGCCGAACTCAACGAGTTCCTGGTTGAACCGGTCGCAGACTTGAAGGTCCGGGCAAGCATCTACGGTGTCCGTTACTCCGACGCGGCGCTCGATACTATTCGGGCGGCCGGTATCCGGTACGGCGGCTGGCTGCCGGCACATTGGGCTCCCGCAGCCTTTGCCAGCGCACGTACCACGGTGCATGTGCCGCGGGCGCCCTATGTCCGTTCTCTTCCCGGGATACCTACCATCCGCGTGTTCGAAGCGATGGCGTGCGGCATTCCCCTGATCTCCGCGCCGTGGTCCGATACGGAAGGCCTGTTCCCCGCAGGCGCCTATCTCAGCGTTGCCGATGGCGGGCAGATGAGACTGGCATTGCGCACGCTCCTGGATGACCGCGAGATGTCATCCGCAATGGTGCAAACCGGGCTCCGTGTGATCAGCGAAAAGCACACCTGCCGTCATCGGGCGCAACAGCTGCTTGATATCGTCGAGCACATCGGGGCCCAGGGCCAGCCGCAGCGCAAGCCAGACATCGGAGCGGTTGCATGAAGATATGCTTCTTCGGATCGAGCCTCGTATCGTCCTACTGGAACGGCGCCGCGACCTACTATCGTGGCATGCTGAAGGAACTCGCGGCGCTCGGCCACGACGTCACGTTCTTCGAGCCGGACGCGTTTGAACGCCAGGCGCATCGCGATATCGACGACCCCAACTGGGCACGGGTGGTCGTCTATCCGGCAACAGCGGAGGGCTGGCAACGCAGTCTTGATGCGGCCGCCAAATCCGCGAACATGCTGATCAAGGCCAGCGGGGTCGGCGTCTTCGACGAGGAGCTCGAGATCGCGGCCGCGACGATCCCATCGAGAGCCATGCGTATCTATTGGGATGTCGACGCGCCCGCCACGCTTGAAGCGATCGAAGCAAGCCCCCAGCATCATTTGCGTCGTGCCATTGCGTCCTACGACATGGTGCTGACTTATGGCGGCGGCGACCCGGTCGTGTCCGCGTATCGCGCCATAGGCGCCCGGGACTGCGTTCCGATCTACAATGCACTCGATCCGGCCACGCACTTTCCGGCCCCGCCAATTCCACGGTTCAGTTGCGATCTCAGTCTGCTTGCAAACCGGCTCCCCGACCGCGAGCAGCGCGTCGAGCGGTTCTTCATCGATGTGGCGCGTCTCCTGCGGGAAAAGACCTTCGTGCTCGGCGGATCCGGCTGGGAGACCAAGGACACTCCGGCCAACCTGCGCAAGGTCGGACACGTCGGCACCGCCGATCACAACGGTTTCTTCGGCTCGGCTCTTGCCACGCTCAACGTCAATCGCGACAGCATGGCGCGCTACGGCTTTTCGCCGCCGACACGCGTGTTCGAAGCCATCGGCGCCGGCGCCTGCCTCATCACCGACCAATGGGACGGCATCGACCATTTCCTCGAACCGGGCCGGGAGGTCCTGGTCGCGGCGACAGCATCGGAGGTGGCGGACCACATCAACACTCTGACGCCCGATCGCGCTCGGGCAATCGCCGGCTGCGCCCACGCGCGCATCCTCGATCACCATACTTACCGGCATCGCGCGCGCCAGTTCAACGAACTCTTTGTGGGAAGCAGCTCACGCGTCGAGGCAGCAGAATGAACCTCAACATCGTCGTCATCGGTCTTTCGGTCACATCCTCATGGGGCAACGGTCATGCCACGACCTATCGCGCCCTGATCGAGGCTCTGGCACAGCGAGGCCACAGCGTCAGTTTCCTCGAGCGCGACGTCACCTGGTATCGGAATCATCGCGATCTGGTCAGCCCCTCCGCGTGGAACGTTCACCTCTACGAATCGCTCAGCGATATTCCGTCCCGCTTCGGGCCCCTCGTCCGCGCTTCCGATCTGGTGATCGTCGGCTCGTACGTGCCTGATGGCATCGCGATCTCCGACTGGGTGACGAGCCAGGCTCGGGGAATTACAGCCTTCTATGACATCGATACGCCAGTCACGCTGTCTCGCCTCGAGCAAGGGCTGAATTACCTCTCGGCGGCAATGATCCCGCGCTTCGACCTGTATCTGTCCTTTAGCGGCGGCCCGGTCCCGCAGATGATCGAGGAGAATTACGGCAGCCCGCTGGCGCGCGTTCTCTACTGTAGCGCCGACACGAAGCGCTATGCGCCGAGGCAGGTCGAACCCAAATGGTCGCTGGGCTATCTCGGAACGTACAGCGACGACAGGCAGCCTGTTCTCGAGGAATTGCTTCTGGCTCCTGCCCGAGCCCTTCCCGCAGAGCAATTCGTGGTCGCTGGAGCGCAATACCCGGAGCATATCGTCTGGCCTGCCAATGTGACCCGCATCGAGCATCTCACGCCTCAACACCATCCGACGTTCTATTCCGAGCAACGCTTCACCCTGAATGCGACCCGCAGCGACATGCGCGCCCTCGGCTTCTCGCCCAGCGTTCGTCTGTTCGAAGCGGCAGCCTGCGGAACACCGATCATCTCGGACCGATGGCCCGGCATTGATACGATATTCGAGCCGTCGTCTGAAATCCTCATCGCCTCGGAGCCAAACGAGGTGGTCGATATCCTGCGGGACATGCCTGAAGAACGCCGGCGCGCGATTGCGGAGAACGCGAGAAAGCGCGTTCTTGCCGATCACACTTCAGAGCACCGGGCGCAGCAATTGGAAGAATATTATTTGGAGGCTTCCGCCCGGCGCCATCGGAAATCAAAGAGGCTGCCTGAAATCCGGCCGGTGCAGGTCGCCGAGCTCTGAAGGAGGTGAAAATGACGTTCCAGACTCGCATTCGTGCCCCGCGCCCGACCTCGACGGCGCTGATCCCAGGTGGTGCCGGCTTTATCGGCTCGCATCTGTGTGATGCGCTTCTCCAGCACGGGAAGAGAGTCATTTGTCTCGATAATCTGTTCACCGGCACCACCGCGAACATCCGGCCACTGCTCAACCATCCTAACTTTCGTTTCATTGAACACGACGTGCGCGATCCGTTGGAGATCGACGAGACCATCGACCGGATTTACAGCCTCGCCTGCCCGGCCTCGCCGCGCCATTACCAAAAGGATCCGATCGCTACGATGAACACCTGCGTGATCGGCACCATGAACATCCTCGAGCTTGCGCGCCGGAAATCGGCTCGCGTGCTTCAGGCCTCGACCAGCGAGGTGTATGGCGACCCCGAAATCCACCCTCAGCCGGAATCGTATCTCGGCAATGTCAACCCGATTGGTCCGCGCGCCTGTTATGACGAGGGCAAGCGCGCAGCAGAGACACTGATGTTCGACTACCACCGGCAGCACGGAGTCGAGATCAAGGTCGCACGCATTTTCAATACCTATGGACCACGCATGCTCGAGAACGACGGGCGGGTCGTCTCGAACTTCATCGTACAGGCCTTGCGGGGCGAACCGATCACGATCTACGGCCGCGGGACCCAGACCAGGAGCTTCTGTTTCGTCGACGACCTCGTGCGGGGATTGCAGCTTCTGATGGAGAGCCCGGCCGCGGTTACCGGGCCGTGCAACCTGGGAAACCCGCATGAGGTCACGATCGAAGCGATCGCCCGCGAAGTTCTGTCGTACACCCGCTCGACGTCTCCGCTCCGATTCGAGGCGCTGCCCCAGGACGACCCCAAGCGTCGCAAACCCGTCATCGACATCGCCGAGCGGTCGCTGGGATGGCGTCCGCGCGTGCCGCTGAAGGACGGCCTACAGGCGACGATCGCCTATTTTGCCCTTCGCATTGCGACGGATGCGCCGGTGCTGAAGCCGGCGATCGCCGCGGCCAGGACGGGCCGTACGGCACGCGGACGACTGACGCTTGCGGAGCGCACGTGATGGGCTGGGACAAGTAAAATCGATGACTCGCGCCGTCATCCAAGGTCGTGGATGACGGGACTAAGGGGCCCGCCCTTGTCCAATTCGAGCGTTGCCAGTGTGATCGGCAGCTTGAAGCGCCGCGGCCCGGCGCTGCCGGGATTGAGGTAAAGCACGCCGTCCCGTGTGCTGATCTGCACACGATGGGAATGGCCCGACACCACGATGTCGATGCCGAGATCGGCCGGGACCAACTTCAGAGCGTTGAGGTCATGCAAAATGTAGAAGCAGTGGCCGCCGAGGCGCAAGGTTTCAGTCTCAGGGTAGGATTTTGCCCACCCGCCTCGATCGACATTTCCCCTGATCGCGGTGACCGGCGCAATTCGGCGAAGCGGCTCCACGACCTCGGGAGCGCCGATGTCGCCGGCATGGATGATGTGGGAAACGCCCGCGAAGCAGTGCTCCACCTCCGGCCTCAGCAGTCCATGCGTGTCGGAGATCACACCGATGGTCAACGACATGCGAGAATCAAACCTTGTCGGAGAGCATTGCCGGATCAAGCCTCAGTGCAGGACGTCCAGCGGCACCCGGCCGATCGCCTCGCCATCCTGGTTCGTCACGAGGATGGCGAAGTGACGCCCTCGAAGCTCGGGACGCTCCTTCGACAGACGTCGTGCAATCTCTTCGGCAACCTCCGGCGCCTGAATGTCTTCCGGCAGCCCAGCGCCCCCCTCGTCGGTCGCTGT
Source organism: Bradyrhizobium sp. 192 (assembly GCF_023100965.1). Classification (NCBI taxonomy): domain Bacteria; kingdom Pseudomonadati; phylum Pseudomonadota; class Alphaproteobacteria; order Hyphomicrobiales; family Nitrobacteraceae; genus Bradyrhizobium; species Bradyrhizobium sp. 192. Next base: position 6,672,408 of record NZ_CP064690.1, read on the forward strand.
CCTGGAATCCACCAAATCAAAATGATAGCGCGACACGTTCAACCCGTCGAGTTTGCTGTCAGGAACGCCCGCTGTCCCGGCTTCGTTCCGGCCCGATCGCGGTACTGACGGCCCCGCCATCTCAGAACAGGAACCTCTCAGCTGCCGCAAGATTGCAGAAGTATAGATCGAGCGAGGAGCAAGGACATGCTGGAAGCGCTGCGCGTGCTTGCCCAACCCGGTGCGATGATCGCAGTCCTTGCCATCCTGCTGCTGATGGCCGCCGGCGATGCAGCCATTATCATCGCCGCCGGACGCTGGCCGTTCTAGCGGCTCCCGATTAGGAACCTTTGTAGGATTGGCCGGTTCCGTCCCTCGAAGCGGAAGTACGGCGATCGTCGAGATGCCAGTCTGGGTGCGAAGGATTCTCACGCTAAGCACAACCTGGCCGCTCGCTGCATGCGCGGGCCAGCAGTCCGCGCTCGCCCCCCAGGGATTGCAGTCCGAGCAGATCCGGTCGACGCTTTTCATCTTCCTCACCGTTGCAGCAATCGTCTGGATTGCGGTCGTGCTCGTCCTTGGCGTCGGAATGGTGCGCCGGAAGCGCGTGTCCGACGCACCGCTCGACCTCCACCCAGCCTTCGAGGACCATGCAGGCCGCCTCATCCTGGGGCTCGGCATTGCCACCACCGCGATCGTGCTCGGCCTCTCCTTGGTCAGCTATGCCGGCCAGCGCACCGTTTTCGCCAAGGACGAGAATGCCCTCACGCTGAAGATCATCGGGCATCAATGGTGGTGGGAGGTCCGCTATGAGTCCGACAGTCCGCATCAGAGTTTCGTCACTGCCAACGAGATCAGGATCCCGACTGGCCAGCCGGTGAAAGTCGAGCTGGAATCGGCCGACGTGATCCACAGCTTCTGGGTGCCGGCCCTGACCGGTAAGATGGACCTTATCACCGGGCAGAAGAACGAGCTGCAATTCACGGCAAAGAATGCCGGTGTTTATCGTGGACAATGCGCCGAGTTCTGCGGGCTCCAGCACGCCCATATGGCCTTTGCCGTCATTGCCTTGCCGCCGGACGAATTCGTCCGGTGGCGGCAGCATCAGAACCAGAGCGCGGAGAGCCCTGCGGATCAGCTCGGCGGGCAGGGCGAGGGGCTGTTCCGCGCGCGGGGCTGCGCACTCTGCCACAACATCAGCGGCACGCCGGCCGGCGGGCAGCTCGGCCCGGATCTCACGCATGTCGGCAGCCGCACGACCATCGCAGCAGGAACGCTGCCGAACACCCCGGCGACGCTCGGCGCCTGGATTTCCGATCCCCAGCACATCAAGCCCGGCAATCTCATGCCGAAGATGCCGCTGCAATCGGACGAGCTCATCGCGATTCTTCATTATCTGGAGCAGCTCAAGTGAGCATCGCCGCCCAACCAAACGAATTGCGGGACGATGTCCTGAACGGCTTCCAGCTCTCCACCCAGCTGGAGCGCATCTGGCGCACGCCGTCCGGGCTGCTCGGCGCGCTCATGTCGGTCGACCACAAGGTTGTCGGCCGCCGCTACATCGTAACCGCGTTCGCGTTCCTGCTTCTCGGCGGCGTTCTCGCGATCCTGATGCGCATTCAGCTGGCCGGACCGGAGAAGACCTTCCTCTCCGCAGACAAGTACAACCAAATCTTCACGATGCACGGCTCGACGATGATGTTCCTGTTCGCCGTGCCGGTGATGGAGGCGTTCGCCGTCTACCTCGTTCCACTGATGGTCGGCACGCGCAACATCGCCTTCCCGCGCCTGAATGCCTTCAGCTACTGGATGTTCCTGTTCGGAGGCTGCTTCCTCTGGATCTCCTTTGCCCTCAATGTCGGCCCGGACGTGGGCTGGTTCGCTTACGTGCCGCTTTCGTCGCTGCAATACACGCCCACCAAGCGCCCGGACGTCTGGGCTCAAATGATCACCTTCACCGAAGTCGCGGCGCTGGCGGTTTCGGTCGAGATCGTGGTGACCGTGTTCAAGCTCCGCGCGCCCGGCATGACGCTCGATCGCATTCCGCTGTTCGTTTGGGCGATGCTGGTCACGAGCTTCCTGGTGATGTTTGCGATGCCATCGATCATGGTCGCGTCGACCTCGCTGATCCTGGATCGCCTGGTCAACACCCGCTTTTACGATTCCTCATCCGGCGGCCATCCCCTGCTCTGGCAGCATTTGTTCTGGTTCTTTGGCCATCCCGAGGTCTACATCATCTTCATCCCGGGCACCGGCATGGTCTCGACGATCCTCGCGACCTTCGCGCGCCGGCCGGTGATCGGCTATCCCGTCATCATTCTCTCCTTGATCGCGACCGGCTTCCTGTCGTTCGGCCTGTGGGTCCACCACATGTTCGTGACGGGCCTACCCCAGCTTGGCGCCGGCCTGTTCACGGCGTCCAGCATGCTGATCGCAGTGCCGAGCGGGCTCCAGATCTTCTGCTGGCTGGCGACGCTATGGGACGGGCGGCCGGTCTACCGGACGCCGCTGTTGTTCGTGATCGGCTTCATCGTGATCTTCGTGCTCGGCGGCCTGTCAGGCGTGATGGTCGCCTCGGTACCGATCGACACCCAGGTGCACGATACCTACTTCGTCGTCGCCCATTTTCACTATGTGCTGATTGGCGGTGCCGTCTTCCCGTTGATCGGCGCGGTCTACTACTGGTTTCCCAAGATCACCGGACGCATGCTGAGCGAACGGCTTGGCCGCTGGAATTTCTGGCTCGCCTTCGTCGGCTTCAACGTCGCGTTCTTTCCGATGCATATCCTCGGGCTGATCGGGATGCCGCGTCGGGTCTACACCTACACCGCCGACATGGACTGGGCGCATCTGAACCTGTTGTCCAGCGGCGGCGCCTTCCTGTTCGCGCTCAGTTTCGCGCTGTTGCTCGTCAATGTCATCTACAGCCTCCGCAAGGGTGAGCTTGCCGGCGACAATCCCTGGGATGCGTCGACGCTGGAATGGGCGACCGCCTCGCCGCCGCCGCCGCAGAATTTCGACCGCATTCCCGTCGTCAATCACCGTGATCCGCTGTGGGCCGACAGCGAAAGCCTGCCCGTGGTCGCGGGCCTGAGCGCAGAGCGGCGTGAAGTGCTGCTGACCTCGCTTGCGGAAGCCGAGCCGCAGATCCGCGAGGCTTCGCCGGAGCCAAGCATCTGGCCGCTACTCACGGCGATCGCGACGACGATCTTCTTCATCGGATCGATCTTCACGCCCTGGGCCGTACTGTGGGGCACGCCGCCGATGGCCGTTGCCCTGATCGGCTGGTTCTGGCCGACGGGCAGCAAGGAGGACGAGGTGTGAGGCAGATCATCGTACGCGACGTCTCGGGCCTGCCGACCTACGGCTTCGGCCCGCGCAGCGGCCCCTGGTGGGGCGCGATGGGCTTCATGGCGCTGGAAGGCATGGGCTTCGCCATCGCCATCGGCGCCTATCTCTATCTCTATGCCGTCAATCCGAGCTGGCCGATCGGTGCGTCGCCGCCCGATCTCTGGCCAGGCACGGCTGAGACCGTGCTCTATCTGCTCAGCATCATCCCCAATGAATATACCAACCGCGCGGCGCATCGGCATGACCTCCCCAAGGTCCGTGTCGGCCTGATCGTGATGTCGTTGATCGGCATTGCGCTGTTGGTGCTGCGCGGCTTCGAGTTCGCGCATCTCAACACCCGCTGGGACAATTCCGCCTACGGGTCCATCGTCTGGCTCATCCTCGGGCTGCACACCACGCATCTCGCCACCGATCTCGGCGACACCGTCGTGCTGGCGGTGCTGATGTTCACGCGACACGCCAAGCCCCGTCGGTTCGGCGACGTGACCGACAACGTGTTCTACTGGAATTTCGTCGTGCTCGCCTGGCTGCCGCTCTACGTCCTGCTCGATTGGGTGCCGCGCCTATGACCGACGCTGACGGACGCTCCCGACTGCTCTATTGGGCCGGCGTTGCACTGGGCCCCCTTGCATGGGGGATCAATTTGCAAGGTGTCTACGTGTTGGCGCACTTCTCGTGCGAGAGCACCAGAATCAGCGGTGCGATCCTGAGCGGCGTGCTGGCGGTCGTCGCCCTCGCGGGCACGGCCATATCGGCCCGCGCGGTTCGGCGAGGAGCCGGGGCTGAATGGGCCGATGCGCAAGGCGGCGGGCCGCGGACGTTCATGGCCTGGCTCGGCGTCGGCAGCGGCGTGCTGTTCGCCCTCGTCATTGCGAACCAGCTCGCCGCCTCACTGATGATCAGTCCATGCCTGCGCTGAGGGTTGCGATACTGTTGATCGCGCTGCTTTCGCAGCCGGCATTTGCCCACGGCATCTCGGATGTCGATTCCGGATCGCTCTGGAGCTACGACCCCTGGCTGCTCGCGCCGCTCTACGCGGTCGGCATCGGCTTCTATGTCGGAACGCAGCGGCTATGGCGACATGCCGGCGGAGGACGAGGCGTCAGCTTCCGCCAGGTCGCCGCGTTCTGGACCGGCTGGCTGGTCACGGCGCTGGCCACGACGTCGCCGCTGCACTGGCTCGGCGAACACCTCTTCACCGCGCATATGGTCGAGCACGAGCTGCTCATGGTCGTCGCGGCCCCGCTAATGGCCTTTGCGCGGATCAACGGCCCGCTTTTTTGGTGCCTGCCCGCCTCACTGCGCCCGGCCGCGGGCCGGATTCTCAATCTGCGGGTATTGGCGTTGCCGTGGCGCTTCATCAGCCATCCCGTCAGCGCGACCGTGCTTCATGGCGCAGCGCTGTGGGTCTGGCATGCCCCGCCATTGTACGCATGGGCACTCGAGAGTGCTGCCGTGCATCGTCTCCAGCACATCAGCTTCTTTGCGACCGCGCTGTTGTTCTGGTGGGTGCTGCTGCACGGCCGCGGGCGGGACCGCAGCAGTCGCGTTCGCGACGGCATAGCGATCGGCTGCCTGTTCGTCACCACCCTGCATTCCGGTGTGCTCGGCGCCGTGCTGACGGTCTCGCCGCGGCTCTGGATCCCCGTTCAGGGCGCATTGGCGGGAGAATTCGGCTTGTCGCCGCTAGAAGATCAGCAGCTCGCGGGCATCCTGATGTGGGTGCCGATGGGTACCCTCTACACGGGTGCAGCGCTGTTCTTCGCCTATCGTTGGCTGACCGCTGTCGACTCGCATACACGCCTGTCGCTCGTTCGAAACGTCGGCTGATCGACGCTGCTTCCATAGGAACCGCAGGTTCGAGTCCGACGTTCGCCTGCCAAAGGTCAAATCCCGGAGGCGATATGGCTAAACTCCCTCTCTTGGCGGCAGCTGCGTTCGCAGCCGCGGCATCTTCGTTGACGATCGGCTCCTTCGCGCAGGACCAGCCCCACCCGGCGATGTCCTGCCCGATCGACCATGATCAGCTCGCCGACACTCTCAAGAAGAGCGTGAAACCCGGCGGCGGTCCAAGCAACGGCGGATTGGACAATAACGAGTGGGCAGCCGTCGTTAATCGGCAGGGCATCGTCTGCGCAGTCGCCTACAGCGGCGGCAAGGTCGACGACCAATGGCTGGGCAGCCGGGCCATCGCAGCCGAGAAGGCCAACACGGCGAATGGGTTCAGCCTGAAGGACAAGGCGATGGCGACGGCCAATCTCTATGCAGGCGCGCAACCCGGCGGGTTCCTGTTCGGCGCAGCCCTCAGCAACCCGCCGTCCCCGGAGGTCTTGTACGCGGGACCACCGGAGGAATTCGGCACGGCCCGCGATCCGATGGTGGGCAAGCCGGTCGGCGGCGTGATCGTGTTCGGAGGCGGGCTGGCACTCTATGACGGCAACGGCATCACGGGCGCGTTGGGCGTCAGCGGCGACAGCTCCTGCGCAGATCATAACGTGGCCTGGCGCGTGCGCCACCAGCTCGGGCTCGACCGCGTGCCGGCCGGCGTCAGTCCCAACATGAAGGACGCGATCATCTATGACATCGGACCGGACGGCAAAAGCCTGTCGGGATTTGGTCACCCCAAATGCAACGGCAGGGAAGATCAGATCGCAGTCGACCTTGGTGCCGGGGTCTCGGGCAATGTGGTGAGATAGCCGCCTCTGCCTTTTGGAACCAAGCGGAGGCGCAAGGTTTGTACGTTCGCAAACCGGCCTGCAGCGCGGCACGGCCTCATCACTGCCGTGGAGATCTTTACATATGTTAATGCGTGGTCTCACGCGTTTGCTGAACCGGATTCCAGCCGTCCTTTGCACTTGCTGTGCGGTGCTGTCGTCGGCGTCGGCACAGAGCGATCTCGCCAGCCGCATGAAGAACCCGGGCCAGTGGCCGATGGCGGCGCGCGACTACGCCAACACGCGCTATAGCGAGCTCGACCAGATCAACGCGTCCAATGCCTCGCGCCTCCAGCTTGCCTGGACCTTCTCGGTCGGCGCCGACCGGGGCCAGGAGGCGGCGCCGCTCGTGATCGACGGCACCATGTACGTGGTCGGCCCCTATGCAGGTCCCTATCCCAACCGCGTGTTCGCGCTCGATGCCACGACAGGCGAGTTGAAATGGTCCTACGCGCCGAAGCCCGAGCCCGCGGCCGCGGGGGTCGCCTGCTGCGACGTGGTCAATCGCGGGCTCGCGTTCGACGACGGCAAGGTCTTCCTCAACACGCTCGATGACCATACCGTCGCGATCGACGCCAGGTCCGGCAAGGAGCTGTGGCACACCAAACTCGGAGAGATCAACAAGGGCGAGACCATCACGATGGCTCCCGTGGTGGTCAAGGGCAAGGTTCTCGTCGGCAACAGTGGCGGCGAACTGGGCGTGCGGGGCTGGGTCACCGCCTTAGATGAAAATACCGGCGCGATCGCGTGGCGCGCCTATGCCACGGGCCCCGACAAGGACGTGCTGATCGGCGACGACTTCAAGCCGTTCTACGACAATCTCAAGGGCAAGGATCTCGGGGTGAAGACCTGGCCCGCCGACCGCTGGCAGGTCGGCGGCGGCACCATGTGGGGATGGATCTCCTACGATGCCGAGCTCAACCTGATCTATTACGGCACCGCCAATCCGAGCCCATGGAACGCCAACCAGCGCAGCGGCGACAATCTCTGGAGCACCACGATCTTCGCCCGCGACCCGGACACCGGCCGCGCCAAATGGGCTTACCAGATCAATCCGCACGATCTGTTCGATCACGACGAGATCAACGAGAACGTACTTGTGGATCTCGAGCTCAATGGCCAAACGCGCAAGGTTCTCATTCACCCCGGCCGCAACGGCTACATGTACGTTATGGATCGCGCCACCGGCGAGGTGATCTCGGCGGACGCCTTCGAATTCGTCAACGCGTATAACGGCGTCGACCTCAAGACCGGCAAGATCATCCCAAACGAGGAGAAGACCCCGCTCGTTGGCAAGACGGTGAAGAACATTTGCCCGGCCGCGCCGGGCGCCAAGGATTGGCAGCCGAGCGCGTGGTCGCCGCGCACCAAGCTGCTCTACGTGCCGCACCAACACCTCTGCATGAGCTTCAAGGCGTCGCAGGTCGGCTACATCGCAGGCACGCCCTATGTCGGCGCCGATGTCGACATGTACGCAGGTCCCGGCGGGCATCGCGGCGAGTTCATGGCCTGGGACCCCGTCGCGCGCAAGAAGGTCTGGGAGATCCACGAGAAGCTGCCGGTCTGGAGCGGCGCGCTGGTGACCGCCGGCGACGTTGCCTTCTACGGCACCATGGATCGCCTGTTCAAGGCCGTGGACGCCAGGGACGGGCATGTGCTCTGGCAATTTCGCGCCGGCTCCGGGTTCGTCGGCCAGCCGATTTCCTATCGTGGCTCCGACGGACAGCAATACATCGCGATCCTGTCCGGCGTCGGCGGCTGGCCGGGCGTCGTCGCAAATGCCGAGGTCGATCCGCGCGTACGTAACGGCGCACTGGGCTTCACCGGCGCCATGCAGGACCTGCCGTTCTACACCGCAGGCGGGAGCGAACTGCTGGTGTTCAAGCTCGGCGGCGCGACCGGCGAGGACAACAGCCATGCGCCTGCGAAATAATCGTGTTGCCGTCATCGCGGGCGTTGTTCTGTCGATTGCAACGAGTGTAACGGCATCCGCCGACGGCGCGCTCCGGGTCTGTGCTGATCCCAACAACCTGCCGTTCTCGAACGGTGCCGAGGCGGGGTTCGAGAACAAGCTTGCCGCCATGGTGGCCAGGCACCTCGGTGAACAGATCTCCTACATTTGGTGGGCCCAGCGCCGCGGCTTCATCCGCAACACGCTCAAGGCAGGCAGATGCGACGTGGTGATGGGCGTGCCCGCCGGCTACGATCTCGTGGAGACGACCAGGCCGTATTATCGCTCGACCTATGTCTTCGTCGCGCGCCAGGATCGCCACCTCGATCTCTCCTCGCTGCTTGACCCGCGCTTGCATCATCTGGCGATCGGTGTGCACCTGATCGGCGACGACGGCAACAATCCGCCGCCTGCACAGGCTCTTGGCGACCAGGGGATCGTCGATAATTTGCGCGGCTACTCGATTTACGGCGATTATCGCGAGGCCAATCCGCCGGCGCGCCTGATCGAGGCGGTCGAGAACGGCGAGATCGATGTCGCCGCCGCCTGGGGGCCGCTGGGCGGCTATTTCGCGCAGCGCTCCCCGGTGCCGCTGACGGTCACGCCGATCCGGGATACCGAGCGCTTCGCGCCTCAGCAATTCCAGTTCGCCATCGCGATGGGCGTGCGCAAAGGCGATCACGCCCTGCGCGATCGGCTCAATGCCTTCATCGACGAGCACCGGTCCGAGATCAACGCCTTGCTGCGATCATACGGCGTGCCTCTGGTCGATCTCGCGGCTACAGCATCAGGAGGCAACCAGTGATGTCTGCTCCAGCGCTGGGCGTCAGCGCCATATCGTTGCTGCTGTTGACTGCGCCGGACGGCGCGGTCCTTGCCCAGCAGACCCTGCCGCAATCCCAGGAGGCGCAAATGCCGACGCTGGCGCCGCGCCCCAATTTCGGCGGCAGCATCGGCAACGGCAGGCCCGGCGTCTTCATGCAGGTTCCGGTCAGCCATCTGTTTCCGGGCGCACAGCCGGACCCGCCGCAGATCAAGAACCCGGTGCAGGGCGACCCGAATGCAGCGCAGCGCGGGATGACCTATTACGTCAACTTCAACTGCGTCGGCTGCCACGCGGCCAATGGCGGCGGCGGCATGGGACCGGCGCTGAGCAACAGCACCTTCACTTACGGCGAGCAGCCCGAGAACATCTATCTGTCGATCTACCAGGGACGCCCGAACGGAATGCCGGCCTGGGGAGGCGTGCTGCCCGACAGCGTGATCTGGGATCTCGTCACCTATATCGGCAAGATCAGCAACGAGCCGAGCCGCCAATGGGGTCGGACCTTCTCGGCAAACCCGCTGTCGCCCGGGGTCGAACAGGTCCCGACCGAGCAGGTCTCGACGACCGATCCGTGGTCCGCCACCAAAGCCTTCAGTTTTGGCCAGAAGCCGTGATTGAACGGAGATGCCGATGATGAGCCCGGTCGCACGATTGCTCATTGCCGCCCTGCTGGCGCTGGCAACCGCTTCTTGCGAGGAGGGCAAGGCTGCGGGCCCGGACAATTTCATGGGGGATGCGCGTCGGGGCGCAGACCTGGTCAAGCAGTACCAGTGCGGCGGCTGCCACGATATTCCCGGCATCGCCGGCGCCGAAGGCAATGTCGGGCCGCCCCTGCATCGCATCGGGACGCGGACCTACATTGCCGGCTACATTCAGAATTCGCCGGACAACATGGCAAGTTGGATCGAAGATCCGCAAAGGGCGTTACCCGGCAACGCGATGCCGAGAATGGGTATCCCGCAGAAGGACGCGCGCGACATCGCGGCGTTTCTCTATACGCTGAAGTAGCCGACATGACTCCAAAATCTGGTTCAACAAACTGGTTCCGGGGTGCGCCGTGGCTGGCCATTACCATTGTGGTCGTCGCCATCATGGGCCTTGCCCTTGCCGGCGGCGGAACCTGGCTCGCAGCGCTTGGCGGCTCGGTCTACTATCTGATCGCGGGTGCCATGCTCCTGCTCACGAGCTGGTTGCTCGCGATCCGCCGCGCCGAGGCGCTCTGGGTCTATGCCGTGCTGCTGCTCGGCACGATGGTGTGGGCTATCTGGGAAGCCGGCCTCGATTTCTGGACGTTGGCGCCGCGCGGCGATGTGCTGGCACCGCTGGGTGCATGGCTGATGCTGCCGTTCATCGCATCTCATCTTGGGCCGCGCTGGCGGATCGCCCGGCGGGCTCTCGGAGTCGTTCTGATCGCCGCGGCCATCGTGCTCGGTGTCTCCCTGACGAGCGATCGCCACGATCTCTCGGGCACATTGGCGGAGAACGGGACCGCCGGCGCCACTCCCGCGCCCGAACCGGCTAAGGCCCCGGCCGCCGTGAACTGGACCGCCTATGGCGGCAGCGGCTTCGGCACGCGCTATTCCTCGCTCAGCGAAATCACCAGGGACAACGTGAAGAACCTGAGGCTTGCCTGGGAATTCCGCACAGGTGACCACAAGGGCCCGGAAGATCCAGACGAGATCACGAACCAGGCGACGCCGCTCAAAGTTGGCGATCTGCTCTACACCTGCTCTCCGCATCAAATCGTGTTCGCGCTCGACGCCGCCAGCGGGAAATTGCGCTGGAAGTTCGATCCGCAAATCCAGCACAACAAGGGCTTCCAGCACATGACCTGCCGCGGCGTGGCCTATCATGCCACCCAGCCCGGCGCGGTGACCGCTGACGGCGCGCCGGCGCCGGCCGAATGCGCCGAGCGGATTTTCCTCCCCACCAACGACGGACGGATGTTCGCGCTGGATGCGCAGAGCGGCAAGCCTTGCGAGAGTTTCGGCCAGCATGGGCAGATCGACCTCAAGGAAGGGAGCGAGGTCCAGACGCTCGGCTTCTACGAAGGCACCTCGCCGCCCGTCGCCACCGACAAGGTGCTGATCGTCGGAGGCGCGGTGATCGACAATTATTCCGACCGTGTGCCGTCGGGCGTGATCCGCGGCTTCGACATCTATTCCGGGCGGCTGATCTGGGCCTTCGATGCCGGCAATCCCGACCCGAACGAAATGCCCTCGGCCTCGCATCATTTCACCGCCGGCTCACCCAATTCCTGGAGCATCTCGGCCGTCGACGAAAATCTGGGTCTCGTCTACGTCCCGCTCGGCTCGAGCTCTCCAGACATCTGGGGCGGCGGCCGTTCACCTGAAAAGGAGCGTTACGATTCGGCACTGGTGGCGCTCGATATCATGACGGGAAAGCTGCGCTGGTCGTTCCAGAACGTGCACCACGATCTCTGGGATATGGACATGCCCTCGCAGCCGAGCCTGGTCGATCTGCGATCGAATAGCGGCGTCACGCCGGCGATCTACATCCCGGCCAAGACAGGTGACATCTTCGTGCTCGACCGGCGCGACGGACATCAACTGGTGCCGGCGCCGGAGAAGCAGGTGCCCCAGGGCGCCGCGCCCGGCGACCGCCTTTCCCCGACCCAGCCCTTTTCCGACCTGAGTTTCCGTCCCCGCGCCATGCTGACGGATGCGCAGATGTGGGGCAGCACGATGTTCGACCAGCTGGTCTGCCGCATCAAGTTCAAACGCCTGCGCTACGAGGGCCCGTTCACACCGCCGTCGGAGCAGGGCACGCTGGTGTTTCCTGGTGATTTCGGCATGTTCGAGTGGGGCGGCATTGCGGTCGATCCGCAGCGCCAGATCGCGATCGCAAATCCCCAGTCGATTCCCTTCGTCTCACGCCTCGTGCCGCGCGGGAAAGACAACCCGGCGGCTCCAAACGCGGCACATCCGCCCGGCACGGAGCTTGGCGTTCAGCCGATGTACGGCGCGCCCTACGGCGTCGATCTCGGCATTTTCCTTTCGCCACTCGGCATTCCCTGCCTGGCACCGCCCTGGGGCAATATCGCCGCAATCGATCTCAGGACGCATAAGGTGGTGTGGCAGCACCGCATCGGCACGATCCGCGATCAGGCTCCGCTGCCGCTGCCGTTCAAGCTCGGCGTTCCCATGCTGGGCGGGCCGATCGTGACCGCAGGCGGACTCATCTTCATCACGGGAACGATGGACGACTACATCCGCGCCTTCGACGTTCGCAACGGCAGGCAGCTCTGGCAGGACCGCCTTCCCGCCGGCGGCCAGTCGACGCCGATGACCTATGAAGCCGGCGGCAAGCAATACGTCGTCACGGTGGACGGCGGCCATGGATCGTTCGGCACCAGACTCGGCGATTATGTCCGCGCCTATGCGCTGGAGAAACCGTCACGACGTTGAGCGATGATCCGACGGTCAGCCTTCCGGCACTCGCAAGCTGACCAGCTATACAACCCCAGGAACGCGATCGAGGTATACAAGTTTTTCGCAGCCGCGATTGAACGAGTCTTCGTTAGCGACCTACTCATCGACCGATAAGGTCAGCGAGAAAAAGATACGACCGTGTTCGGGAGAGGCGCTGTCACTGACAACGATCTGCCAAGGGTGCCCCTGCCAAAATGTCTCCCCAAGCCCGTCGGCGAGTAGACCGCTGGCCAGTTTGACGGCTTCGGCCTTGGCCGCTTTAATGTCGGGAAATTCCTCGCCGGTTTCATCCGTGATGGCGGTGCCGTCCAGAACGTGAAAATAATACCGCGTCATACCCGATCTCCCTCCCATCTGATTCTACTCTGGAAGATACGTGTGAGGGAGCAAGCCAGATCACGCCAAAGGCTGCGAAAGCACTTTCTTGTGCGGCGGCCAAGGGCGCGGCCCTGGTCGTTTTTCGAGGAAAGCGCCGATCTATCATGTCCGCTTCCGCTAACGGGACGAGGCCCTGCGCCGCCTCACCCGCGCCGGCCTTCGAGGGCGGCCAAAAGCCTGCGAGGCGGCAACGGCGACGCAGGCCGCAATCCCGATCACCGCGAGTCCCTTGCTGATCACGCCGGCCGGCGGAAGTTGCTTTCGCGCCAGCCAACCGCCATCGAGCGATCTGCCCTGGGGACCGGCATCGATCATGGTGCCCTCGCTGCTCTTAGCGGGGCGCGCCCGCGCGAGCAGGAATTGGAAAGCTGCCCCCACGACATTCTCGGTGACCTGCGGAGCCATCGCATAGGCAATTTGACCTGCACGCGCGGGCCAGCCGACCGCGACCTCGTCGCGAGGCGCGCGCACGAGGCGAACGAATGTTTCAGCGACGTCATCGGACTGGTAGAGCAGCGGACCCGGATCGAGCATCCGCCCGGACATGTTGGCGCCGTGGACGAAGCCCGGCGTATCGACCATGGCCGGAAAGACGCCGCAGACGTGGATGTTCGGATGCGCCCGCAGCTCCTGGCGCAGGCTTGCGGTAAAGCCGCGCAGACCAAACTTGCTCGCGGTGTAGGCCGCGGCGAACGGCGTCGGCGCCCAACCGCCCAGCGAGATGTTGTTGATCAGAATGCCGCGCTTCTGGCGCAGGAAGATCGGCACCGCGGCAAAGGCGCCATACATGGTGCCAAGGAGATTGACCTCGACGGTCCGGCGATGAAGCGCGATATCCGCATCCTGGAAGGCCCCGAAAACGCCGGTGCCGGCGTTGTTGATCCAGACGTCGATGCCGCCGAAAGAGTCTTCGGCTTGCTTGGCCAATCGGCGCACCGCCTCGGCATCGGTGACATCGGTCGGTACGGCCAAGGTTTGACCACCGAGCGCCTCGCATTCAGAAGCAAGCCGCGTCAGGATATCACCTCGGCGTGCTGCCAGGATCACGCTTGCACCTTTGCGAGCAAACGCCAGCGCCGTGGCACGACCGATGCCGCTCGAGGCGCCGGTGATGACGACACGCGTGCCGGTCATCTGTCCTTGCTCACGTCTCGCGGCATCCGCAGGAACAAGCCAGCGCAACGATTGCCGCAGGCGCTCGGTCCCGTCTGTTTGGAACCAGTCTCCATGCGCGAAAATCACCCGCTCCGGTGCGAGGCTCACGAGCCGCTCCGCTGCGGCCCGGACAGAACGGCCACCAAGACGCAACAGAAGACGAAGGTAGAGCGGCGCCTTGCCGTCCGGCCCGGAGATGCCGAGCAGGTTCGCCGCGGCCTCGTTCGTCGCGCTGAGATGATCAAGATCGAGGTTCTGCACGAGATCCGTCAGGATTAGCGTTCGGCTGCGCATGTCGAACAGTTCGATCTCGCAGAACATCGGAGCATCCACCGCCATGGTCTCCAAGTCGGCGGTCCATTCCTCAGGCGTAACGTCTCCCAGTTCACGGTCGATGCGGATGCCCGCCGCGCGAACCTGCCTGCGTGCCGAAAGGCCGCGGGCGGCGAATGTCTTTGCGTGCGGCAGTTCCCGTTGCCACTCGAGCAGGAACATCCAGTGCGCGATGTTCGGCGCCAACAGATATCTTATCTCGCCCAATCGCTCCAGATGGTGACGGAGGTCGGAGGAATATCGCACCGGCGAATGCAGCACGAGATCTCCGTTGGACAGCCGGACGACAACCATCCGGACGGGCAGCTCCAGGCCGGCGGCACTGATCGGTTTGTCATCAACAATCCAGATCTGGTCTGTGACCCGAGCAAGGCCAGTGACCGACGAAACACCTTCGGAACTTTGCATGAGCGGCTTCCATTACGAGACTTTGCTCAAATTCCCGCAGCGCCGCTCGTTCCTAGGAGCACAATATTCAAGGTCGCCGCGGGACGCACGGGCCTACTGATGCGAGCCGCAGCGGCGCTAATCGGGCGAGCGCAGGCCGGGCGAACGTATCCATTCCTCCAGGACTGCCGTGGTTTCAGCCAAGCGGGCCTCGCGGATCAGATTTTCGCGCTCCCTGCACGGCGCCATTTGCAGCGCCAAGGTCCGCGTCTGCTTGGCAAACTCCAGCAGTCGTTCCTTCAGTGTCCGGGTACGCTTAAAACTATTGCGCCGCTTGACTTCTGTCATTGTACGCCTCCTGACTACGCTGGACGCCCTCTCGTTTTCGATGACAGTTGCATCAACCGAGAGCGTGCGCATTCGCATAAGTGAACCAGCGGTACAGAATTGCGAAAGAATCGCCGACTTATATACGCGTCGAAACGCCGATCGGGCGGCGCTGGTCTACGAACGGCCATGGACGGCCGCTTGCGAGGAACGGATCACCTTTGGGCGCTTTGAAGCTGGAGGACGAAATCCCCCGAGCGCAGAACGTGGACAAGCCGAGCGAACCGCAGTCATTCAGCCCAGCATCGGAACTCGACGGAATCTCGCCACGCCAGAGCGCGGAAATCGAGTCCCAGAGCAGGCCGAGTGCGGCGCTTATCCACGAGACGATCCGCGCCGAGGGCGAGCAGGAGCTCGAACGGCATTGGTGGGCGATCCTCATGTCGGGTCTTGCAGCCGGCCTCTCGATCGGTCTGTCGCTGGTCGTGCAGGGAGAATTTCACGCGGCGCTCTCCGATCAGACTGCGCAGCGGCTCGTCGCGCCGCTCGGCTACACCGTTGGCTTCCTCGTCGTCGTGCTGGGGCGACAGCAACTCTTCACGGAGAACACGCTCACCCCAATTCTGCCTCTGCTGCATCACCGAAACCTCGGCACACTGATCAAAGTGCTCAAGCTGTGGGGGCTGGTGCTGGCCTCGAATATTGCGGGCACGTGGGCGATCGGATACGGGCTCGCACGCGCGAATATCTTCAAGCCCGAGGTTACGGACGCATTTCTGGAGCTCGCCCGTCACACCATCGATGGCACCTTTTCGGCGACTCTCGTTCGAGCTGTGTTCGCCGGTTGGCTCATTGCGCTGATGATGTGGCTTCTGCCGGCGACAAAGGGATCGCGGGTACAGGTCATCGTGATCATGACCTACGTGGTCGCGCTCGGTGAGTTTTCGCATATCGTCGCAGGCTCGGTCGAATGCGCCTATCTGGTGCAACGTGGGCAAGCTTCGATTGCCCAATACGGATATGATTTTTTCCTCCCGACGTTGCTGGGCAACATCCTGGGCGGAACGACATTGGTTGCACTGTTGAACTACGGTCAGGTCGCGGCAGAACTCGACAAGGCCGGACAGTAGAGGAACGCGTTCGCATCGAGCCGCCGGAAGGACAAGCTGTCGGCCGGCGACGTACCGGATCAAAAGCGGCCAATTTCATCGCGTGCATACTTGCTCTCGTCCCGAGGCGAAGGGCGAAGAAGCAAATCGTTCCTCGGCCAGAGCCGCGGTGATTTTTCGCCGTCCCAGGTCACTGGCGACGTCTCAGCAAGCCCCGGTCGTCAATTGCATGACGCGGGCCAAATCTTCCTCGGAGAAAGGCTTTCTGATCATCGGAAAACCGTCGCGCCTTCGCTCGCGCCCCGACAACTGTAGAACCTTGAGCGCGGGCCGCAGGCGCGTCGCACGGTACGCCAGCTCATGCCCGTCCATGGAAGGCATATTGATGTCCGTGATCAGAATTGAGATCTGTTCCTTGGACGCTAGCTGGGCGAGCGCATCGGCCCCGCTCTCCGCACAGACCACCAAACAGCCAAGATCTTCCAACATACTCGCGATCACCTCGCGCACGCTCGCGTCGTCATCCACAAGAAGAACCGTGTGCTGCATATCAACACCTCAGGGTTCAAACGCTTCATTGCTGTCGATGTTCCGCGAGACGACTAGACCTCCGAAACTTGTCACCGCCCTGCGAGAGAACGAAACTCGATTCCCTCTGTCGAACTCAAGGGCGCTCACATCGAGAACGGCCTGCTCGTCAACGGCCTGCAAGCTGCTCCGGATCGAAGCGAGCTGTCCACGCCAGAGCGAAAACCGCTGAAGTTGTTGTTCCAGGTTAAGCGCTTTGGTTCCACTGGGGGACAATCAACCCAACGGCTTGAAAGCCCTAACGCGATTTCAGGCCAGCGAGCCGATCCATCGCACGGTCAATCGTAAATATCACCTCCAGCACGAACTGCATTGCCGTGTGCCGGTGATTGTCGGGGTCGCTGACGACCACGCGAGCGATGTCTTCCCTGACCTGCTCGGTGCGGTAAGCTTTCGGCAGCCGCGCAAATGCCTCATCCAGAGTCACCTGCATTTCATCAGCCTTTCCGCTGTCGATGATCATAGGCTGCTGAAGCTCACAGGTCTGACATCCGCTTGAAATGGCGAGGGACCGTGTGAACTGTGCCACGACGGCAACGGGCGCACATTAACCTGGATCAACGACACGCTCGCCGAGAGTATGGCGAGCTTACCGGGCTCCAGCCATCCCGAATAACCTCGCGGCGTCGGGCTCCACGTCGAGGTATCTCATTCGGCTTCCAGCCAACCAAGTCGCCATTTCGACGGCTTGCGTCGAGGTGCTCCGCGCACTCAACGATCTTTTCGGCAACATACTTCCGGGCGAGATGCGCTCGGACGACTCGATCGCAGTACCGGCGAAATCCTCACGCCAGCGCTCTCAACGACGCATGACAAGGTTGATGCAGCAACATCGCCAGCATGAGGGTGCGTCACTGTTTCAGTAGACCGCCCCGTGGGCCTGCCGCTACTTGCCGGTCCCTTGGCCCGGAGGCACTGACGCGTTGTTGGTGGCGGGTTGGCCGGTGCGGTTCATTCCGCTGCTTGGGCCACCGGTGGCGTTGTTGCCGTAACTGTTGCCCTGATTGGTGTTCACAGTACCTCCGACATTCGTCCCTGCGGTACCCTGCACGCTCGATGAACTGGTAGTCGTCTGCCCCGCCGCGGAGCCGCCGGAACCGCTCTGCGCGAGAGCGAATGGAAAACTGCCGAACATGACGCTCAGAAAGATCGCGATGTGCTTCATCATCTATTTTTGCTCCTTGTTTCGAAAGGGGTCGGCGGCCTCGTCGTAGCCCTGCCGGCTGCTGAAGAACATCAACGCCATCAGGCCGCAGCCGATGACCAGCGAGAAGAACGAGCCCAGACCGAGTGCGATCCAGCCGTTCTCGTCCATGGCTACGTCGTCCACGCCATTGGTGGCATTCCAGGCCCAGACGATGCCAAACACGGCAAGACCGAGCATGATGAGCAACGCTGCGATGAGAAGAACATGACCGGGCTTGATGCTGCTCATGAGCGGCTCCCTTTGCCCGGTAACCGCAGGGACATGCGACGGTTCCTGCTGCAACTGCTCTTTAGGCACTTTTAGCGTCCGCGACAGTTGCAGTTGGAATATAGGCCACGCCGGCTGCTTCAATGATGGAAGCCTTGCCGCATGGCTTCGCAACCGGAGGAAGCGACATGAAAAATATGACGATGCTCGCGCTTGGCGCCGCCCTGATCGCCACATCCACGGCCGGGGCCCAAAGCGGATCGGGCGCATCCAGCACGGGCTCGAGCATTAATTCTTCCGGCACGGGCGGGGCGCCCGGCGCCGGTGCCTCGAGCCTGAACACGCCAGCGGACAACAACGGCGGGGGATCGAGCGCGCCGGCGAAATCCGCGCCCGCGTCCCAGAACGGCGCAGGCGCCGGCACGTCAGGAAGCGCAGCCCCGAACGCCGGATCATCCGGGCCCGGCCGGAAATAGCAGCGGCAGTTGGGGCTCATGTGCAAAGGCAACATCCCGGCGGGTCTTGCTTGTGTCGCAGCACAAGCAGCAATCTTCGTCTGGAATGACCGGCATGGCCGACAGCAAGGTATGGGATAAGAGTTACGGCCTTCCGATGCCGCCAGGCTGAAGAGCGCCCTTCCGCGGCTCGTCGAGTCCCTCGCGGTAGTGCTGGTGTTCGGAAATCGCGCGATTGGCCATCCGAATCCGGTTGGTATGGCCTTCCTCGACCATCATGGTGATACGCTGCGCCAGGAATACACAGGTCTCGAAATCATTGCGGATAGCTCCGCTGCGAGCCAGAAAGTCCCAGGCGATCTCGTAGGCCTGCTCGGCAGCAGGACTCCTGTAGTCACTGAAGATGATTTTCGTCATCACGACATCTGCACTGGGGTGGTATCGTTCCGGCGCGAGAAGCGAGCATCTCAAAGCTCCTGAACGCGTTGCTGGCGGAACCGTACTTGCATCTGACACAGTGCTGCTCCGCAGCGCGAAGGCGGACTCGCCTGACCAGGCGGACGAGCCCGCCGCTCGAATACCGAGCTGAGCTAGCGCTGAGAGTGCTCACCTGTTGGGGCCGGAGCCATTCGAACCAGTTGTGACGCTCGGAGCATTGCCGGGAGTCGTGGTCGTGGTCTGATGGCCGACGTCTTTCCCATTGTAGAAGAAGACAATTGCGAAGACTGCGATGACGAAGATTGCGCCGATCATCCACGCTACTGGGCTGTTCCGTCGTGCCGCGTCGGTCTTGTCATTGCCTCGATCGGTCATTCTGCTCTCCCGTGACATTGTGGAAACCGAAGGTTGCGGGGAACGGTCCTGATCTTCTTATCGGCCGTCTTCTCGCGCATCCTCCGCTGCTGTCGCTAGCGACGCCGGGTCATCAGGACCCCGAGCAGGAACGCCACGAACACCGCCTGCAACGGCGCGGCCCTGGCGATTTCCCGCAGTTGGTCGGACAATCGCGTTGTGGGACGCGAACACGGATCAAACCGTGCCGGACGCGACCTCGTTTTCGGTGCGGCCGGTGGCTCGCGCCCCGCGCTCTCACCGGCGACATGATCGTCTACAAGACCGGATGCTTCGGTCATTATAGAAGCTTCTTTTAGATCCATGCCGATCCTCCGATGATGCAAGGCAACCTGGCGTCGACCATCCGGTTCCAACCTCGCGGTCCGTTCGAGTTCGCGCGGCGGACGATGCGTGCTCACCGGCCATGAAATACCCGTCGTGCCGACTTCGCATCGTTGCTACGTCATAGGGCGAACCGGACTTCCCGACGCGCGATCGCTGCGCCCCCTATCGGAGAGCTGCCTGAGCACGCCTCCGGCCCCTGCGCCCGAACCGCCGTTGGCGCCGTCCACTCCTTGCGCCGATGTCGCCGCGATTTGCCTGCCTCTCAATTCAACGACGGTCTTGCGGGCAACGATGTTGAGTTCTCCCAATGTACGATGGCCCGCCAGGGCCGCCTCCATCAGCCGCTCGGCGACAATCCTGCGCCTGGCGTGATCTCCGCCATTCGGCATTTCGCGGCAGGTCTCCTCGAGCACCATTTCCATGGTTGCCCGCAATCGTTCAACGTTCTCGGTCATGGACACGCCCCTTTGCTACGCATCTGTTGCAGGGAAGGGTATACTTCGCCGGATTGCCGCGAACATTCACATTTCCTAATTGCCTGATGCAGCCATTGCTGCGGCGCGTCGCCTTCAACAACGCCATGAAACTGAAATCGCGGACATCGAGTTTGGTTTGTGCGGGCCTGACAGATCAGCGATCAACCTCGCCGAAAACGATGTCGAGCGAGCCGAGGATAGCCGAGACGTCTGCAAGCAGGTGACCCTTGCAGAGAAAATCAATGGCTTGCAGGTGAGCAAATCCGGGCGACCTGATCTTGCACTTGTATGGCTGGTTTGTCCCGTCAGCGACGAGGAACACACCGAATTCGCCTTTCGGAGCTTCCACTGCGACGTAGACTTCGCCGGCAGGAACGCGAAAGCCCTCTGTGTAAAGCTTGAAGTGGTGAATTAGCGCCTCCATGGACCGCTTCATCTCGCTGCGCCTGGGCGGGGCAACCTTGTTGTCCTGCACGAGCACCGGGCCTTGGCCGTCCGACGACTTCAGCTTCTCGATGCACTGCTTCATGATCCGCACCGACTGTCGCATCTCCTCCATGCGAATGAGATAGCGGTCGTAGCAGTCGCCGTTCTTGCCGACCGGAATGTCGAAGTCCATCTCGGCGTAGCAGTCGTAGGGCTGCGCTTTGCGCAAATCCCATGCCGCGCCCGAACCGCGTACCATAACGCCCGAAAATCCCCAAGCCCAGGCCTGCTCAAGTGTCACTCGGCCGATATCCACGTTACGCGCCTTGAAGATCCGGTTGAGCGAGAGCAATCGGTCCAGATCATCAACGACACGGAGAAATGGATCGCACCAAGCCTCGATGTCGTCGATCAGCTTTGGCGGAAGATCCTGGTGCACGCCGCCGGGCCGATAGTAGTTGGCGTGCATCCGGCTCCCGGATGCGCGCTCATAGAAGACCATCAGCTTCTCGCGCTCCTCGAACCCCCACAATGGCGGCGTCAATGCACCGACGTCCATGGCCTGAGTTGTAACGTTCAGGAGGTGCGACAAGATGCGGCTGATTTCGTGATAGAGCACCCTGATGAGCTGCCCTCTCCGCGGTACTTCGAGTCCAATGAGTTTCTCAATGGCAAGGCAGAACGCGTGCTCCTGGGTCAAGGGCGCGACGTAGTCGAGCCGGTCGAAATACGGGATCGCCTGCAGGTAAGTCTTGGCCTCAATCAGCTTCTCGGTGCCCCGATGCAGCAAGCCGATATGGGGATCGACACGCGCGACGACTTCACCGTCCAATTCGAGCACGAGCCTCAACACGCCGTGGGCGGCGGGATGCTGGGGGCCGAAATTGATGGTGAAGTTTCTGAGGCTGGGGGACTGTTCTGGCATCATACTTCCGATCACAGCCGACACATTAACGGCGATCCGCGCGAAGCGGTTTCACACAGGTTAATGGCTTGCCTCAAAGCAGTCCGGCTGAACTATTACCTCAGAGCTACCGCCTCGACGCCGGAAGGCGCGCCGCGAACCTCCGCAGGTCATTTGCCGGGTCGCAACGAGGCACTTCTGTCGGTCTGCGCCGCGAAACGCACAATCAGGCGCCGGAGCTGCGCCTTGTGGACCAGACGCGCCGCCTTCTCCGCCGAGACCCAGATTGCGTCGCGCTGCCCTTTCTCGGGCCACCAGCTCTCCTGACCATGCACCTTCATGGGGAAGACAGAGACGTCCATGGTGCGCTTGCGCTCGCCCTTGCGTTTGCGATGCTTGAAGCTGCCCAGGGCGCGCTTTGCGACTGCACCGATCAGACCTGCTTCCTCATAGGCCTCCAACGCAGCCGTACGATGCGGCGCCGTGTTGCGGATCAACGATCCCTTCGGCACCGACCACCGGCGCTTGCGTCTGGTTGTGATCAGCAGCACGCGCAATTTTGAATCATCCACGCGGAACGGTAAGGCTGCAAACTGTCTCTTACCCATTGAAAGCCTTCCCGGCTGAAGTCTGATAAGCGGAGGCTATAATGATCGTTCCTTTCGACTGCCGCGCCGGCACTGTCGGTTCGGCAACCCGCCGTCCGCAGAGCTTGAAGACTAGAACTTTCGCTCAACCATCTTGAGACGCAATCCGGAAATGGCTTCGCCCGGATTCAAACCCTTGGGACATGCCTTCGCGCAGTTGAGGATTGTGTGACAGCGATAGATCCTGAAAGGGTCCTCAAGCTTGTCGAGACGCTCGCCGGTCGCCTCGTCCCGACTGTCGTTGATCCAGCGCGCGGCCTGGATCAGCGCCGCCGGGCCTAGGAAACGCTCGGAGTTCCACCAGTAGCTTGGGCAGGATGTCGAGCAGCAGGCGCAGAGGATGCACTCGTAAAGTCCGTCGAGCTTCGCCCGATCCTCGTGGCTCTGCCGCCATTCCTTTTGTGGCGTGGGCGAAACGGTTTGCAGCCACGGTTCAATCAGCGCCAGTTGTGCGTAGAAGTTCGTCAGATCCGGAACGAGGTCCTTGACCACCGGCTGGTGCGGAAGAGGGAACACACGTAGCGGCTCCCCATGCTGAATGTCCTCGCTCATGGCTTTCGTACACGCCAGCGTGTTCTGGCCGGCGATATTCATCGAACAAGAACCGCACACGCCCTCTCGGCAAGACCGCCGGAACGTCAAAGTGGAGTCGATATTGTTCTTGATCCAGATCAGGCCATCCAGAACCATTGGCCCACAATCGGTGGTATCGACGAAGTAGGTATCGAGCCTGGGATCGCGGCCGTCATCGGGGTTCCAGCGATAGACCTGGAATTCCTGTATGGCTTCGCCATTAGGCTTGGGCCAGACGGTCCCCTTCCCGACGCGCGAATTTGCAGGGAGCCTGAATTCGACCATGCTTACCTCCAGCCAGACATGCGGCGGCGACGATGCAACGTGATGAACACGGCGCCAGTCGCGCGCCAATAACATGAGTTAGTCGGTAGGCCGGATAGTCATCATAGCTGAATGCAGAGCCGTCGACCGTCCACGCTTCTTGCGGAGCGGGATAGGAACGTTCGAGAGATCGCGGCGTCTAGTGTGAACTCCACGTAATCGGCGGCAACCCGCAGGCCATGGAGATTTCAATGCATGCTCAACAGATGGCCAGAACGCATCCGCTTATGCGCGGCCAGACCAATGATGCCCTCATTCGATGCATCGAGGAATGCTACTCCTGCGCCCAGACATGCACGTCTTGCGCGGACGCGTGCCTGGGGGAGGAGAACGTCAAGTCGCTCACGCGATGCATCAGACTGAACCTCGATTGTACAGACATCTGCAACATCGCGGGCAGGATCGCCACCCGACTTACCGGGTCCGACGGAGAGTTGATCCGCAGGGTCATCGATACATGCGCCGCCGCCTGCCGGCTGTGTGCGGAAGAATGCGAGAAGCACGCGGGCATGCACGAGCACTGCCGGATCTGCGCAGAAGCCTGCCGTCGTTGCATGAAGGCATGCGAAGAGGTGGGCCTTTCAGTGATTTACTGAGCCGCCCCGCCCGAGGGTCTGTCGCATCGATTTCAACGAGGCGAGAGTGTCTCCGACGCGTGGGTCGCATCCACCCTTGCCGGGGAAACCATGCCTGCGGGACCTGATCAAACAGGAACAATCGCGGAAACGACAGGTTGGCGTGGTGGTTTCAGACCGGAGAAGTTGCAATGACAAGAACCGCCTCGGACATTCTCGTCGAGAGCCTGATGGAGTGGGGCGTCGAGGTGATTTTCGGATTGCCCGGTGATGGCATCAACGGCGTGATCGAGGCATTAAGGACACGCCAGGACAAGATCCGTTTCATCCAGACCCGCCACGAGGCGGCGGCGGCTTTTGCAGCCTGCGCCTACGCAAAATGGACCGGACGCCTGGGCGTTTGTCTTGCCACGACTGGTCCGGGCGGCACGAATCTTCTCACCGGACTTTATGACGCCAAATTCGATCGCGCGCCGGTGCTGGCAATCACTGGATTGCCCTACCACGATCTTGTCCAGACCTACACCCAGCAAGACATCGATCACACAAAGGTCTTTCAGGACGTGGCCGCCTACACGACAGCCATATATGGCGCGCAGCATGTCAGGCAAGCCACGGCGCTTGCCTGCCGGACGGCACTGGCCGAGCGAGCCGTGGCGCACCTAGCCTTTCCTGCCGACGTTCAGGAACAAAGCATAGAGGCCGATAAGCCGTCCCCACGGCACAAGACCGACCCTGGCCTCGCATTCTTCCGGAGCGAGCGGCAGCCGGATGACGCCGCAATCAGCGCCGCGGCCGAGGTGATCAGCGGCGGTCGCAAGGTGGCGATCCTCGCAGGGCAAGGCGCGATCCATGCCGCTGAGGCGCTGGCGCAGACCGCCGAACTGCTTGGAGCCCCGATCTGCAAGGCACTGCTTGGAAAAGCGGTGCTGCCTGACGATCATCCTTACGTGATGGGCGGCGTCGGCTACCTCGGCGCCCGGCCCTCTCAGCAGGTGCTCGACGCCTGCGACACGCAGTTGATCGTAGGCTCCAGCTTCCCCTATATCGAATATTATCCGAAGCCTGCGCAGGCGCGCGGGGTACAGATCGATCTCGATCCCCGACGGATCAGCCTGCGCTATCCTGTCGAAGCTGCGGTGGTCGGTGACGCTGCCGCCTGTCTTGCGGCGCTCAATGGCAAGCTCGCGCGCAAAGCGGATCGCAGCTTTCTCGAACAGGCGCAGCAATGGAAGACCGTGTGGCTGCGGGCGCTGAACGACGGCGCAGATCGCCCCGGCAAGCCGATGAAGCCACAACGTGTGGCCCGCGACCTCAATCGGCACCTTGCGCCCGACGCGATGATCGTGGCCGATAGCGGCTACAACACCGCACTCGCTGCTCAATATCTGATGATCCGGAACGGCCAGACTTTCGGGTGTCCGGCACGCTTGCCTCGATGGGATGCGGGTTGCCGTACGCGATTGCCGCAGGGATCGCTTTCCCAGGTCGCCAGATCGTCGCTGTCGTTGGCGACGGCGGCATCAGCATGACACTCGCCGAGCTCTCCACGGCCGCGCGATACAAGATTCCGATGAAGGTCGTCGTCATCAACAACGGCACCCTTGGGCAGATCAAATGGGAGCAGATGCTGTTCCTCGGGCATCCAGAATTCGGCTGCGATCTCGCCCCGATCGATTTCGCCAAGGTCGCTGAAGGAATGGGCGTTCGCGGGCTTCGGGTGGACGATCCCGAGGATCTCGCGCGCGTGCTCAAAGAGGCGTTCGCCTATGACGATGGGCCAGTTCTGATCGACGCGGTGGTCGATCCTGCCGAACCCATGCTGCCACCCAAGCGCCGGGAGCAATACATGAAGCATTTGCAGCAGGCGTTCGACGGCGGAATGGCCGGGCAAGCCGACATCGCACGGCGCATGGAGGAAGAGCCGGCGCTTACGGCCCTAAAGCCCTGACCGGCTGTGCGACGCGCTGGTGGAGGTCGAAGCGGCGGCGGGGCGTAGTGGAAGCGGCGCAGCAGCACCACGGCGGGTCCTCACCTGACCCCGTGAAGCTGCTTCCCGTCGGCCTCGCCGGTACGATGAGCGAGGTCCACGCGTACCGGATCAAATGATCGGCTTGCCGCCGGTCACGGCGACGGTTGCGCCGGAGATGTAACTCGCCTCGTCCGACGCCAGCATGACGTACGCCGGTGCGAGTTCCTTGGGTTGCCCCGGCCGCTGCATGGGCACCTGCTTGCCGAAATTCTTTACTTTTTCCGGCGGCATTGTCGATGGGATCAGCGGAGTCCAGATCGGGCCAGGCGCCACACAATTGACCCGGATACCTTTCTCCGCGAGCAACTGGGCAAGGCCGCCCGTGAAATTCTGGATCGCGCCTTTCGTGGTCGCGTAGGCGAGCAATTGCGGGCTCGGTGTATCGGCGTTGATCGAGGTCGTGTTGATGATCGCCGCGCCTTTCTTCAGGTGCGGTACGGCGGCCTTGGTCAGGTAGAACATGGCGTGAATGTTGGTCCGGAAGGTGACGTCCCATTCTTCATCGCTGATGTCTTCGATCGACGAGAACGTCGCCTGATGCGCCGCATTGTTCACCAGGATGTCGAGGCCGCCCAGCTGCGACACCGCGGCGTCGACGAGCTTACGGCAATGCGCGGGGTCCTTGATGTCCCCGGCCATCAACACGCATTTGCGGCCGGCCCCTTCCACCAGCCGCCTGGTCTCACGGGCGTCGTCCTCTTCATCGTAGTAGCTTGCGACGATGTCGGCTCCCTCGCGCGCGAACGCCAGTGCCACCGCTCGTCCGATGCCGCTGTCCGCGCCCGTAATGATCGACTTCTTGCCGGCCAGGCGCCCGGAGCCCTTATAGGTCGATTCGCCGTAATCCGGCGGCGGATCCATCGCCGCGCTACTTCCAGGCATCGATTGCTGCTTGTCTGGAAGCGGCGGCTTGGCAAAGTTGGTGTCGGTCATGGTCAGCTCCAATAGCTTATTGCGATGAAACCTGCGGTCTCGAACAAGGTTGCAAAGTGTCGAAGAAAAGTGAGCCGGACCTGGATCCTCTGCGCGGCCGCGGACGGACTCTCGCCATCGACCATGCAGCGGCTCATCCTTCCGATTGTGTTCGTCAGGCCGCGTGCGGATTCACAATTGTATATCCGCGCAGCGAACGTGCGTGAATGCGCGTTGCGTGGCCGCTAGAGTTGGCATCATACGCCATCCACAGGTCAGCCGCGACATGTTGCTCGAGAACAAACACGTGCCCGCGACGGGCAGCAACCATTCCGGATGCCGGGGACGTGCGAGGAAAGCGAAGCCAATTCGCCGCAAGGTTCAGCTCCGGCACCATCCGCCCGAACACGCGGAGCGCCGCGCCACAGCCGCAATAAGATGACGGACAGCCGGCCGGACGGCCGCCGACGACACGTCCGGCTGGCTCATTTACGCTGGCAAACGCGTTGAAGGCATTGCCTTTGGAATCGGCTCGTTGCGATATGAGCAGTCTGCGCCCATGTCGTACAACGGCACGGTCGGTCTGCAGATATGAAAAGTCACACGGCATCGACACGTTGCATTCGGGGATCTTCTGGGTTCGGAAGGGACGCGCTTCGGATGCGACCGAGCCGTTGATGAAAATGAGTGAAGTTAAAAGAACGAACTTCAGCATGCAGGACTCCTACGCGGGGACCCTGCCCCGGCCGCAGAAGCTAAAAACAGTTCGGCCATTTTGCGGCTACACAGCGCCTCCGATCCCCGGCGGCGGATCCGCTTAACTCAGGTTTAGTTTTCTGAGCACACGACACCAGCGTGCCTCATCCGGCATTCGAAAAATCTGCAGAGGCGCTCCGGATCCCATGGGACATCTCTCGATCTCCTCGTTCTCGATGGACGGGCGGGCGATTTGACCCCCCCTTGGTTTGCCGGAGGCAATTTAGTTGAAGTTATACCGCCATAGATGGTTGTTCCAGCATGGCGTCGTAGCGTTGCCCGGCTGCGGCTGGTGGGATGTTGCCGATGGGCTCTAGGAGCCGCCGGTTGTCGAACCAGTCCACCCATTCCAGGGTCGCGAACTCGACGCCTCGAAGCTGTGCCATGGCCCGCGCCGATGGATCACTTCGGCCTTGTAGAGACCGTTGATGGTTTCGGCGAGAGCATCGTCGTAGGAATCTCCGACGCTTCTGACGGAAGGTTCGATGCCAGCTTCAGCCAGGCGCTCGGTGTATTTGATGGAGACGTATTGGACGGATTCAACGGTCGTCGCAACACTGGGGGGGTGGAATTTCGAGCGCTCACCGAAATCTTGAAGAAGATCATACGACGCTGATCAACCGGCTTCGAGCGGCACTAAATATCGTCAGCAGCCGAGAAAAGGGCCCGGCGATCGCGCCGGGCCGAGTAGAGGGAGGAAAACAAAAGATCGCAAATCTGTCGCAGACGCCGAATGCGGAATTCGATCGTAGAAACCCAACGAACGACCTCCAGCAGCAATACTATCGTACATATTAGACCGCATTTTGTGCTGAAGTCGGCACCTCTCCGCGCCGTTTCCGGCATTTGACGGGCGTACGATTTCGACAGCACCACAAAGAGGCGCGCGCGAGACTTGGAAGGTCCCGATCACCAGACTCCGCGCGTCCGGTAGTTCATTTCATCGCCCGGCTCCGATCTCGCAATGCCCGCACCGCCGTACCCGCCTTTGCAATTCAGAGAGCCGAATCTCCTGCCAAGGGATGACTGCCGGTCCTCGTTGCGTCGATGAGCATCTATTCCTTGAATCTGCGCGCTGAATGAATCGTGCTAGTAACCCGAGGGGCTGTCCTCAATCGTCCCTACCTAGCGCGCGGAGTATCTTCCTTCTGTAGCTCGCCAGGTCGAGCACGAGTCTTGTCACTCTTTTGAGCGCAATCGCCTTGCCCTCGATTGCGAGATGTAGAACTCGTACCAATCTGGCAAGACCAAGTTCTACAAACGCGAGCCGAACATGCGGATCGTTCACAATCCTGAGCTGGTTGTCTACAATGACGATGGATGCCGCGAGATCAGGTTTCCTCTCCAGAACGAAGTCTCGACATGCCGCGGCAAATTCCTCCTCTTGAACGCTCAAAGGTACCTTTACTTCCCTGCGAGAACTTCCGGCCATATTCGGGTCCCCTATGAACGATCGGCAGCGAGGCACCTGATGCCGGCTCAGGTTTTTGGATTTCTAGTGGCTCGCGCGCTTGGTCGATCTCTTCGGACCCGGCAACACATCCGTGCAAACACCTTCATACACTTCGCCAGCCAGGTCTATTGTCTCTCCGAACGTCGGATGCGGATGGATGGTCTTGCTGAGATCAATTGCATCGGCGCCCATCTCGATCGCCAGGCAGATTTCTCCAATCATGTCGCCAGCGTGCGGGCCAACGTTCACACCGCCGATGATGCGGTGCGTCTCTTGGTCGATGATCAGCTTGTTCATGCCATAAGACGCGCCCGAGGCGATCGCTCTGCCCGAGGCAGCCCACGGAAACTTCGCGGATCTAACGTGCCTGCCTGAGGAGGCCGCTTCATGTTCCATGATGCCAACCCAGGCCACCTCAGGATCAGTGTAGGCGACGTTCGGGACGATCTTCGCGTCAAAGAAGCTCTTGAGCCCGGCAGCCGCTTCTGCCGCGACATGCCCCTCGTGAACCGCCTTATGGGCGAGCATCGGGTTACCCGCGACATCGCCGATCGCGAAAATATGAGGAAAATTCGTCCGCATTTGCCTATTGACTGCAACGAAACCTTTGCGTCGCATCTTACACCAATCTTCTCCAAGCCCAGATTTGCGCTGTTAGGCACTTTGCCTGCGGACTGCAGGATCAAATCGTACGTTCGACGCCCCGGCTTTGAGCTTTCAATCTGGACCGATACGCCGTTACTATCTGCCGTGGCGCTTACTATATGCCGCCTCACTGTGCCCGAGCCGAGCATTGAGCTTCTGGATCAGCTGATCCGCGGCGTCTGCGATCACGGTACCGGGCGGGAAGATGGCTTCGGCACCGGCGGCGTAGAGCTCATCATAGTCCTGCGGCGGCACCACGCCGCCGATGATGATCATGATGTCCTCGCGGCCTTGCTTCTTCAGCGCGGCCTTCAGCTCCGGCACCGCGGTGAGGTGCGCGGCCGCGAGCGAGGAGACACCGAGGATGTGGACGTCGTTCTCGACCGCCTGCCGCGCGGCCTCGTCGGCTGTCGCAAACAGCGGCCCGATGTCGACGTCGAAGCCGATATCGGCGAACGCCGACGCAATCACCTTCTGGCCGCGGTCGTGGCCGTCCTGGCCGATCTTGGCGACCAGGATGCGCGGACGGCGGCCTTCCGCTTCCTCGAACGCGTCGATCAGCGCCTGAACCTTCTCGACCTGGTTGCCCATGCTGGACGCCTCCCGCTTGTAGACGCCGGTGATGGATTTGATCTCGGCGCGGTGCCGCCCGAACACTTTCTCCATCGCATCCGAAATTTCGCCGACGGTTGCCTTCGCACGCGCCGCGACGCAACATGGATCGCGGTCTTACGCCCGTCTGTACCAATTTGGAGTTCAATCCCGATGCCGGCATCAAGGTGGACGTCCTTTAAAGCTTTGGCGACGGTACCTGCCGTTTGATCGAGACCGAACCCGCGGCTGCTGTTGGCGCCGGCAAAGACGAGCGCCAGGCCCGTCGCCCCATTCTCCAGATCGTGAAGGGCCTGCCTATTGGCCGTCACCGCGTCTGGATGATCGATGCGCTGCATGATCTGCCAAGGCGCCGCGGGTGCCCGCCCGTCGACTAG
The DNA here is from genome assembly GCF_023100965.1 of Bradyrhizobium sp. 192. Lineage (NCBI taxonomy): Bacteria > Pseudomonadati > Pseudomonadota > Alphaproteobacteria > Hyphomicrobiales > Nitrobacteraceae > Bradyrhizobium > Bradyrhizobium sp. 192. Next base: position 6,702,718 of record NZ_CP064690.1, read on the forward strand.
TGCAATGTCTTTCGCGCGGAGATAAATCGGCTCGATTCTCAAGTCGTCGTACGTCCTACCAATCAGCTTTTCGAACGGCGCTCCCTTTAGCACGCCATCAACCAGCTTGTGCCAGTCCTGGCGTGAAGCAGGCGCAAAGCCCGATGCCAATGCCAACCGTTCGGTTTTCATCAAGTCCACCTAATCCCAAGTGACGCCGAGCTGCCCAACATGACTTCTGCCTGGAAGTAACCGGAATTCCTGCAGTCAGGCTGCCCATCTCAGGTCGCCTCTTGCGGTATTCAGGAAAACTCCAAAATCAGCGCGTCCACCGCGAGCGTCGCGCCCGCGCTGGCGTGGACTTTCTTCACGGTGCCGTCCTGCTCGGCGCGCAGCACGTTCTGCATCTTCATGGCTTCGACCACCGCCAGCGTCTCGCCGGCCTTGACCTCCTGCCCCTCGGTCACCGCGATCGAGACGATCAGCCCGGGCATCGGGCACAGCAGCTTCTTGCCGGTATCGGAGGCCGTCGTCACCGGCATCAGCCGCGCCGAGGTCGCTTCCGCTTCGGTCCAGACATAGACCGGGACCTCGACGCCCTGATGCGCGAGACGAATGCCGTTGGCGATCGGGCGCGCCTGCACGGCGACGACGTGGCCATCGATGGTGCCCTGCCAGACCGGATCGCCGGGCTTCCAGGCCGACTGCAACAGATGCGCGTTGCCGGCCTTGCCCTCGGCGTCGACGAAGCGGATCGCGATGGCGTCGCCCTCGCGAGCGACCTCGAGCTGGATCTCCTGGCGGTCGAGCCAGACCGCGCGGCGGCGCTCGCGCTGCACGACGCGGCCGCCCATCTGGCCCGAGATCTGGCGCTTGCGCTCACCCAGCACGTGATCGATGGCGGCGCCGACCGCGGCGATCCGCCGGGCGACCTCGCCTTCGGGCACGCGCACCGCAAAGCCCTTGGGGAATTCCTCGGCAATGAAGCCGGTCGACAGACGGCCCTCGCGCCAGCGCGGATGGTGCATCAGCGCCGACAGGAACGGGATGTTGTGCCTGATGCCGTCGACATAGAAGGAATCCAGCGCAGTCGCCTGCGCCTCGATCGCGGCCGCGCGCGACGGCGCGTGCGTAACGAGCTTGGCGATCATCGGGTCGTAATGGATCGATATCTCGCCGCCCTCCTGGACGCCGGTGTCGTTGCGGATGGTGATGCCGTCGTGGCTCGCCTCCGCCGGCGGACGGTATTTCACGAGCCGCCCGATCGAGGGCAGGAAGTTGCGGAACGGGTCTTCGGCGTAGAGGCGCGATTCCACCGCCCAGCCCGTCAGCGAGACGTCCTTCTGCGCGATGCCGAGCTTCTCGCCGGCGGCGACGCGGATCATCTGCTCGACGAGGTCGATGCCGGTGACGAGCTCGGTGACGGGATGCTCGACCTGGAGGCGCGTGTTCATCTCCAGGAAGTAGAAGCTCTTGTCTTGCCCGGCGACGAACTCGACGGTGCCGGCGGAATCATAGTTCACGGCCTTGGCGAGCGCGACGGCCTGCTCGCCCATCTTGCGGCGCGTGGCCTCGTCGAGCAGCGGCGACGGCGCCTCCTCGATGACCTTCTGGTTGCGGCGCTGGATCGAGCATTCGCGCTCGCCGAGATAGATGACGTTGCCGTGCTTGTCGCCCAGCACCTGGATCTCGATGTGGCGGGGATCGACGATGAACTTCTCGACGAAGACGCGGTCGTCGCCGAACGAGGCCTTGGCCTCGGCCTTGGCGAGGTTGAAGCCTTCCGCGACCTCGGAGGTCGAATGGGCGGTGCGCATGCCCTTGCCGCCGCCGCCGGCGGACGCCTTGATCATCACGGGATAGCCGATCTCGTCGGCGATCTTGACCGCGTGCTTGTCGTCCTCGATGACGCCGAGATAGCCGGGCACGGTCGAGACCTTGGCCTTGGCGGCCGCCTTCTTGGATTCGATCTTGTCGCCCATCGCGGCGATGGCGCCGGGGTTCGGGCCGATGAAGACGATGCCGGCGGCCTCCAGCGCGCGCGGAAACGCCTCGCGCTCGGACAGGAAGCCGTAGCCGGGATGCACGGCCTGCGCGCCCGTCTTGCGGCAGGCCTCGACGATCTTCTCGATCACCAGATAGCTCTCGGCCGCGGCGGGCGGACCGATCAGCACGGCCTCGTCGGCCATCTCGACATGGAGGGCGTCGCGGTCGGCTTCGGAATAGACCGCAACCGTCTGAATTCCCATGCGGCGCGCGGTCTTGATGACCCGGCAGGCGATTTCGCCGCGATTGGCGATCAGAATCTTCTTTAACACAGCTCTTCCTACAACGGAATGTTGTCGTGCTTCTTGGCCGGCATCTCGACCTTCTTGTCCCTCAGCATCGCCAGCGCGCGGGCGATCCGCCGCCTGGTCGAATGCGGCATGATGACGTCGTCGATATAGCCGCGCTCGGCGGCGATGAAGGGCGACAGGAAGCGGTCTTCGTATTCCTTGGTGCGGGCCGCGATCTTGTCGGAGTCGCCGATGTCGCTGCGGAAGATGATCTCGACCGCCCCCTTGGCGCCCATGACCGCGATCTGCGCGGTCGGCCACGCATAGTTCATGTCGGCGCCGATCTCCTTGGAGGCCATGACGTCGAAGGCGCCGCCATAGGCCTTGCGGGTGATGATGGTGACCAGCGGCACCGTGCACTGCGAATACGCGAACAGCAGCTTGGCACCGTGCTTGATCAGGCCGCCATATTCCTGCGCGGTGCCGGGCAGGAAGCCGGGAACGTCCACAAAGGTGACGATCGGGATGTTGAAGGCGTCGCAGAAGCGGACGAAGCGCGCGGCCTTGCGCGAGGCGTCGCTGTCGAGCACGCCCGCCAGCACCATCGGCTGGTTGGCGACGAAACCGACAGTACGGCCCGCGATACGGCCGAAGCCGGTGACGATGTTCTTGGCAAAACCCTCGGCGATCTCGAAGAAGTCGCCCTCGTCCACGACTTTCAGGATCAGTTCCTTCATGTCGTAGGGCTTGTTCGGATTGTCGGGGATCAGCGTGTCCAGCGACATGTCGACCCGCTCGATGGAATCGAAGCTCGGCCATTCCGGCACGCCGTCGGTGTAGTTCGCCGGCAGGAAGTCGATGAGACGGCGCATCTGCAAAATCGTCTCGACATCGTTCTCGAAGGCGCCGTCCGCAATCGAGGAGCGCGTGGCGTGCACCGAGGCGCCGCCGAGCTCTTCAGCGGTGACGACCTCGTTGGTGACGGTCTTCACGACGTCGGGGCCGGTGACGAACATGTAGCTGGTGTTCTTCACCATGAAGATGAAGTCGGTCATGGCCGGCGAGTAGACGTCGCCGCCGGCGCAGGGGCCCATGATGACGGAGATCTGCGGGATCACGCCCGAGGCCAGCACGTTGCGGCGGAACACGTAGGAATAGCCGGCGAGCGCCGCGACGCCCTCCTGGATGCGGGCGCCGCCCGCGTCATAGAGGCCGATGATGGGCGCCCGCGCCTTCATCGCCATGTCCTGGAGTTTCGTGATCTTCAGCGCATGGGTTTCCGAGAGCGAGCCGCCGAACACGGTGAAATCCTTGGCGAACACGAACACCTTGCGGCCGTTGACGGTGCCCCAGCCGGTGACCACGCCGTCTCCCGGAATCTTAGTGTTCTCCATCCCGAATTCGGTCGAGCGGTGCTGGACGAACATGTCCATCTCCTCGAACGAATGCTTGTCGAGCAGCAGGTCGATCCGCTCCCGCGCGGTGAGGCGGCCGCGCGCATGCTGCGCGTCGATGCGCTTCTCGCCGCCGCCGAGTTTGGCGCCGGCGCGACGTTGTTCGAGGGCTTCGATAACAGACATTGATTGGGTCAACTGATCTACCGGTTTCTGGCGATTGGAGGCAGGTCGGTGCAAATGCCCTCATGGACTTCGGCAGCCATGCCGATCGTCTCGCCGAGGGTCGGATGCGGGTGAATGGTCTTACCTATATCGATCGCGTCAGCCCCCATTTCGATCGCGAGACAGATTTCCCCGATCATATCGCCGGCATGCGGTCCGACGATCACGCCCCCGACGATGCGACCGGTTTCGACGTCGAACAACAGCTTCGTCATGCCATAGGACGCGCCCGACGCGATGGCCCGACCGGACGCGGCCCATGGGAATCTTGCCGAACGGATCTTCCCTCCGGATTCGGCGACATCACGCTCGGACTTGCCGACCCAGGCGATCTCAGGATCGGTGTAGGCGACATTGGGGACGATCTTCGCCGTAAAGGCCGCCGGCTTCCCGGCAGCAACTTCCGCGGCGACGTGCCCCTCGTGAACGGCCTTGTGAGCCAGCATCGAACCGCCGACGACGTCGCCGATGGCGAAGACGTTGCGCGCCGTCGTTCTCATTTGCTTGTCGACCTGAATGAAGCCGTTCGGATCGATTGCAACGTCGATCCGTTCGAGGCCGAGCTCGCTACTGTTGGGAACACGGCCGGCCGATTGCAACACCAAATCGTACGATCGTGTCCGTACCGATGCGCCCGTGGTACCGACCGTCACGCCATCCGGCGTGATTTCGGCGGCTGATACGCTGCTTGCGACGTCGATATGCTCGAAGCGATGCGCGTTACGCGAACGCCAGATCTTCACCGCGTCGGCATCCACGCCCGCCAGGATATCGGGAAGCCTTTCGACAAGATCGATCTTGGCGCCGAGCGCGCTGTAGACGGTCGCCATCTCCAGCCCGATGATCCCCGCTCCGATCACGAGCATGCGGCCCGGAATGCTCTGCAGCGCGAGCGCGCCGGTCGAGGTCACGACCCGCTCGTCCTTGGGAAGCACCGCCAGCTGCACCGCGCGCGAGCCCGTGGCGATGATGCATTGACCAAATTCAATTTGCTGCGGGCCTGCCCCCTCACCGGCAATCTCGAGCCGCGTGGCGGAGACGAATTTCGCGGTGCCGCGGATCACCGTGACGCGGCGCGCTGCCGCCATCTGGCTCAGCCCATCCGTCAACTTCTTGACGGTGCCGTGCTTGAAGGCGCGCAGCGCCTGCAGATCGATCTGCGGCGCGGCGAAGCGAATGCCCTTGTCGGCGATCCGCTCGGCTTCCTCCTTGACGGCCGCAACATGAAACAGCGCCTTCGACGGGATACATCCGACATTCAGGCAAACTCCGCCCAAGGTGCCGTAGCGTTCGACGATCGCGGTCCTCAGTCCAAGATCTGCGGCCCGAAACGCTGCTGAATAGCCGCCCGGCCCGCCTCCGATCACGACAAGATCGTAGCGCGTATGACCCGTTACGCGCTGGCCAGCATCGGTCTGACCCGCCGAGATCGTCTCGCCTTGCGCGCCCGCTTCGTCCGACGCCGACGCCGTGCCAATCATGGAGCCTTTAGACACCTTGTCTCCGACACGCAGCGACATGCTCGTGATCACCCCTGCGATCGGCGACGGAATCTCCAGCGTGGCCTTGTCGGATTCCACTGTGATCAACGCCTGCTCTCGCACGACGACGTCGCCCGCCCTGACGTGGACCTCGACGACCTCGACGTCTCGGAAATCCCCGATGTCGGGGACGCGGATCTCCTCTGTCCGCATCTGCGTCCTCACAATGCGAACCGCCGCAGATCGGAAAGCACCGACGCGACGAGGCCGAGGAACCGGGCCCCGGCCACGCCGTCGACGACCCGGTGATCCCACGACAGACCCATCGGAAGGATGAGGCGCGGTTCAAACTCGCGGCCGTTCCAGACCGCCTCGGTGGCGGCACGACCGGCGCCGAGGATCGCCACCTCGGGCGCGTTGATGATGGGCGTAAATCCCTGACCGCCGACGCCTCCCAGAGACGACACCGAGAAACAGCCGCCCTGCATGTCGCCCGACGCGAGCTGCCCTGCGAGCGCCTTGTCGGCGAGCGAGCGCATCTCCGCGGCGATCTGCCGAAGGCCCTTCTTATCGCAGTCCCGGATCACCGGCACGACCAGACCTCTCGGCGTGTCGACGGCGAAGCCGATGTGGACGTAGTGCTTGAGGATCAACTCATCGCCATCGAGGGACGAATTGAAGCGCGGGTATTTCTGCAGCGCCAAGGCCGCCGCCTTGATCAGCAGCGACACCATGGTGAGCTTCGCCGTGTCCTTCGCGGCCTCGGCGTTGGCGAGCTGACGAAAGGCTTCGGCGTCGGTCACATCCGCTCTGTCGAAATTCGTTACATGGGGAATGACGCTCCAGTTGCGCGAGAGGTTCGTACCGGTCAACTTCTGGATCCGTGTCAGCGGCAGGCGCTCGACCGCGCCGTACCTCTCGAAATCCACCTTGGGCCAATCGACCGGGGCGCCGGGCGCAGGCGCCATCGCTGGTCCCGATCGCACCAGTCCGTTGACGAAGGCGGCCACATCCTCGCGCAGAATCCGGCCCTTGGGGCCGGTGGGCACGACAGATTCCAGCGTCACGCCGAGCTCACGCGCCAAAGCGCGGACCGACGGCGACGCATGCGTCGCCTCGCTGGGCAGCGACTGCTGTGCACGTGCTCGCGAGTCATCGACTGGAGCGGCGGGCGCCGGCCGTGACAGCGCCTCCTGCTGCGAGATCCGTTGCTCCACCTGCGGTGCCGACGCAGCCGCCGGCGGAGGCGCGGTGGATTCACCGCGACCTTCGAGGATCATCAGAACCGAACCTTGAGAAATCCGCGCCCCGACGTCGATCATCAGTTTGGCCACCGTGCCTGCGGCCGGGGATGGCACCTCCATCGTCGCCTTGTCGGACTCGATCGACAGCAACGGCATGTCGATCGTGACCTCGTCGCCGACCGACACATTGATTTCGACTACCGGAACATCCTTGTAGTCCCCAATATCCGGCAGAACGACTTCAATTGAACGAGACATGCGCGCTCCGCTCTCTGTCAACGCGACCAAGGCGATGCAACGCCGGTCGGCAATTCGTAGCTGGCGATGGCTTCGGCAACCTGCTCACGCGCCACTTCACCCGATTTTGCCAACGCCGACAGCGCCGCAACGACGATCTGCTTGCGATCGACCTCGAAGAAAGATCTCAGCGCGGCGCGTGTATCGCTGCGCCCGAAGCCGTCGGTGCCCAGCACCGTATAGGGCGCCTCGATGTAAGAACCGATCAGTTGCGGATACGCCCGGACATAATCCGATGCCGCGACGATCGGCACCTTGCCGCCGAGGCATTGTGCGACGTGGCTCTCGACCGGGGTCGACAGCGGCGAGAGCCGATTGGTTCGCTCCACCTCGCGCGCCTCCCGCGCCAGCTCGGAAAAGCTCGTTGCCGACCAGACCTCACTGGGGATTTTCCATTCGCTTTGCAGCATCGCCGCGGCGGCGAGCGCCTCCGGGAGAATGGCGCCCGAGCCGATCAGCCTGATCTTCGCCGGCCCGTCAGCGCTCGGCAGAACCCGATAGAGACCCTTGATGATGCCGCCGCGCGCATCGTCGGGCATCGAGGGCTGCGCATAGTTCTCGTTCATCGCCGTGAGGTAATAGAACTCGTCGTTGCCCTGCTCGAGCATCGACCGCATGCCGTGATCGACGATGACGGCCACCTCGTAGGAGAATGCCGGATCGTAGGCCCGGCAGTTCGGAACGGTCGCCGCCATCAGATGGCTGGACCCGTCCTGATGCTGCAAGCCTTCGCCGCCGAGCGTCGTCCGGCCGGCCGTCGCCCCGATCAGAAAGCCACGCGCGCGCTGGTCCGCCGCCGCCCAGATCAGATCGCCGACCCGCTGAAAGCCGAACATCGAATAGTAGATATAGAACGGCAGCAGCGGGAAGTTATGGATGCTGTAGGAGGTCGCCGCCGCGGTCCAGGACGAAATCGCCCCCGCCTCGGTGATCCCTTCCTCCAGCAATTGACCGTCGATCGCTTCCTTGTAGTACAGCATCGAGCCGGCATCTTCCGGCTCGTAGAGCTGTCCCGCCGGCGAGTAGATGCCGACCTGCCTGAACAGGTTCGCCATTCCGAAGGTGCGGGCTTCGTCGGCGACGATAGGAACGATGCGCGGGCCGAGCGTCTTGTCCTTGAGCAAATTGGTGAACAGCCGCACGATCGCCATCGTGGTCGACGTCTCCTTGCCGTCGCCGCGCAGCGCGAACTCCGCGTAGGATTGCAGCGGCGGCACCGGCAGCGCCGCCGAAGCGCGTCGCCGTGCCGGCATGTAGCCGCCGAGTGCCGCGCGACGGGCGCGCAGATACTGAATTTCCGCGCTGTCTTCCGCAGGCCTGAAGAATTCCAGATCCTCGACTTGCTTGTTGCTGAGCGGCAGGGCGAACCGGTCGCGGAACGAATACAGCGCGTCGACGTCGAGCTTCTTGGCCTGGTGCGACGTCATGCGCGACTCGCCGGCGCCGCCCATGCCGTAGCCCTTCTTGGTCTTCGCCAGAATGACGGTCGGCCGACCCTTAATGTCCTTCGCGGCGGCAAAGGCCGCGAACAGCTTCTTGAAGTCGTGGCCACCGCGCTTCAGGCCGCCGATATCCGCGTCCGACATGTGCGCAACTAGCGCCCGGACCTCGGGATCCTCGCTGAAGAAGTTGGCGAGGTTGTAGGCCCCATCCTTGGCGCCGAGCGTCTGATATTTGCCATCGACGGTGTCGGCGAATTTGCGCAGCAGCGCATGCTTGATATCGCGCGCGAAGATATCGTCCCAGTCCGATCCCCACAGCACCTTGATGACGTTCCAGCCGGCGCCCTGGAAAAGTGATTCGAGTTCCTGAATCACCTGCCCGTTGCCGCGGACCGGCCCATCCAGGCGCTGCAGGTTGCAATTGACGACGAAGGTGAGGTTGTCGAGATTTTCCCGTGCCGCCAGGGCGAGCCCGGCGATCGATTCCGGCTCGTCCATCTCGCCGTCGCCGAACACACCCCAGACGTGACGACCAGCCGTCTGCACCAGGCCGCGATGCTGCAGATACCTCATGAACCGCGCCTGGTAGATCGCGCTGATCGGGCCGAGGCCCATCGACGCCGACGGCACCTGCCAGAACTCTGGCATCAGCCAGGGATGCGGATAGGACGACAGACCGGGGCCACTCAGTTCCTGGCGATACAGCTTCAAATTTTCGTCCGACAATCGGCCTTCGAGATACGCTCGTGCATAGACTCCAGGAGACGAATGCGGCTGGAAATACACCAAGTCCCCCTCCGACTCGGAGCTTGACGCGCGAAAGAAATGATTGAAACCGACTTCGAAGATCTCTGCCGCCGAGGCGTAGCTGGCGACGTGCCCGCCGAGTTCCCCATAGGCCTTGTTGGCACGGACCACCATCGCGAGCGCGTTCCAGCGAATGATTGCCGTCAGGCGGGTCTCGATCGCGATGTCGCCGGGGTAGGGCTTCTGCTGCTCAAGCGGAACCGAATTTCGATAGGGCGAGAACGGCGGAGAGTCCAGCAGAACGCCGAGCTCCTTCGCACGCCGATCGAGCGCAGCCAGGATGTATCGCACGCGCTCGGCACCGGCGCTGTGGTGGAGCGATCCAAGCGAGGCGAGCCAATCGGCGGTTTCGACCGCATCCTGATCGGCGTTGACGGCCTTGCGTGGCGGATCGATGTGTGCAGTCATGCGTCGGGCTCCGAGAAAGCCCGCACTTGGTAGCATCGGGTGCTATGGCACGTGCTGCTGAATACGGCCGCGTTCCGACGGATTGCCCGGCTCCGGCGGGACGCCGAGGCTCGCATTGCAGCATTCTCTGCTGTTGGTTTAATCGGGCGAGTAATCGAGCCGTCGGCCGCCTGACAGGTGCTCCCGCTTGGTCACGGCGCAGCATGCCGCATCGCTCAGCGCTCACGCCGCAGTAGCGGGCATCTTGTCACAGATCAGCGAACTCGACGGCTCGCCGCGACTAGTGACCTGACCTTTCAAAACAGCTAACCTCGGCTAGCAGCAGGATCTGCATCAAAGCTTGACCGACTTGACGAATTGGCAGGATTGAAATGCCGCCCGAGACCGAGTTCGATCGCGAATTTGCGCGAATGGATCTGCCCGATCTTCGGATCAACTATGATCCTGTCGATCCGGATCAGTTCGATCGTCCCGTCACTTCATTCTGTCTCGAAACCAGCAAAGACAACGACGATCTGCCGCTGCACTCACACCGCAAAGGCCAATTGGTCGTCGCATCTCATGGCTCGGTGATGTGCCGGGCGCCTGGCGGCTTGTGGATCGTGCCTCCGCAAGGCGCGGTATGGATCCCGGCCGGCGTGCAGCACAGCAATTGCGTGGCCGATTTCGGCAAACTCTACACCGTGTTCATCGATCCGCAGGTCAGCATGCTGCCGCGGACCTGCTGCACGCTGATGATCACGTCGCTGGTGCGCGAATTGATCCACCGTCTCTCGGTGTTCCCACCGCTCTATCCGCTGGAAGGACCAACCAGCCGTCTCGGCCGCGTTTTGCTCGACGAACTCGTGCAGATGTCGACAACGGATGAAATGTATCTGCCGATCTCCCCCGACGCCCGTCTTCAACACCTCGCGACCTCCTTGTTGAATAATCCGGGCGACCGCAGCACGATGGACGAAGTCGCCTCGCGCTACGCGATGAGCGAGAGTACGTTCGCACGCTTCATCGCCAAGGAAACAGGGATGACCTTCGGGCGCTGGCGCCAGCGTCTCCACATTCTGATCGCCATGCAACGCCTCACGGCGGGCACTTCGGTCCAGGCTGTGTCGCTCGAACTGGGCTACGAAACGCCCAGCGCTTTCATCACGATGTTCAAGAAGACGATGGGAAAGAGCCCCCGCCGCTTCCTTGCCGAGCGGTCGCGCCTGATCAATTCGGACGGTTTGCCCTAGTTCGCACGTCCCTGCCTGAGCCTTTGACGACCGCGACCCCACGACGCTTTCGTGGGGCCGCCCGTAACGACGTCAGCGTTTGCTGTAAGGCGCAAGCGGATACTCGAGCGACGCTTCCGCAATGGCCTTTGGAGCCACCACCCGCGGCCTGCTTTTCAAACCCTGCAGCATCACCATCGAACAGTGGATGTTCTGGCCGGTCTCGTCGAACTTGGTGTTGTCGCCGTACATCAGGATCGGCTTCATGTCGGTCTTCTTGAGCGCGCCGTGAATCGCCGCCGACTCCGGCGACGCCGCCCGCGTCACGGCGTCTGCGACGATCTGCACCGCCTCGAACGCGCAGCCCGCATTGGCATCGAACCAGTCATTCGGGTAGTCGGCCGCGAACATCTTCACGATCTTGTCGGTCTCGGCGCCCTTGGGATTGAGCCACAACGCCGACAGAATCGGACCGTCACCATACTTTCCGAGCGCGTCGTGATACGCCTTGTCCGACACGCCGTTGGAGTTGGGCGAAAACACCATCTTTGGGTCCCAGCCCTGCTTGATGCATTCGCGCGCGATCATGATCGCGTCGTTGACGCGCGTGACCGAGATCAAAGCATCGGCACCCGACGCTTTCGCCTTGGCGACCTCTACCGACAGATCTTTCGCTTTCTCGTCATAGGCAATGTACTGCGCGATCTTGAGCGGAACATCCACTTCCTTCCACGCCTGATCGATGCTGGCCGCCGTCGACTGCCCCATCGTGTTGTTGAGATGGAGAACGACCGCGCTGCTCGGCGGATCCTTCAGCGTGCCGAGCACGGACTTCAGCTCGGTCAGCGATTGCCGCACGATGGTCAGCGACGTGGGATAATAGCGGAACACCTGGGTGAAGCCCTGCGAAGTCACCTGGGTAGCGCTCGCGATGTGGACCACCATGGGCACCTTGGCGGCCTCGCAGGCCTGCAACGCCGAAATGGTGGCGCCGGAATCCCACGCGCCGATCAGCACGGTGCAGCCCTGCCGGATCAGGCTCTCGGCGGCAATCCGACCGTTCTCCGGACGGCTTTGCGTATCGGCGTGAACGATCTCGATGTCGAGGCCGAACTTCTCACGCGCGAATTTGACGCCGAGATCGATGCCGCGCACGCAGGCTTGACCGGGAAACGCCAGCACGCCGCTGCTGGGCATGATCGCTCCCACCTTCACCTTCGTGTTCGCCGCAAACGATGGCTTAGATACCAGGCCTGCTGCAATTCCCAATCCGCTTCCTACAATCGTCCGCCGCGTGATTCCGCTTCGCTTGGTCATCTCAATGTCCTGTTGCTAAGGGGTGAAATCTTTCTCGACTAGTGGTTTCGTACGTTTGAGGAGCGACCGCCGACGTCAAAGGCCCATCTCGGCCTTGATCAATTTGTCCTCGGATTCGTCGTAGAGCGACGCGATCAGCGACTGATAGCGCTCGTTGATCTGCTTGCGACGCTTCTTCCGCGTCGGCGTCATCACGCCGTTCTCGAGCGACAGCTCCTCCGGCAGAATGCGGAACGCCTTGATCTGCTCGGCTCGCGCCAGCCTTCCGTTGGCCTTGCCGATCTCCGCCTCGATCAGCCGGTTGACGATCTCGGAGCCTGCCAGGTCCGCGTAACTCGCGATCTTGTCGTCGCGCGACTTCGCCCAGTCCATTGTGGCGGTGGCATCCACTTCGATCAGGGCGGTGAGATAATTTCGCCCCTCGCCGATCACAGCCGCCTCGGAGATGAACGGGCTGTGCCTCAGCTCGTTTTCGATCTGAGTCGGGCTGATCGATTTGCCGTTCGACGTGTTGATGATCTCCTTCTTCCGGTCGACAAGCTTGAAGGTTCCCTCCGGCGACACTTCGACGATGTCGCCGGTGTAGAGCCAGCCGTCGCGAAGCGCCGCTTTCGTCTCGTCCGGCTTGTTCCAATAGCCCGCGAACAATCCCGGTCCACGGACGATCATCTCGCCGTCCTGGAGCACGGCGGTTTCCCAGGCCGGATCCGGCAGAGGGACCCCGACGTTGCCGGCCTTCGGCCACTCCGCCATCTGCACCAGATTGGCACCGACCAGTTCGGTCTGGCCGTAGCACTCCTTGAGCTGCAAGCCCCACAACTGCCACAGCGACATCAGCTCGGACGGCATCGCCGCCGACGAGGTGAACGCGACCTTCAGCTCGTCGAAACCGACCTCCGCGAGCAGCGGCAGGAACACTTGCTCGCGGCAGGCCGCGAACAGTTTCGAGACGAAGGCATCCTCGTGGCCGCGCTGACGGTCTTCGAGCGCCCTGCGCGCGATCGTCATGGCGAGCGTGTAGTTCTGATCTCCCGCTTCCCCGGCGGGATGCACCTTGCTGAGGATCTGTGTCGCAAAGCGCTGGTAGAACCGCGGCGGCGCCATATAGTAGGTCGGCTTCACCTCTTTGATCGTCTGGGCGAAATCCGCGGTCGTCTCGCCGAAATATGGAACTGCGTCGGCGATCAGCGGCAACGTGGTCGCCTGCCCGCGCGCCACGGTGTGCGACATCGGCAAATGCACGACCACCCGGTGCTCCTCTTCGCGCATGCTGGGGCCGAACAGGGTGATGCAATGAACGCCGGCGAGAATGGAAAGGTGCGTCAGCAGGGCGCCTTTGGGGTTTCCGGTCGTCCCGGACGTATAGCCGATGCTGACGACATCGGACGCCTTTGCTGTCGCGCTCTCCTTCTGCAGATAGTCATGCGCATCGACATCGAGTGCTCCAACAAAGTCGGCCAGCGACTTGATCGACGCCGAGGCCTCGCCGGTCCAATCCAAGTCGAACACGATGATGCCGCGGAGCTGCTCGGCCCGACCGGAGGCGAGCACGATGCGAAGCTGCGGCTCCCCGCCGACGAACGCGAACTTCGCGCCTGAATCCGTGAAGCAGTAAGCCACTTCTTCGGGTGACGAGGTGAAGTACACGCCCACCATGACGCCGCCGGCGCACATCGTGGCCATGTCCGCGATCAGCCATTCCTCGGACGAATCGCCCATGATCGCGACCCGATCGCCGCGCTCGAGACCAGCACGCCGCAGCGCGCTGGCCAGGTTCACGACACGCTGCGCATAGGCGCCCCACGTCATGGCGGTCCAGGCGCCGTGACGCTTTTGTTGCAAGGCGATCTTGTCGGGCCGCTCCGCGAGTCGCGCGGCCAAAAGCTGCACGACGGTCGTATCCGCCAACTGGGCGCCGGATGTCATCTCAGCGACGTTCATCTCAGCGCTCCGCGAAACGCTTGCGCTTGGCTGCGAATGCGGCAACCGCCTCGGCCCGCTCGGGCGACTTGAACGTCAACATCTCCAGCGCCGCAGAGGTGTCGAGCAGCAGGTGGGCGTACTGCTTGATGATCTTGTTGACGCTGTACTTGGTCCACACGATCGATTCCTTCGGCCCGCTTGCCAGCAGTTCGGCGTATTCGATCGCGGCATCGAGAACGTTGCCGTCTGCGACCACCTCGTTGATCATGCCGATAGCAGCCGCTTTCTCGGCGGAGATGAATTCGCCGGTCATCAGATAGTGCTTCGCGCGTACCGGCCCCATCAGCAGCGGCCAGATCACCGCGCCGCCATCGCCCGCGACGACGCCGGCATTGACGTGCGTGTCGGCGAAACGGGCTGTCGAGCTCGCATAGATCACGTCGCAGAACAGCGCGAGCGTGGCACCCAGGCCGACCGCGACACCGTTGACGGCCGCGACGATCGGCACTTCGACTTCCAGCATGTTGCGGATGAGGTGGCGACCGCTGCGCGTCGGGGACGGCAGCGTTCCCTTATCCAGCGACTTCTGATCGCCACCAGAGCAAAATCCGCGGCCCGCACCGGTGAGAACGATCGCGTTGACAGAACTGTCGTGATCCAGCTTGACGAAGACGTCTTCTAGCTCCTCGTGCATCTCCCAGTTGATCGCGTTGAGGATCTCCGGGCGGTTCATCGTGACGATCGCGACGCCAGTGGCGCGCTGCTCGACGATTAGGTACTTGTAGCCGTATTGCGACATTGATTTCACCGTTCGATTACTGCTTCTGGGTCCGCATCAGCCGGATTTGCCCGAGGATCTCCTCGGTCGGCCGCACGACATTGTTCCCGTCGTTGAAATGCGGGATGACGTAGCGACCGACCATGTCGATCGCCTCCATGATCTTTTCGTGCGGGACGGAGTCCATGTGCAGCAGCACCTCGTCGATACCCATGGCCTCGAACTTCTCGATCTGACGAATGACCGTATCGGGGCTGCCGCACACCGTCGTGGCCGACTCGTTGACCAGATAGTCCCAGTCGTTGGCGGCGCGCTCCATCGACGGCACGCTCTCCCCCATGTATTTGTAGTCGTCGGCAATCGCCGCGAGACGCGGATAGGCATCGGTCGAGATCTTGGCATAGTGCATTAGCGGGCCGGCATAATCTGCCTTGGCCTGCTCGTCCGTTTTCCCGATGCCGATGAACAGCGGAACGCCGATACGCGGACGCTGCAGCGGTCCCTCCGCGTCGCACTTCCAGTTCTTTTGATAGGCGTCGATCAGCTTCTGCTGAGCTTCCCAGCCCTGATAGATGTTGCTGCTCATCACGGCGAAGCCCTGCGAGGCCGCCCAGAGATGACTGCGCTCGCTGGTCGCCGCGATCCCGATCACCGGATGCGGCTTCTGCAGCGGCTTCGGAACCAGCTGGCGCGGAGGGATCTGGTAGTACTTGCCGTCAAACGTAAAAATGTCCTGGCGCATCGCCGTTTTCAGCAGCGCCAGTCCTTCTTCCATCTGCGCCAGCGTTTCGTTCGGATCGACGTTGAACGCCCGCATCGCGATGGTGGTGTTGGCGCGGCCGCCGTAGAATTCCATGCGGCCGTTGGACAGGATGTCGGTCACGGCAAGCCGCTCGGCCGAACGCAAGGCGTGATTGATGCGCTGCGGCATCAGCGTCACCGCCGCGCGCAGCTTTACGCGCGACGTCACCGCGGCCAGATAGCCGAACACCACTTCGGGCGCCGAGCTCGAGATCCCGCCCAGTGCCACGTGCTGCTCGGAGAGCGCGACGCAATCGAAGCCGACCTTCTCGGCCAGACGGACTTCGTCGATCAGTTCGTGAAGCCTGCGCGAGTAACTGTGGCCGACCTGGGTTTCCTGTTCAGACCAGAACCCAAACGTAAGTGCCATGTCTCAATCCTTTTAGCTTGCGAGATGGCACAGGGTTTCATAGGCGTGGCGATATTTTCGCCCGAAAGCCGCGTTGCGTAGTAACGCTTTCCGAATTTTATGCTGTCGGCATTCGCAACATGACAGACGCCCCGGGAAGCTTCGCCACGCAGCGGACGGGCTGACCGTCAACGGCGGGCGCTAGCGGCTCCGGCCTCGCTATCGAAGGTCTTGATCAGCAACTCGGCGACCGCCGCGAGGCACGCTTCGCCGATGGCGTAGCTCGAGCCGATCGGACTTCCGATCACGCCGTTCTGTGAAACCGATCGGATGCCGTTCTTCCACATCAGCTCGAGATCAGCCTCCGACAAGCCGCCAAGATGGCCCACCTCGAAGCGGTCCGGTCTGACGCTGTCGGGCCTAATGACCATCATCAGCGACGTCTCGGCGATGTCGGCGTGCCCGCCGACGGCCGACACGTCTCCTCCGGCTTCGCGCACCGCATCGCGCCACGTGTCGATCCATTTCGTCGAGTCGAAGAACGCCAGGATCTCGACATCCGAGGGGACGGCCTCGCGCAAGCGACCGAGCATGTCCTTCAGGACCGGAAAATTGCCGATGTGACCCGAGTGAATCAGGATACGCTTGAAGCCGTGCCGCGCCAGGCTTGTGCAATAATCGACACAAATCGCTTCCAGCGTCTCCGGCCGTAGCGAGATCGTACCCGCGAATGGCAGATGGTGAGACGAGCAGCCGACCGTGATGGTCGGCGCCACCAGCGTGTTGCCGCGGCTGCGCGCGATCCGCTCGGCCAGAGCATCGGCATGATCCGCATCCATGCCCAAAGACAAATGCGGCCCATGCTGCTCGACGGCCCCCAGCGGGATCACTACCGTCGTGCACCCATCGGCCAGCGCCGCGGCGACTTCCTCGTGGCTCATCTGCTCCAGATAGATCTGATCGGGATATCCGCGCGTCATCGGCTCAGCCCTTACTGTTCTTCGACAAAAATCTCGCACGCGCGTTGGTTGAGCTCTCGGCTGTGACATAGGCATCGAGGTCGGCCACGCTCATTTTTTCGAGCGCCTGATCGCTCATTTGCGCGGTGAGGTTGAGCGATCGCTTGATGGCATGGAACAGCTTGCGGTCTTTCTGCCGCAACACGCCGCACACGTCTCGCGCACGGGACGCGACCTCCTCGGTCGGGACGATCTCATTCACGGCGCCGATCGCCACGGCGCGCTCCGCGCCGACGAGCTCGCCCCAGTAGAGCAGCTCTTGCGCCGCCCGCACGCCGAGCTTCTCGACGGCCCGGCGCATGCCTTTGGTCACCGGCAGCAGGCCATGGTTGATTTCCGGAAATCCAATCTTGCACGCCGCATCGGCCACAACATAGTCCGCATGCAGCAGAAACTCCAGGGCGCCTCCGACCGCATAGCCGCGGACGGCGCAGACGATCGGGCCCGGATAGTTCTCCATCGCCACGAGGAGTTCGTGGAAGAACCGGATGCGCGGCCTCGCGACGTCGATCCCGACGACTTCCTTGATGTCGCCGCCTGCGCTGAAGAAGCGGTCGCCGCTTCCGGTGAGCACGATGCCGGGCGGATTCTCGTCGTCGGCAAGGCGCCGGATCGCCTCCAGCAACTCGACGATGAGTTGCGCATTCAGCGCATTGGCCGGCGGCCGGTTCATCGTGATCGTGACCAGGTCTTGATCACGCTCGATCAGGAGAGAAGTGGCAGTGTTCATCAATGAGACCCAAGCGAGAGGCGGCTGCAACAGCCGGGGAGCGGTGGACCGAATGGCGGCGCGACGAGAGCCGCAACGCCCGACGCCTCGCCGAGACGGCGCGCCTCACAATCCCAGATAGGCGCGCTGGACATCGGGGTTCTCGAGCAGATCGCGGCTAGATCCATGCAACACCACGGAGCCGTTCTCGAGCACATAGCCGCGGCTGCTCATCGCGAGCGACTTGGCGACATTCTGCTCGACGAGAAGGACCGTGATGCCCTGCTCGTTAAGGGATTTGACGACGCCGAACATCACATCGGTCAGCGCCGGCGACAGTCCGATCGACGGCTCGTCGAACATCACGATTTCTGGCTTCGACATGATCGCCCGACCGATCGCCAGCATCTGTTGCTCGCCGCCGGACAGCGTGCCGGCGAGCTGGTCGCGGCGCTCGCGAAGTCGCCCGAACAGCTGATAGACGGAATCAAGCGTATTTGCCAGGTCGTGCCTGGCCCGCTTCAGCGAGCCGCCGATCAGCAGATTGTCCTCGACGGAAAGCGCACTGAAGATCTGGCGACCCTCGGCGACCTGAGCGATGCCCATTTCGCAGATGTCCCACGGCGGTCGCCGCGAGATTTCGACTCCGTTGATCCTGACGGAACCGCGCGACGACGGCACGATCCCCGCGATTGATCGGATCAGAGAGGTCTTGCCGGCGCCGTTGGCGCCGACCACGCAGATCAGTTCACCCTTGCCGATGCGGAGCGACACGCCGTTCAGCGCATTGGAGCCGTCATAGGCCACGCACAGGTCGTCGATTTCGAGAAGCGCGTCGTCAGGCATGGAAACCGGCTCCCAGATAACTTTCCAGCACCGCAGGATCCGCTACCACCTCTGACGGCTTGCCCTCGGCGATCTTGACGCCGTGGTGAAGCACCACCACGGTCGACGCCACTTCCATCACGATCCGCATCACGTGCTCGACCAGTAGGATCGTCAGTCCACTCTCGGCGAGCCGGTGCAGCACGCCGACGACGCCGGCCGCTTCGGTCGGACGCAGCCCCGCCATCACTTCGTCGAGCAGCAGCAACTTAGGGCGAGTCGAGAGCGCCTTCGCCATCTCGAGCATCTTGCGATCGGGCAACGTCAACTGATCCGTCCGGGCATTCGCCTTGCCGGCGAGCCCGACATTTTCGAGCGACTCATACGCCTTGTCCCGCGCCTCCTTGACGTTCGTCGTCCAACTGAAGGCGCCCACCATGGCATTCTCGAGCACCGACATATCTTTCATCGGCCGGACGATCTGGAAGGTGCGCGCAATGCCCATGCGGCACACCGCTTCGGGCGGCTCGCGCTCGAGCGAACACCCCTCGAACAACACCTGCCCGGCGGTCGGTCTCAGCGCCCCGGCGACGAGATTGAAGCAGGTGGTCTTGCCGGCGCCGTTCGGCCCGATCAGGGCGGTGATGCGGCCTGCCTGCAGTGAGAAGCTGACGTCATTGACCGCGACCAATCCAACGAACGCTTTGGTCAAGTTCTTCACTTCGAGCAGCGCGGTCATTCCTCGGCCTTCCGCAGTTGTGAGATCCGGCCGCGCGCCGGCAGCTGGATCGCCCCGTAGAGCCGGACGATCGCCGGCCAGATGCCGTCGGGCAGAAACCACACGACCAGGATCAGCACCGCCCCGTAGGCGACGCTGTTCAGTCCGGGGAGCCCCAGGCTGTCGCCGAGCGCCCCCATGGCGTGATGCAGCGGGATCGCGGCCATCGAGCCGACCAGCGGGCCGAATGCAGTGCCCAATCCGCCAACCACGGGGCCGATCAGGACATCGACCGAGATCGCCATGCCCATGATCGAATCCGGAAAGATCGCGCCCTGCACCAGGCCCAGGACGCCGCCGCCGATCGCGGCCGTCGCGGCCGATATCGAGACCACCAGCACCTTGTGGCGAAACGTCCGCACCCCCAGCGCGCGGGCGGCCTCGTCGTCGTCCCGCATCGCCCGCCAGACATAGCCCCAATAGGACCGCGAGATCAGCTCCGTTCCCGCGACGCCGATGGCCGCAAGCGCGAGCGCGACGAAGTAGTAAAACCGCGCGTCACCGCGCAGCATCCCGAGGTCCATCGTGCCGCTCGGCGCCTGATAGAACAGGCCCTGCATGCCGCCGACATAGTCCCACCCGCCGAACATGATCCGGGCGAATTCGGCGGCTGCGATCGTGAGCAGCGCGAAATAGATGCCACGGACCTCGAAGCGGAAGCTCAGCCACGCCAGCACCGCGCCGACGAAGCCCGCAATCACCGCGCCCAGCAGCAGACCGATCCACGGGGTGACGCCGTATTTGATGTTCAGGATCGCCACCGCATACGCACCGATTCCAACGAACAGCGCGTGACCGATGGATAGCTGCCCGCCGATCCCGAGCATCAGGTTCCACGATTGTCCCAGGAAGGTGAACAACAGGACGATCGTCAGAAGCGAGATGACGTAGGCGTTGGACATGCCACCCACCATGGCCAGGGCGGCGAAGACCAGAGCGCCGGCGCCCCAACGCTTGGTGTCGCTGGCTTGATCAGATGTCCTTTGCACCGAAAAACCCCCTCGGACGTAAAATCAGGATGATTATCAGGAGCGCGTAAGGGAGTGCAGTTTTCATCGACGGCGTGAACATCAAGGCCGCGATCGCTTCGGCGACTCCGATCGTCAGGCCGCCCAGAAGAGCGCCGCCGAAGCTGCCGAGACCGCCGACGATCACCGTCACGAAGGCCAGCAGCGTGAAGTCGACGGCGAGATAGGGTTGCGCATCGAACAGCGGCGAGATCAATGCGCCGGCGACGCCAGCGCAGGCGGCTCCGATGCCGAAGGTCACCGCATAGACCCGAGGGATATTAAGCCCGACCACCAGTCCGCCGAGTCGATTATTGGCGGCGCCCCGCAGCGATCGGCCGAATGCGGAGTACTTCAGATAGGCTCCCAGTGCGGCGATTAGCAGGCCGGCCGTAGCGGCCGCCTGGATGCGGGCCCAATCCAAGGTGAGCGGTCCCACGCTCACGGTCTGGAAGGACAGCTGAGACGCCGTCGGCCGCGGATCCGGACCGAACGACATCAGCAATACGCCGCTGAAAAGCAGTGAGAGGCCGATGAAGACGATAAACTGATAATGATGCGGCCGATTGACGAACCGCTTCACGACGAGCGTCTCCAGCAGATAGCCGAACACGAACATGACGACCGCGGCGACCGCAGCGGCTAGAAAGATCGGGACGTCCCAAATTCGAACGGTCCAGTATCCGATGTAGATCCCGAACACGACCATCTCGCCATGAGCGAAATTGACCACGCGCATGACGCCGAAGATGATCGTGAGACCGAGCGCGACGAGCCCGTAAACCAGTCCGATGAGCACCCCGCCGGCGATGACATTGAGCCAGAGCGACAGCATCAGCGACCGACCGCTGATGGATGCGCGATGGAAAGTCTTCGTCTTCCTTGCATGCTGATCGGTCCATCTTGGCTGTAGCGG
Organism: Bradyrhizobium sp. 192; assembly: GCF_023100965.1. Lineage (NCBI taxonomy): Bacteria > Pseudomonadati > Pseudomonadota > Alphaproteobacteria > Hyphomicrobiales > Nitrobacteraceae > Bradyrhizobium > Bradyrhizobium sp. 192. Next base: position 6,723,904 of record NZ_CP064690.1, read on the forward strand.
AAACGTAGCGGCGCCTGACGTCGTCTGTGTTTCAGACCGCCTTTGGCGCGGCGAAACATCCGTCGATGTAGACGAGCGACTCACATCCGGCTCTCGTGGTCTGAGCCACCACCTCTCCGGTGAAAATGGTGTGACTACTGTCGCTGTAAGCATTCACCACGCGGCAATCGAAGCTGCAGACCGCGCCGACCAGACTCGGTGCTCCGGTTTTGAGATCGCACCACAAACCGTCGCCGAAGCGGATATCGCCCTTGCTGCCGTCCTGCCCGGAAAACTTGAGCGCCAGATCGCGATGCTCGACCCCCAGAATATTCCAGCAGAACGACCGACTGCTGAGAATGGTGTCGTGCGCACCGGCAGATCGATTGACGCAAACCAGCACGCTGGGCGGAGCCGCCGACAGTGAGCAGCCCGCCGTCAGTGTCAGACCATGGCGGTTCGGCGCCCGGCCTGTCGTGACGATCGACACGGTGCCCGGCACGCTGCGCATTGCAGCGCGGAATGCTGCGGCATCGAGTGGGCTCGTTTCGGACAGCGGCGGTGTTGCGGACGGCATGGCTACGACCCTTGGATTCATGGGATGGATGCGCCCTTTTTGTCTGGTTGTGAGTCCGGGCATGCAGCGCTGCCCCGGTGAACTCTGAGCTATCCGGCTGCTTGATAGAACTGGATGACGTTGCCGCCCGGATCCCGCACCTTCACCGCGCGGCCGTGACTGGCCATGTCCCGAACTGCGCCGACTTGCGCCCCCATGGCTGCGGCACGCTCCATAGCGGCCTCGAGGTCATCGACATCGAAGACAAGAACGGCATCTTGCAGCTGGTCCGAGACCGACTCCGTCGGTCCGGCGACGCAGAACGCAGCTGCATCGCTCACGAACTGGATCCACTTGCCGGGGTCAGCGAAGCGCACCTTCAGACCCAGGCCTTCGTAGAACTCGGCCAGGCGTCCAGGATCGTTCGCTGTCAAATAGACTTGCTTCAGTTTCACGCTCGACATCCAAACCGTCGCTACCCAAGTGCGATCGTGGGTGGATAGTCGCCCGAGCCTCTCAGCATTACTGCTTGAACAACGCCTGTCACAGAAGCTTCATCAGCATTTTATGCTGTAACAACTTGTCGAGTCGCTAGATCCAACTCTGCATCCGGCCGATCTTTGCCATTTTCTGGTTGACGAGGGTGGGCGTCGTTGCTGCCGAACCTTTTGTCTCACGCAACGCCCGCGGCGTGGTCAGCGAAGTGGGACCAGGGCCACACGCGACGACAGGCGGTTGTACGAAACAGGGCAGCTCTCGACATCGAGCTCTGCTGCACATCCCGTCAAGTGACATGGGGAGCCAATCGATGGAGCGGCGGGCATTACATCTTGACCGAATCCGCGGATCAACGTCGGCCTGCATATCGCATAGGCAAAAAATGTATCAGAAGTAGGCAACTAACCTCCTGATCGCAATGCACAATGCGAAGGTTGACGGTTTTTCAATATAAGTCGATGATTTGTCGAAATCCCACAAGCGCAATTGCGGTTAGCTTTTACCACGCGATTGTCATCACCCCGCAAACGACGGTGATACGCGCCGCAGAAGACTGCCATAATTGGGAGATACGCGATGTCAACGACTTCTCTCGACAGAATAGATATCAAGATCCTCAACGAGCTCCAGCAGAATGCGAGCTTGACCAATGTCGAGCTCGCATCACGCGTGAATCTCTCGCCGTCGCCGTGTCTGGCACGCGTCAGAACACTCGAAAAGCTCGGTGTGATCGATCGACGGATCGCCCTTCTCGATCCCGCCGTGCTCGGCATTGGTGTAACGGCTTTCATCCAGATCAAGCTGGAAAAGCAGGTCCAGACGTCCCTCGAGAATTTCACACGATCCATCGACCGGCTGGCCCAGGTAATGGAATGCTATCTCATGACCGGTGAGAGCGACTACATGCTCCGCGTCATGGCGGCCGACATCGAAGATCTCGAAGACCTGATTGTCAACAAACTATCCCGCATCCCCGGCGTCAGCAGCATTCGATCAAATCTGGCCCTCAAGCGCATTTCGTACAAGACCGTACTGCCGATCGACACCAATCGGCCGGTCACCGTCAAGGCTTGCGCCAACCCCTCGCGCCCTCTGGAGCGCTCACCAAGACCCCGATACGACCCAACTGGTCCTTTGCTGTCCGATGCGCCGATCGGGCTGGACACCAATCGTCCCAGCTACAGCGTGGAAAGACTATGAGGCGCCCCGCCATGCGCTCCGGCCAGTTGACAATAATGGTGAAGTTAAGATCGGCAGAGTGCTCGAGCGGCGCTGCGAGCCTGACAATCCGCACAAGACCCAACGCGAGCACCCGTCGGTTCCAGCGAGCAGAGCGACCGAGATGACGGGTGTGATCGAAGCGGCCCTGCAGGCGCTCGCCGACGGCGAAATCGTCGTGGTCACCGACGACGACGATCGCGAGGGCGAAGGGGACCTCATCGTTGCCGCCTCGCGGTGTACCGCTGAGAAGATGGCCTTCATCATTCGCCATACATCGGGAATCGTCTGCGCTCCGATTACCCTCGAAGACGCGAGACGCCTGCGGCTTGACCCGATGGTTGTCAACAACGACTCGGCTCACACCACGGCGTTCACCGTGTCAGTGGACTACCGGCCGGATAACGGTACGGGCATCTCGGCCGAAGAGCGGGCCTCGTGCTGCCGTGCACTCGCCAACCCCAACGCTGGCGCCGGCGATTTTTGCCGGCCGGGACACGTCTTCCCGCTGATCGCAAAAGAAGGGGGCGTACTCATGCGCTCGGGTCACACCGAGGCCGCCGTCGACCTGTGCAGACTGGCAGGTCTCGAGCCGGTCGGCGTCATCAGCGAACTGATGAACGACGATGGCTCGGTGATGAAGGGGCCGCAAGTCGCGGCGTTCGCCGACAAGCACAAGCTGAAACAGGTCACCATCGCAGACCTCATCAGCTTCCGGCAGGCCCGCGAGACGCTGATCGAGCGCGTCTCGAGCGTCACGGCGGAGAGCCCGATCGGCCCGCTCCAGGGCTATTCGTATCGCTCGCCGTTCGACCCCATTCATCACGTCGCCTATATCTACGGAGAACTGGGCGACGGCACCAACGTCCTTACGCGCTTCTACAAACCCAACATCCTGCGCGATTTGTTCTCGGGTCAGGAACAGGCCAAGATGAACGTCATTCTGCAACGCTTCAAGGATAATGGCAGCGGCGTGCTCGTCTATCTGCGCGACGGCGCGGCGGGCGTTCCGCCTGCGCCGCTAGGCCCGATCAGTTCGCGCGAAGACGACCGTAATCGGCAATGGCGCGAGATCGGCGTCGGCGCCCAGATCCTGCGGGATCTCAAGATCAGCTCCATCCGTCACCTCACGTCGTCGACGCATCACTTCAAGGGACTTTCAGGCTTCGGCATCGAGATCGTCCGAAACGAAGCGCTCTAACTCCAGCCATCCGCGTTGCGAAAGTCCATTGAGCGCGTCCCGCACCTCAGGCATCCGGCGAAGCTTGCAGTTCGTCTCGCGGCAGGTCTCCCCCGGGCCAGCCTGGCCGGCCTCGCGCTCGGAGAAGTAGCGCGCCGGCGATTTGCCAAGCGCCTTCTTGAACATGGTGATGAACGCACTCACCGACTCGTAGCCGAGCGCCTCGGACACGGACTGAACCGTGTTGCCAGCAGACAATTTCTGGATGGCGACGATGATCTGAAGCTGCTGACGCCAGCGACTGAAGGTCATGCCGGTCTCGGCGAGCACAATGCGCATCAGCGTCCGCTCGCCGAGCGCGATGGCTTGCGCCCACTCCGCCACGGTCCTACGGTTGGCCGGATTGTCCATCAAGGCATCGGCGATCATACGCAGTTTCGAACTCCGCGTGATCGGAAGATGCAGCCGTTCGGTCGGCATGGCGATCAACTCGTTGAGGAGCACCGCGGCGATCTGCGCGGGCGGGCCGTCGGGATCGTAGAGCGGGGGCAGCGTCGCCATCCGATGGATCAGCTCGTGCAACAGCGGTGAGATCGACAGCGTGCAGCATTCCTGCGGCACGCTCGCCGCATCCATGTCCACATAGAGAAACAGCAGGCTGGCGTTGCCGCTGACGCGATTGCTGTGGGGCATACCGCCGGGAATCCAGACGCCGCAGCGCGGCGGGACCATCCACAGGCCGCTCGGCACTTCGCACGTCACACCGCCGCGCTGGGCGAGGACGAGCTGTCCCTTGCGATGGATATGAACCGGCAGTTCGTCCTCCTGCTCCCGGGTATCCACCATGCCGGCCACGATCGGACGGTCCAAAATGTCAGGATCGAACCGCCGATAGTGCTGATAGAGCGTGCCGCGCATTGTCATCCTTTAGCAATTAATTGGCAGAATAACGAAATTCTCCCGACGCAGCAACGCCTATGGTCTCCGTGCTTCACGGACGATCACATCATGCCTTCACCATTTCTGTCTCGGCTTCTCGCAGCAGCAGCGCCCGGCCGGCTCGATCCGAAATGGGCGCTGTTCTCGGCGAACTCCTTCATCGCGGCAATGCTCGCGATCTATTTTGCCTTCCGGCTCGGATTGGAGCGGCCGTATTGGGCGATGCTCACGGTCTATCTGACCGCACAGCCGTTCGCCGGCGCGGTTCGGTCACGCGCCGTCTACCGCTTTGTCGGGACATTGCTGGGCGCCTGCGCGGCGCTGGCGCTGGTCCCGATCCTGGTCGATCAACCCGCGTTATTGTCGGTTGCCGTTACCGCATGGGCCGGACTCTGCCTCTATATCTCCTTGCAGGACCGCACGCCGCGCAGCTATGCTTTCCTGCTGGCAGGCTACACCGCGACGACAATCGCGTTCTCGAGCGTCCACGTTCCGGCGATGGTATTTGTGACCGCGCTGTCGCGTGTCGAGGAGATCCTGCTCGGCATCGGCTGTGCGACCCTGGTGCACACCCTGCTGTTCCCGCGCGACGTCACTACTCCTGTGCTGAAATCCCTCTGCGCCGCATTGTCGGACGCCTTCGCCCGGACCACCGATGTGCTCTGCGCGCGCGTCGACAAGGCACCGAATACGGGGCGCTGGAAGCTCGCTGCGGACATCACGCAAATCGAGATCCTGTCGACGCACCTGCGCTACGCACCGGCCGCGAGCAAGCCGGACCTGCGCGCCATCGGTGCCGTGCAGGACCAGCTCGCATTGGTCTTGCCGATGCTGCTGTCGGTGGAGGACGGACTCGCCGCCTTGGGAGAGCGGCGCTCGGCCGAGTTGAACCACCTGCTGTCTGAACTCGCCGACTGGACACGTGCGCCGGAGCGATCACCGGCCACTTCCGACGAACTGATCAGAAAGTGCACATCGTTCGAAGCGACCTGTTGCAACGATCGCAGCGAATGGGATCGGCTGATCGAGGCCGGAACCGCGGCCAGATTGGCCACGCTGATCGAAGCGCTGGCTGCCGCGCGAAACCTGTCGCGCGCATTGCACAGCGGTGCTCACCCTGCCATTTGGAGCCAAGCTGGCCTGCGGGATCGACACGCGAGGCGACGCCTGCACAGCGATCCCGGCCTTGCCGTTCTGTCGGTCGTGGCTCTTGGCGTCGCCGTGCTCGGCTGCTGCACGGTCTGGATCACGACGGCCTGGCCGGAAGGCGGCGGCGCCACGCAAATCGCCGCCATCGCCGCGGCGCTCTACAGCAGCCTCGACGATCCCGCGCCAACGCTGATTTGCTCCGCGCTCTGGACGCTGGCCTGCCTGCCGGTCGCCGCGATCTACCTGTTCGTGATCTTCCCGGCCATCACCGGCTTTCCGATGCTGGTGTTCTCGCTGGCGCCGACCTTTCTGGTGATCGGCTATCTGCAGGCCAATCCCCGGCATTTCATCAAGGCGCTGGCGCTCGGTCTCGGACTGATCAGCGCGCTCGACCTCCAGAACAAATTCAGCGCCGACTTCGCTCTGTTCATCAATAGCAATGCGGCTGCGATGATCGGACTTCTCACAGCGTTCATCGCAATTCGATTGCTGCGTTCACTGTCGGCATCGGGAGCGGCGCAGCGTCTGCTGCGCCACGGCTGGTCCGATCTGGCGAGGCTGGCTGCTGCACGGCGGCCGATGAGCCGCGCCAGATGGACCAGCATCATGCTTGATCGATTCGGCCTGGTGATCCCTCGGCTGGCTGGCGCGACGACGGACATCGCGGTGGAAGCCCGTCCTTTGGCCGCGCTGCAAATCGGCCTCGATCTGCTCGCGCTCAGGCAAGCCGCAGTGCACGAGGACGCGCGCAGCGACCCTGGCCTCCAGCAGCTTCTGCCGATGCTGTCGCAGGCATTCCGCTGGCTGGCCCGCGGCAACGCGAAACTGAAGCCTGACGATGCGCGCGCCCTTCTGGCCGCGATCGACAACGCGCTGTGCGACACGCGCAAAAACACGACCGCCTGCCAGCAGCGAACGCTCGCGCTGATCGGCCTCCGTCGGACGATGTTTCCGGATGCTCATGCTTTGTCCAGCAAGGCCATGCCATGAACGAGGAAATCGCCATTGCCGGCGTCTACGTTCCGACGTTTGCGCTGGCCTGTGCTTGTGCGCTCGCGGCCTGCTTTATCGCCTCCGCGGCCAACCGCAAATTCATCGGCGTCCATATTCGAAGGTATGCGTGGCACCCCGCGCTGTTCGACTTCGCCGTCTTCGTCATTCTGACCAAGATCTTCTACGCTGTTCTGGGAAAGCTGCCGCTATGACAACGATGAGTTCGATGTTTCCCCGCATGATGCTCACTGTCCTGATGGTGAGCGTCGCGGCACCGGTCGGCATCGGCATGTGGGAGCATTATGAGGCGGCGCCATGGACACGGGACGGCCGCGTCCGCGCCGACATCATCGCCGTTGCCGCCGATGTCTCCGGGCTGGTCGACGAGGTGCTGGTCCGGGACAATCAGGTCGTCCGCAAGGGCGATATCTTGCTGCGGCTGAATCCCGACCGTTTCCGCCTCGCCGTCCAACAAGCAGAGGCGTCTCTGGCCAACCGCGAAGCCGCCGCGGAGAAGGCAGCGAGCGACCGCGCACGATATGAGAAGCTGAGCGAAGGTGTCGTGTCGCAGCAACAGCGCGAGACGATCCGCGCTACGGATTTGCAAGCCAAGGCGCTTTATGGTGAGGCCGTGGCCGACCTTCAAATCGCGCGGCTCGATCTCGATCGATCCGAAATCCGGGCACCCGCGAATGGCCGCGTGACCAATTTCGATTTAAGGCCCGGCGCCTATCTCGCCGCGGGGCGCGGCATCATGGCGCTGATCGACATCGACACCGTGCGTGTCGAAGGCTATTTCGAGGAGACCAAGATCCCGCGGATCCACCTTGGTGACGCCGTTGACGTGAAGCTGATGAGCGGAACGACGCTGAGCGGTCGGGTCGAGAGTATCGCTGGCGGAATCGAGGACCGCGATCGAAGTTTGGGGTCCAGCCTGCTCGCCAGCGTCAATCCATCGTTCTCCTGGGTCAGGCTCGCCCAGCGCATTCCGGTTCGGGTCCGCATCCCGCGCAAAGATGTCGATCGCCTGATCGTCGGAACGACTGCGACGGTGCAAGTCAATGTTGGAAACCGCAACGCACCGCCAAACACCATGGGCGTTTTACGGTAACGCTCGGTAACGCGCTCAGCCGGCGCCAAGAAAATCTAACGAACAAAGCCGAATTGCGCGCCCCGAAAGGATTCGAACGTCCGACCCTCAGATTGGTAGTCTGGTCCGGAGCATTGAAACAACTAGCGTTTGTTACCGTAAGCGCAAGCAAGAATCGCGAAATAGCGCCGTTTCGCCGCGGCACCGGATGTAGCCAGACCTTGAGAAAGGGCCCGCCGATCGCGCCGGGCCAAGTAGAGGGAGGAAACGAAAGGTCGGATATCTTTCGCAAACGCCGAATGCGGAATTCGATCGCGGAGATCTAACGAACGACATCCAGCAGCAATACTGTCGTGCACATCAGACCACATTTTGAGCTGAAGTCCGCAGCTCTCAGTGCCATTTTGGCACTTGATGCGAGGTACGATTTCGACTGCACCAAAAAGCGCGCGCGAAACTTGAATGGTCCCGATCACCAGGCTCCGATCACACCGCCGATGATCCGGTGAGTCTCTTGGTCGATGATCAGCTTGGTCGGCAAACTAGCCTTTCTGGCCGGTCAACGCACTGTCCCGGCACATGCAGGCCCCTGGCCAGTTGCATAGCCGCATCACATTCGGCGTTTTGGGGGTGACGGCTGCGATTTCGGCACAAAATGCCGGGGGCGTTATGAGAATAGGCAAAGACAAACTGTACGAGGCACGACGTTGTGGTGTTTGGTACAAGAGGGCTTTGCCTTGACTTCACCGGCCGCGAAGCGCGGCTCTTTGGTCACTTGTTGTGGGCACAATCAACGAATTGGGCGAGATCTCTGCTCTCGCACCATGCACGGCTTGCTTGGCAGCGATGCACCGCATCTTTCAAAATTTCATTGATCTCCTAGCGACCGCAGAAGATCTCCAAGACTTCTCCAAAGCCATGGCGGACACAGCGACCGCTTTGGACCTATCGTGTTTTGCCTATTGTGTTTCGGCATGGAATAAGGACCCCGTTTTCGGGGTGATCGGCATCCAATCGGGACCCCGGGATAAGGGTCCACAGTGGCTTCCATCGAGTCATGGAAGCCGAGGTTGGGATGCTGGTGGTGGAGACGATTGGTAAGATCCGTCGCGCCTACTTTGTTGATGGTCGTCCGATCAAGGCGATCTGCCGAGAACTTGGCGTATCGCGGAAGGTGGTTCGCAAGGTCATTCGTTCTCAAGCGACGGAGTTCCGGTACGAGCGCGAGACGCAGCCGCTCCCGAAGATGGGTGCCTGGAGTGCCGAGCTTGATCGGTTGCTGGCAGGGAATGAGAGCAAGGCGGCGCGGGAACGGCTGACACTGATCCGGCTATTCGAGGAGCTTCGCGGCCTGGGTTATGCCGGCGGCTATGATGCGGTTCGTCGATACGCCAGGCGCTGGAGCAAGGAACGCGGGCAATCGACCGCGGCCGCTTATGTCCCGCTGAGCTTTGACCCAGGCGAAGCCTACCAGTTCGACTGGAGCCACGAGGTGGTCCTGTTGAGCGGCACCACGGTAATGGTGAAGGCCGCCCATGTCCGGCTCTGTCACAGCCGCATGCTGTTCGTGCGGGCCTATCCGCGGGAGACGCAGGAGATGGTGTTCGACGCCCACGACCGGGCGTTCGCCTTGTTCAAAGGCACCTGCACCCGCGGCATCTACGACAACATGAAGACCGCCGTAGAGACGATCTTCGTCGGCAAAGGGCGTCTCTACAATCGTCGCTTCCTGCAGATGTGCAGCCACTATCTGGTCGATCCGGTCGCCTGCACGCCAGCGTCGGGCTGGGAGAAGGGGCAGGTCGAGAACCAGGTCGGGCTGGTCAGGGAACGCTTCTTCACGCCGCGGCTGCGGTTCAAAAACCTCGAGGAATTAAACGCTTGGCTGCTCGACAAATGCATCGCCTACGCCAAGGCTCATCGCCATCCGGAGCTAGTCGATCAGACGATCTGGGACGTGTTCGAAGCCGAACGCCCCAAACTCGTTCCCTATGCCGGCCGCTTCGACGGCTTCCATGCGGTGACGGCATCGGTCTCGAAGACCTGCCTGGTGCGCTTCGACAACAACAAATACTCGGTCGCAGCCAGCGCAGTCGGACGACCGGTCGAGGTTCAAGCCTATGCCGATCGCATCGTGATCCGTCAGGATGGACGCATCGTTGCCGAGCACCCGCGATCCTTTGGGCGCGGCGATACCGTTTACGACCCCTGGCATTATGTGCCGGTGCTCGCCCGCAAACCCGGCGCCTTGCGCAACGGTGCTCCCTTCAAAGACTGGGTGTTGCCGGCCGCGATCGAGCGGATCCGGCGCAAGCTTGCCAGCACCGACGATGGCAATCGGCAGATGGTCGATATCCTCAACGCGGTGCTGACTGACGGTCTGCCCGCGGTGGAAGCGGCCTGTGCCGAAGCGCTCAGTCACAGCGTCCATTCCGCCGATGTGGTGCTCAACATCCTGGCCCGTCAACGTGAACCCGCCCCACCGGCCAACATCATGACACCGGCCGCACTGACGCTCCGTCATGCACCGATCGCCGATTGTGCCCGCTACGACAACCTCCGGAGGACCATCTGATGGAACGAACCCAAATCTTCGACCTCATGGGCGAACTCAAGCTCTACGGCATGAAGGCTGCCTTCGACGAGATCATGGCAACTGCCGTCAAGCGCCAGCACGAACCTCAGCGCATTGTCGGCGATCTGCTCAACGCCGAGATCAACGAGAAGCAAGCCAGGTCGATCAAATATCAGCTCACCATTGCCAAGCTGCCGCTTGCCAAGGACATCGCCGACTTTCAGTTCGACGGCACGCCGATCAATCAGACTCTCGTCAATGATCTCGCTGGCGGCGGCTTCATCGCCCAGCAACGCAACGTCGTGCTGGTTGGCGGCACTGGCACCGGCAAAACCCACCTGGCCATTGCAATTGCAAGAAGCTGCATCCGATCCGGTGCCCGCGGCCGCTTCTTCAACGTCGTCGACCTCGTCAATCGCCTCGAGACCGAGACCCGCAACGGACGGCAAGGACGGCTCGCCGAGCATCTGACCCGGATGAACTTCATCGTGCTGGATGAACTCGGCTATTTGCCCTTCGCCCAGTCCGGTGGCCAGCTTCTGTTCCATCTCGTCAGCCGGCTCTATGAGCGCGCCTCCGTCATCGTGACCACCAATCTTGCGTTCGGCGAATGGCCGAGCGTGTTCGGCGATGCCAAAATGACCGCCGCGCTACTCGACCGATTGACCCATCACTGCGACATCGTCGAGACCGGCAACGACAGCTGGCGATTCAAAAGCCGCGACGATGTTCAAACAACCCGCGCTCGCGCCGTCTCCGCAACCCCGACCAGCTCCGACGACCCGAGCGCTACCAGCAGAGCACGCCGATCAAAGGGGTCCATTTTGGATGCCGATAGGGGGTCCCAGTCAAACGCCGATTGACAGCTCCGGATTGCCGATCCGATCTCTTGGCGCCTGGATATCCGGATGGCCCCGAAGTATCACCCCACGCCCCTGTCGGGCGGCGATCGCAAGGCTCTGGCAAAGGAGCTCGGCAAGGCACGCGCGATGGCCAACATGCTTGCTGCCCAATCGGCGGAGATGCGGGCCAAGGGCGAGGCCATGATCCAGCAAGCTGACAGGCTGCTTTGCGAAAGCTGAAACGAGCGGATGTGGAGCGACGGCGAACCTATCGATCCCTCGCCCACCATCGATCAGGCTGTGAACGGAGGCTTTCCCTGGCTGGAGATCAGGTGCGCTCGCTGCAAGACGCCGAGCGACGTCGACCTCGCGGCGATGAAGCATCCGCCGACCACGTTCGTGCATGATCTCGCAAGCCGGCTACGCTGCCGCGTCCATCCGCGACTCTGTTACAATTGACCTGGCAGCCTCGCCATCCTCGAACCGAAGCCTGATCGATGTGCAATCTCTATTCGATCACGACCAACCAGGCCGCCATCAGCGCGCTATTCCGCGTCGTGAACCAATACGTTGGCAATCTGGCGTCCACCACAGCACGGGCCGGCTAAAACTTTCCAAGGATCGTTGTTATGTCGACGGCGCCCTGTTGCCAGCCGTTATCCGCCTGTCGGCGTGTTCGACGACCTGACCCAGGACAGGGACGAGATCGCGGTCGGCAGCACCCCGCAGCAGGCGATCGTGGCGATTTGCTCCGCTGAACAGATCAGCGCCCCATTCCCATCAGCATGTCGTCAACCTTCTCGAACATTACATTCTCAGGCGGATCTCCGGCATCAGCTCCTTCCAACATGGCGCAAAGTTCGGCCATGCTGATCACAAGGATCAGCTTTTGATCTTCGCGCAATGCTTGCTCGGCGGCGATCCTCGCCTGAGCCGAGGCCCCTTCGCGGGCGAGGATGATCGCTACCGTTCGAAGCCCGCCCCTGAAGAGATATTTCTTTGTCAGCTCGATCTCGTTCTGACCGACCGGTGCCTCATAGTTCTTGGCGTCGAAGACGACGTAGCGTGTCGAAAAATCGGAAGCGATCATTGACCAAAAAGAGTTCCCCTCCGACCTAATGCGGCAGATCAGATCCATACGATGCAGGCCTTCTCCGCTGCGCTTCTGGGACGTGGACCGATGCAATTCCCGACCGAATAGGAACTTTACCGCATCTGCGCATGTGCGTTCGAACGCCTGCCACCCATGCGTACCAGCAAGCGTCGCCCGCAAAATGCCGGCGATCGCCGTACCCTTCGCGAGAACTTGAGTTTCGGCCCGCGGTGCAATCGAACGCGTGTCCATTGCTGTGTCGCCGGCAAGTTCGTCGAGCTGCTCGGCAAGCGTTTTATCCTCGCCGGCGAGCTCGCGAAGGTGCTGCAGAGTCCAGATGTCGATGGTTCCCGCTACCCGTGATCGCGTCGCAGCAAGGGTTTGGTCATCGACGTCGAACGAGAGGATGATTATCCCTCGCTGATAACGTCCTTGCGCCAGTATCTCCTGCATGTGGGCTACGGCTTCCCGCAGCCGCCGTTGCCATTCGCTCTGCCAGCGGTACATCTTGAACTCGACGGCGAGCGGCTCGCTCTCACCCGCCGGTGTAAAGGCTAGGTCTGGTACAAGCCGGAGCTCGTTCCATCTTTCCTCATCGTCGGGCGCCTCGTCCGGTCGCATGACGTAGGCCGCACCGACTTTATCTTGACTCAGAATTCGCCTGATCAGCTCGTGCCAATCCTGCGTCAGCCCCATGATCTCGATCTGGAGGTCCTTCATCGAACCCATGCGTCGTCACTTTCCACGCCAATGCCCGCTTTGGGCGGCAGTTGTAGCCGCGTAAACCAATGACAGGCTTTAAGCCTTGCGAAAAGATGGTCTCAACGGCCGATTTCAAGGGCGCGTAGCCGCCGTCGCATTTAAGTTGAATGAGCTGCCAAACACAGCGTTAGGCCAAAACTGGACGTGCAGGTTTCCGCCAGGACTCCCCGCCTCAGAAAGTCCTTCAATACCCCACCCGGCTGAGAAGAGCGATTTCCAAGGAAATTACCCTTGATCACAATATTCATCTGCCATCCTCCGCCACTTTAGCTTCGCTGGTGCAATGATTTGTAGAACTGCCGCGGCGCACCAGGACTCGGCTCGTATCTAAAGCACTCACAGTACTGATCGATTGACTGCATCACGCCCAGAAGCGATGGACCCGAAAAACTGAGCGTTTGCCCCGTCCCCCAGTGACTGAGGAAATTACCAACGATGGTTGCCATGTTGGCATTCAGCCCGGCGATTTGAGTAGCATCGAGCACGAGAGAATTGGCAGCTTGATGCAGTTTGACGGCCGCCTCGATAGCCTGCAGAAATTCATGCGCAAGCTGTTTGTTGTCGTTGAACGCGACGTCGACAGGCACCGGGATGCGCAGGCGGCTGATGAGATCGCTAAGGCGGTATTCCAGATATTGCCGCACGCCCTCTTTGGCAAAATCCACCTGCCCTGCCTGCAGCATCGAGATCGTCTGATCGCGCACCTTGTTGACGGCGCCGGCCTGCGGCAGAACCGCGATTTGCGGAACGCCTTCGAGCCGCTGATGCCACCAGGTCCCTGTATTGCTGTGCTTGTTGAACAGCTTCTCCAGCATGGTGTCGTGGCTTAGCAGGATGACCTGCAGGCCGGATGGGTTCGCCGGACGGGCGAAAGACGTCCTGAGCAGCTCAACGAGGAAATTCTGATGACCCGCATCAAAGCTTGAGGTCACGTCGTCAAGCACGATGAACTTCGGAAGCCCGCCATAAAGAGAGGCGGCCGCGAGATAGAGAGAAATCGCGAACGCGTTCCGGAAGCTCTCCGAAAGCAACGCCTGCGGCGAAAGATTCTGCAGCCCGTGGAAGTCCGCGAGCGCGATTTGAAGGTCCTCGCTGTTGGCGCGTTTAGCTACCGTCGGAACGACACCGAAGAACGAGAGCTTGTCGAAGTACGCCCTGAAAACCGGCTCGACGGCGGCCAACCGCGCCTTGCTGAGAGCGCCTTCCGCGGCGCCGAAGCAATCGGAAGCAGAATCAAGAAAGCGCTTCACCTGCGTGACCAACGCCTCCCGCCCTTGCTCCAGCCCCGCGGCTTTTTCAGCCTCGGCAAGCTTGTTCCAATTGGCCTGGAGGCGACGAGCCGCCTCGACTTTGCGCGTGACCTCGACGGAGGACGGCGGCAGTTCCTTCTCAAGATCGGCTTGTTCGGCAGCCAGGCTCTGCTCTTTCTGGTCGGCCCGTGAGCGCAACGTTTTCAGCCACTCCATGAGGCTCTCCGCGTCGTTAGAGGTGATATCGCCCTTTTCCGCGCGCGCCTTCAGCTTCGCAATCAGCCGATTATCGGCGCCCTCCTCCAACTTAGATTCAAGATCGCCAAGATCGGACCAGCCGGCTTCGCCCCATTCTTTTGCAATCGCCGTTCCTGCCTGCTCCAATGCATCGAATTGGGAAAGCTTGGAAGCGATATGCGCCTTCAGATCGTGCGAGCCCTTCTGATCGCAAAGCGGGCACAGCGTGGGATTACTCCATTCCGGCAAGCCAAGCGCCTTTTGCCCGGCCTGAAACAGGGTCAGCATGACGTCGCCTGCGGTTTCAGCGAGCGCCTGATCGCGTGCCTTTGCCAGGGCCACAAGCACGGCCGCACGCTCGGGTTTCGGAGCTTCGACATTGAGCTTCTTTAGATCCGCCCGCTCGCGAATGCATTCGCTCAGGCGGTCCCGCTTAGGCCCTCCCTCGGCCGCCTTCACCGCCTCAATGCAGGCGTTAATGTCAATGTCGTGAAAAGCTTTGTTCTCGCAGAGCGGCTTCAGAGGACCGATCTGCTCCAGAGCATGGTGACACTTCGCCTGTGCGGCCGCTCCATTGAGGGCTGCCAAAGGCTGCCCTACCAACACTGCATAGTCGGCCGCAATGGCGGCGCGCGCATCGGCCGCTGCCTTCTCCTCGCGGCCGCGAAGCTGCGCGTGTTCTGCTACCGCGAAATGGTTGTTAAAGGCCCGCGTGTTCGCGACAGCCGCAAGTGACTGGCGCGTTACACTGTATTGGGCGAGACCAAGCAGACCCGAGAACGTCCGGCCCCGATCCAGGGGTTTTGCTGAAATGAAGCTTTGAAACGTGTGCCCGTCCAGAAGAACAAATTCGCGATTGAGCGATCGCAGAATGCCTTCGGCATCAGCCGCCGGCGCCGACGAGACGGTGCGATTACCTTGCGCGTCCCGCTTCACCGTGATGGCTACTTGCTGGCCGCCCGGCTCGGCGATCAGCTTGAGCGTGATCGTCGCCAACCCGGATGAGTTGAATTTGTTCAGATAGTAGTCGGGGCCCCGTTCGCTTGCGGGCAAGTCTTCAAGCCACGCTACCGCACCGCATATCGCATATCGGACCGCATCGTAGACAGAGCTCTTGCCCACCCCGTTTACCGCCGAGATGCTATTGACCTTGTCGGTATGAAACTTCAGCTCGAGCGGCTTGCCTTGATTGTTAATGCCGCGAAAGCCTTCGATCGAAAGTCCTTCAAGCAACCAGCCGGTTGCGGACGGCAAAGCAGCGGCCGGTGCCGCCCCTTGGCCGGTAGCGGCGCCTGAAACCGGGTTCGCGGTTTGCGGCTGCGATGGCTTTCCGGCAGCGGCGAACAAGCCGTTCAGAATGTCCTGCTGGCTGTATGTGCCCTGCGACAACGCTTTGAAGTGGGACTGCAGTTCTCCGGCAAGCGCGGCGTCCTCCTGAGCCATGTGCCCGAAGAACGCCGCGATGTTCGCTTCAAATACCCCGTGCTCGGTAAACTCGAATTTTTTTCCGCTTGGGGCCATGCCCTTCTCCCAAAATTTCTTATCAATATTGGCTGCCGCTTTGCGGCTCAGTCTTCATGACCGCAATCTGCGAGCGTCGTTGACACAACTGTCGACGACTGCTTTTTCAACTGGAAGGAGGTCCGCCCACGTTCTACTGGAATGACGACCCCGGTAAAAAACCGCATCTGCTGTCAGCCCCGCAAGCGGTCGGCGAAACGCTTGAGATCCACCCGGTCCTCGTCCATCAGGAAGAAGCCCCGGGCCGGGTAATCGTTGGTCCCTCCGCCCAACACGCGCCGCTCGTTGATCTGGGAGATCATATAGGCAAAGGCCGGATTGAAGCGGCGCAGCGGCCATCCGGTCGCTGCGTGCAATTCCTCGACGCCGACCGTGTCGCTTTTCGTTAGCGCGAGATCAACGATTACGACCACATCCGATGCCGGGTCGGTCTTCACGGCATGCGGATCGAAAGTGATGAACAGCTCGGCCGTAGTGCGCATGCGTGGAATCCGCTTTGAAATCACCGCGCTCGTCCGCAGATAACCGTCCTTGGCGAGCTCCGCCACCGCGAACGCCAAATCGTCGATGGTCGAGTCCGGGAAAGCCTTCCTCAGATCTTCTTCGGCGATGAAATCATCGAAACCTTTCTTGGAGCGTTCCGACACCCACAATCCGATGCTGACCGCGAGCTTGCCCAGCTGGCCGACCGTCAATGCGGCCGGCTCCTTTGCTTGCGGCGCTACAATCGGCCTGGCAGGCAGCGACCCATGGCCCGGCGGCGACACGCCGTTCGCGAGCCACGCATCGATATGGTCGATCATCGTCTTGCAGATATCCGCGAACTGGAGAATGTCCTCGCCAACCAAGGGCACCGTCTCGCCGAGGCGCGCATCCGTCGCGTGCTCAGCGAAAGCCGCATCGGCGACACCCAGATTATGCCCGATCACATGGCGCTTTTGAATATTGAGCGTCAGCACCGCGAGCGCGTCGGCGCTCAATGCCCCGAACGGATCGAAATCGAATTCGGAAAAGCGCTTTCGGCCCCTCTCGATATTCTGAAAGGCATTTCCCGGTGGCTTTACCTCGGGCGCGTCGGCGGGCCGCGTGGTGAGCTTGTAAAGGTAGACCGTCTTGAGCGTCGCCTCGAAAGCCGTGAGCACATCTTCATGCGCATTGCCGAGCAGCCGGTAGGCAAGCTCGTCCGCGCCTGCGTCCAGCTTGCCGGCGAGTTCCACCTGCTCCCGCACGAGCGTCGCCTCGCGCGCGAAGTGCAGATGAATGTTGGGCGCGCCGCAATCCGGACAGAACAGCGAGATCGCGAAGACGCCGTAGTCGCGCCCGCATTCGTCGCAGATCAAATCGCGCAGCAAATCGCGTCGAGCAAAACGGGGCCTGGGCTTGGGATACGGTTTCGGACCCGGTTTGATCTTGACAAACTTACTGCCCGCGAACTTGCGCCCTAAATCGGCGAACATGCCGTGAAAGACTTCAGCGACGTCGGCCGCGGCGGCATGCGCAACGACTTCCTTCGCGGCCGCAATATCGTCAGGGTGCGTGAAGGCACCGTCTTCGGCCTTTACGCCGCTGTAAGGGCAGATAGTCCCCGGCGTGCCCGGCGCATGGGTCATGCGCGGCGTGGGCGCCTCCGGCGGGGTAACGCCTTCCACGCGGCCGCCGAGCAGGAAATGCCGCGGATGCGCATTTTCGTTGGGCGAATAGCGATAGACCCGACCATCCGGCGTTCTAGGTAAGGGTATAGCGAGTTGCATGTCGCTGCCGGCCCCGCTGCTCCTGTAGCTTTCAAGATTCCTGAAACGCATCGCCGTCACATCCGCACAGGCCTGGGTTGAGTCGATCCACAACCGTTAGTATATCACGCGGCTTCTGGTCCATCGATATTCGTGTATTCTTTTCCCTTCTCAATTTACGCGCGCCGGTATTGCCGACCGGGCTTTGCTCGCCTGCGCTCTCCAGGCTACCCGTTGCGTCTCGGGGCTGCCCTCGATTCCCCTGACGGCGGCGCTATGCCGACACTCTTGCGAGTGCCATTTCATCGGGCCGCTCATTGCGGGCGCTGCAACGGAGCATGGTACCTCAGCGCTCAAGGAGTTCGCGAGGGTTGGGTTGGAAAGTCCACGCCGGAAACCATAAGGCGGACGTCATCGCCGTCCACGAAAATGAAATCCGCCGCGTTGGAAATAAACCCCTGAGGATCACGCGCGCCCCGCACCCTGCCGTGCGCCGTGTTGAAGGTCACGTCTTCGTTGACGAGATACCCGTAGCGCAGGAAGCCAGCTCCGTAGAGCCCATCGGAGCCTTTTGGGTATCGAGCGAACCGGACCTTGTTGTAATCAGGTTTAAGCATGCTCACGAATGCTTTTTCGGCGTCCGCTACGACCTGCTTTCGGTCAAGATTATCCTCGAAGTCGCTATCCTGAAAATCGTGTTCTGGCTCGAAGGTTTGCATAACGAGCGACTCGGTCCGGAACAAAAACAAATACGTCTCGTCAGAGACACGCGCGCCGGGAAATCGTTGAGGCTCATTGGCCAAAATCGCTGTTCGCGCATGATGACCCTTGTCGATCAGTCGATCGAAACTATCCCCTGTTTTGGCAATACCAACGTAGAGAAGATCGTACACCGCAAGCTCAGCGTGCCGGTTAAGCCCCTCGATTCCAGGCCACTCATGCGCGCGGCTCCAAAGCAACTTCTCAGTGGTGAACCATTCCAGCACTTCCGAGCCGTCCTGCTTTACGGGGCCATCCCAGAAGCGGACGAATTTAGGGCCAAGCTCGATATATAACGTATCGGGGTCGGCCTCCTCGATACCGGGCAGGTCTTTGATGCGCAGCAACACGTGATCGGAAGGGCCACCCTCGACCGAGACGTCAAAACTCAAGGTGGCCTCTTCGTCGTCTTTCCGGAAATCGCTGAGCTTGATCTCCGGTCGGCCGCCAATGATATAGAAGTCACTCTGCCGCAGCATTTCCTCAACTTCCGGGACGTCCCTGAACCACACAGCTTCCTGGTTGGAGACCGGCGGAAATACCAGCTCAAGCTTCGAGATTTTTGCGCGTGTCACTGTGGGTTCTGACATAGAGGGAAATTAGCACTTCGGCATCAAGGATTGAACAAGCGAATTCAGATGCTTTCATTACCTTGGCATTCAGCTCGGGGATGCTAAGAAGCGAAGGCGCCGAGGTCCGGTGACGATCCCTCTCGCAAGGGAATATCGAGCCGCTCGCGGAGGCCGGTTTGCGGCTGCAGTCGGTCCCGCGCCCCCACTCCGGGCGGCGCTATGCTGACGCTCCTACGGGTGCCATTTCACCGGCCCAGCGCTTACGCCCTCCGGCGCGATCCGCAGGCCTTTTCATGACCGCCTGTCGCGGTCGCTGCCCCCGTCGGCCCGCCGCCAAGAACAATCTGCTCTCCGTGGCTCGGCTTCGCCTGCGCCCGCGCCAAACTCCGCAGATTCTTCTTGCGGCTTGCACACCCCGCTCTCGGCGAGGGCCAAGGCTGCATCACCCGATGCGACCCTGACCAACAAGGAGGAGACGGTAGCGACATCGAATCCCATTGCCGGTCTTTGCGCGACTGATCGCAGGAACGCTATGCCACGTTTTTCAGGGGATCATCGTGATGCTCAAGCACGGCTGTCGACACATTCCCGCCGAACGCAGTGCGGGCCACGTCAATCAGGTGTTGATGGTGGGTAAAGAACAGCACCTGCGTTTTTTCCGAGAGCTCGCGCAGTACTTTGAACCCGGCAGCAGCGCGCTCATCGTCATAATTGATAAACAGATCGTCTGCGATGAAGGGCGCTGACCCGGCATGGGCGAGATACTCTTCGACGGCGGCGACGCGAAGGGCCAAGAACAACTGATCGGCCGTGCCCTCACTCAGGCCGGAAACCCCCACTACGCTCCCGTCGCGCCGAACACCTGCGAGATGAGGAACGTCTTTCTCATCGTACTCGAGCGCGAGCCTCTCAAAGGATCCGCCGGTCAGGATAGAAAACAGCTCCCCCGCACGCTTAAGCAGCGGCGCCTGCTTTTCTCGGCGGAAGCGTTCGATCGCCCATTGCAGGATGAGCGATGCCGAGCGCACACGGGCATATTGGCTGGCGGCGTCTCTCATATCCGCGAGCGCTGCCTGACGGTCGGACGCGGCCTTTGCAGCGGCAGCGTCGCCGCCAAGTGCTTCGAAAACGCGCGCCGCGTCGTTGCGCTGCTGGATGGCCTCAAGCTGGCGCTGTCTTTGATCCTTCAGGGATTGCGTTAGCGTCTGTTCGCGAGCCGCCGCCTGATCCAGGTCGCTGTTGCGGCACTCCTCTCCAAGAGCGTCAATGCCAAGACCATCCCCGTCCGCTTCGAGCGTCATATGCAGGCTTGCTTGTTCATCCTTAAGCCCGCGCAGCAAATCGGATTGCCTTATGGCTGCGCGCAACGCATCGAGCGTCACGCAAGCCGCCTGTTGCAGCTTCAGGATAATTTCCTGCGCGGCTTCTCTCGACTTGTCGCGGTCCTCTAATTTCTTTTGAAGGCCGTGGATGGCCGCTTTCTTCTCACCGAGCGTTGCCTGGCTTTGCTTCGCGTCATCCAGCCGCGCCTGCATTTTGATGACAACGTCGTCAGCATCTGCGCCTGCCAAATCCGTTGCTACGGACCCGGCGAGTCTCGCTACCTCGCTTTCAAATGCTGTAATATCCCGCTCGATCTTGCCGATACGCTCATGCTGCAGGTCGGCAATTTTTGCAGCGACGTCGCGCATCTGTTCCAGAGCTTCGATCTGGCCTTGTATGGTCTCGACCGCCGCCTCGCCCGACAAGTTCAGCGCGGCCAAGGCCTCCTTCCATTCTTTTTCCCACTCGCGCTGCTCTTTCTCGGCGCTTTCGAGGGCCTTGCTCTTGCGCTCCGCGTCAGCCTTGATCTTGCGTTGCTCAAGCTCGAGCTCGGCGCGCTTTTGCGCAATCGCTTCCTGCGTCCGGATGCGCAGCTCCGCCGTCGTCAGAATGCCGTTGAGCGGCAGGCTTTCTGCGGTGGCGGCAACCGCAGGATCCTGCAGTATGCCAACAAGCTGCTTCCTGGCGTCCGCAATCTCCTGCTGCAGCGATGCCGACGACCGGAGGGCAGCGTCGCGCTTGGCGATCTGGCCAAGCAACACTGTCCTTGCATCGAGCCATTCGAGCATTTCATCCGGGGTCGATGGCGTGTCCGTAACACCGGTCCACATGCCCACCCATGCAGCGGCCAGTCCAGACTGCTCCCGGGTTAGCGCTTCCAGCTCTTCTTTTTGCGCGTGCAGTCCGTCTTCCTGTTCAGTAATCTGCCGGACCAACACCATCGCCTCGGCCGTCGATTGTGCATTCTCAAACCGCTGATCGGCAGCTCCGTCGGCATGGCCGATGCTCGCCTCAAATACGCTCAGCAGGGAACCGCCCTTCGTGAAGGCCTGTTCGTCGGCATCCGGCACGGCGACGTTCTCAATGTGCTTCCGCTTTATGATGGACCAGCCGGCATCACGAAGCTCCCGCAATTTCGTCAGCTCGCCTGCGGACACGATCCCTTCATCCGAGACAAGCCGGAGGTAAGCTTTGCGATTGTTCTCGACCATCCGGGCGGATTCACGGATTGCCGCCTCGCGGCTATGGATGCGGCGTTCCAATTCGTGGGCGGCATCACGGTGCGCTTTGACTGTTGCGTTGACCGGCGGCCGCATGGCGCGCAAACGCGCCTCATCTGCAACCGCGGGATTCATCGTCGCCATTTGCTCCTGACAGAGATCATTGGCGTCCCGCCGCTCTCTTTGGGCCGCCTGCAGACGCGCATCCAGGTCACCGAGGGCGCGGATGGATTTCACGACGCCCGCGAGCGCCGAAACATCCTGCGCGGCGCCCACCGATTCGATACGGACACGAATTTCTTCTACCTTCTCAAGCGCGTCCTCGACCGCTTTCCGTGCGTTTCCCACCGCCGTGAAACGGCTGCCGCGCGCGGTCAACAACCCACGGACAACCGAGATCTTGGCGCGCACGGGAATCCGGGCGATCAAATCCTCGACTGTTGGAGCCATCCATTCCAGTTCGGTGGCCAGGCGTTTCAGCGCCTCTTCTGAAGCCGCAAGATCCGCGCGCCGCTTTGGCAGGTCCGCCCTGCCCGACGCGATCTGGATGCGGCGTTCGTAAAGCCGCTCTATTTCCGGTCCGTGCTGAAGGAGATTGTCATCGATAACCAGGCCATCGCACTCCACGCCGATGGCCGCGATCTGTTCGCCAAACGCGCTGATGCGCACTTCTGCGGCGGCGTTATCGGAGGCCGCTTTCTCGAATTCGCTCGCCGCGCCGGCGGGAAGAACCGCAACACCGCCAAGCCCGGCGATGTCACGCTCGATTTCCGCCAAACGCCGCACGGCGCGATAAACGCGCCGGATGCGCGCGATTTTGGCGAGTTCAGTAACCTGACCTTCAATCTCCTTTTCAATGCTGGCGCAGCGCTCGCGCGCATCATCGAAGGCCGATTTCAGTTCCTGCCATTTGCTTGCCGTCACGGTGTGCTGCCGCAAGGCGGTTTCCGCATCCTTGAGGCGGTCTTCGGCCTGGTAATATTTTCGATGCCCCGCTTTGCGGCCGGCCCAGAGCCCTTCGGCCTCTTCCTGCATCGCTGCAAGGCGGCCGCGAAGTCCCGACACGCCTGCCCCGGCCGCGAACAAGGTGGCGCCGACATCGTCCTTGGCCTGGATAATGTCACGCCCGCCGACGCGCAGGCGCTCATGATCGAGACAGAACATCCTGCAATAAAAGGCGCGATCAATCCCTCCGAGCAGCGGCCCAAGCGTCCCGTCGCCTGTGCTCAAGGGCAGATCGTCCCATCCCAGGATGGTATCTTTATTGCCCTTGCGACGCCGGATGGCGAGCGTATTCGCATCGTGCTCCAACGTCGCACCGATCCGAAGTGCAGCGTTTTCATGAAGAAAGTTGCGAGGAGACTGACCGGGGATTCCGAACAGCAAATCTTCAATCGCCGACATTGTCGTCGATTTCCCAGCCTCGTTCTCACCGTACACGATATGAAAATCCGGCCCACCTGACGGAAAAGCGAGCGTCCGGTCGGTGAAATTGCCGTAGCGAATGAGATCAAGAGAACGCAAACGCATTGTTCAGCGCCTCCCTGCACTCAGGCGTGCATTTAGATACGCGCCGGCCTGATCGATCACCACGGCAAAATCCTTGTTGATGGCGGCCAGCAGAAGCGTATCGTCCACATCGAGCACAGCGTCATGCGGAAGCTTGCGGATGAGTTCGCCCAGTTCATTCGCTATCTGAGCCTGCAATTCAGAATCGCCGGCTGCCTGCGACAGCAAGGCGTTCAAATCATTGAGAGCTTCCTGATCCATCGCTCCCGACATTGTCGATGCTGGCTGCGTCGCATTCGTCACGCTCGAGATCCACGCAATCTCTTCGCCGAGCGCCAGGGAAGCGGCGCGCGCCTCGGCCAGCAGCTGGGTCTCTGACGCCAGCAACTCGCCATGGAGAGCGCTCGCACCCGTCAACTGGATGCGGCATGCCAGCAGCCGCCCCTCTGCGTTTCTCGTGGCTGCATCAATCTTGTTTTTGATTTCATCGACGACGTCGCCAAACTGCGGGCACGCGCCGACCGGCACATCGATCTGCGCCCAGCGCACGACGTCGGTGTGAAGCGGTTCAATGCTTTGCAGAACGCCGTCCTGAACGGTGTTCAGGTAAGCTGACTTTGGACCTGTTTCGCGAATATGCCGGCCCTGCAGGTTGCCGCAGAAAACGACGTGAGGATTCTCGTGCAGAACGCTGGCCTGATGCACATGCGCCAACGCCCAATAATCATAGCCCTTGTTCACGAGCTCATCGAGGCTGCACGGCGCGTAATTCTGGTGAGGTCCATTCACGCCTCCAAGCGCAGTATGCAACACGCCGATGTTGAAGCAGCCTTTGAGCGGCGGAGGATAAGCCGCCGCGAGATTGTCTGTTGTCGCGGGCACTCTGAAGCTTTGGCCATGCAGCGCGACGCGGCATCCTTCCAGCTCAAACGTTTGCGGCTTCCGATAGCCGAAGACCTGCACGTTGTCCGGCAAGGTGAGCCGCCGGGTGATCTGGCTTTCGGCATCGTGATTGCCGTGGAGCACGAATACGGGGATGTTCGCTGCGCGAAGACGCCCCATCTGCCGGACGAAAAAGAGACCTGTCTGAAAATCGCGCCAATCGCCGTCATAAAGATCACCGGCGATGATCATGAAGGCGACCTGCTCTTCAATCGCCCCGGAAACGAGATCTTCGAAGGCGGTTCTGGTTGCCGTCCGGATGCGCTCGGCGGCAGCCCCCTCCTGACCGCTCACCCCTTTCAGAGGGCTGTCGAGGTGGATATCCCCGGTATGAATAAATTGGAAGGAACTCATCCTCGCCCCGTTCGAATCGCCACCGTGAACGAAACATGAAAATCAAGTTCTCGCAATGGGTGTGGATAACTGTGTCCTTTTCCCCAGAGTTGAGGCCCATGACCGGAAAGGCGTGAATTTCCGGTGACTTAGCTTGGAGGTCATGACCGTGGACGCACCGGCGCCCGGCCGGACTCTCGTAAACGGAGCCACGCGGGTTTGAGAGGCGTGTTTACCCCTGCCGTCAAGGCTAGGTCCTTTGGGTCTCTATTAGCCGGGATCGTCAAGCTTCAAGAAGCACATGACGCCGAGAAAGCGCTAATGGCTATTCCACGCTTTCATTTTCCAAGCCGTCCTTATGATCGGCATCGGTGAAACCGCACCGCTCCATGAACTGCCAAGCGTTGAACCAGCTGTACAGCTCGTTGACCTTGAGCACCGAGATATCCTCGTCGCACAAGCGACCGCCTCTCCTTTTTTCGCGCCCTCGGCCGAGTTGCCTAGAACTCCCGCGCCTTCCCCCACGCGCAAGCTGAAGCTCCGAGCTGAATTATCACTGCAGACCGTTGCACGCGCCGACGCAGACGCATATCGCCTACTGCGGCGCGCAGGTGCGTCGCGCTACGCTATAGCCGCAGGGCAGACGCCGGCGCGCGACGACGCCTTCTCGTCGAGCTCCGAGCGGTGGCAGTACTACATTTGGTACGACATGCTCGATCAAGCTGCGGCTTAAGTGCTGATGATGCTTTGCTTTTTGCGATGTCCCGGTCCAATCCATCATAGGACAGACCGAGGCTCTAACGTGCCGAGTAGCAGTGTGACGCCTTCCTACCTGGAATTCAACCGCATCAGTTTCGCACCAGAAACCACGTGACCAAAGCACAAAGAACGCGATCGAATTCAACCGAAAACGCAGCAAGAACAACGAAACTGATCGATAGTCTGCCGCTCATAACGGGCTGGTTGCAGGCTCGAGCCCGCTGACCCGCAAGTGAAATCAGCAGACTGTCGCACGCCGGCCGGGATCACCGCTCCAGACACCACTAGATTCCCTGCTTCCCTTTCGTCCAATAATCATCTCGCACGGACCGGTCCGATTCCGCTCCACACCAGCCGAATTTGCTACTCCCCGCCTTCTCCCCTTGTCGTGCGTTTTCGGCCTCGATCAATAAGAGTGCTGCCGAAACGCGGCATCAACCGGAGTATCGGCAGTGGGAGCACCGATGATCGAGCCCCGTGGCATGTCGAGAGACCAAGCTGCGGCTTACGCAGGATGCGAGTCGCTTTCAGCGTTTAACAATTGGGTTCGACGCGGGATCATGCCGAAGCCGATTCCGGGAACACGCAAATGGGACAGAAAAGCCATTGATGCGGCCCTTGACCGAATGTCCGGTCTCGATTCTAAAATGCAACTCCAGCGATCACCCTATGATGAATGGAAGGCCTCGCAAAATGAGGGTGCGGCTCAAAGGCATCAACAGCCTCACAAAGAAGCTCGCTGACGGGACAACGAAGACGTACTGGTACGCTTGGAAGGGCGGTCCACGCATCGATGCTGAACCCGGCACGCCAGATTTCATAAGGCTCTACGGGGAAGCTACTGCGGCTAAAAAGAAGAACGCTGAAACATTCAGCTCATTGATCGACTACTTCAAGGACCAGAGCGAATACACGGGCCTTGGCGACAAGAGCAAGCGCGCCTACGATCAGTACCTCGCGCTGATCGAGGCCGAGTTCGGCGAGATGCCGATCGGCGCGCTCGAGGATCGGCGTTCGCGCGGAGATTTCAAGGCTTTCCGCAATACCTTCGCAGCCACGCCGCGCAAGGCTGATTACGTCTGGACGACGATCGCGCGCGTGCTCTCGGTTGCGAAGGATCATGGCAGGATCTCTGTGAACGTCTGCGAGCGCGGCGGTCGGCTTTATGAATCCGATCGGTCGGAGATCGTATGGAGCGCCGAAGACATCCGTTCGTTTTGCGGTGTAGCGTCCATCGAGCTGCAGGCGGCTCTGCTGCTCGCTCTATGGACCGGCCAGCGCCAGGGAGACCTGTTGCGGCTGACCTGGAGCAACTACGATGGCACGTATATCCGGCTGCGTCAGTCGAAGGGCCGCGGCAGCAACGGCCGGCGGCGCGTAACGATCCCGGTCGGGCCGCCGCTGAAGGCCGCGCTTGACGCTGCGCTCAACCAAAAGCGCTCAGCCGTCACCATCTTGGTCAACTCGTTCGGCCGACCTTGGACGGAGGACGGTTTCCGGACAAGCTGGGACAAGGCATTCAAAAGGACTTCGCTGAAGGACTTGCACTTCCACGATTTGCGCGGAACCGCTGTCACACGGCTCGCGCTGTCGAATTGCTCAGTGCCCGAGATTGCCGCGATAACGGGGCACTCCATGGCCACGGTGCAGCAGATACTCGATGCGCACTATCTCGGCGGCCGCGTAGAACTCGCGGAGTCAGCGATCAAGAAGCTCAGTGCAGTTTACGGACAAGCGCAGAAATGAAGGTTTGGGATGTGGATGGGATTCCAGGTGAAGGCGTTCATCGGTCGCCAAGGCTTCTGCGTGAGAGAGTGCTCCACGCCGCCGGGAACGAGGTAACCGCTGCGGTAACGCGCAGCAATCCCGCCAATCGTCCATGAGGAGCGTGCGGATGAGCACGAAAACCGAACAAAAACTCCCAACTGACCTCCCAACTGAAAGGTCCGTTCTGGGGCACAGCTTTGGTAAGCCTTTGATTTATTTGGTGGGCGCACCAGGGCTCGAACCTGGGACCCGCTGATTAAGAGTCAGCTGCTCTACCAACTGAGCTATGCGCCCGAAAGGCGGTGATTGCCTTGCGAGGTCGGTCGTTTAGCAAAGCGATCCGGGTATGGCAAGCGATGCAATGAAGGTTTTTCCAAAGTCCCCAGAAAGCGAAAAGCCGCTGGATTCCAGCGGCTTCTCCAGGGTTAATCGTCGCGAAATCCAGCCCCGTTCAGAGCCGGCCCTCGCGGTCCCGGTCGGGGCCGCCGTCGCGGTCGGAGCGGTCACGATGGAAGTGCTCCATGTTGCGCTCCATCATGCGGTCCATGCCGCGCTCCATGAAGTGGCGGTGCGAGCCGTCTTCGCCGCCTCCGAACGGCCCGCGGTGGCGGGTCAGCACGGCGAGGCGTCGCTTCTGGCCCTCGTCCAGCGTCTTGTAGAGGGGATCGGCGGCATCGGCGATCTTCTTCAGGGCTGCCGACGTCGCGCCCATGTCCTCGGCGCGCTGGCGCAGGCGGGCGACCGGATCCTCCGGCCTGTCCCTGTCAGCATTCCTGCCGGCATCGCCAGGGCCGGCATTCATCCGCGCATTGGCGCGGTCGATGCGCAGCTTGGCAAAGTCGCGCACAGCAGCCTCGACCGGCGGCCACAGCTTCTCCTGGTCGGCGTTGAGCTTCAAGCCGGCATGGACGGCGGCGATCCGCGCGTCGACGAGGGCGGCGCGGTCCTCGGGGTTCATGCGGATGTGGTGGCGCATGTGCTCCATCCACGGGCGATGATATTGGGCATAGACCGCGCCCGAGCCGGCGATGCTGAGCACGGCAATGGCGGCAATGGTGAACTTCTTCATCCGGACCTCCTCTGGAAGGATGGCCATGAAGATGGGCGCCGGACGGCTGACAAGCAACTTACAATCTGGACAGGGAGCATGTCCTTACGAAGATGTAACGCGCGATTTTACCTCCAGCCGCGATCGGAAATCATTCGCAACAAAAAGGCTTCCGTGCAGACCGCACGGAAGCCTTCGTTCATCGTTCGGAGCTCAGTTCGTCGTGCTCAGTTCGTCGTGCTCTTGGCCTCTTTGAGGAATTCGTCGATCAAGGGTTGGCCGATGCGGCCTGCGGCATCCTTGTAGACCGGCTCCATCGCCTTGCGCATCGCCTCGTTCTGCTCCGGCGTGAGCTTGATGATCTCGCTCTTGCCGCTCTTCTTGATCTCGGCGAGCGCGTCGTCGTTCTCCTTCTGCGACTGCGCGTTGCCGAACTCGGTCGCTTCCTTCATCGCCTTGGTGAGCTGGTCGCGGATGTCGGCCGGCAGATCGTCCCAGAACTTCTTGTTCACGATCACGACGTAGCCGATGTAGCCGTGATTGGTCTCGGTGATGTACTTCTGCACCTCGTGCATCTTCTGGGTATAGATGTTCGACCAGGTGTTTTCCTGGCCGTCGACCACGCCGGTCTGCAGCGCCTGATAGACCTCGGAGAACGCCATCACCTGCGGCAGCGAGCTGAGCGCCTTGAACTGGGCCTGCAGCACGCGTGACGACTGGATGCGGAACTTGACGCCCTGATAGTCGGCCGGGGTGATCAGCTTCTTGTTGGCGCTCATCTGCTTGAAGCCGTTGTCCCAATAGGCAAGGCCGGTGATGCCCTTGGCATCCAGCAGCTTGAGCAGCCGGGTGCCCAGCGGGCCATCCGTCACCTTCCGCAGCGTCTTCAGGTCGGGCAGGATGTAGGGGAGGTCGAACACCTCGAACTCGCGGATGCCGAGCGGTCCGAATTTGGAGTTGGACGGCGCCAGCATCTGCACGCTGCCGAGCTGGAGCGCCTCGAGCTCTTCCTTGTCCTTGTACAGCGTCGAGTTCGGGTAGACCTCGACCTTGACCTTGCCGCCGGTGTACTTCTCGGCGAGTTCCTTGAACTTCTCCGCCGCCTTGCCCTTCGGCGTCTCGGTGGCGACGACGTGACTGAACTTGATGATGATTGGCGATTGGGCCGATGCCGGCCCGGCAAGCCCGAGTGCCAGTGCCGCGATCGACGCGGCGATTGCGAAGGTGCGCATAATCTCTCCCTGATGTTATCTAAGCCGCCCGCGCGGGCGACCAATGCTTGTTCCGGCTGCATCAATACAGGCCCGCCGGTGTGGACTGCTATTGGCCGTTAGCAGGGCGGCCATTCGCGGTAACCAACGCCGTCATTCCGGGGCGATGCGAAGCATCGAGCTACGATGTGCAATTGCACATCGGAGGATCCCCAGATCCTCAGGTGCGCAATTGCGCTCCATAGTTCGCCTCTTCGAGACGCCCCGGGATAACGAGCTTCGCTCGTCAGCTCGCAGCCGTCGTTGTCACGGTGTCACGCTGGCGCTTCATGACGATCTTGTTGAGCGCGCCGAGATAGGCCTTGGCCGAGGCCACCAGC
This sequence comes from Bradyrhizobium sp. 192, assembly GCF_023100965.1. NCBI lineage: Bacteria > Pseudomonadati > Pseudomonadota > Alphaproteobacteria > Hyphomicrobiales > Nitrobacteraceae > Bradyrhizobium > Bradyrhizobium sp. 192. The sequence continues at coordinate 6,753,339 of NZ_CP064690.1, forward strand.
GTGTCCGGATCCGCCGCGCGCGCCGTCATCGCACGTCCCTCGTGCGACAGGCGCACCGAGACCTCGGCTTGTGCATCGGTACCTTGGGTGACGGCGTGGACCTGGTACAGCTCCAGCTTGGCCTCGTGCGGCACCAGGCGCTTGATACAGTTGAACACCGCATCGACCGGACCGTTGCCCTCGGCTTCCTCGATCTTGATCTGGCCGTCGACGTCGAGCTTCATGGTCGCGCGCTGCGGGCCATGGGTGCCGGCGATCACGGTCAGCGAGGTCAGCTTGATGCGGTCGTGCGACGCCGCCATCTCCTCGTCGACCAGCGCCTCGATGTCCTCGTCGTAGATGTCCTTCTTACGGTCGGCAAGAGCCTTCATCCGCGTGAACGCATCTTCCAGCTGGTTCGGGCCGAGCTTGTAGCCCATCTCCTCCAGCTTGTGCACGAAGGCGTGGCGGCCGGAATGCTTGCCGAGCACCAACGAGGACTGCTTCAGGCCGACCATCTCGGGGCGCATGATCTCGTAGGTCGAGGCGTCCTTCAGCACCCCGTCCTGATGGATGCCGCTCTCGTGCGCGAACGCGTTCCGGCCGACGATGGCCTTGTTGTATTGCACCGGGAACGAGGTCGCCGCCGAGACCACCTTGGAGGCGCGGGTCAGCTGCGTGGTGTCGATCTTGTTCCAGTAGGGGAATTTGTCGTTGCGGACATTAATCGCCATCACGATCTCTTCGAGCGCGGCGTTGCCGGCGCGCTCGCCGATGCCGTTGACGGTGCACTCGACCTGGCGCGCGCCGCCCATGATGCCGGCCAGCGAGTTCGCCACGGCCATGCCGAGGTCGTTGTGGCAATGCACCGAGAATACCGCCTTGTCCGAGTTCGGCACGCGCTCAATCAGCGTCCTCATGAAGTGGGTGTATTCCTCGGGCACCGTGTAGCCGACGGTGTCGGGGATGTTCACCGTGGTGGCGCCGGCCTTGATGACGGCTTCCACGATGCGGCACAGATAGTCCATCTCGCTGCGGGTGCCGTCCTCGGCCGACCATTCGACGTCGTCGATCTGGTTACGGGCGCGCGCGACCATGGCAACCGAGGTCTCGAGCACCTGCTCGGGGGTCTTGTTCAGCTTCACCCGCATATGCAGCGGCGAGGTCGCGATCACGGTGTGAACGCGGCCGCGCTTGGCAAATTTCACGGCTTCGGCGCAGCGGTCGATATCGGCCGGATGGGCGCGGGACAGACCGGCGATCACGGCGTTCTTGGAGCGGCGGGCGATCTCGCTCACCGCCTGGAAGTCGCCCTCGGAGGTGATGGGGAAGCCGGCCTCGATGACGTCGACGCCCATATCATCCAGCAGCTCCGCGACCTCGAGTTTCTCCTCGAAGGTCATGGTGGCGCCGGGGCACTGCTCGCCGTCGCGCAGCGTGGTGTCGAAAATGATGACGCGGTCCTTATCGGACTTGTTCGCGGGGGCCATTGTAAAATTCCTTTTGAGCTTTCGCGCCGTCAGTCTTAAGGGCGCTTGAGGTGTCCGGTGATCTCGACCAACCCCTGAGCGCCCAGGCGCGTGGCGCCCAGCCGGCCCTCAGGGGCAAGTAAGAAGAAGCCCGCCAATCAGGAGGGTGGGCAGCAGCGCGGCCGGGATCGTGGCGGCGGCCAGAGCCACCTCCCCCGAAATCCCATCGATTTGGCCGCGAATCAGCATTGCCAGACCCTTTTGAGCCCATAAATCCTCGGCCAAAACCGTTGACGGTTGGTTGCCAGAGGGCTCAGTAGCCTGTTTCTAGACGAGAAATAGCCGCAACTGCAACGCCAAAAGATGGTCAGGGAACCTGACCTGGTTGGGAGTCGTCCCGCTCTCTCCGTGTCCCGGACAAGCCGCAGCGCCTCTCGGCGTTGCGGCGCAGAGCCGGGATCCAGGACGGCACGGGACGCGCCGAGATTGGCGCCGGCTCTGCAGCAGTGCGCAATTGCGCACTGGCCGGGCGACGACATTGAATGTGTGGTTGCAGACATGCCTTCTCGTCCTCGCGGCGGATTTCGCCCGAGCTTTGCTTCGTCGCTCCACCCTCTGATCCAAGAGGGCACAGGGAAGGCCGGGTGCCGGCTGGCACCCGCGGTCCGCTGCGCGAAAGGCACGCGCAAAAAGAACCGCACAGCAGCATACAGGTGTCGCCGATCACTCGGCCTTCCCTGCGCAGTGGCTGGACGGCTTATGCCGTGATCTCCCGGGAGCCGACCATTCCTTTTGGCCTCCCTCGCCCCGCGAATTTAAATGATGCAGTCTGCCCGGTTGGGCTCGCTCGCACCTTCGCGAAAGACTTGACCGTGGCAACGACGGTCAGGACCACACGGTTTTGCCGTACGCACGGCCCGCCATGTCGCCGCAGTATTCCCGAGCCCTGTCGACAGAGCCGAAAACTTACGAGCGAGACGAAGCCTGACAGCGCCGTCGTCCGCACGAAGCCTCGGGCTCACAGGGACTACCCGCCCTGCCCGCACCTCTCGTGCCGACGCTGCCGCGTCCACCGCAACCCCGGCTCGCGAACATGACGACTTCACGTCGCCCCTCTTGGGTGAGCCGGGATGGGCGACACATACGCCGAAACCGAATTTCGGTAAAGTGGAATATTTTTGCGTGCGTGGATTGACAGAGGGCGACACAGGCGCGGCGCCGTAGCCCGGGTGAGCGGAACGATACCCGGGAGCGGTGCAGCCGGCACGGAGGCCCCGGATGTCGCTTCGCTCATCCGGGCTACGGGACTACGCGCACTGCGAACTCTGCTACCCCGCGCGGCGGGCGCGGGCCCGGCTTTCCCAGCGGGTCAGCATCTGGCCGAGTTCGCCGGTGACGACGGGGGCCGCGGTGATCGCGCTCGCGATCTCGTTGGTGTTCGCAGGCGCGTTGGCGGAGAGCCAATCCGGCTCGCTATATTCCCGCCAGCGGCGGGCTTCCGCGCGTCGTTTGCTGGAGATGTGATCACGCGTGAAATAGCCGGCCGCGAACGCGATCCCAAGCAACACGATCAATACGATGACGCCAGCCACATTCAACTCCGTGCATCTGCCCGGCCGGTTCTTGCGTGGCAATCCGCGCGAAATCAAGGCTTCGACACGGCTTTTTTCTCCAGCGCATTCGAATATGACGACATTGCGGCTCACAACCGCACGGAAGAATTCTATTCCTCTCGCAACCGGAGGCGGACCGCATTAACCTCCGCTTCCGCTCGGCCGGATCAACCGGTCAGCGAACATCATTGGGAGGACGCGATGACACGCCAGGAGACGGGTGAGCCAGCGGCTCGTTACCAAGAGCAGCGTGAGCAGGATGCCGCGCTTTCACGACGAACACTCGTCCGGGGGCTTGCGCTTGGCGCCGCGGCCACGCTCGCCGGCCCTGCGCTGGCCCAGACCGGACCCGCCGCACCGCCGACCACCATCACCACCCCGCCGCGCGATTTCGGCCCCCGCGGCGCGCCGACCACTTATTTCTGGGACCCCGACATCATCGCAGTCGATCCTTCCTTCAACGATCTCGCGCAGCCCAACACCGCGATCAAGCGCCTGTACACCGGCGTGCTGTGGGCCGAGGGCCCGGCGTGGAGCGCGCAAGGAAGATATCTGCTGTGGAGCGACATTCCCAACAACCGGCAGATGCGCTGGAGCGAGGACGACGGCCGCGTCAGCGTGTTTCGCACGCCGTCCAACAATTCCAACGGCAATTCCTTCGACTTCCAGGGCCGCCAGCTCTCCTGCGAGCATCTGACCCGCCGGGTGACGCGCTACGAGCATGACGGCACCGCCACCGTGCTCTGCGACAATTACAACGGCAAGAAGCTGAACTCGCCGAACGACGTGGTCGCACATCCCGACGGCAGCTACTGGTTCACCGATCCACCCTATGGCGGCCAACTCTATGAGGGCGAACCCGACGCCGCAGGCGGCCCGAGCAATGCGGGCGGAAAGCTCAATCCACGGATCGGACAGCCCGCCGGCTTCGTCCCCGGCAAGCGCGAACTGCCGACCAATTGCTATCGCATCGATCCCTCAGGTCGCATCGATCTCGTCGTGACCGAGGAGCAGGTGCCGGACCCGAACGGCCTGTGCTTCTCGCCCGACTACAAGAAGCTCTACGTCGCCTCAACCGGCAAGGGACCGGGCGACACAGGCCCGGGCGGCAAAGGCGATATCTTCGTGTTCGACGTCGGGGCTGACAACAAGCTGTCCAACGGCAAGAGGTTCAGCGACTGCGTGATCGACGGCGTCAAATGCGGACCTGACGGCCTGCGCTGCGACGTCAATGGCAATGTCTGGGCGTCCAGCAATGCAGGGCGCGCGGTCGGCTACAACGGCGTGACGGTATGGTCACCGGAAGGCAAGCTGCTCGGCCGCATCCGCCTGCCGGAGGTGTGCGGCAACATCACCTTCGGCGGCCCCAAGCGCAACCGCCTGTTCATGGCCGCGAGCCAATCGCTCTACGCGGTGTTCACCGCAACGCAGGGCGCGGGCCCGGGCTGAGCGCAAGGCATCATCGAGGGCGTCGGCATCACACGACGCCCTCGACATTTCGAATCTAGCGCGTGTCGAACCCTGGTTCCGCGCCGCGGTTTTTCTGGCACTGAAGAGAAGTGGCAAGGACTGCCCGCAATTTGCGCAGGCGCTAGACTTTAGTCCCGCTCTCACGATCATGAACGCGGTTTCACTTGCCGAGACCTCCCTCGCCGCTATAGTGCGACATAATGGCTCACAAGAGGCCTGTTCGAAGGGAGAGAAAAAAAATGAATAATGCACTCTCTGTTGCATTGCGAATGACGCTCGGTGTGGCCGCGACCACCGCGATGATGACAGCGTCAAGCGCGGCCAAAGCGGCAGATCCGATCAAGATCGGCGTGATCGCGGAAGCTCAGGCGATTGCCGGCGCATCCATTCCGCAGGCGGCACAGCTCGCAGCGGACGAGATCAATGCGAAAGGCGGCGTCGAAGGCCGCAAGATCGAAATCGTCTCCTACGACAATCACTCCTCCTCGGCAGATTCAGTGCGAGCGTTCCAGCGCGCCGTGAACGAGGACAAGGTCAACATCGTCATCGCGAGTTATATCAGCGAGGTCGTGCTGGCGCTCGAGCCCTGGGCTTCGCGGCTGAAGACGCCGTTCGTCACGCCTGGCGCAGCGTCAAACGAAATCAGCAAGAGCGTCCATAGCGACTACGCGAAGAACAAGTACACTTTCCACGGCTATCTGACCTCGGCGGCACTGGCGCTTTCGGTCTGCGATGCCGCCAAGGATCTACTCGTCGACAAGATGCACATGAAGACCGCAGTCATCATGAGCGAGGACGCCGCCTGGACCAAGCCGCTCGACACCGGCTACGAAGAATGTCTGCCCAAGATCGGGCTGAAAGTGCTCGACCACGTCCGCTTCTCGCCCGACACCACCGACTTCACGCCGATCTTCAACAAGATCGAGGGCTCCAAGCCGGATGTCATCATCACTGGCATTTCCCACGTCGGCGTGCAGCCGACGGTGCAGTGGAAAAACCAGCAAGTGCCGATTCCGATGTTCGGCATCTCCTCGCAGGCCACCAACGAGACCTTCGGCAAGGACACCAATCAGGCGGCCGAGGGCGTGCTCTATCAGGGCGTCTCCGGTCCAGGCGTCGCGGTGACGCCGAAGTCGGTGCCGTTCGCAGAAGCCTTCAAGAAGAAGTTCGGCAACTATCCCTCCTATGCCGGCTACACCGCCTATGACGAGGTCTACTATATCGCCGACGCGGTGAAGCGGGCTGGCTCGACCGACGCCGACAAGCTCGTCGATGCGCTGGAGAAGACCGACTGGGAAGGTACGATCGGCCGCGTCCAGTTCTACGGCAAGGACGATCCGTTCACCCACTCGATCAAGTACGGCAAGGGCCTGATCACCGGGCTGATGCTGCAATGGCAGGACGGCAAGCAGGTCGCGGTCTGGCCCAAGGACGTCGCGAAGGCCGACGTCAAGTTCCCGAGCTTCGTCAAGCTCAGCAATTAGCAGGAAATGCTCCCGGGACCACTTCCCGGGAGCTTCCACATGCGTCCAACGCAGCACCGTCCCTCAAAGCGGCAGCCCGGCTGCCATCCGGCCTATCATCAATGCGAGCCTTCCAGATCTTGATCGATGGCTTTGCCATCAGCGCTCTCTACGCTCTCGGTGCCACCGGCTTTACCCTGATCTTCGGCGTCTCGGGCGTGCTCAACCTCTCTCACGGTGCCATCATGGTCGCGGCAGCGGTGGCGGCCTGGGCCGCGGCCAGCGTGCTTGGTGTCGGCACCTATGTCGGCGCACTGATCGGAGTGGCGGTCGCGCTCCTCACCGCGTTTGCCACCTATTTCGCGGTGGTGAAGCCGATCCAGGATTCCCGGCGCATTCCCAATGAGGAGAAGGAGATCTTCGTTCTCACGGGAACGCTGCTCTGGGGCATCATGATCCAGGAGCTGATCGCCTATTTCTTCACCAACAACGCCAAGACCGTGCTGCCGATCGTCGAGGGCGTCGTCGAGATCCTCGGCGTTCGCACGCCGAAGAACGAGATCTTCACGGCGATCGTGTGCTGCCTCGTCATCGCGCTGCTGTGGCTTCTGGTGAACCGCACCCGCATCGGCAAAGCCGTGCTGGCGGCCTCAATGAACCCGCGCGGCGTCACGCTGCTCGGACTCGAGCTCACCAACATCTACGTCGTGGTGTGGGCGATCTACGGCATTCTCGCCGGCATCGCCGGCGTGCTGCTCGGCATGTTCCTCGGCGTCAGCTCCTACAGCGTCGGACCGTTGACGGCGAGCGCGTTCTCGATCGTCGTGCTCGGCGGCCTCGGCAGCGTCTCCGGCTCGCTGATCGCCGCCTTCGTGGTCGGCTATCTCGAGACGCTGACGGCCTACCTCGTCTCGCCGGCCTATCGCACCATCCCGGCGCTGCTGCTGCTCGTGTTCGTGATGTACATCCGGCCTCAAGGCCTGCTGGGGAGGCGCTGAGATGTCCAACTTCTTCACCTCGCGCCTGTTCTTCATCTCGATCGCGCTCGTCGTCATTGCGGCAACGCTGCCGCTCTACGTCTCCGGCTACGTGCTCGGGCTACTGACCGTCGCCTTCTATTTCGGCGTGTTCGCGATGGCCTGGGATCTGTTGTTCGGCTTCGCAGGCGAAGTGAATTTCGGGCCGACCTTCCTGATCGGCGTCGGCGCCTACACCGCCGGCATCCTGAACGCCCAGTTCGGCTGGTCGGTTTATCTCTGTATCGTGTTGGGAGCGCTCGCCTCCGTGATCGCCGGCCTCGTGCTGGCGCTGCCGGCGCTGCGCGTGCGCGGACCGTATTTCGGCCTGACCACGCTGGTCGCGGTGCTGATGTTGCAGAACTTCATCGTCGTGTTCGCCGACCTCACCGGCGGCGAGATCGGGCTCACCATCCCCGACGTCATCAGCATCAACGCCGGCACCAACTACTGGATCGCGCTCGGCTTCATGACCATCTCGGCGGCCATCCTCTACGGCCTGTCGCAATCGCCGATCGGCCTCGTGCTGCAGGCGAGCGGCCAGGACCCGGTGCAGGCCGGCGCGCTCGGCTTCAACATCGTCAAGCACAAGCTCGCTGCCTTCGTCGTCAGCGCGTTCTTCTCGGGGCTGTCGGGCGCGCTGCTGGTGTTCTACTTCGGCACCGCCTCGGTCGGCACCGTCGTCGACGTCGCCGTCGGCGTCAACGTGATCGTTGCGGCGGTGCTCGGCGGCCGGCGCACCGTGCTGGGCGCGGCGCTAGGGGCGATCTTCCTGATCGTCGCCGGCGAGTTCCTGCGCCCGACCGGCGAGCTCGCGACCTTCATCGTCTCGGCGGTCGCCCTGCTCGTCGTGCTGTTCTTCCCCGGCGGCTTCCTCGGAGCGGCCCTCTCGCGCGAGGCGCGTTCGTGATGGATATGAGGCTTTCAAACCGTGCCGTGCTCGAAGTCCGCGGACTGACCAAGCGTTTCGGCGGCCTGACCGCAGTGAAGAACCTGGGCTTCGAGGTCAACAGCGGCGAGATCTTCGGCCTGATCGGACCGAACGGATCGGGCAAATCGACCGCGATGAAGAGCGTGATGGGGATCGAACGCCCGACCTCGGGCGAGGTGATCTTCGAGGGCGAGAACGTCGCCGGCCTGCCCGCGCACAAGATCGCGCGCAAGGGCTTCGGCATGGTGTTCCAGCACTCGCGGCCGCTGAACCGCCAGACCGTGCTGGAGAACATCCTTGTCGCGCTGCTGCCGGACAGCCTGTTCATGCTGTTCCCGGACAAGGCGCTGGTCGAGCGCGCCAAGTGGATCGCCGAGCGCGTCGGGCTCGGCGATGTGATGAACCGCCGCCCGCCGACGCTGCCCTTTGCGGATCTGCGCCGGCTCGAGCTTGCGAAAGCGATCGCGCGCGATCCCAAGGTCGTCCTGGTCGACGAACCCTTCGCAGGACTGACACGGGCCGAGGTCGACATCTTCTCCGAGCTGATCCGAAGTTTCCGCGACGAGGGCCGCGCGGTGATGCTCGTCGACCACAACGTCAAGAGCGTCGCCGCGCTGGTCGACCGCGTGCTCGCGATGTATCTCGGCGAGGAGATCGTCACCGGCAAGGCCGAGGACGTGATGAAGAACGAAACGGTACGGAAGGTCTATCTTGGCGGCGCCCTCGAGACCCATGCGCGGCCCGAAACCGGCTTTAAGGACGAGGTGCCGCTGCTGCAGGTCGAGCATGTCAGCGTATTCTACGGCAAGGCGCAGGCGCTGGAGAACGTCTCGATCCACGTTCACGAGGCCGAGTTCGTCTCCATCGTCGGCCTCAACGGCGCCGGCAAGACCACGCTGTTCAACACCATCTCCGGCTTCCTGCCCTATACCGGCGAGATCGTGCGCGGCGGCGACAAACTGCGCGGCACCAGTCCGGCGAAGATCGCGCGCAGCGGCCTCGTGCAGTGCCCGGAATCGCGGGAGCTGTTCGGCGAGATGAGCGTGCGGGAGAACCTCGATCTCGGCGGACAGCACCTGTCCGACGACGAGCGCGCCAAGCAGCTTGCCTGGCTGTTCGAGCTGTTCCCGATCCTGAAGGAACGCCAGGGCCAGATGGCCCAGACGCTCTCGGGCGGCGAGCAGCAGATGCTGGCGATCGGCCGCGCGCTGATGATGCAGCCGCAGATCCTGATCCTGGACGAGCCGACGCTGGGCCTTGCCCCCGTCATCCTCGAGCAATTGTCCAAGGCGCTGGAGAAGTTGCGGCAGACCACGGCGATCACGGTGCTGCTCGGCGAGCAGAACGTGACCTTCGCGCTGCCGCATGCCGACCGCGTCTACGTGCTGGAGCATGCCAGGATCGTCTGGGAGGGCGATCCCGGCCGCTTCGCAAGCGAGGCCGGCGCGGATTTTCTCTAGTTCGTACATCTCGACAACAAAACAACGAAAGGGAAACGACCATGCGATCTTCAGTTCTCGGCAGCAGCCTGCTCGCCTCCGCGCTGGTGCTGTGCCTCGCGGCGCCCGCCTACGCGCAGTCGAACGATCCGATCAAGATCGGCGTCATCGCCGAGGTGCAGTCGATCGCGGGTGCGGCGACGCCGGGTGGCGCGCAGATCGCCGCCGACGAGATCAACGCCAAGGGCGGCATTCTCGGCCGCAAGGTCGAGATAGTCACCTACGACAACAAGAGCTCCTCGGCGGATTCCGTGCGCGCCTTCCAGCGCGCGGTGAGCGAGGACAAGGTCTCCGCCGTGATCGCGAGCTACATCAGCGAGGTCGTGCTGGCACTGGAGCCCTGGGCGGCGCGGCTGAAGATGCCGCTGATCACGCCCGGCGCCGCCTCGAACGAGATCACCAAGGCGATCCACAACGACTATGAGAAGAACAAGTACACCTTCCACGGCTATCTGACGTCGGCCGCGCAGGCGCAGATCGTCTGCGACGCCGCCAAGGATCTCCTCGTCGACAAGCTCAAGTTCAAGACCGTCGCGATCATGAGCGAGGACGCCGCCTGGACCAAGCCGCTCGACGTCGGCTACGAGGCCTGCCTGCCGAAGGCAGGCCTGAAGGTGGTCGAGCACGTGCGCTTCTCGCCCGACACCACCGACTTCACGCCGATCTTCAACAACATCGAGAGCAAGAAGCCTGACGTGATCGTCACCGGCATCTCGCATGTCGGGGTGCAGCCGACGGTGCAGTGGAAGAACCAGCAGGTGCCGATCCCGATGTTCGGCATCAGCGCGCAGGCGCTGAGCCCGACTTTCTGGAAGGACACCAATGGCGCCGCCGACGGCGTGCCCTCGCTTGCAGTGGCTACTCCGGACGTTGCGGTGACCCCGAAGACGAAGCCGTTCGCGGCTGCATTCAAGGCCAAGTTCGGTTCGGCGCCGGCCTATACCGGTTATACCGCCTATGACGAGGTCTACATGATCACCGACGCGATCAAGCGCGCCGGCTCGACCGATCCCGACAAGATGGTCGCCGAGCTGGAAAAGACCGACTACGAAGGCACGATCGGCAAGATCCAGTTCTACGGCAAGAACGACGAGTTCACCCACGGCATCAAGTCGGGGCCGGGCGCCGTGACGGGCCTCGTCTTCCAGTGGCAGGATTCCAAGCAGGTCGTGGTCTGGCCCGAGAAGATCGCGGAGGGCAAGCTGAAGTTTCCGAACTTCGTGAAGCTGTCGCAGTAAGCGCCGGGCGAGCCGTTCCGCGGCCCCTTGCAAGGCCCGTCGTCGACCGCGGCGGGCCTTCGCCTTGTGCAGAACACTGCCGGTCCCACTGGCCTCAAAGGACCCATCCTGCGATCCTGCCGTTGTTTCCCCAGCGAGCCGGAGGAGGCGAGATGGACGATCAACCGGGACGGCCCGACAGCCTGATGCAGGACGACGGCTTCGTGCGGGTGCGCGGGGCGCGCGAGCACAATCTCAGGAACGTCGACGTCAGGATTCCGCGCAACGCCCTCGTCGTGTTCACGGGCGTGTCGGGCTCCGGAAAATCCTCGCTCGCCTTTGGAACGATCTACGCCGAGGCGCAGCGGCGCTATCTGGAATCGGTGTCGCCCTACGCGCGGCGGCTGTTCCACCAGATGCAGATCCCCGAGGTCGACGACATCGAGGGCCTGCCGCCCGCGGTCGCGCTCCAGCAGCAGCGCGGCTCGCCGACGACGCGGTCGTCGGTCGGCAGCGTCACCACCATCTCGAACCTGCTCAGGATGCTCTATTCGCGCGCCGGCGATTATCCGCGGGGGCAACCGATGCTCTATGCGGAATCGTTCTCGCCGAACACGCCCGAGGGCGCCTGCCCGACCTGCCACGGCATCGGACGGATGCTCGACGTCACCGAAAAATCGATGGTGCCCGACGACACCAAGACGATCCGCGAGCGCGCCGTCGCGGCCTGGCCGAGCGCCTGGCAGGGACAGAACCTCCGGGACATCCTGACGACGCTTGGCTACGACGTCGACAAGCCCTGGCGGGAGCTGCCCAAAAAAGACCGCGACTGGATCCTGTTCACGGACGAGCAGCCGACCGTGCCTGTCTATGCCGGTTTTGACGCCGCCGAGGTCAAGCGCGCCCTTCGCCGCAAGGAAGAGCCTAGCTATCAGGGCACCTTCACCGGCGCCAGGCGCTACGTGATGCAGACCTACGCCAAGTCCGAGAGTGCGATGATGAAGCGCCGGGTCGCGCAATTCCTGATCACGCGGGACTGCCCGACCTGCCATGGCACAAGGCTGAAGCCCGAGGCGCTCAAGGTGAAGTTCGCCGGGCGCAACATCGCCGAAATATCGCACCTGCCGCTGAAGCAGTTGCACGAAGTGATCAGGCCGTTTGCGAGACCTTCGGCGGACAAATCGGAGAAGACCGTCGTCGCGATGCGCATCTGCGAGGATCTGTCGGCGCGCCTTGCCGTCCTGCTCGACCTCGGCCTCGGCTATCTCGCCTGCGAACGCAGCACGCCGACGCTGTCGCCGGGCGAGTTGCAGCGCCTGCGTCTGGCGACGCAGGTGCGCTCCAACCTGTTCGGCGTCGTCTACGTGCTCGACGAGCCGTCCGCGGGCCTGCACCCGGCCGACACCGAGGCGCTGTTGCGGGCGCTGGACCGGCTGAAGCACGCCGGCAATTCCATCTTCGTGGTCGAGCACGAGATCGAGGTGATCAGGCATGCCGACTGGCTGGTGGATGTCGGCCCCGATGCCGGCGAGGGCGGCGGGCTCATCCTCTACAGCGGACCGCCGGAAGGGCTCGGCGAGATCGAGCAATCGCGCACCGCGCACTACATCGCACGTCCGCGCAAGAAACTGCCGGCGGTCCGCCGCGAGCCGAAGGGACATCTGAAGCTCCGGGGCGTGACCCGCAACAATCTGCTCGGCCTCGACGTCGACATTCCGCTCGGTGTCATCGCCGGCATCACCGGCGTGTCCGGCTCCGGCAAGTCGAGCCTGATCAGCCAATTCCTCGTCGAGACCGTGGCCGCGCATCTCGGCCATACGCTCGCCACCGATACGGACGACGACAGCCTCGCCCCGACGGTCGAGACGCTTGGCGGCAGGATCGTCGCCGGACTCGACCGGATCAATCGTCTCGTCGTCGTCGACCAGAAGCCGATCGGCCGTACGCCGCGATCCAACCTTGCGACCTATACCGGCCTGTTCGACCATGTCCGGAAACTGTTCGCGGCAACGCCTCAGGCCAAGTCGCGACGCTACGATGCCGGGCGCTTCTCGTTCAATGTTGCGAAGGGGCGCTGCGCGACCTGCAATGGCGAAGGCTTCGTCTGCGTCGAGTTGCTGTTCCTGCCCAGCGTCTACGCGCCCTGTCCGACCTGCAAGGGCGCGCGCTACAACGACAAGACGCTGGAGGTGAAGATCCGCGGAAAATCCATCGCGGACGTGCTGGCGATGCGCGTGGACGAGGCCTTCGACTTCTTCCGCGACGATGCCACGCTGAACCGGTCGCTGTCGGTCGTCCGCGAAGTCGGTCTCGGCTATATCCGCCTCGGCCAGTCCGCGACCGAACTGTCCGGCGGCGAGGCGCAGCGGATCAAGCTGGCGACCGAGCTGATGCGCCCGCAACGCGGCCACACGCTCTATGTGCTTGACGAGCCCACCACCGGCTTGCACCCGCGCGACGTCGAGCGGCTGATCGCCCAGCTCGATCGGATCGTCGATTCCGGCAACAGCGTGATCGTGGTCGAGCACGACATGGACGTCGTGGCACACAGCGACTGGATCATCGATCTCGGCCCCGGCGCCGGTGACGAGGGCGGCCGCATCGTCGCATCGGGGACGCCGGACCAGGTCGCCACAGCCGGCAGCAAGACGGCGCCTTATCTGGCGCGGCGCTTGTCGCAATAGCGCACGATCTCGCCGGGCCTCACCGTCGTCTCGCAATTGCGTTCTGCGGCGCACCCGACTTTCGCGATGTTGACTTTCCGCTGTCCCCCTCTTCATACTTCGCAAAAAAATAACAGCCGGTCACACGACGGATTTGAGGGAGGATAGGATGCCAACTTCACGCAGGCAGCTGCTGAAGGGTACGGCGGCTGCCGCCGCCACGCTCAGCCTCGATTGGACCAGGGCCCAGGCGCAGGCCGAGAATTTGCGCATCGGCCTGATCTACGACCTCACGGGTCCCTTCGCCGCCGGCGGCTCGGTCGCCTCCTCGGTCGGCGCGCAGATCGCCATCGACCTCGTCAACGAGAAGGGCGGCATCGGCGGCAAGACCAAGATCGTGCCCGTCGCGGCGGACTCCCAGAGCAAGGCCGACGTTGCGATCAACGAAGCCGAGCGGCTGATCAGCCAGGAAAAGATCGACATCATCAACGGCGTCTATTCCAGCGCGCATGCGGTGCCGATGGCTGCAAAGGTCGAGCAGCAGAAGAAGATCCTCTGGATCACGACCGCGGTCTCGACCGCCGTGTTCAAGGACAAGAACCTGCAATACGTGTTTCGCGCGCAGATCCATTCGGATCAATACGGCCAGGCCTTCGCCGGCTTCCTCACCGAGCACGCGAAAGCCAGGCTCGGCATGGAGGCCAAGAACGTCAAGGTCGCGCTGATCCACGAGGACGGCCCCTATGGCGTCGGCGTCGCCGCGGCCGACGAGGCCTATGCCAAGCAGGCGGGCATCCAGGTGGTGCTGCGCGAAGGCTATTCGGCGTCCGCGCCCGACCTCTCGGTGCTCGTCACCAAGCTCAAGCGCGCCAAGGCGGACGTGATCTCGCACGCCGGCTACAACCCCGACATCACGCTGTTCCTGCGTCAGGCCCGCGAGAGCGGGTTGCGCTTCAAGATGCTGTTCGGGGCCGGCGCCGGCTACAGCCAGCTCGACAAGCTGCGCGCCACCTTCGGCCCCGACATCGACAATTTCTGCAACATCGATCCGGTGCCGGCGCAGTTGCTCGATCCCGCCAAGCTCGCACCGGGCATGGGCGAGCTGATCAAGACCATGGTCTCGCGCTACCAGACCAAGACCGGCGCCACCGACGTGCCGCCGCACTGCTCGATGGGCTTCAACCAGACCTGGGTGCTGCTCAACAACGTGCTGCCGGTGGCCAAGGAGAAGTACGGCAGCTTCGAGCCGGAGGCGATCCGCAAGGCCGCGCTCGACGTCGATATTCCCGCCGGCGGCACCATCCAGGGCTACGGCGTGAAATTCTTCCCGCCGGGCACGCCGCTGTCCGGTCAGAACGAACGCTCGACTCCGGTGGTGATGCAGAACGCCGGCGAGCACATCTCGGTGGTGTGGCCGACCAACATCAAAACGCGGGACCCGGTATTCCCGCTGCCGAAGGGCTCGACCTACGGGGCGTAGGAGCGAGCGACGGCCACGGTGCTGCGCTCTCTCGCCCCGCTTGCGGGGAGAGGGAGCACACCTCCGCTGCAGCGATGGCCTGCTTCACAACACCACCCTCCGCCCCTCCTCCGCCGCCCAGTACCCTGCGTAGTTCACCTTGATCGTCTCATAGGCGAGCGCGAGGTCGGACAGCGGCTGCCGGCCCGTCGCCACGCATTCCATGAAGTCCTGGATCTCCTGCAAATAGCCGCGCGTCCATTCCTCCTCCAGGCAGACATATTGCCAGCCGGTTTTGCGGTCGACCTTCTCGGTGATGTAGACGGAAGCGAGCTTCTCTTCGGAGGTCTGGTAGCTCATCAGATGATTGTTCGGCGTGATGTTGGCGAACAGCGAGCCGCCGGATGTGTAGGTCTCCACGAGATTGCGCACGCCGCCCATGATCATGTCGCCGGAGAACACGGTGGCCTTGGTGCCGTCGGAGAAGGTGGCGGTGAGCGTGCCCCAATCCTCGACGTCGAGCGGATTGGCCTTGATGTAGCCGCGCTCCTCGGGCTTGAGCGCGGCGGTGACGTTGCCGACATCGCCGGTGACGCTGGCGACACGGATGCTCTCGCCGCGCGCCTTCGCCTCCACCTGCTTCAGATACAGCACCGCCGAGAGCGGATGGCAGCCCATGCGGATCAGCGAGCCGCCGCCGGTCATCGCCCATTGCGCGGCGTGGGCCGCGTGCGAGCCGGAATGGCTCTCCTCGCCCTTCATGAACAGGATCTTGTCTTTCGTCGCCCTGATGATCTCCGCCGTCTTTGTCACCGCGGGCGCGTAGATCCAGTCCTCGGCATACATGAAGAGTTTTCCGGTGCGCTCGATCGCGGCGCGCGTCTTGTCCATCTCCTCGATCACGCGCTGATACATCAGCGCCTTCGGCACGTGCTTGCCGATCGGCTGCGGATCGCCGTCACGGCCGAAATAGCCGGCGAACGGCTTTTCGCAGATGACGTGCTTGCCGGCTTGCATCGCGCCGACGATCATTTCCGCATGAAGATTGGGCGGGGTGCAGATGTCGACGACGTCAATAGCTGCGTCCCCGATCAGATCAGAGAAGCTGCGATAGACCCGCGGGATGTCGTGGCGGCCGGCGAATTCGATGACATGGTCGCCGCGGGCAGCCACCGCCGCGACCTCGACGTCCACGCCATAGACGCGCCGGAACGCGTACATGTGCAGCTCCGACACGAAGCCGCAGCCGACGAGTCCCACCCTTATCCTTGCCATAGCGCCCCCTTGCTTTGGGCGGCACTATAGCGCGCGGGCCGGCTTATTCCACGGAGACCCGCACCACGCCGGCGCTCATCATGCCGAGCGCGCGGGCGGCGGGCACCGAGAGGTCGACGATGCGGCCGCGGATGAAGGGGCCGCGATCGTTGACGCGGCACTGGATCGTGCGGCCGCTGTAGGAGACCTTGAGCACGCTGCCGAACGGGCGGGTCCGGTGCGCGCAGGTCAGCTCGCCCTTGCCGGCCTTTGCGTAGCCGTAATAGGAAGCGAGCCCGCTTTCGGCGCGGGCGACGGAAAAGGCAGAAAAAGAAAAACAGGCCAGTGAAAAGAATAGCGTCGTTTGCGCTCGCACGGCACCGCTCCCGATTGGCCCCGCCCGGCGCTGCAAACGTGCATTTGTTCCTCGAGTTCCAGCATACTGCCGAGCAATCCCCGGCAGGACCATCACACATTGTTACTTTCGTGAAAGAGCAGCAAGCACGCGTCGATATCTTGCGCAGTCTGTCCCGGCACGCCGCGACGCCGCGCGGAGGTGCGCGCAAACGCTCATCGTTTGCGCGCATGCTCGAACCGGCTCTCACCAATATCGGCGGTGATAGTGGCGGTGATAGACCCGGTACGGCCGGTAGTAACCGTAGCCATAGCCGTACGGACGATAGGGCCGGTAATAGCGCGGATAGGCAGGTGCGTATCCATAGCCGCCGTAATAGGCCGGCGCATAACCATAGCCATAGCCCGGCCCATAGCCGCCGTAATACGGACCGCCGCCGTAATAGCCATAGCCATAAGGCGCGCCGCTGGCGATGGCGCCGCCGATGATCGCACCGGCAAGGAGGCCGCCTCCACCCCATCCCCAGCCACGACCGCGCCAATGCACTTGCGCGACATCGTCACCGACCGCGGCCTTCATGGTCGCGACGTTGGTCGGCAGCGGAGCCGCTGCCGCCTGTTGAATTTGGCCAGCGATGACCACGCCGGCGACCGAACAGGCAATTGCCGTTTTCCAGATCCTCATCAACTTGCTCCCTGTCTGACGTTTCGCTTGGAAAAGGATCGCAGCAGCATGATCGGGCATCTTTGCGCCAAGTCAAAGCCGGGATTTTAAAGCCCGGATTTGCGTGCGGCGCACAAGTCCCGTTCATGCTTCTGCGAAGCGGCTGCCGACCTGCGAGACGGACCAACGCGCCTGCTCTGCCCGACGTGACGCCGACGCGATGCCGGAGCCCTGCGGCCAACGCAAAGCATTAAGCTTCCCGCCTTCGCAACCAACAACCTACTTCACGATTGACTATTCGTACCGCTACTATCGGTTCCAAGGGAGCGAGGTTTCTCGCGACGAATAGCCTCGGCCCTGCGCCGGGTGTGTGGGAGGATGACATGAGTGCCGCGAGACCCGAGCCGCTTGCCCGTCAGGCGCTGGCCTTCGTCCTGGCCGGCGGACGTGGCAGCCGGCTCCTGGAGCTGACCGACCGCCGCGCCAAGCCGGCTGTCTATTTCGGCGGCAAGTCCCGCATCATCGATTTCGCGCTCTCCAATGCCGTCAATTCGGGCATCCGCCGCATTGCTGTCGCGACCCAGTACAAGGCGCACAGCCTGATCCGGCATCTTCAAATGGGCTGGAACTTTTTCCGCCCCGAACGCAACGAGAGTTTTGACATCCTCCCCGCGAGCCAGCGGGTCTCCGAGAACATGTGGTATGTCGGCACGGCGGATGCCGTCTACCAGAACATCGACATCATCGAAACCCACGCCTGCCGTTTCATCGTCGTGCTGGCCGGCGACCATATCTATAAAATGGATTACGAGGTGATGCTGCGCCAGCACGTCGAGAGCGGCGCCGACGTCACCGTCGGTTGCCTGGAGATGCCGCGGCAAGAATCTTCCGGCTTCGGCATCATGCATATCGACGAGAACGGCTGGATCCAGGAATTTCTGGAGAAGCCGAAGGATCCGCCGCCGATGCCGGGCAAGCCGGACGTCTCGCTCGCCAGCATGGGCATCTACGTGTTCAACGCGAAGTTCCTGTTCGAGGAGCTCAAGCGCGACGCCGAGGACCCGAACTCGAACCACGATTTCGGCAAGGACATCATTCCCTACCTCGTCAAGAACGGCCGCGCGATGGCGCACCAATTCTCGACCTCCTGCGTGCGCACCGGCACCGAGGAACGCGCCTATTGGCGCGATGTCGGTACCGTTGATGCCTATTGGGCTGCCAATATCGACCTCACCGACGTCGTGCCCGAGCTCGATCTGTTCGACAGCTCCTGGCCGATCTGGTCCTATGCGGAGATCACGCCGCCGGCGAAATTCGTCCATGACGAGGAGAGCCGGCGCGGCCAGGCCGTGAGCTCGCTGGTCTCGGGCGGCTGCATCATCTCCGGCGCTTCGCTGCGCCGGTCGCTGCTGTTCACCGGCGTGCGCATCAACTCCTATGCCAATGTCGAGAACGCCGTGATCATGCCTTATGTGCAAGTCGGCCGCGGCGCCCGCTTGAAGAACGTCGTGATCGACCGCGGCGTCGAAATTCCGGAGGGGCTCGTGATCGGCGAGGATCCCGAACTCGACGCAAAGCGCTTCCGCACCACCGAGCAGGGGATCTCGCTCGTCACCCAGCCGATGATCGACAGGCTCAATACATGACGCCTGTTCGCGTCCTCGCGGTCGCATCTGAAGTCTATCCCATCGTCAAGACCGGCGGCCTCGCGGATGTCGCCGGCGCGCTGCCGATCGCGCTGAAGGCGCATGGCGTCGAGATGCGCACCTTGATGCCGGGCTATCCCGACGTGATGCGGCTGGTATCGAACGCAGAGGAGATCCGGAGCTGGCCGGATTATTTCGGCGGGCGGGGCCGGTTGCTTGCGGGCTCCCATGACGGGCTCGACCTGTTCGTGCTCGACGTGCCGCATCTCTATGCGCGGCCGGGCAACCCTTACGTCACCACCGAAGGTGTCGATTGGCCGGACAATGGCGTGCGCTTCGCGGCGCTGTCGCGCATCGCCGCCGATATCGGCCACGGCCTCGTCCCCGCCTTCGTGCCCGAAATCGTCCATGCCCATGACTGGCAGGCCGGGCTCGCGGCGGCCTATCTGCACTATGACGATCGCCCGCGGCCCGGCACCGTGATGACCATCCACAACATGGCCTATCAGGGCAAGTTCGCTCCCGAGCTGATCGGTGCGATCGGCCTGCCCTGGCACGCGTTCAGCGTCAACGAGATCGAATATTTCGGCGGCATCAGCTTCCTGAAGGCGGGCCTGCAATTCGCCGATCGCATCACCACGGTGTCGCCGACCTACGCGCAGGAAATCCAGAGCGACGAAGGCGGCATGGGGTTCGGCGGCCTGTTGCGCGCACGCGCGAACGTGCTGAGCGGCATCCTCAACGGCATCGACGTCTCGGTGTGGAATCCGCAAGGTGATCCGCACATCGCCTACCGCTACGGCGCCGAGGACCTGACCTTCCGGGCCGCGAACAAGGCGGTGCTGCAGCAGCAGTTCAGTCTCGATTGCTCCGACGAGGCGCCGCTGCTCGGTGTCATCAGCCGGCTGTCCTGGCAGAAGGGGCTCGATCTCCTGCTCGAGGCCATTCCGACCATTTTGGCCGAAGGCATGCAGCTCGCGCTGCTCGGCAGCGGCGACCGCGATCTTCAGGATCGCTATCAGTCCGCAGCCCGCGCCAATCCCGGCCGGATCGGCGTCGTGATCGGCTATGACGAGATATTGGCGCACCTGCTCCAGGCCGGATCCGACGCACTGATCGTGCCGTCGCGCTTCGAGCCCTGCGGCCTGACCCAGCTCTGCGCGCTGCGTTACGGCGCCGTTCCGATCGTCTCACGCGTCGGCGGGCTGGAGGACACCATCGTGGATATCGGAGAGGCCGACGCCTCCGGCAGCGATGCCACCGGTTTCAAGTTCGCACCCGTGACGGCAGAGGCCCTTGCCGGCACGCTGCGCAAGGCCAACACCGCCTTTCACGACAAGCCGACCTGGCGCAAGCTGCAACGAAACGGCCTTGCGACCGACGTCTCCTGGCGCAACCGCGCCGGCGACTATGCCGCGCTCTATCGCAGCCTGATGGCGGAGCGTGCCTGAAGCGGCAGGGCATTCGAGACCCTCAGCCATCCTTCGAGACGACCGCTTCGCGGTCTCCTCAGGATGAGGACGGAGTCCGCGGCAACGAACCTCGACAGCACCGGCGCTGCTTAGCCTCATCCTGAGGAGGCGCGTAAGCGCCGTCTCGAAGCACGAGGCGTGCGCACCGACGGCCGCCCTGAGAAGCATGACCGTCGAATCCATGTTATAGAGCCGGCATGGACCCGTTCGTGATCAAGCTGATCGGCTTTGCCGCCGCCACCTGCACCACCGTGGCCTATGCGCCGCAAGCCATCAAGGTGTGGAAGACCCGCTCCACCGGCGACATCTCGCTCGGCATGTTCCTGGTGATGGTGCTGGGCCTCGCGCTGTGGCTGATCTACGGCCTGCTCTCGGGCGATGCGCCGCTGGTCGCCGCCAACGCCATCACCATAGTGCTCGCCGGCTGCATCCTGTTCATGAAGCTGCGATACGGGTGAGGTTGCGACGCTCCCCTCTTCCTTCTCCCCTTGCGGGAGAGGGGTAGAGCGCAACGCTGCTCTTCATCCAAACACGTACGACGCCATCGCGACGCTCGCGACCTCGTCGACGAACACGCGTTTGCCGATATCGCTGCCGGCGGCGCCGGCGGCCACCATCAGCGGTAGCAGATGGTCCTCGCGCGGATGCGCGAGCCGAGCGCCGGGCGCATTCTCCCAATCGACCAGCATCGCGTTGCGGCGGGCGGGATCGGGGTTGCTGATCGCCTCGTTCAGATAGGCCTCGAAGTCATATGAGACCGGCTTCGACTCCGGCCGGTTGAAGCCGCGCATGTTGTGATAGGTCAGCCCGCTGCCGACGATCAGGATGCCTTCTTCGCGGAGCGCGGCGATGGCTTCGCCGACCTTGATGTGCTCGGCCGCATCGTAAGCAGACTTCAGCGACAGCAGCACGATCGGCATGTCGGCATTCGGATACATCAGGCCGAGCGGCACGAAGGTGCCGTGATCGAAACCTTGGTTGGGATCTTCCCGGCAAGCGACGCCCGCGCCCGCAAGCAGCGCCTTCACCTTCGCTGCGAGCTCTGGCATGCCCGGCGCCGGATATTTGAGGTGATAGGTGTGCTCGGGGAAACCGTAATAGTCGTATACCATCGGCGGCTGCGCGGAGGTCGAGACGGTGAAGGCATCGGCTTCCCAATGGCCGGTGATGACGAGCACCGCCTTCGGCCTTTCGGGAAGCAGCTGAGGCAACCGGCCGAACTCCTGGGCGGTCCTGGCGTATTGCACCCGCCGATCCTCCATGAATGGCCACGGGCCGCCGCCATGCGACAGGAAGAGGGTCGGTAATCGCGTCATCGGATTGGTCTCGTCGGAAAGGTGCGCGTGGCAGCGCCCGCGCGACGGCCGCGAGCATAGGCAAACCGGCATGGTTAGCAAGTCGTTAACGATTTGCCGCCCAAAATCCCCGGTGCGGCCGAAGCAGTCGGCCCGAAGACAAGCGAGACGTTGAGATGAGGAAGTTTGCGCTGGGGGACGTCGTCAACAGTGACAAGGGCCGCCGCGGCATCGTTCGCGCCGCCTTCAAGTCGCGGGACGGCCAGCAGTTCTACGCCGTCGAGAAGGACGGCGCGATGGACTATCTGGAGGAAGACCGGCTGACGCCGGCGCCCCGCGTCGAGCTCGCGGCTTAAGTCCAACCCATTCGTGTCGCGCTAGCGCGCGAGCCGGTCGAGACGCTCCGCCAGGGGATCGTCGCCGCTCGCGATGCGATCGTTCGTGATCAGCAGCAGGCGATCGCGGCCTGCGGCCGAGTCCCAATGCGGCAGGTCGGGACCGTTGGGATCGCCGCTCCTGGCGAAGTTGATCCAATAGGACCGCATGCGGCTGGCGACCTCGCGATCGGCTCGCGAGAAGATGCCCGCTCCGGGCACGCCTTCCGCACCGAAGATGAATTGCAGCTCGCGCCCGTGCCCAGCCCCGGGATTGCCGCGACGCGCCCCGGGCACATAGGCGAAGCGATAGCGAAAAGTTGCCGCGCCACTTGCGGCGTGGAGGCGCGCCAGCAGTCTTGCGGGCTCGGAGAAGACCTTGTCGGTGTAGACCTTCGCCGCAAGATCCGTCGGACTGGCGAGAGAAGGCTCGGCGACATCAGGATAGAGCTTGCGCAGATCATCGATCGTGAGGCCTGACGCTGCAAGCTCCTGCCTGGTATCGAGCTCGCCGTCGAAACCGGTCTCGTCGTCGTTCGAGCCGATCATCAGGGCCATGCGGCTTTGGTGTCCGGCCGCAAAGCCTGCAGCGATATCCTCGGTCACCAGAGCTCCATCCATCATCGGCGCGAAGCCGTGCCGCGATTGCTCCAGCAGAAGGCTTTCGGCGGCCAGCAGGCGTCGCGGTTCGGCGGCGCGCAAATCCGCCTCCGGTCCAAGCGCCGCCACGAACTGCCGACCGATAGCTTCCGCCTCCTGCGACGATCGCAACCGCGCCCGGGCGGGGATCGATTGCAGAATGGCTTTCTTGAATAGGCCGCGCGATTGCGCGGACAACATCAGCAGCGCGATCGATGTCGCGCCTGCGCCGCTGCCAAACAAGGTGACATTATCAGCATCGCCGCCGAAGGCTGCGATGTTGTCATGAACCCAATGCAGCGCGGCGATCTGGTCCATCAGGCCGTAATTGCCGGAGCCGCCGTCCGTCAGCGCGGGATCAGCGAGCCAGCCAAGCACTCCAAGGCGGTAATTCATGGTGACCACGATGAGGCCGGCCTGCGCCAGCCTGGCACCGTCGAACAGCCGCTCATTCGCGGTGCCACTGACGAAGCCGCCGCCGTGGATGAACATCATCACCGGCAGCGGCCCGTCGACCCCGAAGGGACGGAACACGTTCAGCGTCAGGCAATCCTCGCTCGCATCAGGCAACGACGGTTGAAGGCACGGCGCGCCGTACGCGTAGGCGGTGCGCATCTCCGAACTTTCCGGCGCCGGCTGCGGCGGGCGCCAGCGCAGCGCGCCGAGCGGTGGCTCGGCGTAGGCCAGTCCCTTGAACGAGGCCACCTCGCCTTCGACGGCACCGAGCATCTGTCCTTCACGCGTCAGCGCGAATGGAAACTGTCCGACCGGCTGCGCCACGGCCGAGCCGGCGCAACACAGGACAATGGAGGCCGCAAGAAGCGCGAGCAAGGATCGCATCTTCGGAGCATCCCGATGCGCGGAAAGGTCCCCGTGAGGTTAAGTCCTGAGCGCGCCGAGAGGCAAGCCTCCCGGCTCACGCACCACGCTTTGCGAGAATCTCCGCCAGCGCGTGCCGCGCGACGATGCCGAGCTCGCCGAGCGTGGAGTGCCCCGCTTGCGCGGCCTCGATCAAGCGCTCGGCGATGAATCTGCGGCTGTCGTGATCGCCGCCGTGCGGCAATTGCCGGCACGTCTCCTCGAGGACGACGTCCATGTTGGCTTTGGTCCGCTCACTCAACTCTGGCATGACGCTCGATCGCTACGCGTGGCTTGTAGCCGCAAGCATACACAGATGGACCGGGCATGATTACCCCGGGTCATCACGGCCATTGTGCATCGCGGTGCGTGTAGCGCCGCAACGTTCAATTGGCCTTGATGCCGCCGCAAACGACTACCGAAGATTGCACTTGCTCTGATGACAAGCCGACCCTGCAGCGATAGCCTGCCGGCAAAACAAAACATTCGGGAGGATGCCATGCCTGACACGATGGTTGCCACACGTGCCTCCGAAGACCGCGGAACCGCTCAGCAGGTCGATGTCGCCGTGGTCGGCGCCGGATTTTCCGGCCTCTATCTCCTGCATCGCCTGCGTAAGGCCGGCTTCTCGGCCGTCGCCCTCGATGAGGCCGGCGACGTCGGCGGCACCTGGTACTGGAACCGCTATCCGGGCGCGCGCTGCGACATCCAGACCATCGACTACAGCTACACCTTCGATCCCGAGTTGGAGACGGCCTGGACCTGGTCGGAGAAATACGCGGCCCAGCCCGAAATCCTGCGCTATCTCGGCTTCGTCGCCGACCGCTACGATCTCAGGCGCGACATCCGCTTCAAGACCAAGGTCACCGAAGCCAGATGGGACGAGAAGGCAGAGCGCTGGCTCATCACCACCGACAACGGCGCGCCAGTCTCCTGCCGCCACTACATCATGGCCACCGGATGCCTCTCGGCGCCGAAGCCGCCGGAGATCGACGGCGTCAAGGATTTCAAGGGCGAGGTCTATTTCACCGGACGCTGGCCGCATGACGGCGTCAATCTCGCCGGCAAGCGCGTCGCCGTGATCGGCACCGGCTCGTCGGCGATCCAGTCGATCCCGCTGATCGCCGAGCAGGCCGCGCATCTGACCGTGTTCCAGCGCACGCCGAACTTCGCGCTACCGGCGCATAACGGCCCGGCGCCGGCCGATCGCATGGACTTCTTCCAGAGCGACCGCGCCGCCTATCGCGAGCAGGCACGCCAGTCGATGGCGGGCGTGCCCTACCCGCAGCAGACCGTCGTGAGCTGGCAGCTCAGCGATGCCGAGCGCCGTGAGCGTTTCGAACGGGCCTGGGCCGCCGGCGACCTCGTCCACATCCTGACCCAGCTCTGGGCCGACCAGGCCGTCGACGTCGACGGCAACAAGATCGTCCAGGACCTGATCCGCGAGAAGATCCGCTCGGCGGTCAAGGATCCCCAAACGGCGGCGGCGCTGATGCCGGACGACCATCCCTTCGGCGCCAAGCGTCCCTGCCTCGATACCAATTACTACGCCACTTACAACCGGCCGAACGTCACGCTGGTCAATCTGCGGCAGGAGCCGATCAAGGCGATCACGGCGAGCGGCATCTCCACAAGCAGCCGCAGCTTCGACGTCGACGTCATCGTGTTCGCGACCGGCTTCGACGCCATGACCGGCGCGATCCGCGCCGTGCATCCGATCACCGGGCGCGGCGGCAGGTCGCTGACCGACGTCTGGGCGCAGGGCCCGCAGACCTATCTCGGGCTCACGGTCGAGGGCTTCCCGAACTTCTTCATGATCACCGGGCCGGGCAGCCCGTCGGTGCTGTCGAACATGGCGGTGTCGATCGAGCAGCATGTCGACTGGGTCGTGGATCGCCTTGCAGGATTGCGCGATGCCGGCTTCACCACGATCGAGCCGACCGAGACGGCGCAGGCCGGCTGGAACAGGCACATGGCCGACTGCTCGATGGTGACGCTGCACCGGCTCGCCAACACCTGGTACACGGGCGCCAACGTCCCCGGCAAGGTGCAGGGCCTGATGCCCTATACCGGCGGCGTCGGCCCCTATCGCAGCATCTGCGACGAGGTGGTCAGCCGCGGCATGCTCGGCTTCAAGCTCACCGGCCCCGGTGGCGCCACGCAATGCAACGACGGCGAGGTGGTGCGGCTGCAGCCCGACGTGCGGCTGGTGCTCAATCTGCTCACATCGCTGAACCTGCCGCCGATCGAGTCGATGGGCGCGGAAGGCGCGCGCGCCTTCGTGAACGAGTTCAACAAGGGCCGCCCCGCGGGGCGGCCGATCGGCGCCATCGTCGACGGCACCCTGCCCGTCACCGACGGCGCGCTGCCGTACCGCGTCTACAAGCCGGCAACGCCGGGACCGCATCCGGTCGTGGTCTATTTCCACGGCGGCGGCTGGGTGCTCGGCGACGAGCAGTCGGACGAGCCGTTCTGCCGCGACATGGTGCGGCGGACCGGCATGATGTTCGTCAGCGTCGGCTATCGTCACGCGCCTGAGCATCGCTTCCCGACCGCGGCCGAAGACGGCTATGCGGCCACGCGCTGGATCGCCGAGCATGCCGCCGAACTCGGCGGCAGAGCGGGACCGGTGCTGGTCGCGGGCTGGAGCGCCGGCGGCAACATCGCTGCCGTCACCTGCCAGCTCGCGCGCGACCGTGGCGGACCTGAGATCGCCGGCCAGCTGCTGATCTGCCCGGTCACCGACTGCAGCTTCGATCGTCCCTCCTACAACGACAACGCAGCGGGCTACTTCCTGACGCGCGGGCTGATGTACTGGTTCTGGGATCTCTACTGCTCGCCGGCGGACCGCGCCGATCCGCGCGTCTCGCCGCTGCGCGGCAAGGTCGAAAAATTGCCGCCGGCCTTCGTGACGACCTGCGAGTTCGATCCGCTGCGCGACGAAGGCATCGCCTATGCCGAGGCGATGTCGGCCGCGGGCGTCCCGGTCGAGCAGTTGAAGGCGCACGGCCATTTCCACTCGTCTTTTACCATGGTCGATGTGGTGATCACGGGTGTGTCCGGCCGGGTGCAGATGGCGGAAGCCTTGCGACGCTTCGCCGGCCTGCCGGAGGTCAGTCGCGGCGAGCCTGGCCCGGGTTTCAAAATCGCGGCGGCGGCGAGCTGATTGCGACAAGGCAGCCGGGAACCTTTTCCCGGCTGCCGGGTTGTGGGTGAGGCATTGAGATCCAACGTTTGGTGTGAGCCCCGGCACGTAGATCCGCGTGCTGGGGTGTTTTTTGCGTGAGGCGGAGCGATGGCGGACGTGGTTGCGGAGTCGAAGGTCGATTTCGGTGCGCATGCACGCCTGCATAAATGGCCATCGCTGGCAAACCAGCGCCGGCCGGACCGGGAGCCTTACCAGGTCAGTGAAGGCACCCTCGACCAGTGCATCTCGGCGTTCATGGAAAAGCCGGCGGCGACCCGGCATCTCTATGAGATCCGGACAGCGGCGCAGCCGCCGCTCGTGACCGGCATCCTCTCCCCCGAACACGTCATCGAGCTCTCGCGCTGGAGAGAATTTCTCTGACGGCACTTCACCTGCAGGCGCGCTGGAACCTTCGGCCGGTTTTTCCCGTTGGTGGAGATCGGAAGCCAAGGCGTGAGTGCCCGATATGCTCGAAGCTGGCGTGCCATCCCCGGTCGTGCCCTACGGCGCAGACAAGACCCTGTTCGTGGTGATCGATCGCCTCGACCAGGCGAGAGAGATTCGCATCGAACGAAGCGATCTCGAAGCCACGATCGGCGAGCTCGTCGCCGGCTGCTTCAACGACCCCATCAAGGTGATTTCGTTCAACACGCTCGAACATTGGATGAAGGACATCTCGACCGATGTCGCCGGCGAGATCAAGGCGCGCTGCGATATCGACGGCGTGACGCTGCCCGACTATCTCAGCGACTTCGTCGAGAGCCATAGCTGAAGTGAATTGGCTGAAGTGAATTGGCTGAAGTGAATTCGCCGGTTTGCGCAGACAACAAAAAGCGCCGCTTGCGCGGCGCTTTCGTGTGATCTGGTCAGCTTAGTGGTGCCAGAACAATGCCAGCAGCAGAACGATCGGCAGCGGCACGCCAAGCAACCAAAGTAAAGCACCTCGTCCAAAGCCCATGAATTCCTCCTCCTCATGCACTGCCAACATGACGCAGGAGAGGCGAACAAGTTCCGCGCTTCGTAGCGAGGGCGAATGCGCTCAGCGCATGGACGCGGGAGTCAGGCGCTGCGGTGCCTGCCGGCGATGACCTCGATCTCGCGGCGACGCTCGCCCGCGAAGCTCAGCAGCCTTTCGATCGTCAGCGCATCCGTGATCCGTTTGGCGAGCCGCTCGGCGCGCGCAGCCTGATCTTCGAGATACTGGATCGTGTTCAAGGGCCGCCTCCCGAGAGGGCTCCGAACCCGGAGCCCCCGACCTGTTGGACAGCCATGGTGCGACAGAGCGGCTAACAGCCGGTTAAGTACGGCGGGTCGAGTTCGACGGAGTTTGCCTCACTGCACGACGTCGAGCCGGACATTGGTGATGCCCCTGTCGACCATGCCGAGGGCCTCGGCTGCGGACGGCGAGATATCGACGACGCGGCCGCGAACATAGGGACCGCGGTCGTTGACCCTGACGGTCACGAAGCGGCCGGAGGACACATCGGTGACGCGCAGCTTAGTGCCGAACGGCAAGCTCGGATGGGCCGCGGTCAATTGGTTCTTGTCGAACTTCTCGCCGCTCGCGGTCTCCGTATCCGAATAGAAGCTGGCGACGCCATGCGAAGTGGTCTGCTTTGCATCGCCATCGGGAATGCGCACCCGGCTGATCGGGCGTCGATGCAGCGCCGCCACCTTGTGCGGCCGTTCCACCGCAGCGTGCCGGCCGGTCGCCGCGAGATCGGCCTTCTGGCGGCCGGCCGGCGATTGCGCGCAGGCGGCGAGCGAGGCGGCACCGACGATGGCCAGCAGCAGCCGGCTCGAGGTTGCCAATGAAATCCGGGCAGTTTCGGCACGTGCAATGCAAGACATGATGCGCCCTCCGAATGATGCGGAGTTTCGGTGGGCAATCGGGGCAGAACCTTGTCGGAACAAAAGCGGGCCTGGGGCCGCCGCCGTTTCGCGTCAGCTGTGACGATTCCACCACAGTGACGCGTCCTGAAACGGGACAGGTAGCCCCGAGCCGGCCCCCACGCAGCGAAATCAGGCGCCCAGCGAAAGCCTGGCGAGCGCCTGACCGGATCGCGCTCCGGCGCCGATCAACTGTCGGCTCAGCGGCCTCAGTAATGCGGCTCGTACATCTGCGACTGAACGAGAGCCTTGACGTCGTTGGGCGCGGGTCCCTCGGCGAGCCCGCGTTGATAGGCGACGTCGGCAACGGCCGCGGCGATGCGGATCGAGACCTCGCGGATGCGCGGCAGGGCCGGATAGAGGCTGCCCTGCGCAAGATCCTCCTTGCCGACGCAATCGGCGAGCGTGTGGGCCGCCGCCATGAACATCTCGTCGGTCACCAGCTTCGAGCCGCTGGCGATCACGCCGAGGCCGACGCCGGGGAAGATGTAGGAGTTGTTGCCCTGGCGCGGCACGAAGTTGCGGCCATTGAGCTTGACCGGATCATACGGGCTGCCGCAGGCGAACAGCCCGCGCCCTTCGGTGTAGCGATAGGCATCCTCCGCCGAGCATTCCGCCTTCGAGGTCGGGTTGGAGAGCGCGAACACGATCGGCTGCTCGTTGAGTTCGGCCATCGTCTTGAGCACCTCGGGCGTGAAGGCGCCACCAACCGCGGCAACGCCGATGATCGCGGTCGGCTTGAGCGTCTTGATCGCGGTGAGGAAGTCGGCGATCGGCGCCTGGTCGGCATGGGCGTAGCGGAGCTTGTGACCGTGGAGGCCTTCGCGACTGCCGACGACGAGTCCGCGGGAATCCACCAGCCAGTTGCGCCGGAGTGCTTCGGCTTCCGAGGCGCCCTCCGCCATCATGGCAGACACCACGAGATCTGCGATGCCGGTCGCGGCCTCGCCGGCGCCGAGGAACAGGATGCGCTGATCCTTCAGCTTGCCGCCATTGACACGCAGCGCCGAGAACAGGCCGGCCAGCGCCACCGCCGCGGTGCCCTGGATGTCGTCGTTGAAGACGCAGGCTTCATCGCGATATTTGTGCAGCAGCTTGAACGCCGAATGATTGGCGAAATCCTCGAACTGGATCAGCACGCCCGGAAAGGTCTTTCGCGCGGCTTGCATGAATTCGTCGACGAAGCTGTCATAGGCTTCGCCGGTCAGCCGCCGCTCGCGCAGGCCGAGATAATAGGGATCGTTCAGCAGCTCTTCGTTGTTGGTGCCGACGTCGAGCACGACAGGCAGGCAGGCTTCCGGATGCACGCCGGCGCAGGCCGAATAAAGCGACAGCTTGCCGACGGGAATCCCCATGCCGTTGGCGCCTAGATCGCCAAGCCCCAGGATGCGCTCGCCGTCGGTGACGACGATCAGCTTGGCCTGATAGGGCCAGTTCTTCAGCAGCTCGGCGATCTGGCCGCGGTCGCGCGAGGAGATGAACATGCCGCGCGGCCGCTGGAAGATCAGGCCGTATTTCTGGCAGGCCAGCCCGACCGTCGGGGTGTAGATTATCGGCTGGATCTCGTCGATATTGTCGACGACGACGCGGAAGAACAGCGCCTCGTTGCGGTCATGCAGCGCGTTCAGCGCGACGTATTTTTCCAGGTCCGTGGGCAGCGTGCGCAGATTGGTGAGGACGCGCTGAGCCTGCGTCTCCATCGTCAGCACGCAAGGCGGCAACAGGCCGCGCAGGCCGAGGGCCTCGCGCTCCGCTTCCGTGAAGGCGGTGCCCTTGTTGAGCAGGGGATCGCGCAGCAGTGCCATGCCTTGCGGCGAATTGGACGATTTCGATTGGGCAACGACCCGGGCAGGTCTATTCACAAATTCCCCCAAGGAGCTTCACATTGAACCTGTGTACATTGTCGACCAGCGTTCCATTGAGATCAAGGACGTAGCGACTGAGACGCCGATTGTGATCTCGCACCGCAGCGAGATTTCTCGCGAACGAGAACGAACGAGAACGCCATCGCGCGGCAAAAGATTAATGCCGCAGAGCCACCGCCCATGGAGAGCGCGGCACGCGGGCCTCAGGAAGGCCGGTGGTCATCGCAAACGGTATCATCAGAGTGATCGCGCGCGACGGAAACGGCCGGGCGCCGAGCACAACGCCCCCCGGCCCGCATCGTCCACGCGCTCCTCCTTTTGCCGTCCGCATGTTGCCAGCGGAGTGAACGCCGCCACAATGCGCCAAGGCAAGCGGGAAGTCGCCCAGCGATCAGCCGGCCGCGCGCCGCGGCGTCAGATTGGCGGCGCTATCGGCCGGCGGCGCGATGTGCATCAGGATGGTCTGGGTCGCGGACGCGACATTGATGCCGTTCTGCTGGAAGCACAGCTTCATGCGGCGATTGAATTCGCGCTGGACCGGCCAGCGCCCGGCTTCGGTGCAGCGGATCTGGCCGACGATCGACACCATCGCGCCATCGACCTTGTCGATGCCCCAGAGATCGAGGTCGCCGCGGATCAGGGGCCGGAATTCGGGCTCGCGGCGCATCTCCTCGACGATGTCCTTGAGGATCTGGCCGGCTCGATCGGTGTCTTCCTTGTAGGCGACGTTGACGCTGACCGAGGCGTTGCCGGCGCCGCGGCTGGCATTGGTGATGGTCGTGACCGCGCTGAACGGCACGATGTGCACCGCGCCGTCGCCTGCGCGCAGGCGAATCGTTCGAATGGAAACATTCTCGACCACGCCCGAAAGCCCGGACACGCTGACATTGTCGCCGACCTGGACCGTGTTCTCCAGCAGCAGGAACAGCCCGGTGATGAGATCCTGCACCAGCTTCTGCGAGCCGAAGCCGATGGCAATCCCGACGATGCCGGCGCCCGCCAAAAGCGGCGCGACGTTGACGCCGATCTCGCTCAGCGCGGTGAGGCCGACGACGGTGGCGATCAGGCACAGCAGCGCGGTGCGCAGCATCGGCTGGAAGGTGCGCAGGCGGGCAGCGCGGGCATAGTGCCCTTCGCGTGACAGCGTGTTGATCTGGCGGTCCAGCAGCGCGTTGCCGGCCTCCCAGATCGCGGCAGCAACCAACACGGCGAGGCCGATCGTCACCACGGCCGAGATCAGCCGGCTACCGATCTGGCCGCCATAGAACCAGACGATGGCATCCACACCCCAGACTTCGAGCACGGCGACGAAGCCGATGAAGGCGATCACGCCGGAGACGATCCTGCGCAGCAGCGGCAGATAGCGGTTGGCGCGGATCTCCAGGCCCGGAAATCGCTGCAGGATCTCCGGCCTGATGCGGAAGCCGCGGTCGATCAGGCTCAGCGTCAGTACGATGGCGACGCGGGTGATCAGGGCGACTGCGATGGTGCCGACGAAATATTGCAGCAGCAGCGAATAGCCGTTGCGGATGTTGAGCGCCCACACCGCCCATAGCGCGAGATCGAGCGCAATGGCAAGATAATGCCAGCCGCCGGCGATGCGGTTGCGCAGGCGCGCGGCGATGCCCTGCCGGTCGGCCGGCGCCCGGATCGCTTCGGCAACCTGCCGGCGGCATTGCAGGATGATGACGACGACGAAGAGGTGCACCACCAGCATCACCATGCGCAGCAGCGCGGCATAGCCGGCACGATGCAGACCGAGCAGCAGCGCCACATTGGCAAAGGCGATGCCGGAGACGCCGACGCCGACGATGCGGCGGGCCCAGATCTCGACATAAGCCGCGGTTTCGGCCCGCACCGGGAACAGGCCGAAGGGTCCGGCCAGCGCCCGGACCAGGCAGATGAGCCAGCGCGAGACCGCATAAGCGTTGACGACGGCGAGGATCACGAGGCGAACCGTCGTGGGCTCGCCGAGCTCGGTGCCGATCAGCGCCGTGGCAACGCCCACAAAGACGAGTACGGGAAGGAGTTCGAGGACGAAGCGCCCCAGCACGAAAGGCAGCCGCAGCACGATCTGCCAGGCGCGCGCGAGGCTGTGACGCCGCTTGCTCAGTTCGGGCGCAGGGGTGACATCGGCAACCGACGACGGCGGATCGGCAATCGGCAGCACCTGCGCGGGCAGATGCGCGGTTTGCGGCACGCGTCCCTCCAGGAAGGCAACCGGGCGACGGATCAGGCGGAACAGCACCCATTCGGCCGCGAGCCCGCAACCCACCACCAATGCAAGCTTCCAGGCGATCTCGATCAGAAGGTTATAGGCCGCGGGATCATTCGCAGTCCGCACGATCCAGTAATAGAACGCCGGGAAATGCGTGATCGTCCGCGCCACGCTGGCGATCTGGCTCGATATGTCGCCGATCTCCTCCGACACCGTGAGCAGGAGCTGCGCACCGAGACCGTCGGCCGAGAGCGGGATCGGCGACTTCTGCTCGGGCGCGGGCGGCGCAGGCTGCTGCTGACCGGACGCATTGGCGATCACACGCAGCGTGTCGATCATCTGCGTCCGCTTCTTGTCGTCCTGAAGCGTCTCCAGCGCGCGCCTGGCTTCGTCGGGCGACAGCGCGGCGGCATTGTTCGTCGCCGGCCGAGGCGTTTCGGCGCTGACAGCTGAGAGAGAGGAGATCGCGAGGAAGAGAGCGGCGAGGAGCGCCGGGGCAAGCTTATGCGACACGAGGATCTCCTGGAACAAATGCATGCACCGGCGGTGTCGGGACCCGTCACCGCCGAAGCGCATGCATCATGTCGGATGGCCGCTATTCGCCCCCGGCCTGTGTCGGAAGTTGGCCTTTGGGGCGACATTCTCTTGGCATTTGCCGCAATGCGAAGATGGAGGAACCGCGGTCGCGACGAAGCGACACGTATCGAAGGATGCGCCGCGGGGAAGGAACTCCTCATTCCATATCACTCGGTCATTCCAGGCGTTGACCCGAAATGACGGCGACGTGGAAGAAGGGGGAAAAGCAGAATGCGATCAAGCACTCGGCGCGCCGGGCTGATCCGACATGATCGGGTGATGCAAAATACAGCGCCGGGAAGGTAGGGGCTCTGCCTTACTGATGCAGCCCGCTAAACCTTGACCCGGCGTGCCGTTCGCGGTTTCTGCCGCTATGCGATAGTCCGAACGAGCTCCATCGCACTTAACGCGGCTGGGTTTGCGGAGGTGGAGTCATAGACCTCCCCTTGCTCATGAGGTGGACGTTGCGCGTCGCTTGTTTGCGACCGCGACCATGCTCCTCCTGTGCCACAAGACTGTCAAGCGAGATCAATCGTGAGAGCAATCACAATTGACGCGCCAGTTCCTCGGGGGCGGCTCGGCGCTGGATCATACTGTGTCGGCCTGGATCGCCTGCGACTCAATGCAGCGGAATAAAATCATTCCGCCAGCGTTTGTGATGGCGAGGATACCTGTCTCCCGCCCTCATTCATTTTCAGAAAGTCAGACATGAAGATATCGATTTGCCTCACCGTACTCACGGCAATCGTTGCCGGACTTGGACCCGCTGCCGCGCAAAATCCTCCGCAGACCTCGACCAAGAAGGTCGACGGCACCGACAACGTCTACGTCTTCCGCTATGGCGGCCATCAATCGATCTTCATCGTGACGCCGCAGGGCGTGATCGCGACCGACCCGATCGCCTATTTGCGTCCAGCCAAGCCCTATATCGATGCGATCAAGGCAGTCACCGACAAGCCGATCAAATACGTCGTCTACAGCCACCACCACTACGACCACATCGCCGGCGGCCAGCCCTTCAAGGATCTCGGCGCCACCTTCATCGCGCACCGGCGGACCAAGGAGCGTTTCCTCGAGCTGAAAAAGCAGAAATCGCTGCTCGCCGATGTCGTGATGCCGGACCAGGTGGTGGACGACAAGAAGAGCATCACTATGTCGGCCGCAACCACTCCGACAATTCGCTCGTGATGCGCCTGCCGAAGGAGAGGATCGTCTTCGTGGTCGACCTCGCACCGATCGAGCAGGTCCAGTTCCGCAACATCCCCGACAACGCCTCGCCGCTGGAATACATCGCCTCGCTGAAGAAGCTGGCGTCACTCGACTGGGAGCGGATGATCCCCGGCCATCCCTATGCCGGCGGCCGCTTCGGCACCAAGAAGGACATCGAGGACGATATCGCCTACATGGAGGATCTCTCCACCGAGGTGAAGAAGGCCGCAGATAGCGGCAAGTGCTTCGACACCGCAATGAAGGAAGTGAAGCTGCCGAAGTATGAGAAGTGGGCCAATTACGAAACCGCACTGCCCGCCAACATCGAGCGCTTCTGCTACTGGTGGGGTCGCGGGTATTGAGGGGCGGCGCCGAACTCGTAGCAACCATTAAGGTTCTCCCGATTTTCCGCAAGCATGACGCCGGGCTTGCAGCCGTCAAGGTGTGGCCTGGCGGCAGCGAGTTTGACGCGGGGCGTTCGCGACGGCCAACCTTGACGGCCGCGGCGCACGGCGTCGTCCAGGCGGAAGGTCGGGACGAAGAAACGGCCGCCTGATCGAACAAAGAAACGCGATCAGGTGGCGGGCAGCTTGGCAGTTTGAGGCGCTTCGGCGATCCACGGAGTTCCGCGGGCGACCACGGCGTTGATCGTGACGAGCAACTTTCTGGCGCAAGCGACCAGCGCGCATTTATGAGATTTTCCGGCGGCGATCAGCCTTGTATAGAGAGCCTTCATCTGCGGGTTCCATCGGGAGGATGCCGGAAGAGCCGCGTTGTAGAGCGCCCAACGCAGCCGCTCACGGCCACCTTTGATGTGACGGGCACCGGATCGTTCGCCGCTATCGTCGTCGTAAGGCGCCAGTCCACTGAGAGCTGAGGCCCGTTCGCGTGTGATGTTGCCGATCTCGGGCATCCTGATCAGGACGGCAGCCGCGGTCGGCAGACCGCAGCCGGCGACGCTGTAGATCAGATCGAGCCGTGCGGCGAGATCAGGATGCTTGCGGATCGCCGCCAGCAGCGCCTTGAACTCGGCTCGTTTGGACTTTGCCAACAGCGCGATCTGCGCCTTCCAAACCCCTTGAATCCGCTTGTCGCGGCAACTCTCGAGCCGGTTCTTCAGCCTTGCGATGTCTTCCGTGATCTGATCGATCATGGTCAGATGCTCGGCAAAGGGCTGCAACCGCGGATCCGGTGCAGGATGGATCGTCTTGACCGCGGCAGTGCACGTCGCGATCAGCGCCGCGTCGATCCTGTCGTTCTTAGCCAGCAGCAGACGGAACGTGGCATAGGCGCGGACCTGCTTCGGCTGAAACAGCACGACGACGAAACGCTTGCGCCGCAGCTCCGCAACGACCGCCTGCTCGTAGCCTCCACTTGCCTCGATCCCGACCCTCTTTACCTTGCGGCACTTCAACCACTCCACCAGCGCCTGGTGACCTCTTGCCGTGTTGTCGACCCGCAACTGCTCAGAGTTGCCATCGATCGCCACGTCGAGCTTGCGTTTGCCGGTATCGATCCCGGCACAGATCGTGTTACGCTTGGCCATCTTCCTCGACCCTCCCTTGTTATGCGAACCTGAAGTTCGTTCAACCATGCGGGTCCCGATGAAGTGCCGACCGCGATCTTGCTACGAAACGCAGCCCTCAAGGCTTCGGTGGGCATCGATCCGATCGATCGGCGGCCCAGCCAGGGTGGCCACCCGGGCTGGGCCATTCCTCACGGAACGGGGCCAATCCTATACCGATGCGCTAATACAAGGGTGGGCAAAGGCGCTCAAGCGCCGTGCCACGTCTTTGGAAGTCGTGGGCACGCTTCGCTTTGCCCACCCTACGGGATCTTGCTGGATCGGCGATCGCGGCGCCTTACCGCTTCCCCTTGCCCTCCTTCTCCAGCGCCTTGCGCACCTGCTCGAACTCCTCCACCGAGGCCTTGTCGGCCCGCGGAAAACGCAGGTCGAGCTTTTCGAGCGCGGCATTGATCACCGAGCCAATCACGACGCGCGCGAACCATTTGTGGTCCGCGGGCACGACGTACCACGGCGCATGAGATGTGGCGGTATGCCGGACGATATCCTGATAGACCGCCTGGTAGCGCGGCCACAGTGCGCGCTCCTTGATGTCGTCCATCGAGAATTTCCACTGCTTGGCCGGCTCCTCCAGCCGGTCGAGGAAGCGCTTGCGCTGCTCCTCCCTGGAGACGTTGAGAAAGAACTTCAGCACCACGGTGCCGTTGCGGCAGAGATAGCGCTCGAACGACGAGATGTCCTCGAACCGCTCCTTCCAGATGTTCTTGGTGACGAGCTTCTGCGGCAGCTTCTCCTTGGCGAGCAGCTCCGGGTGGACGCGCGTGACCAGGCACTCCTCGTAATGGGATCGGTTGAAGATGCCGATATGGCCGCGCTCGGGCAGCGCGATCGCATGACGCCATAGGAAATCGTGGTCGAGCTCCTTGCTGCTCGGCGCCTTGAAGGCATGGACCTCGCAGCCCTGCGGGTTGATGCCCTCGAAGATCGCCTTGATCGCACTGTCCTTGCCGCCGGCGTCCATGGCCTGGAACACGATCAGGAGCGACCAGCGGTCCTGGGCGTAGAGCTTCTCCTGAAACCCGATCAGCCGCTTCTTGTTGGCGTCCAGAAGCGCCTGTGCCTTCTCCTTGTCGAGATCGTCCTTCTCGTCGGTCTTGTGATCCTTGAGATGGAACTTGCCCGATCCGTCGTAGCGGAATGGCGTGATGTAGCGGTCAAGTTCCTGGTCGAGCGATTTAGACGGCTTCTTGCTCATGAGCGCGGGGCACCTTGCGTTGCGGCTTCAGTCGGTCGAGCACGCTACCAAGGATGCCCTTGGGAAGGAATATGATGAAAAGGACCAGCAGCACACCATAGACGAGATTGTCCCAGCCGACCGCCTTGGTGCCGAAGCCGATGCGAAGGGTCTCCGCCAGCAGGATGGTGATCACGGCGCCAAAGGTCGGGCCGAGCGAGACGAACAGGCCGCCCACGATGGCCGCGAACACCATCTGCAGCGAGACCGCGATGCCGCTGACCGTGTCGGGGGTGATGAACATCTGGTACTGGCAGTAGATCGCGCCCGCGAGCGCCGTCATCACCGCGCTGAGCAGCGTGATCTTGAGTTTCTCCGCGGTTACGTTCACGCCCGCGGCGGCCGCGGCGTCCTCGTCCTCGGAGATCGCCTCCAGCGCGTAGCGGCTCATGCTGCGGTCGACCCAGTGCCAGACCACGATGCCGAACAACCAGACCCCGAGTGCGATCAGATACCAGGTGATCTTGTCATCGAATTGCAGCGCCAGCAGCTTGTTGCCGGACGCGCGGTTCGGCGTATAGCCGAGCGAGCCGCCGGTGTAATCGCGCGTCGCCGTGATGACCTGGAGCACGATGCCCGACAGCGCCAACGTCACCAGCACGAAATAATGTCCGGTGATGCGGAAGCGGAAGCAGGGATAGCCGACGATCAGCGCAAGCGCGCCGGCCGCGACCATGCTGACCGGGATGCCGATCCATGGCGACACGCCCAAATGATTCCACAAGAGCGCGGTGACATAGGCGCCGATCCCCATGAAGCCGCCATGGCCGAGCGAGACGAGGCCGAATCGCCCCATCATCGACCAGGAGGTGTAGGCAAACGACCAGATCAGGATCAGCACCAGGATGTGCAGATGATAGGGATCGCGATAGACGAAGGGCAGCGCGACCAGCGCCGCCAGTCCGATCCCCCAAGCTGCAAGCCGCCCCTGCCCCATCATCGGCGCCTCGCCAGCAGGCCCGCGGGCCGGATGAACATCATGACGATGAAGAAAGCGAAGGCGAGCACATAGCCCCATTCGAGATCCGAGAACAGGCCGCCGAGCGAGATGATCTCGGCGAACACGAAGGCGGCGATGAAACCGCCGATGAAATTGCCGAGGCCGCCGAGCACGCAGATCAGGAAGGTGATCGGCCCGAAGGAGAGGCCGACGAAGGGATGCACGTCGTATTGCAGCACCAGCAGGCAGGCAGCGAGCCCGGCCAGCCCACCGCCGATTGCAGAGGTGATGAGATAGATCCGCCTGGTGTCGACCCCCATCAGCGCCATGATCTGCCGGTCCTGCGAGATGGCGCGGATCGCGGTGCCGGTGAAGGTGCGCGTCATGAACAGATAGACGCAGACCATGCCGACCAGCGCCGCCAGGAAGGACAGAAGTCGCGCATAACTGAAATTCATGTCGCCGAACGCAAGCACCGGCAGGCGGATGCCGAGATTGCGGAAGTCGATGCCGAAGGCGACGGTGGCAAAGCTCTGGAGAACGAACAGCACGCCGCCGGTCGCGAGCAGCTGGTTGATCGGCGGGGCGGTCAATAGCGGCGCGATCACGAGGAAGTGCAGCGCGGCACCGAGCATCGCGACCAGCAGGATGGTGAACGGCGCGGCGACGAAATAGCTGAGGCCGTAGACCTGCACCATGAAATACATGGCATACATGCCGATCATCACCAGCTCGGCATAGCAGATCCAGGTCACGTCGATGACGCCGAAAATCAGATTGAGCCCGAGCGCGAGCAGTGCGAGCACGCCGCCGAGCAGGATGCCGTTGATCACGGCCTCCAGCAGGTAGATGTCGAAGATGTCGAGAAATCCCTGCATGCCCATCACACCCCGAGATAAGCTTCCCTGACCGTGTCGCTCGCCAGCATCTCGGCGGACGTGCCGGATGCCCGGATCGTGCCTGCCTCGATCAGATAGGCGCGATCGACCACTTTCAGCACCTGCTGCACGTTCTGCTCGACGATCAGCACCGTCAGCCCGCTGGTGCGAATCCGCTTCACCAGCTCGAACACCTGCTGCACCACGACCGGCGCCAGCCCCGCCGAGGGCTCGTCGAGCAGCAGCAGCTTTGGATTGGACATCAGCGCGCGGCCGATCGCGCACATCTGCTGCTCGCCGCCGGACATGGTGCCGGCCATCTGGTGGCGGCGCTCCTTCAGGCGCGGAAACAGGTCGAACACGACCTCGAGCCGCTCGGCATAGTGGCTGCGCGCCTCCTTCACGAAGGCGCCCATCTTGAGATTGTCGTCGACCGAGAGCTGCGGAAACAGCCGCCGGTTCTCCGGCACATGCGCAATGCCGAGACTGACGATCTTGTGCGGCGGCGTTGCCACGACGTCGGTGCCCTCCATCCGGATCGAGCCGCGCGAGGGTCGGATCAGCCCGGAGATGACGCGCATCAAGGTGGTCTTGCCGGCGCCATTTGGGCCGATGACGCCGACGGCCTCGCCGGCCTTGACGTCGAGATCGACGTCGAACAACGCCTGGAAGGTGCCATAGCCGGCATTCACGGCGCGGAGCTCCAGCATCAGGCGCCTCCCGCACGGCGGCGCGCTTCGGCGGCCGCGGCCTGCGTGGTCTCGGCATCGGTGCCGAGATAGACCTCGATGACGCGCGGATCGCCCGCAACCGCGCTCGGCAATCCTTCCGAGATCTTCTCGCCGTGATCGAGCACCATGACGCGGTCGACGACGCGCATCAAGACGCCCATGATGTGCTCGACCCAGATGATGGTGATGCCGAGCTCGTCGCGGATGTTGCGCAGCATGTCGGCGGCCTGGTCCATCTCGGTCTCGTCGAGACCGCCGAGGCTCTCATCGGCGAGCAGCAGCTTTGGCGCAGTCGCGAGGGCTTTCGCCAGTTCGAGCTTCTTCAGCCCGGCCGCGCCGAGGCCATCGACGCTGGCATGGCGATCGGTCGGCAGGCCGACCATCGCCAGCGATCGTTCGGCCGCCTCCTCCGCCCTGGCGCGGCTATGGCGGCCCTGGCCGTAAAAGCCGGCGAGCGCGACGTTCTCGAAGATGGTCAGGCGGCGGAACGGCCGCGGAATCTGGAAGGTACGGCCGACCCCGCTGTTGATGATCCGGTGCGGTGCGAGGCCTGCAATCTCCGAGCCGTCGAACACGATCGAGCCCGATGTCGGCGCCAGCGTCCCGGAGAGCATGTTGAAGATCGTGCTCTTGCCCGAACCGTTCGGCCCGATCAGGCCGAGGATCTCCCCCTGATCGACCCGGAACGACACATTGTTGACGGCGGTGAAGCCGCCGAACCGCTTCACCAGCCCACTGACTTCCAGCACCAGAGCCCTCCGCTGCTACTGGTTGCTGTAGGTGGTGCCCTTCGGCAGCGGCAGCACGGCCTCGCGCTGCGCCTGACTCTTGGGCCACACCACCGAGGACTTGTCGTC
Source organism: Bradyrhizobium sp. 192 (assembly GCF_023100965.1). Lineage (NCBI taxonomy): Bacteria > Pseudomonadati > Pseudomonadota > Alphaproteobacteria > Hyphomicrobiales > Nitrobacteraceae > Bradyrhizobium > Bradyrhizobium sp. 192. The sequence goes on from NZ_CP064690.1 coordinate 6,793,844, forward strand.
GATGTACTGGATCACGACCGGGAACGAGCGTTCGTTCTGGCCCGACATCGGCGTGCCCTCGCCGTAGAACTTGACGCCGAAGCCGAGCATGGTGCCGCCTTCGGCGATGTCGGTGTCGAGCGCCGCCTTGCGCAGCGCTTCGGGATCGACTCCGCCGTACTTCTTGATTGCCCGCGGCAGCACGTCGGCCATGAAGACGTAGGTGTTGGACGCGCCGATGCCGACATGGGCGGAGCGGATGGCAACGCCGGGCTTGATCTTGTCGAACTCCTCGCCGACCATCTTGATGACGGGCGCAAGCTTCGGATCCATGGTCTTCTGGTTGGCGAGCCAGATCGAGATCGGGTCGGTGTTGAAGATATAGGTGGCGTCTGCTCCCATGCCTTCCTTCAGCTTCTCATAGACGCCATAGCCTGCGCCGTGGCCCATCAGCGCACCGAACTTCAGACCCTGCTCGCGCGCCTGGCGCAGCAGCAGGGTGATGTCCGGATTGTAGCCGGTGTGGAAGATCACGTCGGGCTTGGCGCGCTTGAGCTTGGTCACCAGCGCCGACAGATCGGGCGCGGTGGCCGAATAGCCCTCCTTCATCACGACGTTGAAGCCCGCCTTCTTCGCACCGGCCTCGTTGCCCTTGGAGACGTCGACACCATAAGCCCCGTCTTCGTGGATGATGGCGACGCGCAGGTCCTTCGGCTCCTTGCCGAACTTCGCTTTGGCGTTCTGCGCGATGAAATCCATCGTCATCATGCCGAACTGATCACCGCTCGCCTGTGGGCGAAAGACGTATTTGTAGCCCTTCTCGTTGAACACGGCGGACGAGATGCAGGTCGTCATCCACATGAATTTCTTGAGCTGCTCGACGCGGGCGGCCACCGGCACGCACTGCGCCGACGAGAAGAAGCCGAGCACCATGTCGACCTTCTCCTGCTCGAGCAGGCGCACGGATTCGTTGATGGCGATATCGGGTTTGCTCTGCGCGTCGGCATAGACCGCCTCGATCTTGTAGCCTTCGACGCCGGTCTTGGCGAAATGGTCGAGGATGATCTTTGTGCCGACATAATTGAGCTCGGAGCCGCCGCCGGCCAGAGGCCCGGTCAAATCAAAGACGACGCCGATCTTGATCTTCTTGTCCTGAGCCTGGGCGGACACCGCCAAGCCCGTCGCTGATATCGCGACCAACAGCCCACGTACCAAGCGGGCAGCCATGCGCAGGCGCATCAAAACCTCCCTGGACGATTGTGCATTGCAATCTTTTTGCTTTTGCTTTTTCCCATCACATGGGCTGAACGCCGGGATGTCAAGCCTTGCGCGTCAGCGCGAGGCGAACTGCTGCTCGACGAAGGCCGTGACAAATCGCGGCATGGTCGGCGTGAGGTCGCCGATCCCGCGCACGAGATGGATGGCCGACAATTCGGGCTCGTCCTCGCGGGCGAGGTTGGCTTCGATCCGGGCGCGCGCTTCTTCGCCTGACATATCCAGGTTGAGCACCTGCATCATCGCGATCGTGGGACCGCTGACGACGCAATGCCAGTCCGGCTCGACGCGATAGTCTGCCGCCGTCAGGCCGGTCTCCTCCTCGAGCTCGCGGATGACGCTGCCGGGTATGTCGAGTGTGCCACCCCTGACGTCGTCGAGATCGGGCGTGCCCGAAGGGAAATAGATGCGGCCTGCGTTGGCGGTGTGCTGCGCCATCTCGCCCATGACGAAGGCGCCATCGGACGTGCGCAGCGCACCCATGCCGAAACCGTTGAACACGGGAGCGCCGGGAAAGCCCCAGTCGCGCCAGGCGAGGAAGCTCGCGAAGTCGGTCTCGAAATAGGTCGCGGCGAAATGGCCGTCTGTGAACACAGGATCTCGCCCGACCAGGACGCGTCCGTTCCAGATCTTCGGCCGCTCGCGCTGCTTCTCGGCGAAATGCGCCGCGATCTCGTCGCGACGCTCTTCCGCGAACGGCCAGGCGATCGGGCGGACGGCCAGATCGAGCGTCGTGACGCGATGGATGATCGGTGACGTCATGAGGGGGCGGCTATCACGCCTTCGCGTCGGCTATTTGGCGCTCCCCGTCGTCTTCTTGGCCTGCTCGACGAAGGTGTTGGTGAAGGTCTTGCTGACGTCGATCTTGGCATTGGCCACCTCGGGCGAGCCGACGCTGAACACCGCGAGCACGGCGTCCGCGCCCTTCGGGTCCATCTTGCCGGTCTCGGAGAACATCGGGATCGTGTTCTTCAGCGCGGCGAGATAGAGATCCTTGTTCTTGCCGACCGTCTCCTCCGGCATCTTCGCCATGATCTCCTCAGGGCTGTGCGAATGGATCCAGGCGAGCGTGGCGAGGATCGCGTTGGTGAGCGCTTGCGTCTCCTTCTCGTGCTTGGCGACCCAGGCCGCGGTCGAGTAAAGCGCGCCGCCGGGATATTCGCCGCCAAACGTCTCGAGCGTGTCCTTCTGCGTGCGGGTGTCGGAGAGGATTCGCAGATCCTTGTGGCTGCCCTGAAGCACGGTGACGGAGGGGTCGAGCATTACGGCGGCATCGATCTGGCCCTGCTCCATCGCGGCGACCGCGGTGGCACCGAGGCCGACGCCGATCACGGCGGCGCTGGTTGGGTCGACGCCGTTCTTCTTGAGCATGTATTTCAGGAAGAAGTCGGTGGAGGAGCCGGGCGCGCTGACGCCGACCTTCTTGCCGGCGAGATCCTTGACCGACTTGATGTCGTTGGTACGCGAGGGCGCGACCACGAGCACGAGGCCGGGATAGCGGTCATAGACCACGAAAGCCTGGAGCTCCTGCTTCTTGGCAGCCAGATTGACGCAATGGTCGAAATAGCCGGAGACCACGTCGGCGCTGCCGCCGAGCACGGCTTTCAGCGCGTCCGAGCCGCCCTTGAGGTCGACCAGTTCGACACTGAGGCCGGCCTTGTCGTATTCGCCGAGCTGCTTGGCCAGCACCGTCGGCAGATAGCACAGGCAGGAGCCGCCGCCGATCGCGATGGTGACCTTGCTTTGCGCTGCGGCAAATCCGGTGGTGAGCGTCAGCGCCAGCAGCGCGCCGGCGAGCCTGGCAATCGTGTTCTTCATTGGTTTCCTCCGTTCGGCCGGCGGCACCATAGAGCAGCGGGACGGGCTTGAGAAGCGCTCGGGAAGCACTGGCCATCGGCCATTCGGCGCAATAGCATGCGTGGCCCTGGGCCCGGCCAACAAGGTCGGCTATCGCTCCAAGAGCTTCATGACCGCCGACGGCGCCAGGCTTCGCTATCAGGGTTCGCGCCAATGCGCGGACCCGTTCCCCGGTTTCCGAAGCTAGATCGGTCCCGCCTGTTTCCGGATCTCGTTTGCGATCGGCTTAAGGGTGTCCCCCGGAAGCTGGCCGACGAGCGTATAGCCCATGCCACGATCCGCCCATGCGAAGCCCGCGATATCGCCGGCGGCGTGCGGCATCATCGGCGCATCCTGACTGCCGCTGCTCATTGGACGTGTCAGCATGACGAGACGGTCGCCCTGATCGTCGTCATACATGAACATCGCGGCCGGACCATGCGAGGTCGCAACCAGGCGCCCTCCCATCAGCCGATAGCCCGACGTGGAGAGATCAGGCACCTTGACCGCCCGCTTCAGCCGGCTGGAAACCCATTGCGTGAGCTCGGCCCTGTCGGAAGCACGTATTTCGACCGGCCGCACGCGATCCGGTGCGTAGACGCCATAGGAGTAGGCGGCCTCCTGCGCCAAGGCGGACAATCCGCTCGAACCACCTTGCAACAGGCTGCGCACGGTCCACCCGCCGAGACCGCCGATGCTCACCAGCAACAGCGCCGCGATTGCTTTCCATGCCCGCAATGGACGTCGCTTTCGACGTTCAATGATGTGCGACAGGTTCAGTTCGGCCGGAACTGGTTCATCCGCGATCGAAGCCAACGCGCCGCGCAACTGCTCGCGCTGGCTGGCGAAGGCCGCGACGCGCTCGGCGGCATCCGGATGATCGTTCAGATAGGAAACAACCTCTCCAAGACGCTCAGGTGCAAGTGCCTGATCCACAAACGCGTGGAGATCATCTTCCGTGATCGGTCGCTGGCTCATTTCATGCTCCGCAATTCCACGACATTCCCCGGCGCAGCCCCCTCCATCTCCTGCTGCAACCGTTCCCGCGCGCGTGACAGCCGCGACATCACGGTCCCGACCGGGACATCCAGCAATTTCGCGGCGTCGGCGTAGGAAAAATCCTCGACGGCAACAAGCAACAGCACGGCCCGCTGCTCTTCCGGCAGCCTCGCGAGCTTGTTCAGGACGTCCTGGTAGATCAGCCTGTGCTCCTGTGCGGCAGCACTCGCGAGCTCGCGCTCGCCTGCATCATCGATCGGCATATGCCTTCCCCGCGTCGCGGCCTGACGGAATTGGCTGACCGCCAGATTGTGGAGGATGGTGAACAGCCAGGCGCGCACGCCGCCGTCACGCCGCTGATGCCAGCGGCTGACGGCGCGCTCCAGGCAATCCTGAACCAGATCGTCGGCGGTCGTGCGATCACGCATCAGCGCGCGCGCATAACGGCGGAGCGAGGGGATCAGCGGCTCGACCTGAACCAGCATGTCCTTCATGGAGTGCTCCGCCTGCCTTTCGTTGACGCCCGATGGCGCGTCATTGCGTCTCGATCTGGACCGCGCCGCCGGGCTCGGCCGCATCACCGGAGGCAATCACGAGATATCGCTTTCCGGAGGCCGCGGACTGATCGACGATCTGGCGGATCGGACCAGCCGCGTTGACGATAGCTGATCCGGCCGGATTCGTCATGAAGGCCGCGAGTGGCTGCAGCGGGCCGCTTCCATCATTTCGATCCGCCAGCGCAAGCACATATTTTTGCTTGGGTTGAAGTCCTGTCACCGAAGCCTGCAATATCTGGATCAGGCCCTGATCGAACAGCGAGACGCTGGTCGGCGCCGCGCCATCCTTCGATCCGTCCTTGGGGCCCATCGAAAGATGGGCGACCTGGCCGGCCACGCCCAGCGGCTGCAGATTCTGGCGATCATCCGGATTGGGCGCCGCGCCTGGAACGTAGACGATCGCCTGCGGTGCCTGGCCGATCGGGACATTCGCAACCACGCTGTTGGTCGCGGTGTCGATCGCCGCGAGGGCGTCGGCGTTCTCGAGGCCGACATAAATGCGCGTGCCATCGCCAGACGGCCAGACGCCATGGGGCAGATTACCGACCGGGATCGTCGCGACCTGCGAGAAATCGTCCGTGCGGAAGACCCTCACCAGGTTCAGGCCACCGACGGTGACATAGGCGAATGTGCCCTTCGCGGTGTGCGCGAAATTGACGTGATTGGTGATCGGACCGGTGTCGATCGTCTTGATCAAGTTGAACGGCGGCTTCGCGTTGAAAACCTGGGTCCGGCCGACATCCTTCAGCGTGAACCAGACCTGGTTTCCATCGGGCGTCGCCGCGATGTTCGGGCAGAATGGGCTCTCCTGCTTCACTTTGGCGATGATCTTGTGCTCGGCGACAGAAACAACATCGGTCTCGGGATTGAACGACGAGCAGATGTAGCCGTATTTACCGTCGGGCGAGAAGATCTGCATCCCCGGCCCGTTGGGGGTCGTGATACGGGCTTTCTCCTTCAAGCTCTTCGCATCGATCACGGAGATGTAGTTTTCGCCGCGAACGGTGACCCACACCTCCTTGCCGTCCGGCGTAAAGAACGCCTCGTGGGGCGACCGCCCGACATAGGTCACGTGCTTGACCGCATTGGTCGCGGTGTCGATGAAGCTCACCGAATTGGAGCCGATCGAGACCACGGCGAGCGTCTTGTGATCGGGGGAGAAACCCATGCCGTGCACGAGAACCTGGCCCTTGTAGAGCGGGCTGAAATTGCCGGGCTGCGGATCTCCCAGGCGGATCACACCAAGCAGCTTGTTGTCGACCGGATCTGTCACCGAGACCGTGTTCGAGAACTGCTCGGCCGCATAGACGCGATCGTGATGGCTCATCGGAATATCGGGGGCGGATAGCGCGCCCGGCGCCTGCCCTGCCCATGCGGCCGAGCCGGTGGCAAGCATCGTGGCTGCCAGGAAGATGCTCTTCATGAGGTTACTTTGCGACGTCTTCATCGATGACTCCTATTTCTTCATTCCGGCGGACATATCCATCTGCATGCCCTGATGATGAACGTTTGCGGCTGGAACGGATGGCGGCTGCGTCGGGGCCGGCGTCGTGTCCGTTGCGGGCTCGCCGATGGCGAGCTTCATCGCCGCGATCTCCTGCATCTGATCGACGATGATTTCCTGGGCGATGCGCCGTAGCTGCTCATTCTTGCCGTAACGCAGTTCGATGACCGCCATGTCGATCGCGCCCTGATGATGCGGATTCATCATCGCAACGAAGTCGCGATCGATATCGCCGGTCGGCTTGGCCGCCATGTCGTTCATCATCTTGGTCATCGCCGCGTCGTTCTCCTCCAGGAACGCGCGCTCGTCCGCGCTGTGCGCAACCGATGGGGCGACCGGATGGGCTTCGTGCGCGAGCACGAGCGACGGCAGCGCGAATGCGACGAAAATGCGGGCGCCGATGAGCGCCGTGCCGAGGCCGGGCCTCGGCCATCGGCATCTGCCTGCGAGCGCCGCAACGACGCGGCGAAACTGTAACTGGTGCATCCTGAACTCCCATGCAGGTGGTCGCATGGGGGTATGACGCGTGGGCGCGCGTTCTATTCCGGCCGGCCAATCACATAAATGTCAGCAGCAGATCGAGCCTAGCCGCGACCGTCCACGGTCGGCCGCCACACCAATAGCCTCCGCTCCACCAGCGTCACCCCATAGTCGATCAGGATGACGAACGCCGACAGCACGAACATGCCGGCGAATACGCCGGCGACGTCGAACACGCCTTCGGCCTGCTGGATGAGATAGCCGAGGCCCGCGGCCGATCCCAGATATTCGCCGACGACCGCGCCGACCACGGCAAAGCCGACCGAGGTGTGCAGCGAGGAGAACATCCAGGACAGCGCCGAGGGCCAATAGACGTGCCGCATCAGCTGCCGTTCGCTCATGCCGAGCATGCGGCCATTGTCGAGCACGGTGCGGCTGACCTCCTTGACGCCCTGATAGACGTTGAAGAACACGATGAAGAACACCAGGGTCACGCCGAGCGCGACCTTGGACCAGATGCCGAGCCCTAGCCACAGCGCGAAGATCGGCGCCAGCACGACGCGGGGCAGCGCGTTGACCATCTTGACGTAGGGGTCGAACACGGCGGCGACCAGCGGCTGGCGTGCGAACCAGAAGCCGACCAGAACGCCGCCGGCCGAACCGATCACGAAGGCCAGGAGCGATTCCGTCAGCGTGATGCCGAGATGCTTCCAGATCACGCCGGAAGAGAACCATTTCACGATCTGGCTGAAGACGTCGAGCGGGTTGGAGAAGAAGAACGGCGGCAGCAGGATCTTGCCGAGCACGGGGACGGTCGACAGCACCTGCCACAGCACGATGCAGACGACCGCGACCAGGACTTGCAGCGCAAACAGCGTCGGACGCGACATCAGACCGCCTCCGCCGCTTGGGTGGATTGCGCGTAGCCCTTCATCACCTCGTCCTTGAGCACGCTCCAGATCTCACGGTGGAGCGCATGGAACTCCTTGTCCAGCCGCACCTCGAAGATGTCGCGCGGGCGCGGCAGGCTCACCCGCCAATCGCCGATGATGCGCGAGGACGGACCGGCCGACATGATCACGACGCGGTCGGCGAGCGCGATCGCCTCTTCGAGATCATGGGTCACGAACAGCACGGCCTTGCGGTCGGCGCTCCAGAGGTCGAGCAGCAGGTTGCCCATCACCTGCCGGGTCTGCGCATCCAGCGGCCCGAACGGCTCGTCCATCAAGAGGATCTTGGGATCGCGGATCAGCACCTGCGCCAGAGCCACGCGTTTGCGCTGGCCGCCGGAAAGCATGTGCGGATAACGACCCGCGAAGGCGCCGAGGCCGACGGAGGTCAGCCATTGCTGCGCCCGCGGCAGCGCCTCGGCGCGCGGCGTGCCCTGGACCTCCAGCCCGATCGCGACATTGTCGAGCGCGGTCTTCCACGGGAACAGCGCATCGGCTTGGAACAGATAGCCGGCATCCCGGTTCAGCCCGGCGAGCGGCCGGTCGAATATCCTGACGTTGCCGGCAGCCGGCTTCAGCAGCCCGGCCGCGACGTTGAGCAGCGTGGATTTCCCGCAGCCGGTGGGCCCAACGATGGCGACGAACTCGCCTTGCGCAACCGTGAGATGAGCCTTTTCCACCGCCGTATAGACCCGCCCGTCCCCGAGCCGGAACGCAACCTTGGCATCTTCCAGCGCCACTGCCGTTGGCGTTGACATATGTTCCCTCCGAACTTGGCCCGATGCCTTAGCCGCTCGCGCGGCCAAGTTCAATCAAGGCGCCAAGCGTGCTACGCATGGGTCTTCTCATTCCCTCCCTCCGTGGGCGGGTCAGCGAAGTGAGCCCCGCCCGATGCCGTCCAGGCCGATGATCGGCTATGCCCAAATCACCAAGAGCTTCGGCGCGCTCAAGGCCGTGGACGACGTCTCGCTCGACATCGCCGAGGGCGAATTTCTGGCGATCGTCGGCGGCTCGGGCTCCGGCAAGACCACGCTGCTGCGGCTCGCCAACCGGCTGATCGAGGCCGACAGCGGTACCATCACGGTCGAGGGCGAGGACGTGCAAAACGTCGATCCGGTCGCGCTGCGGCGGCGGATCGGCTACGTGTTCCAGAGCGGCGGGCTGTTTCCGCATCTGAGCGTGGCCGACAATATCGGGATCACGCCAAAACTGCTCGGCCGGCCGGCGGCGGATATCGCAGCGCGGGTCGACGAGTTGCTGGAGCTCGTGCAGCTCGACCGTGATGCCCATCGCGACCGTCTGCCGGAGGCGCTCTCCGGCGGCCAGCGCCAGCGCGTCGGCGTGGCGCGGGCGCTGGCGGCCAAGCCGCGCATCGTGCTGATGGACGAGCCGTTCGGCGCGCTCGATCCCCTCACCCGCGATGCGCTCGGCGACGATTATCGTTCGCTGCATCGCAAGCTCGGCCTCACCACCGTGATGATCACCCATGACATGACGGAGGCGATCCTGCTCGCCGACCGCATCGCGGTGATGCGCAGCGGACAGCTGCTCGCGCAGGGTACCCCCGCCGAGCTGTCGAACAGCAGCGACGCCTACGTGCTGGAGCTGCTGCGCACGCCGCGCCGCCAGGTCGAGCGGCTGAACGCGCTGCTGCCGCAAAGCGGTGCGGCATGAGCCTGTTTGGCGATCCGCGCTGGGGCGAAGCATTGGCGCATCTGCCCGATTATCTCGGCAATCATGTCCGGGTGAGCCTCGCCGCGCTTGCGCTCGGTCTCGCCGTCAGCCTGCCGCTGGCGATCCTGACGCGCAACCGCCCGGCGCCCCGCGCCATCCTGCTCGCACTCGCCAGCATCGTGCAGACGGTGCCGGGCCTGGCGCTGCTCGCGCTGTTCTACCCGTTGCTGCTGCTCGTCGCCTCGGTGACGCTGGCCTGGTTCGGCGTATCCTTCTCGGCCTTCGGCTTCCTGCCGGCGATGCTGGCGCTGGCGCTTTATTCGATGCTGCCGGTGCTGCGCAACGGCGTCACCGGGCTCAACGGCATCGACCCCGCCTTGATCGAGGCCGCCAAGGGCGTCGGCATGACGGCGCGGCAATCGCTGGTCACGGTCGAACTGCCGCTGGCGCTGCCGGTGATGATGGCAGGCATCCGCACCGCCGCGGTGTGGGTGATCGGCACCGCGACGCTATCGACGCCGATCGGGCAGACCAGCCTCGGCAATTACATCTTTGCCGGGCTTCAAACCCAGAACTGGGTGTTCGTGCTGTTCGGCTGCTTTGCCTCGGCCCTGCTCGCGCTCGCCGTTGATCAGCTGCTCGGCCTGATCGAGAGCGGCCTGCGACGCCGCAGCCGTTTGCGCACCGGCCTCGGCGCGGCCGGCATCGCGGCGCTGGTCGCCGCCACGCTGGTGCCGGCGATGGGGCGCCCGTCGCAGGGCTATGTCGTCGGCGCCAAGACCTTCGCCGAGCAATATGTGCTGTCGGCCCTGCTCAGGGACCGCCTCCAGGCCGCCGGTCTGCCCGCCACCACACGATCGGGCCTCGGCTCCAGCGTGATCTTCGGGGCGTTGAAGGCCGGCGACATCGATCTCTACATCGATTATTCCGGCACGCTCTGGGCCAACCAGTTTCACCGCACCGATATCAAGCCGCGCGCAGAGCTGTTGGCGGATTTGAAGGCAAGCCTGGCAAAGGACAACATCACCCTGCTCGGCGAGCTCGGTTTCGAGAATGCCTATACGCTGGTGATCCCGAAGAAACGCGCCGAAGCCCTTCATATCCGCACCATCGCCGATCTCGCCGCGTACGCATCGACGCTGTCGATTGCCGGCGACTACGAGTTCTTCTCGCGGCCGGAATGGGCGGCGCTGCAAAAGGCCTACGGCCTTTCGTTCAAGGCGCAGCGCCAGATGCAGCCAGACTTCATGTATGCGGCGGTCGCCAGCGGCGAGGTCGACGTGATCGCCGGCTACACCAGCGACGGGTTGATCGCGAAATACGATCTGGTCGCGCTGGACGATCCCAGGCACGCGCTTCCGCCCTACGATGCCATCCTGCTGCTGGCGCCGAAACGTGCCGGCGACAAGCGACTGCAGGCCGCACTCGAGCCCCTGCTCGGCAAGATCGACATCGCCACCATGCGCGAAGCGAATTTGCGCGCCAGCGGCAACGATGCGAATTCGTCGCCGGATGCGGTGGCGAAGTGGTTGTGGGGGAAGATCAGGTAGAGCAAAGTCGAGGGGGTGGCCGCGATGGGGAAACTCCGACCACCCCCTCTCGCCCGTCTCCTGGAGGAAGAGAGGGCAACGCCGATCAGCTTCGGTTCAGGCCCTCACCTCCTGCCGCTGGAACAGCACGTAGCTGAACGCGAACAAGATGATGGTGCCGGCAACGAGGCCGACGGTCTGCGGCCACGCGATCATGATGCTTTCACCGAATGGGAGCGGCGCACCCATGACGGCGCCGCGGAGCTGTTCCAGGAATACGGGGCCGAGCGTGCGCGTCGTCGGCGACAGCACGGCGAGCATCGCTTCGCCGAACAGGTCGTTCGGCGACAGCCTCTGCAATTCCTGCGTCCAGACGGCAGTCGCTGGATCGTTCAGGCCCAGCAGCGCATAGCGGGGATCGGCCGGCGCGATCGCCTGCGCGATGGCCGGAGCCAGCATCGGCCAGAGCACCGTCAGGAACAACCAGATGCCCAGCGAGACCAGCGCAGCGGTAGCTGCCGAACGGAACACTGTGGACAGCAACATCGCAAGCGACAGCCAGACGCCGGCGTAGAAGATCGCCACGATCAGGAAGACCAGCGATCTTGCGATCTCCTCACTGCCGGGAGGTACGCCCAGGAAGAGCAGACCGAGGCCGATGACCAGCAGCCACAACGCGGCGAGGCTGATACCGATGGTGGCGAGCGCCGCAAGGAACTTCCCCATCAGCAATGCATCGCGGTAGATCGGCTGCGCCAGGATGCGCGAGAGCGTCCGCCGGTTGTGCTCGCCGTTGACGGCGTCGAAGCCGAGCCCGATCGCCATCAGCGGAATGAGAAAGCCGAGGATCGCGACGAACGACGGCAACGGCGCCTGATCGATGGTGAAGAGGCGCAGCAGCAGGAACGGATCCTCGGCCGTGGTCTGCCTGAGGCGGCTGATCGCTTCATAGAGCGCGGCCAGCGCCGTGGACACGATCAGGAGCTCCAGCATCAGCATCCGGATACTGGAGACGTGATCGGCCAGCTCCTTGACAAACACGGCCGACAGTCCCTGGAACGGTGATCCTTCACGCCGCATGCCGAACGTCTCCCATGGGCTGCGCCTGGAAATAGTGCGCGTAGATCGCTTCGAGGCTCGGCTCGTCGACTGATAATTTTCGCAGCGCCCCGTCGACTGCGACCACGGCGCGGGCCGCATCCGGCCGCACGTCGCGCTCGGCCGTCATGCGGAAACGGTTGACGGCGAGGGTCTCCACCTCGGTCACGCCCGGGATCAGCGCCAGCCGCCGGGCGATGCCAGGCCCTTCAGCCTCCACCTCAACGACGAAGCTCGCGCCGAGCACCTTGACCGCGAGCTCGGGCACCGCGCCCATCAGCACGATCCGGCCGGCCTTGAACAGCGCGACGCGATCGCAGATGCGTTGCACCTGGTCGAGCATGTGGGACGACAGCAGCACGGTGATGCCTTCGGCCTTCAGCTCTCCGATCAATCCGAGGAATTCCTGCGTCGCCTGCGGATCGAGCCCGGAGGTCGGCTCGTCCAGGATCGCGATCTCGGCGCGCTTCATGATGATTTCGGCCAGGCCAAGCCGTTGCCGCATGCCGCGCGAGAAGGTCGCAACACGCTTCGACGCGACGTCCGCCAGCCCGACCCGGGACAGCGCCGCCTCGATCAGCCGAGCCCGTTCGGTACGCGCAAGGCCCATCAGCTTGGCCGTGTAGGCCAAGTTCTCCGTGGCGGTGAGCTGGTCGTAGAAGCCGACGGCGTCGGGCAGATAGCCGACGCGCCGCTTGACCTTCAATGGCTCGCGCGCCGGATTGAAGCCGAGCACGCTGACCTCTCCCGAAGATATCTCGGTGAGACCGAGCATCATCAGGATGGTCGTGGTCTTGCCCGCGCCGTTCGGGCCGAGCAGGCCGAACACCTCACCGCGGGCAATGTCGAAGTCGATGGCATCCACCACGGCGGTGGCGCCATAGCGCCGCGTCAGCCCGCGCGCGGCGATGACGGGACCTTGTGCCGTCCCTTGGCTTTGGCTGGATTGACCGCTCATCGCCGTCCGAACCTCGCCACTGCACCCAGCATCAACAGCAGCGCGACGCCGATGACGCCGGCACCTGCCATGCCCCATACGGTCGACGTGGCGACGGTGACGCGGAACTGGCTGGAAGCGCTCTCGCCGCGCGAAGTGGCGCGGATCGTGGCCTGGTAGTCACCGGCCAGCGACTTGTCGCTCGGCGTCACCAGTGCCTGTACCTCGCTGTCCTTGCCCGGCACGAGGCGCTCAATCGTCGCCGGCTGGAACGTCACCTTCCACCCGCTCGGCGCGCTCCCGGCGAGTGCGATGTTCTCGGCCGGCGCCGTGCCGGTGTTGGTCACGACGATTGGAATCGAGCTCTGCTGCCCGGCGACCGCACGCGCGCTCAAGAGACCGTCGCGACCGGAGATCTGGAGATGTGGCTCGCCGACCACGTCGAGCGCAAGCTCGGTCGACGCCGAGGCATCCTCCGCCTTGACTGTGACCTTGACCGGGAAATGACCGGCATCGATCGTGCTGGGCGGACGTACCTTCAACTTGACGTCCTTGGACTGGCCGGCGTCGATCGGGATCGAGGACAGCTCTTGGGTGCCATAGGCCTCGGTGAACGAGGTCTCGAAATTGGCCGGCGCGTCCGCTCCGAAGCTCGCGACGAGGTTGCGACCTGAATCGTTCTTGATCGAGAGCGTGTAGTCGAAGTTGGATTTCGGACTGCCGCGCAGCGACGGCAGGCTGGACTTCACGCTGAGCTTGGCGGGAAGCTCCTTGGCAAGCGACACCGCGATGGGCAGCTCCGCGTTGGTGCCCTGCCCTTCGGCCTTGACTGTGAGCGTGTGTGCGCTGAGATCGTTGCCGGTGGGAATATCGAGCCTGAGCTGCAATGTGACGCTGCCATCAGGCGCCGGCATCGCCGCTCCGACCGGCTGTCCGCCGCCGAGCAGCGTCGCGGTCCAGCCACTCGGAACGCCCGCGACCGAGAGCTGATAACGCTCCGGCGACAGGCCGTAATCCTGCAGGCGGAGCGCAACGTTGGTTGTGGTGCCGGGCCGCACCGTGATCGCCGGATAGTCGGTCATCAGATACAGACCCTTGATCTCATGCGACGGTTCGGCGGCATGAACGACGGGGCTGACAAGCGTGAGGGCAAATGCAAGACGCGCAGCATCAAGCGCTCGCATGGATGATACTCCTGCAAGGATGGGTGGGCCAGAGACGGGCATCGCGTCGCGAAGAGACAGTCAGGCCGTGACGGCGACGTGTCGAATGATGGAAGCAATCGTGACGAAGTTTGGGTGGCGAAGCACCGTACCAATTACAAGTCGGTGATAGCGGGCGCTTCAGCTTCAGACTTTAGTTTGAGATCCCGCGCACATCGCCGAAGATTAAAATGCCGTAATGCGATCTGTTGCGCGCAGCAGCCACCGCGATCGGCAGCGGCGATGTCATCGCCTGAGGTCCGCGAGCCGGCGTTAAAGCCCCCGGATCATTCCTGCCTCGATCAGCAGCCTGTTCAGCCGCCGCGCTTCGGCGCCGTCCTTGCAGCTGTAGAAGACGCCCTTGCAGCGGAGCATGATCTGCTTCTGCTCGGCGAAGGACGGGTCGAGCGGGATGCCGGCGGCTTCCTGGATCACCAGCGGCAGATAGGGGCCGTCGATCGTGTCCATCACGGCCTCGCTTCTGACCGGCTCGAAATTGACGGCGTCGATCGCATAATAGGTTGCGTAAAGGCGTGGATCGTAGGCGTCGAGCTTCTTGCCGATGGCGCCCTCGTCGAGCCCGGGCTCGAGGATCGCAGGCGCAAACTCGGGCTGATGATCGCCATAGCGCACGATCAGGAAGGGCTCGCCCGGAAAGTTCTTTTTCAGACCGGCGACGAACGCCTTGTACTGCTCGGCGCTCATCGCCTGACGACGCAGATATTCGTCGATCGACGCAACGTTACCAGGCGCGCGCCAGTTCGGCAGCAGGTCGGGACGGAAGCGCGTCTCCCAGGGGAAATGATTGGCGCCGAGATAGATGAAGGTGAACAGCGGCTTGTTGGGCGGCTGCTGACCCATCAACTGGAGCGCCTTGTCGTAGAAGAAGCCGTCGGGCTCGACGTCCTTGGCGTGGAGATCCTTGGAGTCGAAAAAGCGTTCGATGCCCGTCGTCATCTGGAAGCTGCGGGCGGCCATGAAGCCGCCATTGGCGGGATACAGCGACATCGTGTCGTAGCCGCAGCGACGCAGCGCCAGCGGCAGCCCGCGCTCGACGCGGTTCGAGGCGATGCGCGTCACGAAATAGGCGAAGCGGCCGAACGAGCGCGAGGAGAGGCCTGTGAGCACGTTGTATTCGGTGAACCAGCTCGGCCCGCCATTGCTCTCGGCCAGGAAGGTGCGCTGCCTGCCGTCCCAGGATTTGAAGTGGCTGCCATAGCCCTGCGGCACCTTGATGCCCTGGGCGGCGCGGATGTCGAAGCTCGATTCATCATGGATCATGACGATGTTCGGCCGGCGTCCGGCAGGATGGCAGGAATCGACCAGCGGCACGTTGAGCCGTTCGTCGGTCGCAGCGGCCGATTCCATGAAGCCGTATTGCACGAAGTCCGAGACCGAGCTGACGCCGGAGCGGAAGAACTTCGACAGATAGCCGTCGTCGTAATAGCCGCGCCAGGCCTCGTCCGGATGATAGAGCGAATAGCCGACCAGCGCGGCGAGGCAGGCCAGCTTGCAGGCGAGCGCCGGCAGGCGGCGGATGCGGAACGGATCGAGCCACCACAGCGCATACATCAGCGGCAGCGTGACGAGCCCGGCCAGGATCACCGACCAGCGCAAGTTCGGGAAGATCGTGAACAGGAATGCGACGGTGTCGCGGTCGATCATCATCAGGTCGATGAAGTTGACCGTCATCTGGACGACGTCGTGCTTGAGCCGCGACAGCAGCACCAACACCACGACCAGGGTCAGCGACAGCGCGCCTGACAGCGCCGGCCGGCGCAGCAGCGTGATCCAGAAGAAATTCAGGATGCCCCAGGCCAGCGCAAAGGAGAAGCGCGAGCCGAAATCGGTCTCGGTCTCGTACATCAGCGCGAGCGCGGCCAGATGCGGCGCGGCAACCGCGAGCAGCCGCCAGATACCGAGCGCGGCGACGCTCGCCAGCACGGCGGTGGCGGCAGAAGGACCTGGATTGGGCGCGGACGCCATCGACGACACGCAACAGCTGGTCCGGCGCAATGATACCTAGCCGTCTGGCCGGCCCAAGAGAGAATAAGGGCAGCTAGGGCATCCGGCGCAGCCGGAAGGCCTGCACCGTGTCATAAAACTGTAACGGAACGGTCAAGGACAGGCAATGCAGGCCGTGATCCGACCTTCGCTTAATGCTTCGCGGGCGGCGATGGGCCGCAGGCAAGACAGGCAGCATCGCAGGACTGGCCCGGGGCGAACTGAACGTCAGTCACCCCTGCGGCAGGAATCCCAGCCGCTTGGCGATGATGCGATCGACCGTCCGTTTCGGCAGTACGGCGCCGATCAGATGCCGCAGCGGGTCCGGCGTGATCTGGTAGCGCACCTTGGGGCTCGCCGCCGTCAGCGCCTCGAACACGATCTCGGCGATCCGCTCGGCCGGCAGGCCCTTCGCCCCGAGGTCCATCATGAAGGCCATGACCTTGTTCAGCGCCGGCAGATAGGGCGAGTTCTGGTAGACGGAGAGGTCGATCTGTTCGGCCTTGCTCCAGATCGGCGTCTTCACCGCGCCGGGGGCGACGATGATGACGTCGATGCCGAACAGCATCAATTCGCGGCGCAGGCTTTCGGATAGGCCTTCGATGGCGTGCTTGGAGGTGCAGTACGGCGCCGACAGCGGATTGCCGTTCTTGCCGGCGACCGAGCTGATCATCACGATCCGCCCCTTCGACCCCTTCAGCGACGGGTCGGCCCCGAGCAGCGGCCCGAACGCCTGCGTCGCGATGACAGGGCCGATGACGTTGATGTCCATCTGGCGACGGAAATCATCCGCGGACAATTCGAGCACGGGACCCGCGACCGCGACGCCCGCGTTGTTGACGAGGCCCGCCAGCGTCTCGCCATTCAGCGCCTCACGCACGTCCCGCGCAGCCGCGAGGACCGCGGCTTCGTCGGTGACGTCGAACAGCAATGGCGTGAAGTCGGCGCCGAACTCGGCCTTGAGCCGCTCGGCATCGGCCTGCTTGCGAACGCTGCCGAACACGCGATAACCGCGCCCGATCAGGAATTTTGCAGTAGCCCAGCCGATGCCCGTGGACGCACCGGTGACGACGACAGATCGCATGGTCTTCCCCCCCCTGGAGTTCCCGCGATCATGCCTCGGATTTTTGCCCGTGTCCCGGACAAGCGCAACGAAGTGGAGCGCAAAGCAGGGACCCAGGAGCAGCATCGGCCCTCGGATCAGCAGCGCATCACACCCGACGATGCTTTGCATCGCCGGGCGCTGCGCTGCGTCCGGGGCAAAACGACTTAGTTCTTGCTCTTGTCGACCAGCGCGCCCTTCTTGATCCAGGGCATCATGTCGCGGAGTTTCGCGCCGACTTCCTCGATCGGGTGCTGGGCGAGCTTGGCGCGGGTCGCCTTGAACGAGGTCTGGTTGACCTTGTTCTCGAGCATCCAGTCGCGGGCGAACTTGCCGCCCTGGATGTCGGCGAGAACGCGCTTCATCTCGGCCTTGGTCTCGGCGGTGACGATGCGCGGACCGGTGACGTACTCGCCGTACTCGGCGGTGTTGGAGATCGAGTAGTTCATGTTGGCGATGCCGCCTTCATAGATCAGGTCGACGATCAGCTTCACTTCGTGGAGGCACTCGAAATAGGCCATCTCCGGCGCGTAGCCGGCTTCGACCAGGGTCTCGTAGCCGCCCTTGATGAGCTCGACCAGGCCGCCGCAGAGCACCACCTGCTCGCCGAACAGGTCGGTCTCGCACTCTTCCTTGAAGGTGGTCTCGATGATGCCGGCGCGGCCGCCGCCGACGGCGGAGGCGTAGGACAGGCCGAGGTCATGGGCGTTGCCCGAGACGTCCTTGGCGATCGCGATCAGGCAGGGCACGCCGCCACCGCGCTGATACTCGGAGCGCACGGTGTGGCCGGGGCCCTTCGGCGCGATCATGAGCACGTCGAGGTCGGCGCGCGGGTCGAGCAGGTTGAAGTGGACGTTGAGGCCGTGCGCGAACACGAGGGCGGCGCCCTTCTTCATGTTGTCGTGCAGGTGCTCGCGATAGATGTCGCCCTGGAGTTCGTCCGGGGTCAGCATCATGACGAGGTCGGCCCATTTGGCGGCTTCGGCGACTTCCATCACCTTGAAGCCGGCGGCTTCCGCCTTCTTGACCGAGCCCGAATCCTTGCGCAGCGCGATGGCGACGTCCTTGACGCCGGAATCCTTCAGGTTGAGCGCATGGGCGTGGCCCTGGCTGCCATAGCCCACGATGGCGACCTTCTTGCCCTTGATCAGGTTCAGGTCGGCGTCGCGATCGTAATAAACACGCATGGGTTGTTTCCTCGTTAGGGGCCAGTATCGGCCGTTGGTCAGGTCCGACTGCTCAAGTCTTGGACGGTGAAATTTGCGGATTTCGGGGGCTGTCTAGAGCATTTTCGCTCCCCTGGGAAACCCGTTTCTGCATGGAAATCCGCGACATCATGCATCCATGAAAACGGGGTAGAGAGAGGCCAGCAGCAGCATCGCCATCAGGATATTGAAGGCGCGGACCAGCCGCTCCGAGGTCAGGACCGGTCGCAACGCCGAGCCGAACAGGGCCCAGACCACGGTCGAGACGGTGCCGACGAGCAGGCTGATCAGGGTCTGGATCGCGATGTTGAGCGGGAATTGGGCGATCGCCGCATAGGCGGTGATAGTGCCGATCACGATCACCCAGCCTTTGGCATTGATCCATTGGAACATCGCCGCGCCCCAGAAGGTCATCGGGCCGCGGCCATCCCCCTCCCCTGGCCTGGTCGGGCCGGACATGGCGATCGCGGCGGCAAGATAGATCAGGTAGGCGGCACCGGCGTATTTCAGGATGGTCTGGAGGATCGGATAGGTCAGGAATACCGAGCCGAGCCCAAGGCCGACGGCGGCGACCATGAAGGCGAAGCCGAGGACGATGCCGACGATGTGGGGGATGGTGCGCCGGAAGCCGTAAGTCAGGCTGGAGGACAGCAGCATGATGTTGTTCGGCCCCGGCGTGAAGTACATCACGACCATGAAGACGAGGAAGGCATAGAACAACGAATAGGTCATCGCCACCTCACGCCGCCTTCGGCAGGATCTGCGGGCGCTTCACCAGCACCATCACTGCGATACCGCCGATCACCGTCAGCATGCCGGCCAGGCGCAACGGCCCGAACCGCTCGCCGAACACGATGCTGGAGGCGGCCGAGCCGACGAACGGCACCAGCAACGCGAACGGCACCACTTGAGCTGCCGGGTAATCACGCAGCAGCCGGCCCCACAGCCAATAGGCGATGCTGGTGGAGATGGCGCCGATCACCAGCAGGCAGATCAAGCCGGTCAGCGACATGTGGATCAGCGACTGGAAGGTCGGCATTGGCCCGTTGACGACCAGCGCAAGCGCAAACAGCGGCACCGCGGCGGTGAGGCAGAGCCAGGCAAACAGATCGAACATCGGCGCGCCGCGGGCGCCGCGCAGCAGGAGATTGCCGACGGCAAAGCAGATCGGAGCGATCATCAGCACCGCAAATGCAGCGACACTGAAATCATAACCGACCGTGCCGCAGATCATGAGCAGGCCGATCGCAGCGATGCCGATGCCGAGCGTCTGGACCGGCGTCGGCCGTTCGCCGAAGGCGATCGCGGCAAGTCCGATGGTGAACAGCGCTTGGCTCTGCACCACGACGCTGGTCAGCCCCACCGGCACGCCATGGGCGATACCGTAGGCCTGGCTGAGGAATTGACCGAGGAACAACGTGAAGCTGATCGCGATCAGACGCGACCATGCGACCTTGGGCTTGGGAATGAACAGGCACGGCAACGCGGCGATGGAAAAGCGCATCGCGGTCATCAGCTCCGGCGAAAGCTCGTCGAGCGCGATCCGGCTCGCCACGAAGGCAAGCCCCCAGATGATCGCCACCAGGATGGCGATGAGGATATCGGCCGGCTTCATTGTTGTTCTCGGTTCTGCCCTGTCGTGCAGCCCTGTTGTTGTCGTCTAGCCTTGCTCGCCGGCTCTTGGTTTGCGCAGCAGATACGTGCCGTGCATCGGTGCGTGGTAATCGGCCGAGACCAGCGTGAAGCCGATGTCGGTCAGCATCCGCTCCATCACCCAGCCGAAGGTGGAATATTCGTCGCGCATGTGCGTGACGACGCTGTCGCGCGGAAAATCGTGGTTCTTGATCTGGAAGTCGGCCCATTGCTCGACGTCGCGCTCGATGGCGTCGGGCATCGCGGCGTAGACGAGGTCGCGCAGATAGAACGTCGCTCCGGGCTTGAGCGCGCGGAAAATTCGCGACATCGCCACCGCCTTCCAGAAATCCGGCAGATGGTGCAGCGTGAACTCGCTGACGATCAGGTCGTAGGATTCCGGCCGGTAGGCGAAGCTGAGCAGGCCGGCTGACTGGGTTGCGACCTTCGCCTTGCGGTCGCGCGCGTAAATTTCGGCGAGCGCCAGCATTGCCGGCGATATGTCGATGGCATCGACCTCGGCACCCATCAGCGCCGCTTCGGTCGCCAGCACGCCGTTGCCGCAGCCGATGTCGGCGATGCGCCAGCCGCGCTGGACTCCCAACATTTTCAGTGCGGCGCGCGCCCGCAGATCGGCATCGTCATGGGCGTCGTAGATCGAGGCCACAGCGGGCTCGATCCCCATCCGGTTCCGCTCGTTATAATACCAGTCGCGCGCCAGCATGGTTCACATTCCTTCAGGCCCGCGGCCGATCGCGGCAACGCCGGTGCGCGAAACCTCGACGAGGCCGAGCGGACGCATCAGGTCGATATATTGATTGATCTTGTCCGTGTTGCCTGTGATCTCGAACACAAAGCTCTCGGTGGTGGCGTCGATCACGCGGGCGCGGAAGGCATCCGCGAGCCTGAGCGCCTCGACCCGATGCTCGCCCTGCCCGCGCACCTTCACCATCGCGAGCTCGCGCTCGATCGAGCGCCGGGTCTGGGTCATGTCGACGACCTGGTAGACCGGGATCATGCGGTCGAGCTGGTTCTTGATCTGCGCGATCACCATCGGCGTACCGGTGGTGACGATGGTGATCCGCGACAGGTGCTTCTGGGCCTCGGTCTCCGAGACCGTGAGGCTCTCGATGTTGTAGCCGCGGCCCGAGAACAGGCCGATGACGCGCGCGAGCACGCCGGGCTCGTTCTGCACGAGCACGGCAAGCGTGTGCGTCTCATTGGGATCGTGGCGCTCTTCGATGAAGTAGGCGGATGCGGGCTGGTTCATTGTCGTCCCCTCAAATGTCTTCGTCACACCAGCGCCTTGCCGCCGGCAAACGCCTTGGCGGTGGCCTCGTCGTTGGCCTGCTCCGGCAACAGCATCTCGTTGTGCGCCTTGCCGGACGGGATCATCGGGAAGCAGTTTTCCAGTGACGCGACGCGGCAGTCGAACAGCACCGGGCGCTTGACCGAGATCATCTCCTGGATGGCACCGTCGAGATCGCCGGGCTTGTGCACCTGGAAGCCGACGCCGCCATAGGCTTCCGCGAGCTTGACGAAGTCCGGCATCGCCTCCGAATAGGAATGCGACAGCCGGTTGCCGTGCAGCAGCTGCTGCCACTGCCGCACCATGCCCATGTACTGGTTGTTGAGGATGAAGATCTTGATCGGCAGTTCGTACTGAACCGCCGTCGACATCTCCTGCATCGTCATCTGCACCGAGGCATCGCCGGCGATGTCGATGACCAGGCTGTCGGGATGGGCCACCTGCACGCCGACCGCGGCCGGCAGGCCGTAACCCATGGTGCCGAGACCGCCCGAGGTCATCCAGCGATGCGGCTCCTCGAAGCCGTAGAACTGCGCCGCCCACATCTGGTGCTGGCCGACCTCGGTGGTGATGTAGGTGTCCCTGCCGCGCGTCGCCTCGAACAGGCTCTGGATCGCATGCTGCGGCAGGATGACGTCGTTGCTCTTCTTGAAATAGAGCGAGTTGCGGGCGCGCCACTGCGCGATCTGCTGCCACCACGCCTTGATGTCGGGCTTCTTCGCCTCCGCCTTGAACACCTGGAGGATGTCGCCGAGGATGTTGCCGCAATCGCCGATGATCGGCACGTCGACGCGGATGTTCTTGTTGATCGAGGACGGGTCGATGTCGATGTGGATCTTCTTCGAGCCCGGCGAGAACGCGTCGACCCGGCCGGTGATGCGGTCGTCGAAGCGCGCGCCGACGCACAGCATGACGTCGCAATCATGCATCGACATGTTGGCTTCGTAAGTGCCGTGCATGCCGAGCATGCCGAGCCAGTTCTTGCCCGACGCCGGATAGGCGCCGAGACCCATCAGCGTCGAGGTGATGGGAAAGCCCGTGACCTCGACCAGCTCGCGCAACAGTTTGGTCGCTTCGGGGCCGGAATTGATGACGCCGCCGCCGCTGTAGATCACGGGGCGCTTGGCATTGGCCAGCAACGCCACGGCCTTGCGGATCTGGGTCGCGTCGCCCTTCACGCGCGGCGCGTAGGAGCGATGCACGTCGGACTTGCGTGGCGGGTGATAGGTGCCGGTCGCGAACTGCACGTCCTTGGGCACGTCGACCAGCACCGGGCCCGGACGGCCCGTGGTCGCGACGTAGAAGGCCTCGTGCAGCACCTTGGCGAGATCGTTGACGTCGCGCACCAGCCAATTGTGCTTGGTGCAGGGACGCGTGATGCCGACCGTGTCGCATTCCTGGAAGGCGTCGTTGCCGATCAGATGCGTCGGCACCTGGCCGGAGATGCAGACCAGCGGGATCGAGTCCATCAGCGCGTCGGTGAGCGGCGTCACCATGTTGGTGGCGCCGGGGCCGGAGGTCACCAGGGCAACGCCGGGCTTGCCGGTGGAGCGCGCATAGCCTTCGGCCGCATGGCCCGCGCCCTGCTCGTGGCGGACCAGGATGTGCTGGACCTCGCTCTGTTGGAAGATCTCGTCATAGATCGGAAGCACCGCGCCGCCGGGATAGCCGAAAATGTCGGTCACGCCGTGATCGATGAGCGCGCGGACGATCATCGCGGCGCCGGTCATCTGGTTCGGATCGTGGCTCTTGTCGCTCATTGGCTTGCTCCGGATGCGCTGTTGTCAGCGGCTTCGTTCATGTCTGGTTCGGGAAATAAAAAAGGCCCCGAAGAGGGCCCATGCACACCGCCTGTCATGTGGATGGCAGCTAGCCACCCCCGGCGGTGTGCCTGGGTACGACGGCGATAAGGAGTTTGGTAATAATGTTGCGCATGACTGACGCTCGGCTTCCCAAAGGTTGCGCGAAACATAGCGGCCAAACCCTGGATGTCAAGGCGATGCGGCCGTTCTCGCGCGATTTTGGCAGTGTAGCGGTGTTCCCTGGGTTGGGCGAGAGGTAAATTCGGGAACCCGGACAGAATAACGTGTCAGCCGTGGTCTCTGGCCGTGCTCACAATGGCGGCGAGCCATCCCCGTGCCTCCCCGGACTTCACCCATTCGAACTCCGGCAATTGATGCCGGAACCATGTGAATTGCCGCTTGGCATAGTGGCGGGTGTCGGCGCGACCGATTCCTGCGGCGTCCTCCCGGCTGAGTTCACCGCGCAGATGGCGGATCAGGGCCGGCACGCCATGAGCCTTCATCGCCGGCAGCAGCGGATCGAGATGTCGGGCGGCGAGCCGCTCGACCTCCCTCAGCGCGCCGGCGTCCAGCATGGCGTCGAACCGGGCATCGATGCGGGCATAGAGTTCGTCCCGCTCGGGCGCGAGAAACACCGCGCGAAAACTGTGCTTCGGCAGCAGCGGCGGCTGGCCTTCCCTGTGCCAGTCGAGCAGCGAACGGCCGGTCGCCTCGACCACCTCGAGCGCGCGCGCGATCCGGGTGCGGTCACGCAGGTTCAATCGTCCGGCCGCACGGGGGTCGCGACGCGCCAGTTCCTCATGCAGCGCCTCCGCGCCGTTGCGTTCCAGCCGCGCGCGCACGTCCTCGCGCACCTCGGCAGGAATTGGCGGCACCACGGAGAGCCCCGCCGTCAGCGCCTTGAAATAGAGCCCGGTGCCGCCGACGAAGATCGGCAGACGGCCTTCCGCTTTCGCCTCGTCGAGCGCCTTTGCCGCGTCAGCCACCCAGGCGCCCGCCGAGAAGTTCACGGCCGCATCGACATGGCCGTAGAGACGGTGCGGCGCGCGCGCTTCCTCGCTTTGTGTGGGACGCGCCGTGATGACGCGGAGGTCACGATAGACCTGCATGGAGTCGGCATTGATGACGACCCCGCCCGTGCTGAGGGCAAGCTCCAGCGCCAGCGCCGACTTGCCGCTGGCGGTCGGGCCTGCGATAAGCACGGCCTCGCCAAGCTGCCTTCTGCCGACCTGTTCCTCGCTCACGAAAACCTCAAATGTCCCTCGTCGCCACGCTGATCTGCAACCCCGACAATCCCGCGCTCGATAGCACCATCGTCGATGGCGCCCGCGCCGTGCTGCCCCAGGCAGCACCCGCGCACTGGCTGTTCGATGGGGTTGCGGTCGACATTCCCTTCGGCGCCGACAGTAACCTCGAAGGCGACCGTCACGCCATCGAGCAGCGGCTCCGCGAGCTTCGCGGCGACCTCCCCGTCGACATCGTGGTGCAGCCTGTCGGCTTCAGGCGCAAGAAGCTTTTTCTCGCCGACATGGATTCCACCATGATCGGCCAGGAGTGCATCGACGAGCTCGCCGACCTCGTCGGGATGAAAGCCCACGTCGCAGGCATCACCGAACGCGCGATGCGCGGCGAGATCGAGTTCGAGCCGGCGCTGCGCGAGCGCGTGGCACTGCTGAAGGACCTGCCCGCCGGCGTGGTCGACGAAGTCCTGGCCAAGCGCATCACGCTGACCCCGGGCGGCCGCGAACTGGTCGCGACCATGCGCGCCCACGGCGCCTATACCTGCCTCGTCTCCGGCGGCTTCACGCTGTTCACGACCGCGGTCGCCGCCAGGATCGGTTTCCAGGAGAACCGCGCCAACGAGCTCGTCGTGCGCGACGGCAAGTTCACCGGCGAGGTGAAGGAGCCGATTTTGGGCCGCGCGGCAAAGCTCGCGACGCTGGTGGATTTGATGGAATCGTTCGATCTCGACGACATCGACTCGGTCGTGGTCGGCGATGGCGCCAATGATCTGGCGATGATCCAGGCGGCGGGACTTGGCGTTGCCTATCACGCCAAGCCGGCCGTGGCCGCTGCCGCCGCGGCGCGGATCGACCATGGCGATCTCACCGCGCTGCTCTATGCGCAGGGCTATCGGCGCGAGGAGTTCGTGGAGGGATAGTCTCTAGCTGCACACTCAGCTGCCGTAGGGTGGGCAAAGGCGCGTTAGCGCCGTGCCCACCTTTGTTGCAGCGATAGAAAGACGTGGGCACGCTTCGCTTTGCCCACCCTACAAGACCGTACCCGCGACTACTGCACGCTCAGCGCCACGAAGCGCAGCTCGCCGTCGGCGTTGGAGACCAGCAGCAGCACCGACTTCTTGCCGTCCTTCTTGAGCTGATCGACCCGCTTCTGGATGTCGGCGCCGCTCGACACCGCCTCCTGCGCGACCTCGACGATGACGTCGCCGGCGGAGAGGCGCTTTTCGGCGGCGTCGGAATTGGCGTCGACATTGGTGACGACCACGCCCTTGACGCTGTCCTTGATCTTGTAGCGGGTGCGCAGATCCTTGTTCAGCGCCGCAAGGTCGAGGCCCAGCGCCTTCTGCGTCACCGGCTTCTCGGGCGCGGGCTCGTCGGTCTTCACCGCGGCCTGCACCTTGTCGGGATCCTGGAGGCGGCCGAGCGTGACTTTCTTGGTTTCTTCCTTGCCCTTGCGGATGACGACGACGTCGACCTCCTTGCCGACCGCCGTGTCGGCGACGACGCGGGACAGGTCCTTCGGATCCTTGACGTCCTTGCCGTCGAACTTGACGACGACGTCGCCCGGCTCGATGCCGGCCGGCTTGGCGGGACCCTTGTCGTCGATGCCCGCAACCAGCGCACCGCGCGCCGGCTTGATGCTGAGGCTCTCGGCGATCTCGTCAGTGACGCTCTGGATCCGCACCCCCAGCCAGCCGCGGCGCAACTCGCCGAACTGACGGAGCTGGTCGACGACGCCCGCGACCGTCTTCGACGGCACGGCGAAGCCGATGCCGATCGAGCCGCCCGAGGGCGAGATGATCAGCGTGTTGACGCCGATGACGTCGCCATCGAGGTTGAACAGCGGGCCGCCGGAATTGCCGCGGTTGATGGAGGCGTCGGTCTGGATGTAGCTGTCATAGGGACCCGAGGAGATGTCGCGGTTCTTGGCCGAGACGATGCCGGCCGTCACCGTGCCGCCCAGGCTGAACGGGTTGCCGATCGCGACCACCCAGTCGCCGAGACGCAGCTTGTCGCTATCGCCGAACTTCACCGCGATCAGCGGCTTGGTCGGCTTGAACTTCAGCACCGCAAGATCGGTCTTCTTGTCGACTCCGACCAGCTCGGCCTTGATCTTGGTGCCGTCGTTGAGGATGACGTTGATCTCGTCGGCGTCCGCGATGACGTGGTTGTTGGTAACGACGATGCCCGACGCGTCGATGATGAAGCCGCTTCCGAGCGAGTTGGTCTTGCGCGGCGCCGGGCTGTTTTCACCGCCCTTGCCGCCGCCGGGGCCCTTGCGGTTCTTGAAGAAGTCGTCGAAGAACTCCTCGAAGGGCGAGCCGGGCGGCAATTGCGGCATGGCGTTGCCGCCGCCGCCCTTGGCCTCGACGGTCTGCGAGGTCGAGATGTTGACGACCGCGTCGATCACCTTCTCGGCGACGTCGGCGATACCCTCCGGTCCGCGCGCATAGGCCGGCGTGCCGAGCGCGCTGAAAGCAGCGACGGCGAGCGCGGCCAGCCCAATTCGCACACCAAGTCGCGAGCGGGACGGAGCAAGGGCGGCAGCGGTCATTGTGATCTCCAGAGAGAGGGATTTGGCGCCAGACTGCGCTTGACGGGGAGACGGCGCAAGCGCGGAGCTTAGCGGGCCTCAGGACCCCTATAATACGGCGAAAACCGGTCTTTCGCCTTCACTTTGGCGTTGGCGAGACGCCTAAATGGGGCGTCGCATCACCCAGATCAGGACCAGGCCGGCGACGGCCGAACCGATCCCGACGGCGCGCAGGATGTTGTCCGGCGTGGCGATGGCGCTCTTCATGGCCTTGCGCATCCAGTTGGGACTGGCCGCGAACATCAAGCCTTCCAGCACGAACAGGATGCCCAAACCGATGAGGAAATCGGTGAACGCAATGGACCTCATCGGATCGGAACCTCCCGGTATGTTGTTGTTGTCTGGACGAAGGGCGGCGATATCCGCCGCCCTGTGTCTGGCTTACGGCTTCGCCGGCGTCTCGGTCGCCATCTTGCCGGACGGGTTACTGAAGTACCGGAAGAAATCCGAGTCCGGCCGCAGCAGGAAGCGGGTGTCGTTCGCCTTCAGCCCATTCTCGTAGGCCGTCATCGACCGGTAGAAGGCGAAGAAGTCGGCATCCTTGCTGTAAGCTTCGGCGAACAGGCGGTTGCGCTCGGCATCGCCCGCACCCCGGGTCTGCTCGGCCTGCGAATTCGCCTCGGCAACGATGACAGTTGCCTCACGATCGGCCTTGGACTTGATCTCCTGGGCCTTCTGGCCGCCCTCGGCGCGGAACTCGGCGGCTTCGCGCTCACGCTCGGTCTTCATGCGCTGGTAGACCGCCTGGCTGTTCTGCTCCGGCAGGTCGGCGCGGCGGATCCGGACGTCGACGACCTGAATGCCGTAGCCGCCGGCCTCGCGGTCGAGCTGGTCGCGGATGCGCTGCATCAGCTTCTCGCGGTCGTCGCGCACCACGTTGATGAAGGTGACCTCGCCGAGCACGCGGCGCAGCGCCGCGTTCAGAAGCGTGGTGAGCTGGATGTTGGCGGCCTGGATCGAGCCGATGCTCTGATAGAAGCGCAGCGCGTCCTTGATGCGGTAGCGTGCGAAAGCGTCGACAACGAGCCGCTTCTGGTCGGAAGCGATCGCTTCCTGCGACGGGTTCTCGAGATCGAGGATCCGCTTGTCGATGTTGATCACCGAGTTCCACGGCGCCTTGAAATGCAGGCCGGGATCGGTGACGACGTCGACGGGCCGGCCGAATTGCAGCACGATGGTCTGCTCGGTCTGCTGCACCGTGAACAACGACATGTAGCCGACGATCACGACGAGCAGGAGGGCGAGCAGCGTGACGATACCTGTGACCGGAGACCTCATCGGGTGCCTCCGCTCGAGGGCTGACCGGCGGTAGGCGGCCGCTTGGCCGTCAGCTCACTGAGCGGCAGATAGGGCACGACGCCCTGGCCGGACTGGCCGCCGTCATAAATGAGCTTTTCAGAGCCGCCGAGCACGCGCTCCATCGTCTCCAGATAGATTCGTTCACGCGTCACGTCGGGCGCCTTCTTGTATTCCTCGTAAACCTTCAGGAAGCGAGCGCTCTGGCCCTTGGCCTCGGCGACCGCCTGCTCCTTGTAGCCTTCGGCGGCCTGCAGAATCTGCGCCGAGCGGCCGCGCGCCTGCGGCACCACCTGGTTGGCGTAAGTCTGCGCCTCGTTCTGCAGCTGCTCGAGATTGGCGCGCGCGGCCTGGACGTCGCGGAAGGCGTCAATCACCTGCGCCGGCGGGTCGACCTTCTGCATCTGCACCTGGCTGATCTGAATGCCGGCACCGTAGGTGTCCAGAGTCTTCTGGATCAGCTCCTGCACGCCCTGTTCGGTGACGTTGCGCGCACCGGTCAGGATCGGCTGGATCTGGGAGCGGCCGATCACCTCGCGCATGGCGCTCTCGGCGACCGCCTTCACGGTGCCCTCGGGATTCTGGATGTTGAAGAGGAAGTCGCCGACACCGTCCGGCTTGATGCGCCAAAGCACGGTGAAATCGACGTCGACGATGTTCTCGTCACCGGTCAGCATCAGACTCTCTTCGGGCACGTCCCGAACAGAACGGCCGCGCCGCGCCGGGTCATCGATCAGCGTCATGCCGATCGAGAGGGTGTTGACGCGCAGCGCCTTCGGCAGCAGCACGGTCTCGATCGGATAGGGCAGATGATAGTTCAGGCCTGGCTGCACGGTGCGAACGTGCTTGCCGAAGCGCAGCACGACGCCGAGCTCTTCGGACTGCACGCGGAAGAAGCCGGACAACAACCAGAACGCGGCGATCAGCAGCACGACCAGCGTGATGCCTATGCCGGAGAAGTAGCCTCCCGGCATGATCTGCTGGAGGCGGTCCTGGCCGCGCCGCAGAAGGTCTTCCAGATCCGGCGGCCTCGGCCCGACTGGTTGCGGGCCTGAGCCCCATGGTCCCTTCGGACCCGAGCCCCATGGGCCACCGCCCTGATTCTTCCACGGCATTCGACGCTCTCCTCGGCAGGGTGGAATTGCCCCCGCCCGCTTTGTCCGGTCCGGCTTTATAGGGGACAGGCCAGTCCCTTACAACGCAGCGGTGACCGTCTTCCGAGCTATGCTCGGGCGCGAAAAAGTCAATGTAAACATTGAAGAAAGCGGTTAATGGCCGCGCCGCCGACGATATGTCACATAGGAGTATTCGGCGCTGTCCTCGCCTCCGGCAGGATGGCGGACGCGTGCGACCTCATCCCATTCCGCCTTGTTGATGTCGAAATGCGTGTCGCCGTCGGGCCGCGCATGCACTTCGGTGATTTCGAGGCGATCGGCGCGATCGAGCCATTGCCGAAAGATCTCGGCGCCGCCGATCACGGCGATCTCAGTGGCCGAACGCCGCAGGACATCGCCGCGCGCAACCGCGTCCGCATCTGCGGCGGACGTCGTGACGAGGGCGCCCTTGGCACGATAAGCCGCATCACGCGTGATCACGATGTTGGTGCGGCCCGGCAGGGGACGGCGGGGCAGGGATTCGAAGGTCTTGCGGCCCATGATCACGGGCTTGCCGATGGTCAGCGTCTTGAAGCGCGCCATGTCGGATTTCAATCGCCACGGCATCGCATTGCCCGCGCCGATGACGCCGTTCTCCGCGATCGCAACGACGAAGACGATCTCCATCAGGGCACACTCCCGGCAAGCCGCGTCAGCGCCGGCCCGGTGACGCGGCACAGCGTCCAGTCGTCCATCATGACCGCGCCGAGCGACTTGTAGAACGCGATCGACGGCGCGTTCCAGTCGAGCACCGCCCATTGCAGGCGGGACCAGCCGTTGTCGACGCATTCCTTGGCGAGATAGGCCAGCAGCGCCTTGCCGAGGCCCCTGCCCCGATGCGACGGCCGCACGTAGAGATCTTCGAGATAGATGCCATGGCGGCCGCTGAAGGTGGAGAAATTCGCAAACCACACCGCGAAACCGACCGACTCGCCGTTCCACTCGGCGATCGCACAATAGAGCTGCGCCCTCTCACCGAACAGCGCCTCGGCGATGTCAGCCTCGGTCGCCTCCACCTCGTGCGAGAGTTTTTCGTATTCGGCGAGCTCGCGGATGAAAGCAAGAACGAGCCCGGCTTCGCCCGGGCGCACACGGCGGATGTTGAGCGACATCGGCGCTAGACTGCGACTTCCGCCTTGATGTGCGGATGAGGGTCGTAGCCGACAAGTTCGAAATCCTCAAAGCGGAAGGAGAAGATGTCCTTCACCTCGGGATTGATCCGCATCACCGGCAACGGACGCGGGGCACGTGTCAGTTGAAGCCGCGCCTGCTCCAGATGGTTGGAATAAAGGTGCGTGTCGCCGAACGAATGCACGAAGTCGCCGGGCTTCAGGCCGGTGACCTGAGCCACCATCATGGTCAGCAGCGCGTAGGAGGCGATGTTGAAGGGCACTCCGAGGAAGACGTCGGCCGAGCGCTGATAGAGCTGGCACGACAGCTTGCCGTTGGCGACATAGAACTGGAACAGCAGATGGCAGGGCGGCAGCGCCATCTTGTCGACGTCGGCCGGATTCCAGGCGGTGACGATCAGCCGGCGCGAATCCGGGGTGCGCTTGATCATGTCGATGACCTTGGCGATCTGGTCGATGCTGCCGCCATCAGGCGTTGGCCAGGAGCGCCACTGATGCCCGTAAACCGGGCCAAGGTCGCCATTGGCGTCGGCCCACTCGTCCCAGATGGTGACGCCGTTGTCGCGCAGATATTTGATGTTGGTGTCGCCCTTCAGGAACCACAACAGCTCGTGGATGATCGCCTTCAGCGGCAGCCGCTTGGTCGTCAGCATCGGGAAGCCGGCCGACAGATTGAAGCGCATCTGATGGCCGAACACCGAGAGCGTGCCGGTGCCGGTCCGATCGGTCTTCTCGGCGCCGTCTGAAAGAATCCGCTCGAGCAGGTCCTGATACTGGTGCATGTGCGACTAAGCCTTTGGGGAGGCGGCGAACTTAACGGCGCCCCCTGCGGTACGACAGCAGCGATTCGCCGCCTGCACCGATTATACCCGGAAAAATGAGCATCCCGGCGCAAACGACAAGGGGCGGAACTTGCGTCCCGCCCCTCACCTATCGACTTGAAAGTGCTGGCTAAGTTGCCGGCTTGAGCACAGGGGTCCACTTCGCGATCTCGTTCTTGACGAGGGCCGCCAGAGCCTCCGGCGTCCGCTCAGCAGGGCCCGGGACGACGCTGCCGAGCTCGAGCAGGCGCCTCTTCACGGTCTCGTCGTCGAGCGCCTTGCTGGCCGCAGCGTTCAGGCTGGCCAGGATCGCCGGCGAAGTTCCCTTGGGCGCGAACATCGCGTTCCAGGCCTGGGCCTGGAATTTCGGCAGGCCCGCTTCCGCCGTGGTCGGCACGTTCGGCAGCGACGGATTGCGCTCCGGCGTTGCGATCGCATAGGCCTTGATGGTGCCGGCATTGATCTGCGGCACGGCGTTGACGATCTGGTCGCACATGTAATCGACCTGCCCCGCCACCAGCGCGTTCATCGCGGGTCCCGTGCCGTTGAAGGGCACGCCGACCGGCTTGATGTCGAGGATCGAGTGCAGGAGCTCGCAGGAGACGTGCGAGACCGAGCCGACGCCGGCATGGGCAGCGTTCACCTTCTCGGCGTTGGCCTTCACATAGGCCACGAACTCCTTCAAATCCTTCGGCGGAAAGTCCTTGCGCGCGAGGATCAGGATCGGGGTGCCCGCGAGCAGCGCGATCGGCTCGAAGTCCTTTTCGGGATGATAGGCGAGCTTGGGATAGAGCGGCACCGATGCGGCATGCGTGCCCATATGCCCGGTGATCAGCGTGTAGCCGTCATTGGCCGCGCGCGCGGCGCGCGAGGTGGCGGTCGTGCCGCCGGCGCCGACCACGTTCTCGATGATGATGCTCTGGCCCAGCGTCTGCGCCATATGCCCGGTGACGATGCGCGAGATCACGTCGGTCGGTCCGCCGGCCGCAAACGGCACGATCATGGTGATGCTGCGGGTCGGATAGGTCTGCGCCCCTGCCGGTGCGACAAAAGCGGATAGCGACGCAAGCGCTGCGGCACAGGCGCCCGTGAGCGCGCGAATGAAGGTCATGTCGATCCCCGTATCGGTCCCTTGGACACAAACAATTGGATACCAAGCAAAATGCCGGCCCAAAGGCCGGCATTTTCATTTCACGAAGCCGTAACACAAGTCGATCCGACTTCCGCATGCGGCGCGCCGACGCAGGCGCCCTCAGTTCTCGGATTCGGTGAACACCTCGTCACGCTTCGACCGCAGCGCCGGCAACACCGTCAGCAGCAGCAGGCCCGCTGCGATCGCGAGCAGCACCGCCGACAGCGGACGCGTCAGGAACACGCTCCAGTCGCCGCGCGAGATCAGCAGCGCGCGGCGCAGGTTCTCTTCCATCAGCGGTCCGAGCACCATGCCGAGCAGCAGCGGCGCCGGCTCGAAATCATGCTTGATCAGCCAGTAGCCGACGAGACCGAACACGCCGGCAAGGATGACGTCGACCGGCGCGTTGTTGACCGAGTAGATGCCGATCGCGCAGAAGATGACGATCGAAGGAAACATCAACCGGTACGGCACGCGGAGCAGGCGAACCCAGATACCTACCAGCGGCAGGTTGATGATGATCAGCATCAGATTGCCGATCCACATCGAGGCGATCATGCCCCAGACGAGATCGGGCTGCTTCTGCATCACCTGCGGGCCCGGCACGATGCCGTGGATGGTCATCGCGCCCACCATCAGCGCCATCACCGCGTTCGGCGGAATGCCGAGCGTCAGCAGCGGAATGAAGGAGGTCTGCGCCGCGGCGTTGTTGGCGCTTTCCGGCCCCGCAACGCCCTCGATCGCGCCGCGGCCGAACCGCTTGGGATCCTTGGCGAGCTTCTTTTCGAGCGTGTAGGCCGCGAAGGAGGCGATCACCGCGCCGCCGCCCGGCAGGATGCCGAGGATCGAGCCGAGCGCGGTGCCGCGCAGAATCGCAGGCG
This sequence comes from Bradyrhizobium sp. 192, assembly GCF_023100965.1. Taxonomy (NCBI): domain Bacteria; kingdom Pseudomonadati; phylum Pseudomonadota; class Alphaproteobacteria; order Hyphomicrobiales; family Nitrobacteraceae; genus Bradyrhizobium; species Bradyrhizobium sp. 192. The sequence goes on from NZ_CP064690.1 coordinate 6,827,166, forward strand.
CCGAATCTTTCAGATCCTTCCTGGTGGGCATCAGACCGGTGATCTTCTGCTGCACGAGGTCGCGATTCATCTCGGCGCCGGCGTCGAGATTGCGAATGATCTCGGCGAAGCCGAACACACCCATCGCCACCGTCGCGAAGCCGAGACCGTCGGCAAGTTCCGGAATGTTGAAGGCCATACGCGAGGCGCCGGTTTCGATATCCGAGCCGACCATCGAAAGCAGCAGGCCGAACACGATCATCGCGATCGCCTTCAGCACCGAGCCCTTGGCCAGCACGACTGCGAAGATCAGGCCGAGCACCATCAGCGAGAAATATTCTGCGGGACCGAACGCCAGCGCAAGCTTGGTCAGCGGCGCGCCGAGCACGGCAATGAGCACGGTCGCAACGCAGCCGGCGAAGAACGAGCCGATCGCCGCAATCGCCAGCGCCGGGCCGGCACGACCCTGCTTGGCCATCTGGTGACCGTCGATAGCGGTGACGACCGATGTCGCCTCACCTGGAATATTGACCAGGATAGATGTGGTCGAGCCGCCATACTGGGCGCCGTAATAGATACCGGCCAGCATGATCAGCGCGCCGACCGGCGGCAATCCGAACGTGATCGGAAGCAGCATTGCGACCGTGGCGATGGTGCCGATGCCCGGGAGCACGCCGACCAGCGTACCGACGAGGGCGCCGATCAGGCACATCAGGAGGTTGATCGGGGAAAACGCGACGGCGAAGCCGTGAGCGAGGTTGGCAAAGAGATCCATTACGCCCTCACTGGATCAGGAAACGCGGGAACATCGGCATCGGCAACCCGAGCACATATGGGAAAAGCACAGCACAACCGACCGTCAGGCAGGCGCCGACGATGGCCGCCTCCACCCAGCGCGTCTCATGCGATCCTGCCGCCGCAATCATGAAGCTGACGAAGGCTGAGACCACGACGCCGAGCGGTCGGATCGCCAGCGCGAAGAACAGGATCGCGGCCATCACGAACAGCGGCCCGCGCCATGAATAATGGGACATCCCCGGCCCATCGGTCAGAAGACCGGTCAGGGCAATAGCGGCGGACAAGACTACCAGCAACCCGCCGAACATCCGCGGTGCCGTGCCGGCACCAAAGGAGAAGCCGCGCATGCCCTGCAGATCGCTCGAAGCCCACAGCGCGAACAGCCCCAGCGCCATCAGGATGACCCCGCCGACATAGTCCTGAGCCGACCTGATGGTCATGAACAGCGTGACGATCGCCACCGCCAAGATCGGATAGGTGTAGATCAGCGCCAGAAGCACCTCGGATGACGCCTTCTTGCCGTCGCCGCTGGCCGCTCCGATCAACGCACCGGGCGCACCGGCAAGAAGCGCGGTGGCGTGGCTGATCACGACCGTGGCCGGGCCGCGGCCCGCGCCCCAACCGAAAATCGTTCCTATCGACCAGATGAATTCGAAAATCTGCGGCGCAATCGCCAGCAGACAGAAGCCGAGCGCCATCGATGTGTTTCGGGTGGCTGTCGCCGAGTGGCCCATCGTATCGGCCATGCATGTCTCCTCCGCGACCCTTAAGTCACGAGCACTGTTGTTCTAATCGGCTTGGAAGTTGTTCCCCTCGCCCGCTCCACTGCCTAGCCATTTTCATCACACAATGCCAGCAAAACCCAACACTCCGCCGGCGAGCAGGAGCCACAGTGGATTGATGCGCGAGACGGAGGCGACCACCGCAACCACTGCGGTCAGAAGCACTGCAGCAATCGTGCGATCGGTCGACTGGGCCAGGATCAGGGCACTCGCCGCCATCAATCCGATCGAGAGCGGAACCAGTGCAGCCTGAATCAGGCCGGGCCAGCGCGATTGGCTCGGCCGGTTCAGGAGCCGGCTGACGTAATAGGCAAGCAGCGCCGTCGGCAGGCACATCGCCAGCGTCGCCGCCAATGCGCCGGGGATGCCGGCGACGGCATAGCCGATTAACGTCACGATAAGCACGTTTGGACCTGGCGAGAGCTGCGCGATCGCATAGGCGTCGGTGAACTGTTTGTCGGTCATCCAGTGATGCACCTCGACCGCTATGCGGTGCATCTCGGGCACCGCCGCCGCGGCGCCGCCGACCGCGAACAGCGACATCAGTCCAAAGGTGGAGATCAGCGCCCAGATCGGATTCTCAGGCTTCATGCTGCTACTTTCCGCCGCAGGAAAAAAGTGGCGCCGATGCTGAGGGGAATCGCAACCAGCAGCACCGCCGGAAGCGGCAGGCGGAGCATGCCGATGGCGAGGAACACGCCGGCCATCAAGATCAGCGCGAGGGGATCCGTCCGCTTCAGCAGCGGCGTCGTCATGCGGAACACCACCGCAATCAAGAGCCCGACCGCGGCGCAAGAGATGCCGGCGAGGCTGCGGCGCAGCACGTCGAGGTCGCCGAAACGGGCGTAGGCCATCGCGAGCACCGTCATGATCAGGGTCGGCGGCAGCAACAGCCCGGCAAAGGCGGCAACCCCGCCGGCGATGCCGCGCAGGCGCGACCCGAACACCATCGACAGATTGACGATGTTGGGCCCGGGCAGGAAATGGCAGAGCGCAAAGGTCTCGTTGAACTCGTCCGCCGTCATCCAGCGATGCTGCTCGACGATGGCCCGCCGGGCAAACACCAGAACCCCGCCGAAACCGGCCAGCGACATTCTGGCAAAGGCCAGAAACAGCGCGAGCAGGCCGGGTGGAGCGGGGGCGAAATCCGGCTCTTGCACGGCCGGTGCTGAATCCGAGGACATGTCAGGAGCTTAGAACGAGGCTTGCACCGCGGCCAAGGTCAGGCTCGCGTCGGTTCGGAACCTATCCAAAGGGAACCGCACCGTGTGACTCGAAACCCCTGTTTTTCGAAACGTTTGCCCCCTATATTGGGAGTGCCGGTTCGCCGGCTATGGAAATAAACGGTCGTCGCAATAAACCATTCGGACCCGGGGGCGGTACCCGGCGCCTCCACCAAAGCCCACCGGTTTTCGGGCTTCAGCCTGCCGAAAGGCGGGTTTTGGCGGGGGCGAAATAGGATCGACGAGGGCGTAAAGGGCGAACTTTTTCCCGGTATTGTTCCGCCGTTATCGGGCTATGCAATAGTTGCCAACGACAACTTTGCTCCGGTTGCTCAGGCTGCGTAACGCAGTTTGAAAGACCATTCTGAAGTCCTAACGGGTTAAGCTCCGTTAGGCGGGGTTCGGAGGCACCTGGCAACAGAAGCCTCCACTTTACTCTTGATTTCTTCCTCGGCGGGGACTCCTGCTGACCCGTCAGGCGCGGTACTATCGCGGCTTGGCGAGTCGGATCGGCACGGTCCGGCTTCGGGATGCAACAGGACCACCATGGCGACCGATCATATCCGTTACGATGTGCTTGCCCGCGACGCGCTGCGCGGCGTGCTGCGGAAGGTGCTGACCGATGCCGCTGCCCAAGGCCTGCCGGGCGAGCATCATTTCTTCATCACCTTCGTGTCGAAGGCCGAGGGCGTGAAGCTGTCGTCTCGGCTGCTGGCGCAATATCCGGAAGAGATGACGATCATCCTGCAGCATCAATTCTGGGATCTGACCGTGCTTGAGGACCGCTTCGAGGTCGGGCTGTCCTTCGGCGGCATTCCGGAGCGGCTGATCGTGCCGTTCAGCGCCATCAAGAGCTTCCTCGATCCGTCCGTGAAGTTCGGCCTCCAGTTCGACACCTCCGATGTCGCCGAGGTCGCGCCGGAGAACTTGCCGGCCGCCCCTGCCCCTTCGGCCGTAGCTGTGCCCGCCGCCGCCACGGAAAAGGCCGAGACCCCGGAAGAGCCGACCCCGCCGAACCAGGGCGGCGCGGAAGTTGTGCGGCTCGATCGTTTCCGCAAGAAATGATCTAGGTTGGGCTTGAGCCCGTCGCACGCGGCCGAACTCCCTATATAGAGAAGCACATGAAAGAGCCGCGCGGCGTTTCGCGCGGCAGAATGGATGTGCTCATGGCCAAAGCCGCCCGCGCGAAGACCGCCCGCCCCGCCACCCGCATCGAGACCGACAGTTTCGGTCCCATCGAGGTCCCTGCCGACCGCTATTGGGGCGCGCAGACCGAACGCTCGCGCCAGAATTTCCGCATCGGCACCGATCGCATGCCGATCTCGCTCGTGCACGCGCTCGGCATCGTCAAGCTCGCGGCCGCGCAGTCCAACCTCGAGCTCGGCCTGCTCGACCAGCGACGCGCCAATGCCATCATCCGCGCCGCGCGCGAGGTGATCGACGGCAAACTCGACGACCATTTTCCGCTCGTGGTGTGGCAGACCGGCTCCGGCACGCAGAGCAACATGAACCTCAACGAGGTGATCGCCAACCGCGCCAACGAACTGCTCGGCGGCGAGCTCGGCGCCAAGAAGCCGGTGCATCCCAACGATCACGTCAACATGAGCCAGTCGTCAAACGATTCGTTTCCGACCGCGATGCACATCGCGGCCGCCAGCCGCATCACTGCCGATCTCGTACCGGCCCTCACCGAGCTCCTCCGCGCACTGCGAAAGAAGGAGAAGGCGTTTTCCAGGATCGTGAAGATCGGCCGCACCCATACCCAGGATGCGACGCCGCTGACGCTCGGCCAGGAATTCTCCGGCTATGCGGCGCAGGTCGAGAGCGGCATCGCCCGGCTCAAGGTTGCCGTGAAGGATCTTCACCCGCTGGCGCAGGGCGGCACCGCCGTCGGCACCGGCCTCAACTCCAAGCCGCGCTTTGCCAAGCTGTTCGCAAAGCACGTTGCCGCAATCACGAAGCTTCCCTTCACCAGCGCCGCCAACAAATTCGAGGCGCTGGCCTCGAACGATGCCTATGTGCTGGTGCACGGTGCCATCAATTCGGTCGCGACCGGCCTGTTCAAGATCGCCAACGACATTCGCCTCTTGGGATCAGGCCCGCGCTCAGGGCTGGGCGAGCTGATCCTGCCGGAGAACGAGCCGGGCTCCTCGATCATGCCGGGCAAGGTCAATCCGACCCAGTGCGAGGCGATGACCATGGTGTGCTGCCAGGTGTTCGGCAATCACACTGCGATCACGGTGGCCGGCAGCCAGGGCCATTTCGAGCTCAACGTCTACAAGCCCGTGCTCGCCTACAACATGCTGCACTCGATCCGCCTGATGGCGGATGCCGCGCGGTCCTTCACCGAGCATTGCGTCAGCGGCATCCGCGCCGACGAGAAGCGAATAAACGAGCTGATGCAGCGCTCGCTGATGCTGGTGACGGCGCTCGCCCCGAAGATCGGTTACGACAACGCCGCCAAGGTGGCCAAGACCGCCCATGCCAACGGCACCACGTTGAAGGAGGAGGCGCTGCGGCTCGGCTTCGTCTCGGCCGACGAGTTCGACCGCCTGGTGCGTCCCGAGAAGATGACCAGCCCGGGGTAAAACTCCGAATTCCGATAGCCCTCCGTAATGATACGGATCCTGGGCGCCCCAGAAATGTGCGGCTTTGGAGGCGGGATTTGATTACCGTCAATGTTCCGGCGGAACGGCGTGCTACGCAGGCCTTTCCGCCCCTCGACGAGGGTGAAATTCATCGTTTGATGGCCCGAGCGGCCGATTGACGAGGACAAGCGAATGGCGATCAAGTCCTGTGGGGCGCAACGCGGCACCCTGTTTCTGAATGTTTCATCCTGCCTGGAAAGGATCGGATGATGGAGACGCGGCATGGGGAACGTCATCAACCTGAATCGCTTCAGGAAGCGCGCCGAGCGGGAAGCCTCGGCGAAGCAGGCGGACGTCAACCGGACGAAGTTCGGCCGCACGAAGGCGGAACGGTCGTCGGAGGAGGCGCGCGCGGACAAGGCGAAGGCGCACCTGGACCAGCATCAGTTGGACCAGCATCAGATCGATCGCGAGGAGCAGCCATGAAGTCGCCCGTCGTGAAACGGTCGATCGTCGTCGCCGGGCACAAAACCAGCGTCAGCTTGGAAGAAGCGTTCTGGAACGGCATGAAAGAGATCTCCGGCCTGCGCAACATGACGTTGTCCGAGCTGGTCGGCGAGATCGACAACAACCGCCAACAGGGAAATCTGTCGTCGGCGATCCGTCTGTTCGTCCTGGACTACTTCAAGAGCCGGGCCATGGCCCCCCAGCCGGACAAGGTCCCGGCCCAGTAGCCGCCGGAGCGCCTTCGACGGCGCTCCGCCACCCGCACTTTATAATCGCTCTAAGGTGCGGTTTCATTGAGCACGCGCGCTTGACCTCAATGCCTTGCGTTGAAAATACAGGGCATGACCGACACCAATGACACGCGCCCGCATATGCCGCTGGGTCTGGCCCATCGCGGCTATACCGGCGTCATCCAGCATCTTTCAGCTCGCGATGCGGGCTCGGCGCTCTCCGACATCGAGCTCGAAAGCCGTCTGATCGAGCTCGGCTTCGTCGAGGGCGCCCGGGTCGAGATCCTGCACGAGGGACTGGTCGGGCGCGACCCGATCGCCGTGCGGGTCGACAGCATCACGATTGCGGTCCGCCGCCGCGAAGCCATGGCCATCATCGTCGCCTAGACAGCGACCGGACCTCTGATCCCGGACCAGTGATTCCATGGAATTACCCCTGCTGCATCTCGCCCTGGTGGGCACGCCGAACAGCGGCAAGACCTCGCTGTTCAATGCCCTGACCGGCAGCCGGCAGAAGGTCGCGAACTATCCCGGCGTCACCGTCGAGCGCAAGGAAGGCTTCTTCGTCACTCCCTTGGGACGCCAGGTCTCGCTGGTCGACCTGCCCGGCACTTATTCGCTGCGCGGCCGCAGCCCGGACGAGGAGATCACCCGCGACTTCGTGCTCGGCAAGGCCTCAGGCGAGAACGTGCCCGATCTCGTGCTGTGCGTGGCCGATTCGACCAATTTGCGCCTGACCATCCGCCTGCTGCTGGAGCTCAAGCGCACCGGGCGGCCGATGGTGCTCGTGCTCAACATGTTCGACATCGCCGCCCGCCGCGGCATCAGTGTCGACGTCGAGCGGCTCGCCAAGGAGCTCGGACTGCCCGTGGTCACCTCGATCGCGGTGCGCAAGGGCGGCACCGCCGACCTCCTGAAGCTGACCGACGATATCTCGGCTAAGCTCGGCGAGGCGGAGGCGAACAGCTGGCGCGCGCTCAGTGTCGCCGAGCTGCGCGCGACCCAGCGCGAGGCCGATCGCATCATCGCCGACTGCGTCAGCCTGCCGAGCCGTCCGGACACCTGGACCGCGCGGATCGACGGGATCGTGCTGCATCCGGTCGGGGGCCTCATCGTGCTCATGCTGATCCTGTTCGTGATGTTCCAGGCGGTGTTCGCCTGGGCGCAGCCGCTGATGGATCTGCTCAATTCGGGCTTCGATGCGCTCGGCGAGCTCGTTCACGCCACCCTGCCCGCCGGCCTGCTGCAGAGCTTCCTCCAGAACGGCGTGATCTCGGGCGTCGGCAGCGTCATCGTGTTCCTGCCGCAGATCATCATCATCTTCCTGTTCATCCTGCTGTTGGAAGATTTCGGCTACATGGCGCGCGCCGCGTTCCTGATGGACCGCATCATGGGCGGCGCCGGCCTGCACGGCCGCGCCTTCATTCCGCTGCTGTCGAGCTTTGCCTGCGCCATTCCCGGCATCATGGCGACGCGCGTGATCGACAACAAGCGCGACCGGCTGACGACGATCCTGATCGCGCCGCTGATGACCTGCTCGGCGCGCATTCCGGTCTACACGCTGATCATCTCCGCCTTCATTCCCGCAAAGGAAGTCTGGGGCTTCATCAATCTCCAGGGCCTCGTGATGTTCGGCCTCTACGCCACCGGCATCGCCAGCGCGCTCGCCGTCTCGTTTCTGATCAAGTTCTTCATGCTGCGCGACTATGCGCCGGCGCCGTTCATGCTGGAGCTGCCGGACTACAAGATGCCGCGGCTGAAATCGATCGCGATCGGCATCTATACCCGCGCCAAGATGTTCCTGGTGCGCGCCGGCACCACGATCTTCTCGATGATGGTGCTGATCTGGTTCCTCGCCTCGTTCCCGCAGCCGCCGGCGGGCGCCACCGAGCCGGCGATCGACTTCAGCCTCGCCGCGATCATCGGCAAGGCGCTCGAGCCGCTGCTCGCCCCGGTCGGCTTCAACTGGCAGATCGCGGTCGCGCTGATCCCGGGCATGGCGGCGCGCGAGGTCGCGGTCGCAGCACTCGGCACCGTCTATGCGATCGAAGGCGGCAAGGAAGCGGCCGAGCAGATCGGCCAGGTGCTGGCGACGAAATGGTCGCTCGCCACCGCGCTCTCGATGCTGGCCTGGTACATCTTCGCCCCGCAATGCGCCTCGACGCTGGCCGTGATCCGACGCGAGACCGGAAGCTGGACCTGGATGGCGGTGACGTTCACCTACATGCTGGTGCTGGCGTATGCGGCAAGTCTCGTGACGTATAACGTCGCGGTCGCGCTCGGCGCCGGCTAGCAGCTAACCAAAAAATGCGAAAACAACCCCATGCACAGTAGACGGGGTTTGTGAAATCAATGGCTTGCGCGGGAGAAAGTCAGCCGATTTACGGCTGCGTGCCAGTTGCACCGTCGGGCAAAACATTGGCACAATGCTATCCTCGAAGAACTGTCGGTGTTCGGCCAGACTCCCTAGCGCGGATAATACTGTCCCCGGCGGTCACGCTGATGAGCGAAGGCGGAGGTCGGATTGACGCCGCAATAGGCGTCGGTACCTGAGGCAGTTGCCCTGCACTGCTCCTAGGTCGCGAACTGGCAATTGCCGGGATCCCCCCAAATCCGACCCTGCAAGCAGTAACGAAGCAGCAGCGACCATAAGCCGTTTTGCATTCATATTGGCCTCCATAGGCTGGTGAGATCCGGCAGGCGGAGCATGGAAAGGCGCCGCGTCTCTGTGTTGCGCCAGATCAAGCCGCAGCCGCTGATCTCGCCATTCGCCATTCCATTTCCAATAACGTTGCGATGCGTCAGCCATGTTGAGCCAATCGAACCCGCATGAAGACTCGCAATGAACATCATGCGCGAAAGGCTGCGCTGAAACCTCTCTGACGGTTGTGCTGATTTTAATCTTGTTCGCCTTGCCCTCCCGACAATCAACCTGCTTTTTCCGTCGGTTGAGACAATGAACCTCAGGACGATGGCCATCGGCTTCCCTTTCGAATAGGCTCGATGCCGATGGAAGTGAAAAGGCGCGGCCTGATCTTCTCTCGAGGCGCGGCTTCGACAACTCGATCGCGACTGGATTGAGGAGTAATTCCAATGCTGACGCACTTGACCCCGACATCCCTGCCCCGCCCGCATTCCTTCAGCGAGTTCGGAATGACCGCTGAATCGAACCCATCGATCAATTTGAACGAATTCACCTACAGACGAGGCAGCGAGATCTACGGCGAGAAAGAGCCCGCCCAATACGTTTACCAGGTCCTGTCAGGCACGGTTCGAAGCTACAAGCTATTGTCCGACGGACGCCGGCAGATCGGCGCCTTTCATGTTCCCCGCGATATCTTCGGACTGGAGAACGGCGGCTTTCACCGCTTCACGACAGAAGCGGTGGTGGACACTGCTGTAAGATTGATCAAGCGCGAAAGCCTCGAGGCCATTGCGGAGAACGACGGCGCTTTGATCAAGAATCTGCTGTTCATGACCGCGACGAATCTCCAGCACGCGGAGGACCACATGCTTCTGCTCGGGCGCAAGACGTCGATGGAGCGGGTTGCCGCCTTCCTGTCGAAATGGACAGGCGGCTCACCGCCGCAGGCATTCTCGCGCTGCCGATGACCCGGCGCGACATTGCGGATTATCTCGGCTTGACGCTCGAGACAATCTCGCGATCGCTGTCGTATTTGCGCGAGCTGGGCGTCCTGCGCTTCATCGACAACAATCAGCGCCATGTCGTCATCATGGACAGAAGGCAACTCGTCGAGTTCGACCGGCAGACCTGACGTTGAACGCGCCGGACCTCCTCGCGTTCATTCGCCGATGAAAAAGGCCCCGGTCGATGCCGGGGCCTAAGTTCACCGGGAAGAGTCGAGGTCAGTAGCGAGCCGCGACCGGCGCCCCGTATCCGCCGAAACGGTAGTTCAACCGAAGCGTGACCAGGTCCACATCCTGGCTGACCCCGCTGCCGGTGAGGGTGACCCCTCCGGGCGTGACTACGCCTGCGTAGCCGAAATTGTCACGACCCATCCAGAGATGGTCATACTCGATGCCGAACGACCAGTTCGGCGTGAAGCTGTATTCCCAGCCGACACCCAGAGCACCGCCCCAGCGCGTGTGGCCTGCCGACGCCAGACCGACCCCGGTGACGTTGTTGAATACATCGAAGCGATTGCGCGTCACGGCAGCGCCGCCCTTCACGTAGAACAGCGAGGCGTTCCACGCCCAACCGAGTTGGGCCGTGAACAGCCCGATGCCGTCGATCTTGCCTGTGGTCGAGATCAATGGATCGATCAGGCTGACGCGCGTATTCTTGATTTCAGCCCAATCGCCCTGCGCTTCCAGGCCAAGCACAAACTGATTGGTCTGCCAGCGATAGCCGATCTGCCCGCCCACGAGGCCTCCGGAGCGATCGGCGCAACCGCCTGCGACTGTTCCGGCGGGGGTTACGAAATCGACGCAGCCATGGCTCTGCCCCCAGCCGCCGTTGGCGCCAATGTAGAAGCCGCTCCAGTTGTAGACCGCCGCGACCGGCGCCGGCGGCGGCATCGCTTTGACGGCCATGTCGGCCGCCATGGCCGGAGCCGTCATGCTCAGCGCCGCGAAGCCGATTGCAGCTATTGAAAACCTCTTCATCGTCTCATCCCCTCTTGCTTGTATATCGTCCGTCAGATGAGCGCTTATGCAGGCTGGCGTGCACAAGTTCCGCGAACATCCTGAAGTTTAGGCGCGAGGGGGCTTTCGGCCCGTAACAGAATGGCAACACTCAAGGGTGATCGCTGCGCACGGTAACGTGCTTAATCGCCATCCGGGGTTCCAGGCAATCCGGTGCCGTCCTGTCCCTCGGCAAGCCAATCGGCAATGCAGGATGCTGGAATGACCCGCCGGGGAAGGCGAGGATTGATCGTGCCAGCGAAGACAGCGAGGCCCTCATCGAGCTTTGCGCGCGCGAACAGCTTGGCCTCGGCCTCTGTCGCGAACGTCTTCGTCTCACGCGGGCTCCGCTGTTTCAAGAGCAGGCCGCGTTGTCGGACTTCAAAGGTGACGTACCAAGTCGAATTCATTACGCACACCAGGATGGCACCAGCCCTTACTGTGGCGTTGTGGTGCGACTGTCGTCCGTGTGCTTGACATAAATCAAGGCTGCTGCTTGAGCATATTTTGCGAACAGCTGACACGCAAATACCCGTAGTTCGGACCGACAAGCGGCCGGCCCGGCTGGCAAAACAGAAGCATGATGGGCTGGTCGATCTCCGTTGGCTGACCGCATGGCCTGCTAGCGCGCCTGGTCGCTTCCGTTTTCCGGATCGTGCTCCGGCTCCTGTATCAGCACCGCGGGTTCGTCGTAGCCCTTGCGGCTGCTGTAGAACACCAGCGCCATCAGGCCGACCCCGACCACCAGCGAGAACACGACACCCAGCACCAGCGCGGCATAGCCCGACGCAGGAACGCTGGTGTCGGTGCTGGTCCAGCCGAGATAGCCGAGGACGCACGCGGCGACGAGCATCGCGCACAACACCGCGATGACCAGCCATCTGGCGAGGTTGCTACCTTGCGACAAGGATGATGCCGGTTGTTCGTCAGTGCTGTTCATGAAGCCCTCCTCACGCAGCCGCCGCTCACGCTTACGGTGCGGTGGCCTTGGCCGCGATCGCATGCAGAGCGCCCGTCATCGCCGTGACGGCAGCCTTCGCCGGCTCGCCGACGCCATGACGCCCGGCGAGATAGGCGGGGTCGTTGTAAGACAGCCAGGTCACGCCTTGCTCGTCCTGCCAGACCAGCGCCTTTAGCGGCAGGTCGATGCCGACGGTTTGCGCCTGCTGCATCAAGGGCGTGCCGCCCTTGGCGTTGCCGAAGATGATGAGATCGGTCGGCCGCAGCGGCAGGCCGACCGCGGCGGCACCGGCCGCATGATCGACATGGGCGAACACGGTGAGGCCCTTGGCCTTCACTTCCGCCTCCAACCGTTTCATCGTGTCTTCGGGCCCGAAACTGCTCTTGATGGTGATGAGTCCGTCTGCGGCCATTGCCTGTGCCTCCCATGAACATGTCGCTGCGATCAGAACGAGGATCCTGATCAATATCGAAAGCTTCATCGCCCGCTCACTTCCTGCGGAACAGCTTGGCGGGATCGAATTCCGGTTGTGGAACGAAGCCGTCGCGATTGGGCATCCTGATTTTCGGCAGACTTTCCTTGTCCACCTTGCCGTCGGCTGGAACGATGCCGTTGAGGCTCAGGATGTAGGCGGTTACGGCATAGGTCTCGTCGGTGGTGAGCGAGCCCGGGGTCGGATAGGGCATCGCGCGATGGATGTAGTCGAACAAGGTTGTCGCATAGGGCCAGAAGCTGCCGACGGTCTTGACGGGCATGTTGGATGCGAGTGTGCCCTGCCCTCCGACGAGACGATCCTTGATGCCGCCCTGGCCGTTGTCGCCATGACAGGCCGCGCAATTGTCAGCGAAGACCTGCTTGCCCTGCACTGCCGTGCCGCTGCCGTCGGGCAGGCCCTTGCCGTCCGGGCCGACGTCGATGTCCCACAGCTTGATCTCGGCAGGCGTTGCCGGACGGCCGAAGTCGCGCGCCAACGCAGGTGCGGCGAGCAGGCCGAATGTGAGGATGCCTGCGAGAAACAGCTTGTCATGCGAGGACATTGCGAACCCTCCCGGCGTCATCGATGCTCCAGGTCTGCTGGGCGTTGTAGTGGAACAGGGCATTGGTCCCCATCGCTGCGATGAAGGTCTGCCGGTCCGGCTGGGTGTTGCCTTGCTCGTCGGTCGAGCGGCTGACAATCCTGGTCGGCTTGCCGTCCCAGTCCCAATCCATCTGGAAACGCACCTGCGCCTTGGACAATACCGGCTGAGCCAATTGCGCCTGCTTCCACGTCCGGGCGCCGTCGGTCGAGATCTCGACCTTGGCGATCTTCCCATGGCCGCTCCAGGCAAGGCCCGAGATGCGGTTATACCCTGGCTGTATCTGCATCGTGCCGGACGGTTGCGTGATGACCGAATTGGTCTCCATCCTCAGCTGGAATTGCCGTGCCTCGCCGTTCGCGAGCAGTTGCGTGTAGCGCGCCGTCTCCCAACGCGTCATCCAGGGCGCGTTGCCGAATTTGAGGCGGCGCAGCCACTTGATATTGAGGTTGCCCTCGAAGCCCGGCATCACCAGCCGCATCGGAAAGCCGTGCGCGGGTCGCAGCGGCTCGCCGTTCTGTCCATAGGCGACGAAGGCCTCATTCAAGATTTCGTCGGTGAGCGGAATGCTGCGATCGACGCCCGCGCCGTCGCCCCCTTCCGCCAGCATCCAGTTCGAGCCCTTGTCCTTGCTCACGAGGTCGATCAGGAATTTGAGCGGCACCCCGGTCCATTCGTTGGTGCTGACCAGTCCATGCGTGTTCTGCACAGTGAGGTCGGGATCCGCCTTTTTCCAGTTCTCCCATCCGTTGCCGGTGCATTCGATGAACACGATACGTGTGACCGTGGGCATCCGCTTCAGGTCTTCGAGGCTGAAGACCAGCGGCTTCTGCACCATGCCATGAACGAGCAGCCGGTGCTGCGCGGGATCGATGTCGGGCACGCCGGAATGGCTGCGCTCGTAATGCAGATCGGTCGGCGTGATATTGCCGACCAGCTTCTGGTGCGGCGTCTTGGAGTTGATGGCATCGCCGGGGTCGACGTTGCGCTTGCCCGGTGTGGCCTCGGGAATGCGGTCGATCTTGACGAAGCGGGATCGTTCGCTGTGCGCACTCAGATCAGCGCCGGGCGCGCGATCGGGAACGTCGGCCAGCGTTTCGGCTCCCGCAGCCTCGGTCGCAACCGCGCCAAGAATGCCCGCCGAGAGGCCTCCCACAAAGCCGCGGCGCGAAAGATTTGCAGCCCGCGGCAACACTTCGATTGGCGTTTTGGACGTCATGCAGTCTCCGTCGATGATCGTGTGCTTTTGAAATAACGGCCGCTTTCATGCTCTGACATTTACAGAACGCTGCGGAACTTGCTCGTTAGGTTGTGTTAGAAAGCATGAGGAGCATCGAGCGCACGACTGCGCGCTCGTTGATCCTTGGACAAAGCGCTGGCACGATGGCATCGTCAGCCGACCAAAAGCGACCGCCCCGTCCATGGATCACTTCACCACGAAGAGACTGACGGCCGAGAGGCTGAACGACAGCCACCTCGCCGATCTCGTCGCGCTACATCTCGATTCAGAGGTATCCCGCTATCTCGGCGGCGTGCGCACTCCAGAGGTCACGACGACCTATCTCGCGACCAACATGGCGCATTGGGATCAGCATGGTTTTGGGCTGTGGGTGCTGCGAACGAAAGACGGCGCCTTCGCCGGACGGGCCGGCATCCGGCATATCCTCGTGGACGGCATCGACGAGATCGAGGTTGCCTATGCCTTCAGGCGAGAGTTCTGGGGCCAGGGATTCGCGAGCGAGATCGCAATCGCGCTGACGGACATTGGGCTGTCGCACCACGAAGTGCCGTCCCTCATCGGCCTCGTCTACATCGCTAACGGCGCATCCCGCCGCGTGCTGGAGAAGGCGAACTACACCCTCGAGAAGAGCACCACGCGACACGGCAAGGACCTGGTGATCTACCGCATCAGACGGTGAAGATCGCAAAAGGCGCCCAGTTTTCAGCGATCGCCCTCACTGCAGATATTCATTCATGTTAATATCGACTTGGCAGCCAACAGGGCTGCAATATGGCATACAGGATTGCGCAGCCCATTCGTTCCAATGGAACTCCCCGCGCGGGCGCTGTTTGAGGCCTCCAGTGTCAGGAACGATAGTATGAACGTGAGTCCAGCCCGATCCCAGTCGGGGCAGGCAGATTGGGACGAGCGGGATCGGCTCGCTGCGCTCGATCGCTATGGAATTCTCGATACCCCGAGGGAAAGCGAGTTCGACGATATCGTCCGGTTGGCCGCGGATACTTTCGGCGCGCCGATCGCGGTGGTGAACCTGATCGCCAGCGGCCGGCAATGGTTCAAGGCAGAGGTTGGCATCGGCGCACGGGAACTTCCGCTCGATGTGTCGATCTGTGCGCATGCGATCCTGCAAAACGATACCATGGTGATTCCGGACACCCGGCTCGACGAGCGATTTATCCGCAATCCCCTCGTGACCTCCACGAATGGCCTTCGCTTCTATGCGGGCGCGCTGCTCAAGACCGAGCAAGGCCTGCCTCTCGGCACGCTTTGCGTGCTCGACCGGGAACCGCGCCCGCAAGGGATTACGGATCACCAAAGATTGACGTTGGAGGTGCTCGCACGCCTGGTGATGACCCAACTTGAAATGCGCCGCGTCATCGGCCTGCAGCATGCCCACGGGACACAACTCGAGGCCGAAATGCGGCAACGGCACAACGCCGAAACCGCGCGCCGCCTGGCTGACGACAGGTATCGCTCGTTGTTCAACTCTCTCGATGCCGGGTTCTGCATCGTCGAGGTCGCGTTCGATACATCGGGCGCCGCCACCGACTACCGGTTCCTCGAGATCAATCCGGCTTTCGTAAGACAGACGGGCCTGATCGACGCCGAAGGCAAATGGATGCGCGAGCTTGCGCCGAACCACGAGCAGCATTGGTTCGATGTCTACGGGCAGGTCGCGATTACCGGAGAAGCAGTTCGTTTCGAGAACCCCGCCAAGGCACTGAATGATCGCTGGTACGACGTCCACGCCTTCAGGGTAGGAGATGTGGATGCACATCTTGTCGCGATCCTGTTCAATGATATCACCGAGCGGCGCCGGAGCGAATTGCGGCGCAATGCGCTTCTGAGCCTCGGCGATCGGCTGCGGTCACGCGCCACCATCCCCGAGATCACAGGCGCCGCGGCCGAGATCGTCGGCCGGACGCTCGGTGCCATACGGGTCGGATTCTGCCGTGTCGATCCCGCGGGCGAATACGTCACCATCGAGAACGACTGGTGCGCCGAAGGTTACGACAGCCTCGCCGGGCGACATCGCGTATCTGACTATGGCGATCTGACCGCGGTCCTCACCGGCAACCAGCCGATCATCATCGGGGACGTGCTCGCGAGTTCCCTGCCGGGGCCGCGGCGAGATTGGCTGCTTCGTCTTGGCGTCAGGTCGCTGGCTATCATACCGAGGCGGGACCACGATGGCTCGACCGTGCTGTTCTTCGCACACGGCGCCGAGCCGCGAGACTGGGGTACCGAGGATCTCACATTCCTTCGCAACGCCGGCGATCGCATCGCGGCAAGCGTCGCACGCCTGGAAGCGGAAGCACTTCAAGCCGTCCTCAATCTCGAACTCAGTCATCGGATGAAGAATACACTGGCCATGGTCATGGCGATCGCGCGGCAAACCCTGCGATCGATCCCGGACCAGGCGCCGGTCGAGGCATTCAACGCAAGACTTCAGGCACTCTCGACGGCCCATATGACGCTGATGCAGCAACGTTGGTCCGAAGCCAAGATCTTCGACGTCGTAAAGAGCGTCCTCGGCACCATGGAGGGCATCGAGCGTTTCGACCTGGACGGGCCCGCCGTCAATCTGGGCGCGCGGGCGACCCTATCGATGTCTCTGCTGCTTCATGAGCTGTCGACCAACGCCATCAAGTATGGAGCACTTTCCGAGCCTGCGGGGCGCGTCGCCGTTTCCTGGACCGTCCTGGACGATCAATTGACCCTGAGCTGGCGCGAAATTGGCGGGCCCGCCGCGATCCCGCCGACGCGCAAAGGCTTCGGATCACGGCTCATCAATATGGGCCTCATCGGAACGGGAGGCGTCGAGCTTCGTTACCTGCCCACTGGGTTCGAAGCTGATTTCTCAGCCCCTCTGTCTCAGGTGCAACAACCATGAGACAGGAAGCCAACGCATGACATGCACCAATTCGAGGCCCCGGCCTCTTGTCCTGATCGTCGAAGACGAGCCGATCCTGCGAATGAACGCCGTCGACATGGTCGAAGAAGCAGGTTTTGGGGCGCTGGAAGCCGCCGATGCCACGGAAGCCGTCCAGATGTTGGAGGCGCATCTCGACATCACCATCGTCTTCTCCGACATCCAGATGCCTCGCGGCGTCGATGGCATGAAGCTCGCGGCTCTGATCCGCGACCGGTGGCCTCCGATCAATATCATTCTGACGTCAGGTCATTTCGACGTGGCCCATGTCGATCTGCCGGCACGCGGCATGTTCTTCGCCAAGCCCTACGACGAGAGACAGGTCGTTGCTGCAATGAGGAGGTTCGCCGCCTGAAGCGGCCAAGCGACCGGTCCGCCGCGCTTGGCCTGCGAGTCGCAAGGAATGCAGATCGGTGGTGAGCACGGCGCAGGAGCGCCCCGCCACCCACGAGTTCCTATCTGAAATAGCTCAGCACGAGATCGGTATCAGAACTGCCGGCCACCGTGCCGTTCAGCTCGGCGTCGATGACGCGACGGCAGGCGTCGATCGCGGCGTGGTCGCCGAGGTCGTTGGCGGCTTCCAGCACGAGCCAGGCGGCATCGACCGTGGCCCGCTCCGGAGCCGACCCGCTGGTCTCGGCGGTCAGGCTCTTGGTCTTGCGAACCGCGGTGCCGAATTGAGGCAACATTGCAAATACTCCCCTTTGAATTCCGGGACGATGCTCAGTGCACCTGTTCAGTGGACCTGAAGCTCGGGCTGACGGCCGCCTGAGGTGGAATCGGCGGCGGTCTTGCGCGACTGGTAGAACTTCAAGACGCTGCGCGAGGTCTCGATCTTGAGCCGGCCGAAATCGCGCTCGTTGTCGTGGAGCTCGCGCGCCGTGATCAGATGATCCTTGGCGCCGAGGAACAGCAGCGACATGGTCGTGTCCCAGGAGAAGTCGAGCGCCTTGCACAGCACCAGGATCATCTCGCGGTTGCGGTCCATCATCGCGCGCTCGATCACGTCGACCGGCAGCGCAGACAGCAGCGACAGGCCGATCTGTACCTCGTCGAAGCGGTGCTGGCGCGCATAGTTCGAAATCGAATCCTGGTTGAGATTGCCCTGGCGATATTGCGTCGTCACCACGCGCTTGGCGACGAAATAGCTGCGCGAGGACGGGCCGAACTTGGACTGAAGATCGCCGGTGACCTCGGTCACCGAGCTCTGGATCTGCGCCATCATTTCGGGCCGCTCGGTCTCGAGCCGGCGTCGGACGTCTTCCGACGCCTTCGAGATCAACTGCTGGAAGATGTGGCGCGGCACGTCCTTGCGCAGACCGAGCTGCTCGGCAAGGATCGAATCGCCCTCGGCGCGGCGGACCATGTGCAACAGGCCCGAACCGGAGAAGCGCGCGCCCTCGTTCCTGGCAACCGACGTCACGACCTCCTGATCGCCGCGCTTGACCAGCACGTCGGTGACGGCCTCGCCGATCGATTTGCGCTGGGCGATCGCGAGCAGATGCGACTGGCCCTTGGTCATGGCGCTCTCGACCAGCATCTTCTCGTCGAGACGATTGGAGTCGCGCAGCACGGGACCGGCGACCGCGATCTCGTCGTCGAACGCCAGCTTTTCGATGACGTTGAGCGGAGCTTGATCGCACCCCGACATCAACTCCGAAAGCTGCACCCGCGCGGCCACCTCGATCTCGTCGGCAAGCCGGCCGATCACCTCGCCGAACGTGCTGATTTCGTCGTCGCTGTAGCGGCCGGTGATCAGGATGTCGGTCGCATGCCACAACGCCTTCGCCCGGCTTTCGTCGCTGCCGCGCGCGATCGCGTCGTCCAGATCCTGTAGAAGCGTCTTCGCCCCGTTCATTTCGATAACCCCAGTTCTTGGCAGTTCTCTTGGCCAGCCGTCCCGCCGCTCGTGGCGCGACGCCGAATTCCTCTGGAAACCGAGACTAGGGAACAAACGCGAGAATCCAGTAAAGTCGGCAGATCAGTTTTGCCGGGCAAGATTCATTCAAATGCGAGGGAATGGGTTTACCGCGAGAGAAGAAGACGGTGCGCTCCCTCGCCCGCTTGCGGGAGAGGGCTGGGGAGAGGGTGTCTCCGCAACGGGCCCCCCTGGAGGAGAAAGCCCTCACCCGGCGCTTCGCGCCGACCTCTCCCGCAAGCGGGAGAGGTGAGCCAGCCTGCGGCTCGGTCCGAGCAAACCAATCAGCCCTACGGATTCTGCGGCGTCAGGACCAGCGGCGGCTTCGGCTTTGGCCTGGCGGGCGCAGGACCCGGAGCCGGTTTCACGTCGATGGCGGGCGGCAGCGGCGCAAGCTGTTGACTGGCAAGCGGCGGGCTTGGCGCTGCGGGCGCGGCTTGTGGGGCCTTCGGCGTCGGCGCGGCTTTCGGCTTCGGCGGCGCGCGGCGCGGATCCTGGCCGGGCAGCGGCACATTGACCGGCGCCTGCTCCGGAGCGGCATCAGGAGACACCAGCATCGGCAGCGCCGCGGTCGCCGGCGGCGGTTCGCCACGCTCGATGGCGTCGAGCCGGCGCGTCTCGCGGTCGATGGTGCGCACCGCCAGCCATGACGACAGCGGCGCGAGGTCGATGGTGCGATTGAGCCTGTCGGGAGGACCCGCCGCGAACAGCTGGATCTCCGGCGGGGCGCCGGAGAGCCCGGTCATGATCGGCGTCAGGCTGGCGCGGATGTCGGCCTGGTCGGCGGGAATGTCGTAGCCGCCGGAGACGATGGCGCGGGCGTTCTTCGCTTCCAGCGGCGTCGCGCCGACGCGCAAGCGTCCGTCGCGGATCGTGAACGGGATCTGCGCCGAGGCAACCGCGATCGGTGCGGCGGCGAGCGCGGGCTCGACGAGCTGGCGCAGGCGATTGTCGTCGGCGACCTGACCGCCGTCGCTGGCGCGGATGGCGATCTCGAAGGCGCGCGGATTGAGGCCGCCGATTTCCGCGGAGTCCAGCGTCACCGTACCGTTGCCGGCGAGCGCGCCGGTGAGCGCCGCGACGCTGCGGCCCTGGCTCGTCAGCGCCATCTGCACCGAGGCGCGCCCCTTAGGCAGCGCGAGAGCGCGATAGCGCAGCGCCGCCGCATCGACATTGTTCAGCTCGATGCGCGAGTTCAAGGTCAGGCCGTTGGCGCCGTTGCGTGCGTCGAAGCTCGCCGACATCTCGCCGCCACCGAGGCCGCCCTTCAGCGCGTCGAGCGCGAGCGACTGGCCGTCGCTCCGGATCGTGCCGCCGAACGGGCGCAGCTCGATGCCGCCGGGCAACATCCCGCGCAGCGCCTGGAAGGCGATGCGGCCGCGCCAACCGCTCAACAACCCAGCGCTCAGCGGCTCTCCGGACTCATGCCCGGCGGCGCCGATCGCCACCGCGAGCGCCGGCGCGAGATCGAGCGTATCGAGGCCGACTTCACCGTCGACGCTCTTCTCCGGATCCAGCATCACCGCCAGATGACCGCGCAAATGCGAGCCGGCCGCATTGCCGTCGAGATCGTCGAAAGTCAGGCGGTTGCCCGATAGCCCCACGCGGGAGGACAGGCTGACGACCTGCATCGATTTGTCGGCCGGGCTGGTCCCGAACAGCGGCGCCAGATTGGCGTTGCGCACGCGCAGGTTCACGCTGGCTTTCGGCCCCGACAATTCGACGCTGCCTTGCGCATCGGCATCCAGCCCGCCGCCGTTGAGCTTTGCATTCAATTGCAACGGTCGCCGCCATGCGCCGGTCAGCTTGCCTTCGAGTTGCGAAGCGCCCTCGCCTGCGGCCACCACGCGATCGAGCCCGAGCAGCGCCAGCAGCGCGCCGGCCTGCGGCGTCGACAGTTTCGTGTCCAGGATGAAGTCGCTGTTGCGCAATTTGTCGATATCGATGCCATTGACGGCCGCCGCCGGCATCTGCGCGGCCAGCGTCGCGGTCGCCTTGAGCTGCGGCGCGTCGAGATCGAGCACGGCGCGGGCATTGCTGCGATCGGCATGCTCGGCATTCCTGTCGAGGCTGAGATCGAGCTTGAGGCGGGTCGCGCCTGGCAACGACGGCATGGCATCGAAGCGGGCCCGCACCGCGGGCGCAAACGGCTCGATCAGAGCGGTGAGCTCGCGCAGCGAATTGGCCGAGGATTTCAGCGCGAGCTTGCCGGTGGCCTTGGTGCGGTCGAAGCTGCCGCTCGCCTCGGTGGTCACGCCGCTGGCCTGGCCGAAGCGCAGTTGCTCCAGCGACAGCGATGCGGGGCCGTAACCAAGCTTGGCCGCGAACGGCCGCAGCTCCTGGCCGGCGGAGATCGCGCGGCCGATATCGAGCGAGAGTTTTGCCTCTTCCGGCCACTCGCCCTGCGGCCCCGCGAGCGCGCGCACGAAGCTTGCGGCGGCATCGAGGTCGAGCCGGTCGGCCTTCAACTCGGCGTCGACCCGCGAACCCTTGCTCGCGCCTGTCTGCACGAAGGCGATGCGGCCCTCGACCGCGCCGCCTTCGATGTCGGCCTTCAGCCTGTCGATGGCGAGATGGTTGGCGGCGATGGTCACGTCGCCGGCGAGGCGCAGCGGCCGCGTGCTGCGGCGGGTGATCTCGCTGCGGCCCTGCAGCCAGGCCACCAGCGCGTCGGGATCGGAGGATTCGACGCTGAGACGGCCGCTGAAACTGTCGGCGCCCGGGGTTGCGCCGTTGAGCGAGAGCTGCGTCATGCCGGGCGCACGCAGCTCGAGCCGCTGGAAGGTCCAGGACCGTCCATCGGTCTGCAGCTCTGCCGTGATGTTCTGCAGCGGGCGGCCGCCGAGCATGATCTGGTCGGAGTTGAATTCGATCTGCGCCGGGATTGGCGCCTGCGGAATGGCAGCCAGCCCCGCGCGCAGCGCCGGCAGGATGCGGAGCGTCTCGGAATCATCCTTGCCCGCGAGCCTGTCGGCATCGACCTGGCGCGCCGACAGCACCGCGCGCAGCAGCGGCGAGGCGCCGAACCTGACATCGCCGACGCCGCCGAGCTTCAGCGCATTGTCTTCAGCGCCGAAGCTCGCGTCGATCTGCTCGAACTTCGCGCCGGCCGGGTCCGCCCTCAGCTTGGTCGTGAGCTTCCACGGCGTCGGACCTGCCTCGCCCGCCTTCTTGACCGCCGGCACGGCCAGCGTCAGCGCACCGTCGAATTTCGGCAGGCGATTGTCGAAGGCGAGCACGCCTTCGAGGTCGGCGAGGATGGCGCGCTCGCCGGGATCGATGTTGAGGTGAAGACGGGTGGCGCTGCCGTCGGCGCTCGGGCCGGAGGAGACGCGAAAGGGATAACGCACCCCATTGGCGGTGAAGCCGCCGTCGCCGCGCACCGAGCCCGCGAGCGAGCGGACGTCGCCGGAGAAGGCGATGTCGTTCAGCTCCAGCGTCGAGCGGCTGGCGGCATCGTGGAGCGCAATGCGGCCCGTGAGATTCAGCCGCTCGATGGCGAGCGAGGCCAGATTGAAGGTGCCGCTCGCGGTGGAGGGCAAGTCGACTCGTCCCCTCGCATCCAAGCCGAGATCGACCGCCATGCCGCCCACTGAAAGCTCGGTGGCGCGCCATTCGCCGCGCATCAGGGAGCTGAGGCTGAACTCGACGTCGAGCTTGTCGGCGCGCAGGCGGCCGAGATCGTTGTTGCCGCCGAAGGTGACCTGGCGCAGCCGCAGCGTCGGCGCCGGCAGCAGCCGCGCGTCGAGCTCGCCCGCGACTCGCACCGGCACGCCGATGATCTTGCCAGCCTCTGCCTCGAACTGGGGCCTGAACTGGTTCCAGTCGACATAGGAAGGCCCGATCAACGCGGCCAGCAGCGCAATGATGAAGGCAATCGCCAATCCGAGCAGCGTCGTCTGCACGGGTCTCCCCTCGGCCAAACCGGCACCCGGACCAAACCCTGGCCTTCGTGGACTTCAGGCGTGCCGGAACAGCCCCTTATATAGGGGGAAGTGTGGCGAAGTCACAGCGACTGTTGCGCGCGGAGGTTAACGCCGGAGCCGCCTACCAGCTCGCCGGCAGCCGCTTCAGGCCGCGCAGCACGAAGGTCGGCCGCCATTCCGGGTTTTCGATGTCGTCGATGCGCAGATCAGGCAGCCGCCGCAGCAGCGTGGCAATGGCGATCTCGGCCTCGATGCGCGCCAATTGGGCACCCAGGCAGAAATGGATGCCGCCGCCGAACGACAGCGGCTTCACATTCTGGCGGGTGACATCCAGCCGGTCGGGCCTGTCGGGATAGACCGCGGGATCGCGGTTGGCCGAGCCGAGCAGGCACAGCACGCTCTCGCCCTTGGGGATCCTCTTGCCGCCGAGATCCTCGATCTCCTCCAGCGCGACCCGGCCGGTCATCTGTACCGAGGAATCGTAGCGCAAAAACTCCTCGATCGCGCCTTCCATCAGCTCGGGGCGGACCTTGAGCAGCGCAAGCTGGTCCGGATTGCGGTGGAGCGCCAAAAGGCCGTTGCCGATCAGGTTCACCGTGGTCTCGTGGCCGGCGCCGAACAAGAGGATGATGTTGGCGGTCAGTTCCTCGTTGGTGAGCTTGTTGCCGTCCTCCTCGGCCTGCACCAGCTGGGTGGTGAGATCGTCCCCTGGGTTGCGGCGGCGCAGCTCGAACAGCTGCTGGAAATACATCTGCGCCATCAGGTTGCCCTCGTTGCCCTTCTTGATCTCCTCCGGAGTGAGGGGCACGGGGTCGAGCAGCCGCCCGCCGTCGCGCGAGCTCTTGTAGAAGACCTCGCGATGGTCCTCGGGGATCCCGAGCATCTCGCAGATGATGGTCACCGGCAGGCGGAAAGCGAAATCCTCGATCAGGTCCATGTGGCCGCGATCAATCACGGCATCGATGGCCTGGTCGACGATCGCCTGGATGCGCGGCCGCATGTCCTCGACCCGGCGCGCGGTGAACGCCTTCACGACGAGGCCGCGCAGGCGGGTATGGTCGGGCGGATCGGCTTGCAGCATCCAATGGCTCATGCTGCGGAACACCGGCTCGTCCATGATCTTCTCGCCATAGCGGCGCGTCGAGCGCTCGACGAAATCCTTGCCGAAGCGCTTGTCGCGCATCACGAGGCTGACGTCGGCGTGGCGACTGGTGACGAACTGGCCGAACGGCGTCACGTGGACCGGATCGATCGTGCGCAGCCGGTCATAGTGCGGATAGGGGTCGCGGATGAAGTCCGGCGAGAGCGGGTTGAACAGCGGTCCGCCGCCGGCGCCTTGCACGTGCTCGTTCATGGTGACCTCAGATCGGTTGCCGATGACACGAATACGCCGATCGCAGCCCGACTGCCCGGCGTAACCATCCCCAAGATTTATCAACTCGATACATTGTTGTATCGAGTTGCATTCTGCCCTAACCTCGTCCGATGTCAAGGGTGAGAACCAGGCCGACCAGGGACGACACGCGCGACAAATTGTTCGAGGCCGCCGCGCGCGTGTTCGAGCAGGACGGCATCGGCGGCGCCAGCATCGAGGCGATCGCAGCGGCGGCAGGCTTCACCCGCGGCGCGTTCTATTCGAACTTCAAGAGCAAGGACGAACTGATCATCGCGATGCTCGAGGACCATGTCGAGCAGTCGATCCGGCGTAACCTCGACATCCTCGCGCAGCACGACAATCTCGACGACTTCATCGCCGCGTTGAAGGCGATGGACCGCAGCCGGCAGGACCCGCTCGGCCGCGCACCGCTCTTACACATGGAGATGATCCTGTTCGTCGCACGCGCCGAGAAGCGCCGCCCCGAACTCGCCAAACGCCTGCGCGCGCGGCGCAAACTTGTTGCCGACATCGTCGAGGCGACGTTGAAGAGCAACGGCAGAGGCGACAAGCTGAACCCGCCCTGGATGGCCTCCATCGTGCTGGCGCTGGAAGACGGCTTCCGTCTGCACCGGCTGATCGATCCCGAGACGACGCCCGCGGACAGCTTTCTGCGGGCGATCACGGATTTGCGGCGGAGGACGGGGCTGGCGTCGGATGAGGGGGCGTCTTCATAGACGCGGCGGGCTCGAAGCAAGCCGGTCACGAGATTTGTCGCAGGATCTGGCAAGGCACGCCCACTTTGGGAAAGAAGCTCGATCCGCCCTGGGCCACAAACGAGCGCCATCGTTCGAACCCGGGGTTTCGTCCTGCCTCAGTTCCCCAGCGGC
Organism: Bradyrhizobium sp. 192; assembly: GCF_023100965.1. Taxonomy (NCBI): domain Bacteria; kingdom Pseudomonadati; phylum Pseudomonadota; class Alphaproteobacteria; order Hyphomicrobiales; family Nitrobacteraceae; genus Bradyrhizobium; species Bradyrhizobium sp. 192. Next base: position 6,852,235 of record NZ_CP064690.1, read on the forward strand.
GCTGCAACGCCGACGTCTCTTGTCGATGCCCTGAAGGCGGCTGCCGGGCTTCCGTCAGGGGCGCGCGCGAGCTTTTCCTGGGGCCAATGCGTTCGCGGCACCTACGCCCCATCGTATCAGGCCAAGGAGATCACCAAATCCCGCAGCTTCACCAAGCCATCCCGGGTGCTAGCGCGGTTCGCGGCCGATGGCTGCGCCCCGAACGCCGTGGACATTGGCAGAAGCTCGCTGCGCGGCTTCAGCTTCCGGCTCGGCAGCGGGGATCAGCGCTCCGAGATCTTCACCCAGAGCGCCCCGGTTCATTTCGCCAGAACGCTCGACCAGATGCTGGCGTTCCTCCAGGCGCGCATGCCGGGACCGGACGGCAAGCCTGATACGGCGCAGGTCGAGGCATTCTCCGCCGCCAATCCCGAAACGCTGCGTCAGGCGAGCTATATTGCCGTGCATCCGCCGCCCGCGAGCCTTGCGTGCACGACCTATTGGGGCGTGCACGCCTTTCCAGCGACAAACGCAAAGGGCGAGACGCGGTTCATCAAATTCAAGGTCGCGCCGGTCGGCGAAGAAGGCAGGCCGCCCGCCGACGCGGCCAAAGCCGAGCCCACCGGTTTTCAGCGCGGCGAGCTCGAAGCCCGGATCGGGGCACGCGATGTCAGGTTCAGCGTGATGGCGCTGCTGGACCGGCCCGGCGACCCCGTGATGGACGTGACCAGCCGTTGGCCCGACGAGGATGCGCGCGAAGCGGTACGCCTCGGAACGATCGTGATAACGGGCACGGAATCCAACGAGGCGTGCGACGGGTCCGCGTTCAATCCGGCCAATCTCGCCGAAGGCATCGACCATCCGCCGGACGAGATGTTTGCAGCGCGCAGCGCCGCCTATGCCATCTCTCAGGCAGGGCGCCGTTGAGCCGAACAGCGGGCGGTCAGGCTCTTGGAAAGGCTCTTGGAAAGGCTCTTGGAGAGGCTCTTGGGCGCCCGATCACGTTTCGCTTTCCGGCAAGCCCTGCGCCTCGCGGCGCCACATTCCCGGGCTGACGCCGACGATCGAGGAAAATACCCGGGTGAAGTGGCTTTGATTGGCGAACCCCGCCGAGATCGCAATCTCCGCCAGCGACAGGTCGCGCACCGTCATCAATTGCTTGGCCGTGTCCACGCGCTGGCGCAGCAGCCATTGGTGCGGCGGCAGGCCGGTGGAGACGCGAAATGCACGCGAAAAATGACTGACGGAAAGATCGAACTCGGCTGCGACCTTGCCCAGTGAAAGCTTTCCGCGGAGATCGGATTCCAGCCGTTCGCAAGCCCGCTTGACCTGCCATGGAGCAAGGCCACCGCGCGCCGGCTCGGCGGCGCTCCGCAATCCGCCGTAGGTCGTCGCAACATGTGCGGTGAGCGCGAGCATCATGTGGTCGATGAAGAGCTGGTTGGCCTCATCAGGCTGGCGCAACGCCGACAGGAATGACGCGCCGAGATGGCGGATCGTCGTATCGTCATGGCCAACGCCGGGCTGATAGGCGAGTTCGCCGATCCGTGGCGCGCCGCCTTGCCTCGCCATGTCGTCCAAAGCCGAACGAGGCAGATAGAACAACAGGGAATGGAAGGGCTTGTCGATCACGTAGCGCGGATCGCGTTTCAGGTCGTACAGATATGTCGCGCCGGTCTGGATATCGCTCTTGATCACGCAGCGGCCGCGCTCCCAGCACTCGCAATCGGCGAAATCGCGAAATTTCAGGCCAACGAGATACGCGTCCTCCGAGGGCATCGAATCGGAAAGACGCGGCATGGGATGGTCATCCCGGGTTTCGGTGACGGCGAGCTCGGCGCTACGCAGCGAACGCGTGACCAGCGTTGGTGGCGCATCTTTCAGATGCAGAAACCGTTCAACTTTCTGCGCGAAGGCAGCTGCCTGTGCCATGGACGGATATCTCGGGCTTGGATCTCGTGTGAGAGGAGACTTGGGAGCGCGGCGCCATCGCCAAATCACGCCCGATTATCCGACATCGCCAAGCGACGGTCCAGACCAGCGCGTCGGAGCGATAGCCGTGTGACGGCCCGCCGCGCCTCTTGCCTCAGACTGTTTTTCACGAGCAATTTCAACGGGCTTGGACACATCTCGCGCGATCTTTGTTCAGTGCTCCGGCAGGCGCAACACCGGCTCATCGTGCATTTGTGAAAGCGCGCGCCGGCTTGGAGCAGGATCGGACAAAGCGTCACCGCTTCAGGAAATACGCTGATCCTTCGCAGTGCATAGAACACCCGCCGACTCGTACAAGTACGGACACTGATCGAAAGCTCGAGCTGATCAGGAGGACCACGCAATGACCGGGAGCACTGCACTCATGCGCAATCCCTCGCCCAAGGGCTTGCCACCCGCGCCGGGCTCACAGCCGGACGATCGCTCGAGTTCCGAGCGACGCGCCGATGCGGAGATGGCGCGCGTGCTCGGGACCGAACCACTTCGCATGGCATTGGAGTCCTCCGGTGCCGGGATCGCCCATTGGAAACATGATCCGTTGCACGACGTCGTCGAACCCATGAGCCACCACGTGATCATGGCCTACAACGGCGTGATGCAACGCATGGAGCGGCGGACGGGAAAATCGGTTGCGATCGGCACGTTTCGTCGCGGGGTCGTGATCATCATTCCAGAAGGATCAAGCTCCCGATGGGACATTCCGAAGCCTGTCGATGTGGTTCAACTGTATCTTCCCGATGCGACGTTGAAGCGCGTTGCTCGCGAAGCCGAGATCACGGGAGCGGACGATCTGCTGGAGCGGACGGCGCATCCCGACCCCATTACGTCCCGGCTGCTCCTGAGTGCGGCGGATACGCTGGGAGGCAATGAAGCCCTGGATGCGCTGTTCCGGCATCAACTGACAGATCTCCTGGCCACGCGCCTGCTGGTTGCGCACACGGGTTCTCCGACCCCGCTGCAGCCGACCATGGGCGGGCTATCGCCGAAGATCCTGCTCCGTGCGATCGAACGGTTGCGCTCGGACAGCGATGCGGACGTCTCGCTCGATGCGCTGGCCTCCGATGCCGGACTATCGCGCTTTCACTTCTGCCGCGCCTTCAAGGAAAGCACCGGGCTTTCCCCGCACTCCTGGCTACGCCAACACCGGCTCGAGCAGGCCATGAACATGCTGCGCGACGGCGACGAAACGGTCGTCTCGATCGCCGCGGCGCTGGGCTATTCGTCGCAGACGGCGTTCGCAGCAGCCTTCAGGAAGCTGACCGGTGAGACGCCGAGCGACTGGCGCAGGCGGCACGCGCGCTAACGAGCCTCGCCGATCCGGCCCCTCGCGCTACCATTTCTGTCGCACGCTCAAGGAAAGCACCGGGCGTTTGCCGCATGCGTAGCTGCGCCAGCACCGGCTCGAGCAAGCCGTGAAGATGCTGCGCGACCCCGACGTTTCGATCGTCTCGATCGCAGCCGCGCTTGGCTATTCCCCGCAGACGGCGTTCGCGGCCGCGTACAGCAAGCCGAGCGGCGAAAGCCCGAGCGGTCGGCCCAGGCCCTAAGCGTTGGCAGCAATCGCGCTGCAACCACGGCAATCGCTCTGGCGCAGCGGCAAATCCGATCCGCTAGATCATCACCATGCCCAGACCAATCGACGGAGACCGAAGATGACCTGGAAAAACTTCATCAGCCGGCGGTTGATCGGTTCGCGCCGCCGAAGCCTCGCGACCGCAACCTTGTACGGACTCTCGCTGGCCGTTCGCTTCACGTCGGCAACGGGCGAGGAGGTAGAGATTCCGGCGCACGCCATGCATCCGGTCTACCCGCTGGTGTTCATCATGACCCGGGATGGCTCCGGCCTTCCCTACCAGGACTGGGGCCCTGGGGCGACTCTGCCGGTCGTCTTTCGCCAAAGTTGGTTGCGCCAAGGTTGGTCACGCCAAGATTGGCCATCGGGTTCGCCGCTATCGCGCTGCGTTGCGCCTTAACACCGGCGATTCACCTCACCTCTTCGTGCCGTCACCGGATACTGCCCTGGAGCGGTGCAGCAGCTGCTCCCGCACAAATTTTCGAAACGCAGACATCAAGGAGTAGACACATGCGACTCGTCATCATCGGCGCCGGCTTTGCCGGCATGTACGCCGCCCTGTCCGCCGCCCGCCTGCGTGAGATCCGGGGCGTCTCGCCAGGCCAACTCGAGATCGCGCTGGTGGCCCCGGAGCCGACGCTCGTGGTTCGCCCGCGGCTCTATGAACGGAAGCCGGAGACCTTGACGGCGCCCCTGTTTGACATGCTCGAGGCCATCGACGTCAGCTATGTGCAAGGCAGCGCCGAAACGGTCGACACCAAATCCAAATTGGTGAAGATCGCCAACGCGAACGGCACGAAGAAGTCGCTCTCTTACGACCGCCTCGTCGTGACCACCGGCAGCCGGCTGTTTCGTCCGAACATTCCGGGTCTTGCCGAGCACGGCTTCAGTGTCGATTCGCTGGACGATGCGATCACGCTCGACAAGCACCTGCATGGTCTCGCCAAGCGACCGGCCACGACCGGGCGCGACACGGTCGTCGTCGCCGGCGGCGGTTTCACCGGCATCGAGGCGGCCACCGAAATGCCGGCGCGGCTTCGCGAAATCCTGGGCACCAGCGCAAAGACTCGCGTCATCATCGTCGAGCGCAACGATGCGATCGCGCCCGACATGGGCGCGGGCCCCCGGCCGGTCATCGAGGAAGCCCTGCGCAAGGTCGGCGTGGAGACACGGATCGGCGCCGGTGTCGCCTCGCTCTATGAATCCGGCGTCACGCTGTCGAGTGGCGAGCACATCGAAACCGAGACCGTGATCTGGGCGGCGGGGATTCGCGCCGCGCCGCTGACGGCGCAGATTCCCGCCGAGCGCGACAGTTTCGGCCGGTTGCTTGTCGACCGCTGCCTGCAGGTGACAGGCGTTCAGGGCGTCTTCGCGGCCGGCGATGCGGCGCGTGCCGCCTGCGACGACGAGGGCAATTACGCGTTGATGTCGTGCCAGCACGCCACGCGGATGGGCGCCTTCGCCGGCAACAATGCCGCGGCCGAGCTGCTCGGCCTCGCAACCAGGCCTTACCACCAGAAGACCTACGTCACCTGTCTCGACCTCGGCGAAGCCGGCGCGCTGTTCACGCGCGGCTGGGAGCGCAACGTCGAGATGGTCGGCGACGTCGCCAAGAAGACGAAGCGGGAGATCAACACGGTCTGGATCTACCCGCCGCGCGCCGAACGCGCCGCCGCGCTCGCGTCAGCCGATCCGGAACGCGTGACTGATCTCTAGACGCCTTGACCACACTTACCACCGAAGACGCGCGGTCTCTTGCAGAACCGCGTCAAGACAGAGCGAAGGAGCTTTCAAGATGAACCAGACGATCCGCAACACTGAGGAGACGAACATGAACCTGCACAACACCACACGCCCCGCCGGGGCCGGGCCCCAAGAGCTGGTTCCTTCGCGCTACGCGCTGAAGATCGGCGAGATCGACGTGATGGTGATCAGCGACGGCGTACTTATGCTGCCAGGCGCGATGCTGGCCCACAACGCCGACCCGGCCGTCCGCGCCGCGTGGCTGAAGGACATGTTCCTGCCGCCGGATGCGTTCGACTGGGCGCTGAACGTGGTGGTGGTGCGCAGCGGCGACCAGACCATCCTCGTCGACGCAGGACTGGGATCCGACCCGGACTTGCACTTGCCGCGCGCCGGCCAGTTGAGCAAGCGACTGGAAGCCGCGGGTATCGATCTTGCGTCCGTGACCGACGTGGTGCTGACGCACATGCACATGGACCACATTGGCGGGCTGCTCGTCGACGAGGTGAGGGATCGGCTGCGCCCGGACCTGCGCATCCACGTGGCGGCTGCCGAGGTCAAGTTCTGGGAGGCGCCCGATTTCTCCCACGTCTCGATGCCGCCTGGATTCCCGGACGCGCTTCGGGCGACCGCCAAGCGGTTCGCGAAAGAATATCACAACCAGCTGCGCACCTTCGAGGATGAGCACGAGGTGGCGCCGGGCGTGGTGGTCACGCGCACCGGCGGCCACACCCCCGGGCACAGCGTGGTCCGCCTGGCATCCGGCGACGATCGGCTGACATTCGCCGGCGATGCCGTGTTCACCGTCGGGTTCGACCACCCCGACTGGTACAACGGCTTCGAGCATGATCCCGAAGAGGCGGCCCGCGTCCGGGTCCGTCTTCTGCGGGAGCTGGCAGCGAACGGAGAGCTCCTCGTCGCCACTCACATGCCGTTCCCGTCGATCGGCCGGGTGGCGGTCGACGGCGACCACTTTCGCTGGGTGCCAGCGTTCTGGGACTACTGACCGCCCGTCGGGTTAGAGCCGAACCGGGGTGCGACTCACCGCATGAGTGGGGTCGCACCCTGCTTTCGACGCTGTCCCTACGCCGACCGCCTCACGCCATCACTCCCCACCGCGGCAACGTCCAGCCGCCCCAGCATCGCCCTCGCCTGCTCGGCGCAGTGCTCGATCAGCCAGCGCTCGAACGCGACGGGGGGAAGTGCGGGGGCGTAGAGGAAACCTTGTACGACGTCGCAGCCGAGTTCAGCCAGGGTGTTGCGCTGGCCCTCGGTTTCGACGCCTTCGGCGACCACGGTCATGCCGAGGCCCTGGCCGACGCGCACCACCGCGGTCGCGATTGCAACCGCGCCGGCGTCACGCTCGATGTCGCGCATGAAACTGCGGTCGATCTTCAATTCGCGGATCGGCAGATGCACAAGACGGCTGAGGCTGGAATAGCCGGTGCCGAAATCGTCGACCGAGAGGCCGACGCCGAGCTCGCGGATCGCGTTCATCGTCTCCAGCGCTGCAACGCTGTCCTGCATGAAGGCGCCTTCGGTGATTTCCAGCATCAAGGCGTCCGCCGGCAGATCGTATTCGGCGAGAATGTCCTTGAGCCGCGCGGCCAGCGTGGCGTTGCGGAAATTGATCGGCGACAGGTTCACCGACACGCTTGGAATGTCGAGGCCGGCGCGGCGCCAGCTCGCCATCTGCCGGCAGGCCTCGCGCACCGACCACAGGCCGATCTGTTCGATCAGGCCGCACTCCTCGGCGAGCGGGATGAATTTTGCCGGCGAGACGTCGCCGAGCAAGGCATCGTGCCAGCGCGCCAGCGCCTCGACGCCATGGATCGCGCCATCGCAGCTGCGGATCTGCGGCTGGTAGCTGAGGGTCAGCGTCCCTTCCGCGATGGCGCGGCGGAGCGCTGCGATCAAGGCCAGGCGCTGCTCGGTGAGCCCGTTCATCTCCGCGCTGAAGATGCGATGGGTCGAGCGCCCCGCCTGCTTGGCCATGTACATGGCGGCGTCGGCCTGCTGCATCAGCGTGTCGATGTCGGTGGCATGATCGGGATAGAGGCTGATGCCGATGCTGACCGACATCGGCATCGGCTTCGAGCCGATCCGCAAGGGTGCCGCGAGCGCATCGGTGATCCCGGACGCGACGCGATCGGCGGCCTCGGCGTTACGCTGCGGGAGCAGGATGACGAATTCGTCGCCACCGAGCCGTCCCAGCATGTCCTCGGGTCCGATCTGCTCGCGCAGGCGCTGGGCGAGCTGGATCAGCAGCTCGTCGCCGGCGGCGTGGCCGAGCGTGTCGTTGACGTCCTTGAAATGATCGACGTCGAGGAAGGCCAGCGCGACATGACTGCCGTGCGGGCAGGCATCGATCGCCGTCGTGATCAGGTTGCGCAGCTGCGCGCGGTTCGGCAGGCCGGTGAGAATGTCGTGGTAGGCGAGCCGCGCGATCTCGGCACGCGCTTCCTTGCGTTCAATCGCAAAGGCGCCGAGATTGACGCAGGCATCGACGATGCGCCGGTGCCATTTGCTCGGCGCGCGCGCTTCGCGAAAGTAAAAGGCGAAGGTCGCGATGACCCGGCCGTCCTTGGCCTTGATCGGCGTCGACCAGCAGGCGCGCAAGCCGATCGCGAGCGGCATTGCCTTGTAGGGCTGCCAGCGCGGATCAGTGTCGAGATCCTCGGCCAGAACTGGCTTGCCGTAGAAGGCGGCGGTGCCGCAGGAGCCGACATTGGGGCCGATAGCAATGCCGTCCAGCGCGCGGGAATAGTCCTCGGGAAGGCTGGGGCCGCCCAGCGGATGAACGAGACCGGCGGCATCGACGTGGAGCAGCGAGCAGACGACATCGGGCGCGATCTCCTCGACGCGACGGCACAGCCTGTCGGCGATTTCGGTGATCGCGACTTCGTCCGCGAGCGAACTCATGATGAGCTGCTGCAGCGACCGCAACTGCTTGGTCTCGGTGATGTCCTCGATCAGCGCGAAAATGTGCTTGACCCGGCCCTTCGTGTCGCGGAAGGCATCGATCCGGGCACAGACCCAGATCTCCTCGCCGTCCTTGTCGTAGGCCAACACTTCGGCCTCGCCGCGGCGGCCGCCATGCCTCAGGCGCCCGATGAGCTTAGCGATGGCCTTGCGATCGGTGTGCCGGCCGGCAATCAGCTCGCCTGCGCGACGGCCCTCGGCCTCCGCGTTGGTGTAGCCGAACAACGTCGTGAAAGCGGAATTGACGTAGACGATGTTCTGCTCGGTGTCGCTGATGATCACCGCCCGGTTGGTCTGGTCGGAGACGGCGTGGAGAAGTCCAATCCTGACGCGGCGCTCGGCCTCCCCGGTGACGTCGCGCGCAAACACGATGTAATGATCGGCGCCGCCGGTTTTCACGGAAGAGAGCGCGATAGCCGCCCTGATGCGGCTGCCGTCACGGCGCACGAGACTGATCTCGTCCCGGAGATCTGTCACCGGATCGGGCTGAAAGCCCTTGAGGGAGAGAATTTCAACATTGCGACCCAGCACGTCGGTGCGCGGCAGCTTCCAGATGCGCTCCGCGGCGGCGTTGAAATGCGTGATGCGATGCGCGTCGTCGACGATGACGACGCCATCGTCGGCGCGTTCGAGCGCGGCTCGAAGCACGTCCGGAATTTCAGTGAGACAATCCAAGGCGGACATCGTTTGACCCGGCAACATCGGGAAAATGCGGCAATCGGCCCGACGCTAACGCTCCGATGGTGTCCAAGACGTTTTCGCCGCCTGATGGCCTCGGGCCAAGACGCGACATGCTTAACGACCGGCAAAAAAACAACGACGGTATCTCGATGCGTGCTGAGTCTTAGTCCGTGCCGGTTTCCGTCTGGAGCTTGTGCAGACGGCCGGCCACCGCCCGCACCTTGCGCGGTGCCGCCTGCCAGATCGAGAGCGCCGAGAGGGCGCTCATGATCATCGCCACGGCGAAGGCAAGCGTGTAGTCGCCGGCGCGATCGTAGAGGAAGCCGGTCACCCACGGTCCGGCCCCACCGCCCGCCAGCGCCGCCAGCATGATCGTGCCGAAGATGCTGCCCTGATGCTTGCCCTGGAAAATCTCGAACACCACCGCGCCCATGATCGAGGTGAGGCCGTAGCCGAGCGCGCCTTGCGCGAACACCATCACGTAGACCAGCCACAGCGACGGCTGGAATTTCAGTACCATCAGCGCCGCAAAGCAGATCACAAAGCCGGCGCAACTGATCGCCCACACCCATTCCCGCCCGATCCGGTCGGAGACATGACCGAGCAGGATCTGACCGGGAATGCCGAGCAGGCTGACCATGCCGAGCGCCCACACCGCGACACCGGGACTGAAGCCGATGTCGAGCAGGAATTTGGTCTGGTGCACCTGGACGGCGTACCAGATGTACAGGCCGCAGAAATAGCCGAGCGCGATCCACCAGAATCGCGCGGTCGCGACGGCGCGTTTCAGCGTCCAGTCGGTTCCGACCCAGGTGGGATCGACGACGTTGGAGATCGGCGGGGCCGCGCCCGCGGCCGGGACGGCATCGCCGTCCGGCTCAAGGCCGATGTCCTGTGGCCGCTTGTGCAGCAGCAAATTGACCGGCGCCAGCACGACCAGGACGAGCAGGCCCATCGCGGTGCAGGCGGTGCGCCAGCCGGTCTGCTCGATCATGTGCTGCACCCATGGCAGCAACGTCACCGAGCCGATGCCGACACCGGCGAAAGCGATGCCGATGGCGAAGCCGCGCTTGCGGATGAACCAGTTCGGCAGGAACAGCGACTGGCCGGAATAGCCGAGACACACCGAGCCGGCGCCGACCATGACGCCGATGGTGACATAGAGATGCCAGGGCTCGCTGGTAAGCGGCGCAAGCAGCAACCCGCCGCCCATCAGCACCACGCCGAGCTCCATCACCGCGCGCGGGCCGGCGCGGTCCATCAGGCGGCCGATCAGCGGGCTGACGAAACCCGACACTACGAAACCGAAGGAGAACGCGCCCGCGGTGACGCCGCGTTCCCAGCCGAATTCTGAGATGATGGGAGGAAAGAACAGTGAAAAGGCGGTGCGCGCGTTGACGCCGATGGCCATGGTGACGAAGGTCACGGCGACCACGACCCAGCCGTAGAAGAACCGAAGCCGCATGTTTGTATGTTTCATCCCTGGACGGTCCTACCGACCATCCGGGAATGCCCGGGTCAAGCGAATTCCGCGCATGCTCGTCGGCCGAGATGCGCCAGGACGCGCTCAGGCGGCGTCGCGCCGTGAGGGTCTGACGGGCGCATCGAACAGGATCCGCTCGATCGGCTGCGGGCGGCCGAACAGATAGCCTTGCGCGAAATTGACGCCGAGCGCCTTCAGCCGCTCGAACTCCTCGCGGGTCTCGACGCCCTCGGCGGTCACCGACATGTCCAGCCCGCGCGCCAGCGTCACGATCGCGGAGATGATGGCGGAAGAGCGCGGCTGATGGGTGAGGTTGCGGATGAACGACTTGTCGATCTTGATCTTGTCGAACGGAAACGCCGTCAGATAGCTCAGCGAGGAATAGCCGGTGCCGAAATCGTCGAGCGCGAGCTCGATGCCGAGCTGCTTCAACCGCTGCATGAAAGCGTGGTTCTCGACCCCGCGCTCCAGCAGCACGGATTCCGTGATCTCGATCTCCAGCCGCTGCGGCGGCAGGCCGGAATCGGCGAGCGCCGCGCAGATCATCTCGAACAGCTCGGCCTCCTTGAACTGGATCGGCGACAGATTGACGGCGACTGCGAGATCCGATGGCCAGCCGGCCGCGTCCGCGCAGGCGCGCCGCAGCACGAATTCGCCGAGCGGAACGATCAGCCCGGTCTCTTCCGCAAGTGGAATGAACTGATCCGGCGGAATCAATCCGCGTGTCGGATGCCGCCAGCGCACCAGCGCCTCGAAGCCGCGCCGCGCGCCGCTCAGCGCGTCGACGAACGGCTGGTAATGCACCTCCAGCTGGCACTGCGCGATGGCGTCGCGCAGATCCCCCTCCAGCGTGTTGCGGGCCTCCAGCTCGGCCGACATCGCCTCGTCGTAAATGGTGAAACAGTTGCGGCCCACCGATTTCGAACGATAGAGCGCGAGGTCCGCCTTCTTCAGGAGTTGTTCCTGATCGCTGCCGTGATCCGGCGCGATGGCGATGCCGATGCTGGTGCCGATCTCGACGCGGTGACCGGGCAGCAGGAACGGTTCCGTCAAGAGCTTCGCGATCCGCGCCGCCAACTCGGTCGAGCAGGCGCGCTGGTCGGCACCCGCTTCCTGGATGACGGCAAACTCGTCGCCGCCGAGCCGCGCCAGCACGTCGTTGGCGCGCACGGCGGATTTCAGCCGTTGCGCCACCTGGCGCAGCAGCGCATCGCCGGCGCCGTGACCGAGGGAATCGTTGACGTTCTTGAAGCGGTCGAGGTCGAGCATCAGGATCGAGAACGGCAGGCCTCGCACGCTCAGCTGGCTGTTCATCTCGTCGAGCCGGGTGAGGAAGAAGGCGCGGTTCGGCAATCCGGTCAGGATGTCGGTCTGGGCGAGTTCGAGCACCCGCCGGTTGGCCAGCGACAGCCGGCGCGAATTGCGGCTCGCGAGCATGAGATAGGTCGACAGCGACAGCGTCAGCAGCAAGCCGACGATGAGCACCGCGCCCGCGCGATCATAAGTCGTCTCCAGCGGACCGCCGGCGGTCGGAACCGCCCGCACCTGCCAATCGGTATCACCGATCTTGAGACTGCCCGACCAGTGCAGCGCCCGCGCGACGTCCCGCATCGACTGCGGCGCCGTGGCCGCTGAGGAATAATCCGGCAGCGTCTGTTCCAGGCTGACGATCTGCGCCGTGAAGGGCGGGTAGACGTTCATGCTGACCGCGGGGCTTGCCCCGGTGGTGACGCGAATGGTCTGGATCAACAGCGGCAGGTCAAAGATGCCGACCACGAAGCCGGCCAGATTGCGACGCCGGTCCGCGACCGTCTCGCGCGACGTTCCCTTGGCGTAGACGGGAATGGCAACGAGGACATCGGGCAGCCGGCCTCCCTCTCTCGGCTCGAACAGGCGCGTGCGGATGGCTGCGACCTTGTCGTTGTCGCGCGCGCGCTCCAGCACCGCGCGGCGCTCCGGGACGGTGGCGTAATCCATGCCATAGACCGGCGATGTCTTCGGCTGGGTCGAGTAGAACACCGGAAAATATTCATCGCTCTGCGGCGCAGTCGCGAAGCTCTCGCCCTGGAGCGACTTGATGCGATAGCCGGACACGCCGTCCGTGATCGCCGCGGTCTCGTATTCGGCGCGCTCCCTGCGGTTGACGCGCGGCAGCCAGGCGATGCGCAGCATGCCGGGATGACGCTCGAACAGGCGTGCGCTGAAGGTCTCGAACTCGGCTCGGGAGACTTCGTCGTTGGTCGATTCGAACAACGTGCGCAGCGCGACGAGCCGGGAAATGTATTCGCCCATGCCGTTCTGCATGACGATCGCCTCGGTTTCGGCCGCGTTCTCGAACTCGATCCTGTTGACGCGATCTTCCCACCGCGCCACGGCGGCCGCGCCCGCGACCGAGAACAGAAGACCGACGCCGACGGCGACGAGCGCAGGGCGATAGAGCCCGAGCAGCGGCGCGGCACGCCACCATCCGGTCATCCCCCTCCGATCCTGATCGTTCCGATCGCGATCGCCCATCTTCAAGCGCCGTCCCCTGTCCGCGACGAACCGAACCTCTGGTTGAGGCACCGGCGCGGCTATCGGAACAAGACCGCGGTTAAGAACTGCACAATTTCGGAACCCGAGCATTCCGCAACGCGTGAATTAGTTAACGAAGTCTCCGAATGATCCGGCGTTGTGGAAACAAGTTGCCGGTTTTCCCCGGAGTCTTACGGACCGTCCGCGCGGCGCGGAGTTAGCGTCCTGTTCAGCCTCGCAGACCTATCGTTCCTGCAACCGCGTCCAGCATCCGGCAACCATTCTCATGACACGATCGCGATCCGCGGCATATGTCGCCTCGACCATCGCATTGCTGGCCGCAGCGATGCTCCCGGCGAGAGCCGACGAGGCCGGCGTCAGCGAGGATGCGATCCTGTTCGGCCAGGCCGCCGCGCTGGAGGGCCCCTCCTCCGCGCTCGGACAACGCATGCGACAAGGCATCGTCGCGGCATTCACCGAGATCAACGCCAAGGGCGGGGTCCACGGCCGCAAGCTCCAGCTCATCAGCCGCGATGACGGCTACGACCCCGACCGTTCGGTGGCGCAGACGCTGCACCTGATCGAGGACGACAAGGTGTTCGCGCTGATCGGCGCGGTGGGCACGCCGACCGCGATGGCGACAATTCCGATCACCAGCGCCAGGAACGTTCCGTTCATCGGCCCTTTCACCGGCGCCGAATTCCTGCGCGATCTCGAACTTCCAAACGTGGTCAACATCCGCGCGAGCTATGGTGCGGAGGCCGAGGCGTGGATCAAGCACCTCACCGACGATCGCCACTTCACCCGCATCGGCATCTTCTATCAGGACGATTCCTTCGGCCGCGACGGCCTGACCGGCGTCAAGCGCGCGCTCGCCAAGCGCGGCCTCGAGCTCGCCGCCGAAGGCACCTTCGAACGCAACACCCGCGCGGTCGCGGCCGCCTGGCGAATGATCAAGCGCGCCGAACCCGAAGCCATCGTGATGGTCGGGACCTATGGGCCCTCCGCCGAGTTCATCAAGCTCGCGCACCGCAGCGGCTTACATCCGACCTTTGTCAACATCTCCTTCGTCGGTGCCAATGCGCTCGCCAAGGAGCTCGGCCCCGAGGGCGAAGGCGTCATCGTTTCCCAGGTCGTGCCGTTTCCATGGGATCGCTCGCTCAAGCTCGTCGCCGACTATCAGGATGCGCAGAAGGCGTTCGATCCGACGCTGACACCGGACTTCGTGTCCTTGGAGGGCTATCTCTCCGGCCGCCTCGCGGCCGCAGCGCTGGAGAAAGCCGGGCCGAACCCGACGCGCGCAAACCTGCTCCGCACCATCAACGATGTCGGCCGCTTCGACATCAGCGGCAGCGTCGTCACCGTCGGCATGCGCATGATAGACACGCCGCCGAAGGTGTTTTTGACGGTGATCCAGAAGGACGGGACGTTCAGGGCGGTGGACCGGCTTTAGGGCCGCTTCACCGCCGCCTCGTCCAGCGGTCGGCGTTCACCGCTCCCGGCGGGACCTCGCCTTTGACGATCGCCTCGACCTGCCGCACGGTTTCCAGCGACTGATATTCGATCGCCTGCGGCGTCAGCCCGCCGACATGCGGCGTCGCAATGACGTTGGGAAGCTTCGCCAACTCGGGCGTCGGCATCTGATCGGGCGCGCGGCCGACATCCATCGCCGCGCCGGCGATACGACGCTCCAGCAGCGCGCGTGCCAGCGCCGCCTCATCAACGAGATTGCCGCGCGAGAGATTGAGGAAGACCGCATGCTTCTGCATGCGCGCCAGCGCCGCCTCGCCGATCAGATTCTCGGTCTGCTCGTTGGCGATCGCGAGGCAGACGACGTAGTCCGACGCAGCGAGCAGTTCGTCGAGAGCGACCTGCCTGATGGTGCCGTCGCCGACGATGGCGAAGGGATCGGAGACCAGCACCTCCATGCGCAGCACTTTTGCGACCTCAGCGAGATAGCGGCCGATGCTGCCGTAACCGATGATACCAATCTTGCTGCCGGCAAGCTGGCGGCCCATCCGAGCTTCCGGCTTGCGGCCGGCCTGGTAGTCCGCTGTCGCCCGCGAGACGCCGCGGGAGAGATCGACCATGAAGCCGAGTGCGAGCTCGGCGACGGCCTGCACGAAGCCGGGCCCGGCGCGGGTCACGAGCACGCCAGCCTCCGAGGCCGCTTCCACATCGACGTTGCGGATATCGACGGCACAGCGGACGAAGGCCCGCAGGCGCGGCAATTGCGCAAAGATCTCGCCGCGACCTTCCGTCATGCGGTCGGCGACGATGATGTCGGCATCCTGCGCAGCGCGCACGAGGCTGGCGGCGTCCAGAGTGGCGTCGCTCTCGTGCAGGATTACCTCGGCGGCCGCGCGCAGGCCGCTCAGGCTGCGATCGCCATAGTAATTGCCCTGCATCTCCGACGTGTGAGCGAGCAAAACCTTCACGACAAAACTCCTTCAGTAGCCGAATGCCCGCGGCAGCGCGGTCGAGAGCCATGGCACGAAGGCGATGACGAGCAGGCAGAGGAACAACAGGCCGAGATACCCCATGATCGGCTTCACCGTCTGCTCGATCGGCACATTGCCGATCAGGCAGGCGCCGTAGAGCCCGAGCCCGAGCGGCGGCGCGAACAGGCCGATGCCCATGGCGATGACCAGCACGACGCCGAAATGCAGGGGATCGACGCCGAGCTGCACCGCGACCGGCAACAGCAATGGCCCGAAGATGATCAGCGCGGCCGCACCCTCCAGCACTGAACCCATCACGATCAGCACGGCGATCGCAAGCAGAATGAAAAGCCAGACGCCTGACGTCTTCGACAAGCCCAGCATGAAATCGCCGACCGCATGCGGCACCTGCTGCAAGGTCAGCGTGAACGCGAGCGACTGCGCTGCGGCGACGATGAACAGCACCAGACCGGCGCGCGTCGCCGCCTGCACGAAGCTGTGTGTCGCCGATTTGAAGCTGAGCTCGCGGAACACCACGCTGCCGACGACGAGCGCGTAGGCCACCGCGAACGCCGAGATCTCGGTCGCGGTGGCAAAGCCGCTCTTGAAGCCGAAGAAGATCATGAAGATCAGGCCGAACGAGGCGATCGCTCCGCTCCACAGGCCCGAGACCGGCATCTGTGGCTCGACCTCCTCGACCTTGTCCGGCCGCTTGCCGAAGATGACGGACACGGCGATCAGCGCAGCCGCCATCAGCGCCGCCGGCAACAGGCCGGCGACGAACAGGCCGCCAATCGAAAGATTGGCCACAAAGCCGAGAATGATCAAATTGATGCAAGGCGGGATGGTCTCCGCCATCACCGCGGAGGCCGCGAGCAGCGCCACCGCGCCGCCAGGGTTCTGCTTCGAGCGGCGCGCCGCCGGGATCAGCACCGAGCCGACCGCGGCGACATCGGCCATCTTCGAGCCTGAGATGCCGGAGAATAGCACCATCGACGCGACCATCACGACGTTCAGCCCGCCGCGCATGCGCCCCACCCCGCGCTGCAGCAGCTCGATCAGCCGCACCGACATGCCGTTGGCTTCCATGAGATAGCCGACGAGGATGAAGAACGGGATCGCAAGCAGCACGAAATTGTCGATGCCGCGCGCCATCTGCTGGGCGAAGATGACGCCGGGCAGCGCGCCCTCGACCCAGATAAAGATGAGCGCGGCGAGCGCCAGCGCAAAGCCGATCGGCAATCCGCCGAACAGCGTCACGAAGAAGCCGACCAGCATCAGCGTGCCCGCCGACGGCACCGAGGACGGCGACAGATAATCCCAGGCGAGATAGAGGCCGGTGACGACGATGATCGCGATGAGCCCCCTGACGATATCGGGAAACGGCCGCGCGCAGAGATGGTCGATCGCGAACACCGTCATGAACAGCGCGCCGACGCCCATCGGATAGAAGGTCAGCTCCAACGGCAGGCCGGAGCCGGTGGTCTGCCCCGCGGTGAGCGAACCTAGCTTGATGGCGTTGTAGGCGACATAGCCCGCGATCAGCACCACCAGCAGCGCGCCGGCGGCATCGACCAGCGTGCGCAGACGCGCCGGCAGGAGGTCGCGAAAGAACGAGACGCCGACATTTTCGCCGCGCGCGAGCGCGCTCGCCGCTCCGAAGAAGGCCGAGCCGACCATCAGCCCGCGAGCGACGTCATCCGACCATTCGACCGGTGCGTTGAAAAAGAAGCGCAGCAGCACGGAAGCGCAGACCACCACGAGATCGGCGACGAGCAGGACGGCCGCGATCGCGTCGCTGAGGCGAAGCAGCAGGGTGATGCTCCCGTGGCGGCCGCCCGGGAGCGACACGGCGGCTGTCATCGTCATCTCAGGCTTGCGTTGCGCGGATGATGTCGATGACGGCCTTGGATTCCGGCCGTGCCTTGATGAAGTTTTCGGTCTGCGGCGCGACGCGCTTCCTGAACGCCTCGCGGTCGCATTCGGCCACCGTCACGCCCTTCTCGGTCAAAGCCGCCAGCGCCTCCTTCTCGACCGCAAGCCCATGGGCACGCGTGTCGGCTGCGGCTTTCTTCGCAGCATCGAGGAAGCCCTCGCGCAGCTTCGGATCCATGCGGTTGTAGGTCACGTCGCTGAAATAGATCGCGAGCGGCGAGAAATTATGCTGCGTCAGGGCGTAGAATTTCGCAGTCTCGAAGAATTTGCTGGCGAGGATCGTCGGCGGATCGTGCTCCAGACCGTCAAGCACGCCGGCCTGCAACGCTGTATAGATCTCGCCGAAGGCCAGCGGCGTCGCGGCAGCGCCCATCAAGCGCAGGCATTCGGTGATGACGGGATTGGGCAGCGTCCTGATCTTGAGGCCGGCGAGATCCTCCGGCGTCTTGACCGGCTTCTTCGCCAGCACGCTGCGCGAGCCGAAATTATACGCCCAGGCGATGATGCGGATGTTGCCACCCTTGAGCAGTGCATCCTCGATCGGCTTGGCCGCACCGGCGTCAAACGCCTTGGTCTGCTGCGGGAAGCTCGAGAACAGAAAGCCGAGATCGTAGGTGCCGACCAGCGGCACCAGATTGGCCGAGATCGACGAGCCCGACACCATGAGGTCGATGACGCCGAGCTTCACCGAATTGATGACGTCGATCTCCTGGCCGAGCTGGTTGTCGGGGAAGAACGCGATCTCGATCTGCTCGCCGAGCCCGTTGCCCTTCAAATTCTTGACGAGATTGTCGTAATAGACGCGGCCATTGGCGAATTTGGGATCGTTCGGCAGCGAGGAGGAACATTTCAGCTTCAGCGTCGCGGCTTCGGCACGGCCGATGATGGCGGGAGAGAGCACGAGTCCGGCGGTAACCGCCGCCGATGACTTGATGAACGCGCGACGGTTCACGGGCACGATGGTCATGGTGCGGTCTCTCCCACATTATTTTTGTTTGCCGCGGTCGTTGCCGTGGCCTGTTGCATGGACTGTATGGCCAAAGCGACGGCACAGGCAAGCGTAGGGCTTGCAGGCGCACAGCAGCGCGTCGGACGCGCAGCAGCCCGAGAAGCGCAGCTGAACGACGGCATTCCCCGAGGATTTGCGGTGAGGAGAGGTCTGACGCCCCGCCGCGCAATGTGGGCTGCCGCGCAGGGCCGCCATCAATCCAATGGGAGCATGGATCAATGCGCAATTGGCATGGATGCATCCACACCAATGCCCGCCGGCTCCGGCAAACACCTGCCCCATTTTGCCGCAGTGCAAGCGTGACCCAGCGCACAGACGGACGCATGGCGACCGCCTAAGAAAGCTGGCATCGTCGCGCCCATTGCCGATGGAGCTGACACCATGCGCCTTCCTGCCTTTTCCCGTTTGTTTCTTGCCTCCGGCCTTCTGGCCCTCACCCAATTGATGGCACCGACGGAGGCCTCGGCCGAAGCGCGGCTCGCGCTGGTGATCGGCCAATCCGCCTATCGCACCGTGCCGGAACTGCCCAACGCTGCCAACGACGCCAAGGGCATGACCGAGCTGCTCGGCAATGCGGGCTTCGCCGTCACCACGGCCTCCAATTTGGCACAGAACGAGATGCGCGCGGCGATCTCGGATTTCGCCGGCAAGGTCAGCGCCAGCGGCGCCGACACGGTGGCACTGGTGTTCTATGCCGGCCACGGCCTGCAGATCGACGGGGAGAACTATCTGGTGCCGGTCGATCTCGATCCCAAGCGCGAAGCCGACATTCCGCTGCAGGGCGTGCGGCTGAACGACATGCTCAACACGCTCGGCGCGCTGCCGACGCGGGCGCGCATCTTCATGCTCGACGCCTGCCGCAACAACCCGTTCCCGGCGCTGAGCGGCGCCGGCCATGGGCTTGCGATCGTCGACACCAAGGCCGGCGCGCAGGGCACCTTCATTTCCTATTCGACCTCGCCCGGCGCCGAAGCCGAGGATGGCAATGGCGTCGACAGCCCCTACACCGCGGCCGCGTTGACCGTCGCCAAGCAGCCCAATCTGCCGATCGAGGAGGTGTTCAAGCGCATCCGCGTCGCCGTCGCGCAATCGACCGACGGACGGCAGATCCCCTGGGAAAGCTCGTCGCTGACCACCGACTTCAAGTTCTTCGGCGAGAGCAGCGGCCAGCCTCCGTCCATTCCGGGCGCGGGTTCGATGGCCCTTGCCGGCGGCACGCGCAGCCTCGAGGACTGGCGCAAGGAGTTGCGCGGCAAACCGGCTCCCGTCGCTTATGAACTCGTCATCACCGACGACACCGTGCCGGCCTATCAAGCCTATGTCGAGCTGTACGCCCAGGACACCCGCACGCCGCGCCTGCGCACGGTACTGGAGCGGCGGCGCCAGATGCTGGCCTGGGAGCGCGCCACCGCGATCAACACCCGCGCCTCGTTCGAGGCCTATCTCGACAATTGGGATAACAGCGACCTCGCCGCGACCGCACGCCGGATGCTGCTGCGGGTGCAGAACCGCAATTATGGCGTGCCTGTCGCCGCCGCGACGACCCCGGTCGCGGTTGCGACGGCTCCGACCTGCCCGTGTTCGGCGCCGCCGGCGACGCCAGTCAACCCATCGGTCGCGCCCGTCATCAAGAAGCGCGTCGACGACACCCCGCCGAAGCGCAAGGTGGTCGAGACGCCTCCCAAAACGCGCCGGCCGCCGCCCGAGGAAGTGATCGTCTACGAGCGCGCCCCGCCGCCACCGCCGCCCGCAGCCGTGGGTGTCGGCATCGGGATTGGAATCGGCATGGGCCGCGGCGGCTACGGCGGTGGCGGCTACGGGGGACCGGCACGTGGCGACAATTACCGCAGCAGGTACTGAGGTATCCGCAACTCTCGCGCCCCGAACGCAGCGCAGTGCTCTTGCGGTGCGCTGCAGATCCGGGGTCCATGCGGCGATGTACTGCGCGGCATGATGGGTCCCGGCTCTGCGGAGCGGCACTTCGTGCCGCACCGCGTCCGGGACACGCATACTTCCAGAAATGCTGTAGTCTGATCGACTGACGCCAGCATTTCCGGGGATCTCACATCGATGCCGCACGCCAAGTACGCATGGCCGCTCTTCCGCTCGCTCGCATCCTATTCCCTGCCCGGCGACCTCATGGCGGGACTGACGCTGGCCGCGATTGCGATTCCCGAGCAGATGGCCACAGCTCGGCTCGGCGGCTTCGCGCCGCAGATCGGCTTCTTCGCATTCATGGCGGGTTCGCTCGGCTTCGCACTGCTCGGCGGCAACCGCTTCCTGTCCTGTGGCGCCGATTCCACGATCACGCCGATCTTCGCCGGCGGGCTCGCGGCGCTGGCCGCCGCCGGGACGCCTGAGTATCAGGCGCTTGCGATTGCGCTGGCGATGATGGTCGGCGCGATGATGCTGGCCGGCGGCGCCCTTCGCCTCGGCGTCATCGCAAACCTCTTATCGGTGCCGGTCATGGTGGGCTTCCTCGCCGGCATTTCCGTCCATATCATCGTCTCGCAATTGCCGGGCGTGCTCGGGCTGCAATCGCCGAGCGGGCCGACGCTCGATCGCATAGGATTGCTCGCAAGCGAGATCGGCCTCAGCAACCCATTCACGCTGTGCATCGGGTTCGGTGTGCTGGCCCTGATCCACGTCTTCGAGACGATCAGCGCGAAAATTCCGGGCGCACTGATCGGGCTCGTCGCCGCGACGCTGGCCACGATTGCGTTCGGCCTGGAGAGCAAGGGCGTCAACGTCGTCGGTAGTGTGCCGGGCACGCTGCCTCGGCCGACCTTTCCCGAACTGGCACCGGAGCTGTGGGTGCGCCTCGTGCCGCTCGCCTTCGTCATCACGGTCGTGGTGATGGTGCAGACCGCGGCGACGACGCAGTCGTTCCCGTCCAATCGCGACACACCCGCCGATGTCGACCGCGACTTCCTCGGCGCCGGCGCCGGCAGCGTGTTCGCTGGCCTGTTCGGCGCCTTTCCGGTCAATGCGAGCCCGCCGCGCACCGGCATCGTCGCCGAGACCGGAGGGCAATCGCAGCTCGCGGGCCTTGCCGCCGCGGCCATCGTGCTGATGCTGCTCGCATTCGGCACCGGACTGCTGCAACACGTGCCGGATGCGGCCCTGGGCGGCATCCTGCTGTTCGTGGCGCTACGCATCGTCCGCTTCAGGCAGATCGTGACGATCTACCGCCAGTCGTTCAGCGAATTCCTGCTGATCGTCGCCACCGCCGCGCTGATCATCGTGCTGCCGATCCAGCAGGGCGCGTTCCTCGGCATCGTGCTGTCGCTGCTGCACGGCATCTGGAGCACGACGCGCGCGCGGCTGGTCGAGTTCGAGCGCGTGCCCGGCACGACGATCTGGTGGCCGGCGCATCCGCACATCACCGGCGAGCGCGTCCAAGGCGTCGCCGTGATCGGACTGCAGGCGCCGCTGTCCTTCCTCAACGCGCCGGGTTTTCGCAGTGACGTGACCAAGGTGCTCACGACGACGCCGCAACTGCTGGTGTTGGAGGCGAGCGGCATGGTCGAGATCGACTTCACCGCCGCGCAGATCCTGCTGGATGTCTTCAAGGTGTGCGGCGAGCAAGGCGTCACGGTGGCGCTGGCACGACTGGAATCGGTGCGTGCGCAGGATGCGTTCGAGCGCTTCAGGCTGTTCGACGCCCTGCCCCGCGAGCACGTCTTCTATAGTGTGGAGGAGGCCGTGCGCAAGCTGGCGAAATAGCCGCCTTCATTGCGCCAACGTCGGGTGATCCCGATGGATCGTCTCACGAATCCAGCCGGCATGGATCGCGCGGAACAGGATCTGTGCAGTCTTGAGGTCGTTGGCCGTCATGCAGAGATCGACGATGCGGTGAACGGCATCGTCGCGCATCAGTCCATCCGAGATCTTCATGGCGACTCCCATCGCGACCTTGGCCGCGCGCTCGTAGCGCTCGCCCTCGCGCTTGTCGCCCTGCGCAGCATGTGTGGCGCTCGGAGCCGCGGCATCGCAGATCGCGCGAATGTGCTCGGCGGCATCGATGTCGCCGAGCGGTGCTTCGATCGCTTCGTCCCAGATTTCCCGTCGCGTCTTTCGCGCGAACCAGCGCATTGCCCGCTCCGTAGCCGATGGAGCGAGCATAAACGGCGCTCGGCCTGCGCGCTACGCCTCGGGCACGATCTTGCCGGGGTTGAAGATGTTGAGCGGATCGAGCGCCTTCTTCAGCGCCCGCATCGCATCGAGCGCCTCGGGGCCGAGCTCGGCCTCGAGATATTTCTGCTTGCCCTGGCCGATGCCGTGCTCGCCGGTGCAGGTGCCGTCCATCGCCTGCGCGCGCTCGACCAGGCGATGCATGAACTCCTCGCCGCGCGCCATCTCGGCGGCGTCGTTGGTGTCGCAGACCAGGGAGCAATGGAAATTGCCGTCGCCGACATGGCCGACGATCGGCGACAGCAGATTGAGGCGCTTGAGATCTTCCTCGGTCTCGCCGACGCAATCGGCGAGCCGCGAGATCGGCACGCAGACGTCGGTCGCGACCACGCCGATGCTGTCGCCGGGGCGGAGCGCCTTCACCGACCAATAGGCATCGTGCCGCGCCTGCCACAGCTTGGTGCGATCCTCCGGTTTGGTGGTCCAGGAGAAATCGCCGCCGCCGCAATCCCTGGCGATCTCGCCGAAGGCCTTGGACTGCTCGGCGACCTCGATCTCGCTGCCGTGGAATTCCATCAGCAGCAGCGGCGTCTCCGGCAGCGTCAGCTTCGAATAGGCATTGCAGGCCTTCACCTGAGCGGCATTGAGCAGCTCGATGCGCGCCACGGGAATGCCGGTCTGGATCGCCAGGATCACGGCCTGACAGGCCCCATGCACGGTCTCGAACGACACCGCGCCGGCGGCGATGGTCTCGGGAATGCCGCGGAGACGGATGGTCAGTTCCGAGATGATGCCGAGCGTGCCTTCGGCGCCGACGAACAGATGCGTCAGGTCGTAGCCCGCCGATGACTTCTTGGCGCGTGTGCCGGTCGTGATGATCTCGCCGTCGCCGCGCACCACTTTCAGCGCCAGCACGCTGTCGCGCATGGTGCCGTAGCGCACCGCGTTGGTGCCGGAGGCCCGGGTCGAGGCCATGCCGCCGAGCGAGGCATCGGCGCCGGGATCGATCGGGAAGAACAGGCCCTGGTCGCGCAGATGCTCGTTCAGCGCCTTGCGGGTGACGCCGGGCTGGATCACGCAGTCGAGGTCCTCGGCATGCACCGCGAGCACCTTGTTCATGTCGCGCAGGTCGATCGAGATACCGCCGGCAGGCGCGTTGACCTGGCCTTCGAGCGAGGTCCCGGTGCCGAAGGCAATGACGGGGACACGATTTTTGGCGCAAATCCTCACCACATCCTGGATGTCGGCGGTCTCCTGCGCCATCACCACGCCATCCGGCGGCTGGTTGGGGATCCAGGTGGTGGTATGGCCGTGCTGCTCACGGACGGCCTGCGAGGTGATGAGGCGGTTGCCGAAGCGTGCGGCAAGCTGCTCCAGCGCGCTCGCGAGGGCTTTCGGCTCCGGCCGCGGCGGATTATTGGTGATGGTCGTGCCCACGAATTCCTCCCGACAGAAGAACCGTGGCAAAGGACATAAAGCCGGTCAAGTCAAGCGACCGGACGCATAGCTGGAAGGAAACGATGCCCGAGACCGCCGCCTCAGCGCCCAAGGCCGAACCGTTCCGCGCCTCGATCATGCAGATCGAGCCGCACTGGATCGACTATAACGGCCATCTCAACATGGCCTATTACAACGTGATGTTCGACCGCGCGATCGACCAGCTCTGGAGCGAACTCGGCATCGGACCGACCTACATGAAGGAGCGCGGCGGTTCGACCTTCACCGCCGAATGCCATGTGCGGTATTTGCGCGAAATTCACCTCGGCGATCCCGTGCAGATTCTGGTCTGGCTGCTGGAGGCCGACGACAAGCGGCTGCACACGTTCGAAGAGATGCGGCACGCGACTGAGGGCTGGCTGTCGGCGACGTCCGAGAACATGTCGCTGCACATGGACATGAACGCGCGGCGCGTTGCGCCGTTTCCGCCGGATATCAGCGAGCGCATCGCTGCAGTCACCAAGGCCCACAACGCGGTGCCGCGGCCCGAGGGCATCGGCCGCAACGTGGCGATGCCCTCGAAACGGTAAGCGCTAGACCCTGTTGCGGCCGCGGGCCAGTCCGACCACGGCCGAGACCAGGAACAGAACGACCGCGATGAAGAAGATGATCTTGGCAATCTCGATCGAAGCGCCGGCGATGCCGCCGAAGCCCAGGATGCCGGCGATCAATGCGATAACCAGAAATGTCACAACCCAGCCAAGCATGGTGAAACCCTCGTCTTGATGTTTGTCTGCATCTGGCGCGGCTGGCCGCACCACCTGCCCAGACAATCTCGACGCGGGAACAATGGTTCCGGCCAGCACAGCGCGGAAATTCGCAAGGACCCCAGGAACAAATTGGCTCGCCGTGCACGTGGAAAACCTCGTTCCGCGATCCCATATAGGCACCAATCCCTGTTAGAAGGCTCCCTTCCGCCACCCCGCGGTGCCATCGTGGGGCCAATGATTCGCATGACCGAGCCGAGCAAAATCACCAGCGTCCCCGACCACCAGCCTGCAGCCGGCGGCATTGCCGCGCGTGCGCGCGCCTCGGTGGGCCCGAAATATCTGTCCGGGCTCAATCCGGAGCAACGCGAGGCTGTGGAGACGCTGGACGGCCCGGTCCTGGTGCTGGCCGGCGCCGGCACCGGCAAGACCCGCGTGCTGACGACGCGGATCGCCCATATCCTGAGCCAGGGCCGCGCCCGCCCCGCCGAGATCCTGTCGGTGACCTTCACCAACAAGGCCGCGCGCGAGATGAAGCACCGGCTCGGCCAGATGCTCGGCCATGCCGTCGAGGGCATGCCGTGGCTCGGCACCTTCCACTCCATCGGCGGCCGTATCCTGCGGACCCATGCCGAGCTGGCGCAGCTCAAGTCGAACTTCACCGTGCTGGACACCGACGACCAGGTGCGGCTGCTGAAGCAGCTGCTGCAGGCCGACAATATCGACGACAAGCGCTGGCCGGCACGCATGCTCGCCGGCCTGATCGACGGCTGGAAGAACCGCGGCCTGACGCCGTCGCAGGTGCCGGCCGGAGAAGCTGCCGTGTTCGCGAACGGCAAGGGCGGCAAGCTCTATGCGAGCTATCAGGAGCGGCTGAAGATTTTGAACGCCGCCGATTTCGGCGATCTGCTGCTCGAGGACATCCGCATCTTCCGCGAGCACCCGGATATTCTGCGGCAGTACCAGCAGCGCTTCAAATTCATCCTGGTCGACGAATATCAGGACACCAACGTCGCGCAATATCTGTGGCTGCGGCTGCTGTCGCAGGCGCCCTCTTCCACCTCTCCCCGTCTGCGGGGAGAGGTCGCATCGCAGGGCGATGCGGGTGAGGGGGACTCTCCGCAAGCTGAACTCGTGGAAGCAGCCCCTCACCCCAACCCTCCCGCCGCAAAGGACGGGGAGAGGGAGAAGGGCCACGTCAAAAACATCTGCTGCGTCGGCGACGACGACCAGTCGATCTATGGCTGGCGCGGCGCCGAGGTCGACAACATCCTGCGCTTCGACCATGACTTCCCCGGCGCCAAGGTCATTCGCCTCGAACGCAACTACCGCTCGACCGGCCACATCCTCGCCGCCGCCTCGCATCTGATCGCGCACAATGAAGGCCGGCTCGGCAAGACGCTGCGCACCGAGGACCAGGACGGCGAGAAGGTCACGGTCACCGGCTGCTGGGATTCGAAAGAGGAAGCGCGCGGCATCGGCGAGGAGATCGAGCAGATCCAGCGCCAGGGCGACAAGCTCAACGAGATCGCCATTCTCGTGCGCGCATCCTATCAGATGCGCGAATTCGAAGAACGCTTCGTCACGCTCGACCTGCCCTATCGCGTCATCGGCGGCCCGCGCTTCTATGAGCGCGCCGAAATCCGCGACGCGCTGGCGTATCTGCGCGTCATCAACTCGCCGGCCGACGATCTCGCCTTCGAGCGCATCGTCAACGTGCCCAAGCGGGGACTTGGCGATGCCACCGTGCAGATGCTGCACGACCACGCCCGCAAGCGCCGCATTCCCTTGTTCGAAGCGGCGCGCGCCGTGATCGAAACCGACGAACTGAAGCCGAAAGCGCGCGGAAGTCTGCGCGAGGTCATCGCCCAGTTCGACCGCTGGCGCGCCCAGCGCGAGGTCACGACGCATACGGATCTTGCCGAAATCGTGCTCGACGAGAGCGGCTATACCGAGATGTGGCAGAAGGACCGTTCGGCGGATGCCGCCGGCCGGCTGGAGAACCTCAAAGAACTCGTGCGGTCGATGGAGGAGTTCGAGAATTTGCAAGGATTCCTCGAGCACATCTCGCTGGTGATGGACCGCGACGGCGGCGCCGACGAGGACGCGGTGTCACTGATGACGCTGCATTCGGCGAAGGGACTCGAATTCCACAACGTGTTCCTGCCCGGCTGGGAGGAAGGCCTGTTCCCGAGCCAGCGGACGTTGGACGATCAGGGTCGTGCCGGGCTGGAAGAAGAGCGCCGCCTCGGCCATGTCGGTCTGACCCGGGCCCGCCGCCGCGCCAAAATCTATTTCGCGACCAACCGCATGATTCACGGCACTTGGACGACCACGATTCCGTCGCGCTTCCTCGACGAATTGCCGGCGGCCAATGTCGAGATCACCGAATCCAAGGGCGGCTCGGCCTGGGGCGGCACCGGCGGCTACGGCGCCTCGCGCTTCGACGACATGGAGGCGTTCGGCTCCACCTATTCGACGCCGGGCTGGCAGCGCGCCCAAGCCAACCGGGAGGCCAACCGCAACCGGGGCGGCGGCCGCAACGGCGGCGGCGGCGGCTTCGAGGAAGAGGCCGCGACGTTCTCATCCTCCTCGTCATCGGGCCCCGACTTCGGCAGCTTCTCCTCGCGCCGCCGCGGTCCGCTGACGATCGAGGGCGAGCTGGTCGCCAAATCGACCGGCACGACCTCGGACTTCTCGCTGTCCGACCGCGTCTTCCACCAGAAATTCGGTTACGGCCACGTCACCAAGATCGACGGCAACAAGCTCACGATCCACTTCGACAAGGCCGGCGAGAAGAAGGTCGTGGACAGTTTCGTGCAGCGGGCGTGAGCCACGATATGGCTCTGTACGTTGCCATCATCGAGGACACCGATCCCGACGCCGTCAGCCTGTGGTTTCCCGACCTGCCCGGCTGCATTTCCGGCGGCGACGATGTCGAGGAGGCCCTGGAGAGTGCACCCGAGGCGCTCGCGTTCTATGCGCAGGAGCTGATGGCGGACGGCCGGCAGCTTCCCCCACCGCGCACGCTGGACGAGCTCAAGGCCGACCCTGAGTTCACCGACGACCTCGGGAGACACACGGTCGCCCTGATCGAATGGCCGCCCCGCGAAGACGCCGCGGAGTGAGGACTGTTCGCCGCACTGGCCGGACTCTCGACAGTTCTCGCTCGAACGCCCCTTGACCACCGCGAACTTCCACGTATCAGATGCGCCCATGGTCCGGGGCTCCATCACACTGATCTTGCTGGCATTGGGGATGCCGTCGCTTGCGGCGGCGGAGACCATGAGCTTTGGCGATTCGATCGGGCTGCTGGCCAAAAGCTGCGGCGCGGAAATCGTCGCCAATTGCCGCGGCGTCAACCCGGATTCGACCCGCTTGAAGGAGTGCCTGTCGCGCAACCGCGACGTGCTGTCCCAGCAGTGCGCGAGCGACTATCTCGGCGCGTTCGACGCCATCCAGAAGCGCGTCGCCGCGCGCGTCACGGTGGCGAACGCCTGCCAGCGCGAGATCGTCAAGATCTGCGGCGGCTCGACCAAGGAGACCAGCAAGTCGGTCCCCTGCCTGGTCTCGACGCCCAAGGGCATCAGCAACAATTGCCTGAAGGCCGTCGACGACGCGGGGTATCGCTGATGCGCGCGAGCAGGCTCTTCATTGCCGGAACTGCGGTCGTGCTCGGCCTTGCTTTGATCACGCGCGCGGCCGGCGCCCAGACGGCGGCGCCGACCCGCGACGACATCGTCGGCAAGCTCAACCATTTCGAAGAAGCCACGGAGGTCGACCTTCCCGCGCTGAAGCAGCAGGTGATGGAGCGCGCCAAGACCAGGATCAAGAACGATCCGGGTCCGGTGAACCGGCCGCTGGTCGCGCCTGACCTCGCCAAGCTGCCCGCCTTCAACGCGCAGATCCAGTTCGATGCCGACACGCCGATCATCCAGCCGGCCTCCTACCAGACCGTCGGCCGCATCGCGGACGCGCTGGTTCATTCCTCGCTGCTGCCCTACACGTTCCTGATCGTCGGCCACGTCGAATCCAACTCGAAGACGCGGGAGGCCAATGCGATCCTGAGCCAGCGGCGCGCCGACGCGATCCGCGACGTGCTGGTGAACACGTTCAAGATCTCGACCAAGCGGCTGCATCCGATCGGCCTCGGCGAGGAGCAGTTTCTCGACCGGGCCAAGCCGACCGCGGCCGTCAACGGCCAGTTGCAAATCCTGACCTATGCCAAGGTGCCCGAGGACGCACCTGCGCGTCCGGCTACGGCACCTGCGGCGAAAAAGCCCGCCAAGAAGCGCTGAGCGCACGCAGCTTTTGCATCTGCGGGAACCCTTTGAAGTCCCTATCGTTTTGCACCCTGTCCGGGGCGCACAAATACGGTTTCGCGCGACAAATGCGCCGGTTTGTGCACCGCCCGGTCCAGTGCTATAGCCACTGTTCGCCCTTCCCGACCCCGTGCTGCATGAGACCGAAATGGGTGGCTATTTCCAGCGCCAACTTGCCGTTTACGTCGAGTACCATCGCGACCCCCGGAACACGGCGATGCATGTGGTCGGCATTCTGCTGTTGTTCACCGGCGCCGTGATGCCGCTGACGCTGGTCAAGCTTCCACTGTTCGGTTTCGACGTCAGCCTCGCGGTGATCTTGGCCTTGCCGGTTCTGGTCTATTGGCTGCTGCTCGATGTGGCGCTCGGAATCGGCATTCTGGCGGTCTCCATCGTGCTGTTTTCGGTTGGGACGACCATTGCGGCGCAAGTCAGCACCGCGACGATGTGGGCGATTTTCGCCGCGCTGGTGGTGCTCGGCCTCGCCGCGCAGACCATCGGCCACAAGGTTTTCGAGGGCCGCGAAGCCTCGTTGTTCACTTTTCCTTCGCACCTTTTGCTCGGACCGATGTTCGTGATGGCAAAATTATTCATTGCACTGGGCTTCCGTCGCGACCTTGCCGCGATTCTGGCGCCTCTTCCGGCCAATTCCCTTTCAACCCGATAGCTCTAGAAGCGAAACAGCAACCTTCTGCATGGCTCTCGTCCTTGTTACCGGTGGCAGCGGCTTCATCGGACATCATCTCGTCGAAGCGCTCCGCGCCCGTGGGCAGCGGGTGCGCGTACTCGACGTCCGCGCGCCGGCCGCAGATGTCGAACACGTGCACGGCTCGGTGCTGGATGGCGCAGCGGTCGACGCTGCGATCGCCGGCGTAGACCAAGTGTATCACCTTGCCGGCCTGCCCGGCATGTGGGTCGCCAACAAGCAGGACTTTCACGACGTCAATTTCCGCGGCACCGAGATGGTGCTCGCAGCCGCGATGAAGCGCGGCGTGTCGCGCTTCTTGCACTGCTCGACGGAATCGATCCTGTTCCCCTATACCGACCTCAAGGACGTTGCCGCCGAAGAGGCGCTGCAGCCGGCCGACGCGATGCCGGGTGCCTATACGCGGTCGAAGTCGTTCGCCGAGCATCACGCCGCGAAAGCGGCGGCCAGCGGCTTTCCGCTCGTGATCGGCACGCCGACCATGCCGATCGGCGCGGCCGACCACAATCTGACGCCGCCGACGGCGATGCTGTGGTACTTCCTCCAGAAGAAGGTGCAGCCGCATCTCAACTTCCTGGTCAACCTCGTCGACGTCCGCGACGTGGCCATGGGCCTCGTGCTGACCATGGAGCGAGGCCGCCTCGGCCAGCGCTACATCCTCGGCGGCGACTGCGTCCCGCTCGGCAACATCCTGCGGATGATGTCGGCGATGAGCGGCCGCCGGCAGTATCCGATCGTCGTACCCGGCAGAATCGCCGAACTCTCCGCGATCATGCTGGAATACATCTCCGATCACGTCACGCGCCGGCCGCCCAACGGCACCGCCGAGGGCGTGCGCATCGCGCTCGCCGCCAGCGACCTCTCGATCAGCAAGGCGCGCACCGAGCTCGGCTATTCGCCGCGTCCGATCGAGCCCGTGCTGCGCGAAACCATCACCCATCTGCTCGCCCGCAACGGCCAGCAGCCCTCCGGCGCCCTCGAGCATCACGCGCTCTCCTCGCGCGCGAGCTAGAGCCGCCGCCCAACGCAAAGAACCTTCATGTCCTTCGATTTCAGCAAGCTTCTCTCCGTCGCCTGGGGTGGCTGGACCACGGCCTGGCCGACCGAAGTGCTGGCCTTGCTCTGGCTCGCCTTTCTCGCCAGTTGGGTCGGCGCTTCGTTTTGGCAAGGCCAGACCAAGAAGCAGGTCATGACGCTGGAGTCGCAGCGCTTTCGCTTGCCGATCCTGGTCGGAGGCATCCTGTACACGCCGTGGGTCGCGGAGATACTGGGCTGGAAGCCGCTCTGGGTGCTCGGCAACACTGGCATCGCCATTGCCGCGGTCCTCTCGGCTGCCGGCATTGCCTTCGCCTGGTGGGGCCGGCTGCATCTGGGAAAATTCTGGTCCGACGCCATCACCCAGAAGGAAGACCACCGTGTCATCGACACCGGTCCCTACGGCATCGTCCGTCACCCGATCTACACCGGCTTGATCTTCGGCATGCTCGTCACCGGCATAGCCATCGGCCTCGTAACGACGATCCTCGGCGCGATCTTGATCTCGCTCGGCATGTGGCAAAAGGGCCGGATGGAAGAGGTGTTTCTGTCGAAGGAGCTCGGCGAAGACTCGTACGGCGCCTATTGCCGCCGCGTGCCGATGATCATCCCGTTCCTGTCGCCGCGGTGAAGGCTTAACAGCTCGCGTCACTCTCGTGTGCCGGACAGCGCCGCAGCGTGCAACGCTGCTGCGCTGAGCCGGGATCCAGATAGCGACGCAGTGCGCAGTGAGAAGGGCCCCGGCTCTGCAGCGCCCCGCGAAAGGCGCGCTGCGCTGCGTCCGGGGCACAAGCGCAGGATCTGACGCACCAAGGAACCGCCCTCCCCCAAGCCCGTTACCCCTCGACAGCTGCCACCCGTCGCAGAGCATCGAGCCATGTCGGACGCCTACGATTATTTCCGCGAGCACGCGATCGCCGCCGTCCGCAAGGCGCGGGCGCTGCCGCGCGGTCGGCCGAAGCAAAAGCAGCGCACGGTGGCGCGGGTCTATCATCTGCTGTCCAAGGAGGCCGCGCTGGCTCCGAACATTCAGCACCTCGATGATTTTCGCGTGGCACGGCAGCTGGAGCGGCAGATCCGAGGCTGATCTCCGGGCAACGGCTATCGACGTTCGTCCCATGCAAAATCGATCGGCTGCCATTCCACGGGAATAGGCCCGGCCGGCGCCCCACACAGGTTGACGTCTGCCCCGTCAGCCAGTTGGATGCGCGCGCAAACAGGGGCCCTCTCATGACCTTCTCCAGCATCTTTGCGCAGTTCGTTGCGCTTCTCGGCGGCATCGCGCTGCAATGGCGGAAGCTGTCGGGCACCGTGCCTGCGCCGGCCTGGGGAGACAAACCCGCCATTCCCGAGGCGAAGCCGCAAGGCGCGATCCCGACTTTGAAGATGCCGACGGCGCGCGGCTGGAGCGAGGGCCAGAAGCCGACCGTCGCGCCCGGGCTCAAGGTCAACGCGTTCGCGACTGGGCTCGACCATCCGCGCTGGATCGAGGTGCTGCCCAATGGCGACGTGCTGATCGCGGAAGCGACGCAGATCGCGGGCAAACCGCGCAGCGTGTTTCACTATGCGATGCAGGCGACGATGCGGCGCGCCGCGGCGCTCGGCGTGTCCGCCGACCGCATCACGCTGCTGCGCGACAAGGACGGCGACGGCGTCGCCGAAGTTCGCGGCGCCTTCATGGAAAATCTCAGCCAGCCGTTCGGCATGGCGCTGATCGACGACACCTTCT
Source organism: Bradyrhizobium sp. 192 (assembly GCF_023100965.1). Lineage (NCBI taxonomy): Bacteria > Pseudomonadati > Pseudomonadota > Alphaproteobacteria > Hyphomicrobiales > Nitrobacteraceae > Bradyrhizobium > Bradyrhizobium sp. 192. Next base: position 6,884,697 of record NZ_CP064690.1, read on the forward strand.
ATGTCGGCAACACCGACGGCGTGATGGCCTTTCCTTACGTCGCCAACGCCGACCGCATCACCGCGCCGGGCAAGCGCCTCACCAATTTCAAGCCGAGCGGGCACTGGACCCGCAGCCTGCTCGCAAGCCCCGACGGCAAGAAGCTCTATGCCGGCGTCGGCTCGCTCAGCAACATCGCCGAGATGGGCATGGAGGTCGAGGAAGGCCGCGCCGCGGTCTACGAGCTCGACCTCGTTGCCGGCACGCACCGCATTTTCGGCGCGGGCCTGCGCAACCCGGTCGGGCTAGCGTGGGAACCGAATACGGGTGTGCTCTGGACCGTCGTCAACGAGCGCGACGGGCTCGGCGACGAGACGCCGCCGGACTATCTCACCTCGGTGCGCGACGGCGGCTTCTACGGCTGGCCCTATTGCTACTGGGGCAAGACGGTGGACGACCGCGTGCCGCAGGATCCTGCGATGGTCGCCAGGGCGATACAACCGGACTACGCGCTCGGCGGCCACACCGCCTCGCTCGGCCTGTGCTGGATGCCCGCGGGCACGCTGCCGGGTTTCCCCGACGGCATGGTCATCGGCCAGCACGGCTCGTGGAATCGCAGCACGCTATCCGGCTACAAGCTGGTGTTCATCCCGTTCGAGAACGGCAAGCCATCCGGCCCCGGTCGCGACATCCTGTCGGGCTTCCTGTCCCTGGACGAGAAGGAATCCCACGGCCGCCCGGTCGGCGTCGTGATCGGTCCCGACAAGAAATCACTGCTGATGGCCGACGACGTCGGCAACGTGATCTGGCGGGTGACGGGCGCGTAGAACTTCACGTCCCGACGCAGAGCGTGGCGCGTTGCTTGCGCAGCAGCGCGATCACCGACAGCGCCGTGATCAGCCCGGTCTTGGGATTCTCGGACGGGATGTTCTCGATGCCCATCGAGAACCGCGCCGAATCCGCCTCGACTTCGATGCGGTGAACGTTGCGTGTCACGGTCGGGTCGGCCCAGACCTGGATCTGGGTGCGGTCGGGCCCGATGCCCGCCAGCGACAGCGCAACGGCGACATTGACGTTCGCCGGAAAGCCCTTGGCCGCTTCCCGCGCGCTGCCCTCGAACAGTTTGAGCGGCTCGCGCAGATTGTCGATGTCGATGTTGTTCTGCACGATGAAGGGCGCGCCCTTCAGTCCGTCGATCGGCTTGCGCGTCACCATCTTCACGGAATGAATAGTGCCGATTGCCGCGGCGTTGACGGCATCCAACCCGATCAGCGCGCCGGTCGGCACGATGATGCGGCCGCCATTGGCGCGGGCGAGATCGACGAGATCGAAATTATCGAGCAGCCCGCCGACGCTGACGACGACCGCGGCCTTGCCGCGCTTCACCACAGGCTCGACGATCGCGCGCAGATGATGGCTCGGCGCGCATTCGACCACGATATCGGCGACCTCGCCGAGCTGATCGATCGGCAGGATCTTCGGCGGATGACGCAAACCGCCGATGAAGGCCTGATGCTTGGCGGGATCGCGCACGGCCACGGCGGACAACGTCAGCCCCTCGATGCCCTGATCGAGCGCGGTCGCGATCTTGGTGCCGATCGAGCCCAGGCCTGCGATGGCAACCCGCAACTCGTGGGAGGCTTTCTGTCCGGTCATCGCATCCTGCTTTCTCGCTGGGATTGATGTCATAGCGCATCATTTTCTGTATAAGCCAGCGTGAATTGCTTCGCCTCGCCAACCCCATCTGGGCGCGCCGCGGCCTGGTCCCATGGAGATTTCCTATGCGCACCCATTCGATCGCAGCCATTCCCGCCGACGGCATCGGCCCCGAGGTGATCTCGGCCGGCGTCCGGGTACTGGAGGCTCTCGCAAAACGCAGCGGCGATCTCGCCTTCAACTTCAGGACGTTCGACTGGGGCTCGGACTATTACAAGAAGCACGGCGCGATGATGCCGGCCGACGGTCTCGCTGAGCTGAAGAAGTTCGACGCGATCTATTTCGGCGCGGTCGGCGCGCCCGATGTGCCCGACCACATCACGCTGTGGGGCCTGCGCCTGCCGATCTGCCAGGGCTTCGATCAATACGCCAATGTGCGCCCGACCAAGATTTTGCCGGGCGTCTCCTCGCCGCTGCGCAATGTCGGCGTCGGCGATCTCGACTGGGTGATCGTACGCGAGAATTCGGAAGGCGAGTATGCCGGCATGGGCGGCCGCGCGCACAGGGGCCTGCCGGAAGAGGTCGGCACCGAGGTCGCGATCTTCACCCGCGTCGGCGTCACCCGCATCATGCGCTATGCGTTCCAGCTCGCGCAGTCGCGTCCACGCAAATTCCTGACCGTGGTGACCAAATCGAACGCGCAGCGTCATGGCATGGTGATGTGGGACGAGATCGCCGCCGAGGTCGCCGGTGAATTTCCCGACGTGACCTGGGACAAGATGCTGGTCGACGCCATGACGGTGCGGATGACGCTGCATCCGAAGAGCCTCGACACCATCGTGGCGACCAATCTCCATGCCGACATCCTCTCCGACCTCGCTGGCGCACTTGCGGGGAGTCTGGGCGTGGCGCCGACCGGCAACATCGATCCGCAGCGCCGCTTCCCCTCGATGTTCGAGCCGATCCACGGCTCGGCTTTCGACATCACCGGCAAGGGAATCGCAAATCCGGTCGCGACGTTCTGGACCGGCGCGCAGATGCTCGAGCATCTCGGCGAGAAGGATGCGGCCTCGAGGCTGATGGCGGCGGTCGAGCGTGTCTGCGCGGCGGGCGTGCTGACGCCGGATGTCGGCGGCAAGGCGACGACGAAGGAAGTGACGGATGCGGTGATCGACGCGATCAACGGGTCGAACGTGTAGCGATCCTTTTCCCCGCTTGCGGAAGAGGCGAAGAGCCTACTTCCGCTTCGCCGGAGCCGGCGGCGGTATCGCCATCGCGGATGCAGGCTCGGGCGGCGTCAGGTGGCGCGGGACGATGATGGTCTGGCCCGGGGTAAGCTGCGCGTTCTCTGCAAGCGAGTTGCTCTGCGCAAGCGTCCACAGCGGCACGCGATTGGCGGCTGCGATGCTCTCCATGGTGTCGCCGGGGCGCACCGGCACCCGCACGCCGCTATCCCACAATTCAACCAGCGTATCCGCGGGCACCAGATAGCGCAGCGGCACGGCACCGGACTGGGTCTGTGGCGGAATGCGCGGCAGTTGCGTCACCATCTCGACGATCTGGCGATGGATGTCGTCGGACTTCTCGATGTTGATGTGCGAGACGCGGCTGTTTTCCTTGAGGTCGTAGCTCGCATAATGGCCGCGAAAGCCGGGGACCGCGACGACGTCGCCGCCGCCGAGCACGCTGTCGGACAGGAAGATGTTGATGAAGCGCTCGACATTGAGCGGCACGTCGCCGGTCGCATGCGCAGGGTCGATGGCGATGACGAGGCTGATCGGGATGTGCTCCTTTTCCGCCATCTCGGAGATGATGATCGAGCACAGCCCGCCCATGGAGTGGCCGATCAGCACGATCGGCGCCGCCTTCTCCTTGTAGCTGGCGATGACGCGGTTGCCGATGAACCGGCACAGGGTGAATTCATAGACATCGGCGGAAAAGCCGGCCTGTGTCAGCTTCTCGCTGAGCCGGTCCATGCCGGTCGAGAAGATCGGCCCCATGGCGCCGCGGAACAGGTAGATTTTGGGCGGCGGCAATGGCTCGAAGGGCGGAGGCGGCGGCGCGGTGGGGACGGCCGCAGTCGACTTCGATTTGGCGGGTGAGGCAACGGCCATGCCGGTGCTCAGGGCTAGCAGCACGACAGCTGCCAGCGCGACGAGGCGCCTCGGATCAATCATCAGTCCAGTAGTCCCACCACGGAAGGCAGAGGCCTCCCCCGGGGCTTAGTGACCACCGATTTGGCGGATTTTGGGGCGCACGAACCGGACACGCGCACATCAAAGCCCCGTGATCTCACACAAGCACGCTCCCGACCCGTCACTGCCTGGTCCTGAGCCGGATGCGATGCGCGGCCTGCTTTGCGCGATTGCCGCAGACCGCCATGATGCACCACCGCCGTGCGCGCCTGCGGGTGTGGTCGGCGAACAGCATCGTGCAGTTATGGCCCTCGCATGCCTTCACGTCGGAAAAGTCCTCGTCGCAGACGAATTTCGCCATTGCCTCACCGATAGGCAGCAGCAGGGAGTCTGGTGATCGCCAGCGTCGCTTCGTTCGCAGCGCGAGAACGCCGCCATCGTCCGGCCCGGGCTCGATCCAACTGAACTTTTCGTCGCGCTCGAGCAAACTGTTCAGCGGACCGAGTTCGCGCCGTGCATCCGCCGTCAGCGGCCGGCCTGCATGCTTGCGCACGAAGCCGCGAAACCACTCACGCAAGGCGCGAGCCTGATCGGCGACCCTGTCGAGCTCGCCCGGCTTCGCGCGCGCCTTCAGGGCGTCCAGTTCCTCCGCCGGCACCAGCTTCGCCTGGGCCAGCCAGTCGATCAAACCATCGCCGTCGTCGAGCCAGTCGACGGGCATATCGACCGGCGTCGCCACCGAGTTGAGGAAATCGAGGCCGAGCGAGTCGGCGATGAACATCGCGGGCGGTCTGTCCATTGGCGGTCCTTGGCCTGCTGAAAGAGGCAGGCCAACAAGTAACCTGTAAAATTGCGATTGACAAGTTACTCCACGGAGGCGTAACCATCAAGATGTCATTCGTAAGGTTACACCCCATGGAGAAGGACATGACGCCGACCACCTATCGCACCGCCGATGTCGATGGCTTCAAGATGTTCTATCGCGAGGCCGGTCCCAAAGGTGCGCCAAAGCTTCTTTTGCTGCACGGCTTCCCGAGCGCCGGCCACATGTTCCGCGACCTGATCCCGCTTCTCGTCGACAAATTCCATCTAGTCGCGCCCGACCTGCCCGGCTTTGGCCAGTCCGACATGCCCGCGCACGAGACCTTCAATTACACCTTCGACAACGTCGCACGCGTGATCGAGCGCTTCACGGAAATCATCGGCTTCGATCGCTTTGCGGTCTACGTCTTCGACTATGGCGCGCCGACCGGCCTCCGGCTCGCGCTGCGTCACCCCGAGCGTATCACCGCCATCATCTCCCAGAACGGCAATGCCTACGAAGATGGCCTGAGCGACGGCTGGTCTCCGATCAAGGCCTATTGGCAGGACCCCACGCCCGCCAATCGCGACGCGCTGCGCGCCCTTCTCACGCCGGAGGCGACACGTTGGCAGTACACGCATGGCGTCGCTGACGCCGCCACGGTGTCGCCGGACGGCCAGAACCTGGACAACTTCTATTTGGCTCGACCGGGTTCTGACGAGGTGCAGCTCGACCTGTTCGGCGACTACAAGAGCAACGTCGCGCTCTATCCCGCCTTCCAGGACTATTTCCGCGCCCACCAGCCGCCGCTCCTGGCGGTCTGGGGCAAGAACGATCCGTTCTTCATCCCGCCCGGCGCCGAGGCGTTCAAGCGCGACAATCCCAACGCCGTGGTGCAGTTCTTCGACACCGGCCATTTCGCGCTGGAAACGCACGCGCGGGAGATCGCGGAGAGCATTCGCGCATTCCTCACGACACGATTGGGAGCGCATTGATCCGCACTCCATCTTCGCGCTCGCCACGAGCAGTTTGCGCGACGTGTCCGTCGCGCAAACAAGCTTAGTTCCTGGCGGGCGCCGACGCTGCCGCCGAGCGGGCCTGCCGCGGAGCGCCTTGTTCGGCGATCGGCAGCGCGGGAGCGCGGGAGCGCATGATCGCGGCATCGATCTCCGCGATGACGCGGCGCTGGATCGCCTCGTTCTTGTCGATCGAGATGTGGCCGACGCCGGTGCCGCGCACGTCGACATTGTCGAGTTTGCCGCGGAAGCCGTTTGCGGCGCGCACCGGCTCGCCGGGACCGTCGCCGATAAAGATGTTGATGTAACGTTCCGCGCCGGTCGAGAGCTTGGTCTTGAACACCGAGTCGAGGCCGATCGCGAGCTTCACAGGCACGCCCAGCTGGTTGAGCTTGGCAATCATGTCGGGCAGCGCGGTCGCACCGGAGGAATGCCCGACCAGGACGATGGTCTTGAGCCGGCCGGCCCTGTAGGCGGCAGCGGCTTCGTCGGCAAGCGAGGACCAGGAAACGAAGTTGGCGACGGTTACCGGGATGCCCTGCGCCTGAAGCCGGGCGCCGATCGTGTCGAGCCCGAGCGAGAAGATGTTGAGCACGCCGCGGAGAAGATAGACATGGGTAGTCGCTACCTGAGCCTGGCTCGGGGCGGCCCGGGCCGTGGTCGGGCTGATGGCAACAGCTGACAGCAGGAGCAGACCCACCGCCCATACACGGAGGGCGGACAACTGGCTGGCGCCGGCGGTGTGACGGCCGTTCGGTCTCATCGGTGTTTTCCCTGGGGACATACGCTTTGCGATTGGCCGGAATCGTAGCCACGGCCCGCTCGCAGACGCAACAAAGAGCCGCGTGAACGGCAATCTTAGCCACAGCCCGTGACCATCGCGCAACACCTGCCCGAAACCCGCCACCGAAGCGCCTGTTTTGAGACCATTTCTCTCGCGCCAATTGCGGCCCGGCAAAGGCATTCCTATCTCAGGGCTCCGCTGACCGCGCCTTCCCGGCAGGTTCCAGCTTCCCCTCCCCAGCCTTACCCCCCTCAGCCTTACGGCCATCCATGTCCTCCATCATTTCCGTCGCCAATCTGTCGAAGACCTATGGGTCCGGCTTCAAGGCGCTCAAGAACGTCAATCTCGACATCAAGCGCGGCGAGATTTTTGCGCTGCTCGGCCCCAATGGCGCCGGCAAGACCACGCTGATCTCGATCATCTGCGGCATCGCCAATCCCAGCGAAGGCCAGGTTTTGGTCGGTGGCGAGAACATCCAGACCTCCTACCGCAAGGCGCGCTCGCTGATCGGCCTGGTGCCGCAGGAATTGCATACCGACGCCTTCGAGAGCGTGTGGGCGACGGTGAGCTTCTCCCGCGGCCTGTTCGGCAAGCCGAAGAACCCCGGTCATATCGAGAAGGTGCTGAAGGACCTCTCGCTCTGGGACAAGAAGGACAACAAGATCATCACGCTCTCCGGCGGCATGAAGCGCCGCGTGATGATTGCCAAGGCGCTGTCGCACGAGCCGCAGATCCTGTTCCTGGACGAGCCCACCGCCGGCGTCGACGTCGAGCTGCGCAAGGGCATGTGGGAGGTGGTGCGCACGCTGCAGCAATCCGGCGTCACCATCATCCTCACCACGCATTACATCGAGGAAGCCGAGGAGATGGCCGATCGCATCGGCATCATCAACAAGGGTGAGATCGTGCTGATCGAGGACAAGGCGAGCTTGATGCAGAAGCTCGGCAAGAAGCGGCTGACGCTGCATCTGCAGGGCAAGCTGGACGCGCTGCCGGAGAGCCTCGGCCACTATGAGCTCGAGCTCTGCGACAACGGGGCGACGCTGGTCTACGACTACGACACCAAGGGGGAGCGCACCGGCATCACCAGCCTGCTCAGCGACCTCCGCAACGCTAACATCCGCTTCAACGATCTCGACACGACGCAATCGTCGCTCGAGGACATCTTCGTCGACCTCGTGAGGACGCCATGAACCATCGCGCTGTCCGCGCCATCTATCTGTTCGAAATGGCGCGCACCTGGCGCACGCTGCTGCAAAGCATCGTCTCGCCGGTGGTCTCGACCTCGCTCTATTTCGTAGTGTTCGGCGCTGCGATCGGCTCGCGCATCAGCCAGGTCGAGGGCGTCAGCTATGGCACCTTTATCGTGCCGGGCCTGATCATGCTCTCGGTGCTGACCCAGAGCATCGCCAACGCCTCGTTCGGCATCTACTTCCCGAAATTCACCGGCACCATCTACGAGATCCTGTCGGCGCCGATCTCCTATGTCGAGATCGTGCTGGGCTATGTCGGCGCCGCCGCGACCAAGTCGATCATCCTGGGTCTGATCATCCTGGCGACCGCCGGCCTTTTCGTGCCGCTGCACATCCACCATCCGGTCTGGATGTTGGCCTTCCTGGTGCTGACGGCGGTGACGTTCAGCCTGTTCGGTTTCATCATCGGCATATGGGCCGACGGCTTCGAAAAGCTGCAGATGATCCCGATGCTGGTGGTGACGCCGCTGACCTTCCTCGGCGGCAGCTTCTATTCCATCGACATGCTGCCGCCCACCTGGCGCACGGTGGCGCTGCTCAACCCGGTCGTCTATCTGATCTCCGGCTTCCGCTGGAGTTTCTACGAGATTGCGGACGTCAGCATGTCCGTCAGCATCGGCATGACGCTGGCGTTCCTGGTGATCTGTCTCGTCGTGATCTGGTGGATTTTCCGGACCGGGTATCGACTGAAGAATTGAGCCGTCGTTCCGGGGCTCACCGATAACAATGGAAGCGGTGGTAGCCGTCGTAATAGCCGCGGCAGCGGTGACGGTAATGACGGTGGGGAATGCCCAGCACACCCTCGACCGCGCCAACGGCACCGCCGACACCGGCACCGACGACGCCTCCGACCGCACCGCCCACGGGGCCGCCAATCCGGTTGCCCTCGTGAGAGCCTTCCTGAGCACCGCGGATGATGCCCTGGGCATGGCCGGCCTGCGGCAGCACCGACAGCGCGAGCAGGATGGCGGCGGCTGCGAACGCCAGGCGGACGAGCAAACCGGCCGGCGACGGCGCGGCGGCGATACGTACTTTGTTCATATTCGATCCCAAAGGCTGAAATGGCGGCGAGCGCCGCCTGTCGAGGCAGGGATCATCAACGCACCGGACGGCGGAATGGTTGCGTCTTTGTGACGAATTGTCGACGTCGTGAACGGGTCGCCGCTCGCGAAAATGTCAGCGCCGCTGCGCGCTGAGGGGGACAAAGCGGCCTTGCTTAGATCAGGCATCACGTTAACGATGGGCGGGCAGGCCGCTGGAACGAAAGCCGGATTGCAGGCATATTGCACGCCGGGGACGGAGAGCCGCGGCGCCTAGCGTGAACAGGCCGGAGGCCAGGATTCAAATGCGTTTCCAGATGCGTTCATTTTTCATCGCTTTCACCTCCCTGATGCTTTTGAGCGCAGGCAGCGCGCAGGCCAAGGTCGAGATCACCGTCGACAAGGACAATCAGCAGATGACCGTCGCGGTCGATGGCGTCGCGCGGTATCACTGGCCGGTATCGACCGGCATCCCCTCGCGCGAGACACCGAACGGCTCCTTCCGCACCTTCCGCATGGAAGAGGATCACTACTCCAAGGAATTCGACGACGCACCAATGCCGCACGCGATCTTCTTCACTAAGGTCGGCCACGCCATCCATGGCACGGACTCGGTCGGCCGTCTCGGCTCGCCGGCGTCCCATGGCTGCGTGCGGCTGTCGCGCCAGAACGCCTCGACGCTCTATGCGCTGGTACAGCAGCAAGGCGTGCTCAACACCACGGTGACGCTGACCGGCTCGGCGCAGGTGGCGCTGGCGCGCAATCCGCGCGGCCGCACCAACAATGCAATCGCCCGCGCGCCGCAGCAGCCTGTCGAAGAGCAGTACGCGACGACCGGCGATCCCGTGAACCTGACGCCGCCGCAGCAGCCCGCCCGTCGCTACATGCCGCAGGACGACAATTACATCTATCCCGCCGACGGCAGCGACACCGGCGCCCGCTATCCGGCGCCGCGCCCGATCACGCGGCCCTATGGCGCGCAGGCCTATCAGCAATTGCCGCAGCCAACCTACGACCAGGGCTACGGCCAGCAGGGCACCTACTACTATCAGCCGCAGCCGCGGCAGGTTTACCAGCCGCGCGGCTATTACTACCAGAACTGACGCAATCTGAATCTGAGGGGCGCCGTCAGCCGCCCTCGCCCACCAGCACGAACGGCGCCCACACGGCAGGATCGGCGTTGCGGGACGACGACCGGTCGGCAATCAAGGCCTTCATCGACCGGCGCAACGCTTCGGCGCGGCCGATGCCGGGATGCGCGGCGAGCTCCGAGAAGGCCCCCGTGGTCAGCCGCACGGCTGCATCTGAATCGACCGGCCAATGCGAGACAAGAAGCGCTCGCGCGCCGGCATAGAAGAACGCGCGCGCAAGGCCCGACAGGCCCTCGGCGCCAGGCTTGTCGCCGGCTGCCGTGTTGCAGGCCGAAAGCACCGCCCAGTCGGCATCCAGTTTGAGTTTTGCGATGCGGCTTGCCGTGAGCAGACCGTCATCGTCGCTGGTCGGCTTGTCCGGCAGCGTCAGCACGAGCGCAGGCTCGCTGAGACCGCTGACCTCGCCGGCGACGAGGCCGTGGGTGGCAAAATCGACGACACGGTATTGATCGAGCGGCAGAGCGCTCACGCTGGTTACGGTTGCGGCTGAGCCGAGCTTGACGTCGTCCTGCGGCGAGGCGCCGAGCGCACGCGCCACGGCCTGGAGCTCGCCCGAGGTTTCCGGCAGCGAAGGCAGCCCTGTGCGCAGGCGCTCGATATCGACGGAAGTACCGTCATAGTAGCTCTCGTACGGCTGCACGTTGCGTCCCGCGCGCTTGTCGCTCGAACGTCGCAACACCGGATCGCCAAATCCGATGAACGGTTTTTGCGCGCGTGAGTCCCTGGCAAAGCTGCGCAGCGCGCGCAGGCTCGGCACCGATGGTAGCACCGTGATGGCGCGCTCATTGAGCAGCCACGCCGCCTGCCGAAAGCGGTCGGCAGACGCCGTGTCGGGCTGCTTCGTCACCAGCACATGAAACGGCAGGCTGGTGAGCGCACCGGCCGGGACGACCAGCAGTTTTGGCTTGCCGGTGATGTCGGCCGATATCGGGCCGAACAGCACATTGTAGAGTTCGAAGGACGCATCGAGGTCGAATGACGATTGGGCTGCCTCGGGATTGGCGAGCCCGAGCCGGAGATGGGCAACACGATCGCCGATCTCGCGGCTGCCGAGCGCGATCTGACGCAGCGCGCTTGCCTCACGCGTCACCGCCAAGGCGTAGGTCCTGTCACCGCGCACGATGAACGCCACCAGAGCCTCGTCGGGCTTCAGCAGCCCCTGCGTTTGCGCGATGGACAGCGGTTGCGGATTGGACAATTCAGCATAGGCCGGAAAGCTGCGGTCGAGCTGGGCCGAGACGTCTTCGAGCGATTTTCGCGTTTGAGCGGTCTGCGCGCGCAGGTTGGCGATCAGTGCGTCGTTGCGCTTGCCGTCCGCCTGCCCGAGCTCGGACGTCACGCGCTTTTCGAGCGTTTCGAGGCTCGCTTTCAGATCCTGCTGCCGCCTCACCAGTCCGGCGATCGCGTCATTGCCGGCGCCGAACCGGGCCGCCATCTGCGACAGCGCCGCACCCGCGCTGGTCTCGTGCGCGCGCTGAGCGGCGCCGAAGGCTTCGTCCTTCGCGGCATTGTCCGGCTTGCCGTCGGAGACGCGCCAGATCGCATCGATCAGCCAGGGATCGAGCTCGGGAAAACGGACGAACTGCGTATTCTTCTCTGCGTTCAGCGCGGCGGCAGCGAGTCGCAGCCGCGCGAGGGCATCCGGCCACTTGCCCTCGCGGCGATCGGCGTCGGCCAGGTTGATCATCGTGGCGATGGAATCGCGATGCCGGGGCCCGAGCCGGGCCTGCGCGATCGCAAGGGCGCGGTCGAGCCGGCCGCGTGCCTCGGTCATGTTGCCGGTCCTGAGGTCGAGCAGCGCGACGGCCCGCAGGTCCTTGACGAGTTGCGGATGCGTGGCACCGAGTACGCGCTCGTCGATCTCGAGGCAACGCAGCAGAAGCCGTCTCGCCTCATCGACCTGGCCAGCGTCCATCAGGGCTTGCCCGAGCGAACCGGCGGCAAGCGCGGTCGGGCCGCTGCCTTCACCGAACTTGCGCTCAATGACGGCGAGCGAGCGGCGGTAGAGACCGAGGGCCTGTTCGTTACGCCCGAGGTCCGAATAGCTGTTGGCCAGATTGTTCAGCGCGCGGCCGACATCCGGGCTATCGGCGCCAAAGGACTTTTCATAGATCGCGAGCACCCGCTCCTGCAGACCGGCCGCTGCCTCGTGCTTGCCCTGCGCTGAAAAGGCGTTGGCGAGATTGTTCAGCCCGATAGCCGTGGTCGGATGGTTCGGACCGTAGATGCGCTCGTAGGCCTGCAGCGTCTGCTGATAGAGTTTCTCCGCCTCCGCATAACGCGCCTCGTGCTCAAGCACGGTTGCGAGGTTGCCGGTGCTGGCCGCGACGTTCGGATGGGTCTCGCCGCGTCGCGCCCGCGTGATCGCGAGCGAGCGCCGCATCGACGCCTCCGCCTCGGCCAGACGGCCGGCATCCAGATAGAGGTTGCCGAGATCGTTGAGTATCTTGTCGTAGTTCATCGTTGTCTCGGCGTCTCTGCCAAAACTGAGATCGAGCAGGTCAAGCCCTTGTTTCAGCATGCGCTCGCCGTCGTCGAAGCGACCGAGCAGGCCGTAGGCGTCTCCGAGATCGTCCAGCGCGGAGGCGACGTCGACGGGCGGCGCGTTGGCGGCTTGCAGGGCGATGAGTGCCCGCTCGAAATAGCCGGTGGCCTCCGCAAGATTCTCCTTGTCGCGCGCGAGCCCGCCGAGCGCCGACAGCGTCCCGGCGAGCCTACCGTCATTGGCGCCGAAAGCGCTGGTGCCGAGCGCGAGCGCCCGCTCGGCGACCGTGGTCGCCTCTGTCCGGCGCTCGAGCATGCCGAGCGATCCGACCAGGATGTTCGAGGTCCGCAGCGTGGAGACGACGTCGTTGTTACGCAGCTTGATGCCGAGCGCCGCGTTGAGCTTCTCGATCGCTTCCGGGAAACGGCCGAGATTGTGCAGATACATGCCTTCGTTGTGGAGCACCCCGGCATAATTCATATTGTCGGCGCCCTGCCGGCGGCGCACCAGGATTTCAAGCTTCTGGGCCGCGGCCAGCCCCTCGGCCCAGCGGCCGGCCTGCGTGGCCGCGTTCATCTGCACGACCAACGAATCGAAATCATTGCCGCGCTGGGCGAAGGCCGGTCCGGACAACAGAGCCACAACCAGACATGCGACAAACAAGCGGGCGCGGTTCATGCGAAAATCCCGTCACGCGCGTCAAATGGCAATTTCAGCGGGCCAGGAGCATGAGTACATACCCACCGGCCGGACGCAACCCAGGCCGGAGCCTGGAGTTTCAACAAGCGGCAAGCCTATAGAATTGGCGCTGGGCGCAAAATGCGTTTGAATGCCCAGCTTTCCACCGACCTTGTTTCCACTGACCTTTGGGACTGTGATGACATCACGCGCCGTGACAATTCTGACCGTGTTGTCATTTCTCATCGCGAGAGAGGCCATGGCATATGACCCGGTTTTCGATATCGAGGCGCATCGCGGCGGACGGGCGCTGCTGCCCGAGAATACCCTGCCGGCCTTTGCCAACGCGCTGACGATGGGCGTGGACACGCTGGAGCTCGACGTCGGGGTGACCGCCGACGGCGAGGTCGTCGTATCGCATGAACGCGGTCTCAATCCCGATCTCGCGCGGGATGTGCGTGGCGCCTATGTGCCGCCGCCCGGGCCCCCTTTCGTGACGCTCAAGCTGGCTGATGTCAGGAGCTATGACGTCGGCCAGATCCGGCCGGACAGTTCTTATGCGAAGCAATTCCCCGATCAGCACACCATACCGGGGACACGCATTCCCACGCTGAAGGAATTGTTTGCGCTGGTGCGTAAGTCCGGCAACACGCGCGTGCGTTTCAACATCGAGACCAAGATCGATCCGAACCATCCGGACGAGACGCTCGATCCGCAAGTCTTCGTCGCAAAATTGCTCGGGTTGATCGAAGCCGAGGGATTTTCAAACCGCGTCTTGATCCAGTCGTTCGACTGGCGGGCCCTGTTGCTGGTCCAGCAACAGGCACCCAAAATTCCGACCGTGTACCTGACGCTGCAGCGAGGCTCGGGCCAGACAGTCGCGCTGGACAAGCCCACCAACTGGACGGCGGGCTTCAGCCCGGCCGATCACGGCGGCTCGCTGCCGCGGACGATCAAGGCGGCGGGCGGTGCGATCTGGTCGCCCTATTTCGGAGACGTGACCGCGGCACTCATCGCGGAAGCCCACGAGCTCGGCTTGCGCGTCGTGGTGTGGACGGTCAACAAGCGCGAAGACATGGCGCGGATGATGGAGCTCCGCGTCGACGGGATCATTTCCGACCGGCCCGACCTGCTGCGCGAGGTTGCCGGCGAGAAGGGCATCACGCTGCCGGCGGGGACGCCGGTCGCGCCGTAACTCCAGTCTCGTGCCGCCCTACTCCCCATTCTTCAAACGCCGGTACAAAGCGCCAAGGATGTTGGAATAGTCGTCGGTCCAGACCCGCACCCTGTCGTCGGCTTCGGTCTGCTCCCAGACCTTGGAGGATGCGAGCCTGCCGACATCGGTCTCCTCGCGCGCGGAGATGACGACGTCGGTCGAGAAGATGTAATCGCCATCGCGCCCGGAATCCTCGTTGAAGACCCAGCTCTTGAGATCGTTGGCGTCGGCAATGCCGACCACGACGGTCTCGAGATCGAGATGCCGGTTGGAGACGTGCATCACCACGGCACCGTGCGGAGCCAGCTTGTCCTTGTAGATCTTCATCGCCTCTTCGGTGGCGAGATGGATCGGGATCGCATCCGACGAATAGGCATCGACGATGATGAGGTCGTAGGCGCCGTCGGGCTCCTTTGCGAAGGTGAGGCGCGCATCGCCGATCACCGGCTTCATGTCCGGCAGGCAGCTCGATATGTAGCGGAAATTCCTGGGGTCACGCGCGGCATCCACCATCAATTGGTCGATCTCGAAGAATTTCCAGTCCTCGCCGGGTTCGGCGGCGCAGGCGAGCGTACCCGATCCAACGCCGATCGCGGCGACCTTGAGCGGCGAGCCCTTGCGCTCGCGGATCGCGCTGACGGCCTGACCGATGCCGCCGTCCTTTTGATAATAGGTGATCGGCTCGGGCCGGCCGGTGACCGGCGTGCCGTCACTGTTGCGGAAGCGTTCGGCGCCGTGAATGGTGGTGCCGTGCATCAGCACGTGGAAATAGCCGCCTGGCGTCACCACGATCTTGTGCACGCCGAAGAAGCTGCGCACCGTCGTGACCCGGCCCTCGTCCGCCGGATAGACCCGAATCAACGCCAGCGCGAGCGCGACGGTGGCGAAGATCTTCCAGCGACCGGCATTGAGCGACAATGCGAGCAGCGCAGCGAGCACGCCCACGGCGCCGGCGACCCAGACGCGGTGATCCTCCAGCCAGGTCGAGGGGCTGCCAGTGGTATAGGACGGCGCAACCAGCGCCACCGCGAGCGCGGCGAGCACCAGCCAATACCATTTGACGACACCTGCGAGACGCTCGTTCGCGGACGGCCGGCACAGCGCGGCAAACGCGATCAGGATCGGGTATTCGGCGATCCACGAGAAGGTGAAGGGAGCAACGAGGCCGGCAAAGAGACCGCCGACCATGCCGCCGAACGACAGCGCGACGTAGAAACCGGTGAGATATCTGGCCGCCGGCCGGGTCCGCGCCAGTTCGCCGTGACAGGCCATGGCGATGATGAAGAAGCATAATTGGTGACCACCGAGTGTCAGCAGCAAATTCTGCTCGCCGCCGAACGCGAGCAGGACGATGACGCCCGCGATCGCGACCGGCTGCAGCATCAGCATCCATTTGTGCGGCAGCAGCGGCCGCGACTGGAACACCACGACCCAGGTGAGCAGATACAGCGACAGCGGCAGCACCCAGAGCAGCGGCGCTGCTGCGACGTCGGTCGAGATGTGCGCGGTGACCGCGATGAGAAGTCCCGAGGGCACCGCGGCAAGGAAGATCCAGCGCAGCCGCGTCACGATATCAGGCGCCGGCGCATTGGCGTCCTCGGTCCGCGCGTCGACCATTGCGAGCTTCGGCGAGCGCAACAACAGCACGCCGCAGGCGGCGATCAGGAGGATCAACAGGCCATAGAAGCCGGTCCAGAGCCGGTTCTGCGCATGCAGCGTGAACATCGGCTCAAGCAGGAACGGATAGGACAACAGCGCGAGAAAGCTGCCGATGTTGGAGGAGGCATAGAGGAAATAGGGGTCGTGTCCGGCGGGATGACCGGTGCGGACGAACCAGGCCTGCAGCAGCGGATTGTTGGCGGCGAGCGCGAAGAACGGCAGGCCGATCGAAACCACGAACAGACCGAGCAACCAGAACGCATAGCCCGACGCCGGCGGCTCGCCATAGGCGGAGGCAATACCGAGCGGAAGCGTCACGAAGGCAGCGATCAGCAGCACCAGATGCACCGCGATCGGAACGATGCGGTTCCTCGCCTGCATCAACAGATGGGCATAGGCGTAGCCTGCCAGCAATAGCGACTGGAAGAACACCATCGCCACCGACCACACTGCCGGCGAGCCGCCGAGCCGCGGCAGCACCATCTTCGTGAACAGCGGCTGCACCGAGAACAGCAGCAGCGCGCTGACGAAGATCGCGGCGGTGTAGACCGTCAGCACCAGCCGGTTGCGCGTCGAGGACGGCTGCTCCGTGGCGGCGGGTTGCACGATCGAATCCATGGAAGCTCCGGCTCAAAACCCGGCGGGCGCCGGATGCGCGCAATGGAGCACAAGGCGTCTGAACGGGCAATAAAGGGCGTCGTGATGTTGCAGCGAGGATTGCTTGATATAGAGATGTGGTTCCAGGCCATGCGAAGCATCGAACCCGGACCCTCGAGATTCCGGGTTCTCGCTTCGCGAGCCCCGGAGAGACAGCACACTGGGCCTTGCATTTCATGACCGAAACCGACGTCCTCATCATCGGCGCTGGCCATAACGGCCTCACCTGTGCCGCCTATCTCGCGAGCGCGGGCCTGCGCGTGCGGGTGGTCGAGCGCCGCAAGGTGGTCGGCGGGGCCGCGGTCACGGAGGAGTTTCACCCGGGTTTCCGCAATTCGGTCGCGGCCTATACCGTGAGTTTGCTCAATCCGCAGGTGGTCCGCGACCTCGGCCTCGCGGAACAGGGCCTGCGGATCGTCGAACGGCGCGCCCAGAATTTTCTGCCCGCAACCGACGGCAGCTATCTCCTCACCGGCGAGGGACGGACGAAAGCATCCGTCGCGCGGCTGAGCGCGCATGACGCAGCCGCGCTCGACGGGTTTTCGCGCGAGCTGGAAGACATCGCCGACGTGCTCAGGCAATTCGTGCTGCGCGCGCCGCCGAATCTCGTCGACGGCTTTGGCGCAGCGGCGTTGCGCGAAGGCGTCAACGCCTGGAAGAGCGCCAACATCCTGCGTGGCCTCACGCTGGAACAGAGCCGCAGCCTGCTCGATCTCTTCACCCGCTCCGCCGGCGAGATGCTGGACGAACGCTTCGAGCATGATCTGGTCAAGGCGCTGTTCGGCTTCGATGCCATCGTCGGCAACTATGCCAGCCCTTACGCCGCCGGCTCGGCCTACGTGATGCTGCATCACGCCTTCGGCGAGGTGAACGGCAAGAAGGGCGTCTGGGGCCACGCCATCGGCGGCATGGGCGCGATCACGCAGGCGATGGCGCGCGCGGCACGCGACCGCGGCGTCGTGATCGAAACCGATGCCGGCGTCCGCGAGGTCATCGTCGAGCGCGACCGCGCCGTCGGCGTCGTGCTGGAGAACGGCACGGCCATCCGCGCCAAATATGTCGCGGCCAATGTCAATCCAAAGCTGCTCTACACGCGGCTGGTCGCAGCCGACGCTCTTCCTGCGGACTTCCTCGCCCGCATCCGGCACTGGAAGAACGGCTCCGGCACCTTCCGGATGAACGTTGCGCTGGATCGCCTGCCCTCGTTCACGGCGCTGCCGGGCGAGGGCGATCATCTCAGCTCCGGCATCATCCTGGCGCCAAGCCTCGGCTACATGGACCGCGCCTGGCTCGATGCGCGGGCGCAGGGCTGGAGCCGGGAGCCGGTCGTCGAGATGCTGATCCCCTCGACGCTCGACGACACGCTGGCCCCAGCTGGAAAGCACGTCGCCAGCCTGTTCTGCCAGCACGTCGCGCCGGAGCTTCCCGACGGACGATCGTGGGATGACCATCGCGACGAAGTCGCCGATCTCATGATCGCGACGGTGGACAGATACGCGCCGGGTTTTGCGGCGAGCGTGCTGGGCCGCCAGATCCTGTCCCCGCTCGACCTCGAACGGCAGTTCGGGCTGCTGGGAGGCGACATCTTCCATGGCGCGCTGACCTTGAACCAGCTGTTCTCGGCGCGCCCGATGCTGGGCCATGCCGATTATCGCGGACCGCTCAGGGGCCTCTACCATTGCGGCTCCGGCGCCCATCCCGGCGGCGGCGTCACCGGCGCTCCCGGCCATAACGCCGCGCAGGCGATCTTGAGGGATCACCGGTCGCTGTTCAAAACGCGTGGATAGGTCTGTGGATGAGCTGTGGACTGGCTGTTGAGTGGCCTGTGGTCAGACCGAGGATATGTGGGCCAGAACGTCGGGACCGAACTTGGGGAAAGCCGGTGGAAAATCGGCAGGACAATCGCTGGAAAAGCGGGTGGATGGCGTCCCGGCAAGCGATGGACAATTTGTGAAATCGACCGGGAACGGTCGCCCCAGAACGACCTCGCCCGCCAGGGGAAAACCCCTCGCGGGCGGTGATCAGGAATAGCCTTTGAAGAAAACAGCCCCCGCTGGGAAATGGAGGCGGAAATTACTTCAAGGAGGTGCTAATCGACGTGAACTTGTCGTTCAGGGTGACGCCCAGGCTGTTCACCACGGTGATGATCGCCAAAGCGATCCCTGCGGCAATCAGGCCGTACTCGATCGCGGTTGCACCGGACTCGTCCGACCAGAACTTTTGAACCATGCGCTTCAAGACTCGCCTCCGTTACAATTCCAAGCTGTGTTGGTTGGTTTCAACATCCGAAAATGTACGAGACACAACCTACAGCCCGGTTAATCCGGGAACCGCAACTTATGCGGAAAATTGGCGACGAAAGTTCCAAAAATTGAACTCAACGGAACCCTGAATGCAGCCTTCTCCTACTCATCGCGCCAGCTTTTCGATCGGCAGCGAGGCCGACGCGAGGCGCGTCGTCGACGTGCTCACCGAGGTGTTTTTCGACGGTGATGCGGCGGTTGCCGCCTTCGAACGGCCTGACGGACCATGGGACGTCACGCTCCATTTTGCGGATGCGCCGGACCAAGCCTGGCTGCGCGAACTCGTTGTAAATTCGGCGGGAAATGAGATCGCCGCGACGCTCGCCTTCGACATCATCGAGGCCAAGGACTGGGTCAAGGCCAGCCTGGAAGATCTCGTCCCGGTCCCGGCCGGGCGCTTCGTTGTGCACGGTAGCCATGACCGCGACCGTGTGGCGCCGAACAAGCTCGCGATCGAGATCGAGGCGGCGCTCGCCTTCGGCACCGGGCACCACGGAACCACGCGTGGCTGTTTACTGCTGCTTGACCATGTCCTGAAGAGTTCCCGACCGCGGAACCTGCTCGACCTCGGCACCGGAACCGGCGTCCTTGGCATCGCGGCGGCGAAAGCGCTGCATCGCGCGGTGCTCGCCTCCGACATCGACCCGCCGTCGGTGCGGGTGGCGGCCGAGAACGCGGTGCTGAACGAGGTCGGCAACCAGGTCCGGGTGATCCGCGCCACCGGCTTCGCCGCGCCGGATTTCGGAAAGGCCGGCCCGTTCGACTTGGTGCTGGCTAATATCCTCGCCAACCCGCTCAGGCAGTTGGCGGGCCCGATGGCGCGGCATCTCGCGCCCGGCGCACGCGTCATCCTCTCCGGCCTGTTGACGCACCAGGCCCCCGCCGTGATCGCCGCCTATCGCGCCCGCGGCCTCGTGCCGGTGAAGCATCTGCGGATCGAGGGGTGGAGCAGCCTGTTGCTGCGGAAGATGGGGTGAGCGAGGTGTCGTAGGGTGGGCAAAGCGAAAGCGTGCCCACCATGTTCATCTGCAATCGCGGATCGATGGTGGGCACGGCGCTTCGCCTTTGTCCACCCTTACGAGATCATCAATGCCGCTACTCCGCTGCCTTCTCGTCCCGCTGCGGTGTGCGTTCGCCCCGCAAGGCGCGCCTCGCGCGGCGCTCTGCGATACGCTCGATCATCTGGCTGATGACGCCGCGCGGCTTCTCCGGCGCCGCCGCAGTCGGAGCGCGGCGCACCGGGGGCGTAATCTTCTCAAACGTGAACGCTGGCATCGTGTGTCCCCTCGCCGTTGAGATGAACCACCTGCTCGAATTTCTCTGTTATCGGGACGAAGCGCAACTGCTGCATCCTTTACTCCACTCAATTCGAATGGAACTTATTCAAGCACAGTCTGTGCCAGATGCGACCTCAAATGCGTCTACATTGCGGACCGGTCGCCATGATCCTAAAGTAGTCCACCATGTTCGAAGCACACTTCCAGACATTCGAGGAGCCGGAGGCCGGCGTCGCATTGACGGCGCGGCTGGCCGCACTTCGCGAAGAACTCGCCCGTCGCAAGCTGACCGGCTTCGTGATCCCGCGCGCCGATCAGCAGCAGAACGAATATGTGCCGCCGTCGGAAGAACGGCTGGCCTGGCTGACCGGTTTCACGGGCTCGGCGGGCCTCGCGGTGGTGCTGATCCAGGAGGCCGCATTGTTCGTCGACGGCCGCTACACGCTTCAGGCCGCCAAGCAGGTCGATGCCAAGGCCTGGGCCGTGGAATCCCTGATCGACCCACCGCCGGAGAGCTGGGTGTCGGCGCATCTGAAAGCGGGCGACCGCCTCGGATTCGATCCATGGCTGCACACTTTTGCGGCAGCCGAGCGCCTGTCCGCCGCCTGCGCCAAGGCCGGCGCCGAGTTGGTCGCCGTCGAAAGCAATCCCATCGACGCAGTCTGGCAGGACCGCCCGCAGCCGCCGTTCGCCCCCGTCGCCGTACACAGCCTGCAGAATGCCGGCGTCACTGAAACCGAGAAGCTGACGCAGATCAGGGCCGAAATCGGCAAGCTCGGCGCCGACGCGCTGGTGCTGTCGGACAGCCACGCGGTGGCCTGGACCTTCAACATCCGCGGCGCCGACGTCGCCCATACTCCGCTGCCGCTGTCTTACGCGCTGGTGCCGAAGGGGGGACGGCCGACCATCTTCATCGACCACCGCAAACTCTCCAATCTGACGCGCGACCATCTCGAGCAGTCCGCCGACGTGCGCGAGCCCGATGCGATGGCGCCGACACTGATGGCGCTCGCCAAGGGCGGCAGATCGATTGCACTCGACAGTGCCACCGCGGCCGACGCGCTCAGCCGGTTGATCGCGGGCGCCGGCGGCAAGCCGGTGCGCGGCAGCGATCCGATCGCGCTGCTCAAGGCGGTCAAGAACGCGACCGAGATCAAGGGCACGAAGACCGCCCATGTGCGTGACGCCGTGGCGCTGGCGCGCTTCCTCGCCTTCATCGACCGAGAGGCCGCGAGCGGCAAGCTCACAGAGATCGACGCGGTCGAGGCGCTGGAGACATTCCGCCGTGATACCGGCGCCTTGAAGGACGTCTCGTTCCCGACAATCTCCGGCGCTGGCCCGAACGGCGCCATCGTGCACTATCGCGTCACCCGCAAGAGCAACCGGCGGATCGCGCCCGGCGACCTCCTGTTGATCGATTCCGGCGCGCAATACGAAGACGGCACTACGGACGTCACCCGGACCATGGCGGTGGGCGAGCCGACCGACGAGATGCGCGACCGCTTCACCCGCGTGCTGCGCGGCCATATCGCGATCGCGCGCGCCGTCTTTCCGGACGGCGCCACGGGCGCGCAGCTCGACACGCTGGCGCGGCAATATCTCTGGGCCGCCGGCGTCGATTTCGAGCACGGCACCGGTCACGGCGTCGGCAGCTATCTCTCGGTGCACGAGGGGCCGGCACGGATCTCGAAGCTCGGGACCACGCCGCTGAAGCGCGGCATGATCCTCTCCAACGAGCCTGGCTACTACAAGACCGACGGTTTCGGCATCCGCATCGAGAACCTCGAACTGGTGGTCGCCGCCGACATCCAGGGCGCCGAGAAGCCGATGAACGCGTTCGAGACGCTGACCTTGGCGCCGATCGACCGCCGGCTGATCGATGTCGCGATGCTGGGCCGCGACGAGCTGGACTGGCTCGATGCCTACCATGCACGCGTCCGCGCCGAGGTGCGGCCGGCGCTGGATGAGGCGACGCAGGCCTGGCTCGATCAGGCCACCGCGGAGCTGAAGCGGTAAGGTCGCCCCGCCGCAACGCGCACGCAAGGCGTGTTCGGGGAGGGCGCGGCGTACTGGATGCCACGCCTCCGCGGATGCCCTCATCATAACCGTCCCAAAATCCGTATAGCCGCATTCCGAAACGCCGATATCCGTCTTGCGCGAGCGCGCTACAGTCGATTCGAATTCGAAAGACGGACCCGCATGCACGGCATCATCAGCAAGCCGCCGAAAGGCGCGAGCGACCTCGCAACGTCGCGCGGGGTGCTGCTGCTGCTTGTCGTCATGACCGGGATCGCCCCGATCTCGTTGTACATTTTGGTTCCGGCGCTGCCGGTGCTCGCGACCAATTTCGGCAGCGACATCTCGATCGCGCAGATGACGGTGTCGCTCTACATGGTCGGCATCGCGCTGTCGCAGCTCATCATGGGACCGCTGTCGGACCGGTTCGGGCGGCGTCCGGTGCTGCTCGGAGGGCTGGCGCTGATGGTCGTGGCGAGCGTCGGCTGCATCTTCGCCGAGACCCTGCCGCAATTGATTGCCGCACGCTTTTTCCAGGCGCTCGGCGGCGCCTCCGGCATGGTGATCAGCCGCGCCATCATTCGCGACATTTACGAGCGCGACCGCGTCGCCTCCATGATCAGCCTCGTGGTCGCGGCGCTGATGATCGGCCAGATGGTGTCGCCACTCACCGGCGGTCTGATCGAGACGGCGTTCGGCTGGCGCGCGATCTTCTACGCCGTCACGGTCGCTGCGATCGTCGTCGCCGTCGGCATCGCCATCGCGCTGCCGGAGACACGGCGCAGCCGCGCCGTGGGCAGCGGCTTCCGTGGCGACGTCGGCATCCTGATCAAGAGCCGCGCCTTCGTCGGCTATGTGATGTGCCAGGTGCTGGCCTCGCAGATCATCTTCACCTTCGCAGGCGGCGGCCCCTACATCGTGGTGACGCAGATGGGCCGGACCACCGCCGAATACGGTGCCTGGTTCGCGACCACCGGCTTCGCCTACCTCGTCGGCAATCTGCTTTGCGTACGTTTCGCGCCGCGGCATTCGCTGGAAAAGCTGATCTGGTTCGGGCTCGCCCTGCAACTCTGCGGCAGCCTCCTGAATCTGATGTGGAGCTTCACCGGCTGGAACGAAGCGCCCGCCTGGCTGTTCGGCACGCAGATGATCGTGATGGTCGGCAATGCCTTCGTGATGGCGAATTCCGCGGCCGGCGCGATCAGCATCCGCCCCGAAGCCGCGGGAGCGGCGTCGGGCGCCATGGGCTTTCTGCAACAGGGGATCGGCGCGCTGATGTCGCAATTCGGCGCCTATCTCGGCGGCCACTCAGCCACGACGTTGCCGCTGACCTCGGCCGTCGTTGCCATCTCGCTGCTCTGTGCCTGCATGATGATCTTCGTCGTCCCCCGCCGCGAAGTGGTGGTGAGCGAGACGCTGATCGAGCGGGCCGAGGAGGAAGAGGGCGGGATGATGTAGCTGTCGCTGGACGCGAGGGCCATCGCGACATACTCGATGTCATCCGCCGCGAAGGCGGGGGATCCAGTACGCCGCGGCTTCTCCGTATCTCGCGCTGTCTCTGGAATACTGGATTCCCCGCCTTCGCGGGGAATGACAACGGAATGAGAGGCGCGAGCGCGAGTCCCTCACTCTCCGATCAGCTTCAGCCACTCGTCTTCCGTCAGCACCTTGACGCCGTGCTTGTTGGCTTCCGCGAGCTTCGAGCCCGCGCCGGGGCCGGCGACGACGAGATCGGTCTTCTTCGACACCGAGCCCGAGACCTTTGCGCCCAGCCGTTCGGCCGTCGCCTTCGCCTCGTCGCGCGTCATCTTTTCCAGCGAGCCCGTGAACACCACGGTCTTGCCGGCGACGGCCGAATTGCTCTTCGGCTTCTCGGCGTCGACGATCTCGACCTCCCTGGTCAGCCGCTCGACGATGCCGCGATTGTGGCTCTCGCCGAAATAATCGGCGATGCTCTTGATCACGGTGTCGCCGATCTGGTCGAGCGCGTCCATCTCCGCCATCGCCTCCTCGTCGCCCTTGGCGACCTTGAGGCAGGCGTCGTGGAAGGCGCCCCAGGAGCCGTAGCCGCGCGCCAGCGCCAGCGCCGTGGTCTCGCCGACATGACGCATGCCGAGCGCATAGATGAAGCGCTCCAGCGCGATCTTGCGCCGGCCCTCGATGGCGCCGAAAAGGTTGCGCACCGAGGTCGCGCCGTAGCCCTCGACCTCTTCGAGCTTCAGCTTCGCGTTGCGCTTCTCCAGCGTGAAGATGTCGGCGGGCTCCTTGACCCATCCCTGGTCGAAGAAATACTGCAGCTGCTTCTCCCCGAGACCGTCGATGTCGAAGGCGCGGCGCGACACGAACAGCTTGAGATGCTCGATCTTCTGATAGGGGCAGGCGAACTCGCCGGTGCAGCGGGCGCGGGATTCCTCTTCGCCGGCGGCGGTCTCGCCGCGCACGACGTCGGTGTGCAGCGGGCACGGGCACTTCTTCGGGAAGTGATATTCCCTGGCGCTCTTCGGCCGCTTGTCGAGGACGACGTCGACCACCTGCGGGATGACGTCGCCGGCGCGCTGGATCACGACGGTATCGCCGATCCTGATGTCCCGCCCCTCTCGCAGCACCTCGCCCTTGTTGCCGATGCCCTTGATGTAATCCTCGTTGTGCAGCGTGACGTTCTGCACGATCACGCCGCCGACGCCGACCGGCTCCAGCTTGCCGACGGGCGTGAACGAGCCGGTACGGCCGACCTGGATCTCGATGTCGCGCAGCACCGTCATGGCCCGCTCGGCCGGGAATTTATGCGCGATCGCCCAGCGCGGCGTGCGCGAGACGAAGCCGAGACGCTCCTGCCAGTCGATGCGATCGACCTTGTAAACGACGCCGTCGATGTCGTAATCGAGCTCGGCGCGCTCTTCCTCGATGCTCTGATGGAACGCGATCAGCTCCTCGACGGAGTGGCATAGCTTGGTAAGCGGATTGGTCTTGAAGCCGCAGCGCTCGAACCAGCCGATCATGCCGCTCTGCGTCGCTGCCGGCATCGCGCTCATCTCGCCCCAGGCATAGGCGAAGAAGCCGAGGGGACGCGAGGCGGTGATGGTCGGATCCTTCTGCCGCAGCGAGCCGGCGGCCGAATTGCGCGGATTGGCGAAGATGGTGTCACCGGCTGCCTTCTGCCGCTCGTTGAGCGCGAGAAACGCCTTCTTGGTCATGTAGACCTCGCCGCGCACCTCGCAGATGTCGGGGATGTTCCGCCCCTCCAGTTTCTGCGGCACGTCCTCGAGGGTGCGGATGTTGGCGGTGACATCCTCGCCGACCGCACCGTCCCCGCGCGTCGCCGCGGTCACCAGCTCACCGCCCTCGTAGCGCAGCGACATCGAGAGGCCATCGATCTTCGGCTCGGCGGAAAAATCGACCTTGTCGTCGTCGAGCTTCAGGAAGCGCATGATGCGGCCGACGAAGTCGCGCACGTCCTCTTCCGCAAAGGCGTTGTCGAGCGACAGCATCGGAACGGAATGCCCGACTTTCCTGAAGCGGCCTGACGGCGCCGCGCCGACCTTCTGTGAGGGCGAGTCCGCGCTGACGAATTCAGGAAAGCGCTTCTCGATGGCGTTGAAGCGCTGGCGCAGCGCGTCGTACTCCGCGTCGGTGACGGTGGGCGCGTCCTCCTGATAGTAGCGCTCGTTATGTCCCTCGATCTCGAGCGCCAGCCGCATGTGCTCGACCTTGGCCTGGGCCTTGGTGAGGTCGGCGACGTCGCGAAGCGGTGTTGCTTTGGATTTTGCTGCTCTGGCCATGATGCTTGGATACGACGGAGCGGGCGGAAGGGTAAAGGCAGGTTGGGCTGTTTGTTCCCCGGATGCTGTCAGCACGAGGCGGCATTGTGGGTCCCGGCTCGCGCTGCGCGCATCCGGGACACGAAACCTAGCTCGCCGCCTTGAGCAGCCGGTCCGCGGCTGCCCTCGCCTCCGCCGTGATTTCGGCTCCGGCCAGCATGCGGGCGATTTCCTCGCGGCGGTGGTCGGCGGCCAATGCATTGACGCGGGTGGCGACGCGCTTGCCCTTGTCGAGGGCGTCCTTGGAGATCAGCAAATGCAGGTCGGCGCGGGCGGCAACCTGCGGGGCGTGGGTCACGGCCATCACCTGCACCTTGCCGGCAAGCCGCGCCAGGCGCCCGCCGATGGCATCGGCGACCGCACCGCCCACGCCGGTGTCGATCTCGTCGAACACCAGCGTCGGCGCCGAGCCGCGGTCGGACAGCACCACCTTGAGCGCCAGCAGGAAGCGCGACAGTTCGCCGCCGGAGGCGACCTTCATCATCGGTCCTGGCTTGGTGCCCGGATTGGTCTGCACCCAGAACTCGACGCGGTCAAAGCCTTGCGGGCCTGGCGTCGCCTCGTCGGTCGCGACCTGGGTCATGAACTTGGCGCGTTCGAGCTTGAGCGGCGCCAGCTCGGCGTTGACCGCCTTGTTGAGCTTCTCGGCCGATTTCTGCCGCGCCAGCGACAGCTTCTTGGCGGCGGCGGCATAGCGGCCATCTGCCTCGATCGCGGCCTGCTCCAGCTTCTTCAGCCGCGAGGCGCCGGCATCTATCAGCACGACGTCGGCGGCGTATTTCGCGGCCAGCGCGGCGAGCCCGTCGACCGGCGTCGAATATTTGCGCGAGGCTGCGCGAAGTGCGAACAGGCGCTCCTCGATGCGTTCGAGCTCGGCCGGATCGAAATCGGTCGCGGCGAGTGCCGCCTGGAGATGCTGGTCGGCCTCCTCCAGCGCGTTGATCGCCGCGTCGATCGCCTTCACGGCGGGCTCGACCAGCGCCGGCGAATTGACGCCACGGCGTTCCAGCCGGCGTACGGCCGCCGACAGCGTCGAGACCGGCGAATGGTGGCCACCGACAGCCTCCTGCGCCTCGCGCAAATCGGAGGCGATCTTCTCGCCCTGCATCATGGTGGTGCGGCGGTTGGCCAGCGAGGTCTCCTCGCCGTCCTTGGGCGCGAGCTGCTTCAGCTCGGCGGAGGCGTGACGCAGATAGTCGGCCTCGCGCGCGGCGCGCTCCATGCCGGCGCGATGCTCCTCCAGCGCAGTATTGGCGTTGCGGCGTGCGTCCCAGAGCGTTTCGACCGCGGCGACATCCTTCTCCAGGCTGGCGAACGCGTCGAGCAGGCGGCGGTGGGTGGCGGCGTCGACCAGCGCGCGCTCGTCATGCTGGCCGTGGATCTCGACCAGGGCGGCGCCGACCGCCTTCAGCGTCTGCACGCTGATCGATTGGTCGTTGATGAAGGCCCGGGTGCGGCCGTCGGCGAGCTGCACGCGGCGGAGAATCATCTCGCAAGACTCTTCGACACTCGTGCCGTCCAGGCCGTTCCCGGCAAGGATTTTCGTCGCGGGGTGATTCTTGGGGACATCGAACACGGCAGTGACCTGCCCCTGCTCCGCGCCGTGGCGCACGAGGCCCGCATCGCCGCGGCCACCGAGTGCCAGCGCAAAGGCATCGAGCAGGATGGATTTGCCCGCACCGGTCTCGCCGGTCAAAACCACGAGGCCGGTGGCGAATTCGATATCGAGCCGTTCGATCAGGACGATGTCGCGGATCGATAGACGCGCCAGCATGGAACCAAATTTCCTAGCCGAGGCCCATCTTCTTGAAGGTCTTGCTGATCCAGGACCCCTGATTCTCGCTCGGCTCGAGACCGCCGGATTTTACAAGATTATAGGCGTCCTTGTACCAGCGGCTGTCAGGAAAATTGTGCCCAAGCACGGCCGCCGCGGTCTGCGCCTCGCCGACGATGCCGATCGCCATGTAGGCCTCGGTCAGCCGGAACAGCGCCTCCTCGACGTGGCGGGTGGTCTGGTACTGCGTGACGACGGTCTTGTAGCGGTTGATCGCCGCCGTGTAGTCGCGCTTCTGCGCGTAATAGCGGCCGGTATTCATTTCCTTGCCGGCAAGCTGGTCGCGCGCGCCCTCGATCTTGGCCTTGGCGGACGTCGCGTATTCCGAGTTCGGATATTTGCGCACCACCTCTTCCAGCGCGGCGATCGCCTTCTCGGTGCGGGCCTGGTCGCGGCTGACGTCCGGGATCTGGTCGTAATGGGAGGCCGCGATCAGATATTGCGCATAGGCTGCATCCGGGCTGCCGGGATGCAGCGTGACGTAACGCGTGGCGGCGCCGATGCAGCCGTCATAGTCGCCGCCCTGGTAGGACGCATAGGCGGACATCAGCAGCGATTTTCGGGCCCAGTCGGAATAAGGATGCTGGCGGTCGACCTCTTCGAACTTCTTGTTCGCCGCCTTCATGTCCTTCTTCTCGTTCATGAGGTACAGGCCCTCATTGTAGATCTTGTCAGCGGGCTCCTCGACGAAGGTGTCGTCCTTGGCGGTGAACTTGTCCCAGAGCGAGCCGGTGCCGCAGCCGGCCAGCGGCAGCGCGAGTATGATGAAGGTGGCGGCGTGAAGCAGCCCACGCGCTCGCGACGAGACCGAGAAATATCCGCGCGTCATACGCTGTGCCGACATGAATTGAAGCCCTGACGCCCTGTGATGCGGTGCCGCCGGCCCATGAACCCCGTCATGGGCGCGAAATGAAACCGTGGTGCCTGCCATGCGACCACGCCGGTGTATCCGAAAAGCGATCTTTAACCAAACGGATAGGCAGGCATTTCGCCCGGATTAAGGCGAACTTGCCGCAATGCTAGCCAATCATGGTTACCAGGGGTTTCCGGGACAAGCCGCTGCGTGAGGTCCGCGGCAATAGCTCTGTTCAGGACACGTCCGGCCCGTAAGCCGCAGCGATCCGGCCGCCGACGATACCGCGACCGACTTCGCCCACGGGACGCGTGGTACGACGAGCCGCCTCGCCCTCGACCACCCGCCAGGCGGTACGATCGGCAAGCAGCGCGGTCAGGACAGCATGGTTGAGCTTGTGGCCGCCACGCACCGAGCGATAGGCGCCAAGCAGCGGCAGGCCGGCCAGGGCGAGGTCGCCGATCACGTCCAGCACCTTGTGGCGGGCGCATTCATCGGCGTAGCGCAGGCCCTCGGTGTTGAGCAGCCGCTCGTCGTCGAACACGACGGTGTTGTCGAAGGAGGCGCCGAGGGCATAGCCCGCGCTCCAGAGCCGAGCGACGTCGCACATCAGACCGAAGGTCCGGGCCCGGCCGACTTCGCGGCGGAAACGCTCCGGATTGAGGTCGAAGGTGTAAGCCTGCTGGCCGATGACGGAATTGGTGAAATCGATCTCGACCTCGACGCAGAACCCGTTGGCGTAGGGCCTGATCTCGCCGAAGGAGTCGCCGATCTTGACCGAGATCGGCTTCAAAACCTGAATGAAGCGGCGCTGTGCCGGCTGGGTCACGATGCCGGCCTGGTCGATCGCCGCAATGAAGGCCGCGGCGCTGCCGTCCATGATCGGCACTTCGGGACCGTCGATTTCGATCGTGGCGTTGTCAACACCCATGCCCCGCAGTGCAGCAAGCACGTGCTCGGCTGTGGACACCAGCGGACCGTTGCGATCGCCGAGGACGGTGGCGAAATCGGTCGCGATCACCTGCTCGGCGGTCGCCTGAACTTCGCGATCACTTCCCTCGAGGCCGGTGCGGACAAAAACAAAACCCGCGTCGACTGGCGCAGGCCCAAGGGTGAGAGTGACGGGAAGACCGGAATGAACGCCCACGCCTGCCACGGAGGCTTGCGCACGAAGCGTTGTTTGCCGGCTAAATTTCATCAGGAACCCGCCCCACTACGACCCACTGCGACTTATACTCGACCCACTTGGCCGGCCACTGCCGACGCTCGCGAATCCGTATCCCCAAGTCACGGCAAACCATAGTCACTGCCTCAAACAGCGCCAACTCACGCTTTTTTACCGATTGTTACCCCAAACCTGCCGTATTCGCGCCAAGGCTTAACCAAATTACGCCGCGGTTTTGGTCGCTTCCGGCAGTTTGACTGAACACCCAGACACGTAATTAATGATTTAAAATCAGTTGCTTGAATGCGCAATCCGGATATGCGCGGGATAAAAGGAAAGGTCCCGGCAAGCTTGCTGCCGGGACCTTTTTTCGTCTGCCTTATTGTAACAATCCTCAGGTCGCCTGCCGCCGCAGGAAGGCCGGGATATCAAGATGGTCGTCGCCCTGTGGCGCCGGCGCAACAGGCGCGGGACGGCCATGCATATCCAGCCCCTGCGGTGCGGGGCGGCGGGCATACTCTGATACCGGGTCGCTCGATGCGATCTGCTGCGCCACGGTCTTCTGCTGCCGGCGCTCGGGCAGCGGTGGCATCGCAGGACCGGCGGTGCGGGCTGCGACCGGCGGCTCGCTCTCCTCATCACGACGGCCGAGACCGACGTTGGCAAGGCGCTGCAGCAGCGACAGGCGGCTCTTCTGCGGGGTCTCGTCTTCGACCTCGCCGCGGGCCTGGCGAATTTCGGCCTGGGCAGGCATCGGCAGCTCCTCGAGGCGCGGCATCCGCGGTGCACGGACCGGCGCACGCTCGGCCTGCGGCGGGATGAAGTTTTCCGGCGTCATCGGCTCCTGCATCGCGACCGGGGCCATGTCGGGCTCCGGAAACAGCGTCGGCTTCTGCGCGATCGGGCGCACAGTGACGTCGCCATAGGTCTGCATCGGCGCCGGAACCTGCGGGACATCCGCAACGGCGGCAGCGATGGCGGCGAGCGCGGCGCGCTCGACATTCGGACGGGGCGCCATCGGCGCGGTTGCGACCGCGCCGGGAACCTGGCCTTCCAGCTTCTGGGCGCGCTCAGCCATACGCTGATTGTCGGCACGGAGCCGCGCGGTCAGGTCGGCAAGACGGCTCTCGGCGGCGACGGCCGGAGCTGCGGGAGCCTGCTGCGCCTGCGGCGCCGCGTTCGCAACCGGAGCACTGGTGGCCTGGCTGTTGCGGGCGATCGCGGCCTGCTCGATGCCGGTGGCAACGACGGAAACGCGGATCAGGCCGTCGAGCGCTTCGTCGAAGGTGGCGCCGACGATGATGTTGGCGTCCTGGTCGACCTCCTCGCGGATGCGGGTTGCGGCTTCGTCAACCTCGAACAGCGTGAGGTCCTTGCCGCCGGTGATGGAGATGAGAAGACCCTTGGCGCCCTTCATCGAGCTGTCGTCGATCAGCGGGTTGGCGATCGCGGCTTCAGCGGCGGTCAGTGCGCGCTTGTCGCCGGAAGCCTCGCCTGTGCCCATCATCGCCTTGCCCATCTCCTTCATCACCGCTCTCACGTCGGCGAAGTCGAGGTTGATCAGACCTTCCTTGACCATCAGGTCGGTGATGCAGGCAACGCCGGAATAGAGCACCTGGTCGGCCATCGCGAATGCGTCGGCGAAGGTGGTCTTCTCGTTGGCGACCCGGAACAGGTTCTGGTTCGGGATGATCAGGAGCGTATCCACGACCTTGTGCAGCTCGGCGATGCCGGCCTCGGCCGTACGCATGCGGCGGGCGCCCTCGAAATGGAACGGCTTGGTCACGACGCCGACGGTAAGGATGCCCATGTCGCGCGCGATCCGCGCGATGACGGGAGCAGCACCCGTGCCGGTGCCGCCGCCCATGCCGGCGGTGACGAACACCATGTTTGCACCGGAGAGATGGTCGCGCAGCTCGTCCATCACCTCTTCCGCCGCGGTGGCGCCGACGTTCGGCTGCGAACCTGCGCCGAGGCCTTGCGTGACCACCGTGCCCATCTGCACGATGCGCTGCGCCTTCGACATCGTCAGCGCCTGCGCGTCGGTGTTGGCGACCACGAAGTCGACGCCCTGGAGGCCCGCCGTGATCATGTTGTTGACGGCGTTGCCACCGGCGCCGCCGACGCCGAACACGGTGATCCGGGGCTTCAACTCGTGAATATCAGGAACGTTGATGCTGATGGTCATGTTTGCCTCTCGATCACGTGCGCGTGGGTTCGCCCCGGCCGGCGGCCGCGGGAGTTGGTGAAAGTCGGTAATTGCGGAAATGAGTCATCAGAAGCCCTCGCGTAGCCATCGTCCGACCTTTCCGAAATAACCGCCGGTCCCTGTCTTGACCTGCTGCCGCGTGTGCCGCGGTTCGACATGTTCGTGGTGAACATATTGCGGGTAGACGAGAAGGCCGGCCGGCACCGCGAACGCGGCGTTCTTCGCCTCGTTGGGCAGCCGGCCGAAGCCGAGCGGACGTCCGACCCGGACGGGCCGGCCGAGAATCTGGCTGCCGAGCTCGGCGAGGCCTGTCAGCTGCGAGGCGCCCCCCGAGAGCACGACGCGGCCGTTGGGCTCTGAGGCGAAGGGCGAATCCTTCAGCTTGTCCCGAACCATTTCGAAGACTTCCTCGGCACGGTGCTTGACGATGTTGGCGATGGTGGCGCGGGAGACGATCTGCGGCAGATCCTGCTCGTCACCGGCTGTCGGCACAGACATCAGCTCACGCGAGTCCGATCCGCCGGTGATGACGGTCCCGTATAACGTCTTGATTCGCTCGGCATCGGCAATGGTCGCGGAGAGTCCGCGCGCGAGATCCATCGTGATGTGTTGCCCGCCGACCGCAAAACCCGCCGCATGAACGAAACGGCCGCCGGAATAAACGGCAATCGTCGTGGTGCCGGCGCCCATCTCGACGACGGCAGCGCCCAGATCGGCCTCGTCGTCGGTCAGCACCGACAATCCGGCGACATAGGGGCTCGCCGCCATGGCTTCGACATTGATGTGGCAACGTTCCACCGCCAGCATCAGGTTCCGCGCCACGGTGGCGTCGCAGGTGACGACGTTCATGTCGACGCCGAACTGATGGGCAACCATGCCGCGTGGGTCGCGGATGCCCTTGACGCCATCGAGCGTGTAGCCGACCGGCAGCGCATGCAGCACGGTACGGCCTTCGCCGGTGGCGTGACGCATGCCGGTGGAGGTGACGCGGCTGACATCGGCCTGCGTCACGGCGCCACCACGGATGTCGGCGGCGGCCTCGACCAGCTGGCCGGAAAGCCGGCCGCCGGAGACCGAGAGCAGCGCGGACTCGACCCGCACCTTGGCCATTTTTTCCGCGAGCGCGACGGCCTGGCGAACCGCCTGCTCGCATTCGCCGAGATCGATCACCGCGCCGGCCTTCATGCCGCGCGACTGGATCTGGCTGTAGCCGATCAATTCCACCGCATGGGTGCGGCCGCGCAGCGCCTCGCTCGGCGGCGACGGCTTCAGCCGCGCGATCATGCAGGCGATCTTGCTGGTGCCGATGTCGAGGCAGGCGACGAGACCGCCGCGCTTGTGCGGCATCGGGCGCGTCTTCGGCGTCTGGGTGCGATCGAGACCGGTCATGCGGAATCCCCGGCCTTCTTTTTCTTCTTGTCCTTGAACAGCTCCTCGCGCGCCTTGGCGGCGTCCTCGGACAGCTGCACCACCAGGCGATCGGGCAGGCGCATGTCGACGGCGACGATGTCGCGCGAGAACAGCCTGTCCTCCTTGTCGAGCTTGGACAGCATCGCCAGCGCGTTGCCGACGTCCTGTTCCGGCAGACGGATGTCGAGACCGTCCTTGAGCCTCAGGTTCCAGCGGCGCTCGCCGACGAAGATCGCGGCCTTGGTGATCGAATTGACCTGCGGATAACGCGCCAGCAGAGCGAGGAAATCGCGGGCCTGGGTGTCGGCGCCCTTGCCGACCACGAGCGGCAGCGACAGGAAGCGCCGAGACACATAGGGCTCGAGCACGGCGCCGTCATCGGCGATGACAGAGAGCCGGCCGGCTTCCTGCCACAGCGCGAACGCCTTGCGCTCGGTGAGCTCGATCATCAGCTGGCCCGGATAGAGCTTCAGCACGGTCGCATCGGCGATCCACGGATTGGCCTTGAGCTTGTCGCGCACGCCGTCGGCATCGAGGAACAGCAGCGAGGAACGGCCGCTGACGCCGCCGATCGCCAGGATCTCGTCCTGGCTGAGCTGCTTGCGGCCGTTGATCACGACGGAGGTGATCCGGAAGCCGGCGGAATTGGCCAGCGCGTTGCGGGCATCGCTGACCGCGGCGATGAAATCCTGGAGATGGCCGCCCTTGACGATGCCGAAACCGCAGCTTCCGATCAGCAGCAGCACGGTCATTGTGATCCCGACCCGGCGCGGCAGATAGCGCTCGATCACCGCGACCACGCGCGGCGGCGGCTCGCGCTCGACGAGGGCCTTGGCCTTGATCTTGTCCTTGGCGGCCGCGCGCCTCTCGTCACGCCTGTCCTGCAGCCACTCGCGCAGAAGCACGACCGCTCCGACAGCGGCCGCCTTCAGGTCAGCTTGGGGCCTCAGCGATCTGAAAAGCGACCGGGTGAGGCTTCCTGCTCCATCCATTGCACGAGCTCGTCAACAGTTTGCCCGCGACATCGCGCGGGTCCTGGCGAACATGACGTCTCGGTCTTGCCGGGCCGGGTGCTGGTCTTCAGCAGAAGAAGCCTCTCCCCATCAAAGCGTGCGCTGGAGGTGGCATCACACCCACAACAGCCCACGCGCCGGCAGTCAAAACGCCATATGCGCCGCCAGCGTTAACCTTCGGACGTCCTGGTAAACAAAAGGTAAAGTTCGTTAACGCGGAATGCTTTTTGCCCCGCCATGTGAGGCATTTATGCCGCGATGTCCGGCATTTTACCGGTTTTGGACCCCAAAGTGGGCCGTTTCGCCCGTTTGGCCGTTAACCAGTCCTAACTATTTTCGCACGCCCCGCCCGGCGAGCTCGACCAGGCCCCGCAGGAAGTCGACGAACTCGATGCCCTCGGCTTTCAGCGCCTTGGGGTAGAGCGAGGACTTGGTCAGCCCGGGCAGCGTGTTGGTCTCGAGATAAACGAGGCCCCTGTCCGAGACGATGAAGTCCGACCGGGAATAGCCGGTGCAGGACATCGCGCGGTGCGCCAGCATCGCCTGCGCCTTCAGCGCGGCGGTGATCTCGGGTGAAAAGCGCCCGGGGCAGATCTCCTGGGTCGACTTCAGGAGATATTTTGCGGCGTAGTCGAAATTGCCCTCACCCGGAATGATCTCGATCGGCGGCAGCGAGATGATCGAACCATCGGTACGCTCCAGCACGCCGCAGGTCGCCTCGACGCCGGCGATATAGGGCTCGATCACATACTCTTCGTGCTTGGCCGCGTTGCGGACGGCGACGAGATCCTGCTTGGCATTGACGAAGATCAGGCCGTAACTCGAGCCGTCCCTGGCCGGCTTTGCGATCAGCCTGCCGTATTCGGCGAAGGCCTCGTCGATGTTGTCGAGCGCAATGTTTGCCGGCGGCGTCACCCCGCCGAGCGCGGCGAAATGCTTGGCCGCGATCTTGTCGAAGGCCAGATGCGAGGACGCCGAACCCGAGCCGGTGAAGGGTACGCCGCGCGCTTCGCACATCACCTGCAATTCGCCGTTCTCGGCGCGCCCGCCATGCAGGCCGAGCACCAGCACCCGATCCTCGGCCCTGGCCTGATCGAGCGCCTGCTCCAGCGGGATGCCTGATGTTCCGGGCTTGAACTCGTCCTCGAAGGGGCGGGCATGTTCGAGCAGTTGCTTCGACTGAACGGCGTGCACCTTGTCCTCGACGTCCCACCACCACAGATCGGCCTCGGGCAACGCCTGATGCAGGGCCTGGGCCGAGGCGACCGAAACCAGACGCTCGCGGTTGGTGCCGCCGAAGAGGATGGTGATGCGCATGTTCTCTCGTCGCCTGTCCAGGTTAACCGGGAATTCCGATCCGCTTGATTTCCCAGTGTAGCTCAATTCCGGAGTTCGCCTTCACGCGTTCACGCACGGTCTCGCCGAGCGTCTCGATGTCGCGCGCGGTGGCATCGCCAGTGTTAATGAGGAAATTGCAGTGCATCTCGGAAACCTGCGCGCCGCCAACGCGCATACCGCGGCAGCCGGCGGCGTCGACCAGCTTCCAGGCGGAATGGCCGGGCGGATTCTTGAAGGTCGAGCCGCCGGTCTTTTCGCGGATCGGCTGCGCGGTTTCGCGGTGGGTCTGCACCTCCGCCATGCGCGCGCGGATCGCCTCCGTGTCCCTGATCTCGCCGCGAAAGCGCGCGGAAGTGAAGATGATGGAGGGATCGACGCCGCTGTTGCGGTAGACGAATTTCATATCGGCGTTGGAGAAGATTTGCTTCGTGCCGTCGCGCCCGACGCCGCGCGCCTCGATCAGCACGTCCTTGGTCTCCCCGCCATTGGCGCCCGCAT
Organism: Bradyrhizobium sp. 192; assembly: GCF_023100965.1. Lineage (NCBI taxonomy): Bacteria > Pseudomonadati > Pseudomonadota > Alphaproteobacteria > Hyphomicrobiales > Nitrobacteraceae > Bradyrhizobium > Bradyrhizobium sp. 192. The sequence goes on from NZ_CP064690.1 coordinate 6,920,942, forward strand.
TCATCCGCAATGCGCCGCCGATGGTGCCGGGAATGCCGAAGTAGAATTCGAGCCCGCCGATATTGGCGGATGCAGCCACTTCCGCCACGCGCTTGTCGAGCGCGGCAGCGCCGGCGGTGACGACATCGCCGCTCGCGCTCGCCTCGCCGAAGGCGCGCGGCGCCAGGCGGATCACGACGCCCGCAATGCCGCCCACTCGCACGATCAGGTTGGAGCCGACGCCGACGACATAGACGGGAATGTCGGGCGCAAGATGCGCGAGGAAGTAAGCGAGATCGTCCTCGTCCGCCGGCGTGAACAGCACCTGCGCAGGACCACCGACGCGAAACCAGGTCAGTTCGGCGAGCGACTGGTTGGCGAGCAGGCGGCCACGAAGGTCCGGCATCGCGGCTTTGAGATCGGGCGTGATGTCGGGGAATCCCACTGCCCTACCCCAGCGCCTTCAATTCGTCCGGCAGCGCATACGCCCATTGCGTGATGTTACCCGCGCCCAGGCACACGACGAGATCGCCGGACTTCGTCAATCCCTTGACGATGCCCGCGAGCTCCGTCGCGCCCGGCAACGGGACAACCTCGCGATGGCCATGGGCGCGCAGGCCCGTCACGAAATGGTCGCGGTCAATGCCCTCGATCGGCGCTTCGCCCGCGGCATAGACGTCGGCGACGATGACCGCATCGGCGTCGTTGAAGCAGGTGCAGAATTCCTCGAACAGCGATTGCAGGCGGGTGTAGCGATGCGGCTGCACCACGGCAATCACCTTGCCGGTGTAGGAATCGCGCGCCGCCTTGAGCACCGCTGCGATCTCGACGGGGTGATGACCGTAATCGTCGATCACGGTGACGCCGTTCCATTCGCCGGTCTTGGTGAAGCGGCGCTTGACGCCGCCGAAGCCGGCGATCGCCTTGCGGATCGCGTCGTCGGAGACGCCGAGCTCGCGCGCGACCGCGATCGCCGCCGTCGCGTTGGAGGCGTTGTGGCGGCCCGGCATCGGCAGCATGAGATCGGCGATCTCGTGCACGGCACCGGTCTTGCGATCGCGGAACGCGACTTTGAACTTGGAGCCACCGCCCATCGGGGTGAGATCGACGAGCCGCACATCGGCCTGCGGATTTTCGCCGTAAGTGATGATACGGCGATCCTCGATCCTGCCGACGAGACTCTGCACGACCGGGTGATCGATGCACATCACGGCGAAGCCGTAGAACGGCAAATTCTCGACGAAATGGCGGAAGGCGTCCTGCACGGCCTCGAAGGTCTTGAAATGATCGAGATGCTCGGGATCGACATTGGTGACGATCGCGACATCGGTCGGCAGCTTCAGGAACGTGCCGTCGCTCTCGTCGGCTTCGACCACCATCCAATCGCCGGCCCCGAGGCGGGCGTTGGAGCCGTAGGCATTGATGATGCCGCCGTTGATCACCGTAGGATCGAGCCCGCCGGCATCGAGCAGCGTTGCAACCATCGTGGTCGTCGTGGTCTTGCCGTGGGTGCCGGCAATCGCGACGCAGCTCTTCAGCCGCATCAGCTCGGCCAGCATCTCGGCGCGGCGCACCACGGGGATGCGCCGTTCGCGCGCCGCCATCAGTTCCGGATTGTCGCGTTTGATCGCGGTGGAGACCACGACGACCTCGGCGCCGTCGACATTCTCGGCCTTGTGGCCGACCGACACCTTGGCGCCCTTCTTGCGGAGGCGGTCGAGATTGTAATTGTCGGAGGCGTCCGAGCCCTGCACGGCATAGCCGAGATTGACCAGCACCTCGGCGATGCCGCTCATGCCGATCCCGCCGATCCCGACGAAGTGGATGGGTCCGATCTCGCGCGGCAGTCTCATGGCTTATCCCGTGGTTCCGTCGTCATGGCCGGGCTTGTCCCGGCCACACGAATCCCAAGCTACTTCATGCAAGACGTGGATGGCCGGAACAAGCCCGGCCATGACGGCAAAAATACGAAAATCGGTCCGCTTCGGCTCAGATTCCCGCGACTTTGGCCACGAGATCAGCCAGCCGGTCGGCGGCGTCGAGCCGACCTGCCCCCTTCGCGGCTGCGGCCATGGCGGCGAGGCGCGCGGGCTCGACGGCGAAGGCGGAAATTTCGGAGGCCAGCCGGTCGGAGCTGAACTCGGTCTGCGGGATGCGGATCGCGCCGTCGACCTTGACCAGCACACCGGCATTGGCGAACTGGTCCTGGTCGATCGAGCCGGGCAGCGGCACCAGGATCGAGGGCCGGCCGATCGCCGCGAGCTCGGCGACAGTGCCGGCGCCGGAGCGCGATACCACGAGATGGTTGGAGGCGAGCCGCGCCGGCAAATCGGTGAAGAACGGCGCCAGCTCCACCTTGATCTTGAGCCTGTCGTAGACCGCACGCACGCGCGCCGTGTCCTCGTCGCGAACCTGCTGGGTGAGGATCAGACGGCTCCACAGCGCAGGCTCGAGCCGCTCGATCGCGCCCGGCACGATGTCGGCCATGATGCGCGCGCCCTGGCTTCCGCCAACGACGAGCAGGCGCAGCGGACCGTTCACCTCGGGCGCGGCATATGGCACGGCAGCCGCGGCGAGTACCGCCGGGCGCATCGGTGTGCCGACCGTCGTTGTCTTTCCAGAAAGTGCGGGATCGCGATCGAGCACGCCGGGCAAGGACGTCGCGATGGCGCGCACGCGGCTCGACAGGAACCGGTTGGCGCGGCCGAGCACGGCATTGGCGTCGTGGATGATGCCGGGCACGCCGGCGAATTTGGCCGCGACCAGCGGCGGTAGGGTCGGATAGCCGCCAAAGCCGACGACGGCGACGGGCTTCAACCGCTTGATCAGCTTATAGGCCGAGAGCGTACCGGCGGCGAGCGTGAGGCCGGCATAGGCGAGCTGGAGCGGATTGCGGCCCCGCGCGGTCTCGCTCGCGACGACGTCGATCATATCCTTGGTGAACAGCCCGCTATAGCGCAGCGCGCGCTCATCCGTAACGAGGCGGACGCGAAAGCCGCGCCGGATCAGCTCGACGCCGAGTGCCTCAGCCGGAAACAAATGCCCGCCGGTGCCGCCCGCGGCGAGAAGAATCAGGGGGGGAGTGTCCATAATTGTCCTTTTACAGGGCTCCTGTCGTCAATGCGAGCCGGCTACACCGTGCTTGTGCCCCGGGCGCAGCGCAGTACGTCGCACTTCGCGGCGTGGTGCGCTGCTGAACCGGGGCTCATCATTGCGGCATTCTGGGTCCCGGCTCTGCGCTCCGCTTCGCGGAGCTTGTCCGGGACACGCGCGGCTAGGCGTAACTCCGCATCGCGTCGGCATGGCCGCTGGCCTCGACCTCGGTGCGCGGGCGCAGCCGTGTCAGCGCGAGCATCATACCGACGCCATAGGCGAGCGACACGATCGAGGAGCCACCATAGGAGATGAACGGTAGCGTCATGCCCTTGGCGGGGATCAACTGGAGGTTGACCGACATGTTGATCGCGGCCTGCACCCCGAACAGGATCGCAAGGCCCGAGGCCGCAAAGCGTGAGAACATGTCCTCAGTGGCATAAGCGCGCGACAGCGTGCGGATCACGACGAAGGCGAACAGCGCCAGCATCGCCAGGCACAGGATGATGCCGAACTCTTCGGCGGCGACCGCAAACACGAAGTCGGTGTGGCTGTCAGGCAGGCTGCGCTTGGCAATGCCCTCGCCCGGCCCGAGGCCGAACCAGCCGCCGTTGTAGAAGGCCTCCATGGCGGTATCGACCTGGAAGGTGTCGCCCGAGGCCGGGTTCATGAAGCGCTTGATGCGTCCCGCCACGTGCGGGACGAACAGATAAGCGCTGAACAGGCCGGCCGCGCCGAGACCTGCGAGCCCAAATACCCAGATCATGCGCATGCCTGCGATGAAGAACAGCGAGCCCCACACCATCAGGATCAGCATGGTCTGGCCGAAGTCCGGCTCCATCACAAGCAGCGCGACCAGCATCAGCAGCAGCACCAGCGCCATCGTGGTCGCCGGCATCTCCGGCCGCTTGGTCGATTCCGCGAACAGCCAGGCGGCGATGACGACGAAGGACGGTTTTGCGATCTCGGAAGCCTGGATGTTGACGCCGAGCAGCGTGATCCAGCGCCGCGAGCCCTTCACTTCAGGACCGATCGCGAGCGTCAGCACGATCAGGATGATGCTCGCCGCAAAGATGATCAGGGCCGAGCGGCGGATCGCGCGCGGCGACAGGAAGGAGACTCCGAGCAGCACCAGGCACGAGGGGAGCAGGAACATCACGTGGCGGTTGAAGAAGTGGAAGGGATCGAGCCCGATCCGGGTCGCAACCGGCGGGCTCGCCGCGAGCGACAAAATCACCCCGGTCAGCATCAGCGCCAGGATGGCGCCCATCAGCGGCTTGTCGACGGTCCACCACCACTCGGAAAAGGGGGTACGTTCTTCACGGGAGAGCATGGGCGACCGCTTTCGGATAGAGGTCCGTTCATTGGTCGCCGAGGTTGGTTACCGCTGGGTTAATAGCTTGTTCAAGTTTCGAAGAGTCTCGTGCCCCGGACGCAGCGCAGCGCCCTTTGCGGTGCGCTGCGTCCGGGGCCCAGCAGCTTCCGGGGCCCCGGCTCTGCGCAGCAGCGTTGCACGCTGCGCGTCCGGGACACGAGAACCTATTCGTAGCTGATCGTGACATCCCCAACGCGTGCGTCGCGCTTGTAGACTTGGTCTGGCCCGGGAATGAAACCGATCCTGACCGCCCGCTCGCTACTCCAGACGACGACGGGATCGAGGTGCCCGCGCACGCTGAGAAAGGTCGGCGTGCTCTCAGGCGAAAACGTCCGGCCGCGCGCCACGATGCTGGCTTGCGTGCTGTCGGGTACCGCCGCTCCGCACGACTTCCAGACCACGACGACCAACTGGCTACCGTTTGGCGAGGCGAAGGCGCGCTGTCGAACGACGCGGCATGCACCGGATTGGTGCATGACGCTGTCGATGAGGACGACGCCGAGGAAACCGATCGGAACAGCAAGAGCAGCGACGGCAATTCCAATCCAGCGTCGCCGCGACATTCTCACACCACCGGCTTCACGCCCGGCAGCGCCTGCACCAGCTCGCGGAACTTGGTGCCGCGGATTTCGAAGTTGCGGTATTGGTCGAAGGAGGCGCAGGCCGGCGACAACAGCACAACTGCGTCGGTCAGGCCCGAGGCTTCCGCATCGCGCGCGGCATGCTCGACGGCGACGTCGAGGGTTTGGCTGATCTCATGCGCCACCGTGCCGAGCGTTCCCGAAAACTCCTGCGCGGCCTCGCCGATCAGATAGGCTTTCCGGATGCGCGGGAAGAAGCCGGTCAGGCCAGTGATGCCGCCGGCCTTCGGCTTGCCACCGACGATCCAGAAGATGTCGGCAAAGGACGACAGCGCATGCGCGGTAGCGTCGGCGTTGGTGCCCTTGGAATCGTTGACGAACAGCACGTTGCCGCGGCGGCCGACCTGCTCCATGCGGTGGGCAAGGCCCGGAAAGCTGCGCAGGCCGTTCTGCAGCACATCGAGGCCGATGCCGAGCGCGAGTGCAGCTGCGGCGGCGCAGGCCGCGTTCTGCGCGTTGTGCTGGCCGCGCAGCGAACCGATGCCGCCGAGCGCTGCAATATCGTTGCGGGCGCCGCCCGAGGTGCGCACGATATTGCCGTGCTCGACATGGATGCCTGACGCGAGCGGGTTCTTGACGGAGATGCGCACCACGGTCTTGCCGGCGCGGTCGAGCCGGTCGGCGATGTCGCGGCAAAAGCCGTCGTCGACGCCGACGATCGCGGTGCCGCCGTCCTGCACGCCGGCAACCAGGCGCTCCTTCACCGCGGCATAGTGCTCAATGGTGCCGTGGCGATCGATGTGGTCCTCGCTGACGTTCAGCAGAATGCCGACGGAGGGATCTAGCGAAGGCGTGAGGTCGATCTGGTAGGACGACATCTCGATGACGTGGACGCGGCCCATGCGCGGCGGCTCCAGCGACAGGATCGCGGTGCCGATATTGCCGCCCATCTGGGTATTGTAGCCCGCGAACCTGGTCAGATGCGCGATCAGCGCCGTCGTGGTCGATTTGCCGTTAGTGCCGGTGATGGCGACGAACGGCGCGTTCGGTGCGTGGCGGCGGCGCTCACGGCAGAACAGCTCGATGTCGCCGATCACCTCGACGCCTGCCTCGCGCGCCTTCAGCACGCTCCAGTGCGGCACCGGATGGGTGAGCGGCACGCCGGGCGCGAGCACGAGGGCTGCAAAATTCGTCCAGGACACATTGCGCAGATCGGCGGTGATGAAGCCGGCCTGCGCGGCCTTGGCGACATTCTCCGCATTGTCGTCCGCGGCGATCACCTCGGCACCACCGGCCTTCAGCGCGTGACAGGAGGCAAGCCCCGAGCCGCCGAGGCCGAACACCGCGACGGTCTTGCCGGCAAAGGACGTGACGGGAATCATCGAGGGATCACCGCAGCTTCAGCGTGGACAGGCCGGCGAGGGCCAGCATCACCGAGATGATCCAGAAGCGGATCACGATCTGCGGCTCGGTCCAGCCGAGCTGCTCGAAATGGTGGTGGATCGGCGCCATCCGGAAGATCCGCTTGCCGGTGAGCTTGAACGATACCACCTGCACGATGACGGAAACCGCCTCCAGCACGAACAGGCCGCCGATCACCGCGAGCACGATCTCGTGCTTCACCGCGACCGCGATGGCGCCCAGCATGCCGCCGAGCGCGAGCGAGCCGGTGTCGCCCATGAAGATCGAGGCCGGCGGCGCGTTGAACCAGAGGAAGCCGAGGCCGGCGCCCAACAGCGCGCCGCAGAGCACCGCGAGCTCGCCGGTGCCGGCGACATATTTGATCTGCAGGTATTCGGCGAACACCGCGTTGCCGGCGAGATAGGCGATCATCGCGAAGCTCGCGGTCGCGATCATCACGGGAACGATGGCGAGGCCGTCGAGACCGTCGGTGAGGTTCACCGCGTTGCCGGAGCCGACGATGACGAAGGCGCCGAAGATGACGAAGAACCAGCCGAAATGCAGCACGGTGTCCTTCAGGAAGGGAATCGTCAGCGCGGTCGATGCGGGATCGCGGTTCAACCGCACCAGAGCGTAGCACGCCACCAGCGCTATCGCCGCCTCGATCAGCAGGCGCAGCTTGCTGCCGAAGCCGGTCGTGGTCTGCTTGGTCACTTTGAGGTAGTCGTCATAGAAGCCGACGAAGCCGAAGCCGAGCGTCACCGCCAGCACGATCCAGACATAGGGATTGAGCGGATTGGCCCACAGCACCGTGCCGACCGTGAGGCCGGACAGGATCATCAGCCCGCCCATCGTGGGCGTGCCCTTCTTGGCGAGATGCGATTGCGGACCGTCGGCCCGGATCGGCTGGCCCTTGCCCTGGCGGATGCGTAAGTGATCAATGATCCAGGGCCCGAACAGGAACACGAACAGCGCGCCGGTGACGACGGCGCCACCGGTGCGGAAGGTGATGTAGCGGAACACGTTCAAGAAGGTGCGAACGGCACCGAGGCCCGAAAATGTGTTGGAAAGGTCGATCAGCCAGTAAAACATTCAGACGGGTCCTATCGCGCGACCTCTGGGAAACCGGACGGCAGCGCGCCGCAAAGGGTGGGATTCGGGAACGGCGCCTTCCAAGCAGTTTACGCCTTTGCCTGCAAGGCGGCCATCAGGCCCGGCACAAACTTGTTGACCCAGAACATCTTCTTGCTGCCCTTGACAACTACGACGTCGCCTGCCTTCAGCAGGTTCGCGACCTCACTCGGCTTCAGCGTGGCGGGATCGTCGTGCCAGCCGAGACCCTTGCCGGCCGGGAGCACGTCATAGAGGTGGCGCATCAGAGGGCCGACGCAGTAGACGCCGTCGATCCCGTCGAGATGCCCGGTGAGGCCGGTGTGATAGTCCGGCGCGTCATCGCCCAGCTCCAGCATGTCGCCGAGCACCGCAATGCGGCGGCCGCCGCTCATATGACGCGCCTGCAGGCTTTGCAGGGCAGCGGCCACGCTGGCCGGATTGCCGTTGAAGCTGTCGTCGATGACGGTGATACCGCCGATCGCCTGCTCGACCCCGCGGCCGGTCATGATGCCGACCCGCTCGAGCTTGATTGCGAGCGTCGATGCATCGAGGTTCGCCGCACGGACGGCGGCAAGCGCCGCCAGCGCATTCTGCACGCGGTGCGGCGCGCCCGGCGTCAGGCTGAAGGCGATCTGCTTCTTGCCGATCATGGCCACGACCTGCCAGCTCTCGCCATGCGGCGCGTGCGTGACCTCGTGCACCTCGGCATGCTCGCCGAAGCGCACCACCTTGCCCTTCCATTCGGATGCCTTCAGCCCGGCTGGCAGCACCAGCACGCCATGCTCGGGCAGGCCGAGCGCGATCGACACCTTCTCGCGGCGGATGGCTTCGAGCGAGCCGAGCTTTTCCAGATGCACGGGCTGGACGTTGACGACGAGCGCGACCGTGGGCCGGGTCAATTCGCTCAGCCGCGCGATCTCGCCCTTCTGGTTCATGCCCATCTCGACGACCCAGAGGCTGGCATCCGGCCGCGCATTGCACAGCGTCAGCGGCACGCCCCAGAAATTGTTGAAGCTGGACGGGCTCGCATAGGCGTTCGGATAGGCCGCCAGGAATTCCTTGGTGCTGGTCTTGCCCGCGCTGCCGGTGAGCCCGATCACCGGTCCGTGGAAGCGGGCGCGGGCGGCGCGGGCGAGGCCCCAGAGGCCGTCGATCAGCGTGTCCTTGACGACGATCTGCGGAATCCGGATGCCCGCGATCTCGTGCGGCACGATCATCGCGACCGCGCCCGAGGCTTCCGCTATGTCCGCGAACTCCCAGCCGTCGCGCGCGCTGGCGAAGGCCGAGACGAAGCCGCCGCTCGGCGTGCCGCTCAGCGCCACGAACAGGCTGCCCGGTTTCACCAGGCGGCTGTCCTGGGTGACGAAATCGATCGGGGTGTCCGGGAACGTCCCCTCCGCGCCCAGCGCGCGCGCCACTTCGGCAACCGTCCATATCGGCGCGCTCATGCAACCCCCGACGCTAATGCGGCGGCGACCGCCTCGTGATCACTGAACGACAGAACCTCTCCGCCGACGATCTGCCCGGTCTCGTGTCCCTTGCCGGCGACGAGCAGTGCATCGCCTTCCTGAAGTTCCCCGATCGCGGTTCGGATTGCCGCGGCACGGTCGCCGATCTCGCGGGCGCCCTTTGCGGTTGCGAGGATTTCGGCGCGAATGGTTTCGGGCTTCTCGCTGCGCGGATTGTCGTCGGTGATGATGACGCGATCGGCGTTCTCGGCCGCGATCTCGCCCATGATCGGACGCTTGCCGGCATCGCGGTCGCCACCGGCGCCAAACACGACGACCAGCTTTCGTTTCGCGTAGGGCCGGAGTGCCTGCAGCGCCTTCGCGAGCGCATCGGGCTTGTGCGCATAGTCGACGAAGATCGGCGCGCCGTTGCGCTCGCCGACGCGCTCGAGCCGGCCCTTGGCGCCTTCGAGATGTTCGAGGCTCGCAAACACGTTGGCCGCATCGCTGCCGGTGCCGATCGCAAGGCCGGCCGACACCAGCGCGTTCTCGATCTGGAACTCGCCGACCAGCGGCAGCCGGACGGCGTAGGCCCTGTCGCGATGTACGAGCGAAAGCTCTTGCGAGAAGCCTGAGACCTCGGCATTGACGAGGCAGATGCCTTCGCCTGCCCCGTCGCCGTGACGGCCGACCGCCATCACGTGCAGGCCGCGCCTGGTTGCGGCATCGATCGCCTCCGCCGAGCAGTCATGATCGGCCGAGATCACTGCCGCGCCGCCCGGGGGCACGAGCTCGCGGAACAGGCGGAGTTTCGCCGCAAGATAATGCGCGACGGTCGGATGATAATCCATGTGGTCGCGCGAGAGATTGGTGAAGCCGCCGGCGGAGACGCGCACGCCGTCGAGGCGATACTGATCGAGCCCGTGCGACGATGCTTCGAAGGCGAGATGGGTCACCCCGTCGCGCGCGATCTCATCCAACTGTCGATGCAGTGCGATCGGATCCGGCGTCGTCAGTGAGCCATAGACTGTACGTTTGGGCGAGACGAGGCCGATGGTGCCGATGCTGGCGGAGGCATGGCCCAGCCGCTCCCAGATCTGACGCGTAAACGCCGCGACCGAGGTCTTGCCGCTGGTGCCGGTCACCGCGGTGATGGTCGCCGGCTGCGACGGGAAGAATCTCGCCGCGGCGAGCGCCAGCGCGCGGCGCGGATTGGCGACGGTGATGAACGGCACCTTGCTGCCGGTCGGCGCATGGTCACCGACGACAGCCACGGCGCCTGCGGCCACCGCGGCATCGATGAAGCGCGCCCCGTCGGTCTTGCTGCCCGCGAGTGCGAAGAAGAGATCGCCGGCCTTGACCACGCGGCTGTCGAGCGCAAGGCCCGTCGCCTCGAGCGCCGCAATTGCGGGCTCGATCGCGGCGTCATGGCCTAAGAGGTCGCGCAGCTTCATGGACTTCCAGTCGCCGTACCGGAGAGCCGAATTTCGAGGGAAATCCCCGACTCAGCAGCGGCTACGGCCCACCCGATTGATTACTGGGTTGTCCTGGATGCTGCAAGAATAAGGCGGTCCGCAGGCGGCAGGTCGAACCGCGGCTCGATGCCCAGAAGCGGCGCGATCCGCTCGATCACCTTGCCGCCGGTCGGCACCGCGTTCCAGCCGGACGTGATGAAACCATGCGTTTCGGGCAGCGCCTGCGGCTCGTCCAGCATGATCAGGACGTGATATTTCGGATCATCACAGGGCAGAATCGCGGTGAACGAATTGAGCACGCGCTTCTTGGCGTAGCGGCCGTTGATGACCTTCTCGGACGTGCCTGTCTTGCCGCCGACGTAATAACCCTTGACGTCTGCGGTCTTGGCAGTACCGATCTCGGCGTTGAGCCGCATGAGATACCGCATCTTGTCGCTGGTGTCCGTTCTGACGACCCGCTTGGCCAATGCTGCGGCTTCTTCCGGCGTGCGCTTCATGAAGGTCGGCGGAATCAGATAGCCGCCGTTCACCAGCGCGTTGATGCCCATCACGGCTTGCAGCGGCGCCACGGACAGTCCCTGGCCGAACGCGGCGGTGACGGTGTTGAGCTCGCTCCAGCGCCGCGGGATCAGCGGCGCCGCGCTCTCCGGCAGCTCGGTGCGAAGACGCGTCAGCTGACCCATCTTGGCCAGGAACGCCTTGTGAGCCTCCACGCCCTGCCCCAGCGCGATCCGCGCCGCGCCGATGTTGGACGAGTAGGTGAACACTTCCTTGGTGTTGATGAAGCGTCCGAGCGGATGGCTGTCGTGGATGGTAAACTTGCCGTAGTGCAGATTTCCGCGCGCGTCCCACATCGTGTTCAGGTTGATCTTGCCGGAATCGAGCGCCATCGCCAGCGTGAACGCCTTGAAGGTCGAGCCCATCTCGTAGACGCCGGTGGTCAGGCGATTGATGCGGTCGGGGTCGTGCGCTTCCTTGGGATTATTGGGATCAAAATCGGGAAGCGAGACCATGGCCACGATCTCACCGGTCTTGACGTTGGAGACGATGCCGGACGCCGCCTTGGCGTGGAACTTCTCCTTGGCCTTCAGCAACTCGTCGCGCAGCGCGTGCTCGACACGCAGATCGACCGAGAGCTCGATCGGCTTTTGCAGCCGGTCTGTCGCAAAGCCCGCGCGGTGGAGATCGGCGAGACCTTGATTGTCGAGCCACTTCTCGATGCCGGCGATGCCCTGGTTGTCGATGTTGACGAGACCGATGAGGTGGGCAACCTCGTTGCCGGTCGGATAGACGCGCTTGTTCTCGCGCAGGAAGCCGATGCCGGGAATGCCGAGCTTGTGGATGGCCTGCTGCTGCTGCGCCGTGACCTCGCGCTTGAGCCAGACAAAGCCTTTGCGCGTCCTCAGGCGCTCGCGCACCTCGGCCTCGTCGAGGTCGGGCACGGTCGCCGTGAGAAGCTCGATCGCCTCGTCCTTGTCGATGATGCGGCGCGGCTCGCCGAACAGGCTCGCCGCCTTGACGTCGGTCGCAAGGATGGCGCCGTTGCGGTCGACAATGTCGGGCCGTGCTGTCGCCACCACTTCCTGCGCCGCGGCGCGGCGTGCGCCGTGCGCATCGGCGCCGATCGCGAACATCACGAGCCGGCCGCCGATCAGGACGTAGACCGAGGCGAAGGCGAGCATGACGAGACCGACGCGCGCGCGCGCCTTCGCGGCGCGGTCGACGTTGCGCCCGTAGAGCAGGCTGCGGATCAGCCGCTGCCGCCAGGGTTCCGCAGGTTTGACCGGAGTCGCAGCGCTCATTGCTTGTCCTCGGGCTGAGGCACGGAGCCCGTCACATTGTCAGGATCGCTCGCGGCTTCGATGGTGTTGAGCATCGCCCCAATCGGGTCGGGCTCGCCCGGCCGGAACATCCGCGGCGGACGCTCCGGCAGATTCTTCAGCGAGTCATATTGCGTGCCGCTGACCGGCTTGAGCTGCAGATGCCGGTCGGACAGCCCTTGCAGGCGCAGCGGCGCATCGAGCTTGGCCCATTCGGATCGCAGCGAAGCGATCGCGTCGCGCTGTTCGCGGATCTCCGCATGCAGCCGCAACACCTTCTCGGTGCGCGCCGTGGAGTCCATCTTGATCCGGTAGACATAGGCCGCCGCGAAGATGAGCGCGCCGATGACGAAGAGGTGGATGATGCGCATGCGCTAGCCGCCCCTCATCACGTCGGAGAGTCTTGGCCAGGAAGATGGTTCGCCATCGTCATGCGCGGGCGCCGAGGTGCGCTCGGCCGCGCGAAGCTTTGCGGAGCGCGCGCGCGGGTTATGCGCGACCTCGTCGTCGCCGGCGACCACAGGCCGCCGCGTGAGAAGCTGGAAGCTCGGCGGAACTTGAGCCACCTCCGGCAGATGCCGCGAGCCGCCGCCGGTCTTCGAACGCTCGGAGAGGAAATTCTTGACGATGCGGTCTTCCAGCGAATGGAACGAGACCACGACGAGGCGGCCGCCGGGCTTGAGCACGCGCTCGGCCGCAGCGAGCGCGGCCTGAAGTTCGTCGAGCTCTTCGTTGACGAAGATGCGCAGGGCCTGGAACGTCCGCGTCGCCGGATGAATGTCGCCGGGCTTCGAGCGCACCACCCTGCCGATGAGGTCGGCGAGCGCGCGCGTGGTCGTGAACGGGGTCTCCTGACGGTCCGCGACGATGGCGCGGGCGACGCGGCGCGAATGCCGTTCCTCGCCAAGGAGATAGATGATGTCGGCCAGATCACCTTCGGAGGCACGCGCGATCACGTCGGCGGCGGTCGGCCCCGCCTGCCCCATCCGCATGTCGAGCGGGCCGTCGAGGCGGAACGAGAAACCGCGGCCGGCCTGGTCGAGCTGCATCGAGGACACCCCGACATCCATCACGACGCCGTCCACGGCGTCCACGCCTTGCGCGGCGCAGACCTCGGCAAGATTGGAGAATCGGTCCTCGACCAGCGTCAGCCGGCCCGCGGAACGTTCGACCAGTTCGGCGCCTGCAGCGATAGCAGTGCGGTCGCGGTCAATGGCGATAAGCCGGGTTCCCGGCACGTCGAGAATGGCGCGGCTGTAGCCGCCGGCGCCGAAGGTGGCGTCGACATAGATACCGCCCGCGCGTGGGGCGAGGTGGTCGACGGCTTCGCGACCGAGAACGGGGATATGCGGAACCGAGCTCATGCGCCACGCCTGCCGACGGTCCCTGACGTCCAAGCGAGATCGGGGACGAACAAGCCCATAACGCCTCGAATCATTCCGCGTCGCGGCGGTTCCACGACAATGCCCCAGTCCAGTATGGTTACCGAGCCCGATCGTCCCGGACCGCAAACCGAGTGTTCCCAGCGGAATTTGTCGGGCAGCCATTGGATTTCGAGCCAAAATACGCTTTGGCCGCCTCCGGACGCGGGTCGGCTCTTCATCCCTCAGTAACGACCCTTAGCGTTAAGAAAGCGTTGCTCGGCTGCTCACAAGTCGAAAAGCTGATGAGGCGGTGATGCTTCATCCACACAGTGCGCCAAAATGCATCCGTTAACCGCGCCGCGCGATTGCGCACGGTGGAGGGTAAAGGAATAGTAAAGAGAAGGGCTTGGCCCACTCTCCGTCCCACCTTGGTTTGTCTATGCCGCCGTCCGGTTCGTCCACACCGTCTGGTTCTGATTCGAAGCGTCAACGCGTTCTCCCGGTTCCCAAGGCCGCGGCGAGCATGAGGGCGTTCGAGCCGGATTCCTCGATCGTGTCCGACGTCATCCCCTCGCCGAACTATGGTGAGCGCAACAAGGCGCGGCAGCCCGATATGATCGTACTGCACTACACCGGCATGCCCGATGTCGAGGGCGCGCTGGCGCGGCTGTGCACGGCAGGGACCGAAGTCTCGGCGCATTACGTCGTGCTGGAGGACGGCCGCATCGTGCAATGCGTGTCGGAGGCCAGGCGCGCCTGGCACGCTGGCGTCTCGTCCTGGGCCGGCGAGGACGACATCAACTCCTGCTCTATCGGCGTCGAGATCATCAATCGCGGCCATGACTGGGGCTATCCGGAATATCCGCTGCGCCAGATCGCCGCCGTGATCGCGCTGTGCCGCGGCATCATGCTTCGCCGCAAGGTGCCGGCCCACCGGGTGCTCGGCCATTCCGACGTCGCGCCCGCGCGCAAGAAGGACCCCGGCGAAAAGTTTCCGTGGCACTCGCTGGCCAATTCCGGCGTCGGTCACTGGGTGACGCCGGCCCCGGTCGTGCGCGGCGAGACCCTGATGCTCGGCACCATCAGCGACGAGGTGCTGAGCCTGCAGCAGGCGCTCGCCCGATACGGCTACGGCGTGCCGCTGACCGGCAAATACGATGCCGCGACCATGGAAGTCGTCACCGCGTTCCAGCGCCATTTCCGCCCTGCGCGGCTCGACGGTGTCGCCGACCACTCGACGCTGTCGACATTGCAGGCGCTGCTGGCGAGCTTGCCGGCAGAGGGCACGGCCGTCGCGTCGAAGTGACGGCGATGGCCGCGCAGTCCGCTCCGGGGCACGGGAGGCCCTACCCCATCTCTCTCACCCGCCGCGCATACAGCCGCCGCAATGGCTCGAGCTGAGTCGCCGCGGTCGCAGCCTGATACGCCGCGCGCGCTTCATCCTTGCGCCCGATTCGCCGCAGCAGATCGGCGCGCACAGCGGGCAAGAGCTCATAGCCGCGCAGCCCGCCTCGGGCGCTGATCGCATCGACGAGATCGAGCGCACGTGCCGGCCCGTCGACCATCGACACGGCAGCAGCGTGGTTGAGCTCGATCACCGGAGAGGGAGCGATGCGCAGCAACACCTCGTAGAGCCCGGTGATCTGCCGCCAGTCGGTCTGCTCAAAGCTCGGCGCACGCGCATGCAGCGCGGCGATCGCAGCCTGCACGGCATAAGGCTGTGGCCGTCCGGGTACGCGCAGCGCATCCTCGACCAGACGCAGGCCCTCCTCGATCTGCGAACGATCCCACAGCGTGCGGTCCTGCTCCTCGAGCAATACGATATCGCCGGCTGATGTCTCGCGTCCGGCGCGGCGCGCATCATGCAGCAACATCAGGGCCAGCAAACCCTTGATGCCGCCGCGGTCCGGCATCAGCCGATCAAGCAAACGGCCGAGGCGGATGGCCTCAATCGCAAGATCTGGTCGCATCAGATCCGCGCCCCCGGTCGCGACATAGCCCTCGGTGAAGACCAGATAGATCACCGCGAGCACGCCATCGAGCCGCGGCGCCAGCGCGTCGCGCTCGGGCACCTCGTAGGGGATGCCGGCGAGCCTGATCTTCTGCTTCGCACGGACCAGCCGCTGCGCCATCGCTTCCTCGCCGACGAGAAAAGCGCGCGCGACCTGGACGGTCGACAGTCCGCAGACCGTGCGCAGCGTCAGCGCGACCTGAACCTCGGCTGCGAAGGCAGGATGGCAACAGGTGAAGATCAGCCGCAGCATGTCGTCGTCGAGCATTGCCGGCGGCTCGTCGACTGCTTGCGCGTTGAGCTCGATCTCGTGCAGGAGCGCCTGCTGCTTGCCGCGGAAAACGGCTTGGCGCCTGACGCGATCGATCGCCTTGTTCCTGGCGACATTGACCAGCCAGGCGCGTGGATTGTCCGGGACCTCGCACGCCGCCCAGCGTTCCAGCGCGACGGCAAAAGCATCCTGAAGCGCGTCCTCGGCCAGATCGAAATCGCCGACGAGGCGGATCAGCGTGGCCAGCGCCCGCCCCGCCTCGTCGCGGAAGATCTTGTCGATCTCGGAAGGGGTCATGCGTCGATGCGCGGGCCAGCCGTCACTTGTCGTAGACCCAGATCGGCCGTACCTCGATCGAGCCGATCCTCGCGCTCGGAATCCGCGCCGCGATCTCGATCGCGGCGTTCAGATCCTTGGCCTCGATCAGATAGTAGCCACCGAGCTGCTCGCGGGTCTCCGCAAACGGCCCGTCGGTCGTCAGCGTCTTGCCGTCGCGCACGCGTACCGTCGTCGCGGTCGTGGTCGGCCGCAGCCGATCGCCGGCCTTGAAATTGCCGCTCTGGATGATGCCTTGGGTAAAGGTTTGGTATTCGGCCATCAGCTTCTGGGCCGTGGCGGCGTCGTTCTTCGCGTATTCCACCTCGTTCTGGTAGATCATCAGCAGATATTGCATCGCTTCACTCCTGTTGCTCGGCTGTGTCGCCGACATCCAGTCGAACGGGGCACGCAGCAAACGACATCTTCAGGATAAATTATTTCGGGCGGATCGTGGGTCGCGATATCGGCTTGACGAAACCGTCACAAATGCCTCATGCGTTGTCCGTCAGTCGGCCGGACGGCCGCTCCGGCAGGTGCCGAAAGGCCGCCGGGGAGGAAAGTCCGGGCTCCCTTGACATACGGTGCCGGATAACGTCCGGCGGGGGTGACCCCAGGGAAAGTGCCACAGAGAACGAACCGCTTCGCGTCGCCTCCGGGCTTCGCGGAGTAAGGGTGAAAAGGTGCGGTAAGAGCGCACCGCGGGTCCGGCAACGGAGCCGGCATGGCAAACCCCACCGGGAGCAAAACCGAATAGGGACGGCGTAGCGGGCTGTTCGCGCAAGCGATAACGCCGCGGGGCGATGTCAGGCCCGCCGTCCGGGTAGGTTGCTTGAGGCCATGTGCAAACATGGTCCCAGAGGAATGGCCGTCGCGTATCGTTCGCGCAAGCGGACGGTGCCTTACAGAACCCGGCTTACAGGCCGGCTGATATCTTGCAACGAGGGGTTCGATGCCGACCGCATCGAACCCCTCACCATTTTCAGCAACGCCTCAACGTCGTCGCGCCTCAGGCGGCACGCGTGTCCGCTTTCACCAGCACGGGCGCGAGCTCGGCGGCCTTGCGCCGCTGCTTGCTCACCTCGAAACCGTGCATGCCGATCTGCCATTGCAGCCCGACGATCGCACCCTTGGTCGGCTGCAGCAGCGCGAGCGAAGCGAACAGCGTCACCGGCAACCACACCGCCAATTGCAGCCAGACCGCCGGCGCATACGCGGTCTCGACCGCGAGGATCGCCGGCACCACGAGATGGCCGACCACGACAATCACGAGATAGGCGGGAAAGTCGTCGGCGCGCTGGTGGAACAGATCCTCGCCGCAATGGTCACAAGCGCCCGCGACCTTCAGGAAACGGCCGAACAGATGACCCTCGCCGCAGTTCGGGCACTTGCCCCGGAAACCGCGCCACATTGCCTTCGCCAGAGAGATCGAACCGGTTGCCATGACAGCACCTTCCTTTTCACTGGTCCATACAATAATATCTTGCATCCATACATTCAAAGGATTTGGAGCTAAATTGCATGGATTGGACCCCGACAATCTCGGAGCTATCAGGGCCGCGCTATCAGCGCATCGTCGAGGCCATGGAAGCCGACATCGGCGCCGGCCGGCTGGTGCGCGGCCAGCAATTGCCGACGCAGCGCGCGCTGGCAAAGGCGCTCGGCGTCGACCTCACCACGGTGACGCGCGCCTACACCGAGGCGCGGCGACGCGGCATCATGGAAGCGCGCGTCGGCCAGGGATCGTTCGTGTCGGAGACCAGCGCGCGCCGCGCGGTCGACCTGCCGCATCCGGTCGCGATCGACCTGTCGATGAACGTGCCGCCGCATCCGCTGGAGGCGCAGCTCGACGAACGCATCATCGCCGGCATGGAGGCCCTGCGCGCGCAATCGGGCCTGACCGCCTTCCTGAATTACCAGCCGCCCGGTGGCAGTGCCCATGAGCGCGAGGTCGCGGCGCGCTGGATGCGCATCCGCGTGCCGCACGCACATGCCGACAGGCTCGTGATCTTTCCCGGGGCGCAGACCATCCTGTTTAACCTGCTCGCGCACCTTGCTTGGCCCGGCGACGTCGTGCTGACCGAAGCTCTCACCTTTCCCGGCATCAAGGCAGCCGCCGCGCAGCTCGGCGTCAAACTCGTGAGCGTCGCCATGGATGACGGCGGCATCCTGCCCGACGCGCTGGCGAAAGCGTGCCGCACGCACAATCCGAAGGCCGTCTATCTCATTCCGACGCTGCACAATCCGACCACGGCGACGCTGTCGGCCGAGCGGCGCAATGCGATTGCAAAGATCGTCCGCGATGCCGACACGGTGCTGATCGAGGATGACGCCTACGGCCTGCTCGACCGTGCGGCCTCGCCGATCGCGAATCTCATTCCGGAGCGGACTTATCTCGCAACCACGTTGTCAAAATGCATCGCACCTGCGCTGCGCGTTGCATATCTCGTGACGCCCGACAACGCCGCGCAGCAGGACATGCGGACCTGCCTGCAGGCGACCGTGCAGATGCCGGCGCCGTTGATGGTCGCGCTGGTGACGCACTGGATCGAGACCGGCATTGCCGATCGCATCATCACGGCCATCCGCAATGAGGCTGTCGGCCGCCAGCAGCTCGCCCAGCGCGCCCTGAAGGGATTTCAGTTTCTGGCAAAGCCCGCCGCGCATCATCTCTGGCTGCGACTGCCTGAGAACCGGCCCGACGTCGCAGGATATCTCTTGCGCAATGGCCTCGCAGTCGTCGCCGGCGATGCCTTCACCGTCGACGGAACGCCGCCGAACGCGGCACGCGTCTCACTTGGTGCCGCGCGCAACAGGGCCGAATTGACCGAAGCGCTGCGCATCCTGGTCGGCGCGCTGCACAGGCCCGCCGACACCAGGCAGATCGTCTAGCTAGTGAAACCTAATGATGACGGCGATGGCGCGGGCGGACGACGGGCGTCGCACCTGATGGAAAGGCCGCATAGGCCTCGCTCGGCGCCCCCGTCTCACCGCGGGCTGCGCGCCCCGCCGGCGTAAGCTGGCCGCCATTGAGCACGTCGCGATCGGGATGGGCGGCCTGATAGGCCGCAGGTTCGGAAAACTGCGCCTGCGCCATGGTCGGCATCAAGGAAGCCGCCGACAGTAGCGCGGCCGCAACGGCAATCTTCGTACGGGTCATCGTCCTTCTCCGTCCTCTGGTTCCGGACAAGCGAGCGCATCAAATGGCGTTGGCATGCCCCCCGATTGAAGTACGGCCATCATGTAGGCGCGTCTTCCGCGAACGCCCGTCCCTGATTGGTCCCAGGATCACGCTTGCGTGCGGTTTTGAAATTGACCTTCACGGCCGAAGCCGTGCTATGCGGGCAGTGGCGATCAACCGTTCGGGATCGCCCATTGCTGCAGGGATAATCGGTTGGAAACGTCCACTTACGCGTTGCTGCTGTTCGGTGCATTGGCCGGTGGCTTCGTCTCGGGCCTCGCCGGTTTCGGCACGGCGCTGATGGCGCTCGGGATCTGGCTCTACGTGCTGCCGCCCTCGCTCGCGGTGCCGCTGGTGCTGATCTGCTCGGTGATCGCGCAGACTTCGACGCTGCCGTCGATGTGGAAGAGTTTTGATCTTTCGCTGGTATGGCCGTTCCTGATCGGGGGATTGATCGGCGTGCCGCTCGGCACCATGCTGATCGCCTCGGCCGATCCAAAAGTGTTCAAGCTGAGCGTCGGCATTTTAATTCTGGTCTTCTCGAGCGCGCTCTATCTGAACAAGAGACCGCTCGCGATCAAGTTCGGCGGCCGCCTCGCCGACGGCGCGATCGGCTTTGCCGGCGGTATTCTCGGCGGCCTCGCCGGGTTGTCCGGGCCGCTGCCGATTCTCTGGGCCAATATCCGCGGCTGGAACAAGCATGAGCGGCGCGGCATCTTCCAGCTCTTCAACTTCACGGTGCTCTCGGCCGCGCTGGTGATGCAGACCGTGTCCGGCATCGTGGAGCTCAAGGTGATCTGGCTCGCAGCCGTTGCCTTTCCGGGCACGCTGATCGGCGCCTGGGCCGGCGCGCGCGTTTATCACGCGCTGAACGACAAGCATTTTGGCGACGTCGTGCTCGGCCTGCTGTTCCTCTCCGGTCTCACCCTGGTCTGGAACAGCATCGGCGCGATCTGATCGCATGGTTTGCGGCCACGAGCATCAGATTTTGGGTTCGTGCGCTTAAGGCGCTGCTGCGCGACGAGCGGACCGAGTTCACCACCATTTGGCGGCATCTCAAACCGGGCGATATCGCCTGCGACGTCGGCGCCAACAAGGACAGCAACCACCACCGCCCGGCACGTTAGCCGGAGCAGCCAGGATGAAACAAGCTACCGTTACGCAGGCTCGCGGGCGAGAGGTGCAACGGCTTCGGCGCTCTCCTGCTCTGGGACCGCCTCCTTCGGCGCCGACGTCAGGCGCTTCCCGAACTCGCGGTGCAGCAGCCACAGGCTCAAGCCCGCCTGCAACATCGTCGCCGCGACCGACAGGTACCAAACGTATTCCATGCGAAAGCCCGGCCGCGTCGAGAGCCAGATCGCCGGCAGCGAGTAGGTGAACACGCGCGTCGCCGAGCTCAAGAGCACCGGTCGGGTGTTGCCGAGGGCCTGGAACATGCTCGAGCAGGTGAAGATCAGCCCCTGCGCCACCATGTTGAGCGATATGATCCGCAGGAACAGGTAGGCGATGTCCATCGTCTCGGGGTCATTCGAGAATCCGGCGAGCAGCAGCTCCGGTTTCAACTGCGCAAGGATCATGAAGCCGGTCATCACGATCGTGACGATCAAAGCAGCCTTGACGAAAGTCTCCCGCACGCGCGCAGCGTTGGCTGCGCCGACGTTCTGGCCGGCGATCGGCCCGGCCGCCAGCCCGACCGCAAGCGCCGGCATGTTGATCAGGCCGAGCACGCGCTGCCCGATGCCGAAGCCGGCCTGCGCCGCCGCGCCGAAATCGCGCAGCACATAGTAGACCACTGCCATGAAGATGAACATCATCGCGAACTCGCCGCCGGCGGGCAGGCCGACGTTGAGAATGCGCTTCAAATGGTGCGGCTGCGGACGCCATTGCGCAGGATTGAAAGCGACATAGCGCTCGACCTTGCGGAAATACGCCAGCAGCATCAGAGCGCCGATGGCAACCGCGATCGAACTCGCCAGCCCCGCGCCGGCGACGCCAAGCGCGTAGCCGGTGCCCCAGCCCGAGATCAGCACCGGCGCCAGCGCGATGTTGATGATAACAGCGACGACCCGCACCAACATGGCGGGACGCACGATGCCGGTCGCACGGAGCGCGGACGCAATCACTTGCATGACGAACTCCAGAGCGAGCGCCGGCATGAACCACAGCAGATAAATGGTTCCCGCCTCGATCGTGGCCTGGTCCGCGGCGATCGAACGCATATAAAGGCGCGACAGCACCGCTCCCGCGACCAGGGTCAGCAGGCCGAACAGCACCGACAGCGCGACCGCCTGGTTGAAGATCAGATTGGCGTCCGCCCGATCCTTGCGTCCCACGGCATGTGCGATCAGCGCGACCGTGCCGACGCCGAGCACCTGCATCAGCCCGTTGACGAGAAAGCCGGCGTTGCCGGCCGCAGCGACACCCGCGACGGCGGCATCGCCCAATCCCGACACGAAATACAGATCGACCAGCTGGCAGATCATGATCGAGATCATGCCGGCCATGATCGGCGGCGTCATGACGAGGATGTGTCTCACGATGGAGCCGTTCGTCAGGTCTTTCATCTCATTCCATCCTTGACGCATTCCTTGGCGCCGTGACTGCGGGACTTTCGTCCCGCAGCCGCCCGCCTCACTCCGCCGCTGCGACGTGCCCGAGCTCGACCACCTGGCGCTCGAACAGGCCGCGATAGATGCCTCCCGGCTTGCCCGCGAGCATGGCATGGGTGCCCTGCTCGACGATCTCGCCGCGGTCGAACACCAGGATGCGATCGAGACTGCGCACCGTCGACAGCCGGTGCGCAATCACGATCGAGGTCCGGCCCTTCATCAGCCGCTCCATCGCCTCCTGAATCAGCGCCTCCGATTCCGAATCGAGGCTCGAGGTCGCCTCGTCCAGGATCAGCACCGGCGCGTCCGCCAGGAAGGCGCGCGCCAGCGCCACGCGCTGCCGCTCGCCGCCCGACAGTTTCACGCCGCGCTCGCCGACCAGCGTGTCGTAACCCTTCGGCAGGCGCAGGATGAAGTCGTGCGCGTTGGCAAGCCGCGCCGCGTGCTCGATCGCCTCGAGGCTGGCCCCGGGCCGGCCATAGGCGATGTTCTCGGCCAGCGAACGGTGGAACAGGATCGGGTCCTGCTGCACGATCGCGATCTGGTTGCGCAGCGATTGCTGTGTAGCCAATGCGATGTCCAGCCCGTCGATCAGCACGCGACCGCCGGTGACGTCGTAGAGCCGCTGTACCAGCTTGACGAAGGTGGTCTTGCCGGAGCCGGAGCGGCCGACCAGGCCGACACGTTCACCGGCCCGGATCGTCACCGACAGCCCGTCGTAGAGCGGCGCGCGATGGCCGCCATAGTGGAACGTCACGTCCTCGAACACGATCTCGCCGCCCTCGATCGCTATCGGCTGCGCACCGGCCGCATCGGCGATGCCGATCGGCTCGGCATGGATCGCCACCAGCTCGTCCATGTCGTTGACCGAGCGCTGGAGGTTGTTGATGTGCATGCCGACGTCACGCAAATAGGCGTGGATGATGTAGTAGCTGGTCAGCACATAAGTCACGTCGCCGGGCGAGGCGCGTCCCGACATCCACAACAGCACCGCGCCGCCGATCACGGACGTGCGGAGGCAGAGCAGCAGCGAGAGCTGCGCCATGGCCGTGTAGTTGTAGCGCAGCCAGGTGCGCCGCACCCGCACCCGCCATCGGTTGATGACACGGGCGAGCCGCGAATCCTCGCGCGCCTCCGCGCCGAACGACTTCACCACGGCGTTGCAGGTCAGGGCATCCGCAAGCGTGCCGCCGACCTTGGTGTCCCAGGCATTGGAGATGCGCGCTGCCGGCGCGATGTAGCGCGTCGAGAACACGACGGTCACGGCGACGTAGAAGAACGCGCCGACCGCGATCACCGCGCCGAGCGAGGCCCAGTGCATCCCGATCAGGACCATCGAGCCGATCAAGACCAGCAGCGAGGGCGCGAGCGCCATCAGGATGGTGTCGTTGAGCAGGTCGAGCGCCCACATGCCGCGCGTGATCTTGCGCACGGTCGAGCCCGCGAAGGAGTTTGCCTGCCAATCGGTGGAGAAGCGCTGCACGCGGATGAAAGCCTCCTGTGCGACGTCCGACATGGTCTTGAGTGTGAACGGCACGATCGCCTGCAGGCCGGCCAGCCGCAGCACCACGGACGCGGCGCCCAGCGCCACGATGGCGCCGAAGGCAATCAGGGCGGCATGCCGCGCATCAGGATCGGACGGGCCGCGCGTCAGCGCATCGACCAGCCGACCCGAGAAGACCGGCATGAACAGGTCGGCGATGGTGGCACCCAGCAAGCCGCCGGCCACGATCAGGCCCCGTCCCGGCTGCTTCAGCCAGTGCCGGAACACGAAGGGCAGCACCAGGCGGATCGCCGCGGGCTTTTTTGACAGAGCGGTCATGGCATCATCCGGCCGCTTCTGGCGCGGTCCGGCTCCATCGATGGACGCAGGCCGGCCGCGAGGGCCGGAACAGCGTCACTTGAGACTGAATTTGACTTGGGAAGCGGAGCGATCGGGACTTTGTGCCCAATCGAAGCTGGCGGAAGAGGCCTCTAGGAGGCCGAGCAGATACCGAGCCAGAACATCATCGAGCGCGGGCGGGCGATCTGCGAATGCGACGAAATCATGCAAATCTCTCCCCGGTTCGAATGAATGAGGTGCGCTTTATAGATGCGTCGTTTTCGGTTTGCAACGGGGCCCGCGCGATATCACGGACGAGTGTTGCAATTTGGTTCCTCCTTCGAACGAAGGACGTCAGGCGAAGCGCGGTCAATGCGCGTCGCCGCCGCCGGTCAGCGAGGCCGGCTTGTTCAGCAGCGTCACCAGCAGGGTGAGGCCGAGATAGAACAGCGTCAGCACGAAGAAGGCGTCGCCGAAGCTCATCACCACGGCCTGGCGGTGCACGAGCTGGGAGAGCTGCTTCATCGCCATCAGCGTGGAATCGCCGAGCCCCTGGAACTTCTGCATGAACATGGTCAGCGTTTCGGTCGCGGTCGCATTGCCCCAGGTCACGCGCTCCTGGAGGCGGGTGATGTGCAAATCGGTGCGGTCGTTGAGCACGGTGTTGATGACGGCGAGGCCGACTGCGCCGCCGAGGTTGCGCATCAGGTTGAACAGGCCCGAGGCGTTCTTCACCCTGTCAGGCGCCAGCGTGCCGAGCGCGATGTTGTTGGTCGGCACCATCGCGAACATCATGCCGATGCCGCGCAGGATCTGCGGCACCAGCAGCTCGTAGAAATCGTAGTCGCGGGTGATCCAGGTCATCTGGTAGGAGCCGATCGCGAACACGACGAGGCCGAATGCGATCATGTAGCGCATGTCGAGCTTCGTCATGAGCCGGCCGACCAGCGGCGCGACCAGGAACATGGTGATGCCGGAGACGAACATGGTCTCGCCGATCATCAGCGCGCTGTAGCCGCGCACCTCGGCGAGATAGCGCGGATAGATGTAGGTCAGGCCGTAGAGGCCGATGCCGATGCAGAACTGCAGGAGACAGCCGATCGCGAAATTGCGATCCGAGAAGGTGCGCAGATTCACGATCGGCTCGGCCGCCGTGAAAACGCGCCAGAAGAAGGCGATCGCCGAGATGGCGCAGATCCAGGCGCAGATCGCGACCGAGGTGTCCTGCATCCATTCATATTGCGGCCCCTCTTCGAGCACGTATTCCAGCGTGCCGAGAAAGCCGGCCATGAACAAGAGGCCCCACCAGTCGAAGCGGTCGAGCAGTTCGAAATGCGGCTCGTCGAAATCGACCAGCGCGAGCACGCCGATGGTGATGCCGATGCCGGGCACGACGTTGATGAAGAACAGCCAGTTCCACGACATCAGGTCGGTGATGTAGCCGCCGACCGTCGGCCCGATCGTCGGTGCGAGGGTCGCGACCAGTCCGATGATGGGACCGACGATGTGGAATTTCGATCGCGGGAACACGGTATAGGCCGAGGCGAACACCGTCGGGATCATGCCGGCGCCCAAAAATCCCTGCAATGCACGCCAGAGGATCATCTCCTCGATGGTGGTGGCGAAGCCGCAGAGCAGGCTCGAGGCGGTGAAGCCGGCCGCCGAGATCGCGAACAGCAGCCGCGTGCCGAAGGCGCGCGACAGGAATCCCGACAGCGGGATCGCGATGACCTCGGCGATCAGATAGGCGGTCTGGACCCAGGAGACTTCGCTGGAGCTCGCCGACAGACCCGCCTGGATCTCGCTGAGGGAAGCCGAGACGATCTGGATGTCCAGGATCGACATGAACATCCCGAACACCATGATGATGAACGCGAACAACCGCTTCGGCGCGATGCGCTCCGAAGCGGGGTCCGCCATCATGGCGGGTGAAGCGGTGGTGGCGTTGGCCATTGTGTCAGCTCTGACTGAAGCAAGCCGCGAGGTCGGTGCACCTCTCCCGCTTGCGGGAGAGGTCGGCGCGAAGCGCCGGGTGGGGGCTCTCTCCGCTTGGGGATTGTCCCGTT
The DNA here is from genome assembly GCF_023100965.1 of Bradyrhizobium sp. 192. Taxonomy (NCBI): domain Bacteria; kingdom Pseudomonadati; phylum Pseudomonadota; class Alphaproteobacteria; order Hyphomicrobiales; family Nitrobacteraceae; genus Bradyrhizobium; species Bradyrhizobium sp. 192. The sequence continues at coordinate 6,946,866 of NZ_CP064690.1, forward strand.
GCGGAGGCACCCTCTCCCCAGCCCTCTCCCGCAAGCGGGAGAGGGAGCGCACCTGCGTGAGAGGTGGCGGCGCGGCTCATGTCACCAAATCCTACTGCGGATGGATCGCGGTGGGATCGTCGAGGTCGACCTCGCTGTCGGCGTCGGCCGCGCCCTTGTTGGTGTCGACGGTCGCATAGACCGACATGCCGGCACGGAGCAGGTTCTGCTTCGCCACCGACTTCGGCACGCGGATGCGGACCGGCACGCGCTGCACGATCTTGGTGAAATTGCCGGTGGCGTTGTCGGGCGGCAGCAGCGTGAACACCGAGCCCGAGCCCGCCGCGATGCTGTCGACGACACCGGAGAACTTGCGCATGCCGTAGGCGTCGACCTTGATCGTCACCGGCTGGCCGGGACGAATGCGCCTGAGCTGCGTTTCCTTGAAATTCGCGTCGATATACACGTTGTTGAGCGGCACGATGTTGCCGAGGCGCTGCCCGACCGCGACGAAATCGCCGATGCTGACCAGACGGTTCGAGAACGTGCCGTCGACCGGTGCACGCACGGCGGTGAAGCCGAGGTCGCGCTCCGCCTTGGCGAGCGTGGTCTTGAGCTCGGCGAGCTGGGCTTGCGCTTCGGCCTGCTGCGCCTTGGCGACATCGACATTGCTGATTGCAACGTCGTAGGCGGCCTGTGCCGCCTTGACCGCGGCGGCGCCCTGGTCGCGTCCGGCTTCCGAACTCTCGAACACGGCACGCGAGGCAAACCCCTTGTTGCTCAGGGCCTGCTGGCGTTCATAGTCGAGATCTGCGCGCTTGAGTCCCGCCTCGGCCGAGACGAGTTGCGCCTTGGCCTGCGCCACCTGGCTGTCGAGCGCGGCGATCTGGCGGCCGATGCGATCGATGGTGGCCTGCTGGGTCGCGATCCTGGTCGCGGCGGCATCGACCGCGATCTTGTAGTCGCCGTCATCGATGCGGAAGACGATGTCGCCGGCGCGCACGGTGGTGTTGTCGCCGGCCAGGATCGAGGCGATGTGGCCGGCAACGCGCGCACCCAGCATGGTGTTGTTGGCGCGGACATAGGCGTCGTCGGTGGAGATATAGAAGCGTCCGACCAGCGTGTAGTAGCCGGCATAGCTCGCGGCCGCGAGCGCCAGCACCAGGCCGACACCCATCAGCACGAATTTGCGCTTGCCGGATTTGGGAGCGCCGGCGGCCGGTGCGTTGGGCGCAGGTGCGGCCGGCTTGTCGGTCACGGGTTTCTCCGGCGCCTCGGCGGTGCGGCGCTTGGCTTCCTCGGCCAAGTGAGAGCGCAACTGCTCGGCAAGGGGCGCAGCGTCCTCGATCGCAGCACCACCGTCCGCGTGATCCTCCACCGTTTCCTGGCGAAGGACGCGCGCCGCCTGGTCTCTCGATACGGCCATAAAGGCCTCCCCAAAAAAAAGCGCGATCAAGGAGAGCCGGCGTGCGGCCCGTTCCCTCTCGCCAAATCCAAATATCATTGACCGAACGGTTCGGTCAATATACATAATATTCCCGGCCGGACCCTACTGACGAGAATCCTTTATTCGGGTTTCATGGCCGCAGACCCGACTCAAAAACCTTCCGAGACCCTGAACCAATGGTTGTAGCCGGCCGCGATCATCTGCACGTCATCCAGGAGGAGGACGGCTCCAAACGTCGCCAGATCCTGGACGGCGCCCGCAAAGTATTCATGGATCTCGGCTTCGACGGCGCCAGCATGGGCGAGATCGCGCGCGCCGCGCAGGTCTCCAAGGGCACGCTCTACGTCTACTTCGCCGACAAATGCGCGCTGTTCGAAGCCATCCTCGAACAGGAAGCGCTCCAGTACGGCCAAGTCGTGTTCAATTTCGATCCCGCGCGCGATGCCGAAACCACGCTGAAGGAGTTCGGTCTCGCCTACCTTCACCTGGTCTGCCGGCCCGGTGGCGGATCGGCGATCCGCACAGTGATGGCGATCGCCGAACGCATGCCGGATGTCGGCCGCCGCTACTATGCGCGCGTGCTCGACAAAAGCATCAACCGCCTCTCCGCCTATCTCCAGGCCCGCGTCGCTTCCGGCAATCTCGAGATCGACGATTGCGACCTTGCCGCCTCGCAGTTCATGGAATTGTGCAAGGCTTCCCTCTTCCTGCCGTTCGTCTTCCAGGCCGCGCCCGCGCCGTCGGAGGAGCGCATGACCGAGGTGGTCGACAGCGCGACGCGGATGTTCCTGGCAGCGTATCGGGCGAAGTAGCGACAAGCCGGTCATGCGTTGCAGGCCATTCGGACGGCGCTATATTTGGGTTCATGTCCCGTGATCTTCGCCCGCCCGTCGATATCCTTCATTACGAGATCGTTCAGGAACAGGCCTCCGCGCTTGGACGGATGGGTCACACGCTCGAACAGGCGCTGACGCGCTTGCGTGAGTTCGACGCCGCCCATGCGCTCCCGGAGTTGCCCGCCTCGCTGCAGCCGGCCAGGCGCAAGCTGGTGATGGAAGCCGGCCAGGCGCTCTGGATGCTGGTGGTGCAGCGGGAGTCATCCGGCCTGCGCGACAGCCGCCATATCATGCGGACCTACAACGTCCCGGCCGAGGTGCAGCGGTGCATGGGGCTTGTTCCCGCACCGACGAAGCCGACGTCGAAATGACATTTCACGCAGCTTGCGCTAATCCGGCACCTGCTTCCTCAATGCCGCGAGGTCGTTGACGACCATCTTGGTCGGCCCGGTCGCGATGATACCGTCGTCCTGGAGTCGCCCAAGGATCAGACTGATCGACTGCCGCGTCGCGCCGATCATGCGCGCGAGATTGGCTTGCGTGATCCGGCCGAGCGAGATCGGCCCGCTCTCGTCCTGGGCCGCGTTCTCGCATAGCTTCACCAGCAGCAACACCAGCCGTTCGGCCGCCTTCTGCCCAGCAAGCATCTGCGCCAGCATTGAATAGGTCTCGCCCTTGAAGCCGAGGCACTCGATCAGCGCGACCGCAAAGGATGGCGACTGCGCGATCAGGCGGCGGATCGCATCCTGGTCGAGGTGCAGCGCTTCGACACGGCCGAGCGCGCGTGCCGACCAGCTATGACGGTGATCGCCGAGAATGTAGGGTGCACCGACGAAATCGCCGGCCTCCCAGGTTGCCAGCATCAGTTCGCGTCCCTGCGTGCCGGCATGGGTGCTTTCGACGATCCCGCTCAGGATGATGTGGATGCCGTTCGCGGCCTCGGATTCCCGCAGCAGATATTCGCGGTTCTGGTAGATGGCCAACCTGCCGGTCCGCATCACCAGGTCGAGATCGGGCTTTTCCAACGCCTTCAGCACGTAACGTCCGCTCCGGGCCCTCCGCACATCCGTGCAAGGCTCAGCCGGATCGGCCACCTCATGCGCAAGACTGCGCTCCACGATCGGTCTCCCTTCGAGCGACGGGCCGAAGGCTAGGTGGTCTCTGGTCAGATTGCAACGCGGCGCAAACGCTCAAGGCTGGGCTGTCGCTCCCATGAACGCGCAGGCGAGGTCCGCAAGCAGACGCTCCCGCCCGGCCGGCGCGAGGTATGTGACCCCGTAAGGCACGCCGACCCCCGTTACCGCGTTCGGCACCGCGATTGCGGCGAGCCCGAGCGGATTGGCGAAGTTGGTGTAGTAGCCATTGTTGAAATTGGCCGTCAACGGGTCGCGCGCGACGTCGTCGATGCTCAATACGGTGCCGACTGTCGGCACGACCAGCGCATCATGGCCCCGCCAGAAGTCGGACAGCGAGCGCCGAACTTCCTTGACCTTGTAGAGCGCACGGTAGGCGTCAGCCGCCGTGAACTTCCGGCTCCCGACGACGAGATCGCGCACGATCTTGACGCCGGCATCCGGATTGGCGTCGAGGAACGCGCCAACTGAAACATCCCGCTCGGCGAGAAACGGTCCGAAGAACATCAGATCGTTGATCGAGGTGAATGGCGCGAAATCAGCCCGAACAACCGCCATGCCGAGTTGCCGCAACCGGCGAAGCCCGTCGCCGAACAGCCTCTCGGTCTCGGCATTGCCAAAGAACTTGAGCTGATCGACGCGCGGTGTCGCGAGCTTCAGGGGACGCGCCGGTGGCGCCTGCTCGGTCCAGCCGGCAAAATCCGCCGGCGAAAAGCCATCCTCGGGATCGCGGCGTGCCAGCACGCGATAGACGTCGTAGCCGTCTCGTGCACCGCGCGTGTAAAGCGAGATGGTATCGAAGCTTCGGCACGCATAAACCATGCCGCGCTGGCTGAAGGCGCCGGGCGCCGGCTTGAAGCCCGTAACGCCGCAATAGGACGCCGGCACCCTGCCCGATCCACCGGTATCGGTGCCGAAAGCAAATGATGACGTGCCGGTCGCGACCGACACCGCCGCGCCAGAACTGGAGCCGCCCGGGATGTAATCCGGATTGTGCGGGTTGCGCGCAACGCCATAGGGCGAGCGCACGCCGACCAGGCCGGTTGCAAACTGGTCCATATTGGTCTTGCCGACATAGATTGCTCCCGCAGCGATCGCGTCGGCCACGACCGGACTCGTATCCTTCGCGACATAGGCGAATTCCGGACAGGCCGACGTCGTCTGCTCCCCCGCGACGTCGATGCAATCCTTCACCGAGAAGACGAGCCCATAGAGCGGCAACTTATCGATCTCACCGCTGCGCGCGTCGAGCGCACGAGCAGCGGCCATGACGTTCTCGGGACTTGCCGTCGATATCCAGACGCCGCTCTGATCGGCGCCGTTCAGACGCGACAGCACATGCGCGGCGACATCGGACGGCTTGAGCCGGCCGCTGCGATAGGCGGCGCGGAGTTGGCAGGGCGAGATATCCATGTCGGTCACGTGCTTGCAAGGACAGGAGGTGCCGGCGAGAACGAGACCGCCGGCACCGGTTTTAGCGGCCGATCACCTTCTCGATATAGGCCGGCTGGATGAAGGCCTCGAAGTCGGCACGCGGCAACAGCTTCGGCAGACGTTCCTGCTTCACCAGGAAAGCGGCAGTCGAGACCAGCGTGTCGACGAACTTGCCCTTCTTCGCGGACGTGCCGAGATACTCGTCCGTGAGCTGCTTGCTGCAGGGGACCATCCCGGTGCCCTTCATCATGCGCGTCGCGTCCTCAAGCGGAAGGGAAAGCTCCTCCGCGATGATCTCGGCGGTCTTGTCCGGATTCTTGAGCCAGAAATCGATGCCTTCGCATTCGGCCTTGACGAACTTCTCGACGTAGGACGGATATTTCTGCGCGAACGCGTTCATGACGACGCCGATGTCCCAGGTCGGGTAGCCGCGCTTCGCCATCTCGCCCGAGGTGACGAGGATCTTGCCGCCATTCTTCACGGCCTTGTCGAGGTTTGGCTCCCAGAACCAGGCGGCGTCGATGTCGCCGCGAAGCCAGGCCGCCGCAATGTCCGACGGCGCGAGGTCGAGAATCTTCATCGAGGCGGGATCGACGCCTTCGTCTTTCAAAGCCTGGAGCAGCAGATAGTGTGTCGTCGAACCGAAGGGCGCGGCGACGGTCTTGCCCTTGAGGTCCTTGAGCGAGGTGATGTTCTTGTCGGCACGAACCACCATCGATTCGACATAGTCGAGCATGTTGATGACGAGGATGCCCTTGATCGGCAGCGCCCGGGTCGCGCCGATCGCGGTCGGTGGGTTGCCGAGGCCGCCGAAGTCGACGTCACTGCCGGCGATCGCGCGCAGCATGTCGCCGCCACCACCAACCTTCACGTATTTGATGTCGACGCCCGGCATCTCCTTGGCGAGCAGGCCGAGATGCTTGGTGACGAGCTGGGCATTCACCAGATTCAGATAGCCGACGGTCACTTTCGCCGGCCTGTCTTCGGCGCGCGGGGTGGACGTGAACGCGAGCGTGGCAAGTGCGAGCGTGGCAACAAATCTCTTCATCGTATCGATCTCCCTCGATCAGAAATGAATTTCAGGCCCATGGCATCAACAGTTTCGCGATCCCGCGCATGATGAGATCGAGCACGACGCCGGTGAGGCCAAGCACGATCAGGCCCATGATCACGACGTCGGACAGCAGGAACTTTGCAGCATCCCAGATCATCCAGCCGATGCCGGCTGATGCCGCGACGATCTCGGCAGCGACCAGAACGGTGTAGGTGAAACCGAGCGAGATGCGCATGCCGGCCAGGATCAAGGGCCCTGCGGCTGGCAGATAGACGTGGAACAGCAGATGGCGCCGGGTCGCGCCGAGTGACTGTGCGGCACGCACGTAGACGGGATCGACGCTCGTCACGGCCTGGATCGTCGAGATGACGATACCCGGCAAGCCGGCAAGGAACAGCAGCGACAGCTTCGAGCTCTCGCCGATGCCGAGCCACATCACGAGCAATGTATAGAGTCCGAGCGGCGGCAGCGGCCGGTAGAATTCGATCAGCGGATTGAGCAGCGCGCGGGCGTTGCGCGACACGCCCATGAGGACGCCGAGCGGAATGCCGACGAGGCAGGCCAGCGCGAAAGCCGTGAGGATGCGATACAGGCTGGCGCCGAGATGCTGGAGCAGCGTCGCGCCCTGGTAGCCCTTCGTCATCGTCTTGATGAACGCGGCCCAGACCGCCTGCGGCTTCGGCAGGAACAACTCGTTGGCCCAGCTCATCTCCGTGACAATCGCCCAGCAAGCCAACAGCACGGCAATCGTGAGCATCGAGAGCAGGACCGATCGCGAGACCTTCGGGACCCTCAGCCGCAGATTGCCGCGCCGCGTGCGATCTGCCGAGATCGGAATGGCCATGTGGCTTGCCTCGACGCTCATGCACGCACGCCCAGGATCTGCATGATGGTCAGCGCGTAGATCCGCGTCGCCATCACCGACTTGGTGATCGAGATATTCTCGTTGTCGACGGCCCAGCCGTCCTCGCCGGGCCCGAACGTCACTGCGTTGATGCCGGCCTCACGAAAGCGGATCGTGTCGTTGAACGCGTTCTTGCGGTTGACGCCGGGTTCGCGGCCCATCAGGCGCCGATAGACCGCGCGCAGGGAGCGGCAAGGCTCTTCCTCGACCGGCACCGGTTCGGTCGCGTTGACGAACAGCGAGCCGGGCACCTGGCGCACCCCGACCTTGACGTCGTTGACGCCAGCGAATGTCTCCTGCCCTAGACGCTCGATGTCGGAGATCACGCTTCCAAGCGTCATGCCGGGCACGATGCCGACCACCGCGAGCGTGATCGTGCAGGCATCGGGTGAGAACTGCATCTCGCCGGGCAGGCCGCCGCGGATACGCACCACCGAGCAGCAGGGCGGCGTGTGTCCCATGAACTTGCTGGGCACGTGCGTGAAAGCCATCTCCTTCAGCTTCGGCAGGAGCTTCGCCGCCTCCATGATGGCGTTGACGCTGATGTCGGGGCGCCAGATATGCGACTTGATGCCCTCGACCGTGACCTCGACCAGGCAGTGACCTGAATTGGCCACCGAGAGGTTCATGCCCCAATCCTTGCTGACGTCGCCCCAAGCAGTCGGCTCGGCGGTGATCTCGTAGTCGGCAGTGAGGCCGACCTTGTTCAGCATGTAGATCGAGCCCTCGGTGCCGTTGCGCTCCTCGTCGACGGTGTAGCAGCACATCAAAGTGCCCTTGAACCTCACCCCTTCCTCCATCAGCGCCTGCACCGCGAGCAGCGATGCTGCAAGGTTGCCGCGGGTGTCGGAGGTCCCGCGCGCGTAGAGCAGATCGCCGTGGCGCGTGGCCTTGAAAGGATCGAAATCCGTCATGTGCCATTTCTCGGGCTCGGCCACCGGATAGGTGTCGAGGTGATCGTTGAGGATCAGCGACGGCGCGCCCTCCTGCCCCCGGAGCACGCCGAGCACGTTCGGCCGGTGCGGCTGCGCACTGTGCTTGGTGACCTCCATGCCGAGGGCTTCGAGCTTGCCCGCGACCAGCATTGAGATCGCCTCTTCCTCCGCCGGCGGCAGGTCGGGATCGAGCGGATTGCCGGAGCGCGGCTGGCCGGTGCGGATCAGCTCCGATGCCAGTTCAAGCCAACGCTCCTCCGTGATACGCGAGAGCACGCGCTGCTCGAGATCGGAGTACGGCGGGGTGACGGGCATCTGCATGACGGGTTCCGTGGGCTCACAGCGCCGGCAGCGCCGCTTCGTTGCAGCACCTCATTGCAGCGAATGTGCCAACCACGGGAAAAGCCCGGCGGGGCGCGAATAGCGATAACTATTCAATGACTTGACTGAAAATCACGACCGCGCAAATTTTTGCGCGCCAACTACGCTTTGCCGAACACACAGCGCTGCTTGAACAGACCGGTCTCAGCGGGTGGGCGGCCGGTCCAGATCCGGCGAAGGCACCTAATCGTCGGCGTAGTCGTCTTCCTGGTGCTTGCGCGTCGCGCTCTTGCGCGCACCGAGCGAACCGGTGACGGACTGATCGCCCGCATTGGCATAGGGGCGACGCGACTGCGCGCGCGAGGCGACCTCTTCGCCCGAGACGGCGGCGGGCTGGCAGATCAGGCGGCGGCTGGCGCGGCGCATCAGATCGACGTGGATGTGATCGTAGTGATAGACGTTCGATCCCGGCGCGAGCACGGTGGTGAAATGCGCGCAGGCGCCCGACTGCACGTCACGCAAGAATCCCTGCTCCTCCGGCATGCCCCGCCAGCCGTCCTTCACGGTGACGCGGCGGCCGTCGGCGAGTACGAATGCGGCAATGTCGAGCGCGTTGCCGAAGGCGTGCTCGGAGATGTGTGAATGCGGATTGCCGTTCATGCCCCGGCATGAATAGGCGGAGATCTGCTTGATCTCGGCGACGCGGACGCCGAACCAGCGCATCGCAGACGGCTGCACCGTGTCGGCGAGCCAGCGGTCGAGTTCGGACACGATCGGACAGGCGAGTGTCGCGGTCGGCTTGATCGCGACCGGACCGACGGCGGTGACGGGGTTGCCCTGCGCCGGACCGAGGCGCGGCGGCGGCTGCTGCGCAGGCGCCTGCGAGTAGGGCGCCGGCCGTGCCGGATAGCTCGGCGAATTCATGTAGCGCGCAGCGCCCGCGGCATCGGTGCCATCGGACGGCAGATCGATCTCGTCCTCCTGCGCCGCCACGCCGGGCGCGTTCAGCGACATCGGCCCGGACGATGCACCATAGCCGGCGGGCTGGCGCACCGCGGCTTCAGGATAGTTCGACCGTTGCGGAGAGGACGATGCCGGATAATTCGACCGCGGCTGTGTCACCGGCCAGCGCGGTTGGCCGCCGATGCTGCCCGGCGGACGCAGCTCTTCGTCGGCAAAGCCGTAGCTGCTCGAGGCCTCGCCGATGGCGGCGACCTTGAGCGGAAACTCGGCGCCGCACATGCCTGGCCCGGAGATCGGGTCGATGCGAACGAGGTCCGGCCCCTCTTTCACCGCGCCCGATTTCAGGCAAGCGGCTTCGGCCTCGGCCCGCCACGGTTCGCGTTCGGCCTGGAAGAAGCCGCGTCCGCAACCCGCTAGCGAAACAAGGACGATGGAGCCGACGAGATACAAACGAACTCCGCGCGTCATGCACGCACGTTCGGTGAATTTACTTAAAGACTCTTCAACGCGTTGATTTCAGGGTTCTTTAACCATAAGGCCTCGCGCGCGCCCGAACCTGCCGCCACCGAGCGACAGCAGGGCTGACTGTTTCGGACATAGACTCTCTGTTAACCATGAGGCTCGCGCGCAAAGCGGCGCGCGTGGCGGAGAGACCCCAGGAGCAACGTCATGACGTTCGCCGGGAGACTGAGCGTTGCCACCGCGTATCTCGCCATGGCCTTTGTCGGCGCCATCGTGCTCGGCATGATCTAGCGACGACGATCGGCCAAATCCCGCCACGGCCTGCGCGGAGCTACGACCGCGCTCCATTCCATTGGCGCGAGGTCGTGGCCAACTGCTCCTCGACCCGCGTCCAGTCGTTGCCGGAACACCAGAAGCGGCCGATCGCACAGGCTTCCACACGGAGCTTGCCGGAAGACGTCAACATCATCCTGCCGTAATAGGTGCTGCCGCTGGAGCGGCTGTAGATGCTGCCAGTCCAGACGTCGTGCGTCTTCGGCTTCATGTTGACGAGCACACTCTCACCCCGGTCGGAGGCTTCGGTGAGCGCGAAACCGCAAAGCGCAGGGCCACAGCGTTCGATGCGAACGGTGCCCTTGGCACCTGTGCTCTCCCATTCGCCGAGCGGCGAATAAGCCGGCTCCTCGTCGCTGCGCTGTGCGATGGTCGTGCCCTGCTTGATCTCGGGCTTCGGAGCAGCGACAGGCGGCTCCATCCGCGGCGGATCGAGCGTAACAATCTTCGACGTATCGACGCGCTGCAAATCAACCCGCGGCGGATCGGGGCTCAGCGGCTCAATCCTTGACGCCTCGAGTTTCGGCGCCGGCGGAGGCAAAACGGGCTGCGAAGTCGTGGCGGCAAGGACGGGGACAGGTGGCGGAGCGGCGGCAGTCGCTTGCACCGGCCTGACCGGGATGATCGGAGCGACCGGCTGCGGCGCCTGCACGACCGGTGCGGGCGCAGGCGGCGGGGCCGTGCCGACATCTCCCGTCATCCGCAGGCTGCGACCGGACATTGAAACACAGGAACTGGACCTACAATTGCGCGGTGCGTCGACACGGAACCGGTGACCGCCGATCGAGAAGGAGTAGGAGCCGGCCTGGGCTGCGGGCGCGCTCGCCGTCAAGGCGATCGCCATGCCAAGCGAAATCAAAAGCCGCATCGTCGACCCCTCCCCTCTGTGTCGCGACCAGATTACGCGGGATGCAGAGGGGCTGAATGTGCGCTGCCTCACCCAGACCGCGTGCCACCGTTGTGACCCCCATCACAGAACGCCCGGCCGCCCCGGCGTAGGGTCGAACCACGTTTCATCCACCGGCGACACCAGTCCATATCGGGACCACGCCATTTTCGGAGGTTGTCATGAACAAGCTCACCATCGCCGCCACCGCGCTCTTTCTGGCATCGACCGCCGCCGCCAACGCCGGCGGCAACACGATCTCGTTCCAGATCGAAGGCCAGCACATCCGCATCGAGACGCCGCGCAACTGCGCCTCGCTCAACTGCGTGACCATCGTTGCACCGGGCCTGTCGGACCAGCCGATCAAGCTGAACAACATCAACCTGAAAGGCCTGGGCGGCTCCAAGGACGATGACGACACCACGTCAGGCACGACGACTGCGCAGCCCGCGCCGGCTCCGGTTCAGCAGGTGCCAGTGCAGGCGACCGCGCCGGCCGCGCCCACAGGCACGGCTCCCGCCGCTCCGGCCACGACGGTTGCCGCCGCGCCGTCGGTCGGCTTCGACGCCAATACGCAGCCCGCGCCCGTCGCGGCTCCTGCTCCCGCACCCGCGCCGGTCGCAGTTGCTCCGGCGCCCGCTCCGGCCCCTGTGGCCGCTGCGCCTGTGGTGGTTGCCAACACGCCGATCGGTATCTGGGCAACCGAAGAGAACAAGGGCAACGTTCGCGTCGAGCAGTGCGGCGCCAATCTCTGCGGCTACGCCGAGAAGACCAATGTGCGCATCCTGATCAACATGAAGCCCGAGGGCTCGAAGTGGAGCGGCCGCATCCACGATCCCGACTCCGGCCGCAATTACGACTCGACCATCGCGATGAAGGGCCCGAATGCGATGCGCGTGCAGGGCTGCGCCTTCGGCGGCATGTTCTGCGGCGGTCAGACCTGGAAGCGCGTGAGCTGAGGCGCTGAGCGCACAAATATTCGTCATGCCCGGGCTTGTCCCGGGCATCCACGTTCTAAAGATCGTACGTCAAGACGTGGATGGCCGGGTCAAGCCCGGCCATGACGATGTGAAGACAGCTAGTCCCTTGTTAGCATCGCGCACCCATTGATCGTTCGCCGCTCCCGTACGACTAATGTTCATCCGCCATTCAGGTCTCCCCGGCTGAAATCGGCCGATCTCGCCTCGCGTTCTCACCGGGACTTCTTCGTGACATCAATGCTGGCCTGGCGCCGCTTCGTGTTCGCGCTCATGCTGCCGGCTTTGCCGCTGGCAGGCGGCAGCGTGGCTTGCGCATCCGAGACAATTGAGCTCGCGCAGACGCAGCCACAAGCTCAGCCGGCTCCCTCCCCCTCCCCGACGCCCTCGACCTCGCCGACGCCGGCCACGGACGCACAAACCGCCGCCGTCGAGCCGATCGGCAACGTTGCGACCGTCACGGGGATCGCGACCGTGATCCGTGACAAGAATTCCTATCCGCTGCGCGTGCGCGACGACATCTATCTCAACGACGTGGTGCAGACCTCGTCGAACTCCTCGCTCGGCATCACCTTCGACGACGCCACCACGTTCAATCTCTCCGCCAGCTCGAAGATCACCATCGACAATTACGTCTACGAGGACGGCGGCAAGCAGAACTCGGCGATCTTCGACGTCGGCAAGGGCACGGTCGCCTTCGTCGCGGCTGCCGTGGCCAAGACCGGCGACATGAAGATCACGACGCCGACCGCGACGCTCGGCATCCGCGGCACCACCGGCGTCGTCGACGTGCCTGAAGGCGCGGCGGCGAGCAGCGCGCGCAACGTCAACATCAAGCTCTATCCCGATGCCGACGGCCGCGTCGGCCACATCGACGTCGACGACCGCAGCAGCGGCACGCGGCTCGGCGCGCTGACGCAAGGCGCGAGCGGCTTTGCGATCCGGCCCGGCGCGGCCACTGCCGGAATCATGCGCTTCGCCGCCGTGCCGATCACGATTCCCGCGCAGCAGATCGCGCGCGACCGCGGCTTCGTCGGCCAGGTCCACCTGGCGCAGACCACGGGCCGCCAGATCGTCACCGAGCAGCGCGACTTCCGCCGCGCCAATCCGACCGCGCTCAGCCGCATTCCGCGGCCGGCCCAGCCGCCGCAGCAACAGCAATTGCGGCCGGCGACCGCACCCGGCCAGCAGCTGCAGCGGCCGAACGGCGAGCCGGGCCAGAACATCCGTCCGGGTCAGCAGCAGCCGGGCACGCCGGGCCGCCAAGGCGCCCAGCCTCCGCAACGGCAGGGCCAGGGACAACAAGGACAAAGCGGCGCGGTGCAGCCGGGCACACCGCGTGCGGGCGAGAGGCAACAGCCGCGAGGACAACATCAACAAGGCCAGCCGCAGCGCGGCCAGCAGCAAGGCGCCGGACGTCCGGGTGCACCGCGCGAAGGACAGGGCACACCGCCAAACGGCACGCCGCAAACACAGCCGCAGCGTGGTGGGCAGATTCAGCCCGGAGGAGTCGTGCCGCCACAGCCGGGCGGAACTCGTCCGCAGCCGCAGCTGCCGCGCACCGGCATGCAGCCGGGCCAACCGCCCGTGGCTCAACAGCCGGGCGTGCAGCGACCAGGCGGCTTCCAGCAGCGCCCCCCCGCCGCACCACGCCCCGCAGCGCCGCGCAAGCCGGCGCCGCCACCGAAGGAGAAGGAGCGGCGGTGATGGTGCCGCCCCTCGCCGCTGTTCTCTCCTCTGTCATTGCCGAAGCAATCCATAAACTTTTCGCGGAGGAATCCTGGATTGATTCCGCCTTCGACTAAGGCCTCGGCGGACAAGTCGCTGCGCTGGCAATGACGATTTGGAGGGAATTGACGCTCACCTAACCGCATGAGCTCGCGGATGCTCTTCCACCCGAGAGCAGCGCGCTCGAACTCACGCCTCGCCGCGCAGCCAGGCCTTCACCTTCTGCAGCAGACCATGCCGCAGCTCGTCGACGGAGGCGGCTTCGGCCGGCGTCAAAGTCTGCAGCGTTGCGTCGATATCGTCGGCCGCGAGCGTCGACGTCGGCTCGGGCGCGGGGGACGACGCCAGCCCTGCTGCTGCAAGCGCGATCGGGCCGATCTGGGTCAGGAAGGCGCGCTCATATTCGCGCGACAGACGCGCAAGCGCGTCGTCGAGCGTCAGCCAGTCGACCGCCTTGATGTCGTTCATCAGCTTGCGAACCGGACCGCCCTCAGCTTCCATGCGCCAGAAATGCACGACTTTGAAACGCCCGCCCGACTGGTAGACCAGCGTGCCCAGGAATTCATGGATGGCGATGTCATGCCCGGTTTCCTCCAGCACCTCGCGGTGCGCGGCCTGCTTCGGCGTCTCGCCGTCGTCGAGCTTGCCCTTGGGCAAAACCCATTCGTTGCGCTTGCGCTGGCGCACGACCGCGATTAGCGGCGGCGCACCACGCCGCAGCACAATACCACCCGCCGCCATGACCGGCGCCCGCGCCATCACCAAAATCCGTGTCGATCCATCGTCCCCGCCAAGGATATAGGCGGCGGGGACGGCGGATTGAAGGCTATCTTCTCCTCAACAGCCCTTGACCGGCGCGAATGCGCGTGCCCTCGGCGAGGCCGTCGCAGAAGGTGAAATCGCCGGGCGCGAGGATGATGATAGTCGAGCCGTGCTCGAACCAGCCGAGCTCCTCGCCCTTGGTCACGTTGACGTCGCAGGGGAAATTGACCGGTCCGCGGGACTGCGCGTTCAGCACCATGTCGAGGAAGTGCAAGCGGATGCTCGCGACCAGGATCGCGGCGACCGGCACCAGCGTCACGGCTTCGCCGGTCGAAAGATGCGTCCGGATCACTGCGCGCTCGTTCTTGCAGAACAGACGTTCGACCCGCTTCAGCGCGATCGGGTTGACGTTCCAGACATCGCCATGGATTAGCGTGACCCGCTCGATATGCGCCTCAAACGGCGCATGGAAGCGGTGATACATGCTCGAGGTCAGCCGCAGCGTGACGAAGGAGCCGTTGCGGTGCTGGTCGACCAGCGCGGAATCGCCGAGCAGGTCGAGCAGCGAATAGGGCGCGCCCTTGACTTGAAACAGTTCGGTGTCGGCGATCCGGCCATGCGCGCCGACGATGCCGTCCGACGGACTGGCGACAACGGACGGATCCGGATCAAAGGGACGCAGGCCCGGCTTGAGCTCCCGGGTGAAGCAATCGTGCAGGCTCGTGAAATGATCTTTCCGCGCCTCCGACAGATCGAGGTCGGAGAACAGCTTCCACAGCGCGATCGAGCCGTCCCGCACCAGCGGATTCTCGATCTTGGAGAACCAGCCCATGAAGCGGGTCAGGGCCGCGCGGGGGATGCGGTTGGTCAACAGGAAGTTGAGGTCTTCCTGCTGGGTGAAAGAGGCGATGATGGCTTTGACTGTCATGAATCTGTCAGCTCGCAGTATTAGCGCTTGTTGTCATGGAAACGACACTCCCGATTCTCTCGATGTCCGTGGCCGCCGCAGCGTCTGCTGCCGCCGTCTTCCCGAAGATCAAGGCGCGGGTCGAACTGTCCCGCGCCAAGCACCGCTCGCTCGCCGGGCACTCCAAGATGTCGCGGCGGGTGGCAAAGCTGCTGCCGTTCTACGAGTTCGAAGGCGACAAGTATTTCAGCTGCGACGGCGCGCCTGATGACGTGGTGGCGCAGCGCAAGGACGCCTTCTTCCGCCTCGCCAGGCTTTACGCCGAGCGCTACCCCAAGGGCCGCGCGATGACGAAGGACGCGGCGGAGAAGATCTCCGACCTGCACTTCACCGAAACCTACCGCGTACCGTTCCAGTTCTCGCGTCTGGTCCGCGAGCATCTGGGCACCTCGACCTTCGTGGACTTCTCGAGCGGCGTCACCGTCACCGATGTCGACGGCAACACGTCGTACGATCTCACCGGGTCCTACGGCGTCAACATCTTCGGCAACGACTTCTACAAGGAGTGCATCGAGGGCGCGGAGAAGCGCGCGCATGCGCTGGGTCCCGTGCTCGGCCCCTATCATCCCGTCATCCTCGAGAACGTGCAGCGGCTCTGCCGGATCTCCGGCCTCGACGAAGTCTCCTTCCACATGTCCGGCACAGAGGCCGTGATGCAGGCGGCGCGGCTCGCGCGCTACCACACCAAGCGGACCCATCTGGTTCGTTTCGCCGGCGCCTATCACGGCTGGTGGGGCGACGTGCAGCCCGGCGTCGGCAATCCGATTGCCGCGAACGAGACCTACACTCTCGCCGAAATGTCGGAGAAGACGCTGCACGTGCTGCGCACCCGCCGCGACATCGCCTGCGTGCTGGTCAACCCGCTGCAAGGCCTGCATCCGAACGGCAACGCGCCCGGCGATTCCTCGCTGGTTGACTCGTCCCGCGGCGGCAATTTCGATCGCGCGGCCTACACCGAATGGCTCGCGAGGCTGCGCGACGTTTGCACCGAGCGCGGCATCGTCCTGATCTTCGACGAAGTCTTCGTCGGCTTCCGTCTCGCTGCCGGCGGCGCCCAGGAATATTTCGGCGTCAAGGCCGATATGGTGACCTACGGCAAGAGCCTCGCCGGCGGCCTGCCGATCGGCGTCGTCTGCGGCAAAAAGGAATTGATGCGCCGCTTCCGCGACGATCGTCCCGCCGACATCTGCTTTGCCCGCGGCACCTTCAACTCGCACCCCTACGTCATGACGGCGATGGACGAGTTTTTGAGCCGGCTCGCAAGCCCGAATTTCCGCGCTGTCTATGACGGGCTGGAGGAAACCTGGAACGGCCGCGCCGAGAGGCTCAACCAGATGATGACCGACGCCGGCCTGCCGGTGCGGTTCGCAAACTTCTCGTCGATCTGGACGGTGAAATACACCACACCGTCCCGCTACAACTGGATGCTGCAATATTACCTGCGCGCCGAGGGCTTGGCGCTGAGCTGGGTCGGCACGGGACGGCTGATCTTCAGCCTCAACTACACCGACGCCGATTTCAGCGAGGTCGCCGAACGTTTCGTCCGCGCCGCGAAGAAGATGAAGGCCGACGGCTTCTGGTGGCACGACGGCGTGCTCACCAACAAGGACATCAAGCGACAGATCCTGAAAGAGATGCTCGCCAAGCGTTTTGGGCGCTGACGTCAATTCCCTCGACGCCGTCATGGCCGGGCTTGTCCCGGCCATCCATGCGTCTCTGCGCGAAAGGCCCAAGACGTGGATGCCCGGCACGAGGCCGGGCATGACGCAACCATCAGACATCGGAATGTCTTGTGTACGCAGCGCGCTCAGGCGTGCTGCTCTTCGAGCGTGGGTTCGCCGATGAGACCCAGCGTGTGCTCGGGGTTGAGGTGCAGGCCGGGGTCCATCAGCTCGCCGCGCATCAAAGCGAGCGGCGCGCTGCGATAGAGCATCAGATCGTGGAAGGGGTCGGTCAGGATCTTGGTCATCCAGACGAGGCCGGTCTCGACGTCGCGGATGAAGAACAGGTGCACGGTGCGGAACAGCAGACCGCCGCCGCCGACCACGAGCCAGATCTTGGCAACCTGCCGCATGAAGTCGGTCGCGGTCGCCCAGGGGGTGAACAGGCCGAACAGCGTGGGATCGGCGAACAGCACCAGCGGCGAAGCCGCCCAGATCGCCATCAGCACCACCTTGCGCTGAAGGTTGTAGCCGACCTTGATCTCTTCCTTGTGCTCGTGGGTGGCCTGGTTGACGTGGTCGTAGCCGTGCGGCTCGAAGAAGAAATGACCGGCCTGGCGCGAGGTCATCGAGACCAGCCATCCGACCAGCGCGGAAACGACGGGATCGATGAACAGCCAGACATAGGCGAAGAGAAAGCTCAGCGCGCTGATGAAGTGCAGGCTCTGATTGATGCGGCTGTGGTGATAGTAGCGATGGTCGTCCCAGCGCTGGATCCGCAGCTGC
Source organism: Bradyrhizobium sp. 192 (assembly GCF_023100965.1). NCBI lineage: Bacteria > Pseudomonadati > Pseudomonadota > Alphaproteobacteria > Hyphomicrobiales > Nitrobacteraceae > Bradyrhizobium > Bradyrhizobium sp. 192. Next base: position 6,964,434 of record NZ_CP064690.1, read on the forward strand.
TCGAGATAGTTCTTGATCATGCTCTCCCCCAAATGCTTTCGGGTACGGGATTACAGGGATTCGATGTAGGCCGTGTGACATCATCATTTTGTCATGTGACGATGTGCAGCGGCGCGATGACGCACGCGAGGCGCGAGCTTCAGCTCATGCCGCTTTCGCGACGTCGACCTTGCGGAAGCGCACCAGCGAGAAATGGCCGAGCGGCGGAATCAGGCGGCGCTCGGCGAGCTCTATCCCATGGGCGCCGGCCAGCCATTTGGCATAGCGCGACCAGGCGAACTCGGCGGTGCGGAAGCCGAGCGGGCGCACCACCGGCTGCAGCTTCTGCTCGATGAAGCGGCGCATGCCGGCATCCGCGCTGACGCGGGTGAGGATGATCAGCTCGCCGCCCGGACGCAGCACGCGGGCGAATTCGTCGAGCGCGACTTCCGGATTCGGCACGGCGGTGACGACATATTGCGCCATCACGACGTCGAAGGCGTTGTCGGGGAATTCGAGCTTCTCGGCGTCCATCACCGCGAGGCCTTCGACGTTCTTCAGCTTGCCCTCGGCGACGCGCTGGCGCGCCTTGTCCAGCATCGCTTCCGAGATGTCGGTACCGAAGATGCGCAGGTTGGGCGCATAGAGCGGCAGCGAGATGCCGGTGCCGACGCCGACCTCGAGCACGCGGCCGCCGATCTTGTTGGTGGCCGCGATCGCAGCCTGCCGGCCCTTGGCGAACACGCCGCCGAACACGAGATCGTAGACGGGCGCCCAGCGATCGTAAGCCTGCTCGACCGTGCCACGGGTGAGATCGAGCTGCTGGGTGCCGTCAAGGTTCATGATCTTAGCCATCGATGGGGTTCTCGCTGTGGGTCAGACGTTTGGGATCAGCCGCGCACCGGCCGCCGCGCCATCCGAGGCGAGGCGCGCAGGACGCGGCTGGGCTGAAGTGACGTGAGGTTGCCGACGAACTGGCGCGCGCTGTTTTCCCAGGAGCGCTCAAGCGCGAAATTGCGGCAGGTCTCGCGCGACATGGTGAGCGCGCGCAGGCACGCGGACCGCAGATCGTGGTCGATCGCGCCGATCGGATGACCGGCGATCACGTCCTTGGGCCCCGTCACGGGAAACGCCGCGACCGGCGTGCCGCAGGCCAGCGCCTCCAGCTGTACCACGCCGAACGTATCGGTCAGGCTCGGAAACACGAACACGTCGGCGGCGGCGAGATGCGCAGTGAGATCCGCGCCCTTCTTCTCGCCGAGGAACACCACCTGCGGGTATTTCTTCTCGAGCGCGGCCTTTTGCGGGCCATCGCCGACGACGACCTTGGTGCCGGGCAGATCGAGCGAAAGAAACGCTTCGAGATTCTTCTCGACCGCGACCCGGCCCATGGTCATGAAGATCGGTCCGGGCAGATCGAGCTTTGCCGGGCTATCGGGATGAAACAGCTCGGTGTTGACGCCGCGCGTCCAGAAGCCGAGCCGCTTGAAGCCGCGCTCGGAGAGCTCCTGCCGCAGCGAGGGCGTCGCCACCATGGTCATCGCGGCGGCATCGTGGAAGTGCCGCAGCACGGCATAGCCGACGGCGGCGGGGATGCCGGTCCGCACCGCGACATATTCGGGAAAACGCGTCGTATAGGAGGTGGTGAAGGCGAGCCGGTTGCGGCGGCAATAGGCCCGCGCCGCCCAGCCGATCGGGCCTTCGGTCGCGATGTGGAGCGCGTCCGGCGCGGCCTTCTCGATCCGCCGCGCGATCTCCTTTCCGCTCGGCAGCGCGATGCGCAGGCTCGGATAGGTCGGCAGCGGCCAGGACGGAAAGCCGTCCGGCGTCAGGAAGTCGATCTCGACATCGAGGGCCTTGGCGGCATTTGCCAGGGAGGTCAGGGTGCGGACCACACCGTTAACCTGGGGATGCCAGGCGTCAGTCGCGATTAATACCCGCATGGGGAAATCCCGAGAGTTTGATGATTCTCGGTTTCCGACCATCAACGAAGGATATTTCAAGCGTGTGACGTCACAGAAGTGTCGGCCCACCGTTTTGTTCGTTAACGGGAGCCTGCGGCCACGAAACTGTCATGAAACAATCCTTTCAGCGACGAAACCGTTTTCGGTTTTCCGCGCAAATGTCCCGAAACGTTTTGCCGTTAGTGATCCAGGCAACGGAGCACCGCAATGGTGCCGCGGTGGCAGAGACCACCGAGCAAACAGGGGCGATCACATGTTCAATCTGGACACGTTCAGGATTTTTTCGCGCGCCGTTGCTTTTGGCGCAGTTGCGGTCTCCGCAATCGCATTCGCAGGTGCAGCCAAGGCCGCGCCAGTGCAGCTCTTCCCCTTCTTCCAGCCGCTGCCGCCGTTCGCCGCGCCGCAGCCGGTCCAGCCCTATCAGCCCTACCAGGCGCCGACCTATCAGACCGAGCCGTCCGACGATCAGGACGCAGTGGAGATGCCGGCGCGCTTCCGCCGCCAGACCGTCGCCTACGCGACGCGCGAGGCGCCGGGCACCATCATCATCGACACGCCCAACACCTATCTCTATTACGTGCTCGGCAACGGCCAGGCGCTGCGCTACGGCATCGGCGTCGGCCGCGATGGCTTCACCTGGTCGGGCACCCAGTCGGTGACCCGCAAGGCCGAGTGGCCGGCCTGGACGCCGCCGCCGGAAATGATCGCCCGCCAGCCCTATCTGCCGCGCCACATGGCCGGCGGCCCCGGCAATCCGCTCGGCGCCCGCGCCATGTATCTCGGCGGCACCATCTACCGCATCCACGGCACCAACGCCCCCGACACCATCGGCAAGCGCGTTTCCTCGGGCTGCATCCGCCTGACCAATGAGGACGTTTCCGACCTCTATTCCCGCGTCAACGTCGGCACCAAGGTGATCGTGCTGCCGATGACGGAACGGAGAGCCGAGCTCAGAACCGCGACGCGCTGAACCGACAGGACATTGTGACGCAAACGGCCCCGGAACCCACCGGGGCCGTTTCCGTTTGCCCCTCGACATCCCGGCGCGCTCGCGTGTTGCGGCGCGAACTCCGATAGAGGCGCAGATGCAATCACACCTGCAGACGCCACGAAGTTCATGGCTGCGCACGATCGCGGCCGCCGGAGCGGTGACACTGCTTCTCTCCACTCCCTCCTCGCTCGCGCAGCAGCCTGCGGGCGACGAGGCAGCCCACCAGGCCTTCAACAATTCCTGCCGCACCTGCCATTCCGTGAAGGAAGGCGACAACCGCCTTGGCCCCAATCTCAACAAGATCCTGGGACGCAAGGCCGGCTCGCTGCCGGACTACAATTATTCGTCTGCGATGAAGGATGCCGGTTTCGTCTGGGACCAGGACAAGCTCACGCGCTTCATGGTCAAGCCCGACGAGGTGGTGTCGGGCAACAAGATGCAGCCCTATGGCGGCATCTCGGCGGAGGAGGCGACGAAGGTGGTGGCGTATCTGCAGGCGGCGGGCGGCCAATAGGATCGCGGCAGCGCTGCGTGTAAGGCCTGCATGCGAAATCGCAGCGCATCCTTCGAGAAACCCGCCTGCGGCGGGCCCCTCAGGATGAGGGCGGAGCGTGTGGCAGCCGGTCAGTCGGAAGCACTTGCACCAAGTTGCAGCTGCCAGTTAGCCTCATCCTGAGGAGACCGCGAAGCGGTCGTCTCGAAGGATGGGGCGTTCAATCGGACGGCAGCTACTCGGAGATCAGCCTCAGCCACGCTGCTGAATGAAACGCGCTCATCAGCAGATACATCGGCACCATGCCGCCGAGCAGAGAGCCGTGCGCGGCGCCGCAGAGCATGTCTGCCGGGCCCTCGCCGAGCACGGCCGTCAGCAGCGCCATCATCGCAAAGGTCGGCGTGGCGGCCAGACCAAGCCATCGGGCGAGACGGCGCGCGGCCACCACGCCGTCGCGGCCGGCGCCGGCACTTGCGCCGACGGGACTAGTCACGCCCTTCTGCGGCCTCCTCGCGAAAGGCTTTCTCGCCGGCATCGGAGATCTCGACCCATTTCTTGTCGGGCCCAGCACCTTCCGTATAGCTGTCGTGCCAGTTCCACCATTTATAGGTCGGCGTCTGCGGATAGCCCTTCGGCGAATCCTCCCAGACCTCCTGGCGGCCGAGCGGGGTGATATCGAGATAGTTCCAGGTGCCGCCCATCTGCTCGTCGCCGCGGCTCTTGACGAAATAGGTGCGAAAGATGCGCGTCCCGTCGTGGTAGAACACGTTGGTGCCATGCCATTCGTCGACGCCGAAATCGGCATCGAAGCTGTCGGTGACGGTGACCCATGGCATGATCCAGCCCATCCGCTTCTTCAGCCTGATGATGTCGGCCTGGGGCGCCCGCGAGGCGAACACCAGCGTGGTGTCGCGGGCATTCAGATGCGCGACATGGGCGACCTGGTCGGCCACCATGGAGCAGCCGCGGCAGGCGTGATCGGGCCAGCCGAACACGCCGGGCTCGAAGAAGGCACGGTAGACGATCAGCTGCCGCCGGCCCTGGAACAGATCGACGAGGCTGACCTTGCCGCCGGGCCCCTCGAACGCATAGGTTTTGGCAACTTCCATCCACGGCATGCGCCGGCGCTCGGCGGCCAGGGCGTCGCGGGCACGGGTATGCGCCTTTTCCTTCACGAGCAGTTGCTGACGGGCGGCCTCCCAGTCCTGCGGCGACACCACCGGCGGCGTTTGCATGGCGGTCTGTCCGTTCGTCCCTGCGTTGTCTATTGATGTCATCATGGCTCTCCAAACCTCTTGCTCGACGTCCTGCCAACGATTTCTGGCACCAAGCGGTTGCGCGGTGGGAGTAACAAGTGTGGCGGGATTGACATGGAGTCGCTGATCAATGCCGCAGCGCGTGCGCTGGAGGCCGGCGATCCGCTCGGCGCGCTGAACCGCGTTGCGTTGCGCAACGACGCGCCGTCGCTGGCGCTGCGCGGCATCGCGATGGCGCAGCTTGGCGACCTCGCAAAGGCGAAGACGCTTCTGCGAAGCGCCGCACGCGCGTTCGGTCCGCGCGAGGCGGTGGCGCGCGCGAGATGCGTGGTGGCCGAAGCCGAGATTGCGCTGGTCTCGCGCGATCTGGGCCGGCCTGCGAAAATGCTCGCGGCGGCACGGGCGACGCTCGAAAAGCACGGCGATGTCGCCAATGCCACGCATGCAGGCCACATCGAGGCACGCCGCCTCCTTCTCGTGGGACGGCTCGACGAAGCCGAGCGTATCCTCGCCGAGCTCGGCCCCTCCCCGCTGCCGCCTGCCCCGCAGGTCGTCCGCGAGCTCGTGGTCGCCGGCATCGCAATACGGCGGCTCAGAACCAAAGACGCGCGCGCGGCGCTCGCCCGGGCGGCTCGCGCAGCGAGCCTGGCAGGCATCCCTGGGCTCACAGCCGAGGTCGAGAGCACGAACCGCGTGCTCGATACGCCCGCAGCGCGCCTGATCACGCGTGGCAACGAACGTCCGTTGCTGCTGGAGCAGGTCGAAGAGCTCGCGGCCTCGGACGCACTCGTCGTGGACACCTTCCATCATTCGGTGCGCAGGCGGGGCACGATCGTATCGCTCGGGACCCGCCCGGTGCTGTTCGCGCTCGCCCGCATCCTGGCGCAGGCCTGGCCCGCGGACGTCACGCGCGAGGCGCTGATGGCAGGGGCGTTTCGGGCGAGACACGTCGATGAATCGCACCGCGCCCGCCTGCGGGTGGAGATCGGCCGGCTCCGCGCCAAGCTTAAGCCATTCGCCGATGTGGCCGCGACGAAACAGGGTTTTGCGCTGACACCGCGCAAGACGCGGCAGGTCCTGGTGCTGGCGCGGCCCGTCGAGGAGAAACACGCGGCTGTCCTCGCCTTCCTCTCCGACGCGAGCCGTGGTCGAGCTCGGCGCTCGCGCTGGCGCTCGGGACCAGCGCGCGCACGGTGCAGCGGGCGCTCGACGAGCTGGCGCGATCGAACAAGGTGCAGTCGTTCGGACATGGGCGGGCGCGGCGCTGGATGATGCCGCCCGTCCCGGGTTTCCCGACAGGCTTGTTACTCCCGGGACCGCTCCTGAAGACGTAAGGTAGCAGCACATCACAGGGAGCGAGCACATGAAGCGTTCACCCGCCGAGATCGTCAGGGAGTACGGACCTTTTGCCGGCGTCGAAGCCGTGCATGGCGTCACCTATGACGGCACCCATGTCTGGTTCGCATCCGGCGACAAATTGAATGCGGTCGATCCGGAGAGCGGCAAGGTCGCGCGCTCCCTCGATGTCGCAGCCCATGCGGGAACGGCGTTCGACGGCCGGCACCTGTTCCAGATCGCCGAGGATCGCATCCAGAAGATCGACGCCGCCTCAGGCAAGGTGCTCACCAGCATTCCGGCGCCGGGCGGCGGTGGAGATTCCGGATTGGCCTGGGCCGAAGGCTCGCTGTGGGTCGGGCAATATCGCGAGCGCAAGATCCACCAGGTCGATCCGGATACGGGGCAGGTCCTTCGCACCATCGAGAGCAAGCGCTTCGTGACCGGGGTGACCTGGGTCGACGGCGAACTCTGGCACGGCACCTGGGAAGGCGAGGACAGCGATATCAGGCGGATCGACCCTGACACGGGCAAGGTGCTCGAGCAGCTCGACCTGCCTGCCGGAACCATGGTGTCAGGGCTGGAGTCCGACGGCGGCGACCGCTTCTTCTGCGGCGGCGGTGCGAACGGCAATGTGAGGGCGGTCCGCCGCCCCCGGCGCGGCTAGCCCGCGGCGATGGTCTGAATGCGCAGCAACGATCGGTCGCTGCCGTTAACCCATTCGCCCCAATTCCACCCCATCGGTGCGCTCTAGCGCCCTCCTCGCCTGCCCTGTAGAATCCCTGCCGGGGCGGCCTGGGGGATCGATGCGACTGACGTTGAATGTGAAGACCATCATGATCGGCGTCGCGGTGCTCGCGGCGTCGTTCTTCATCAGCCTGAAGGCGATGGACTGGCTGTCGCCGCGCGCGACGAATTCCGCGCCGCCGGTGGCGCAACTGCCGCCGTTGCCGCCGGCGTCGAAGAGCTCGATCGTGATCGCGCCGGTCGCCATCGCGCTGTCGGCGATCCGCGACCAGGCCGAGAAGGCCGCGCCGCGCAATTTCGCGGGGAAGGCCGACAACCCGATCTCGCAGATCCTGGAGAACGCCGACATCGGCTGGACCGCCGTGCGCGGACCGATGGCGGCTGTCGGCGACAAGGACGTGCTGACGATCTCGACGCCGCTCAACGGCAAGCTGAACGTGACGGGCTCGCTGTCGTCGAAAGCCACCGGTGCGCTCGGCGACGCGCTCGGCAGCGTGCTCGGCGGAGACGCGGCGAAACGGATCGGCGCCGTCAACATCAAGAATTTGAACGCCAGCGCCGAGATCAGGGGCAACGTCATCGTCACCTCGCGCCCGAAGCTCGCGGCCAACTGGCATCTCGAGCCCAATCTCGGCGCCCAGGTCAATCTCGGCGACACCAACCTCAACGTCGCCGGCGCCAAGGTCAACGTGCCGGCACAGGTGAAGCCGCTAATCGACAAGAATGTCGGCGAGCAGATCAACATCGTCTCCGAGCGCATCCGCAACGATCCGGGCTTGCGCGAGAACGCGAAGCTGCAATGGGCCAAGGCCTGCCGCTCGATCCCGCTGCAGGGCTCGGGCGCCTCGGCCGCACTGCCGCCGCTCTGGCTGGAGATGAAGCCGGTCCGCGCCATCGCCGCGCAGCCGCGGGTCGATGCCCAGGCCGTGACGCTGCTGATGGGCCTGGAAGCGGAGACGCGCGTGACGTCGACGCAGACCAAGCCGGACTGCCCATTCCCCGACAAGATCTCGATCGTGCCGCCGACCGGCACCGGCGTGAACATCGGCGTGCCCATCGACGTGCCGTTCACCGAGATCAACAAGTTGATCGCCGCGCAGATGGTCGGCCGCACCTATCCCGAGGACGGCTCCGGCCCGGTCGACGTCACCGTCAAGAGTGTCAACGTGGTCCCGTCGGGCGAGCGCCTGCTGATCTCGCTGCTGGTGCGCGCCAAGGAAAAGAAGAGCTGGCTCGGTCTCGGCGCCGAGGCGACCGTGCACATCTGGGGCCGGCCGGTGCTCGACCAGGCGCAGCAGACGCTGCGGCTCACCGACATCCAGCTCGCGGTCGAGTCCGAAGCGGCCTTCGGACTGCTCGGCGCGGCCGCGCGCGCGGTGGTGCCGCAGATGCAGCAGGCACTGCTGCAGAGGGCCACGCTCGACCTGAAGCCGATCGCCGCCAACGCGCGCGAGAAGATCGCCGGCGTCATCGCCGACTTCCAGAAAAGCGAGGACGGCGTCAAGGTCGACGCCAAAATCGACAGCCTGACGCTGGCCGACATCGCCTTCGATTCCAAGACGCTGCGCGTGGTCGCGGAAGCCGGCGGCTCGCTGAATGTGTTTGTGAGCAAGCTATCGGGGATGTAGCGCGCCTTCGCCTTGCTATCGTATCGAGAGCCTTTCCCTGCTGCCATCCTTCGAGACGCCCGCCTTCGGCGGGCCCTCAGGATGAGGACGGAATGTGCGGCACCAGTTTCGACGGGCACGCATGCTCATCAGCCTCATCCTGAGGAGGCGCGTCAGCGCCGTCTCGAAGGGCGAGGCGTGCGCGCAGCTGCCGCCGCTTGTCATATGCGCACCGGAAGCGAATGCCCCTCCCTCGCGCACCGCTGGCATTCTCGCCCGAGGCTGCTAAGCTGCCGCTCGGCAACCTCGAACGAGGGTGCTGACAGCATTGTAGCGGCAAGTCGAGGTCAACATGGAAGCCGGCATGGTCACGCCTGCGCCGGCACTGGTACGCTTTTCCGGCATTCAGAAGACCTATGATGGCGAGCATCTCGTGGTGAAGAACCTCGATCTCGACATCAGGAAGGGCGAGTTCATCACCTTGCTCGGCCCTTCGGGCTCGGGCAAGACGACCACGCTGATGATGCTGGCCGGCTTCGAGGTTCCGACCCAAGGCGAGATTTACCTCGCTGGCCGGCCGATCAAGAATATGCCGCCGCACAAGCGCGACATCGGCATGGTGTTCCAGAACTATGCCCTGTTTCCGCACCTGACGATCGCGGAGAACATCGCCTTCCCGCTATCCGTTCGCAACACGAGCAAGGCGGACGTGCAGGAGCGCGTGGGTTCGGCGTTACGCATGATCAAGATGGAAACCCTGGCGCACCGGCGGCCGGGGCAGCTGTCCGGCGGCCAGCAGCAGCGCGTGGCATTGGCCCGCGCGCTGGTCTTCAATCCGCAGCTCGTGCTGATGGACGAGCCGCTGGGCGCCCTGGACAAGCGCCTGCGCGAACAGATGCAATTGGAGATCAAGCAATTGCACGAGACGATGGGCATCACCGTCGTGTACGTCACCCACGATCAGAGTGAAGCGCTCACGATGTCGGACCGCATCGCCGTGTTCAACGACGGCATCGTGCAGCAGATCGACAAGCCCGACGCGCTGTATGAGCATCCGGTGAACAGCTTCGTCGCCCATTTCATCGGCGAGAACAACGTGCTGGCCGGCACCGTCGAGACGGTGGACAAGGACTATTGCCGCGTCGCGCTGGCTGGCGGCGGCACCGTCACCGCACGGGCGATCAATGTGTCAGGCGCAGGCGCGTCGACGTCCCTGTCGGTACGGCCGGAGCGGATCGCCATCGTCCCGAACGGCAGCTCCAGTGACGGACCGAACCGGCTGCCGGCCAAGGTGCAGAACACCATCTATCTCGGCGACCACGCGCTGGCCGTGCTCGATGTCTCGGGGAATGCCGAATTCATGGTCAAGCTTCAGCCGGGCGCGCATGACAGCCTGACACATGGTGCAGACGTGTTCGTCACCTTTCGCCCCGAGGACTGCCTCGCCCTCGATCCGGTCTGATCCAGCGATCGAACTCAACGCAGATGAAGAAGGAACAAGGACCATGCTGAAGCGCAAGATTGGCCAGATTGCTCTGGGTTTCACCGCGGCCTTCGCCGCCAGCGCGGCGCTGGCCACGGTCGTGCAGGCGCGTGATCTCACGATCGTGTCGTGGGGCGGCGCCTATCAGGATGCCCAGAAGAAGGTCTATTTCGAGCCGTTCAAGAAGGCGGCCGGAATTGCCATGAACGACGAGTCTTGGGACGGCGGCGTCGGCGTGCTGCGCGCCAAGGTGCAAGGCGGCGCCGCCACCTGGGACGTCGTCCAGGTCGAGAGCGACGAACTCGCAGTCGGCTGCGAGGAAGGCCTGTTCGAGAAGCTGGACTACACCAGGATCGGCGGCGAGGCCGCCTACATCCCGCCGTCCGTCAATCCCTGCGGCGTCGGCGCCATCCTCTACGACTTCGTTCTCGGCTACGACAAGGACAAGCTGAAGGAGGGCCCGAAGGGCTGGGCCGACTTCTTCGACACCAAAAAGATTCCGGGCAAGCGCGCCCTGCGTCAGGGCCCGAAGACCACGCTCGAGATCGCACTGATGGCCGATGGCGTCGCGCCGAAGGACGTCTACAAGGTGCTGGCGACCGACGAGGGCATCGAGCGCGCCTTCAAGAAGCTCGACACCATCAAGGGCGACATCGTCTGGTGGAAGGCCGGCGCCCAGCCGCCGCAACTGCTCGCCTCCGGCGAGGTGACGATGACCTCGGTCTACAATGGCCGCATCGACACCGCGAACAAGAACGAGAAGAAGAACTTCGGCATGGTGTGGGATGGCGCGCTGTTCACGCTCGACAGCTGGGTCATCCTCAAGGGCAGCCCGAACAAGGACGCCGCCTACAAATTCCTGGACTTCGTCGGCAAGGCGGAGAACCAGTCGAAACTGTCGGAGAATATCTCTTACGGCACCTCGAACAAGGACGCAGCCGCCAAGCTCGCCCCCGCCGTTCTGAAGGACCTGCCGACAGCGCCTGACAACATCAAGAACGCGGTCGAGATCAACGTTGCCTTCTGGCTCGAGAACATCGACCGCCTGACCGAGCGCTTCAACAAATGGGCCGCGAAATAGCGTGCGGCCAGACGGGCGCTGAGGCAAAGACGTGGCAGATAGCGCGCCCGCGGCGCATCCTTCGAGACGCCCGCCTACGGCGGGCCCTCAGGATGAGGTCTGAGTTTGTGGCAGTGACTCTACGGGCACCGTCGTCGAAGAGCCTCATCCTGAGGAGACCGCGAAGCGGTCGTCTCGAAGGACGAGGCGCTTGCTCTGGCCTCTCGTCAAAGAGGCTCACGTCATGACGACCACGTCCCTGACCGGCGCCGATGCGCCGACCGAAGTGCCGCTCAAGCGCCGATTGAGGCGTGCTGAGCGCGCCCGCCAGGTCAAGGCATTGGCGCTGGTGCTGCCGCTTCTCGTCTTCCTGCTCTTCACCTTCGCAGGCCCCATCGCCGGCATGCTGTGCCGCGCGGTCGATGACCGGGAGGTGCGCCAGGTTCTGCCGCAAACGGTCGCGGCTCTCGCCAGTTGGGACGGCAAGGACCTGCCGAATGAAGACGCCTTCGCTGCGCTCGCAAGCGACGTCCTGGCGGCGCGCGCCGCCGGCACCATCGCGATCGCAGCCAAGCGGCTGAACTACACGCTGAACGGCTTTCGCACGATCCTGACCGGCACGGCACGCAACCTGAAGGCCGCGCCGGAGCGAGGAGTCGCGAAGGAGACGCTGGGCAAGATCAATCCGGCCTGGCGCGAACGTGCGACATGGACGACGATCAAGGACGCTGGCGGTCCCGTGACCGGCTTCTTCCTTCTGTCCGCGCTCGACCTGATGCGGAACGTCGATGGTGCGATCATCGCAGCACCGCCGGACCAGGCCATCTACCGCGAGGTTTTCACCCGCACCTTCGTCATCAGTCTCAGCGTCACTGTCCTCTGCCTGATGCTCGGCTTTCCGGTGGCCTACCTGCTGGCGACGCTGCCGCCTGCCAGATCGAACCTGCTGATGATCTTCGTCCTGCTGCCGTTCTGGACATCGTTGCTGGTCCGCACCTGCGCCTGGATCGTGCTGCTGCAGAGCAAGGGCGTCGTCAATGACAGCCTGCACTGGCTCGGCATCATCGACGAGCCGTTGCGCCTGATCTACAACCGCTTCGGCGTCTGCGTGGCGATGACCCACGTGCTGCTGCCGTTCATGATCCTGCCGCTGTACAGCAGCATGAAGGCGATCTCGCCGGCCTACATGCGCGCCGCCGCCTCGCTTGGCGCGCCACCGGTCACCGCTTTCGTGAGGATCTACCTGCCGCAGACGCTACCCGGCATCGGCGCGGGAAGCCTGCTCGTCTTCATCCTGGCGCTCGGCTATTACATCACACCCGCACTCGTCGGCGGCGCCGCCGATCAGATGATCAGCTATTTCATCGCGCTCTACACCACCGAGACGGCCAATTGGGGACTCGCTTCGGCGCTCGGGGCGGTGTTGCTGCTGGCCACCCTTCTGCTGGCGCTCGTCTACGGCAAGCTGGTGCAGGGCCAGCAGGTCACGGGAGGGATGAAAAATTGAGCGACAATGCCTCCCTCCGAACGCCCAGCCAGCGCATTGCGTGGACCGCAACCATCATTGTCTCCACGCTGGTGTTCATCTTCCTGATCGCGCCAATTTTGGCGATCATGCCGCTGTCCTTCAGCTCGGGCTCGTACCTGACCTATCCGCTGCCCGGCCTGTCGTTGCGCTGGTACGACGACTTCATCAATTCGCCGCGCTGGATGAACGCGCTGAAGAACAGCATGATCATCGGCGTCGCCTCGACGGCGCTGTCCATGGCGCTCGGCACGCTGGCCGCGCTTGGCCTCGCGCAATGGAAGAGCCGGTTCAAACCGCTCGTGCTCGCGTTCGTGCTGTCCCCGGTCGTGGTCCCCGGCGTCATCACCGCGGTCGGCCTGTATTTCTTCTTCGCGCCGATCGGATTGACCGGCAGCTATCTCGGCCTGATCCTGGCCCATACCGCACTGGCGACGCCCTTCGTGGTGATCACGGTCGGCGCGACCCTGCAGAGCTTCGACACCAATCTGGCGCGCGCCGCCGCCTCGCTCGGCGCCTCGCCAATCTACGCGTTCCGCCGCGTGATCCTGCCGCTGATCCTACCCGGCCTCGCCTCGGGTGCGCTGTTTGCCTTCGCGACCAGCTTCGACGAGGTCGTAATCGTGCTGTTCATGGCAGGTCCGGAACAACGCACCCTGCCGCGCGAAATGTTCAGCGGCATCCGCGAGAACATCAGCCCGACCATCACGGCCGCGGCGGTCATTTTGACGACGGTGTCGGTCATCCTCCTCGCGACGCTGGAAGGCTTGCGCCGGCGCAACGAACGGCTCAAGGGTGGCGGATAGAGACGACGCGACAGCGCGCCCGGCGAAAACCGGGCGCGCCTCGTTCAGTTGGTCACGCGAGCCGCATTACTCCGTGTACTTGAACTCCGGCATGTTCTTCAGCTCGTCCTTGGTCGCGTTGAACACGGCGTGGTCCGGATACCATTTCGACGCCTTGGAAGACGTGCTCGTGGTCGTGCTGGTCGTGGCAGCGCCCGTCGTCGTAGTGGTTGACGCCGGCCGGTTCGCCGTACTGGCGGCGGTGTTGGTCGATGCCACGGGCTCGTTGACGAACTTCAGCTTCTCGAATGGGATGGCCACCATGTGCTCGCCCATGCCGAGGAAGCCGCCCACGCCGATCACGGCGAGCTTGACGTTTCCGCTCTTGTCCATCAGCAGATCGCTGATCGCGCCGATCTTCTCGTTGGCGTCGTTATAGACATTCACGCCGTCCATCTTCGAGGTGCGCCACTCGCCTGTGGCCGATGTCGCGACCGTCGGACTGGTCACGGCGGTCGGGGCTTTGTCGGTGGTCGCAGGCGATTGCGCGAACGCAACGGTGGCGAACAGTGCGGTACCGGCAAGGCCGGCAGCGATCGATTTCATCAACATGTTGTCCTCTCCTTCACAAGAAACTCGTGTTGAGAGAACAGCGCTGATCACGCGCAGTTCCTTTCGTGCGGCAATTTCGTGCGCAATGCGGGCACGAGGACCGTCGCAGGGACTGTTCCTGCGTCACTGAGTAACGCACGGTTCCCCGCCTGCGATCATGCGCCCTGGGTGAAGCTCGATCGCGGCGAGGACCCGCGCCGACCCGCGTCGCTCAGGGTCAGCTCTTGTAGTCGATCAGAAGCGCGGAGAAGTCGGAATTGCCGGACGAGCCGCCGCTGGCGCCGTAGGACGAGCTCGACGATTGCGACTGCTGCAGCGCCTGAAGGAACTGTTGGAGAATCTCGGCCGTGGTGGCATCGGTCGACGTGCTGCTGGTCGAGTCCGTGGATGACGCCGAATCCGAAGAGCTGTCGTCCGGCGGCGGACCGGGCGGAGGTCCGCCTGCACCACCGGGGCCGCCCGCCCCGCCCGGACCGCCCGCGAAGGCGGACTGAAACACATTCTTCAGCTCCTCGGCCTGATCCGAGGTCAGCGTCCCGTTCGACACCTGGTTCGAAATGAGATCGTCGATCTTCGCCTGCACGTCGTCCTTGGAGGGGCGCGTGCCGCTTGACTGGTCGCTCGACCGGCTCTGCTGGAGTGCGGTGTCGATGTCGGTCAGTGCCGTCGAGAGCGCCGACTGGTCCGACGACGAGATCGTGCCGGCGGACACTTCCGATTGCAATTCCTGCTGCAGACGCTGCAGCGGCGACTGGTGGTTGCCGGCGGAGGCCGCCGAAATCGAGGTCATGATGGCTCCGTGGATTTTGCGGGGTTTCGTCGCGGACCACGCCACGGTATGGTTAACGGCCTTAACGAGACCTTGCCGCTCCGCGACCCGGCGATTGCCGTTTGTTGCGGAAAGCCAGTCAGAAACAATCCGAAACAAAAATCTTCGCCATTTGGCCCGAATCTTGGACAAACAAAGCGCATGGCCATTCCCAATCCCAACATCCTGGTCGTCGAAGACGATCGCGAAACCCGGACATTGATTGCGAAGTACCTGCGCAACAACGCCTGCAACGTCACCGCCGTGAGCGACGGCCGCGAGATGTCGCGCGCCATGGCCGATCATCGCATCGACCTGATCATCCTCGACGTCATGCTGCCCGGCGAAGACGGTCTCAGCCTGTGCCGCAAGGTGCGTGCCGAGGCGCAGACGCCGATCATCATGCTGACCGCGCGCGGCGAGGACGTCGACCGTATCGTCGGCCTCGAGATGGGTGCGGACGACTATTTGCCGAAGCCGTTCAACCCGCGCGAACTGCTCGCCCGCATCAACGCGGTGCTGCGCCGCCAGGCCGCGGCTCGAGCGGCCAGTTCGATCGAAGGCGCCTCCACGCTCGTGTTCGAAGGCTGGCGCATCGACCTGCGCCTGCGCGAGCTGCGCAATCCCGAAGGCGCCCGCGTCGCGGTGACCAGCGCCGAATTCGATCTGTTGCGCACGTTCTGCGAACGGCCCGGCCGCGTGCTGTCGCGCGACAGCCTGCTCGACCTCACCCAAGGGCGCAACACCGGATCGTTCGAACGGTCCATCGACGTGCTGGTCAGCCGCATCCGCCGCAAGATCGAGCCCAATCCGGCCGATCCCATCCTCATCAAGACGGTCCGCTCTGGCGGCTATCTGTTCACGCCGAGAACGCAGGCTGCGAGCCCTCTGACGGCAGGCACTGAAGTGGTTGCGGCGCCCCTGAGCAGTTGAAGGGGACGCCGACGATGAAGTCGTTCGGGTTCTTTCACCTCAAGGGAATCGGCGGGCAGATCGCCGCGCTGGTGCTGGCTTCGACCGTCGCGCTCCATCTCGTCGTCACCACCGCGTTCCTGATCAGCCGGCCGGACCGCTCCGACACGCCGCCGGACGACGCGCATCAGCTGACCGATGCCGCGCTGCTGCTCGGTTCGGCCGAGGCCGGCGAGCGTCCGCGCCTCGTCGCCGATCTCGCGCGCGCCTTCCCCAAGCTCGGCATCGAAATCCTCGCGCCCGGCTCAGCAAGCGTCGAGGAGAACGACAACCAGCACCTGCACGGGATGCGCCGTCATCTCGGGCGCGACTACAAGGCCGTGCTTCTGACCCCGAGCGGTACCGGATCGCGCGTCGGCGTCGAGTTGCCTGACGGCACCATGATCGCCGGACGCGTCGAGGGCGGGCCGCGGCCATGGTTCTGGGGCGGCCCGTGGCTGATGGCGTTGATGACCGCTTTCATCTGCGTCAGCGTACTCGGGCTGTGGGCGGCGCGCGCGCTGGCGGCGCCGCTATCGTCCTTCGCCAAGGCCGCCGAGAATTTCAGCGTCGACGGCGGAGCGGAGCCGCTGCCGGAGCGCGGCCCCGAGGAGATCCGTTCGGTGGCGCGTGCGCTCAACCGCATGCACGAGCGGATCGCGCGGCTGATGTCGGACCGCACCCGGATGCTGGCCGCGATCAGCCACGATCTGCGCACGCCGATCACGCGGCTGCGCCTGCGCGCCGAGTTCATCGAGGACGAAGGCAACCGCAAGCGCATGCTGATCGATCTCGACCAGATGCGATCGATGCTGGAAAGTGTGCTGTCGCTGCTGCGCAACGACCGCAAGGTCGAGGCGGTGACGCTGGTCGACATCGCCAGCACGCTGCAACTCGTCGCCGACCAGTTCGGCGACATGGGCCATGTCGTGCATTACGACGGGCCGGCGTCCGCGACCGCCGCCGCGCGGCCCGAGGATCTGCATCGCGGCATCACCAATCTCGTCGAGAACGCGGTGCGGTTCGGCGCCGAGGTGACGATCCGCCTCGACATATCGCACACCACGCTCGTCATCGACGTCGAGGACGACGGCCCCGGCATTTCGGACGCGCGCAAGCAGGAGATGCTGGAGCCGTTCGTGCGCGGCGACGATGCGCGCACCATGGACGAGTCCACGGGCTTCGGGCTCGGCCTGTCGATCGCGCGCGCGATCGCGATCGCCCACGGCGGCGAGCTGTCGCTGCACGACCGCAGCCCCCATGGACTGATCGTGCGGATGCAATTGCCGCTCTGGCAGCAGCCGCGGCTGGCGGCGGCCTAATTCACGCCGCGAGCGGCGGGTGCTCGATCGCCGCCTCGTCGAAGATCGCCACGGCCTCGAAGCGATAATTGCAGGCGTGGCAGGTCCAGAGATAGGAGACACGCCCCTCACCCGGCTCGATCCAGTCGGGCCGCGGGATCGGCGTGCCGCATTGGGCACAGGGGTTTTGCCTGGGGGTCTCACTGAGGACTGCTTTTGTCATGGCACCTCTCCCGATTTGCCAACCGCTTCCTACTCGCTTTCGCGGGCCCGCGCGACTAGACAGCCTTGCTGCCGCGAGCGGGCATCCGCCTGAGGGAACCCGTATCCCGGCATTGAGTCGTAACAACGGCTCGGCGCCGCCAAATCGTTAACGGCGGCGTTTGGTCACATCATCGCCGCGTTCGACAGGCCTATCGGCCATCGGGCGCAGGTCACTCATAGGACCTCAGGAATATCTGATGAAATTTTTGCGCATTGCCGCGCTGCTCGCGGCCGGATTGACATTGCCGCAGGCCGCCTTCGCCGGCGAAGCCGACTATGCCGAGATGGTCGCGGCCCATGCCCGCGCCAACGGCGTGCCGGAAGCGCTGGTGCACCGCGTCATCATGCGCGAGAGCCGTTACCAGCCGCACCTCGTCGGCCGCGGCGGCACCATCGGGCTGATGCAGATCAAGCTCGCGACCGCCCGCGGGGTCGGCTACACCGGCGATGCCGCCGGCCTGCGCGATCCCGACACCAATCTCACTTACGCCGTGAAATACCTTGCCGGCGCCTATCGCGCCGCCAATGGCGACCACGCCCGGGCGGTGCGCTATTTCGCCGGCGGCTATTACTACGCCGCCAAGCGCCAGCGGCAAAAGATGGTGCAGCAGGCCAGCAACGAGACGAATTCCCAGGTCTGGCTCGAGCCGAACGGCAATCCGCAGCCGATGTTCGGCACTGTGCCGCACAGGAAGCTGGCCCAGCGCGTCCGCAACGCGCGGGCGCAAGTTCCCGGTCGGTAATCGCCGTCATGGCCGGGCTTGTCCCGGCCATCCACGACCTTTCGCACGATAACAAGAACGTGGATGCCCGGGACAAGCCCGGGCATGGACGACCGTTAACGCGTTGACCACCCCGCCCCGCTGTCCTACATTAGAGCCGTTCCGAGGGGTGCTCCGAGGAGGAGCTGAGATACCGCTAAATGGGCAATAACGCCCAGGACCGCGGTGACCCTTTGAACCTGATCCGGGTCATGCCGGCGAAGGGACAGGGATGTTGCAAACGACCAAGCGACCGGACTCTCCGGTATCCATCATCGGCGCAGGCATTGCGGGAGCCTGGCAGGCCCTGCTGTTCGCGCAGGCCGGCCATGCCGTGACCTTGCACGAGCGCGGTGACGAAGCGATGACGGATGCCACCAGCCATTGGGCCGGCGGCATGCTCGCGCCTTATTGCGAGGCCGAGGTCGCCGAACCCATCATCAGCCGCCTCGGGCTGCGCTCGCTCGATCTCTGGAGGCGCGAGCTGCCCGACACGCCGTTCAACGGCTCGCTGGTCGTGGCACATCCGCGCGAGCGCAACGATTTCGAGCGTTTTGCCCGCATGACCGAGGACCACCGCCGGCTCGATGCCGCAGGCCTCGCCGCGCTCGAGCCGTCGCTGGAGGGCCGCTTTCGCGATGCGCTGTTCTTCCCGGCCGAGGGCCATGTCGAGCCCCGCCGCGTGCTGCCGCAGCTGCACGATCGCATCCGCGCCGCCGGCGGCACCATCAAATTCTCGAGCGACGTCACCGTGAGCGATCTCGCTGGGGATCCCGACGGCATCGTGATCGACTGCCGCGGCCTCGGCGCCCGCGAGGAACAACCCGAACTTCGCGGCGTCAAGGGCGAGATGATCCTGATCGAGACAGCTGAAGTGCAGCTTGCGCGCCCGGTGCGGCTGATGCATCCGCGCTGGCCGCTCTACGTGATCCCGCGCGAAGACAATCTGTTCATGCTGGGCGCGACTTCGATCGAGACCGAGGACACCGGCGTCAGCGTCCGCTCCGCGCTGGAATTGTTGGGCGCGGCCTACACGGTGCATCCGGCGTTCGGCGAGGCCCGCATCGTCGAATTCGGCTCGGGGCTTCGCCCGGCTTTTCCCGACAACCTTCCGCGCATAGGCATTCGCGGCAGCACGATCTCCGTCAACGGCCTCTACCGCCACGGCTTCCTGATCGCGCCGGCGCTCGCCGAGCTGACGCTGCAATACGTCCAGCGCGGTCAGATCGACAACGAGGTGATGCAATGCGCGTGATCGTCAACGGCGAGCAACGCGAGATCAATGCGGCCAGCGTCGACGCGCTGCTCTCGGAGCTCGACTACGAAGGCACTCATTTCGCCATCGCGCTGAACTACGACGTCGTGCCGAAAAGCCGCTGGGCCGAGACGTGCCTGAAGGCCGGCGACGAGATCGAAATCATCACGCCGCGGCAGGGAGGGTGAGGTGATGATCGCACCAAACACACCCCTGTCATCGCCCGGCTTGACCGGGCGATCCAGCACGCCGTGGCCCCTCGGTTCCAGCCGCTCCGCCGCGGCGTACTGGATCCCCGCCTTCGCGGGGATGACAGCTACATCTGGGCTGACAGCGTCAATCAAGGAGACACCTCACCCATGGTGACCTTCTACGGCAAAACCTTCGCCTCCCGCCTGCTGATCGGCAGCGCGCTCTATCCCTCGCCTGCGATCATGCAGTCCGCGATCCGCGCCTCAGGCTCGAACATCGTCACGGTGTCGCTGCGCCGCGAATCCGCCGGCGGCAAGTCGGGCGATGCGTTCTGGAAGCTGATCCGCGAGCTCGACGTCACCGTGCTGCCGAACACCGCGGGATGCCGCAGCGTGCGCGAGGCCGTGACCACCGCAAAGCTGGCGCGCGAATTGTTCGGCACGAACTGGATCAAGCTCGAGGTGATCGCCGACAACGACACGCTGCAGCCCGATGTCGTCGGCCTGGTCGAAGCCGCCGGCATCCTGATCAAGGACGGCTTCGACGTGTTCCCCTATTGCACCGAGGATCTCTCGGTCGCGAACCGTCTGGTTGACGCCGGCTGCAAGGTGGTGATGCCGTGGGCCGCTCCGATCGGCAGCGCGAAAGGCATCACCAATCGCGATGCCTTGAGGTTGCTGCGCGAGCGCCTGCCCGACATCACGCTGGTGGTCGACGCCGGCCTGGGGGCGCCCAGCCACGCAGCCGAGGCGCTCGAGCTCGGCTATGATGCCGTGCTGCTCAACACCGCAATCGCCAAGGCCGCCGATCCCGTCGCGATGGCGAACGCCTTCCGTCTCGGCTGTGATGCCGGCCGCACCGCCTATGAAGCCGGGCTGATGAACGCCCGCGACTTCGCCTCCCCCTCCACCCCTGTCGTTGGGACACCGTTCTGGCATGCCGTATCCTGATCGCTTTTATCCCGTCGTCGACAGCCTCGCCTGGGTCGAACGCCTGACAAAGCTCGGCGTCGGCACCATCCAGCTGCGCGCGAAAGATCTCGACGACGGGCAGGCCCTGCAGATGGTCACCGACGCGCTGGCGATCACGAAAGGCACGCAAGCCAAGCTGGTCGTGAACGACTATTGGCGCGCCGCGATCGTCGCCGAAGCAAAATATCTGCATCTCGGCCAGGAGGACCTTGCCGAGGCCAACCTCGAGGCGATCCGCGAAGCCGGCCTCTCGCTCGGCATCTCCACCCATGATGACGCCGAGCTTGAAACCGCGCTCAAGGCCAAGCCCGACTACGTCGCGCTCGGCCCGATCTTCTTCACCACGCTCAAATCGATGCGCTTCGAGCCGCAGGGCATTCCGAAGATCACGGAATGGAAGAAGCGCATCGGCACCATCCCGCTGGTCGCGATCGGCGGCATCAAGTTCGAGCAGGCCGCGGAGATCTTCGCCGCCGGCGCGGATTCGATCGCGGTGGTCAGCGACGTCACCCAGAATGCCGACCCGGATGCGCGGGTCAAACAATGGCTTGGCGATTCCGCCAAAGCCGCCTGAACCAGAAATACACCGGAGGATCCCATGAACATCCGCTCCAACCCCGACAAAACCGTCCCCGCCGTCACCACCGGCCCGCTGCCCTCCTCGCGAAAGATCTTCGCATCCCCCGACGCCGCGCCCGATCTGCGCGTGCCCTTGCGCGAGATCATCCTGTCCGAAGGCGCCGGCGAGCCGAACCTGCCGGTGTACGACACCTCCGGCCCCTACACCGATCCGTCCGTGACGATCGACGTCAACGCCGGCCTGCCCCGCGGCCGCAAGCAATGGGTGCTGGAGCGCGGCGGCGTCGAGGAATATCAGGGCCGGCAGATCAAGCCGGAGGACAATGGCAGCGTCTCCACCGACAAGGCCGCGCGCGCGTTCAGCGCCTATCACCAGCCGCTGCGCGGCCTCGACGGCCACAAGATCACCCAGCTCGAATTCGCCCGCGCCGGCATCATCACCAAGGAGATGATCTACGTCGCCGCCCGCGAGAACCTCGGCCGCAGGCAGCAGCTCGAGCGCGCGGAAGCAGCGCTCGCCGACGGCGAAAGCTTCGGCGCTTCCGTTCCCGCTTTCATCACCCCTGAGTTCGTCCGCTCGGAGATCGCGCGCGGCCGCGCCATCATCCCCTGCAACATCAACCACTCGGAACTCGAGCCGATGATCATCGGCCGCAACTTCCTGACCAAGATCAACGCCAATATCGGCAACTCGGCGGTGACGTCGTCGGTCGAGGAAGAGGTCGAGAAGATGGTGTGGGCGATCCGCTGGGGCGCCGACACCGTGATGGACCTCTCGACGGGCCGCAACATCCACACCACCCGCGAATGGATCCTGCGCAACTCGCCGGTGCCGATCGGCACCGTGCCGATCTACCAGGCGCTGGAGAAGTGCAACGGCGATCCCGTGCAGCTCACCTGGGAGCTCTACAAGGACACGCTGATCGAGCAGTGCGAGCAGGGCGTCGACTATTTCACCATCCATGCCGGCGTGCGCCTGCAATACATCCACCTCACCGCCAGCCGTGTCACCGGCATCGTCAGCCGCGGCGGCTCGATCATGGCGAAGTGGTGCCTGGCGCATCACAAGGAGAGCTTCCTCTATACGCATTTCGACGAGATCTGCGATCTCATGCGCAAGTACGACGTCTCGTTCTCGCTCGGCGACGGCCTGCGCCCGGGTTCGATCGCGGACGCCAACGACCGCGCGCAGTTCGCGGAGTTGGAGACGCTCGGCGAACTGACCAAGATCGCGTGGGACAAGGGCTGCCAGGTCATGATCGAAGGCCCCGGCCATGTGCCGATGCACAAGATCAAGATCAACATGGACAAGCAGCTCAAGGAGTGCGGCGAAGCCCCGTTCTACACGCTCGGACCCCTGACCACCGACATCGCGCCGGGCTACGACCACATCACCTCCGGCATCGGCGCGGCCATGATCGGCTGGTTCGGCTGCGCCATGCTCTGCTACGTCACGCCGAAGGAGCATCTCGGCCTCCCTGATCGTAACGACGTCAAGGTCGGCGTCATCACCTACAAGATCGCCGCCCACGCGAGCGATCTCGCCAAGGGCCACCCGGCCGCCCAGCTCCGCGACGACGCCCTCTCCCGCGCCCGTTTCGACTTCCGCTGGAGCGACCAGTTCAACCTCGGCCTCGACCCCGAGACCGCCAAGAACTTCCACGACGAAACCCTGCCGAAAGAAGCCCACAAGGTCGCGCACTTCTGCTCGATGTGCGGACCGAAGTTCTGCTCGATGAAGATCACGCAGGATGTGCGGGATTATGCGGCGACGCTGAATGATCCGGCGGCGGTGGGGATGTCGATGAGCGGGACAGCCGAGGACGGGATGAAGCAGATGAGCGCGAAGTTCAAGGAGATGGGGAGCAGCGTGTATCTGGATGCGGAGAAGGTGAAGGAGAGCAATCGGGTGTTGTGAGGGGCGCTCTAACTCGGCGTGCTCAATATGCGGTTTGAAGTCCTACCCGGATTACCGCCATACGCCCCCCCAGCCGTATCATTCACCGAGAACGGCCCTCGCGAGTGGCGCGAGGGCCAAGTTGTTCGCTTTTATCCATCGGATTCGGAGCCGTGGGTCGGTAATTTTCTTGGGGGATTGACCAGATTCAATTCGGTTCTGAATCATCCAAATGGAAGCGATGTAATCGTTATCGCGATGGGGGAAGCCGTTATCGTTGATCCCGAGACTCGCAGCTTGCGCGACCGTATTGGGTCTCAAATCGAGGAGATCTTTGTTCTCGAAGAAGAGAAGTTCGTTGTGTTTCGCAGCATAGTCGATTTCTGCGCGATCGCTGCAGACAATACGAAATGGAACAGTCCGCGAATTTCCTGGGACGGCTTTCGCAATCTCACGAGATGCGGGCTAGAACTATCTGGCGAGGCATGGACTCCGATCGAGGATGCCTGGGTTCCGTTTAAACTCGACCTCTCAAACGGGCAATGCCTCGACGCAATTTACCAAGCCGACACGAGCAGAGCGCGTGAAGTTGTCCCGAAATCTTGAGGAAGCTGCTAGTACGTGGGGTGGGTTAATGGCATGAACATCATTCGCCGCACGCTGGATATCGACGCCGACATCGATGCGCGGCTGCGCGAGATGGCCGACGAGCGCGGGCAGGGTCGCGGCCGTGCTCGCGGAAGCCGTCGCGCTGCTTGATTCCGTGGTCGATATCGCCGGCCCCGACATCGGTGAGAACCGCCGTCGGCTGGATGATTTCAAGAAGACTCGCGCAACCGTTCCGCTCGACGACGTGAAGAACTGGGTCGCGAGCTGGGGTTCAGCGAACGAGCTGCCGCGGCCGGCGGCGCGCAGGATCTGATGATCCTGCATTACTCCGTTGAACGCTCCACATACTCAATCCTCATCCTGAGGAGACCGCGAAGCGGTCGTCTCGAAGGTTGGCCGCGGGCGAGATGCGGGCCTGCATGGTTCGAGACGGCGCTACGCGCCTCCTCACCATGAGGGTCGAAGCCCGCGTAGCCCGGATGAGCGCAGCGACATCCGGGGCCGTTGTCGTCCCGCATATCGCTTCGCTCATGCGGGCTACGGCTGCGAATGACTGACGTGCGATCCCACCGCCTCCCCGACCAACTCCGCCCCCACCTCCGCCTCGTCTTCGTCGGCACCGCCGCCTCGACGCGCTCGGCCGAGCTCGGGCACTATTACGCCCATCCCGGCAACCGCTTCTGGCGCGCGATCCATGAGGCCGGGATCACGCCGCGGCGCTATCAGCCGGGCGAGTTCGCATCGCTGCTCGAACTCGGGATCGGCTTCACTGATTTGTCCAAGTCGGGCGCCGGGATGGATCACCAGATCGCGGCGGAGACGATCGACGTGCCGGCCTTCAGAGCGAAGATGGAGAAGTACCAGCCGCGAACGATTGCGTTCACGAGCAAGAAGGCGGCGAGCTTGTTTTACGGGCGGCCGTCTGCTGCGATTTCGCTGGGGCGACAGCCGCGCGATGAGAGCTTGCCGGAGATCTTCGTGCTGCCATCGCCATCGGGCGCGGCGTCCGGGCATTGGACGCTGGAGCCGTGGCGGGAGCTTGCTGCGTGGATCGCTGCACTCGACGCACAACGCCCACAGACCTCATCCTGAGGAGACCGCAAAGCGGTCGTCTCGAAGGATGGCCGCGGGCGAGATGCGGGCCTGCATGGTTCGAGACGGCGCTTCGCGCCTCCTCACCATGAGGGTCGAGCTTCGTAGGGTGGGCAAAGGCGCGTCAGCGCCGTGCCCACGATTTGTCCGTGAGTCCCGGCAGTGCGTGGGCACGGCGCGCGACGAGCGCGCCTTTGCCCACCCTACGGCACCGTCGGTCCTCACCCTGCATAGGCCTTGTCGAGGTCCGCAATCACGATCTTCCGCATCCCCATCATCGCCTGCATGACGCGGTTGGCCTTGGTCCTATCGTGGTCGCCGAGATAGCGGCCGAGCGCCGATGGCACTACCTGCCAGGACAGGCCGAACTTGTCCTTGAGCCAGCCGCAGCGGGACTCTTCACCGCCGTCCGCAATCAACCGGCTCCAGAAATAGTCGACTTCCGCCTGCGTCTCCACGCTGATGAAGAACGACACGGCCTCGTTGAAGCGGTATTGCGGCCCTCCGTTGAGCGCGTGGAAGCGCTGGCCCTCGAGCTCGAACACCGCCATGAAGTCGCTGACGGTCTCGACCTCAGCGTTGGGGAACACCGATTTGTAGAAGGCGACGGCCGCCGGCACGTTGTTGTCGAACCAGAGAAACGGCGTGATGGACGTCATGAACTCATTCCTTTTGCCTCGGGGCGGGACGCGCGACGTCCGCATCATCGCTCCAAGGACGTGCGGCGGAACGGTGTTCCGACACGGGCGCAGGATTTTTTACGGCGTCCGCTGTCGGAACCCGCGCCGGCCATCCGTCCTTCGAATGCGACACCTGATACCCCGGAGCCCCCCGATGATCCCCACCATCACCGCCTTCGAAAGCTCACCCGATCGCGGGCGCGGCCAGGCCCGCGACATGCGGGTGCGCTGGGCGCTCGAAGAGGTGGGGCAGCCTTACGATGTCCGCCTCGTCTCGTTCGCCGAGATGAAACAACCCGCCCATCTCGCCCTGCATCCATTCGGGCAGATTCCGACCTATGAGGACGGCGACCTCGCCTTGTTCGAGTCCGGCGCGATCGTGCTGCATCTCGCGGAGCGCCATGCCGGGCTGCTGCCTGACGAGGACAATGCCAGGAGCCGCGCGATCGCTTGGATGTTTGCCGCGCTGAGCACGCTGGAGCCGCCGATCGTCGAGCTCGGGATGGCCATGCTGTTCGAGCGCGACAAGAGCTGGTACGCGGAGCGCCTGCCGATGCTCAGGGATCGCGTCCGTATCAGGCTCGGCGAATTGTCCCGCCGCCTCGGCGGTGCCGACTGGCTCGACGGTGCATTCAGCGCCGGCGATCTGATGATGGTGACCGTGCTGCGCCGGCTGCACACATCGGGCCTGCTCGACGAATATCCTGACATCGCCGCCTATGTCGCCCGCGGCGAGGCGCGGCCGGCGTTCCGGCGGGCGTTCGATGCGCAGCTGGCGGTGTTCGCCGCGGCGTCGCGTTCGTAGGGGCACTCCCTCATTGCGTCCGCCACGGCTCCCCTGCATGCTGCCCCCAACGCAGAGGAGCGTCCCATGCTGACCCTCTACTCCTATCCCGAACTGTTCGGCGTCGCCGACAACAACGGCTACGGCCTCAAGGTCTACGCGTTCCTGAAGCTCGCCGGCGTGCCGTTCGTGCACGAGCACGTCTTCGATGCCTCAACCGCGCCGCGCGGGCAGCTGCCTTATATCGTCGACGACGGCGAGATCATCGGCGATAGCGAGACCATCATCGCGCATGCGATCGCGAAATATCGCCTGACCATCGATGCCGATTTATCCGCGGAGCAGCGCCGCACCAATCACTTCGTCACGCGCATGCTCGACGACCTCTATTGGGTGATGTCGTATTCGCGCTGGAAGGACGATCGCTTCTATCCGGCGTTCCGCGACGGCTTCATCGCGCAGCATCCGCAGATCGATGCGAAAGGATTCGAGAAGGCGAAGGCGTACAATTCACAGCGCTATCATTATCAGGGCATCGGCCGCTACACGCCCGATCAAGCCTACGCGCGAGGGCTCGCTGATTTGCAGGTGCTGGCCGAGATCGTACCGGCGACAGGCTTCGTGCACGGCGAGCGGTCCACCAGCGTCGATGCCGGCATCTACGGCTTCATCGCCAACATCTACTACTTTCCGATCCCGACCCCGCTGAAGGCCTTCGTCGACGCGCACGCAAATCTCGTCGCGCATTGCGAGCGGATTCACGCAGCGGTGAGTGGATCGTAGTCCGGGCTTCGTATCTCGTAGGGTGGGCAAAGCGAAGCGCGCCACCAACTGTTTCGTGTCGTACTGGCACCGATGGTGGGCACGGCGCTTGCGCGCCTTTGCCCACCCTACGCGACCTGCGCCTACCGCATCGTGATCGCAAGCCCGCTCAGATCCGCATTCGCCATCAGGCCGGTCTGGTAGCCCGACAGTTCGAGCACGGCGCCCTTCTGGTTGGAGAGCACGATGGCGCGGGCGCCGCGGCCGATCGCGAGGCCGGCTCCGGCGGCGCCATAGACGCCGGCAACGTCGGAGGGACGGTTGATGTTGGAGACGCGGCCGCGCAGCACGGTCTTGGAACCGCCGAACACCAGGCCGTAGTCGAGCCCGCCGGTCGACAGCGCATAGGAACGGCCGCGGAAGTTCAGCGTGCCCGAGCCGCCGGAGCCGCCGATGATCCAGCCCGCCTTGTAGATCGTCAGCACCACGGTGCCGCCGTCGGCCAGCGCCGAGGTCGAGAGGCCGGCCAGGGCGGCGATGGCGACCAGCGCGGCGCGACAAGTGGATGCGAACTTCATGGGTGTCTCCGGGGGCTATTTTTCAAGGGAGGATTCGAATCAGACGCAGCGAATGTACAGGATGGATCGGGGCGGCAACATGATGGGTGAGGCGCGTGGCGGGCAATCGCTCTCCCCGCGAGCCCCTCGCGGTCTGAGCAGGCGCCTCATCCCTCGAGACGACCGCTTGCAGCGGTCTCCTCAGGATGAGGCTAACTGGCACCGATCCCGCGGAAGCTGCCGCCGCATACTCCGCCCTCATCCTGAGGAGCCCGCCAAGCGGGCGTCTCGAAGGATGGCCGCAGAGACCTCGGTTCCCATATATGCGGCCATGCGTTGAGAGACGAACCATGCACCCCGACATGATGCAATCATGCCCCTGTATTGCCCGACGGAGCAACTCGAATTTTTTGCCGTTTCCGAATTCTAAAAACCCAATGATTTCCGCATGATCCCTACTGTGCATGGGGTTGTTTTCGCATTTTTTGGTTTGAGCCTCCCCCGCCTGCCGCTACGCTCATGGACCACGAGAACACTGTTCGAGGTGATCCCATGCCGATCCAGCATTTCGCGCCCCCGCCGCACGTCAAGGCGCCGCCGCTGTCGTTCGCGACGCGCGTCGGCGATCTCCTGTTCGTCTCGGGCATTCCCGGCTTCGACGCCAATGGCGCGCTGCCCGAGAGTTTCGAGGCGCAGTTCGCCAATGTCGTCGTCAACATCAAGCGCGTGCTGGACGAGGCCGGCGCCGGCATCCGCGACCTCGCCAAGGTCAACGTGCTCCTGACCCGCGCCGCCGACGTCGCCGCCATGAATGCGCTCTATGCGGGCGCCTTCGGCCCGCCGCCCTACCCGGCGCGCACCACCTGCGTGGTGCAGGCCCTGCCCGATCCGAAGATGCTGATCGAGATCGAGGCGGTGGCCTCGCTGGCGAAGTGAGCGGCCTTCGCGTGTGGCTTGCCGGGCACGCGGTCCAACCAAATGCCCGGGGAACAGCTGACATGTCCGTGAACGGCAGCTCCCCGGCTTGCAAAGGACCTGCTTTTACCGCACGAATTTCGAGATCCTACTTTCCCTCAAGGAGATATTTCATGCGTCGCGTTCTCGCCCTCTGTGCCGTTGCCGGCATCGCCACTTCCGTCTTTGCCGTGCCCGCGTCGGCGGCCGTCGGCTATTACGTGATCCGCTGGGACAACACCGGCATCTGCCAGGTCTGGAACGAAGACCTGAAGTACAAGCCGTTCCAGTTTGGCGCGTCGACCTACAAGGTCGTCAGCAAGCCGCTCCCGACCTTCCAGGCCGCGTCCGACGTCCAGATCAAGCTGCGCGCCGAGCGTCGCTGCACGCTCTGAGAGCTTTAGCAACGGACCGGATTTCGAGGGCGGGTCGCGCGAGCGGCCCGCCTTCTTCTTTTGCGGGACCGCGCGTTTTCCGGCCGAAATCAGCTATTTCCCGTCCGCGCGCTTTGAACCTGATCTGCACGCGGACCTACTCACATCTTGTCCGGCGCGCATCCCCAAGCGTCCGGCACCAAGCCCTCCCCGTGATTGCCGGGAGGCGCATCACACCATTCATTTGAGGAGCTGATCATGCGTCGTATTTCCGTGCTGTGCGCTGCCGCCGGCCTTGCCGTCACCGCCTTCGTCGCGGCGAGCCCTGCACAGGCCAGCTATCACCTGATCCGTTGGCAGGACACCGGCCTGTGCCAGATCTGGGACGAGAGCATCCCGACCACGCCGTGGCCGGCCGGCTATCATCGCGCCAGCGCCACCGTGCCGACCTTCATCGACGCACTCGCAGTGAAGGATGCCGCGTTGAAGAACGGCCATTGCAAGTGGTGAAATAATCTATCGGCGGACGAAGAGCGGGCAAGGACGCGGGCATGCGTCCTTGCCCGTTCGATTTAGTAGCCCGGATGAGCGAAGCGATATCCGGGATCCAGCCTATCCTTCCAGGCGGCCTTCCTCAGCACGTTCACCGAACCCATCCCTGCTTTCGCCGTTCTCGCCCGCCCAATCCTCCGGCAGCATCCCTTTCCGGACATAGAGGTGAAACGACGAATGCGGCCAATCGCAGACCCGCCGGACGTAACCATGTTTCACCGGGTTGAAGTGCGCGTAATCGATATGACGAGCGAAATCGCCTCCGTCGCGTATCGTGTGCTCCCAGTAGCGTCGTTGCCACAAGGCTAGCTCTCCATTGGAATGGCGGGTTATCTCGACACCGTCGCGAAGCAGCGCACTGCTGAAATGTCCCTTGATCCTGCGCCAACGTCCTGCAAAGTCAGCATCGTGAGGCGGGAGCGTCATAACGGCGTGCAGATGATCCGGGAGGATCACGATCGCATCCAGCTCGAACGGGCGTTCCCTCCGAGCGGTCCGAAAGGCATTGCGCAGGGCGTCGACATTTTCAACGAGCACGCTGGATCGTCGATCGACAAGCGTTACGGTAAAAAAGTAAGTGCCACCGGGAAGAAAGTTTCTGCGGTACAGAACCATTGGCGAGACCTGTCCCGGATGTCGCTTCGCTCATCCGGGCTACAGGATAGCACATCAGGTCTCACGCGTCCTTATGCGCGCCGGGATGGATCAGGAGGTCGCGTGCGGCGGCGAGGTCGATGAAGGCTTGCGCGCTGCCGCCGCGGTCGGGATGCATGCCCTTGGCGGCGCGGCGATAGGCCTGGTTGATGTCCTCGCAGGTGATCTGCACCGAAAGCGGCAGGCCGAGCACCTTGCGGGCGCGATCCTCGCTGGACAGTTGTTTCGGCGTGGCGTTGCGGCGGCCGAAGCGCGGCGCGGTCAGATCATGAACGACTTCGAGCACCACACCGAGACGGCGCTGGGCCGCCAGCGTGACGCCGTGATCGTCATTGTCGACTGCCTGGCGCAGCACCGGAAGCGCCTGCTCGGCGGCCTGGCGCAGCGTGGCATCCGGGCTCATCCGCGCGATCTCGGCCACGAGCCGCCCCGCCTCGGCCCAATCGGCCGAATGCGCCGACCGCAGGCGTTCGAGGGCAGGTTTCCAGGAGTCGAGCCGGGTGTCGAGCCGTTCCATCATGCGCGCAACGTTTAGCAATGAGGATCAGTATGCCAAGGCTGCCGTTTCCGACCCCTTAATTTCGAGTTAGCGTTTCATGAAACTTCGAAACGAAATCGGGAGGAATATGTCATGGCATTGCTCGCAAACCATATCGCCGTCGTCACCGGGGCCGGCTCCGGCATCGGCCGCGCCATCGCCGCCGGCTATGCCCGCGAGGGCGCGCAAATGGTGCTGCTCGACGTCAACGCCGACACCGTCGCGGAGGCCGCCGGGGAAATCCGCAAGGCGGGCGGCAGGGCCGAGAGTTTTGCGCTGGACGTGACCCGGCGCGAGGATTGCTTCGCGCTGGCCAAACAGGTCGCCGACAAGGTCGGGCAGGTCTCGATCCTCGTCAACAATGCCGGCATCACCCGCCGCAACGCCTTCACCGCGGAGACCGAGACGGTGGCGAAGGACTGGAACGACATCATCTCGCTCAACCTCAACGGCGTCTTCAACGTGACGCAGGCCTTCCTCGCACCCTTGCGCGCGAGCAAAGGCCGCATCGTCAATATCGGCTCGATCCAGTCCTTCGTGCATCTGCGCACGCCGAGCTCGGCGGCCTATACGACCTCGAAGCACGGCGTGCTCGGCTTCACCAAGGCGCTCGCGGCCGAGCTCGGCAAGGAAGGCGTGCGCGTCAACGCGATCGGGCCGGGCTTCATCGAGACCAACATCAACGCCAATGTGCGCGCGACAAATCCGGCACTGGTGCAGGCCTTCGTCGACCACACCCCGCTGGCGCGCACCGGCAAGCCCGAGGATATCGTGGGTCCCGCGATCTTCCTCGCTTCTGATCTGTCGGCCTATGTCACGGGAACGATCGTGATGGTGGACGGCGGCTACCGCACGGTGTGAGGGCCATCACTGAGCCGCCGCCAATCGCGGCGGCTTCGCGGCTTTCCCGAGGTCATCTGGTGCGATCGTCCGCGATTAACCTTTCGTTAACCAAACCCGCCCACCGTAGATCTACGGCTTGGGGGTCGTTTGTTCTCGATCCGCTTCCAACGATGGCAGCGGGCGTTGATCGGGGAGTATGTCGATGACCACTGTTCATGTCGCTGCGTCCGAACCGGGCGCACAATTCCTTGCCCCTCACCAGATCGTGCCGCTTCTGATCGGCGCCACCGTCGACGAGGTCGAGCGCGAGCTCGTGCTCCAGACGCTCGCGCGCTGCGACGGCAACCGCACCCGCGCCTCGCGCGTGCTCGGCCTGTCGGTGCGCACGCTGCGCAACAAGATCAGGATCTACGCGGCGTCCGGGATCGACGTGCCCGCCTATCAGGACTAGCGTCCGAGAATGCGCCGCTGAATCAGTCCGCCGGTGATGATCGCAAGCGCGATCATCGCGACGAAGGCGGCGATCATCTCGATGGCGCGGAGGAAGAAAGCCGTCATGACAGCCCATGACGGCTGCGGCTCCTCGGCGAATGCGACCGGCACGACGTCGGGCACCAGCTGGTGAGCGAGGCCAAGCGCTGCTGCAAGGACGACGGCGAACAGCCAGAAGATCTTCCACGCCGCGCGCATCGGTCGCTCCTGACAGGAGTTGTGGCCGTACGATCGATGACACGGCGGCGCATGCCGCCGATTGATGTTGATCAAGCGTGGCGAGCTGTCCGGGCGGAATTGCTGCTGTCGTCAAACGTCGCTAAGTAGCTTGCTTCCGGACAAGGGAGCAGCGGCGTGGCAGACGAACAGAAACGGCAGGGATCTCAGGGGCCGCGCGGACGGCAGGGCGAGCCGGGACGGCCGGGACCGCAGGGGCATCCGGGCCGCCGCGGACCCGATGGCGCGCGCGGCAAGCCGGGGCCGCAGGGCAAGCCGGGGCCGATCGGAAAGGCGGGACCTCAGGGCAAGCCCGGTCCTCAGGGCAAGCCCGGTCCGCAAGGCAAGCAGGGCGAGGTCGGTCCGCGCGGGGCCGCCGGCGCGCAGGGACCTGCCGGAGCACAAGGACCTGCCGGACCGCAGGGGCCGGCGGGACCACAAGGCCCGCGCGGCGAGGCGGGGCCGGCCGGTCAATTGCCCTCGATCGAACAGGTGCTGCCGTGGCTCGAGCAGCTGTTCGACGCCTGGGACGAGCGCCGCCGCCAGCGCGAGCGCGACGCCGCCGAACGCGAGGCACTGGAGGCCGCCGAGCGCGCCGCGCTGGAAGCCGCGGTGCGGGAGACCGACGAGGACATGGTCGACGACGAGAGCGACGACGCCGAAGGCGACGAGCACAGGAAGAAGAAGAAAAAGAAGAAACACGGCCACAAGGATTAGTGGTTTTCCCCCGTGCCCCGGACGCAGCGCAGCGCCGACGCGCGGCAACACGTCCGGGACACGCTGGAGCATCAAGACCTGTTGGTGGAATCGTCCTTGTGCGGCAGCATGCCCATGCGCTCGAACTGCCAGCGCATGGCGCGATACCAGAGATAGCCGACCGCTGCGCCGCACAAGGCCAGGATCACCACGTTCGCGCTCGAGAACGAGCCGCTCCACCACATCATCCACGCGGTCCATAGCAGCGTGAAGACGATGGCGCCTGCTTTCAAGGGAAGAAGGGGGCGGCTCATGGTCCTGCTCCGGGCTGTCAAAAACCCCGGCAGACATCATTGCAGCGCGTGGCGCCTCATTCCGTGAGCCAGATCACGGAACGTGAAGCCGCAGCCCTCTAGCCAAATCGCAACCGCGAGCGCTCCCTGGCCCTTTCCGCCTCGACCTCGCGGTCGCGCGCCGGCGCATGGGTGTGCAGCGAGGTCAGGAGATGTCGCGCGACCTGCGAGACCTCGGCCACTGCGCGCTCGAACGCCGCCTCGTTGGCCTGCGACGGCCTGTTGAAGCCGGACAGCTTTCGCACGAACTGGAGCGCGCTGGCGTGGATCTCGTCCTCCGTCGCCGGCGGCTCGAAGTTGAACAGCGTCTTGATGTTGCGGCACATGCAGGGGCCTCTTCCGGATGTTTCCTTGAAGACGATCGACGGAGCCGAAATCCTACATCCATCCGCGCAGTTCTGCTAAGTTCCGCCGCAACGCGGCCGCCGACCATGAGCCGCACTGGGGAGAGAAACATGAAGGCTTGCTACGCCGCATTGTCAGCTGTCGTCCTGACCTTTTCGACGCCGGTTTTCGCCGCCGATTATCCGGCACCCAGGCAAGGCGACTGGATCGCCAGGGACTTCAAGTTCCACACCGGCGAGACCATGCCGGAGCTGAAGCTGCATTACACCACGGTCGGCGAGCCCTCGGGCCAACCGGTGCTGGTGCTGCATGGCACCGGCGGCTCCGGCACCGGCATGCTGGGGCCGACATTCGGTGGCGAGATGTTCGGTCCGGGACAACCGCTCGATGCCGCCAAATATTACATCATCCTTCCTGATGGCATCGGCCACGGCAAATCGTCGAAGCCCTCTGACGGGATGAAGACGGGTTTCCCGAAATACGATTACGACGACATGGTCGAGGCGCAGTATCGCCTGGTGACGGAAGGCCTCGGCGTCAAGCATCTGCGGCTCGTGATCGGCAATTCGATGGGCGGCATGCACACCTGGCTGTGGGGCGAAAAATATCCGAGCGCGATGGACGCGCTGGTCCCGATGGCCTCGCAGCCGACCGAGATGGCCTCGCGCAACTGGATGATGCGGCGGATCATGCTCGACACCATCCGCAACGATCCCGACTACAATGGCGGCAATTACACCAGCCAGCCGCGCATGATGAAATACGCGGCCACCGCCTATGGCATCGCCAGCATCGGCGGCACGCTGGCCTATCAATCGCAGGCGCCGACCGCGGCCAAGGCCGACAAGATCGTCGATGACCGGCTGGCGACGCCGATCACGGCGGACGCCAACGACTTCGTCTACCAGTGGGAATCCTCGCACGACTACAATGCCGGCGAGAAGCTCGAAGCCATCGAAGCATCGCTGCTGCTGATCAATTCCGCCGACGACGAGCGCAACCCGCCCGAGACCGGCGTCACGGACGCAGCCATGAAGCGGGTCAAGAACGGCCGCCTCTATTTGATCCCGGCGAGTGCCGAGACGCGCGGCCACGGCACCACCGGCAATGCGAAATTCTACAGCGAGCAGGTCCGGCAATTGCTGGAGATCACGCCGCAGCGAACGATCGAATCGGCACGCCGCTGATTTTGCATCGCATCATGTGCGAAGCACCCACGCCGCATATTTTTTGAGCATGCAATGCTCTGATGGCTCGGGCTTAATCGGAGCCAGCGATGCGAGTCGACGCGCGGGTCAATCGCGCGCGATCGGCAAGACACGCGACGAGGAGTATCCCATGCGCAGGCTCGCACTGTGCGTCTGGCTGTCCGCAACGACGGCGCTGACCGGCGCCGCGTTCGCGTTCGACAACGGACAATATGATCACGTCCCGCCCGACATCCGCGCATGGTTCAAGAGCGTGATCGCGCCGAACGGTGTACCCTGCTGCGACGTCTCCGACGGTCATGGCACCGACTACGATGTGCGCGGCGGCGCCTATTGGGTGCCGATCGATGGGCAATGGATGGAGGTTCCCGAACGCGCCATCATCCGCGATCGCGGCAATCCCGTTGGCCAGGCCGTCGTGTGGTACGTCCACCACCGTGGCGCCATCATCATCAGCTGCTTCGTGCCGGCGGACGCAGTCTAGCGCGCACGATGGCGCCTTCGTTCCGCGCGTGCTAGTTTGAGGGATGGCGTCCGAACCCGACCGCAGGCGCGCGGTGATGCGCTTCGCTCTTGCCGCGCTCTACATCGCTGCCGGGTTTGCGCATCTGGCCGTCCCTGACAAGTTTCTCGCGATCGCGCCGACCTGGGTTCCGTTCCCGATAGAGGTCATTCTCGTCACCGGCATTTGTGAGATTGCGGGCTCGATCGCATTGCTGACGACGCCGCTGCGCTGGTGGGCAGGCGTGGCGCTCGCGCTCTATGCGCTTTGCGTTTGGCCGGCCAACATCAAGCACGCACTGGAGGGTATCGACGTTCCGCCCATCCCCAACAGCTGGCTTTACCATGGACCGCGCCTGGTGCTTCAGCCCGTGCTGATCTGGTGGGCACTCTACTGCGCCGACGTGATCGCATGGCCGTGGCGGCGACAAAGGGGATAGCGGGGCGGCCGGAGAATGATAGTCTCGGCACGTCAATCAAGGAGACCTTCGTGACTCAGCTTTGCCCCGAAGACCTCGCCACCATCTATGCCGAACCGAGCCCGCGCGTGATCGCGAAAGCGCGGCCCGCGATCGATGCGCACGCGAAGAAGTTCATCGAAATGTCGCCGTTCTGCGTGCTCGCGACATCGGGCGCGGACGGTAGCGTCGATGCCTCGCCACGCGGCGGCGGCATTGGCTTCGTCCACGTCGCCGGTCCCAACCAGTTGCTGATGCCGGACCGCTCCGGCAACAACCGGATCGACAGCTTTCGCAACGTTGTCGAAGGCTCGGGCTTCGTGCATCTGTTGTTCTTCGTGCCCGGGATTGACGAGACGCTACGTGTCGGCGGACGCGGCACGCTGTCGGCCGATCCGGATCTGCTCGCCGCAATGGTCGAATTCGGCAAGCCGCCGCGCGCGGTGCTCAACGTCGCCGTCAGCGAGGTCTATTTCCACTGCGGCAAGGCGCTGATGCGCTCGAAGTTATGGTCGCCCGAGAAAGTGCAGCGCTCGGTCATGCCCAGCATCGTCACTGTCGTTCACGAGCAGACCGGCCTCGGCGAGCCCGCGAGCCAGGAGGCCGTGGAAGAGATCTACAAAACGCAGTTGTAGGTGGTGCGTGGTCCCGCGCACGAACGTCATGCCCGGGCTTGTCCCGGGCATCCACGTCTTCGTTGTGCGGCAACACGTAGATGGCCG
This sequence comes from Bradyrhizobium sp. 192, assembly GCF_023100965.1. Lineage (NCBI taxonomy): Bacteria > Pseudomonadati > Pseudomonadota > Alphaproteobacteria > Hyphomicrobiales > Nitrobacteraceae > Bradyrhizobium > Bradyrhizobium sp. 192. The sequence continues at coordinate 7,000,640 of NZ_CP064690.1, forward strand.
GGTCAAGCCCGGCCATGACGAATGGAGGGAGTGGGCCGGAGCTCAGTGCCCCTCGCCCTCGAGCCCGCCGACGTGCTTCTGGGTGTAGAGCTCAAGGCCGATGCGGCCGATCAGGTCGAGCTGGGTCTCGAGGAAGTCGATGTGGTGCTCCTCGTCGCTCATCAGCTTCTCGAACAGGTCACGCGTGACGTAGTCCTTGACGCCGTGGCAGTAGGTCGCCGCTTCCTGGTACAGCGCACGCGCGCTCATCTCGGCGGCGAGGTCGCACTCGATGATCTCCTTGACGTTCTGGCCGATGCGCAGGGGATCCAGCACCTGCATGTTCGGGAAGCCGTCGAGGAACAGGATGCGCGCGGTGAGCTTGTCGGCGTGCTCCATCTCCTCGATGGACTCCTTGCGCCAGACCTTGGCCATGTCGAGGAGGCCCCAATTGTCGAGGAAGCGGTAGTGCAGCCAGTACTGGTTGATCGCAGTCAGTTCGTGACGCAGTGACTTGTTGAGATAGTCGATGACTTTTGCGTCGCCCTGCATGGTTCACTCCAGCTCTTGCAGTCCAAATCGGCCCTGACCGAATTTAGAACGCTTCTAAGTCAGTTTACGAATGAGGGCAACTGGCTACACGGACGCAGCCGGGGGAAAGCTCAGCCATGGCTGGCGTAAGAATCAGCAGGCCGCGAGGGCGAACTGGGCGGGCTCGGCCGCCTCGTCGTTGGCGGCTACGGTGTGGTTATGCGGGCAGCCCGAGCAACAGGACTGGGCGCAGGGGCCGAGGGCTTCGTCGATGATGGTCTTGATCGTCCGCGCGCAGCGACCGCATTCGGCGCTGCAGCCGAGGCATCCATAGACCTGCTTGGCATGGCGCACGGCGTCGTCGGACTCGGCGACGGCGGCGCGGATGTCGTCATCGCTCAGCACGTTACAGGAACAAACGATCATGGAAGCGGCGGGCCCTTCGGTGATGCGCCATCATCGATATTTAACGGGCCGGCCGGATGCAAAAGGAAAAAGCGGTATTTGAAGCTATTCCAAACTGGCCCGGAAACAGCCTAGAACGGCTCTAAATTTCAGCATTGCGCTGGGTCAAGATTGGAGCGGATCTAATCGCCGCCGCCTCCGGAATCGCCGCCACCACCGCCACTATCGCTGCTGGAACAGCTGCCGCCGTCAGTCGAGCTGCCCGAACTGTCACTGGAAAACCAGCTTCCCAGCGAGAAGCCGTCATTGCTGCCCGATGAGGTGTCGCCGCTGCTGCTGCCATCGCCGCCCGCTCCCGCGCGGGAGCGCCGCTGGCCGCGATTCTGGAGATGGGTGATCAGGCCGTAGCCGATCGCGGACACGACCCCGGCAGCAATCAATGCATTGACCATCGCGTTGCCCATTGTCGTCTCCGCGGCCCGAGCCTGCGGTCCATATCGATTGGTCGCCCGCCACGAAGGTGCCGTTCATTGATCATTCAAACGAAGTATGGAACTCTGCCCCAAAGGTTCCCGCGTGCTCGTACGAAAGGTCCGGCCCATGAAGAAGTTGCTCCTGACGGTCGCCGCCGTCGCCTCCCTGGCCGTTGCTGCCGGAACACCCGCCCATGCCCAGCGTGGCGTCGCGGCGGGCGTGGCGGCCGGCATCATCGGCGGCGCCATTGTCGGCGGCGCGCTGGCCTCTCCGTATTATTACGGACCCGGCCCCGGCTATTACGAGCCCGGCTATTACCCGCCCCGCTACTACGCGCCGGGCCCGGGCTATGTCGCCGACGGCTATTACGGCGGCGGCTGCGTCTGGCAGAAGCAGCGCTTCTGGGACGGCTATGCCTGGCGCGTCCGCCGCGTCAGAGTCTGCGGCTGAGGCGACCTGAACCGGTCCATCGCGACCGCTTCGGCCGACCGGTTCACGGCGGATGCGCCGTTCATCTCCGGGCCTGAAAAAGACCGCTTTTTCTCGTCACAGCTCCGTGTGCGTTTACCGTGGGTTGACCAATTGCGCGCTTCCTAGCTGCACGGCCAATTCCACCAGCGTGTGTGTGAACCTTTGAAACCCGGGCGCCTCTAACAAGAGGAACCCATCTCCCAGGAGAGCCAAGAGCATGAAGAAGACTTTAGTTGCCGCCCTCACGGTCGCGACGGTCGCCGGTTCGCTGGTGTCCGCCACTCCGTCCGCGAAGGCGCATGACGGTATCGGCGCAGGTCTCGCTGCCGGCCTGATCGGCGGCGCCATCGTCGGCGGCGCCATCGCGTCGAGCCGGCCCGCCTATGGCGGCCCCGTTTACGTCGCCGAGCCCGGCCCGCCGCCCCCGCCCTGCTACTGGCAGCGTCAGCGTTATTGGGACGGTTACGGCTGGGTCGTTCGCCCGGTTCGCGTCTGCTACTGATCTGATCGCACCGGCGCTCGTGAGCGCCGCGATCGAAGCCCGGCCGAGCATCTCGGCCGGGCTTTTTCTTTGCTCCCGCGCTATCGCGCCGCCTGGATCGCGCGCAGCACCTCTTCGCTCGGCCAGCAGTCGACCTTGAGGCCCGCCGACTTCTGATAGGCGCCGAGCGCGGCGCGCGTCTGCATGCCGGCCTTGCCGTCGACCTTGTCCTTGTAGAGCCCGGCGCGCGTAAGCTCGCGCTGCATCGTCTCGACGTCCTTCGTGCGCAGCTGTTTCGAGGCCGCCCATGGCGTTGCAAACGGCAGCGGGCTCGTCATGCGGTCGGCCAGGTGCCCGACGAACAGCACATAGAGGTCGGAGAAATTGTATTCCTTGATGACGAAGTAGTTCTTCGTGGTCAGGAATGACGGGCCGTAGATGCCTTCCGGCTGCAGCAGCGAGGCCGGCTGCGCCTGTTCGGCGGCGCTCAGCTTCTGGCCGCGCACCGGCACGAAACCTTCGCGCAGCCACTGTCCGATCGGCTTCGTCACCTCGGGCACGCCGGCGGTGCAATCGACCTTGGCCGGCGCCTGCACCTCGTAGGCCCAGCGCACGCCGCTCTGCCAGCCCTTGTTGACGAGCTGCTGCGCGGCCGACGCCAGCGCATCCGGCACCGAATGCCAGATGTCGATGCGGCCATCACGATCGAAATCGACACCGTGCTTGTAATATTCGGATGGCAGGAACTGCGTGAGCCCTGTGGCACCCGCCCAGGACGAGCGCATGTCCTTGCGCGTCACCACGCCCTCACTGAGGATCTTCAGCGCGAGGATGAACTCGGTGCGGTATTGATCCTTGCGGCGCCCGACATAGGCCTGCGTCGCCAGCACGCGGACCAAATCGTAAGGCAGCGTGTAGCGGCCGTAATCGGTCTCGCGGCCCCAGATCGCGAGCATCACGGTCGCGGGCACGCCGGACTTGTTCTCGATCTCGCCCAGCGCGGCGCGATATTTCTGCAGCAGCCGCTGCCCCTCGCCGGCAAGCCGCGCGATCGAGGCTTCCTTGACGTAGTCGGCGGGCACTTGAACAAACTCGGCCTGCGACGGCGCACCTAGCGCGGGGCGGCCGGGCAGGATCAAATCGGGCAGCTTGAAATCCGGCTCGAGCCCGCGCGTCTGTTCGTCGAACGTCCTGCGCGAGACGCCTTCAGCCTGCGCCTCAGGCCAGAGCGAGGCGATGAACTGCGTGAAGGCGGCATCGGCCGCACGGGCGGACGACCAGCCGCAGGTGACCACGATCACCGCAGCGATGAGCGCCCGCCGCATCATGCCGCCGTCACCGCGTCAGCTTCTTGTACTTCACGCGGTGCGGAATGACGCTGTCCTGGCCGAGCCGGCGCATCTTGTCCTTCTCGTAGTCCTGGAAGTTGCCCTCGAACCATTCGACATGGCTGTCGCCCTCGAAGGCCAGGATGTGGGTCGCGATACGGTCGAGGAACCAGCGGTCATGGCTGATGATGACGGCGCAGCCGGCGAAATCCTCCAGCGCCTCTTCGAGCGCGCGCAGCGTGTCGACGTCGAGGTCGTTGGTCGGTTCGTCGAGCAGCAGAACGTTCGAACCCGACTTCAGCATCTTGGCGAGATGAACGCGGTTGCGTTCACCGCCCGAGAGCGCGCCGACCTTCTTCTGCTGGTCGGCGCCCTTGAAATTGAACGCCGAGCAATAGCCGCGCGAGTTCACTTCCTTCTTGCCGAGCAGGATCAGCTCGTTGCCGCCGGAAATCTCTTCCCACACGTTCTTGTTGCCATCGAGCGCGTCGCGCGACTGGTCGACATAGCCGAGATGGACGGTCTCGCCGACCGTGATGGTGCCTGAATCCGGCTGCTCCTGCTTGGTAATCATCTTGAACAGCGTGGTCTTGCCGGCGCCGTTCGGTCCGATCACGCCGACGATGCCGCCGGGTGGCAGCTTGAAGGTGAGATTGTCGATCAGGAGGCGATCGCCAAAACCTTTGCTGAGACCTTCGAAGTCGACCACGTTGGCGCCGAGCCGCTCGGCGACGGGAATGATGATCTGCGCGGTCTGGGTCTGCTTCTCGCTCGCCTGCTTGAGCAGATCCTCGTAGCGCTGGTAGCGCGCCTTGGACTTGGCCTGGCGTGCCTTCGGCGACGAGGCAACCCATTCCTGCTCGCGCGCGAGCGTCTTCTGGTGCGCGGCGTCCTCGCGGCCCTCCTGCTCCAGCCGCTTCTGCTTCTGCACTAGCCAGGACGAATAGTTGCCTTCGTAGGGAATGCCCTTGCCGCGGTCGAGCTCGAGAATCCAGCTCGTGACGTTGTCGAGGAAGTAGCGATCGTGGGTGACGATCAGGATCGCGCCGGGATAGTTGCGTAAGTGGCCTTCCAGCCACGACACGGATTCCGCATCGAGATGGTTGGTCGGTTCGTCGAGCAGCAACAGCTCTGGCTGGTCGAGCAGCAGCTTGCACAGCGCGACGCGGCGGCGCTCGCCGCCGGAGAGTTTCGTGACGTCGGCATCGTCGGGCGGGCAGCGCAGCGCGTCCATGGCCTGGTCGACCTTGCTGTCGAGATCCCAGAGGCCCTGGGCCTCGATCTCGTCCTGCAGCTTGGTCATCTCGTCGGCGGTTTCCTCGGAATAGTTCATCGCCAGCTCGTTGTAGCGATCGAGGATGGCCTTCTGCTTGGTGACGCCCAGCATGACGTTCTCGCGCGCGTTGAGTGCCGGATCGAGATGCGGCTCCTGCTCGAGATAGCCGACCCGGGCGCCTTGGGCGACCCAGGCCTCGCCGTTATACTCCTTGTCGAGGCCAGCCATGATCTTGAGCAGCGTCGACTTGCCCGAGCCGTTGACGCCGAGCACGCCGATCTTGGCGTCCGGGTAGAACGACAGGTGGATGTTATCGAGCACCTTGCGGGTCGGGTAGCTCTTGGTCAGGCCCTGCATGAAATAGATGAACTGGCGCGCCATGGGTCCCGTGACACCTTCAATTTGAGGAGATTTGCTGCCGCCGATGTAGCGATCCCGCCCCCAAAGGGCAATGTTTTCCGTCCGTTCACCACGGATGAATACGGAACGGACACCATCCGGACCAGATCCGGACAATTGAAACCATCTTTTAATCAATCAGGCCGAATGCTCGGTCTCGCGCGGCAACAGCGCCACCCGCTCAGAACAAGCGGGAGCACAGCGAGACAGCGTCATGGCTCTGATCGACACCCATTCACTCCCTGTTCCGGCCGAAGCCGGCAGCTCCTCTGCGCTCGGCTCGGAGATCAAGGGGTTCTTCAAGCGCTTCTTCGCCACCGCCTTCAATCCCTATCGGCCCGAACTGCACTACATGCGCGGCCCCGGCCCCGCCTGGCGCGCCAAGCACGGCATGAACGCGCCGTTCCGCCTGAAGCCCCGCGACCTCTGAACCATCTCCTGCTATCGGAGTTTTGAAGGCGCGAGCGGCTTGCGCGCCGTCCTGATTGCGCGCAACCATGGCCTGGTTTCGACGATGGCGCCCGCCCAGCGCCGTTCCCTCTTGCCATGGATGACCACCGATGAGCCGGCTGCGCTGTGCAATTCTCGACGACTATTTCAACCTCGCGCTCGACGTCGCTGACTGGCAGAAGCTGTCCGACCGCCTCGACGTCACCGTGTTCAGCCATCCCTTCGCCTCCGAGCAGGCCGCGGCCAGCGCGCTGGCCGATTTCGACATCATCTGCGCGATGCGTGAGCGGACGGCATTCCCGAAGAGCCTGTTCGAGAGCCTGCCGAAGCTGAAGCTGCTGCTCACGTCAGGGATGCGCAACGCCGCGATCGACATGGAAGCCGCGAAGGCGCGCGGCGTCACTGTTGCAGGCACGCAATATTCGCGCGATCCCACGGCGCCGCTCACCATGGGCCTGATCCTGGAGCTGACCCGCGGCATCGGCCGCGAGAACGCGCGCATGCATGCCGGCGAGCCCTGGCAGACCTTCGCCGGCGTCGAGATCGAGGGCATGACGCTCGGCATCGTCGGGCTCGGCAAGCTCGGCAGCAGGATGGCCGGGATCGCCAAGGCGTTCGGCATGAACGTGATCGCCTGGAGCCCGAACCTCACGCCGGAGAAATGCGCAGGCGTCGGCGTCGGATATGCCACCAAGGAGGAGCTGTTCGCCAAGTCCGACATCGTCACCATCCATGTGGTGCTGAGCGAGCGCTCGCGCGGGCTGGTCGGCGCTGCCGATCTGGCGCGGATGAAGCCGACGGCCTTTCTCGTCAACACCGCGCGCGGGCCGATCGTGGACGAGCAGGCGCTGCTGGAAGCGTTGCAGCAGCGCAGGATCGCGGGCGCCGGCATCGATGTGTTCGCAGTCGAGCCGCTGCCGGTCGACCATCCCTTCCGCAAGCTCGACAACCTCGTGCTGACGCCGCATCTCGGCTACGCCACCGAGGACGGACTGCGCATCCATTACGGCCAGATGGTCGAGGCCATCGACGCCTTCACAGGGGGCGGCGAGTTGCCGCGCAAGCTGGCCTGAATCGACGAAGGGCGCGCCGGTGGCACGCCCTTCGCAATCCTGAATTGTCGGTCGAAGCTTAGCGCACGGTGACCGGCGCGGGCAGCGGCGGCACCACGGTCGGCTGCGTGCCCGGGACCGGGCCGGCCTGCGCGGCCATCGGAGCGGGACCGGGAGCTGCGCCCGGCGCCGGCGCAGCGGAGGCGGTCGCCGTTCCCGGCGGCGGACCACCGGGCAGCACCACCACGCGGGTGCCGACCTTGACGCGATCGAACAGGTCCGAGACGTCCTCGTTCAGCATGCCGATGCAGCCGGACGAGACGAACTTGCCGATGGTCGAGGGCTGGTTGGTGCCGTGAATGCGGTAGACGGTCGAGCCGAGATACATCGCGCGGGCGCCGAGCGGATTGCCGGGGCCGCCGGCCATGAAGCGCGGCAGATAGGGCTGGCGCTCGATCATCTCGGTCGGCGGATGCCAGTCCGGCCACTCGGCCTTGCGGGTGATCTTTTGCACGCCGGTCCAGGTGAAGCCGTCGCGGCCGACGCGGACGCCGTAGCGGATCGCACGGCCGCCTCCGAGCACGTAATAGAGATAGGTGTTGGGCGTATCGACCACGAGGGTGCCGGCGGGCTCCTTGGTCTGGAACGAGACCTCCTGGCGGCGCAGGTTCGGCGGCAGCTGTGCCGGCGCAGCGTCGGGCTGCTCCTCGGGCGGCAACGAAGCGACCGTAATCGGCCGGCCATCGGCACCAACCGGCGGCTGCCCGGCCTGGACCGTTCCGGTCGCGGCGGGACCAGCCACGGCCTCCGGCGGACGCAAGCCGTCATCAGCAGGGGCCTGTCCCTGTTGGCCCGGACGATTGGCATAGATCACCGGCGGCGGACCGGCGGGGCGGCCGTAGCGGGGATCGTCGGGCGACATCACGGGACCCTGCGGCGGCGCGGCCGAATAGACCGGCGGAGCGCCAGCCGGACGGCCATAACGCGGGTCATCCGGCGACATCACCGGACCCTGCGACGGCGCGGCCGAGTAGATCGGGGGAGCGCCGACCGGGCGGCCATAGCGCGGATCGTCGGCCGGGCCGGGCGGCGGCAGCGAGGCCTGCGGCATCGCGTCGTCGTCATCTTCCAGCGCATCGAAATTCGGCGCACGATCGCCGGGCCGGTATTCGGCCGGGGCGCCGTAGCTCGGTGCCTGCTGGACCGGATAGCTCTGAGCCTGTGCGAGCGAGGTTCCCGCCGCAGCGACTGTTGCGGCAGCGCATATCGTCAGAAAATGTTTGATCATCATCGCTCTTGCAGTGTCCCCGGGCCCGTCAGGACCGTTACCGGCCAGATGGCCGAAGATAGCGGCACATTCAAGACATATCAGGCTTATTTGCGCGGGACTTGCCGATTTGTGATCCGCAAGACTACCGTTGCCCCGTTGCATCACGGGGCGGAAATCAGCTCATGGCGTCAATTGCCGCAGTCTTCGCCTCCGAATTTAAGGGAACGGCTCGGAATCGTTGCGGTATGTTCGAATCAGCCTGATTCGCCGCCCATTTTAGCTCCCGATTCCCGCGCGGCGAACGCGGCAAGCAGTACCGTCACCGCGTTCAGATGGCTCATGAGCCCTGGCTACTTCGCCGCCGGGGCGGAAATTTGCAATCCTTCGATGCTTCCCGGCTTTCGCTTCCTGTTTGCCGCGATCCTGCTCTCAACCTCCATCCTGGTGTTCGGCCTGGGCGCCGCCGCACTGCTGCGGGCAAGCCACGAGCAGTATGTCAGCAACCCCTCCTGGCGGAACGGCCCGCAGGAGCAGATGTTCGCGCAGGCTCCCGAGCCCGCCCAGCCGGTGTTAGCGGTTTTGCGAGCGGAGCCGGAAGCGGCCGAGCCCGAGCCGTCACTGCGCGACCAGGTGCCGACCATTGGACTGCCCGGAAGCGAGCCCGAGCAGATCGCCGCGCTGACGACCGAGACTCAGTCTCCGGCTGCCACACCTCCGGCCGACGTCACGGTCGCCGAACCGGCCAGCTCCGAGACGGTGACGGAGGCCGCTGCGCCGGCACCCGCCGATACGCTCACCCCAGCCGACACCACGGCGTCGATCCCCGCGCCCGAGCCTGCCGTGACCGCCGGCGAGCCGGCGCCGGCTGACAGTGCGGCGCTGGCCTCCTCCGCACTCGACGTCGCCTCGGCCAAGCTGGCCGCTCTGAACGAGCCGGCGACGACGGCCGTGAAGGATGCGCCGGCGAAGGCCAAGGCTGAGAGCAAGCCCGATAGCAAGGCCGACGACAAGGCGACCAAGAGCAAGGCGAAGGCCAAGAAGCGGCATCGCGTGGTGCGACGTCCGCCCCCTCAGCAGTTGCAGCAGCAGCTCGATCCGTTCGGCCAGCCGCAGACCTTCGCGACGACGACCACGCGCAGGCGGTGACGCGCCTTCTTCACCTCTCCCCGCTTGCGGGAAGCGATGTCGCTTGTGGCCATCCTCCGAGACGCCCGCCGTTGGCGGGCCCTCAGGATGAGGGCCGAGCGCGCGGCACTGGTTTCAACGAGCACCGATGCTGCTTAGCCTCATCCTGAGGAGACCGCGAAGCGGTCGTCTCGAAGGACGAGGCGTGCGCTCAAGGCGTGCAGAGCGCGAGGAAGCGCACCATCATCGTGGGCTCACGCCGCCCCGGTCGCGATGGCTGGGCCGCCCTCCCGGCCCCATTCCGACCAGGAGCCGTCATAGAGCGCGGTGTCGGCGATCCCCAGGCGATACAGTGCGAGCGTCAGCACGCCGGCCGACACGCCCGAGCCGCAGCTCGTCACGATCGGCGCATCGAGCTTGACGCCGGCGCTGGTGAAGGCAGCACGCAGATCCTCGAGCGGCTTCATCTCGCCGGTCGCGGCGTCGAACAGCTGATTGTAGGGCACGTTGCGGGCGCCGGGGATGTGGCCGGAGCGAATGCCCGCCCGCGGCTCGGGTGCGCGGCCCTCGAAGCGGTCGGCGGCGCGGGCATCGATCACCTGCTCGGCACGGCTTTCGACGTTCGCGATCAGCTGTTGCATGCTGCGCACGCGCTTCGGATCGTAGCTCGCCTTGAAGCTCGCGGGTTTCGGCCTCACCTCGCCGGCCTCGACCACTCGCCCTTCGGCGCGCCACTTCTTAAAGCCGCCGTTGAGGATGCGCACGTTGTTATGGCCGAAGGCCAGGAACATCCACCACGCGCGCGGCGCTGCGACCCAGCCGCCGGCATCGTAGAGCACGACGGTGTCGGCGTTGGAGATGCCGAGATTGCCGATGTCACGGCCGAACTGCTCTGCGCTCGGATACATGTGCGGCAGCGGGTTGGAATGGTCCGACACCGCATCGACGTCGAAGAACGCGGCGCCCGGCAGGTGCGCGGCGAGATAGTCGTCCTTCGGCAGCGGCAGCACGCCCGGCAGCTTGAAGCTGGCGTCGAGGACCTTGACGTTGGCGTCGTTGATATGGGCGGCGAGCCATTCGGTGGAGACGAGGGGATCGGTGGCGGTGGTCATGCGAGGTCTTTCCTTGTGGTCATTCCGGGGCGCCCGGAGGGCGAGCCCGGAATTCATCGTGCGGCGGCGTCGGTGGATGAATGGATTCTCAGGTGCTCAATTGCGCACCGTAGCTCGCGCTTCGCGCGCCCCGGAATGACGAGTGGAGAGAGCGAGGCCCTCACCCCTTCTTCTTCGGCTCCCACTTCTCCGTCGGCCCGCCGGCATCGCGCCAGGCGGCGTAGCCGCCGGCGATGTGGGCGACGGGCTTGAGGCCCATGTCCTGCGCGGTCTTGGCGGCGAGCGCAGAGCGCAGGCCACCGGCGCAGTGGAACACGAACTTCTTGTCCTCTTGGAACACCGGCTTGGCATAGGGGCTCTGCGGATCGATCCAGAATTCCAGCATGCCGCGGGTGCAGGCGAACGCGCCGGGGATGCGGCCGTCGCGCTCGATCTCGCGGGGGTCGCGGATGTCGACGATGACGACGTCGCCGTTTCTGGAGATCTCGATGGCGTCCTTGGCGTTGAGCGTCTCGATCTCGGCATTGGCCTCGTCGATCAGCGCCTTGATGCCGCGGGTGATGTTTTGGGGCATTGGGTCTTCCTTTCTCTTTCGTCATTCCGGGGCGATGCGCAGCGCGAGCTAAGGTGCGCAATTGCGCACCTGAGAATCCATTTCTCCACTGACACTGCCGCCCGATGGATTCCGGGTTCTCGCTGCGCGAGCCCCGGAATGACGACGATGAGCTAGTGCGTCAATTCCTTCATCGCACCTTCAAGCCCTTCAATCGTGATCGGATACATCCGGTTCGCGAAGATGCGTTTGATGATGGTGGTGGATTCCGAATAGTCCCAGTGCTTCTGGGCGACCGGGTTCAGCCACACCGCATGCGGATAGGTGCGGATGATGCGGTCGAGCCAGACCGAGCCCGGCTCCTCGTTGACGTGCTCGACCGAACCGCCGGGCACCATGATCTCGTAAGGCGACATCGAGGCGTCGCCGACGAACACGATCTTGTAGTCGTGCGGATATTTGTGCAGCACGTCCCAGGTCGGGGTGCGGTCGGTGAAGCGGCGCTTGTTCTGCTTCCACACGCCTTCATAGAGGCAATTGTGGAAGTAGAAATACTCCATGTGCTTGAACTCGCTCTTCGCCGCCGAGAACAGCTCCTCGACCTGCTCGATATGCATGTCCATGGAGCCGCCGATGTCGAAGAATACGAGCAGCTTCACCGCATTGCGCCGCTCGGGGCGCATGTGGACGTCGAGATAGCCGTGATTGGCGGTCTCGCGGATGGTGGTGTCGAGATCGAGTTCATCGGGGGCACCGGTGCGCGCGAATTTGCGCAGTCGGCGCAGCGCCACCTTGATGTTGCGGATGCCGAGCTCGACATTGCCGTCGAGGTCCTTGAACTCGCGCTTGTCCCACACCTTCACGGCGCGGTTGTTGCGGTTCTTCTCCTGGCCGATGCGGACGCCCTCGGGATTGTAGCCGTGGGCGCCGAACGGCGAGGTGCCGGCGGTGCCGATCCACTTCGAGCCGCCCTGGTGCCGCCCCCTCTGCTCCTCGAGGCGCTTCTTCAGGGTTTCCATGAGCTTGTCCCAGCCCATGGCCTCGATCTGCTTCTTCTCTTCCTCGCTGAGGTATTTCTCGGCGAGCTTCTTCAGCCACTCCTCGGGGATCTCCGCCTTCTCCATGGCGTCGAGCAGGTTTTCCAGCCCCTTGAACACCGTGCCGAAGACGCGGTCGAACTTGTCGAGGTTGCGCTCGTCCTTCACCAGCGAGGTGCGCGACAGATAGTAGAAATTCTCGACCGAATAGTCCGACAGGTCAGTGTCGAGCGCCTCCATCAGCGTGAGGTATTCGCGCAGCGTCACGGGGACCTGCGCATCGCGCAGAGAAGTGAAGAATTGCAGGAACATGGGTGACAGATTGCCCGTCGGGGGACGAACGTCAAGGGGCGGAGACCGCCGCGGAGCGCTGGACCGGGACGCTTTTTGCTCTAGAATTGGGGCTCTCACGGGGTTGTTTTGGGGAATTTTGCAATGGGAATTGTCGCAGCACTCATCATCGGCGCGATCGCAGGCTGGCTTGCGGGCAAGATTGTCCACGGGGCGGGATTTGGACTGATCGGCAACATCGTCGTCGGCATCATCGGCGCGCTGGTCGCAAGCTGGGTGTTGCCCCAGCTGCACATCCAGCTGGCAACGGGCACGGTCGGCGCCATCGTGGACGCCACCATCGGCGCGGTGATTGTGCTCGTCATCCTTTCGCTGATAAAACGGGTCTGAAAGCCTGACCGAACCAGGAACGGCCGCCGCGAGCGGCCGTTCCCTTGTCGCGACCGGGGCCGCACCTCGCGCCGACGATTACCCAAGGACACGCAATGAAATTTACCGGCACCAAGGACTATGTTGCGACCGACGATCTCAAGGTCGCCGTCAATGCCTCGATCGTGCTGGAGCGCCCGCTGCTCATCAAGGGCGAGCCCGGCACCGGCAAGACGGTGCTGGCCGAGGAAGTGGCGAAGGCGTTGAATGCGCCGCTGCTGACCTGGCACATCAAGTCCACCACCAAGGCGCAGCAGGGCCTCTACGAATACGACGCGGTGTCGCGCCTGCGCGACAGCCAGCTCGGCGATGCGCGCGTGTCCGACATCAAGAACTACATCAAGCGCGGCAAGCTGTGGGACGCCTTCGCGGCCGAGCAGCGCCCGGTGCTCCTGATCGACGAGATCGACAAGGCCGACATCGAATTCCCGAACGATCTGCTGCTCGAGCTCGACCGCATGGAATTCCATGTCTACGAGACCGGCGAGACGATCAAGGCGAAGCAGCGCCCGATCATGATGATCACCTCCAACAACGAGAAGGAGCTGCCGGACGCTTTTCTCCGCCGCTGCTTCTTCCACTACATCAAGTTTCCCGACGCCGACACGATGGGCCGCATCGTCGACGTCCACTTCCCCGGCATCAAGAAGCGTCTGGTGGAAGAAGCCTTGCGCATCTTCTTCGAGGTGCGTGAAGTGCCCGGGCTGAAGAAGAAGCCCTCGACCTCGGAGCTTCTGGACTGGCTCAAGCTGCTGCTCAACGAGGACATGAGCGTCGAGCAACTGCGCGAGCGCGACCCGCGCAAACTGATCCCGCCGCTGCACGGCGCGCTGCTCAAGAACGAGCAGGACGTGCATCTATTCGAGCGGCTGGCGTTTTTGAGCCGACGGGAAGTGTGAGGCTTCTACGACCCGCGGATCGTCAGTAACAGACAGTGCGGCAACAGCCCATTTTCTGTTCAGAATTCTGCTTCAAGGCATCTGACAGTCTGCTCTTCTCGTTCTTAACATCCATCACGACGCCTTGCGCTTCACCGCCTTGCGCAAGGTTTCGTCGATCCGCGACTGCCAGCCCGGTCCGGTCGATTTGAAATGCTCGACCACCTCTGGGCTGAGGCGCAGGGAGACGAGCGTCTTTGTCGGCGCCTTGTTCGGACCTCGGCCCTTGCGGATGGCTGCGCTGAGATCAGGGAAGACTTCAGAGAAAGGCCGCGCCTTGGCGAAATCGGCCCTTGTCAGCTCCGGAGTGTCGCTGACCGCACGCAGGTCTCTCTTGGTGTAACCCGACTTCTTTTTAGCGTTCGGCATAGAGTTTCCTTTCGCTGCGGCTTGCCGGTCGCATGCTGATGATGCTGACGCCTTCGCGTCCCAGCCGGGCGAACACGACAACAATGACACCACGGATGCTCACGCCGATCGCAACCCAGCGTTTGCTCTTGTTGTGCGACGGAATGACCAGTGCGTTATCGAAGAACGTCTCGTTGAGATCGGCAAAATCCAGCTCGTGCTTGTCGAGGTTGGCGAGCCGCTTCGGTTCATCCCAGACGATTTTCATTGTCTTTAATGTAGCTACAATTTAGCTGGCCGTCAACTTTCTGTAGCTACAAATAAAGAAGCAGTTGGGTAGGTTTGCGTCAGCGTAACCCGCCTCTTCTGTCTCGGCGTTAACAGAAGTGGTGGGTTACGCCGCGCGGCCTGCGCTTCGCGCAGTCGCGCAGCTAACCCACCCTACGAAAGCTCACGCCACCGCCGCGTCCGGAATCCGCGCCGCTTCCATCGGCTGCTTGCCGCGGATGAGGTCCGACGCGCGATCCGCGATCGTCATGGTGGAGGCGTTGAGGTTCGCCGAGATCATGCGCGGCATCACCGAAGCGTCGATCACGCGCAATCCCTCTAACCCGTGGACGCGGAGCTGGTCGTCGACGACCGCCCAGCTCGAATCCGCCGGGCCCATGCGGCAGGTGCAGCCGGGGTGGAAAGTGGTGGTGCCGCGCTCGGTGGCTGCCGCGAGGAATTCGTCGTCGGTGTTGATGTTCGGGCCCGGGAAATCCTCATAGGCGTAATAGGGCGACAGCGGCGCGGACTTCAGCAGCCTGCGCGCCAGCTTCATGCCGCCAACGATGACGCGGCGATCGAGCTCGGCGTCGAGATAGTTGGTCTGGATGATCGGCGGCGCAAAGGGATCGTTGGAGCGGATGCGGACATAGCCGCGGCTCTCGGGGCGCTGCTGCCAGGACGCGACGGTCATGCCGGGCTCGTCCTCGAGCTGGCCCTGCACGCCTTCCTTGTAGGACGCCGGCGTGAAGGTGAGCTGCAGATCGGAAGAGTCCGCGCTCTCGCCGGAGTGCCAGAAGCAATAGACCATGGTCGGCGACAGCGAGAGCAGGCCGCGGCGCGCGGTCGCCCATTTCAGCGCCTCGATCCACAGCGAGACGCCGCGGCGAAGCTCGTTGATGGTCTTGATGTCCTTGACCCGCGCCACCGTGCGCGGGGCGTAATGGTCCTGCAGGCCCTCACCGACCGGCAGCGCGTGACGCACGTTGATGCCATGGGCGTTCAACAGATCCGGCGAGCCGATGCCGGAGAGCTGCAGCAGCTGCGGCGAATTATAGGTGCCGCCGGACAGGATCACTTCCTTGTTGGCCCGCACTTCCACCGGCGTGCCGCCGCGGCCACCCTTGGTGTAGCGCACGCCGACGGCGCGCTTGCCTTCGAAGATGATCTCGGTGGCATGCGCATGCGTGTGCACATGCACGTTCGGCCGCTTCATCGCGGGCTTGAGGAACGCGGTCGAGCCGGAGACGCGCAGGCCCTTGTCGATGGTGCGCTGGCAGTAGGAGACGCCCTCTTGTATGGCGCCGTTGTAGTCAGGATTGCGGGGAATGCCGAGCGACACCGCGCCTTCCATGAAGGCTTCGCAGAGCGGATCGCGCCAGTCCATGGTGGTGACGGTGAGCTTGCCGTCGCGGCCGCGGAACGTGTCGTCGCCCTCGCCGACGCGCTTCTCCAGCCGCCGGAAGTAGGGCAGCACGTCGGCATAGCCCCAGCCGCGATTGCCCATCTGCGCCCAGGTGTCGAAATCCATCCGCTGGCCGCGGTTGTAGATGTGGCCGTTGATCGAGGAGGAGCCGCCGAGCGTCTTGCCGCGCGGCGCGTAGATGCTGCGCCCGCCGGTCCAGGGACCCGGCTCCTGCTGATAGGCCCAGTTGATGCTCTTCATGTGGAAGGTCTTGATGAACCCCGCCGGCAGATGGATGTAGGGATGCCAGTCGGACGGGCCGGCTTCGAGCACGCAGACGCTGGTGTTCGGATCTTCACTCAGCCGGCTGGTGAGCACGCATCCGGCAGAGCCCGCGCCGATGATCACATAATCAAATCTGTCCATGATGCCTCGGCCGCCGCTCAGCGCGGCTTTTCGTTGAGTTGATAATTCAGATGCGTTCGCACCGTCGGCCATTCGGCCGCGGTGATGCTGTAGACCACGGTGTCGCGCAGCGTGCCGTTCGGCGCGACCTGGTGGCTGCGCAGGATTCCGTCCTGCTTGGCGCCGAGGCGCTCGATGGCATTGCGGCTCTGGTGATTGAAAAAGTGGGTGCGGAATTCCACCGCGATGCAGTTCAGCGTCTCGAAGGCATGGGTGAGCAGCAGCAGCTTGCACTGGGTGTTGAGCGGGCCACGCTGCGCGCTCTTGCCGTACCAGGTCGAGCCGATCTCGACGCGCCGGTTGGCAGCATCGATGTTCATGTAGGTCGTCTGTCCTACGATCTTGCCGCCGGCATCGAACACGGTGAACGGCAGCATCGAGCCCGCGGCCTGCAGGCCCAGGCGGCGGTCGATCTCCTTGGCCACGTTCTCCGGCGTCGGGATCGCGGTGTACCAGATCTTGTAGATCTCGCCGTCCTTCACGGCCTCCACCAGCCCCTCGCGATGCTGCTGCGACAGCGGCTCGATACGGGCGTGCTGTCCACGCAGGGTGATGGGATCAGGCCAGGGCATATCTCACTCCATAATGACTGCCGTCATTCCGGGGCGCGACGAAGTCGCGAGCCCGGAATCAATTCAACCACAGACCCTGCGGCCCGATGGATTCCGGGCCTGCGTGCTGGCGCACGCATCCCGGAATGACGACGGATGTGTCGGCTCGTCCAGATACATTCACTTGTTTAGGAAATTCAACGGCAATCCACCGCGCGGCCAGTCCATGGCGACCAGTTCGCCCTTGCCCGATAGCGTGATATAGGCGGTCTTCAGTTCGGGGCCGCCGAAGGCGATGTTGGTGGTGACGCGGTCGCCGGTCGGGACCTGCTCGACCAGGGTGCCATCGGGCGCGATCACCGAGATGCAGCCGGAGACGAGGGTAGCGACGCAGACATTGCCGTTCGCCTCCACCGCGAGCGAGTCGAACATCTGGTAGCCGCCAAGGCCGCAGATCGGTTTTCCCCGCTCGCCGCGATAGATCACGTCGCGCGGCTTCAGCGTGCCGGGCGCGGAGAGCTCGTAGGCCCACAGCCGGCCCGTCGGCGTCTCCGCAATGTAGACGGTATTCTCATCCGGCGACAGCCCGATACCGTTCGCCGGCAGGATGCCGTACACGACCTCGACGAGCTCGGTCATGCCGGGCTTGAGATAGTACATGCCGCCGACATCCATCTCGCGATGGCGGCGCTTGCCGAGATCGGAGAACCAGAGGCCGCCGAGCTTGTCGAACACGAGATCGTTCGGCCCGCGCAATTCGTGCTCGCCGCATTTGGTCACGACGGTCTCGACCTTGCCGGTCTGCAGATCGACGCGCTGGATCGAGCCGCCGAGATAATCGTCGGGCTGCGGACCCGGCATGATCATGTTGCGGGTCGGGATCCAGGAGAAGCCGCCATTGTTGCAGATGTAGATCTTGCCGTCGGGGCCGAGCGCAGCGCCGTTCGGGCCGCCCGGAATCTTCGCGACGATCTCCTTGCGGCCGTCGGGATAAACGCGCGTCAGGCGCTGGCCGCGGATTTCCACCAGCACCACCGAACCGTCAGGCATCACGACCGGCCCTTCGGGAAATTCGAGGTCGGTGGCGAGAACGCGAACGTTGGACATTATGGGACCCTCCCCGGCTGCTTGTTATGGCTTGCACGGGATGTCCGGCACGGGCCCCACACGCAAGATTTGCCTGCGGTTATGGCAAAGTCGCCTCGGCTTGCCAAGCAAGCGGGATGGTATGCCAGCGTTGCGCGCATTCCTTCGGCGCCGCGATATGACCGCGCTTGAACCGCCACTGGCAACGAGCCGGCGTTCGTGGCTACACTGCGCAGAACCGCTCACCAGAAAGCCCGGAGGAACCGCGACATGGAAATCACCGATGTGCGTGCGCATCATATCCGCATCCCCTATGATGCCGGTGTCGCGAGCTTCCGCCAGGGCGCGTCCGCGATCTCCGCGCTCGACATGGTTCTGGTCGAGGTCACCACCGACGCCGGGCTGACCGGCTGGGGCGATGCCTTCGCCTATGTCTGCCCGCGCACCTCGCGCAGCGCCGTCGATGAGATGATCGCGCCACAGGCCCGCGGGCTGAAGGTGCCCGATGCGGCCGGCATCCCCGCCGTCATGGAGCAGATCCAGCGCAACCTGCATCTGTTCGGCCGCTACGGCATCACCATGTTCGCGATCTCGGGGCTCGACATCGCGCTTTGGGACCTTGCTGCCAAGGTCGAGGGCGTGCCCCTGCATCGCCTGCTCGGCGAGACCAGGCGCACGGCCATTCCCGCCTATGCGAGCCTGCTGCGGATCGGCTCGCCCGAGAACATCGCCAGCGAATGCAAGAAAGCGCTCGCGCTCGGCTATGGCGCGATCAAGCTGCACGAGACCACGGCGCCTGCGGTGTTCGCCGCACGGGAGGCGATCGGGCCGGCCATTCCGCTGATGGTGGACATGAACTGCCCCCTGACGGCCGAGCAGGCGATCGCGTTCGCAACGACGTGCCGCGACGCGCGGCCGATGTTTCTGGAGGAGCCGGTGTGGCCGCCGGAAGATTTCGCCGCGCTCGCCGAGGTGCGCAGCAAAGGCGGGCTCGGGATTGCCGCCGGCGAGAATGCCTGCACGGAATATCAATTCCGCCAGATGATGGCGGCCGGCGCGGTGAGCCACGCCCAGCCGTCGGTGATCAAGGTCGGCGGCATCACGGAGTTTCTGAAGATCGCGGCGCTGGCCGACCGGCTCGGCGTCAAGATCGTTCCGCACTCCCCGTATTTCGGCCCGGGCCTGCTCGCGACGTTGCATCTGCTGGCGACACGCGACGATGGGCTCGTCGAGCTGTTCTATCTGAAACGCGAAGCCTGCCTCTGGGGCGGCCGCGCGGACAGCGACGCCACCGGCCATGTCGCGGTGCCCTCGGGCGTGGGGCTCGGCTACGAGCCCGATCGGGAGGTGATGGAGCGATATCGCGTGACGTGACCGGCGCGCCTATTTTGCGTCCTTCGCCGGCGGCGCGTCCTGCTTCTTCTTCAGATCGTCCGCCTGCTTCGCTTGCGCCGTCTGGAGATCACCGATCGTCTTCTGCAGGCCTGCGAGCGTCACCTTCAACGCGTCGATCTGGCGGTTGGCTGCATCCAGCTTCTGCCGATGGTCGAGCGTGAGCTTGGTGATCGTCTTCTGCAGGAAGTCGACATTGCTCTGCAGGCAGGAGGTGCGCCGCTCCATGGTCTTCTCGACCGTGCAGATCTCGATGCCGGGCACGTCCTGCGCGTGCGTCGGCGCATTCGCCAGCGTTGCGAGCAGCAATGTCGCGAAACGAATGCCGGCGTTTCGAAGCAGCATGAACGGTTCCTCGCCCAATTGATCACGGCAATGTGCGCTGTTTGCGCACAGCCACCCAAGGCTACCACACTCGTACCGCATTCTCGCGTTGAGCTTGCATCGTTCCCTTGGACGGGGAACGATGATCCGCGCGCGGAAGAAGTGGGCGCTCTTTCCGCGGCTTTGTTTAGGGGAGATTTTTGGAATGGCAACGCGCGATAGACGTCTGGCGGAATTCGACGGCGCCGGAGAACCACCGCCGGGCCTCGCAGTCGAAGTGCTGTGCGAGGACCACAGCGGAACGTACCAGCTGCCGTTCGCCTGTCGTTACGTCGAGGGACGATGGCAGAACCACGAGGCCGGTATCGCGGTCGAAGCGACCGTCATCGGCTGGCGCCTGCCGCGCGTGAGGCAGCGCGGGGCGGCCTGACGCCTGCATCTGTTTCAAAATGCAACGGGGCCGCGCTTCGCCTTAACCTTCGGAACGCGGCCCGAACGAATCACGTCCGAATCAGCCGAACGGCCGCGTACGCAGCTGTTCACGGCTAGATGTCGATGCAGCTCTGCGCGCGCGTACAATATCTGTGCAGCGTGCTGGATGGCCCGGGCCGAACACGGGCGCCAAAGCTTAATCGCGACAAGGGCATGGGCGCTGGGGCCGCCGTGGCCGGTCCCCGCCCCCGAAAGAGGCAGGGCCATGCAACGCCTGCCTAATATTCGACCTCGAGCTCCTCGATCTCGGCCGGCTCCTCTCTCGCCGCGGCGATCCATTCCTTCATCTCGGGCATCGCCATGATGGTATCAGCATAGGCCTTCAGCTGCGGCTCGAGCTTGACGTCATAGGTGACGAAACGCGTCACCACCGGCGCGTACATCGCATCCGCCATGGTGCGCCGCTCGCCGAACAGGAACGGGCCGCCCGACATCTCCAGGCAGTCGCGCCAGATCGACCAGACCCGGTCGATGTCGGCCTGCGCGCGCGACCAGATCTTGAAGCCGGGAAAATGACCCTTCAGATTGACGGGCAGCGAGGCGCGCAAGGTGGTGAAGCCGGAGTGGATTTCGCCGCAGATCGAGCGGCAATGGGCGCGCTGCACGCGGTCATCAGGCAGCAGGCCGGCTGACGGCATCGCCTCGTTGAGATATTCGGCGATCGCCAGCGTATCCCAGACCGTGGCGCCGTCGTGGCGCAGGCACGGCACCAGGATCGACGACGACAGCAGGAGGATTTCGGCGCGCGCCGACGCATCGTCCGGCGCGGTGACGATTTCCTCGAAATCGAGCCCGGAGAATTTCGTCAGCAGCCAGCCACGCAGCGACCAGGACGAATAGTTCTTGCTGCTAATGGTCAGTGTCGCCTTCGCCATATCGGCCCTTCCCTGTGCCCTGCACCCCGCCCGGCCCGCGAGTTTGCCCGTGACGTGTACTTTCCGTGAAACAAGCAGCAAGCGACGTGCCAATTTTCGGGGGCGATCTGGCGCGCGTCTGGCGTCGATATTGCATGACGGCAGGGGAAAGTGGGCATTCCAGTATGATGTCGATGTATTATCAGGCCTTTCAGAACCATATGGACCTGACCGCGCCTTGGCGGGCCGGGGCGTCCTCTGCGCTCAAATTCCTCAATCTGGTGCCCGAGGGCGTGCCGGGCCAGGTCGTCAACCGGCTCTCGGCGGCGCTGGAGCTGATCTCGCGCTCCACCCTCACCTATCATCGCCCGGCCTACGGCATCGACAGCGTGATGGTGGGCAATCGCGAAATCGCCGTCACCGAGGAGATCGCCTACGCGACGCCGTTCGGCTCGCTGCTGCATTTCAGGAAAGAGGGCGTGTCGGAGCAGCCGCGCATGCTGCTGGTGGCGCCGATGTCGGGCCATTTCGCCACGCTGCTGCGCGGCACCGTGAAGACGCTGCTGCAGGACCACGACGTCTACATCACAGACTGGCACAATCCGCGCGACATTCCGCGCAGCGAAGGCCGTTTCGGGCTCGACGACTACACCGAGCATCTGATCGATTTCCTCGGGCAGCTCGGCCCGCGCCCGCACATGGTCGCGATCTGCCAGCCCTCGGTTTCGGCGCTCGCGGCCGCCGCGATCATGTGCGAGGACAACCATCCCGCGCGCCCGGCGACGCTGACGCTGATGGCGGGGCCGATCGACACGCGGATCCAACCGACCAAGGTCAACGACTTCGCCAAGAGCAAGCCGATCGAATGGTTCGAGCAGAACCTGATCAACTACGTGCCGATGCAGTGCCTCGGCGCCTTGCGGAAAGTCTATCCCGGCTTCGTGCAGCTTACCGCCTTCGTCTCGATGAATCTCGAGCGTCACATCAAGCAGCACATGGATCTCGCCAACCACATCGCCAAGGGCGAGAAGGACAAGGCCGCGACCATCAAGACGTTCTACGACGAATATTTCGCCGTGATGGACCTTCCGGCCGAGTTCTACATCGAGACCGTACGCGACGTCTTCCAGGAGCATCTCCTGCCGCAAGGCAAACTGATGCATCGCGGACGTCCCGTGAACACCCGGGCCGTCGGCCGCATGGGGCTGATGACGGTCGAAGGCGAGAAGGACGACATCTGCTCGATCGGCCAGACGCTGGCCGCACAGGACCTCTGCACCGGCGTGCGCGCCTATCGCCGCGTCCACCACATGCAGGCCGGCGTCGGCCATTACGGCGTGTTCTCGGGCAAGCGCTGGAATAACGAGATCTATCCGCTGCTGCGGGATTTCGTGCACGTCAATTCGTGATGCGGCTCAGGCCGACCACTCCTCGCCCCAGACCTGGACGACGTGGCCGGGCGACACTTCGCGATATTGCCGCACCGGCGGCTGGTAATCCGGCGCGCGCACCGGGCTTCTGATCTCGTCGTATGCGACCTCGCGCTTCGTGGCGCGACGCGCGGGATCCGGCACCGGCACGGCGGCCATCAGCTTCTTAGTATAAGGGTGCTGCGGATTGCCGAACACGGCCACGCGCGGGCCGGTCTCGACGATCTCGCCGAGATACATCACGGCGACACGGTGGCTCATGCGCTCGACCACCGCGATGTCGTGGGAAATGAAGAGATAGGCGAGACCCATGCTGGCTTGAAGATCGAGCAACAGGTTGACGACTTGCGCCTTGACCGAGACGTCGAGCGCGGAAACCGCCTCGTCCGCGACGATCAGCTTCGGCCCGAGCGCGAGCGCGCGGGCGATGCAGATGCGCTGACGCTGGCCGCCGGAGAATTCATGCGGGAAGCGTGCGGCCATGTCGGCAGTCAGACCGACGCGGACGAGGAGGTCAGCGACCTTGTCCCGTGCCTGCGACGCCGAGGCGAGCCCGTTGGCCAGCAAGGGTGCCGCGATCGCCGTGCCCACCGACATGCGCGGATTGAGGCTTGCGAACGGATCCTGAAAGACGATCTGCATCTGCTTGCGGACGTCGCGCAAGGTGCGACCGGACATCGCCAGCACGTCCTGGCCGTCGATCAGGACGGTCCCGCTGTCAGGCTCCGTCAGCTTGAGAATGGAACGGCCGGTGGTCGACTTGCCGCAACCGGACTCGCCGACCAGCGCCAGCGTCTCGCCGGCGCGCAAGGTAAAGGAGACGTTCTCGGTCGCATGGACGCGGCCCGAGACCTTGCCGAACAGGCCCGAGCGGATCGGAAAGCGCGTGGTGAGGTTTGCGACTTCGAGCAGCGGCCGCTCGGCCGGCGAGACCGTATCGGGCGTCTCCGCCGGTTCGTCCGAGGTGCCCGTCACCTTGTCGACGATGGGAAAGCGCATTGGCCGCGCCCGGCCGTCCATCGAGCCCAAGCGCGGCACGGCGGCGAGCAGCGCGCGCGTGTAGGGATGCGAGGGCGCGGCGAAGATGCGCGAGGTCGCATCCGTCTCCACCGCCTGCCCGCCATACATCACCACGGTCCGATCCGCGATCTCGGCCACCACGCCCATGTCGTGGGTGATGAAGAGGATCGCCATCCCTTCCTCCTGCTGAAGCTCTTTCAGCAGCTCCAGGATCTGGGCCTGGATGGTGACGTCGAGCGCGGTGGTCGGCTCGTCCGCAATCAAAAGTTTCGGCTTGCAGGCCAGCGCCATCGCGATCATCACGCGCTGGCGCATCCCGCCGGAGAAGCGATGCGGATGTTCGTGGAAGCGCGACTTGGCCGCGGGGATACGGACGCGGTCGAGCAGGCGCACCGTCTCGGCCTCCGCCGCCGCGCGCGACAGGCCGCGATGCTGGATCAGCGCTTCCGCGATCTGGAAGCCGACGGTGAGCACAGGATTGAGGCTCGTCATCGGCTCCTGGAAGATCATCGCGACGTCATTGCCGCGAATGTCCGTCATGCTGGCTTCCGGCAGCGCCAGCAGATCGCGGCCGGCGAGCATGACGCGGCCCTCGACGCGGCCGATGTCCTTTGGAATGAGCCGCATGATCGACAGCGCAGTGACGCTCTTGCCGGAACCGGACTCGCCGACGATCGCAACGGTTTCACGGGGAGCGACGTCGAAGGAGACGTTGCGGACAACGGGAATCCATTGCCGTTCGAGCATGAAGAACGTCGTGAGGCCGGAGACCGACAGCACCGGCGCCTGTGCATCGGCAGAGACTTGGTGTGGTTCGTTTGCGCCGATGCTCATACGAGTGTCCTAATAGCCGCGCCTACGATCGACACGCCCCGGCAGCTCCTCGCCGCGGCGATGACGGTCGATGACGTCGAGCACGAAATCGACGGCCGTATCCGGCGTCGTCATGCTGGCATTGTGCGGCGTCAGCAGAATGCGCGGGTGGCTCCAGAACGGATGTCCCTCAGGCAGCGGTTCAGGATCGGCGACATCAAGCACGGCACCTGACAACGCACCGCTGTCGAGCGCCGCGAGGAAATCGGCCTCGACGAGATGCGGGCCGCGGCCGACATTGACGAGGGACGCACCGCGCGGCAGGCGTGCAAACAAATCGGCGTTAAGGATACCGCGCGTCTCGTCGGTCAGCGGCAAGAGGCAAACGAGAATGTCGCTCTGCGCCAGGAAATCCGGCAAGGTGTCAGGGCCCGCGTAACAGGTCACGCCCTCGATTTCGCGCGGCGAGCGGTTCCACCCGAGACGCGGAAACCCGAACGCCTTCAGGCGTTCGAGCACGGCCTGGCCGAGCTGGCCGAGCCCCATCACGCCGACACGCCGCCGTTTCGCCGGCGTGATCCGGATCTCGCGCCAGAGCTGCTGCTTCTGTTGATCGATGAAGTGCAGGAGGTCGCGATGCAGGGCCAGCACGGCCATGGTGACGTACTCCACCATGGTCTCTGCGATGCCGGGCTCCAGCATGCGGACCAGCGGAATGTGCGCCGGAACTTTCGTGGCGTCGAACTGATCGACGCCGGCGCCGACCGAGAAGACCAGCTCGAGATTGGGGAACGTCGTCGCGATGTCGTCCGGCGGCACCCACGCTACGAGGTAGCGCACATCGGCGGCATCGCCGATGTCAGGCCAGAGCCGGAACGGGACGTCGGGCGCGCGCTCCGCGAAGAAGCGCGCCCACTCGGCACCGCGAACCATGTTGGCCTTGTAGAGAACCGTCATGCGGCCCTCAGAACGGGCTGACCGGCGCGAGCCGCCGGCCGTCGATCATGCGCTTGTGGCTGTAGGGCTCGGGATCGACCAGCGGCGTCGCGCCGGTGACGATGTCGGCAGCGAGCTTTCCGGCGGCGGGGCCGATGCCAAAGCCGTGGCCGGAGAAGCCGGTGGCGAGGAAGAAGCCGGGCAGCGCATCGACCGGCGAGATCACCGGGATCGTGTCGGGCGTGCAGTCGATGGTGCCGCCCCAGGCTTCCGCGATCTCGATGTCCTTCAATTCCGGATTCGCCTTGATCAGCGCCGCGAGCGCCGAATTGACCAGCGACATGTCGGGCGCGGGGTCGCGCACGCGCTCGGTCTCGAACGGCGACGGCTTGTCGAAGCTCCAGCTGGTGCCGCGCATGATCTGGTCGAGGAAGGACTTGCCGAGCGACAGCTTCAGCCCGGTCTTGCGATGCAGATAGGTCGGCCAGAAGGTGCGCGCATAACGGAACAGATCGGGCGACAGCTCGACCGTGCCGCGGTTGCGCAGCGCCAGCGTGAATCCGCCGTCGAGGCGGCGGCGGATGCAGTAGAAGTCGGTGCCGAGCGCACCCGAGGTGATCTCCGGGCCCGGCGTGGTCCGGCACGCGGTGGCGTTGACGAGACCGATCGGCAGCTCGATGCCGTGACGCCGGCAGAACAGCGACGACCACGCGCCGCCCGACAGCAGCACGGATTGCGTGCGGATGGTGCCCTTTTCCGTGACGACGGCGCTGACCTTCCCGCCCGTCGTCTCCAGCCCGCGCGCGGCGCAGCCCTGATGGATGGTGACGCCGTGCTTTCGCGCGGCCGTGGCGAGCGCGGGCACGGCCATCGACGGTTCGGCGCGGCCGTCGCTCGACGTGTGCAGGCCGCCGACCCATGTATCGGTATTGCCCGGCATCCGCTCGGCGACCTCGGCCGGCGTCAGCACGGTGGAGTGGACCTGCATCTCGCGCGCGACCGCGGCCCAGCGCTCCCAGCTCGCAAGCTCCTCCTTGCTCTTGGTCAGGAACAGCACGCCGGTGCGGCGGAAGCCGGCATCAACGCCAGCGTCGTTCTGCATGTCCTCCCACAGAAGCAGCGCTTCGCGCGCCAGCGGAATCTCCTCCCGCGCGCGGCCCTGCTGGCGGCACCAGCCCCAATTGCGGCTCGACTGCTCGCCGCCGACATGGCCCTTCTCGACCAATGCGACCGAAAGACCCTTCTTAGCGAGATGATAGGCCGCGGAGACGCCGATCACGCCGCCGCCGATGACGACGACATCCACCTGTGTCGGCAGGCGTTCGTCGCTGTTTATACGGTTGAGCGGCGGGGACATGGGGCACTCCTGGACTTCAGTTCGACCGAGACTTTGCTCGTCATGAGTTTGCAGATCATGGGATGTTCAGGCGCGGGTCGAGCGCGTCACGCAGGCCGTCACCGAGGAAGTTGAAGCTGGTCACGGCCAGCGTGATGGCGAGACCCGGCGCGATCGCGAGCCACGGCGAGCTGGTGAGATAGATCTGCGCGTTGTTGAGCATGTTGCCCCAGCTCGCCGCCGGCGGCTGGATGCCGTAGCCGAGATAGCTGACATAGGATTCCAGCAGAATCGCTTTCGCCACGTTCAGCGTCGCCGCCACCACGATCGGCGCGATTGCATTGGGGACGAGCTCGCGGAACATGATGCGCAGGTTCGACGACCCGAAGGCGAGTGCGGCGACGGCAAATTCGCGCTCGCGCAGCGAACGGACCTGGGCCTCGACGACGCGGGCTACGGCCATCCAGGCCGTCGCTGCGATCAGCACGGTGGTGGTGACGAGGCCGGGCTCGGTGAGCGCTGCCAGCGCCAGCAGCAGGAAGATGGTCGGGAAGCACAGCACGGCATCGACGAATCGCATCAGCACCGCGCCGACCACGCCGCCGTAGAAGCCGGCAAAAGCGCCGACGACGATGCCGACAGCCATCGCCATCACCATGGCGACGATGCCGATCGAAAGCGAGACGCGTCCACCCATCATCAGCCTCGCCAGCACGTCGCGGCCGAGCTCGTCGGTGCCGAGGATGTGCGCGCCGGAGAGCGGCGGCGCGAACCGCCTCATGATGTCGATATACGTGTCGTCGAACGGCAGCAGATACGGACCGAATGCCGAACCGAGGATGAGCACCAGAATGATCACCGCACCGGCGAGCGCGAGCCGATGCCGGCGGAAGCGCCGCCAGGCGGCCTGGCCGGGCGCGAGCTGGACGGTGGAAAAGGTTGCGGTCGCCATCGCCTAGCCCACCCGGATGCGCGGATCGACGACGGCATAGAGGATGTCGGCGAGCAGCGAGCCGATCAGCACCATCGTCGCCGAGAACATCAGGATGCCCATCACCACGGGATAGTCGCGATAGCCGATGGAATCGAGGAACAGCCGCCCCATGCCGGGCCAGGTGAACACGGTCTCGGCCACCAGCGCGCCGCCGAGCAGCGTCGGAAACTGCAGGCCCGCGACCGTGATCATCGGCAGCAGCGCGTTACGCAACGCGTGCACGGTGAGGATACGCCACTCCGGTATGCCCTTGGCGCGCGCCGTGCGGATGTAGTCCTGGTTGATGACCTCGAGCATCGAGGAACGCATGAAGCGGCCCCACATCGCGGTCTCGACCAGCGCCAACACCATCGCCGGTGCGATCAGATGATGCAGCAGGTCGAGGAAGGAGCCGTCGCCGACGGTCTGCCGGTTGCCGGCCGGCAGCCAGCCGAGCTTGACCGAGAACACGTAGATGGTGACGAGACCGAACCAGAAGGTCGGGATCGACAGCGCGATCATGGCGCCGACGGTCGCGAGCGTGTCGAACAGCGAGTATCGCCTCAGCGCGCCGAGGATACCGATCCAGCATCCGAGCAGCACCGCGATGATCGTCGCCGTCGCCATCAGCTCGAGCGTGGCGCCGAGATGCGAGGAGATCACCGACAGCACCGCCTCGCCGTCGCGGTAGGACTTGCCCCAATCGCCCTTCAACATGCGGCCGAACCAGTCGAGATACTGGACCGGCAGCGGCCGATCGAGCCCGAGTTGTTTGGTGACGCGGTCGAGATCCTCCTGCGTCATTTGCGCGGAGGCCGCGAATTGCGACAGCGGGCCGCCGGGCGCCAGATGCAGGATGGCGAAGCCGATCGCGGACACGATCACCAGGAGCATGATCGCCTGTGCCAGGCGGTTGACGACGTATCGGGCCATCTCAGGCTGCCCAGCGAACCCTGTGCATCAGGCCCAGTACCATTCGCGGATGTTCCAGCAGTTGCTGGAGGTGTTGATGTTGGGTCGGAACCCTTGCAGCCCCTCCTTCACGCCCTCGGCGATGAAGCCCTGGAACAGCGGCAGGATCGCAAGGTCGTTGCGGATCAGCTTCTGCAGATCGCCATAGATGGTCTTGCGCTGCGCGATATCGAACTGCCTGGCGCCTTCGGCCAGCAGGCGATCGGCTTCGGGGCTCTTATACTGATAGGTGTTATAGCCGCGGCCGCCCTTGGCGGGAATTGCGCCGGAGCCGAAGCGCGGCGTCACGTCGGGATCG
The DNA here is from genome assembly GCF_023100965.1 of Bradyrhizobium sp. 192. Classification (NCBI taxonomy): domain Bacteria; kingdom Pseudomonadati; phylum Pseudomonadota; class Alphaproteobacteria; order Hyphomicrobiales; family Nitrobacteraceae; genus Bradyrhizobium; species Bradyrhizobium sp. 192. The sequence goes on from NZ_CP064690.1 coordinate 7,029,203, forward strand.
CTGCCTAGCATGAAGTTCACACCCACGATCACTGAGTTGAACTTCGACTGCTGCCAGAAGTCGCCCCAGATCACCGCAGCCGGCATGTTGTTGACGCGCATCGCAGCGCCGATCGCGCGCCAGTCCTGGATCAGGAGCTGTTGGGTCTGCTCGCGCACCGCATTGCCCGAGGTTGTCGAGTTGGTGAATTCGAGCTTGACGCCGCCTTTCTCGCGCACGCCGCCGGAGCCGCGCGTCCACCCCGCCGCATCGAGCAACGTGTTGGCCTTGGCGGGATCGTATTTGTGTTGCGGCAGCCCCTGCTGGAACGACCAGGCCTGCTGCGGCACGAAGCTCTCGGTCTGCGTCGGCAGGCCGTAATTCAGCGCATCGATGATCGCCTGCTTGTTGATGCCGAGATACAGCGCCTCGCGCACCGTGCGGTCGGCGAACGGGCCGAACTCCAGATTGGGCGCGATGTGCTCGACCGAGGACGTCGAGGAGACGAAGATCTTGCGGCCCTTCAGCGTCTTCGCCTCCTGCACGAAGTTCGGCAGGATGCCTTGCAGGCCGGTGTAGTCGACCTGGCCGGTGCGGAACTGGGTGTAGAGGACGGTGAGGTCCGGAATGTATTTGAAGACTACGCGTTCGACGTAAGGGCCCTTGCCGTGATAGCCGGCATGGGCGTTCAACTGGATATGGTCGCCCGGCACGCGCTCGCCCCAGCGGAACGGCCCGGTGCCGACAGGCGCATTGTGGAACGGCGAGGCATTCGGATCGGTCACCTTCTCCAGGATGTGCTTGGGCACGATGAAGGTGAGCGACAGGATCGACATGTAGGGCGAATAAGGCGCTTCCATGCGCCAGTGGATCTCGTCAGGCGCGACGACCTTGATGTCCTTTACGAGGCTATGGCCGACGCGGTTGCGCACGCGGAAATCGGGATTGTTGATCAACTCCAGCGAGAACTTGATGTCCTCGGCCGTGAACGGCGTGCCGTCGTGCCACTTCACGTCGCTGCGCAGCTTGATCTTCCAGGTCAGGCCGTCGGCCGACAGTCCGCCATTCTCGATGGTCGGGACTTCGCGCGCGAGGTCGGGGACGAACTTGCCGTCGGGCTCGATGTACCAGAGCGGCGAAAACACCTGCCACCAGATGCCCTGGTCGACCTCGATGCCGGGCATGAGGGGATGAAAGACGGTCGGCTCCTGCGACAGCGCCGCAATCACCTGCCCGCGCGGCTTGTCCGGCGGATTGGAGGGACGTTCGGTCTGGGCAAAGGAGCTGCCTGAAAGCGTCCATCCTGCCGCGGCGCCAGCGCCGAGCTGAAAGAATTGTCGGCGATTCGGAATGCCGAGATGCAGTGCCCCAACGCCGAACTTGCCGGTGTCGTCTGCCATGACCACTCTCCGTTGTCGCACGTGGCACCGTCTCCCGCGCCCCCGAAAACCCCGGCAAAGGGACAGGAGTGGGCTTTAGTGCTTCTAAATTTTTCAGTCAAAATTTCATCATGACTAAATACAGCTGTCAATCACATTGCTAGTATGCGCCACCTTTTCACTCCGATTGAAACCCGGCCCGATGCGGCCCTGAGCTGAAAATGATGCATGGGAGAGCGACATGGATGGTCGCGGCGATACGAGTAGTCCGAAGGACGCCCCGACGATCGAGCCGGACGATACGGTCGACCAGCGCCTCGGCGAGACCGTGCGGCTGCTGCGTCAGCGCGCGGGCTTCTCGATCCAAGACGTCGCCAACAAGACCGGCCTGTCCACCGGCATGATCAGCCAGCTCGAACGCGCGCGCGCCATGCCGTCGATACGGACGCTGCGCCTGCTCAGCATCGCGCTCGACGTTCCCATCTCGTACTTCTTCGAGACCAGCGATCCCGCCGACGTGCAGCGCTATATCGTGCGCAAGAACAGCCGGCGGCTGCTGCGGCTCACCGCCAGCGGCGTCGTCAAGGAAGCGCTGACGCCGGCGGACAAAGGCCAGCTCGAGCTTTACGAGCTCACGCTCAATCCCGGCGCCTCCTCCGGCACCGACTTCCTGCAGCACACCGGCGAGAAGGCGGGCTACATCCTCTCCGGCAGCCTGCGGCTGTGGCTCGACAACCAGGCCCATGTGCTGGAAGCCGGCGACAGTTTCCGCTTTCCGAGCACCGTGCCGCACATGTTCGACAACCCGACCCAGCAGGTCGCGCGCGCGATCTGGGTGACGACGCTGCGCCAGACCGACTCGCCCGCAGGTTGAAGCGCTGCCGCCCGGCACCGCCGGAAATTGCCCTCGACGACGCCCCATTGAATCTGTAGCTCACGTGAGACCGGAGTCATCTGCCGGGCGGACATGGGGGTCCGTACCGGACGTCGTTGGCGGGAGACCATGAGACCCAGGGGGATTCTGACACTCGCGATGGCTGCACAGGTCGTCGTGACCGCGGCGGCCCTCTTCGCCTCCTATGCCGTGTCCGGACCCGGGTTCAGCATCGCCCAGGTCGCAGCCCTCATCGCAAGCGCCGCCGTTGCCGTCGTGCTCGTGCGGCTCTGCACGCGAGCGATCGAGACGTCAGAGGACAGGCGCGCCGCCACGCAATCGGCCGAGCTGGCGCAGGCCCGCAGCGACAGCGCGCAGATGATGCAAGCCGTCATCAAGACCGCGCTCGATGCCTTCATTCAGATCGACGACAGCGGCGCCGTGCTGGAGTGGAGCTTTCAGGCCGAGGCCCTGACCGGATGGACGCGCCAGGAGGCGCTCGGCTCCGACGTCGTCGACCTCCTCGTCGCCGAGCCGCTGCGCGACGGCTTCAGGCAACGCATGGCGCGGCTGGTTCCGGAATTGTCGGGCGCGCCAGCCGGCATCCGCTTCGAGCTCACCCTGGTCCACAGGAACGGCGACAGGATCCTGGCCGAGGCGTCCAGCACGGTGTTGCGGCTTGGCGGACGCGTCATCGTCAACACCTTCGTCAGGGATATCACCCGGAAGCGCGCGGCCGAGGAGCAGTTGGTGCAGTCCCAGAAGATGGAGGCGGTCGGGCAGCTCACCGGCGGCATCGCGCACGAATTCAACAATATGCTCACCGTGATCACAGGCACGATCGAGATCCTCGCCGACGCCGTCAGGGACAACCCGCCGCTTGCGACCATCACCAAGCTGATCAGCGAAGCCGCCGATCGCGGCGCCGCGCTGACGTCGAGCCTGTTGTCCTTTGCCCGCAAGCAGGCGCTGCAGCCGGCCGAGATCGACGTCAACCAATTGCTCGAAGAGCTCGCCAAGCTGCTGCTGGCGACCTTCGACAAGAAGATCGAGATCGTCACCCGGCTCGACCGCAACGTCTGGCTCGCCTACGCCGACCGCGGTCAGCTGAGCTCGGCACTGCTCAACCTCGCCATCAACGCCCGCGACGCCATGCTGGACGGCGGCAGACTGACCCTGACGACGCGCAACGTCGTGTTCGGCGTGCGCGAGGCCGTCGCGGTCGGCGCCGGCTATGCCGGCGACTATGTCGAGATCGAGATCGCCGATGACGGCAGCGGCATTCCCCAGGCCATCCTGGAGCGGATCTTCGATCCGTTCTTCTCGACGAAGGAGGTCGGCAAGGGCACGGGGCTCGGGCTCAGCATGGTGTTCGGCTTCGTCAAGCAGTCCGGCGGCGGCATCAAGGTCGCCTCCGAAGAAGGACGCGGCACCATCTTCACACTCTATTTGCCGAAGGCGGAGGTGAGCGCGCTGCGCCCGACCGGCTATGACGACCGCAAGATCGTGGGGGGCAAGGAAACCGTGCTCTGCGTCGAGGACGACCGCGACGTCCGCCACTACGTCACGGTCCAGCTCGAAGGCCTCGGCTACAAGGTCATCCCGGCCGCCAATGCGACCGAGGCGCTCGCAATTGCGGCCGAAGGCACGCCGTTCGACCTGCTCTTCACCGACATCGTGATGGCCGGCGGCATGAACGGACGCGAGCTCGCCGAACAGATGGTGGCGGCGCGCCCCTCTTTGCGGGTCCTGTTCACCTCCGGCTACGCCTACGATTCGCTGCACACGCAGGGCCGCGCCACCATGAGCGCACCGCTCTTGAGAAAGCCCTATCGCAAGGCCGAGCTCGCCCGCATGCTGCGCCGCTGCCTCGACACCGCCGTCGATTCCGCCGGCGACGCGATCCCGACGCCCTATTCGGTGCAGGCGGATGTCGAGGCGTTCCTGCGCAGGCAGGCGGCCGAAGACGACGCGACGCGATCGCGGAAATAGCTATCTCGCCTCAGCTCATCCGCCGCCGCAGCGTCGCCGACGGCGTCTCGCCGAATTTTTCGCGATAGGCGCCGGCCATGCGGCCGAGATGGGTAAAGCCGAGGTCGAAGGCGATGTCGGTGATGGAGGCATCGGGCGATCCTTGCGCGAGGCGGCCGTGGAGCTCGGCGAGGCGCATATCGAGCAGCATCTGCGAGATCGACAGGCCGAAGTGACGACGGAAGCCGAGCTGCAGCGCGCGGATGCCGATGCCGGAGGCGCAGGCGAGCTGCGCGAGATCGAGCGGCTCGCCGGCATTGTCGGCGAGATGGTCGCGCGCCGTGCGGAGCGCGCGCGGCAGCCGCTCGGCCTGCCCGGAGAACGTTTGAATAGCATCCGACAGGCCATGGCGCTGGCCGTTGAGCAGGCGATCGAGCAGCAGCTCCCGCCAATCGGCCATCGCGACCGCCGACAGCCGGCCGGAAGGGCCGAGACGCTCGGCGAGCATCATCAGCTCGGCGAGGCTGGTTCGCAGCGCCCGCCCGGCCGGCGCGTCCAAATCGATCATTGGATCGAACTCGACCGTGCCTGACACCCTGCCGGACAGCGCTGCGGCGCGCTGCTCGACCATGCGGCGGTCGAACAGCAGGATCGCCTGCGCGCAGTCACGCCACATCATCCGGGTCGGGATCGTCGGCGACAGCAGCGACGCCGTCCGCCCCGGTACCGCCTCGAGCTCGGTCGTGCCGGCGCGAATATAGGCCGAGCCGGCGAGCGGGACTTGCACCAGGAAGAAGCGCTCGAGGCAGCCGGGGTCGATGCCGACCGATCCGCCATAGGCGACGTAGTTGATGGAAAAGCCGTCGAAGCCGGCGCAATTATGCCGGGCGGAGAAGCCGGAGGCGCGCAGCCGTGCCGGCTTGAGATCGTGCGGGCAGAAGATGCGACCGATCTGGTCGGCCGCCTCGTCGACATCGTCGGTGGTGACGCGGGCGAAATCCGCGAGCCGTTCGGCCGCGGGCGTCCTTGCGCTCATTTCCAGCACGGCTGCGGACATGGTCGACCACGCTTCGCGTCACGGAATTGCTTTAAGCCTATAATAATTCCCCGGACACGGAAAGGGCGGCGTCGGCAAAATCGTCATGCTGCACGGCAGCAGGCGCTTCGCGGATTCGTTTAGCGGATAGACAGGCGCCCCTTTGATGGCCGAAGCTCCAACCTCGCCGGAATCCAATGGGAGCATGCGATGACTGCACTCGAAAAAGGCATTACCGCTAACGGCACGGGCTATGGCGGCAAGAGCTGGAACATCCTGGGCCAGGTCTATTTCCCCAAGGCCGTCACCGACTCCACCTTCGCGTTCGAGACCAACAGCGACCCCGGCCAGTTCGTGCCGGTGCACATCCATCCGACCCAGGACGAGTTCATCCTGGTGCAGGAAGGCACGCTCGACCTCAAGCTCGACGGCAAATGGGTCAAGGCTCACGCCGGCGATCTCGTGCGCCTGCCGCGCGGCATTCCGCACGGCTATTTCAACAAGTCCGACAAGCCGGCCCGCGCGCTGTTCTGGGTCTCGCCGATGCAGAAGCTGGAGGCGCTGTTCGAGCAGCTGAACAATCTGACCGACCCCGCCGAGGTCGTGCGCATTTCGGCGCTGCACGAGGTCGATTTCCTGCCGCCCGAGGCCAACGACTAGCCTCTTCGTCCATCTTCATCGGCTTGCAGCACCGCCGGCCGCACCTTGCGGTCGAACGAGGCCGCTTGCGCGCGAAACACACATCGATTGCGAGCAATCCCATGGTCAGCCCCAAGCATGTCTGCGTGATCGGCGCCGGCGTCTCCGGCCTCGCCGCCGCCAAGGCGTTCTCCAGCCGCGGCCACCACGTCACCATCGTCGAGCGCAGCGGCGATCTCGGCGGCGTCTGGGAGCCGGCGCGCTCCTATCCCGACGTGCAGACCCAGAGCCCGAAGGAGCTCTATCGCTACACCGACCGCGCCATGCCGGAGGCCTATCCGGAATGGCCGACCGGGCCGCAGGTTCATGCCTATCTCGCCGACTACGCCAAGAGCTTCGGTCTCGACCGCATGCTCCGCCTCGGCATCGAGGTCGCCGGCATGGCGCGGCGTGCCGACGGCAAGCCGGGCTGGACGCTGGCGCTGAAGGCCAAGGACGGCACGAGCACGAGCGAGGATTTCGATTTCATCGCAGTCTGCACCGGGCAGTTCAACGAGCCGCGCGAACTGCATTGCCCCGGCGAGGACAGCTTTCTGGCGCAAGGCGGCCAGATCCTGCATTCGTCGAAATACGGCGATCCCGTGCTGGCGAAAGGACGCCGCATCGTCGTGCTCGGCGGCTCGAAATCGGCGACCGACATCGCGGTCAACGCGGTGAAATCGGGCGCGCGCGAGGTGACCATCGTGATGCGCGAGCCAGTCTGGCGCATCCCCTATTTCATCGGTGGCCTCGTGAACTTCAAGCGCATCCTCTACATCCGCGCGCAGGAGGATATGTTTCCGGGCTGGGGCATCGGTGCGATGGCGCGTCTCGCGCACCGCATCGCCGCGCCGCTGGTGTGGGCGAACTGGCGCGGGCTGGAGAGCCTGCTAAAGGCGCAGCTCAAGCTTGGCCGCTGCAAAATGGTGCCGAAGGAGCGGATCGAGGACGGCGTCAATTGCTCGGTGCCGATCGCAACGCCCGGCTTCTATCCGATGGTCGCCGACGGCCGCATCAAGGCTGTGTTCGGAACGTTCGATCACTACGAGGGCGACAGTATCGTGATGAGCGGCGGCGAGCGCGTGGGCGCGGATGTCGCGGTGCTCGCGATCGGCTACAAGCTCGGCGTGCCGTTCCTGCCCGAAGCCTACAAGCAGAAACTGGTCGATGCCGACGGGCAGTACCGGCTCTATCGCCTGATCGCCAACCCCGATCTGCCGGAGCTCGGCTTCGTCGGCTTCAACTCCTCGTTCTGCACCGTGCTCTGCGCCGACCTCGCCGCCAACTGGCTGGTCCGCTATGCCGACGGCCAGCTCGCGAACCAGCCGACGGCGCAGGCGATGCGCGACAACATCGAGATGATGCTGCACTTCAAGCGCGTCGAGCGGCCGGCCGCGGGCGTCTATGGCGGCCTCTGCGTCGCGCCCTATCACTACCGCCATTTCGACGAGCTGATGGCCGACATCGGCGCGAAGAACCAGAAGCGCGGCGGGCTCGCGGGACATTTCCAGCCGCCGGATGCGGACGCCTATGCGAAATTCCTGGCGACGGCGCCGGATTACCGGGCGGCATAAGAATTCCGGCTGAGCGGGATTTGCATCTCGCCAGCCCTTGCCTCTGATGCTTACGATCTCCCTGGCCATCGAATCGACAGGAACCAGCCATGGGATCCAGACGTCTCGCAATCCTTGCGGCTGTTGCCTTCTTCGTCGCGGTGCCAGCCGTCGCACAACAGCGCGCGCTGACACCCCGGCAATCCGAGACGCTCGCCGCCTATGAGCGGGCGCTCGGCGATTTCAAATCCATCCTCGCCGAGCGGCGGCGCCAGATCGAGGCGAAGCAGCCGCTGCCGAACCTGCCGGGACAGGCGGTCTATCTCGCCCGCGTCGCCGTGATCAGCACGTACAAGGATCTCACCGATGCGATCCCGTCGCGGATCGGGCGGCCCAACAAGTTCGAGATTCCGCCGGCCTATTTCGACGCCGACATCGAGCCCCTGATCGACGAATATTCGAAGTTGTTCGACGTCATGGAGGCGCCGCCCGCCAATGCGCAGAATTCGGCGACGCCGTTCAAGGACGTCGTCGATCTCGCCACGGCGATCGCGCGCGCCAAGGGGCTTGCGCCTGACCACGCGGACGCCGCGGGCCGCATCAGCCTCGGGCTGTTCTTTGCCGAGACCAACGGCAAGCAGAACGTCCGCAACGGCCGCTCGAACACCTATATGGGCAGCTTCCAGACCGGCCTATCCGAAGACCGCAACGGCCACAGGAAATGGCAGGCCATCAAGGGCGAGATCGCGGCGATCGATCCGGCCTTGAGCGCGCGCGATGACAAGGAGGAGGCCCGCGCCCGCGGCACCGATCACCGCTTCAACCACTGGACCAACGTGCGCGACGGCCTGATGAACGCGCACGCGGATGTGTTCCGTGAGATTCCCGGAATCGTGAAGACGCTGCCCGACCCGATCGACCAGATGAAGCTGTTCGAGCTGATCCAGATCGTGCCGACCCCGACGCGCGCGGCGCTCAAGTCCGGCGACCTCCTGAACTACAGGGTGTCGAGCCCCACGATCATGAAGCACCTGCGCAACAACAGCATCTTTGCATTCGGGCAGGCCGACCGGGCGAAAACCTCGGCCAGCTACCGCGAGATCCTCGCGGCGATGTGGCTGTTCAACCGCAAGTTCGAGAAAGCGATGGCGAAATACGCGGAGATCAGGGGGCGCTGACGGAGTTGCACCCACAATCCGTAATTGTATGATTGCGCGATCTGGCTCGCAGCACGGACCGTCACATGCGCATCCTCATTCTCGGCGGCAGCCAGTTTCTCGGGCGAGCAGTCGCAGCCCGAGCCTGTGCAGTCGGACACGACGTGACCTGCGCTGCTCGCGGTGTCGCAGGACCCATCGCGGCGGGCGTGCACTTCGTGATGATCGACCGCGACGCAGCCGACGGGCTTGCACTGCTCGCGGGCGAAACGTTCGATGCCGTTGTCGACGTCTCGCGATATCCCGGCCAGGTCCGCCGCGCCGTCGCGGCGCTGAAGCGGCCGGGCGTACATTGGACCTTCGTTTCCACGATCAGCGTATATGCGGACAACCGGATACCGGGACAACGCGCCGATACGGCGCCGCTGCGCGAACCCGTTGCCGCGGAGATCGAACACAGCACCGACGCCATCTATGGCGCCGCCAAGGTCGCCTGCGAACAGGCGGTCGGAAACGATTCCTTCATCTGCCGCGCCGGCCTGATCGCCGGGCCGGAAGACCCGACAGGGCGCTTCGCCTATTGGCCGACACGGCTTGCGCGCGGCGGTGAGGTACTAGCTCCGGGATCGCCTGACGATGCCGTCCAGTTCATCGACGTGCGCGATCTCGCGCAATGGATCGTGCACGCGGCTGAGGTTCGCCTCACCGGCATCTATGACGGGATTGGACCGATACGCAAGCGCGGCGAATTTCTGGCCGAATGCGCGGCCGCGCTCAACGCGTCCTGCACGTTCACCTGGATCGGTCGTGAGTTTCTCGAGGCCCACGACGTGCGGCGCTGGGCAGGTCCGCGGTCATTGCCGATGTGGCTGCCTTTGCCCGACTTCGCTGGTTTCCTGACGCGCGACACCTCACCGGCCCGCGAGGCCGGGCTGACTTCACGACCGCCCGCAGAGACTGCGCGCGATACACTGCATTGGCTGCGCGACAGCGGCGGACCGGTGATCGGGCTCAGCTCCGATGAAGAAAGCGCAGTGCTTTCAACGTGGCACGTGCGCAACGCAGCCGCGACCAGGACCTAGCCGGATCACGAGCAAACCACGCTGACGGACCTACTCCGTCCGGATCGGCGAATCCTTCAAGCCATTGTCGTCATAGGCCTTGCGCAGTGTACCGTTGGTCGTGGCTTCGGTCATGAATGTGGTGACGAACGCCAGCGCCTCCTTGTGGCCGAGCGGCACGGCGACGGCGGTCACCGTCTTCTTGAAGGTCTCGTCCAGCACCTTTGTCCCTGGAATCTTCTGCGCCATCTTGTTGAGCTGATCGCGCGACAATGCGAAGGCGTCGATCTCGCCGCTTTTCAAGAGGTCGAAGATCTCGTCATAGGTCTGATAGCCCGTGACTTTGGCGTTCTTCAGATGCGCGATCGCACCGCGCATGGTGGTCGTGGCATTGACCGCCACGACCTTGACGCCCGCCTGGTCGAGCGTCGCAAAATTGGTGATGTTCGAGCCGGGCCTGACGATGTAGGTGGCGTCCGCGACCTCGTAGATCGGGCCGAACATCATCCTGGTCTCGCGCTCGGGATCTTTGGGCAGCCACGTGACGTCCCAAGTGCCTTTGCCGGCCGCATCGGTGATCTGCCCGGAATTCTGGTGCGCGACATATTCGACGGGGACGCCGAGCTGGGCGGCCATCGCCTTGCCGAGATCGACGGGCACGCCGGCATAGCCGGCTTCCGTCTTGGTCGACCAGAACGCCCCGCCTGCGGGGCTGATCGCGATCGCGACCCGCAGTCTGCCGGTCGGTGCGATCTCGTCCTTCAAGCCGTCTGCTAGCGCCGGCATGGCGACCATCGCTGCGAGACCGAGGCCGGCAAGAGCCGATCGGAGGGACGTGGGCATGTCATGGTCTCCTCACCTTTTCTTCTTGGCTTTTCCCGGCACGCGGCCTTTGAGACAATTGTGGTCGATCGTGCGCCCGGTGAAAAGCGGCCTGTTATGACAAATCTGTTGAAGGCCACGCCGCCCAGTGCCGCGCAAGGCCGGCGACTGCCATGGCTATGGTGTTCCACGGCCGAACATTTGTTGATAGCCTGCCGCACCGACAGACGATACTCGGGGGCTACCGAATGACCTCATCGAATCCCGCATCTCCCGCACGGCGCAATGGAGCGTGGAGACAGGCCGGACGGACACTGGCCGCCGTTGCGGCCATGGTCGCGCTCGCGGGCTGCGAGGACAAGAACACGTTCGTGGCGCCGCCGCCGCCCAAGGTGGACGTGGCAACGCCGGTGCAGCGCGCCGTGACGCGCTACATCGAGGCCACCGGCAACACCGCGCCGGTCAAGAGCGTCGACCTCGTCGCGCGGGTGCAAGGCTTCCTGCAATCGATCGACTATCAGGACGGCAGCTTCGTCAAGCAGGGCACCCAGCTGTTCACGATCGAGCCGGAGACCTATAAGCTGAAGCTGGAGCAGGCGCAGGCGGCCGAGGCCGGCGCGCAGGCCTCGGTCCGGCAGACGGAGGCCGATTACAAACGGCAGGCCGATCTGGTGCAACGCCAGGCGGTCTCGCAGGCCACGCTCGACACGTCGACTTCGAATCGCGACAACGCGCAAGCCAATCTCCAGCAGGCGCAAGCCAACACCAAGCTCGCCGAGGTCAATTACGGCTACACCAAGGTGACGGCGCCGTTCGACGGCATCGTCAGCGCCCACATGGTCTCGATCGGCGAGCTCGTCGGCGTCTCCTCGCCGACCCAGCTCGCCACCATCGTCGCGATGGACCCGATCTATGTGAACTTCACCGTCAACGAGCAGGACGTGCTGCGCATCCGCGCCGAAGCGACCCGTCGTGGGCTAACCCCGGCCAACCTCAAGCAGTTTCCGATCCAGATCGGCCTTCAGACCGAAGCCGGCTATCCGCACGAGGGCCACCTCGACTACGTCGCGCCGACCCTCAATCAATCGACCGGCACGCTGGCGGTGCGCGGCCTCATCCCCAACGACAAGCGGGTGCTGCTGCCCGGCTATTTCGTCCGCGTCCGCGTGCCCTTCGACCAGGAGAAGAGCGCCCTGCTCGTTCCTGATACGGCGCTCGGCAGCGACCAGGGCGGCCGTTATCTGCTGGTAGTCAACGGCGACAACGTCGTCGAGCAGCGCAAGGTGCAGATCGGCCCGGTCGACAACGGGCTGCGCGTCATCGAGGACGGCCTGAAGCCGGAGGACCGCGTCGTCATCGCAGGGCTTCTGCGGGTGATCCCGGGCCAGAAGATCGATCCGCAGGTGACGAAGATCGAGCAGCCGCAAGCCTCGAACAAGTAAGGGGCCGCAACCATGATCTCGAAGTTCTTCATCGAGCGGCCGGTCCTCTCGAACGTCATCGCGCTCTTGATGATCCTGATCGGCGGCGTCGCGCTGTTCAATCTCGCCATCGCGCAATACCCTGACGTGGTGCCGCCGACCGTGCAGGTCACCACCCGCTATCCCGGCGCCAGCGCCAAGACCGTGATCGACACCGTCGCGCTGCCGATCGAGCAGCAGGTCAACGGCGTCGAGGACATGCTCTACATGCAGTCCTACAGCGGCTCCGACGGCACCTATACGCTGACCGTGACCTTCAAGATTGGCACCGACCTCAATTTCGCGCAGGTGCTGGTGCAGAACCGCGTCTCCAGCGCGTTGTCGCAACTGCCGAGCGCCGTGCAGAACCAGGGCGTCACCGTGCAGAAGCGGTCGACATCGATCCTGCTGTTCGTGACGCTGACCTCGCCCGACTCAAAGTTCGACAGCCTCTATTTGAGCAACTACGCCACGATCAACATCCGCGACGAGCTTTCGCGCCTGCCCGGCGTCGGAAACGTCACGGTGTTCGGTGCCGGCCAGTATTCAATGCGGGTCTGGCTCGATCCCAACAAGCTGCAGGTCCGGGGCCTGGTGCCGCAGGACGTCATCAACGCGATCCAGCAGCAGAGCCAGCAGGTCTCCGCCGGCCAGATCGGTGCGCCGCCGACGCCGCCAGGCCAGGCGTTCCAGTACACGCTCAACGTCAACGGACGGCTCGACGACACCAGCCAGTTCGAGAACATCATCGTCAAGACCGGCACCAGCGGCGACGTCACGCGCGTCCGCGACGTCGGCTGGGTTGAGCTCGGCGCGCAGACCTACAGCCAGATCTTCTCGCTCAACAAGCAGCCCGCCGTCGGCATCGGCGTGTTCCAGTCGCCAGGCGCCAACGCGCTCCAGGTCGAGCAGGCCGTCGAGAAAAAGATGGCAGACCTCGCCAAGCGATTCCCCGAAGGCATCAAGTACGACACGCCGTTCGACACCACCAAATTCGTCGAGGCCTCGGTGCACGAGGTCTACATGACGCTGATCGAGGCCGGCCTACTGGTGCTGGTCGTGATTCTTGTCTTCCTGCAGGACTGGCGCGCGATGCTGGTGCCGGCGACCACCGTGCCTGTCACCATCATCGGCGCCTTTGCCGCGATGGCGGCGCTCGGCTTCACCATCAACATGTCGACGCTGTTTGCGATCGTGCTGGCGATCGGCATCGTGGTCGACGACGCCATCGTCGTGGTGGAAGGCGCCGCCCACAACATCGAGCAGGGCATGAACGGCCACGACGCCGCGATCAAGGCGATGGACCAGCTGTTCGCACCGATCGTCGGCATCACCCTGGTGCTGATCTCGGTGTTCCTGCCGGCCTCGTTCCTCGCCGGGCTGACCGGACGCATCTATTCGCAGTTCGCGCTGGTGATCGCGGCGACCGCGCTGCTGTCCGCCATCAACGCGGCGACGCTGAAGCCCACGCAATGCGCGCTGTGGCTGCGGCCGACGGTGCCGCCGGAGCAGCGCAATTTCTTCTATCGCGGATTCAACGCGGTCTATGACAGGGTCGAGCGCGGCTATACAAGGCTGATCACCTTCCTGTGCCGGCACGCCACCATCTCCGTCGCGTTTGCGCTGCTGGTCATCGGAGCCAGCGGCTATGGCCTGTCGCGGGTGCCGACCGGCTTCCTGCCGATCGAGGACCAGGGCTATCTGATCGCCGCGATCCAGCTGCCCGACGGCGCCGCGCTGGAGCGGACCCAGAAGGTGCTCGACCGGGCCAGCGAGATCATCAAGGAGACACCCGGCGTTCAGCAGGTCATCACCATCGCCGGCATCTCCGCACTCGACAACAGCGCCAGTCTTGCCAATGCCGGCGTCGCCTACATCATCCTGAAGGATTGGGATGCACGCAAAGGGCCGGGCGAGGATCTGCGTTCGCTGGTCTATGGCCTCAACGACAAGCTCGCGACCATCATGGAGGCTCGCACCATCGTGCTGCCCCCGCCGCCGATCCAGGGCATCGGCAACGCCGCCGGATTCTCGATGCAGGTCGAGCTGCGCGACGGCAACAGCGATTTCGCCAAGCTGCAGGCGATCACGGGGGCGATGGTCGCGAACGGCCAGAGCCAAAGCGCGCTGCAGCGCGTGCAGTCCTCGTTCCGCTCGTCGGTGCCGCAGTTCAATGTCGAGATCGACCGCGTCAAGACCCAGACGCTGCACGTGACGACGGACCAGGTGTTCTCGGCGCTGTCGACCTATCTCGGCTCGTCCTATGTCAACCAGTTCAACAAGTTCGGCCGCGTATTCCAGGTCTACACCCAGGCCGATCCCGCCTTCCGCGTCACCGAGCGCGACATCGCCAACATGATGGTGCGCAATTCCAACGGCGACATGATCCCGATCGGCACCGTCGCCAAGATCACGCCGGCCACCGGTCCGTCGCTGATCAGCCTCTACAATCTCTATCCGTCCTCGACCGTGATCGGCCTGCCGGCGCAGGGCTATTCGTCCGGCCAGTCGCTGAAGCTGATGGAGGAGATCGCCGACAAGACGCTGCCGCCCGGCACCGGCTATGAATGGACCGCGATGTCCTATCAGGAGAAGGCGGTCTCGAACCAGATCTACTGGGTGTTCGGGCTCGCCATGCTGCTGGTCTATCTGGTGCTCGCCGGCCAGTACGAGAGCTGGTACGCGCCGATCTCGGTGATCCTCGCGGTGCCGCTGTCGCTGCTCGGGCCGATGCTGATCCTCTCCGGGCTCAAGATCGACAACAACCTGTATTGCCAGATCGGCCTGATCCTGCTGATCGCGCTGTCGGCCAAGAACGCCATCCTGATCGTCGAGGTCGGACTCGAACTGCACGGCCGCGACGGCAAGCCGGTGCTGGAGGCCGCGATCGAGGCGGCGCGTGCCCGCTTCCGGCCGATCCTGATGACCTCGTTCGCCTTCATCCTCGGCGTGGTGCCGCTGGTGCTCGCCACCGGCGCCGGCGCCAGCGCCCGCAAGTCGATCGGCATCACCGTGTTCTCGGGCATGCTGGCCTCGACCTGCCTCGCGGTGCTGTTCGTGCCGGCGTTCTTCGTGGTGGTGCAGAGGTTCGAGAACTGGCGGGCGAGCAGGAAGGCGGTGAAGGTGGTGGAGGTGAAGCCTTAGGCGCGATTGGAGGGGGCGAGCCCTCCGCGTGCTCGGTGTAACCTCTCCCGCTTGCGGGAGAGGGGGCGCGCTGCCCGCGCGGGCATAGCACGCCTCAACCCTGCTCCGCTCCCGCCTGCCGCGCTTCGCCGCTCGACACCAACAGCACCGAGACCTTCGACTGCCGCAGCACGGCGTCGGCGACGCCGCCGAAGGAGAGATGATCGCCCTGGATGCGGTCGACGCCCATGACGACGAGATCGACGTCGGTGGTGTCGATCTCGCGCAGGATCGCGGCCTCCGGCGCCCGGTTCACCCGCAGCGTGGTGGTGATGTCGACCTCGTAGCGGGCGGCGAGGTCGCTGGCGTCCTTGAGGATGCCTGCCTCCTGGCTGAGGTTGCGGGACGCGCCGCGCTGCGCGCCCTTGTCGCGCGTGGTCGCGACATAGATCACCCGCAGCGAGCCTGATCCTCCTTGCGCCAGCGCGACCGCGACCTCGGCGCCGCGCTTGGAGATGGCGCTGCCGGAGACCGGAACGAGGATGTTGAGCGCGTCGGGGTTCGGCTGCTTGAGGTGTTTGCCCTTGGCCGCGACGATCGCCAGCGGTCCCTCGAACTTCGCGGCGATGTCGTCGATCTTGCGGTCGAAGCGGTCCTTGCCGGTGATCACCTTGTCGATGCCGACAACGATGAGATCGAAGCCCTTGCGCGCCTCCTCGGTGATGGTCTCGCCGAGCTCCGTGCGCCGCGCACGCGTGACGATATCGACGCTGCCGGTGTCATCCTCTGTTTTGGCGGCCACCGCCTCGGCCGCCTTCTTCAGCACGGCTTCGTGGCTCTCCTCCGCGCCGCGGCCCTTCTCCTGCTCCTTCGCGTTTTTGCCGATATGCAGCACGGTGATAGGAAGGCCGCGCATGCCGGCGATCAGGCCCGCGATGTGAGCGGCAAAGGTGGCGTTGACGCTCTCGTCTACCGCCAGCAACGGGCGTTCGAGATTGGCGACGAAGCCGCGCTTCTCGAATTCCTCCCGCTCCAGCCGCTCCTTCTCCTCCTTGTTCATCGGCAGCCGCGCCAGCGCCGCACGCAGCATCGGCGGCATCGCCATCGTGGTCACGATAGCCATGGTGACGATCATCGTGAACAGGTTCTGGCTGAGCACACCGATGGACAGGCCGATGGTCGCGATGATCACCTCGGTCGAGCCGCGCGCGTTCATGCCGCTGGCGAGCGCCAGCGACTCCCGCCTGGTCAGGCCGCCCAAGGTACCGCCGACAAAGGCGCCGCCGAACTTGCCGACGCTGGCGATCACGACCAGAAGGCCGGTGAGCATCAGCAGATTGGGATCGCGCAGCACCGACAGATCGGCGGCAAGGCCGGCGAGACCGAAGAACACCGGCATGAAGAAGCTGGAGATCAACCCGCGCAAACGCTCGTCGATCTGCCGCGTCAGGATCGGGGACTCCCCGACCAGGATGCCGGCGACGAACGCGCCCAGAACGGTATGCACGCCGATGGCATGCGTGATCATCGCCATCGCGCACATCAGCAGCAGGATTACGGTGATGACGGGCGCCGTGCTGACGAGATTGTCGTTGGCCCAGCGGATGAGCTGGAACACCAGGCGGCGGCCGATCGTGAAACTGACGGCGAGGAAGGCGAGCGTGCCCAGCACCGCTTTCGCCACCGAAGCGATATCCAGCGTGCCGTGCGAGGCGAGGCTGAAGATGACGGCGATGATGACCCAGCCGATGGTGTCGTCGATGACGGCGGTCGCGACGATGATCTGGCCGACATTGCGGCGCATGAAATTCATCTCGCGTACCACCACCGCGACGATCTTCACGGAAGAAATCGACAGCGCGGTGCCCATGAACAGCGAGGCCACCAGTCGCGCTTGCGGATTGGGGAGCAGCGCATCGGGCAGAAACTCACCGAGCGCGAAGCCGCAGGCAAAGGGCACGAGGATGCCGGCGATCGAGATTGCGATCGCGGCCTTGCCGACCTTCTTCACCAGCTTGAGGTCGGTCTCCATGCCCGTGAGCAGCAGCAGAAGGAGGATGCCGACCTGAGCGATGCCGTCGATCATCGCCTTCTGCTCGGGCGTCTTCGGGAAGATCGCGGCTTGCGCCTCCGGCCAGATCCAGCCGAACAGCGACGGCCCCAGGATGATGCCGGCAAGCAGTTCGCCGATCACCGAGGGTTGGCCAATCCGCTGCATGATCTCGCCGAGACCCCGCCCCACAGCAATCAGCAGCACGATCTGCGCCACCAGCAGAAATTCGGACGGGCCGGACGACTTGCCCGTTTCAGCACCGGCCGCGATGGTGGTGAGCATAAGCGCCGCTAGGGCAAGCCCAGCCGGACGGAGCAGGCGCCATGGCATGCAGTGATTTCCCCCTCACCCCGATCTCGGGGACACCGAAACAGAACCCGCGACGGGTGGGACGGGTTCCATGCAGGGCGGCGGCGTGCAACAGCAAAATCGTGAAAACAACCCCATGCACAGTAGGGATGGGGTTGAAAAGGCTCGAGAAAATTTCGGCCTTGCCGAGGCGGTTTGCGTCGTCGAGGCTGGGCAAGAACTCGGCATTTTGGGGAGTTGATGTACGATTCCGTTCATGACGAATCGCACATTCAAGACCGGCGAGAGCCGAGAGCAACCCAGTCTGCTTCCTGCGCGAGTTGAGGACTATGTCGGGGCGGACAACCCGGTCCGGGCGATCGAGAGCTTCGTTGGCGTCCTCGACCTTGCCAAGCTCGGCTTTCGCCATGCTGATCGCAAGGCCGAAGGGGTCGGCCAGCCGCCTTACGATCCGGCCGATCTGCTGAAGCTGTACCTTTACGGCTACATCAACCAAATCAGGTCGTCGCGTCGGTTGGAGCGGGAAGCTGGCCGCAATCTGGAACTGATCTGGCTGCTGAAGGGATTGAAGCCAGGCTATCGGACGATCGCCAACTTCCGCAAGGAGAACTGGGCGGCTCTGAAGGCGGCCAACCGCAGCTTCGTGCTGCTGATGCGCGAGCTTGGTCTTGTCGGCGGCAGCGTTGCTGCGATTGACGGCTCGTTTTTCCATGGCGACGCCAGCAAGGCTAGTATCTTTACGCGCAAGAGGCTTGCCGATCAGATCGCAAAACTTGACCAGGAGATCGAGGCTTACGGCAAGTCCCTCGAGGACAATGATGCCGCGGAAGCCAAGAAGCCCGGCAAGGATGGGCCCGATGGTGGCAGCGCAGGTGGAGGTGACCTTGGCGCGAAGGTCGCGGCGCTGATGGCCAAGCGCTCGCGCGCACAAGCCGATCTTGCTCGGTTGGAAGAGAACGGCGAGACGCAATTGTCCCTGACCGATCCGGATGCCCGGCTTCTGGTCAAGAGCGGCCAAGGGGTCGCAGGCTATAACGTGCAGACCGCCGTCGACGACAAGCACAAGCTCATTGTCGCCAGCGAGGTGGTGAACGACAGCAGCGACGTCGGCCAGCTACATGCGATGGCCATGGCCGCAAAAGAAGCCCTTGAGGTCAAGGCCCTGCAGGTGCTGGCAGATGAGGGCTATTACAGCAGTCGCGAACTGAAGGCCTGTGAGGATGATGGCATCGTGGCCTATGTGCCGGTGCCGGAGGGCAACTCCCGGCTTGAGAAGCAAGGCCGCTTTGTCCTCAAGGACTTCAACTATGATGGCGTATCCGACACCTACCGTTGTCCCGCCGGCCAACTGCTACATCCGATGAAGAGCAGGCAGAAGAACACCAGTGGCCGCATCGAGATCCGCTACGCGGCGCGTGGGGCGATCTGCAGGACCTGTCCCCTCAAGGTCCGTTGCCTCGGCTCGAACGCGGCCTACCGGGCGATCGGTCGCTGGGAGCATGAAGACGTTCTTGAGCGTCATCGCGCACGGATGCAGGGCGCAGGCGAACTGATGCGCCGTCGTTCCGGCATCGTCGAGCATCCCTTCGGCACGCTCAAATGCCGTGCCGGCTATCGTCATTTCCTGGTCCGCGGATTCAACAAGGTTGGCGGCGAGTGGAGCTTGATGGCGCTCTGCTACAATTTCACCCGCGTGCTCAACATCCTCAGCTTCGACGCGTTCTTGGCCGCGCTCGCAAAGACGCTCGCTCCTCGCCGATGCCCCTTCGCAGCCCTCCTGCAGGGCATGAAGGTCGCTCTAGCGACGTTCTGGCGAATATTTCGGCCTCCGCTCGCAACTCCCCGGTGCGCTACCGCCTAGGACGGCCAACGACCAATTCTTGCCCAGCCTCGTCGGGCAAAACAGGGGTAGAGTTTCATGATCGGCGGCGTGCGTGACGTGCCGCTCCGTCTCCGGTCATTCCATGGCGTCGCGCAGCGACGGACCCGCTCCATTTCTCCGCAGTCTCTGCCGCCCGATGGAATCCGGGTTCGCGCTTACGCGCGCCCCGGAATGACGGGACCTCATACCGGCTGCGGCGTACGGATCTCGCGGGGCAGGATGATGGCGGCTGCGATGGCCAGCAGGCAGAGCGCGGCGAAGGCGTGCAGCATCGTGACGAAGCCGCCCTGCTCGTAGAGCCAGGCGACCAGGCTGACCGAGGCGCCCGCCGCGGTGAAGCCGATGAAATAGCGCACCGCATAGGCGCGCGAGCGCCACTCCTCGCTGGTGTATTTGCCGACCATGGCGTCATTGACCGTAACCTGCCCGAACGCGCCCATGACGATGCCGATCGAGACCAGGATCAGCGGCAGATTGTTCAGGCTGGCGGCCAGATACAGGAACGGCGCCAGCATGAAGGACAGCGGCAGCGCCACCGTCTTGAGCGAGTAACGGTCGAGCAAGCGGCCGATCGTGTACTGCGTCATCGCACCGAACACGTAGACACAGGCCGCGATGACCCCCAGCAGCGCCGGGCTCCTGGTCAGATCCGCCAGCCGCTCCGCAAACAGCTTCGGCAGGGCCACGGTGACGGCGTTGAACGTCGTGGAGATCGCGATCACCACGATCAGCAGCGACAGCACCACGCGCCACATGTCCTGCTTTGCCACCCGCGCCTGCGCCGCCGCCTGCTTCGAACCCTTGCGGTCTTCGTGCACGACCAGCATCGCAAAGGCGATGCCGATCAGGATGGTAACGATGCCGGGCACGATGAAGGCGAAACGCCAGCCGAAATACTGGCCGATCACGCCTGTCACCAGCGCCGAGGAGGCCACGCCGAGATTGCCCCAGACACCGTTGATGCCCATCTCGCGGCCGAGCCGGTCGGCATAGGACACGATCATGGCGGTGCCGACGGGATGGTAGATGGAGGCGAAGATGCCGATCGCGAGCAGCGCTGCGCCGAGTTGTGCCGGGGTCTGCACGAAGCCGACCGAGATCATGGACGCTCCGATGCCGACGAAGAAGATCAGCATCATGTGGCGGCGGCTCCAGCGGTCACCGAGCCAGCCGGTGAGCAGCGAGCCCGCCCCGAAAGCCACGAAGCCGGGCGTCGCATAAGGCAAAAGTTCCGAATAGGCCATGCCGAGCGCCGGCCCCATGATGATGACGGCCGCGGCGAAGATCAGCATCGCATAATGGTCGATGAAATGGCCTGCGTTGACGAAACCGATCACCCGGCTGGGGCTGTTCATTTCCCGAATCCTCTCCTGCTCCGAAATGAGTTATATCTCCTCCCCATGACGGGATGCTGCCAATGACTGTCTTGGAAAGGCCAATCTTGGAAACGCCAACCCTGCGGGAGGTCCGGAGCAACCACCGCTCGCCCGCGGGCGTCCACCTGGTTGCGCGCGACTATCCGAGAGGTTTGCGGATCGATCCGCATTTGCACCGCGAGGCGCAGCTGATCTATGCGGCCAGGGGCACCATGCAGGTGACGACGCCCGGCGGCCGCTGGCTGGTGCCGCCGGACCGCGCCGTGTGGGTGCCCGCCGGGCTCGAGCACGCCATCGACCTGCTCGCCGACATCGAGATGCGCACGCTGTATTTCGACCTGTCCTGGCTGAAGCGCGAGCAGCGCTACGACGGCCTGACCCGGGAATTCGTGGTGCGGGTGTCGCCGCTGCTCAACCAGGCGATCCTCGCGCTGTTCGACGCGCGCAACACCGAAGAGCGCACCGAGCTCTTGGTGCGGCTCGTGATGCTGGAATTGCACCAGGCCGAGGATTCCGCGACCTTCGTGCCGCTGCCGCACGAGCCGCGCTGCCGCCGCGCCGCCATGATCGTGCTCGACGATCCCACCGGCCTGCACGACATCGACACGCTGGCGCGCGAGGTCGGCACCTCCGCGCGGACGCTGTCGCGGCTGTTCTCGACCGAGACCCAGCTGAGCTTCAAGAGCTGGTGCCAGCGTGCGCGGATTGCCGCCGCGATCCAGCGCCTGTCGACGGATGCCGGCGTGTCGGTCAAGCAGCTCGCGACCCAACTCGGTTATGCCAGCGTGCCGGCGTTCTCGGCCGCGTTCCGTCAGGTGACGGGGCGGACGCCGACGGAGTTTGCGGGGAAGGGGTAGCCCTCCACGACATTGCGAGCACAGGTCTCGTAGCAACCATTAAGGTTCTCCCGATTTTCCGCAAGCATGACGCCGGGCTTGCAGCCGTCAAGGTGTGGCCTGGCGGCAGCGAGTTTGACGCGGGGCGTTCGCGACGGCCAACCTTGACGGCCGCGGCGCACGGCGTCGTCCAGGCGGAAGGTCGGGACGAAGAAACGGCCGCCTGATCGAACAAAGAAACGCGATCAGGTGGCGGGCAGCTTGGCAGTTTGAGGCGCTTCGGCGATCCACGGAGTTCCGCGGGCGACCACGGCGTTGATCGTGACGAGCAACTTTCTGGCGCAAGCGACCAGCGCGCATTTATGAGATTTTCCGGCGGCGATCAGCCTTGTATAGAGAGCCTTCATCTGCGGGTTCCATCGGGAGGATGCCGGAAGAGCCGCGTTGTAGAGCGCCCAACGCAGCCGCTCACGGCCACCTTTGATGTGACGGGCACCGGATCGTTCGCCGCTATCGTCGTCGTAAGGCGCCAGTCCACTGAGAGCTGAGGCCCGTTCGCGTGTGATGTTGCCGATCTCGGGCATCCTGATCAGGACGGCAGCCGCGGTCGGCAGACCGCAGCCGGCGACGCTGTAGATCAGATCGAGCCGTGCGGCGAGATCAGGATGCTTGCGGATCGCCGCCAGCAGCGCCTTGAACTCGGCTCGTTTGGACTTTGCCAACAGCGCGATCTGCGCCTTCCAAACCCCTTGAATCCGCTTGTCGCGGCAACTCTCGAGCCGGTTCTTCAGCCTTGCGATGTCTTCCGTGATCTGATCGATCATGGTCAGATGCTCGGCAAAGGGCTGCAACCGCGGATCCGGTGCAGGATGGATCGTCTTGACCGCGGCAGTGCACGTCGCGATCAGCGCCGCGTCGATCCTGTCGTTCTTAGCCAGCAGCAGACGGAACGTGGCATAGGCGCGGACCTGCTTCGGCTGAAACAGCACGACGACGAAACGCTTGCGCCGCAGCTCCGCAACGACCGCCTGCTCGTAGCCTCCACTTGCCTCGATCCCGACCCTCTTTACCTTGCGGCACTTCAACCACTCCACCAGCGCCTGGTGACCTCTTGCCGTGTTGTCGACCCGCAACTGCTCAGAGTTGCCATCGATCGCCACGTCGAGCTTGCGTTTGCCGGTATCGATCCCGGCACAGATCGTGTTACGCTTGGCCATCTTCCTCGACCCTCCCTTGTTATGCGAACCTGAAGTTCGTTCAACCATGCGGGTCCCGATGAAGTGCCGACCGCGATCTTGCTACGAAACGCAGCCCTCAAGGCTTCGGTGGGCATCGATCCGATCGATCGGCGGCCCAGCCAGGGTGGCCACCCGGGCTGGGCCATTCCTCACGGAACGGCGCCAATCCTATACCGATGCGCTAATACAAGGGTGGGCAAAGCGGAAGCGTGCCCACGACCTCCTTCGCTACTGTCAGAGATCGTGGGCACGGCGCTTTGCACCTTTGCCCACCCTACGGGAGCTTGCCCCGGGTGAGCACGCCCAACCCCATCAACACCCACGCCCAACATGCCGCCATTCTCGAAACGCACGGCCCGACTAAAGTTGCCGCATTCCTCCGCTGGATTGTGATCGGCTTCCGCCCAAATCCCGTGTAAACTTCCGCAACGCACAAACCCGATCCGAAAGTCCCGATGGCCAACGCCTTCTTCTCCGACCTGCTCGCCACCATCTCCGATCGCGGCCGCACGCTGCTTCGTCGCGGCGATTCCGCCGACACCAAAAGGGATGCCGATGGGCTGATCGAGCTCTGCGATGCGCTGCTGTCGGGCCGCGGCGAGGCATCGGGCATTGCCATCGCGCGTGATGTGCTCGACATTTACCAGGGACTGGATGCGGCAGGGCGCCGCGCCTTTTTCGAAGGCCTCGTGCGCGATTTCGGGCCGGACCGGGAACGCCTGTCAAAGGCGATCGAGAAGTGGCGCGACAAGCCGAGCGACGAGGACGCAAGCTCGCTGCATTTCGCCTCGGAGCCGCGGCGGCAGGAACTGATCCGCCGGCTCAACCGCGCGCCCGGCGGCACCGGCGATCTCGTCGCCATGCGCGCCGACCTGCTCGGCATGATGAAAGGCCACACCGATTTCGCCGCGCTCGATCGGGACGTCTCGCATCTGCTGTCTTCGTGGTTCAACAGGGGGTTTCTCGTGCTGCGCCGGATTGACTGGTCGACCCCGGCCAACATCCTCGAAAAGATCATCCGCTACGAAGCGGTTCATGAGATCAGCGACTGGGACGATTTGCGCCGCCGCCTCGATCCGGTCGATCGCCGCTGCTATGCCTTCTTCCATCCCGCCATGGTCGACGAGCCCCTGATCTTCGTCGAGGTGGCGCTGACCGAGACGATCCCCGGCGCGATTCAACCGCTGCTCGCGGTCGATCGCCAGCACCTGCCGATCGAGCGCGCCCGCACCGCGGTGTTCTATTCGATCTCCAACACCCAGCGCGGGCTCGGCGGCATCTCGTTCGGCAGCTTCCTGATCAAGCAGGTGGTCGAGGAGTTGCGCCGTGAACTGGCGAAGCTTGACACCTTCGTGACGCTGTCGCCGGTGCCGGGCTTCATGCAGTGGGTGAAGCAGGACAAAGACCTGCCGCTGACGGACGAGGATCGCGAGGTTCTGAAGCGCCTCGACGATCCCAAATGGTTCGAGAACCCCGAGACGACCACGTTGCTGCGCGCTGTGATCGAGCCGCTTGCGGCGCATTACTTCCTGAAGGCGCGCACGCCGAAGGGCAAACTGATCGATTCCGTCGCCCGCTTCCATCTCGGCAACGGCGCCCGGCTTGAACGCATCAACTGGCTCGGTGACCTCTCGCCGAAGGGCGTGCGCGAGTCGGCCGGCGTCATGGTCAACTATCTCTACCGCCTCGACGACATCGAGAAGAACCACGAGGCCTACGCCAACGACGGCGAGGTCGTGGCGTCGAGCGCAGTAAAAAAGCTGCTAAAGAGCGAAGGGCGACGGTTGCTGGATATGCGGTTGTCGTAAGCCTCATACTCAGTCGTCGTCCCGGATCGGCGCGCGCTTAAGGCGCGCTTGTCCGCGACAACAGCGAGTGCGGAGCGGCCGTCCGCCCCTTACTCCGCCAGCGCCTTCATTTCCTTGTAGAGATCGGACTTGCCTTCGAAGCCGATGCCGGGGAGATCAGGCATGATGATGTGGCCGCTCTCGACGCGCACGCCGTCGGGGAAGCCGCCGTAGGGCTGGAACAAATCGGGATAGCTCTCGTTGCCGCCGAGCCCCAGGCCGGCGGCGATGTTGAGCGACATCTGGTGGCCGCCGTGGGGGATGCAGCGGCTGGGAGACCAGCCGTGGGTCTTCAGCACTTCCAGCGTGCGCTGGTATTCGCACAGGCCATAGGACAGCGCGCAGTCGAATTGCAGCCAGTCGCGGTCGGGGCGCATGCCGCCGTAGCGGATCAGATTGCGGGTATCCTGGTGGCTGAACAGGTTTTCGCCTGTGGCCATCGGGCCCGGATAGAATTCGGCGAGCGCGGCCTGCAGCGCGTAGTCGAGGGGATCGCCGACCTCCTCGTACCAGAACAAAGGATAGTCGCGCAGCATCTTGGCGTAGGCGATGCCGGTCTCGAGATTGAAGCGGCCGTTGGCGTCGACCGCGAGCTGCGCGTCGTTGCCGATCTCCTTCAGCACCGCCTCGATGCGGGCGCGATCGTCTTCGATCGACGCGCCGCCGATCTTCATCTTGACGACGTTGTAGCCGCGATCGAGATAGCCGCGCATCTCGGCGCGCAGCATCGAGAGATCCTTGCCGGGATAGTAATAGCCGCCGGCGGCGTAGACGAACACGCGCGGATTGGCTTTGACGCCGTGACGTTCGGCGAGCAAACGAAACAGCGGCTTGCCCGCGATCTTCGCCACGGCGTCCCACACCGCCATGTCGATGGTGCCGACCGCAACCGAGCGCTCGCCGTGGCCGCCCGGCTTCTCGTTGGTCATCATCGCGCCCCAGACCTTGTCGGGGTCGAGATTGTCGCCGGCGGCATTCAAGAGCGACTTCGGATTGGCGTCCGTGATGCGCGAAGCAAAGCGCTCGCGGATCAGGCCGCCCTGCCCGTAGCGGCCGTTGGAATTGAAGCCGTAGCCGACGACGCGCTTGCCGTCGCGCACGACGTCGGTGACGACCGCAACCAGGCTCGTCGTCATCTTGGTGAAGTCGATATAGGCGTTGCGGATCGGCGATGAGATCGGCTTGGTGATCTCGCGGACGTCGACGATGCGGACGGACATGTTCTCTCTTCCTGGCTAGCTCTCTCCGCTCGTCATGGCCGGGCTTGACGACTGACTACCGAGCGACGGGCAGGCTTACTTCTTGTCCCTGAAATACGGCTCCACGGGACCATGCACCTTGATGGTCAGCGGGTTGCCGTGGCGGTCCTTGGCGGTTCCTGCGGTGACGCGGACCCAGCCTTCGCTGATGCAGTACTCTTCGACATTGGTCTTCTCGACGCCCTTGAAGCGGATGCCGACGTCGCGCGCCAGAATGTCCGCGTTGTAAAAGGGGCTGTTCGGATCGACCGACAGGCGGTCCGGAAATTCGTCGCTCATGATTGTCTCGCTCATAACAGGGTCTCGATTTGATGGCGCAATCCTTCGGGCCGTGCGGTCGGTGCGTAGCGCGCGATCACCTTTCCGGCACGGTCCACCAGGAATTTGGTGAAATTCCATTTGATGGAGGCGCCCAGCAGGCCAGATTGCTGGCGTTTCAGGTACTCATACAGAGGGTGCGCATGGGCGCCGTTGACGTCGATCTTCTCGAACAGGGGAAAGGTGACGTCGTAATTGGTCGAGCAGAACGCCTGGATCTCGCTTGCCGGCCCAGGCTCCTGCGCGCCGAACTGGTTGCAGGGAAAACCGAGCACGGAGAAGCCCCGCGGCGAGAGATCGCGATGCAGATCCTCCAGACCACGATATTGCGGCGTGAAGCCGCATTTGCTCGCGGTGTTGACGATCAGCAGCACCTGCCCCTCGAAACGTTTCAGGGCGACCTCCTCGCCGGCCAGCGAGTTGGCCTTGAAGTCGTAGATGGCGGACATCGCTAGCCCACGGGATCGATCGGCGACGGCGGCACGCCGCCGGCCTCGATCGCTTCGCCCGCGAGCAGGCAGAGATCCTCGCGATAGCGGCCGGAGACGATATGCACCCCGACCGGCGCCTTGCCGACCAGACCGGTGGAGACCACGAGGCCCGGCAGACCCATGAAGGGAATCGCGATCTGCGGCAGCTGCGCTTCCCAGACCCGCTTGAAGGACTCGTCGTCCTTGCGGTCGAGATGATCGGGGAACGGCAGCTCGCCGGACACCGGCGTCAGCACGACGGCGTATTTTTCAAAGAACAGCATCCAGTCGCGGGTCAGCGTGGCTCTACGGGTCAGCGCCTTGGCGTAATTGGCCTGATCCATCGGCGTGACCCTGGCGCGGTTGCCGCGCAGGCACGCCAGCGCACCGGGATCGCCCTCGCGCTCGGCCATCTCCAGCTGGGCCTCATAGCCGTCGCCGAGCCAGAGCTTGATCTGCCACTCGACGGCTTCGCGCATCGACGGCGTGTTTTCGATCGTCTCGACCGTCCAGCCGGCACGCTCGAGCCGCTTGCCGGCATCGATCACCGCCGCCTTCACTTCGGGCGTGGTGGCAAGGCCGTCCGGATTGAGGCAGAGCGCGGCGCGCTTGTCCCGCGCGGGGCCTTCGAGCGGCACCGGTACGAACCAGGGGTCGCGGATGTCGCGGGCCGACATCGCGGCCAGCGAAATCCTGATGTCGTTGACGGTGCGCGCCAGCGGGCCCGAGACGGCCATGATCTGCGGTCCGATCGGACGCTCCGGCAGCGCCGGATTGAAGGCGGGGATGCGGCCGAGCGTCGGGCGAAGGCCGTGCACACCGCAGGCATAGGCGGGGTAGCGGATCGAGCCGGCAATGTCGGTGCCATGGGCGATATGGCCGATGCCGGCCGCGACCGCCGAACCGGCGCCGCCGGAGGAGCCACCCGGGGTCAGCGAAGCATCGCGCGGGTTCTTGGTGTCGCCATGGACCAGATTGGTCGTGAACCAGCGATAGGAGAAGGCGGGGCAATTGGTGCGCCCAAGGAGAATCGCACCAGCCTTGCGGAAATTGGCGACCACCGGATTGTCCTCGCGCGCGATCAGGTCGCGCTGGAGCTTCAGGCCGTTGGTGGTGGCAAAACCCTCCTGGTCGACATTGGCCTTGATGGTGACGGGCACGCCGGCGAGCACGCCGGGGTCCTCACCTCGCGCAATGGCGGCATCGACGGCGTCGGCCTGCTTGAGCACGTCCTCCGGCCGGTGGTCGATCACCGCGTTGAGCTTGGGATTGACGGCATCGAGCCGGGCGAGCCCGGCCTTGGCCGCCTCCATGGCGGACACTTTTTTGGACTTGACGAGGGTGGCGAGGTCGGCCGCCGACAGGCGCCAGAGATCTTGCATGGCTTGCTCCGTGTAACCGGCGTCTTTTAGCGCCGGGAACGCGGCAAAGCCATGCGGATTTCGCGGGGGCGAAGGAAGGGGTGGGCTCGAAATTGATTGCTGGATCGAGCAGCAAGCTCGGTAACCTCTCCCGCTTGCGGGAGAGGTCGCGCCGAAGGCGCGGGTGAGGGTTTTCTTCTCTTGGGGGTTCTCGCGTGCGGAGACACCCTCTCCCCAGCCCTCCCCCGCAAGCGGGGGAGGGAGCGCATCTCGCGCGCCTCTAATGCCGCGTCGCGGACTTGTCGGGGATGTCCAGCAGGGCCTCGGTGAAGGGGAACTCCAGCACGATCTCGCCTTCGCCGTCAGTCACCTCGATCACGGCGTCCAACAGGGCGCGCTGGGTGCCCTCGGACTTCACCACCTCCAGGATCATCTGGCGCGCGACCTCCCAGGCATGGTCGGGGTTGCGCAGTTCCTCGCCTTCGGGATCCACGATCAATTCGTCGTCGATACGGGTGTTGAAGAAATATCTGGGCATCATCGAGATCCAGTTGGGTCGCCTGTACCGGAATGAAAGCTGCACTGCACTCACAAGTGCTTTATCAGGACAGGGTTCGGGACCGAATGCGCCGGGCGCAAGGCAGTGCCTCAGAAGTGGTGTTCCCAAGGTCATATTTCGCAGCGCAACATGGTCTTCTCGGGAAAATTTCACTGGCGAACTTCTCAGCGCGCACTAACTTAACGGGTGGGCGGATACGTCCGAATTCGCGAAAATGGAGTGCCAAAAATGGCCTGGAAAGCCCCGAAGATCGTCGAAGTGCCCTGCGGCATGGAAATCAACATGTATGTGAGCGCCACCCGCAAGTAAGCGGTTGGTGAGTTTGCGTTCTGCGCAGGTGGATCTTTCGGCCCGAGTTCTTTCGTTAGGATTCTTTCGGTCACGATAGGTTTCCGGAAGACAAGGACTGTGTCGGCCTGAGATCCACCTGGCGACGTTGCTTCCAGGAGACGGGTCATGCTTCGCGTCGTCGTCCTGGGCGCCGCAGCCGGCGGCGGAGTGCCGCAATGGAATTGCGGCTGCGAGGGCTGCCGGGCGGCCCGTGCGAACGGTCACGAACTCCAGAGAACCCAGGCCTCGGTCGCCTTCAGCGGCGACGGCGAGCACTGGTTCCTGATCAACGCCTCCCCGGATCTGCGCCAGCAATTGAATGCCACGCCGCAATTGCACCCCAAGGCCGGGGCGCTGCGCCATACGCCCGTCGCGGGCGTGATCCTGACCAACAGCGAAGTGGATGCGGTGGCCGGCCTATTGTCGATGCGCGAGAGCTCGCCGTTCACGATCTACGCGCACGACAAGGTGCTGGCGATCCTTGCCAGCAACAGCATCTTCAACGTGCTGAACGAGAAGCACGTGCGGCGCCAGCCGATCGGCATCAATGAGCCGTTCGAGCCGCGCCTCTCCGACGGTGCGCGCTCCGGACTGGAAGTCCTGCCCTTCGCCGTCTCGGGCAAGTCGGCCTGGTATCTGGAAGGCAAGGCGCATCCCGGCGGCGAGACCGGCGACGGCGACACGCTGGGCCTGAAGATCACCGACAAGGCGACCGGCAAATGTTTCTACTTCATCGCCGCCTGCGCCGAGGTGACTGACGCGCTCAAGGCCGAGATCGACGGCGCTTCGCTAGTGTTCTTCGATGGCACGGTTTGGCAGGACGACGAGATGATCAAGGCCGGGTTAGGCCACAAGACCGGCAGGAGCATGGGACACGTCGCCATGTCCGGGCAGGACGGCGCCATCGCACGGCTGGCCGACCTTAGTATCGACAGGAAGGTATTTCTGCATATCAATAACTCGAACCCGGCGCTGCTGCCTGCCTCGTCCGAGCGCAAGGCCGCCGAGGCGGCGGGCTGGCAGATACCGGCGGATGGAACGGAGATCGTGCTGTGAATGCGGCCTCAATGACTGGAATGACTGCGCTCTCGATCGGCAAGGATATCAAGCTCAACTCGGCCGAGGAGCTCGAGGCGGCGCTGCGCCATATCGGCGCGACGCGCTATCACAGCCTGCACCCCTTCCATAAGCTGCTGCATGGCGGCAAGCTCAACAAGGGCCAGGTGCAGGCCTGGGCGCTGAACCGCTATTATTATCAGAGCACGATCCCGATCAAGGACGCGGTGGTGATCTCGCGCTTCCGCGACCGCGCCACGCGCCTCGAATGGCGCCACCGCATCGAGGACCATGACGGCGATGTCGGCAGCGAGGGCGGCATCGAGCGCTGGATCAAGCTGACCGACGGCCTCGGCCTCGACACGGCTTACGTGGAATCCACCGAAGGCATCCTGCCCGCAACGCGCTTCGCGGTCGAAGCCTATGTCCATTATTGCCGCGAGAAGTCGCCGCTGGAGGCGATCGCCTCGTCGCTGACCGAATTGTTCGCTCCGAACCTGCACGAAGAGCGCATCGCCGGCATGCTGGAGCATTACGACTTCGTCAACCCCGACATCATGAGCTACTTCAAGCGCCGCCTCACCCAGGCGCCACGCGACGCCAATTTCGCGCTCGACTATGTCCGGACACATGCACGGACGCCGGAAGAGCGCGCCTCGGTCTGCAACGCGCTGATCTTCAAGACCAACGTGCTGTGGGTGCAGTTGGATGCGCTCCAGCACGCCTATGTCGAGGGCAATATTCCGCCGGGCGCGTTCGTGCCCAAAGCGAACTAATAAGGCGGGCTGAAGAGGAACTGGAATGGCCGGGCCGCGGAACATCAGCGTCAGCGAGACGAGCCGCCCGGTGCTGCCGCGGCATGCCAAGCTCAAATATGACGAGACGCGGAAAGTCTGGGTGATCCTGGCGCCGGAACGCGTGCTGGCGCCGGACGAGATCGCGGTCGAGGTCTTGCAACTCTGCAACGGCGAGCGCAATGTCGGCGACATTGCCGATGAGCTGGCGGCAAAATACGCCGCGCCGCGCGAGGCGATCCTCGCCGATGTCGTCGTCATGCTGCAGGAACTCGCCGACAAGGGCTTTCTCACGGAAGCCCGGGAGAAGACGTCATGAGCGATGTTCTCGGCAATCCCGTGATCCCCACTGACGCCAGCGACAGCCTCGCGGTGCTGGAGAAGAGCCGCTCCACGGCGGAGACCTTCGGCATTCCGCTGGCCGTGCTGCTCGAGATCACCCACCGCTGCCCGCTGCAATGCCCCTATTGCTCCAATCCGGTCGAGCTCGATCGCTCCGGCAAGGAGCTGACCACCGATGAATGGAAGAAGGTGCTGAGCGAGCTCGCCGAGATCGGCGTGCTGCAGGTGCATTTCTCCGGCGGCGAGCCGACGGCGCGCAAGGACCTCGTCGACCTCGTCAGGCATGCCAGCGACGTCGGGCTCTACACCAACCTCATCACTTCGGCCGTGTTGCTGACGCGCGAGAAGCTGAGCGAACTCGCCGATGCCGGACTCTGCCATGTGCAGATCTCTTTCCAGGGCATCGAGGAAAGCCTCGCCGATCGCGTTGCCGGCTACAAGGGCGGCCACCGCAAGAAGCTCGAGGTCGCAAAATGGACGCGCGAGCTCGATCTGCCGCTCACCGTGAACGCGGTGATGCATCGCCAGAATTTGCATCAGCTGCCTGATATCATCCAGATGTCTGTCGATCTCGACGCCGACCGGCTCGAGGTGGCCAATGTCCAGTACTACGGCTGGGCGCTGAAGAATCGCGCCGCGCTGATGCCGACGGTGGCGCAACTCGACGAGTGCACTGAAATCGTCGAGGCCGCGCGCGAGCGACTGAAGGGCCGGCTGACGATCGACTACGTCGTCCCCGACTATTACGCGCTGCGGCCGAAGAAGTGCATGGGCGGCTGGGGTCGGCAGTTCTTCAACATCTCGCCGGCCGGCAAGGTGCTGCCCTGCCACGCCGCCGAGAGCATCACCGGGCTCGACTTCTTGTCGGTGCGCTCCAATCATTCGATCGCCTGGATCTGGCAGAACTCCGAGGCCTTCAACCGCTATCGCGGCACCGGCTGGATGAAGGAGCCGTGCAAGTCCTGCGAATTCCGCGAGATCGATTTCGGCGGCTGCCGCTGCCAGGCCTTCGCGCTGACGGGCGATGCCGCCAACACCGACCCCGCCTGCGCGCTGTCGCCGCTGCACGAGACCATCTTCAAGCAGGCGGAAGCCGAGGCCGAGGGCGAGACCAACCGCTTCCTCTATCGCAATTTCGCCGGCGGCACCCTGGAATCCGAGAATGGCGCCTGACGCCGACGCAGGCCCAGCGACCAGGCGTGCCGATCCCTTTGCGCCCCTGACCTCCGACATGCTCGACGTCGGCGACGGCCATGAGCTCTATGTCGAGAGCGTCGGCCGCAGCGACGGCCTTCCCGCGGTCTATCTGCATGGCGGGCCCGGCAGCGGCTGTCAGCCCGACCACCGCCGGCTGTTCGAGCCCGAGCGGATGCATGCGGTGCTGTTCGACCAGCGCGGCTGCGGCCGCAGCCGGCCGAAGGGATCGCGCGAGCACAACACCACGGCGCACCTGATCGCGGACATGGAAAAGATCCGCGAAAAGTTCGGCTTCGAACGCTGGATGGTGGTCGGCGGCTCCTGGGGCGCGACGCTGGCGCTGGCGTATGCGCAGGCGCATCCCGAGCGCGTCTCCGGCATTGCGCTCCGCGCGACCTTTCTGGGCACGCGGGCGGAGGTCGATACGGCCTTCACGGAGCGGCTGCCGCAATTCTATCCCGCGCTCTCCGAGGATTTTCTGAGCGTGCTGCCGCCCGAGGAACGCGCGCATCCAGTGGAAGCCTATTATCGCCGCATCCTCGATGCCGATCCGGCCGTTCACGGAGCGGCGGCCCGCGCCTGGCACGACATCGAGCGTGCCTTGTCGGAGCACAAGCCGGCGAAGACGCGGCTGGACCTGGCGTCGCTGAACGTCTGGCGCACGCTGCCGGCGACGCCGTTCATGGAGGCGCATTACTTCATCAACGACAGCTTCATGAGCGAAGGCCAGCTGCTGCGGAACGCGGACCGGCTCGCCGGCATTCCCGGCATTATCGTGCAGGGCCGCTACGACCTGTTGTGCCCTCCCGAGACGTCGCACGCGCTCGCTAAAGCGTGGCCGGGTTCCGAGATTCGGATCGTGGAAGAAGCCGGACATTCGCTCTATGATGCCGGCGTGCGAGACGCGGTGATGAAGTCGATCGCAGATCTCGCGTCGAAGGCCGCGCGTTAATGCGCGAAAGAAGGACAACAAGAAAATGCCGCTCGCCGGGAAAGGCATGCTGCTCACGTCGATGAACATCGACGCAGCCGATGAGGCCGATTTCAACCGCTGGTACGATCGCGAGCATCTGGAAGAGCGCGTCGCGATCGACGGCTTTCTCGAAGCGCGGCGCTATGTCGCGCATGCCGCCAACCCAAAATATCTCTCGCTGTACTCCACCGCGACGCTCGACGTGCTCGACAGTCCCGCTTACCGGGCGCGGCTCGCCAATCAGACCGAATGGTCGCGCCGGAGCATGGCGCATTTCAAGGACATGCTGCGCGTGGTCGCGCGCATCACCATCAGCAATGGCACCGGTCGCGGCGGTGCGCTCGGCGTGGTGCGCCTGCGCCCGACGCCCGACGATGCAGGCGCATGGCGTGATGCACTGCAAGAAAAGCTGGCGCCGGAGCAGGGCGACGGCATCATCTCCATGCATCTGCTGGAGAGCGAGCCCGAATTGTCCGGCGCGACCGCGGACATTCCAGCGGTGCGCAACGAAGGCGCGCGCGACTGGTTCGTGCTGATCGACGGCACACATGTCGGCGCGGTCTCGGCCGTGATCGCCGAACGCTTCACCGGCCCTGCTGCATCACCCTTCCCGCTGCCCGTCTCGGTCGGCACTTACAGCCTGATGTGGGACCTCGCGAAGAGCGACATCGCGCGCGGCTGACGCGCTCGCACGCATCGCAGCATATTGCACCGCACCCGCATCGCGCGCAGCCGTTAATGCTGTGCGCGCTTGGCTCCCATGAAAGCGGGAAGGCGCGAAACTTTGCCTTTGTACTTCGGAAAGGTTCTAATAAGCTAACCCAATGACGTCATTCACGAACCAGATCGAAGCGCGTTAAGCGCTCGCCTAGCTCAACAAAAGAGGCCGCCGGGTCCTTGAGCCTGCGCGGACAGGGTAGGAATGAAACCGACCGATATCGCGGCCCCCGACTACTTTCACAAAGTGGTCGATTGCCAATGGGCCTGTCCAGCGCACACTCCCGTTCCCGAATACATCCGACTGATCGCACAGGGCCGCTATAGCGATGCCTA
Organism: Bradyrhizobium sp. 192; assembly: GCF_023100965.1. Lineage (NCBI taxonomy): Bacteria > Pseudomonadati > Pseudomonadota > Alphaproteobacteria > Hyphomicrobiales > Nitrobacteraceae > Bradyrhizobium > Bradyrhizobium sp. 192. The sequence goes on from NZ_CP064690.1 coordinate 7,063,549, forward strand.
TATGATCAATTGGAAATCGAACGTGTTTCCCGGAATTCTGGGACGCACATGCGATCGTCCTTGCGAGCCGGCGTGCCGCCGCGGACGCGTGGAGGAAACGCCGGTCGCGATCTGCCGGCTCAAGCGCGTTGCCGCCGATTTCAAGGACGACATCACGCAGCGCCTGCCGCGCCCATCGGCGAAGAACGGCAAGCGCGTCGCCTTCGTTGGCGGCGGTCCCGCCTCGCTGACGGTGGCGCGCGATCTCGCCCCACTCGGCTATCACTGCACCGTGTTCGATGCCGATCCCCGGGCCGGCGGCATGATGCGCTCGCAGATCCCGAAATTCCGCCTGCCCGATTCGGTGATCGACGAGGAGACCGGCTACATCCTGGGTCTCGGCGTCGAGTTCAAAGGCGGGCACCGTATCGAGAGCATGAAGGGGCTGCTCGCGGAGAAATACGACGCGATCTTCGTCGGCACCGGCGCGCCGCGTGGCCGCGAGCTCGACATTCCCGGCCGGAAGGAGGCCGCTGCCAACATCCACATCGGCATCGACTGGCTGTCATCGGTCTCGTTCGGCCACACCGACAAGATCGGCAAGCGCGTCATCGTGCTCGGCGGCGGCAACACCGCGATGGATTGCTGCCGCACCGCCCGCCGGCTCGGCGGTGAAGATGTCAAGGTGATCGTGCGGTCCGGCTTCGAGGAGATGAAGGCCTCGCCTTGGGAGAAGGAAGACGCACTCCACGAGGACATTCCGATCCTCAACTTCCTCGTTCCCGTTGCCTTCGTTCACGACAATGGCAAGCTCACCGGCATCACCTTCCAGAAGGTGAAGGCCGAATACGACGCCAAGGGCCGCCGCAACCTCGTGCCATCCGGCGAGCCGGACCAGACCATCGCATGCGACGACGTGCTGGTCGCGGTCGGCCAGGAGAATGCCTTCCCCTGGATCGAGCAGGATTGCGGCATCGAGTTCGACAAATGGCATATGCCCAAGGTCGATCCGAAGACCTTCGTCTCGACCAACCCAAAAGTGTTCTTCGGCGGCGACGCCGCGTTCGGGCCGAAGAACATCATCTGGGCGGTCGCGCAGGGCCATGATGCCGCGCTGTCGATCCACAAGATGCTCTCTGGCGAGGACATCACCGAGCGACCGCTGCCGGAGGTGCATGTCTCGTCGCAGAAGATGGGCATCCACGAATGGAGCTATGACAACGACATCTCCAACGACAAGCGCTTCAAGGTGCCGCATCGCGACAAGGTGATCGCGCTGAAGGACATCCGCACCGAAGTCGAGCTCGGCTACGACGTCAAGCTCGCGCTCGGCGAAGCCGAGCGCTGCCTGAACTGCGACGTCCAGACCGTGTTCTCGACCTCGCTTTGCATCGAGTGCGACGCCTGCGTCGACATCTGCCCGATGGACTGCATCACCTTCACGGGCAACGGCGAGGAAGCCGATCTGCGCCAGCGGCTGAAGGCGCCCTCGCTGCATCCTGACCAGGACCTTTACGTCTCCAGCGACCTCAAGACCGGGCGCGTGATGGTGAAGGACGAGGATGTCTGCCTGCATTGCGGGCTGTGCGCCGAACGCTGTCCCACCGGAGCCTGGGACATGCAGAAATATCTCATCGAAATGACTCAAGCGGGATCATCATGTCCGACAAAAAGCCGCTCAGCAGCGTAAACGACTTCGTCGTTCGTTTCGCCAACGTCAACGGCTCGGGCTCGGCCAGCGCCAACGAGATGTTCGCGCGCGCGATCCTGCGCCATGGCGTGCCGGTCTCCCCCCGAAACATCTTCCCCTCCAACATCCAGGGCCTGCCGACCTGGTACGAGGTGCGCGTGACCGAAGACGGCCATCTCGGCGCCCGCGGCGGCGTCGACATGATGGTGGCGATGAATCCGCAGACCTGGGACAAGGACGTCGCCGGCATCGAGCCCGGCGGCTATCTGTTCTACGATTCCACCAAGCCGATGCCGTCGACCAAATTTCGCGACGACATCACCGTGATCGGCGTTCCGCTGACCGCGATCACCAACTCGACCTACACCGATCCGCGCCAGCGCCAGCTGTTCAAGAACATCATCTATCTCGGCGCGCTCTCCGCGCTGCTGGACATGGACCCGAAGCTGATCGAGCAGCTGATTGGCGAGCAGTACAAGGGCAAGGAGAAGCTGCTCTCCTCCAACGTCCACGCGCTGCATCTCGGCCGTGACTGGGCGCTGCAGAATCTAAAGTGCCCGATCGGCCTGCGCGTGAAGAAGTCCGACAAGGTCGGCGACCGCATCTTCATCGAAGGCAACAGCGCCGCCGCGCTTGGCGCCGTCTATGGCGGCGCGACCGTATGCGCCTGGTATCCGATCACACCATCCTCGTCGGTGGCGGAGGCTTTCACCGCGCATTGCAAGAAATTCCGGCACGATCCTGAGACCGGCAAGGCGAAATACGCGATCGTACAGGGCGAGGACGAGCTCGCTTCCATCGGTATCGTCATTGGCGCCTCCTGGAACGGCGCCCGCGCCTTCACCGCGACATCGGGCCCCGGCATCTCCCTGATGACCGAGTTCATCGGCCTCTCATATTTCGCCGAGATCCCGGCCGTGATCATGAACATCCAGCGCGCCGGCCCTTCCACGGGCATGCCGACCCGCACCCAGCAATGCGACATCATCGCCTGCGCCTATGCCTCGCACGGCGACACCAAGCATGTGCTGCTGTTCCCTGAAGATCCCGCTGAGGCCTTCGAGTTCGCAGCCGCCGCGTTCGATCTTGCCGAACGGCTGCAGACCACGATCTTCCTGATGCTCGACCTCGACATCGGCATGAACCACCGGCTCAGCCGCCCGCTGAAATGGGACGATGCCAAGCAGTATGACCGCGGCAAGGTGATGACCGCGGAGATGCTGGACGAGGGCCGGGACTTCGGCCGCTATCTCGACGTCGACGGCGACGGCATTCCCTACCGCACCTATCCCGGCACGCATCCGACCAAGGGCTCGTACTTCACGCGTGGCACCTCACGCGACCGCTATGCGCGCTACTCCGAGGAAGGCTCGGTCTACGCCGACAACATGCAGCGCCTGATGCGCAAGTTCGAGACCGCGCAGGACCTAGTGCCGCGGCCGCTGCAGGCCAATGCGGAACGGCCGACCAAATATGGCGTGATCTATTTCGGCTCGACCTCGCCTGCGATGGACGAGGCGGTCGCCCTTCTGGAAGCGCGCGGGCATCAGCTCGACCGCCTGCGCATCCGCGCCTTCCCGTTCCATTCGAGCGTCGCAAGCTTCCTCGCCGAGCACGATTTTGTCTACGTCGTCGAGCAGAACCGCGACAGCCAGCTCCGCCAGCTGATCGTCAACGAGAACGGCATCGATCCTGTCCGCCTCGTTCCGATCGTGCATTACGACGGCTCGCCGATCACCGCCCGCTTCATCGCAAAAGCCATTGGCGACCACCAGGATCACCTCAAGGTGACCCCGCTCCGCAAGGCCGTGTCATGATTTACACGTTGCTCTCTCCGTCGTCATGCCCGGACTTGATCCGGGCATCCACGCCTTTCTTTTTCTTGGCCAAGACCTGGATGGCCGGGTCAAGCCCGGCCATGACGGCCTTGGAATCGCAGGTGCTCTCATGACCTACATAGCAAAGCCGAAATTCCATCATCCCGGGCTGAAGAAGAACGATCTCGGCTACACTCACCGCGACTACGAGGGCAAGATCTCGACGCTGTGCGCGGGGTGCGGCCACGATTCAATCACGGCCTCGATCATCGAGGCCTGCTACGAACTCTCGATCGAGCCGCATCGGGTGGCGAAGATCTCCGGCATCGGCTGCTCGTCGAAGACGCCGGACTATTTCCTCGGCAATTCGCACGGGTTCAACTCCGTGCACGGCCGCATGCCCAGCGTGCTGACCGGCGCCAATCTCGCCAACCGCGATTTGATCTATCTCGGCGTCTCCGGCGATGGCGACAGCGCCTCGATCGGCTTCGGCCAGTTCGCGCATTCGATCCGGCGCGGTGTCAACATGACCTATATCGTCGAGAACAACGGGGTCTATGGCCTGACCAAGGGCCAGTTCTCGGCCACCGCCGACCGCGGCTCGAAATCCAAGAAGGGCGTCACCAACACCGACAACGCCATCGATCTCGTCGCCATCGCGTTGCAGCTGGGGGCCACCTTCGTGGCGCGCTCGTTCTCGGGCGACAAGACCCAGCTGGTACCGCTGATCGCGGCTGCGATCCGCCATAAGGGCGCGTCCTTCATCGACGTCATCAGCCCCTGCATCGCCTTCAACAACCACGCCGGCTCGACCAAGAGCTTCGACTATGTCCGCGAGCACAACGACGCCGTCAACCGGCTCGACGTGCTGGTGGGCCGCGATCCCATTGCGGTGGACTATGCGCCGGGCACGGTGCAAATGGTCGAGCAGCACGACGGCAGCAAGATCGCGCTGCGGAAGATCGACGCGGACTACGATCCGCATGACCGGTTAGGGGCCCAGACTTTCCTCGCGAAGCATGCCGCCAAGGGGCAGATCGTCACCGGCCTGCTCTATGTCGACCCCGATGCGGAAGATCTGCACGAGCATCTCAACACCGTCGAGACCCCGCTCAACACGCTGGAAGCTGACACGCTGTGTCCGGGTTCGGCGGCGCTGGACAAGTTCAACGCCAGCCTGCGGTGATCATTTGCCGCGCTGAAGCGGCGGCCTGACACGGATGGTGATCTTGTTCGACACGACAGGCGGCTCGAACGGATAATGCTTCGCGTCGCCCAGCACCAGTTGAAGGGTATGGGTCCCGGGCGGAAGCTCGAGAAATGTCTCGGTCTGCCCTGCCCCGAAATGCAGATGCGACTTGTCCTGCGGGATCGGCTCCTTCGGATCGATGGGATCGCTGACGTCGACCAACAAATGATGATGGCCGGCGTTCTGGTAGTCGTCGCCGGCATGCGTCACGCCCATGTTGCGCAAGCCGAACCGAACCAGAAATCCGCCGCGCAGTTTTTGCCCGTCATACGGGGTGATGAAGTAAAGTTTGGCATCCTTCGGAGCCGTCTTGCCCTGCGGATAGGCAATCCCCGGAAGCAGGACCAGAACCGCAGACAACGCGACAAAGCGAAAGATGTGCATCAAACTTACTCCTGCACTCAAGGACTGAGCGCGACACGGAACCCATGCGTGGGGTAACGAACGTTGGTATCGTAACCGTCGCGGTTGGATGGCCGCACGTATCTCGAATCGTTCTTCCAGGAGCCCGAGCGCAGGACGTGCGAACTGCAGTCCCCACCGCTCCATGCTGAACCGTCGACCGGCGCACCCTGGTAATTCTTGTGCCAGCAGTCCTCGACCCACTGGTCGACGCCGCCGCCCATGTCGTGGAGCCCGAATGGATTCGGCTTGAAGCTGCCGACCTTCGCCGGCTGCTCGGCCGCGAGCTCGCCGCAATCCTTGCATCCGGCCATGCCGGGCTGAAGCTTGTCGCCCCACCAATACTTCGTTTGCGTTCCGCCGCGAGCCGCGTATTCCCATTCGGCCTCGCTCGGCAGCCGGTATTGCTTCTTCGTCGTCTGCGACAGAAAGGCGGCATATTGCTGCGCGTCAGTCCAGCTCACGTTGCTGACCGGCGCATCGTCCTTGCCTGTCGCCATGAAACCACATGCGTTGGCCGCCGCGCATTCGTTCCACTCCCGCACCGTCACCGGATATTTTCCGATCGAGAACGGCTTGATCGTGACCTGGTGGACGGGACGCTCGGTCGGATCATCATTGCTTCCCATCGCGAAACTGCCGCCGCGAATGGCGATCATTTCGGGCTCGCGCACCGGCGTCGAGGACGGGCTTGGCGCCGGTGCGGGCGACGAAGGCGCCGAAGCCAATGAGGGAGAGGGCTGCGGCGCCTGCGTCGCGAGTTCGCGCGGCGGAGCTTGCGGGGCCGGGGATGGGGCCGGAGACGCGGCGGGCGTTGCGATCTGTTCGCCCACCCTGCCCTGATACTGTGCGAGCAAATACCAAAGCGCGCCGGCAGCAATGACGAGCAGCGTGATGGCCAAGAGAAAGATCAGCGCGTTCTCGCGCCGGCTTCTCGTCTTGCCGACGGCGTCTGCATCCGGCAGCACGCGATAGACGCGCACGGGATCGGTGATGTTCTTGACCTTCCGGTCTCCGAGCGATTCATAACCGCACACGACCTTGTGCTTGATCTGCTCGTAGATCGCGCCGGAGATGTAGACTTGGCCCGGTTCCGCGATGCCCTCGATACGCGTGGCGATGTTGACGCCGTCGCCATAGATGTCGTCCGGCTCCACGATGACATCACCGAGATTGACGCCAATCCGATATTCGAGCCGGGAATGCTTGGGAAGCGAGGCGTTGCGGCCGATGAGATTTTGCTGGATCACGATGCTGCATCGAACCGCCTCCACGGGACTGTCGAAGATGGCGATGAAGCCGTCGCCCGTCGTCTTCACCAGGTTTCCATGGTGTTCGATGATGCTGGGCTGGATGAGATCTCGCTCGATCCGCTTGACGCGAACATGCGTGCCTTCCTCGTCGGCCTGCATCAAGCGGCTGTAGGAAGCGATGTCACCGACAATGATTGCTGCCAGACGACGCGGCATCGCGCCGTGCGGAGGTGGCTCGTCCTGATTCCCGGATCTGAAGTTGCGAATTTCGCCCATTGCGCGGGGACTCCACAAACTTGCAAAGGCAGGCCCCAGCCTACGACTTCGAGAAGCAGTCGTCTGTGAAGGCTATCACATTGACAAACTGGAACAACGTCGAAGGAATAGTGATATCGAGTTCCTGTCAGCGAAGGCTTTGAACCCTTCTGGCCCGACCGGCGACTAAAGCACCGCTCGCGACCTCCATTCCATGTCGATCCTGTGATGACGATGTCGAAGAGGAGCGAACGTGAACGTGCCACGCTTGGCCCGCGACTAACGGCCAATCGGCCCTGATCGTCCCGTCGCGGGCCGTCAACGGCTCACGCGTTCGGTGCGACCATGAAGCTTGCCCTCATCCTGCCGCTCGTCCTTGCCGCATTCACCGGCGCCGCCTACGCCGATGAGGCCGACAAGGTCCGGGAGACCACCAAGGCCGAAGCTGAGGCCTTCACGGCGCGGGTCTATGCGGGGGCGCCGGGCGACAAGGCCTATGCCTGCTTCGTCCGCCGCTACGATTCCGAACATCTGGCGCGGCATCCCAAGCAGAAGGTCGCGTCGATGAAGCTGCTGATCTCGGCGGAGACCGACAATGAAGACAAGCTGCTGCACAATTCCTTCCGCCTTGGCTTCCGCTATCGCCATCGCAGCGGCGATTTCGACTCCAGCGGCTCGTGCGGCAGCCACGCGGTGCTGCTCAGCCAGGGCGACGAAGTCCGCATGGGCTGCGGCGTCGACTGCGAGGGTGGCGGCATCGAGGTGGCGCTGTCCAAGGACAACAAGTCCGCCATCATCAGGCTCGAACAGGTCCGGGTCTGGCAGAACAGCAAGCCGGATGACGAGGCCGAGCATGCGCTGGTCGCCGGCGCCGATGACAAGATCTTCCGGCTCGATCGCACCGATAACAGCGAGTGCGCCTCGCTCGTGACCGACCGCAAGGAACTCGCCGCGCTGCGCCACAAGTGATATGTCTCCGACGAAGTCAGTCGAGGGAGATCGCCATGAACCGCCGGAACATGTTGTGGAGCGCCGCCTCGGCTTTGGGCGCAGCGCTTGGCACCTGGAGCGCAAAGGCGGCAACCGAGGCCGCGCCGTCGGACAAGCTCAAGGTCGTCTACCATCTCAGCGATGCCGAGAAGGTCAACTTCGTGCTCGGCAACATCCAGAACCACATCGACGGCGTCGGCGGTCCCGACCACGTCACGATCGCGCTGGTGATTCATGGGCCGGCGCTTAAGGCGTTCCACGCGGCGCAGGCAAACCCCGATATCAGCAAGCGCGTCGGCGAATTCTCCAAGGACGGCGTCGAGCTCGCCGCCTGCGGCAACACCATGAAGGCGCAAAACGTGACGCTGAAGGAGTTGCTGCCGGGCTTCGTCAGCGCGGAAAAAGGCGGCGTGGTCCGGCTGGCAGAGCTGCAATCGCGGGGATATTTTTACTTGCGGCCGTAGGTCTTGAGGTCCCGCCACATCCTCCGTGCTTGACAGACCCATAACTCCACGGTTATGAGTTAATCCATAACTTTCCGGTTATGGATCCTCCATGTCCCCAGCCCCCGATCTCTTGTTCAAGACGCTCGCCGACCCGACGCGGCGGGCGATCTTCGAGCGGCTGTGCCGCGAGGGCGAGCAGACGGTCGGGGCGCTCACCCTGCGCTCCGGTGTGTCCCAGCCAGCGGTCTCGAAACATCTCGGCGCGTTGAAGCAGGCGGGCCTCGTGCGCGACCGCCATAAGGGACGGCAGACTCATTACAGCGCACAGCCCGGCGCGCTCAATCCGCTGATCGACTGGACCAGCCAGATGGCCGGGTTCTGGCAGAACCGGCTCGATGCGCTCGACGATCTCCTGAAGAGGATGGACCAATGACCGAGGCTTCGCGCGAAATGCGCTCCGTCGTGATAGAGCGCGAATTTGCCTTTCCGGCGGAGCGGCTCTGGCGTGCGCTGACGCAGCCGCATCTGATCGAGGAATGGCTGATGAAGAACGACTTCAAGCCTGATGTCGGTCATCGCTTCAATCTTCGCGGTGAATGGGGCGGCGTGCTGGATTGCGAGGTGCTCACCATCGAGCCGCAGAAGACCCTCGCCTACACCTGGAATTTCTCGCATGAAGACGCCGCCTTCGACCTCAAGAGCGTCGTCACTTTCACGCTGACGCCGACCGGCGCGGGCACGCATCTGCGCGTCGAGCAGGCGGGCTTCAGCCCGACGCAGAAGCAGGCTTACGGCGGCGCGCATGCCGGCTGGAAGCAGTTTTTGGCCAAGCTGGACGATCTGCTGGCGCGGCCTGAGTAAGCGCATCCATTCAACCATCGCAAGGAGGTCCGTTGAACATGTGGATTCGACAAACTCATCGCTGGCTATCCATCGCCTTTACCCTCGCGGTGATCGCCAACATCGTCGCCATGATAATGCAGCTCGATGCCGCCTGGATCGGTTTCCTGGCGCTTGTGCCGCTGATCCCGCTGCTCGCGACCGGGCTGTATCTGTTCGCGCTCCCGTATCTCGGCCGTCGTGGTACGCATGGTGAGGCGAGGTCATGAAGAAAGCGGAGGCGAAGAAGAACGCCGCGAAGGTGACGGACGGACCCTCACCCTCCAAGCTGATCGACGGCAGGATCAAGGAGCTCGGCGACTGGCGCGGCGAAATGCTGGCGCGCGTCCGCGGCCTGATCAAGCAGGCCGATCCTGAAGTCGTCGAAGAGTGGAAATGGCGCGGCGTCCCTGTATGGGAACACGACGGCATCATCTGCACCGGCGAGACCTACAAGGAAGTGGTGAAGATGACCTTTGCCAAGGGCGCGGCGCTGGATGATCCCGCCGGCCTGTTCAATTCCAGCCTCGACGGCAATGTCCGGCGCGCGATCGACATTCGCGAAGGCGAGACGATCAACGAGAAAGCGTTGAAGGCGCTGATCCGCACGGCTGTGGAGTTGAATGCGTCCAAGAAGAAGCCAGCCAGGAAGCGATCGAGTTAGAGTAGCGAAGCCGATGCACATTCACGGCGAACGTCAGTGCAAGCGCTCGTCCTTCGAGACGACCGCTTTGCGGTCTCCTCAGGATGAGGCTCGGCAGCATCTCCGCGTGCCAAATTGCGGCCCCATACGCCGTCCTCATCCTGAGGGCCAGCCAGAGGCGGGCGTCTCGAAGGATGGGCCCCGGGCGAAATCTCGCAGCGTCACGCGCCAACAGCCCGCCTCACGCCGCCGCGGTGATCGGGCGCGGGCTCACGACATATTCGCGCAGGACCTTGTCGTTGGCGTCGACCTCGATCAGCGACACGTCGTAGGTCCAGAGATCGGCGAGATGCTGCAGCACCCGCTTGGTATCGGTCTCGTTGAGCTGCGCACCCTTGATGACGTGGTGGTGCAGGATCAGCCGGCGGTCGCCGGAGAGATCGACGTCGACGACCTCGATATTGGCGTCGATGTAGCCGACATCGTGCTGCCGCGCCAACTCGCGCCGCACGCGGCGAAAGCCGCGCTCGTCGTGGATGGCATCGACCCTGATCCCGGCGCGCTCCTCGGGATCGTCGTGCAGATGGAACATGCGGAGCTGCCGCATCAACTTCGGGCTCAGGAACTGCGCGATGAAACTTTCGTCGCGGTAGTTGGCCCAGACGTCGCGCAGCACGCCCATCACGTCGTTCTTGCCGGCGATATCGGGGAACCATTCGCGGTCCTCGTCCGAGGGGCTGGTGACGATCCGTTCGATGTCCTGCATCATCGCGAAGCCCAGCGCATAGGGATTGAAGCCGGAGAAGCGCGGATCGTCGAACTCGGGCTGGAACACCACGTTGGTGTGTGATCCGAGGAATTCGAGGAAGTTGCCGTCGCTGATGCGGCCCTGCTGGTGCAGCTGCGTCATGATGCGATAGTGGACGTAGGTCGCCGTCCCCTCGTTCATCACCTTGGTCTGGCTCTGCGGATAGAAATATTGCGCGATGTGGCGGACGATGCGCAGCAACTCGCGTTGCCAGGGCGCCAGCCGCGGCGCGCTCTTCTCCAGGAAGTAGAGCAGGTTTTCCTGCGGCAGGCCGAGCAGCTTGCGGCGCCGTTCGAGCGAGATCGCGGACCGGGTCTTCGAGGCGCCCTTGGGCACGGTGCGCCAGAGGTCGTTGAAGACTTCCTCCTCGTGCTGACGGCGGCGCCCTGCCCGCTTCTCCTCCTCGCGCAGATCGAGTTTTTTCTTGCCAGGATAGCGATCGATGCCGTGCGACATCAGCGCATGCGCGGCATCCAGCGTGCGCTCGACCTCGATGCGGCCGTAACGCTCCTCGCATTGCATGACGTAGTTCTTGGCGAAATCCAGATAGTCCAGAATGCCGTCGGCATCGGTCCACTGCTTGAACAGATAGTTGTTCTTGAAGAAGTGGTTGTGGCCGAAGGCAGCATGCGCAATCACCAGCGTCTGCATCGTCGCCGTGTTCTCCTCCATCAGGTAGGAGATGCAGGGCGAGGAGTTGATTACGATCTCATAGGCGAGGCCCATCAGGCCCTTGCGGTAGGACGCTTCATGGTACGCGAACTGCTTGCCAAAGGACCAGTGCTTGTAGAACAGCGGCATGCCGACGGAGGAGTAGGCATCCAGCATCTGCTCGGCGGTGATGACCTCGATCTGGTTCGGATAGACGTCGAGCCCGAGATCCTTCATCGCCACCGTCTCGCAGGCGTCGGTGATGCGCTGCAAGGTGTGGAAATCCCAATCCGCGCCTTCGAACAATCGTTCCGTCATGGAGCGGCTTTCTCCTGGGCAGTGTCGCGGCGCTGGAACAGATCGTGGAACACCGGAAAAATCTCGCTGCGCTCGCTGACCTTGCGCATCGAGAGCGGTGCGCCGCTGTTGCGCAGGCGCTCATAGAGGGTCCAGAGCGAGGAGTCGGAGAGATCGAAGGCGCTGCCGCCTGATTCCCCGACCTCGAGATAGGCAAAGAACTGGCAGACCGGCAGGATCTTGTCGGTCAGCAGGAGCCCCGTGAGCTCGCCGTCGGAATAGGAATTGTCGCCGTCGGAGGCCTGCGCGGCATAGATGTTCCAGTCGGACGGATTGAAGCGCTCGCGCACGATCTCGTGCATCGCCTGCAGCGCACTGGAGACCAGCGTGCCGCCAGAAGCCGGGCCATAGAAGAACGTCTGCTCATCGACTTCCTCGGCGCGGTCGGTGTGGCGGATGAAGACGATGTCGACGTGCTTGTAGCGGCGCTTCAGGAACACGTAGAGCAGCATGTAGAAGCGTTTGGCGAGATCCTTCATGTGCTCGGACATCGAGCCTGAGACGTCCATCAGGCAGAACATCACGGCCTGCGCCACCGGCTTCGGCACCGTCTCGAAGCGGCGATAGCGGATGTCGAGCGGATCGATGAAGGGAATGCGCTTGGTCTTCGCCTTCAGCTTTTCGAGCTGGGCGAGAAGCACCACACGTTCGTCGTCGTCCGTGCAGGCGGCGATGGCGGCTTCCAGCTCTTCGATCTCCTCCTTGCTGGGACGCTTGAGCGCGATACGGCGCGCCAGCGCGCGCCGAACAGTCCGGCTCACCGAGATATTGGCGGGCGAACCCGACGTGGTGTATCCGGCACGCTGGATGCCCTCGCTCTCGGTCTGCGCAACCTTGCGCTTGGCAAGATCGGGCAGCTCGAGATCGTCGAGAAAGAGGTCGACAAATTCGTCGCGGGACAGGACAAAGCGGAAGGCGTCCTCGCCGTCGCCTTCGCCGGGGCCGGAATTCTTGGCGCTGCCCTGGCCGGAGCGCTGCAGATAGTCGCCCTCGATGAACTTCTTGTTGCCGGGCAACACCATGTCGCGCGTTCCGCCTTCGCGGCGGAAGCGCGGCTCGTGCATGCCGTCGAGGGGGATCGTGACTTCCCCTCCCTCCAGGACGTCCTTGATGTCGCGTTCCTGCGAGGTCTTCTTGACGGCGCCCTGCACCAGGGATTTGGCCCGACGCAAGAACCGCTGGCGGTTCTCAAGACTCTTGCCGCCCGGATTCAGGCGCCTGTCAATAATGTGAATGGGCACTTTACCATCCGCCTCCCATCCGCCTCAACCGGCCTGCTTCACGCGCATGTACCATTCGACGAGCCGGCGAACCTGACGCTCGGTGTAGCCGCGCTCCACCATGCGTGCGACGAACTCGCCGTGCTTCTTCTCCGTCTCGCCGTCCTTCTTCGACCCGAAGGAGATGACCGGAAGCAGGTCCTCGACTTGGGAGAATATCCTCTTTTCGATCACCTCGCGAATCTTCTCGTAGGAGATCCAGGTCGGATTCTTGCCGCCGTTCTGGGCCCGGGACCGTAACGAGAATTTGACCACCTCGTTGCGGAAGTCCTTGGGGTTGGCGATGCCGGCCGGCTTCTCGATTTTGGTGAGTTCCTGGTTCAAGAGTTCGCGATCGAGCAGCTGGCCGGTATCGGAATCCTTGAAGTCCTGGTCCTCGATCCAGGCATCGGCATAGTCGACGTAACGATCGAACAGGTTCTGGCCGTAATCCGAGTAGGATTCGAGATAGGCCTTCTGGATCTCGTTCCCGACGAACTCGGCGTAGCGCGGCGCCAGGTCCGCCTTGATGAATTCGAGGTAACGCTTCTCGACTTCCTCTGGCAGCTGCTCGCGCTTGATCGACTGCTCCAGCGCGTACATCAGATGCACGGCATCGGCGGCGACCTCCTGCGGATCGTGGTTGAAGGTCGCGGCCAGGATCTTGAAGGCAAAGCGGGTGGAGACGCCGTCCATGCCCTCGTCGACGCCGGCGGCATCGCGATATTCCTGGACGCTGCGCGCCTTGGGATCGGATTCCTTCAGGCTCTCGCCGTCGTAGACCCGCATCTTGGCGTACGTCGTGGAGTTCTCGTGCTTGCGCAGACGCGACATCACCGAGAACCGCGCCAGCGTCTCCAGCGTCGAGGGCGCGCACGGCGCGGCCGCGAGCTCGGAGCCCTGGATCAGCTTCTCGTAGATCTTCTGCTCTTCCGTGATCCGCAGGCAGTAGGGCACCTTGATCACGCAGATGCGGTCGATGAAAGCCTCGTTGTTCTTGTTGGCCTTGAAGCTCGACCACTCGGCTTCGTTGGAGTGCGCGAGGATCACGCCGGTGAAGGGGATGGCGCCGATATTCTCGGTGCCGATGTAGTTGCCTTCCTGCGTCGCGGTCAGCAGCGGGTGCAGCATCTTGATCGGCGCCTTGAACATCTCGACGAACTCGAGCACGCCCTGGTTGGCGCGGTTGAGGCCGCCGGAATAGCTGTAGGCGTCGGGATCGTTCTGCGCGTAGGTCTCGAGCTTGCGGATGTCGACCTTGCCGACCAGCGAAGAGATGTCCTGGTTGTTCTCGTCACCGGGCTCGGTCTTGGCGATGCCGATCTGGCGCAGCCGCGACGGCTGGATCTTGGCGACACGGAATTGCGAGATGTCGCCGCCGAAGGCCTCAAGGCGCTTGTAGCACCAGGGGCTCATCAGGCCGGTCAGACGACGGCGCGGAATGCCGTATTTCTCTTCCAGCATCGGACCCAACTGATCGGGATCGAACAGGCTGAGCGGGCTTTCGAACACCGGCGAGAGTTCGTCACCGGCCTTGAGCACGTAGATCGGATGCACTTCCATCAGCGACTTCAGCCGCTCGGCGAGCGATGACTTGCCGCCGCCGACCGGGCCAAGCAGATAGAGGATCTGCTTGCGCTCTTCGAGGCCCTGCGCCGCATGACGGAAGAAACCGACAATGCGCTCGATGGTCTCTTCCATGCCGTAGAAGCCGGCGAAGGCCGGATAGGTGCGGATCGTGCGGTTCAAAAAAATACGGCCAAGGCGTGGGTCCTTGGCCGTGTCAATCGTTTGGGGTTCACCGATCGCCGCTAGCAATCGCTCCGCCGCATTGGCGTATTTCATGGGATCGCTTCGACACGATTCCAGATATTCCGCCATCGACATGTCGTGCTGGCTTCTCGCCTCGAACGACCGAGCGAAAGCGTTGAATAGAGAATCGTTGTACATGATCCCTCTCCGCGTGAGTTCCGCTACACAACTGAACTAAAGCAGCGACTGGACCGTTCCGTAGCGCCACTCTCGAATCAGCGTGAGCACATGACGATCATTGGACACCCGGGTGCCGACTTGACGCAACGCACAACGTAGGCACTCGTTGAGTTACGAACAGGCACCTGCCTGTTATTTGTGCGAATCTATATCCATCATCGCTCATTTCCAGAAAATGTCACTCGCTCGCAACATCCGGGCATTACCGGGGGAAGAGTCCATCCGGCACTGCCGCAGTCAGCGATCCGCGAGCGGCGATCTTATGACGCTTGTACGGCGAAGCCTTGAGCGCCACCTCGCGGGCCCCGTTCATCTTCCTCCTGCTGCAGTGCGGCGCGGAGACCGCTCGCAGCATGACAATCGCGGCAAGTGCGCAGCAGTGTCTCGAAATCGGTCGCCAGGCCCTCCGACGGGATGACGATGCGATCGTTTTGCGCGCAACGGGCCAAATCGGGGATGCAGCGGAGCTGCCGCCGCAAGGCCGGCGTCGGCGTCAGCACGATCATGCGGTGGCCGCGGCTCTCCTCAGCCGAAATCTCCGCAATCGAATCCCACAGCAGAAATTCATTGCCGATGCGGAGATCGCGGATGCCGTAGGGGGTGACGACCACCACCGCTCCTCGTTCGGCGGGGAGCATCCAGATCAACCGGATCGTCATCAGCGCGAACACCACCACGCCGGCAAATCCGATTATCGTGTCGTAATCGCCAAGACCGTCCCACCAGTCGAAGGCGAGGGCCGCGCTGAGCAGGGTCATGGCAAAGCCAGCCGCCACCAGCAGTCGCAGCGACGTCGTGCACGGGCTGATTTCGAGATCGCGAGAGGCGTCGATTGTGATCGCCGAAGCAGCCGATTGCTGGCTGTCGGCGACGGCCAGACCTTCAGGATGTGCGTGCATGCTTTTCCCCAGCATGGCCATTCGCGACCGAGCCATGATGTACCAGACGGACCGGAATCCGCTGGTGGCACTCCACGCAGCCACTGGCTGACGACGAAGCGGCCGACGTTACGCAACCAGACCCGGCCAAACCTTCGGCCAGCGACTTTTTACGCAACAACCGCTACTGCCGCCTGGATCGCCACGATCGCGACGGAGTTACACTGGAGGGTATGACGCCTGTACCCTTGATTGGTTCCCTCAGGTGCGCATGTAAGCTAGAGGATAGCGCCTCAGGACCGGCGCGGAAACCCCTCGCCCGCAGGCTTGGAGATAAATAAGCATCATGAATCCCGTCAAAGAACTGGAAAAGCACGGACAAGCCGTCTGGCTGGACTTCCTGGCCCGTGGCTTCATCGCCAAGGGCGACCTGAAACGACTGATCGAGACCGACGGCGTCAAGGGCGTCACCTCCAACCCCTCGATCTTCGAGAAGGCGATCGGCAGCTCGGACGAATATGACGCCCCGATCGGCAAGGCGCTGAAGCGCGGCGACCGGACCGTGGCCGATTTGTTCGAGGCCGTCGCGGTCGAGGACATCCAGAACGCGGCCGACGTGCTGCGCCCGGTCTATGACCGCCTCAAGGGCGGCGACGGCTATGTCAGCCTGGAAGTCTCGCCCTATCTGGCGCTCGACACGTCCGGCACCGTCACCGAGGCGCGGCGGCTCTGGAAGAGCGTCGGTCGCAAGAACCTGATGGTGAAGGTTCCGGCGACGCCCGAGGGCCTGCCGGCGATCGAAGAGTTGATCGGCGACGGCATCAGCATCAACATCACGTTGCTGTTCTCCAGGGCGGTCTACCTCCAGGTGGCGGAAGCCTACATCGCCGGGCTCGAAAAATACGTCGCCGGCGGCGGCGATCCCTCGCATGTGGCGAGCGTGGCCAGCTTCTTCGTCAGCCGCATCGACTCCGTGGTCGACAAGCAGCTCGACGACAAGATCGCCCGCGCCAACGATCCGTCCGAGAAGGAGCGGCTGGCCGCGCTCAAGGGCAAGGTCGCGATCGCCAACGCCAAGGTCGCCTACCAGGATTACAAGCGCCTGTTCTCGGGTGCCCGCTGGGACAAGCTCGCCGCCAAGGGCGCCAAGCCGCAGCGGATGCTGTGGGCCTCGACCGGCACCAAGAACAAGGATTACAGCGACGTCCTCTATGTCGAAGAATTGATCGGCCCCGACACCATCAACACCGTGCCGCCGGCAACGCTGGATGCGTTCCGCGACCACGGCAAGCCGCGCGACAGCCTGGAAGAGAACGTCGAGGACGCCCACCGCGTGCTGGAAGAGCTGGAGCGTTCCGGTGTCTCGCTCGATGCCATCACCGAGGAGCTGGTCAAGGACGGCGTCAAGCAATTCGCCGACGCCGCCGACAAGCTCTACGGCGCGGTCGCGCATAAGCGGGCGACCGTGCTCGGCGCCGCGATCGACCGCCAGCAGCTTTCGCTCGGCGACGGGCTCGGCAAGGCGGTCGCCAAGAGCACCGAGGAATGGCGTGCCTCCGCCAAAATCCGCAGGCTGTGGCAGCGCGACAAATCGGTCTGGACCGGCGCGGACGAGGACAAATGGCTCGGCTGGCTCGACAGCGCCGCCAAGGCCGACGTCGCCGACTATGAAGATTACGCAAGCCGGGTGAAGGGCCAAAAATTCTCCGACGCCGTCGTGCTCGGCATGGGCGGATCGAGCCTCGGGCCGGAGGTGCTCGCCGAGACATTTGGGAAGAAGCCCGGCTTCCCGAAGCTGCATGTGCTTGACTCCACCGACCCGGACCAGGTGCGGGCGATGGAGGCGAAGATCGACATCGCCAACACCGTGTTCATCGTCTCCAGCAAGTCCGGCGGCACCACCGAGCCGAACGCGATGAAGGACTATTTCCATGAGCGCGTTGCGCAAGCGCTCGGCCCGAAGGCAAAGACCGGCTTCCGCTTCATCGCGGTGACGGATCCCGGCTCATCGCTGGAAAAGGCCGCCAGGAAACTGAACTATGCCCGCATCTTCCATGGCGAGCCCTCGATCGGCGGACGCTATTCCGTGCTGTCGCCGTTCGGCCTCGTGCCGGCGGCGACCGCCGGCATCGACGTCAAGACCTTCGTCAAGCATGCACTCTCGATGGCGCGTTCCTGCGGACCGGACGTGCCGCCGAGTGAGAACCCGGGCGTGCAGCTCGGCCTCGCCATCGGCCTTGCCGGCCTGGAAGGCCGCGACAAGGTGACGATCCTGTCGTCGAAAAAGATCGCCGATTTCGGCGCCTGGGCCGAACAGCTCATCGCGGAATCGACCGGCAAGGAAGGCAAGGGCCTGATCCCGATCGAGGGTGAGCCTCTGGGCGATCCCTCTGTTTACGGCACGGACCGGTTCTTCATCGACATCCGCGTCGAAGGCGAAGCCGACGCCGCCCATGATTCCAAGCTCGCCGCGGTCGAGGCGGCCGGCCACCCCGTGGTGCGCATCGTGATGAAGTCGATCGACCATCTCGGCCAGGAGTTCTTCCGTTTCGAGATGGCCACGGCGGTGGCAGGCTCGATCCTGGGCATCAACCCGTTCGACCAGCCGGATGTGGAAGCTGCCAAGATCAAGACCCGCGAGCTCACCGCCTCGTTCGAGAAGACCGGCACCTTGCCTGAAGAGCAGCCGGTGGTCAGCACCGATGAGGCCGATCTCTACACCGACGAGGCCAACGCGACTGCGCTGCGTGCCGCCGGCGCCAATGGCGACCTCACCTCGTGGCTGAAGGCGCATCTGTCGCGCTCCAACCACGGCGACTATGTCGCCCTGCTCGGCTATATCGCGCGGGACAAGGCGACTATCGACGCGCTTCAAGCCATGCGGCTGGAGGTGCGCGAGAAGCGGCAGGTCGCGACCTGTGCCGAGTTCGGCCCGCGCTTCCTGCATTCAACCGGGCAGGCCTACAAGGGCGGGCCCGACAGCGGCGTGTTCCTTCAGATCACCGCCGACGATGCCAGGGATCTCGCCGTGCCCGGCCAGAAGGCCAGTTTCGGCGTGATCAAGGCGGCGCAGGCCCGCGGCGATTTCGACGTGCTCACCGAGCGCGGCCGGCGCGCGCTGCGCGTGCACCTCAAGGGCGGACTCAAGAAGGGTCTTGCCGCACTCAATGCAGCGCTCAACGACGCGCTGAACTAAGGGAATATTGCAGATGCAACTCGGCATGATCGGCCTCGGCCGAATGGGCGGCAACATCGTTCGCCGCCTGATGCGCCACGGGCATTCGACCGTGGTCTATGACAAGGACGCCAAGGCCGTAGCAGGCCTCGCCGCAGACGGCGCGGTCGGCTCGGCGACGCTGGAAGACTTCATCGCGAAGCTCGAGCGGCCGCGCACGGCCTGGGTGATGCTGCCTGCGGGGCACATCACCGAGACCACGATCAATACGATCGCTGGCGTGATGCAGGACGGCGACGTCATCATCGACGGCGGCAACACCTTCTGGCAGGACGACGTCCGCCGCGGCAAGGCGCTGAGAGAGCGCGGCATCCACTATGTCGACGTCGGCACGTCCGGGGGCGTCTGGGGTCTCGACCGCGGCTATTGCATGATGATCGGCGGCGAGAAGCAGGTGGTCGACCGGCTCGATCCGATCTTCGCCGCGCTCGCGCCCGGCGCCGGCGACATTCCGCGCACGGAAGGACGTGATGGACGCGATCCCCGTATCGAGCAGGGCTACATCCATGCCGGCCCGGTCGGGGCCGGCCATTTCGTCAAGATGATCCATAACGGCATCGAATACGGCCTGATGCAGGCTTATGCCGAAGGGTTCGACATCCTCAAGAACGCCAACATCGAGGCCTTGCCGGCGGATCACCGCTACGATTTCGATCTCGCCGACGTCGCCGAGGTGTGGCGGCGCGGCAGCGTGATCCCGTCCTGGCTGCTCGACCTCACCTCGACGGCGCTCGCCGACAGCCCGCAGCTTACGGAATATTCCGGCTTCGTGGAAGATTCCGGCGAGGGCCGCTGGACCGTCAACGCTGCGATCGACGAGGCCGTGCCGGCCGAAGTCCTCACCGCGGCCCTCTACACACGTTTCCGTTCCCGTCGGGAACACACCTTCGCCGAAAAAATTCTCTCCGCGATGCGCGCGGGGTTTGGCGGCCACAGGGAGCCGAAGCAGCCGGGCGCCGCGAAGCCCAAACAATAAGCGTACCCAAGCGAAGGCCGACAATTCGTGACAAAAGACCCGCAAGCCAAGCGCAAGCCCGAAAATTGCGCCTTCGTCATCTTTGGCGTGACCGGCGACCTCACCCATCGCCTGGTGATGCCGTCGCTCTACAATCTCGCTGCCGAGAACCTGTTGCCGGAAAAATTCTGCGTCGTCGGCGTGGCCCGCAAAGGCCAATCGGATGACGAGCTGCGCGACAGCCTGATGAAAGGCCTGCGGCAGTTCGCGACAAGGCCGGTCGACGACGACATCGCCAAACAGCTGCTGCAATGCGTCACCTTCGTCGAGGCCGATCCGAAGGACCCGCCCTCGTTCGACCGCTTGCGCGAGCATCTGGACTCGCTGGAGTGTTCGCAAGGCACCGGCGGCAATCGCCTGTTCTATCTCGCCACGCCGCCCGCTGCCTTCGCGCCGACCGCGCGCGAACTCGGCCGCACCGGCATGATGAAGGAGAACGGCGCCTGGCGGCGGCTGGTGATCGAAAAGCCGTTCGGCACCGACCTCGCCTCGGCCCGCGCGCTGAACGCAGAGCTGCTGAAGATCATGGACGAGCACCAGATCTACCGGATCGATCATTATCTCGGCAAGGAGACGGTGCAGAACATCCTGGTGCTGCGCTTTGCCAACGGCATGTTCGAGCCGATCTGGAATCGCAACCACATCGACCACATCCAGATCACGGTGGAGGAGAAGCTCGGCGTCGGCCATCGCGGCGGCTTCTACGATTCCACCGGCGCGATGCGTGACATGGTGCCGAACCATCTATTCCAGCTGATGTCGCTGGTCGCGATGGAGCCGCCGGCACGGTTCGACGCGCATTCGGTGCGCTCCGAGAAGGCCGACGTGCTCAACTCGATCCAGCAGCCGAGCCGGGAGGAGGCGCTGAAGAACTCGGTGCGCGCGCAATATCTCGCAGGCCGCATCGGTGACGACGAGATCACGGACTATCGCAAGACCGAGGACGTCAAGCCCGGCAGCACCACCGAGACCTTCGTTGCGCTGAAGCTGATGATCGACAATTGGCGCTGGGCCGGCGTTCCCTTCTATTTGCGTACCGGCAAGGCGCTCGGCCACAAGCGCACCGAGGTCGCAATCAAGTTCAAGCAGGCGCCGCTGTCGATGTTCTCGGGCACGGACATCGATCGCCTGTCGCAGAATTTCCTCACCATCGGCATCGCGCCGACCGAGACCATCGAGCTGCAATTCAACGCCAAGATCCCGGGGCCGAGCATCACCATCGACGGCGTCGAGATGAAGTTCCGCTACGGCGACTATTTCCGGGCGGATCCCTCGACCGGCTACGAGACGCTGATCTACGACTGCATGATCGGCGACAACATCCTGTTCCAGCGCGCCGACGGCATCGAGGCCGGATGGCAGGCGGTGCAGCCGTTCCTGGACGCCTGGAAAAGCGCGGGCAGCAACGGCATCGAGACCTATGAAGCCGGCAGCGACGGCCCGAAATGCGCCGACGAGCTGCTGCGGCGGGACGGGCGAAGCTGGCGGAAGTTTTCGTGATGGCAACGGCCGAACAGCCGAAGCTGATCGTCGAAGCTGATGCCGAGGCGCTGGCGCAGACGGCGGCCGAACGGGTGATGGCGCGGATCGCGGCCAACCCCGCGCGCATCGCGATCTGCCTTACCGGCGGCTCCAGCCCGAAGAAGCTCTATCAATTGCTCGGCGGCGCCCCCTGGCGCGGCAAGATCCCGTGGGACCGCGTGCACTGGTTCATCGGCGACGAGCGATTCGTGTCCGAGAGCGATCCCCTCAACAACATGGCGGTCGCGCGCGCGACGTTTCTCGATGGCAATGCGCCCGCCGGCCATATCCACCCGATCCCGACCATTGCTGACAATCCGGACCGAAGCGCCGAGGCCTATGCGCGCGAGCTGCGAGCCTTCTACGGTTCTGAAAGTCTCGATCCGGCGCGACCGCTGTTCGACCTGGTGCTGATGGGCGCCGGCCCGGATGGCCACACCGCCTCGCTCTTTCCGGGCTTCCCCGCAATCGAGGAGACCGAACGCTGGGTCGTCGGGGTGCCCAAGGCCAATGTCGCACCTTTCGTGCCGCGCATTTCGCTTACCCTGCCCGTTCTGGCGTCCTGCCGCGAAATGCTGTTCCAGATTGCCGGGCACGACAAGCAGCCGATCTTGACGCGCCTCCTCAATGGCGAGACTCTGCCCGCATTACGCGCGCGCTCGAATGGTGAGACCGTCTGGCTGGTCGACCAGGCCGCGCTTCCGGAGGGAATTCGTGGGCCGCGTTGAAGCACCTTGTGCATTGATCGTGATGGGCGTGTCGGGTTCGGGCAAGAGCACGGTTGCGGAAGCACTCGGCGAGCGGCTCGGCTGGCGTTTCGAGGACGGCGACAGCTTCCATCCCCCCAGCAATGTCGAGAAGATGCGGGCCGGTCACCCTCTCACCGACGAGGACCGCTGGCCCTGGCTCAACGCCATCGCCGACGAGATCGCGCGGGTCTGCGACAAGGGCGGGCATGTCATCATCGCCTGCTCGGCGTTGAAGCACACCTATCGCGACGTGTTGCTGCGGGGGCGCGACGACGTCCGCTTCGTGTTCCTGAAGGGCACCAGAGAGCTGATCGCCGAGCGGCTCGCGCACCGCAAGGGCCATTTCATGCCGCCCGGGCTACTGACCAGCCAGTTCGACACGCTGGAGCCGCCGGAAGCGGGCGAGCACGTGATCACCGTCTCGATCGACGAAACCGTCGAAGCGATCGTGGACGGCGTGGTGCGGCAGTTGAAGCTTGGCGGGACGAAGCGCTGAGACCTGGAAACCTGAAGGTTCTGTCATGACGCAAATCTCCCTCGTGGTCTCCGACGTCGACGGCACGCTGCTGACCAAGGACAAGACGCTGACGGATCGCGCGAGGTCTGCGGTGCAGCGGCTGCACAAAGCCGGCGTCGGCTTCACCATCACCTCCAGCCGTCCCGCCATCGGTATGCGCTTTCTGATCGAGCCATTGGCGCTGTGGCTCCCGGTCGGCCCGTTCAACGGTTCCTCGATCGTCGATCCCGAGATGAACCCGGTCGAACAGCACCTGATCCCCGCAAGCGCCGCCGAGCGGTCCTTGCAAATCCTGCGCGAGTTCGGCGCCGACATCTGGCTGTTCACCTATGACAAATGGCTGATCGACAACCCCAGCGGCAAATACGTCGCGCATGAGCAGCACACGATCCGCTCCGATCCCACCATCGTGACGGACTTTTCTCCTTACCTGTCGAGCGCCTGCAAGATCGTCGGCGCCAGCGCCGACGCCGCCGGCTTAGAGGCTTGCGAGAAGGCGATGCAGCAGGCGCTCGGCAGCGAGGCCACCGCGGTGCGCTCGCAGACCTATTATCTCGACATCACCCCGCCCGGCTTCAACAAGGGCACCTTCGTCGAGGCGATGGCCAAGCGTTTGGGCATTGCGACCGGCGCCATCGCTACCATCGGCGACATGCAGAACGACCTCGCGATGTTCGCCGTCAGCGGCGTCTCGATCGCCATGGGCAATGCCACCGACAGCGTGAAGGACCAGGCGACGCACGTCACGGCCAGCAACGAGCAGGACGGTTTTGCCGAGGCGATGGAGATGATCTTGAAGCGGAATGGGGCGGGTAGCTAAAGTCAACTGACCTTGAGTCCGTTAATCGAGCCACGGGCTCGCTGTACCTCTCCCGCTTGCGGGAGCGGTCGCCGCGTAGCGGCGGGTGGAGGCAATCCAGCCCACGCCTGTCACGCGCTCGTCCAAGTCGCTACTTCGACCGCTGCATCGCCGGCTTCTCGCTCTTCTGCCTCGCCGTCGACAAATTCTGCGCCGTGTTGATCAGGGCAATGTGGGTCAGCGCCTGCGGGAAATTGCCGGTCTGGCGCCGTGCGACTGAATCGTATTCCTCCGCCAATAGCCCGACATCGTTCGCGATGCCGGCCACGCGATCGAGCAAGGCCTGCGCCCGGTCGAGATCGCCAGCCAGCACGTGGGCATCGGCCAGCCACAGGCTACAGGCCAGGAACGCGCCTTCGAGCGGCGGCTGCCCCGCCGGCAGCTCGCGCGGATCGTGCCTGAGCACGAAGCCGTCGCGCATCAAGCGTGTCTCGACCGCGGCGATGGTGCCGCGGATGCGCGGGTCGTCGGGTGGCAGGAAGCCGACGGCCGGCAGCAGCAGCACGCTGGCGTCCAGCATTTTCGAGCCGTAGGATTCCACGAAGGCATTTTCCTCCGCGTCAAATCCCTTGTTGCAGACGTCGCGATGAATGGCCTCGCGCAGGGTGCGCCAGTGCAGCAGCGGCGCTTTGAAACCGAAAGTCTCGGCGCTCTTGATGCCGCGGTCGAAGGCGACCCAGGTCATCACCTTGGAAAACACGTAGTGCTTCGGCTCGCCGCGCCGCTCCCAGATGCCGTGGTCGGGCCGGTCCCAGACCTCGGCCAAATGCTGCAGCACTGCGCGTTCCAGCGTCCAGGTCTCTTCGTCGAGCTTCAGCTTGGCCATGCGCGACTGGTGGAAGGCGTCGATCAACTCGCCGTAGACGTCGAGCTGAAGCTGCGCATGTGCGGCATTGCCGACGCGCACCGGCTTGGCCTCTTCATAGCCGTCGAGCCAGCCCGCCTCCCATTCCAGGAGCCGCCGCTGGCCCCAGATGCCGTACATGATCTGCATGTTCGCGGGCGCGCCGGCGGCGGCGCGCAGCAGCCAATTGTGCCAGGCCGACGCTTCCTCGGTGTAGCCCGAGTTCATCAGCGCCAGCAGCGTAAAGGTGGCGTCGCGCAGCCAACAGAAGCGGTAATCCCAGTTCCTGGCGCCACCGAGCTTTTCCGGCAAGGAGGTGGTTGGTGCGGCGACGATGCCGCCGGTCGGGGCGAAGGTCAGCGCCTTCAGCGTGATCAGCGAGCGCATGATGAGATCGCGATACTCACCGTCATGTGTGGAGCGGCCGCTCCATTCCTGCCAGAATTTCTCGGTCTCCTGGAGCGCGATGTCCGGGTCGATCGCTTCAGGCGGATCGAGATGCGAGGGGCCGTAGGTCAGCACGAACGGCACGGTCTCGCCCGCCTTCACCTCGAAGTCGGCGACGGTGGTCAAATCCTCGCCGCGGGTTTTGACCGGCGTGCGCAGCACGATCATGTCCTGGCCGGCGATCGCCATCAGGGAATGGTCGATCCGCCGCACCCAGGGAATGTCCACGCCGAAGCCGAAGCGGATCACGAGTTCCATCCGCATCTTCACCGCGCCGTTGACCCCGCGTACCAGCCGCACGATGTCTGATGCCTTGCCGCGCGGCGGCATGAAGTCGATCAGAGCGACGGTCCCGCTCTTCGTTTCAAAACGCGTTTCGAGGATGAGGGTATCGCCCAGATATCGGCGCGAAATCTTGGTGAAGTCCTCGCCAGGCGCGATCAACCAGCGCCCGTTCTTGTGGGTGCCGAGGATCGCGGCAAAGCAGGCGTCGGAATCGAAGGCGGGCCAGCACAACCAATCGATCGAGCCGTCGCGCCCGACCAGCGCCGCGGTCTCACAATCACCGATCAGCGCATAGTCTTCGATTTTCTGGGTCAATGTCTTTCGCGCCTGGAAATCCCCGCCCGATCAACTCCCGCCATTCCGCGAACGTTCCCGCGTCGCCGCTCGCAAGGCCGTGAGGTCGACCTTCGAGGCGATCTTGTCGAGCGCGACGGGAAGACGTTGGCGCCAGTTCGGATGCTCGTCGATCGTGCCGGGAATATTGGGCTGGTCGAGCACGCCGAGCAGATCCTCCATTGACACCGCCAATAGCCGCGACGGCGTGCGCGACAGGAATGCAAGCACCGAATAGAGGTCGTTGGCGGTAATGCCGTTCTGGCGCAGGATCTCGTCGAGCATGCCGAGCGCATCCCAGCGGTCCTGCTCGTTCTCGCCGGGATCGAGCCCGAGCGAGCGCTTTACCTTGAGATCGCTGAAGGAGCGCCAGCCCGCATAAGTGCACAGATCGTGCGTGTTCAGCGTCACCAGCGCGTTCGGCCTGTAAAAGTCGGTACTGCGGAAATGTCCGGCATCGTCACGCTCGAACATCATGACGAGATAGGACCAGATGCCGAAATCCTGCATGGTTTCGCGGAAACCTTCCGGCACGGTGCCGAGATCTTCACCGATCACGATGCACTTATGCGCCGCGCTCTCGCGCGCGATGGCGCCGAGCAGCGCCTCGAACGGCATCTGCACATAGGCGCCGTTGTCGGGCTTGAAGCCGCGCGGCACCAGATAGAGCCGCTTCAGCCCGAGGACATGATCAATCCGGATGGCGCCGGCATGGCGCATCGAGGCCGCCAGCATATCGGCAAAGGGCACGAAGGACTGCGCTTCCAGGCCACCGGCATTGAAGCCGGCGAGACCCCAGTCCTGACCGGCGGTGTTGAGCACATCGGGCGGCGCGCCGACCGCGAGATGACGCGAGATCGCAATCTGCTCGTTCCAGGCATCAAAGCCGTTGGACTGCACGCCGACGGCGACGTCGAGATACAATCCGACCCGCATACCGAGCTGGCTGGCAAGCTCCTTGGCCGCATGCAATTGGTTGTCGGCCGTCCATTGCACGAATTCGACGAACTCGACCTCACGCTTGTCGGGACCGTTGCGCAGCTCGGCGCATTTGGCGTCGTCCGGCTGCTGCCATTCCACCGGCCATTCCCACCACGGCGACACGAAACGATGGCGCAGCACCTCGAAGCAGGCAAAGCGGGACAACAGCGGCGCGCGGTCGGCGCGGAATGCGTCGAACTGATTGCGACGGACGCCGCTCGCCTTTGTCACGAAAGCGTCAAAGGCGGCGCGCAAGGCCCGCCATTTCAGCGCCGCCATGTCGGCATAGGGGACCCGGTTGCCCTCGCGCAGCCGCGCGGCGGTCGCTGCGGCATCCGGCACGAGGTCCGCGGAGAATTCGGGAATGGCCTCGACGTCGATATAGAGCGGGTTGAGGAACAGCCGGCTGTTCGGGGAATACGGGCTGCAATCGGCCGGATGATCGTCGAACAGGACATGCAGCGGATTGAGCCCGACGCCGTCTGCCCCGAGCTGCTTGGCAAGCCGGACGAGACCGGCCAGATCGGTGAAATCTCCGATGCCCCAATTCCGGTCCGAGCGAATGCTGTAGAGCTGCACGGCGAGCAGCCAGCCACGGTCGAAATCACCGCCGAAGGCCCGCTCGGGCGCCACGATCATCGGGACTTCTTCCGTCGCACCTTCGGCGTCGGTCAATGTCAACCGGTGGTAACCGAGCGGCAGGTCAGCAGGCCATGCGATCACGGGCTCGCGCGTCTCGCCTTGCGCGATCACCTTCGCGTTGCCGGTGATTGTCCATTTGAGGGGTACCCCGCCGGTTGCCGCCAGCTCGGTGCGCGAATGTCTCAAGGCGCGAAGCACCACGGGTCCCTCGACGAAGCGATAGACCCGCTTTTCCGGCAGGGCGTCGAGGATGGATTTGAGCGCCACGGGACCGGTGACCCGCAGCTTTCCGAGGGCATCCACGAATTCGGATTGAACGCCCTTGATCTGGGCTTGAGCTAAAAGATCCATTCGGCACGCAGCTTGCAGGCCATTCTCTGGCCGGTGGCATTGATTTTAACGAGGTCGTGGAAGAGGTTAGTCTGGGGTAACTCGCAAGCCGCGCCTGCCGTTCCTTGGGAACCAATGACACACAAGCGGCTTTCTATAGTGGTATCAAGTGTAGGTTCCCGGCAAGGGAAACGGGCTCCTGCTTTCTTGTCAATGGCATCACCGTGAACAAGACAATTCAAACTGTCGAGAGCGCCGCTGCCGGCAGCGCTTTCCTCATCGAAGACATATATCCCCTGATCGATGGCGGCCGCTTCGCCGTGAAACGGATCGCGGGCGAACGGGTCGAGGTTTGGGCCGACATCTATCGCGACGGCGACGCCGTGGTCGGAGCCGCGCTGATCTGGCGACAGGAGCAGAACCGGGAATGGCGGAGCGAGCCGATGATCCATCACGGCAATGACCGCTGGTCCGCCGCATTCACGCCGGTCGAGCCCGGTCAGTATGTCTATGCGATCGAAGCCTGGACCGACGAGTTCGCCACCTGGTCGCACGGGGTCGCGCGCAAGCAGCGAATGGGTGCTGATGTCAGCCTCGATGCGATCGAGGGGGCCGGGCTCCTGACCAAGGCGCATGGCGCGCGACAGGACGCCGCGACGGTCATCGTCAGGCAGTGCGAGGATTATCTTCAGACCGGCGATGTCACCCCGCTGCTTGCGGCCGAGCTCGGCGATGCCATGGCGGAGAGCCAGTCCCGGCCTGACCTGACCCGCTCGCAGCCCTTCCCGCTGACCGTCGACCGCGACAAGGCGCGCTTCGGCGCCTGGTATCAGATGATGCCGCGCGGCCAGAGCCAGGTCGCAGGTCAGCACGGCACGCTGCGCGACTGCATCGAGCGCGTGCCGGATATCGCCGCGATGGGGTTTGACGTGGTCTATTTCACGCCGATCCACCCGATCGGCCGCACGCGTCGCAAAGGCCGCAACAATGCGCCGGTGGCGACCGAAGGCGATCCCGGCTCGCCCTACGCGATCGGAGCCGCCGAGGGCGGCCACGATGTGCTGCATCCCGAGCTCGGCACCATCGAGGATTTCCGCGCGCTGGTCGCAACCTGTCTCGAATATGGCCTCGAACTCGCGCTCGACTTCGCCGTGCAGTGCTCGCCGGACCATCCCTGGCTGACGCAGCATCCGGAATGGTTCAAATGGCGACCGGACCGCTCGGTCCGGGCGGGCGATGGCCTTTATTCCGACATCGTGATCCCCGATTTCGCATCGGTCGATCGGGCTGGACTGTGGAATGCATTTCGCGACGCCATGCTGTTCTGGATCGACCATGGTGTCACCATCTTCGCCATCGACAATCACGACACCGCGCCCTTCCCGTTCTGGGACTGGCTGATCCGCGACATCCGCCGCCGGCATCCCGAGGTGATCCTGTTCTCGAAGACGTTTGCCCGGCCGAAACTGATGAAAGGCCTCGCCAAGCTCGGCTTTGCGCAGTCCTTCACCTATTTCCCGTGGCGCACGACAAAATGGGAGCTGGAGCAGCATCTCGGCGAGCTGACGCGCTATCCCGAGCGCGACTTCTATCGCCCGAACCTGTTCGTCAACACGCCCGACCTGCTGCCCTATCATCTCCAGAGCGGCGAAGCCTGGGCGTTCAAGTCGCGCGTTGCACTGGCAGCGACTTTGTCGGGCAGTTACGGCCTCTACAGCGGGTTCGAGCTGCTGGAACACGAGGCGATCCCCGGCCGCGAGGAATATCTGGATTCCGAGAAATACCAGATCCGGCAACGCGACTGGGACCGGCCCGGCAACATCAAGTCCTACATCGCCGCGCTCAACCGCGTCCGCAACGACAATGCCGCGCTCCAGCAAACAGCGAACCTACGTTTTGTCGGAATCGAAGACGGCGAGACGATTGCCTTCGTCAAGGAGGCGGCCGATCCTGCCAACACCGTCGTGATCGTGATTGCTCTGTCCCGCCATGTGCGTGAATTCTGGCTGCCGCTCGGCGACCTCACTGTTGACGCGAGCGGTCAGCGGCACCATGTCACGACACTCGAAAACCTTCTCACCGGCGAACAGTCCCACCTCGAATGGGGCGGGATCAGGTTGCGTATCGATCCCGACCGCGATCCCGCGCTCCTGTTCCGCTGCCTGGCGTAAGGGTTCACGCCATGAATGTTCTGTCTTCCGTCGACACCAAAAAATCCGAGGCTGCCGAGATCGTGGACGAGCTCTGGTACAAGGACGCCATCATCTACCAGCTCCACGTCAAGGCGTTTGCCGACAGCAACAATGATGGCATCGGCGATTTCGCCGGCCTGACCGAGAAGCTGCCCTATCTGCAGGAGCTCGGCGTCACCGCGCTGTGGCTGTTGCCGTTCTACCCCTCGCCCGGCCGCGACGACGGCTACGACATCGGCGACTATGGCTCGGTCAATCCCGATTTCGGGACTATGAAGGACTTCAAGCGCTTCATCCAGGAAGCGCAGAAGCGTGGACTGCGCGTCATTACCGAGCTCGTCGTCAACCACACCTCGGACCAGCACAATTGGTTCAAGCGCGCGCGCCGCAGCCCCGCAGGCTCGAGCGCCCGCAACTGGTATGTCTGGAGCGACACCGACCAGAAATACCAGGGCACGCGGATCATCTTCACCGACACCGAAAAGTCGAACTGGACCTGGGACCACGAGGCCGGCGCGTTCTACTGGCACCGCTTCTTCTCGCACCAACCGGACCTCAATTTCGACAATCCCCGCGTGGTCAGCGCGCTGATCCAGGTGATGAAGCGCTGGCTGGACGCCGGCGTCGACGGCTTCCGGCTCGACGCCATTCCCTATCTGTGCGAGCGCGAGGGCACCTCGAACGAGAACCTTCCCGAGACGCATGCGATCATCAAGCGCTTGCGTCAGGAGCTGGATTCCTACTCCAAGGGCAAGCTGCTGCTGGCCGAGGCCAATCAATGGCCGGAGGACGTGCAGGAATATTTCGGCCGTGGCGACGAATGCCACATGGCCTACCACTTCCCGCTGATGCCGCGGATCTACATGGCGATCGCGCAGGAGGACCGCTTCCCCATCACCGACATTCTGCGCCAGACGCCCGACATTCCCGCGAGCTGCCAATGGGCGCTGTTCCTGCGCAACCATGACGAGCTGACGCTGGAAATGGTCACCGATGTCGAGCGCGACTATCTCTGGACCACCTACGCGAACGACCCCCGCGCCCGCATCAATGTCGGCATCCGCCGGCGCCTCGCGCCACTGATGGACAACGACCGGCGCAAGATCGAGCTGATGAACTCGCTGCTGCTGTCCTTTCCCGGCACGCCGATCATCTATTACGGCGACGAGATCGGGATGGGCGACAACATCTATCTCGGCGACCGCAACGGCGTGCGCACGCCGATGCAATGGAGCCCGGACCGCAACGGCGGTTTCTCGCGCTGCGACCCGGCGCGACTCTACGCGCCGCTGATCATGGACCCCGTCTACGGCTACGAATCGGTGAACGTCGAGGCGCAGTCGCGCAGCCTGTCCTCGCTGCTCAGCGCCACCAAACGACTGATCTCGGTTCGCAAATCGACGCTCGCCTTCGGCCGCGGCACCATGACCTTCATCCGTCCGGCCAACCGGTCCGTGCTCGCCTATGTCCGGCAGTATCGCGGCGAGGTCATCCTCTGCGTCGCCAATTTGTCGCGCGCCGCGCAAGCAACCGAACTCGACCTGTCGCCATGGAAGGACCGCATCCCGCAGGAAATGCTCGGCCGCAGCCGCTTCCCCGCGATCGGCGAACTGCCCTACATGATCACGCTGGGGCCCTACGGCTTCTACTGGTTCCAGCTTCAGGAGCGCGACAAGTCCGAGCCGGTGACGCCACGCGCGGTGCCGGAGTTCGAGACGCTGGTGGTGCCTCTGAATTCCAACTGGGTGTCGCTCGCCCGCGAGCGCGGCGTGTTCGAGCGCGAGGTACTGCCGGGCTTCTTGTCGCGGACGCGATGGTATCCCGAGCACAATCCCAAGCACATCAAGACCAGGCTGACCTCTGCGGTGCCGTTCTGCGACATCGGCGACAACAGGCCTTGGATCGCATTCTTCGAGACGACAGAGCAGGACGCCGCGTCGCGCTACGTGCTGCCGATGCAGATCGAGTGGGTACGCTTCGATCGCGAGCGCTTCAACCCGAGGGCGCTCGCCGCCGTGCGCCAGGGCGCGCGCGAGGGCACGCTGCTCGACGTTGCTACGGACCAGATCTTTATCGGCCTTTTCCTGCGCAACCTGTCGCAGAATCTGGTGGTGGAAGAGAACAATCTGCGGCTCGAATTCAGGGCGACCAGCCGCTTCGGCGATTACACCATCAAGGAGCCCGAACGCATCCGCACGATCGAGCAGGCGAACAGCACCGCACTGGTCGACAACCAGTACGTCGCCAAGATCTACCGCCAGCTCGAGAGCGGCATCAACCCCGAGATCGAGATCGGCCAATATCTCACCGAGGTCGCGCGATTTGCCAATACGCCGGCGCTGCTCGGCAGCGTCGAGCTGGTCGAGGGCGACCAGCGCAGCGCGCTCGGCGTGTTGCATGCCTATGTCGAGAACCAGGGTGACGGCTGGATCGTGACCACGGGTTATCTCGATCGCTATATCGACGAGCAGCGCGTGCTATCGGCAGGCGAAGCGCCCCGCGAGACCCAGGAGCAAGCGCCTTATCTGCACTTCATCGCGCAGATCGGCCGGCGGCTCGGCGAGCTGCATGTTGCCCTGGCGGCGGCAAAGTCGGACGAACTCGCCCCGGAACCGATCGGCTCCACGCACGTCAAGCGACTTGTGTCCGACCTCAAGGCGCGGGCCGAGCGGGTTTTCGAACGGCTGACGGACAGCCGCGACGACCTGCGGGAGGCGCACCGGCCGCTTATCGACCGGCTCGCCGCCATGCGGGCATCCCTGCCCGACCACCTGGATGCGCTATTGCCATCCGGGATCGGCGGTCTGAACATCCGTCATCATGGCGACTTCCGCCTCGGGCAGACTCTGATCGTGAAGGACGATATCTTCATCATCGACTTCGACGGCGATCCGCGCCTGCCGCTGGCCGACAAGCGGCGCAAGCTGCCTGCCGCGCGCGACGTCGCCGGATTGATCCGCTCGATCGACCTTTCGGTCAACGCGGCGCTGAGCCGGGCGCTCACGGGTGCCTCCGACGAGCAGGGCCGGATCACCGCCGCGCTCGACGAATGGCGCGAGCGGGCCGCCGCGACCTTCCTGTCCGCCTATCGCGAAGCCATGACCGATCGACGGCTGTGGCCGGAGGATCGGAAATCCGCGGAAAGCCTGTTAAGGTTTTTCCTGCTTGATCAAGCGTTCAATGAAGTAGAGTACGAGCTGTCCAACCGGCCTGAGGGGCTCCATGCGCCGCTGACCGGACTGCTTCGCATTCTGTCAAGCACCGGGAGCGAAGCCCATGCCTAAACTGCCTGCCGAGGCCTATGCGATCATCGAAGGCCGCCACTCCGACCCCTTCCACTATCTCGGGCTGCATCCCGAGGGCGACAAAAGCGTGGTGCGTGCCTTTCTTCCCGAGGCCTCGAATGTCGAGGCGGTCGGCGAGCATGGCGAAGTCGCTCCGCTCGACCGCGTGCATGATGCCGGGCTTTTCATCGGGGCCCTGCCCAATGGCTCGAAGCACTATCAGTTACGCGCGAAATTCGCGGGCAATGTCGTCGAGTTCGAGGACGCCTACCGGTTTCCGCCGATCCTGACCGATTTCGACCTGTATCTGCTCGGCGAAGGCACCGATCAGCGCCTCTACGACAAGCTCGGGGCGCATCCGATGCGTCTCGAAGGCGTCGACGGCATCGGCTTCGTGGTGCTGGCGCCGAACGCACGGCGCGTGTCCGTGGTCGGCGATTTCAATTTCTGGGACGGGCGGCGCCATGCGATGCGGGTGCGCGGCGCCGGCTATTGGGAATTGTTCGTTCCGCATGCCAAGGCCGGCGACCACTACAAGTTCGAGATCATCGGGCCGCACGGTCATCTGCTGCCGCTGAAATCCGATCCGATGGCATTTGCGAGCGAGGTCCGTCCGAAGACCGCCTCCATCGTGTTCGACGAAGCGCATTTGCCGCGGCCGCGTCCGGCGCCGGACGGCATCAACGCGCTGTCTGCGCCGATGTCGATCTACGAGGTGCATCTCGGCTCGTGGCGTCGCAAGAACGGCGATGAATGGCTGACCTATCGCGAGCTGGCCGAACAGCTGCCGGCCTATGCCCGCGACATGGGCTTCACCCATCTCGAATTCCTGCCCGTGAGCGAGCATCCCTTCGACGGATCCTGGGGCTATCAGCCGACCGGCCTTTACGCCCCGACCAGCCGCTTCGGAACTCCGGAGGATTTCGCCGCCCTCGTCGATGCCTGCCACCGCGAGGGTGTCGGCGTGCTGCTCGACTGGGTGCCCGGTCACTTCCCCGACGATCCGCACGGGCTCGGCAGCTTCGACGGCACCGCCGTCTACGAGCACGCCAACCCGCTGCAGGGCCGCCATCTCGACTGGGGCACCTTGATCTACAATTACGGCCGCACCGAAGTGACGAACTTCCTGGTGTCGAACGCGCTGTTCTGGATGGAGCGCTATGCGATCGACGGCCTGCGCGTCGATGCCGTCGCATCCATGCTCTATCTCGACTACAGCCGGCCACCCGGCGCCTGGATTCCGAACCAATATGGCGGTCGCGAAAACATCGAGGCGATCAATTTCCTGCGCCGCGTCAACACCGAGGTCTTCGCGCGCTTCCCGCAGGCGACCACGGCCGCCGAGGAATCCACCGCCTGGCCGCAAG
Organism: Bradyrhizobium sp. 192; assembly: GCF_023100965.1. NCBI lineage: Bacteria > Pseudomonadati > Pseudomonadota > Alphaproteobacteria > Hyphomicrobiales > Nitrobacteraceae > Bradyrhizobium > Bradyrhizobium sp. 192. Next base: position 7,097,698 of record NZ_CP064690.1, read on the forward strand.
TCTCGCGCCCGGTCGAATTCGGCGGGCTCGGCTTCGGCTACAAGTGGAACATGGGCTGGATGCACGACACGCTGAACTACATCAGCAAGGACCCGATCCATCGCAAGCACCACCACGGCGACATCCTGTTCGGCCTGCACTACGCCTTCTCGGAAAACTTCATCCTGCCGCTCTCGCACGACGAGGTCGTGCACGGCAAGCGCTCGATCCTCGGCCGCATGCCCGGCGACGAGTGGCAGCGCTTTGCGAATTTGCGCGCCTATTACAGCTTCATGTTCGGCCATCCCGGCAAGAAGCTGCTGTTCATGGGCGCGGAAATCGCCCAGAGCCGCGAATGGAATCACGACCAGTCGCTCGACTGGCACCTGCTCGAATACAAGTCCCATTACGGCATCCAGTCGCTGATCCGCGACCTCAACCGGGTCTATCGCGCGGTGCCGGCGCTGCACCAGATGGACTGCGATCAGGCCGGCTTCGAATGGGTCATCACGGACGACGCCAACCGCAACGTGTTCGCCTGGCTGCGCAAGGGCTTTGACGACCATTCCCGTTGTCTGGTGATCGTCAACTTCTCACCCAACGTCTATCGCGACTATCGCGTGCGCGTGCCCATTGCCGGCAAGTGGAAAGAAGTGTTCAATTCGGACTCCGCCCATTACGGCGGCACCAATGTCGGCAATATCGGCGAGGTCCAGGCCGCTGACGGCGAGCTTCGTCTCACCATTCCGCCGCTCGCCGCGATCTTCCTCGTTCCGGAAAGCTGAGACATGCGCCTGACTGCCGGATCGCCCGCACGCCTCGGCGCAAGCTGGGACGGACGCGGCACCAACTTCGCGCTGTTCTCGGCCAACGCGCAGAAGGTCGAGCTATGCCTGTTCGACAGCCAGGGCCGCCGCGAGCTCGAGCGCATCGAACTTCCGGAGCGCACCGAGGACGTCTGGCACGGCTATCTCAACGACGTCTCGCCCGGCCAGCTCTACGGCTACCGCGTGCACGGCCCCTACGAGCCCGAGCACGGCCACCGCTTCAACGCCAACAAGCTGCTGCTCGACCCCTATGCCAAGCGGCTCGCCGGGCGGCTGGTCTGGAGCGACGCGCATTTTGCCTACCGCACCGGGAGCCCGCGCGAGGATCTGTCGTTCGACCGCCGCGACAATGCCCGCGGCATGCCCAAGGGCGTCGTGGTCGACGAGACCTTCAACTGGGGCCGCCGCGAGATCCGTCCCAACATCCCATGGGAAGACACCGTCATCTACGAGGCTCACGTCAAGGGTTTGACGCAGAAGCGCGACGACGTGCCGCCGAACCTGCGCGGTACCTATGGCGGGCTGTCCTCGCCGGCGATGATCGAGCACCTGAAGAAGCTCGGCGTCACCACGGTCGAGCTGCTGCCGGTGCACAGCTTCGTCGACGACCGCATCCTGGTGGAGAAGAAGCTCGCCAATTACTGGGGCTACAACACGCTGTCCTTCTTCGCGCCGGAGCTGCGCTACGCCCAGGACAATGCGCTCGACTCCTTCCGAACCACGGTGGCGCGGCTGCACGATGCCGGCATCGAGGTGATGCTCGACGTCGTCTACAACCACACCGCCGAAGGCAACCATCTTGGCCCGACGCTGTGCTACCGCGGCATCGACAACGCCTCCTATTACTGGCTCAATCGCGAGAACCCGCGCTATTACGACGACTTCACCGGCTGCGGCTCGTCGGTGAACCTCACCCATCCGCGCGTGCTGCAGATGGTGATGGATTCCTTGCGCTACTGGGTCGAGGTCTGCCACGTCGACGGGTTCCGCTTCGACCTCGCCACAACGCTCGCGCGCGGACCGAACGGTTATGACCGCGGCAGCTCGTTCCTGACCGCGATCCGGCAGGATCCGGTGCTGGCGACGGTCAAGCTGGTTGCCGAACCGTGGGACCTCGGCCTCGGCGGCTACCAGGTCGGCGCATTCCCCTCGCAATGGTCGGAATGGAACGATCGCTATCGCAGCGCCATGCGCCGCTACTGGAGCGGTGAAGGCAGCCTGATCGGCGACATCTCCAGCCGGATGACGGCGTCCTCCGACCTGTTCAACCACGATGGCCGGCGGCCGCGCGCCAGCATCAACCACATCACCGTCCACGACGGCTTCACGCTCGCCGACCTCTTCAGCTACAACGAGAAGCACAACGCGGCCAACGGCGAGGACAACCGCGACGGCTCCAATGACAACCACAGCAACAATTGCGGTGTCGAAGGCCCGACCGACGATCCGAAGATCCTCAGCCTGCGCCGCCAGCTTCGCAAGAACGTGCTGGCCTGTCTGATGCTGGCGCAGGGCGTTCCGCTGATCCTCGCCGGCGACGAGGTCGGCAATTCGCAGTCCGGCAACAACAACGCCTATTGCCAGGACAACGAGATCGGCTGGGTCGGCTGGGACAATCTCGGCAAGGAGGGCGACGACATGATCGATTTCGTCAGCCATCTCGCCGACATCCGCCGCCGGTTCTCGCAACTTCGCAGCCATCGCTGGCTGGACGGCCGCCCGGCCGACGGCGTGTCCTACGGCGCATTGTGGCTCACGCCTGCCGGCGACGAAATGACGGAGAACGACTGGAAATTCCCGGAAGGGAGATTCCTTTCCTACGTGATGGGGCCGGTGGAACCGGGCGGGGCTGCAATCTTTATCGTACTGAACGCCGCCCCCGAAGAGATCGAATTCAAATTGCCAAAAATGACCGAATACAAAGGCTGGCAGCAGATCCTGAACACGACGGATGCCAAGCTGAATACGATCGACTTCCTGCCCGGCAGCGACAGCAAGGCGCCGCCGCGCTCCGTGCTCGCCTTCGCGGGGGCGCTATGAGGCCGTCCTTCGGGGCGAAGCCTATGAAGGACGGCGTGTCGTTCCGCCTCTGGGCGCCTGCCGCGCGCCGCGTCGACCTTCTGCTCGAACGAAGACACGCGATGCAGCGCCGGCAGGATGGCTGGTACGTGGCAGAGATTTCCGGCCTCGCCGCCGGAAGCGCCTACAAGTTCAGGATCGACGACGAAATCGACGTGCCAGATCCCGCTTCGGCTTTCCAGCCCGAAGATGTGTTCGGCCCGAGCGAAGTGATTGATCACGACGCCTTTGCATGGCGTGCGCGCGATTGGCGCGGACGTCCCTGGGAAGAGACGGTCCTGATCGAGGCCCATGTCGGCACGTTCACGCGGGAAGGTACTTACCGCGCCATGATCGACAAGCTCGATCATCTCGTCGCAACCGGCATCACCGCGCTGGAATTGATGCCGCTGGCCGATTTCGCAGGCCGCCGCGGCTGGGGCTATGACGGTGTGCTGTGGTATGCGCCCGACAGCGCCTATGGCCGGCCCGAAGACCTGAAGACGCTGATCGACGAGGCGCATCTGCGCGGGCTGATGGTCTTCCTCGACGTCGTCTACAATCATTTCGGCCCTGAGGGGAATTATCTCGGCCGCTACGCGCCGGCCTTCTTCACCGATGCGCACACGCCCTGGGGCAGCGCAATCGACTACCGCGTGCCGCAGGTGCGCGCCTTCGCGGTGGAGAACGCGCTGTCCTGGCTCACCGACTATCGCTTCGATGGCCTCCGGCTGGATGCCGCCAACCACATCGTGGCGATCCCCGGCGAGGTATCGATGCTGCAGGATCTCAGCGCTGCCACTGGCGAGCTTTCGAAGGCGACGGGCCGGCACATCCATCTCGTGCTGGAAAACGGCGACAATCGCGCCAGCCTGCTCGACGCGGCGCAGGAGCCCCCGAACGGGAAATATCGGGCGCAGTGGAACGACGATTATCATCACGCCTGGCACGTGATGCTGACCAGCGAACTCGCCGGTTACTACGCGGATTATCAAACGCCGCGACTCGATCTCGCCCGCGCGCTGGCCTCCGGCTTCGTCTACCAGGGCGAGATTTCGGAGTTCTGGGGCAAGAAACCACGCGGCGAGCCGAGCGGCGAGCTGCCGCCGGCGACCTTCGTCAACTTCCTGCAGAACCACGACCAGATCGGCAACCGCCCACTCGGCGACCGGCTCGAAAGCCTGGCATCGCCGCAGCAGATCGAAGCGGCGCTCGCCGTGACCCTGCTCGCACCGATGGTGCCGATGCTGTTTCAGGGCGAAGAATGGGGCTCGACGGTGCCGTTCCCGTTCTTTTGCGATTTCCAGGGCGGCCTTGCCGACGCCGTCCGCAAGGGGCGCAGGCAGGAATATGCCTGGGCCTACGAGAAATACGGCGACGAGGTGCCCGACCCGCTCGATCCCGCCACGCTGCAATCGGCGGTGCTCGATTGGACCGGCCGCACGCAGCAGCACGACGCAAGGCTCGCGCTAGTCCGGGAGCTGCTCGCGCTTCGCCGCAATAAGATCATGCCGCGACTGAAGGGCGCGAGCTTCGGCGCGGCCGAGGCGGCCGACAACGGCCTGCTCACCGCGCATTGGCGCATGGGTGACGGCACAGAGCTGCGCCTAACCGCTAATCTCTCGGACCACGAGATCACATCCAGTGTCGGCGCAGGCACGACGATCTGGGGCGAAGAGACCGGCGGCCGGCTTCCGCCGTGGTCGGTCATCTGGCGCTTCGGAGGTTAGCATGCCCCCGGCTATTCCGCTCGCGACATACCGGCTTCAACTCACCGCGGAGTTCGACTTCGACAAGGCCGCTGCGGTCGTGCCTTACCTGAAGACGCTCGGGATCACGCATCTCTACGCCTCGCCGGTGATGAAGGCGCGCAAGGGCTCGACCCACGGCTACGACACCGTCGATCACGGCCAGTTCAATCCGGAGCTCGGCGGCGAAGCCGGTTTCGCCCGGCTGAGCGAAGCGCTGACCAGGCACGACATCGGCCTCATCATCGACTTCGTGCCCAATCATGTCGGCGTGCATTTCGCCGACAATCCCTGGTGGCTCGACGTGCTGGAATGGGGCCAGGCTTCGCCTCACGCCGTGTCCTTCGACATCGATTGGGATCTGCTGCCCTACCGCGCCCGCGGCGGCGTGCTGCTGCCGATCCTCGGCGCGTCCTATGGCGAGGCGCTCGAGCGCGGTGACATCGAGCTGCGCTACGATCCTGACGAGGGAGGCTTTTCCGCCTGGTATTTCGAGCATCGCCTACCCGTCGCGCCGGAGCGCTATGGCGAGCTGCTGCGCATAATCGTGAAGGAGGCCGACGCCGGCGAGACCGACGCGGGCAAATGCCTGCTCTCGCTTGCGGCGCGCTATACGGGATTGCGTCGTCCCAACCGCAAGGATGCCCCCGCGTTCAAGGCCGAACTCAGGGAGATCCCGGGTGCCGCCGAAATCATCGCCCGCGGCCTTGGCGCCTATCGTGCCGCCCCGGATCGTCCAGCGCAGACGCTGACGCTGCATCATCTGCTCGAGCGTCAACATTACAAGCTCGGCCACTGGCGGCTCGCCTCCAGCGATATCAATTACCGCCGCTTCTTCGACGTCAACGGGCTCGCCGGCCTGCGCGTCGAGGACGCGAGCACCTTCGCCGCCACGCACCGGCTGGTGAAGCAGCTTGTCGCCAACGGCAAGCTGCAGGGCATTCGTCTCGACCACATCGACGGCCTGCGCGACCCCGCGCAATATTGCCAGCGGCTGCGCCGGCTGGTGCGTGACGCGCAGGGCAACACCAAGCCGTTCTACACCGTGATCGAGAAAATCCTGTGCGAGCACGAACGCCTGCCGCACTTCGCCGGCGTTCAGGGCACCACCGGCTATGAATGGATGAACGTCATCACCCAGGTGCTGGTCGATGCCGGGGGACTGGGGGCGCTGGACGAGACCTGGCGGCAGATCAGCAACCGGCCGCCGCGGCTTGCGCCTTACGTCAAGGACGCCAAGCGGCGCGTGCTGGAGACCCTGCTCACCAGCGAATTCACCGTGCTGACCCGCCTGCTCGCGCGCATCGCCAACGGGCATTACTCGACCCGCGATTTCTCCGCCGACAGTCTGCGGCAGGCGCTCGAGCTCTATGTGCTGCACTTCCCGGTGTATCGCACCTACCTGACCAACAGCGGCCCGACGGCGCCCGATCGCAAGCTGATCGACGACACCATCGCGCGCGCCCGTGCGGAATGGTTCGCGGCGGACGAAGGCATCTTCGACTTCCTGCGCGATGCCCTGACCATGGACCTGCTCAAGCCCGGCCGCCCCCCGCACGGCGCCCCGCGCGTGCGCCGCTTCGCGCTGAAGGTGCAGCAATTCACCGGGCCGATGATGGCGAAGTCGCTGGAGGACACCGCGTTCTATCAATTCCACCGGCTGCTCGCGCTGAACGAAGTCGGCGGCGATCCCGCCAGCTCCGGTCTCACGATTTCCGCCTTCCACGAGACCATGCAGGCCCGCGCCAGGGAATGGCCGTTGGGGATGACGGCGACCGCCACGCATGACACCAAGCGCGGCGAGGACGCCCGCGCCCGTATCGCCGCGCTCAGCGAGATTCCCGGCGATTGGACCAGCGCGGTTTCGCGCTGGAAGGTGCTGAACGCGCCACACCTCACGCTCCACGGCAATTACCGCGCCCCGTCGGCGACGTTCGAATACATGCTCTACCAGACCCTGCTCGGGGCCTGGCCGCTGCAGGGGCCGGTCGATGCCGGCTTCGTCGATCGCATCCAGGCCTATGCGCTGAAGGCCGCGCGCGAGGGCAAGGAAGAGACCAGCTGGCTCAACCCGCATGAAGCCTACGAGAACGGCGTCAACAGCTTCATCGAGAAGATCCTCGATCCCGCACTATCCAGTGAGTTCCTGGAGTCCCTGCAAACGATGGCGCGGCGCGTGGCGCTGCTGGGCGCGCTGAACGGTTTGAGCCAGCTCACCCTCAAGGCGACGCTGCCCGGCGTGCCCGACTTCTATCAGGGCACCGAGTTCTGGGACCTGTCGCTGGTCGACCCCGACAACCGCCGCCCGGTCGACTTTGGCGTGCGGCACGCGGCGCTGGCCTCATTGGACAATCCCGATTGGCGCGGCCTGACCAGGAGTTGGCCCGACGGCCTGATCAAGCTGGCCTGGACACGGCGTCTTCTGAAGCTGCGCAATGAACTCGCCGACGTCTTCGCGGAAGGCGACTATCAGCCGCTGGCGGTACGCGGCCCACATGCCGACCATGTCATTGCTTTCGCCCGCCGCCATGGCCGCGCTGCGGCGATCGTCGTGGTCGGGCGCCACTTCGCGCCGTTCACCCAAGCCGGCCGGGAATGGCCCGCGCTGGATGGCTTTGACGCGACCGTCGATATCACAGGTTATGTCGTAAAGGGCCATGAGAGCCACGAACTGCCGGTCACGCAGGCCTTCCGTGATTTTCCCGCTGCCGTCATCGAGGCTCGCACGGCAACGGCCATTAGGCCCTCGCGGCCGCGCACGCGCGGCTGAAGCTACTTTCCCCCGTCCTTGGTCAGCAGCAACTGCCCGCGCTTCTTGATCGTGGCCTGCGCCATCTCGGCAAAGCGCTGCAGCAGCCAAGGCAGCACCACCTCGACCCGGACTTGATCATCGCCGACGTCGACCTGACCACTCGCGATCTGCCCGAGCGCGCGGATGCGGAAATTCATGCTGTCGCCGGTCCAGCGCTCCTCCTCGACCTGCATCACGGGAATGCTGGTGGCGGCGCGACCAAGCCCGGTCTTGAGCCGGCGTACCGCCTCCTCCCGGCCAAGACGGTGCGGAATTGAAACAACAAGCGGTGCTGACATGGCCCTGCCCTATGGTGACGGATACTCACATAGTCATGCCGGCGGCGTGCCCAATGGTTCCATGCAAGTTGATGCGCCGGCCTTGTTTCAAAGATGGAACTTTAAAACCTGCGGCAAGTTGCCCTCGCACAACGAGACAGGTTGGCAACGACCCTTTTGAGGAAGGGCTGGAGGAGTTTCGCATGTCTATCGGTACAATCATTCTGATCATTCTCGTCATCGCCTTGCTTGGCGGCTTCAGCGGCATCGGCGGCGGACCGTTCTACGGCACCGGCTATTACGGCGGCGGCGGCCTCGGGCTCGTCATCGTCATCCTGCTGATCCTGCTGCTGATGGGACGGATCTAGCAAGCACGACCGCTTCGACTTGTAGGTGGGCCAGCGCGCTTTGGCGCCGTGCCCACCTATTCGTCGTGACGAAAAGATCGTGGGCAGGCTTCCGCCTCGCTTGGGGGCACCGCTGCGGGCGCGGTGTCGGGAGCCCGCCCTACTTCATTTCTCCCGCAAGCTTTTTGATCGCCGCCTTGATCGGGGCGGCCGCATCGTCATAGCCATCCCACGCCTTCGAGCGCGGCAGCAGGCCGGGCACGGTTCGCACCGTATATCGCTTCGGATCGAGATCGCTCTTCACCTGCGCCCACGTGACGGGCATCGAGACCGTGGCCCCCGCGCGCGCCCGCGGCGACAGGGGCGCCACCGCCGTCGACATCCGGTCGTTGCGGAGATAATCGAGGAAGATCTTACCCTCGCGCAGCTTCTTCGACATGTTGAGCAGATAGCGCTCCGGATCGTCGTTGGCCATCCACTGGCAGACGCCCTGGGCGAAGGCCTTGGCTTCCTTCCAGCTCACCTTGTCGCGCGCGCCGTGAAGCAGCGGCACCACCACATGCAAGCCCTTGCCGCCCGTGGTCTTGCAGAAGCTCTCCATGCCGAGGTCGACGAGCCGCTGGCGCATGTCCTTGGCGGCCTCGACCACATCGGCGAACCCGACATCCGGCGCTGGATCGAGATCGAACACCAGCCGGCCCGGCGTATCGTAGGCATCAGGCGCACAATTCCAGGGATGCAGCTCGACGCCGCCGATCTGTGCCACCGCGGCAAGTCCTTCGACGCGATCGATCTGCAGATACGGCTTGCGATCGCCGGAGACCTTGGCCAGCTCAAGCAAATTCGAGGTGCCCTGCATGGCATGACGCTGGAAGAAAGTCTCGCCGCCGATGCCGTCGGGCGCACGCACGATGGAGCACGGACGCCCCTTCAGGTGTTCGATCATCCAGCTCCCGACCGCCTCGAAAAAGCGCGCGAGATCCAGCTTGGTCACGCCCTCGCCGTCACCGCCGTCCGGCCAAAGCTCCTTGTCCGGCTTGGAGATGACGACGCCCATCACCTCGGCCGTGCCGGCGTCTTTCGACCGCTTCGCCGTCTTCGTTGCGCGCTTGCCGGCTTTTGGCTCGGCGAGTTCGGTGTCGACAGGCGTCTCCGCCTCCACCTCCTCGGCCGGCTTGTCCTGCCGCAAGCCCTTGAACGCGGCCTGGCGGATATTGCCGTCGGCGGTGAAGCCGGCGAACTCGATTTCGGCGACGAGCTCCGGCTTCAGCCAGTGCACCTCGCGGCCTTTCTTCGGCGCGTTCTTGCCGCCGAAAGGACTTTCCTTGGCCGCCATCGCCTTCAACGACGGCATGATGCGCTTGACCTTATCGGCGCCGAAGCCGGTGCCGACCATGCCGACGAAGGCGAGATGATCGCCACGCTGCACGCCGGCCATCAGGGAACGGAATTTGCCGTTGGTCGTCTTGTAGCCGCCGATCACGACCTCATGGCCGGCGCGGCACTTTGCCTTGGTCCAGCTTTCTGTGCGGCCGGAGCGATAGGGCGCGTCCAGCTTCTTCGACACCACGCCTTCGAGTTCGAGCTTGCAGGCCGATTGCAGCACCGCATCGCCGCCGCTCTCGAAATGTTCGACATAGCGGATCTGGGCCGATTTGCGCTTGCGCTTCTCCAGCAGCTTCTTGAGCTGTGCCTTGCGCTCGGCAAGCGGCAGCCGCCGGTAATCCTGCCCCTCGGCGAACAGAAGGTCGAACGCAAAGAAGATCAGGTCGTCAGTCTTGCCATCGGACAACGCAGCCTGAAGCGAGGAGAAGTTCGGCGCGCCATTGTGGTCGAGTGCGACGATCTCGCCATCGATCACCACGTCCGGCAGCGCGGCTGCCTCCTCCGCGATGGAGCCGAACTTCCCGGTCCAGTCGAGACCCTTGCGCGTCTTCAGCGTCGCCTTGCCATCCTCGACCCGGAGCTGCACACGATAGCCGTCGAACTTGATTTCGTGGCACCAGCCCTCGCCGGCCGGCGGCCGTTCGACCAGCGTACAGAGCTGCGGCGCGACGAAGTCCGGCATCTCCGAGACTTTTTTGGCATTCGTCGCCGTCGAGGCCTTCTTCTTCGCCGCCTTGGCCTTGACGATCTTGCTGCCCTTCAATGCCTTGCGCGGCGCCGGCTTGACCGTTTGCCCCTTCGCTTCCTCGGACCGGTTGGATTGCCAGACCGCATCGGCCCTGGTCTTGGCGCCCTTGGCCAGCATGAACGGCTTTGGCGCGCGCCCCTTGCCCTCGGCGATCTGTTGCATCGCCCGGCCGGAGGCGACGGATTTGTCCTCATCGAGAATGTCGTTCTTGGTACCTTCGCGGACAAATTCGTCGCGGTGCTTGATCAGGAGCCAATTGGTACGCTTGCCGCCGCTACGGTCGTTGCGCATGCGGACCAGAACCCAGCTTCCGTGCAGCTTGTCGCCATGCAGGGTGAACTTCAAATCGCCCTTCTTGAAGCCGCGTTCGGGATCTTCCGACTCCCAGGTGCCGCGATCCCACAGCATCACCGTGCCGCCGCCGTACTGCCCTTCCGGAATCGTGCCTTCGAAATCGCCATAGTCGAGCGGATGGTCTTCCACCTCGACCGCCAGCCGCTTGTCGTGCGGATCGAGCGAGGGCCCCTTGGTCACCGCCCAGGACTTGAACACGCCGTCGAATTCGAGCCTGAGATCGTAATGCAGCCGGCTCGCATCGTGCTTCTGGATCACGAAGCGTCGCTGCTTCGACGGCATCACCGCCGTCTTGCCCGACGGCTCCGGCGTCTTCTCGAAGTCACGCTTTTTTCGATAGGTTGAGAGCTTCTGCAGCACGGCCTGTCCCGCTTTTCATTCGGGGATTCAAGCCTATCACGGCCCAAGTCCCATCCGGAACCAAAACCCCACGGGGCGGTTGGGGTTCCAAATCGCCTTGAACACCGGAGAATGGAATGGCACCGCGCGCCTACTGGAAGGGAACGTTGAGGCTGTCGCTGGTCAGCTGCCCGGTCGTGCTTTATCCGGCGACCACGGCGGCCGAGAAGACGCGGTTTCACATGATCAACCGCGAGACCGGCAACCGGCTGAAGCAGCAGATGATCGATTCCGAGACCGGCGACGTCGTCGAGAGCGACCAGAAAGGCCGCGGCTACGAATTGCGCAAGGGCAAATATGTCGAGATCGAGCCGGAGGAGCTCGAGGCGGTGCAGATCGAGAGCAACCACACCATCGACATCGAGAGCTTCGTGCCGAGCGAGGAGATCGACGAGCGCTATCTCAACCACCCCTATTACATCGCGCCCGACGGCAAGGCCGCGGTCGATGCGTTCGCGGTGATCCGCGACGCCATGAAGGACCAGGATCGTGTGGCGCTTGCCAAGATCGTGCTCACCAACCGCGAGCACATCATCGCGATCAAACCGCTCGGCAAGGGCCTGCTGGGCACCACGCTGCGCTTTCCTTACGAGCTGCGCGACGAGGACGAGTTCTTCGACGACATCAAGAGCCCGAAGATCACCAAGGACATGGTCGAGCTCGCCGGCCACATCCTCCACACCAAGGCGGCACATTTCGACCCCGGCAAGTTCAAGGACGAATATGAGACCGCGCTGAAGGCGCTGGTGAAGCGCAAGGCCAGCGGCAAGACAATCGAGCTGCCGGAGCCCGAGGAGCGCCCCAGCAACGTCGTCAACCTGATGGATGCGCTGAAGCAGAGCTTGAAGGGACGCGGCGGCAAGAAGACGGCGGCGAAGCCGCACGCGCGCCGTGGGACGGGGCGGCGGCAGGCCGCCAAGAAGGCGCATCGGTCCACGGCGCGGCACCGCAAGGCGGGCTAACTGCTCGCCCAGCACGGGATATCGTAGGGTGGGCAAAGCGAAGCGTGCCCACCACCTTATCGGAACGAGAAAATGGTGGGCACGGCGCTTTGCGCCTTTGCCCACCCTACGGGTCTCAATCCCCCGCCTTCAACCGATAGCCGATCCCCGTCTCGGTCAGCACAAATTGCGGCCGCTCAGGATCGGCTTCGATCTTCTGGCGCAGCTGGCGGACATAGACGCGCAAATATTGCGCGTCGGTCAATTCGTCCCACAGCTCCTTCAGCAGGAAGCGGTGGGTGAGCACTTTACCCGCGTGCTGCACCAGCACGCGCAAAAGATCATATTCCTTCGGCGACAGTTTGACGTCACGCTCGCCGACCTTGACGATGCGGCGGACGAGATCGACCGAGAGATCGCCGGTGCGGAACACCGGCCGCTCGCCCTGGATCTGGAGCTGGTGCCGCAGCGCGGCGCGCAGGCGCGCCAGGAGCTCTTCCATGCCGAACGGCTTGGTCAGATAATCATCGGCGCCGAGATCGAGCGCCTGCACCTTGCCGGCTTCGTCGCCGCGGCTCGACAGCACCACGATCGGCACGGCTTCGTTGCGGGCACGAATGGTGCGCAGCAGCTCGTGTCCCTGCACGTCGGGCAGGCCGAGATCGAGGATGATCAGCGCCGGCTCCTCGACCAGCTTCTCCAGCGCCATCCTGCCGTTCGACGCTTCCAGGATTTCATAGCCTTGCGTCGTCAGCCCCATCCGCAGCAATTTCCGGATCGGCGGCTCGTCGTCGATGACCAGGACCTTGATCGGGGCAGCACTCATGCGGCGGTGTCCAATGCGCGGCTGTCTGCCGGAACGGGAAGACGGATGGTGAGGACGGCGCCACTGCGGTCACGGCGGTTGGCGGCCGAGATCGTGCCGCGCATCGCCTCGACGAAGCCGCGGGAGATGGCGAGCCCGAGCCCCGTGCCGGGGCGGACGTGATCCCCCTTCTGCGCGCGGTAAAATTTGTCGAACACGCTCTCGAGTTCATCAGGCGGGATGCCGTCGCCTTCGTCGGCGACATCCAGCACGATTTGATCGCGCTCGCGCCTGCTCTTGATCGAAACCGTGGTGTCCGGCGGTGAGTATTTTGCGGCATTGTCCAGCAAGTTGAACAGCACCTGCTCGAACAGGACGGCATCGAGCTGAAGCATCGGCAGATCTGCCGCCAACTGCAGCTCCACCTTGTGGGCGATCAGGATCTTGCTGGCGCGCCGCAGCGCGCTGCCGACGATCTCGCCGAGATCGTGCAGCGCCGTGTTGGGCACGATCGCTCCGGATTCGAGCTTGGTCATGTCGAGCAGATTGGCGATGAAGCGGTTGAGCCGCTCGGACTCGTCGATCACGGTGGCGAGCAGATCGCGCTTCTCGGTGTCGGATAGCGCACCGGCGAGATCGCGCATGGTCGAGGCCGCCCCCAGCACCGAGGCCAGCGGCGTCTTCAAATCGTGCGAGATCGAGGTCAGGAGCGCGGAGCGCAGCCGCTCGGACTCGACCGTGCGCTTGACACGGTCCATGTCCTCGACCAGCAGCACGCGCTCGATCGCCAGCGCGGCCTGATCGACCAGCGCATCCAGCAGCCGGCGCTGGTCCGGCGTCAGCAACGGACCCGTGCGGTCGTTGTCGATGCCGATGACGCCGATCGGGCCGCGCCCGGTGCGCATCGGCAGGAACAGCCGTTTTGCACCCGGCAGCGTGTCCGAGCCGCGGCCGGCGGGGCGGTCGTTGCTCCAGGCCCAATTGGCCGCGGCAAGGTCGGCCTGGTCGAGCTCGTCTTCGGGCGGGTAGCCGGACTTCACCGTGAGGAGGCCTTCTTCCGGCAGCAGCAGCACCACCCGGACTTTCAGCATCAAGGCGATCTGGTAGGCGCTCGCCCACAGCACGTCGTCGAGCGTCGCGGTGCCGGCGAGCTTGCGGCTGAAAGCGTAGAGCTGCTCGCTCATCCTGATCCGGCCGATGGCGGCGTCGGCCTGGGTGCGCACGCGCGCGGCGACGTTGGACACCACGAATGCGATCAGCATGAAGAAGAAGAACGCCGCGACGTTGGTCGGATCGGTGATGGTGAAGGTGTAGACCGGCGGCAGGAAGAAGAAATTATACGCCAGCGACGCCGCAATGCTCGCCAGCAGCGACGGCAACAACCCATAGCGAACAGCCACGGCAACCACCGCGGTCAGGAACATGAGATCGACGTTCTCGATGCCGAAATACGGCTTGATGGCCACCGCTGCGGCAAGGCCGAGCGCGGTGATCCCGAGCGCCTTCAAGTAAGGAATCGCGTCGAATGGCTCGGACCGTGCAGCGGTCTGTACCGCCGTCTTCGGCGCCGGCTCGCTCGTCAGCTCGTCACCTGGAATGACGTGAACGCTGATATTGCCGGCCCGACGCACCAGGTCGTTCACAACGGAGCCGCGCGTCATCTCGAACCAGCGCGAGCGTGTCGACTTGCCGATCACGATCTGTGTGACGTTGTTGCCTTGAGCGAAACTGACGACGTCGTCGGCGATGCGGCGGCCGACCGCGGGAATGGTCAGCGCCTCGCCGCCAAGCGATTCCGCGAGCCGCAGCGTATCGGCCAGCCGGTCGCGCTGCTCGTCGGACAATTGCAGGGATCGCCGCGTCTCGATCGACACCGCGGTGAACGGCGCGTGCAGCCGGTCGGCCAACCGCTTGGTGTAGCGCACGAGCCCGGCCGCGCGCGGATCCTCGCTGACGCAGACGAGGATGCGCTCGCCTGCGGCCCAGGGACCGGCAATGGCATTCGCCTGCATGTGAGTGAGCAGTTGCTCGTCGACCCGCTCGGCGGTGCGCCGCAAAGCGAGCTCGCGCAACGCGGTCAGATTGCCCGGCGAAAAATAGTGCTCAAGCGCCCGCTCGGCCTGCCTGGACACATAGACCTTGCCCTCCTTCAGGCGCTGAATCAGATCGTCGGGCGTGAGGTCGATCAGCTCGATCGCGTCGGCGCGGTCGAACACGGAGTCGGGCACCGTCTCGCGCACCCGGACGTGAGTGATCTGCGCGACGACGTCGTTCAGGCTCTCGATGTGCTGGATGTTGACGGCGGTGTAGACGTCGATGCCGTGGGACAACAATTCCTCGACATCGAGATAGCGCTTGGGATGGCGGCTGCCGGCCGCGTTGGTATGGGCGAGCTCGTCGACCAGTGCAATCTGTGGCCGGCGCGCGATCACCGCGTCGAGGTCCATCTCCTCGACGATCTGCCCGCGATAGTCCAGCCGCTTGCGAGGGATCACTTCGAGGTCGCGCACCAGCGCCTCGGTCTCGGCACGTCCATGGGTCTCGACGAATCCGACCACGACATCGACGCCCGACTTGCGCCGGGCGTGGGCGCTTTGCAGCATCTCGTAGGTCTTGCCGACGCCGGGAGCGGCGCCGACGAAGATCTTCAGCTTGCCGCTCGTACTCCCTTCCCGGCGCGCTGCTTCCAGCAGCGCCTCGGGCGACGGACGTTGTTCGGGATCGCGGCGCTCTCGGACCATTTTGCCAATATAATCACCTGCGTGACGCGAGCCTAGACCACTACCTGGCGGCGGCGCGATCCAGCGAGAGATTCAGTGCCAGAACGTTAACCCTGGGTTCGCCAATCAGCCCGAGCAAGCGGCCTTCGGTGTTGGCGGCTACGATTTTCTTGACCTGATCCTCCGGCATATTCCGCGCCTTCGCCACGTGCGGCACCTGGAATTGCGCCGCTTCCGGCGAGATGTCGGGGTCGAGGCCGCTGGCCGACGTCGTCACGAGGTCGACCGGCACGGTCGCGGACGGATTCTCGGCCTTAAGCTTGTCCACATCTTCCCTGAGCCGGTCGGCCAGCGCCTTGCTGGTCGGGCCGAGATTGGAGCCGCCGGAATTGGCGGCGTTGTAGGGTGCGGGCACGGTCTTGGTCGAATCATTGGGGTCCGGCGCAACCGTCGCCGAGGGACGGCCGTGGAAATATTTCTCGTCCTTGAACTCCTGCCCGATCAGGGCGGAGCCGATCACCTTGCCGTCCTTCTCGATCAGGCTGCCTTGGGCTTGCGCCGGGAAGAGTGCACCGGCGATGGCCGTCATGGCCAGCGGATAGGCAAGGCCCGTGATGGCGGCGAGCACCAGCAGGAGGACGATGGCGGGGCGGATTTCTCTGAGCATGTTGGTCTCCTAAGTCTTCGTCATGGCGCGCGGCGCCTTGCGCCGCACGAGGACGGTCAAGCCAGGTGCAAGGCGGTCACGACGAGGTCGATCGCCTTGATGCCGATGAAGGGGATGACGATGCCGCCGAGGCCGTAGATCAAGAGATTGCGGCGGAGCAGCGCACCGGCACCGACGGCGCGATAGGCGACGCCTTTCAAGGCCAGCGGGATCAGCCCGATGATTACAAGCGCGTTGAAGATGATCGCCGAGAGAATGGCGCTCTGGGGGCTCGACAGGTTCATCACGTTGAGCACGCCAAGCTGGGGGTAGAACGCCAGAAACATCGCCGGGATGATCGCAAAGTACTTCGCGACGTCATTGGCGATCGAGAACGTAGTCAGCGCACCGCGCGTCATCAGCAGCTGCTTGCCGATCTCGACCACCTCGATCAGCTTGGTCGGATTGGAATCGAGGTCGACCATGTTGCCGGCCTCACGGGCGGCCTGCGTGCCCGTGTTCATCGCGACACCGACGTCGGCCTGCGCCAGCGCCGGGGCGTCGTTGGTGCCGTCGCCGCACATGGCGACCAGCTTGCCCTTGGCCTGCTCGTCGCGGATCAGCTTGAGCTTGTCCTCCGGCGTCGCCTGCGCCAGGAAATCGTCGACGCCTGCCTCCGCCGCAATCGCCGCCGCGGTCATCGGGTTGTCGCCGGTGATCATGATGGTGCGGATGCCCATGCGGCGCAGCTCGGCGAAGCGCTCGCGGATGCCGCCCTTGACGATGTCCTTGAGCTGGATGACGCCGAGCAGCTTGCCGTCCTTCGCAACCGCAAGCGGCGTACCGCCGGCCTTCGAGATGTCGTCGGCAATGCTCTGGACCTCGCGACCGAGATCCGACAGTGCCGCGGGCTGAATCGCCCGCGCCGCATTGCCCGAAGCAACCGCCAGCGGCGCGCCGCCGCCGACGTAGTTGAGCATCGCATCGACCGCGCCCTTGCGGACCGACGAACCGCCCGCATCGACGCCGCTCATGCGGGTCTGCGCCGTGAACGGAATGAAGGTGGCGCCAAGCTCGGCCATGTCGCGGCCGCGGATGCCATACTTCTCCTTTGCCAGTACCACGATGGAACGGCCCTCCGGCGTCTCGTCGGCGAGCGAGGCGAGCTGGGCAGCGTCGGCGAGCTCCTGCTCGGTCACACCGCGCACGGGACGGAATGCGGTCGCCTGCCGGTTGCCGAGCGTGATGGTGCCGGTCTTGTCCAGCAGCAGCGTGTCGACATCGCCGGCGGCCTCGACCGCACGGCCGGACATCGCCAGCACATTGAAGCGTACCAGGCGGTCCATGCCGGCGATACCGATCGCCGACAACAGCGCGCCGATGGTGGTCGGGATCAACGTCACGAACAGCGCGACCAGCACGATCACCGAGATCGAGCCGCCGGCATAAGCCGCGTAGCTCGGAATGGTGACGGTGGCGAATACGAAGATGATGGTGAGGCCCGCGAGCAGGATGTTGAGCGCGATCTCGTTCGGCGTCTTCTGCCGCTCGGCGCCTTCCACCAGCTTGATCATGCGGTCGATGAAGGTCGAGCCCTGGGCTGCGGTGATGCGGACCCGGATCCAGTCGGACAACACTTGCGTGCCGCCGGTCACCGCGGAACGATCGCCGCCGGACTCGCGGATGACGGGCGCGGACTCGCCGGTGATGGCGGCCTCGTTGACGGATGCCACGCCTTCGATGATCTCGCCGTCGGAGGGAATCGTATCGCCGGCCTCGACCAGCACGATGTCGCCGACCTTCAGGCTCGTGCCCGGCACCAGCTCGAAGGCCTGGCCTGCGCCGGTCAGGAGCTTGGCCTGGCTCTCGGTGCGGGTCTTGCGCAACGATTCGGCCTGCGCCTTGCCGCGGCCTTCGGCCACGGCTTCGGCGAGATTGGCGAACAGCACCGTGAACCACAGCCAGAGAATGATCTGGAAGGTGAAGCCGAGGTTCTCGCCGCCGGTGAGGAGGTCGCGGAGGAAGATCACAGTAGTGAGCGCGGCCACGATCTCGACCACGAACATCACGGGGTTCTTAATCATCAGTCGCGGATCGAGCTTGGCGAAGGCAGCGCCGATGGCCGGCACCACGATCTTCGGATCCAGCATCGCCGAAACCGGCATGCGCTTGTTGGCTTTAAGGACAGATTCCATGGATGTAACTCCGAAAGAGCTCGATCAGAAGACGTTGCCGGCGTTCATCGCCAAGTGCTCGACGATGGGGCCGAGGGCGAGGGCCGGGAAGAAGGTCAGGCCGCCGATGATCAGGATCACGCCGACGACGAGGCCGACGAACAGCCCGCCGGTGGTCGGGAACGTGCCCATCGACGGCGGAATCGACTTCTTTGCCGCCAGCGAGCCGGCAATCGCCATCGCCGGGACGATCATGAGGAAGCGGCCGACGAACATCGCGGACGCACCGGTCAAATTGTAGAACGGCGTATTGCCGGTGAGCCCCGCAAAAGCCGAGCCGTTGTTGCCTGTCTGCGAAGAGTAGGCGTACAGCACTTCCGAGAAGCCATGCGGGCCGGCGTTCGCCATCGATGCCACGCCCGTGGGCAGCACCACCGCCACGGCAGACCAGCCCAGGATCATCAGCGGCAGGATCAGGATGGCAAGCATCGCCATCTTGACCTCGCGCGCCTCGATCTTCTTGCCGACATATTCCGGCGTTCGGCCGACCATGAGCCCTGCGACGAAGATCGCGAGGACGACGAACAGCAGCATGCCGTACATGCCGGCGCCGACGCCGCCGACGATGATTTCGCCGAGCTCGATATTGATCAGCGGGATCATGCCGCCGAGCGCGGTGAAGCTGTCATGCATGGCGTTGACGGCACCACACGAGGCCGCCGTCGTGACGACCGCGAACAGCGAGGACGCAACGATGCCGAAGCGGACCTCCTTGCCCTCCATGTTGCCGCCGGTCAGACCCAGCGCATGGAGCATCGAGGTTCCGTTCGCTTCCGCCCAATAGGCGATGGCGACGCCCGCGACGAACAGCACACCCATCACCGAGAGGATCGCCCAGCCCTGGCGCTGGTTGCCAACCATGCGGCCGAACACGTTGGTGAGCGCGGCGCCGAGCGTGAAGATCGAGAGCATCTGCACGAAGTTCGACAGCGCGGTCGGATTCTCGAAGGGGTGCGCCGCGTTGGCGTTGAAGAAGCCGCCGCCATTGGTGCCGAGCATCTTGATCGCAACCTGGGAGGCGACAGGGCCAACCGCGATGGTCTGCTTGGCGCCTTCGAGCGTGGTCGCCTCGATATAGGGGCCGAGCGTCTGCGGCATGCCCTGCCAGACCAGGAACAGCGTGTAGACCACGCAGATCGGCAGCAGCACGTAGAGCGTGCAGCGGGTGACGTCGACCCAGAAATTTCCGACCGTGCGCATCGAGGCGCGCGAGAAGCCGCGGATCAAGGCCATCGCCAGCGCGATGCCGGTTGCCGCCGACAGGAAGTTCTGGTGCGTCAGGCCGAGCATCTGGACGAGATAGGATAGCGTGCTCTCGCCGCCGTAGTTCTGCCAGTTGGTGTTGGTAATGAAGGAGACCGCGGTGTTGAAGGACAGATCCTCGGCGACCGCGCCCTGGCCTGCCGGATTGAACGGCAGCACGGCCTGGAGGCGCATCACGCCGTAGATGATGAGGAAGCCGCCAACATGGAACAGCAGCATGGCGACCGTATAGGTCAGCCAATGCTGCTCGCGCTTTTCGTCGACGCCGGAGAACCAGTAGATCCCGGCCTCGATCGGGCGCAGCACCGGCGACAGGAACGTCCGCTCGCCATTGAACACGCGCGTCATGTACCAGCCGAGCGGCTTGCACAGCGCGACGATGATCGCGCAGAAAAGAATGATCTGGAGCCAACCGATCATAGTCATGGCATTAACCCTTCAGACTTTGTGTCCGCCGCAGAAGCGGCAGCAGCAACGCAAGCAGGCAGGCGACGAGCGCGGCGTCGGCCAGCAGCAATTCGAGAAGCAGCAGCACGGGTCAGAACCGCTCGGGCCGCAGGAGCGCGTAGGTGAGGTAAATCAGCAGGCCAAGCGACACGGCACCGGCGAGCGAATAATCGAAGATCATGATCCGTCCCTCACAGCCGTTCGCAGGCGTAAGTGTAGCCGATCGCAAGGGCGAAGAAGCCGAAGCCCAGCGCCAGCATCAGAATGTCCATCATGGGAATACTCCTCGTTGCACTCCATCCCGGAGGCAACTGTGTCTCTATTCCCGGCAGGCGGCTTGCGGTAAATCAAGCGCAACGCAGGCCCCGCGGCTCCTGGCCGGAACTTTCACCGCGTTCAAGTGCCACCCCGGGCATAGGTTTTCGAGATGAGGGCTATGGCGACGTTATAGGAATCTCATAAAAACCCGGGACGTCGTGATCGGTGGCCATACGCCCCCGACAGCGCATTTCAAACGGTCGTTCAGACCGGCAACGCAAGGACGCGATCGACCATCGTCCTCGCTGCCGATTGTTACCTCGGACGGTGGCCGAGGTCTTTTCAAAAGGCCTGCTTCTATAAGTGCCTGCTTCGCACAAAGACTGCGGTCGAGATTGGACGCAGCCCAGACTCCTGAACCGGCGGCGATTGTGCATTTATGAAATCCTTATATCTCCCGCCTCTTCCCCATCTCGTTTTCAAATGTCCTTCCAGCCATCTTGGAGAGGCCGGCCGACTGACCGACGCCAATTCCAGGAGGCCTGACATGACCGCCGCTCTCCGACGCAATGCTCCCCCCTCACTCAGCGGACGCCTGCGCGATGCGCGTGCGATGACGCAGCCGCTGATGCTCGAGATCATCGACACAGCTTGCCGGCGCTTTCCCTCACTCGGTCAGAGCGAACGCGCTGCGCGCGTGATGCGCCTGGTCGACGTGGAGGCCTGGGCTGATGCCGTGCTGGCGCTGATGGAGCTGGAGCTGCCGCTGTGGCAGGTCCGCCGCATCGCCTATGACGAGGGTGAGTGGCATTGCGCGCTCTCGCGAGAGCGCGAATTGCCGGATTGGCTCGACAACGCGGTCGAGGCACGTCACGCCGACCTGGCGCTCGCGCTGCTGTCGGCCTTCCTCGAGGTCCAGGCGTTAGCCGTGGAGACATCGCGGCCAAGCGTTCCCACGGTGCGTCCCGCTCCGGACCCGTTCTACGAGCCGCTCGGCTGCGAAAACTTCAGCTGAGCTAGCCGGAGGTTAGCGCCTTGCCGCAATCTTCGGACATATCGCCGGTCCTGAGCCCGACACGCGCGATCGCGCGCTTTGCCGTCCGCGTGGTACTCCTCGCCGCCTTTGCCGCCTTCGGCAGCATCGGCTTCGGGCGGAGCCTCGCAGCGCTGCTCTGGATGTCGATCGTCCTGTGCGCCGCCGTCGCCCTCCTGCGGCGCGAGCCGCTGTTCGGTCGCGCCCTCAATCATTGGGACGAATGCGCCGCATTCGGTGCGCTGTTCGCGCTGGTCCATGTCGTCAACGAGCTGACCTGAACCCAGGCCTTTATGGCGCGCTTATGAGATCGCCACGCAGCCTCACTCGAATTCATATCTGCTTGAAACGATATTGATCAGACGGTTGCGGGACATGCGCCCGCCACCTCTGTCAATCGGAAGGAATAAGTCCGTGAAACTCGTCGAACCTCCCTCGTGCAGCTCGCCCTCGACCATCGTCTTCATCGGCCGCAACCACAGCGGACAGTGGGTCGCGCAGGAACAAAACGGCCTCTATGGCGGCCTGTTCGTCAGCCGCGTCCAGGCCATCAAGTACGCACTGTTCGAGAACGGCCAGCATCCCGAAACCATCGTCGAGCTGCCGCGCGAGATCGAGCTCGACATGGGCAAGAGCCCCAGCAGCAATAGCGCACGCCGCGCTGCTTGAGCCGGCGCATACGGGCGAAAAGCCATGTTCACTCCTCCCTCAGCCTGGTTCACCGGCTTCATCCCGGATATGCCGACTCCGTTCGATACGGCGGACGCGATCAATCTCAAGGCGTTCGCAGCTCTCTGCGAGCGCCAGGTCGCGGCCCGCGTTCCCGCGCTCGTGGTCTGCGAGACCGCCGGCGAGGCGCCGACGCTCTCGCCGGCCGAGCAGGAGCTCGTCATCCGCACGGCGGTCGATGTCACCCGCGGCCGCGTGCGGGTCATCGCCGGCGCGATGTCGAATGCGACCAGCCATGCTATCGAACTCGCGCGGCGGGCGGAGGCAGCCGGCGCCGATGCCGTCATGGCGGTGGTGCCCGCCTACAACAAGCCGATGCAAGAGGGCATGCTCGCGCACTTCCGCGCGATCGCCGGTGCGATCGGCTTGCCGGTGATCCTGCACGACGTTCCTTCCCGCACGCTGCGCCCGCTGGCCGACGAGACGCTTTTGCGTCTGGCCGAATCCCGCCAATTCGTGGGCTTGAGTGACGGCGGCGGCGACATCACCCGCCCGATGCGCCTTGCCCGGCATCTGCCGGCCGGCTTTCGCTTTCTATCCGGCGACGACGTTACCGCCTTCGCCTACATCGCGGACGGCGGCGATGGCGCGATCTCCGAAGTTGCCAACATCGCGCCGGATCTCTGCCGCACGATCTTTTCGCAGGTCAGGCAAGGCCGGCTGCAATCCGCACGCTACCTGCACAAGCGCCTGATCCCGCTCATCACCTGCCTCTCCAGGGAAAGCCCGGCGGCCCTCAAGAGCGCCCTCGCCATGCTCAACTTGATGCGGCCGGACACGCGGCTGCCGATCGTGCCGCTCAACGCCGCCGGCCGGGCGGAGATCGCCAGGGCCTTCGCAGCGATCGCCGACGAGGAGCTGATCGATGGCGTCGGAGCCTGATGCGGCGCGGCCATCCGGCTCTCACATGCTGCAATCGACTGAAGAACCGCAGAGGCTGCTTCGGGCCTGGCAACTGGCGGTGCTGCGCTTTGCGGTGACGCTGGACGAACCCGACAGGCTCAATGTCGTGGCGCTCGCCACAGAGCTCGATCGTCTCGGCGGCCGGCGCGAGCTTGATGATACCCTCCATTTCTTCCGGCGAAGCTCCTCAAAACTGTGCGCGGCAATCCACGGGCAGCAACAGAATGCGGATGCAACCCTGGACGGCTTCTTCAGCCAGATCGAAGAACCACGCCTACGGCTCGCTTTCGCCGCAGCCATCGGCATGACGCATTCGGCCCCAGTAACGCCTGGGGTTCGATCGAAGCTGCGCGCCGACCTCTTCAAGGGGCTGACGGCGCGACGTCCGGTTTCCTTATGACATTCCTATATGCCTGCCCTGGCGCTCATCTCGCAATCCTACGCCGGGATCATCATCCTACGAGACGGAGGACGGCTCTCGCCGCAACCACAGACAAGGACTTCCGAAGATGTCGATGCTGACCCACGGCCTTGAACGGCCTCTCGCCTGGGCGGAGCGCCCGGTGCTGATTTCGGAAGCGCGCAAGGCACAGCTCAAGCGCCTCGCGCTCGGCGCGCTGACTTTGCTCTCGATGGGCAGCGTGCTCACCGCGCTCATCGCGCTGCGGACCGCAATCTATGTCTGGCATCTCCACCCCTGATCCACCGCGGCAGACATCATGACCCTGCAGATGTGTGAGGAGGCCGCCATGGCTGCCGTTGCTCTACAAGCCGTGCACCGCGCATCGAAGTCACGAACTGGAGCGCCTGATATCGGCGCGGCGACGGCGCTCAAGCCGCTCGATCCCGATGTCGTCAGCCCCGCCATTCCCGCCTTCTTCATCGGGCACAATCGCGCCGGCCTCTGGGTTGCCCGCGAGGCGCAGGGCCGCGCCGGCGGTCTCTTCCTGTTCAAGAGTTCCGCGGTCGAATTCGCCCACCGCCGCAGCGCGCCGGCCCGATGCGCACTGGTGTTTCCGGCCGAGACCTTCGAGCTCGACATCGAGAACCAGGGCAGTCCGCTGGTCGCGCTTGCGGCCCGATGGCTGGACGGGATGAAGCGACATCTGGCCCGCCTTGTGAGGTAACGACATGATCGAGCTCAAGATCGTCATCCTGGTCGCATTGTTGGGCGCATTGCTGCTGGGCACGCGCGTCACCGCGCGCCCGGCCTCGGACGGCTAGCATGCAGCCCTTCAAGGGGAATCTCGAGCAGGCGGTCACAACGACCATCCTGACCATGACGCTCAGCCTGATCTGGGGCGCCATCCTGACGCTCGTGATCACGCTTGTCGCTCGCGGGCTCGGCGTCTAGCCGCTTCTTGCTCCGACCGTGAATCGAACTTGGCTGCCTACGCGGCGAGCAACCCGGCCCACAGTGCGGTGACGTTGCCCGCCGAGGCGGGCCGTCCTGCGGAAAACGCCGCGCCGATCTGGCACAATTCCAGGGAACCGTGTAGAGCGGTTTCATGAGCACAGGCAATGTCAACGTCGTCGCCCATCCCCTGGTCCAGCACAAGCTCTCGCTCATGCGGGAGAAGGACCGCTCGACCAAGAGCTTTCGCGAGATCCTGAACGAGATCGGGATGCTGCTCGGCTACGAGGTGACGCGCGATTTGCCGCTGGAGCTGGTCGAGCTCGAGACGCCCATCGCGCCGATGCGGGCGCCCAAGATCGCCGGCAAAAAGCTCACGCTGGCGCCGATCCTGCGCGCCGGCGTCGGCTTCCTCGACGGCATACTGGCGCTGATGCCCTCGGCGCGCATCGCCCATATCGGGCTCTACCGCGATCCCGAAACATTGCAGGCCGTGGAATATTACTTCAAGGCGCCGCAGGACCTGTCCGACCGCACCGTGATCCTGATGGACCCGATGCTGGCGACCGGCAACTCGGCCTGCGCGGGCGCCTCCCTGCTCAAGGCCCGCGGCGCCCGCGACATCCGCTTCGTGTGCCTTCTGGCCGCGCCCGAGGGCATCGCGCAGTTCCAGAGCGAGCATCCGGACGTGCCGATCTGGACCGCCGCGATCGACGAGCGGCTCAACGACCACGGCTACATCGTGCCTGGCCTGGGCGATGCCGGCGACCGGATGTTCGGCACCAAGTAGACAGGTCGGCGCGATCGGGTTACTCCCCTTGCCATGAGTGCCAATGCGTTTTCGCTGCAATCGCTGATCCGGTCAGAGCCCGTCGCCGATCCCGCCTTCGTATGCGACGGCACGCCGGTTTCGCGCGCGGAGTTCACCGAAAGGATCGAGCAGACCGCCGCCTGGCTTGCGGCGCAGGGGATCGGCAGGGGCGACGTAGTCGCAGTCTGGCTGGTCAACCGGATCGAATGGCTCGCGCTGCTGTTCGCCGCCGCCCGCTGTGGTGCGATCGTCGCGGCCGTCAATACGCGCTACCGCAGCGCGGAAGTCGCGCATCTGCTTCGTTTGTCCGGCGCCAGGCTGATGGTGGTCGAGGCCGCATTCCGTGCGATCGACTTTGCTGCGATCCTCTCCGATGTCGCAAAGGACGAGGTGCCGGCACTGCAACGGCTCGCGGTGGTCGGTGCGGATGCGATCCCGGCGCACTGGCCCTGCGTACGCTTCGATGCGTTCGACACGAACTATCCGCCGGCACCAGCTCAAGATGAGGTCGATCTTCCGGTGCTGCTCTACACGACCTCAGGCACTACCAAGGGGCCGAAGCTCGTTGCGCATTCGCAGCGGACGCTGGCCACGCACGCCAATTCCGTTGCCCGCGCGCTCCAGCTTGATCCGCAGCGTCATGCGCTGCTGGCCATGCTGCCGTTCTGCGGCACTTTCGGCATGACGAGCCTGCTCGGCTTCGTCGCGGCGGGTGCGACCGTTCACGTGCTTGACGCCTTCGAGGCGGCACCGGCACTGGAGATCCTCAGCACGCGAGGCATCACGCACGCCTTCGGCTCGGACGAGATGTTCCGCCGCATCCTCGCCCTCACCGATGCACCACGCCCGTTCCCGCATCTGGAAGTCTGCGGCTTCGCCGCGTTCCAGCCCGGCTGGCGCGAGCTTGCCGCGGAGGCCGAGGCGCGCGGCCTGCCGCTGTTCGGCCTGTACGGCTCGAGCGAGGTACAGGCCCTGTTCTCGATCGCCCGCCCCGGCGATGCCTTTGCCGATCGGATCGAGGGCGGCGGCTGGCCGATGTCGGCCGACGCGAAGGTGCGCGTGCGCGACACCGAAACCGGCGAGCTTGCAGCGCCCGACGTTTCCGGCGAGATCGAGATCAACGCGCCGTCCCGCTTCCTCGGTTACTTCAACAATCCCGATGCGACGCGCGATGCGTTCACAGCGGACGGCTTCTTCCGCACCGGCGACATCGGCCGGCTCCGCGGCGACGGTACCTTCGTCTACGAGACCCGCGCCGGCGATGCGATGCGGCTCGGCGGCTTTCTCGTCGCGCCCGGCGAGATCGAGGACGAACTCAAATCGTGCCCGGGCGTTACCGACGCCCAGGTGGTTGCAGTCGATCTCAAGGGCAACGCGCGCTGCGTCGCCTTCGTGATCCCGGCGAAGGAGACGCCAATGCAGGAGACGCTGATCGCGCGCCTGCGCGAGCGTCTCGCCGGCTACAAGGTCCCAGCCCGGATTTATGTCGTGGAAGCCTTTCCCGTCACCGACAGCGCCAACGGCGTCAAGATCCAGCGCGCCCGGCTTCGTGCCATGGCGATGGAGCGCATCGCGGCCGAATGAGGCCGGCCTATTTCAGATAGCTCGCAAGATTCAGACTCAGGATCTTGCCAAGCGCCGAATAGGACGCGGTAAGTTGCGACTCGTAGGTCGAGAGCTCCGCCGTAACGGCGGCGACGTCGACGCTGGTGAGGTCGCTCGACAACGTCTCGGCATAGCTCTTGTAGTCGGTCTGGCGCGCGCTCGCCGTCTCGATCGAGGACGCCGCGCTGGAGAGCTTCGCCTGCACGGCCGCCGTGTCGTCGAGCGCCGTGCTGGCAAGATCGAGCGCGCTGGAGATGTCCGCAGACGACAGCGAGGTGCTGTTGGCCACGAATTTCAGCACACGCATCACTTCCTCGAACGCCGAATTGTCGGCGGTGACCCCATAGGAGACGGTCTCACCGGCGCCGACACGCACCGAGGCGAGCTCGTCGTCGCCGCCGTAGTAGCTGCTGTCCGCCGTGGTGAGGGACCCCGTCCCGGACGAAAAGCCCGTGAGATCGACCGGGGCCGTGTCGGTCCTGCCGCCGGCAAAGACATATTGGCCGTCATACTGCGTGTTCATGATCGACCCCATCTCCTCCAGCATCTGCTGGGCCGAACTGATCACCGAATTCGTCTCGGTCGAGCTTCCGGTCGAGGCGGCGCTGAGCTGGGAGCGAAGTTGAGTGATGATATCGGTCATCGAGCCGACCGCCGAATACATCACCTGCACCTTGCTGTCGGCGAGCGTCGCGGCGTCGATATAGGACTGCGCGCGCGTCACCGAGACCTGGAGGTTGACGACGTGCTGGGCGTCCGAGCCGTAGCCGCCGAGATCGCTCGAGATGATGCCCGACGATTCCTGGACCTGCTTCTCCGCCATCACCGCCTGCACGCGCAGCGCGTCGGAGATCATCTTGCTCGACTGCGCGAAGGTCGCGACCCGCATCGCCACCATGCCCCACTGCCTCCTATGTCGACTGCACGGCGGAGAGCAGCGACGAATACATCGAGTTGATGGCCTGGATCAGCGCTGACGCTGCCGAATATTTGTTCTGGAGCGTGCTGAGCTTCGCCGATTCCTCGTCCAGGTTGACGCCCGACTGCGACGACAGCGAGTTCGCATAGGTCGACTGCGCGGTCTCCTTGGCGGTGTAGTTGGTGGAGGCCTGCGACGACTTGCTCGCGACATCGGAGACGACAGCCGAGGCGTAATCGGCGAGGGAGCCGGTGGTGGCGGCGAGCCCGCCGGTGGAGGAAAATGTCCGGGACTCCGTCAAGGCATCGTAGAAGGCATTGAAGACGGTGGCGGACCCCGACGACAGCACCGAATCGCCGACCGTCAGGCTCGACGAGGAGTCCAGTGTCGCGAGCTGAAGCTCGTTGGTCCCGGACAGGATCTTGCTGTCGACCGCGATATCCGACGCGCTCGTTCCCGTCACCAAATCGTTGAGACCGAAATACTCCGAAAATCCCTCGCCTGAGCTTCCCACCGAGCTCGTCATCTCGTTGACGGCGACGCCATTGCCGGAGCCGGTCGCCGTGATCGAGAGATGGCCGTCCGAATCGACCGATGCGGAGAGCCCGGAGATGCCGTTGATCGCAGTAACGAGATCGCCGACCGTGGAATAGGACGAGAGGTCGAGATCACCGTAGGAGACCAGATTGCCGCTCTGGTCGGTGGCTGCGATGCGCACCGTGCCGGTGGCGGAGAGCGCCGTGCTGCTGGTGACGCTGGTCGTCCCGGTGAGCCTCGTCGGCGCCGGCACCGCGGACGCGCTGTTCGAGACGCTGTTCATGGCCGAGGCGAGTTGCTGGGCGAGCTGGTCGAGCTGGGATTGCGCGTCCGGCAGGGTCTTGTCGCGCAAGGTGACGAGCGCGCCGATATCGCCGCCTGATATCTGGGAGGTGATATCGACCCCGTTCACCGTGATCGCGCTGAAGCCACTCGACGACGAGCCGGCGGTGTAAGTCGTCGACGCCGTCACGTTGGCCGAGGCGGTATAGCTGATCGTGTGGGCGGTACTGTCGACCAGCGCCTGGCCGGACGTGGTATAGATCTGGAGATCGCCGTTCGACGCCGTGAAATAGCTGATGTTCATCTTGGAGGCGACGTCCTGGAGCGCGGTGTTGCGCTGGTCCTCCAGGTCCGCAGTCGATTGACCGGCCGCCGCAGTCTGCTTGATCGCGGCGTTGAGATCCGCGATCTGCTCCAGATCCGCATTGACTTCATCGATCGAGGACGAGATGTCCTGGTCGGCATCGCCACGGAGCTTCTGGATCCCGTTCGATGTCTCCCGTAACTGGCTCGCGACGTCATCGAGTGCGCTGATGACATTGGATTGCAGCGAGGCGCTGCTCGGCGTGCTCGCCAGCGAAGACAGCGCCGATTCCAGCGTGGCGATGCTGTTTGCAAGCGAGGTTCCCGTGGAGCTCCCATCGGTGCTGCTGGTCGAACCGTAGAGCTTCTCGAGCGAAGTCAAATAGGTGTTGGTCTTATCGGCCGACCCGAGCTCGGAGGTCGCGGAGATCAACGACTTCAGCAGCAGCTTGTCGACCGTCGAGGTGATGCCCGTCACCGTGACGCCGGTGCCGACGCCGTTGGTGACGCTGCTCGACTGGTTCGCTGTCTTTGTGGTGTAGCCCGTCGTGTCGGCGTTCGAAATGTTCGACGACGTCACGCTGATCTGCACCGACGTGGCCGACAGCCCGCTGAAGGCGATCGATCGTGCGATATTGAGTGACACGGCGGGATCCTCGGTTCGTCAGGCGCTGCGGCTGGTGCCGCTGGAGACGGAGCGCACGGCGACCCGACCGGAAGCGCCATAGGGCGACACCGCCGCGATCTGCTCGCGGATCGCCTGCATGACGGCCTCGATCCGGCGGTTGCTGGCCTCGATCGCCGCGCGCAGGCGCACCAGGTTCTCGTCCATCGCCGCGCGCAGCTTCAGGATCCGTTCCAAGAGCTGCTCGCGCAGAATCCGGTCCGCGACGTTCAGGCTGGTCGTGCCCGCCGCGCACTCGGCAACGGTCCGTTCGAACATCTCCGCCAGGCGGTTCTTCTCGTCGACCTGCTTCAGGCGCGAGGCCGGCAGACCCTTGGCGAGCTCCACATTCTCCTCGGCGACCAGCGCGGTCAGAACGTCGATGAGCGCGATCAGCGACTTGATCCGCGTGTCGCCGTTTGCGGCGCTCGTTCTCGTGGCGTGGCTCTTGGCTTTGGCTACAGTCATGGTCATCGCCTTCTTCTAGTTATTCCGCTTGCCGCGGCCGGCCTGCGCGTTACGCAGGTAAGCGCCGATCGCGGTCTTCCTGACGGATGCTTGCCTCATCTCACCCTCGACCTCCGCGCATTCCCGCAGCAGGCCACGGCGCGCCGTCTCGACGTCGTCGATCAGCGCGAGCAATTGCCTGCGGTCGCCGCCCTTGGCGGTCGCGGCCCGCAGCACCAGTCGTTGCAGCCGACGCAGCAATGCTTCTCCGACAACTCTGGACTCTCCACTGCGCACCACTCACCTCATCGCCGAGATCAGGGTGTCGTACATCTTGTTGACGGTCGAGATGACCTGGGACGCGGCCGAATAGGCTTGCTGCGCCGAGATCATGCTCGAGAACTGGCTGGAGGTGTCGGTGGTCGAGGACTCCAGCTCGCCGCCGAAGATCGTGCCCGCGCCGTTCTCGCCGGAGGCCTGCAACGCGGCATTGCCCGACGTCACGGTCGCCGAATAGATCCCGTCGCTGGAGGCGGCGAGCCCGTTGGGAGCGGCGAAGGTCGCCACCGCGATCTTGTAGATCGCGATGGTCTGGCCGTTGGAATAGGTGGCGTTGACCACACCGTTATCGCCGATCGCGATGCTGGAAAGCTTGCCATAGGACAGGCCGTCAGAATCGATGCTGGTGACATTGACGGACGGTGTGGTCTCGCCGGAGGCATATTGCGTGAGGCCGTCAGTCTTGCCGGCGGTGCCGAGATCCAAGGTGACGGTGCTGTCGGCCGCGCCGTCGGTCCAGCCTGTGATCGAGACGGTCGCCGGGTCCGGGCTGGTGCTGGCGAGTGAGCCGTCGCTGTTGAAAGTGATATCGATCGTGCCGGAAGCCGTACCCGTCGCGGTGGTGGTGTCGGAGGCCGAGGTCGGGTTGGCGAAGCTCGCGCTCCAGGTGTTGGTGCCGGTCTTGGACCAGGTGATCTGCATCGAATTCGCGGCGCCAAGCGAATCGTAGACCGTCATCGAGCTGGTATGGGTGTCGCCCGTCGCGGCGTCCGACGGAAGGTTCGCCGCGATCGTGGTCTTGGTAGTGGCGCTGCCGCTGGTCGAGGCGACCTGGGTGTTGATCGCTTCGAGATTGCTCGCCGATTCACTGCCGACGACATTGCCGTCGGCGTCGGTGCGCCATCCCTCGAGGTAATAGCCGTTGTTCTGGAGATAGCCGGCGTTATCGGTGGTGAAGGCACCATTGCGGGTGTAGGCGACCGTGCCGCCCGACGTGGCGTTGGTCACCACGAAAAACCCGGAGCCCTGGATGCCGACGTCGGTGGCGTTGGAGGTCGCGGCCAGCAGGCCCTGCTGGGTGATGTTGGCGCGACCCGAGACGGTGACGCCTCCCGAGGCGTAGGAAGTCGTGTTGCTCGACGCCGTCACGAGCGCGTCGAACATCCCGGACGTCGTCTTGTAGGCGGTCGTGTCGGAATTGGCGATGTTGTCGCTGATCATCGACAGGGACTGACTCTGCGCACTGAGCGCCGAGATCGCCGAGGATAATGCGCCGCTGAGACTCATGATAAAACTCCGGACGAAATCAGGATGTGACGCCGATGATGTTGGCGGCGCTGACAGAAACGCCGTTCACGGTCAGCGAGGGTGTCGAGGTCGAGGTGTCGATGCCGGTTACCGTCCCGGTGACGGTCGTGTAGTTCAGGACCGAGTTTCCGGAGGAGTTCGTCGCGGTCACCGAGATCGTGTACTGGCCGCCGTCGGAGAGCTGTGTCCCGCTGGAATCCTTGCCGTCCCAGGTGAAGCTGTTCGATCCGGCATTCCCGGACCCGGTACCGGTCCACACCGTATTGCCGGAGGAGTCCTTGACGCTGATCGAAACATCCGAGGCGGCCGACGACAGCGAGTAACCGAACGTCGCCGAGCCGTTGCTCAAGGTCGATGTGTCCGTCTTCGCCTCGACGGTGTGCCCGATGTAGTTCACGGAATTCAGCGTCACCAGGCTCGAGAACGAGCTCGCAAGCGAATTGAGGTTGGAGTTGATCGACTGCTGGGAGGTGAAGTTCGCGTAGGAGGTGAGTTGATTGACGAGGTCGGTGGTCGAGGTCGCCTCCAGTGGATTCTGGTTCTGGAGCTCGCTGACGAGCAGGCTCAGAAAATCGCTGGAAGTCAGCGTCGAATTGGACGACGTGCTCGACGACGACGACGTCGTCGTTGTGGCGGTCGACGCAGAACTCGTTGCGGAAACGGTCATCAGAAGCTCCGGCTTTCCCTCACCGCCGGCGAACAGATGTCGGTCGGCGGCGCTTGAAATCTGTGTGCTGATGAAACGGGTGGGCGCGCGGATTCAGGCGGGGATTCACGCGCGCGGAAACGGCTTTCCGCACGGCAAAATCTGCCGCGTGCACGCATTCAGCGGCGCGGGAAAGTCAGGCTGGTTTATGGAGGAGCGCAACAGCGTCATGGCCGGGCTCGGGCATGACGACGTCTCGTAATATTCGATGCCGGAAAGAGCCGTTCAGCTCTCGGCCGTCTCGCCCTCGGTGCACGGCTCGGCGGTGTCGCCCTTCAGCTTCGCAGCGGCGGCGACGATGCGGTCGGCGAGGCCTGCGGGCGCGCGGACCGGCGGTGCGGCGAGCGCCTGGCGTACGGCGCGCGCCTCTTCCAGCAGGGCCTGCGCGGCGGACGAGCGCGCCAGCAACTCTTCAGCGAGCCCACGCCGATCGTCGGGCCAGAGCGAGAGATCCTCGCCCAGCCGGTCGATCAGTTCCTCAAACTCGCTGACGTCCATCGCCCGCCGGTCCCGCCAAGGTCGGGCCCGTCATAAAGCATTGCGCGCGCGCCGGAAACCGGATTCGCGCTGGTTTTTCCGCCAAAAGAGCCCGCAGCACGACGGAAAGCGCCGAAACGGAAGTCCGGCGTTATCGGCCGCCCACCCTCCGCATCGGAGAGAGATAGCGCCGCCTCAGCCCCTGCGCGCCGAATCGGCCGGCGCGGCCACCCCGCCCCGCGCTGTCGTGTCGACGAACTCCCAGCCCTCCCTGAGCTCGGCGAGCCCGGCGATGATACGCCCGAAGCTCGCGCGCGCATGCGGGCGGCCGAACGCCTTGTGGCTTGCCAGGATCATCGCATGGTAGGTCTGGAACACCCGTTCCGCCACCGCGCCGCCCTTGGCGAAATCGAGGTTGTGGCTCAGCCCGCGCAGGATCGCAGTCGCCCTCATCAGGTATTCGTGGCCCTCCTCGAAGCGGCGCGCCTCCTGCGCCGCTAGCGACTTCTGCAGGAAGGTGATCGCGCCACCGAGCAGCATCGAAACCGCCTTGAGCGGCGGCACGCTGGTTGCCGCGCCCCGATAGGCCTGGTTGGCCATGTATGCCATCTGATTATGCATCATCGATCACTCTACTTTACACGATCAACTGCTCGAGGAGCTGTTCAGCAGCGCCTTGAGGTAGGTCAGCGTGCTGTTGGCGCTCTCGATCGCCGCCTGGTATTTCGCGTACTGCGCCTCGAGCTGCGCCTGCAGCGTGGACGCGGCGCTGTTGATGTCGTCGACCCTCTGCTGGAGCTCGTCGTCGCGGGTCGTCAGACTGGTAATCTGCGTTTGCAGCACGCCGGTCGACGACGAATAGTCCTTCGCGATCTGATAGAGCCGCGTTGCTATGCCGGAGGTCGACGTCACCGTGATCGACTGCGAGGTCGAACCGCTATAGGTGAAGGCCATGCCGGCGTAGATCGAACCGGAAGCACCGATGACCGTGGTGCCGCTGACCGTGAACAGCGACGCGTCTCCGCCGACCGAGGCCGAAGTGAGGTTGCCGTCGGAATCGACCGCGATATCAAGGGTGAAGGATTGCGGCGACGTTCCGGTGTTGACGACGCTGAGCTGGCTCGACGACGTCGTTGTCTGCGCCGACAGCAGCTTGGTGACGCCGCTCAGGTTCGTACTCAGGATATCCGACAGCGTGCTGGTATCCAGCTCGAGTTCATTGCTCTCGTTGAAGGACAGGCCGAGATCGGCCATGGTCATGTCGCCCACGGTCGTGTTCAGGGCATTCTGGAGCGCATCCATGATGTTGCGCATGGTTCCGTCGCCGAACAGCACCGCGCTCGAATCGGCGGTGCCGTCGGTTGCGGTCGCCTGCTGGGCGATCACCTCGTCGCGAAAGGCGTTGTAGTTGGTGACGAACGTCTCCAGCGTCGATTGGATCTGGCTGGTGTCCGTCTCGATGCTGATGTTCAGCGTCGCCCCGTCCGGCGTCTCCTGAAGCAGGCTGAAGGTGACGCCGCTCAGGACGTCCGAGATGTCGTTGGTGTCGCGGGTCATCGCGATGCCGTCGAGCGTGAACTCGGCGGCCTGCGCCTCCTGGAGCACGTCGGTGAAGCTCCCCGAACTGTCGGTCACACCGAGCTTGTTCAGGATATCGTCGCTGGACGTGCTCGAATAAGCGATGTCGGCGGCATCCTCCGTGCCCGTCAGCACGATCTGGAAGGACGTGCTGGAGACCTGCACGATCGAGGCCTGGACGTTGGTCGTCGACGTCTGTGCATTGATGGCATCGACGACGTCCTGAAGCGACATCGTGCTGGTGATGGTGATGTCGGACGTAGCACCGCCCTCCAGACCGATGGAAAACGTGCCGGAGTAACCGAGTTCGTCGGTTTGACTCGATTGCGAAGTGCCGGAAACCTTTTGAGCGGCGGCCAGCTGACTGATCGTCAGCGTGTGGTCGCCGATAGCGGCGCCACTCTTCAGCGTCATCGAAAGCGCCGACGAGGCGCTCACGTCGCCGGTGGAACTGATGCTCGCAGCGCGCGTCGCGAATGCGCTGGTGGACAGCGAGTTGACCACCGCGGTCGAAAGCGACGCCAGCCCCGAATACAGCGTCTTCAGATCGCTCTGGAGCGTCTGATAGGCCGAGATCTTGGCCTCGTTGTTCGTGATCGTGGTCGAGATCGTGTCCGCCTGGGCGGTCTTCGCGTCGACGGCGGATTGGATCAGCGCCGTCCAGTCGATGCTGCTCGAATTGGTGGTTCCGCTCGTGGTGACGGAGACCCCCGAACTTGTGCTGCTGGTGCTCGAACTGACGCTGGTCACTTGGCTCGGCCGTCCCTGACAGAGAGGACCGGGCCGGCATCATGCCGGCCCGGAAGTTGATCATCAGCCCAGGAGCTTGAGGAGATACTGCGGCATCTGGTTGGCGGCGGCCAGCGCCGACACGGCAGCCTGGGTCTTCACCTCGGCCGAAGACAGCTTTGACTGCTCGGCCGCGATGTCCACGTCCTTGATCGCGGAGTTTGCCGATTGCAGATTCTGCGTCTGGGTCGAGATCGAATCCGACGAGAAGTTGAACCGCGATTCCTGGGCGCCGATCGAGGCGCGCGCGGCGGAGACCGTGTCGATTGCGGTATCGAGGGCGTCGAGCGCCGATGTCGCGCCGGTCTGGGTGCTGACGTCGAGCGCGTTGACCGCGAGCGAGGACGCCGTCAGGCTGGTCAACGTGATGGTGATCGTGTCGGAGCCGTCCGAACCGACCAGCACGGACACGCCGGACGAAAACACGCTGGATCCATCGAGCAGGCTCTGGCTGGAGTAGCGGGTACCGGTCGCGATCGAGTCGATTTCGGAATTGAGCTGCGAGAATTCCGATTGGATATAGGCGCGGCTGGAGTCGGTCGTGGTGCCCGAGGCGGACTCGGAGGCCAGCGACTTCATGCGGGCGAGGATGTCGGAGATGTTCGAAGCGCCGCCGTCGGCGGTCTGCAGGATCGCGGTAGCCTGCGAGGCGTTGGTCGCAGCCTGTTGAAGCGTGGTGACGTCCGAGGAGATGCGCGTGGAGATCGCAAGGCCCGCGGCGTCGTCGGATGCCGAGGTGATGCGCGAGCCGCTCGACAGCTTCGAGAGCGAGCTGCTCTCCTGCGCGGAGTTGATGTTGAGATAGCGGACCGCTGCGTTGGCGGCGGTATTGGTGTTGATTGCGGGCATTGGAATCTCCTGTGCTGATGGGCAAGCGTGCCGCATCGTTGAAATCGACCTACGACGACGCGGACCGCAGCCCCGTCCGTTCGCTCAAACGGCGGAGCGCCAGCAGATCAGGCGCGGAAATCTTCGTGCGGTGGTTTTTATGGTTAGCAATCGGTAAACGCGGCGCGGATGTCGCGTTCGTGCTTGCGCAGGAGCTGGCGAAGCTGCTGGCGGCCGCGCTTGAGCAGCGACTCGACGGCCGCCACCGTCGTGTCCATCACCTCCGCGATCTCGCCGTTGCTCATGTTCTCGTGGTACGAGAAGATCACCGCGATGCGCTGTTGCTCGGGCAGGCGCTGCATCGCGAGCTCCAGCATGCCGTTGAGCTCGTTGCGTTCGATGATTTCGACGGCGCCGGGCTGACCGTCGGCGACTTCAGGCACCGTCTCGACATTTTCGTTGCGCGGCTTGCGCCTGAGGTCGATGCAGCGATTGGAGATGACGCGGTAGAGCCAGGTCGAGAATTTGGCGCGGCCGTGCTGCCAGCGCCCGCGGTGGCTCCAGATCTTGAGCATGGTGTCCTGCACCACGTCCTCGGCGTCCGCCGCATTGCCGACGATGCGGAGCGCGATCGCGTAGGCGCGATCGATGTGACGCTCGACCAGCATGCGGAATGCGACTTCGTCGCCGGTTGCGAGCCTGTCCAGGAGCTCGCTGTCCTCGTCGTAGACGACATCGGCGGTATCGGGCGCGAGCGGCACCGACGGCATCACCGGCACGATCGCATCGACCGACGCCGTCGTCGTGATCTCGGCCTCAGCGGGAGCCCAGACATCAGCAGCGTAACTCATCCCGCAATCTCCAACCCGCAATGCCGGCGGCGCACATGCCACACGGCTTCCAGGCGTTGAACGCGGGGCCAAAACAATCCAGGCGGATAATTTCTGTGTTTTTTCAATATGTTAGCCGGTATGTTTTGCCGAGTGTCGGGCAATAATTGCCGACCGCGCGCGACATTCGCGCGTCATGTCTGCAATCATCGCATCGTCTCGCGCCATGACGGATCATTCATCCTGAACAGATGTCGTTGGGAGAAAACGCTGACATTACGCGGCACTAGGCGATCGCACGCGACACGCGCGTGGCGCAACGAGAAGCGATTGTTTCCGAGTGTGAACGAAGACGAGACGACTTTCGCACTCGGCAATTTTTTCCGAATCACCTTCTTCGAACCTAGCGATATTTTTGAATCTGTCAGTCGCGACGAATGCGTTTTTGAATCGCGCGTGAACTTTTTTCGCATCTGTGGCGCCTGACTCCACACGTGCGCGCGTTAATGCCTCGGTGGACGGGGAATCGCAGCATGAATTCAGCGACGGCCGGCGCAGAGCGCCGTGCGAAAATTGTTTCTGCTTGGTCTTTCGATGTTTTCGATACATTTCTTCTGCGCGCCTGCACGACGGCGGATGGCGTGTTTGAAAGGACTTACGAGCTATCGGGTATTTCACGATCCTGTCCGAATGTTTCCGGGAGTTTCGTTCAACATCGCATCCAGGCCGAATCGCGTGCGCGTCGGACCGCGAAGGAGAAGCGCGGCGCCGGCGAAGTGGGCATCGAGGAGATCTATTCCTATTTTCCGTTCAAGCTATTCGGTCTTTCACGCGGCGATTTGAACGATCTGGTCGAAGCCGAGTTCACCGCCGAGGTCGAGCTTTGCCGCGCCAACCCGGACATGGTCCGGCAATATCTGGACATGAAGCGCGCCGGCCATCGCGTCGGATTCATCTCGGACACCTATTGGGACTCCGGTCGGCTGGCGCGGCTGCTGCGCGCTTGCCGCCCCGGGCTGGTCTGGGACTTCCTCTATGCGTCCTGCGACCATGGCAGCGGCAAGAGCGAGACGTTGTTCGCCACCTATCTCGCAGAACAGGGCATCGACCCCGGCGCCTCCTTTCACGTCGGCGACAATGAGAAGGCCGACATCAAGGGAGCCAAGCGCCACGGCATTCACCCCCGCTATTATCCGCAGGCAACCGCACAGCTCGCCTCGAAGTTTCAGCGCGAGACGGCACTGTTCGAGCTGCTCTGCACCGGCGCGCCATCGCGGCTCGATCATGGCGCGCGCACGCTGCGGCGCATGGTCGCCGGCCACAACGCCGAGAGATCGCAAGCCTTCCATCTCGGGCTGACCGTGCTCGGCCCGGTGATGACCGCGTTCGACGCCTATTTGGCGCGCCGCTGCGGGGAGATTGCAGGTCCTGGCCGCAAGGTCTCGCTCGGCTTTCTCGGCCGCGACGGTTTTCTGTCGCACCGGATCCGGCAAGAGCTGCATGACACCACATCGGCCTATCTCGAGATCAACCGCCGCGTCAGCCTGATCGCCTCGGCCGATACGATGCAGCCGCTGGTCGATCTGCTGAGCAAGGTGTTCAAGATCGACGCGCCGACCTTCCACGACATGATGAAGATCATGCCGCCGAAGGTCGCGGCGTTCTTCGCCGGCTTTCCCGGCGGCATCGCCCCCGGCGAAGAACTCGCCGAGGCGCTTCCGGGATTGATCGATCCAGCCGAGATCGTCGCGCTCGCCGCGGGCCTGCGCGCCCGGCTGCTCGCCTATCTGCGTCGAACCATCCCCGGCTTCGACGACTGCACCGATCTCGTGCTGGCCGATCTCGGCTATTCCGGCAGCGTGCAGAAGGCGCTGCGCCGCATCTTCGACCTCGAAGGGATCGAGATCCGCCTCCACGGCGCCTATCTGATGTCGCTCGACGACGCCTTCGACGATCTCACCGCGGAAGACAGCGCAGCAGGCTTCATCTCCGACCTCGTGGTCACCCCGCACGTCAAGCGCATGCTGATCCGCAATGTCGCGTTGCTGGAGCAGGCCTGCTGCTCCGCCGACGGTTCGGTACGCGACTACGACGGCGGAGCGGTGCTGCGCGAAATCAATCCGCGTCCCCCGGAGCAGATGGCGCTTGCCGCGGAGATCCAGGCCGGCGCGCTGACTTTCGCAGCCAGCGCGGGCGACATCGCGCGCGACTACGGCCTCGATCCCTATGCCGCACCCGATGTCGCAGCGAGCTGGTGCACGGCGACGCTGGCGCGGCTTCTGCTGCTGCCCGACGATGACGAACTGGCGCTGCTCGGCACGTTCAAACACGACGTCAATCTCGGCACCCACGCCCTCGCGCCGCTGCTCGACCAGCAGTTCGTGCGCAATCAGATCACCGCGCGCGGCCTCTCGGCGGCTTGCACGGCCGCAGCGCCGCCAATGTGGCTCGCCGGCAGCTTCGCCGGCCTGTCACCGTCCTACAATTATCTTTACGTGCTGTTCGGAGCCAACCGCCTGCCGGCCGACGTCTTTGAAGAACGGCCCTGTGGGCCGGTTCAGGTCGGCCTGTTCCGTGCCGGCGGCGATGCGACGCTGGAGGCGGTGACCGTCCATCGCACCGGGCTCGGCGAGCTGCGTGTGCGCATCCCGCTATCGCGCGGCATGGCGATCACCATGATCGCGCTGCCGCTGGCGAAATTCGCGCGGGAGGGGCTGCTTCATGGCGTGACCGTGCAGCGGGGCGACGATGTTCGTGATGCCGCCGAGAGCCAGTACGTTGTCGGTATCGCCGCCGACGGGCTGATCTGGGCTGGCGTACAGTGGAATGGTGGCCATTATCGCGCCGACACTGAAGACGGCTGCCTGCTGATCCCGGTCACCGCGGTGACGCAGGAAATCGCGGTCTACTCCATCGCGATCACCCCGCTCGGAGCC
The DNA here is from genome assembly GCF_023100965.1 of Bradyrhizobium sp. 192. Classification (NCBI taxonomy): domain Bacteria; kingdom Pseudomonadati; phylum Pseudomonadota; class Alphaproteobacteria; order Hyphomicrobiales; family Nitrobacteraceae; genus Bradyrhizobium; species Bradyrhizobium sp. 192. The sequence goes on from NZ_CP064690.1 coordinate 7,137,245, forward strand.
GACCCCAAATAGTGCGCCTGATCGCGTCGCCCCGGCCGTTGAAGTGCCAGGGCTTACGAGGGGACACGGAATTGCGGGACAGGACGCAGGCGAATCTCGATCAGTTGCTGCAGTCCGGCGGCATCCGGCTCGGCCGGGCCCAGCACGACCGCCTGGGCTGGCTGGTGGGCCAGTACGGTGCGCCGACGATGGATGGCATTCCGGACGGACGGCGCAACGGCGTCGTCATTCTGAAGGAACCGCCGAGTGGCGCGGCGGCCGAGCTTTTCTATCGCTCGCTCAATCCCGCCTGCGCCGTCGTCATTGCCCGAAGCGAGAATCCCGGCTTCGATTTCCTCAAGTCCAAGCTGACCGAATTCGGCACCGTCGGCCCCTGCGGCGCGGAGGGCCCGCACGAGATGTGGTGGGGCGGCATCGGCTGGTCGAAATTCCTGTCCGCCGCCGACGACTGCACGGCCCGGCCGCGGATCGTCTCCTGCCATCCGCGCGGCGGCGACGATGGCGCCGCACACGAGTTGAGGCAATCGCTCGAGCGGTTGCAGCTCAATTTCCATATCGAGGCAATCGAAACCCAGCTCGCCGACCGCGTCCTCTGCTTCGAGAAGGCGGAGTTCCTGCTGCGGATGTGGACCACATATCGCGAGCCGCTGCTGTTCGTCGAAGCCGGCTCGACCTTGCGAGAAGCCCCGCTGCTGCCGTCTTTCCTCGGCTGCGACGTCGCGGTTCACAAATGGAATCGCTGGGAGATGTCGGCGCGTACGCTGTATCTCGGCCGTACCAAGGCTGCGGAGCTGCTCCTGCGTACCTGGCAGCAACTCGCTGCGTCCTACCCTGCGATCTGGGAGGGCTATCTGCTCGACCAGGCCTGGAGCCTGACATCGTCGCAGGTGCCGCTCGATACCGTATGGCTGCCGCGATCCTATCACGCGCTGCAAGGCGACCTCGGCGCCTCGCGTGCCACGATCCTGCACGACCAGCAGACGACCACGCTCGAACTCGGACCCGATCCCGGCTTTGCCAGCATCGTGCGAACGGCTCGCCGCGCCGGCCGCACCGGCGCCCGAGACGCCTTCATGGTGATGACCTCGAAAGCCGAGACCGGCAACGGCATCGCCGTGATCCTGCGCGACGTCTCGGTCAGTGATCCCGGTGCGGTGGCTGCGACGCTCGAGGCCGTGACCGGCGCCTATGCCGCCGATTGCGGCGGCTTCGGCCGGCTCGAGCTATCGCTCTGCGCCTGGCAGGACGACGTCGGTGTGGCGCGTGAAGCCGCCGGCCTGGCGCGGTACCGCATCCTGGAGATCGCACCGGGACAACACATCGCCAACGATTTCTTCGCCGCCAACGCCTGCGACGATGCGGTCATGACCGCACGCCGGCTCTTCCCCTGAGGGACCAGAAATGCTCAAGACCATCATCCTGCTCACCGACACCGTGCAACAGCAGCAGCCGCTGGCCAATCTGCTCCGCGAGCATCGTCGCGACCTGTCCTTCTGCTCGGCACTCCGCGCATCGGACCTCAGCGCGATCGACCCGGACGTGTTGAGCGAGGCGCGGCTGGTGTCTTTCGCCGCCGACGTCGCGGTGCCCGAAAAATTCCTGCTCAAGCTCGGCTACGGCGCCTATAAATTCTACGCCACGCCGACCCAGTATCCGGGCCTGCCGCCGGCACCCGACGAGAGCGACGACGATCCGCGCTGCTACTCCGTGATCGCGCAATCGATGACGATCTGGCCGGATTTCAAGAAGGTGGTCGGGCTGGAGACCGTCACGATCCCCGATGGCACCGTTGCTGCCGAACGCGAGCGCATGGTATTCTCCCGCCTCGCCCATCTGTTCTGGGAAATGTCGCACATGATCGCCGGCGAGGCGACGGACCTTCCCGGGATCATCGGATCCGGCGAGAGCCAGCGTCCGACGGCCGCGATGATGAACTGAGCTAGCGCCCGCGAAGCTGCGCTGACAGAGCATCGCGGTGTTCGGGCGCGGCGATCGCGATCATGCGGCGCCCGCGCTCGGCGAGGCCGCAGCCGCGCAACTCCGCAATGCCCCATTCGGTGATGATGGCATCGACGTCGGCGCGCGGCGTCGTCACCGTCTCGACATGGGCGACGATCCGGCTGGTTCCGTCTGACGCCGTCGCCGGCAGCGCGATGATGGCTCTTCCTCCGGGAGAGGCATTGGCGCCGCGCACGAAATCGAGCTGGCCGCCGATCGCGCCGATCGCAACGCCGTTCAACGTCTCTGAATTGACGCTGCCGTCGAGCCCGACCTGAAGCGCCGAGTTGATCGCGACCAGCCGGTTGAGCCGCGCCAGCACGTTCTGGCTGTGCGTGTAGGACGTCGGCCGCACCGCGATCGTCCTGTTCTCATGGACGAAGCGGTAGAGCCGCTGCGTGCCGATCACCTGGTTGGTGACCGTGATGCCGGGATCCATCCCCTTTTTTGCGTTCGTCACCGCGCCGCACACGATCAGATCGACGACGGCGTCGTTGATCAGGCCGGAATGGATGCCGAGATTGTGCAGGTGCGACAGCGACGAGAGAATTGCGTCCGGAATCCGGCCGACGCCGAACTGAAGCGTGCTGCCGTCGATGATCAGGCTCGCCGCATGCGCCGCAATGCGCCGGGAGACGTCGTCCGGCGGCGTCGAAGCCAGCTCGACGGGTGACCGGCGCGCGGCCACGCGCATGTGGATCGGCAAGCCCTCGGGCCATTCCGCGCCGAACGTAAAAGGCGCATCCGGATTGATCTCGGCGATGACGAGGCGCGCAGCGCGGGCGGCGTCAATGACGTAGTCGTTGGAGAGGCTCGCGCTCAAGCGGCCGTCACCGGCTTCCGCAAGCTGCACCAGAACGACATCGGCCTTGTGGCGGTGGGCGGCGAAGTCGCCACAAAAGGCGCTGTAGTTGCTCGGGATGACTTCGAGCCGTCCGGCCCTGGCGAGCCGCCGCGCATTGCCGATCACGCCGTAGCTCTGGAATGCCACGTTGGGTGCGCACGACGCGGAGAACGTCTCCGAGAACACCGGCCCGATCATCATGCGAAACGACGGAAGCTGCGCCGCCTGCGCCATCAGCGCTTCGGTCAGCGTGACAGGCTCCGCCGTCGCCTGCCCGCACACCACGAGATCGCCCTCGCGGATCAGGCCGTAGAAGTCGATCGGCGGCGAGTCCACGGACATTGCGGGCGTGAGCTCAATACGACTTGGCGAGGCCCAGCACCTTTTCGGCGATGAAGCTGAGCGCGAGCTGCGGGCTGACCGGCGCGATGCGCGGGATCAGCACTTCGCGCAAATAGCGCTCGACGTGGAATTCCTTGGCATAGCCGAAGCCGCCATGGGTCATCACCGCCTGCTCGCAGGCATGGTAACCAGCCTCACCGGCGAAATACTTTGCCGCATTCGCGCCAGCGCCGCAGGGCAAGCCCTTGTCGTATTGCCAGGCTGCCTGCATCACCAGCAGCCAGGCGGCCTCGAGCTCGATCCAGTTCACCGCGAGCGGATGCTGGATGCCCTGGTTCTTGCCTATCGGGCGATTGAAGACAACGCGCGTCTTGGCGTATTCGGTGGCGCGCGACAGCGCGACTCTTCCTAGGCCGACCGCTTCCGCCGCAATGAGAATGCGTTCCGGGTTCATGCCTTCGAGGATGTACTGGAAGCCCTTGCCCTCTTCGCCGATGCGGTCCTCCATCGGAATCTCAAAGTCTTCGAAGAACAACTCGTTGGAATCGACCACCTTGCGGCCCATCTTCTCGATCTCGTGGACCTTGATCCTGTTGCGATCGAAATCGGTGTAGAACAGGCTCAACCCATGGGTCGGCGAGCGCACTTCTTCCAGCGGCGTGGTCCGCGCGAGCAGCAGGATCTTGTGCGCGACCTGCGCGGTGGAGATCCACACTTTCTGGCCGTTGACGATGTAGCGGTCGTTCTTGGCAACCGCGCGGGTCTTCAGCTGCGTGGTGTTGAGGCCGGTGTTGGGCTCGGTGACGGCGAAGCAGGCCTTTTCGCGGCCCTCGACCATCGGCGGCAGCATGCGCTTGCGCTGCTCCTCGGTGCCGAACACGACGACGGGATTGAGCCCGAACACGTTGATGTGCACCGCAGAGGCACCGGACATGCCGGCGCCGGATTCGGAGATGGTGCGCATCATGATCGCGGCTTCGGTGATGCCGAGCCCCGAGCCGCCATATTCCTCCGGCACGCAAATGCCGAGCCAGCCGGCGTCGGCAAGTGCCTTGTGAAAATCGTGCGGGAAGCCGCCGTCGTGGTCCTTCTTCAGCCAATAGGCATCCGGAAAGCCTTCGCAGATCTTGGCGATGGCGTCGCGAATGGCTTCCTGCTGATCGGTGAGCGCGAAATCCACGTTCTTGATCTCCTTTTTGGGAGCCGCGAGCTCCGATCCTAGCGCCCCATCTGCGATGGTAGCCAGAGGATGATAGACGGAAACGCCACCAAAATCGCGATCGCGATCAGGTGCGCGATGAAATGCGGGAAGGTGCCGTGGAACACCTCCGCCACCGGCCGCTTGGCATAGCGCGCGACGATGAAGCAATTCAGCCCCACCGGCGGCGTGATCATGCCGACCTCGGCGGTGACGATCTTGATGACGCCGAACCAGATCGGATCGAAGCCGAGCGTCTTGATCAGCGGCAGCACGATCGGCACGGTCAAGACCAGGATCGCGATCTGATCCATGAACGAGCCGAGCACGATGTAGCCGCACAGGATCAGCGTGATGATCACCCAGCGCGAGGCCGGCAAGCTGCCGACCCAGGCAACGAGATCCTGCGTCACGTGGGTGAGCGTGAAGAAGTAGCCGAAGATCGAGGCGCCGACGAGGATCGTCACGATCATGCAGGTGCCATGGCTGGCGCTGAGCAGCGCGCGGTAGAGCGTGCCGGGCGTCACCTTGCCCTTGGCGATGGCGAGCACCAGCGCTCCCGCGGCCCCGAGGGCCGAAGCCTCCGTCGGGGTTGCGATGCCAAGATAGATGGTGCCGGTGACGAGCGAGAACAGCAGCACCATCGGGCCGACCTGCCACAGCAATGCAAACCGCTCCCGCCACGACACCGGCTCCACGCGCGGGGCTCGCGAAGGATCCTGCCAGACCAGGAAGCCGATCGTCGCCATGATCGTTGCCGTCACGAGGATCGCCGGAATGATGCCGCCGATCAGCAACTGCCCGATGTTGACTTCTGCGAGCAAACCGAAAATGACGAGCGCCACGCTTGGCGGGATCAGCATGGCCAGCGTTCCCGAGATGGCCACGACGCCGGCCGCCATCTTGGGCTCATAGCCCTGTCGGATCATCGCAGGGAGGCTCGTCGACGCCAGCGTCGCTGCCGACGCCGTCGAAGTGCCGCAGATCGCGCCAAAGCCTGCGCCGGCAAGCGCCGTTGCCATGCCGAGCCCGCCGGGAATGCGGCCGACCCAGGCAGAAGCCGTCTTGAACATGTCGTCGGCGACGCCGGACAGCAGCACGAGATCCGCCATCAGCAGGAACATCGGGATCGTGATCAACTCATAGGACGACACCGTCGAAAGCGGGGCTGTCTGGAGAATGCCGAACAGCGTGCCGGTGCCGCCGACCATGAGCAGGCCGACCGAGCCGGCAAATCCCATGGCGAAACCGACCGGCGTGCCGATCGCCAGCAGGACGAAAAGCAGTCCGAGCACGAGAATGACTGTCATCGCTGCCGCCGTTATTCGAAGGAATGGGCTTCGCCGGTCTCGTTGACAGGCGGCAAAGGAAACAGATCACGCCCGGAGACGAGGCTGAGGAGGTTACCGACGAATTGCAGCGCCAGCCGCAGCACGAGCACGCCGCAGCCGAATGGCACCAGCGCGGCCGAAATCCAGGTCGGCCACGCAATGGCGCCGGCAAGCACGTCGTGCTGCTCGTAATTCTCCAGCGCGCGCTCGAACCCAACCTTGCTGATCAGGCCGAACACGAACAGTCCGGTGAGCGCGGTGACGATTTCCGAGAGGCGCCGGCCCGCCGTCGGAAAACGTGTCAGCAGGATGTCCACGCCGACATGCGCATGCACGCGCAATGTATCCGACAACGTCAGGAAGAACACGGCCGCCAGGAGATAAAGCCCGATCAGGTCGTAGGTGAAGGAGAACGGGCTGTTGAGGACGTAACGCATGAACACGTCGGCCACCACCAGCGCCATGATCGCGAACAGAGCGATCGCGGCGATCACCGTCAGCGCGCGCTCCAGCGCGCCGAGCACATCCGTTGCCCGCCTGATCATCCCCCGCGTCTCCTCTTCCGCTGCGATCGTGTCGCGCTACTTGGCGCCGCCCGCGGCGAGCAGGCCGTCGAACTCCTTGAGGGTTGCGGAGGCCTGCTTGCCGCGGCTGTCGAGCCCGGCCGCCCATTCCTGAGCGACGCCCTTGAGCTTCTCCTTCATCTCCGCGCGCGTCGCCTCGGAGAGCGCGGTGAAGCTGATGCCCTGGTCCTTCATCTTCTGCCGCGTCGCGTCCTGCTCTTTGTCGACCTCGGCACAGGCCTTCGGCGTGATCGCTTCCGAGGCCGCGTCCATTGCCTTCTTCACATCGTCGGGCAGCTTGTCCCAGACCGATTGATTGATCGAGTAGGCGACGATGAAGCTGCCGAAGCTGACGCCGTCGGTGGCGTATTTGACGAGCTTGTCGAGGCCATAGGCGACGACGCTGTCCATGGGGAACAGCAGCCCGTCCATCGTGCCGCGCGACAGCGATTCATAGGCATCGGGCGCGGCCATTCGCACCGGCACTGCGCCGAGCGTGCGCACCGTCAGATCCTGTGCGCCGCCGGTGGTCCGCAGTTTCAGGCCCTGCATGTCCTTGATCGTCTCGACCTTCTGCTTGGCCGTCCACACTTGATAGGGCGGCAGCACCACGGCCATCAGCAGCTTGATCTTGTTGGGCGCATACTCCTGTTTGGCGAGGATGCCTTCCCGCGCCGCCTTCCAATAGGCCAGCGTACCCTGGCAGTTGGTCTGGAATGCGCCCGGCAATTGCGCGACCTCGGAGAGCGGCATCTTGTCCGAGACGTAGGACGGCCCGATGTAGCCGATGTCGATCACGCCGGACTGCGTCAACCGCAGCATGTCGGTGGCCTTGCCGATCTGCTGATTCGGATAATGCGTGAATGTCACGGCGCCGTTGGTGCGCTTGGCGACATCGTCCATCCACGGCTTCAGCATCAGGCGGACGAGATAGTGGTCGGCGGGGAAGCTGTCTGCGACCTTCAGCTCCAGCGCCTGTGCCGACAGCGTCGAGACCGGCAGCGAGAGTGCGAACGCTGCTGCCACCCATACCCAATTCCTCTTCATTTGGCTTCTCCTTGACGCGCCCTCACGCGGAAGGCGGCAGCCATTTGCTGCCCGCCCGTCCGGCTCCACTTCTTGCTTGAGGAAAATGTACATATATGTGAATTTATCTGTCAAGCATATGAACGATGCATAGGGCCATGCACCAATGCGAGGAAGCATCGAATTGACACTCCCGTTTTCTGAACTCTAACTCCACCTATATGAATTCACACGAGGCTTCATGGGACCGCTCGCCGGCTTCACCATTCTCGACCTGACCTCGGTGCTGATGGGCCCCTACGGCACCCAGGTGCTGGCCGACATGGGTGCCGACGTCATCAAGGTCGAAAGCCCCGAGGGCGACATCGTCCGCCAAATCGGCCCCGGCCGCACGCCCGGCATGGGCGGGATGTTCCTCAACGCCAATCGCGGCAAGCGGAGCATCGTGCTCGACCTCAAGAAGCCGGAGGGGCGCGAGGCGCTGCTGCGGCTCGCGAAGCGCGCCAACGCGCTGGTCTATAATGTGCGTCCGCAGGCCATGGCGCGGCTCGGTCTCGACTACGAGACGCTTGCCGCGATCAATCCCGCCCTCGTCTATGTCGGTGCGTTCGGCTACGGCCAGTCCGGCCCCTATGCGGCCAAGCCCGCCTATGACGATCTGATCCAGGGCGCATCCACGATTCCGACATTGCTCGCAGCCGCCGGCGACGGAACGCCGCGCTATGTCCCCGTCACCATCGCTGACCGCATCGTCGGGCTGATGATGGTCAACGCCATCATGGGCGGATTGATGCACCAGCAACGCACCGGCATCGGCCAGCGCATCGACGTGCCGATGTTCGAATCCATGGCGGAGTTCGTGCTGGTCGATCATTTGGGCGGCCTCACCTATGACCCGCCGCTCGACCACGGCGGCTATGCCCGCCTGCTGTCGCGCTACCGAAAGCCCTACAAGACCAGCGACGGCTATCTCTGCGTGCTCATCTACAACGACAAGCACTGGCGCAGCTTCTTCGAGGCGATCGGCCGGCCTGAGTTCTTGCAGCAGCCGCGCTTCGCCAACCACGCCGCGCGCACCCGGCACATCGATGAGATCTACGAGGAGATCGGCCATATCTTCGCAACGCGCTCGACCGGGGAATGGCGCGAGTTGCTGGAGCGCGCCGACATTCCGGTGATGCCGATGCACACGCTGGAGACGATTCTGGACGATCCGCATCTCAATGCGGTCGATTTTTTCCGGACAGTCGATCATCCCGTGGAAGGCCGCATCCGCCAAATGCGCGTGCCCTCCACCTGGAGCGTGACCCAGCCGGAACCGGCCGGCCCAGCCCCGACTCTCGGCCAGCATGGCCGCGACATCTTGCGCGAGGTCGGCTTCTCGACGGAGGAGATCGAGCAACTCGCAGAGCAAAAAGCAGTTCACCTGGCCGCGCCGCCGTAACGGCAGCGCTGGCCAAAATCGCAGAACACAGGGAGGAAACCGCGATGGCCGGACTTTATTTCGAAGATTTTTCCGTAGGCCAGGAGTTCAGGCATCCGCTGACCCGGACCGTCACGGAGATGGACAACACCATGTTCAGCCTGCTGACCCTCAATCCGCAGCCGCTGCATATCGACGCGCATTTCGCCGAAAAGACCGAGTTCGGCCAGCGCATTTTCAACAGCCTTTACACGCTCGGCATCATGATCGGCATGACGGTCTATGATACGACCATGGGCACCACCGTCGCCAATCTCGGCATGACCGACGTGACCTTTCCAAAACCGGTCTTCCATGGCGACACCTTGCGGGCGACGACGAAGGTGCTTTCGTTGAGGGAATCCAAATCGCGCCCGAAGGCGGGCATCGTCGAGTTCGAGCACCATGCCTTGAACCAGAACGACGAGATCGTCGGAAAATGCCGCCGCATGGCGATGATGCACAAGAGGCCGGTCTGATGCGTTCGATGTTGTTCGTGCCGGGCGATTCCCCGCGCAAATTCGAGAAGGCGAGCGAAGGCAAGGCCGACGCGCTGATCATCGATCTCGAGGATTCCGTCGTCACCGAGAAGAAGGAAGAGGCGCGCGGGCTGACGCTGACCATGCTGAAGGGCCGCCCCGGTCAGCACCAGCTCTATGTCCGCGTCAACGCGCTCGACACCGGCATGACACTGGCCGATCTCGCGGCGGTGATGCCCGGCAGGCCCGACGGCATCGTGCTGCCAAAATCGCAAGGCGGCGACGACGTGCGCAAGGTCGCGACCTGGCTCGAAGCCCTGGAAGCGGCGGCCGGCATCGCGATCGGCACCACCCGCATCGTCTGCGTCGCGACGGAGACGGCAAGCTCGATCTTCGGCCTCGGCAGCTATAAGAACTGCTCCCCTCGCCTCGCCGGCCTGATGTGGGGCGCGGAAGACCTCTCGGCCTCGCTCGGCGCCACCGAGAAGGCCTCGGGCGGCGTGTTCCACAGCCCCTATCGGCTCGCGCGCGATCTCTGCCTGATGGCGGCGGCCGCAGCCGAGGTTGCGCCGATCGACACCGTCTATACCGACATCGACAACCTCACAGGTCTCGAGCAGGAGACACGCGCAGCGCGGCGCGACGGCTTTTCGGCCAAGGCGCTGATCCATCCGAAGCACGTCGATGTCGTCAACGCCGCGTTCGCGCCGACGGAAGCCGAACGGTCCTGGGCGGAGAAAGTGATCGCGGCGTTCGCCAGCAATCCCAATTCCGGCACGCTGCGGCTCGACGGCCAGATGATCGACAAGCCACATCTTCGCGCCGCGAAGAAGATCCTCGGCCAGCCCTAGAGAAGCAGGAAGCAACGCCACCATGATCGTTCGCCAAGCCGCAAACGTCCTGGAGATCATGGAATTCTTCGCGCAAGTGAAGAAGCCGGCGACGCTTGCGGAGATCGCCGATCATTTCGGCTGGCCGCGCTCCTCGACCTTCAACCTGCTCGCGACGCTGTCGGAGAAGGGCTATCTCTATGAGCCGCGGCCACGCGCCGGATTCTATCCGACGCCGCGATGGCTCGCCATGGCGCGGATGATCTCAGAGGTCGAGCCGCTGCCGCAATGGACGCATACGCTGATCGCCGATCTCTCCGCCGAGACCGGCGAGACCGCATCGATCGTGGCGCCGGCCGGCGTGATGGCGGTGTTCATCGACGTCGTCGAATCCGCGGCCGCGATCCGCTATTTCGCCACCATCGGCCACCGCGTGCCGATCCACGCGACCGCCAGCGGTCGCGCGCTGCTGCTGCAATATTCTCAGGAAGAGCGCGACTCCGTCTACCGCAAGATCGAGTTCAGGCAATACGGCCCATCGACGCCGATCAGCATCGAGGCGGTGGAGACCGAGCTGCGCAACTCGATCGCGCGCGGCTATTGCCAGAGCTTTGCCGATTACAGCCGCGATCTCGCCGGCGCCGCGATCCCGCTGCCGATCGGCGACCGCCGGCTGTCCGTCGTCGTCGCCGGTCCGGAATTCCGGATCGGGCCGAGGGTGGCTGAGGTGGCCGCACTGATCGCCCGGACAGTCGATCGGCTGCGACCGAAAGCAGCGGCGTAACTTAGAGCTGCCCCCTCGCCCCGCTTGCGGGGAGAGGCGACGAAAGCCGCCACTACACGATCTACATCGACATATCCGGCAAGCCGTCGAGCTTGCAGAGCAGCACGTCCCCCTTCACCACGGGGCCGACATTTTCCGGCGCGCCCTATCGGCCGGGATGTTGGTGCCGCCTGATTTCAGCGCGGCGACCAGCTCGACCTCGTGATGATAGTTGCTGGTCAGCGACGGATAGGAATGATCGGCGATCTCGCCGGTCGCGACGTTCTGGATCGCATCGGTCGGCTTCTGGAAGAAGAACGGAGGCTCGCGGTTCGGATCCGAGCCGCGCTCGATCCCGTGCGCGGCGTAGTTGCGCCCGATGCAGTAGATGCGGCGGACCTGGAACACTTGGCTTTCGCCGACGATCGGGATCGTCACCATCGGCACCGGAAAGATCGGCCTCGGTGCAGCCTGCGCAGCTGCCGGCGCCGCTTCGCCGCGGTCATCGTGGCCGGGGCAGCGAGCACGTCACGTCGAGACGTCTTCGTCATGGTTCGGTTCCCTCGCTTGGGGACTCGTTTCCTCAGAGGCGTTCTTAACCAAACGGTCCGCAGGCCAATGCCGCAACGGCGTCACACGCCATCGTCGAACCAAGCCACGTCATTTCATTCGCCATTGACAAACCAGTTTGCCTATATCTAATTTACCTCCGAACCAGCCAGCCGCGCCAAGCGGCCAATAAACAGAGGAAACAACCATGAGAGGGCATCTCGCCTGCGCCATGCTCGCGGCCATGACTTCGGCTGCCATGACCACAGCGGCGACCGCGCAAGTCTCCGACGACGCGGTGCGGATCGGTGTGCTGACGGATCTGTCGAGCTGGGGCCGCGACAACTCAGGACCTGGCTCGGTCGAGGCCGCCAAAATGGCGGTGGAGGAGTTCGGTCCGACCGTGCTCGGCAAGCCGATCGAGATCATCAGTGCCGATCACCAGATGAAGACCGACGTCGGCGTGCAGATTGTGCGCGGCTGGTTCGACAACGGCAAGGTCGACGCCGTGGTCGACATCCCCAATTCCGGCATCGCGATCGCCGTGCACAACATGGTGCGCGAACGCAACAAGATCGCGCTGCTCTCCGGTCCCGGTGCGAGCTCTCTGACCGACGAGCTGTGCAGCCCGAACACCGTGCATTTCACCTATGACACCTACGCGTTGTCCAAGGTGACGGCATCCGCCGTGATCAAGGAGGGCGGCAAGTCCTGGTACTTCATCACCGCGGACTACGCTTTCGGCCAGCAACTCGAAAAGGACGCCACGCGCTTCGTCAACGAGATGGGCGGCAAGGTGCTCGGCGGCGTCAAGCATCCGACCAATACTGCGGACTTCTCCTCCTTCGCCCTGCAGGCGCAAAGCTCGAAATCCGACGTGGTCGCCTTCGCCAATGCCGGTCAGGACACCGACAACGCGATCAAGCAGTCTGGCGAGTTTGGCCTGGTCCAGGGCGGCCAGAAACTGGTCGGCCTCCTGATGTTCGACACCGACGTGCACGCGATCGGCCTGAAGGCCGCGCAGGGCACCTACATGACGACCGCGTCGTACTGGAACATGGACGAGGCAACGCGCGCCTGGTCGAAGAAATTCTTTGAGCGTACCAAGGTGATGCCGACCATGATCCAGACCGGCGTCTACGGCTCGGTGCTGCATTATCTGAAGGCCATCAAGGCCGCTGGCACCGACGATTCCGCCAAGGTGATGGCCAAGATGCGCGAGCTGCCGATCGAGGATACATTCGTCCACGGCGGCAAGTTGCGCGAGGACGGCCGCGTCATCCGCGACATGTATCTCGCCAAGGTGAAGACGCCCGCGCAATCGAAGGAGCCCTGGGATTACCTGGAGATCGTCAAGACCGTGAAGGGCGAGGACGCCTTCCGCCCAGTCTCCGAGTCCAAATGTCCGCTCCTGAAGAAGTGAGGTGAGTGATGACCGGCAACGAGCATAGCGCAATTGAGGCTTACGAGTGCGACGTGCTCGTGGCCGGATCGGGTTGCTCCGGCATGTCGGCCGCGATCACTGCGCGCCATCGCGGTCTCGACGTGCTGATCGTCGAGAAAGAGCCGCGCTTCGGCGGAACCACCGCCCGCTCCGGCGGCTGGCTGTGGATTCCCGGCACGTCGCTGGCGAAGGCCTATGGCATCGCGGAAACGCCGGAGCAGGCTCGCACCTATCTGCGCCACGAGGCCGGCAACAATTTTGATGCTGCACGCGTCGATGCATTTCTCTCGGCCGGTCCCGAGGCAGTCGATTTCTTCACCACCAAGACCGCGTTGCGTTTCGACATGCCGCTGGTGTTTCCCGACTATCACGCGGAGGCGCCCGGCGGCGCGCAAGGAGGCCGCTCCATGGTGACGCGTCCGTTCGACGGCCGCGAGCTCGGCGACCTCGTCAAGACGCTGGGCATGCCGCTCCCCGAGCTCACCGTGTTCGGCATGATGTTGGGAAGCGGCAAGGAGATCATCCATTTCATGCGGGTGACGAAGTCGCTGACCTCGGCGGTCTATGTCGCCAAGCGACTGTCGCGGCACTTGATGGACGTGCTGCGCTATGGCCGCGGCATGACGTTGACCAACGGCAATGCGCTCGCCGGGCGCCTCGCGAAATCCGCGCTCGACCTGAAGATTCCGATGTGGCTGTCCTCGCCGGTGCGCGAGCTGACGGTCGAGAACGGCGCGGTCACCGGCGCCATCGTGTCGCGCGAGGGACGCGACGTGCGCGTCCGCGCGCGGCAGGGCGTCGTGCTGGCCTGCGGCGGCTTCCCGCATGATGTCGAACGGCGCAGAAAAATGTTTCCGCACGCGCCGACCGGCAACGAGCATTTCTCGCCCGGCCCGACCGGCAACACCGGCGACGGCCTGCGTCTGGCGGAATCCGCCGGCGGGCACGTCGAGGATCGCCTGCCGAACGCGGCGGCCTGGGTGCCGGTGTCGCTGACCACGCGCAAGGACGGCACGAAGGGCGTGATGCCGCATTTCATCGACCGCGCCAAGCCCGGCGTGATCGCGGTGATGCGCGACGGCCGACGCTTCGCCAATGAGGGCAATTCCTATCACGACTTCGTCCAGGCCATGGTCAAGGCCGCCAAGCCCGGCGAGGAGATCGCGGCCTATCTCGTCTGCGATCACCCAACGCTGCGGAAATACGGCCTCGGCTGCGTGCCGCCCTTCCCGATGCCGCTGGGTCATCACCTCAAGTCCGGCTATCTGATGCGCGGCGATACGCTGGAGGCGCTGGCGGCGAAGGCCGGTATCGATGCTAGCGCCTTCGTGGAGACCGTCAGGCAGTTCAACGCGACGGCGCCGCTGGGACACGACGCCGCCTTCGGCAAGGGCTCGAAGGCCTATAACCGCTACCAGGGCGACGCGATGCACGGCCCCAACCCTTGCGTCGCGCCGCTCGAGAACGGGCCGTTCTATGCCATCAAGATGGTGATCGGCGACCTCGGCACCTATGCCGGCATCGTCACCGACGAGAACGCGCGGGCCCTCGACGCCGAGGGCCGCGTGATTCCCGGCCTCTATGCCGCCGGCAACGACATGGCGAGCATCATGGGCGGCAACTATCCGGGTGCCGGCATCACGCTTGGGCCGGCGCTGACCTTCGGCTACATTGCCGGCCGTCATCTCGCCGACAGCGCCGCCAAGCGCGACGCGGCGTAGCGCAATCGGAGGCGCATGAAGAGAGAAAGCCGCGGCATCCAGTCGATCGAGGTCGGCGGAGAACTGCTCCGGGCGCTCGCCCGCAGCGGCGAGCCGATGATGCTGCGCGATCTCGCGCGCGAGGCCGGCATGTCGCCGGCCAAGGCGCATCCCTATCTCGCCAGCTTCTCCCGCATCGGGCTGATCGAGCAGGACGAGACCACCGGCCGCTACGAGATCGGCGCCTTGGCGCTGGAGCTCGGCCTGATCAGCCTGCGCCGGCTCTCCGGCGTGCGCATCGCAAGGCCGAAGATCGCCGCGCTCGCGAGTCAGATCGGACACGCGGTGTCTCTCGCCGTGTGGGGCACGCACGGCCCGACCGTGGTGCAGCTCGAAGAGCCGGCCCAGCCCGTCCACATCGTCATGCGCGCGGGCTCGGTGATGGCGCTGCTCGAGACCGCAACCGGCCGGGCCTTTGCGGCCTTCCTGCCGGAAAAGACGATCAACGCCGCGCTCGAGAGCGGGCTCGATCGTCACGGCGTCGGCTACAATCCCAAGCGCCCCCTGAAGGGCGCCAAGCTCGCCGAGATGCTCACCGAGGTGCGCAAGCACGGCCTCGCCCGCGCACTCGGCGATCCCCTGCCCGGCGTCAACGCGTTCTCGGCGCCGGTATTCGACCATTCAGGCCATGTCGCGCTGGTCATCACCGCGATGGGCCCGGAAGGCACGTTCGATGCGCGCTGGGACAGCCCGATCGCGCATGCCTTACGGGATTGCGCGGGCGGGATCTCGAAGCGGCTGGGTTACGGGATGACGGTCGCGGCGGAGTGACCTCCTACTTGTCCTTCACCGGCACCGTGTAGTTCAGGATCAGCCGACCGCCATCCGGATAGATCGTCTGCCCGGTGATGTAGGAGGCATCGTCGCTCGCCAGGAACGCGACCACGGACGCCACCTCGCTCGGCTCGCCGCCGCGGCCGGCGGGCGTGCGGGACATCACGGTCTTGCGGGCGTCCTCGGAGGTGTAGATCGAGGACGCCACCATGTCGGTCAGGATCGTGCCCGGCCCGACCGCAACGACGCGGATGTCGTGCGGGGCGAGCGCGACGGCGGCGACCGAGGTAAGCTGCTTCATGCCTCCCTTGGACATCGCGTAGGTCGCCAGCGCCGGGATCGCCAGCAGCGCATTCACGGAGGACATGTTGATGATGACCCCGCCGCCGCCTTGCGCGATCATCTGCCTGGCCGCGGCCTGGACGCCGAAGAACGCGCCCTTCAGATTGATGCCGATGATCTCGTCGAATTCCTCTTCGGTGATCTCCAGAATGTCGCGATTGCGGGCGACACCGGCATTGTTCACCATGATATCGAGCCGGCCGAATTCCTTCACGGCGGTGGCGACGAGCTGATCGACGTCGGCGCGCCTGGCGACGTTGCCGACGACGGTGCGCAAGGCGTCGGGATGTCCGAGCTCGGCCGCCGTCGCGGCGAGGCCATCGGCATCGACGTCCGAGATCACGACCTTGACGCCGTCGTCCAAAAATCTCTTCGCGCAGGCCTTGCCGATGCCGCGCGCCGCGCCGGTGATGGCGGCAACCTTGCCGGATAATTTCATGGCTTCACTCCAGGACTTGTGACGATCTCTCGGACGCGTTCACGCAAAAACGCGCGGGCGCAAGCCCGCGTGAAACCAGGTGATCATGGAATAAATGTCGTAGACCGGCAGCCCGACCTCGGCCTGAAGCGCCGCCGCATAAGGCGGCATGTTGGTGCATTCCAGCACGATCGCGCCGACATCGGGATTTTTGGTGACAAGCTCCTTGCCGGCCTCGACCACGTCACGCTCGGCCTGCGCGACGTCCATGTCGTCCTTCTCGGCCTTGATCAGCACGCGAAAGAACTCCTTGCCGTGCTCGGTGCCGACCAGCGGCGTGTCGAGCGGCACCCCTGCACCTTCCAGATGGGCCGGCGTCAAGGTCGAGCCCGACACGGTCACGAGGCCGACGCGCTTGCCCGGCGGCAGGGTCGCCTGCACCCACGGCACCTGCATCAGCGACGAGGTCGCAACGGGAACTCCGACCGCCGCCGCGATCTCCTTCTGGAACAGGGAGAGAAAGCCGCAATTGGTGGTGATGGCCTCGGCCCCGAGCCGCACCAGATCCTTGGCCGCATCGATGAAGTCGGGCAGCAGACCGGTCGCGCCCTTCAGCACTACTTTCTCCGGCGATGCCCCGCTCACCACGCGATAGAGCACAGGGAATGGCCAGGTCGTGCCGTTGCCCATGTCGCCGGGAATGCGGGGGAAGCGCGCTTCCAGCATCAGGATGCCGAGCGGCGCGCCATAGATGGCCTTGCCGCCGCGGGCAATACGTAGAGGCGAATTGGCTGAAACGGTCATGCTGCGACCTCAGAGGAAACGTTCGGGCGCAAATGGCGCCAGCGGAATCTCCGGCGGCTTGCCGCTCAGGAGCTGGGCAACGAGCCGGCCGGTACGGGCCGAACCGACCAGGCCGACATGGCCGTGGCCGAAGGCATAGACGATGTCGCGCGAGGCGCGCGCATGTCCGATGCAGGGAATGCCGTCCGGCATGCTCGGCCGGTGCCCGAACCAGGTCTTGATACGCGAGGCCGGAATGTCCTTCGGCAGTTTTGGAAACATGCTGAAGAGATGATCCCGCAGGATCTCGGCCCGCCTCCAGTTCGGCGCGGCTTCGAGGCCCGCGATCTCGACGGTGCCGGCGGCGCGCAGGCCCTTGTTGGTCCAGTTCACCACCATCTTTGCATCTGACGCCATCATCGAGCTGCGCGGACCCGATTCCGGATGCTCGATCATGACGTGATAGCCGCGCTCGGTCTCCAGCGGCAGCGGATCCCCGACCGATGCGGTGAGCCGTTTTGAATGCGCGCCGGCGGCGACGACCGCGGCATCGCAAGCGATCTCGCCCGTCTCGGTGACGACGGCCACGAGCTTGTCGCCGTTCAGCCTCAAGCCGGTCGCCTTGGCGCGCACGTGCTTGGCACCGCCAGCGATCGCATGGTTGGCAAGCGCTGCGACATAAGCACCGGGATCGCGACAGCGTCCGGCCTCTTCCACCACCACGCCGAAGGTGTAGCGCAGATGCAGATCGGGCTCACGCTGACGCATCTCGTCGGCGTTGAGCTCCATCCACTCCACGCCGACCTTCTTGCGCAGGCGCCAGCCGAGATCGTTGTCGAAATTGCCACGCGACGGAAACACATGCATGACGCCGTTGCGCTCGATCAACTCGGGAACGCCGGCTTCCTCGGCGAGCGTCCGGTGCAGCAGCGGCGCGTCCTTCAACAGGTCGCGGAGCGCGAAGGCGATCCTCTCGACGCGCGCCTCGGTCCAGCCCGCGAGCAGATATTTGACCAGCCAGGGCAGCGCCTTCGGCAAATACGACCAGCGGATCGCGAGCGGCCCGAGCGGGTCCATCAGATATCCCGGCACCTTCTTCCAGATGCCAGGCTCGGCCGGCGGGATCACCGAATGCGACGACAGCCAGCCAGCATTGCCATAACTCGCCGCCTGTTCGCCGCCGGGCTCGCCCGGATCGATCAGCGTGACGCGGTGGCCCTCGCGCAGCGCCTCAATGGCGCTGATCACACCGACCGCGCCGGCACCGATGATGGCGACGTGGCGGCTCCCTGACATCGCCTAAGCTTTCACCGCGGGTGCAAAATCCTTGCCGACCGACATCGCGCGCGGATCGATGATGCAGTGAAGGATCGACGGCTTTCCCGAGGCCAGCGCGCGCTCGAAGGCGGGTGCGAATTCCTCGGTGCGCTCGACGCGCTCGCCATGGCCGCCGAACGCCTTCGCGTACATCGCGAAATCAGGATTCTTGAGCTGGGTGCCGACGACGCGGCCGGGATAGTCGCGCTCCTGGTGCATGCGGATTGTGCCGTATTGCGAATTGTCGACGATGATGACGACCAGCGGCGCGTCGTACTGCACGGCGGTCGCGAATTCCTGGCCGTTCATCAGGAAGCAACCGTCACCGGCAAAGGCGACGACGGTGCGATCCGGATATTGCCGCTTCGCCAGCACCGCGGCCGGCACGCCATAGCCCATCGAGCCCGAGGTCGGTGCGAGTTGGGCGGCAAAGCTGTGGAAGCGGTGATGACGATGGATCCATCCGGCATAATTACCGGCGCCGTTGCAGACGATAGCGTCCTTCGGCAGCCGGTCGCGCAGCCAGGTCATGACCTGACCGTACTGGAACGTGCCCGGCAGCTCGCGCGCCTTCTCGGTCCAGGCGAGATAATCTGCATGCGCCTTGGCAGCCTCGCCCTTCCAGGCCACCGCGCCCGACGGCTTCGACGTCTCGACGGCGGCGGCGAACGCCGCGGGCGTCGCCTGGATCGCCAGCTCCGGCTGATAGACGCGGCCGAGTTCCTCGGAGCCCGGATGCACATGGATCAGCTTCTGCTTCGGCGTCGGAATGTCGAACAGTGTGTAGGACGAGGATGGCATTTCCGACATGCGTCCGCCGATGAGAAGAATGACATCGGCGTTGTCGATGCGCGCCTTCAGGCCCGGGCTCGGCCCGATGCCGAGATCGCCGGCATAGTGCGAATGATCGGCATCGATCAGCGAGGCCCGGCGGAACGAGGTCGCGACCGGCAGGTCAAACCGCTCGGCAAAGCGCGCGATGCTCTTGGTCGCTTCATCCGTCCAGCGCGAGCCGCCGAGGATGACCAGCGGCGCCTTGGCGCCCGCAAGCATCGCGCCAAGCTTGTCGATATCGGCCGGCGCCGGCCAGCTCACGGCCGGCTCGATGCGCATGGCGTCGGCAACGGCGGCGGTTTCGGTCAGCATGTTCTCGGGCAGCGCGATCACCACGGGTCCGGGGCGGCCCTGCATGGCGACGCGGAAGGCGCGCGCCACCAGTTCCGGAATGCGATCAGGGCGATCGATCTCGACCGTCCATTTCGTCATGGTGCCGAACACCGCCTTGTAGTCGAGCTCCTGGAACGCCTCGCGCTCGCGCATGCCGGTATCGACCTGGCCGACGAACAGGATCATCGGCGTCGAATCCTGCATCGCGATGTGGACGCCGTGGCTGGCATTGGTCGCGCCGGGGCCGCGGGTGACGAAGCAGACGCCCGGCCGCCCCGTGAGCTTGCCATAGGCTTCCGCCATCATCGCAGCACCACCCTCGGCGCGGCAGATCATGACGTCGATCGGGCTGTCATGCAGCGCATCGAGCGCGGCGAGATAGCTTTCGCCCGGCACGCAGGTGACGCGCTCGACGCCTTGGGCGACGAGCTGATCGATCAGGATCTGGCCCCCGGTGCGGGTGTTGCGGATGGTCATGTCGGCTCCCTCGGGGATCTGGCGATGCGCAGTTATTCGGGAACTGCGTAAGACAGGTCGAGAGAGCGCGCAAGGTCGAAAGGCCCTGGTAGCCTGCGCAGAGGTCATGCCCGTCGGTGCCGTTTGCACGACCGCCCATTCGCGATGATATGACGGTAAACGATCGAGCGCAGCCCCCGGCGAGATGGGCCCCGGCTAGCGGCGCACCGCTGAAGCAGCGCTTCTGCGTCCGGGGCACGACCTCTGCTCAATAGACACACCTTCACCATCTCGCGGCTTGTTTCGCCCGAGTTTTGCTGACCTCTTCACGCCCTCTCCGAAGAAAGGGCGCAGGGAAGGCCGGGTGCCGGCTGGCACCCGCAAGACCCCCGTGCGAACACATTGCACACGCAATGCACGAGGGAGACACAGGGCAGCCGATCATCCGGCCTTCCCTGCGCGATGTTTGACGGCGTATGGCGCGCTCTCCCCGGAGACGAATTCCGGTTGTCTCCGTCGCCCCGCGAATTGATGGTGCGCGTTGCCCGGTTGGGCTCGGCGCACCTCCGCAAAGGCTTGGCTGTAGCAACGACAGCCGGGACCACGCGATTTGGCCGTACGCATCAGCGCCGTTCGTCCGCACGACGCCTGAAGCTCACGGGGTTCATCCCGCCCTGCCCCCGCCTCTCGTGCACGACGCTGCCGCGTCCACCGCTCCCCGATCCGCGGCTCGTGACGACGTACGACCGCCCCTTTCGCCGGATCAGGATGAGAGACACATACGCCGAACCCGAATTTCGGTAAAGTGGAATGTTTTTGCGCGCGTGGATTGACAGAGGGCGACACAGCCACGAACTCGTAGCCCGGATGGAGCGTAGCGTAATCCGGACGGTGGGAGATGCCGGGCGAGCAGCCCCGGATTACGCTACGCTCCATCCGGGCTACGAACGCTGAGCTGGTTAGGCCTGACGGTGCATGCCGCCGCAATCAAGCGACGGCTACCGGGCTTCGGCATTTTCGTTTACGGTCCGGCCGGACCACATCGTCGAGGACACCGGAATGCAAACCATCGGCCTGATCGGGGGCATGAGCTGGGAGAGCACGGCGCTCTACTACAAGCTCATCAATGAGCGGGTCCGCGATCGCATGGGCAAGCTGCACTCTGCCCCGCTGTTGCTGTATTCCTACGATTTCGAAGCGATCAAGCAGATGCAGTATGCCGGCCGCTGGAGCGAGGCGGCGGCTAGCCTGGCGGAGGTCGCGCGGCGTCTCGAAGGCGCCGGCGCACGGGCGATCGTGCTGTGCACGAACACGATGCACAAGCTGGCGCCGGATATCATCTCCAGTGTGACCATTCCGTTCATTCACATCGGCGATGCGACGGCGCAACGGATCCGGGCGAAGGGCTACCGGCGGATCGGGCTGCTCGGCACCAGGTTCACGATGGAGGAGGACTTCTATATCGACCGGCTGCGCGCGCATGATCTCGACGTGCTGGTTCCTCCTACTGAGGCGCGCGCCGACGTGAACCGCATCATCTACGACGAACTCTGCCTTGGAGTTGTCGCCGATCCTTCGCGCCGCCGCTATCGGGAGGTGATGGCGGCGCTGGTGGCCGCCGGCGCTGAGTGCATCATCCTCGGCTGCACCGAGATCACGATGCTGGTCGGCCCTGATGACACCTCGGTCGAGACCTTCGACACCACGGCCATTCATGCCGAGACGGCGGCCGATTTCGCAATCGGGTGATGCGTTTGGTGCGCGGCGAGCCGTAGAGACGCTGGTCCCGACCTGATCACTGAGCAGGCAATGCTGCACTGCGGTCCAAATCGGACACGAAGTCGAACGGAAGTCGCGCTTGATTTTTGGTTGTCCTTGCCCCACCCGAGAGCGATGGCAAAGGACAGCAAGATCATCGCCGCCAACGCGGCCTTTTACGCCGCGTTTTCGACCGGCGATTTCGACGGCATGGAACGGATGTGGGCGGCCGACGACGCCATTTCCTGCATCCATCCCGGTTGGCCGGCCATCATCGGCCGTGCCACCGTGATCGGAAGCTGGCGCGACATCCTGCAGAACCCGGAGCGTCCCCAGATCGTCTGCGCCGAGCCGCAGGTCATCGTCGACGGCGACAGCGCCCGCGTGCTCTGCATCGAGATCGTCGACGGCACCGCTCTGGCCGCCGCGAACCATTTCCGCCGCGTCGGAGACGAGTGGCGGCTGGTGCACCACCAGTCGAGCCCGATCGCGCAGATAGTCGAGCAGGCTGAAGACGATAGAGCGAGCCACCGGGTGCACTGACCGCGGCCGACGCGCCGGCGTGACCTACTGTGCATGGGGTTGTTTTTCCATTTTTGATTTGCCGGCAAGTTCCGACAAATCGTCCAGCACGCACCGCGCCGCGGAAAAATCATCATCCGCAAAGAACAAGCTGCGGGTGATCAGAACCGGAATGCGGGCGCGCGAGGCCGCGATCAGCCCATTGGCGGAATCCTCGATGGCGACGCAGTCGGCCGCGCCCAGCTTCAGCCGCGCCAGGGTTTCCAGATAGACGTCCGGCGCGGGTTTCTTGTGCCTGACGTCGTCACCGGCGACGATGGCGTCGAACCCTGCAGCCCAGCCCGGCCCCAGTGCCTGCGACAGCAGCGCATCGATATTGCCGTGCGAGGTCGTGGTCGCAATCGCAAGCCGCTGGCCGCGCGCCTTCGCCGCGGCGAGCAACTCGGCCACGCCGGGCCGCAACGGACAGCAGCCGGTCTCGACCAGCCCGGCATAATGCACGGTCTTGATGCGGTGAAGTTCCGCGATGTCCGCGTCCGGCAGAGGCGCCGCGCCTCCCAGCCGGGCTTGATAGGCGCGCATGCGCTCCTTGCCGCCGGTTATCCGCAGCAGGTCCTTGTAGAGGGCGCGGTCCCACTGCCAGTCGAGACCGTAGTGGGCGAAGGCGTGGTTGAAGGCCTGCCGATGCAGTTCCTCGGTCTCGGCCAGGGTGCCGTCGACGTCGAAGATCAGCGCGGCCGCACGCCGGATCAACTCATTGGCGTCCGCCGGTGCGAAAGCCGGCGCCTCTGCCCGCATGATCGGTGCCTCCCTGTGACAGCCGAACATCGCCCGGGGCATGAGGCGAGACAAATCGTAATATCTTTTGCCGGACCCAAAAATCTCTTATGAGCGAAGGACGCGCAGCTTGCGCGGGAACTTTCATCTGCACGGGAGACGCATGCGGCTCTTCATCCTCGGCCTCGGCTACAGCGCCCGGCACTTCGCCCGCCAACACGGCGGCAGCTTCTCGCATATCGCCGGCACGGTGCGCGATCCCGCAAAGCGGGATGACCTCGCCGGCATCGAGGTACACGGCTTTTCCGGCGGATCCCCCGCACGCGAGACGGTCGAGAGAGTTCGTGACGCCGACGTGCTTCTGGTGTCGATCCCGCCCGGCACCACCGGCGATCCCGCCATCGCGGCGTTCGGCGACGTGCTGGCGGCGGGCCGCCGCAGGATCGTCTATCTCTCCACCATCGGTGTCTACGGCGATCACGGCGGCGGCTGGGTCGACGAGAGCACCCCGCCGCAGTCGACACTCGACCGCGCCCGCATGCGGGTTGGCGCCGAGCAGGCCTGGATGGACATTGGCGATGCCGCGATCCTGCGGCTTGCCGGCATCTACGGCCCCGGCCGCAACGCGCTGGCGACGCTGCGGGCGGGAACGGCCCGGCGCATCATCAAGCCCGGCCAGGTCTTCAACCGCATCCATGTCGACGATATCGCGGGCGCGATCATGGCCGCCATTCAACACGGAAGCGGCGGCATCTGGAACGTCTGCGACGACGAGCCGGCGCCGCCGCAGGACGTGATCGCCTATGCGGCTGAGCTGATGGGCGTTGCGCCGCCGCCGGAAGAGGATTTCGCGACGGCCGAGATGTCGGCGATGGCACGCAGCTTCTATGCTAGCAGCACCCGCGTTTCCAATGCGAAACTGAAGCGCGAGCTCGGCGTCGCACTCGTCCACCCGACCTATCAGCGCGGCCTCGATGCGCTGTGGCACGCAGGCGAAGCACGATAAGTTCCGACATCTCCGACGCGTCCCAGACATACCCCCGCTCGCGCTTGACTTCGCGCCGGTGCAATCGTGATCTAGGCGTCCAGCGAGCCACTCACACAACGAGCTCGCGCGGGAGGACATCATGAACAAGACGATCGCTGTGCTCGCGGCGGCGGCTGCCGTCATCACATTCGGCACGGCCAACGCCGCGCCGCTGCCCGAAGCCAAACCCGACGACGTCGGTTTCTCCAGTCAGGGCCTTGCGCGCCTCGACAATTTCTTCGCCCGTGAGATCGCCGCCAAGCGCGTCCCCGGTGCGGTCGTCGCCGTCGCACGCGACGGCAAGCTCGTGCACTACAAGGCCTACGGCATGCTCGATCCCGACAAGGGCACGCCGATGCCGGTCGACGCGATCTTCGCGCTGGCCTCGATGACCAAGCCGATGGCGGCGGTCGCGGGCCTGACGCTGATGGAGCAGGGACGGTTGCCGCTCCAGGCCAAGCTGTCCAATTACTATCCCGGCTTTGCCGACATGAAGGTCGGCGTGACCGAGGCCAACGGTTCGCTCAAGCTGGAGCCGCAGGCCACGCCGATCTTCATCCACGATCTCTACCGGCACACCTCCGGATTGATGTATGGCGGTCGCCCGGACTCATCGAGCCCGGTGGCACGGCAATACCCTGACGGCACAGCGCCGGCGATCGAGGGCGATACCCAGGCCTTCATCGACCGCATCACCAAGCTGCCGCTGGCGCATCAGCCCTCGACCGAGTTCGAATACGGATTCTCGATCGACGTGCTCGGCGCCGTCGTCGAGAAGGTGAGCGAGCAGAAGCTCGGCGACTATCTGGCCGCCAATGTCTGGCAGCCGCTCGGCATGAAGGACGCGACCTTCCACCCGACCGACGCGCAGCGCCCTCGTCTCGCCCGTCCGTTCGCCAAGGATCCGCTGACGGGCAAGCCGCAGGCGATCAAGCTGCTGGACACCCCGACCAAGTTCGATTGCGGCGGCGCGTGCTCGTTCGCGACGGTCGGCGACTACATCCGCTTCGGACAGATGCTGCTCAACGGCGGCGAGCTCGACGGCCAGCGCATCCTCGGTCCGAAGACCGTGCATCACATGACGACCAACCATCTCGGCCCCGAGATCAAGAACAACGTGGCCAATGTCGAGCCGCATCGCGCCGGCTTCGGCTTCGGCCTTTCGGTCGCGGTTCGGACCAGCGAGGGCCTGTCGTCGGTCCCCGGCAATCCCGGCGAGTTCACCTGGAACGGCGCCTACGGAACCCAGTTCTTCTGCGATCCGAAGGAGCGTCTCGTGGTCGTCGTGGGGACGGCCGCGCCCGGCGAGCTCAGGAAGTATTATCGCGAGCAGGTCCAGGACATCGTCTATGGCGCGATGACGAAGTGAGACCGGCTTGACTTGAAAGAGCAAGGGCGGCCGATCGGGCCGCCCTTTGTTTGTCCAGGCGTCAGCTCAGGACGCCGTACTTCTTGAACCACGCCTCGGCCTGCTTCCAGGCATCTTCCGCGGCGTCCTTGCGGTAGCTGCCGCGGTAGTCGGCATGGAAACCGTGCGGCGCCTCCGGATAGATCTTGAATTCGGCGGTCTTCTTGTTCTCCGCCAGCGCGGCCTTCATCTGCTCGACCTGTGCGACGGGAATGCCGGTATCCGCACCGCCATAGAGGCCGAGCACCGGCGCCTTCATCTCGGGCGCGAGCTGCATCGGACTCTTCGGCCAGAGCGGATTGGCGGGATCGACCAGCGTGCCGTAGAACGCCACGCCGGCCTTGAGCGTTCCGCTGTGGGCGGCATATTCCCAGACCGTGCGGCCGCCCCGGCAGAAGCCGATGATGCCGAGCCTGGTGGCGTCGCCGCCCTGCGATCCCGCCCACGCCGCCGTGGCGTCGAGATCGGACAACAGCTCGGCGTCCGGCTTGGCATTGACGACCGACAAGAGGTCCTTGATCTCCGAGATCTTGGTCAGGTCGGTGCCCTTGCGGAAATAATAGTCGGGCGCGACGGCGAACGCGCCGAGCTTGGCGAGGCGCCGCGTCACGTCCTTGATGTACTCATGCAGCCCGAAAATCTCCATCGCCACGACGATCACCGGCGCCTTGGTGTTGCCGGCGGGACGGGCGAAATAGGCGGGCATCTCTTCGGAGCCGACCTTGATCCTGGCGTCGCCGACCTGCAGGCCATTGGTGTCGGTCGCGATCGCCTCGGCGCGCACGGGCCCGGCCGCAAGCGTGTAGCCGGCGGCGACGGCCGCGGTGGCACTCATGAAACCGCGGCGCGAGACCGGGGCGATTTTCGTCAGCCCGACGACGTCCGAAGTCATGGTGGTCTCGAAGCTCATCAATCTATCCCTTCCCGCTGCGCATGGTGCCCCCCGGGGCGACGCATTCGCCAATAATCGCCGGCGAAACGCAAATCACCAGCCTGCGAGCATGCGCGCTTTCAGCCGGGCCCTGCCGTTTCTTCAGCGGCGCGGTCTCGGCCATCAGCCCATCGCGACAAAGTCCGGCGACTGCGGCACGCAGGAGGCGACGGTGGCGGCCAGTGCCGCAGACTTGACGTTGAGCGGCGCTGCTTGGTCGATGCCCAACGACACTCTGACATTCCCATCGCTGATGTGCCGGACTTAACCGTCTAGCTGCACCGCATTGCAACATCCGTTAACCGAAAAAACAGGGTTCTCTCCCGGCCGGCCGCACCGCCAGGTGCTGCAAGTGATGCGCATCCGTGCGCGTTCGACACGCTCACTCGCAACAAATGGATACCGCAGCCGCCGCAATGACACATCATGTTGCTCGCGCTCCGCATATCACCGTCAACTGGACGCGAGCCTTCGTGATTTTGATTGAAATTTTCAGAGGACTTGAGCCGTGCGATTTACTCGAACTTTCTTCGTGACACCGTAGTTCCACGGCCGGAAGTTCCATCTCCGCAGCGGAGAGCTTCTTCCCACGCGCGGTCCGCCGTCCGGCAACGGACGAAGGGCCACGCACGAACTTCATTCTCGTCCCACACGGATTGCGCACCCCCAAGGCTCAATTGAATAAAGTCTATCCGATCTGGAATTGAAATGAATTTGGCTCGCGAATCGATTGAACTGCTGGAACAGGTTGCACGAATCCTGTGGTTCGAAGGCACCAAGCACGGCTTGCGCGACCGCGAATGGATGGCGCTGCGCTTCCTCTCCCGCGCCAACCGCTTTTCCCGGACGCCTTCGGCGCTCGCGAGCTACGTCGGCACCACGCGCGGCACCGCCTCGTTCATCATCGGGGAGCTCGAGCGGCTGGGCTATATCGAGCGAAAACGCTCGGCCACCGACAAGCGCTCGGTGATGCTGAGCGTGACGCAGCAGGGCAAGAAATTCCTGGTGCGCGATCCCGTCAACGTTCTGGTCGAGGCGATCGCCGTCCTCGACGACGAGGTCAAGATCCGCTTCCGCGACACGTTCCGTCACGTGCTGGATCAGTCGGACGCGGCCGAGCAGCGGCACCACACCGACGTCTGCAAGCGATGCATCTTCCTCCGGGAGGAGCGCACCGCCACCGACAGCAAGGCAGCGGCCGAGTTCAGCTGTCGCCTGTTTCGCTCGCCGATCGCGGAAGCGGAAGTCGACCTGCTATGCACCAGCTTCGAGCATCACCGCCAATAGAGGACAGCCCTCGATCAGGGCGTTGCCTTGCGTGACGAATAGATGACGCCGCCGCTCGCCTCCACCACCGGGCGCCCGTTCTCGCTCCTGATCTCCTCGATGCGGCCAAGGCCCGGCACCTGCTGTCCCAGCACCGCCTCGATGACGCCGTTCGGACTCTGCAGGATCGCAATGCCTTCATAGGCTTGGCGGACTGACCAGCCCTTGATCACCTTGCGCGGCGCCGGCGCGCGCTCGGACGGAGAGACCGAACCCGTGAACTCGGGCGCCGCGACCGAGGCCGCCATCGCCCCTTGCTGTGGCGCGGGCTGCGATTGAACCATGGCCGGCGCCGGCGTCTGAACCTGCGCTTGAGCCAGCTTGTCGAGCTTCACCGTCGAGGACGAGCTCACCCGCTCGATACGGTCCAAATTCTCGGCAAACCTGCCGAAACGGTCATTGGTCGCCTTGCTCGATTGATCCACCGCGGTGCGCAGGCCATCGAGATTTTCCGACACGCCGGACACCTGCTTGCGCAGTTGCGCGACGGTCTCGCGCAGATTCCTGATCTCCGTATTGGCCGCAACGTTGTTCTGGGCGGGCTGCGTGGTGAGATAGGCGATCACGCCGGTGCAGGCGCAGACCACCAACATGGCGGCGACCGCCAATGTTGCGAGCGGCGCAACCCATGTCGGACGGGGCGGCGGGGGCTTGGCGACGATTATGGCCGGCTTGATCACGGTCGGCGCCGGCTTGGAAATCGCCATCTTGTCGAGACGCGCCTTGGCGCGAATGCGTTTCAGCCCCTCGAGTGCCTCCTTCGCGAGAACTTCGTCGCTCGCCGCGGCCGACACACGCTTTGCGCCCGCAGCAGGCTTGGCCGCTCGCGCCGTATCATCCTTTGTCTCGCGTGCTTCGGGAGCCGGCTTCGCCGTTGCGGAAACATCAGCGGTCGCGCCGGGGCGCGCTTGTCCATCGGACAACATGTGAAAATGCTCCGTTCGGTTCGATCTGTCGAACGGTGACGTTAGGTGCCGAAGCTTGCCTGAAACGTGCGCATTGAAAATCTTTCATCGCGCGCGATGCGACGTCACATCAGTCAACCGCGTCATGCACGTGGCGAGAGTGCGACTCGAAAGACACACACTCGCCAAGTTTTCGCCAAGCTGGAGTCTCGCCGCCACACGTGAGTCGAATTGTCGCATGTGGAAAACCGCGCACCCGAGTCAATCCCGGGTTGAAATCCCCTCGATATGCCTGAGCCACAGCACCACTAAAATAGCTGTTATTGTACGGGGATGCGGAACCTTAGAACCGTCAGGGTGCAGAACTAGTTTGATTTCCGAAGCAACTGATGCGTTTGAAGATATCAAGAAACAACCAGAAACAAACCAACAGCATCAAGCACACGTAGCAAACGCTTTGTTACGCACGCTTGATCGGAAATCGGCAATTGTTACGGTCCTACTCAGGTGATTCTCGCCAGTTGGCGAGGAGATCGACACAGATTCAGTCGTGTTCGGACGCGATGAGCAACTTGGCGCAACTGGTCTAGGTCGGTTCTCAATCCGCTCCGCGAGGTGATCCGTAAGACACCCGCCGGGCCTCACGCAGTAAGCGTTCAGTATCGAGTTGAAGTACCAGGCCTGCGAGACGCAGGCACTGAATGCGTAGGGCTGCCCGCGAATATCGAGACCATAACAACGGTTCGCGGGAAGGAATGTCGTCAAACAGCATCGTTGCCGAGCCGGGCATCATAACAACCATCCGGCCGCGACAGGTGCGAAACAGGGGCGAAAGACTGATGTATATAATCGTTGATGATCGCGAGAGCGTCGCGAACAGCTATGTCGGAGGGCTCGTTCGCGAAGGCGTATCGTCGATCGGCTTCTCCTCCGGGGAATTCTGGGACTGGCTGCAATCCGCGAGTGAATCGGATCTGGCAGCGGTGGACGCCTTCCTCCTCGGGGACTGCGATGCACGCGGAAGCCTGCCGCGGGCGATGCGCAAGCGTTCCTCCGCTCCCATCATCGCCATGAGCGGCCAGAAGATGCTCAAGAACACGCTGGAGCTGTTCGAATCGGGCGTCGACGACGTCGTGCACGTGCCGATCCACCTGCGCGAGATCCTGGCCCGAACGGCAGCGATCGCGCGCCGCCGGGTGGGCGAGCTGCCGAGGCCCTGCGAGAGCAGGATCCAGGTCTTCTTCAACGGCCGGGACCCCGAGATCGCGGGCCACGCCCTCACCCTGCCACGCCGCGAACTGCGCATTCTCGAATATATGGTCAGCAATCACGGCAAGTGGATCACCAAGACGCAGATCTTCAACGCGGTCTACGGCATCTTCGAGTCCACCTTCGACGAGAGCGTGATCGAGAGTCACGTCAGCAAGCTGCGCAAGAAGCTCCGCGACCGCCTCGGCTTCGACGCGATCGTGGCCCGCCGTTACGTCGGATACCGCCTCGACATCCCCGCCGGCGAGACCCTCGACGTGCCGATGCAGGAGCTCGACGAGGTCGGCATCATCCTCAACAGGGCGCATGCCGTCCCGGCGGCCTACCCGGCCGGAAACTGACACGGCCTCCGGCGAAACCGACAACGGCCTCTGCGAAGCACCTTCGCGGAGGCCGTTGCGCGTTTGGAGGCGGCGAGCAGAGCGCACGCCTCGTCCTTCGAGACGGCGCTGACGCGCCTCCTCAGGATGAGGCTAATCGGTCGCCGGTGCGCGCTGAAACTGGAGCCGCGCATTCCGTCCTCATCCTGAGGAGCCGCATAGCGGCGTCTCGAAGGATGGCAGCAGAAAAGAGCTACGGCTTCTGCTGGAATTCTTCCTTGGAGACGTAATTGAAGTCCTCGACCAGGACGTCCTGGACGACTTCAGCCTGCATCCGCTCGTTGACGCGCTGCTTGATGGCGGTCGTCAGGATGGCGAGGTCGTAACGGGCGAGCTTCCTGAAATCGAGACGCTCGTCGGCATAGATCCTGCGGAAGGCCTCGTCTACGACGAACGGCTCCGGCGGAACGTTGAGCTGATGCAGGGTCCGTGCATCCGCGGTGTAGACGAAGCGCGCGACGATGTAGCCCTGCACATTGCCGTTCTCGACCATGGGCACGCTCAATGCCCGCGTCTTCTGGTATTGCAGGCCGTCGAGATATTCGTCCTTCGCCGGCAGCAGGCTGCCGTTTTCCTTCCAATAGGCCACGCCATAGCTCGTGCCCGCGGTGAGGATGCATACCCAGAGCCCGGCCAGCACCAGTCTGATCATGTTCCGTCCTGCACTGCGCGACCAGTATAGGTGCCGTCGGACTCGGCTTCCTTGATCGCCTTGACGATGACGCTCGCGATCTCGCGCACCGCGTCATAGTGCATTTCGAGGATCGAGCGATTCCGCTCGAGCTTCTCGCGCAGCCGCTGGATTTCCTCGGTGACCTCGACGTCGCCTCCGAGATGCATCCGCGCCCGCATCAGGCGGACGAATTCGAGCATGCTGCGGCTCTTCCGCGCGCTGAAATCGTCGAAATCGATCTTCTGGCGCGTTGCGAGCGCGACCGTCTCCTCCTCGACGATGCTCTCGAGCCGGCGGATTGCCGCCAGCAGGCCGCGCACTTCATCCGATCTCGCCGCATCCGCGCCGTCGGCCACGGCCTCGTCGCTCACGACCGGCAGCAGCACAGGCAGCAGCGCATCGCCTGCCGCTGCCTCCGTCGTCGTCACCCCGGTGTCCGCGACCGGCTGTTCGATCACCATGGCCGCCGCGCTGTCTTGTGCCTGCATAGGAAATTCACCCTTCAACTTCTGTCACCCGTTCGCCGATCATCATCCGGCCTTGCCGGCACCGTTCGGCGCCGCCGCGTTCGCGGCGGCCAGCTGCTTGGCGATGCCAATGCCGTTGCCCTTTGCCAGCTGGCTGCCAAGCTGCTCCGCCAGCATCGACTTCCAGACGCCGCCGGCCGTGCCCTTGCCAAAGATCTGCTCGGATTCCTTCGGCAACATCGTCTCGACGAAGGTCTGGAGGATGAATGCCTCGAACTTCCGGTAAACCTCGCCGGATGCCGGCGCCTTGATCATCCGCACCGGCGCCCCGTTCACCGCATCCGACGGCGCCTCGGAAACCTTCGTCGCCGGCTGCTCGGCGGCGGCCGCCGCCTTGCCGGCCTCGGCCTCCATGGTGGCGGCGAAATCCGCGTCGGAGGATTTCAGCGCGTCGAGTTTCGCGGCCGCCGCGCGCTGCGTCACGGGATCGCCGGCATCGAGGACGTCGAGAACGAGGTCGGGCGTCGCGGTCACGATCATGGCTTGTTCCGGTTGGCTGGCCGTGGCGTCCATGCGCGCACGGCTGGGCTTATTCCCGTCATTTCCTCGAGCGTGCGCTTCTCGGCGTCACGGAGCTTGTCGGCCAGCGCCGCCTTGGCGACCTGCTCGAGCTGCTTGACGCGGCGGCTCTCGGTGCGGATCTGGTCGAGCTGCTGGGCGGCCTGCGCCTGGATCGCACGCGCACCGACACTCGTCCTGTTCAAGCGCCGCGCGATCGAATCGCTCGACGACCCCGCCGGCGGCTTGCCGTCGTTCAGGGCCCCCACCAGCCATTCCTGCTCGTCCTGCAGGCTTCGCTCCTGCTGCCGCAGCTGCGCGAGCTGCCATTCGGACAGCCGGAGCTGGAGCTTCACCAGCGACACCATCCGGCCGAGCTTGTCCGCGCGCGAAATGGTCACGGCGTCACTCCGCCAGCCAGGACGAGAGGCCGAGCATGAATTGCGTCAGCAGCTCGTCGCTCGTGAGGTAGAGCAGCAGGAAGCCGCCAAACAGCACGAAAGGCACCGAGACGAAATAGACCGGGATCGCCGGCGTCAGCTTGTTGATCAGGCTGACCGCCAGATTGACGATCACCGAATAGACGATGAAGGGGCTCGCGATCCGCAGCGTCAGCACGAACGCTTCCGACAGGCGGCCGACGAGCAGCTCGAGCGCCAGGCCGCCGCCGAGCCTGTCGCCGGGACGCCAGACGTCGTACGAATTCATCAGCCCGCGCAGGACCTGCCAATGCTGGTCGGTCATGAAGAAGAGCGTGGTGACCGATACCATGATCAGCGGCACCAGCGCGGGCGCCGGATCGCTGTCGGCGACCGGCGTCCCCGGAATGTTGCTGAGCCCGATCGCACTCGCCATCACGGTCGCCATGGTCTGAAGCGCGAGGAAGAACACCCGTCCGCCGAGCCCGATGACGCTGCCGACCACGAGCTCGGAGCAGATCAGGAGCGTCAGCGTCAGCGGCGCGGCGTTGTCGGTGAGAGGTTTCAGCACCGCGATCAGGATCGGCGTCAGCGCGAACGTGGTGACAAGCGCCACGAACAGGCGGACCTGGGCCGGAACGTTGACGCTGGAAAAACCGGGCACCAGCATCAGGCAGGCGCCGATGCGGCAGAACACGATGAACGTCACCAGAACGCTGTCGGCAAGGCCGCTGATCACGACACGGCTCCGAGCGCCCTGATCTCAGCGCTGCGCGCGACTTCGACATGCGACAGGATCGGCAAGGTCGGGAACACCCGCTCCAGGATCATCCGGACATAGGGCCGTGCTTCAGGCGTCACCGCCAGCACCACGCTGGTGCCGTTCTCGGTGAACTTGCGGATCGCGGCGCTGGCTTCGGTCGCGAACTGCTCGATCAGGCGCGGATCGGCGTCGAACTCGACGACGTCGCCCTTGCCGTCGCGCTTCAGGCTCTGGTGGAACGCCAGGTCCCAGCGGTTGCCCAGCCTGACGACGTTGAGCACGCCGTTGTCGGAGAGGTCGCCGCAGATCTGCTGCGCCAGCCGGGTCCGCACGTGCTCGGCGACCTGCTCGGAGCGCCGCACGTGAGGTGCGATCTCGGCGATCGCCTCGAGGATGAGGTGAAGGTTGCGGATGGACACGCGCTCGGCCAGCAGGATCTTCAGGATCGCCAGCAGGCCCGAATAGGAGATCTGCGACGGGCAGAGATCCTCGACGAGGCGCTTGTATTCGGGATCGAGACGGTCGAGCAGCGCGCGCATGTCCTTGTAGGACAAGAGCTGGGCGAGGTTCGCCCTGAGCACTTCGCTCAAATGCGTGAGCAGCACCGACAGATTGTCGACCGGCTTGCAGCCCTGACGCTTGACTTCGTCCGTGAAGGCTTCCGTCACCCACAGCGCCTTCATGCCGAAGGCGGGTTCGACCACCTCTTCGCCGGGCACGTCGGGCTTGCCGTCCTTGTCGACCAGCACCAGCACCTCGCCTAGCCTGAGCTCGCCATGGGCGACGCGGGTGTCGTGGATCCGGATCTGGTAACCCTTGGGGTCGATCGACAGATTGTCGCTGAGCTTGATCTCGGGAATGACGAAACCGTACTGCTTGGCGAACTTCTTGCGGATCTTGGCGACGCGGTGGGCGAGCTCGGTGCGCGAGCCGAGCAGATGGACCGAAAGATGGCCGCCGAGCGCCAGCTCGATCTCGGCGGTCTTGAGCTGGTCCTTGACGGATTCCTTGGCCTCCGCCTGGGCACGCTCGTCGGCCTTGCGCGCATCCTCTTTCCGCTCCCGCGCGGCTTGTCGTTTCGGCAGCGAATAGCCGACGAAGGCCATGACGCCGCCGAGCAGTACGAACGGGCTCATCGGCAACCCCGGCATCAAGGCGAGCACGAACATCATCAGCGAAGCGGCCGACACGGCGCGGGGATAGCCGCCAAGCTGCCGCAGCACGGCCTGCTCCGCCGATCCCCTGGTGCCGCCCTTGGAGACCAGCAGGCCCGCCGACAGCGACACGATCAGTGCCGGCATCTGCGTGACCAGACCGTCGCCCACCGAGAGTTTGGTGTAGACGTCGGCGGCGCGCGACAGCGTCAGACCGTGATGCGTGACGCCGATGATGATGCCGCCGAAGATGTTGATCGCGGTGATGATCAGGCCGGCGATGGCATCGCCGCGGACGAATTTCGAGGCACCGTCCATCGCGCCGAAGAAGGAGCTTTCCTCTTCGAGCTCGCGACGCCGGCGCTGGGCTTCCTTGTCGTCGATCAGGCCCGCGGACAGGTCCGCGTCGATCGCCATCTGCTTGCCGGGGATGGCATCCAGGGTGAAACGGGCGCCGACTTCGGCGATTCGCGTCGCGCCCTTGGTGATCACGACGAAGTTCACGGTGACCAGGATGGCGAAGATGATCAGGCCGATGACAAAGTCGCCACCCATGACGAACTTGGAGAAGCCGGCGACAACGTGGCCGGCAGCCTGCTCGCCCTCCCCGCCGCGCGACAGGATCAGGCGGGTGGTTGCGACGTTCAGCGCCAGCCGCAGGATCGTCGCGATCAGCAGCACGGTCGGGAAGGCCGAGAAGTCGAGCGGCCGCTGGATCCACAGCGCGACCATCAGGATCAGCGCCGACAGCGCGATCGAGAACGCAAGACCGAGATCGATCAGGATCGGCGGGATCGGCAGGAACAGGATCGTGAGCATGGCCACGATGCCGCCGGCGAAGAAGGCGTCGGCCCCCAATCGTCGTGGGGTCGGCAGGCTAGCAGCTAACGTATCGGCCATGGGTCACCGGCAGAGGGTCCACCTCTAATCTGCCCCGCAAAGCTTACGCGGGGATGGTGCCGAGTCCCGGGCGGATCAGAAGCCGCGCTCGATATGCGAATAGACCATCTCGGTGAAGGTGGAAAGATGCGCGCCGATGAAGGAGCCGGAGATGGCGACCACGACGAGAATGACGATGATCTTCGGAACGAAGGTCAGCGTCACCTCCTGGATCTGGGTCAGGGCCTGGATCAGAGCGATGACGGTGCCGACCAGCATCGCGGCACCGACCGCGGGCCCGGAGGCGACGATGATGGTCCAGATCGCCGCTTGGACGATGTCGAGAGCGTCCCGTTCGTTCATGACTGGCTGATCGTGAGCCCCGGCCCAACCGCGACCTTGGTGCCGTTCTCGAGGGTCGCGATGGAGCCGTCGGCGTTGATGGAGACCGAAACGACCTTGCCGCTGAAGCTCTCGCCGGTGGCGTCGGTGAAGCTGACGGTCTTGCCGATCAGGCCGTTGGCCTGCGACAACGACTGCGAGGACAGCAGCGCATCCAGCTTCGAATTGGTCTGCATGGCCTGCTCGACCGTCGAGAGCTGCGCGAACTGGCTCATATATTGCGAGGTATCCATCGGATTGGTCGGATCCTGGTTCTTCATCTCGGCGACGAGAAGCTGAAGGAACGTGTTGTAGTCGACGCTGTTGCTCGCGGTCGGATTGGGGGAGCCGGTTGAACTGGATTTGTCGGTCGCGCTGGTGACGTTCATGTGCCTCTCCGCTGTCAGGCAGCCTGGAATGGGGACTCGGTGATGGCGCCGGCCAGGATGGCCTGCTCCACCGGGAACAGGGCCCGGATCCGCTTGAGTGCCTCGAAGTAGCGGGTCGCCCCGACCAGCTCGTCGACCACGCCCAGTCCGTCCAGCATCTCGCGGCTCTCGCACACGGCGCACAGGGCCGCATGATGCTGTCCATAGAGCGCCGCGGCGTCGCGGATATCGGTCGGGTTCATCAGCATGAGCTGGACGATGAAGTAGAGCTGCCGCAGCGCCGTGGTGGCGTCGGAGGCCTGCATGACCTGCCCTTCGAGCAGGAACATCACGTCGTTGACGAGCTCGACGGAGACCTTGCGGTCCACGCGCAGCACCGCGCCGTTGATGTAGATCCGTTCGCCCGCGCGCAAGGAGATCTTCATCAAAGAGCGTCTCGGATCAGGCGGTTGATTTCGATGAGCTGCATCACGTCGTTCGACCTCTCCTCGCGAAGGCGATCGGCTTCCTTGACGACCCACAGGCCGATCGAGATGATGTCGGCGCGCAGCTTGTCGGGGAGCCCGTTTTCCGGATGCGAGAGATCCTCGATGAAGATCGTCCACAGCCGCCGTACATAGAGCAGGCTCTCGACCAGATCCTCGAGGCGGAACACGCCTCTCTGAAGCCGCTCGAGCCGGTCGATGCCGAGGCTGAGCGCCTGCCGCTCGCGGCCCCGCGCCTCGTAACCGCTCTCGTCGACGACCGATTCATAGGCTTCAAACGTCATCAGCATCACTCTGCGCAGGAGACCGGATAACAGGACGAGGCTGCGAGCCTCGGCTCTAGAGATAGTTGATGAGGCTGATCTGCTGGAGCTGCGAGGTCAGCGCCAGCGCCGTCTTGATCTGGGTCTGCAGGGTGTTGACGCGGACCGAGGCCTCGGTCGGGTCGACCGCCTCCAGCTTGACGATCTGGTCGTTGAGGATGTCCTTCTGGATCTTCAGCTTCTCGGTCGTGCCGGTGACCCGTTGCTGGATCGAGCCGACGGTGCCGCCGAGCACGGCGAGATCGTTGATCGCGCCGCTGACCAGGCCGATCGCCTTGTCGACGACGACCTGGAACGTGTCCTTGCTCAGGCTCGTGGTGCCGAGATCGGTCAGCATGGTGTAGGCCTCGGCCAGCTTGCGGAAGCCGGGCTGGTTGGCACTGACCGAGCTGTCGACGACCTCGGTCGTGGAGATGCGGCTCGACAGCGTCTGGTCCGTGGCCGACGACCAGTTGGTATTCCAGGCCGGGCTCGCGAACTCGGCGTCAAAGGCGTTGTCGAGGAAATTCTGCATCTGCGCCGGCGTGATCGTGCTCACGCCGGGGGCAGACTGCGAGAAGCCGAACGTCGCCAGGAAGTCCGCATCGACCTGGTTCTTGCTGGCCGAGCCGGCGGTGTAGCTTGTGACCGGCACGGTCTGCGTATTGATTCCACCGAACAGATACGACCCGTTGTAGGAAACGTTGAGCGCGCCAATGACGTCCTGGAGGTTCGCGGACGCGCTCGGCATGATGATCTCCGCGCCGCTCTCGGCGTCGCGGGCCGCGATCAGGTTCTTGAGGAATTCCGACGCGGTCTTGCCGAGCTGCGTGATTCGGTTCTGGGTCACGTCGAGCCGCCCCGCAACCAGCTCGTTGGTGTCGACGAGCTGATCGGCGAAGTTGAAATCGGCCCGCAGCGCCACGTCGCGGCCCGTCCCCGTGCCGAGCTCGAGGCCGACATCGGCAAAACGGCCGGTGGTCGCCTCCTTCGAGGCCTTGGTCAGCGCGCTCTGGTTGTTCGTGATCGACGACCTCAGCGACGAAGACAGCATCAGGGTCGAGATGTAGTTCGCGCTCATCATGACTTAGTTCCCCACGGCAGCCAGCAGGCTCTGCAGCATCTCGTCGACGGTGGAAATGATCTTCGACGACGCCGAATAGGTGCGCTCGACCTGGAGCATCAACGCCATCTCGTCGTCCATATTGACGCCGCTGACGTTGGACAGCGCCGCTGTGCTGCGGTCGAGCAGCGTATTCTGGTACTGCACGTTGTCGTCGGCCGTCTTGCGCTGGCTTTCGATCCAGCTCGCCGAGGAGGATGCGAACTCGATCACGCTGCCGCTCGGCTTGCCCTGAGCCGTGGCGTCGAACGGCTGCGGGGCGCCCATGTTGTTGATGAGCTGCTGGAGCCGCGTCGAGAAGCCGGCATTGCCGGTCGTGTTGTAGTTGAAGGCCGGAAGGCCGCTGATGGCGCCGTCGCGCAGCAGGTTCGGGTTTCCGCCCACGGCCGGATCGACCGAGGCGGCGACCGCGATCTGACCCGCGAGGCCCACCGAGATCGTGGCGCTCGCGGGCATCGCGGGCGCGCCGGGATAGGTGAACAGGCCGGGCCGGTCCGCCAGCGTCGGGATGGCTGACTGGTCGCTTTCCTTGAAGGCGTCGATCAGGCCGCGCGCGATTTCGTCGAGCTGGCTCTGATACGTGACCGTGTCCTGGTCGCGCAGCTGGGCAAGGCCGGCGAGCTTGCCGGACTTGAGCGGCATGACGGAATTGGCGCCGGTCACGGGCACGCCGTCGATGAAGACGGCATTGCCCGTGGTGCCGGCCGTGTAGGCGTTGGTCGGCGCAAAGCTCACGGTCCGCGCGATCTTGTCGAACAGCACGACGCCGCTGTCGGTATGGAGCGCGGCGTCTCCATTGGCCCGGATCGACATCGAGACCCCGGTCTCCTGCGACAGCCTGGAGACGATGCTGTCGCGCTGGTCGAGATAGTCGGTGACGTCGTCGCCGGAGATCGTGCCCTTCACGATGGCCGTGTTGACGGTCTGGAACTGGGACAGCAGCTGGTTGATGTTGGCGACCGAATTCGCCATGTCGGCGTCGGCTCCTTCACGGACCGACTGCACCGTCTTGGTGGCCTGGTTGAGCGCGGTCACCATGTCCTTGGCGGACGTCACGGCGGCCTGCGCCAGGGTCGCGTTGTCGGTGGAGTTGGCGTATTGCTGCAGCGCCTGCTTCAGCTTGTTGAGCAGGGCGGTCGGTGACTGCTCGAGCTCGGGATCGTCCACCGTCGCGGCCGCGATCTTCTGCAGGCCGTCATAGATCACGCTCTGCTTGGCCGATGACGAGGTCGCGGTCAGCACGTTCGAATAGAGGCCCGAACTGGCCGCACGCTGGATCGCCGCGACATAGACGCCGGTGCCGGGGAGGTTGTCCAACACGGCGATCTTGCGCGAATAGCCGGTGGCGCTGGCACCGGCGATGTTGCGCGAGATCGTCGACGACTGGATGCCCGACGCCATGAGCGAGGCGCGAGCGGAGTCGAGAGCGGCGGTAAGGGACATGATCTGCTCTTGCCGGGGGTGAGCGCCGAAGAATTCAGCGCTTCAGGTTGACGACGACGTCGAGCAGGTCGGCGCCCGTCTGGAACGATTTCGAGTTGGCGGTGAAGCCGCGTTGGGCCTCGATCATCCCGGTGAGCTCGTCCGCGAGATCGACGTTGGAGTCCTCCAGCGCGCCGGACTGAACCGTGCCGAGCCCGCCGGTGCCGGCATTCCCGGCCTGCGCATTGCCGGAGTTCATGTTGGTCGAATAGACGTTACCCGGCTCGGGCGTCAGATTGTCGGGGCTCGCGACGTCGGCGAGCATGATCGTGTAGAGCGTCGTCTGCTGTCCGTTCTTGAGCACGGCTGTAACGTATCCGTTCTCGTCGACATCGATCTTGTCGATCGCCGAGGGAACGCTGCCGTTCACGGTCGCCTTGAAGCTGAAGTCGGTGCCGACCTGCGTCATGTTCGACAGATCCATGGTCAGCGCGGCGCCGCCCGGGACGGTCACGGTGAGACCCGTCGGGCTCGCGGCTGCCAGCGCGCCCTTTCCGGCCGCGGTGGTGTCGAAGGTGAACGTGGTGGCGGCGCCGAGCGAGGTGCCCGTTGCGGAGTCGTAGACCTGAATCTGCCAGGTGTCGGAGCCGGCCGCCGTCGCGGTGTGGGACATATAGACGTCGAGCGTAACGGCCTGACCGATATTGTTGTAGGCGACGATCGAGCTCTTCGATGAATATGACGCCGGACCGGGCGGACCGGCAATGACAGCCGCCTTCGGATCGAGATTGCCGGTCGTCAGGGTGCCCGCAGTCGACGGCACCGGCACCTGCGAGACCTGGGCGATGTTGACGATCTGCATTCCAGCCAGGCTGTTCTGCGAGAAATTGGTCACCTTACCGGGTTGGCCCAGAAGGTAATAGCCGGCCGCGTTGACGAGGTTGCCCTGAGCGTCCGGCACGAACGAGCCGGCGCGCGTCAGGAATTGCTGCGTGTTGTTGGCGTTCGCGACGACGAAGAAGCCGTTGCCTTGCACGGCAAGGTCCGTGGACGACGTCGTGAATTGCGTATGCCCGGCATCGCTGATGGCGTAACGGACGGTGGTCTCGACAGCGCCGGAGTCGTAATTGCCAGAGCCGCTCTTCAGGATCAGCGAGGAGAATTCGGTTGAAGCCCGCTTGTAGCCGGTGGTGTTGACGTTGGCGATGTTGTCCGAAACCGTCGACAGCTTGTTGGACTGCGCGCTCATGCCGGAAACGCCGGTGCGCATAACACCATACAGGCTCATGAAGTGGGCTCCTTTGGTAGGTTGCTGTTACAATGGGGGATCTTGCTTGCGCGGGGCTGATGGTTCGGGACCATGCACAACTTCAAATCGTCATGTCGTTTTCGGCTGACAGAACGAGCGCGCCTTGTCGGTCCAGGCGCCGAAGCCGCTCGAGACGAGGTGAGCCACGATGTGACAGACGTAGCGCTTCTGCGCCGGCTGGTTGTTGGGGCCGGCATTGTAGCGGGCCACTGCCATGGTCC
This sequence comes from Bradyrhizobium sp. 192, assembly GCF_023100965.1. Classification (NCBI taxonomy): domain Bacteria; kingdom Pseudomonadati; phylum Pseudomonadota; class Alphaproteobacteria; order Hyphomicrobiales; family Nitrobacteraceae; genus Bradyrhizobium; species Bradyrhizobium sp. 192. The sequence continues at coordinate 7,177,939 of NZ_CP064690.1, forward strand.
AGCTGCCCTCGCGCTGCTTCAGCTCTTTCAGGAAGCGCGCGGCATATTCGACGTTCTTCGCGGGATCGAACATGGCGCGCACCGAAACGAACTTGTCGCCGTGATAGTAATGATTGATCTGCATGCAGCCGAGGTCGATCAGCTTGATGCCCTTGCCGCGCATGGCCTGGAAATTTGCGATCGCATCGTCCATGTCCTTGGCGAACACGGTCTGGCCGTCGGCGCCGAGGGCGTAAGGATGCAGCGCGCCACGACGCCCGGTCTCGGTGAGACCGACCGCATAGAGAATGCCGAGCGGAATCCCGTGCTGCTGGGCAGCGCGCGCCATCTCGCGCTCGCAGGGGCCCGCGCCGTCGGTGGCCGCGGCCGCGGCGCCCGCGTTACAGATAAACAGGGCCGCGACGAAGATGCGGCGCCACAACGTCCTGGTCATGACGCGTCTCCTGGCTGGGCTGGCGCTCCTGGCGGGCCTGCTTCGCGCCGCCGTCGGATTGCCCCGACGACGTGCCTGCGCCGCCGAACGTACCTTGCGACTGCGACGAGGGCTGTTGCTGGCCCGAGAGCTGCGGCTGCGACTGGCCGGAGCCGCTCTGGAATCCGTCCAGCGAGCCGTGTTGCACGGGCGCGACGTCGGCGACATAGCCCGCCGACTGCATGAGATCGCGGATCTGGTCGCGCTGCTGATCCAGCATCTGGCTGGTGTCCTTGCGCGCGGCCGCAAGGTGGACGGACACTTCGGTGCCGACGAGGCGAAGGCGCACGGTGACGTTGCCGAGCGCGGGCGGCTCGAGATTGATGGTCAGGATCTTGAGCGGCTGATCGGGCGCATTGGTCTGGGATGCCGAGAGATCGGGCGCTGCAGACGCCGCCGGGCCCGCGGAGTCCTTCAGCTCGGCGACGACAGCATTGGCGACCTGTTGCGGGGCGTTGAGCTGCGCCGGAGGCAGATGCGTCTCCTGCTGGACCACGGTGACCTTGGTCGTCTCGGGCAATGCGTCACGCGTCGACGCCTTGGCGGCGCGTTCGACATTGGCCGTGACGGCCTCGAAGCCTGATGTCGCGGGCATGGCTTTGGCGGAGGCATCGCTGCCCGGCTGTGCGGCCGCGGCTTGCGAGGCCCCGCCTTGCGCACGCGCGCCGGTCGGAACGGCAGCGGATGGCGCGGAATCCGCCGTACTTGCCTTCGCCATGCCAGCGGCCGAAACTTCGCGCCTCGCGCCGGGTGAGCGCTCCTCGCGCGCGTCTTTCTTGTCACCCGACTGCGACTGCATTGGCGGCTTTACAGCCGATGCAGCAATGAGATCCTGTCCCATGATCGCGGCAACGGTCGGGCGGTTGGAGACGTCCGGCTTGGGGTCATGGCCGACCGGACCTTGTGTCTCCGAGGATTTTTCGGTCGTCTGGTCGCCGGACCCAATCACGTCGATTGCCTCGGTGCGATCGTCCGTCTCGTCTTTCGACTTGTCCTTGCCCGCCGGGTGGGCCAGATGCGTGCGCAGCGTTCCGGCCTTCGCGGTCGTGTCGCTGCCCTCATCGGTCAATGCCTGCTTGGCGAGGCTCGAGACGGTGTGGAGCAGATCGTTGAACGACGAGGCGCCCTGCGATTTGGCCCCAGCGCTCTTCGCCGACCGCGACGTCCCGCGAATGTTGAGGCTCTCGGCGAGACCCGAGAAAATTTGTCCGGAGGTTCCACTGAGCTTGGTCATGGACGGCGGTCCCTGGTCAGGAGTTCGAGTTCGCCGAGTTGCTTATGCGCGCGCGCGAGCGTCACCGTCGATGACGCCAGATCGAGACGCGCCGGCGTTGCCGGAGGCTTGTCGGCAGCAATGGCGGATCCGCCCGGAAGCGGCTTGCGAACATCGAGCGCGAGCTGCACCGTGGCATTCAGAAGGAGGACGTCCCGCTCGGGCAGCTTCGACCGGTCGAGTGCCTTCAGCTCGGCGAGACCGCCGTCATATTCGTCGGTGAGCGCCCGCGCGACGCCGCGAAAGAAATGCGCCCGCTCGCGATCCGCCGAGGCGTCGGCGCTGAGCGTCAGCGCCCGCTCGCCGGCAAGCCGCGTGACGGCCAGCTGTCCGCGCAGCATCGCCGCGCGCGCGATCACGAGATAGAGCTTGAGTCGCCCCGCGCGCTCGATCTGCTCGAGGAGCGCCGCGATGCGCGCGAAGCGACGCTCGTCGAGCGCGAGACTCGATTGCGCCAGGCTCGTGGAGAAGCGCTGCCAGAAATCGCCGGCATAGATCGAGTTGCGGTAGTGGCGGATATAGGCCAGCGCCAGGAACTCGAACTTGTCGAAATCCTCCGCCTGCCCCACCAGCAGGATCTCACGGCGCAAGGCCGCCTCCTCCACCAGCGTGCCGGGCAGGAGCAGGCGGGCGTCGTCGAGACGTTCGATCGCGAGCGATGCCTCGGCACGCGCGAACAGGGCGCCCTGGACCAGCGCGACCTGTCCGCCGAGGCCCGAGGACAGCGTCCGCGGCTTGACGTCCTTGAGCTGCTCCCGCGCTTCCTCCTGACGACCCTCGACATAGGCGAGCGCGCCGTTGAACAGCCGCTCGTCGATGTTCATCTTGTCGCGCGGCAGCTTGCGGACGATTTGCGGCGCGCCGCCGCTGAGCAGGTAGATGACCGCAGCCTGGCTATTTTGCGCGTTGCTCCACACGCCCGGATCGGCGGCGAGAAATCTCTCTCCGATCTGCCGGATCAGCGCGATGTGACTGCCATGCGCGGCGGTGTCACCGTTGGCAATGCCGTCCTGCACCGCCTGCAACCCGCGGACGAGCTCGTAGGGCTCGCCCGGCTGGCGCGCGGGCTCCGCAAGCGCGTTCGCTGCCGTGAACGGCAGGAGCAGCAATGCGGCGCGAAGGAGCGGCCTGATCAAGGGCGCTTCTCACGGATCAGGATCTCGATCCGGCGGTTCTGCGCGGCCGCCGGATCGTTCGGAAGCTTCGGCCGGCGGTCGGCATAGCCTTCGACATGCTCGATCCGCAATGCGTCGACGCCGGAGCGAACCAGCATGTAATAGGCCATCTGCGCACGTGCGGTCGACAGCCGCCAATTGTCGTAAGTCTCCGAACGATACGGCCGATTGTCGGTATGGCCGCGGACGATGATCACGCCCTGGCGCTTCGTCAGCAGCGGCCCGATCTTGTCGATCACGCGGATCAGCTCGGGCCGCGGCTCGGCCGAGCCGACCGCGAACATGCCGAAGCTCGCATCGTCGGTCAGGCTGATCAGGAGGCCCTCCTCGACCTGACGCACCTCGGCCGCCGGCCCGGCGCCCGCCTTGATGTCGGACAGCGCCTCCGTGACGGCGGCTTGAAGCTGCTTGACGGTCGGCTGCTGGGCTTGCGCCGCATCGCGCGGCTCGGGCTCCTTCGTCGTATCGCCGGGACGCGCCTGCGCGGCGGCGTTGGTTTGAACGGTCGCCTGAACGGTCGCCTGGGCGCTGCCCTCGCGCGAGGCCTGCGCCGGTGCGGCCCCCGGCGGCAGCAATGGCGAGAGGTTTGCTGACGACGCATCCGCGTTTGGCGCCAGGCTTCCGCCGGCATCGTCGGCCCTGGCACGACGCTGCTGCGGCTCGCCCTGATTTGTGCCCGGCGCGCCGTCGCGCGCGGAGGCATTCGGCCTGAGCTCGCTCTCGATCATCCGATCGGCATCCTTGGACGACGCTTGCGGCGCGAGCTTCCAATAGCCGGGGTCAAAGGGATCGCGGTAGGCGTCGCCGCCCTTGAAGCCATCCTCCTCGACGGATGTCAGCGCGCCGGCGCGGCGCTGTCCCGAGGACTGATTCGCGCTGTTCGCGATCTCGGCGAGCGTCACGTAGGGATCGCGGAACAGGAGCTTCTCTTCATAGGAGGCCGGCTTCTCGGCCGTCGGCGAGTCACCGCGCCGTTCTTCGTTCGAGCCGGCCGGCTGACGCTTGCCGTCCTGACCTTCGAGCGACGTCGTCTCCTTCTTGGGCAGATTCTTCAGACCTTTCGGCGCGGGCGCATTTTCCGCGAGTTGGATCGGATTGAAATAGCTCGCGACGACCTGCTTCTGATCCTGATTGAGCGCGTTGAGCAGCCACATGACCAGGAAGAACGCCATCATCGCGGTCATGAAGTCCGCATAGGCGATCTTCCATACGCCGCCGTGATGCGCCTCCTCGGCGAAAGCACTGCGCCGGCGGACGATCACGAGCTCCTGCTTGACCTCTTCCATGGCGGGTTACCGGCGCGCTGCCTTCAAGCGTTCGCTCCAGGCCGTGATCTGCGTCTCGATCACGGTCTGGTCGGCCACGACGCGGACCTCCAAGGTATCGGCCGCCTCGTACTCGATACCGGTTCGCCTCGACGCCTCGAGCTGCGTCTTCACGAGGTCGAGCAGCTCACTCGGGCCCGTGACCTTGAACACCGGCACCGGCGAATTGCCGGTCAGCGCCGCAACATGCTCCACCAACGATCCGATCGCCTTGTCGCGGACCGCCTCGGTGAGGAACGGCAGCAATATCCGCGCCACGGAGCTTGCGATGTTGGTCTCGATCTCGCGGCAAGCGGTCTCGAAACCGCCGACGATCGCGATCGCCTGCTGGTCTGACCATTTGGCGCGCTCCTCGCCGAGCCGGATCGCGCTGCGGACGCGTTCCTCGGCGAGCCTGGCGTCGCCGTCCGCGACGCCGGCCGCATGGCCGCGACGGTAGGCATCGTCCAGGAGACTGGCCGGCGGGGCTTCCGCCTTCGGCGCCGACGACGGCGACGGCGGCAGCTGTTGCGGCTGGGCCTGAGGCTGCGGCGAAGGCTCGCGCATGACCTCCTTCGACCTCGTCAGCACGTCCTGGATCCTGGGCGGCGGAGGCGGCGGTGATTTGGCCCGGCCGTTCGCGTCGAACTGCGTCAGGAATTTTCCGATTGCCGCGTTCATGCCGCCTCCTCGCGTCGCATCCAGTCTTTAAGGATCGCTGCGGCCTGCGCCTGGTCGAGCCGGACGATCTGCTCCAGTCGCTTCTGCGGCGTTCGCTGCATCTTGCCTTCGAGGTCTTCGACGAGATTGAGCTCGGCCTCCTCGCTGTCCGGCAACGCGAGGGCGGCGGCGGCTTCGAGCTCGGCGACCTCGGCGGCTTCGGCCTGTTCCTGCTGCGCGCGATGGGTCAAAATGCCGTTGACCGCGGGCCGCAATCCGAACCAGACCAGCATCGAGGCGACGGCCAGGATCGTCACCGCGTTGATGACGCTGCCGAGCTGCTTGTTGATCATCTCGACGAAGCTGATCGGGGGCACCGGCGCCAGTTCGCGCGAGCCCTCGATGAAGTCGACGGCCGTCACCTGGATCTGGTCGCCGCGCGTCTTGTCCAGTCCGCCGGCCGTCGCCGCGAGCTGGCTGATCTCGGCAAGCTTGCTGTCGACGATGGCCTGGTTGGTCTTGTCGCCGAGATCGGCGACCAGCCGTGCACGATTGACCAGAACGGCGATGAAGAGCTTCTTCACCAAATAGCCGTCGCTCACCGTCGTCGTGGTCTTGGACGAGACCTCGAAATTGGTGACGTCCTCGCGGCGGGTCTTGTCCTCGCTGGAGTTCTTGCCGCCGCCGGCATTGACCTGCTGATCGGGAAGGTTCTGCTGCACCGTCGTCGGCGTCGAACGGTCGGCGTTCTGCGACGATTCCTTCTCGCGCACGTTCCGCACCGAGCGCTCGGCGCGGCTCTCCGGATCGTAGACGGTCTCGTTGACCTGCCGCTTGTCGGTGGAGAGCTGCGGCGAGACGCTGACCTCGAAATTGTCAAGGCCGAGATACGGCGTCAGCGCCTTGCGGATGTTCTCCTGCACCATGCCGCCGACGGTCTTCTGCAGGCTCGCCATCTTGGTCGGGGCGGCGCTCGCCTCGTCCTCTTCGGCGAGCAGCATCGAGCCGTCGGCATCCAGCACCGTCACCTTGTCGCGGCTCATGCCGGGAATGGCGGCGGCGACGAGATGGCGGATCGACTGCGCAGTGCGTGCCTCGATCGCGCCGTCTGTGCGCAGCACGACCGAGGCGGACGGCGGTTGCTGCGTCGCGCGGAACGAGCCGCGCACCGGCAGCACGATATGCACCCGCGCCGCCTTGACGCCCTTCATCAACTGTACCGTGCGCGCGATCTCGCCTTCCAGCGCCCGGAGCTTGGTGACCTCCTGCATGAACGAGGTCAGCCCGAGCGAGCCGATCTTGTCGAACAGCTCGTAGCCGGAATTGGCGCTGGTCGGCAGTCCCTTCTCGGCGAGCAGCATCCGCGCCTGCATGGTCTGGCTCGGGCGCACCGAGAGCGCGTCGCCGGCCGTATTGACGTCGAAGGTGATGTTCTGCTCGCGCAGCGCCGCGCCCATGCGCGTCACGTCCTCGCGGGTGAGGCCGGTATAGAGCGTCTCGAATTCTGGCCGGCTCAGATAATACGCGCCGCCGACGACGGTCACGAGAACGGCAAAGCCGATCAGGCCCAGGGCCATCAGGCGTCGCGGCCCAAGCTCCAGCAGATTGTTGAGCAGTTGCTGTACCTGCGCACGACTGAGCATATGACCTCGTACCAATGCGAACGGTGAGGACACTCCGCTGCCAATCTTGTCTGAAGGTTGCGCGAGGACACGAATGTGTCAGTTCGCAGGCGAGGCGTTGTAATTTTGCAAAATGGCCTCTTTTACAAGGAGCCCATCTCACAAGAAGCATTGGCGACGCAATCAGGTCGGCGGCAACGCACCGGGACGCTTGGCCGCACCATCGGCCGCGGCGTGTCGCATGAAAAATCGACGTCGGGAGATCGATTGCGGGCACGTCGTGCCGTCACGTCCGCCGGTTACGGCGGGGACCGCGCTCCCTCAAGGGAGCACGGTCGTTTTCGAAAGCGCCGCTTAGCCGCGGAACAGCGACAGGATGCTCTGGCTGTTCTGGTTGGCGATCGAGAGCGCCTGAACGCCGAGCTGCTGCTGGGTCTGCAGCGCCTGGAGGCGGGTCGATTCCGCGTTCATGTCGGCGTCGACGAGCTGGCCGATACCACGATCCACCGAGTCCATCAGCGACTTCACGAACTCCGAGTTGTTCGAGATGCGGTTCTTGATGGCGCCGAGGTTGGCGGCGGACTGGCTGACCGTGTTGATCGCGGCGGTGACCTTCGAGATGTAACCATCGAGAATGGTCTGGTCGGCCGTCGAGTCGGTCAGCGCACCGATGTTGAGGCTGTCGACCGAAGCGCTACCGGCCACCGTGTCGAGGATACCACCCGTGGTCGCGGTATAGAGCGAGTAGTTGGCGACGGTCACCGTGATGGTGCTGATCGTCGGCGTGCCGCCGACGCGCGAGAACGACGATACCAGGTTGACGGTCGCAGGGGTGGAGGCGTTCGTGCTCAGCCAGTTGACGCCGTTGAAGGTCGCCGCACTGGCGACGTTCTTCATGTCCTGCTGGATCTGGGTGATTTCGGCCTGGATCTTGGTGCGGTCGATACCGGCGGTCTTGGCTTCGACCAGCAGCGCCTGGAGCTTGGTCAGGCCGGAGTTCTGGTCACCGATGACCTTGTTCAGGGCGGTGTATTCGGTGTCGACGGTCGCGGCCGACAGACCGAGCGAGTCGGAGACGGCAGAGAGCGCGGCGTTGTCGGCGCGCATCGAGGTCGCGATCGACCAATAGGCCGAGTTGTCCGAAGCGGTCGAGACGCGCTGGCCGGTGGAGATCCGGTTTTCGGTCGTCTGCAGGCTGGCGCTGACGTTCCGGAGGGTCTGGAGCGCAGTCATTGCAGCGGAGTTGGTAAGCAGGCTGGAAGCCATCTTTGATGTCCCTTTGAAAGCAGATTGGATGGGGACATACCGGACTTGCACCGGTACGACAGGGCGGCGTCATGCCTTTGGGCTGCGGAAATGCGCGTGGGCCCAACCTGTCGTAACGGCAAGGATAGCGAGCGAAGCTTGTGCGGGGCTTGTGGCGCTGTGCCCCCGCGGCAACAGGGTCGCCGAAATCACGGTGCGCGCGTCATGCAAGCGAAAGGGCCGCGCTTCGCGAGAAGCGCGGCCCTCCCGAGATCGTCTAAGGGCTTAGCGGAACAGCGACAGGATGCTCTGGCTGTTGTTGTTGGCGATCGAGAGCGCCTGAACGCCGAGCTGCTGCTGGACCTGGAGGGCCGCCAGGCGGGTGGACTCCTGGTTCATGTCGGCGTCGACAAGCTGGCCGATACCACGATCCACCGAGTCCATCAGCGACTTCACGAACTCCGAGTTGTTCGAGATGCGATTCTTGATGGCGCCGAGGTTGGCGGCACCCGAAGACACCGTGCCGATCGCTGCGGTGACCTTGGCGATGTAACCATCGAGGATGGTCTGGTCGGCCGTCGAGTCGGTCAGCGCACCGATGTTGAGGCTGTCGACCGACGCGCTGCCGGCCACCGTGTCGAGGATACCACCCGTGCTCGAAGTGTAGAGCGAGTAGTTGGCGACGGTCACGGTGATCGAGCTGGTGGTCGGCGTGGAGCCGACGCGCGAGAACGAGGACACCAGATTGACGGTCGTCGGCGTGGAAGCGTTGGTGCTCAGCCAGTTGACGCCGTTGAAGGTCGCCGCGCTGGCGACGTTCTTCATGTCCTGCTGAATCTGGGTGATTTCCGACTGGATCTTGCTGCGATCGATACCGGCGGTCTTGGCTTCGACCAGCAGCGACTGGAGCTTGGTCAGGCCGGAGTTGCTGTCGCCGATGACCTTGTTCAGAGCGGTGTACTCGGTGTCGACGGTCGCGGCCGACAGACCGAGCGAGTCGGAAACGGCGGAGAGCGCGGCGTTGTCGGCGCGCATCGACGTGGCGATCGACCAGTAGGCGGCGTTGTCAGCGGCCGTGGCCACGCGCTGGCCGGTGGAGATCCGGCTCTGCGTGGTGGAGAGTTGCGAGCTGACAGACCGCAAGGTCTGGAGCGCGGTCATGGCGGACGAGTTCGTGAGCAGGCTTGACATTGCGAATGTCCCTTTATGTACGCGTTACATTTTCATCAGGGGACATACCGGACTTGCACCGGTACGGAGGGGCGGCATCATGCCTTTGGACTGATAGGGGTGGGGTCCAACCCGCCGTGACGCATTGCTAACACGCCGAATCTTGCCGCCGGATTAAGGACGGCTTGAATTCCATAGCAATATCAGATGGTTAATATTACCCAATGCTAACCATAGCGCGGTACTTTTCGCTAACCATGACGGGGCGCCAGGCGATCGCTGCCGTTACGAGAATGAGCGCACCAGTCCGGAGGCGAGCAGATTCCAGCCGTCGATCAGCACGAAGAACAGCATCTTGAACGGCAGCGCCAGGATCGTCGGCGGCATCATCATCATGCCCATCGACATCGTCAGCGTCGCCACGATCATGTCGATCACCAGGAACGGCAGGATGATGAGAAATCCGATCTCGAACGACCGCCTCAGCTCGGAGATCATGAAAGCCGGGATGATGACGCGCAAATCGACGCGCTTGTCGTCAAACTTCTTGCGAAAGCTCTCCGCGGCGAGCGACTCGAAGGTCTGCAGATCCTTGTCGCGGACATGGGCCAGCATGAACTCGCGGAAAGGATCGGTGATCTTCAGATAAGCCTGCTCTTCCGAGATCTCGTTCTTCATCAGCGGCTGGACGCCGGTCTCCCAGGCGCGATCGAAGGTCGGCGCCATCACGTAGAAGGTCATGAACAGGGCGAGGCTGATCAGCACCAGATTGGCCGGCGTGGTCTGCAGGCCGAGACCGGCGCGCAGGAACGACAGCGCCACCGCAAATCGCGTGAAGCTCGTCACCATGATAAGCAGCCCCGGCGCCACCGACAGCACCGTGATCAGCGCCATCAGCTGGATGATCCGGCCGCTGGTCGAGCCGTTTCCGGGCGGCAGCAGCGAATTGAGGTCCGGAATCTGGGCGAGCGCCACTTCGGGCAGCACGACCAGAACCAACGCGAGCAGCAGGGTTTTCACTCTCACTGTATCACCAGGGTCTCAATGATCAATTCGCGCACCTTGCCCGACGAGCGGATGTTGGCGCGCTCGGTCAGGTCGTCGCGCAAATGCTGAAGCCCGCGCGATCCCTCGAATTGCGTCACCGTCGCCGACCGCAGATAGGTGACGATGTCCTCGCTGATGTGGGCGGCCAGGATGCCGGCGTCCTCGTCGCTCATGCTCTCGGTCACCATGGAGGCTTCGACCCGAGCCCAGTTGTTGGCCGGCGCGGCCAGATTGGTCACGATCGGAGACAGCTTCCTGAGCCGCGCGCTGCCGGCGTAGCTCGAGGCAAGCGGCGGCGGCGTGGCGGTTTTCTTCGCGTCGGCGACACGCTCGGCCGCCGCGAACAGATGCAGGCCCGCCAGCGCGCCCGCACCGATCGCGACAAGGGTCAGCACCATGATGGCTGCAATCAGGCGCATCACGTCCCCTGCTCTCGCGGCGCGGCCAGACCGGCGCGGACTTCAGAATGGTGCCACGGCGTCATAGATCCGATGTCCCCATCCAGGCTGTTGTACGTCGGACAGATTTCCGCGACCGCCATAGGACACCCGCGCCTCTGCGATCTTCTCGTAGGAGATCGTGTTGGTGCGCGAGATATCGCGCGGACGCACGATGCCGCCGACGTTGAGCACGCGCATCTCCGTGTTGACGCGAAACTCCTGCGAGCCGCTGATCATGATATTGCCGTTCGGCAACACGTCGGTGACGATGGCCGCGATCGACAGCTTGATATCCTCGGTGCGATCGATCTGGCCGTTGCCCTTGATCTGGGTGTTGGTGCTGAGGTTGGCGTTCGCCGATCCCTTGTCGTTCCACCCAGCGACGTCCATCAGCCAGTCGAGCCCGAACTTGATCTGCGAATCGCGCGAGCGGCCGGTCTTGTTGTCGAGCTTGGCCTTGTCCTGCATCGAGATGATCACCGTCACCACGTCGCCGGTGCGCCGGGCGCGGGGATCGCGATAGAGATCGGTGCCATCGTCCCAGGTCGAGCGATAGCTGACAGGCGTGCGCATGCGCGGCGTCACCGGGATCGGATCGGCCTGGGTCCTGAGGCCGCTGCCGACCGGCGACATTTGCGGGCCGGTCAGGACCTCGGACGGATCATGGAAGCATCCGGCCAGGAGCACGGATGCCAGCACGAGCGAGAGGATGGGGATCGGCTTCTTCATCTATTTGGTCTTTCCGTCATCGACACGACGCATTCCGCCAAGCAGATCGGCGAGGTGCGCCGCGCGTGCCGTATCCATCTCGTTGAAGATCGCGCTCGAGTTCCTCGGACTGAGCTTGGCGAGCACGGCGGCGGCGGTCTCGTCCGCCATGCCGGCAATCTGGGTCGCCGCAGCTTCGGGCTTCATGCGCGAATAGATCTCGACGACGCTGGCTTCGGCCTTCTTCAGGAAGTCGTCGCGCAGCGCCATCCACTGTTCGTATTCGGCGCGCTTGGCCTCGACCTCGGCGATCCGCTCGCGGAGCAGGCTCTCGGCCTTTTCCAGCTCCTTGAGCTGCCAGGCCAGCCTCGCATCGACGGCGGGGTCGGCGACGTTGCTGCAGAACAGGGCGACTTCGTTGTCCGCGGCGACCGCGGCCTGCGGCGGCGCAGGTTTCGGCGGCGCCGTGACGCTGCCGGGCTTGGCCGGACGCGCCGGAGCAGATGCAGGTGGTGGTGCAGGTGCAGCCGCTGGCGCCTCGGAAGCAGGCACCGTGCCGGTGGTCGCAGGTCCCTGGTCTTCGGCCGCCCATGCCGTCGCCCGGATCGACGCATTGTCGCTCGGCATCGCCGTGACCGGCTGCGGCTTCTGCGGACCGGAGGCGCGGGCGCGCGCGAAGGAGAGCAGGTTGAGCGGCTTCGACGGCTTGGCCTCGTCCAGGGCCAGCACGGGCGAGGCGCCCGCGAGCACGGAAGCCGCGACCAGCAGGAGGAGTTTGGCTTTGTGATCCAGCTTCAGCATCGGGCCGCGTGCGATTCTCGCTTCAGACCCGAGCATTGAGCGAGCATGCTTGCACGACGCTTGCGCATCATTGCACGATGACATCGGCCTGGAGCGCACCAGCCGTCTTGATTGCCTGCAGGATCGCGATGATGCCCGACGGCTTCAGGCCGATCTGGTTCAGCCCGCGCACCAGGCGCTGCAGATCGACCCCGCTGAGGATCGCCACCTGCGATCCCGCCTCGTTGGCCTCGACCACGGTCTGCGGGACCACCACGGTCTGCCCGCGCGAGAACGGCGCCGGCTGTGACACCACGGGCATCTCCGTGACACGGACCGACAGGTTGCCGTGTGTCACGGCAACCGTCGATATCCGCACGTCGCGCCCGATCACCACAGTGCCGGTGCGCTCGTTGATCACCACCCGCGCCGGCGTATCCGGCTCGACCGTCAGCTCGCCGATCTCGGCAAGGAAGCGGACCGGGCCGATGTGGCGCGGCTTCGACAGCACGATGGTGCGATAGTCGCGCTCGAAGGCGATCTGCGCGCGGTAACGTCCGCCGGCGAAGCGGTTGATGGCATCCAGAATGCGCGTCGCGGTGACGAAGTCGGGGTTCTTCAGCTGCAGCACCAGGAACTCCATCTCATGGAGATTTCCCTGCACCTCGCGCTCGACCAGCGCACCGTTCGGAATGCGCCCGGCCGTCGGCGTGCCCTGGCTGACGTTCTGCGCCTGGCCTCCGACGCTGTAACCGGCGACCGTGATCGCGCCCTGCGCCACCGCATAGACGGCGCCGTCGGCCGCGCGCAGCGATGTCATGACCAGCGTACCGCCGAGCAGCGATGTCGCATCGCCGAGCGACGACACGGTCACGTCCATGCGCTCGCCGGGCCCGATCGAGGGCGTCAGGTCCGCAGTCACCATCACGGCCGCGACGTTACGCGTGCGCAGCGTCGTCGGGCGCGGGGGATTGTTGGTGCTCGTGGTCTCGTTCCTGACGTTGATGCCCATGTTCTCAAGCATCGATTGCAGGGACTGCTCCGTGAACGGAGCGTTGCGCAGCGTGTCGCCGGTGCCGTTCAGGCCGATGACGAGGCCATAGCCGACGATCTGGTTTTCGCGCAGACCCTTGATGTCCGCGATGTCCTTGATGCGGACGGCGGCATGGGCACAGGCGGCCGAAAGCAGCAGGACGAGCGCAAGCAGGATTCTGGTCATGACCCGTCCATGACCTTCACGGTGCCATCGGGCTGGACCACGCCCCTGATGATCACCCCGGTATCCGTGTTGCGCACCGGGATCAGCGCGCCGGACGCGCCCGATTGCATCGCCGAGCCGTAAGTGACGATGGACAGGCCGCTGTCCTCCACCACGACCTTGACCATGGCGCCGCGGGCGACGGTCCAGGGGTCCTCCACCGCGTTGGTCGGGATGGGCTGGCCCGGCAGCAGCGCGCGCCGCGCCATGCGGCCGACCAGGACCTGCCGTCCTTCGATGAACATGGCGACGCCGAGTCCGTTCGGCGCGAAGGCGCGCTCCGTGATCATGTCGTCCCGGATCAGCTCGCCGGCGCGGATCGACACCGCCGGCACGGGAAGCCGCTTCTCCTCGGCCGTGGCGAGGCGCACCGAAGCCAGCACCAGCAGCACGGCGGCCAACCCGCGCACGATCAGACCCACCCTGTTCAACATCGCGACACCGGAACTAGCGCATGCCCTTCGATACGGTCTGGGCCATTTCGTCCGAGGCCTGGATGACCTTGGCATTCATTTCGTAGGCGCGCTGCGCCGAGATCAACTCGGTGATTTCCTTGACCGGGTCGACGTTCGAGGCTTCGAGCCATTTCTGGTTGATCTTGCCGTATCCGGAATCGCCCGGCAGGCCGACGACCGGCGTGCCCGACGCAATGGTCTCGCGATAGAGATTGCTGCCCAGCGGTTCGAGGCCCGCTTCGTTGGCGAAGTTGGCGAGGTTGAGCTGGCCGATCTGACGCGGGTTCACCTCGGTATCCAGCTTGGCGAACACCTGCCCGGTCTGGTTGACCGTGACCTCGACGGTTCCCTGCGGGATCGTGATGGCGGGATCCAGCAGATAGCCGTCCGTGGTGACGAGCTGGGCGTTGGCGTTGGGGGTGAACGAACCCGCGCGGGTGTATTGCACCTCGTTGTTCGGGCCGAGCACCTGAAACCAGCCCCGGCCGTTGATCGCCATATCGTAGGGATTGCCGGTCTGCGTCAGCGCGCCCTGGATGTGCAGCTTGCGGATCGCCGCCGACTTGACGCCGAGACCGAGATTGGCGCCTTCCGGGATCGGCGAGGAGCCGTTGACGTTGGCGACGCCCTGCATGCGGTCCATCTGATAGAACAGATCGGTGAACTCGGCGCGCGCACGCTTGTACGACGTCGAGTTGATGTTGGCGATGTTGTTCGCGATGACTTCGATGTTGGTCTGCTGGGCGTTCATGCCCGTGGCCGCAATGGCGAGCGATTTCACTTATCCCACTCCTTCAGATCAAATCGACATCCGGACGACTTCCTGGTAGGCCTGCACGACCTTGTCGCGCACCGCGACCGCCGTCTGCAGCGCCTGCTCGGCCGACATCAGCGCCTCCACGACTTTGCGGGTCGATTCCTTGCCCTGCATCGCCGAGATCGACGCCGCCTCGCCCGCCTTCAGCGTCCCGATCGCGTCGGTCGTCACCTGCTTCATCACCGATTCGAAGCCGACATCGTCGGTGGACTGAATGGCGGTCGGCGCCGTCGGCGCGATGGCCTGCGCCTCGGTCGCGCGGCTCGCCGCCTGTCCTGCGGAGACCGCCGTGGATGAAATCGCTTCAAGCATTGTCAGCTCCTCAAGAGATCGATGGTCATGCCGAGCATCGACCTCACCTGTTTCACGACCTGGAGATTGGCCTCGTAGGACCGGTTGACTTCCCGCATGTCGGCCATTTCGATCATCATGTTGACGTTCGGCATCTTGACGTAGCCGGCCTTGTCGGCGGCAGGATGCCCCGGATCGTATTCGACACGGTACGGCGTGGTGTCGACCCCGATCTCCTTGACCTTCGCCAGCTGCGAGCCAGAAGCACGGTCCATCGCGGCATCGAAGGTGATGGTCTTGCGCTGATAGGGATCGGCCCCGGCCGTGCGCCCGGTCGAAGTCGCGTTCGCGAGATTTTCCGAGACGATGCGCATACGCGTCGACTGCGCTTCGAGCCCCGAGCTCGCGACCGTCAATGACGCTTGCAATGAGTCCAGCATGTCAGTTCACCTCAGGCCTTTGCACTGGACAGGACCATGCGGTGGAACGACCGCACGATCGCCGAGTTCATCGAATAGTCGCGGCTGACGTCGCTGCCCTTGATCATTTCCTGCTCGAGGCTGACCGAGTTGCCGGAATGAACGACTTCCCAGCTGTCCTTCTTCGCGGTCGCCCGCGTGTCGGTCTCGGCCGCGGCCAGCTGCATGTGCGACGGCGACGTCGTGGCAAGCCTCACCGGCATGCCGTCGAGCACCTTGTTGAAGGGCTCGACGTCGCGCGCCTTGAAGCCTGGCGTGTTGGCGTTGGCGACGTTGGTGGCAATTGTCGACTGGCGGAGCTCGAGGTACCGCGCCTGCGACGATGCGAGTTCGAAGAGATAAAGCGGTCCCACGACAGCCCCGTTCTGGTCCATTCGGGAGAAGC
Source organism: Bradyrhizobium sp. 192 (assembly GCF_023100965.1). Lineage (NCBI taxonomy): Bacteria > Pseudomonadati > Pseudomonadota > Alphaproteobacteria > Hyphomicrobiales > Nitrobacteraceae > Bradyrhizobium > Bradyrhizobium sp. 192. The sequence continues at coordinate 7,193,520 of NZ_CP064690.1, forward strand.
CTAGGGCGTTAAGCTTTCGTCAAGCTGTTGGGCAGGACGTCGTCCTCGGAAATCTACTGGACCTTCTCGGTCCGCGGCGCCTGCTTCGACTGCAGGAAGTAAATGATCTCGGCCACGGGCCGGAAGAACTCCGCCGGAATCACCTGATCGACATGGACCGCCTCGTAGAGTGCCCGCGCCAGCGCCTTGTTCTCGATCACGGGAATCCGGTTCTGCTCGGCGACCTCGCGGATCTTCAGCGCGATCACGTCCATGCCCTTGGCCACGACGAGAGGCGCGGGATTTTCCTCGCGGTTGTAGCGCAGCGCGATCGCGAAATGCGTCGGGTTTGCGATCACCAGCGTCGCGCGCGATGCGGACGCGATCATCCGCTGCCGCGAGCGGTCGCGCGCCAGCGAGCGCAGGCGCGCCTTGATCAGCGGATCGCCTTCCGCCTGCTTGTGCTCGTCCTTGATCTCCTGCTTGGTCATGCGCAGCTCGCGCCGCCAGTGGAAGCGCGCCCAGGCGAGATCGATCGCCACCAGGACGATGGTCGCGATGCAGATCGCCGAGACGATCCGCATCGCGATGTTGAGAATCATCTCCGGCAGCGCAACCGGATCGGTGTACATCGCCTCGAACGCCTTCGCCTCGGACGAGCGCAGCACGAAGGCGACCACGGAAGTCACCGCGGCCAGCTTGAACAGCGACTTGGCGAACTCGACCAGTCCCTGCGTTCCGAACAGACGGCTCCAGCCGCTGATCGGAGAGATTCGCGACAGGTCGGGCTTGATGCGCTCCAGCACCAGGCGCGGGGCGTTCTGCAGCAACGAGGCGGCGAGCCCGAACGCGCCGAGGGTGACGACCAGCGGCACCAGGAAGCGCAGTGCCTCGAGGCTGACGACGGTGAGCAGGTTCTGTGCGTCGGCGCCGGTGGAGAGCGGGAAGCCGTCGGGATCGTCCAGCAGGTTCTTCAAGGCCGGCGTCAATTGCTGCACGCCCTGGCCGATCAGGAACGCCTGAATGACCAGCAGCGCGGCCATCGAGGCAAAAATAGAGGCCTCCCGAGAGACCGGGATCTTGCCCTGTTCGAGCGCGTCACGGACTTTCTTCTCGGTCGGCTCTTCTGTCTTGCTCTCCTGATCGGATGATTCTGCCATGCCCGTTCAGCGGTCAGCGGAAGACCAGCTCATCCTCCTGGTCGGGGTTGAGCTCGATTTCGCCCTTCTCCGCGAGGTCGAGCGCGAGGTCGGTGATCACGCGGCGCGCCTCCAGCACGTCGCGCTGGTTCGACGGCTCGCCGATGGCGAGTTCGTGCTCGACGACGCGGCGCACGCGCGAGGCGACCGCGGACAGGATCAGTTCGCGGAAATGCTTGTCGGTGCCCTTCAGCGCGACGACGATACGATCGGTCGGCACCTGGTCGAAGATCATGGTGCGCGCCTTCGGCGCCAGGTTGACGACGTCGTCGAAGGTGAACAGCAGCTCCTTCAGCACTTCGGCCGATTTCGGCCGCTTCTCCGACAGGCTCTTGAGCATGTCCTCGATATGTCCGCGCTCCATCTTGTTGATGATGTCGGCGACGCGGGCGTAAGTGTCGGCGCCGAGGTTGCGGGCGAAATTGAGCGTCAGATCCTCATGCAGCGTCTTCTCGAGAACCTTCATCGCATCGTCGACGATCGGCTTGAGGCTGAGCACGCGCCGCATCAATTCGTTGCGCAGGCTTGAGGGTAGCTGGCTCATGACCTTGGCGGCGCAAGCCGGCTTGACCTTGGACAGGATCAGCGCGGCGGTCTGCGGGTGCTCCTTGGACAGGTAAGTCGCCAGCGAATTCTCCGACACCGACGAGACGCGATCCCAGACCGACCGGCTCGAATTGCCGAGCAGGTCCGACATGATCGCCGTGACCTGATCGGCAGGAAGCACGTCGCCGAGCACGGCCTCCAAGCCGCCGAGGGTGCCGAGAATGTTGGCGCCCATCGAGAACTGCTGGGCGAACTCCTCGACGATGGATTCGAGTTCCTGCGCCGTGATCGGCCGCAGCTCGGCCGCGGCCTTGGTAACGATGCGAATGTCCTGCGGCTCGAATTGCGCGAGCACGCTCGCGGCCGCTTGCCGGCCCATGGCCAGCAGGAGCGCCGCGACCTTTTCCGTGCCGCCCAGCGTGGCAACGCCTCGCTGCTTGACGGGAGCGATGCCGACCTGTGCCGCCATGGTCAGCTGTCACCCTGCCCCAGCGGCCCGACGATCTCGGTCAGCGAGACACCGAAGCGGGAATTGTCCTCTTCGACGACGACCACCTCGCCGCGGGCGACGATGCGGCCGTTGACGACGACGTCGACGGGCTCGCCGACCCGGTGGTCGAGCGGAACTACGGCGCCGCGTCCGAGCTTCATCAGGTTCGCCACCGGAATGGTCGCCGATCCCAGCACCACCTGCATGGTGACAGGAATGCGCAGGATGGCATCGACATTGGCAAACTTGCCGGTCTCCTCCGCCGTGCGCGCGGCGATCTCCGCGAGCCGCTCCAGCGGGGTCGTGTCGGCATGCCCCTCGTCGGCGGCAGGTGCTCGCGTGGCAGAGTCATAGTCGAAGGATTGCGCCATCTGGTATCGCCTCTTGGTATTTCCACTCCCGGAGCGCCCTGGCGTTCCGCTCGTATGGGTTCTGCCGGCTCTCGCTTCAGTGCTTGTTCACCTCGGCGCCGCCTGCAGTCGCGGGCGCGAGCCCGCTCCTCGCATCGAGCGCCGCGATCGCCTCGTGGGCCTGATCGATCTTGGTGCTCAGCACGTTGGCGAGGCGCCCGAGATTGGCGGTGGAATCATGCGCCGCGGTGATGACCGTGTCGAAGGCACCCGCCGTCTCGTGGACGATGGTGGAGAATTCGCCCTGGTAGCTCCGCAGCCGCGCCAGCTCGCGGTGCATCCGGGTCACCCGCATGCTGGTGAAGGCGAGCGCGATCAACAGCACGGCATCAACGAGATAGGATATCATCGACGAACTCCCGTTTCTGATCGACAGGATCGGCTACCTGCATGGCGTAATAGCCATCGAGCTGACCGATCTGACACCAGAACAGCACCTGGTTGTTGCTTTCGAGACGGGCCAGCGTGCGCGGCGTGGCCTCCAGCTCGATCACCTGTCCGACCCTGAATTTCACGACGTCCTCGAGCGAAATCATCTTCTCGTCGAGCACCGCGCTCAGCGTCACTTCGGTTCGGTGGACCTCGCTCTCCATCTGCTCGCGCCAGCGCGGATCGGTCGCGCGTCCGTCGCTGACGACGACGTGAGCGAGCTTCTGCCTGAGCGGGTTGAGCGCGGAGTGCGGAATGATCAGGAACATCTGGCCGCCGCGGTAGAGCGCCTGCACCATCATGTTCGCGCAGATCGACATGTTGCTGGCGCGCCCGATCGCCAGCGAGGCCATCGCCGTCTCGACCCGCTCCACGCGGAAAGTGACGTTCGACGTGCCGGCGAAGGCGTTCTGCAGCGCCTTGGCGAACCGCTCGAACAGCGCCTGGACCAGGCGGATCTCGATGTTCGAGAAAGTGCGTTCGACATCGAGCGGCGGTTCTGCCCCGTCGGATCCGAACATCGCCTCGACCATCGTGAACACGAAGTCGCGGTCCAGCACGATGATCACGCGCGAGTCCCACTGCTCGGCATAGAGCACGGCCGCGACCGCGTTACCCTCGTAGTCCTTGATGATGTCGCCGAGCGGATCGTTGGTGATGCCGTTGACCGAGAAATAGCACGGCGTTCCCGCCATCGGCTGCAGGCTGTCGGTGCACGATGCCGCCATGCGATCGAAGATCACATTGAGCATCGGCATACGTTCGATCGATATGCCGGCGGCGTCCAGCAAATAGTTCGGCAGCTGCTTGCGCTGATCGACCTCGACGTCTTCCATCATGCGCGGGCAGCCTTGGGTTCGGGCTCGGTGATCACGGCCTTGGGACCCGCGATCGTCTCGTTCTCGACGACGTCGATCGACGGCCGCTCGGTGCTCGCGATCATCTTGCGGCCGTGCTCGACGGCGATCTGTGGCATGGCGCCGTTCATGAACGCCAGCAGCGTCTGCTTGACGATGATGTAGGGCCGGCACTTCTTCTCGCGCGTCATCTTGATCTTGATCGCGAAGGGCGAAAGGACGCCGTAGGAGAGGAAAATGCCGGCGAAGGTGCCGACCAGGGCCGCGCCGATGAAGCCGCCGAGCAGCTTCGGCGACTGGTCGAGCGCGCCCATCGCCTTGATGACGCCGAGCACCGCGGCGACGATGCCGAGCGCCGGCAGCGCTTCGGACACCGTCACCAGGGCATGATAGGGCGCCAGCTTGCTCTTCACGATGGTGTGGATCTCCTCGTCCATCAGCGCCTCGATCTCGTGCGTGCGTGCGTTGCCCATGATGATGAGGCGGACGTAGTCGCAGATGAACTGGAGCAGCGAGGGATCTCCGAGCACGCTCGGAAACGCCTTGAATATCTCGGAGGACGCGGGATCGTCGATATGCGCCTCGACCTCGTTGCGGCCCTTGCCCCTGAGCTCGCGCATCAGGGCGTGGAGCGCGCCGAGCAGATCAAGGTAGTAGCGCTGGCCGGGCACCGCGCCGGTGATGGCCTGCATGCAGGCGACCCCGGTATCCACCACCGTCTTCCACGGATTGGCCACGATGAAGGTGCCGACCGCGGTCCCCATGATGATCACGAACTCCCACGGCTGCATGAGCACGGCCAGATGCCCGCCCATCGCGGCAAATCCGCCGAGCAGCGCCGCTACCGTGATGAAAATCCCCACGAAACTGCCCAACGCGCCGCTCCATCGCCGATCCACCGGAAATAACTAGTCGGCGAGCCTTGCGCGAGGCTGGCTTCCCGCTTCGCCAGCCCCGCGCAAGCAATCGGCGGCAGCTTGGGGCGGCGTCGCAACAGCGGCCAGAGGGGCGCGTCATGCTATCCACCATCGCGGACTACACCAGGCTGACCAAGGACATGGGCAAGTCGCTGACGCAGGTCGCGACACAGCCGGATGTCAGCCGCGAGACCGACTATTTCCTGAGCCATATCGGCAACGTGAAGACGATCGACGACTTCCTGAAGGACTATCGACTCTATTCCTACGCCATGAAGGCCTTTGGCCTCAGCGACATGACCTATGCCAAGGCGTTCATGCGCAAGGTGCTGACCGAGGGTGTCGGGAACAAGAACACCTTCGCCAACAAGCTGACCGACACCCGCTACCGGGAATTCGCCACCGCCTTCAATTTCGCCGCCCTCGGCAGCAACGCGACGAAGACCGCCCAGGCCACGACCGGGACGGCGACTCATTACGTCACGCAGACGATGGAGCAGAAGGCCGGCGACCAGAACGAGGGTCTGCGGCTGGCGCTCTATTTCACCCGCAAGGCCTCCACGATCACGACCGCCTACCAGGTGCTCGCGGACAAGGCGCTGACGCAGGTGGTTCAGACCGCGCTCGGCCTGCCGGCAACGATCAGCTCGGCCGACATCGACGCCCAGGCCAAGATGATCACGAACAAGGTCAAGCTCACCGATTTCCAGGACCCCGCCAAGGTCACCAAATTCGTGCAGCGCTTCGCGGCGATGTGGGACGCGACCCAGGCCCAGAGCGACAGCTCGACCAATTCCGCGCTGATCCTGATCGGCGGCGCATCCTCGGCCAGCATGGATACGAACATGCTGGCTACTCTTCAGAACATCAGGTTCAACAGGTAAGTCATGCAATCGGCCCTCTATGTGGGATTGTCGGCCCAGGTCGCCCTCGAAAAGCGCCTCCAGACGATCGCCAACAACGTCGCCAACGTCAACACGGCGGCATTCCGCACCGACGTGGTGAAGTTCGAGACCGTGCTGTCCAAGGCCGGCGCGAACCCGGTCGCGTTCTCCTCGCCCGGCGACAACATCATCTCGCGCGAGCAAGGCAACATCACCGAGAGCGGCAATCCGCTCGACGTCGCCGTGGTCGGCCAGGGCTGGATCGCCTTCGCCGGTCCCAACGGCACGGTCTATACCCGCGACGGCCGGCTCCAGATCGGCGCCAACGGCGATCTTCAGACCGTGAGCGGCTTTCCCGTCGTCGATTCCGGCGGCGCGCAGATCACGCTGGACCCGAACGGCGGACCGATCTCCATCGCGCGCAGCGGCGCGATCACCCAGGACAACAACGAGATCGGCACGATCGGCCTGTTCAGCATCCCTGCTGACGCCAATCTCGAGCGCTACGGCAATTCCGGCGTGACGCCGGACCGGCCTGCGAGCGCCATCGCCGATTTCTCCCGCGACGGCTTCAAGCAAGGCTATGTCGAGGGCTCCGGCGCCAATCCGATGATGGAATTGACCAAGCTGATCGCGGCCTCGCGTGCCTTCGAGGGCACCAATTCGATGATCGAGGGCACCGAGAGCTCGCTGCAGAACGCCATCCGGACGCTGGGCGAACCCGGCAAATAGCCTGCGCCCCGCGCGCATTGAGATTGAGGTTGGACGGTTTCCTTGAACGCTCTTCGACAACTCGAGTGGGCGCTGCTGGAGCTTCAGCAGAGCACGCCCCTGGCAAGCGTCAGCGGCGCGATCTCCGAGATCGCGCCGACGCATTTCCGTGTCTCCGGCCTGTCGCGCTTCGTCAGGCTCGGCGAACTCATCGGCGTCAATTCGGGCGGCAAGCCTCAGATCGGCGAGGTGGTGCGAATCGACAGCGAGGGCATCATCGCCAAGCCGTTCGACCGCCAGTTCGCCGGCGGACTCGGCTCGGTCGCCTACCGGATGCCGCCCTTGTCCTTTGCGCCGGATCCGAGCTGGAAGGGTCGCGTCATCAACGCTCTCGGCGCGCCGCTGGATGGATTGGGGCCCCTCACGCCGGGCCCCCAGGCGGTCTCGGCGGAGGCTGAGGCGCCGTCGGCCATGAAGCGCGCACGCGTACACAAGCCGCTGCGCACCGGCGTACGCGTCATCGATTTGTTCGCGCCGATCTGCGCCGGCCAGCGCGTCGGCATCTTTGCCGGCTCCGGCGTCGGCAAATCGACACTGCTTGCGATGCTCGCCCGCAGCCAGGGTTTCGACACCGTGGTGCTTGCCCTGGTCGGCGAGCGCGGCCGCGAGGTGCGCGAGTTCATCGAGGACGTGCTGGGCAACGATCGCCAGCGCGCCGTCACCATCGTGTCGACCGGAGACGAAAGCCCGATGATGCGGCGGCTGGCGCCGAAGACGGCCATGGCGGTCGCGGAATATTTCCGCGGCCGGGGCGAATCGGTCCTGCTCATGGTCGATTCGATCACCCGCTTCGCCCATGCCGCCCGCGAGGTCGCGCTCGCCGCCGGCGAGCCTGCGGTCGCGCGCGGCTACGCGCCGACGGTCTTCACCGATCTGCCGCGCCTCCTGGAGCGCGCCGGGCCCGGCGAGGAAGGTGCCGGCACCATCACCGGGATCTTCTCCGTGCTGGTCGACGGCGACGACCACAACGAGCCGATCGCCGACACCATCCGCAGCACACTCGATGGGCACATCGTGCTCTCCAGGCACATCGCCGACCAGGCGCGCTATCCGGCCGTCGACGTTCTGGCCTCTGTCTCCCGCCTCGCGCATAACGTCTGGGATCCCGAAGAGCGCGAATTGGTCAGCAAGCTGCGCGCCTTGATCGCCAAGTACGAGGACACGCGCGACCTTCGCCTGATGGGCGGCTATCAGTCGGGACGTGATTCGGGCCTCGACCAGGCGGTCGACATGGTTCCGAGAATCTACGGCGCGATGCGGCAGGACGCTTCGGCGCCCCCGAGCGCCGATCCGTTCCGGGAGCTGCGCGACATGCTGAAGGGCGAATAGCAGCGCCGCCTCAAGCCACCGCACGGGCGATTTGGCGGGCACCACGCCAACAACCGGCACGTGCAATTCCTGCGAATTCCCCTGGCGCTTCCGCGGCTCCACGCACAAGTTGTGGATGACGCGCCGAACTGATCGGCGTCGTGCACAAGCTTCGATCAATCTGCGTCGATCATGGACAGCAGGATGCTGTGCAATCATGGCGTCGCAGAGTTGAGTGCATGTTGCTTGCCTGACAGCGTATTGCGTTCACCATCATGTGTCCCGAGCAGCGAGATTGTCTTGAACTTTACATTCGCCTGCAGCGACATCCGAGCTCCGCGTGCGTCTCTACTTGATTTTGTTGAGAAGCTCATTCATCGTTTCGGCGGAACATAAGAAACGTCTGCGTGTGACTTGAACTCAGGGGCTTCGGTTGAACTATTCCGATCCATCGTCCGTTGACGACGACAACTCGGGCTCCCGCGCGACGACGACGCTGTTGGCGTGTCAACGACGCGGTTTCTCACTCCGGAGCACGCGAGCCCCAGCGATCCAGGAGGGACGTGCTGCAATTCCTTCTTTCGAACCAGAGCTCGACACGATTCGCTCGCCCGACAGCAGCCGTTCGATGTCTTTCGATGGATTCGCAGGCCGGAGCGCAAAGCGGCTCCTGAGCGCCGCAAACGAAGTCTCGGGGGCGGAGTAGATTCATGCCATTGGCACGGGAAGCCGTCGAGCTGCTGGTCCAGGCGGCGAGGGCATGGTATTTCGAAGGCAATCAGCATGGATTGCGCGATCGGGAATGGATGGCGCTGCGCTTTCTCGGCCGCGCCAACCGATTTTCGCGCACGCCTTCCGCGCTCGCCGGCTTCATCGGCGCCACCAGAGCGACCGCATCGCAGATCGTGAAGACGCTGGAGGGCAAGTCCTTTCTGGTGCGCAAGCCGTCGCAAGAGGACAAGCGTTCCGTCGTCCTGCACATCACCGCCCAGGGCGAGAAATGCCTGAGCCAGCACGACCCTATCAATCACGTGGTCAATGCGGTCACCTCGCTCGGGAACGACGAATGCGTCAGGCTGCGCGATTCGCTCCGCGAGGTTCTCAACCACCTCGACGCAGCCCATCAGCGGCTCGACGCCAGCGTCTGCCGCGACTGCATGTTTCTCGCCGAACGCGGCCCGGCTACCTCGAAGGCACGCGCGAGTGCCGAATTCATGTGCCGGCTGTATCGCGCTCCGATCTCGCTCGAAGAGACCGAACTGCTGTGCACCAGCTTCGAACGCACCCGCGACCGCCCGAAGATCGAGGAGCATCTCGACCGCGCGCGGGTCGCAAGCCAGGGCTGAGAGAGCGCCGCGCCCGCAAGACGGTGCCAGGTTCGACGGCGCGACCGTTCAACTCGCAGACACTTCTTGCCGATCTCGCAGCTAATTTCGGTTAAGTGGAACTTCGGGCGGCTTTGACGGCCCCAAAGCGGGTCTCGTCGGTCGGGCAAGATCTGGCAGCCCCGATGCAGCCAACGGGTCGGCGATTCCGAGTGAGGGGTCCTGATGCCCCCACCCGGCGGCCGGGAACCCGGCACCGCCTTGTATGCATTATCCCAGTTGCCATCCCCGCGAACTTCGCCTTAGATGCCGACAAACTCGCCCGCTGATGACGGCCGGGCCCAAAAATCACAGACATTGTCAAAGGGACGGAATATGGCGCGCAACATATTGATTCTCGGGGCTTCTTACGGCTCGCTGCTGGGCACGAAGCTGCTGATGGCCGGGCACAATGTGACCCTGGTCTGCCGCGCCAAGACCGCTGAGCTGATCAACCGCGAAGGTACCGAGGTGCGCATCAAGCTGCGTGACGAGGCGGTGCACCGGGCGATCTTCTCGCGCGACCTGCCCGGCAAGCTCGACGCCGTGACCCCCGCCAATGTCGACCTCTCCCGCTACGATCTGGTCGGCCTTGCGATGCAGGAGCCGCAATATACCAACCACACGGTGCGCATGCTCATGGTGAAGATCGCCGCGGCGAAGCTGCCGTGCCTGTCGATCATGAACATGCCGCCACTGCCCTATCTGAAGCGCATCCCGGCGCTCGCCGGCATGGATCTGGAGGAGGCCTATACCAATGCGCAGGTGTGGGAGCGGTTCGAGCCGGGCCTCGTGACGCTCTGCTCGCCCGACCCGCAGGCCTTCCGTCCGCCGGAAGAAGCCACGAACGTGCTTCACGTCGGCCTGCCCACCAACTTCAAGGCGTCGGTGTTCGCCGACGAGAAGCACAACCAGCTGCTGCGCGAGCTGGAGGCCGACATCGACGCCGTGACGCTCGACGGCCACGACGTGCCGGTGAAGCTGAAAGTGTTCGATTCTCTGTTCGTGCCGCTGGCGAAATGGTCGATGCTGCTCACCGGCAACTACCGCTGCATCACGCCGCACGAGCCGCAGTCGATCCGCGACGCCGTGCACGGCGACCTGAAGCGCTCGCAGACGATCTACGACCATGTCGATGCCATCGCTCGCAAGCTCGGCGCCGATCCGCAGGACCAGGTGCCGTTCGCAAAATACGCCAAGGCCGCCGAAAGCCTGCTCAAGCCGTCATCGGCCGCGCGCGCGGTCGCGGGCGGCGCGCCCTTCATCGAGCGCGTCGACCTCTTGGTGAAGCTGATCTCGCATCAGCTCGGCGTGCCCAACCCCGAGATCGACCGCACCGTCGAGACCGTCGATCTCAAGCTGAACGAGAAGATCGTGCAGGGCGGATCCGGCGCGCAGTAGCGGCGCGCGTTCCTCCGCGACAGCGGACGTCGTGCATGCCACCCACGCCACGGCCGCCGTGACGATCTGAAGCGCAATCAGGGCGAGCCAACGGCAAACCGTTCGAACGGTATCGCGATCGCGCGGGTCACCTTGGCCCCACGAACGAGCACTGCCGGTTCCGAATGTCACGCGCGAGCAACTCGATGCAAGGTCTCGCTCGATCCACCCATGATCACGCGAACGTGTCGTTTCCGCGCGCGGGAATGCGTGCAGCGCGAACATCACGTGTGTGTGAAAAACGCCTGCCGCTCATCATATCTTGAGGGCGCATCACGTCGAACTGCGCTCGTTTCGCCGCGATCTGAGCCAAAACCGTCGCGGCCGCTGCGCGCAATCGGCTTGAACACGATCGCAAAGCGCCGTGCATGATCCTTCATTTGCGCAAACGTTGCATGCGCGCGTGAAGGGCGCGGCTTCTTGCCTGGCAAGCAGATAGATGAGCAACATAGTTTTTTCTATCAGATGTCTGAGACCTGTTTTCAGCTCCTGTTTCGCCCCGGGTCGCAATGTTGGTTGATGGAACCGGACCAGAAGACCAAGAACAATAAAAATGGACCAGATGATGCTGAGCGTCGTCCGCGCCATCGAGGCAGGCGCGACGACCACGAAGGGCGTGATCGACGCCACCGGACTGTCCCGTCTCAAGATCGAACGTGCGCTGAACGCGCTGGAGAAGCAGAAGCTGCTGGTGCGCGACGGCCGGGGCCTGCGTGCGACCGGCCTGCCGAAGACGGCACCGCTGCCCCGGCAATGCGGATCGTGCAACGCCTGCTGCGATATTTTGGAAGTCGCGGCCATCGACAAGCCGGTGAACCAGCTCTGCAAGCATTGGCAGACGGGCACCGGCTGCACCATCTACGACCGCCGCCCCCAGATGTGCCGCTCCTTCGTCTGCGCCTGGCTGCAGGGGCATCTCGACGACGACTGGTTCCCGGCGAAGTCGGGGATCATCGTCCATTTCAGCCAAGATGCCGTGAACGTCACGGTGGACGACCGTTGCCCCGATCGCTGGCGTGAGGAGCCGTATTTCAGCAAGCTCGCCGAATGGTCGCTGAATGGCATCAGGCGGATCGGAAACCGGGGCTATGCGACCCTGATCGTCTCCGGCACCGACCGCTTCCTGCTGCTCGGGCGCACCCTCGTTCCCGAACCGACGCTATCAGGCACGGCCTTCGTGCCGATGACGGCCGACACGTTCCGGTTCTGGCGGGCGACGTCGCCGGAACATTTGCAGCGATTGCATGAGCGCATCGCCGAGATCGAGCGGATCAGGCAGGAATTCGGCTCCTGCGTCATCCCGGAGAACGAGGACGACGATCCGCAAGCCCCCTATCGGCCCGCACTTTTACGGCTATCGAATCACGCCTGAACGCCGCCGTGGGCAACGCGGCCCCACCAACGCCGTGCCGCTCGACGCGCCGCGACGGGGTTGATAAGCCCCTGTTCGCGAATGACGGGGACTTGAGTCGGGCATGACGGTTGCGATCGAGATGGGGCAGACCACGGCGGGCGCCCCGGCCGCCATGGACCTCGAGGAACTCCTGGCGACCCGCCTCCTCGTGCAGGGCAATTCGGGCTCCGGCAAGTCGCATCTGCTGCGGCGGCTCCTGGAGCAGAGCGCACCCTGGGTGCAGCAGGCGATCATCGACCCCGAAGGCGATTTCGTCACGCTGGCCGAGCGTTTCGGCCATCTGGTGATCGAGGCCGAGGATCACACCGAGCGCGGCCTTCAGGTCGCCGGCGAGCGCGCGCGGCTGCATCGCGTCTCCACCGTGCTCAATCTCGAAGGGCTCGACGCCGAAAACCAGATGCGTCGCGCCGCCGCGTTTCTCGGCGGGATGTTCGAGGTCGACCGCGACCATTGGTATCCGATGCTCGTGGTCGTCGACGAGGCGCAGCTGTTCGCACCGGCGGTCGCCGGCGAAGTCTCGGACGAAGCCCGAAAATTATCGCTCAGTGCCATGACCAATCTGATGTGCCGCGGCCGCAAGCGCGGGCTCGCCGGCATCATCGCCACTCAGCGGCTGGCGAAGCTCGCCAAGAACGTCGCGGCGGAAGCCTCCAACTTCCTGATGGGCCGCACCTTCCTCGACATCGACATGGCGCGCGCCGCCGATCTGCTCGGCATGGAGCGGCGGCAGGCCGAATCCTTCCGCGATCTCGAGCGCGGCCAGTTCATGGCGCTGGGACCTGCGCTGTCGCGCCGCCCGCTGCGTTTGCACATCGGCCCGACCGATACTTCCCCACGCAACTCCACGCCGCGGCTGATGCCGCTGCCTGAAGCGGCCACGGAAGATATGCGCGCCATGATTCTGGCCGCGCCGCCGCCCGATGCCAGCCGGCCGCAACGACGGCCGGCGCCGGATCTGCTCGAGCAGCTCCGCGCCGCGAAGGCCGCCGCGCCGGTGATCCAGCCGGAAGTCGACGAGGTGCCGGTTAGCGCCGAGGAGCTCGCCGAGCGGCGCGAACGCGTCGATCGCACCCTTCGTGCTGTGCTCGCCGCACCCGACGCCGGCTTTCGCGCCGTCGGCGTGCTCTATCAGGAGTTCGTGGTCCGCTGCCGCATCGAGGGACTGGGCTCGGCCGTCCCTGACCTCACCGAATTCCGCCGCATGCTGACGCGCGCACGCGCGGGGCTCGGCGCCGAACATGCCGAAGACGACGCCTGGCAGGACGTGTCGCTGCGCGCATCCATTTTGCCAGACGACATGCAGGGCGTGTTCATGATGATCGCGCGCGCGGCCAAGGAAGGCTGGCCCTGCCCCGGCGATGCCGCGATCGCGCGCGCCTACGGCTCGCATTCGCTGCGCCGCGCGCAGCGGCTGCTCGGCTACATGGAGGAGCAGGGCCTGATCGTGGTCCAACTCGACGGCGGCGGACGCCGGATCGTGACGCTGGTCGAGCTGGCCTGGGCCACCGCGCCCGGCGATCCCAATGGCGATGATCTGCCGGCGGAGCCGGTCGCGAGCACGGCCTCGGCTTGAACGTTACGCGGCCTCGGCGCCGCCGAGATACGCGTCGCGGATTCGAGGATCATCCTTCAACGTGCGTGCCGAGCCTGACAGCACGATCTTGCCGGTCTGCAGCACATAGGCTTCATGCGCGATCTCCAGCGCGAGGCTGGCGTTCTGCTCGACCATGAACACGGAGACGCCCTCCTGGTTGATGGTGCGGATCAGCTCGAGCACGCGGTCGACATAGAGCGGCGACAGGCCCATGGTCGGCTCGTCCATCACGATCATCCTGGGACGGCTCATCAGCGCCCGCGCCATCGCGACCATCTGCTGCTCGCCGCCCGACAACGAGCCCGCGCGCTGCGACAGCCGCTGGCCAAGCTTCGGGAACAGCGTCAGCATCCTGTCGAGATCCTGCATGATCGCCTCGCGGTCGTTGCGCACGAAGGCGCCCATCAGGATGTTCTCGCGCACACTCATGTCCGCGAACAGCCGCCGCGCCTCCGGCACGGAGGCGATGCCGCGGCGGACGATCTGCGGCGTGGTCAATCCGATGAGCGAGGCGCCGTCGAACGTGACATCGCCCGATCGCGGTTTCACCAGACCCAGAATGATCTTCATCGTCGTCGACTTGCCGCTGGCATTGCCGCCGAGCAGGCAGACGATGTGACCGCGCGCGACCGTGATCGACAGGTCGAAATGCACCTGGGCCTGGCCGTAGAAGGTGTTGACCTCCGACAGCGCCAGCAGCGGTTCTGGTGTGCTCGCCGTCATGCCGCGCTCTCCTGCTCCGACGCCCCTGACAGCCCATGGCCGAGATAGGCCTCGATCACCTTGGGATCGCCTCGCACCGCTTCGCCCGGCCCTTCCGCGATCTTCTTGCCTTCGTCCATGACGATGACGCGATCGGACAGGCGCATCACCATCTCCAGCTTGTGCTCGATCAGGAGGATCGTGAGGCCTTCCGCCTTCAATTCGGCAACGAGGCCCTGCATCTCCGTCGTCTCCGTCGGGTTCATGCCGGCGGTCGGCTCGTCCAGCAGCAGCAGGCGCGGCTTCAACGCCAGTGCGCGCGCGATCTCGACGCGGCGACGGTTGGCGTAGGACAGGCTGTAGGCCGGCTGGTCGATCCGCGGCAGCAGCCGTTCGCCGAAGCGGGCGAGGATGACCTTCACCTCCTCGCGCAGCCGCTCCTCCTCGGCCTTGACACTAGCGGGACGCAGCAGCGCCAATCCCAGTTCAAGCAGCGGGCCGATCACCGGCACCGCCGGCTTCACTGCGCGCAGCCGCGTATGCGCGCCGATGAGGACGTTGTCCATGACGCTGAGATTGCCGAAGACGCGCCCGAGCTGGAACGTGCGCGCGATGCCTCCGGCCGCGAGCCGTTCCGGCGACAGACCCGTGATGTCCTGGCCTTCGAAGCGAACCTCGCCAGCGTCGGGCCGGTCCAGCCCGGTGACGAGATTGAACAGCGTCGTCTTGCCGGCGCCATTGGGGCCGATGATGCTGACGAGCTCGCCCTTGGCGAGATCGAGGTCGATCGCGTCGACCGCGGTGAGGCCGCCGAAGCGCCGCGTCAGCCCGCGCAGGGACAGCATGGAATTGAGCTGCGCCATCACATGGTCCCCAACAGGCCCTGCGGTCTGAACCGCACCAGCAGCAGGAGCACGATGCCGTAGATCAGGATGCGGTACTCCGCCGCGATCCGGAACACTTCGGGCAGGCCGACCAGCGCCACCGCGCCCAACATCGCGCCGACGACATTGCCGAGCCCGCCGAGGATGACGACGGTCAGCGCCAGGATCGATTGCTGCGTGTTGAAGGTCTCGTGGTTGATGTAGGAATAGAGATGCGCGGCGATGCCGCCGCTGACGCCGGCGGCAAACCCGCCGAAGATGAACGCCAGCGATTTGTAGCGGTTCAGGCTGAGACCATAGGCACGCGCGGCGATGTCGTCGTCGCGAATGGCGCGGAAGCTGCGGCCGAGATGCGAGGTCAGCAGCCGCCCCTGCAGCAGCGCCAGCACGACCATCACCGTGAAGCTGAACCAATAGATCGAGGTCGGGCTGATCAGATCGTAGCCGAACAGCGACAGCGGCGGGATGCCGGAAATGCCGATCGGGCCGCGCGTGACGCTCTCCCAGTTCAGGATCACCAGCGACACGATCTCGCCGATGGCAAGCGTCGCGATCGACACGTAATGCCCGCGGAGCCGGAACGACGGCGAGATCAGCAACGTGCCGAGCGCAGCACTCATCAGGCCGCCGCCGATGATGGCGAGGCCGACCGGCACGTTGAGAGTCAACGATAGCAGCGCGGAGGTGTAGGCGCCGATGGCGAGCAGTGCGGCGTGACCGAGCGAGACCTGGCCGATCGTGCCCGCCACCAGCGTCAGGCTGAGCGCGAGCATGCCGAGCAGCCAGGCATTGATCAGGGTCTGCAGTACGTAGAACGACACCGGGAATAGCGGCAGGATCGCAAAGATAGCGGCCGCAGCCAGCAGCATCCAGCGGGGAATGCGGACCGGACGGCTCGGCGCGATGAAGGTGCCGGTGAGTGGCTCCGGCGGCGCCTGCCGCGCGCTCGCGAACAGGCCGTTCGGTCGCAGCACGAGCACGACGACGAGCAGCAGGAAGGCGAACAGATTGCGATAGCTGGTGCCGAATACGGCGACGCCGTAGCTCTCCACCAATCCCAGCAGCAGACTGCCGATCACGGCACCCGGCACGTTGCCGGCACCGCCGACCACTTCCGCAACGACGCCCTTGAGCGTCGCCTGCAGGCTCATCGCGGTGTCGATCTGGTTGTAGTACATGCCGACCAGCAAGCCGGAGACGCCGCCGAGCGCGGCGGCGATGCCGAACACGGCCTGATTGACGCGATTGACGTCGACGCCCATCTGCATCGCGGCGTCGCGGTCCTGCGCGGTGGCGCGCACCGCCCAGCCGAGCTTGGAGTAGCGCAGGAACACGAACAGCAGAATCGCGCTGGTGAGACCGACGCCAGCTATGAGCAGGTCAAGAGGCCCGATGGTGCCGCCGCCGACCTGGAAGCGGACATCCGGCAACTGGCTCGGCAGCGCGCGCGGATTGGGCGAGAAGGTCAGCATCACCAGCTGATCGAGTACGAAGCTGATGCCAATCGTGGCGAGCAGCGGCGCGATGCGGACCGAGTTCTGCAGCGGACGCAGGCCGAACCGCTCGATGATCAGCCCGACGATGGCGGCCGCCACCGCCACCACGATGATGGTGAGCGGCAGTGGCGTATGCAGCTGCACCACCGCGACCCAGCCGATATAGGCGCCGACCAGATAGATCGACCCCTGCGCGAAGTTGATCAGCCGGCTGACGCCGAAGATCAGCGCGAGCCCGACTGCAACGAGGGCGTAGACATTGCCGACGATCAGGCCGTTGATCGTGTAATCGAGCCAGGAAGACACGCAGCGTTCCTACTGAAGGGAGAACGGGCCGGGGCGAAATGCACCGGCCTCAGGTCAGGTCGGCTTGCCGTCCCAGAGCGCGAACTGGCCCTTGCGCACGACGAGCTCGGCGTTCATGGCGCCCTTGACGCGGCGGCTCGCGACGTCGAACGTCGCCGAGCCGAAGATGACGCTGGAGACGTCCTTCACTTTCGTGAAGGCATCGCGGATCGCCTTGCGGTCCGTGCCGCCGATCTTGACGACGGCGGCGGCCATGTTCATCGCGTCATAGGAATAAGCGTTGAAGGCGTCCGGCTCCTGTCCGTTATATTTCTTCTTGAAGCCCGCGATGAACTTCTGCACCTCGGGCCGCGTATCCTCGGGGAAGTAGCGCGTGCCGACGTGAACGTCCTCGACCGCCTCGCCGCCGAGCTCGATGAATTTCGGCGAGTAGACCGAGCTCGCAGCGCAGATCACCTGCTTCAGGCCGACTTGCCGCGCCTGACGGGCGATCAGTGCGCCGTCGGAATAATAGGAGATCAGGATCAGCCCGTCCGGATTGGCGTCGCGCACGCGCACCAGCGTCGAGCGGAAGTCGCGCTCCTCCGCGATGTAGCCCTCGGTCACCACGATCTCGGCGCCGTATTCCTTGGCCGCGTTGGTGAAATAATCGCGGCTGGTGCGGCCCCAATCGGTGTTGAGGTGCAGTACCGCGAGCTTCTTGAGGCCGAGGCGCCTGACGGCATAGGCGGCCAGCAGCGGCTGCTCGTCGGCCTGGCTGACCGAGGTGCTCCACATGAAGTCGCCGCCCTTGGTGAAGTCGGGATGCGAATTGGTGAAGCCGAACTGCACGAGGCCACCGCGCTGGTAGATCGGCGAAGCCGCCATCGAGGCCGGGCTGGAGAAGTCGCCGAGCTCCATGACGATGCGGGGATCTGAGACGAACTTCTGGGCGATCGCGACCGACTGGCGCGGATCGCTCTGGCTGTCCTCGAACTGGTAGGCGAGCTTGCGGCCGTTGATGCCGCCGGCCGCCATGATCTCGTCGAGCGCGAGATCGAAGCCCTGCTTCCACTGCGTGCCATATTGTGCGTTAGGCCCCGTCAGGGGACCGCTGACGCCGAGCAGGATCGGCTCGGACGATTGGGCAAGGGCGCCGCGCGAGAAGGCCGCGCCCGCTATCATCGCGGCAAGCGAGCCCTTGACCAGATTACGACGATCGATGTTGCTCATGCACGGCTCCATCCATTCAGGTGTTGAAACGCCAGTTCAGTAAGGCAGCAATTCTCGTGCCGGTGAGATTGCCTATTTCGAGGGCTCGCCGAGCGACAGCATCAGCCGGTTTGCCCAGTTGAAGAACGAGGCGCCGTTGATGACGTCGACGATCTCGGCATCGTCGAGACCGGCGCGGCGCAGTTCCGCGATATTGTCAGGGCCGAACGCGATCGGGGTTGCGGCCAGTGCGACCGAGGCCTTGACCACGGCATTCCAGCGCTCGCCGAGATCGGCCTTGACGCCTTCGTCGAGCAGGCGTTGCACGTCGTCGCGGCGCTTGGAATAGGTGCTGGCGAAGCGCGCATGCACCGAGGCGCAATAGATGCAGCCGTTGTAGCGCGAGGTCGCGGCCGCCGCGAGCTCACGCTCGGCGCGCGGCAGGCCGTCGGCGACGTTGTAGAAGATGTCCTTGTCGGTCTTGGTACGGGCTTCCAGCACTTCGGGATCGCGCACCAGCAGGCGGAAATATTCCGACTTGGCGCGGGAGCGATCGACCAGGCCCGCATAATGCCGCTCGGTCAGTTCCGCCTCGGGGAGCGGATCGATCCAGGAGACCCAGCCGAGCTCGTCCTGTGTAAAAGCGACGGGTGGATTGACGGTGGCGCTCATGATGCAGCCTCCTTTTGTGCGTTCACGGCGGCGAGCGTGCGCAAGCCGCTGACGACACGCACCTGGAACGACAGGAACGCGACGAGCTGCGAGAACGTGACGATGCCGGTAGCCGACCAGCCGGCGTCGAGCAGGGCCTTCATGTCGGCGGCGACCGCATCGCGAGGACGGAACACCAGCAGATGCGCATGTTCGAGCGCAGCTGCGAGCCTCGCACCAAGCGCCGGCTTGCTCGCGGCGCTCACCCGATAGATCAGGCCGGCAGTGTTCTCGACCGACAACGGGCCCGCGGGATACGAACCATAGGGACCCGAGGTCCTGCCGCGCGCGATCTCGGCGTCGATCCCTTCAAGCAGAGCCGCACCGCCCGTACTCGCCGCGAGCTTCTCGCGATAGAAGCTGGCAACCGGGGACTCCCCATGCAGTCCGGTCACGAAGGCGGCCACCGCGGCGCGTTCGAGCAGCGAGACATCGCCGGCGTCGATCGGCTCGAACAGGGAGAGATAGCTCTTCTGCGCGTTCTCACGCGCCTGCAGGCGGCGTGCGCGGACGGCGTCCAGAGCCGAGCCCGGCTCGATACCGGCGAGTGTGTCGATGATATCCTGCGTACTCATCATTCAGCCTCGTGCAACGCGATGCTCTTCATGTCCGATCAGCCCGCCAGCGCCACATCGGGCGCGGTGCGGATCCAGCCCAGCGCCGGCGCCACCTTCTCCGCGACCAGATCGATCGAACGCAGGACATGGGGATGCGGGGCATCGACCGAATGCACCTGGAAGACGAGATCCGTCACCCGCTCCAGCGTGGCATCGGCGCGGAGCGAGGCGATGACGTGGCCGGCATCGCCGACATGGGTGTCGAACGCCTGGATCATCTCCTCGAGCGTCTCGCCCGGCGGAAGGTGACCGCCCTTCATGAACTGCGGCAGCGCGCGGCGCAGGCCGATATCGGCAAGTCGCAACGCCTCGCGATGATCGTCGGCAACGAAGACGCTGCGCGAAGCCATGATGCGGGGTTCGTTCCCCTTGGGCAGCGCTTCCAGATAGGCATCGATCACCGGATTCTGGATCTCGGCCAGCGTCGCCTTCGGCGCCTCCTTGGTCCGCGGCTGGGTGCGCGACAACAGCAGGCCATCGCCGGCCTTGCCCGCACGCGCGCCGCCCGCGACCGAGAACGTGGCCTGCCAGATCCGCTTGTCCAATTGCGGCCGCTGCGGATAGATCGTATCGCCGCCGTCGAGCGGCTTGCCGACCAGGGCGGTGCGGACGACCTCCAGATTGCGCGCAAAGATCTCGTTGCGCTGGGCGCTGTCGAGGCCGAAGGCGGCAAAGGCCGAGGGATTGCCGCCGGTGCCGACGCCGAGCTCGAAGCGGCCGTCGCAGATGAGATCGAGCACGGCTGCATCCTCCGCCACCCGCACCGCGTTCTCCAGCGGCAGCGTGACGATGCCGGTGCCAAGCCTAATGCGCGAGGTCTGGGCTGCGACATAACCGAGAAACGTGAACGGCGACGGCAGGCCGCCTTCGCGCTCGTGGAAATGATGCTGGGCGATCCACGCGGAATCGAGGCCCGCTTTTTCGGCGCGCACGATCTGCTCGGCCGCGAAGCGATAGCGCTCGGCGGGCGGCGCCTCGTCCAAAAGCCGCGTGAAAAATCCCAGGCGTTTCAGATTTGCAAAGCGTTTCATGCGACCCCTGTCGGACTGGGATGACCAGAGACTGCCGATGATGTCGGTTACTGCTGCCCCAGACAAGCGGACAATGCGCAAGGCTCGTACGCAACGTCGTCCGCCGGAGAGCGCTGCTGCGCTGCAGCTGGGCAGATTGCCTATCAGCTCGGCAGCACCGCGCCCTTTAACTTGGCGAGGACGAACTCCTTGACCTCCGGCGAGTGGTAGGCGGCGCGCACGGCGATCAGGTTGACATAGGGGCCCTTGGGGTCGTCGCGCAGGATCGCCGCGATCGGCTTCACCGCCTCGAGGATCTGGGCACGCGGCCCCGGCGTCACGCCGACCTTGATGGTCTCGGCGAAGGCTGCCGCCGACCAGGCGGCGAGCACGGTTGCGAGGATCAGGGAAAGGCGAAACGACATCTTGGTCTCCGTGAGTCTGCGGCAATGATTGGAACCGTATTCGCTCCTCCGCGGGCCGAAATCAATGAAATGGAAATCCATATTGACTGCCGGTGGCGGGTGCGCTTTCTCCTTCCGGCAGCATACGCGAAACGAATTCACGACGCCGGCCACGCACGGGTGATGCCGGCTCTCCGAGGGTTCATGTGTGGCGATGTCGTGGCGGCTGCAATGAATCTCCGGGCGCCGCAACATCACGAAACTTGATGCGCCCGCAGCGACCGGGTTAGCGTTCCGGCGCGACCTTTGAACTTCCCCAAGTTCACCCAAGTTCGCACTGGGTCGCCGCCCGGGTCTCTCGGGCGGCGATCCGGCTCCTGGCCCGCAACAGCTCTCCCCATCGTCATTTCGTCGCATGGCCTTGCGGCCACGCCGGCATTGCCGCCTCCCGCATGATGCCACATGATGCCGGCGACCGATGTCTTCGCGGTGGAGGGTTAGCTGATGGACGAGAACGAGATCCGGGGCCTGGTCGCAGAGGTCAAGCAAGGCACGCTGTCGCGGCGCTCGTTCATGCGGAAGGTGGCCGCGTTCGGAATCGCGGCGCCCCTCGCGAGCCAGATCCTGGTCTGGCACGATGTGGCAATGGCGGATGCCACGCTCGACTACAAGCCGACCAAGGCCGGAGGCGGCGGCCCGCTGAAGATCCTGCTGTGGCAGGCCCCGACCCTGCTCAATCCGCATTTCGCGCTCGGCACCAAGGACCAGATCGCCTCGCGCATCTTCTTCGAGCCGCTCGCCAGCTGGGACAAGGAGGGCAATCTGATCCCCTGTCTCGCCGCCGAGGTGCCCACCAAGCAGAACGGCGGGCTTGCGGCGGACGGCATGAGCGTGGTCTGGAAGCTGAAGCGTGGCGTGAACTGGCACGACGGCAAGCCCTTCACCGCCGACGACGTCGTCTTCACCTGGCAGTACGCCGCGGATCTCGCAACCGCGGCCTTCACCACCGGCTCCTACAAGGACATCAAGGTCGACAAGATCGACGACCATACGGTCAAGGTGATCTTCAAGGCGCCGACGCCGTTCTGGGCCGACCCGTTCGTTGGCGGCCAAGTCGGCCAGATCCTGCCGAAACACCATTTCGGCGACTATGTCGGCGCCAAGTCGCGCGAAGCCCCGGGCAATCTGAAGCCGGTCGGCACCGGCCCGTACAAATTCGTCGAGTTCAAACCGGGCGACATGATCCGGGCCGAACGCAACCCCGATTACCACGTCAAGAACCAGCCGCATTTCGACACGCTCGAGGTCAAGGGCGGAGGCGATGCGGTGTCCGCGGCGCGCGCCGTGCTGCAGACCGGCGAATACGACTTTGCCTGGAACATGCAGGTGGAGGAGGAGGTCCTCAAGCGCATGGAGGCGAGCGGCAAAGGCAAGCTCGACATCACGCCGTCGGGCAACGTCGAGTTCATCATCCTCAACACGACGGACCCGTGGACCGAGATCGACGGCGAGCGCTCCAGCGTCAAGTCCAGGCACCCGACGCTGTCCGATCCCGCCGTGCGCCGGGCGATCAACCTCCTGATCGACCGCGATTCGATCCAGAAATTCATCTACGGCCGCGGCGGCATCGCCACCGCGAGCTTCGTCAACGCGCCGAAGCAGTTCAAGTCGCCCAAGCTGAAATACGCGTTCGACGTCGACAAGGCGAGCAAGATCCTCGACGAGGCCGGCTGGAAGAAGGGCGCGGACGGCATCCGCGAGAAGGACGGCAAGAAGCTCAAATACGTGTTCCAGACCTCGACCAACGCCCCGCGCCAGAAGACGCAGGCCATCATCAAGCAGGCCTGCCAGAAGGCCGGCATCGAGATCGAGATCAAGGCGGTCACCGCCTCGGTGTTCTTCTCCTCCGACGTCGGCAATCCCGACACCTACTCGAAATTCTATGCCGACATGGAGATGTACAACACCACGCAGCCGCAGCCCGATCCGGAGCGCTTGCTGAACCAGTGCGTGTCCTGGGAGATCGCGACCAAGGACAACAAATGGCTCGGCCGCAACAACTCGCGCTATTCCGATCCCGAAGCCGACAAGGCCTACAAGGCCGCGCAGAACGAGCTCGACCCGGTCAAGCGCGCCGCGCTGCTGATGAAGGTCGACGAGATCTTCTGCGAGGCCCACGTGTTCCTGCCGCTGCTCTCGCGCCCCATCGTCAACGCCGGCGTCAACAACCTCGTGGTCGACATGTCGGGCTGGGACACCATCACGTGGAATCTGGCGGCGTGGTATCGGAGCTGAGGGGGACCGAGGGAGCGCGGCGAGCGCCGGCATGACATCGTCACGCCGTTTGCGCGCATCAGCCGCGGGCGTCGAGCAGACTCTTCCGGCCGGACGCGGCGGCCTGCTGCGCGGCGTAGGCAGACGCCGCGCTCGATGCCGGCGAATAATGCCCGAGCGTTTCGGCGAGCTCTTCGGCGGCATCGGTGAGCTGCTTCATGATCGCGGCGCTGTCGGTCGACGTCTTGCCTG
This sequence comes from Bradyrhizobium sp. 192, assembly GCF_023100965.1. Lineage (NCBI taxonomy): Bacteria > Pseudomonadati > Pseudomonadota > Alphaproteobacteria > Hyphomicrobiales > Nitrobacteraceae > Bradyrhizobium > Bradyrhizobium sp. 192. The sequence continues at coordinate 7,216,969 of NZ_CP064690.1, forward strand.
GGGAATGCAGGATCTCGAACGAGATCCCGTTGGGAAGATCGACATGGATCTTGTCGAGTCCAACCGCGGCGGGCGTGCCGTCATGGCCGGCCTGATCGACCCTCGGCGCCTGCTGGCCCGACGTCTCCTTGTCCGCAAGCCCGCGCACGAAATCCTCGATGGATTTCAGGGTCTGGCTATCGAAGCCGCCACCGCCGACGTGGAAGATGCCGACTGACATGCCGTTCGGCAGGTCGATCTTGATCACATCGTAGGGCTTGTCGTTCTGCAGCATGGAGGAGAAGGCCGAAACGTCGTTCTGCGAGCCGCCGGCCGATTCGGATGGACCGGCGGAGAATGGCGAACCCGCCGCGCTGCCACCGCCGATGCTGCTCAAGCTGCCGACACTCATATGCGAACTCCACTGCTCATTTGCGAACGCAGCTGCTGCGTGCAACGCGCATGCCAGCTCGCGGATTCATGTTCATCAAGGACTTATCGAGAATTGCAGATAGCAGCTCCGTCACGCCGGCAAATCCGTCCCGGCAGAATCTGCCGATCTGCGACGCGGTGCCGTAGGGTGGGCAAAGGCGCACAGCGCTGTGCCCACGATCTCCTTCCATAAGCAAAAAAGACGTGGGCACGCTTTCGCTTTTGCCCCCCTACGAGATCGAGCTTGTGGCACGCAGCTCGGCTTGCAGACACGGCTTCTCGTTCTCGCGGCGCGTTGCGCCCGAGCTTTGCTTCATCTCGCTACCCTCTGATCCAAGAGGGCACAGGGAAGGCCGGGTGCCGGCTGGCACCCGCGGTCTGCTGCGCGAAATGCACGCGCAAAAAAGACCGCACAGCAGCATACAGGTGTCGCCGATCACTCGGCCTTCCCTGCGCAGTGGCTGGACGGCTTATGCCGTGATCTCCCGGGAGCCGACCATTCCTTTTGGCCTCCCTCGCCGTTCAAATTGACGATGCCGTCCACCCGGTTGGGCTCGCGCACATCTTCGAACAGCTTGACCGTGGCAACGACGGTCAGGACCACACGGTTTTGCCGTACGCACGGCCCGCCATGTCGCCGCAGTATTCCCGGGCCCTGTCGACAGAGCCGGAAACTTACAGACGAGACGAAGCCTGACAGCGCCGTCGTCCGCACGCGGTTACGGGCTCACAGGGACTACCCGCCCTGCCCGCACCTCTCATGCCGACGCTGCCGCGTCCACCGCAAGCCCGGCTCGCGAACATGACGACGACAAGTCGCCCCTCTTGGGTGAGCCGGGATGGACGACACATACGCCGAAACCGAATTTCGGTAAAGTGGAATATTTTTGCGCGCGTGGATTGACAGAGGGCGACACAGCAAGATGCCGTAGGTACCGTAGGGCAAAGGCGCGCTCTTGCGCGACGTGCCCACGAATTCTTGCCAGTCACACGCATATCGTGGGCACGCTTCGCTTTGCCCACCCTACGAGAGCTTGCTACACGCCCTCCGCGCCCACCTCGCATGGCGAGATGACCGCGGCCGAGCAGCGTGCCGGAATATCTGCGTCGCGCGCGACCTCGAAGCTCGTAAGATGGGTAGAGCGAAAGCGATCCCATCAAGATGTTGCGACACCGAGGCATGATGGTTTTTCGCAAGTGCTCTGCCCATCCTGCTGCACCGAGCGCTCGCGCGGCACCTTCCCAAGCCTCCGCCATCATCTTTTGCACTGTGTGCTCCAGGTCACAGCAGAATCACGTGCCTCCGCCTACACATACCGTGCATGGCCGCAAACAAGGTAACGGCGGTACGCACGAGGCTGCGGAAGCGATCAACAGCTTAGGGACTTTTCGAGGCCGCCAGGGTGAAGAACCCGGCGGCTTTTTTCTCGATTGCCACTGAGATCGTAGAATGGGTAGAGCGAAGCGAAATCCATCCTGACATTTTCGACGCCGAGGCATGATGGGTTTCGGAAGGGCTCTACCCATCCTACTTCCCGCTCCCCTTCCCCGACGTCGTATCGTTCGTCATGGGCTGCCCGGTGCGGTCATGGCCCGGGCTCACTCCGCCGGCGGCGTTGTTGCCGTAGCTGTTGCCCTGGTTGGTATGGATGGTGCCGCTGGCATTGGTGCCGGCGGTGCCCTGCACGCTCGATGAATTGGTCGAGGTCTGGCCTGCTGCGGAGCCGCCTGAATTGCTTTGCGCGAGGGCGAATGGCAGGCTGCCGAACATCAGGCTCAGAAAAATCGCGATGTACTTCATCATCTATTTGGGCTCCTTCTTCCGGAACGGATCGGCGGATTCGTCGTAGCCGCGCCGGCTGCTGTAAAACATCAAGGCCATCAGGCTGCAGCTGATGACGAGCGAGAACAACGAGCCGAGACCAAGCGCGATTCAGCCGTTCTCGTCCATGGCGACGTCGTCCACGCCGTTGGTCGCATTCCAGGCCCAATGGATGCCGAACGCCGCCAGGGCGAGCATGAAGAGCAGCGCGGCGATGAGAAGCACCTGACCGGGATTGAAGCTTCGCATGGTTGGCTCCCTTCGGCGGGCAACGGCAGCGGGCTGCGACGGTTCCTGAGGTTTGCGGAATGGGGCGGGGCTATCGCATATAAGGAATCGGTAGGGGGCACACAGCACCCACATCGTCATGGCCGGGCTTGTCCCGGCCATCCACGTCTTGCCATAGCGCACGGAGAACGTGGATGCCCGGGACAAGCCCGGGCATGACGACCTCTGCGAGCGGAGGCATGATGGGTTTCGCGAGGGCTCAACCCATCCTGCGATTGTCGCAGCGATCGCCACGGCGCGTCAAACGATCGGGGCACAGCGACGACTGCCGCTGTGCCCCTTTTCGCAAGTCGCCAAGGCGCGCGTTCAAGGCGCGCGTTACAGCAATCCGACCTTGTGCATGATCTGCCGGATTTGGGCCGGATCGGGATCCATCATGGTGGGAACGAATGCCGCGCTCGCCGTTTGTGCGGGACCGCGGGCGACGTAGCTCGAACCGCTTTGCGTGGGATCGACGGACTGCAGCGTCATCGCGCCTGCCGTTTGTGCCGGACCGCGCGCCACTGAACCGGCACCGGCGTGCATTGGAGCGGTGGACTGCGGCGCCGGGGCGCTCGCCGGAACCATGCTCGGTGCTTCGGCCGGCGGCAATCCGAGCAGACGACGCAACGTCGCCAGCGCAGGATCGGTCGCGGACGCAGCCGCGGCAACCGGGGCGACGCCGGTTTCGAGGCCGAGCGCCCGCATCGCGTTCGGCAGTCCCGCGCCGGTCCGGTTGGGGTCACCGAATTGCAGCGGCGTCGCGGTTTCCTTCAGGATTTGGAACAGCCGCTCGACACGGCGTGCATCGCGATTCTGGAAGTTGCCCTTGGTGAAGTCCGGATGATGCGCCAGCACGAGCGCGGCGAGGCCCGTGACATGCGGCGTCGCCATCGAGGTGCCGTCCCATGCACCGAAACCATCGGCGGGAAGCGACGAGACGATGCCGACGCCGGGTGCGCAGACGTCGACCTCCGGTCCGAAGCAGGAGAACTTCGCCGGGAAATACCCGTCGCGGCTCTGGAAGCCGTCGAGCGCCTGCTGCGAATGATAGCTGTCGTCGGGGAACTCGCCCCATTTGCCGAGCGCAGCGACCGCGAGGCAATGCGGCGTCGAGGCGGGAAACTGCACCGGCCCCGAGGAATTGCCGGCCGCGATGATGCAGGCCATGCCCATCTGCTTGGCGCGGATGATGCGTTCCTCGATGATCTGCGAGGGGTCGCCGCCACCCAGGCTCATATTGGCGACGTCGATGCCGTGCTCCATGCAGTAATCGAGCGCGGAGACGAGATCGCTGAACCTGCCGCCGGGGAAGATGCGACAGACATGGATTTCCGCCGACGGCGCGAAGCCGCGGATTCCGCCACCGGGGCCGACCGGACCGCCGGCGATGATCCCGGCGCAATGCGAGCCATGGCCGATCGTGTCGACGGTCCACGCCGCCTTGTCGTTGCCGACGATGCTGGTGCCCACCGTGATGCCGTGCAAATTGCGATGGGTCGGCGCCAGGCCGGAATCGATGATCGCGATCTTGATGCCGGCGCCATTGAAGGACGGCGGCACGCGATCGAGCCCCATCGCGCGCTCACCCCAACCCGTCAATTGCTGGCCGGGGAAGTTGCGCAAGACCGCGCCGAGCGCCCTCACGGCGATCCGGTTGACGCTGTTGGGAACGAGCTGCGGACGATCGAGCCAGAAGGTCCAGTAGTCGATCTTGGGTTTGACGAGGATCGAGCGGATCGTCTCCGGCGTTTCGCCCTGCAGGGTCACCGTGGCACGGCCGCTGGCGTCGGTGATGCCCTGAGCCGGCCACATGCTGCCGAACACATAGACCTCGGCTTCGGGCAGCGGGCCGTCCTGGCCCAGCACTTCGATCGTCGTGGTGAAGCCGTCGGCCAGCGGCGTCAGCACGCCCGGATTGGGAAGCTGCGGCGTGGAGGGGTCGAGCATGTAGGCCAGCCGCTCGTCACGCTCCACCGCGCAACGCCCCTGGGCCTGGGTCTGCAGCAGCTTGGCCTTGTCGGGAGTCATCTTGGCGAGAACCAGCGGACTGAGCGGCACCTGTCCGAGCTCCGCGCTCTGAAATCCGAACAGGCGCGGCGGAGAGACCGTTTTCACCACTTCGATGTCGGGGCTGTTGGTGAGCTGCTGGGTCAGGAAGTCGACGCTGAAGGTCGCAAGCCCGGGCTGCTGCTGCGGCGCGATCATGAATTGCGATCGGCGCGATGCGATCGTGACGGGCCCCTGCCCTGGTGCCGGCGACTGGCCGGCCTCGAGTGCGGGATGCGCGCCGTTGCCGTTTGCCGCCGGTTCGGTCGCATTGCTCTCAGCCGGCCCGGACGTTCCTGGTTTGCCTCTCGTGGCCATTGCAGCCTCCTTGATGTTTTGCGTGTCCAATGTTTGCCGACCGAAATCAGTCGGCATCGAATGGCTTCAGCGCTGAATCCGGTTCGACCACGAGCGTGGCAAACGTCGATTTCAGGCGATCGGCCTGTGTCTTCGTCATCGAAAGGACGACGACGTCGGGAGCGACCTGCGCTATTCGCGTCACGCCGGGTTCACGCCGCAGGTGTTCGTTGAGCTGACCGGACCGGACCGGGTCTCCCTGCACGATGAATTGCTGCGATGTGTTCGAATCCGCCATCGGGTTTCCCTTCATTCTGTGTGCAGGGGCGGGCTTGCGCCCGCCCGCTGCGTGTCGGGTCTAGTGCATCGTGCCACCGGGCTGGCCGGCGTTGAAGACGCCGAGCTGGCGGCCGATATCGAGGCCGGTCTGGGCGCCCTGGCCGAGCTTCTTCAGCACGCTCCAGAAGCTCTGCAGCTCCATGTCGGTCGGCGGCGCGCTTGCTGCCGGCTGCAGGCCGGGCTGGCCTGCGCTGAACACGCCGAGCTGGCGGCCGATATCGAGGCCGGTCTGGGCGCCCTGGCCGATCTTCTTCAGCACGCTCCAGAAGCTCTGCAGCTCCATGTCGGTCGGCGGTGCGGCCGCGGCCGGCTGCAGGCCGGGCTGGCCGGCGCTGAACACGCCGAGCTGGTGGCCGATATCGAGGCCGGTCTGGGCACCCCGACCGATCTTCTTCAGCACGCTCCAGAAGCTCTGCAGCTCCATGTCGGTCGGCGGCGCGGCCGCGGCCGGCTGCAGGCCCGGCTGGTCGGCGCTGAACACGCCGAGCTGGTGACCGATGTTCACACCGGTCTGCACGCCCTGGCCGATCTTCTTCAGCACGCTCCAGAAGCTCTGCAGCTCCATGTCGGTCGGCGGCGCGGCCGCGGCCGGCTGCAGGCCCGGCTGGTCGGCACTGAACACGCCGAGCTGGTGACCGATGTTCACGCCGGTCTGCACGCCCTGGCCGATCTTCTTCAGCACGCTCCAGAAGCTCTGCAGCTCCATGTCGGTCGGCGGCGCGGCAGCGGCCGGCTGCAGGCCGGGCTGGCCGGCGCTGAACACGCCGAGCTGATGACCGATGTTCACGCCGGTCTGCACGCCCTGCCCGATCTTCTTCAGCACGCTCCAGAAGCTCTGCAGCTCCATGTCGGTCGGCGGCGCGGCTGCGGCCGGCTGCATGCCGGGCTGGCCGGCGCTGAACACGCCGAGCTGGTGACCGATGTTCACACCTGTCTGCACGCCCTGGCCGATCTTCTTCAGCACGCTCCAGAAGCTCTGCAGCTCCATGTCGGAGACCTGCACGGAGCCTTGCGCCGAACCTTGCGCCATGTCCGGACCGGCGGAAAACGGCAGGAAACCTCCGCCGATGTTTCCGACGATACCGCCGATGTTCTTTCCCCTCTTGCCGCCGAGCAGACCACCGATAACGCGTCCGGCCGCACCGCCGAGGATGGAGCCGAAAATCCCCTGCGGGTCCAGTTGGCCGTAATCCTCGTACTGCTGCTGTGTTCCAGTCATGATCAAAATCTCCTGATGAAGTGCCTGACCCGCGAGCGACAATTGCTTCCCGAAGGAGTCGGGATCACTGGTGCGAGCGGCTGAAGCTACGACAGGGATCGTGATGCAGGCGTCACGTCGAGCGTGAAAGTTGCGTCAAAGTTTTTGGCGCGGGGCAATTTGAGCGAGACAGATCTCGGCGACGCGCAGAACATGCGGCGAAGCTCGCACTGCAGTCGTTCGGTTTCCTGCTCCGGCACTGCGCGAACGTCCCGCCACAGCACGGAGCGGCAAAGATCATACTGACGCAACGCGTCGGCACGGCGGCCTTGCTGCGCATAACAGCGCATCAAGATGCGATGGACATTCTCCTGAAGCGGGTCGATGGCGAGAATACGCAGCGCGAGCGCGATCGCGACATCCATGTGTTCGCGCTTGTCGGCGTCCAGCAGGCCTGCGAGCGCCTGCATCGCCAGTGTTCTCAGTCGCTGGCGCTCGGCAGAGAGCCAGGCCTCGAACTGGCAGGAGGTCGAGCCGATGCCGTCGAGAAGGTCGCCTCGATAAAGCATCGCCGCACGGGCCAGCCGTTCGGGATCGCCTTCCCGGAGCAGGCGCTCGAATTCCCCGACATCGGTACAGATGGCGGCCGGGCAGATCCGGATGTCGTCGCGATCGGCCGTGATCACGTCGGGACATTGCGGCAGCACGCGCCGCAATGTGAGCAGAGCTTGTCGAAGGCTGGCGCGCGCGCGATCGCTGAAGTGGCCGTCCCATAGCAGCGTCGCGAGCTTGCCGCGTGAAATGGCCCGTGGGGAACTGAGCGCGACATAGCCCAGCAGAGTTGCAGCTTTGCGGCTGGGGATCGGCACCGACTCACCGGAAGCAGAAACTACCTCGACACCGCCGAAGAGATTGATTTGGAGCAGCGACATTGTCCTTGTCCTTCGGTCATTGTCCTCTGTCCCTCACTTCATGCACTCGCGAACATTCTTATTCTGACCATGATCGCCAACGATGCGGACAGCACCCACCGCCCACACGTCATCGACCGGGTCGAAATGTTCGCGGCCACCATACAACCTGAATTAGACAAAGCAACGGAAGTCGATTGGCATCGCGTCAGCAAATTGTGAGGCCGCTAATTTTCGATGTGTGAGATAGCCCATAGGCAGATTGCGAATTGCAGGCGCGGTAATCGCTTGCATTTGATGCGTTATCGACTGCAACGACGGAACGACTGCGCGGGGTGCATGACATCTCGCGCTGAACACTGTGCAAATGTCGTTGCGTCGCTGCGAAGGTTGCGTGCGGTGTTCGACGCACGCAAGCATGCGGTGCATTTGCCGTGCTCGGCTTGAACGGCGGAGCCGGCACCGCGCATAAGGACGTGCGTCAGAAAGCCGCTGCGCCTGCGTCAGTCACGGTCACCGATTTCGTCTGGATGCACAGGCGATGGCGAGGAGGCAGGCGTTCCCTCATTCCAGAGCACAGTTTCGAACTTCAACGCCGCAAGCAGCGCCGCGCACCGACCGATGCTTCGCATCGACGAGGGCGCTGCGACCGGGGGCGCGCCGTACTATGAGCCACTCGTGCCCTTCCGCTCCTCGCGCTCGGCCTCGACCTGCCGTTCCGCTTCGAGCCAGAACTCAAGCTCGCGATGGCTTGGCCGGCCCGCACGCTCCCAGAGTTCGTAGGCACGCGTGCGCACCTGGCCACGCCGCATCAGGCGACCGAGCTTTCGCTTCATCTCCTCGGCAAAACTTCGGAAGCGCTGGCCGGTGGTTTCGTCCCTGACGAGCGCGGCCGCTCGCGTGGCGAGTTCGATCTGGTGCTCAATCTTCTTCTGCTCGTCCACCGCCGACCCTGCCGTGGGAAAGGATTGTTTTCAGCGCCTTTGCTGTTCTGAGATCGAATTCCTTCGGGGAGGGTCCGTTCCCTCGGCAATTGCGACGGGGGAGAGTGAGGCGAAGCCGGTCGGGTTCAGGCGGGACAACGCAGCTCAGCGCCACGTCGTGTCGGCTTCGACGATCACCGCGCGCGTTTCCGGATCTTCGGTCGTGTTGCAGGTGCAGGGCATGCCCTCACCGCAGCGGCAGCCGCCGAGTTGTTCGCCCCAGCCCGGAGCGGATGGTTTTCGCAGACCCATCCCAGACCCTGGCAGAACGGGCAATTCTCGTCGGTCACAACGTATCGGGCGTCCGCAGCGTGTTCGACTTGTCCTCGTTGCGCAGCTCCTGCTCGGCGGCATTCCAAAACTCATCGTCACGGCCTTCGGGCCTGCCGGCCTGCTCCCACAAGCGGTGCGCGCGTTCTCTGATGTCTTGCTCGGTCGGCTCGGACAATTTTTCGTCTCCTCTGATGAAGCACGGCCCCACCCTGGGGGGCATGGGGGCTTTGGAGGCGGGGCCGTGCAGGCCAGCGATCGGCGGCGATGCTGGCCCGCCGAGTCAAGCTTCGATCGGGCGCGGGAGTTCCAATGCGCGCGCGCAGAGACGCGGCGCGCCAACGCGGCTCGGGGCCAAGCCTTAGTCCGAGCTTTGTGCGACAGATATCGGGAGTGGTTGGAAATTGTTGGTAGCGGGAGAGGGACTCGAACCCCCGACCCCAGGATTATGATTCCCGTGCTCTAACCAGCTGAGCTACCCCGCCACAGGGATCGCGAACGGCGGCTAACGCCGATCTCGCGAACGCGCGGCATATAAAGAAGGGGGCGGCGGGAAGTCAATCCGCCTTCGCGCGAGCTTCGGCGCGACAAGCCGCTTTGGGGGTGGATAAACAGCCCGTTTCGGCGCGGATTCCGGCCTCTCCCCGCGTGCGGGGAGAGGCAGAGAGAATCGTGCCTATTTCGGCCTCACATTGGGGTCGCCGCCGGGGCTACCGGGAGGCGGGATCACCGGGGTGGTGCCGCCAGACTCGGGTGCCGGGGCGTGCATCTCGGGATCGACGCCGGCGGGCGGGCAGAGCACGCCGTCGGATTTTGCCAGCCTGTCGCCGAGCGGTTCCCGGGACTGGCCGGTGGTGGTGCCGTCGGGGCCGCGGTTCGGGCGGTCCTGCGGGGCGCAATTGGTTGCATGTTGCGGGGACGGCGGCGCGGTCGCTTGCGGCGGCGTCGCGGGGGCGGGTGGAGCCTGCGCGATCGCGCTGCCTGAGGCGGCGATCAGGAGGCTGACCAGAATGATGTTCGATGTGGTGCGCATGGGAGGGAAACGCGCCGATCACGGCGCGTGTTCCCGCGACACGATCACGATTTGTGGTAGCGGATCAGCGAAAAGTGCCCCATCGGCGGCATCGGCCTCCGCTCGGCCAGCGTGATGCCGCCGTGCCTGGCCGCCCAATTCACCAAGCGGGCCCAGGGGAATTCCGGGCGCCAGCCGAGGCGGCGGGCGATGGGGGCGAAGGCGAGCTCGAACAGCTTGCGCGGACCGCTCTCGGCGCCGATGTGGTTGACCAGGATCAGCTCGCCGCCGGGCTTGAGCACGCGCACGAACTCGTCGAGCGTGCCTTCGGGATCGGGCACCGCGGTGATGACATATTGCGCCACCACCGCGTCGAAGAAGTTCTCGGGGAAGGCGAGATTCTTTGCGTCCATCACCGAGAGCACTTCGACATTCGAGAGCCGCAGCGCACGCACGCGCGCCTGCGCCTTGCGCAGCATCGGCTCGGAGATGTCGACACCGCAGATCTTCGTGGTGCGCGAATAGTCGGACAGCGAAAGCCCGGTACCGACGCCGACGTCGAGGATGCGGCCGCCGATGCGGTCGGCTTCCGCGATGGTCGACTGCCGTCCGGCGTCGAACACCTTGCCGAACACGAGATCATAGACCGGCGCCCAGCGGCCATAGGCCTTCGCGACCCCGGCCCGCGAGATGTCTGCTGCCATGCCCCCTGCCCTAAATTTTTTTAGCCGCGGACCGCTTCCACCAGCGGCCTCGCGCTATTGCTCGCGATCTTCGCCGCGGCGCTTTGAATAAAGCCGCCGCCGAGCACGCGCGCCTGCCCGCTGGGCGCGTCGTAGAACACGCAGGCTTGTCCCGGCGAGACGCCCTCCTCGCCGCCGACGAGCTCGACCTCGTAATGGCCGCCTGCGCCGCGCAGCCAGGCGGGCTGCGGCGCGCGCGTCGAGCGCACGCGCACGAACAATTCGAGGCCGGCGCCGACGGCGCGGTCGATGTCGCCGCCGCCGATCCAGTTGACGTCGCGAAGCGCGATGCGGTGCATCTTCAGGGCATCGCGCGGGCCGACGACGACGCGGCGGTTGGCTGCCTCCAGCCGCACCACGAACAGCGGCGCGTGAGCCGCGATGCCGAGGCCGCGGCGCTGGCCGACGGTGAAATTGGCGATGCCGTTGTGGCGGCCGAGCACGCGCCCGTCGAGATCGACGATGTCGCCGGGGTCCATCGCATTGGGACGCAGGCGCGTGATGATGTCGGTGTAGCGCCCCGTCGGCACGAAGCAGATGTCCTGGCTGTCGTGCTTGTCGGCAACCGACAGGCCGAAGCGGCGCGCCAGCTCGCGCGTCTCGGGCTTGGTCATGTCGCCGAGCGGGAAGCGCAGGAAGTCGAGCTGTGACTGCGTGGTCGCAAACAGGAAATAGCTCTGGTCGCGGTCGGCATCGGCCGCGCAGACCAGCGCGCGCGAGCCGTCGTCGCGGCGGCGCGAGGCGACGTAATGGCCGGTGGCGAGCGCCTGCGCGCCGAGTTCGCGCGCGGTCTTCAGGAGGTCGCGGAACTTGACGCTGCGGTTGCACTCGATGCACGGCACCGGCGTCTCGCCGAGCGCGTAGCTGTCGGCGAAATTGTCGATGACGGATTCGCGGAAGCGATCCTCGTAGTCGAGCACGTAATGGGGAATGCCGAGTTTTGCCGCGACGTCGCGGGCGTCGTGGATGTCCTGGCCGGCGCAGCAGGCACCCTTGCGGTGGGTCGCCGCGCCATGGTCGTAGAGCTGCAGCGTGATGCCGACGACGTCGTAGCCTTCCGCCTTCAGAAGCGCAGCCGTCGTCGAGGAATCGACCCCGCCCGACATGGCGACGACGACCCTGGTGTCCTCAGGACGGCCTTCGAGATCCAGACTGTTGAGCATGGGCCTTTGAGGGTTGTGACGGCGGCGTGCGGCGATCCGCGATTTCATGCTTCTCGCGGGACGTCGTCGATCCCCGGGAACTTTGGTTCCCGCAAGGCACGACTGCCCGGTCGAAAGCGGCTGAGAGTAACCTCTTTAATATAGGCGGCACTCCGGTGAAGCAATCACGCACGCCGCCAGCTTAGGGCAATTCTTGCCGGGGAGGCAGAAATGACGGGGTCGCGGCTGCCCCCGCGGCGGCAGGGTCAAATGATCAACATATTGATTTTATTATATAAATGGACATGTCGCGGCGCTGGCCCGCTCCTTGCTCCCTTGGATGCGAAGTTGTTTCCAAGGGGTCGCCTGTGGTCAGTCGTACGTCAGATGTCGTGGCCAGCGTGCCAGTTCCGAGCGCGCAGCAAAAGCCTGCGCGGTCGCAGAGCGCCAGAGAGGCGTCCGCGAACGACTCCTTCGGCTCGCTGGTCGACAGCAACACCCAGGCGATCGACAGCAATGCGGCCTCGCAGGCCCAGGATAGCGCGCCGCGGCGGAGCGATCCGTCCTCCGCTGACAAGGGCCCGCGCGACACCTCGCCCACCGATCAATCCTCGCAGAGCAGGGCGAGCGACGACACATCGGCGTCCGCCAGGGACGACAAGACGAACGACAGGACGAACGACACGACCACCGATCCGGCCAAGGACGCCGGCAAGGCCAAGGAAAAGGACAAGGACAAGAATAAGGCCGAGGCGTCAGACGCCAAATCGGCTGATACCTCCGGTAAAACCAAGGACGACAAGACCGAGGCCACCGACACGCTCACCGCCGCCATCGATGCCGCAGCAACCGCGCCGGCCGACGCGGCGCAGGCCGCCGTGCCTGATCCGAATGCCATCGCGATTGCCGCGCCGGTCGTCCCTGCCGATCCGAACGCGGCTGCCGACCAGGCCGCCACCGCCTCGCCGCTGACGATCGCCGCCGCCGGCATCGCCGCCAGCGCCTCGACCGCGGCGCAGATCGCGGGCACCAAGACCGACACCGCCACGCCGGCCGACAAGAGCGCCAAGACCGCCGGCGCCAAGGTCGATGCCGACACCTCCGCGACGCTGGCCGATGCCGCGACCGCGACAACCGACGCAGCCGCGACCGACGCCAAGCCGAATGGCGGCCTGATCCCCGTCAACCAGGGCACGCCGAAGACCTCGTTCCAGGCCGCCGTCGCCAGCGCGCAAGGACAGTCCGACGTTTCCGATATCGGCCAGGACGCCGGCCAGGCGAACGCGGCCCCGACACAAGCGCCGGGCGCTGCGACCGCCAACACCGCCGCGCATCCGCAAGCCGCGAAGCCGCAGGCGGATGGCGCAGGGACCGAGGCCAAGGCCTCGGACCGCACCGCCGATGCAACCCAGGGCGCGCCGACCACGCATCCTCATGCGGGCGCGCAAGGCGCGGTCGCCTCGACCGACACCAGCGCGCAGGCCGCCTCCGCCGTGCAGGCGCCATTCACCAATACGACCTCGACTGCGTCCGCTTCGACCGCGACGCTGACCGCAACCGCAGCCGGTGCGACGACGGTGCCGATCAACGGCGTGCCGGTGGAGATCGCGGCGGCGATCCGCTCCGGCAAGTCCCGCTTCGACATCAGCCTCGACCCGGCCGAGCTCGGCCGCATCGACGTCCGCATCAATGTCGACCGCAACGGCAACGTCACCTCGCATCTCACGGTGGAGAAGCCGGAGACGCTGCAACTACTGCGCCAGGACGCGCCGCAATTGCAGCGCGCGCTCGACGATGCCGGCCTCAAGTCCGGCAGCAACGGGCTGTCCTTCAGCCTGCGCGACCAGAATTCATCGGGCCAGAACTCCGGCCAGAACAACGACAATGGCGGCAATGCACGCCGGCTGATCATCAGCGAGGACGACACCACTGCTGCCGCACCCGTCGGGCGCGGCTATGGCCGCATGTTCGGGCCGAGCGGTGGCGTCGACATCAGAGTGTGAGGGAGTATTCGACATGACCACCACGACTGGCGCTACCGCTCCTACCGTCGTCTCCGGGACCACCGACCTCCCGAAATCCTCCTCGTCGGACTCGCTGGGCTCGACCACGGGATCGACGCTCGCCGGCAACTTCCAGACCTTCCTGACGCTGCTGACCACGCAGCTGCAGAACCAGAACCCGCTGGATCCGCTCGACACCAACCAGTTCACCCAGCAGTTGGTGCAGTTCGCCGGCGTCGAGCAGCAGCTCAAGACCAACGATTCGCTGTCCCAGCTCGTCACCCTGCAGCAGACCACGCAGGCGACCCAGGCGCTGGGCTTCGTCGGCAAGACCGCTCTGGTCGACGGCACCACCGCGACCATGACGAACTCGTCCGCGACCTGGCATCTCAACGTGCCGACCGACTCCACCGTCGACATCACCGTCGCCAATTCCACCGGCCAGACCGTGTTCACCGGCAAATACACCGCCGGCGCCGGCACCGACGTCCCCTTCACCTGGGGCGGCATGGGCAATGACGGCACGCAATGGCCCGACGGCAAGTACACCATCACGGCTACCGGCAAGGACATCGCCAACAACAATGTCGGCATCGCAGCCCAAGTGCAGGGCGTGGTGTCCTCGGTCGACCTGACCCAATCGCCGCCGCTGCTCACCATCGACGGCGCCAGCTACACGCTGAGCCAGGTGAAGAGCATCATCGCCACCAGCAGCAATTGAGGCCCGCGCAAAAGCCACACCTAAGATGTCATCCCGGCGAAAGCCGGGATCCATAACCACCAAAGGCAATTTGGCTAAGACATTCTCGGTAGTGCTACCCGCGTCACATCGATAGATCACGCGGTATCGGTTCCGGCCTTCGCCGGGACGACTACAAAGGCCTTGCAGCACCACCGCGCAGGCCCCGTTCGTTAGTAAAGTATTTACGAAGACCCCGCCCGACCCGCTGAAATTGCGTTTTCAGCGCCTCGGGCCGGTCGCGTTCCCGCAAGTTTCAACGAGAATTGTATTGAAGCCTTAGGCTTAGCGGATTTTTAAGCCGCGATGCGTAGGGTTGTGAAGTGAGTTCAGTGGTTGAGAGTTTGTGAGTACGCCATGACAGAACCCCATCGCCCGAGGGTAAAATACGTCATCGGGCCGGACGGCAGTCCGTTGACGATCGCGGATCTGCCTGCACCCGGCACCAAACGCTGGGTCATCCGCCGCAAGGCCGAAGTCGTCGCCGCCGTCCGTGGCGGACTTCTCTCGCTTGAGGAGGCCTGCAGCCGTTATACCCTGACGGTCGACGAATTCCTTTCCTGGCAGTTTTCCATCGACCAGCATGGTCTGGCGGGTCTTCGCACCACCCGCATCCAGCAATATCGCCAGTAGGCGATCCGGAAATCTGCGGCTTTTGACGAAAATCGGCCCCGCCCCGCGAGGCCGATTTTTTTCATGTCCGCCTTTTGCGCGACTTTTGTCCGACCTCTTAACCTTCGTTAACCATATCGAAACCATCACCTAGGCAATAATTGCCCAGTCGGCCTTTCCGGTGAAAGCGGCCGAATCTGTTGGGGCGGTTGCTTGCAAGGTCTTGCGGACTTTCTGAAGAGTATCGGCGCCGCCCGGTTCGGGGCGATGATCGCGGTCACCGCCGCGCTCATCGGCTTTTTCGCGTTCGTCATCATGCGCGTCACCACGCCGCAGATGACGACGCTGTTCACCGACCTCAGCGTCGAGGATTCCTCCGGGATTATCAAGGACCTGGAACGCCAGGGCATCCAGTTCGAGATCCGCAACGAGGGCAGCATCATCATGGTGCCCAAGGACAAGGTCACGCGCCTCCGGATGAAGCTCGCCGAGGGCGGCCTGCCCAAGGGCGGCGGCGTCGGCTACGAGGTGTTCGACAAGTCGGACGCCCTCGGCACCACCTCCTTCGTCCAGAACATCAATCACCTCCGCGCCCTGGAAGGCGAGCTCGCCCGCACCATCCGCGCCATCGACCGCATCCAGGCCGCCCGCGTCCATCTGGTGCTGCCCGAGCGCCCGCTGTTCGCCCGCGAGGCGCCGGAGCCGTCGGCCTCGATCGTGGTCCGGGTCCGCGGCGCGCTGGAAGCCCAGCAGATCCGCGCCATCCGTCACCTCGTCGCCTCCGCCGTCAACGGCCTGAAGCCGCAGCGGGTCTCGATCGTCGACGAGGCCGGCCAGCTGCTCGCCGACGGCGCCGCCACCGACCCGGAGCAGGCGGTCGG
Organism: Bradyrhizobium sp. 192; assembly: GCF_023100965.1. Lineage (NCBI taxonomy): Bacteria > Pseudomonadati > Pseudomonadota > Alphaproteobacteria > Hyphomicrobiales > Nitrobacteraceae > Bradyrhizobium > Bradyrhizobium sp. 192. The sequence goes on from NZ_CP064690.1 coordinate 7,232,648, forward strand.
CGACGAGCGCCGCATCAACTTCGAGAAGCGGATCCGCAAGCAGGTCGAGGACATCGTCTCCTCGGTGGTCGGCTCCGGCCGCGCCCGCGTCCAGCTCTCCGCCGATTTCGACTTCAACAAGATCACCCAGACCTCGGACAAGTTCGACCCCGAGGGCCGGGTGCTGCGCTCGAGCCAGACCCGCGAAGAGCAGAGCATGACCGCCGACAACAACGGCCAGGTCACCGTCAACAACGAGCTGCCCGGCAACCAGCAGAACAGCGGCGCCACGGCCAAGGACCAGAGCAAGAAGTCCGAAGAGACCAACAACTACGAGATATCCCGCACCACCAAGACCGAAGTGACCGAGGCCGGCAGGGTCAACCGCATCTCGGTCGCGGTGCTGGTCGACGGCATCTACACCAAGAACGACAAGGGCGAGCTCGTCTACACCGACCGCACCAAGGAGCAGCTCGACCGCATCGCCACCCTGGTGCGCTCGGCGATCGGCTTCGACCAGAAGCGCGGCGACCAGGTCGAGGTCGTCAACCTGCGCTTTGCGGATGCGCCCTCCACCACCCCGATCAGCGAGCCCTCCGGCTTCCTCGGCATGCTCCAGTTCACCAAGGACGACGTCATGTACTTCGTCGAACTCGGCGTGATGATGCTGCTCGGCCTGATCGTGCTGTTCCTGGTGATCCGCCCGCTGGTCAAGCGCATCCTGGCCTCCGACGAAGTCGCCGCTGCCATCTCCGGCGTGCTCTCCGGCCCGGCCGCCTCGGAAGAGACCGCGGCAGCCGGCCAGGCACTGCTGCCGAGCGGCGCCGCCAGCGCGATCGACGTCGCCACCGTCCAGGGCCAGGTTCACGCCCAGTCCGTTCATCGCGTCGGCGAGCTCGCCGAGCGCAACCCCAACGAAACCGTCGCCATCATCCGCCAGTGGCTGACCGAACCAACCAAGTAATCCGAACCAAGTAATCCTAGCCAAGAAACCTAGCAGTGAATCAAGAAGTGATCTGACATGGCCGGAAATCTGCAAAACGCCAACTCCAACGACATCACCAACGTGATCTCCACGCTCGGCCAGCGTGCCGGCAGTCGCGCGGGGCAGACCGAGGCGGTGGCAGGACCCAAGCGCGCCGCGATCCTGATGCTGGCGCTGGGCGAGCAGTATGGCGGCAAGATCTGGTCGATGCTCGACGATGACGAGGTGCGCCAGCTCTCGCTGGAGATGTCGACGCTGGGCACCGTCGAGGTCGACACGGTCGAGGACATGCTGCTCGAGTTCGTCTCGCGCATGTCGGCCTCGGGCGCGCTGATGGGCAATTTCGACGCCACCGAACGGCTGCTCCAGCAGTACCTGCCGCCGGAGCGCGTCAACGGCATCATGGACGAGATCCGCGGCCCCGCGGGACGCAACATGTGGGAGAAGCTCTCCAACGTGCAGGAAGAGGTGCTCGCCAACTATCTCAAGAACGAATATCCGCAGACCATCGCGGTGGTGCTGTCGAAGCTGAAGCCGGAACACGCCGCGCGCGTGCTCGGCATCTTCCCCGAGGAGCTCGCGCTCGACGTCGTCAACCGCATGCTGAAGATGGAAGCGGTGCAGAAGGAGGTGATCGAGAGCGTGGAGAAGACCCTGCGCACCGAATTCATGTCCAACCTGTCGCAGACCCGCCGCCGCGACGCCCACGAGGTGATGGCCGAAATCTTCAACAATTTCGACCGCCAGACGGAAACCCGCTTCATCACCTCGCTGGAAGAGGACAACCGGGAATCGGCGGAGCGCATCAAGGCGCTGATGTTCACCTTCGACGACCTCGTGAAGCTGGATTCCGGCTCGGCCCAGACGTTGATGCGCAACGTCGACAAGGACAAGCTCGGCGTCGCGCTCAAGAGTGCCAACGAGGACGTCCGCAACTTCTTCTTCGGCAACATGTCCTCGCGCGCCGCCAAGATGCTCCAGGACGACATGGCCGCGATGGGCCCGGTCCGCCTGCGCGACGTCGACGAGGCGCAGGCGCTGCTGGTCAATCTCGCCAAGGATCTCGCCGCCAAGGGCGAGATCATGCTGACCAAGAACCGCGCCGACGACGAACTGGTGTATTGATGGCCGCTCCGGCAAAATTCCTGTTCGATACCGACTTCGCGGCGCCCGAGCGGACGACGCGGGAGAAGGCCGCGACTGCCGCGGAGGTCGCCCAGAGGATCGCGGAAGCCGAGGCGCGGGCCTATCAGGACGGCTTTGCCGCCGGCCAGCAGGAGGCCAAGGCCGAGAGCGACCGTCGCGTCGCGCTGGCCATGGAAGAGATCAACATCGGCATCCGCGGCATCGCGTCCGGGATCGGCAACATCGAATCCAAGATGGAGACCGAGGCGGTCGACGTCGCAGTGGCGGTCGCGCGCAAGCTGTGCGCCGATCTGGTCGCCGCCGAGCCGCTCGGCGAGATCGTCGCACTGGTCAAGGACTGCTTCTCGCATCTGGTCGCGACGCCGCATCTGGTGGTCCGCATCAACGACGCGCTCTACGACAGCGCACGCGAGAAAATCGAGCGGCTCGCCAAGCAGAGCGGCTTCGAAGGACGGCTGGTGATCCTGGCCGAGCCGGAGATTGCGACCGGCGACTGCCGGATCGAATGGGCCGATGGCGGTGTCGTGCTGGAGCGCGGCGCCATCGCGGCCAAGATCGATGAAATGGTTGGACGCTATGTCGCGTCCCGCAGGGGGAGCTAAGCCATGAGCGACACCGACGGACAGGTCCCGCTGCCCGATCTCAACGGCCCGATGCCGCCGACCGGCACGGACGTCGGCTACAGCGAGGACGAATATGCGGCGCGTGCCGCCGCCGACCTCGAGGCGGTGTTCGACGTTCCCGTGCAGGTCTCGGCCGTGCTCGGCCGCTCGAAGATGGACGTCAGCGAGCTGTTGAAGCTCGGACCCGGCACCGTGCTCGAGCTCGATCGCCGCGTCGGCGAGGCCATCGACATCTACGTCAACAACAAGCTGGTCGCCCGCGGCGAAGTCGTCCTGGTGGAGGACAAGCTCGGCGTGACCATGACCGAAATCATCAAGACCGAACGCAGCTGATAGCGCGCGCGACCAGACGGACAGGAGACTGACATGCGGCTTCTCATCGTTGGCACATTGAAGGGCCAGCTCACCACCGCCACCAAGATCGCGATGGACAACGGCGCCACCGTGACCCATGCCGAGGATCACGAGCAGGCGATGCGCGTGCTGCGCGGCGGCAAGGGCGCCGACCTCCTGCTGGTCGACGTGGCCCTCGACATCCGCGACCTCGTGATGCGGCTCGAGGCCGAGCACATTCACGCCCCGATCGTCGCCTGCGGTATCACCAACGACGCCCGGGCCGCGGTCGCCGCGATCCACGCCGGCGCCAAGGAATACATCCCGCTGCCGCCGGACCCCGAGCTGATCGCTGCGGTGCTGGCAGCGGTCGCCAACGATTCCCGCGAGCTGGTCTATCGCGACGAGGCGATGGCCAAGGTGATCAAGCTGGCGCAGCAGATCGCCGGCTCCGACGCCTCGGTGATGGTCACCGGCGAGTCCGGAACGGGCAAGGAAGTGCTGGCCCGCTACGTCCACACCCGCTCGGCCCGCGCCAAGCGTCCCTTCATCTCGATCAATTGCGCCGCGATCCCCGAGCATCTGCTCGAATCCGAGCTGTTCGGCCACGAGAAGGGGGCCTTCACCGGCGCGATCGCCCGCCGCATCGGCAAGTTCGAGGAAGCGACCGGCGGCACGCTGCTGCTCGACGAAATCTCGGAGATGGACGTCCGCCTGCAATCCAAGCTGCTCCGCGCCATCCAGGAGCGCGTGATCGATCGCGTCGGCGGCACCAAGCCGGTCCCCGTCGACATTCGCATCATCGCGACCTCGAACCGCAATCTGGTGGACGCCGTGCGTGAAGGCACGTTCCGCGAGGATTTGCTGTTCCGCCTCAACGTCGTGAATTTGAAGATCCCTCCGCTGCGTGAGCGGCCCCTCGACATCCTCGAGCTCGCCCAGCACTTCGTGAAGAAATACGCCGAGGCCAACGGCGTGCCGGTGCGCCCGATCTCGGCGGAAGCGCGCCGCGTGCTCTCGGCCAACCGCTGGCAGGGCAACGTCCGCGAGCTCGAGAACACGATGCATCGCGCGGTGCTGATGGCGCAGGGCGACGAGATCGGCCCCGACGCCATCCTGACGCCGGACGGCGACCGCCTCGACCTCGCCAAGACCGTGCCGGCCGTGGCGCATGCCACGATGGCCGCCGAGCAGGTGACGCGGGCGCTGGTCGGCCGCACGGTCGCCGATGTCGAGCGCGACCTGATCCTGGAAACGCTGAAGCACTGCCTCGGCAACCGCACCCACGCCGCCAACATCCTCGGCATCTCGATCCGCACGCTGCGCAACAAGCTCAACGAATATTCCGACGGCGGCATCCCGATCACCCCGGCGGGAACGCCGGGCGAGTATCCGCGGATGCCGATGGTTGGGGCGTAAGTAGCGCCCACGCTGGTTGGGATTACGAATGCCCGGGCTGGTCCCGGGCATTTATTTGTGCACCGTCAGCGATGGTCTTGTAGCCCGCATGAGCGCAGCGACATGCGGGACACCCCTCCTTGTGGCATCCCGGATATCGCTTCGCTCATCCGGGCTACGGGAGCGAACACATGGCGGCACCGCATCCGGCGACTAGGTCGCGGCGACACCACGCCCTATAACCCCGCATGAAAACCACGCGAGGAACCACATGTCTCAAGCTCAAATCACGGACTGGCTGGCGTCGCAGAAGCAGGCGATGATCGATCTGCTGCGCGACGTCGTGAACATCGACTCCGGCTCCTATGACAAGGACGGCGTCGATGCGGTCGGTGCGCGGTTCGAGCGGCATTTTGCCGAGCACGGCATTCCGTGCCGGCGCGAAGCCGACGCCACCTTCGGCGACGCCATCCATGCCGACGTCGCAAAGCCCGGAAGCAACGAGAAGCCGGTGCTGTTGATGGGACATCGCGACACCGTGTTCGGCAAGGGCGAAGCGGAGCGGCGCCCGTTCACGATCAAGGACGGCCGCGCCTATGGGCCTGGCGTCGCCGACATGAAGTCCGGAGTCGTGATGAACATCTTCGTCGCCACCGCCTTCCACAAATTCGGCGGCAACCCGCATCCGATCAAGCTGTTGATCACCTCGGACGAGGAGATCGGCTCACCCTCCTCCCGGCCCGTGATCGAGCGTGAGGGCCGCTCGGCCCGCGCCGTGTTCAATTCCGAGCCGGGCCGCCCTACCGGCAACGTCGTGACGGGGCGCAAGGGCGGCATCTTCATGCATTTGGGCATCACCGGCAAAGCCGCGCATTCCGGCGCCAATTTCGCCGCCGGCGTCAGCGCGATCGGCGAGCTCGCGCACAAGATCATGCAGATCCATGCGCTCACCGATCTCGACAAGGGCATCACGCTCAATGTCGGCCTGGTCTCGGGCGGGCAGTCCGTCAACACCACCGCGCCTTACGCGGAAGGGCAGATCGACCTGCGCTATGTCGATCCGGCCGATCGCGCGCGGATCATGGCCACGATCGAAAAGATCGTCGCGACGCCCTACGTGCCAGCCACGAGCGCGACACTGACGATCAAGGGCGAGTTCGTTCCGGTGGTGCAGAGCCCCGAGTCCAAGGCGTTGTTCGAGAATTACCAGGCCGCCGCGCGACAGGCCGGCCTCACCACGCTGCAGGGTGAATTCTCCGGCGGCTGCGCCGATTCCGGCTTCACCGCCGCGGTCGGCACGCCGACCATCTGCGGCCTCGGCCCGGTCGGCGGGCTCGCGCACACACCGGAGGAATATCTCGAGATCGACAGCATCGTGCCGCGCGCGCAAGCGCTGGCGCTGGCGATTTTGCGGGGGTGAAGTCACACACTCGGTCGTCATGCCCGGGCTTGTCCCGGGCATCCACGCCTCTCCGAAAACGCCGATGCACGTGGATGGCCGGGTCAAGCCCGGCCATGACGGGTTGAGAGAGACGCGCGCCACATTGGCCGCGCGCATTCACCTCACGAATAACTCGGCGCGTCCGGCCTGCGGAAGATGTGGATGGGATCGCCGGGAATGATCACGGGCTGGCCCGAGAACATCGCGTAGGCGTAGAGCGCGAGATAGGCGATCGCCAGCGCGCCGATGGCATAGAACGCCCAGGTCGCGATACGCTTCATCGATCCGCTCCATTGCCGTCCCGGCGGGAAGGTTCAGGGCGCTTCTAGAGCGATGACGGAGAAAAGACCAGCCTCTGCGCTGACAGCCTGCGGCGGTCAAACGCCGCGCCGGCTGCGCGCGGGAACGCTGACATCCGCAAGCGTGGCGGCGTCCTCGTCCTGGTCGACCGCCACATACTGGCCGTGCCAATAGGCCAGCGCCGCGGTGCGCGTCGAGCTGTTGATGCCCCTGACACGGCCGATGACGATGCCGTGCGAATGGCGCTCCACGATCTCCTCGACCTCGCAATCGAACGCCGACAGCGCGCCGACCAGCAGCGGAACGCCCGAGACCGCCGTCACCCACTCGGCACCTTTGAAACGATCGGCGCCCTTCAGCCCGCCCTTGCCGGCAAAGCGCTCGGCGACATCGAGCTGGTCGGCGTTGAGGATGTTCACGCCGAAGGCGCCGTGGCGGCGGATCAAGGGAAAGGACGAGGCGTCGCGGTTGATGCTGACCAGCAGCGTCGGCGGCTCGACCGACAGCGAGGTCACCGAGGTCACCGTCATGCCGGTGATGTCCTTGCCCCGCCCGGCGGTGATGACGCTGACGCCGCCGGTGAGATGGCGCATGGCGCCGCGGAAATCGGCGGACGAGATGGCAGTTTCAGTCATGAGATCGCGAGGCACTACATTCATGGCATGGTCCCCGACGCGGGGTTGCTCTTTATCTAGGTACGATCTTCCGCCGACAAAAGGTTGCTCAAAATTGAGCCTTCGAGGCTTGCCAATTCGGCAGAGCCGCGCTCCCGGGGCCGGGTGGCGTTAACCGTGACGTCATGGGCAATCCGGCCCTCGTCGATCACCAGCACCCGGTCGGCCAGGGCGACGGCTTCGGCGACGTCGTGGGTGACGAGGATCGCGGTAAAGCCCTGGTCGCGCCAGACGCGCTCCAAGAGGCGCTGCATCGAGATGCGGGTCAGCGCATCCAGTGCGCCGAGGGGCTCGTCGAAGGCGAGAACGCGCGGATGGGAGACCAGCGCACGGGCGAGCGCGACGCGCTGCTTCTGTCCGCCCGACAGCACCGAGGGCCACTGATCGCGCTTGTCGGTCAGACCGACTTCGGTCAGCGCCTGTTCGGCGCGGGCATGCGCATCGTTCGACGCACGGTCGCGGCCGAGGCCGACCTCGACATTGGAGAGCACGCGCGCCCAGGGCAGCAGCCGCGGTTCCTGGAACATGACGCGGATGTCCTCGCGCTGGGTGTCCTGGCCGAAGCTGATGCTGCCGGCGTCGATCTTGTCGAGGCCTGCGATGAGACGCAGCAGCGTGCTCTTGCCGCAACCGCTTTTGCCGACGATGGCGACGAACTGGCCGGCGGGGATGTGCAAATCGATGCCGCGCAGCACCTCGTTGCTGCCGAAGGATTTGCGCAAGCCGCGGATGTTGAGCGGCAGGCCGCTGCTCTGCACCGCGCGCTCTTCCCGCACCACGCGGGCGTGAGGCGCAAAATGGGCGCGGCTGGCGAGCTCGGTTTCAGGAAGGGAGGTACGAAGCGCTGTCTGCATGTGACTCTCAACGTTTCTGGAAGGCGGGGTTCCAGGAGAGCGTCGCCCGCTCCAGAACCCGGGAGGCGCTGTCGGCGAGCTTGCCCAGCAGGGCATAGATCAGGATCGAGAGCACGACGACGTCGATCAGCATGAACTCGCGCGCCTGCATCGCCATGTAACCCAGCCCTGAGGACGCCGCGATGGTCTCGGCGACGATCAGGGTCAGCCACATGATGCCGAGCGCGAAGCGGATGCCGACGAAGATCGAGGGCAGCGCGCCCGGGAAGATCACGCGTCGGAACAGTTCGCCGTCGGTCATGCCGTAGATGCGGCCCATCTCGATCAGCTGCGGATCGACGGTGCGGATGCCGTGCAGCGTGTTGAGGTAGATCGGGAAGAACACGCCGAGCGCCACCAGGAACAGTTTTGCGCTCTCGTCGATGCCGAACCAGAGGATGACCAGCGGGATCAGCGCCAGATGCGGCACGTTGCGCACCATCTGCAGCGTGGTGTCGGTGAGCTTGGCCGAGAGCTGCGACAGGCCGTTGGCAAGGCCGAAGGCAAAGCCGATGCCGCCGCCGATCAGGAAGCCGATCGAGGCGCGCCAGAACGAAACCCAGATGTTGCGGACGAGCTCGCCGGAGAGCAGCAGCTTCCAGCCGGCGAGCACGACATCGCTCGGGGCCGGCAGCACCCGTGTCGGCACGAAGCCGGTGACGCTGGCGACCTGCCAGATCGCGATGATCGCGAGCGGCACGATCCACTGGATCAGGCCGTCGACCCGCGGCAAACGGAAACTACGCGGGAGCGAGATGCTGTCGATCAGGCTCATGACTGCGACACCCGGTGCTGTGGACGGAAATCGCTGCCGACCGTCTCGCCGAACGGACCGCCGTTGAAATGCAGCTTGGTCACGTTGGAGGGCTGTTCCAGCGCGAGCAGCGGGAACACCAGCTCGGCGAAGCGATAGGCTTCTTCCAGATGCGGGTAGCCCGACATGATGAAAGTATCGATGCCGATGTCCTGATACTCCCTGATGCGGGCCGCCACCGTCTCGGCGTCACCGACCAGCGCGGTGCCGGCACCGCCGCGCACGAGGCCGACACCGGCCCACAGGTTCGGGGCGATCTCGAGCTTGTCGCGCTTTCCGCCATGGAGCTGCGCCATGCGCTGCTGGCCGACGGAGTCCATGCGGGCGAAGTTCTTCTGCGCGAGCGCGATGGTGTCGTCGCTGACATGCTTGATCAGCTCGTTCGCCGCGCGCCACGCCTCTTCGTTGGTTTCGCGTACGATGACATGGAGACGGATGCCGAAGGAGAGCTTGCGGCCCCGCGCACTCGCGACCTCCCTCACCTTCGCGATCTTCTCGGCGACCAGCGCCGGCGGCTCGCCCCAGGTGAGGTACTTGTCGACGGTGTCGACTGCGACATCGATGCCGGCATCGGACGAGCCGCCGAAATAGAGCGGCGGGCGCGGCGCCTGCACCGGCGGAAACAGCAGCTTGCCGCCCTCGACGTGGATGTGCTTGCCCTCCACATCGACGGTCTTGCCGGCGAGCAGGTCGCTATAGACGCCCAGGAACTCGCGGGTGACCTCGTAACGCTCGTCGTGGGCGAGGAAGACGCCGTCGCCCTTGTTCTCGACGGGATCGCCGCCGGTGACGACGTTGACGAGCAGCCGGCCATTGCTGATGCGGTCGAGGGTCGCCGTCATGCGCGCCGCAACACTCGGCGATTGCAGGCCGGGGCGGACCGCCACGAGATAGCGCAGCCGCTCGGTGAACGGCGCGACGCTGGATGCAACGATCCAGGAATCCTCGCAGGATCGCCCGGTCGGCAGCAGCACGCCGAAATAGCCGAGCTGGTCGGCCGCCTGCGCGATCTGGCGCAGATAGTTGAAATTGACCTCGCGGCCGCCGATGCCGGTGCCGAGATAACGGCCGTCGCCGTGGGTCGGCAGGAACCAGAGGATGTTGGGGCTGCTTTGCTTCGTCATGACTTTGCTCACGATCCTGACTTCCGGGCGACGTCGGAGATCTTGATGGATTTGGGAATGAGGCCGAGTGCGAAGAACGCATCGGCCACCTGCTGCTGGTCGGCGATGACGGCATCCGTGATCGGCTTGATGCCGTAGGCTTGCCGCTTCAAGGCGACCTCGACCACGGCGATCGGCAATCCGATCGCCGGCGCCAGTTGCTCGGCGACCGCATGAATATCGCCCTTGGCCCAGTCGTCGACAGTGCTGAGCTCCGCCAGCACGGCGTCGACAATCTTCGGATTGGAGTCGAGGAACTTCTTAGAGGAGAAGTAGAACTGGTAGTTGGCGACGATGCCGGTGCCATCAGCGAGCGTCCGTGCACCGGTGGCGGCTTCCGCCGCGGCCTGGAACGGATCCCAGATCACCCACGCATCTACCGCGCCGCGCTCGAAGGCGGCGCGTGCATCGGCGGGTGCCAGGAACACGGGCTCGACGTCCGAATATTTCACGCCGGCCTTCTCCAGCGCCTTGACCAGGAGATAATGGACGTTGGAGCCCTTGTTGAGCGCGACCTTCTTGCCCCTAAGGTCCGCGACCGATTTCAGCGGGCTGTCCTTCGGCACCAGGATGGCCTCGCCCTTCGGCGCCGGCGGCTCATGAGCGACATACTGGATCGGCGCGCCGGCGGCCTGCGCGAAGATCGGCGGGGCTTCGCCGGTGTTGCCGAAATCGATCGCGCCGACATTGAGCGCTTCGAGCAGCGGCGGGCCGGAGGGGAATTCGGTCCACACCACCTTGTAGCCGTCGGCGGCGAGCTTCGGCTCCAGCGTGCCCTTGCTCTTGAGCAGCACCAGCTTGCCGTATTTCTGGTAGCCGATGCGAACCACCTTGTCCTGACCGTAGGAGGTGCCGACGGCGGCGGCGACGATGCCGATCGACAGCACGATGGCCGCGACCAGACGCTGGATGATACGCCTCATGTTCAGACCTTTTGAAATGGGAAGAGTGGTTGGCACGATCAGGCTGCCGGGCTACGCCAGACGACGTCGCGGATGACGATCGGCTTCGGGATCAGGCCGAGCTTGTAGAAGCGGTCGGCAACGCCCTGCTGCGTCGCGACAATATCGTCGGTGACCGGACCGACGACGAAGTTCGCGCGGTTGGCTGCGACCGTCTGGATGTCCAGCGGGACGCCGGTGATCGCGGCGAGCGATTTGGCGACCTCATCACGGTGCTGCTCGGCCCATTTGCCAGCGGCAGTCGTCACGTCGACGATCTGCTGCAGGATCGTTCCATGACTCTTCGCGAACTCGCGATTGGCGATGTAGAAGGAATTGGTCCTGGTGACGTCGCGCGCATTGATCAGGATGCGGCCGCCCTGCTTGGCCTCGCCGATCGCGAAATAGGGATCCCAGATCGCCCACGCCTCGATGCTGCCATTGGCAAAGGCCGGACCGGCATCAGGCGGCGCCAGGTAGACCGGCGTGATGTCGTCGTAGGTGAGACCCGCCTTCTCCAGGGTCTGCACCACGATGTTGTGCGCGCTGGAACCCTTGGTGAAGCCGACGCGCTTGCCCTTCAAATCAGCGATGTCGCGGATCGGCGAATCCTTCGGCACCAGGATGCCCTGGCCGTTGGTGATGGGCTGGCCCGCGGCATAGACGATCGCCGCGCCCGCGGCCTGGGCGAACACTGGCGGAGAATCGCCGACCGCGCCGAAATCCACGCTGCCGACGTTCATCGCTTCCATCATCGGCGGGCCGGACGAGAATTCGATCCATTTCACGCCGATGCCTTGCGGTGTGAAATGTTTTTCCAGGGCGGCCTGCTGACGCGCGATTACCAACACGCCGGTCTTCTGATAGCCGACACGAATTTCCTTCACCGCGCCTTGCGCGATCGCGGGCGAGGCGAACGCGGCGGCGGTCGCGGTTCCGATGGATAGCTTGAGAAAGTCACGACGTTGCATTCCACACTCCCGGCCACATGCGGCCGTCGTTCATTCGCGTTCGGGAATGATGGTGCGGCTTGTCGGAGGTGTCGAGACGTCCGGGAAAATAGCGATGCGCGCACTGCGGGCGCGCCAGCGCGCATGATTAATCTTTCAAATAGCGGCGACGATGCAGAGGGATTTTTTCGCACGCGAATGCGAGCGCCGCACGGCGCTGTCTCGGCGCCCCGAGGCCCCCGACCTCAAAATCGCGAAAACAACCCCATGCACAGTAGCCAGCGGTAGCGAGATCAATGACTTACACGGCAGCCCGACGGGTGAATCGCACCGGCAAATTCTGCAGCCCACGGAAAGCCCAGCCACCGATCCGCACCTTCTCGTCGTCGACGATCTCCAACTGCTTCGCCCGCGCGAACACGGTCGGCAGCGCGACGTCGGCGATCATGGCGCGGGAGGCGAAGGCGCCGGCGCAGAAATGCGGGCCGGCGCCGAACGCGACGCTCTTGGTCGTATCACGGCGCACGTCGAACTCGTCGGCGCGCTCGAAATGGGTCTCGTCGCGATTGGCGGAGCCGAACATCAGGAACACGCGCTCGTCCGCCTCGAAGGCGACGTCGCGGATGCTCCACGGCCTGGCGATGCGCCGCGGCGACATGCCGATCGGCGAGATCCAGCGGGCATATTCCTCGAACGCCTGGAGCCAGGTGACTTCACCGCGCCTGACAAGATCGAGCTGCTCGGGATGGGTCAGCAGCGCCCACACCGTGCCGGCGATCGCCTTGCGCGGCTCGTTCTGGCCGCCCGAGATCGCGAGCTTGACGTTTGCGCGCACGCTCTCCATCGGCATGCCGGAGGCAAGGAGCACACCGAGAACGCTCTGGTCTGGATGCTCGCGCATCACCGGCAGGATGTCGTCGATCGCAGCATCGATGCCCGATGTCGCGGCATGGCAGCGCGCCTCGACCTCAGGATCGCCGGCGTAGTTGGCGATGCCCTCGATCATGCCTTGCGACCATGCGTCCATGTCCTGATAGCCAATGTTGGTGAGCCCGGTGATCGACTTCAGGCATTCGCCGGAGAACGGCAGCGCGAAGTCGCGCATGAAGTCGATCCGCCCCGGCTCGATCGCGTCGAGGATGCGGTCCGCATGGGCCTGGAACAGCGCGGTCCAATGCGCCTTCACCGTCTTCGGCGACACCGTCGGGAACATCGCGCGGCGCTCGACCTGGTGCGCCTCGCCATCCTTGCGCATCATGTTGTGGCCCATCAGCCGGTTCATCAGGCCGGCGGGCTGGTGCGAGGAGAACACGTCGATCTGCTTCTCGGAGATCGAGATGTCGTCGCGGCTGGTCAGCAGCGTCGAGCCGAGCTGCGGCACGAAGGCGATCGGCGCTTCTTTCCGCATTTTGGCGAGCATCGGATAGGGATCGGCCCAGAACGCGACAGGGTCGATATCGATGCGCGGCGCGGTGCTCAAGGCGGCCTCCCGAGGTTGTCATATCCTTCAGGCCAGACTAGCGAACCACAGCGCCGGCGTCTGTCCCTAGTGATGGGGACGAACGGCAGGAGCGCATTTAGGTGCAAGTCATAGGTGCAAGTCGGGCTGACGGGACAAAACGGCAAGGACATCCCCGAATTTGCCGTGGCAACCGGTTCCTGTACTCTTGGCCTGCAAAGCTTGGCCTGCAAGTTTTGGCCTGCAAAATTTGGCCTGCAAAGCCGGGACGGGATGGTCATGACCACATTGCTCATCGTAGGCGCGACCGGGCTGGTTGGCGGTCGCGCGATGACGCTCGCTCTTGCGGACTCTCGCGTCACGCGCATCATCGCGCCGACGCGGCGTGCGCTGCCGCCCGAGGAGCGGGTCAGCAATCCTCGGCTCGATGATCTGATTGCCGGTGCAGGCGGTGAGGAATGGCGAGCCGACGGCGCAATCTGCGCGCTCGGAACGACGCGGGCGGCGGCAGGGTCGGCAGGAGCATTTCGCGCGGTCGATTACGAACTTGTGCTGCTGATCGCGCGGCGGCTGCGCGACGCCGGAGTCGGTCGGTTCGCGCTGGTATCGTCCCTGGGCGCCGACCCGCGATCCCTATTTCTCTACACACGGACGAAGGGCGAGGTGGAGGAAGCGATCGGGGCGCTCGCTTTCCCGTCCCTGACGATCCTGCGGCCAGGATTCCTGGATGGCGAGCGTGCCGAAAGCAGGCCGGTACAGCGAGCCGTGCGGAACGTCCTGGGCTTCATATCTCCCCTGTTGCCGCCAGTTGCGCGCGTCAGTTCGGTGACCAACGTGGCCCGCCAGCTCATCGAGGCCGCTGTTGCCGGCGAGCCGGGAAGGCACGTCATTGGAGCCGGACAACTGGCGGAAGGCGGCGACTGACACTGCCCGTCCAGCCGCGCGTGCCGGACGACGCTGCGCGGCTCTGCCAGATCCTTGGAGCCAGACCTTGGAGCTACCGCGCCTCGGCGACCTTCGGTCCGGATGACAGCATCTGCGCGTTAGCCGCCAACGGCCGCTTCGACGGCGATGCCGGGTCCGGCAATCGGAAGGCGGCGTCGGCCGGCGTGCCCTGGGATGGTCTGCGGGCGGCGCTTGCCGGAAGCACGATCACCTTCGCGCCGACCTTCACTCGCTCATAGAGGTCCGTGACGTCGTCATTGGTCAGCCGGATACAGCCGGACGACACTCGCTTGCCGATCGTATTGGGGTTGTTGGTGCCGTGAATGCGATATTCGGTTTCGCCGAGATACATCGCGCGCGCGCCGAGCGGATTGCCGGGGCCGCCCGCCATGAACCGCGGCAGATAAGGCTGACGCCCGATCATTTCGGTCGGCGGATGCCAATCCGGCCATTCTGCCTTGCGGGCCACGGTCTGCTCGCCGGACCAGGTGAAGCCTTCGCGGCCGACACCGATGCCGTAGCGCAACGCCTGCCTGTCGTTCAGGACGAAATAGAGGAATGTGTTTCCGGTATCGATGATCACGGTGCCGGGCGCCTGGCGGCTGGCGTAGTCAACTACCTGCCGGACCAATGCCCCGGGACCCTCGGCGTCGGCTTTTGGCGGCTCGGCCAGAGGCGCCGGAGCCGGTGTCGGAATCGGAGCTGCAGCCGGGACCGGAGCCACCGCTGCGGCATGAACCGGAGGCGCCACGTAAACCGGCGTCGACGATGCCTTGGCCTCCTGCGCGGGTTTCCGGACTGGCTGCACGCTCGCCGGTCGGGACAGCAAACCGTAGCCCACGACGGCGACGGCCACGACGCCGATCGCAACGCGCGCGGCCATCGGGAGAGCGAAAGTCTCCGCCTTTCCGCGTTTGGCCCGCTTCTTCATCGCTTTCCCCAAGTCACCCTGCCCAAGTCACCCTGCCCAAGAGAGGTACCCAGCAAGATTTAAGAAACATCGAAGCAATCCCGCCCGGAATGGAACCGCTGGCGATGGTTAACGCTTTTGATCCTGATGCTTCACAATGCGCGCTCTACAGCGAGGCAAGCCCGGCATAACAGGGCGCGCCTGCCGGGAGAATGATTTGCAAATTCTGGTCGTTGAAGACGAAGACCTGATCCGCGATGTGGTCGTCGACATATTGGAGGGTCACGGGCACGAAGTTCTTCAAGCCGGGAGCGGAGAGCACGCGCTGCAGCTTTGCGCCGAAGTCACTCCGGACCTCATCTTCACGGACGTAAGGCTGCCGGGACAGATTTCCGGGTGGGACGTCGCAATAAGATGCAGGCAGAGTCATCCCGCCATTCCCGTCATCTACGCCACTGGATACACTCAATCAGATCCGCGCCCGGTTTCCGGGAGCATCATGCTCCACAAGCCCTACCGACTCGAGCGGCTCCTGGAATCCATACGCACCTTGACGCGCCAGTGACGCCGCATCCGAACGGCGAGCTTGGCCATAAGGACACGCACTCACTCCGACGCCATGCCGCGCAGGTAAGGTTGACCGGTGAGGTTAATTCGAGCCGGCGTTTGTCCATCGAAGCTGCCCTCGCTAGCCTGGCAACCAGGCAGGGATGACATGCTCAAGAGGACCGACCAGCACACGCTGTCGAAGGCCAAGCGCCGCGAGGCCCACGACTACGCCGTCGGGCTGGCATTCCTCGGCGCCGTCGGCATTCCCATGATCGCATGGATCGCCGCAATCGCATGGGTCGGCTGGCGCCTGATCGAGTGGCTTTTTTTCTAGGTAGAGCGCGGCTTACCATGAGCGAATTTGCAGGACTTTCCGATCATTTCATCATGCGAATGCACGAGTTCATTCGCAACGAGGTGCAGGCCGATGCCTTGGCCGGCACCAGGTTGATCGGGCTACCCGCCAGACACCGCGCTGATCGTCTGTTCAAGGAGATCGAGCGTCGCGGGCTCGTCTGCAGGCCAATCGAATGGCCGGAGCACCTGGCTGATCCGTCGCGCGACCCGGCCGACCGGCCGCTTCGGACGATCGAAAATTGATTGCATTCGGCTCGCGTCGGTACGCATGAGACCGCGGGGATGCCGCAAGGGCATTCACGAGATGTAAAGCATCGAACAGAACGACGTCGCGCGAACGTTCAGATGTGAACATCGTGCGACGTGGAAGAAAGCCTAACCTCGTCCGGCCTCGGTTGGATTCGCCTCCGTGCCGAAGCGTCAGCGGCCTCAGCTCATTACCCTTCCCAGGCTGAGGCCGCTTGCCGCTTCAGTTCAGGCTCCGCGAGAGCCGATCGTCAATCGGCAGCCTGTACCGGAATGTCCGCTTGTCTGTCGTCGCCGTTGGATTGTCTGGCTGCCCGGTACCGACCGGGCGATAGGCTGTGATATCGATTGAACAGCTTGGAAAATGCCGCAGGTGTCTCGTAACCGACCCGGCTCGCAATCCGGGCGATAGGCTCGTCGCTGGTTTCCAACAGGAACGCAGCCTCCGCCATCCGGCGCTCGATCACATAGCGGTGCATGGACTGGCCGACGAGCTTGGTAAAGCGCGCAGAAAACACCGAGCGGCCGAGGCCTACACGGTGGCCAAGATCGCTCAGTGTCCAGGGCCGCTCTGGGTTTTCATGAATCAGCTTGAGCGCCGGTCCGATATGAGGGTCGGATATGGCGCCAAGCCAGCCGCCCTGTCCGGGACTGAGAGATGCAATCCAGCTTCGGAGCACCTCGACGAAGAGCACTTCGGTCAATCGTGAAAGCGCGACGCGTTGGCCTGGACGCTCGAGCGCGGACTCGCTGACCATACGGCGGAGGATCGCTTCAAGCCAACCACCATCGGTGGTCCGCTTCAGCAGCAGCACGGGTGGAAGCAGCTCCAGCACACTGCCAAACAGAGGCCGTGACACGGTGAAATTGCCGCAAATCATCGTCGAGAGCGGCTTTGCACCTGTGCCGTGACGAACGACGCCCAGGCGCGGCGACGTTCGGTCGATATCCATGATCCGCAAAGGCTTGGCGCGGCGATCCGAATAGAACACGTGGGGCTCTCCCCGCGTGATGACGACGAAATCGCCCTCGGACATCTGGATCTGCTCTCCCTGTTCGAGGGCGAGAGTTGCCGAGCCTTGGCTAAGATAATGAAACAGAGCGTACGGTCGCGCCGGCAACTCGAGGTGCCAGGGATGGCCGAGCTCGAAGTGAAACAGCAGCGTCCCGCCGAGACGAACCCGATCGAGCACTTGGGCGAGTATGTCCATGTCGCCGAGATTAGTCCGGTGGACGATTGGACACAACATCCGGACGATCGATCTCTATCGTCCGGAAGGTCCGCGCCATAGGTCATGCCAGCGCGGGCCGACGTCAGGAGCGGCAACCCTTCGCCCAGGGGGCGGATGGAAGAACCGCGACCTTACCGGAAACGCCTGTCCATTCCTTCGGACCGTGTTCGTCCGACATGCCAACAGGAACGATTCATGCGAAATATTCTCCTCTCTGCCGCCACCGTACTTCTGGCCGGAACGACATTGGTCGGCTCGGCTCATTCCGCCGAACTGCCCAAGGGAGCGGCCCCCAACATCGTGCTCGTCCACGGCGCTTTCGTGGACCAGACGAGCTGGCAGCCCGTCGCCGAAATCCTCACGAAGAAGGGCTACAACGTCACGCTGGTCGAGAATCCGCTCACGTCGCTTGCCGCCGACGTCGATGCCACCAAGCAGGCGCTGGCGAAGCAGAGCGGCAAGACCGTCCTCGTCGGCCACTCATGGGGCGGCGTGGTGATCACGCAGGCCGGCAACGATCCCAAGGTATCGGCGCTCGTTTACGTTTCCGCTTTCGCGCCCGACGTCGGCCAATCTCTGGCGACCCTCGCCAAGAGCGGTCCGGCCACCGAGGGCACCGCGGCGATCCATCCTGACGACAAGGGCAACCTCTACATCGATCCCAAGGTGTTCCCATCTGCGGTCGCGGCTGACCTTCCGCCGAAGATCGCGGAAGCCTTGGCCAACCATCAGCTTCCGCTGAACCACGTCGCGTTCGAGGCCCCGATCGATGTTGCCGCGTGGCGCGATAAGCCGACTTTCTATGTGGTCACCACGAAGGACAAGGTGATCGCGCCCGAGGTCCAGAGGCATTTTGCAGCCGCCATGAAGGCCCAGACGACGGAAGTCGCCGGCAGCCATGCTTCGCTCGTCGTTCATGCGAAAGAAGTCGCCGCGGTGATCGAAAAGGCCTCGCTCGCAAAGTGACGACGCCGCTCCCGGCGCACACGTGCCGGGAGCGATCAACTTAAAATAGCAAATCCTGCCCCGGCTGCGGTCTCCGCATCGCCGCCCGCGCGCAAGGCTGCGCCACCCGCTCACCCCACGGCAACTTGTTCATCGAGGATGAAATGACTGAACTCGATATCCCCAGCCACGATGGTGCCACGCTTGAAACGGCACCGACCCGCTATGTCGAAAGCCGCACCATCCGCTTCGCCTATCGTCGCCTGGGCCCGGCGACCGGAACCCCGCTCGTTCTCCTGCAGCATTTCTCGGGCAACATCGATGCCTGGGATCCCGCCGTCGTCAATTCCCTTGCCGCTGATCGCCCCGTGATCGCCTTCGACAACGCCGGGGTCGGCCGCTCGAGCGGTCAAACGCCCGACAACGTCGCGGCGATGGCACGAGACGCGGTCGAGTTCATCAACGCGCTTGGCCTCGCGGAGGTCGACCTGTTGGGCTTTTCTCTTGGTGGCTGCGTCGCTCAGCAGATCGCCGCCGAGCACGGAGGACTGGTCCGCAAGCTCATCCTTGTAGCGACTGCGCCGCGAGGCGGAGAGGAACATTTGTTGGCAGTTCTGCAAGACGCGTTTTCCCAGGCGGACGCGCCCGACCCGCGCTTGCCGTTGTTCTTCACCAAATCCTCCGCCAGCCGCGCTTCAGGATTGGCGTTTCTCAAGCGAACGAGAGTGCGTTCGGACGATCGCGATACCGATAACGGCAAAGCGGTGACGGATCCGCAGGCCAAGGCCCTGATCACCTGGTGCGCCACACCTGATCCCGATCATGAGATTCTGCGCGCCATTCATCAGCCCGCCCTGGTGGTCAGCGGCAGCCATGACACGATGCTGCCCGCGGACAACGCCTACGAAATGTTCAAGCAACTCCGCAATGCGCAGCTGGTGCTTTATCCCGATTCAGGTCATGGCGCCCTGTTTCAGCACCACGAAATCTTCGTCGACCACGTCCGGAGGTTTCTCGACACACGGTCTACGGCAGCGTGACTCCGACGTGGGCCTTGAGAGCATTGAAGAGGATGGAATGACAATCGTGCAAATTCAGGTGTCGCGCTTCAGCGTCACGAGCTCAAAGCCGTTCGACGCGGTGGTGGCCATGCTCAGATCGGCGGTGGGGCAGCCCGACATGAACGAATTTTTCAGAGCCACGCGGGCGACGAATGAATTCCGGGATCTGGAGCGTGTCGTGAAGAGCGGCCTTGGCCGTACAGGTCTCATGCGCTTCGCGGAGTTCGACCTGGGCGACATTCTGCGTCGTGAAACCGGGGCCGCGACACCCAGGATCATGCGGTTTGTCATCGGCAATCCACTCATCATGAAGGAGATGGTCAAGCACGTGCCCGATGCCGGATCTTACGCCCCAGTCACCATCCTGGTCGATGAACGCTCCGACGGCGTGCACCTGTCTTACGACCAGATGGAGAGTTACCTGTTGCATTATGCCAACGCGGAAGCTCTTGCCGTCGCCCGGGATCTGGATGCGAAAGTGACGAGCTTGCTGCGCGAATGCGCGGGCTGACGATCTCCGATGCCGTTTCTGTCGACCGAATGTGATCTCATCTCGTTCGCACAATGCCGCAGGCGCCGAGATGTGCCGCCACACGAATACTCGAACAATCGAAGGGGAGTTCTGGTGAACAGGTTGCTTCTTGCCATTCTCATGGTGTCGGCTGTTTCCTCCGGCGCTGCAGCCGCATCGCCCGGGGAGCCGCTGGATTCTGCCGAGCTGAGCACGATCAAATCAAAATTCGGCACGCTCATGGAATTGGCCAACAGGCACGATTTCCAGGCTTTGCATGACATGTTCTGGCAATCGCCCTCCGCTCTGCTGGTGGCGAAGAGCGCGATCCCGTCCGAGGGGAACTGGGCCGGCTTCTGGGGCAACGAGGCGATTGATCGGAAACTGCATGATATCGGCAGTTCCGGCCCGGTCGTGCTCGAACCAGACTATTCGAAGCTCAAGGTTGTCGGGCTGACGCGCGATGTCGCCGAGTCCTACGTGCCGATGAACATCACGGTCTCTTATGCGGGGCAAGATGGGACAGCGAAGCCGTTTCTCATGATCATCAATTGGCTTCGCATCGGAGCGGACTGGAAGATCGCCTCCGAAATTATTCTGCCGGTACCGCCCCTACCCGCCACGAAACGCTAGGCGCCAGGCTTCGACTGTTCGGCACGAAACCGCGGCGATCCGGGCCGGCGTCCACCTTGCTTCCGGAAGCGGGCATCTCCGCCTCAATTCAGGCCGTGTGGTCCTGCCAGCAAACCCAGCACAATCGCAAACAATTCGTTCTGCGAGGAGATGCCGAGCCGCTGATAGGCGCGCTTGCGGTAGGTCAGGGTCGAATGCAGGCTGATGCCGAGGCCTTGCGAGATCGCCTCGGAGCTGAGACCTAGCAGGATGCGGCAACAGACCTCCTGCTCGCGCGGCGTCAGGTTCGAGAGTGGCGCGCGCGTCGCGAGCAATTCCGCGAGCGACGGCGAGGGCGTTGTGCTCGACTGGAAATGGCGCGCCACGCTGGCGCCGATCGCCGGTGCGATCATCTGCAACCGCTCGCGCTGGGCGGCGCTGAAGCGACCCTGCGTCGTGATGCGGTAGAAATTGACGTAGAAGCAGGTGTCGCCGATCCAGATCGCGGTGGCGCATTTGTCGACGATACCGGAATCGTGGAAGAAGATCTTGCGGTAGCGCGCGCCGTACATCCGCGGCGCGAAGGCCGGCAGCATGATTGGCGCAGCGCCCTCGCCTTCGAACAGCGCATCGCGGTTGGGATCGGATTCGTGGAACTGGCCGGCATAGGCGGCGCCGAGATCGCCGCCGGTCGGAATATTGCCGGCATCGAGCAGGCAGGTCGCGGCACCGGCACGGCTCAGCGCGAACACCATGCAATGGCCGACATCGGCGTGCCGGCGCAGCGTGTCGATCAGCACATTTGGGAAATCGGGGCGGCCGATGGCAAGCACCGCGGAGGTGACATCGCCAGCCGCCGGATTTGCGCGCGTCCCGTGAGGGCGCATCCTTCTCTCCCTGTCGTCTTTGGACGAAATTTATCAGCAAGAGGCGCGCAGCGGAAGGCGCTGGTCGTCGGATGCATTGCACGACGTCGTTCACCACGCTGGCGCTGGTGAACTGCCGTCAACGGCGTTGGCCTGTAAAAGGTTCTGAGCCCTGACGGTGCATGCGGCCGGAAAGACCCGCCAACGTCCATCAGGTGATGTGGGTCACTGAAGGTTCAAGGCGATTGCGGCACTGTGGATCGTGGCCGCAAACCCGCCGCCCAGACAGAAGGTCCCTCACATGAAAACCGCCCGCCTTGCTCTCTTCGCCGCCCTCATCGGGCTCGGCTCTCTCCTCGGATCCGCCCACCTGTCACCGGCCGCAGCAGGCTGGGGCTCTCAATACGGGTGGATGGGAAACAAGTCATACATGGACTGCCTGAAATACGTGGGGGCCTTCGGTGCCGACTACCCGAACCGGAACAAGAACATCGAAACTTGCAAGCGGAACTACCTTCCGGGCGGCCGCTGAGTTGACTGTCTCGACGGTTTGTCCCCGGCATATTCTGCCGGGTGCGTAGAATCCGCACCCGGCATCGGCCCTCGCCTGGGTTTTCAGGCATACTCGAACGCAGGGGAAGGTAATGCCGAAGGCAGAACCCACGCTTGAAAATCTGGCATCGCATATCCAGCGTCAGGACCAATTGCTGAAGGCTCTGCGGTGGAGTGTTCTCGGCGCTACGATCATGGCGTCTGCGGCGATCCTTACATCCCTATGGCACTCGTCCGTCAGTGCCGGCGCGGTCAAAACCAAGACCTTGTCCGTGGAAACCATCGCCCTACGCAACGACACCGGCAAAATCGTCGCCTTGATCTCATCCACGTCCGAGGGAACGCCGCATATCTCGTTGTTCGATGGCCGCGAGAAGGTGCGTCTTAGCATCGGGCTGCGCCAGGATGGTGCACCTTCGGTGTCGCTCCTGGATGCGGAGCAGGGCTCCCGGGCCGTGCTGTCTCTGAACGATCATCAGGATGCGTCCTTGACGATGTTCAATGCCGGAAAACTTCCCCGTGCCACGCTGGCCGTCGACGCCGCCAGCTCGGGTCACATGGTTCTCTACGGGACCGGCGGAGGTCTGAACCTGTCCGCTTCCGATGGTCGGGTGCAATGGAATCCGTTGAACGGAGCCGCTCAGAACTTTCAGACGGGACGTGAATCCAAGTGACGTCCCGCCGCGGGTCTCATGTCGGCCAGAGATCTGGCTGGGAAGACCTGCGGAGGTTGTCTTAGCCCGCCGCAGCCTTGGCCGGCGGAACGTTGATCGCAAGCTTGCCGTAGCGGTCCGTGAACGCCTGCGTGTCGATCTCCTCCAGTTCGATCTCGCCGCTCATCACGCTCTTTTTCCAGGCCTCCTGCGCCGGATCGTTCTGGAATTCCGGCATCACCTCGCGGCCGAACAGCTCGAGCGATTCGCAGATGTGCTCGTGGCTGTTCTTGCCGGCCTGGTTGAGCAGGATGACCTGGTCGATATGCGAGGACTGGAAGCGCCTCAGCTTCTTGCGGATGGTTTCGGGCGAGCCGATCAGGCCGCCGCGCAAGGCCGCCTCCTGCGCTTCCGGATTGTCGCGCTTCCACTTGTTGTACTCGTCCCACATGTTGACGGTGTAGGGCGCAGGCCGCTGGCGGTTCTGCGAGGCGCCGTAGAAGCGCAGCGCGAACTGGAAGAAGGTGGCGCCGTCGGCGCGGGCGCGCGCCTCCTCGTCGGTCTTGGCGCACATGAAGAACGACACCAGCGCCATGTTCGGATTGATCTGGTAGTCGGCGAGCTTATGAAGCCGCTTGGTCATGGCGTTGTAATATGCGTGCACCCAGGCATGCGCGGCGTCGGCGCTGACGAACTGGAAACCGAGCGCACCAAAGCCGTGGCGGCCGGCGCGCTCGATGGTCGGCAGCTGCGAGCACGCCATCCACAGCGGCGGATGCGGCTTCTGCACGGGTTTTGGGACGACGTTGCGCAAGGGGATGTCGAAATACTTGCCGTGATGTTCGGAGCCGGCATCCCTGAACATCGGGAAGATCGCGGCGACGGCCTCCTCGAACACTTCCTTCTTGGTCTCCATGTCGCGGCCGAACGGCGTCAGCTCGGTGATGGAGGCGCTCTCGCCCATGCCGAATTCGCAGCGGCCGTTCGAGAGCAGATCGAGCACCGCGACCCGCTCGGCGACGCGCGCCGGATGGTTGGTGGTGAGCTGCAGGATGCCGTGGCCGAGCCGGATGTTCTTCGTGCGCTGGCTGGCGGCGGCGAGGAAGGATTCCGGCGAGGGCGAGTGCGAATATTCCTCGAGGAAGTGATGCTCGACCACCCAGGCGTGGTCGTAGCCGAGGCGGTCGGCGAGCTCCATCTGCGTCAGCGCGTTCTGGTAGAGGGCGAGCTCGTCGCCGGCCACCCAGGGCCGCGGCAGTTGCAGCTCGTAGAAGATGCCGAACTTCATGGCGTCGCTCTCCCCGTTTTTTATGGTTGGGCTCATCTTAATGCGCGAGGCGCCGCTGTCTACGGAGCGACAATTCCGCCACGCGGGAGATTGATTCCCTTGCCGCGAATGGCGGCGGACACCTGCCTTGCCTTGCGCAGCGCTGCGACATCAGTGCTGGCCCGCGGCTTGATCCAGATCAACGCGTCAGCGGCGCGGCTGCATCTAAAATGCAGCAAGGCAACGGCCCGGATGCCGTCCCGATTCCCATCACATTTTGAGAGACCGAATATGTCGGCCCCTGACGACGCGATGTCGCGCGTGCGCCGTAAGCGCATGGAGATTTTCGCCTTCCTGTTCCTGACCGCGGTCGTGATGCCCGTCCTCGCGGTCGGAACCGTGGGCAGCTACGGCCTCGGCGTCTGGATCTACCAGATGTTTGCCGGCCCTCCTGGCCCGCCGCCCTCCCCGCATTGATCCCGACAACGAAGGACAGGCATCATGGCCAACGCCACACTCAATCGCCGCGCCTTGATCACCGGCCGGGTGCTCAGTGCCGACCCGGTCGTCGCTCCGCCGGGCTGCGAGATCGCCAGCATCATCGTGCAGGCGCGCCCCGAGCGCCTCGCCGAGCTCGAAGCCGCGATCACGGCCCTTGCCGGCTGCGAGATCCACGGCCGCGATCCGCGCGGTAAGCTCATCGTCGTGACCGAGGCGCCGGATTCCGGCAGCCTCGGCACCCTGCTCAACACCATCCAGTCGCTGCCCGACGTCTATTCCGCGGCGCTGGTTTTCCACGCCATCGAAACCGCCTGAGCAAGGAAGAGCCATCATGACATCGCCAAAGCTCGACCGCCGCCAGATGCTGAAACTGGAGGCCGCCGCGATCGCGGCCGCCGCCGCGGGCATGCCGGTGCCGGCGCTCGCCGCGAACCTCGTCGCCGAGCGCGACGTCGCCGAACTGAAATGGGACAAGGCCGCCTGCCGCTTCTGCGGTACCGGCTGCTCGGTCATGGTCGCGACCAAGGACAACCGCGTCGTCGCCACCCACGGCGACACCAAGGCCGAGGTCAATCGCGGCCTCAACTGCGTCAAGGGTTACTTCCTCTCCAAGATCATGTACGGCCACGACCGCCTGACGCAGCCGATGCTGCGCAAGACGAACGGCAAGTACGACAAGAACGGCGAGTTCACGCCGGTATCCTGGACCGAAGCCTTCGACATCATGGAGGTGAAGTGGAAGGAGGCGATCAAGAAGCGCGGCCCGAACGGCGTCGCCATGTTCGGCTCCGGCCAGTGGACGATCTGGGAAGGCTATGCCGCCTCGAAACTGTTCAAGGCCGGCTTCCGCACCAACAACATCGATCCCAATGCGCGGCACTGCATGGCCTCCGCGGTCGCCGGCATGATGCGGACCTTCGGCATCGACGAGCCGCCCGGCTGCTATGACGACATCGAGGCCACCGATGCCTTCGTGCTGTGGGGCTCCAACATGGCGGAGATGCACCCGATCCTGTGGACGCGCGTGGCCGACCGCCGGCTCTCCGCGCCGCATGTCCGCGTCGCCGTACTCTCGACCTTCGAGCACCGCTCGTTCGACCTCGCCGACATCGGCATGATCTTCAAGCCGCAGACCGACCTCTACCTCCTCAACGCCATCGCCAACCACATCATCAAGACCGGCCGGGTCAACAAGGACTTCGTTGCCGCGCACACCGTGTTCAAGCGCGGCCAGACCGACATCGGCTATGGCCTGCGGCCGGAGCATCCGCTGCAGAAGAAGGCGACCGGCGCGGCCAAGGCCAACGACTCCACCGACATGACCTACGACGAATACGTCAAGTTCGTCTCGGAGTACACGCTGGAGAAGGCGGCCGAGATGTCCGGCGTGCCGATGAACCGGCTGGAGGCGATCGCCGAGCTCTATGCCGACCCCAAGACCAAGGTGGTCTCGTTCTGGACCATGGGCTTCAACCAGCACACCCGCGGCGTCTGGTGCAACAACCTCATCTACAACATCCACCTCCTGACCGGAAAGATCTCCTCGCCCGGCAACAGCCCGTTCTCGCTGACAGGCCAGCCCTCGGCCTGCGGCACCGCGCGCGAGGTCGGCACCTTCTCGCACCGGCTGCCGGCCGACATGGTCGTGACCAACAAGGAGCACCGCACTAAGGCCGAGCACCTCTGGCTGCTCCCCGAGGGCACCATTCCCGACAAGCCTGGCGCGCACGCCGTGTTGCAGAGCCGGATGCTGAAGGACGGCCTGATCAACGCCTATTGGGTGCAGGTCAACAACAACCTCCAGGCCGGTCCCAACGCCAACGAGGAGACTTATCCGGGCTTCCGCAATCCCGATAATTTCATCGTGGTCTCGGACGCCTATCCGTCGGTCACCGCGCTTGCCGCCGACCTGATCCTGTCGACCGCGATGTGGGTGGAGAAGGAAGGCGCCTACGGCAATGCCGAGCGGCGCACGCAATTCTGGCATCAACTCGTCGCGGCCCCCGGCGAGTCGAAATCCGATCTCTGGCAGCTCATGGAGTTCTCCAAGCGCTTCAAGGTCGAGGAGGTCTGGCCCGAGGAGCTGATCGCCAAGAAGCCGGACGTTCGCGGCAAGACGCTGTTCGACGTGCTCTACAAGAACGGCCAGGTCGACAAGTTCCCGGTCTCCGACATCGAGGCGGGCTATCTCAACGACGAGTCCAAGGCGTTCGGTTTCTACGTCCACAAGGGCCTGTTCGAGGAATACGCCGCGTTCGGCCGCGGCCACGGCCACGACCTCGCGCCGTTCGACACCTATCACCGGGAGCGCGGCCTGCGCTGGCCCGTCGTCAACGGCCAGGAAACCAGGTGGCGCTTCCGCGAGGGCAGCGACCCCTACGTCAAGTCCGGCACCGGCGTGCAATTCTACGGTCATCCCGACGGCAAGGCGCGCATCTTCGCGCTGCCCTACGAGCCGCCGGCGGAATCGCCCGACGGCGAGTATCCGTTCTGGCTTTCGACCGGCCGCGTGCTGGAGCACTGGCACTCCGGCACCATGACGCGCCGCGTACCCGAGCTCTACAAGGCGTTCCCCGAGGCCGTCTGCTTCATGCATCCGGATGACGCGCAGGACGCGAAGATCCGGCGCGGCGACGAGGTGAAGGTGGTGTCCCGCCGCGGCTTCATCCGCGCCCGTGTCGAGACCCGCGGCCGCGACCGGCCGCCGCGTGGGCTGGTGTTCGTGCCGTGGTTCGACGAATCCAAGCTGATCAACAAGGTGACGCTGGACGCCACCGATCCGATCTCGCTGCAAACCGACTACAAGAAGTGCGCCGTCCGTATCGAGCGGGTGAACCTGTCATGATGAAACGAACAGCAATCGCCCTGCTCGCGGTCGTGATCGCCGCGGGCGTCAGCTCGCTGACCGCGCAGACGTTGACCTCCGGCCTGCGCGGCCCGACCCCGCTCAACGACGAAGGCCCGGCGCCGCCGATGACGCCGATGCGCAACACGTCGGAACGGGAGGTGCGCAACTATCCGGAGCAGCCTCCGGTGATCCCGCATTCGATCGACGGCTACCAGGTCGACCTCAACGGCAACAAGTGCCTGTCCTGCCACGCGCGGGCACGCATCGCGGAATCAAAGGCGCCGATGGTCTCGATCACGCATTTCATGGACCGTGACGGCCAGTTCCTGGCCTCGGTCTCGCCGCGGCGGTTCTTCTGCACGGAATGCCATGTGCCGCAGAACGTCACCACGCCGCCCGTGAGCAACGACTTCACCGACATCGACACGCTGCTGTCGCGCTCGAGCCCCGGTGGACGGCGATGACGACGACCGCTGACGGGCCCAATCCGGAGTTGAAAACCAAGCGCGGCGTCATCGCGCGAAGCTGGGTCTTTGCGCTGGAGCTCTGGCGGGTGCTGACCCGGCCGAGCTCGGTGTTCGCGCTCGGCACCCTGGTCCTCGCTGGTTTCGTTGCCGGCGTGATCTTCTGGGGCGGTTTCAACACCGCGCTGGAAATCACCAACACCGAGAAGTTCTGCACCGGCTGCCACGAGATGAAGGACAACGTCTTCGCCGAGCTGAAGTCGACGATCCATTTCAGCAACCGCTCCGGCGTGCGCGCGACCTGCCCGGACTGCCACGTGCCGCACAACTGGACCGACAAGATCGCCCGCAAGATGCAGGCTTCCAAGGAAGTCTGGGGCAAGATTTTCGGCACGATCAACACGCGGGAGAAATTCCAGGACCACCGCCTCGAACTCGCCGCGCATGAGTGGGCGCGCTTCAAGTCCAACGATTCCCTGGAATGCCGCAATTGCCACAGCGCCGATTCCATGGACATCACCAAGCAGTCGCCGCGCGCCTCGGTCGCCCACCAGCGCTTCCTGTTCACCAAGGAAAAGACCTGCATCGACTGCCACAAGGGCATCGCCCATCAGCTGCCCGACATGCGCGGCGTTCCGGGCTGGCAGTAAGCTCCGCTCCTGGCACACCGCTCGCCGGGCGCGGCGAGCGGACGACGTCAGACACGCCGAATTCTGATAGCGAAAGTTCCATTCGGCAGTTTCATTATACCACTGCGTTATCCCCTGCTTAAACCACAGGGCCGATCATGCTCGCGACGCAAGCTGTCCCAAGTCCTACTGCGATGGCCAGAAGAGCATGATGCAGCAGCAGACGAATTCCATCATCGACGAGCTCGAAGATGCCGTCCGTAACGGCTCCTCGGCCAAGCGGATCGAGACCTTGCGACGGGTCACGGACCTGTTTCTCGACCAGGGGCAGCGCCTCAGCGACGATCAGGTCGAGGTCTTCGATCATGTGCTCTCGCATCTGGTGACGCGGGTGGAAAGTCGCGTCAGGGCCGAGCTTGGCGATCGTCTGGCACCGCTGGATTATGCACCCGCCGGCGTGCTCGAACGCCTCGCCTGGGACGACGAGATCGCCGTCGCGGGCAAGGTGCTGACCGAGTCCAATCGCCTGAGCACCCCGACGCTGGTCGAGATCGCGAAAGCCAAGGGGCAGGATCACCTGTTCGCCATTTCCGGCCGCGCCGACCTGCCGGAGGTCGTCACGGACGTCCTGGTCGAGCGCGGCGAGCGCAAGGTCATCCGCCGCCTTGCCGACAACACGACGGCCCGCTTTTCCGAGGAAGGCTATGGCTGCATGATCGCGCACGCGGAAGCCGACGAAGCGCTCGCCGAATCGCTCGGCCTGCGCATCGATCTTCCCCTCAAGTATCTTCGCGACCTGCTGCAGCGCGCGACCGAGGCCGTGCGCGCGCGCCTTGCGACCATCGCTCCGCCGGAGCTCCAGGCCGAGATCAAGCGCATCCTCGCCGCGATCACCAGCAAGGCGGCGCCGCCGGAGCCGAAGCGGGATTTCAACCTTGCTGAAGCGGCCGTCAAGCGGATGAAGGGCCTCAACGAACTCAATGATGCCGCCATCGCCCGGTTCGCGGAAACCAAGAGATTCGACGAGGTTGCCGCCGCGCTCGGGCTTCTCAACAACAGCGCACCGACCGAGCTGATAGCGAAGGTTCTGGAAGGGCCGCGTGCCGATCTCGTGCTGATCCCCTGCAAATCGGCAGGCCTCGGCTGGCCCACGGTCGAAAAAATCCTCTGCAATCGTCCGGCCAAGTACCGCATCGACGAGGCCACCCTGAAGCTCGCGGGCACGGATTTCGCCAAGCTGTCCCCCGCGACGGCCGAGCGCACACTGCGATTCTGGCAACTGCACGACCGGATCGACAAATAGCCGAGGACCGGCAGGACGGCCTGTCCGCCGCTTGAACGGCCGGCCGCAATGGTTAGTTTCCGAGAAGCGGCGAATCGCCGGATCCCTTCTCAAGACAGACATGGCCACCTTCACCCCGCATCAAGATGCCGCGCTCAAGGCCGTTGGCGACTGGCTCAAGGCCAAGCCGGGCCGTAACGGCACGCCGCCGGTGTTCCGCCTGTTCGGCTTCGCCGGGACCGGCAAGACGACGCTGGCCCGGCACATCGCCGACGGCGTCGACGGCGAGGTGAAGTTCGCCGCCTTCACCGGCAAGGCCGCCCTCGTCATGCGCAACAAGGGCTGCGACGACGCCTCCACCATCCACTCGCTGATCTACCGCGCCCGCGAATCCGGCGAGGAGCAGCCGAGCTTCGAGCTGTGGGACGACGCGCCGGCCTCCAAGGCCAAGCTGATCGTGATCGACGAATGCTCGATGGTCGACGCCGAATTGGGGCGCGACCTGATGTCGTTCGACTGTCCGCTGCTGGTGCTGGGCGATCCCGCGCAGCTGCCGCCGATCCAGGGCGGCGGCTTCTTCACCAACACCGAGCCGGATGCGATGCTGACCGAGGTGCACCGCCAGGCCCAGGACGATCCGATCGTGCGGATGTCGATGGACGTGCGCGAGGGACGCGAGCTCGACATCGGCCGCTACGGCGAGAGCGAGGTGGTCTCGCGCAAGGAGCTCGATCCCGATCGCGTCATGGGCGCCGACCAGGTCCTGGTCGGCCGCAACAACACCAGACGCGCCTACAACATGCGGGTGCGCCAGCGCCAGAACATCGAGGACGTTTTCCCGGTCGCCGGCGACAAGCTGGTGTGCCTGCGCAACAACCGCAAGAAAGGCCTCTTCAACGGCGGCCTGTGGCGCGTGAAGTCGCGCAACCCCTCGCGCTCGAAATCACGCATCCTGTCAATGCGGCTGTCGCCGGACGAGGATTTCGGCCACAAGGTGACCAAGGTCTCGGTGCGCGCCGATTGCTTCGAAGGTGGCGTCGAGCAGATCGGCTGGGAACAGCGCAAGCCCTATGACGAGTTCGACTACGGCTACGTGCTCACCGTGCACAAATCGCAGGGCTCGCAATGGGACGACGTCGTGCTGTTCGACGAGAGCTTTGCGTTTCAGGAATCCAGAGCACGGTGGCTGTATACCGGGATTACGCGGGCGGCGAAGCGGCTGAGTATCGTGGTGTGATACCCTAGCCCGGACCGGGCAGACACATTCACCAAGCGCTAGAGCAGATTCTGATCAGGCGCGATCATAACCTGCCGCGGCGAAGAAGTTCAGGCACTCTTGGGCGGTGAAGGCGGCTGTGGTGAGGGCGATAGCATTGTCCAAAGCCTGGATTGATCTGGCGGCGGCCTTTCGCAGGGCGGCTTTGAGCTTTGCGAAGGCCATTTCGATCGGATTGAGGTCGGGCGAATAAGGCGGGAGATAGAGGAGCTGAGCGCCCGCCGCGTCGATTGCGATGGCGATCTCGGTCCGCTTGTGTGCTGCGAGATTGTCCATCACCACGATGTCGCCGGGCTTGAGTGTCGGTACCAGGACTTGCGTCACGTAAGCCTCGAACGCCGGACCATCCATGGGGCCGTCGAGGACCATCGGCGCGGTCATACCGGTCGCTCTAAGCGCGCCGACGAAGGTCGTCGTCTTCCAATGACCATGCGGGATCGCGGCGACACAGCGCTGGCCGTACGGCGAACGGCCGTAGCGCCGCGCCATTTTGGTCGAAGCCCCCGTCTCGTCGATGAACACCAACCGATGGATGCCGATCTCAGGCTGAGACGCCTTCCACGCTGCGCGTTCAGCGGCCACGTCCGGCCGATCCTGCTCGCTGGCGTGCGATGTTTTTTTTGAACGTGATGTTGCGACGATCGAAGAATCGCCAGATCACGCTCGGCACGAAACGCTCGCCGTGGACTTTGAAGAGATGGTCAGCGATCTCGGCCAGCGTCATGTCAGGCGTAACCTTGACCAGGGAGAGGATCTCCGCAGCGTGACCCTCGATCCGAGCTGAACGCCGGTCTCCGCCCTGCGTTCCCGCCTCACAGGCGCCGGTCCTTCGCCACTCGCCAACCAGTTCGATCGCTGTCGAGGGCGCCACGCCGAACCGAACAGCGGCGCCCCGACGGCTCATGCCTTCATCTTCCACAGCCCGAATAATACGAATGCGAAGGTCCGGCGACAGCGGTTTAGCCATGGGGGCTGGCCTCCATCACCAGCCCTCAGGGTGAATCACAATTTGCCTCGCAAGGGAATCCCCTACCGATTCCGACAGGTTGGAAAATGCTCTAGGCTTTGCGATGTATCACTGCGCAGTCGGCAGGGGGACGCGCATGGCTGAACGAAGAACCGATACCCGCGACGCGCCCGATGATATCTCCAGCGCGAGCCGTCGCTCGTTTCTGAAATCGGCAAGCATCGCGGCCGGCACGCTCGCGGCATCCGTCGCAGCGCCAGGGATGGTGCTATCCGCTCCGCGTCGTGCGGCGCAATCGCAGCCGGGCAAGCCGGTGCGGGTTTCGAAGGAACGCCTCAACGAGCTGGCGGCGAAATTCTATGCCGTGTTCAACGAACGCGACAGCCTGCCCAAGGACTTTTCCGAGAAGCATGCCGCGCGCTACGACGTCGAGCTGCGGCGCATCGTGACCTCTACGCATGTGCCTGAGACAGGAGAGCGCGTGAAGGTCAGCGCGCTCGTCGCAATCCCTGTCGGCAGAAGCGGCGCGCTGCCGGTCTTGTCCTGGCAACACGGCACGATCCTGTCGTTCGATCAGGTTCCTTCGAACCTGCTGCGGCTCGGCGACGAAGGCTACCAGCTCCGCGACAATGTCGACTCGCTGGAAACGCTGTTCAACATCCAGCGCTTCGCCGGCAACGGCTATGCCGTCATCGCCGCCGACTATATCGGCAAGGGTC
The DNA here is from genome assembly GCF_023100965.1 of Bradyrhizobium sp. 192. Lineage (NCBI taxonomy): Bacteria > Pseudomonadati > Pseudomonadota > Alphaproteobacteria > Hyphomicrobiales > Nitrobacteraceae > Bradyrhizobium > Bradyrhizobium sp. 192. Next base: position 7,265,139 of record NZ_CP064690.1, read on the forward strand.
CGTATCGCAACGGTCGCGGCGAAGCCTACGCGGTGAAAGGCGCCACGGTGCAGTGCTGCCTCGACGTTCTCGATGCCAGTCTGCTCGAACTGAAAGCGCTCGGCCTGCGGCAATCGGCGCTGTTCCTGAACGGCTGGTCGCAAGGCGCGCTGAACACGCAATGGCTCAAGCAGGAGATGCAACGCCGTGGCATGAAGGTGACCGCAACCGCGGCCCAGAGCCCGTTCAACAATCTCGCCGAGAGCTTCCATTACTGGGTCAACCCGGCATCCTATATTCCCTCTACGGAGCCGTCCTATCCAATGCCTCCGGCCTGGATCACGCCCTGCCTGATCGTCCTGGTGGGAAGCTACCGCCGGTATTATGGATTGAGCGATCTGTTCACCACGGCCATCAAACCGCAATATCAGGCGTTCGCGGAAAAATATTGGGTCGACTACAGCCTGGAGGGCGAGACCGCCAAGAGCGTTCCGCCGGCTGGCGATTTGCTGACGGACGGGTTCTTCGATCGCTTCACCAAGAACACCAACAGCAGACTGCTGCGCCAGCTCGGCGACAACAGCGCGACCTTCTGGGACTATGATTCCCCGATCCGGTTCTATTACGGATTGGCCGACGAGGCGCTGCATCCGCGCCTGGTCAAGCCGGCGATCGCCGCCGGCGGACATTTCGCGGACGGTGTTCCGGTTGACGGCGCAAGCCATCGCGTCACGTTCCTGGCGAGCCTCTATGGCAACAGCGCCGTGTTGAACGGACAGTCCACCGTGCTCGACTGGTTCAATTCGATGGTGTGAACCGACGCGCGGCTACTTCCCCGCGACGAAATAAAAATCCTCGCGGCCCGGCGGCGGGCCATACGTGAACGGCTGCTGCCCGTGCTTCGTCGCGGCCCAGACGTCGTCGCGGAAGATGTCGAACAGTTTCCGGATCTCGATGCGAGGCTGCCTGATTTCGCGGGCGAGCGCGGTGGCGAACGGGCTGTTGGCGCTGCCGTCGCCGTCCATCGCGGCCTCGCCATGCTTGGCGGCGTAGACCACCATGAAGCCGGCGCCGGGCTCGATGTTGGAGAAGCCCTTGTCGACCAGCTTCAACTTCGTCAGCGAATAGGCGGCAGCGCGGTAGTCGGCGCGCGGTTCATCTAGCTTGGAGTTCCCGGTCTCGCCAAGCCGTCGGCGCTATCCCGCACGGCTCATTTCACGGACTCGTGTCCGTCCGGCCGTAACAATCGGCGGCTGCGTCCGTACCTCGGATGGTGCGAAAACGCCGCCGGGCAACTGTTCGTCCGGCCCCGACCGCCCTAGACTGTCAGACCTTCCGAAAGAGGATCCGCCATGCGCCGACCTGCCCTCGCCTCCCTGCTCGCCGCAACCACCACCCTTTCGCTCACCTTTGCGCTTGCCTTTGCCACGCCGTCCCGGGCTGCGGAGGATGCGGTCGTGATCCCCGCCCCTGCCATGGATGCGGCACCTGCGAGCGGGATCCAGACCGCCGTGATCGCCGGCGGCTGCTTCTGGGGCGTGCAGGGCGTGTTCCAGCACACCGCGGGCGTCGTCAACGCGGTCTCCGGCTATGCCGGGGGCACCAAGGCGACCGCCGACTACCAGACGGTCTCGACCGGCCGGACCGGCCATGCCGAGGCGGTCGAGATCAAGTACGATCCGAAGAAGATCTCCTACGGCAAGATCCTCCAGATCTACTTCTCGGTGGCGCACGACCCGACCCAGCTCAACCGCCAGGGCCCCGACACCGGCACGCAATATCGCTCGGCCGTCTTCACCACCTCGGACGAGCAGAAAAAGGTGGCGGAGGCCTATATCGCCCAGCTCAACGGCGCCAAGGTCTTCAGCAAGCCGATCGTGACCAAGGTCGGCGCGTTGGAGGCGTTCTACCCGGCGGAGGCCTACCACCAGGACTATCTGACGCTGCACCCGAACCAGCCCTACATCGCCTATAACGACCTGCCCAAGGTCGAGAACCTGAAAAAGCTGTTCGCCGATAACTACATTGAAAAGCCGACGCTGGTGAGTGCCAGCAAGGCCACCAACTGATCGCGAGATCACCGAAACAAACGGGAGACCCATGCCCGACACCAAAATGAAAACCACGGACGACAAGGTCATCAAGAGCGAAGAGCAGTGGCGGCGCGAATTGTCGCCGATGCAGTACGCGGTGCTGCGCGAGAAGGCGACGGAGCGTCCCTTCTCGGGCGAGTACGAGGACGACCACCGCGCCGGCACCTATGTCTGCGCCGGCTGCGGCAATATGCTGTTCGAATCCGACGCCAAGTTCGATTCCGGCTGCGGCTGGCCAAGCTTCACCCAGCCCGCGGTCGAGAGCCATGTCGACGAGGAGCGCGACGTCAGCCACGGCATGATCCGCACCGAGGTGCTCTGCTCCAAATGCAGCGGCCATCTCGGCCACGTCTTCCCCGACGGCCCCGGGCCGACCGGGCTGCGCTACTGCATTAACTCGGCAGCGCTGAAGCTGGAGCCGAAATAACGCTGCGCGCGGCCGGGTTCCGACATGGAACCCGGCCGCGCGATGTGCTTTTCTTGTCTGGCGGTGCGTCCGATCATCGCATCTGGCGGCCGCCAGGGAGGATGCCATGTCACTCGGGACCGTCCTGATCATCCTGGTGATCATCTATCTGCTCGGCGGCCTGTCCGGCCGCGTGGGCGGTTACGGTTATGGCCTGGGCCATTCCGGCATGGGGATCGGCGGCGTCGTCCTGGTGGTGCTGGTCGTCCTGCTGCTTCTTGGCAAGTTGTAAGCCATACAAGTCATTGGAAATAATAGACTAATTTCATCCGCGGGGCTGCCATGCGCGGATTCATCATCTCCCATCGCGGGGGTCGCATTTTTGTCAAATCGGCCTATATTAGGGGACGAAAATGGCATGTGCGGCGGGCTCGCTCGGTTGCGGCCCCTGCCCTCCCAGACCCCACGCGCTTAAAGCCCCAGAGAAGATCACGAGGTCTTTGACCATGCGTCCACTGCGTCCGTTCAACTTCAACACTTCCGCCGAACTCTTCCCCGCTGCGATCCGCAAGAAGAAGCGCGCAGGGTTCACCTATCGCCGCTTCGGCACCGCGGCCGAAGCCGTGCAGTTCGCGATGGAGCAGTTGCCGACGGATTCGCTGAACGGCGCCTATCTCCAGGTCGAGGAAGCGCGTTTCGACCAGAACGGCATCCGCTCCCTCTATGAGAGCGAAGCCTTCCCGTTGGAGCGCCACCGCAAGCCGGAGCCCGTGGCTGCCGAGACCGACGCCGACGCGGCATAAGCTTTTCGCCCAGCCCGATGTGTGCAGAAAGCGCGATGGCCGAAAGGCTGTCGCGCTTTTTGCTTGCTTAGTTCTCCCTCTCCCGCTTGCGGGAGAGGGCTGGGGTGAGGGTGTCTCCACGATCGAGAACCCCCAAGAGGTGAAAGCCCTCACCCGGCGCTCCGCGCCGACCTCTCCCGCAAGCGGGAGAGGTGCACCGAGACCGACGCTCGATCACCTTCTCAAAATTCTAGAATCTTCACATCCGCGGCTGCTTGTCGAGCCAGCGGCGGAGCAGACGCACGTTGCGCATGTTGGCGCGGAACATGACGTCGAAAGCGTCGCCCGCGAACGGGACCAGGCCGACGACGCCGTCGAGCGCGACGTTGCCGAGCATACGAGCGGTGACATACCAGGGCGCGCCCAGCGCGCGGGCCTCGCGCACCAGCCACAGCGAGATCGCCGTGGTGATGATGTCGCCGACGATGGGGATCAGGCCGATCAACCCGTCGATGCCGTAGCGGATGTTGGTGCCGGGCAGGATGAAGGCGACGTCGAGCAGCTTGGCGATCGCCTCAAGCCGCGCGATCCGCTGCTCGCGCGTCAGATTGCCGAACGGGCTCCCGGCGAACGGATTGTCCTTGCCGAGCTCGAAACGGAACTCGCGAAAGCTCTGCTCCAGCGTTTCGGGGCGGATTTCCCGGCCGTCCTGGTCGATGATCGGCCCGCGCGCCTCCGGGCCGGAAGAGGTCGTGCGCGAACTCCCCGAACGGGATCTACGCGGAGCAAGGATGTCGTCGTCGGACATGGTCATGGCCTTCAGGGAACGCGCGGACGGGGCGGAAGTTGCTGCGCCGCGCCCGAACGTCGCGCTCAGGTCGGCGCCGGCATAGGCTGCGGCTCCTTGATGTATTTATGCACGAGCCAGGACGAAATCACCGCCGGCACGAACCCGACCAGGCCATACAGGATGAACTGCACCGCGCCCGAATCCGGGCCGCGCGAGCTGTAGGTGAGCGAGGCCAGCACGAAGGCGAACAGGCCGACCAGGAGCATCCGCAAGACCGGGCCGATCCGCCTGATGTGGACCAGGATGTCGTCGATCGCGCCGATCATCAGCGAAGGCAGGAAGCCAAACAGATAGCTGTATTGCAGCGTCTTGAAGAACACCGCGAACAGCTTGCCGACCTCGCCGAGATTGGTCTGGGCCCAATAGCCGGACTGATAGGTCGTCGTCAGCAGCAGCAGGAACCCGCCGACGAACGGGCCGACCAGCGCAAACACCAGATAGCGTTTCATCAAACACCTCACACGTCTTCGCTGATTATAGCAGCGCCGCGGGAACCTTGAATAGCGTGCGGTTCGGCCTTTGTGGGAACAAGAGGCAGGACGACGAGTTCAGACAGGACCCGAATTTAACTTTGGAAGATTGGAGTGCCGATGGCCCGCAAAATTCTCCTGGCGACGATCACGCTGGCAGCCCTGACCGTCTTCCTGGAGCCACGTGCTTTCGCGCAAGGCCATATGGGCACGCCGCAGGAGCAGAAGGCCTGCTCGCGCGACGCATCGCGCTTCTGCCGCAAGGACCTCGGCAACGACCTGGCCGTGCAGGGCTGCCTGCAAGCCAACCGGGCCAAGCTGTCGAAGTCATGCAACAAGGTGTTTCGAAGCCACGGCATGTGAGAACCGGCACCGTCCCGGCGAATGGAGCGTGAAGCCATGCTACGCGACGAACAACTCTCCATCCTCCGGGACATCAGCCAATCCGTTGCCTTTGCCGACGACCGTCACGGCAAGATCGGCGAGCTCATCGCCGATGGCTACGTGATGAAGGACGGTGATCTGTTCGAACTCACCGCCAAGGGCGCCACCGCTGTCGAGGAACACGCCGCCGCGCTCGGCGCGAGCGACGAGGAACAGGCGAGCGCATCCTCCGAACGACTGATCTGATCGCGTGCACGCGCCTGTTGCGTGACGTTCACGCAACAATTGCAAATTCCTTTGCGCCTGCCATTGCAGCCACGCGACAATGGCGCATACTTCGCTCGGGCGGCGCAGCACTTTTCGATTCGAGCAATCAAGAAATCGAGCGACCACATGCGGGACCAGAGGTCCCGACGTGAAGGCTGTGACATGCGGCAGATCAAGCAGCGTGCGGCGCCCCAAAACAAAGTGGTTCAACCCACGGAACTCGGGGATGCATTCTTCATGACACGCTACAGGACCATCGTTTCGCTGTTCGCCTTCGCCACCACGGCGTTCGCACTCCAGACATCACCCGGCCTCGCCTTCTCGTCCGAAGCGCAGCAGATGTGCACCGGCGATGCGATGCGGCTGTGCTCCAGTGAGATCCCCGACATTCCGAGGGTCAGGGCCTGCATGGTGCAGAAGAGAGCGGAGGTCAGCCCCGGCTGCCGCGCCGTGATGGACCGCGAGCACGCAGCCACGACATCGCGCAAGCGGGAAGCGGCGGCGCAGTAGGAAAGAGAGAGCCTGCGGCCATCCTTCGAGACGCCCGCCCGATGGGCGGGCCCTCAGGATGAGGTCTCGTGTCGCGGCGAGACATCAAACCCTCATGGTGAGGAGCCCGCCAAGGCGGGCGTCTCGAACCATGCAGGCCGAGGACTCACGGCGTAGACCTAATCGCCCCACTGCGCGAAGGCGTCGTTGAAGGCGCGCTCGCCGGGGGCGCCCTTCTCGATGGCGATGATGGCGCGGCGCTGATTGGCATAGACCAGCGGCACGTCGAACCACGAGCGCTCCTTCAGGAGCTGGACGTTGCGGGAGCGGTCGGCGTCGACATTGGACAGGCCGACCAGGAAGAAGCCGTCGGTGACCTTGACCGCGAGGCCCGCGAGCGGCGTGCCGCGCGCCTGCTCGTTCGACTTCATCAGGATGCCCGGCACGTTGGAGATGCTGCCGCCCGGGAAATCCGGCGGCAGGATGAAGGTCAGCTCCGCAGTGTGGCTCGCCGGCAGCGACGAATCGGTGTTGCGGCGGAACGACATCGTCATCTTGAACTTGCGCTCGGGGATCTCGATGTCGGCGCGCACGGCGACGTCGGCCTTCTGGGCACCCGAGGCCTTGATCGGCTCCAGCCGCCACACCACCGAGCCGATATATTGCTTGCCCTTCGGATCGGACGGATCCTCGTCGTAGAGCACGACCTTCTGCGCCACCGGCGCGACCGGCTGGTCGCTGGCCGAGGGCTGGCCGACGCGATCGGGAATCTTCGGCTTGCTCTGCGGCTGGGACGGATCCTTCGGCGCTTCGACCAATTGGGTCGGCGAGGACTTGAACAAATTGGTCGCGGTCTGGACCAGTTGCTTGCCCCAGAGGATGCCGGCACCGACGAGGATCAGCACGATGCCGACGGCAATCGCGCTCTTGAACGGAAAGGCGGAACGGGTGCGGGCGCGCTTCTTGGCATCGCGCTCGGGCGCGATGCGCGGACGCGGCGACGGCGGCTGCGGCTGCGGCTGCGGCTGCGGCGCGTAGCGCTCGGCCTCCTCGATCGACTCGTCGTAGGAATAGGGCGCATCCCGCTCGCCGGCGCGGTTTTCCAGGCTCGGCTCGAGCCGGTCGAATTCCGGCGAGGGCGAGGGCACGTTGGCATAGGTGCGGCGGGCGGCGCGGCTGGCCTGCGCGGCCGCGCCGCCGAGATCATTGGCGTCGGCCGTGATGTCGCGGAAGCCGCGCACACCCGGTGCCGGCGGCAGCGCCGGCGGAGCTCCGACATCGGGCGGACGACGCGCACCGGCGCGATCGCGTCCGGCCGCCGGCTCCGGCATCGAGGGCGGGGGGCGGGGGGCGGGGCGGACGGTCCCGGCTGGCGCGGGGCGTCGAAACGGGGAGCGCGCGGCGGACGCGGAGCCTCGCTCGGATCATCGACGTTGAAGGACGGACGGTCGGCGCGCGGCGGCGGCGGGGCCGGACGCGTGCGCGGCGGGGCCGGCGCAGCCGCAGCCGGGGCGCCTTCGGCGGCCCGGGTGCTGGCGCGGCGAAAGGCGTCGCCGCTACTGCCGCTGCGGGCGCCGCCACCAGGGCGCGAGGCCTCGCGGGCGCGCTGGGCGGCCTCCGATTCGACCTTGCGGACGGCCTCCTCCAGCGACAACCTCTCGCGGGTGATCTCGGATTCGGAGAGCGGCGGCTGCACGCTGCGCAGCTGGGCGATCAACGCCGTACGCGCCCGCTCATAGAGCGCGCGACGGCTTTCGCCGGGAGCGTTGGGGTCCAGGGCGGCAATAGCGCGGGCGATCAGCGGATAGTAATCAGCCATTTCAACTCAATTATACGCGCGTCCTGGTAAGAGATCGTTAAGCCTCAAACGGGTTTTGCACGAGGATAGTATCCTCACGTTCGGGGCTGGTGGAAAGCAGTGCGACCGGGCACCCCACCAATTCCTCGATCCGACGGACATATTTGATGGCCTGGGCCGGCAGCTGGGCCCAGGACCGCGCCCCGGCGGTCGGCTCCTTCCAGCCCTCGATGGTCTCGTAGATCGGCTCGACCCGGGCCTGGGCACCCTCGCCGGCCGGGAAATGGTCGATCTCCTTGCCGTCGAGCTTGTAGCCGGTGCAGACCTCGATGGTGTCGAAGCCGTCGAGGATGTCGAGCTTGGTCAGCGCGAGGCCATTGATGCCGCAAGTGCGGACCGCCTGGCGGACCAGCACGGCGTCGAACCAGCCGCAGCGACGGGGCCGCCCGGTATTGGTGCCGAACTCGCGGCCACGCTCGCCGATCCGGCGGCCGGTCTCGTTGTCCTGCTCGGTCGGGAACGGGCCCTGGCCGACGCGGGTGGTGTAAGCCTTGCACAGGCCGAGCACATAGCCGACCGCGCCGGGGCCAAGGCCCGAGCCGGTCGCCGCCTGCGCCGCCACCGTGTTGGACGAGGTGACGTAGGGATACGTGCCATGATCGACGTCGAGCAGCGCGCCCTGCGCCCCCTCGAACAGCATCCGCTTGCCTTCGCGGCGCTTGATGTCGAGCAACCGCCATACCGTCTCGGCATAGGGCAGCAGCTCCGGCGCCAGCGCGCTCAACTCCTTCAAGATCACCTTGCCGTCGAATTCGGGCAGGCCGAGACCGCGCCGCAACGCGTTGTGGTGGGCAAGCAGCCGGTCGATCTTGTGCGGGAGCGTGTCGAGGTCGGCGAGGTCCATCAGGCGGATGGCGCGGCGGCCGACCTTGTCTTCATAGGCAGGCCCGATGCCGCGGCGGGTGGTGCCGATCGCAGTCGCCGCATTGGCGGATTCACGGTGCGCATCAAGCTCGCGGTGAAGCGGCAGGATCAGCGTGACGTTCTCGGCGACGCGCAGATTCTCCGGCGAGACGGCGACGCCCTGCGAGCGCAGCTTGGTGACCTCGTCGAGGAAGGCGGCGGGATCGAACACCACGCCATTGCCGATCACCGACAGCTTCTGGTCGCGCAGCACGCCCGAGGGCAGCAGCGCGAGCTTGTAGGTCTTGCCGTTGATCACCAGCGTGTGGCCGGCGTTATGACCGCCCTGGAAGCGGACGACGATGTCCGCCTGCTCCGACAACCAGTCGACGATCTTGCCCTTTCCTTCGTCGCCCCACTGGGCGCCGACGACGACAACATTGGCCATTCGCGGGTAATCCTTCGAAGATTTCTCTGTAGGTGCCATGATCCGAACGGAAAATTGGTACCCACTTTTCCGGAATCATGCCTGCGCCCAGCCCAATTCCCGGCCCAAGGCCGTTCGCACGCGAGGCGGTCCCACCGGATAAAGGAAGCAGCCCCTCTAGGCAAGCAAGAACCGGGCTTTTTTCGGGGCCAAAGCGCTCTCCAAGCCTTTGATATCCCCTAAAAATCCGCCTCGTGGGGCGGCCCTTACGACCTTAGGCCCGGATACGGCCGTCGACCACTTCAATGATACGGTCGCAGCGCCGCGCCAGGTCCATGTTATGAGTCACCAGCAGAAAGCTCGTGCCGCTGTCGCGGTTGACCTGCCGCATCAGCTCGAACACGGCATCGGCCGATCTGGTGTCGAGATTGCCGGTCGGCTCGTCCGCCAGCACGAGGTCGGGGCTCATCGCGAGCGCGCGCGCCACCGCCACCCGCTGCTGCTGACCGCCCGACATGTTGTTGGCAAGGTTCCCGGCGAATTTCTCCAGCCCGACCTGCCCCAGCAGGCGGTCCGCCCGCGCCTCGATCTCCGCACTGGGAAAGCCGCGATCGGCCAGCATCGGCATCATGACGTTCTCGCGCGCGGTGAAGGCCGAGATCAGGAGGTGATACTGGAAGATGAACCCGATGGTGTGGCCGCGCAGCCGGGTGATTTCGGCGTCGCCGAGCGCGGCCGTGTCCTGTCCCTTGATCAGGAGACGACCGGACGTCGGCCGGTCGAGCAGGCCGACGATGTTGAGCAGCGTGCTCTTGCCGGAGCCGGATGGACCCATCAGCGCCAGGAACTCGCCATGGTCGAGCTTGAGCTCGATGTCGTGCAGGACCTCGGTCTCGGTCGGCAGGCCGACATTGTAGGCCTTGCATACGTTCTCGAGGCGGAGGATCTCGCTAGCCACGAATCGCCACCACCGGATCGAGCTTCGCGGCCCGCACAGCCGGCGCCATCGCGGCCAGCAGGCCGGTGACGGTGGCCAGCAAGGCCGTGTAGATGAACAGGGATCGCTCCAGCATCAGGGGAAACAGTTCCGTGCCGTCGGCCTGGCGCGCCAACGAGTGCCAGTAGACCAGCGCGAACACGCCCATCGCCGCGCCGAACAGCGAGCCGACGAAACCGAGCAGCCCGCCCTGCACAAGGAACACACGCAGCACCTGTCCCCGCGAGGTGCCCATCGCGCGCAGGATGCCGATATCCTTGGAGCGCTGGATCACCGAGACGACCAGCACGGCCGCAATGCCGAACGCGACGGACAGGCCGACGAACAGGCGGATCAGGGTGTTGGTGTTCTGCTGGGCCTGCACCGCAGTGAAGAATTGCGCATTGGTCTTGATCCAGCTGTCGGCCTCGACCGCATTGGCGGCCTGGATGCGCTGCGCGATCTCCTCGGCCGCATAGATGTCAGTGACCGTGATATCGATGGTGGTGACGCCGCCGATCATGCCGAGCAGCGATTGCGCCGTGCGCAGCGCGGCATAGCAGATGCGCTGGTTGACGCCTTTGTTGCCGAGATCGACGAGGCCGGAGATCGTCAGCACGCGAGTTGCGCCGGACGCGGCGCGGACGTTGAGCTTGTCGCCGACGGTGGCGCCGAGATCCTTGGCGAGTTCGATGCCGATGATGATGTCCTCGCTGGTCAGGCGCGGCTCGCCGGCGACGATATAGTCCGGCACCTTGACGATCTTGAAATAGGAGTCCGGTTCGACGCCGGATAGCGTGACGGAACGGCTGGCGTCGCCGCGCACCACGAGCACCGAGCCGAGGATGGTCGGCGATACCGCCGTGACCTCGGACATCGCGCGCATCTGGTTCGCGATCTTCGGCCATTGATCGATCGAGATCACCCGCTGGCTCGGGCGCTGCACCACCGCGTCTTCGAGTACGCCTGCGCCCTTGCGCAAGGGGCGCGCGACCTGGTCCGGCGCGAGCAGCTGGATCTGCGGCTGCGAAGTCAGCACGCGCTTGATGAAGTTCGCCTGGAGCCCGGCGAGCATCGCCGACATGAAGACGATGACGGCGACGCCGATCGAGATGCCGCCGATGATGAAGATGGTCTGCAGCCGGCCCTCGCGCAGGAAGCGCACCGCCATGGTCCATTCGAAGGGCAGCCAGCGGTTCATGGCAGCACGGGCCGCAGGCGCTGCCCGGTCAGGACGCCTGAATTCTGCGGGATCGCGACGTCGCCGGCGGCGAGGCCGTCGGTGATTTCGACATGGCTGTTGCCGCGCAGGCCGATTTTCACCGGTCGCTGGCTGGCGCGGCCGTCCTTGATGCCGAGCACCCAGGGGGCGCCCGACAGGACATCGTGCACCGAGCGCAGCGGCAGGACCAGCGCATCGTCCTTTGCGGCGGCCTCGATATCCACCGAGACCGTCATGTCCTGGCGCAGATAGTCCGGGGGATCGGCGACCGTCAGCTTCACCTCGACCGAGGCGCGGGAGATGTCGACGCCCGGATTGATATAGGTGATCACGGCGGGAAAGCGCCGGTCGGGATAGGCATCGGCGGAGGCAATCGCCTTCTGCCCGAGCGCGATCTTGCCGAGATTGCGCTCGTCGATCTGCAGCACGAGTTGCGAATCGCCGGCCGGCGCGAGCACCAGCAGCGCCTTGCCCGGCTGCACCACGGTGCCGCGTTCGACGCTGCGCGTGATCAGGACGCCGTCCCGGGGCGCGGCGATCGTCGCGTAATCGAGCCGGGATTCGGCAGTGTCGAGATTGGCGCGGGCCTGGTTGAGCAGGGTCTGGGCCATCACATAGTCGCTGCCGCCCGGGCTTGCCGTGTAGACCTGAAATTGCGCCGAGCGCATCTGGGCGCGGGCGACGTCGAGCGTCTTCTGCGCATCGTCGAGGGCCGCGCGCGTCGCATAGCCATTATGTTCCAGCTGCGCGGCGCGGTCATAGGTCTTCTGGGCGTTGAGCAGCGTCGCCTTGGCCTGCGTCAACGCCTCTTCAGCCGAGGGCCGCGTCAATTCCTCGATCTGCCTGATGCGTGCTTCGGCCTGGGCCACCGCGCCTTGCGCCTGCACCACGCTCGCTTTCAGCTCGCGCGATTCCAGCGAGATCAGGGGCTGCCCCTTGGTGACCTTCTCGCCTTGCCGCACCAGCACCTCCTGCACCGTGCCGGTGAGCTGGCTGCCGATCTCCACCCGGAACGGCGTCTCGACATGGCCGCTCGCCACCACCGTCTCGATCAGGTGTCCACGCTTGACCTGATCGACGACGATCGCCGGTCCCAGGATCGTCCGCGCGCTTTGCCAGCCCCCGAGGCCGAGAAGAACGACGACCACGAGGATGAACCATTTATGGCTGAGACATCCCGACCATAGCGACGCGACCGAGAACCGGCGCTTGGGCTGCGGCAGGATCATTGCTTGCTCGACCATACTGGCGAAGCTAGCGCGCTCACAGCAGACCGGATTGCGGCAGGTCAACACGTTACGCCGAATCTAGCGGCACGTGGACCAGCAAGATGCCTTCAAATGGGAGACCCGCTTGCCGGACAATCCAGCGCGCGCCGACAACCATTTCTGGCGTCTGTCACCCGATGAGCTTTGTAAGCGCCTGGACTGCACGCTCGCCGGCCTGGCTGCGGCGGACGCCTCCGGGCGCCTCGACCGTTTCGGGCCGAACAGCGATGCGGCGGCGCGCACCGAAGGTGCGATGCGGGCAGTCCTGCGCCGGTTGCTGGAGCCGCTGTCGCTGATCCTGCTGGTCGCCGGCATCGTCTCGATGCTCACCGGCGACGAGGTCGGCGGGCTCATCATCGTCCTGATCCTGACGCTCTCGATCGGGCTGGACACCGTCCAGGAAGGTCATGCGATCCGCGCCGCGGAAGTCCTCCGCCGCTCAGTGGCGCTGAAGGCCGAGGTCAAGCGCGACGGAACCTTCCGCGAGATCGACGTCGATCACGTCGTGCCCGGCGACATCCTGCGTGTGCGCGCCGGCGACATCATCCCGGCGGATGCGTTGATCCTTCAAAGCACCGCGTTCACCGCTGGTGAGGCGGCGCTGACCGGCGAGCCCTATCCGGTGCAGAAGCGCGCCGGCGCGGTCACCGACCCCGACGATACATCGAATGCGCTGTTCCGCGGCGCGGTGGCGCAGACCGGAGAGGCGATCGCGCTCGTGGTCAGGACCGGCCGCGACACCGTGTTCGGCACGGCCGCGTCCGCGCTTGCCGAAGCGCAGACGCCCTCGCCGTTCGAACGCGATCTGCGAGAATTCGGCCTCGTGATCGCGCGCGCCACGCTGGCGCTGGTGCTGGTCGTGCTCACTGTCCGCGTCGTGTTCGGCCGCCCGGTGATGGACTCGCTGCTGTTCTCGGTCGCGCTGGCGGTCGGGCTGACCCCGGAATTGCTGCCGATGATCACCACAGTGACGCTGTCGCGCGGCGCATTGCGCATGGCCGGCCGCAAGGTGATCGTCAAGCGGCTCGCCGCGATCCACGATCTCGGCGCCATGAACGTCCTATGCACCGACAAGACCGGCACGCTGACCTCGGCCGAGATCACGCTCGCAGGCAGCCTCGATGCCGAAGGCAAGGATAACGTCCGCCCCGCGCGGCTCGGCGCCATCGCCGCAGAACTGGGCGGGGATCGCGGCTCGCTCGATGCGGCGCTGGTTGCCGGCCAGTCCAATGCCGTACAAGGCTGGTCGCTTGCCGGCCGGCAGGCGTTCGATTTCTCGCGCCGGCTGGGATCAGTACTCGCAACCGGTCCCGAAGGTGCGCTGCTTATCGTCAAGGGCGCGCCGGAGGCGGTTCTGGCGTTGTGCACGACGCAGCACAGCAGCGCGATGGACGACGATGCGCGAACGGCCGCGATCGCGCGCGTGCATCAGCTCGCGGCAGAGGGGCTGCGCTGCATCGCCATTGCTTCGCGCCCCTGGACCGGCGCAACGCGCGAGGTCGAGACCGAGGACGAGACCGATCTCGTCTTCGAGGGTCTTTGCGCATTCGCCGATCCGCCGAAGCCGACGGCGGCGGCCGCCATCGCCCGGCTTGCAGCGAGCGGCGTCGGGCTGAAGATCCTGTCGGGCGACGATCCCGTGGTGGTGAAGCGGCTTGCCGGCCTGGTCGGACTGAACGCCGACCGCGTGCTGTCGGGCGCCGACATCGCCGAACTCAGCGATGACGCGCTGGCCGTACAGGTGCAATCGACCGATGCTTATGGCCGGCTCGCACCCGACCAGAAGTCCCGCATCGTGAAAGCGCTGCAGGCGAGCGGCGCGGTGGTCGGCTTTCTCGGCGACGGCATCAACGACGCGCCGGCGCTGAAGGCCGCCGATATCGGCTTGTCGGTCGACGGCGCGAGCGGCGTGGCGCAGGCCGCCGCCGACATCATCCTGCTCGCGTCCGACCTCGAAGTCGTCGCCGACGGCGTCGAGGAGGGACGGCGCACTTTCGCGAACATCCTGAAATATGTCCGCATGGGCGCGAGCTCGAATTTCGGCAACATGCTGTCGATGGCGATCGCCTCGATCGCGCTGCCGTTCCTGCCGATGCTGCCGACGCAGATCCTGCTCAACAATCTGCTCTACGACCTCTCCGAGCTCGGCATTCCCTTCGACCAGGTCTCACCGTCCGCAACCGCGCAGCCGCAGGTGTGGAGCATGAGGCGGCTGGCGCGCTTCGCCGCGATCATGGGGCCGCTGTCGTCGGTGTTCGACTTCCTGACCTTTGGCGCCCTGCTCTATCTGTTCAAGGCCTCCCCGGAGGAATTCCGCACCGCCTGGTTCATCGAATCCATGGCGACCCAGATCCTTGTCATCTTCATCATCCGAACCAATGGGCGGCCATGGCGCAACTGGCCGGATCCGTTGCTGTCCGCCTCCTCGCTGGTTGCCCTGCTGGTCGCGATGGTGCTGCCGTTCACGCCGGTCGGTGCCTGGTTCGGTTTCGTCACGCCGCCGCCGATCATGATGGCCGGCATCGCGCTTCTGGTCGTCGTCTACCTCGCCTGCGCCGAGTTGCTGAAGCCCTTTGCGACCCGCACCGGACGAAAGGACTGAACGCGGTTCCGGCCGCATCGCACTGCGCATGGTCGCGATGCGCCTCGCACCATTGATATCGGGCGCATTTCCGTGTCTTTGAGCGAGGCCGGGCGATCAGCCGGCCCGGATCGACCCGGGCCGGGGTCTCGGCGCTATCGACGCGGGACCATAACAACCACAATGTCCGCCACCGGCCAGACCACCAGCACCGAAACATCCGGCCACAGCTGGATTGCCAACCAGCCTTATCTGTTGCTCTGCATCACCGCGCTGTGCTGGGCCGGCAACGCCATCGTCGGGCGGCTCGCCGCGGGCCACATCCCGCCGGTCACGCTGTCGTTCCTGCGCTGGTTCTTCGCCTTCCTCCTGGTGCTGCCGTTCGCCTGGAAACATCTTGCCCAGGACTGGCCAGCGATCCGCGGCAGGCTCGGCCTGATGGTCACGCTCTCGATCACCGGCATCGGCGCATTCAACACGCTGCAATATTGGGCGCTGGAGCATACCCAGGCACTCAACACGTTGCTGCTGCAGTCGGCGGCGCCGCTGGTCGTGGCGCTGTGGTCGCTGGCCATCCTCGGCGTCAGGCTCACCGCGGCGCAGGCGTTCGGCGTGGCTCTCTCGATGTGCGGCGTGCTGACCATTCTGCTGCACGGCGATTTCACCACGCTGTCGAGTATCGACTTCAACAAGGGTGATCTGATCTTCATCGTCGCGCTTATCATCTTCGCGCTGTATTCGGTGCTGACGCTGAAACGGCCGCCGATGCACGGCCTGTCGTTCCTCGCCTTCACCTTCGGGGTTGGCGCGGCCTGCCTCATTCCGCTCGAGATCTGGGAATTGTCCGCGCGCCCGGTCATGAAGCTCGACGGGCCGAACCTCTTGACGCTGTTCTACGTCGCCGTCTTTCCCTCGACGCTGGCCTATCTCTGCTTCAATCGCGGCGTCCGCCTGATCGGCGCCAACCGCGCCGCGCCGTTCTTCCACGTCGTGCCGGTGTTCGGCTCGATCATGGCGATGGCGTTTCTGGGCGAGCACCCGCAGGCGTTCCACTTCATCGGGTTTGCGCTGGTGCTGTCGGGCGTGTTCGTGGCGTCACGGAAGCAGGCGGCGGCTTGAGCTGAGCCTTCGTAGGGTGGGCAAAGCGAAGCGTGCCCACCATGCCAGGCGGAACAGGGAAGATGGTGGGCACGGCGCGCGAAGAGCGCGCCTTTGCCCACCCTACAGATCTACGAATCTCGTTGTGAGCTTACCTTCAACTTGCTGTATGCCTCATTCGTCGCGATGATCACGTGTTCTGCGCAGCCGTTGACCCGATGCGGGTCGGATTCACGCTCGTAGGCCTCCGACGTCATCATGTCCAAAAAGGCCGCGACGGTGGGGTAATGGACCAGCGCGACGAAATCCCAGTCGTTGCCGGCCTGCGGTCCCAGCGCGACGGCCTTGGCCTCGCCGGTCCAGAGCAAGGTGCCGCCGCGCGCCTTGATCATCGGCACGGTGACGGCGCTGTAGCGCAGATAGGCGTCCCAGCCGGATCCGTCGCCGTCGCGGGAGCGGGCGTGGAAACGCATCAGGTTCAGCATCACAACCGGTGCCTGCGGATCGAGCCGTTCCAGGCCCGCGATGTTCAACATATTAACCGGCAAAGGCGCCTCCTCGGGGTTTGCCTGCATTGTAGCATTGCGGCCGCGTGACTTGTGCCACGATGCCAATCCGACGCAAGGTCGTATCCAACGCCAATGACGACCGCTTCACCCGCGCCACCCGCCTCCAGTCCGGCCAGCTGGCTCAACAACCAGCCTTATCTGCTGCTCAGCCTGAGCTCGCTGTTCTGGGCCGGCAACATCGTGCTCGCGCGCCATGTCGGTGCGCATGTGCCGCCGCTGACGGTGACCACGATCCGCTGGTTCGGCGTTTTCCTGATCCTGTTGCCGTTCGCCTGGCCGCATCTCAAGCGCGACTGGCCTGCCCTGCGCAACAGCCTGCCGCTGATGCTGTTCCTGTCGCTGGTGGGCTTCGCCTTCAACAATGCGATCTCGTACTGGGCGATGCAGTATACGGAGGCGCTGAACGCGCTGCTGATCCAGTCGGCCGGTCCCCTGTTCGTGGCGCTGTGGTCGCTGGTGCTGTTCGGGGTACGGCTGACGGGTGCCCAGTTCGCCGGCATCGCAATCTCGCTTCTCGGCGTGCTGATCATCATCCTGCGCGGCGATCTCTCCGCGCTCGCGAGCATCAGCTTCAACAGGGGCGACATCATGTTCGCCTCCTCGCTGGTGGCGTTCGGGATCTACTCGGCCTTCATCCCGCGCCGGCCCAAGATCCACCAGCTCTCTTTCCTGTCCTTCACCACCTGCTGCGGCGCGACGATGCTGATCCCCGCCGCGATCTGGGAGGCGGCAAGCGGCCGCGTGCTGCAATTCGACGGGATCACGCTGGCGACGCTGGGCTACATCCTGATCTTTCCCTCGACGCTGGCTTATCTGTTCTTCAACCGCGGCGTCGCGCTGATCGGCCCGAACCGCGCCGCGCCGTTCTTCCACCTGGTGCCGGTGTTCGGCTCGGCGATGGCGATCCTGCTGCTCGGCGAAAAGCTGCAGGCGTTCCACCTGATCGGCTACGCGCTGGTGCTCGCCGGCGTCGTGATCGCCTCACGCCAGGGCTCGGCCGTGAAGTAATTCCGCAGGGCGGATGAACGGAGTGATATCTGTGTCCGGACTAGATGCAGCGCGCAAGCGCTGCGTCGCAGAGCCGGGATCCCGATTGCCGCAGGCATGGGCTCCGGTTCAGCAGCGCACCACGCCGCAAAGGGCGGCGCGCTGCACTGCGCCCGGGGCACAGGAGCAAGTTAACTCACCGCTTCCGATTTCGACGAGGAGACGCTAGGTTCCCCGCCAACAAAAAAGAGGGAACGACCAGACATGCTTTCAGCGTTGATTCGAAACTTGCGTGCCGTCGGCACGGCCGCACTTTGTCTTGCCGCCGCATCCACTGCCCAGGCCGATACCTGGCCGAGCCGCAACATCACGCTGGTGCTGCCGTTTGCGGCCGGCAGCGGCACCGACACGACGACACGGCTGATCTCGCAGCATCTGTCGCAGGCGCTCGGCGTCGGCATCATCATCGAGAACAAGGCGGGTGCCAACGGCATGCTCGCCGCGAGTTATGTCGCCAAGGCCGCCCCCGACGGCTACACGCTACTGGTGACCACCAACACCACGCATTCGGCCAATCCCTATCTGCTCAAGAGCCTCACCTACGATCCGGTCAAGGACTTCACCCCGATCGCGCGCACCGGCGATTTGCCCTTCATGCTGGTCGTCAATCCGGAAGTGCCGGCCAAGACCGTCGGCGAGCTGATCGCCTACGGCAAGGCCAATCCGGGCAAGCTGAGCTACGCCTCGGGATCGTCCTCCGCGATCGTCTCGGGTGCGACCTTTGCCCACAATGCCGGGCTCGACCTGCTGCACGTGCCCTACAAGAGCTCGCCGCCGGCGCTCAACGACGTCATGGGCGGCCGCGTCTCGATGATGTTCGTCGACATCCTCACCGGCCTTCCCCACGTCAATGGCAACGCGCTGCGCGCGCTCGCCGTCACCACCAAGGACCGCTCGCCGCTGGTGCCGAACCTGCCCTCGATGCAGGAGGCGGGCGTACCTGATTTCGACATCACGTCCTGGCAGGGCTATTTCGGCCCCACCGGCCTGCCGAAGGAGATCGTGACCCGGCTCAACGCCGAGATCCGGAAGATCATCGAGAAGCCGGAGATCAAGGCCCAGCTCGCCACTCTCGGCATGGACGCGTTCTCGGGCACGCCGGAACAACTCGGCACGTTCGTGAACGAACAGCTCGTGCTGTGGGAGAAGCTGATCACCAACGCGAAGATCGAGAAGCAGTAGGGGCGCGCGAAAGCGTAGGCCGCATTCTCCGTCATGGCCGGGCTTGTCCCGACCATCCACGTCTATCCGCACATGCGGTGCCCAAGAACGTGGATGCCCGGGACAAGCCCGGGCATGACGACGTCGTGGATAGAGATCGGCTTGCGTGAAAGCTTACGCCGCACGCACCTTGGCGAGGAAGCCGTCCACCGCGCTGCGCAGCGCGCCGGACTGGTTGTCCAGCTCGCGGGCGTTGGTGAGCACGTCGGTGGCGGCAGAGCCGGTCGCTTCCGCGGCCGAGGTGACACCGCCGATATGGGTATTGATCTCGCTCGAGCCGGCCGCAACCGACTGGATGTTGCGGGCGATCTCGCGGGTCGCTTCGCCCTGCTGCTCGATCGATGCGGAAATGCCCGCGGTGATCTCGCTCATCTCGGCGATGGTCTGGGTGATGCCGGAGATGGCCGTGACCGCGTCGCTGGTCGAGGTCTGCATCGCCGCGACCTGCGCGGAGATCTCCTCGGTCGCCTTGGCGGTCTGGTTGGCGAGCGCCTTGACCTCGGAGGCGACGACCGCGAAACCGCGGCCGGATTCACCGGCGCGTGCCGCCTCGATGGTGGCATTGAGCGCGAGCAAATTGGTCTGCGCGGCGATCGAATGGATCAGCTTGACGACTTCGCCGATCTTCTCGGCGCCGGTCGAGAGCACCTGCACGGTGGCGTTGGTACGCTCGGCGTCGCTGACGGCGCGGCTCGCCACTTCGGTCGAGCGGGTGACCTGGCGGGAGATTTCCGCAACCGAGCTCGACAGCTCTTCGGCGGCCGCCGCGACCGTGCCGACATTGCCGGAGGCCTTTTGCGAGGCGGCACCGACGGTCGCCGCGCGCGAGGAGGCATCGCTAGCGGTCGCGGTCATCGACTGCGCCGTCGTCTGCATGCCGGCCGCGGCCGAGGAGACCGAGCGGACGATGCCGTTGACGCTGCGTTCGAAGTCGTTGGCAATGCCCTCCATCGCGCTGCGACGTTCCGCCGCGACGCGCTCCTGGGCATCGGCTTCGGTCTTTTCGAGGTCGCGGATGCGAACCGCGTTGTCCTTGAAGATCTGGACGGTGGAGGCCATCGCGCCGACCTCGTCGCCGCGGCCGACGCCGGGGATCTCGCCCTCGAGCTTGCCGTCGGCGAGTTCCTTCATGCGGGTGCCGAGCAGCGCGAGCGGACGGCTGATGCCGCGGCCGATCAGCCAGGCGACGCTGCCGGCGACGATGACGATTCCGAGCATGGCGAGGCCAAGCAGCCAGTAGACCGGACCCATCTTGGCGTCGATGTCGTCGAGATAGGCGCCGGTTCCGAGATACATGTCGAAACCGGGGACGGCGACGGCGTAGCCGATCTTGCGGATCAGCGCTGCCTGGCCCGGCTTCGCATATTCATAATACAGAAGGATCGAGCCGTTGGCCTTGACGCCGTCCATCAGCTCGGCGGACAGCTTGCGGCCGTTGGTCACGACGTCCATGCGGTTGGCGCCGATCTGTTTCGGATCAGGCGCGAGCTGGGTGATGCCGTCATAGGACGTGCCGAAGAGATAGCCCGAGCCGTTGTCGTAGGTCATCGAATTGCCGTAGCGGCGAAGGTCGGCGAGCGCCGCGTCCTTTGTCATCTCGCCGGCATCGACCCGCTTTTTGAGGGCGAGGGCATAGTTGCGGCCCATATCGACGATCGACTTGGCCTGATCGATGCGCGCATTCACCATCTCGCGCTTCATCAGATAGCCGGCAAGTACACCGGAGATGCAGAGGCCCAACAGCGTGACGCCGACAAGGATGCCGAGCTTGGAGGCGATCTTCAGATTGCTCAATTTCACGGGGGATAGCTCCGGCAGTAAAAGGGGATACGGGCACGCGAGTGAATCGATCGAAATCCATTCAAGTTTTAGTGTGTGACCCCTTATCAAGCAGTTACGGGCGGCTCCGTAGAAGCCCGGACAAAACGCCCGAACGGCTGAATAAAATCGCAGCAACAGCAACCGGCGATTGTACGCATCGACCTCGATTTCGCGTAAAAGACGCAAAGGCCCGCCCCCCCAAGGGACGTGTCACAAGAACCGACAAACCAAATCGGGAGCAGGAAATGCCGAAATACAGGGTGGTGACGCCAAAGGGCGCGAGCTTCACGGTCGCTGGCAGCGACTATTCCTATGAGCGCGAGGCGCTCGATCCGATCGACGCCGAGATCATCGAGGCCCCCGCCGACGAAGCCGGGTTCATCGCCGCCGCAAAGAGCGCGGACGCCATCTATGCCAAGGGCATCCCGATCACCAAGACCATCATCGACAGCTTGCAGAGCTGCAAGGTCATCACGCTCGGCTCGGTCGGAGTCGACAGCGTCGACGTCAAGGCCGCCACCGCGCGCGGCATTCCCGTCACCAACATCCCCGACACCTTCATCGAGGAGGTCGCCGATCACGCCATGATGCTGCTGCTCGCCGGCTTCCGCCGACTGGTCGAGCAGGACCGTATGGTGCGCAGCGGCCGCTGGGCCGAGGGCCGGCCGGCGCTGCTCAAAGTCCCCAGGCTGATGGGCCAGACGCTCGGCTTCGTCTCGTTCGGCCGCGTCGCGCGTGCGGTTGCGAAGCGCGCGGCGCCGTTCGGCCTGCGCATGATGGCCTACGATCCTTTCATCCAGGAAACGCTGATGTGGGACCACGGCGTGATTCCGGCGACGCTGAACGAGGTGCTGTCGCAGTCCGACTTCATCTCGATGCATGCCCCGGCAAGGCCCGAGGTGCATCACATGCTGACCGAGAAGCACTTTCGGCAGATGAAGAAAGGCTCGATCTTCATCAACACCGGGCGCGGCGCCACCGTGGACGAGGAGAGCCTGATCAAGGCGCTGCAGGAGGGCTGGATCGCGCACGCCGCGCTCGACGTGCTGGAGAAGGAGCCGCCCTCCCACAACAATCCCCTGCTCGGCATGGAGAACGTGACCCTGACTGCCCACGTCGCCTCGGCCTCGGCACGGTTTGACGAAGCGCGCAAGCGCCGGGTGGGCTACGAATTGTCACTGGTACTTCAGGGCATGTGGCCGGTAAGCTGCGTCAATCCGTCGGTGCTGCAAGACACCACGCTCCGCCGCTGGCAACCCGTCAGCATGGATCGCGGGCCGAACAGCTAGGCGGCCGGCGCAAAGGCGCCGGAACCGGACGACCCTTCACCGGCGATCAACGCCGGGAAGGGAACATCATAGGGAGGTACTGATGAGGAACGACATCACACGCCGTGATGCCTTGGCGCTGGGCCTGTCCGCTGCAACGCTTGCTGCCACCGGTGCTGCGGCGCAAACATCCACTATCAAGGCGGCCGATGTTCCGGCCCCCAAGCGCGAGATCGAGAAGGGCGCATCCCTGCGCATGCTGCGCCCGGTGCGCTTCGTCCAGGCCGACGAGGACGTCTTCCGCGCCAATGCGGCAAGGTTCACCAAGGAGACCGGAGTCGAGGTCAAGGTCGACTTCGTCGGCTGGGAAGACATCAACCAGCAGACCGCAGTGACCGCCAATTCCGGCGCCGGCCCCGACATCATCATCGGCTTCTCCGACGCGCCGCACATTTACATCGACAAGCTGATCGAGCTGACCGACGTCGCCGACTATGTCGGCAAGCGCTATGGCGGCTGGCTGCCGCTGGCGCAGCGCTACGGCAAGAGGAACAAGAGCGACGCCTGGATCGGCCTGCCGTTCGGTGCGACCGCGGGACCGCTGATCTACCGCAAGTCGATCCTGCAATCGGTCGGCTTCGACAAGGTGCCGGAAGACCATGCCGGAATCCTCGACCTGTGCCAGAAGCTGCACAAGGCCGGTAAACCGGCCGGCTTCGCACTCGGCAACGCCAAGGGCGACGGCAACGGCTTCGCCAACTGGGCGCTGTGGTCGCACAACGCCTCCCTGCTCGACGAGGAGGGCAACGTCATCATCAACAGCAAGGAGACCATCGCGGCGCTGAACTGGGTCAAGCAGATCTACCCGACCTTCATCGCCGGCACGCCGTCATGGAACGACGTCAGCAACAACCGCGCCTATTCCTCGCAGGAAATCTCGCTGACGGCCAACGGCGTCTCGTTGTACTTCTCGCTCAAGAACGACCCGGCGACCAAGGCGATCGCCGACGACAGCGAGCATCAGCTGCTGCCCAAGGGCCTGGCCAAGGTCTCTCCGATGGCGGGGCTGACCCTCAATGCCATGCTGTTCAAGCACAGCCCGTATCCCAACGCCGCAAAGGCCTTCCTGCAATACATGCTGGAGAAGGACCAGTACGAGCCGTGGCTCAACGCCAATTCCGGGTACTGGTCGCAGCCGCTGGCTGCCTATGCCGAGGCAGCCGTCTGGAAAGGCGACCCCAAGGTCTCGATCTTCAAGGACACGATGAACAGCACTTACTATGACGGCTACAAAGGCCCGATCTCGACGGCGACCGGAGCCGTCAGTGCCGACTACGTGCTGATCCAGATGTGCGCGTCCGTTGCGACCGGTGCGGCCACGCCGGAGGCCGCAGCCGCGGAAGCCGAGCAACGCTGCAAGCGGTACTTCCGGCGGCAGCGATAGCAGCCGAACGACCGTCATAGCGAGGAGCGAAGCGACGAAGCAATCCAGACTGCAGCCGCGGCGACAGACTGGATTGCTTCGCTTCGCTCCAAACGACGGGTGTGGTGACTTTCACAGACGGGACAACACCTGATGTCCGTTACGACGTTTTCCTCCCCAGCCTTGGCCCAACGGCAACCGAACTGGATCGTGCGGCTGTTCGACTACAAGCCGTTCCTGATCGCGATGTGCCTGGCGCCCGCGATCGGGCTGCTGTCGGTGTTCCTGACCTATCCGCTCGGCCTCGGCATCTGGCTCGCCTTCACCGACACCACGATCGGCCGCCGCGGCGTCTTCGTCGGCTTCGAGAATTTCCAGTACCTGCTCACCGATCCCCTGTGGTGGAACGCGGTCTTCTACAGCGTGGTCTATACGGGCATCGCGACCTTCGGGAAGTTCGCGCTCGGCTTCTGGCTCGCGCTGCTGCTCAACAACCATTTTCCGTTCAAGAGCATCCTGCGTGCGATCATCCTGTTGCCCTGGATCGTGCCGACGGTGCTCTCGGCGCTGGCGTTCTGGTGGATCTACGATCCGCAGTTCTCGATCATCTCCTATCTGTTGGTCGACGTGCTGCACTGGCGGTCGAGCAATGTCGACTTCCTCGGCTCGGCGTGGCCGGCGCGCTTCTCGCTGATCGCCGCCAACATCTGGCGCGGCATTCCCTTCGTCGCGATCTCGTTGCTGGCAGGACTTCAGACCATCTCGCCCTCGCTCTACGAGGCCGCGATGCTCGACGGGGCCAGCGCCTGGCAGCGCTTCCGCTATATTACCTTCCCGATGATGATGCCGATCCTGGCCATCGTCATGACCTTCTCGATCATCTTCACCTTCACCGACTTCCAGCTGGTCTACGCCATCACCCGCGGCGGGCCCGTCAACTCCACCCATCTGCTGGCGACCCTGGCGTTCCAGCGCGGCATCGCCGGCGGCGAGCTGGGCGAGGGAGCGGCGATCGCGGTGTCGATGATCCCGTTCCTGATCTTCGCGACGCTATTCTCTTATTTCGGCCTGGCCCGCCGCAAATGGCAGCAGGGAGAGGCCAATGACTGACACCGTCGCGCAAACCGCCGCCGTGGCCAACGCGAAAGCGGCACCCGACACCATGGCCTGGGATTCCGGGCTTCGGCGGCTGATGATGATCTACCTGCCGCTCGGCTGCTTCGTGCTGATCCTGCTGTTTCCGTTCTACTGGATGGCGATCACCTCGTTCAAACCGAACGCCGAGCTGCTCAATTACAAGGAGCACAACCCGTTCTGGATCTCCTCGCCGACGCTCGCCCACATCAAGCACCTGCTGTTCGACACTTCCTATCCGCGCTGGCTGTGGACGACGATGACGGTGGCGATCGGCTCGACCACGCTGTCCCTGATCGCGAGCACTCTCGCCGCCTACGCCATCGAGCGCCTGCGTTTCCGCGGCAGCCCTTATGTCGGCCTCGGCATTTATCTGGCCTATCTCGTGCCACCGTCGATCCTGTTCATTCCGCTCGCCACCGTCATCGTGCAGTTCGGCCTGTTCGACTCACCTTTGGCCCTGATCCTGGTCTATCCGACCTTCCTGGTGCCGTTCTGCACCTGGCTCCTGATCGGCTATTTCAAGTCGATTCCCTATGAGCTCGAGGAATGCGCGCTGGTCGACGGCGCCACGCGGCTGCAGATCCTGCGCCGCGTCACGCTGCCGCTGGCGGTGCCCGGGCTGATCTCGGCCGGCATCTTCTCCTTCACGCTGTCCTGGAACGAATTCATCTACGCGCTCGCCTTCATCCAGAGCGGCGCCAACAAGACCGTACCGGTCGCGATCCTGACCGAGCTCGTCACCGGCGACGTCTACCAATGGGGCGCGCTGATGGCCGGATCGCTGCTCGGTTCGCTGCCGGTCGCGGTCTTCTACTCGCTGTTCGTGGACTACTACGTGTCCTCGCTGACCGGCGCGGTGAAGGAGTAGCTACCCGCTTCGCACGAACGATCGTGCTATCGTGATAGATCGCATCCCTGCTCCGATGCTACCTGCTGCATCGGCGGTGGGGGAGCGTTGGCGCTACCGACACTCGCTCCAGAAAGCGAGGATTCCATGGGATCGCCCAAACTCCCCTCACTGTCCCGGCGAGGCTTTTGCCTGTGCTGCGTCGGCGGCGCTTTCGCCGCCACGACAGGTTGGCTTACGCCGAGGCAGGCCTATGCCGAGGCCCGCGGTATCGTCAGCCTGATCAAGGACAGCGCCGCGACATCGCCGATCACGACCTACAAGCTGCGCAACAACATCAGCGTGCTCGAAGGATCCGGGGGCAACATCGCCGTGCTGACCGGCCCGGACGGCAAGCTGCTGATCGATGCGGGCATCCGTGTCTCGCGTCCCCAGCTCACCAAGGCGCTGGCCGATCTGGGCGCGGATCCCGTCACGCACCTCGTCAACACCCACTGGCACTTCGACCACGCCGACGGCAACGAATGGCTGCATTCAGCCGGCGCCAGGATCATTGCACACGAAAACACCCGGAAGCATCTCCTCCAGGTCGAGCGCGTCGACGACTGGGACTACAATTTCCTTCCGCTCGGCGCGGGTGGAATTCCCAGTGAAGTCTTTGCAGGCAGCCACGCGCTCAAGCTCAACGGAACCTCGATCAGCCTGAAATACCACGGGCCCGCGCACACCGACAGCGACATCTCCGTCACCTTCGCAGACGCCAACGTCGTTCACGTCGCCGATTTGTTCTGGAACGGCATCTATCCGTTCATCGACTATTCGACCGGCGGAAGCATCGACGGGATGATCGCTGCATGCGACGCCAATCTTGCGGCAATGGACAAGGACACGATCGTCATCGCCGGACATGGCAAGCCGGTCAGCAACAAAGCCGAGTTTCAGGCCTTTCGCGACATGCTCGTCGGAATCCGCGACAACGTCGCCCGGCTCAAGAGGCAGGGACGAACGCGGGACGAAACCGTTGCGGCCAAGCCGACAGCGGCCTTCGACGCGATATGGGGTCAGTTCGTGATCGATCCCGGCTTCTTCACCAGGCTGGTCTACCAGGGCGTGTAGGGCGCCGCCGTCATCTGCGGCGTTTGGCCCGGCTTCACAATACTGCAACACGCGATCCGCATAAGGCGTGCGTCCGCCAACAGGAGACGCACATGCGCGCGACTTTTCTCAGCACCGTCGCAACGATCGTTCTCGCCGCGAGCTCCGCGCTCGCGCAGAGCGAGGGTGAATTCCCCGCCAAGCTCGCCGGCCACGTGGTGATGCCGGCCGCGACCTTCATCGACGCCCCCGCCGATGCCCCTGCCGATCTCAAGACCTCCGGCAAATACACCACCGGCAAGCGGGTCGACGCGCTCGGCACCGTGATGGGCAAGTCCTATGAGCGGGCGACCGGCGTGTCGCTGCCGTTCAAAGGCCAGCCGCTGCAGGGCCATTCCGGCATCAAGACCATGCCCGACGGCAGCTTCTGGGTCATCACAGACAACGGCATGGGCGCACGCGCCAATTCGCCGGATTCGATGCTGTACCTGAACCGCTACAAGATGGACTGGGCCGGCGGCAAGATCGAGCGGCTGGAAACCATCTTCCTGCACGATCCCGACAGGAAGGTCCCGTTCCGCATCGTCCACGAGGACACGCCGAAGCGCTACCTCACCGGCGCCGACTTCGACACCGAAGGCTTCCAGATCATCGGCGACAGCTTCTGGATCGGCGACGAGTTCGGCCCCTACATCCTCAAGGCCGACAAATCAGGCAAGATCCTCGGTGTGTTCGATACGGTCGCCGATGGCAAGCCGGTGCGCTCGCCGGATCATTGGGCGGTGGCGACGCCCGGCGCGCCGGGTGCGACCTACACCAACGTCAACCTCCGCCGCTCCAAGGGCTATGAGGGCTTTGCCTCCTCCAAGGACGGCAAGTTCCTGTACGGCCTGCTCGAAGGACCGCTGTGGGATGCCGAGAAGAAGGACTGGGAAAAGGTCGACGGCAAGGAAGCCTCCCGCATCCTCGAATTCGACGTCGCCGCCGGGAAGTTCACCGGCCGCTATTGGCAATATGTGTTCGAGCAGAACGGCAACGCCATCGGCGATTTCAACATGATCGACCAGGCCTCCGGCCTCATCATCGAGCGCGACAATGGCGAAGGCACGGCCGACAAGGCCTGCCCGCAAGGCACCCGCGGCGAGAATTGCTTCCCGGATCTTGCCAAGTTCAAGCGCGTCTACAAGATCGAGCTCAACGAGGCCAATGTCGGCAAGTCCGTGCGCAAGATCGGCTATATCGATCTCATGAAGATCAGGGATCCCGACAAGAAGGCGAGGAAGCCGCTCAATGACGGCGTCTACACCTTCCCGTTCTTCACCATCGAGAACGTCGATCGCGTCGACGACACCCACATCATCGTCGGCAACGACAACAATCTGCCGTTCTCCTCCAGCCGCGATCCCAACAAGGCCGACGACGACGAGTTCATGCTGCTCGAGGTCGCGGACTTCCTGAAGGCGAAGTAGGGAGAGGTTCTCTCAACACGGTCATCGCCCGGCTTGACCGGCGATCCAGTACTCCGAGACGCCTGTCATCAAACTGCGCCGATCTCGGCCTACTGGGCGGATTCAACCGTTCGTCGCAACAGTCTGTGTATCGCTCACTTGGAGCAGTTCGTCGAGGGTTTCTGCCGGTGTTTTCCAGCCGAGGGTTTTCCGGGGCCTGGTGTTAAGTGCAAGAGCCACGGCCTCGAGATCGTCGGCATCATGCATGCTGAGATCCGTCCCCTTTGGAAAGTACTGGCGCAACAACCCATTCGTGTTCTCGTTGGTGCCGCGCTGCCACGGGCTATGGGGGTCGCAGAAGTAGACCTGCACGCCTGCATCAATCTTCAGACGCGCGTGCTGAGCCAGCTCAGCTCCTTGATCCCAAGTTAGAGACCGCCGCAGTTGCTCGGGCATGGTGAAGATTGCGCGGGTGATGGCGTCGCGCACGGCCTCAGCGCCATGTCCGGCGAGTGCAGGTCCGTTCTTCACGCGAGCTTCCTGTTTCTGACCGGTCATGCGCGGCAGATGCAGCAGAATGGTAAAACGGGTCGTGCGCTCCACCAAGGTGCCGATCGCGGAACTACCAAGCCCCATGATGAGGTCACCTTCCCAGTGACCCGGCACAGCTCGATCGGCGGCTTCCGCCGGACGTTGACTGATCATGATCTCGGAAGGAATGAAGCTTCTGCCTTTGCAGGCGCGCGCCCTCGGCATCCGCAAGACCCGCCCGGTGCGCAAGCAGGCCGTCAGTTCGCGGCGCAAAGCTCCTCGACCCTGCACATAAAGTGCCTGATAAATTGCTTCGTGACTGATGCGCATCGTCTCATCCTCGGGAAAGTCGAGCCGAAGACGCCGAGAAATCTGTTCCGGGCTCCATGCCCTCGCCCAGCGTCGGTTTTGCCGATGCACGGCCCGGCGTCCCTTCCACACGACCTTCGGACCAACGAGGGGCAACCCGTCTGGCTTGGCGATCATACCGGCAAGCCTGTCCTGCACATAATCCCGCAGGGTCGGGTTGATTGCCAACTTCGCCAACTTGGGCCGTCGGGCGGACCGATCAGCGTGCCATTGGGCCGTGGTCGCTCGGTACTCTGGAGCGCCGCGGCGGCGCGCCACATTGCGCCGGAGCTCACGAGAGATCGTGCATGGAGGCCGACCGAGCTGACGAGCGATGGCTCGCACCCCATGCCCCTGCGCACGCAAGATGGCAATCTCCTCACGTTCGGCAAACGACAGATAGCGCGCCGACGGAGGTTTGGACGATCGCGACAAATGTGTTGGCGGCATACCGCCCGCCCTCCGGAACCAGCGTACTCCGACCGACGGCGACACCCCGGCCTCAACTGCAGCATCCCCGCTCGATCGTCCCAAGGCAATCGCAGCCCAGAACGGTCTGTAATCCTCTCGAAGCGCCTCTCGAGCACGACCTGCCCGCACACCCTTCTCCATCGCAACCTCCTTGTTAGACTGTTGCGACGAACGGTTGAATCCGCCCTGGATGCTCCGGTCAAGCCGGGGCATGACAGCGGAGGGCCTACCGCACCGTAAACTCCACCGGGATCGAAAAGCTCATCGCGCCGTTCCTGATCTCGTCCGGGAACGGCGGAAACGGCGAGGCCTGGCGGATCATCGACATGGCCTGGGCATCGAAAGCGGCAACACCGGACGAACCGCCGATGCGGCTGGACGTGACCTGCCCGCTGCGGCTGAGGGTGAAGCTGAGCCTCGCAACACCGCGCGCGCCTTCGCCACCGGACGGATATTGGTGAAAGCGCATCAGATGCGCGCGGACGCGTTGATTGTAGGACGCGACCGCCGACGCCACGGCGCCCGCGCTCTGGGCCGATGCCAGCGGAGCCTCGCGCTCGGCGCGCGGGGCTGCGCTGGTGCGCGGCGCGGGCGTCGCATCGGACGGTTTCTTGGCCTCGCGGCGAACCACCTTCGGCTTCGCTGGGGCCGGCTTTTCGACCGGCACGATCTTCGCGGGCTCCGGCTTGGCCGGGGTCGGCTCAAGCTTCTGCTCCGGCGGCGCCACGACATCAGGCTTTTCCTGCAGCGGCGTCGGAGCAATGGTCTCCTCGACCACCGGCTGCAGCACGGGCTCCGGCGGCGAGGCGTCCGCCTCCTGCATCACCGGTCCCGGCGCAACGTCGTCCTGCGTCGACTGCGGCGCCGAGGTCACCTGTGCCATGTCGACCATGATTGCCGGCAGGCTGACGCCCTGCTCCGGTTGCGACCTGATCCAATTCATCGCAAGTAGCGCGGCAGCCAGATGCAACATCACGATCACCGCCGCCGAGAGGCCCCAGCGCGCGGTTTCGCGCTCTCGAAGCGGTTCGTGCAGGGCGAAGGCGTTGGCACTCATCAAGTGCGTCCGTCGAGGCCGACGAGGGCGACCTTGAGATAGCCGGCGTTGCGCAAGGTGTTCATCACCTCCATCAGGTCGCCATAGGAGACGGCCTTGTCGGCGCGCAGATAGATCCGCTCGTCCTTGCGGCCCTTGGTGGCGGCATCGAGCGAAGTGCCGAGCATCTCGCGAGCGATGATGTCTTCGCCGACCGCGATGGACAGGTCCGGCTTGACGGTGACGAAGACCGGCTTATCGGGGCGCGGCGCCGGCTCGGCCGCGGTGGCCGGCAGCTCGACGCCGATGTCGACGGTGGCGAGTGGGGCCGCCACCATGAAGATGATCAGCAGCACCAGCATCACGTCGATGAACGGCGTGACGTTGATCTCATGGGTGACGTCGAGATCATCCGGGTCGCCGCGCGAGCCGAGCTTCGATGCGCCGAGCTTTGCGCCCATGACCTACTCCGCCGCCCGTGCCAGGCGGAATTCCCTGATGTCGCGCTGGCGGCTGAACAGCAACAGGAGCTGCGCCGAAGCGTCGCCGAGCAGCGCCCGATAATTGGCGATGCCGCGAACGAGGTGATTGTAGATCACGACCGCCGGGATCGCCGCGACGAGGCCGAGCGCGGTGGCAAGCAGCGCCTCCGCGATGCCCGGCGCGACCACCGCAAGGCTGGTGGTGTGGCTCTCGGAGATGCCGATGAAGGCGTTCATGATGCCCCAGACGGTCCCGAACAGGCCGACGAAGGGCGCAGTGGCGCCGATGGTCGCGAGTATGCCGGTGCCGCGCGCGATCTGCCTGGACATCGCCGCCTCGACCCGCTCGAGCCGGAGCGCAACCCGCTCCTGAAGACCGTCGTCGAGGACACCGCCGGACAGCTCCGCTTCCTTTGCGCAGGACTGAATGAGCTGGGCGACCGCGTCGTGTGCGTCGCCGACCCGCTCGGCCGCCTCGGTCAATCTGATGTTGCCTTCGAGGGCGCGCGTTCGCTGCAAGGCTCGCGCGCCCTTGCGGCGCAGCTCGATGGACTTGGCAAGCCATACCGTCCAGGTCACCAGCGACGCTATGGCCAGGCCGACCATCACCGCCTTCACGACGATGTCGGCTCCCATGAACATGCCCCAAGGCGACAGATTGCGCGGCAGCAGCGCTTCGTCGCTCGCGAAGGCGGGCGCCGGCGCAAGCGCCAGCGCAATTGCCACGATCATTCGCCGAAGCCCGAATATGCCCTGCATACTGATCTCCCGACAGACAGATAGACGCTACGCCGCGATCCGGTCCGCAAGCTGCCGGAACCGCGCGAGCTGGTCACCGCGCAGCGCCCGCGTCTCGTCGCAGCCGACAAAGACCTTGAACATGATGCCGCCGTCCGCATTGACGAACGCGACGAAGGCCGAACTCTTGCCCATGAAGGGACGCTCGACGAAGGCAACGCCTGCGCAGCGCTCGTGGCGGAGATGGCCGTGCAGGCCCTTCGGCTGCATCAGGTTGAAATAGCCGCGCCCGATCTCGCCGGCGGGAATTGCGCCGGTGAACTCGAAGATCGCATCATCGGTGTGGACGATCAGGGTAACTTCTCCCCACGTCGCGATGTCCTGCATGGCGGCGGCGAAGTGCTCACCACTGCCAATGCGCACCATCTCGGGCGGCAGCGCCTCGATCACGACGCGCGGCGAGACCTTGCGCTCGCGCGCGACGTCCTCGATCACCGCACCGGGATTGTCGGCCATATATGCCTTGAGGTCGGCGAGATCGGTGCTCAGCATGTCCGGCTCCCTGTCTCTGCTCAGGCGGCCGCGGCCTTGCGCTCGCTCTGGATCACCTCAAAGCCTTCGAATTTGGGGTGGCCGAGATAAAGGCTCTCGCCGGTCTGATTGTCGGCGCGGGCATGGGCGCGACGAAATTGGTCCGAGCGCGTCCAGCCCTCGAACGCCGCTTTGTCGACCCAGGTCGTGTGCGACGAATAGAGCGTGTGGTCCTCTGCCTCCGGGCCCTTCAACAGGTGAAACTCGATGAAGCCCGGCATGCTGCCGAGATAGGATTCACGGGTGGCCCAGACTGTTTCGAACGCGGTCTCCGCGCCCTTCTTCACCTGGAAACGATTCATGGCGATGAACATCAAAGTCTCTCCTTCTGATCAAAACGAAACGTGCCGAAGCCGCGCTGGAGCATCAGCGCGGCCCGGCGGGATTGGCAGTGTTGCGGGCCCTCGCCTATGCACCTCCAAAATGGATCTTCATGCCGGCCTTGTAGACCCTGCCCGGCCCCGCGCTCGACCACAGCACGTCGTTCTGCGTGGTGCCGTCGGTCGAACTGCCGGGAATGGCGTAAGGCCGGTAGTACTGGTTCAAGAGATTGTCGATCGAGGCCGAGAACACAATGTCCCGGGTCGCATTGTAGGTCATGTACAGATTGACCAGTTCGTAGCCCGTCGCGGGCAGATAGCCGGCGGGTACGTCATTGTTGGCACCGTATGAGGCCCACTGCGCCGTCAGGATCAGGCTGCGATCGAGCAGGCGGACACCGCCGGTCGTGACGACCTTGCGCGGGGTGATGGTGGCGAGTCCGACATTGGTGACGGCGTTCTTGCCCTGGATGTAATGACCGGCGACACCGATGAACCAGCTGCCGGCATCATACATCGTCTCCGCCTCGAAGCCCTGGATGCGGGCCTGCGCAATGTTCTGATACTGGTAGTACTGGCTGAAAGAGCCGAACGGCGGCACCGCGACCGGCGCCGAGGCGACGAGGTCGATATAGTCGCTGACGTCGTTGCGGAAAAGATTGATCTTGCCGCGGAAGGAGTCCGAGGCCGAGAAGATGTTGTCGTACTTCAGATTGAAGCCGACTTCCTTGTTCTTGCCGACCTCCGGACGCAGGTTCGGGTTCGGCAGGAAGCAGAACAGGCCGACAGTGCCGTCGGGACAGGGGAAGAAGGCCGGCCCGCCGCCGGTCGCATGCGCGCCGGAGATCACGGTTTCAGTGATCGATGGAGCGCGATAGCCTTCGGCATAGCTCACATAGGGCTGGAAGCCGGGAACGGGCGTGACGCCGAGGGTGATCTTCGGCGAGAAACGGTCCCCGCTGCCGTTGGTCATGCCCGACTCCAGATCGTAGCGATCATAACGGATCGCGCTCACCGCCTCGAACCAGGTGCTGTAGTTCTGCTTCAATTGCAGGAATCCGCCGGACACGGTGCGGATGCCGCTCGGCGTGGTGATGTTGGAATTGCCGCGGCTGTCGGTCGTGATCACGTCGTCCTGGAACGCGTCGAAGCCGACGGTGAGGGCGTTGCGCCAGTCGCCGACGTTGAACCGCGTGGTATTGTTGGCGTCGATGCCGTAGGTATTGAGGACATAGCCGCGCTTGTCGCCGATGCAGCCGGAGATGTTGTTGCCGAAATTGCCGGTGCCGCACAGGGCCGTACCCGAGGTCGAATAGTGGTAGGTCTTGGTCTGGTCGTTGTCGACGCGGTTGCCGTAGACCGACATGTGCCAATCGAACAAATTGTCGCTCGGCAGCGCATAATTCCAGGTGATCGTGCCGGTGTAGTTCTTGGCATCGGAAGCGTAGACCGATGAGCCCTGATAGAGCGCCCGCTGGGCTGCAGTCGCAACGGGCCCTCGGTTGAACTGGCCGACATCGTATTGATAATCCTGGAAGATGGCGCCGAACTTGACCTCATGGCCGAGGGCGGGACGCACCGTGAGCTTCATCAGACCGCTCTCGACCTGATTGCCGGTGTTGCCGATCTCGGTGCCGTTGCCGTCCTTGTAATTGCCCTGGGTACGATAGACCGCGCCACCGAAGATATCGACGTCGGGCGTGGCGCGCACGCCTCCGAAGACCGAGCCGAGGCCGCGATTGTTGTTGGATCCGTAGGAGCCCGAGAGATCGACACCCCAGCGCTCACCGGGACGCAGCACGTCGTCGATGTCCTTGGTGCGGAAAGAGACCAGGCCGCCGATCGCGCCGGACCCGTAGATGTTCGCGGTCGGACCGCGCACGACGTCGACGCCGCCGACCAGTTCAGGATCGAGGAAGAACGAGCCGCTCGCATTGTGGCCGGTGCGCTGGTAATTCTGGCGCGCACCATCGACGACCACCGCAACGCGCCCAAACTCCTGCAGACCGCGGATGTTGATGACGGTCGCGGGATCATCGCCGCGCTCCTGGAACGAGACGCCGGGCACCGCATAGAAGATGCCCGACAGCCGGTTGGGCTGAATTCCCTGGATCTGATCGAGAGAAATGGAGCTGACGGGCGCGAGCGAGTCGATGGCGCGCTCCTTGGTCTTCGTTGCGGCTGCGGTGATGGTGTCGAGCGCCTGAACCGGCGCCGTTCCGCCGGCCTGGGCCCGGGCGTCGAGGAGCTCCGGCGTTGCCTGCTGCGCGACTGGCGGCTTGGCCTGCTTGCGCCTGGCCTGCTTCGGCCGTTCCGTCGACGCGCGTTCAGCTTGCGGCGATGCGGTCTGCGCAAGACCGCTCTCCGTCGTCAATGCCGCAAATGAAACCACCGACGCGCCCAAAATCAAGGCGCGCGAATACCTAGCCCCGTCAGCCATATCTGCCCCAGCCTGCACTTCACTCTGTTTTTTAGGGTCTTCTGGCTGGCGTGCGCTCGCAACGCGAACGACTGGCTGGCTGATTTTCTCGAGACGCGGGCAAGTCGCCGCGCCGCCATAATTGGTTACGTGGCAACACTCTGACGGTCAATGTCACAAGGTTGCAGTTTATATCGATTGTAAATCGCGGCCGTTGGAATGCGCTTCGTGCCGCCTGTACAAACAAGCAGCACTCCAGAGTTTCGAAAGCGCATCACACCCAACATGTCAGCAACATCAGGAGACGGCGGCAGCGCGGCGGGGTCGGCTGGAAGCCCTTCTGCGGCAACGAGAACGCTCACCATGCGCGGGAGCCGGATCGACAGTCGCGAGCTGTTTGCGGCCGAGCGCGAGATCATCATCGCGCATGGCGAGGACAGCTATCGGCTTCGCCTGACCTCGCAGAACAAGCTGATCCTGACGAAGTAACCTGCAATGACATTTTGCCGCACCCTCAAATGCCTCCTGCTCTCCAGTACGATCGCGCTCGCCCCAGTCGCGCACGCCGCCGGCATCACCGTGCATGACGCGCGCAATCGCGACATCGCCGTGACCGACGTCGCGCGCACGGTTTCGATCGGCGGCGCCATCACCGAGATCATCTATGCGCTTGGGCTCGAGAACCGGCTCGTCGGCATCGACACCACGAGCCTCTATCCAGCAGCGGCGCTGCACGACAAACCCAATGTCGGCTACATGCGCCAGATCTCCGCCGAAGGCGTGCTGGGCCTCAACCCCACCCTGATCCTGGCGATCCAGGGCTCGGGCCCGCGCGAGACCATGGACATCCTGGAGACTGCGAAGGTGCCGCTGGTGCTGGTGCCCGACACCTTCTCCGAGGACGGCCTGATCGAGAAGATAAGGCTGGTCGGCCACGCCATGGGCGTCGACGCGCGCGCCGCGTGCCTGAGCGCCGCCGTCGGCGCCGATCTTGCGCAGCTTCGCGCCCTGCGTGCCAGGGTGACCAAGCCGGTACGCGTGATGTTCGTGATGTCGCTCCAGAACGGACGCGCCTTGGTCGCCGGCCACAAGACCGCGGCCGACGAGATCATCCGGCTCGCCGGCGCCGCCAACGCCATCGACGAATTCGACGGCTACAAGATCATCGGCGACGAGGCCATCGCGGCGGCAAGACCCGACGTCGCGCTGTCGATCGAACGCGGCAAGGATTCGCTTTCAGCCGACGCGATCTTTGCCCATCCCGGCTTCGCCCTGACGCCGGTCGCGGCCAACAAGAGCTTCATCACGATGGACGGGCTCTATCTGCTCGGCTTCGGACCGCGCACGGCGGCGGCGGCGCGCGATCTCTCGGTCAAGCTCTATCCGTCATTGGCCGGACCTGGCGCTGCATTCACCTCGGCGCTGTCGGCGGCGAATTGCCGGCAATGAGCGTGGCAATCGGCACTGAAGCGCATGGCTTGGGACGACGCGCCAGCACGCGACGGCGGGCCGCATCGCTCGCCATCCCTCTCCTGATCGCGGTGCTCGCGGTCGCCGCGGTCGTGGCGCTTGGCTTTGGCGCCGCCGGCATTCCCCTCTCCCGCCTGCCTGCCGCACTCGGGCTATCGGGCGAAGGCACGGCCATGACGGCCCGCGACCAGCTCGTGCTGTGGTCGATCCGCGTCCCCCGGATCGCGGCAACGGCAATGGTCGGCGGCCTGCTCGCCGCGGCCGGCGCGATCATGCAAGGACTGTTTCGCAACCCGCTCGCCGATCCCGCGCTGGTCGGCGTCTCCAGCGGCGGTGCGCTCGCAGCCGCAAGCGCGATCGTGTTCACCGATTCCCGCTTCGGCGAGATGCTGCGCTTCCTCCAGACTGAGCTGCTGCCGCTCGCCGCGTTCGCGGGATCGCTGGCCACGACCGCGATCCTCTACGGCATCTCGAGCCGATCGGGTCGCACCTCGATCGCGGTCTTCCTGCTCGCCGGCGTCGCCATCACCGCGATCGCCAATGCCGGCATCGGACTTCTGGTATTCGTCGCCGACGACCGTCAGCTTCGCGACATCACGTTCTGGATGCTGGGCTCAATGAGCGGCGTGACCTGGACCAAGGCCGCCGTGCTCGCGCCGATCCTCGTCATCGGGCTAACCGCCTGCACCTTCATCGCGCGCGGCCTCGATCTCCTGGTGCTCGGCGAGGCCGACGCCTTTCACGGCGGCATCGACGTCGAGCGTCTCAAGCGGATCTCGATCGTCATGGTCTCCGCCATGACCGGCGTCGCGGTGTCGATCAGCGGCGTCATCGGCTTTGTCGGCATCGTCGTGCCGCATCTGCTCCGTCTCGTCATTGGCCCTGCGCATCGGTTGCTGTTGCCGGCCTCGGTGCTATCAGGCGCGATCCTGATGGTCGGCGCCGACACGCTGGCGCGCACCATCGTGGCGCCGGCGGAGATGCCGATCGGCATTCTGACCGCAGCGGTCGGCGCGCCGTTGTTCCTCTTCATCCTGCTGCGGCAGCGCGGGCTCGCCTCGTTATGAGTGCCGTGATCGAGGCGCGGGCTTTAAGCAAGCGCGCCGGCCGCGCGACGCTGCTCGATGGCGTCGGCCTGACCGTTGCGGCCGGCGAAATGGTCGCGATCATCGGCCCGAACGGCGCCGGCAAGTCGACCCTGCTACGGCTGCTCTCCGGCGATCTCCGGCCGAATGCTGGAGAGGTCCGCCTTAAACAGCGCGATATCAGCAGCTATGCACCCCGCGAGCTCGCCGCGCGCCGCGCCATGCTGTCCCAGCACATCAATGTCACCTTCCCCTTCACCGTCG
The DNA here is from genome assembly GCF_023100965.1 of Bradyrhizobium sp. 192. NCBI lineage: Bacteria > Pseudomonadati > Pseudomonadota > Alphaproteobacteria > Hyphomicrobiales > Nitrobacteraceae > Bradyrhizobium > Bradyrhizobium sp. 192. Next base: position 7,302,763 of record NZ_CP064690.1, read on the forward strand.
AGGAGATCGTGCTGATGGGCGCGGGCGAGCGCAGCGCGCGTGAAGCAGGCTCGCTCGTCGACGCTGCCCTCGACGAGGTTGGGCTTGCGCATTTCCGCGAACGGCAATTGCCGACGCTGTCAGGCGGCGAGCAGCAGCGCGCCCATTTCGCCCGCGTGCTGGTGCAGCTCGCCTGCGGCGAAGCCGAGCATGGTCCGGGACTTCTGCTGCTGGACGAGCCGACCTCGAGCCTGGATCTGCGTCACCAGATCGACCTGGTCGAGGCCGCGCGCCGCCGTGCTGCCGGCGGCACGGCCGTGATCGCGATCCTGCACGACCTCAATCTCGCGATCCGCTTCGCCGAACGGCTCGTCGTGCTGGCCGGTGGCAAGCTCGCCGCAGACGGCTCGCGCGCCGATGTCGTCACCCGCGAGACCATCCGCGACATTTTCGAGATCGACGCCGTCGTCCATCAGGGCGATGACGGCGTGCCATACGTATTGCCGCAATCGATGCGGGCGGTTGAGACCGGAATTTAGCCCGCAGCCAAACGAGTCGCACTGCTTCTGCGAAGGCGGTCCGCTCCCTCCCTCCCCAGCTTGCGGGGGAGGGTTGGGGAGAGGGTGTCTCCACAATCGAGAACCCCCAAGAGGACAGAGCCCTCACCCCAGCCCTCTCCCGCAAGCGGGAGAAGGAGTGCACTTTCCTTCGTGGCTAAATCTACCCCGCCGGGACGATCACCATGCTCTTGTCCTTCGGCCAGCGGATGCGCCAGGCGAAGTTGATATCCTTGACCTCGCCCGGTTTGGCGTCGAACGACCATTCCAGCACGCCGCGCTTGTCGCGAATGTTGCTGGCGGTAGGCGGCGTGGTCGCGGGCAGCATCTCGACGACGATGTCCTCGCTCTCGCTGACCGGCAGCTGATCCTCGATCGCGACCTTGATCGGGAAGTCGTGGCCGTTTCGGATCGTGGTCTTGAACGTGCGCTCGTCGGTCTTGGACGTCGTGACCAGCAGGCCTGCCGACCCCTCGTTGCGCTTGAGCACCGCGCGCTCGATCCTGATCTTGTCGTCGGCGCCGAAGCCGAGCCGCACGATGTCGTCCTTGGCGGAAGCGGAGAGCTTGCCGCGACCGACGAAGACGCCGTCGCGGTAGATCGCGACCTTGCCGGGCAGCAGCGCCGTGTCGTCGGTCTGCTTGAAGCTGGCTTCGAGGAAGGCGGTGGGGTCGATCACCGGAGCCGCGCGCACGGCGAGATCGGCGGGCACGGTCATGGCCGCGATGCGCATGCTCTTGGCACCCTCCTGGGCGCCGAGGCTGACGCGGCCGGGGATCTTGAACGTGGCCTGGAAGCCGCCGATCTCGGCAACGGCCTGCTGCTCATCGGCACGTTCGCGCGGCTCGGCCGACTCCGCGATCTTGGCCATCGATGGCGATTGCACCTGGCGCAGAACTGGTGCGGGCCGCGCCAGATCGGAGACTGAACCCGCCGCCATCGGCTTTGGCAGCTGAGGATATTGCGCCACCAGCGAGTTCAATTCCGGCGCACTGCCGCCGCGGCCGATCCGCACCGTGGAGACGCCAAGCGCAACGTTCGACCAATCCTCGCCGGTCGATTGCGTGATCTCGGCGCGACGAACGAGCTCGAGCAGCGGCTTGCGGTCCTTGGCGCCGGTGTCGAGCCGGGCATCGTACAGCGGTACCCAACGCGCATTGCGTACGGCATAAGTCACGCGCAACGTCGCCTTCGTCGCAGCCGTCGCGGCAACATCCATGCGAACCTCGAGCTTGCTCGGCGGCTTGGCCTTGCGCTCCACCTCGAACTGGGCGATCTGCCGGTCGATCTCCCGCATCTTGCGCGTGGCGTCACGGACGGCGGTATCGGCGCTCGCAATATCTTCGCCGACCGCAGCAAAGGCCGCGCGCCATTCCGCGATCGGCCGCGCCTCGCCCTTGTCGCCGATACCCGCGGGAGAGGCTTCCGCAAAGTGCTCCGCAAACTTGCGCCGCGCATTCGCCGAGTCGATCGCGCCTTGCAAATCGGCGCGCTGATCGTTCAATGCCTCGATGCGCTTGTCCAGTTCAGGCAGGTTGACCGGCGCGGCGCGCGGCGACCGCGCATCGATCGTGCCGATGGTGAGCTTTGCGCCACCCTCACCCTCGACCCGGATGGAGGAGGTATCGAGACCAAGCGGGAAATCCTTGGCAACCAGCGTCGAATCTCCGGACGGCAGGTCGACCGCGATGACACGGGTGACGGTGGCGCCGTCGGGGTAAACCGTGACGGTGTCGATCGCCGATGTGGCGTCCAGGTCGGCGGCCCATGACGGCGCCCCCGCCGCCATGGTGACCAGAACCAGGCTCGTCGTTGCCAGATATCTTGCGGTGATGCGCATGAAGTCCCTCCTGCGGTATCGCCGCGCCGCCAGCCGGACGCGCGCGATCAAATGCCTCGCCAACTTGGTTGGACGCGGCACGGAAGGAACTGGTTCGATTGGGGTTTCCGTGGGGCGCCGTGGCGGCGGCACCAAGGCCGCGGAACGTCTCGCAATGCCGGCAGGTCTCAGGCCTGGACCGATGCCCCCTGTCCGAAAATGCGGCGAAGCAGATCGGTCACGTTCCTGGCTCCGGCTTTCTTGAGGATGCCGGCGCGATAACCCTCGACGGTCCGCGCGCTCAGATGCATGCGCCGGGCGATCTCCTTGTTGGTGAGGCCGGCAGCGAGGTGCTCGAGCACGTCGCCTTCACGCTCGGTCAAGGGCTCGCAGCCGGGCAGCCAGCGCTGCCGGCTCGTGCCGGGTTGCGCGAATTCGTCGATGGCGGCGTCGATCCGGCCGATGATGTCGTGGGTGCGGAACGGTTTTTCGATGAAGTCGGCCGCGCCGCTCTTGATGGCGTCGACCGCCATGGCGATGCTGCCATTCGCCGAGGTCACCAGCACCGGCGCCATGCAGTTTTCCTCGCGCAGCCGCCTCAGCATATCGAGGCCGGAGCGATCGGGCGGCAGCTCCATCAACACGCAGGCCGGCATCCGCGCCTTTGCTTCGGACAGGAGTGAGGCACCGTCAGCGAAGCAGATCACGTCATAGGCGCTCTGTTGGAGCGCGGTCGAAAGTTGTTCGCGGGAGGCAGCGTCGGTGTCGATGACGAATACCTCGCCCTTGGAAAGCATGTTCCCCGGCATAATCCCGATCCAGCAATGTCTTGGTCAATGGTCCGAGACGGAAGGCGGGCCCCATCGCCCTGCCGCGCCGTCATGAGCATGGCATTCACGCCAATGCTTCGGTTTCCCCTATGTATGTTCCGGCCGGTTCCTGGATTTGACGAACCGGGACAGAAACTTTACATTTCGGGACATCTGCGAGAATGGCTGGCAGGAACGGTTTGCATGACCGACCTCGTTCGCAGCGCGGGCTTGAGCTATTACCCGGAGATCGCCCGGTCGGTCGGGCTCGATCCCAAACAGATGATGCGCAAGGCCAGGCTGCCGCTCGCCTGCCTCGACAAGCCCGACACACCCATCGCCGTTGCCGGCCTGCGCCGGCTGCTTGAATTGTCGGCAGAGACGTCCGGCGCCGAAGATTTCGGCTTGCGCCTCGCCGAGCGCGGCGGCCTGACCAATTTCGGCGCGGTCGGCCTGATCGTGCGCGAGCAGGCGACCGTGGGCGAAGCAATCGAAGCATTCTCGCGCTTCATCCACGTCCATCATGACGGCATGCGGCTGGATGTTGCCCGCGACGGGCAGATCGTGACGGTCACGCTGCACCTGCGAGGCCGGCAGCCGATCCCGCCGCGCCAGTCGATCGACATGGCGCTCGGCAGCATCCACCGCATCATCCAGTCGCTGTACGGCCAAGACTGGCGGCCGCAGGAGGTCCACCTGCATTATCCGCCGCCGCGCGATCGCAAGCGCTACCGCGAATTTTACGGCTGCCGCGTGACGTTCAACGCCGAAGCCGATGCGATCCTGCTGTCCGCGAACGACATGGAGCGCCGGATCCCGAGCGCGCATCCCCTGATCGCGACTTATCTGCGCAAGCGGATCGAGGCGATCGAGACCCGACCGGCAAGTTGGGAAGAGAAGGTCGACGAGGTCGTGCGGACCCTGCTCGCCAGCGGCGACTGCACCGTCGAGCGCGTCGCCGAGCATCTTGCCTGCACCCGCCGTACCATCCACCGGCATCTGGCCGAAGCCGGCACCAGCTTCTCGGCCATCCTGGATGCGCAGCGCGCCGATCTCGTGATCCAGCTGATCGAGGATCCCGACCGGCCGCTGGCCGACATCGCGACCCAGCTCGGCTTCTCCGCGCAGAGCGCCATGGCGCGCTGGTTTCGCGGGCGCTTCGGCTGCACCATCACCGACTGGCGCAAGGGCGTGCGGCCACAGGGGCCCCCTGCCGATACGCCCTCCGCGACCGCAGCCTGAACTCAGCGCGCCGGCGCCGGCACGCCCATCGTGGCGAGGGCACGCCGCCGGCTGCCCGCGAGCAGCGGGCCGAACGCGACGGCAAATCCGAGGAACGCGACGAGCCAGCCACAGGCAGCGACGTGCAACAACGCATCGCTGTGCGCGGGCAACACCACGGCGGCGACCCGCGCCAGGGCCGCAATGATGATGGCGGCATAGATTCCCTGGACCGCCGGCGAAGCGGTCAACGCCTGTCCGGTATGGCCGAGGCTCGCGCGGGTCATCACCGCCAGCGTCATGGTTCCCGCCGCACCCGTCATCCAGGCGTGGATGCCTGCGCTCGGCGGCAGCGCGCCGAAAACCGCCAGCGCGTTCAGGATGAAGCCGAGCGGCACGAAGAAATAGCCAATATGCAGGATCACCAGCAGTCGCTCGCGAAAAGTGCGATCGCCGGCCCAGCGCGCAAGCCGTACCAGATGCAGCCCGCCGACGAGCGCCATCAGGACACCGGTGACGGCATTCAGCGGCGCCACGATCCAGGAGATGAGCGCGAGCGCGCTGCATCCGATCACTGCGCCATCGAAGCGTCCGAACGGCACCGGCAGTCGGCCGGGATTGAACTTGACCAGCCAGTTGCGGGTGAAGCTCGGAATGATGCGGCCGCCGATCAGCGAGATCAGAAGCGTGACCACACCGATGCCGACACGGATGCTGACATCGGCCGCGCCCTGATAGTGCACCTCGAGATGAAAAGCGACATTGCCGGCGAGCAGAACAAACACCAGCACCACCACGGGCAGGTTGCGCCAGTTGCCGCCTGCGATGATCTCGCGCGCCGCGGCGGCGACGACCAGTGCCAGGAAGGCGGCATCGACGAGAAGCGCGAATGCCCAGCCAGTGTCGGCCGACAACGTCACCGCGACACGCCCGGCAAGCCAGACCGACACCAATGCAGCCAGCGAGGTGCCCTGGATCGGCAGCCGCCCGGTCCAGTTCGGGATGGCCGTGAACAGGAACCCGGTGATCACCGCCGGCAGGAAGCCATAGAGCATCTCGTGGACGTGCCAGTCGCGCGGCGCGAACGCGGAACTCACCGACAATTCGCCATAGAACATCGGCAGCCAAGCCAGGATCGACAGCCCCGCCTGGATCGCGGCGAGCAGGAAAAAGGGCCGAAAACTATTCGCAAACAGCGGCCAGCCCTCATACTTGCGGGATCGGGTGCCAGCCATGGGGTCAACTCCAATAAATTCAGATCGTTGTCTGGAAAAATACTGCCAGTCGGCCGTTCCGTTTTGCGCTATCGCAAACATCAGGACGATTGCAGGTGCCATCACACTCCCGAGCGCCAAGGAGGCTGAATTGGCCAAGGTCGACACATCGCTGGTTGCGCATTTGCCGCTGTTTGCCGGGGTCACGCCGGAAGCGCTGGACGAGATCCTGCGTGAGGCCCGTTCGGCGCGTTATCCCAAGAACAGTGCCATTTTCGAGCAGGGTGCGGACGCACAGTCCTTCTTCCTACTGCTGCACGGCCATGTCCGCGCTGCGAAGACCACGCCGACCGGCGAGCAGATCGTGGTCCGCTACGTCGCGCCCGGCGAAACGTTCGGGCTCGCCATGGCGATCGGGGCCGCGCGATATCCGGCGACAGCGATCGCGGTCGACGACAGCGTGGTGCTGATCTGGCCAACCTCGGCCTGGCCGCGCCTGGTCGAGCGATTTCCCTCGCTTGCCGCCAACACGCTCCAGACCGTCGGTACGCGGCTCCAGGAGAGCCACACCCGCATCCTGGAAATGTCGACGCAGCAGGTCGAGCAGCGCGTCGCACATGCGCTGCTGCGCCTCGCCAAGCAATCCGGCAAGAAGCTCGACCACGGCATCGAGATCGACTTCCCGATCAGCCGCCAGGACATCGCCCAGATGACCGGCACCACGCTGCACACGGTCAGCCGCATCCTGAGCGGATGGGAGAGCCAGGGCCTCGTCGAGAGCGGCCGTCAGCGCATCATCCTGCGCGAACCGCACAGGATCGTCGTGCTGGCGGAGCGGAGCGCCGACAGCGGCGCGGCATGACAGCCGCACCGGGACATCTCCGCACAGGATAGGTCGAGATAGGGGTGAGGGCGCTTCCGCTTACGGCGAAAGCCGCCCCTCACCCGGGAAACCGCGCGCCCGCGCGAATTCCAGACTGCTTCACGCCGGCACGCAATCGCACAATGCGGCGAGGAATTTTTCGCGGTCGATGCCATGCTCGCGGCAGGCGTCATCCACCGTGTGGAAGGTTGCGATCGGGCAACCGACACAAGCCATCCTGAAGGCCAGAAACACGCGGATCGTGTGCGGCGCCGTGCGCATGATGTCATCGACCAGATCGTCGGATCCGAAAGACATGGACAACTCCGTTCCGACACGACGATAATGGAGGGAAGCGGAGTTTCTTTGTGGCAGCGCAAGCTGGTGCGGCTTCTCTCCGCCGTCACTCCCGGGCGCGCCTCTTGGCGCGAGCCCGGAATGACAAGCGGAAGACTTTACACAGCCCGGCTGTGCAGCTGCTTCGCCGGATTGAGATGCGCGTCGAACGCGGCCGCGACGCTGCGGACCAGGAAGCGCGAATCCTTTGCAACTGCGAGGCGGTTGCCGTCCAGCCGCACGACGCCGTCGGAAATCAGCGGCTTCAGGCGCGATGCCGAGTCCAGCATCGCTCCTGCTTCTGCACCATGGCGCGCGCAGATATCGCCGAGGTCGGCGCTGAACTCGCACATGATGCGCTCGATGATGTCCGCGCGCAGCCGGTCGTCGTCGGTGAGCCCATAGCCCTTGGCGGTGGCGGGACGGCCGGCAGCGATGCTCTGTGCATAGGCGCCGATCTGCACCTCGTTCTGGACGTAACCCTGCGGCAGATGCCCGATCGCGCTGGCGCCGAAACCGAGCAGGACTTCGCTCTTGTCAGTGGTGTAGCCCTGAAAATTGCGCCGCAGCGTCCGTTCCTCGAAGGCCACCGCCATGGAATCGCCGGGGCGGGCGAAATGATCGAGGCCGATCTGCACGTAACCGGCCTCCTTCAATGCATTCGCGATCGCGCAGGCCTGGTCGTGGCGTGCGAGGCCGTCAGGCAACACAGCCTCGTTGATCATCTGCTGGTGCTTCTTGAAGCCAGGCACATGAGCATATCCGAACACGGAGAAGCGGTCGGGCGCGAGCGTGAGGCTGCGCCGGACGGTATCCAGACACGACGCGACGGTCTGGTGCGGCAGGCCGTAGATCAGGTCGAAGTTAAGTCCCGCGATGCCGGCGCGCCGGAGCATGTCGACCACGGAAGCCGTCTGCTCGAAGCTCTGCACGCGGTTGATCGCCCGCTGCACCACGGGATCGAAGCTCTGCACGCCAAGGCTGGCGCGGTTCACCCCGGAGAGCCGCATGGCATCGACCATGTCGGCGGTCAATGTGCGGGGATCGATCTCGACCGCGATCTCGGCCGAGGGCAGCACGAAAAACTTCTGGCGCATCGTCGCCATCAACTCGGCGAAAGCTTCCGGCTGCATGATCGTCGGCGTGCCGCCGCCGAAATGGATGTGCTCAACCTTGATGCGGCGGCCGATGGTTTCGGCGACCTGCGCGATCTCGTCGCGCAGCGTCCGCTGATAACCGGCGACGAGCTCGTCGCGGCGGACGATCTGGGTATGGCAGCCGCAGTACCAGCACATCTCGCGGCAGAACGGCACGTGGAGATAGAGCGAGGCGCTTACACCCGCCGGCAGCTCTGCCAGCCACCGGGCGTACGTGTCCGGACCGATAGCCGACGAGAAATGCGGTGCGGTGGGATAGCTCGTGTAGCGTGGCAATCGCTCTTCGCCGTAGCTCGCCGCAAGATCAGCTCTCATATCTTACCCATTCGTAAATTTCCGCCGTGTGCAGAACTCACGGCAAATCACGGAATGCACTCCATTACCTTGGATCCGAGGAGGCGACCTTGCGCTCGCGCAAAGTCGGCCGGGCGTGCCCGCCGAAAATTGCGCTCGCGCAAAGCGCAGCGGCCGGTTCGGGGCCATGTTTACGGCAATTCGCACGCCATCCGGAGCGTTTGCCCATGAGGCTTCTCGCACTCGAACTGATCTTCTCCCTGCTCGACGTCCGCGGTCATATCCCGCGTTTCGACGATTTCCGCCCAGCCCCGGTCGCACCGGCCCCGGCCAGCGCCGCGCGCGCCCTGGCCGCCGCAATCACCGTCCTCGTCGTGCTGTCGCTGGCGATCTGGGCTGCGGTCCGGCTCGCTGCACATCTCTTCTAGCCGCATCTTCTCCGCGGCCCCGATCATGATCTCATCCAAGCGCGCGTTCGCCGGCACGATCAATCCTGGCATGCCTTGTCGCGTCGGCCGCCTTTGCAGGCCCTCGACATCCGCGTCACGCCGTCGGATGCGGCTAACGTGGTGTCACCGATCCAGCTCCCGTTGAAACACCTAGGTGCTGTTGCGGAGCTGAATCCGGCAATACCTTGTCGCAGCGCAAACACGCTTGCCGCGATCGGCGCACACTGCATCCGTCATCAAAACCTTTCCAGATGAAGGATGCTTCCGATGTTCACCCGCAGAGCCGCATTGATCAGCGCCGCCGCGACAGCCTTGATGCTGGCGACCCCCGCCTTGGCTGCCGAAGATCTCAAACTGCCGCGCCAGAAGGTGGAGCTGGTCGCCCCGCCGTTCGTGCATGCGCACGAGCAGGCGACCAAGCAAGGCCCCAAGATCATCGAGTTCACGCTCACGATCGAGGAGAAGAAGGTCGTCATCGACGAGAAGGGCACTACCTTCCAGGCGATGACCTTCAACGGCTCGATGCCCGGCCCGCTGATGGTGGTGCATGAGGGCGACTACGTCGAAACGACGCTGGTCAATCCCGCCACCAACACGATGCCGCACAACATCGACTTCCATTCGGCGACCGGCGCGCTCGGCGGCGGCGCGCTCACGCTGATCAACCCCGGCGAGCAGGTCGTGCTGCGCTGGAAGGCGACCAAGACCGGCGTGTTCGTCTATCACTGCGCCCCGGGCGGCCCGATGATCCCCTGGCACGTCGTCTCCGGCATGAACGGCGCCGTGATGGTGCTGCCGCGCGATGGCCTCAACGACGGCAAGGGTCACGCGCTGAAATACGACAAGGTGTACTATGTCGGCGAGCAGGACATGTATGTGCCGCGCGACGAGAAGGGCAATTTCAAGTCCTACGACTCGCCGGGCGAAGCCTTCACCGACACCGAAGAGGTGATGAAGAAGCTGATCCCCTCCCATGTCGTGTTCAACGGCAAAGTCGGCGCGCTCACCGGCAAGGACGCACTGACCGCAAAGGTCGGCGAGAATGTGCTGATCGTGCATTCGCAGGCCAATCGCGACAGCCGTCCGCATCTGATCGGCGGCCATGGCGACTATGTCTGGGAGACCGGCAAGTTCGGCAATGCACCCGAGGTCGGGCTCGAGACCTGGTTCATCCGCGGCGGTTCGGCGGGAGCTGCGCTGTACAAGTTCATGCAGCCCGGCATCTACGCCTACGTCACGCATAATCTGATCGAGGCCGCAGACCTCGGCGCCACCGCGCACTTCAAGGTCGAGGGCAAGTGGAACGACGATCTGATGACCCAGGTGAAGGCACCCGCGGAAATCCCGGCCGCCAACACCAACTAGACGCGACGAGGGGCTGGTCATCACCGGCCCCTCCTTCCTTCGGGGATCGACCATGCTGATCGCGTTCAAGCTCAAACTCGCACTCGCCTGCGCCGCCGGGCTGGCAGGCCCGATCGCGATGGCGCCGCTGGTCTCGGACATGGCCGTCCACGGCGCGGTGACCGAGCCTGCGATCGTCAGGGTCGCAGCGGGAAGCCTGTCCTATCGCGAGGCCGGCGATTTCACGCGCGGCGGGCAGCAGGCGGAAGCGCCGCTGCGCGCGATGCGCGTCGACCGTCCCCTGCACATCATGCGAAACCAGGTCTCGTCGTCCGACTATCAGCTTTGCGTGCAGGACGGCGCCTGCCGCGCGCTTGATCGCGACGTCGCCGTCGCTCCCGATCGCCCCGCGGTACAGGTGAGCTGGCACGATGCCGAAGCCTATGCAGGCTGGTTGTCGCGCAAGACAGGCCAGCATTACCGCTTGCCGAGCGATGCCGAATGGGCTTTTGCGGCCGGCTCCAAATTCAGGGATGATGGTGTCGCGGTCGATGCCGACGATCCTTCAAAACGCTGGATCAGCCGCTATGAACGCGAATCCGAACGTGACCTCTCCGACACCACGGCCTATCCGTTCGGCAAGTTCGGCCCGAACGAGCACGGCGTCGAAGACCTCGCCGGCAACGTCTGGGAGTGGACCTCGACCTGCTTCGTGCGCTCGCGCGTCGACGCTTCAGGCAATGCCGGCCGCCCCACCGTGAACTGCGGCGTGCGTGTCGCCGAGGGCGCCCACCGCGCCTATGTCACCGACTTCATCCGCGACGCCCGCGCCGGCGGCTGCGCCCAGGGCGTACCGCCTGCCAATCTCGGCTTCCGCCTGGTGCGCGAGGAAACGTCATGGGTTGCAAGCGTGTCGGCACGATGGAGCAAGATGCGGGCGGCGCGGTCGTGAAGTGCGGGCGAGATCGCGTAGCCCGGGTGAGCGAAGCGACACCCGGGAATGTCCCGCATGTCGCTTCGCTCATGCGGGCTACGACACCAAGGGCGCAATGACCGCGTGGAGGCATGCGCGCGAAGGCCTTTCCAACGTCGTCCTTCAAACGAAAATGGCCGGGACGAAGCCCGGCCATTTCATAATGATTCGCGAAGACCTTACGTGTTCTTCAGCGCGACGCGGAATTCGGCTTCGGTCTTGGCCTTGACCTCGTCGAGCGAGACGCCGTCGGCGAGCTCGATCAGGGCCATGCCGCCGTCGCCGTGCTTGTCGATGGTGAAGACGGCGAGATCCGTGACGACCATGTCGACCACGCGCTCGCCGGTCAGCGGCAGGTTGCACTGCTTGAGGAGCTTGGAGCCGTCCTTGGCCGAATGCTCCATCACCACGACGACGCGCTTGACGCCGGCGACGAGATCCATCGCGCCGCCCATGCCCTTGACCATCTTGCCGGGGATCATCCAGTTGGCGAGGTCGCCGTTCTGGGCCACCTGCATGGCACCGAGGATCGACAGGTCCATGTGGCCGCCGCGGATCATGCCAAACGAATCCGCGCTGGAGAAATACGAGGTCGAAGGCAGCTCGCTCACGGTCTGCTTGCCGGCGTTGATCAGGTCGGCATCTTCCTCGCCCTCATAGGGGAACGGACCCATGCCGAGCATGCCGTTCTCGCTCTGCAGGCTGACATCGACCCCGTCGGGGATGTAGTTCGAGACCAGCGTCGGGATGCCGATGCCGAGATTGACGTAATAGCCGTCGCGCAGTTCCTTTGCGGCGCGTGCGGCCATCTGTTCACGGGTCCAGGCCATCAGATTTCAACTCCAGTGCCGGCGACCGGCGCCTTGGTCGGACGCGGGCGGGTGTTGCGGAATTCGATGCGCTTCTTGGCCGTGCCGACCTCGATGATGCGCTTCACGAAGATGCCGGGCGTGTGGATGTGGTCGGGATTGAGTTCGCCGGCCGGAACCAGATGCTCGACCTCGGCCACCGTGACCTTGGCGGCGGTCGCCATCATCGGGTTGAAGTTGCGCGCGGTCTTGCGATAGATGAGATTCCCGGCGGTGTCGCCCTTCCAGGCGTGTACGATGGCGAGGTCGGCGAACAGGCCGCGTTCCATCAGATACTTCTCGCCGTCGAACTCCTTCACTTCCTTGCCTTCGGCGATCAGCGTGCCGACGCCGGTCTTGGTGTAGAAGGCCGGAATGCCGGCGCCGCCGGCGCGGATGCGCTCGGCCAGCGTGCCCTGCGGATTGAATTCGAGTTCCAGCTCGCCGGCGAGGAATTGCTGGGCGAACAGCTTGTTCTCGCCGACATAGGACGAGATCATCTTCTTGATCTGCCGGGTCTCCAGGAGACGGCTGAGGCCGATGCCGTCGACGCCGGCATTGTTGGAGACGACCGTCAGGCCCTTGACGCCGGCCTCGCGGATCGCGTCCGACAGCTCCTCGGCGATGCCGCAGAGGCCAAAGCCTCCCGACATGATCATCATGTTGTCTTTCAAAATGCCTGACAGAGCCGACTTGGCGTCGGGATAGACCTTGTTCATGCAAATAACCTTCGACTGAACCTTCGGCTTGGAGGCGTCGCGCCCTATTGGCGGCGATTATTAGGCGAAATCCTCCAAAGCCGTCAATGATACGGGGTTCTCCACACCGCGCCCGGGTGATAGAAGCTGCCCACACCGTGGGCAGAACCGTCCGCGGCCTTGAAAGCGACAAGAAAAACCATCAAGTTGCGGGGGTTGGGCGTGGGCACGCAGGTTTCCCGACCCGCCCTTCTGGCTCCCACGACCAACCCGATCAGGACATGCCATTGACCATGGCCCAAGGAATGAAGCGCCTCGGGACGCCGATCGCGGCGCTGCTCGGCGTTGCGCTGATCGCCCTGATCGCGACCTCATGGCTCATCAACCGCGACGCGCTGCGCAAGGCGGTCGAAGCGCAGATCCGCGACGTCACCGGGCTCGAACTCAGTGTCGCAGGCGCGATCGACATCTCGGTGCTGCCGGCGAGCTACATTTCCTTCCGTGACGTCCGCCTCAAGGGCGGCGGCACCAGCGATCCCGCGCTCCAGGTCGACGTGCTCACCGCCAATCTGCGGCTGCTGCCGTTGCTGCTGCAACGGTTCGAGATCGCCGACCTGACGTTGCTGCGGCCGCGCATCCATGTCAGCCTGAAGCCGGACGGCCAGAGCAACTGGACGCCGTTCATCCAGACCATCGCGCGCACCATGAAGCCCGGTGCCGAGAATCAGGTCTCGTTCTCCGAAATCCGGATCCAGGACGGCGTGCTCGATTACGAGGACGCCGCCACCCACGGCACCGAGAAGTTCGAGGACATCGACCTGTCGTTGGCTTGGCCCTCGATCTCGCGTTCCTTCGCTGCGACCGGACAGTTCGACTGGCGCGGCGAGCGTGTCGACGGCTCGATCAGTTTTTCCGATTTCGTCGCCGCCCTCTCCGGGGAGCGCTCGGGGTTGAAGGCGCGGATCGCCAGCGCGCCGCTCAAGCTCGCCTTCGACGGCAGCGTGGCCAACCGCACCAGCCCGATGATGGAAGGTATGCTGACGGTCGACAGCCCATCCTTGCGCAACGCGCTGCGCTGGACCGGGCAGCCGCAGCCCGCCAGCGGCGGCTTCGGCCGCTTCGTGCTGAAAGCGCGCGCCAACGTCGTGGGCGCCTCGATCGCGCTCACCAACGTCAATGTCGAGCTCGACGGCAACGCCGCCGAGGGCGTCATGACCTACGCCAATAACGGCCGGCAGACGCTGCAGGCGACGCTTGCCGCCGACGCACTCGACTTCACACCTTATATCTCGACCTTCCGCCTGCTCGCGAGCGGCGCGCGGGACTGGAACAGGCAGCTGTTCGATCTCAACGGATTGTCGACGACCGACCTCGACATGCGCCTGTCGGCGGCAAAGCTGACGGTCGGACCGACCAAGCTCGGCCGCACTGCGATCGGCGCCAATTTGCGCAACGGCACGCTGGCGCTCTCGGTCGGCGAGGCACAGGTCTATGGCGGCATCGCCAAGGGCTCGTTCGGCATCGCGCGCTCCGACACCGTCGCCGACATCAAGGCGCAATTCCAGTTCACCGACGTCGATCTCCAGGCCTGCGCCGCCGAACTTTTCGGCCTCAACAAGCTGTCCGGCCGCGGCAATATCAACGTGTCGCTCTTCGCTTCGGGATCGAGCCCGTTCGGTCTCGTGCAATCGCTCGACGGCAGCGCCACCGTCACCGGTCACGACGGCGCGATCGCGGGTTTCAATGCCGAGCAATTGCTGAAGCGCCTGGAGCGGCGGCCGCTGTCGGGCGGCGGCAATTTCCGTAACGGTTCGACGCCTTACAACAATCTCACCATCGCCGTGAAATTCTCCGATGGGGTCGCCACCGCCGAGGACATCCGTGTCGAAGGGCCGGCGGCGAAGATCACGCTCACCGGCACCGCCTCGGTGCCGACGCGCGAATACGACATGAAGGGCGTGGCGAGCCTCAACAGCACGTCGGGCTTCGAACTGCCATTCGTGGTGCAGGGCCCGTGGGACGATCCCCTGATCTTCCCCGATCCGGAAAGCCTGATCCGCCGCTCGCCGGCCTCCGCGCCGCTGCTCGACATGCTGAAGGACCGTAAGGGCGGCGACGCCGTGCGCTCCGCGATCGAACGCATCACGGGAAGCGGAAAGCGTCCCGCGCCGGCGGAAGCGCCGACGGCGGAAAATTCCAAAGAGAACGCCAAGTCCAACTAACAGGTCCAACTCAGCTGACGTGTGACCCAGGTGAGTTTCAGCTGAGGACGGCGACTCTCCGGCCCGACCATCGCGAATTGATCCGGCCGAATTGATGCGACGATTGGATCGATGCACACGTTAAGCATCCGCTCTGGCCCGCTCCCACGACCCAGGTCTGACAAGATGCGTTGATTGCGCTACCATCCTGCGCTAGTGTTTTATACGACCGGTTAAAAACACCGGCCGTTTGAGGGAGAAAAACGTGAAATCCAAGGTTATTGGCGCAGTATCACTGGCGGTCGCTGCGGCCGGGCTGTTTGCAGCCGCTGCACCCGCATTTGCGCAGCAGAAGACGATCACGGTCTGGTGGGGCAAGGGCTTCTATCGTTCCGAAGACGACGCGCTGCTCGAGACGATCAAGAAGTTCGAAGCCAAGACCGGCATCAAGGTCGAATTGTCGCAATACGCGATCCAGGACATGATTCCGAAGACGGTCGCCGCGCTCGATGCCGGCACCGTGCCCGATGTCGCCTATTCCGACTCTTATGACGTGCAGGCGCAGGGCAAGTGGGCCTATGAGGGCAAGCTCGAGGATCTCTCCGACGTGATGGAGCCGATCAAGGGCCGGTTCGTGCAGAACACGCTGGATGCGTCGATCCTCTACAACGACGTCACCAAGAAGAAGGCCTATTACGGCTTCCCGCTGAAGCAGCAGAGCATGCACGTCCAGATCTGGAACGACATGCTGGAGAAGGCCGGCTTCAAGCAGGCCGATATCCCGAACGACTGGGCCGGCTACTGGACGTTCTGGTGCGACAAGGTGCAGCCCGGGATCCGCAAGGCGACCGGACAGCGCGTTTACGCCGTCGGCCAGCCGATGGGCGTGGAATCCACCGACGCGTTCCAGTCGTTCTACACCTTCATGGACGCCTACCACGTCAAGCTGGTCGACGATGACGGCAAGCTCACGGTCGACGATCCCAAGGTTCGCGAGAACCTGATCCACGCGCTGAAGGACTATACCGACACCTACATCAAGGGCTGCACGCCGCCCTCCTCCACGACCTGGAAGGATCCCGACAACAACGTCGCCTTCCACAACAAGACGATCGTGATGACCCACAACTTCACGATCTCCATCGCGGCGAAGTGGTACGAAGACTCGCAGAATCAGGCTCTCACACCCGAGCAGCGCGAGGCCGGCAAGAAGGCCTATGAGCAGGACATCATCACGGCATCCTTCCCCAAGGCGCCCGATGGTTCGACCATCAAGTACCGCTCCGACGTCAAGACCGGACTGGTTTTCACCGCGGCCAAGAACAAGGCCGAGGCCAAGCAGTTCATCAGCTTCCTGCTCCAGGAAGAGAACGTGCGTCCCTATATCGAGGGCGCGCTCGGCCGCTGGTTCCCGGTGACGAAGGAAAGCCAGGAAAGCCCGTTCTGGCAGGCTGACAAGCACCGCAAGGCCGTCTATGCGCAGTTCAAGGGCGGCACCGCGGCGTTCGACTTCA
The DNA here is from genome assembly GCF_023100965.1 of Bradyrhizobium sp. 192. Taxonomy (NCBI): domain Bacteria; kingdom Pseudomonadati; phylum Pseudomonadota; class Alphaproteobacteria; order Hyphomicrobiales; family Nitrobacteraceae; genus Bradyrhizobium; species Bradyrhizobium sp. 192. Next base: position 7,319,038 of record NZ_CP064690.1, read on the forward strand.
CCAAGAACTGGAAGTTCACGATTCTCAACAACGAGAACGTGTGGGCGAAGGCGATGAACCGCGTCGTCAGCGAGAAGGTTCCCGTCGACAAGGCCGTCGACGAACTGATCGCCCGCATCAAGCAGGTCGCGGGTTAAATCATCCTCTCCCTCTCCCCGCCTCGCGGGGAGAGGTGCTAGAACAACCACCGGCCGCGTTTCGCGGCCGGCTTCTCTTTGAAGAGTCCGAAAAGAATGGCGATCACGCTCTCTGGCGATCAGGCCCTCCCCGGCCCGCCCCTGTCGTCGCGACTGACCCCGGCACAGATCTGGGGCATCGCGCTGCTCGCGCCCTATCTGCTCGTTTTCCTGGCCTTCGTCGTCTATCCCGTCTGCTACGGGCTGTGGCTGGCGCGCGCTCCGTCGAACTATGTAGCGCTCTACAACGACCCAATCTTCGCGCGCGCCGCGGTCAACACGCTGATTTTCCTGGTCATCGGCATCAACATCAAGATGCTGATCGCGCTGTTCCTGTCCGGCTTCTTCGCCCAGCAGCGCACCTGGATCAGATGGCTCTCGGTGATCTTCATCCTGCCCTGGGCGGTGCCGTCGATCCCGACCATCCTGTCAGTGCGCTTCATGCTCAATCCCGAATGGGGTATGATCAACCACTACATCTTCTCCTTGACCGGCGATGACGGCCCGAACTGGCTGAACGATCCGACCGTGGCGCTGACCATGGCGATCGCCGTGCACATCTGGAAGTCGCTACCGTTCTGGACGCTGATCCTGATGACCGGCCGGCTGGCGATCGCGCAAGACCTGTTCGAGGCGGCCGAGGTCGACGGCGCGAGCTGGTGGCAGAAATTCCGCTTCATCACCTGGCCGTCGATGCAGACGCTCTACATCACCTGCACGCTGCTCTCGATGATCTGGACGCTCGGCGACTTCAACAGCGTCTACCTGCTCACCGGCGGCGGCCCTGCAGACCTCACGCACGTGTTGTCGACGCTCGGCATCCGCTATCTCCGGCTCGACCAGCTTTCGCTCGCGATGGCCTCCATCGTCTGCGCGATACCGTTCGTCCTGCCGCTGATGTACTTCATGATGAAACGGCTATCCCGATGAAGCTTCCTGGCGTAAGCGAATTTTCCTGGCGCGACGTTGCAACCGAAGCGCGGTTGCTGCTGATCGGTATTCCCGTTTTCATCTGGACGATGATCCCGATCTACCACATGTTCCTGTTCGCGATCTCGCCAAAGGAGGACGCGTTCTCGGGTAAGCTGTGGCCGGATCATCCGACGCTGCACAACTTCGAAATCGTGTTCAAGCAACAGCATTACTTCCTCCGCGACTTCTACGTCCAATTTTGGAATTCCCTCGTTATCGCGACAGCCGTCGGCGTGCTGACCCTGGTCATCGCCACCGCGGCGGCGTTCTCGATCTCCCGGCTGCGGGTGCCGGGCGGACGCATCGTGATGAACCTGGCGCTGTTCACCTATTTCATCCCCGCGGCGTTCCTGGCCGTGCCGATGTACCGCACCATGGGCAATTACGGCCTGCTCAACAATCACTGGTCGCTGATCCTGGCCATGGTGACGATTGCCAGCCCTTACGCGATCTGGGTGCTCAAGCAGGCCTCCGACAAGCTGCCGGTCGAACTGGACGAGGCTGCGGTGATGGACGGTGCCACGACGCTGCAGATCTTCCGGCTGGTCTATCTGCCGCTGATGATGCCGTCGCTGGTCGCGATCGGCACTTATGCGGTGCTGCTGGCCTGGAACGAATATCTCTACGCGTTCCTGCTGCTGTCGAACGACCGCGAGCTCACGCTGCCCGTCGCACTCGGCAACTTCCTCGCCGCCGACGACTCACCCTGGGAGCTGCTGATGACCACCGGCTTCATCTACGCACTGCCGCCGGCCGCGGTCTACTACGCCTTCCGCCGCTACATGGTGGGCGGGCTCACGGCGGGTGCGGTGAAGTCCTGACTATTCACACATCTTTCCGGGGCGGTGCGTCAGCACCGAGCCCGGAATCTCGAGATTCCGGGTTCGCGCTGGAGCGCCCCCGGAATGACTGCTCAGAGCGGTGCCGCGCTCTCGCCCTGCTCGCTCGATAGTTTCGAAGCAAGCGAGGCGATGACGATCACCACCGCGATCGAGGCGATCACCAGCGTGCAGATCGCGTTGATCTCCGGCTTCACGCCGAGCCGCACCTCCGAATAGATCCGGATCGGCAGCGTCGCCGAGCCGGGACCGGTGGTGAAGCTCGCGATCACGAGGTCGTCGAGCGACAGCGTGAAGGCCAGCATCCAGCCGGCGACGATCGCGGGCGCGATCAGCGGCAGCGTCACCGAAAGAAAAGCGCGCACCGGATCGCAGCCGAGATCCATCGCCGCCTCTTCCAGCGAACGGTCGAGCGAGCCGAGGCGGGACTGCACGACCACGGCGACGAAACACATCGTCAGCGTGGTATGGGCGATCGTCACCGTCCAGAAGCCGCGCTCGGCGTTCAGCGCGACGAACAACAGCAGCAGCGACAGCCCCGTGATCACCTCGGGCATCACCAGTGGCGCATAGAGCATGCCGGAGAACAGTGTGCGGCCGCGGAAGCGCTCGCCGCGCGACAACGCGACCGCGGCGAGCGTGCCGAGCAGCGTGGCGATGGTCGCGGAGGAGACCGCTACGCGAAAGCTCATCCAGGCCGCCTCGATCATGGCGCGGTCGTTGAAGAATTCATGATACCAGCGCAGCGACCAGCCGCCCCACACCGTCACCAGCCGCGAGGCGTTGAAGGAATAGATGACGAGGATGAGGATCGGCAGATAGAGGAAGGCCAGCCCCAGCGCGAGCGAGGCGATGTTGAAACGGGACAGGCGGGAGACCTTGCGCATGGCGTCAGCGCCCCTGTTCCAGCTGCCGTTTCTGCAGCCGTTCGTACAGCAACAGAGGCAACAGCAGCACCACGAGCAGCACAATGGCGGCGGCAGAGGCGACCGGCCAGTCCTTGTTGGTGAAGAATTCGAGCCACAGGGTCTGGCCGATCATCAGCGAATTGGAGCCGGCCAGAAGATCGGGGATGACGAATTCGCCGACGATGGGAATGAAGCACAGCAGCACGCCGGCGCCGACACCGGGCAGCGACAGCGGAAAGGTGACGAGCCAGAACACCTGCCACGGCGGCGCGCCGAGATCGGAGGCTGCCTCCTCCAGCACCGGCTCCATCTTCGCGAGCGTGGCGTAGAGCGGCAGGATCATGAACGGCAGATAGGAATAGACGATGCCGATATACATCGCGCTGTCGGTGGAGAGCCAGACCACCGGCTGGCTGACCAGGTGCAGCGCCAGCAGGATCTGGTTCAGCAGCCCGTCGTGCTGGAGGATGTTGATCCAGGCATAGATGCGGATCAGGAACGAGGTCCAGAACGGTACGATCACCAGCACCATCGCCACCGCCTGCCAACGCCTCGGCAGCCGCGCCATGCCATAGGCGATGGGATAGCCGACGAGCAGCAACAGCACCGTTGAGGTCACGGCGACCGTAAGGCTGCGCAGATAGGCGAATACATAGAGGTCGTCAGAGACGAGCAGCCTGAAATTGTCGATCGAGAGTGCGGCAAAGGCCGCCTTCAGCGCGTCCCACCCCGCCGTCAGGTCGAATACCGGCTCGTAAGGCGGCTGCGCGATCGCCGTCTGCGACAGGCTGATCTTCAGCACGAAGGCAAAGGGCACCAGGAAGAACAGTACCATCCAGACATAGGGCGCGATCGCGGCAAAGCGCGCCGGCCGCGCGAAGATGCGGCGGGCGCTCATGACGGCAGCACCACGCAATCATCGGGCGTGAACCAGGCGACGATTTGCTGGCCCACGCTATAGGCGTCGACATCCAGGCGCGCGCTATTGGCGACGGAGGCCCGTACGATCCCGCCGGTATCGAGCTTCACTTTGTAGGTGGTGGTGCCGCCGAGATAGCAGATGTCCGCGATCACGCCGTCCAGGCTGTTGATCGTGGTTTCACGGCCGGCTTCGCTCACCGGGGCGCGGCGGGACAACTTGATCTTCTCGGGGCGAATCGCGATGGAGAATTTTCCCGCACCGACCGGTTCGCGCGGCTCGGCCACCACCAGCGTACCCGCATCACGCGTGCCAATGACCAGACGATGACCGTCGCGCAATTTGGTCTCGCCGTCGAACAGGTTGATGTCGCCGACGAACTCCGCGATCCAGCGCGAGCGCGGTGCTTCATAGAGTTCGCGGGGGCTCGCGACCTGAGCAAGCCTGCCGGCGTTCATCACGCCGATTCTATCAGCCATCGTCATCGCCTCCTCCTGATCGTGAGTGACGATGATGAAGGTCATGCCGAGCCGGCGCTGCAGCTCCATCAACTCGCCCTGCGTGCTCTGACGCAGCTTCTTGTCGAGCGCGGCAAGCGGCTCGTCGAGCAGCAGCAATTGCGGGCGTCGCGCCAGTGCACGGGCGAGCGCGACGCGCTGGCGCTGGCCGCCGGAGAGCTGATCCGGCTTGCGCTTCTCCAGCCCTTCGAGCTTCACCAGCGCGACCATCTCGGCCACACGGGTGGCGATCTCGGCGCGCGCCATGCCAGCGCGCTTGAGGCCGAAGGCAATGTTGTCGCGCACGGAGAGATGCGGAAACAGCGCGTAGTTCTGGAACATCATGTTGATCGGCCGCTCATGCGGCAGCGCCTGCGCGATATCCTTATTCCCGAGCAGGATCCTCCCTTCATCCGGCGCCTCGAAGCCGGCAAGCATGCGCAGCAGCGTGGTCTTGCCGCAACCGCTGGGACCGAGCAGCGCGAAGAATTCGCCGGCCTTGATATCGAGCGAGACCCCGTCCACGGCGCGGAAGGTGCCAAAGGTTTTGACTACGCCCTCGATGCGCAGCAGCGGCTGGCCCGCCGCAGGAAGCGCATCTCCGCCGCCCGTATTGGCCACGCCGTCTGTTCTGGGCAACTCGTCCGTCATGTTCCTGCCAACCCCGATTCCGCCGCACGCTAGCCGCCGATCCTCCCTAGCTCAACCGCGTCGGGAAAGATCGTTCACATCACATTCGCCATGAACGTGGCAACTGCGTCGCGGTCCGCCGCAGGCATGGTCAGGCCCAGCTTGGATCGGCGCCAGAGGATATCGTCCGGAAAGCGCGCCCATTCACAAGCCATCAGGTAGCGGATCTCGGCACCCGTCAACTCAGGGCCGAAGACCGGACCAAGTTCGTCCCGGGTCTTCGCCTCGCCTAGCACGGCCGACAACCGCGACCCGTAAGCCGCGACCAGACGCTGCGCCTCCGGCTCCGACAGAAAGCGCCAGCGGTCGCGCGCGAGGTCGATCTCGGTGTCGAAACGGTCCCATGCAAAATCTCCGCCGGGCAGCGCGGCGCCGGCAGTCCAGGGCGGCGACATCGGATAGAACGGCGTCAGCTTCGTCACCGCCCACTCCGCGCGCAGGCGCGAGGTGGTGACGTCGCCGCCGAACATCGTCAGCAGCGGCGCCTTGCGCCGGCGCGCATGGAACAGCATCGTGCCGTCGCGGCCGCGTGCGGACGCCAGCGTGAGGTTGACGCCGGAGACCGTGCTGACCACGTCGGTCGGGGCAACGCGCTCCCGAAAATAGCGGCTGGCGGCGTCGCAGAGATAGCCGACGTCGGCCCCCGGCATCGCGACAATGGCGGGATCGCCGGTGAAGGCGTGCGTGACAGTGCCGATCAGCGTGAAGTCGCGCTCGAAGGGCCGGGCAAAGATCAGCCGTCCATCATTGTTCTGAAAGACGTAGACGTTCTCGGAATTGAACAGCCTCGGCACAATGATCTGGCTCATCTGCGTGGCCGCCATGGCGGGCTGCGGCTGCCGCAGCACGGTATCGGCGACCATCGGCGTCCAGGCGCCGGTGGCGTTGGCCAGCGCCCGCGCCGTGATCGTGCGGCGATGGCCGCGATCGACCACCGCGAGCCGCCAGGTATCAGTTCTGTCGGCACGCACACAACGGGCACCAGTCCGGATCGCGGCGCCACGTTCGGCCGCATCCAGCGCCGTCAGCACCACCAGGCGAGAGTCGTCGACGACGCAGTCCGAATATTCGAACGCCGTGCCGAACGGGCGCCTCAGCGCGTTGCCGACCGGATGGTGCGTGATGTCGAGGGTCGCCGATGGTGGCAGGCCGCCCCGGTTCGCGAGACCGTCATAGACATACAGGCCGGCGCGCAGCAGCCACGGCGGACGCTCGTCGGAATGCGCGGGGATCACGAAGCGCAGCGGCCGGACCAGATGTGGCGCGATCCGGAGCCAGGTCCGGCGCTCGGCCAGGGCCCGGCGCACCCGCCGGAACCTGCGCCGCTCCAGCACCGACAGATCGCCGTGGATCAGCCGCGGTGTCGCCGACGATGCCGCGCCGCCGAGATCGCCCTGCTCGAACAGGATCACCCGCAGGCCGCGGCCTGCCGCATCGCGCGCGAGGCTGACACCGTTCAGGCCGCCGCCGATGATCGCGAGGTCGTAATCCGCCATGAAGCCGTCGAGAAGGAGCAAAGCGCCCCATCATCACTAGAGCCATTTCCGTTCCGATGAAATCGGAACGGGGCTCTGGATTCTCATTCCGACGCGTTTTCTCGACACGAGCCGGTGTCCGCTTCGCTCGGAAACGCTCTAGACTAGCCGGTCTTGAGCGCAAGCTCCATGATCTCAGCGCGGCCGACGAGCCCGGCATATTTTCCGATCGGCAGGGGCTTGCCGAGCAGATAGCCCTGCACGCCGTCGCAGCCCTCCTTGGCGAGGAAGACAAGTTGCTCGACGGTCTCGACGCCCTCGGCGACGATCGACATTTCGAGACCGTGGCCGAGATCGATCACTGCGCGAACGATCGCAGCCGATTGCGGGTTGCGGCCGAGATTGGTGATGAAGGCCCGGTCGATCTTGATCTTGTCGAACGGGAACGCCTGGAGGTAGCTCAGCGAGGAATATCCGCTGCCGAAATCGTCCATGGAGATGCGCACCCCGAGCGCCTTCAGGCGGCGCAGCAGCGCGAGGCCCCGGTCGAAATCCTCGATCAGCACGCCCTCGGTGATCTCCAGCTCGAGCCGACCGGGCGCAAGGCCGGTCTCGATCAGGATCGAATGGACCAGCCCGACCACGTCGCCGTGCATGAACTGCGCCGGCGACAGATTGACCGCAACCTGGAGCGGCTTCGGCCAGGAGGCCGCCTCGCGGCAGGCCTCGCGCAGGATCCACTCGCCCATCTCGACGATCAAGCCGCTCTCCTCGGCGATCGGTATGAATTCGGCCGGCGAGACCTGGCCGCGCACCGGATGCTGCCAGCGCGCCAGCGCCTCGAAGCCGATGATCTCGCTTTCGGCGACGCTGTGGCCCGCGGCGCCCTGCGGCTGAAACGCCAGCGAAAGCTCGCCGTTCTTGATCGCCACCGAGAGGTCCTGGTGCAGCACGCGGCGATCGCGGATCTGCTGGTCCATCTCCGGCTGGTAGAGGCTGATGGTGCCGCGCGACTTCTGCTTGGCGCGGAACAGCGCCGCACCGGCATTGGCGAGCAACGAGGCGCCGTCGGCGCCGTTATGCGGGAAGATCGACATGCCGGTGGTCACGCCCGCGCGCACCGGGCGGCCGTCGATATGGAAATCCCGCGAGACGGCTTCGCCGACATGCTCCGCCAGTGCGAGTCCCGCCTCGGGTTGCTTGCCGTCGATGATGAGCCCGAACTCGTCGCCCGACAGGCGCGCGACCAGGCCGCCGCGCGCGACGTCCTGGAGCCGCTGCGCGACCTCGATCAGGAGCTTGTCGCCGAGCGCATGGCCGAAGACGTCGTTGACCTCCTTGAGGCCGTCGAGGTCGATCGAGAGGACCGCGAACTCCTCGCCGGTGCCTTCGCAGGCCTCGATCATCTGGTTCAGCGCCTGCAGGAAGGCGGCGCGGTTGGGCAGGTCGGTGAGGCCGTCGTGATAGGCCATGTGCGCCATGCGCGACTCGGTCTGGCGGCGGTCGGTGACGTCCTCGTGAGTCTTGATCAAATATTGCGGCTCGCCGGCATCGTTGACCACGGTGGCGCGGCGGGTGAGGAACAGGCGCAAGCCCGCCTTGGTCGAGATCGGGTGCTCCTCGGAGATCATCCCGCGTTTCTTAATCGCGGCTTCGTCGCGCGCGATGATCAGCTTGGCTTCCTTGGGATTGAAGATGTCCGACGCTGTCAGGCCGGTTGCTTCCTCGCGCCGGCGGTTGAGGATCGTCTCGGCGCTGCGATTGGCGAGCAGATAACGGCCGTCCTTGACCTGTTCGACGATCAACGCCACCGGGATGTTGTCGACCACCAGCTCGAGGAACTTCTTGGTGCTCTCCAGCTCCTTCGACAGCGAGCGGCGGTCGGTGACGTCCTCGAACACGAGCATCAGGAATTCGGGCTTGTTGTTCTCGTTGCGGACCACGATCCGGATCGAGGCGACCATGCGCCGCTCGCCGCCACGATCGACCTCGAATTCGTTGCGGAACTGACCGTCCGGCGAATCGAGCGCCGCCCGGTCGGTCGCCTCGATAGTGGCCGCCGAGGCGGACGCGAACAGCTCGCGCGCATTCTTGCCGACGACCTGGTCTCGCGAGAACCCCCAGAACCGCTCATAGGCGCTGTTGGCGAAGATGTAGCGGCCGTCCTCGATGTTCTTCGCGGCCACGCAGGCCGGCACGTTGTCCAGCACCGTCTCGAGGAACTGCTTGGTCGAGGCGAGCTGTCGCGACAGCTTACGCTGCTCGCTGACATCCAGATGGGTCGCCACCGAGCCACCGTTCGGCAGCACGAAATATTTCACCAGGATGGCCCGCCCGTCCGGCAGCTCGGTGATCAGACCGTTGGGGCTTGCCGCCTTCTCGTAGAACTCGTCATCGGAGGCGCCAAGCACCCCGCGCTTGCGTCGCAGCGCGAGGAGCTCGTAGCCGTTCATGTCGGCCCAGAGGTCCGACCGCTTGAGGCCATAGAGCTCGAGATAGCGGTCATTGCAGAAGATGATGCGGCGCTGCGCATCCGTCATCACCACGCCCTGGTTGAGGTTGTTCATGGCGGAGGAGACGAAGGCGTTGCGCCGGAGCTGCAAGCGCCGGGTCCGGCGCAGCGAGGAATGGATCCACAGCGCGATCGCGGCGAAGAAGGCGCAGACGACGATGCCCGCGATCAGGACTTCCCAGACCACGTTGGGATCGAGCTCGCCGAGATAGCTCGGCGCGGCGAAGCTGTCGGACAGCGCAAAGGCGCGCGCGGGCGCAACCGTGCCGGCGAGGCACACAACGGCCTGCACAGCAATCGGAAGCGTGCTGCCCTCGTGCCAGTTCTTCTCAGCCATCAGCCACCCGCGATTTCAACGTTGGATTGTCTGGCTTCACGGGTTTGGATCGGGTAAACGCCTGTACGCGCAACGGAAAAAATGTGACGTGAAATACGGCAATTGCCCTGACATGATAAATTCTTCCTTAAGGGAAAATGGCCCCGCGCCATTCTCTCCAGGCCGGATGCCACCGGCGCTTCCAGCGGACATCCTACACAGCCATGGATAGAGTCGATTGCGTCGTCATCGGAGCCGGTGTGGTCGGGCTCGCGGTGGCTCGAAAGCTTGCGCAGGCCGGGCGCGAGGTCATCGTGCTCGAAGAGGCCGAGGCGATCGGCACCATCACCTCCTCACGCAACAGCGAGGTGATCCATGCCGGCATCTACTACCGCGCCGGGAGCTGGATGGCGCGCATGTGCATCGACGGCAAGCACGCGCTCTACCGCTACTGCGCCGAGCGCGGCATCCCGCACAGGAATTGCGGCAAGCTGATCGTCGCGACCAGCCCGAAGGAGACCGAGAAGCTGCAATCGATCAAGGCGCATGCCGAGGCCAATGGCGTGCTCGACATGCAGCTGCTCACGGGCGAGGCGGCACGTGCGCTGGAGCCGGCGTTGGCCTGCGACGCCGCGCTGCTGTCGCCATCGACGGGCATCATCGACAGCCACGCCTACATGCTCTCGCTGCGCGGCGAGGCCGAGGAAGCCGGCGCGGCCTTCGCGTTTCACACGCCGCTGGTCCGCGCCAAGGCTGCGAACGGCCTGATCGAGATCGACGCCGGCGGCGAGGCGCCAATGACGCTGCAATGCAGCCTCCTCGTCAACGCCGCGGGACTCTCGGCGACCCATGTGGCGCGCAATATCGACGGCATGCCGCTGGACCGCATTCCGCGCGCCTATCTCGCCAAGGGAAATTACTTCAGCTGCAACGCCAAGGCTCCGTTCTCGCGCCTGATCTATCCGGTGCCCGAACCGGGCGGGCTCGGGGTGCATCTGACGCTGGACATGGCAGGCCAGGCGCGCTTCGGCCCTGACGTCGAGTGGATCGAGACGATCGATTACGAGGTCGACCCGTCACGCGCCGAGCGGTTCTACCCGGCGATCCGCAAATACTGGCCGACGCTGCCTGACGGCGCGTTGATGCCGAGCTATTCGGGTATCCGGCCGAAGATCGTACCGCCCGCGGTGGCGACGCAGGACTTCCTGATGCAGGGCCCGCGCGATCACGGCGTCGCTGGCCTGATCAACCTGTTCGGCATCGAATCGCCGGGATTGACGTCGTCGCTCGCGATCGCAGATCACGTCGCCGAGCTCGCAGAGATCTGAAGCGTTTTCGAGCGAGGCGGATACCTGTTCGCGGCAAGAATACGCGCTCCGACAAAAGCCAAACACAGCGCGAGCTTCTCTGCACGGTGCGCACCTTGCTGCAGGGATGAGCGCAAAAGCTCTCACCCCTGCGGATAAGGGTGCGATTAACTCTACGCTGTTACGGGGGGTGCTAGTGGAGCGTGTCGCCGTGCCTCAAACGCTCGATCTGGTCCTTGACCATCAACTTCCGGCGCTTCAACTCAACAATTTGCAGGTCGTCTGTTGAAAGGTGCACGAGAGCATCGTGCAATTCGTTTTCGAGAATTTTGTGCTTCCGCTCCAATTCAACGAGATGTGCCTGAATTGTCATTCGAAACCTCCTCGGTAGGGCTGAACCTCAGGATTCGATCCGGACAACGAAGTTTACATCACCGATTCGTTCTGTCGATGGGTATCCGTCGTCGCAGCTTCATTTTTGAAAATTCATATGTAACGAAGCGTGAGTAAAGGAACCGCGCGGGAAAAATCCATGATATCAATGCGCTTGCGCAGCGCCGCAGCGATCAGCGGAAATATCTCGCTGGAGATCGGCGAACGGTGGTCGCAGATCGCTTGCGATCACGCCGCGCAAGGACGATAGTTTCCACAGGGCATCCACAGCCTTCATCCCACGCCTATCGGTTTTCGGCCACCGCAGACATGACCAATGAAGACGAGCGTGAGCTCGAAGCCGAGCTCACCCGGTTGCAGCAGGAACACCGAGATCTCGATGCGGCGATCGATGCACTGCATCAATCGCCCGCCCCCGACCTATTGCGGCTGCAGCGGTTGAAGAAGCGCAAGCTTTTGTTACGAGACCGCATCGCGTTCATCGAAGACCAGCTCACCCCCGACATCATCGCCTGATCCGCAGACCTGTGCGCGGCCAAGCCACGGTGGATCGAATCCGCTTGACTCGAAAAGAACAAAATAAGAACATTCGATAGCCAACGCCGCCCCCCCCTGGAACGCACGAGGAAACGCAGATGTCGCCAGCCGCACTTCTCGACAACAGTCATTATGAACAGGCCTGCGATCAGGCGATCGCGATGTGTGACGGCAATCTGCGCAGCACCATCAAGGCGCTGATCATGGCCAACGAATATCTGGAGGCCGAGCTGGAGGAATTGCAGGCGGCGATTTCCGCGGGCTGCATTCCGGACACTTCGCGCAGCAAGGTGCGGAGCAAGAGCAGCGCCGCCTGAACCTTCAGCCGATCGGAGCCGACCATGCCCGACGTCACCTACTACGTTGCATTGCCCTTCCTGACCGACGAGGACGGCTCGCCGGTGGCAGGCGCGGCCGAGGAATGTCAGACATCGGCTGCCGCCCTGCGTCGTGCGGAAATGCTGGCGCACGGCACCGGCCATATCGGCGCCGTCGCCTTCAGCCGCAGTGGCGATCCCCTGACCGGCGAGTTTGGCGATGCAAAATTGCTGCGGAAATTCGGTACCGTACCGCCGGATCTCAGCGCGCTTTAGCTGCCGACCAGCCTGATCCGCGGCTCGTGCCGCCGCTGCGCCTTGCGCACATACATGGCGGCATCCGCCTCCTCGAGGGCGCGGCCCGGGTCGGACTGCGCCCCCAGCAGCGCGACACCGGCGGAGGCGCCCGCGGTCACATGCTGGCCGCGAAAGACAAAGGACAATTCGTCGACCGCCTGCTCGAAGGCGATCGCCTTCGCCTTGGCGTCGATCCCGCTGAGATTCCAGAGCAGCAGCGCGAACTCGTCGCCCCCGAGCCGGCCGACCACGTCGGAGGCACGGACCTGCCGCGTCAACGTGGCGGCAATCGCCTTGAGTACCTCGTCGCCGGCGCCATGACCGAACGAATCGTTGATCGGCTTCAACCGATCGACGTCGAGCACGATCAGCGCCCCACTGGCGCGGTAGCGCTTCATGTAGGCGACGGCGCGCGCCAGCTCGCGCTCGAAGCCGCGCCGGTTCGGAATCTCGAGCAGGAAATCGGTGTCGGCCGCAGCTTCGAGTTCCGCAACCCGCCGCTGCGCCTCCTTGAGCTTGGTCCGCAAGCCCCGGATCGTCGCCGTGACGGTATCCTTGGCTAAATCATCGCCCGACGCGCCGCGCCGCGGCGGCTTCGCCGGACGCTTGATCAGCCTGGGGGCGGCTTTGGATCGGCCGGCGCTGGTCTTCCGGCCCTTTTTGGCCTTCGCAGCGTCCGCCCTTTTTAGTTTCTTCATAGGCATCCTGCTCAATGAAGGCTTGCGGGGATTCACCAAGACAGGATAGTGGATTCCCTTCTCCTTGCCACCGCCTTGCGAGCCGCCGGCCGGAACCGTTAATCTGGCCCATCTTTCTGTTTTTCGGGCACAATTGACGTCATGACCGCGCCGATCGCCATCATCATGGGAAGCCAGTCGGACTGGGACACGATGCGACATGCCGCCGACACGCTGGCAGCGCTCGGCATTGCCACCGATACTCGCATCGTTTCGGCCCACCGCACCCCCGACCGCCTGTTTGCGTTCGCCAAGGGGGCCAAGGCTGCCGGGTTCAAGGTGGTCGTCGCCGGCGCCGGTGGCGCTGCACACCTGCCCGGCATGGCGGCGGCGTTGACCGAGCTTCCGGTGTTCGGCGTTCCCATCGAATCCAAGACGCTCAAGGGCCTCGATTCGCTCTATTCGATCGTCCAAATGCCCGCCGGCATCCCGGTCGGCACCCTCGCCATCGGCAAGGCCGGCGCGATCAACGCCGCGCTGCTGGCGGCGTCCGTCCTGGCGTTGTCCGACCCGGCGCTGTCCGATCGCCTCGCCGCCTGGCGCAGGGCGCAAACCGAGGCGGTCGCCGAGCGCCCGGAGGACAAGGCGTGACCGACACCAGGCAGGTGAAGCTGAAGCCCGGTGACACCATCGGAATCCTCGGCGGCGGACAATTGGGCCGAATGCTGGCCATGGCTGCGGCGCGGCTCGGCCTGCGCTGTCAGGTGTTCTCGCCCGATCCGGACTCGCCGGCCTTCGACGTCGTATTGAACGCGACCTGCGCCGAATATGCCGATGTCGAAGCGCTCGAACTGTTCGCCAACGACGTCGACGTCATCACCTACGAATTCGAGAACGTGCCATCGGCCGCCGCGATGGTGCTGGACGCGCGTCGACCCGTGCTGCCCAACCGCAAGATCCTCGAGACCACCCAGGACCGGCTCGCCGAGAAGGATTTCGTGACGCGGCTCGGCATCGGCACCGCGGCCTATGCCGACGTCACCTCCGTGTCCTCGCTACGCGAGGCGATCGCCAGGATCGGCCTTCCGGCCGTGCTCAAGACCCGCCGCTTCGGTTATGACGGCAAGGGCCAGGCCATCATCCGCGAGGGCGACGACATCGCCAAGGTGTGGACCAGCCTCGCCACCAAATCCGCGATTCTGGAAGCCTTCGTGCCCTACGAGCGCGAGATCTCCGTGATCGCCGCGCGCTCGGCCACGGGCCAGGTCGAGTGTTTCGACGTCACCGAGAACGAGCATCGCGACCACATTCTGAAGATATCCCGAGCGCCCGCCCGAATTCCCGACGCGCTCGCCGAGGAAGCCCGCAGCATCGCCGGCAAGATCGCGAGCGCGCTCGACTATATCGGCGTGCTCGCCGTCGAGATGTTCGTGCTCGCCAACGGCACCGGCCCGAAGGTGCTGGTCAACGAGATCGCCCCCCGCGTGCATAATTCCGGGCACTGGACGCTCGACGGCGCGTCGGTCTCGCAGTTCGAGCAGCACATCCGCGCCATCGCCGGCTGGCCGCTCGGCAAGCCCGTGCGCCACGGCGAAATCGTCACCATGACCAATCTGATCGGCGACGAGATCAACGATTACGAGAAATGGCTGAGCGTGCCGGGCGCGACCGTGCACATCTACGGCAAGGGCGCGCCGCGCCCCGGCCGAAAGATGGGCCACGTCACCGAAGTGCTTTCCACCACGGGCAGGTAACGGGACCGCAGCAATCGCTGCGATCCCGCTTTGCGACTACGCCGTCTTCGTGCCTGCGACGACGCCAGCGGGCTCCTCGCTGAGCCAGCGATAGATCACCCCGCCCAGGGCGCCGCCGATCAGCGGTGCGACCCAGAACAGCCAGAGCTGCGCGGTCGCCCAGCCGCCGACGAACAGCGCAGGGCCCGTGCTGCGCGCCGGGTTCACCGAAGTATTGGTGACGGGGATGCTGACGAGATGGATCATCACCAGCGCGAGCCCGATCGCGAGCGGCGCAAAGCCTGCGGGTGCGCGGCCATGGGTCGCGCCCATGATGATGAACAGGAACATCATGGTCATCACCACCTCGGTGAGGAAGCACACGATCATGCTGTACTGGCCGGGCGAATGCGCATCATAGCCGTTGGAGGCGAAGCCCTTGCTGACATCGAAACCCGGAGCTCCGCTCGCGATGACGTAGAGGAGCCAGGCGGCCACGATCGCGCCGGCCACCTGGGCGATCACGTAGGGCAGGATCTGCCCGGCGGGAAAACGGCCGCCGGCAGCAAGCCCGACGGTGACCGCCGGGTTGAGATGGCAACCCGAGATATGGCCGATCGCATAGGCCATGGTGACGACGCTCAAGCCGAACGCCAAGGAGACGCCGACCAGGCCGATTCCGACCTGCGGAAAACCGGCGGCGATCACCGCGCTACCGCAACCTGCGAATGTGAGCCAAAAGGTGCCGATGGCCTCAGCGGCGTATTTCTTGATATCCATGTGTCGTCCCCTGCTTTCAAAGATTCCGGAACGAAGCTCCGGAAACGGCCCCACCCTTGGCGTCAAATCTCCCAAATCAGGGCCGCGCAGAGGTATTTTGCCTCATTTAATGGCTGAACTTGGCCCGAATCCCCGCTTGGCCGGTGGACATCCCGGGTTTTGTCTGATACATCCGCGCCCTCAAGGTTAAGGGCTTGCGCGTTTTCGCCATCCCCTTTGACTTACCAGAATTCAAATCCGATCCACTGAAGAGGATGCCGCGTGCAGGTTCTCGTTCGCGATAACAATGTCGACCAAGCCCTCAAGGCGCTGAAGAAGAAGATGCAGCGCGAGGGAATTTTCCGCGAGATGAAGCTCCGCGGTCATTACGAGAAGCCCTCCGAGAAGAAGGCCCGCGAAAAGGCCGAAGCCGTGCGCCGCGCGCGCAAGCTGGCCCGCAAGAAGCTGCAGCGCGAAGGCCTGCTGCCGATGAAGCCCAAGCCGGTGTTCGGCGCCGGTCCCGGCGGTGATCGCGGCGGTCGTAGCGGCCCGGGTGCAGGTGCAGGTGCAGGTCCGCGCGGACCGCGCTGATTTACCGAATCTTGAAAGACTTTGAGTTTTCGATGACGCGGGCCTCTGGCCCGCGTTATTGTTTGTGCGCGGAGCCTTTCCGGGCCGGGCATCAGGGGCGCGGCACACAGGCGCGATGAGATTTGGATTGAACGTCGTCGCGCTTTGGTTTGTTGTTCGAGCATGATCTCTACGCAAACGCGTTCCGCGTTTGTCGCGAGGAAAAACCGCTGCATGCTTTTCGCCAACGCGGCCTTCGGGTCCGGATCATGCTCTAGCGCGAGCGAACCGTAGATGGCCTCCCCCTTCCCCCAGCGCGGCTTGGCGCGGCTACGCCAGATCTGGCAGCCGCTCGCGCTGGCGTTGATGGGGATTACGCTGTGCGGCTGTTCTTTCGATCTGGGATCGCTGATGCCGGAGAAGGACAAGCCGCAGGAGGCCCCCAAGGCGGCCGCGCCCGCCGAGAGCGCAGTGAGCGCGGGCAACGTCGCCGAGGCCCAGGCCCTCACCGCAAAAGCCCAATCCCTGGCGAAGTCAGGCGAGGTCGCGGCAGCCCTCGACGAATTCAATCGCGCGGTCGGGCTCGATCCCTACAATGCGCAGGCGCTGTATGGCCGTGCCCTGATCTACCAAGGCAAAAATCAGCACGATTTCGCGATCGCAGATTTCAGCGCTGCGAGCGGGCTCAATCCCCAGAAGGTCGAGCCGCTGCTCGGCCGCGCCACCAGCTATCTCGCGCTCGGCAAGGTCAAGGAGGCCACGGCCGATCTAGATGAGGCTTCCGAGGCCGATCCACACAACGCGCAGGTCTGGACTGCGCGCGGACAGGCCTATGAGCGGCTGGGCGACAGGGCCAAGGCGGCGGCGTCCTACACCAGGGCTGTCTCGCTTCGCCCACGTGACGACGCCGCGCGCAGCGGCCTCGCCCGCGTCGGCGGCTGACGGTTTTGGCGGCGCGGGCGCCGTCTTAATCGGGGGTGGCGCCCTTCGGCAGGACCGAGTGGAACATCGACTTCATGCCCGACAGCATCTCGTCGGCGACATTGGTCTTCTTCGGCCGGGGCATGGAGGCGCCGGCGTCGGCGCGCAGATCGAGCGGGGGCGCGATCGTCGGCACGGGAATGTCAGCCGGCGGCGTCATCCGATTTGGGTCATCGTTACCGACCGAGGCCGTGTAGGGCGGATTGGCCGGCGAGGAGCCATCCTTGTCATAGGCGTCCGGCAAGGGCGTCGATACCGTGATCGGCGGCGGCAGCGGACGGACCGTAGCCGGCTCCATGCTGATGATCTGGGGGGCCTCCGGCGTGCGGGCGGCTTCCCGCACGGCAGGCTCGATCGGCCTCTCGGCTGACTTGGCTTCGGCAGGCCTGGCCTCGAACGGCCTGACCTCGGCGGACTTGCTCTCGGACGACTTGCTCTCGTACGACTTGCCCTCAGGAGACTTGCGCAGCCGCTCGATCGCGGCACGCACGAGGTCGTTGGCGTCGGGGGCCGGGGCCGCAGCAGCCGGTGCCGAATTGGCCTCTACCACCGGAGCGGGGGTGCCGGCGGCCGGGGTCGACTTGGCCGCTGCCTTCTCGCGCGCCGACGGCTTGCCACGCGGACCGGCCTCGGCCGGGGCCCCGTCGGCAGACTTGTGCTCGGCGGACGGCTGATCGCCAGCCTTTACAGCCGTCGGCTTGTCCGTCACGCTCTTCTCGAGGATGCCTTTGGCCTTGACGCCGGGCGCAGGGAGATTGGCCACATCGGCTGGCTTGCCGTTCTTGCCGGCTTCGGCAGGGGCCACGACGGCCGCAGGGGCATCAGCCGCCGGCCTGGCGTTGATGTAGTGGTTAACGATGTACGCCCCGATGATCGTCGCGAGCACCGAGGGGAAAATATCCATCGAAATTTTAGCGAGGTATTTCAGCATTCCGGCCACTCCCCGCGATCAGATGCGGGAACTTTGGGGCATTGTAAGGGATCAACTGCGACGGATCGATGGCAAGTTGTAAGGCGGACCTACGGCTTCAGCTCGATCTCAAGGAACACGATCTCGGTTGAGGTTTCGTTAAGTACGTCGTGTTGGACGCCGGCCTTGCGGAAATAGGATTTCCCGGCTGCCAGCTGCGCCTTGGACCGCTCTCCGCCGGGCGCGACGATGGTCATTTCCCCCGCGACCACGGGAACAATCACGTAGTCCATGCCGTGGGTGTGATGGCCGGTGGCGCCGCCGGGCGGAAGGCGCCATTCGGTCACCCGGACCTCCTCGTTGTCGACCTGAACCTCGGACTTGGCGGCAAGCATCTGGAACCTCTCCTGGCACCTAGCACGTCAGGGTACGAAAACCATGAACACGTAAACGGCAAATACCACCATATGGACCAGCCCGAACAGGACATTGGTCCTGCCCGTTCCGAAGGTCAGCATGCTCAGAAAGAAGGTCAGCAGCAAAAGCACGCTGCCCTGGGAACTGAGGCCGAGCGTGAGCTCCTTGTCGAGCGCGTAGGTGGCGACTCCGACGGCCGGGATGGTCAGCCCGATGGTCGCCAACGACGACCCCAAGGCGAGGTTGATGCTCTTCTGGAGGTCGTTCTTGCGGGCCGCCGCGACGGCCGCGACGCCTTCCGGCATCAGGATCAGAAGCGCGACCAGAACGCCGGCAAAGGCCGGCGGCGCCCCGATCTTGGCCGCGACGGCGTCCATCACCAGCGAGAATTTCTTGGCGAGCAGCACCACGGCCAGCAGCGCAATCAGCAGCAGCACCACGCTGAGCGCCAAGATCCGGCCCGACAGATACGCCTCGCCGCTCCCCCCGTCCGCCCATTCATGGACGAAGTAATCCTGGTGCAGGACGGTCTGAGTGTAGAGAAACACCCCGTACAGCGCCAGCGTGACCACACCGACGAAGCCGAGCTGAACCGCCGAATAGGCCGGCCCCGGCGTTGTGGTCGTGTAGTTCGGCATGATCAGCGTGATGGTCGCGAGCGCGAACAGGACGCTGAGATAAACGTTCGCCCCCGAGAGCTGAAAGCCCTGCTCGCGATAGCGCAGGCCGCCGATGAAGATGCAGAGTCCGACGAGACCGTTGCAGACGATCATGACCACGGCGAACACGGTGTCGCGCGCCAGTTCCGGGGCGGGCTTGTCGCCCAGCATGATCGTGGTGATCAGCGCCACCTCGATGACGGTCACCGAGAGCGTCAGCACCAGCGTGCCATAGGGCTCACCGACCCGCTCGGCGATCACTTCGGCATGATGAACCGCGGCGAACACCGTGCCAAACAGGATGACCAGGAGGACGATGGCGAAGACGAGCCCGCCGAGCGACAGCGTGAAGACGTAGCCGGTCGCGCTGACGGCTGCGAACAACAGCACGGCCAGCGCCGGAAAGATCCAGGCCGACCTGGGCATCGGATTATGCGCGCTCATCTACCGGCTCCAATCGCTGAAGACGAGCAGTAGCAAATCGGCAGGCAGATTCAATGCCAGCGCAGGATCGGCGCCACCGGCAGCAGCGTCAGCAGCATGAACAGCGGGATCAGCACCGCGCCGGCGCGCAAGAAATAGCCGAAGAAGCTCGGCATCTCGATGCCGTTCTCGCTGGCGATGCTGCTGACCATGAAGTTCGGCGCATTACCGATATAGGTGAGCGCTCCCATGTAGACGGCGCCCATCGAGATCGACGCGAGCGTGCCCGACAGCTGATGCATCAACGTCTGCGGATCGCCGCCGGCAAGCTGGAAGAACAAAAGATAGGTCGGCGCATTGTCGAGAAACGCCGACATCAGGCCGGTGAACCAGAAATAGGCGACCTCGCGCGGCGCGCCGTCCGGCCCCGTCACGGCCGACAACAGCCAGGCGAAGGCACCGTGATGGCCGGCATTGAGCATGGCAATGACCGGGATGATGGCGACAAAAATGCCCGCGAACAGTTTCGCGACCTCGCGGATCGGCTCCCAGGTGAAGCCGTTGGCCTCCCTGTGCTCATCCGGGGTCAGCCACACTGACAACGCCGCGATGGAAAGCAGCGCCAGATTGCGGGCGATGTCTTCGAGCTCCAGCTTCGTTCCGAGAATGTCGAAAGCAATAGCCGGCTTCCACATCGCCGACGCCAGCAGGCTCGCGACGATCGCTGCGATCAGCACGAGGTTGACGAGACCGCGGATGCGGACGGGGGCTGCAGGACTGGGGTCGCTGAGTGCAGGCTCGCGGCGGAAGCGCCAAAGATCGACAACGATGAAGATCGCGAGCAGCAATCCGGCAACGATCGCGGTCTGCAACCAGATGGTCCGCGTGGTCCAGAAGAAGTCGACGCCGTGCAGGAAACCGACGAACAACGGGGGATCGCCGAGCGGGCTCAGCGCGCCGCCGACATTGGCGACAAGAATGATGAAGAAGATGATGACATGGGCATTGTAGCGCCGGGGCCGGTTGGCGCGGATCAGCGGGCGGACCAGGATCATCGCGGCACCCGTGGTGCCGACGATGCTCGCCATCAAGGTGCCGAGCGCGAGAATGCCGGCATTCGTCGCCGGCGTGGCCTTGATGTCGCCCGTGATCAGGATGCCACCGGCCACGACGTAGAGCGCGAACAGCAGCACGATGAAGCCGAGATATTCAGTTAGCATGGCATGGACTAACGCCGCCAGCGTCGCCATGCTTCCGGCAAAAATGACGAGCGAGGCCAGCGCCAGCAGCGACCAGGCAGCGGTGATCTTGCCGTAATGATGGTGCCAGACTTTCGCAAACAGCAGCGGTCCGAGCGCGATCGAGAGCAACAGGCCTGCAAAGGGAAGCGCGTAGGGCCAACGCATCGCCGCACCATCGAGGCCGGTTGCGGCCCATGCCTGCTGCGGCAACAATACGAGGATGGCGGCAAGGGATATGCTCCAGAGCCGGGTGACGAGCTGTTTAGGATCCAATGAATTGCCTTACTGTTTCGATCGCACCGAACGCATCGAGATTGTCGTGTCCGCCACCCGCAAAGCGAACGAACTGCTTCGGTTCATGCGCGAGCGCGAACAGACGCTCTCCGAACACGATCGAAATGGCAAGGTCATTGGTGCCATGCATGACCAATAGCGGCACAGTGACGCGCGCGATCCGCTGGTCGGAAGGGAACGGATCGCGCATCAAGAGGCGCACCGGAACGAACCAGAACGACGAAGATGCAATGTCGGCCGTCGACGTATGGGGCGCCTCCATGACGAGTTTCCCAACACGCCGTTCCGAGGCGAGCGCGACCGCCACGCCGGTCCCGAGCGAAAAGCCCCAGGCGACGATTCGTTCCGCCGTGTAGCGCGCCGTGGTGAAGGCATAGGCCGCGGCGGCATCGCGCAGCAGCCCCTCCTCGCTCGGCGCGCCGCTCGAGCCGGCATAGCCGCGGTAGGACAGCGCAACGAGCCCCGTGCCGTCAGCCGTCATCGCCTTGAAGCGACCGACACGGCCGGCGAGAAAATCGCCATTGCCCGGAAAATACAGGATCACGGGACGACCGGGCCTCGCCGGCACGTGCCAGACGATGATCTTCTCGCCATCCGAGGTGGTCAGGACATGCTCCTCCGCCTCGGGACAATCCGCCGCCTCCGGCGGGGTCCGCTTGGCGGTCGGTATCGGAAACAGCATCTCGCGCTGCCGGGTGTAGAGCACGACGAGCCCGGCGAGATAGACGCCAGCGAGCAGGATGACGGTCCATTTGGCGATGGTGATCATGGCGCGGCCGGCCCTGGTTCAGGCTCAGGATTTGCGACGGCTCCGCAGCAATTTCATGACGTCGGGCCGGAGGCTCGCCGGTACGTCGCGGCAACCGCACGCCGCCTTGTGGGCGGCATGCCATGCGACGCGTTGCTCGCGCGTTGCCTTGAGCGGCATGCGATGAGACCGGTGCCATTCCTTGTTGATGGCCACGGTCGGTTTCCTTCGCGTGCTACATCGCCTTGACGATGTTCTCGGTGACCTTCTTGGCGTCCCCGAGCAGCATCATGGTATTGTCGCGATAGAACAGCGGATTGTCGATGCCGGCATAGCCGGAGGCAAGCGAGCGCTTGATGAACATCACGGTGCCCGCCTTCCAGACCTGCAGCACGGGCATGCCGTAGATCGGCGAGGTCTTGTCCTCTTCGGCCGCCGGATTGGTGACGTCGTTGGCGCCGATCACGAAGGCGATGTCGGCCTGAGCGAACTCCGAGTTGATGTCCTCGAGCTCGAACACCTCATCATAGGGAACGTTGGCTTCGGCCAGCAGCACGTTCATGTGGCCGGGCATACGGCCGGCGACCGGGTGAATGGCGTATTTCACCTCGACGCCTTCCTTCTTCAGGATGTCGCCCATCTCGCGCAGCGCGTGCTGCGCCTGCGCCACCGCCATGCCGTAGCCGGGCACGATAATGACCTTCTGGGCATTCTTCATGATGAAGGCCGCGTCGTCGGCCGAGCCGAGCTTGGCGGGCTTCTGCTCGCCGCCGCCACCGCCGGCCGCCGCGGTCTCGCCGCCGAAGCCGCCGAGGATGACCGAGATGAAGGACCGGTTCATCGCGTGGCACATGATGTAGGACAGGATCGCACCGGACGATCCGACCAGCGCGCCCGTGATGATCAGCGCGGAATTGCCGAGCGTGAAGCCGATGCCGGCCGCAGCCCAGCCGGAATAGGAGTTCAGCATCGAGATCACGACCGGCATGTCGGCGCCGCCGATCGGGATGATCATGAGTACGCCGAGCGCCAGCGCGATGATGACGATCAGCCAGAAGTCGAGCGCGCTGCCCGACATCACCAGCCCGACGATGAAGACGACGAGCGCGATTGCCAGCGCGATGTTGATGATGTGGCGGAACGGCAGGATGATCGGCGCGCCGCTCATGCGCGCGGACAGCTTCAGAAACGCGATCACCGAGCCGGTGAAGGTCAGCGCGCCGATGGCGACGCCGAGCGACATCTCGACCAGGCTTTGCGGATGGATGTTGCCGGGAGTGCCGATGTCGAAGGCTTCGGGCGCGTAGAACGCGCCGGCGGCCACCAGCACCGCGGCCATGCCGACCAGCGAGTGGAAGGCGGCGACCAGTTCAGGCATCGAGGTCATCGGCACGCGGCGGGCGATGACCGCGCCGACCGAGCCACCGATAGCGATGCCGAGAATGACCAGCACCCAGGCGAGACCGTCGGCCGGCGGATGGCTTGCCAGCGTGGTGGCGACCGCGATCGCCATGCCGATCATGCCGAAGAAATTACCCTGGCGCGACGTCGCCGGGCTGGACAACCCGCGCAGCGACAGGATGAACAGCACACCCGCCACAAGGTAAAGAACTGCTGCCAGATTGGCGTTCATCTCAGGTCCCCTTTGTCTTCGTCACCCCGAGGTGCACGCCGGTCACTTTACCTTCTTCTTGTACATCGCCAGCATGCGCTGGGTGACAAGGAAGCCGCCGAAGATGTTCACGCAGGCGAAGATCAGCGCGATGAAGCCGAAGGCACGCGCCCATCCTGAACCGCTTGAGATCATACCGACGCCGACGGCGAGCAGCGCGCCGACCACGATCACCGAGGAGATCGCGTTGGTCACGCTCATCAGCGGGGTATGCAGTGCCGGGGTCACCGACCACACCACGAAATAGCCGACGAAGACGGCAAGAACGAAGATCGACAGCCGGAAGACGAAGGGGTCGACGACCTGTGCAACATGCTCCATGGCGGCTCTCCTCAAGCTTTCGGCTGGAAGTTCGGATGAATGACGGCGCCGTCTTTCGTGAGCGCGGTCGCCTTGACGAGCTCGTCGTCCCAGTTCACGGCGAGCTTCTTCTCCTTCTTGTCGACCATGGTCTCAATGAAGTTGAAAAGATTGCGCGCGTAGAGGCTGGAAGCAGACGCCGCGACACGGCCGGCGACGTTGGTGTAGCCGACGATCTTGATGCCATCGAGGTCGACGACCTCGCCGGCCTTGGCGCCCTCGACATTGCCGCCGCGCTCGACGGCAAGATCGACCAGCACCGAGCCCGGCTTCATCGACTTGACCATCTCGCCGGAGACGAGCTTCGGCGCGGGCCGGCCCGGGATCAACGCGGTGGTGATCACGATGTCCTGCTTCTTGATGTGCTCGGCGGTGAGCGCGGCCTGCTTGGCCTGGTATTCCTTGGACATTTCCTTGGCGTAGCCGCCGGCGGTCTGCGCGTTCTTGAACTCCTCGTCCTCGACGGCGAGGAATTTCGCGCCGAGCGATTCGACCTGCTCCTTCGTGGCGGGACGCACGTCGGTCGCGGTGACGACGGCGCCGAGACGGCGCGCGGTCGCGATCGCCTGGAGGCCGGCGACGCCGACGCCCATCACGAACACTTTTGCGGCAGGCACGGTACCGGCCGCGGTCATCATCATCGGGAAGGCGCGGCCGAACGCCTCGGCGCCCTCGATCACGGCGCGGTAGCCGGCGAGGTTCGCCTGCGAGGACAGCACGTCCATCACCTGCGCGCGGGTGATGCGCGGCATCAACTCCATCGCGAAGGCGGAAACGCCGGCATCGGCGATCGTCTTCAGCGCAGCCTCGTTGCCGTAGGGATCCATGATCGCGATGACGAGTGCACCGCGCTTGTATTGCGCGAGCTCGGACGCCTCAGGGCGCTTCACCTTGATGATGATGTCGGCATCCTTCAGCGCATCTGCGCTGACGGTGGCGCCGGCGGCCGTGAATTCGGAATCCGGAAGACCCGATTTGAGGCCGGCGCCCGGCTCGACGGCGATCTCGGCACCCAACGCCTTGAACTTCTTCACCGTATCAGGCGAAGCGGCAACGCGCGGCTCCGACGGATCGATTTCCTTGGCAACGGCGATCTTCATAGGCCCTCCGGCGACGCGGACAAAAACGCGCACGCGAACTTAGCGTTACTCCCGCAACGTTTCGATACCGGTTTTGGAACCGGCTTGTATGCAAATTTTATGAGCAGCCGCCGGCGCTGGCGGATGCAACCGTCGATGGATCAGGTCAGGAAGACCGCCATCAGGATCACGATGAGCGCGACCGAGACCGTGCCGTACTTCACCAGCTTGATGAAGCCCTCATAGGTCTGCTCGTGGGCAATGTAGTCGTTGCCGTCTGCGGTGGTGTAGGCCACTTCGCTATGGTCAGCCATGGAATGTCCCCAGTCGAAAGTCGAATTCTTGGGCTGGGATACCTGAAACCTTCGAACAGGGCAACGGCAGGCAAGCGCGGTTTTCCCGCAAATCAGGTCATTTGGAATCCCAATTGTCGCGGATCCAGCGCGTCAGGCTCTCCTCGCTGACTTCGCCGGCGGCGAGCGAGAGGATGATGATTGTCGCTTCCGCGGGATCGGGACTGAAGGCCACGCCGTTCTTGTGGAGGAAGACCATCAACGCCATGAAGGCGATGCGCTTGTTTCCATCGACGAATGCTGGGTTTTTCGCGAGACCAAATGCATAGGCCGCGGCGAATTCATCGATCGGCGCCTGCTCGTACCGCCATTTGTTGATCGGACGGTCCAGCGCCGAGCGCAACATGCCCTCGTCGCGCAATCCCGGCGCACCGCCGAAGCGCCGGAGTTGTCGACCGTGAATTGCGACGACCTGCTCGTAGGTGATCCAGAGCGGCTCCTGCAGATCGCTCATGCGCCTGGCAGGCTATTTTGCAAGCGCAGCGAGCGTGTCGCGATACTTGTCCATCACCTCGTCGGCGATTTCCATCGTCCGCTCGAAATCGGGGTCGTAAGGCAACAACTGAAAACCACCGCCGGGTAATTCCACGATGTGCAATTGCTGTCCGCGCTTGAGATCGAGACGCTGCATCAATTCGCGCGGCAGCAGCAGACCATCGGAATTGCCGATTTTCTTGATCTCGATCTTCATGGGCTTGCCTTAGGGGCGTTATACATATGTATAACACTGTTGACCAGCGCTGTTCAACAGGTGTTTTACGCCCTGTTGGGCGCTTGGAGCACCGCTACCTCCCCTCAGCCCATTGCCTCCAACTCGTCGATCATGCCGGCGATGACCGAGAGCCCGCCGTCCCAGAACTTCGGGTCCTTGGCATCGAGCCCGAACGGCCGCAGCAGCTCGGAATAATGCTTGGTACCGCCGGCGGCGAGCATGTCGAGATAGCGCTCGGCAAAACCCTCGGCCGCGTTCTCGTAGACCGCATAGAGCGAGTTCACGAGGCAATCGCCGAACGCATAGGCGTAAACGTAGAACGGCGAATGGATGAAGTGCGGGATGTACATCCAGTAGTTCTCATAGCCCGCCTTGATCTCGATCGCCGGACCGAGGCTCTCGCCTTGCACCGACAGCCAGATCTCGCCGAGCCGCGTCGCGGTGAGCTCGCCGTTCTTGCGCTCGGTGTGGACCGCGCGCTCGAACGAGTAGAACGCGATCTGCCGCACCACGGTGTTGATCATGTCCTCGACCTTACCGGCGAGCAGCGCCTGGCGCTGTTTCGCATTCCTGGTCTGGGCAAGGAGCCGCCTGAAAGTGAGCATCTCGCCGAACACGCTGGCGGTCTCGGCCAGCGTCAGCGGCGTCGGCGCCATGAGCGCGCCGTTCTTCGCCGCCAGCACCTGGTGCACGCCATGGCCGAGCTCGTGGGCGAGCGTCATCACGTCGCGCGGCTTGCCCTGGTAGTTCATCAGCACATAGGGGTGCGCCGACGGAGTGGTCGGATGCGAGAACGCGCCCGGCGCCTTGCCCGGCCGCACCGGCGCGTCGATCCAGCGATCGGTGAAGAAGCGCTCCGCGATATCAGCCATTTTGGGCGAGAACCCACGATAGGCCGTCAGCACCATGTTGCGGGCGTCGGGCCAGCCGATGGTATCGGTCGCGGCAAAGGGCAGCGGGGCGTTGCGATCCCAATAAGCGAGCCGCTTCTTGCCGAACCACTTCGCCTTCAGCGCGTAATAGCGATGCGACAGCTTTGGATAGGCTGCGCGGACCGAGGCGACCAGTGCATCCACCACCTCGCGCTCGACGCGGTTGTTGAGATGGCGGGAATCCGCGACATCCTTGAACCCGCGCCAGCGGTCGGAGATGTCCTTGTCCTTGGCGAGCGTGTTGGTGATCAGGGCAAAGGTGCGCTCATTGGCCTTGAAGGTCTTTGCCAGCGCCTCAGCCGCAGCCTTGCGCTTGGCGCCGTCACGGTCCTGCAACAAATTGAGCGTCGGCTCGATCGCGAGCTCCTTGGACCCGACCTTGAAGCGCAGCCCGGAGATGGTCTGGTCGAACAACCGGTTGAAGGCGGAGTAGCCGGTCTGCGCCTTCTCGAGGAAAAGCTGCTCGAGCTTGTCGTCGAGCTGATACGGCTTCTCCTTGCGCAGATCCTCGATCCAGGGACGGTAGTGCGCCAGCTCGGGGGCTTGCATCGCGCGGTTCAAAATATCGTCATCGATACGATTGAGCTCGAGCGCGAAGAACAGAAGATGCGTGGACGCCCCGGTCAGCCGCTCCGACACATCGCCATAAAACTTTGAAATCGCAGGGTCCACGCTGTCGCCGGCGTGGACGAGCCCGGCATAGGAACCGAGCCGACCGGCAAGATCGTCGATTGCCTCATAGCGTCGCACGGCTCCCGCGAGCCATTTTCCGCCATCTTCGTTTGCTGTCCCTGTCGCCAGCTTGCCCTTGTAGTCGGTCTCGAACGCGACGCAGTCGGCATCCATCTTTTCGAGATCGCGCGCCACTTCCGGCGCATCGATCCCGGAATAGAGATCGGCGAGGTTCCACTCTGGAAGCTTGCCGGTCTTGCTCACAGGCTTCGTGGGTGAAGATTTGGAGGATTTGGCCTTGGCGGCAGATTTCGGATTGCGAAGCGCGGGCTTGCTGGAAGCGGACTTCTTGAGAGCGGAGGTTTTGAGAGCAGGCTTGGAGCGCGAATTCATTGTGTGGGAAACCTGTGTTCAACAATCGCAGCGGCGGGCGAGGGCATCAAGGTTTAAGAGTGCGTTAATCGGCTTCGGCCAGAGTGCCCCGATTCGAGACAGATAGTAGTAGCGTGCGGGGAACACCATGGCTGCCAGTATTTTGATCGCCGACGACGATGCCGTGGCCCGCCGGCTGGTCGAGAACATGGTACAGAAATGCGGCTATGAGACGGTCGTCGTGGACTCCGGTGACGCCGCGATCGCCGCCCTCACCGCCCCCGATGCGCCGGCCATCGACGCCGTCATCCTCGATCTCGTGATGCCCGGTCTCGACGGCATGGGCGTGCTGGCGAAAATCCGCGAAGCGGGTCTCAGCGTCCCCGTCATCGTGCAGACCGCCCATGGCGGCATCGACAACGTGATCTCGGCGATGCGCGCCGGCGCGGCCGATTTCGTGGTCAAGCCGGTCGGTGTGGAGCGGCTCCAGGTCTCACTTCGCAACGCGCTCAACGCCTCCGCGCTCAAGGGCGAATTGCAGCGCATCCGGCACAGCCGCGAGGGCCGGCTGACCTTCTCCGACATCATTACCCGCGCCGAGGCAATGGCCGGCGTGATGCGCGCCGCGCAGAAGGCGGCGAACTCCGCGATTCCCGTTCTAATCGAAGGCGAGTCCGGAGTCGGCAAGGAGATGTTCGCGCGCGCCATCCATGGCAGCGGCGAGCGCAAGGCAAAGCCGTTCGTCGCGGTCAATTGCGGCGCGATCCCCGACAACCTCGTCGAGTCCATCCTGTTCGGCCATGAAAAGGGTGCCTTCACCGGCGCCACCGAGCGGCACATGGGTAAGTTCGTCGAAGCCCATGGCGGCACGCTGTTTCTGGACGAGGTCAGCGAACTGCCGCTGGCTGCGCAGGTCAAGCTGCTGCGCGCGCTCCAGGAAGGCGCCGTCGAGGCAGTCGGCGGCCGCAAGCCCGTCAAGGTCGACGTGCGCATCGTCTCGGCAACCAATCGCCGGCTGCTGGAGCGGGTGAAACAGGGGCACTTCCGCGAAGACCTGTTCTACCGCCTGCACGTGCTGCCGCTGACGATCCCCTCGCTCAGGAGCCGGCGCGAGGACATCCCGCATCTGCTCCGGCATTTCCTGGCGCGCTTTGCCGCCGAGGAGAATCGCCAGATCACCGGCATCAGTGGCGAGGCCATGGCGCATCTGGCCCAGCTCGACTGGCCCGGCAACATCCGCCAGCTGGAGAACGCGGTCTACCGTGCGGTGGTGATGAGCGAGGGCGACCAACTCGGCCTTAGCGATTTCCCTCTGCTCGCCTCGCAGCCGCATCCCGCAACCGAGATTCCAACCGCCCCGCTGATGCTCGAGCCGGCCGCGGCCCCGTCGATGGTATCAGGCAATGAAATACCGATCGCGCCGCTTCCGGCGGGGGGAACTCTCGCCCTGCTCACTGCGACCGGCGACGTCCGCTCGCTGGAGGACATGGAGAGCGAGATCATCCGCTTCGCGATCTCGCACTACCGCGGCCAGATGTCCGAGGTGGCCCGCCGCCTCAAAATCGGCCGGTCCACCCTGTACCGCAAACTCGACGAGGCCGGCGTTCCCGGACATGGCGGGAAAAGCGGCGAGGAGACGCACTGAGCCTCAAGAAAACGGAGGTTCGCGGGACGCTGGGAGACCAGCTGTAAGCCGT
The DNA here is from genome assembly GCF_023100965.1 of Bradyrhizobium sp. 192. Classification (NCBI taxonomy): domain Bacteria; kingdom Pseudomonadati; phylum Pseudomonadota; class Alphaproteobacteria; order Hyphomicrobiales; family Nitrobacteraceae; genus Bradyrhizobium; species Bradyrhizobium sp. 192. The sequence continues at coordinate 7,348,454 of NZ_CP064690.1, forward strand.
TCGCATGACGACAGAATTCGACTGTGGCTTGAACCGTGACTTGGAAGTGACAGACACAGGGAAAAGCGCTTCGGGCAAGCGCACAATCCGTTGCCAAGAGGCTCCCTTGAAGTCAGTTTGCCGTGAGTTGTCCCGGTTAGCGCTGGCTGCAAAACCGGGCCCTGTATATCGTCTGCGTAGGAATCGTTGCGTGCAGGCGTGCAACTTTCGAGAGGCCGGCGCCGTTTAGCCGAAGCTCAATAGGCGATAACAAAGCTGTTCCACGAGGGACAGTTCACCCGAGGGGTGCGACACAATGCGTGACTGTTTGAACCACCGTGCAGGCTTCGATCGTGTCTTGATGACGGTCGCGGCAACCTTCCTCACGGTGTCCGCCGGCTCGGCCCTGGCCCAGGATCAGGCGCGCAGCAGCGCCGCCGAGCTCGCAATCGAAGCCGCGATCCCACGTCCCGAGCCGGCCAATGTCCCGCCCCCGACCGCGTCGGACATCAAGCTCGACACCACCGCCACGGTTCAGGACGCCGCCAAGGAACCAGCGAAGGAGCCCGTAAGGGCTGACGTCGCTCCAGCCCCGGCCCCCGAGAAGGTCGAAACCAAGCCGTCTGACGTCGCCACCACGCCTGCGCCCGCGGCGCCGAACAGCGAAACCGCGAAGTCCGAGCCCGCAGCCACTACCCCGGCCGCGCCGGCACCCGCCACCGCTGCGGCTCCTGCCGCTGAGCCCGTGAAGGCCGCGAGCAACGTTCCCGCCGCCGACCAGCCGGTCGCCGACAAGCTCAAGGACATCATCGGCGCCAAGACCTCGCGCCATTTCGACCGCAAGAACGAGCGCGCCGCGATCGAAAAGTTCTATGGCGCACGCGACTTCGCGCCGGTCTGGACCCAAGGCGGCAGCCTGACGCCCGCCGCCAAGGGCGTCATCGCACGGCTGAAGGACGCGGCGTCCGACGGCCTCAATCCCGCCGACTATGCGGTGCCCGACTTCGCCAGCGCCATCACGCCCGATGCGCTGGCCGATGCAGAGCTCAAGCTCACCGCCAGCATGTTCGACTATGCGCGCCAAGCCCAGAGCGGCCGCATGCATTGGTCGCAGGTCAGCGGCGACATCCTCTATCCCGAGCATCCGGTCGATCCGAACGAGGTGCTCGCCAAGGTCACGACCGCGACGGATGCCTCCGCTGCGCTCGACAGCTACAATCCGCCGCACAAGCTCTACAAGGAGCTGAAGGCCAAGCTCGCGGAGCTTCGCGGTCAGGGCAACGGCCCGGTGATCGAGATCGCCGATGGTCCGGCGCTGAAATACACGCCAGCCCGCGGTAAGAAGCAGGCTGAAATCGTCGTCGACGATCCGCGCGTGCCGCAGCTGCGCGCCAAGCTCGGCATCACCGAAAACGCGAGCGACACCCGGTATGACGCAACGGTCGCCGAAGCCGTGCGCAAATTCCAGACCAGCGCCGAGATCAAGGCGAACGGTATCCTCGACGACAAGACGGTCAAGGCGATCAACACCCCGAAGCGCGACAAGCAGATCGACGCCGTGCTGGTGAACATGGAGCGCTGGCGCTGGCTGCCGCGCGACCTTGGCGTGCCCTCGCTGGGCGATGCCTATGTCATCCTCAACATTCCAGACTACACTCTGAAGGTCATGCAGCGCGGCCAGCAGATCTGGACCACACGTGTCGTGACCGGCAAGCCGGGAACGCATGCGACCCCACTGCTCACCGAGACGATGAAGTACATCACGGTCAACCCGACCTGGAACGTGCCGCCGTCGATCGTCTACAACGAATATTTGCCGGCGCTTCAGCAGGACCCGACCGTGCTCCAGCGCATGGGTCTCAAGCTCGAGCAGAACCGCGACGGCTCCGTGCACATTTCCCAGCCGCCCGGCGAAGCTAACGCACTCGGCCGCATCCGCTTCAACTTCCCGAACAAGTTCCTGGTCTATCAGCACGACACGCCGGACAAGAACCTGTTCTCGAGGGACGAGCGCGCCTTCAGCCACGGCTGCATGCGCGTGCAGAACCCGGATCAGTACGCCTCCGTTCTGCTCGGCATCGCGCTGCCGAACGAGAAGTACACACCGGAGCGTATCCGCAGCATGTACGGCAAGAGCGAGATCGACCTGAAATTTCCGACCCCGATCCCGGTCAACATCACCTATCAGACCGCCTTCGTGGACGACGCCGGCAAGCTGCAGTTCCGCAAGGACGTCTATGGCCGCGACGCGACCATGATCAACATCCTGAAGAACAACCGCGGCAAGGATCTCGAAGCCGTCGTCGCGCACTCGCAACCGAGCTATTCGCGCCCGGCGACGACCCTCCCCTCCGGCGTTGCGGTGGCCAATAATGGCGGTGGCTTCGGCTCGTCCGGCCCGAACTTCTTCGAGCGGCTGTTCGGGGCGCCGACACCCCCGCCGGCTCCGGTCGGGCGCCGGCCTCAGCAGCAGCGGGTGTTCACCCGGTAAGCCTGCACGGCCCTCCTTTTCTGAATTCCACAACGAAATCAACGGCCCCATCCCATGGATGGGGCCGTTTAACGTTAACCATTGTCCACCTCGCTCGGGGCAGCGGGCGTTTTTTTGCCACACTCACCCGGTTAGGTTTGTATTCTGACTTGGTTTGGGGGCGAGAAGGTCAACCTCGAATTAACCTTCTCGCTTTAAGAAAGCGTTCACCCTCTTTCGCGCGCTAACGGGGTTGGCGGGAGAGTCCATTTTGAACGCTGGTCGACTGGGTGGGCTCTAACGTGCTGACTGGTCTCGCACGCAGATTTACTGTGTTGTCGTTGTCCCATGCGGGAGTGAAGGCCGGATCCCGGATCGGCCTCGCTGCCGTATTGTTGCTTGCTGCCGCGGGTTCAGTCCATAACGCCGCCGCGTTGAGCGAAACCAAGACGCTCTCCTTCCACCACACCCATTCCGGCGAAGACCTGACCGTCACCTTCAAGCGCGAGGGCCGCTACGACGAAGCGGCGCTGAAGCAGCTCAATCACTTCCTGCGCGACTGGCGCACCCAGGACGAGACGGTCATGGACCGTCACCTCTTCGACATCCTCTGGGACGTCTACCGCGACGTCGATGCCAAGCAGCCGATCCAGATCATCTCCTCCTATCGCTCCCCCGCCACCAACGCCATGCTCCGCCGCCGCTCCTCCGGTGTGGCGCGCGCCAGCCAGCACATGCTGGGACATGCGATGGATTTCTACATTCCGGGCGTGCCGCTGGAGCAGATCCGTTTCGCCGGCTTGCGCCTGCAGCGCGGCGGCGTCGGCTTCTATCCGACCTCCGGATCGCCCTTCGTGCATCTGGATACCGGCAGTGTCCGGCACTGGCCGCGCATGACGCATGACCAGCTCGCCCGCGTGTTCCCTGATGGCAAGACGGTGCATCTGCCGACCGACGGCGTGCCGCTGAAGGGCTATGAGCTCGCCAAGGCCGAGATCGAGCGGCGCGGCAATGCCGGCGATTCCGGCAGCAAGCCGAATTTCTTCGCCGCCTTGTTCAAGGGCAAGCCGGCCCCGGCCGCCAGCAGCGACGAGGATGACGAGGGCGCGCCCGCCCCGGCCGCCAAGCCGGCAGCCGGGCCGACCGTGGTTGCAGCCAAGCCCGCGGACCCGGTGCCGACGCCGCGCGCCAAGCCGCAGATTGCCGCCACGATCCAGCTCGCCTCGGCCGACGCGCAGCTCGTTGCGCCGCCCAAGCCGAAGCCCGCGGCCGTGGCTGACAAGCCGGCCCACAAATCTGCGGACGGCAAGCCGGAGACGCCGGCAGACATCATCAATGCCCGCGGCTTCTGGGATGATGTCCCGGCCGCGCCGCAGCAGGCGACGCCGGCGCAAATCGCGGCTCTGAAGGCGCGCCAGGCGCTCGCCTCTGCCACCGATCCGCAGGCAACCGCGAGCCTGCCCAACGCAGCCCTTCAGGCGCTGGCTTACGCGCCGGCCGCATCCCCGGTCGATCGCGCCAATGTCGTTGCCGCCTCTGCGCCGATCCCCCGCTCCGCCCGTCCCGCATCGCGCAGTGTCGCTCAGGCCACCGAAATCAACACGGTGGTCGGCAAGAACGTCGACGGCGCAGTCGCGACCGCGACCCGCCTCTCCGCTGCCAAGAGCGAGAGTATCTGGCTCAAGATCGCGATGCTGTCGCCGAGCGCCAGCCGCGCGATGTCGGTCACGCTGATGGGCGAGCTCGATACGGCCGCGCTGCGCGGCTATTTCGTCAAGCCGCATGCCGTGATCGCGATGGGCTTTGCCGACGACCCGATGCACGGCCTGTCCTGCGACAGTTTTTCGGGCAGCGCGACCGCGAAGCTCCAGACGACATCGTTCGTCATGCGCACGGCCGCGTTGCGCTGAGGCGCCGAGCTCCCTCCGCGAATTCGGTCTCGTCGCCCGGATGAACGGGTAGACATCCGGGAAAGTCGTGCGCGCTGAGACATCTCGGATATCGCTTCGCTCATCATCCGGGCTACAGGTGCGCCGATTTCGCCTTCCTTCCCCGCCGGTCCAGATGATACGTCAGCGCCAGCGACAGGCAGACCGATAGTTCCCGCTTTGGCAGCTTGCCCGCCATCGGCAACAACAGCGCCCGCGTCTGCCGGTACTCGAACCGATCGGGAAAGCGTTCGCGGAAGCTATCGATCAGCGTCGACTGGCAATTGAACAGGATGGCAGCGTGCGCGGAGTCCTTGACGCGGCCGAGCCGGATCGTCGAGCCGCTGCCGGACTCGTCGGTCAGATAAGCCGGCTCGCCCCATTTCAGAGTCTCGGTGAGCCGGCCGACCTCTTCATGCGCCGCGGCGGTCGCGAAGATCAGCGCGCGCACCTGAAGCAGCCGCTTGCCGATCGGCAGGGGAAGAGCGCCGAAGGCACGGCCCACCTCGCGCGGCAGCGGTGGCGCGGTCACGGCAAGCTCCGATCACAAGCCAAGTGCGACATCCCACGCTTGTAGCCTGGATCGAGCGACGGCGTAACCGGGACGCCGCCCGCACAGCAAGAACCCGGATTTTGCTTGCGCTCCATCCGGGCTACGGCAGCGGTGTTCGAGGCAGGATGCCTCAGAGCATCCCCAGCGCCTGCATGTAGGTCTCAAGAATGGTCTCGGCCTCGGCGCGCTCGTTGGGATCCTGCTTGCGCATGCGCACGATGGTGCGCAGCGCCTTGACGTCGTAGCCGTTGCCCTTGCTCTCGGCATAGACGTCGCGGATGTCGTCGGAGATCGCCTTCTTCTCTTCCTCCAGCCGCTCGATGCGCTCGATGATGGACTTGAGCTGGTCCTTGGCGAATTTCGTCGCGGGCTCGTCGTCGCGGACGGCGGCGGTGGTGGCCATCTTGGTACTCCACATGGAACTGGCAAAACGAGGTGACGCCGGCATCCTCACCGCGCGTGCTGGCTAGAACCCTTAGGGGCCGTACCGATTGCGTTCAAGGCAGCATCGCGCTCGTCCACAGCGCGCCCACACCTTCCTGCGGCGAGGCCGAGAAAGCTGTTGTGTGATGCGACTCAGGCGTGGCTTCGCAGGACCGCTCAGTGCCCGTGGCCGTGGGGGTGGACCTTCTTCATCGTATCGAGCTGCTCGGACGTGGCTGTGCCCTGGTATTTCGACTTCCAGGTCTCATAGGGCATGCCGTAGACGGCCTCCCGGCTCTCGTCCTTGCTCAAGGCGACGCCTTGCGCGTCGGCGGCCTCCTTGAGCCAATTGGACAGGCAGTTGCGGCAGAAGCCCGCCAGATTCATGAGGTCGATGTTCTGGACGTCGGTTCGCGTCTTCAGATGTTCGACCAGATGCCGGAAAGCGGCCGCCTCGAGCTCCGTTCTGGTTTTGTCGTCGATTGCCATGGCTATGTCCCTTGGGCCTGCCCCCGGTGCTGGTCACCCTTACGGGATCAGGTGGGTCCTGTCACAGATTTTGCCATATCCCGGCGCAAACGGACCCGAACCCGGCCTCGGGGCAGTTCCTCGTCCCCTGCGCCAAATCGTCAATGATCTGATATAGCTTCCGCGACAATGATCGCCGAATCTCCCCGCTCCCCGCTTCGCCTGCTCGCCCGGTTGGTCCCGGTGCTGGTGGTCGCTTGGCTGTGCCTCTACGCCACCCCGGCCTCGGCCGATTTCCGTCTCTGCAACAACACCTCGAGTCGGGTCGGCATTGCGCTCGGCTACAAGGACGCCGAGGGCTGGACCACCGAAGGCTGGTGGAACATCTCGTCCCGCGCCTGCGAGACCCTGCTGCGGGGAACGTTGGTCGCCCGTTATTATTACATCTACGCCATCGACTATGACCGCGGCGGCGAGTGGTCGGGGCAGGCTTTCATGTGCTCGCGCGACAAGGAGTTCACCATCCGCGGCACCGAGGATTGCCTCGCGCGGGGCTACGACCGGACCGGCTATTTCGAGGTCGACACCGGCGAGCAGCGGGCCTGGACGGTGCAGCTCACCGACGCCAACGAGCAGCCGTCGCAGCAGCAGCGTGTGCCCGGCCTGCCGGGCCCAGTTGGCCCGGGTGGCGGGGTTCCGGGTTTGCCCAATGGGCCGCCCGGTGGTACGCCCCCCGCCGCGCCTGGCCTCCCGCCAGCTCCCTCGCCACCGTCTGGAAGTAAGCCATGAGGCGTCTTCGCCGTATCAAGATTCTCGCGACGCTCGGACCGGCCTCCTCAGACCTCGCGATGATCCGCCGCCTGTTCGAAGCCGGCGCCGACCTGTTTCGCATCAACATGAGCCACACCCCGCATGACAAGATGCGGGAGCTGGTGGCGACGATCCGCAACGTAGAGAGCAGCTACGGCCGGCCGATCGGCATCCTGGTCGACCTCCAGGGCCCGAAGCTGAGGCTCGGCGCCTTCGCCGAAGGCTCGGTGCAGTTGCAGAACGGCCAGACCTTCACGCTGGATTCCGACAAGACCCCCGGCGATTCCACGCGTGTCCATCTTCCGCATCCGGAGATCCTGGCGGCGCTGCGGCCCGGCCACGCGCTGCTGCTCGACGACGGCAAGGTGCGGCTGATCGCGGAAGAGACCTCGAAAGAACACGCGGTGACGCGCGTGGTGGTCGGCGGCCGGATGTCCGATCGCAAGGGCGTCAGCCTGCCCGATACGGACCTCGCGGTCTCGGCGATGACGCCGAAGGATCGCGCCGACCTCGAGGCCGCACTGGTCACCGGCGTCGACTGGATTGCGCTGTCCTTCGTGCAGCGCGCCGATGACGTCATCGAAGCCAAGAAGATGATCCGCGGCCGCGCCGCGGTCATGGCCAAGATCGAGAAGCCGCAGGCAATCGACCGTCTTGCCGACATCCTTGAAGCCTCCGACGCGCTGATGGTGGCGCGCGGCGATCTCGGCGTCGAACTGCCGCTGGAGCGCGTGCCGAGCCTGCAGAAGCAGATGACGCGGATGGCGCGCCGTGCCGGCAAGCCGGTGGTGATCGCGACCCAGATGCTGGAATCGATGATCCAGTCGCCGGTGCCGACCCGCGCTGAAGTCTCCGACGTCGCCACGGCGGTCTACGAGGGCGCCGACGCCATCATGCTGTCGGCGGAATCGGCGGCCGGCAAATTCCCGGTCGAGGCGGTCTCGACCATGAACCGCATCGGCGAGGAGGTGGAGCGCGACCCGATTTATCGTTCCGTGCTCACGGCGCAGCGCCCCCCGCCGGAAGCCACCGCGGGCGATGCCATCGCCGACGCCGCGCGGCAGATCGCCGAGACGCTCGACCTGCCCGCTTTGATCTGCTGGACCTCATCGGGCTCGACCGCAGTGCGCGTGGCGCGCGAGCGGCCGAAGCCGCCGATCGTGGCGATCACGCCGAACATCACCGCCGGCCGCCGGCTCGCGGTGGTCTGGGGCGTGCATTGCGTAGTCGCGGAAGATGCGCGCGACCAGGACGACATGGTGAACCGCGCCGGCCAGATCGCGTTCCGCGATGGCTTCGTCCGCGCCGGTCAGCGCGTGCTCATCGTCGCCGGCGTGCCGCTCGGCATTCCCGGCACCACCAATATGGTGCGCATCGCCTCGGTCGGCCCCGAGGGCGACGCTGACATCTAGGGCCCCGCCAGGGCACGCCGAACTAAAAGTCGAAAAACAACCCCATGCAAAGTAGCCGGAGGGTCCGGCGAGCCTGCTGCGGTTTTGCGAAAAGGCTCGCTCGGTCAACGACCTGAGCGCCGTGAGGCCGGCCACTCGTGTGCATGGCGGTTCTACGCCCCAACCAGCGCCTTTGCGGTCGGCAACAGCGTCTGCTGCACCACGAGACCCCTGGCGCGGGCGTCCATGACGCCGACCGCACGCAGCGCCAACAGCGTCACGGTCTGCACCGCGTCGCGCATCTTGACGGGATCGTCGAGATTGTCAGGCGCGAGCGGCCCGACCAGGGCTTCATGCAGCGCGCCGAGCAAGGCGGTGGCGGCGAGCGCTGTGTCCTGCGCCGGCAGGTGACCGGCCCGCACCGCAGCGTCGATCCGGGCAGCCATCTCGCCCGCGATCTCGCGCCGGCTGGCCAGGCGCGAGGCACTGACATCGACATCGACGGGCTCAGCCAAAATGCCCCAGGCCAATCGGCGCTGCGACAGGGTGTGGACCGCTACCGTCGTCACGGCCGCGGCCAACGCCGAGGACGGCCCCGGCGCGGCATCGGCCGCCCGGCGGATCGCCGCGAGCTCGTCGCGGGAGACCTCGGCGATGAGTTCGGAGATCAGTTCGGCCTTGGAGGGGAAGTAGCGGTAGACCGTGCCCGCCGCGACATTGGCCCGGACCGCGACCGGTGCGATCTGCACCGCCGCCATGCCGCCTTCCGCCGCCGTCTCCCGTGCCGCCGTCAAGATCGCACTGCGCCGCGCCGCCAGGCGCTTAACCACTTGATGCGTCCGCCGATAAACCATGGCGCGCTTCCTGTCCCACACGCCGCCGCACGCCCTGCGGCCAAACGCTTCGTCACGTCAAAAGATGCAAATCGCCCCGCAAGGACTGAACAACTATTCAGGAAGGATGACAAGATGGGAAATGCTTGGAGCGTCACAGCCGATTGGACGGAAGCGCCAACCCTGGTTGTGAAGGGCCTCGTCCCGAAAACCGCCCAAGCGGAACGAGTGGGAGATGATGGCTATTGCGCGATATCCACCTGGAAGGACCGCCGCGCGATCTCGGCACCATGTCGGCGCAGAACGAAAGTCGCCCGATAGCTGCCGACCGGCCAAGCGGAGCCTGCGCGCTTTCGCCCCGCCGAGATGAAATACTGGGCCTGGTCCCGTGGCAGCTTCGGCGCGCGATACTCCGCGACGACCTGCCCCTCGGGTGACCTCAGCTCGAGCGCTTGCTCGTCGTCCGCCTGAAGTCCGATTGCACGAACATAAGCCACGATGGCGGCCGATTGAGAGCCAGGCAAGGATCGCTTGACCTCACCTGTCTCGATCTCCTCCATGGTCACCGCGCGATCGGCAAAGCCGGCATTGATGATCTCTGCGGACGGATAGTTCGAAACGGAGTTTTGCGTCGGCTGCCACAGCGAACGGCCGGAATTGCATTCGCCCTTCGCGGCACCGGAGGCGAATGGATCCACAATTTTCCCGTCATGCCTCACCGTGAAATGCAAATGTGGGAACTCGGTATTTCCGGACAGACCCACCAGCCCAAGCGCTTGCCCGGAGCTGACGCTGTCACCGGGCTTCACTCTGAGACTGCCCTTGGCCATGTGGCAGTATTGCGTGCTCCAGCCATTTCCGTGTTCGACGACTGCGCCGTTGCCACATTCCCTGCCGGTGATTGCGGCCTTGCCGACGACCTTGACCGAGACGTCATCCATACCGTCGCGCGCATGAGCAACGCGCCCCGAGGCGGCAGCAACGACCTCGACCCCCTGTCGCTGAACGTCCAGATCGGGGAGCCGGATGTCGGTGCCGTCATGGCCATCATAGGTTCGGTGACCACATCGAAAGTCCAACGTCTTGTCCAAGGGATCATGGTCGACGTAGTTCTGGATGAAACAGGTCGTTCCCAATTCGCAAGCGACCGGCCAGGCAAACTGCTGTAGTTCGGAGCAGCGGGCCTCCGACGCGCAAATGATGACCGCGCAAACCATCGGTACAGATACAATCGCCATCATCCGACCGGTCCGCTCTGCCCAAGGGGCCCGCGACAAAGTGTAGTCTGGAAGCGAGAGCTTCATTCCTGATGTCCCAAGAACCTTGGCCAACATCGGCACACTGTTAAGCCACCAGTACCGCGGAGGATCACCCACGAAGGCAACGATTCATCCCTATCTGCCGGATTTGTGCCGCTCAAGCCAAGCCCGTATCTCTCGTGCGATGAAAACGAATCCCAAGCAGCCTATCAGGATGAACAAGCAAAACGAGCGCGATCTCATTCGCTGTCTCATTGCGGTCATTGGCAAACGAAATCGATGGCGATTGAACAGCGATCGAACTTCAAATGCTTGGACTCGCGGGTTCCAATTTGATTTGAATCTTCGCGGCTTCGCGTGTCAGCGCGCCACGTCCTCGGAAAAGCAAGAGGTTGTGTTCCGCTTCTTTACATCTCGAAGTTCTTATGTAGTGTCCGCAACACGACGTTGACGTCGGCCCGCGCGCAGTGCGCAGGCGGCATCGATGTTCGAGGGCCGTGGTTGTGACCGGCGTTTGGAATACATTCAGAGACCATTTGCGCGGCGCACTTCATTGCGCGTTCACCAAGGCCACGCAGCCAATTTATCACGGGCAATGTCGAGAGTTCCAACTACAGCTTCGCTGCGGGCTCCGCTGTCATGCGCGAACGGAGCGGCCAGCATGAAGCGGCTCGCAGGCCTCCCTCTCGCACTCATTCTGCTTCTCATGCTGACGCCGGATCCCGCAGCAGCCGCTGAGCCATTTTCCGTGCGGTGTGAGGGTGGCGTTCCCGTCCGCCCATACTTTGCGACGTTCGATGTCGATACCAAAACGGTCGTCTTTGAAACGCCGCCGATCAACGTCGAAACAAATTTCGGTATCAATGCATACTCAGGAGAGATCAATTCCACAAACAATGGAAAGTTCGAATTTGTAGTGCGCATCGGTCCAGGGCGGGTCGATCTGATCTTTGATCGCAATCAAAAGACCATGACTTGGCAGGGACTAGAGGACCCCACCTTTCGGCCGACGTTGGTCCACAAGTGCACCGACACCCCTCCGCGAAGCATACTGAGCTTCCGGGTTCGCGATCCCATTCTGCATCCGATCTCTGTGCGCTGTGAACACACAGGCGCGGTATACTTTACGATGGATGCCGCTTCGAAAACAGCACTCTATGAGCGTGGCAGGGAAGGAAGAGGGTTTCGCGGCGAGGTCACGGATGCCGGCCAGGATGAGGTCACGCTGTCGATGAATTTCGATGTCCCGCGCCGGGTCGTATGGAGCAGAAGTCGCCAGACCATCACGGTCGAAGGCATCGAGGGCGATGCATCGCGACCTCGTACTGTCGTGCAATGTCAAGAAGTCCCGCCTCGAACAGTGATGGAATTTTATAGAGCCCCACAGCGGTAAGAGCCTCTCGATGGCGGGAACAATCCGTTTCAATCAATAGAAGGAAACGAGCGACCGGCCGACCGTGCCTCATGCCGCAAACAAATAAAAGCACCGCGCAGAGGTTGTAAAATCGATAACCACACTTCTTACCGGGATCTTAACGCGGGTCCGTAACAGTACGGAGGCAATGCAATTCCATCTCGGTACACCATGCTCGACACGGACTCCCGGACTGCTTGGCAGTTGTTCCACCTCAACTGGTTTGCGATTCTCGGGATGGGGGCCCTGCTGGCGCTCGGCCTTGCCTCGACCGGACTGAGTCTCGAGCCGGTCGCCTTCGGCGCGACCGTGGCGATCGCCACGGCGCTGCTCGCGGTCGCCTATGGCCACCGGATGGTCAAGGGCAAGCTTGCGAATCCGAAGCTGGTGTTTTCACTCGGCACCATCGGACAGGTCATTCTCACCTGCGCGATCGCCGGACCGCTGAGTTACGTCGCGGGCAAGCTGAACTGGCCGCTCGAGGACCAGGCACTTCTGGCGATCGACCGGGCGTTGGGCCTCGATCCGGAGCCGATCGCGCGCTACGTCAACGATCATCCCTGGCTCGCGATCTGCCTGGCGCACGCCTACGGCCTGATCAAGTTTCCGCTGCTCGGCATTCCCGTCGTGCTGGCTCTGACGGCGCGCTATGTGCGGCTGCAATTGTTCATGCTCGCGATGAGCCTCGCGCTCGCGGTCACCATCACGATCTCCGCCGTGGTGCCCGCGATCGGCACCTATTACGGACTGAATCTGCCGGCCGCGCATTTGCCCGAGATCGACACCGCGGTCTATGCCGGACAGCTGCGCGACATCCTCGCGCTTCGGGACGGCAGCCTGCAACAGCTTCGGCTGTTCTCGCTCTCCGGCATCGTCTCTTTTCCGAGCTTTCACGCGGCATCGGCCGTGCTGTACATGTGGGCGCTGTGGCCGGTGCGCTGGCTCGGCGGCATCGCGGCCGCGCTCAGTTTGTCGATGATCGCGGCAACGCCGGTGATCGGTGCGCACTACATCATCGATGTCGCGGCGGGCGTCGCGCTCGCGGCAGCCTCGATCTGGGCCGCGAAAGTCTACCTCGGCTGGAGCCGCGTAGCGCATGTGTCTGCGTTACTGGCTTCGCCAGCCGGACTGGCAAGCCTTGCCCAGGAACACTGTCAAGCCTGGCCCAAAAGAAAAGAGCCCCGTCAGGAACGGGGCTCTCGGAAATCTCTGGTTCGCCCGGCCTTACTTGAGGCTGGTCGAGATCGCGGTGAACTTGGTGTTCAGCGTGGTGCCGAGGTTGTTGACGACGGTGATGATCGCCAGCGCGATGCCGGCAGCGATCAGGCCGTATTCAATGGCGGTGGCGCCGGATTCATCCTTCAGGAAACGCGCAACGAGGTTCTTCATAGAGTGCTCCAAATGAGTACACGAGGCTACAACTGATCTGGTCTTTTCGGCTTCCCAGCGCCGCCCGACCATGGAACCGAACGTAGAGGCAAAGAATTGCGCCGCAGTTAATTCGACTGCGTAAACACCAAGCGGTTTGCGTGTATTCGCTGATGGTAAATTGAAATCCAAAACAATCCGTTAAATTGTCGGGACATGAAGCCGGCGTGACCGACCAGTTTACCCGAAGTTATGACCGCCCGTGGTCCAATGCCGCTCGCCCGGACTGACGCGCGACGAGATCGACCATTCATCGCGCTTCAGGTGATTGTTCGAGCATGATCCTCCCGGAAAGCCGCGCCACACATTGCGCCAACTCCGGCTCCGGATCGTGCCCGACCGACAAGAACAACAGGACGACGAGGCGGCATGTCCCTTTCCTTTGCCAACAGCATCGCGGCGCAGAGCCGCGCGCGAGCGCTGGTGCCGCTGTGCGTCGGCGCCGGCGTCTATCTGTTCTTCCTCTACCTCGGCGACACGCGGCTCCAGGACTCCGACTCGTTCTGGCAGGTCAAGATCGGGCAATGGATCCTCGATCACCGCGCCATGCCCACCACCGACTTCTATTCGTTCACGCGCACGGGCGCGCCATGGATGTCGACGTCATGGCTGTCGCAGGTGCTGTTCGCCTATTCCCATGCGCAATTGGACTGGGCAGGCCCCGTCATCCTCACCGCGGTCGCGGTCGCGATCACGGTCGCGATCTTCGTCTATCTGCTCGACAGGCAGATCGAGGCACCACGCGCAGTGCTGTTTGCGATGCTGGCGCTGCTGCTGTCGACCCATCACGTGCTGGCGCGTCCGCATATCCTGGCGCTGCCGGTCATGGTTCTGTGGGTCGGCGTGCTGATGGCGGCTGCCGACCGCAAGAGCGCGCCGTCCTGGTATTGGCTGCCGCTGATGGCGCTCTGGGCGAATTTGCATGGCGGCTTCGTGCTGGGCCTCGCGCTGATCGGCCCGATCTCGCTCGAGGCCGTCGAGCATGCCGAGAAGGGACGACGGCTGGCCCTGTTCACGCGCTGGGTGTTGTTCGGAATCGGCGCGCTGGTTGCGAGCTGCCTCACGCCGTACGGCTGGCGGACCCTGCTGGGCGCGACCAACATCCTCGGCCTCGGCGAGCTGCTGTCGCTGATCTTCGAATGGATGCCTGCGAACTTCTCCACTTTCACGCCATTCGAAGGCGCCCTGCTCGGCTTGATCGCATTCGGCTATTATCGCGGCCTGGTGCTGTCGGCGCCCCGGATCTTCCTGATTCTATTCCTGACCTGGGGCGCGCTGACCCATGTCAGGAGCATCGAGGCATTTGCGTTCCTTGTGCCGCTGGTGCTGGCAAAGCCGCTCGGCGAGATGTTCCCGCGCCCGGCGCCTGACGCCGCCGATGCCGGGCGCTGGCCGGCCCGCTATGTCACCGCGCTTGGCGCGCTGATGATCGTGGCGGCGAGCTGGACCTCGACGTCGCTCTACATGAGGCACCACCGCTTCGCCTTCACGACGACGCATACGCCGGTTGCGGCCGTCGATCTGCTCGAGCAACGCAAGGTGCAGCGCATCTTCAATGCCTACCAGTTCGGCGGCTATCTGATCTCGCGCAACATTCCGGTCTTCGTCGACGGCCGTGCCGAGCTCTATGGCGAGAAATTCGTCATGGACTTCTTCAAGGCGACGGAAGGCAAGAAGCCCGAGCTGCTGCCCCGCCTGCTCGACGAGTACAAGATCGACGCGACCCTTCTGGTTGCCGATGCGCCGGGCCCGCAGATCCTCGACCAGCTCAAGGGCTGGAAGCGGATCTATACCGACGACATCGCCGTGATCCATGTGCGAGACCATGCGGACAGCGCAGCCGCGACGCCTTCGAAGTGAGCACCCACTTGAGGGCACGCACCCGTAACCGCGAGCAAATGCGCCGCGGACACGACCACTGCGCTCAAACCCCGGCGATCCCGCGACATGTCTTCTTTTGACAGGCCGACTTTGACAATCCCGTCTCGGTTCGGCTCGGAGCGGTCCGTGGCGATCGCCGTGCTGGCGGTGCTGGCGGCCGTCTCGTTTCTGCCGGTGCTGCTGACCCCCATTCCCGCGATGGTGGATTATCCCAATCACCTCGCCCGCATGTACATTCTGAGCCAGAACGGCACGCCCGACGCCAATCCGCATTACGAGGTGGCCTGGGCCTTCTATCCCAACCTTGGAATGGATCTGCTGGTGCCGCAGCTGGCGCGGCTGATGAGCGTCGAGAACGCCACGCGGCTGTTTCTGCTGCTGAGCCAGTTGCTGATCGTCGGGGGCGCGCTGCTGCTGGAGTGGACCCGGAAGGGACGGGTTCATCTTGCCGGCTTCGCTGCGCTCGCTGTCCTCTATTGTCTGCCGTTCAGCTGGGGATTCGTGAATTTCGAGTTTGGCCTCGGCCTCGCTCTCTCAGGCATCGCGATCTATCTGATGTTGGCCGAAGGCCCCTGGCCGCTGCGTTTCGTCGCCAACATGCTGTTCGTCGCTGCGCTGTATGCGGCGCATTTCTTCTCTCTCGGCATCTACGGCGCGACGCTTGGCCTCTACGAGCTCTCGCGCATCCGCCGGCAGGGAATAGCGTACCGGGTCGCCGCCGCGCGGCTCGGCGCGCTGGCCCTGCCGGCACTCGTGTTGTTCGGGATCATGCAAATGACTGCGGGGTCGATCGGAAGCGAAGGGACGAGCTGGTTTTTCGGATTCAAGTTCGTCTGGCCGTTGCGCATCATGAACGGCTACAATCTGACGGCAGCGGCAGCGACCGGCCTGACGCTGATGATCTCGTTGCTGTTCGCCGCACGGCGCGGCGTTCTCAAGCTCGAGCCGGCCGGGACCTGGCTCGCGATCGGCTTTGCGCTGCTCTACCTCGTCATTCCCTCGAAGCTGTTCGGAACCGCGTTTGTCGATCTTCGCGTAATTCCCGCCGCAGCCCTGATTCTTCCGGCCTTCTGCTCGCTCTCGCTGCCGAGCCGTGCCTGGAGAACAGCCGCGCTCGCTGCGATCAGCGGCATCATCCTGATCAATCTCGCCGTCGTCCTCGCGGTCTGGCTGCCTTACCGCGCCGACTATGCCGCGATCATCGCCTCGTTCCAGAAGATCGAGCGCGGCTCGCGCGTCCTCGTCGGCAGCACGGGCGACAATGGTGACCCGCCCTTCGCCGACCTCACCTCATATCCGATGTATTATGCACCGACGCTGGCCGTGCATTATGCCAACGCGTTCGTGCCCAATCTATTCACGGAAGCGGGCAAGCAGCCCGTGCGGCCACGCGAGAGCTTGCGTGGTCTTGCCATTCCTTATGGGGGACCGGTGCCGTCGGCGCTGCTTGCCGCGATCGCGACGAGCCAACCGCCGGCAGGCGTTCCGCCGTTTGTCCGCACCTGGTACCGGGACTACGATTATCTCTATGTGCTGGGCGCGCCTTCCGCGAACCCGATGCCGGATCTGCTGGAGGTGTTAGAGACCTCGGAGCGGTTTGTTCTCTACAGGATACGTCGCAGGACGTAGGCTTGGGCGTGGACTCGTGAACCCGATCGGCCTGCGCCAAGGAGGGTCGTGTCCGTTCACTCTTCAAGACCGGACATGGCCAGTTCGCCCCAGCTAGTCGGCTAAGGGCCGATTTTGTTGCAAAAGTCGGCTGCAATGGATTTGGCCGCTGGGCCTTTCGTTGAGCCGCGCTCTGAAGCGCTGGCCCTGACGCATTTTACGCAACTTCGACGCTACGCTACGCGATGCGCAGAGCCTGAGCCGGTGGCGGTCGTGCGACCAGCGATGCAAATCGCCTCAGATTCTGGGCGATGGCGGCTAGAACAAACTCATCCTGGGCACCTTGCGGGCCGCGCAATCGGAGCCGACCAAGCTTCAGGATGCGCTTCAAGTGTGCGAACCTCATCTCGATCTTCTTGCGCTGACGCCGAGAGAGCTCGAAGCCCTCGGTGCCAGCGAACGACCGGGCAACGTCTCGGGCATGCTCATGGATATCGCGCGGGATCTTGCGTGATGGTTCCTTTGGGCAGCACTGCGGCTTGAGCGGGCATACATCGCAGTCGAGCTTGCTTGCACGATACAGAAGGGTCTTGCCCTCGTGCACGGTACCGCTCGTCCCAAGCCGCTTACCACCCGGGCAGTGGTAAACGTCGCCGATCGGGTCATATCGAAAGTCGCTCCGCGAGAAAGTGCCATCATCCCGCTTCGACTTATCGAACACAGGGATATGTGGCGCGATGCCCTTCTCCTCGACCAGCCAGTTCAGCATTGGAGCCGCTCCGTAAGCGGTATCCCCGACAAGTCGCTCTGGCTTGAGACCGAAGCGCTCCTCGGTCCGTTCGATCATGGTCTTTGCTGCACCGACCTCGGCCTGGCGAATGGCGCGGGAGGCCTCGACATCAACGATGACGCCGAACTTCACGTCGATGAGATAGTTGTCGGAGTACGCGAAGAATGCCGGCCCCTTGTGAGCGCCGGTCCACTGCGCTGCCGGATCGGATGGCGAGACAAATTTCGGGATGACATCGCTGGCGGCTCCCCACGCCGGATCGTCGAGGGTTGCCAAATACTCCTTCACCGCGCGGCTAGACCTGGCCGGATCGCGATCCCTGCGCCAATCGTGACCTGCGATCGAGCGCTGCTTGTTCGCGTCGGCCGCAATCAGGCTCGCATCGACTGCAAATCCTTCGCCACCAACCAGACCGGCGGCAATGCATGTCTCGACAATCCGTTCGAACACGCGGCGGAGAACATCTCCATCGCGGAAGCGCTCGTTGCGGGCGCGCGAGAACGCCGAATGATCCGGGACAGCGTCCTCGATACCGAGCTTACAGAACCAGCGATAGGCGAGGTTCACCTGCACTTCACGGCAGATCAGCCGTTCCGAGCGGATCGCAAAGACATACCCCACGACCAGCATCCGGATCATCAGTTCCGGATCAATCGACGGGCGCCCCATCGACGAATAGTGAGATGCTAGTTCACCGCGAAGCCAGGACAGATCGAGAGCAGCATCGATCTTCCGCACCAAATGATCTTCAGGAACCGCGTCGCCAAGACAAAACTCGTAGAACAGTTGACCTTGGTCACTCTTCAGACGGCCCATCATGGATCGACCTCGCCGAGATTCGCGTCAACACAACGGAATCACGCTTCGTGACTTGTCTCAACCGACTTTTGCAACAAAATCGGCCAACAGGCGACATCCACAAGTGGATGCCGACAAGACTCGAACTCGCAACTACACCGCTATGAGTGCACTACCCTGTCGGAAATTAAGCAAATTCAGAATTGTGATTGGCATCGTGCACTTCGCGGGCTTGTACGCGGTTTCTCCCGGATAACTGGGGGCATAGGAAAATCGCGGCAGATGGTTCTGTTAAAGAAAGCTGGGCGCCTTGGGAGCCGGCGCCATCCCGTTCATACCTGTCGATCGTATACCGATTTACGATGAGTTTCGGGTCACGCCTCGTCAAGAACTTTTCTTACTTTCTCAGCCAGTCCGCGAAAGGTGAACGGCTTGCTCAACAAGTTGACCCCTGCATCCAGCCGACCGTTGTGAACTATCGCATTGCGTGTGTAGCCTGTTGTGAATAGCACCTTGATCGTCGGATGCAGGCGTCTGGCATGATCGGCGACATTTCTTCCGTGAAGGCCATCCGGCAATACAACGTCGGTGAAGAGAAGATCGATCGTCCGAGACGATTCAAGAAAGCTAATGGCCGAGGCCGCATCAGCCGCCTCGAAAACTTGATATCCCAGGTCGCGGAGCACACCGGATGAATACGCGCGCAAATCGTCATGATCTTCTACAACGAGGATAGCCTCGTTACCCCTCAACAGCGCTGAGGTCGGAATGCTGCGATCTTCTTGCTTATCGGGTTCAGTCTGGGATCGAGGAAGATAGAGTTTGACCGTCGTGCCATGCCCCGGTTCGCTGTAAATCCGAATGTGGCCCCCCGTCTGTCGCACGAACCCGTAAACTTGACTGAGCCCCAACCCAGTCCCTTTGCCGACCTCCTTAGTCGTGAAAAACGGCTCGAATACGCGATCGACGGTTGCCTTATCCATTCCGGTTCCAGTGTCGGTGACAGCAACCAACACGTATTGGCCGGGAGGCACGGGTTCTGGCAGTGCGGCAACATACTCATCATCCAGCCAAGTGTTGCCGGTCTCGATTGTAAGTCGTCCGCCACCGGGCATCGCATCCCGCGCGTTAACCGCCAGATTGAGGATTCCATGTTCTAGTTCCGACGCATCAGCAAAGGCGTTCCACAAACCGGCATTGCCAACTATCTCAATCCTGATTTGCTCTCCTAAAGTGCTCTTGAGCAGTTCGCTCATTCCCCCGAGCAAGCGATCTACATCAATGGACTTTGGATCCAGCGGTTGGCGACGTGAAAAAGCTAGCAAGCGGGCGGTGAGTGTGGCCGCGCGCTGAGATGCATGATGCGCCATCGCCTGCGCGCGCATGATGCGCCCAAACTGTGGCGCATTGGACATGCTTGCGATCTGCCGTCCGATCGTATCAAGACCGCCCATGATCACCGTAAGCAGGTTGTTGAAGTCGTGCGCAACACCGCCGGTAAGCTGACCGATCGCCTCAAGCTTTTGCGCTTGGCGCAGCGCTGCTTCGGCCTCGTTCCGACGCGCGATTTCTTCCGCTACACGCTGTTCCAGCGTCGCATTGAGATGCTGAAGTCTTAACGACGTAGCGGATACATCTTTACGCGCACCATCGAGTGCTCTTGCAAGATGCGTTGCGTGAGCCGCCGCCTCTCTCGCAGAACTTTCGCGTGCCAAGGCTATATGAACCCGCGCTTCGATTTTTAATAGTTCAATTAAAAGCGGAAGGCTCGATTCGATATCATTCCAACGGATAGACAAGTTCCTGCCGACAAATACCAGGATTGCCGCAGGGGTCGAACGAGCGACCGCGGGAACGAGCGTGTTAGCGTCGGGAAATGCTACCTCTCCGGAGAACTCACAGGAGCTTGACGCTTGCTTCAAAAACGCTCGCCAAGTCGGGCCCCCAGGCAGGCGCTGGTCAAATCCCTGAGCTGGCGTAAAGCTGCCGGTTTCTTCATCTTTCAAGAGAATGAGGAAGGCGTCGCCTCCCATATTCTTGGCTAATCGCGCCGAAGCTTCTTGCCTTCCGTTGGCGTTTGCAAAACCAGTCAAAAGGTGAGCGCCGGCATCTTTCAAGTGACCTACTCGGGAAATACGCAAACTACCGCAGTGCAGTTGTGGAAGCCACTAAACTGCCCTTCCGCCCGGGCTATTTGACCGTGGGTGTTACACCCCGTCAACGGCACTTCGGACAATCGCTCTTGCAGGCTTGAGAGTTCGAGCCCGAACTCGTCTCCCATCCGCAGCCGAGTGGCGACGCAATCAAAGAAAAGGGCCGCCGCTGGAGGACCGCCTAATGCATGCAAAGCAGCATTTGCCGCCTGCTTCGCCGCAGAAACTGCAGAGTCCGTACTCGTCCTCATGATTCTTACGACGGATCCCATAGGAACCTCAGCGGCGCATACGACTGCGCCCTCTCCATCGACAGCTAGTGGTACGCGCAAGCGATGTTCGGCTCCGGTATCAACTCCAATAATGTTATGCAGAAAGAATGGTAACGGTTCCTTCCGATCAAAGTTCTGATGAGTTTCTTCCGCGTGTTCTTCGAATACTTCAATGGCCGGGAAGCCATTTAGACTAATCATTTTCATCCCGTCTGATGCGGTCACACGATACGCACGTGACGCGGGCGTCCAACCGTGACTCACCCCAACGCCCAGCGGCTTTGAAGAAAGGATTTCCAGGGCCACCGCGGCGTCGGACATGACTTCGGCACCACAAAATACCGTGGTCTTTTGGAATTGAGCGTTGTCTCCCGCGCCTCCACCAAAAAACTGATATTGACCGGCCGTAGCTATCGTCAGCTGATCCACTAGAATATCAGCATGCCCAGCCAAAGCGTCAGCCAAAACGAGAGCGGCTCGAAAGGGAAACTTGGCAGGAGCTGTAGACGTAAACCTGGAAGCTATCTCTTGGGCTGCCGCAGTGGCGTCCGATTTAAGATTGCGACCGACGCTAGATGAAAAAACTACGTCGTCCCCCACCAGCCCCATTGCACAGGCTAAGCCTGGTCCACTAGTCACGTTCGTAAATTCACCAGCCGATGAGGCGCCAACAACAATGGTGTCGGGCAACTCGTTTTTAATAGCCGAAAGCATGGCTTGGTGGTCATACTGAGGAGCTGCAAATACTACCAAGGCCCCGGGCGAATTGCTCAGGGATTTTCTTACTTCAGCGGCCAAATATTTGCCTGCAACCGCGCTGTCATTCGCGTCCGTCGAAATTACCGCTGCCCTCATATTCCCCCCAAGATGTGTCCAACAGTTGTAAATTTATACCTTGGAAAAGGTTCCACGCGAGGAGGCAGTTGGCCCCTGGTCTGGACCTAGCCCAGACAGAATCGCCGTACCCCTCCATCGTCAGTCACTAACGGGTTCCGATCTCCCTGTTCATGCCATGGCTGCGCGTCCTTCAGTTCGGCTGACGAGGAACGGATGTCCGCTGAGGGTCACAAGCCGCCGATTACGCCAAAGGTGGACAGCTTCTGCTTTGCCCCGGTAAGCCGACGTTTATGAGTGCACGTCCTCGACCGAAGCTCCGGCTCCACCGCAAGGCTAATCACCGGGTATCGCATCCATTCCGCCTCCCCGTCAGTCGCCCCTGCGGCCAAATCCTTAACAGTTGCGGCAAGGCGACCTTAACCACCGGCGAATAGACTTCCGCCCTGCAACCCAGCCGGAATCCTTCGCATGGCGGCCAATTCCAGATCGATCCGCTACAGCCTCGTCATCCCCGTGTTCAACGAGGAAGCCGTGCTGCCGGTCCTGCTGCGCCGGCTCGACCTGGTCTTGTCCCGGCTCGACGGCCCGGCAGAAGCGATCTTCGTCGACGACGGCAGCAGCGATTCCAGCTCGATCGTGCTCCAGGCGCTCGCCCAGCGCGATCCGCGCTTTCGGTATATCGGCTTGTCCAGAAACTTCGGCCATCAGGTCGCCATCACCGCCGGCATGGACGCCGCGCAAGGTGAAGCGATCATCGTCATGGACGCCGATTTGCAGGATCCGCCGGAGGTGATCGAGCAATTGATCGCGAAGTGGAAGGAAGGCAACGACGTCGTCCACGCCCGCCGCCTGTCGCGCGAGGGTGAAAGCCGATTCAAGCGCGCGACTGCGCACCTGTTCTACCGGCTCCTCGGCAGGATGTCCTCTGTCGGCATCCCCGCCGACGTCGGCGATTTCCGCCTGATCGATCGCAAGGTGCTCGACGCCCTCAGGCAGATGCCGGAGCAGGATCGCTTCGTGCGCGGCATGATCGCCTGGCTCGGTTTCCGGCAGGCCGAGGTCGCCTTCCACCGCCTCGAGCGCGCAGCCGGCGAAACCAAATATCCGCTGTTCAAGATGGTGCGGCTCGCGATGAACGCCGCGCTCGGCTTTTCCGATCTGCCGCTGCGGCTCGCAATCTGGTGCGGATTGACGGTTTCGGGACTGGCTTTGCTGTACGGCGGCTGGGTGATCCTGTTGTGGCTCAGCAACGACAGCCATCTGGTCACCGGCTGGTCCTCGACGATGGTCGTCGTGTCCCTGCTGTGCGGCATCAACATGCTGATGACGGGCATCGTTGGGCTTTATGTCGGCCGCATCCATGCCGAGGTGAAACGCCGCCCGCTCTACGTGGTGCAGACGCGTACCGGCTTCGATCGCAACGAGGCGGCGGTCGCACCTGCGATCCACGCCGTCAACGAGTGACCCGGCGCATGAGCGAGCTCTTCGACGGCTATCACGCCAACTACCGCGACGTCGTGCAATCCTCGATCGACTTCTCGGGCCTGCCGCATGATTTCTTCATGCGCGCGAAGGCCGATCTGCTGCGCGACCTGATCGCGCAGCGGCTCGACACGGACAAGCCCGGCATGCTGGACGTCGGCTGTGGCGTCGGCAGCCTTCATCCGCTGCTGCACGGCATCGTCGGCCGCTTGAGCGGCATCGACGTTTCGTCGGCCAGCCTGGCGCAGGCCCGCGCGGCCAATAGCGGGGTCGACTACCGCGAGTTTGACGGCCGCACTTTTCCCTTCGAGGACGCCAGCTTCGATCTCGTCACGGCCATCTGTGTCATGCACCACATCGTGCCCGCCGAATGGACGCATTTCATCACCGAGATGCGCCGGGTGGTACGCCCCGGGGGGCTCGTCTGCGTGATCGAGCACAATCCGTACAACCCGCTGACGCGTCTTGCCGTTGCGCGCTGTGAGTTCGACCGGGACGCCGTCCTGCTCAGTGCCGGCAAGACCCGAAAGCTGATGGCGGCGGGGGGCTTGCACAAGATCGGCGCGCGCCATTTCCTGCTGCTGCCCTGGGACACCAAACCGGCGCGTCGCCTCGAAGATGCCCTGGGCGGCGTGTCGCTGGGCGGCCAGTACGCGGCCTTCGGCACCGTCTGACTTTATCGCTGCGGCGGATCCCGCCGCTTGTGCACGACCGCCACATCGTCGCTGTAGACGCGTTGCCACTGGGGCATCCGGTCGAGCATCGCGACTGCGGGTGTGCGCGGCGCGAGCAGCGTCGCGCCGATGTCGTAGTCGTCGAGCAGCTTGAGAAAATCTGCGAGGTCGACCAGCGCCAGGGCCCGATTGTAGCGGTCGATGAACGGTCCCCCGTACAATTCGCCGCGACCATCGATGAAGGTGGGAATGCCGGCGAAGACCAAATAGCCGCCGAAGGAATAATCGTTGAGCACGCGCCCCGCCTTGGCGAGGTCGGCTCGAGCGACGGCAGCCTGGGGGGTGATGACGGCAGCCGGCCCTATGTCGCGCGCCAGCGCCGCCCCGCTCATCGCGATCAAAACACCGAACGCGGCCAGATTCATGCCGCGCGACGCGCCCGCCTCGTCGTCCGTGATCCGCTCGCCGAACTTTCGACCCAAGGGGGCCGCCAGATAGAGCGGCGCCAGCATGGCCAGCAGGTCCGCGTTGCGTACCTGTGCCAGGGCGAAATGGAGTAGGCCGATCACCACCAGCGCCCGCACGACCGGCAGTGTCACACCGCGCGCGAGCGCGAAGATGCCGGCCAGCAGCAGCAGCTCGAAGCCACCGACATGGCTGAAATCCTGCGGCCGCCATTCCCCGATCCAGGCGAGCGCAGAGCCGAGGCCGAGTGTCGTCAGCGGCATCAGCAGCGGTTCCGGCCCGTGCGGCGTCAGGCAGGACGCAGCGAGGGCAAGGGCCGAGAAGGGCAGCCACCGCAGCAGCACGCGCGGCCATTCGCTTCGCCCCTCACGCAGCAGCGCCTCGAGCACCGCCGGGCCGATCAGCCCGAGCGCGAGCACCACGCTGCCATGCAGATTGGTCCACAGCACCAGCAGCGGCAGCGCCCAGTATGGCGGAGGCCCGCCGCGATCCATGCAACGCACCAGGGCAGCCGCCCAGGTCACCATCACCGGCAGCACGAGGACATGTGGCCGCGCCAGCATATGCGGCGCCAGCAGGATGACGGCCGCGATCACCATGAGCAGCGTCAGGGCCGGCGAGAGCTCACGCAGCAGGAAGAAGGTGAACAGGCCAAAGGCGAGCGCAATCGCCGCTGCCGCGACGACGACGACGCCAGGCCAGCCGGACAATGCGTAGGCTCCGGCGTAGACCACTTCCGAGAGCCATTCGAACGTGATCCAGGGCGCGCCGTGCCTGGAAAACGAAAAGGGATCGCTCTCCGGCAGGGCGCCATGCGCGATGATCCAGCGCCCGACCTCGATATGAGAATAGCTGTCGGGATCACCGAGCAGCCACGGCCCCACGACCAGCAGCAGGGCATAGACGCCGAGGCCCACGGCCCAGGGGAGCGCTGCACGTGCCGAAAACGGTTGAACCGCGCTGTGAACGACCTGGTCAGTCATGGCAGGCCAAAATAGGACGCAAGCGTTAAGTTCTTCTTTAGTGATTCCCGCGTTTGCCCCGGGAGCCGCGCGCTCCGCTCGCGCCCGGGACGCCCTGCATCCGCGAACCACCAGCCAACGAAAAACGCGGCGTTTCCGCCGCGTTTTGCAATCTCATCTGCCGTTCGCGATTACGCCTGCGGCTGCGGCTCCAGGCCGGGATCCGCATCGGGCCGCGGGCGCGGCGACTTGCCGGCCGGGGGCACCGCGGAGGCGCGCGGCGTGGTCGGCTCAAGCACCGATTCACGGTTCGGCTTCTTGCCCTTGAGCAGATCGATGATCTCGTCGCCGGAGAGCGTCTCGAACTCGAGCAGGCCCTTGGCGAGAGCTTCGAGATCGGCGCGCTTCTCGGTGAGAATGCGCGTCGCTTCGTTGTAGCCCTCTTCCACGAAACGCCGGATCTCGGAGTCGATCTTCTGGACGGTCGCCTCAGAAGCGTTCTGCGTGCGCGAGACCGACATGCCCAGGAACACCTCGTCCTGGTTCTCGCCGTAGGAGACGGTGCCGAGCTTTTCGGACAGACCCCAGCGCGTCACCATCATGCGAGCCAGACGTGTCGCCTGCTCGATGTCGGAGGACGCACCCGAGGTCACCTTCTCGCGGCCGAAGATCAGCTCTTCGGCGACACGGCCGCCCATCATGATGGCGAGCCGCGAGGTCATCTGCTCCAGCGACATCGACAGCTTGTCGCGCTCCGGCAGCTGCATGACCATGCCGAGAGCACGGCCGCGCGGAATGATGGTCGCCTTGTGGATCGGGTCGGTCGCGACGACGTTGAGGCCGACGATGGCATGGCCGCCCTCGTGATAGGCCGTCAGCAACTTCTCTTCCTCGGTCATGACGAGCGACTTGCGCTCGGCGCCCATCATCACCTTGTCTTTTGCTTCCTCGAACTCGGCCTGGGTCACCATCCGCTTGTTGCGGCGGGCGGCTGTCAGCGCGGCTTCGTTGACGAGGTTCATCAGGTCGGCGCCGGAGAAACCGGGCGTACCGCGCGCGATGGTCTTGAGGTTGATATCGGGGGCCAGCGGGACCTTGCGGACGTGAACCTTGAGGATCTGCTCGCGGCCGACGACGTCCGGATTGGGCACCACGACCTGGCGGTCGAAGCGGCCCGGACGCAGCAGCGCGGGATCGAGCACGTCGGGACGGTTGGTCGCGGCGATCAGGATCACGCCCTCGTTCGCCTCGAAGCCGTCCATCTCGACCAGCAACTGGTTCAGCGTCTGCTCGCGCTCGTCATTGCCGCCGCCGAGGCCTGCGCCACGGTGACGACCGACCGCGTCGATTTCGTCGATGAAGATGATGCAGGGCGCGTTCTTCTTGGCCTGCTCGAACATGTCGCGGACGCGGCTGGCGCCGACGCCGACGAACATTTCGACGAAGTCCGAACCTGAAATGGTGAAGAACGGCACATTGGCTTCGCCCGCGACCGCACGCGCGATCAGGGTCTTACCGGTGCCGGGAGGGCCGACCAGCAGCACGCCGCGCGGAATGCGGCCGCCGAGGCGCTGGAATTTGCCGGGGTCGCGCAGGAATTCGACGATCTCCTGGAGGTCCTGCTTGGCTTCGTCGACGCCCGCGACGTCCTCGAAGGTGACGCGGCCGTGCGCTTCGGTCAGCATCTTCGCACGCGATTTGCCGAAGCCCATCGCCTTGCCGGCGCCGCCCTGCATCTGCCGCGACAGGAAGATCCAGACGCCGATCAGCGCGATGAAGGGCAGCCAGGACACCAGCAGCGAGACGAACCACGGCACGTTGTCGCCGGGCGGCTTCGCGGTGATCTGAACCTTGCTGTCATAGAGGCGCTTCACCAGCGTCGGGTCGCTCGGCGCATAGGTCTGGAAGCTGGAGCCGTTGGTGAAGGTGCCGTGGATATCCGGCCCCTGGATCACGACGTCGCGCACGTTGCCGCGGTCAACTTCGCTCAGCAGCTGGGAGAAGGCGATGTCCTGCGAGGAGGCGCGCTGACCAGGATTCTGGAAGAGCGTGAACAACGCCAACAGCAGCAAGACAATAATGACCCAGAGGGCGAAATTGCGCAGATTGGCGTTCATCGATCTTCCTTCGTGGTCGCGCGGATCGCGGCCTCATCCTTGGGCTTTACGAGGAAATCCCCAAGGAATCCTCATCGTTAGACGAATACAATTTAGGTGCCGCCCCGGTCGCTGCCAAGGGAACGAGATGGGACTATTTATCCCATCTTAGAGCGATTCCCGCTGAAATAATGGCGACCCGGCCGGGGTTTTTCCTGCCTGGTTAAGGTGACCTGACGTTAGCCGCCCGGAAACGGCCGGTGTCATGATCCGCCCTCGTCCGTGCCTATCCGCCCTGGCGACGCCGGGCCGGCGCCGGCGCGATGTGGATACGCCCGCCTGCAAGGCTGATCAAGGCTCCCGCAAGGGTCTGCCGCAAGGCCGGCCGGCCCTTTGCGCCTGCGCGAGGGCTTGCGGCGATGGCCTGGTCGAGCACCGCGAGGAGGGATTCAACCTTGCCGAGTTCCGCCGGCCCTTCGTGCCCGAGCGCGTTGATGGCGCGCAGCAGGAGCCGCAGCCGGACCTCCTCCGGCAGGACCGCGAAGGCCGAGGCCTCGAAGCTTCGCACGCCGACCTGCGACGCATCGCCGCGATCCCGCAAACGGAGGAAGCGCTCGGCGCCGTCGGCCAGCAGCTCGACCGCCGCATTGGCCCGCGCCAGCCGGGCCGCGAGCCGCACCAGCGTGCGGGCGTCGCCGCCCTCGGCCGCAAGCAGCGGCAGCAGCGCGCGTAGCCGCGGCCGGGTGAAGGCGGTGTCGCGGTTGGTGGGATCGTCGGCAAAGCCGATTCCGGCCCGCTTCAAGGTCGCGATCAGCTGCGCCTTCGGCACCTCGAGCAGTGGACGCGCCAGCACGATCCCGTCGCGCTCGCTGAGGGACGCCATTGCCGACAGCCCGGCAAGTCCGCTGCCGCGCAACAGGCGCATCAACAGGGTCTCGGCCTGGTCGTCGCGGGTATGAGCGGTCAACACGTGGCTCGCGCCGACGGCACGCGCGGCCTGCGCAAGCAGGCGGTAACGCGCCTCGCGCGCCGCCGCCGGCAGACCCGTCGTCGGCTTTGCACCGCGCCAGCGCAGGGTCCGGTGCGGCAATCCGAGTTCGACGGCGAGCCGCTTGACCTCACGCGCCTCGCGCGCCGCCTCTCGCCGCAGGCCGTGATCGATCGTAACGACGGTGAGAACCGGGCCGCGCGCGAGGCTGCGCCGCCAGCGCGCCGCAAGCCACATCAGCGCGACCGAGTCGGGGCCGCCCGACACGGCGAGCACCAGCGCCGGCGCGCTCTTCAAGCCGGCGAAGAGCCGCCTCGCCTCGCGCGTCGAGATCGGAGAATTGTCGTCGTCTGACATGACGCTGCCCCAGCAATGCCGGCACCGTTTTAGCGCAACGCCATCGGCCTTGTCAGCGCTCGACGTCGCGGGTCAGCACTTCACCCGCTTCTGCTCGCGGTCGACCGCGGCTTTGACGCCGGCGGAGGCGCGCGGATATTTGCGGCCGACCTCGCCGAAGGCGGCGCAGGCGGCCTCCTTCTCCTTCAGCGCGGCGAGCGACTGGCCGAGCCGCAGCAGCGCATCCGGGGCCTTGGCCGATTTTTCGTATTTGGTGGTGACGGCGAGGAAAGCTTCCGCGGAGTCGCGGTATTGCTGGCGCTGGAAGTAGCTTTCGCCGAGCCAGTATTGCGCATCCCCGAGCAGCGGGTCGCTTGGATATTTCTGCGTGAAGTTCTTCATGGTCTGCTCGGCGAGCGCATAGTCCTTGCGCTGCATGTAGCCGATGCCGAGGTCGAACTCGTCACGCGGCGTGGCCGAGGGCGGAAGCGTCGTCAGGGCCGGAGCGCCAGCGGGCGCCGGATTGCCCTGCTGGACCGGCGGATAGGCCGGCTGCGCCGGCGCCGCGGCCTGCGGATAGCGACCGCCATTGTTGGAGAGATCGAGCGGCTCGCCCGCGTTGCGCCCACCCGGGGCTCCCGCGGGCAACGGCTGCTGCCCGCCGCCGAGCGCACGCGGCGCGCCAGGCGCATTCGGATTCTGGTTCGGGTCGAACGCATCGCCGCGACGGCTTCGCCCGGGCGCGCCGGGCGCCGGCTGCTCCTGAACGATCGGCGCGGGAGACGCAATTTGCGGCTGCTCGTAATTCGGCTGCACGGCCTGCTGCTGCGGCTGCTGGCGATAGCCGGGCGCGACCTGACCTGGTCCGATCTGGGCGGGCGGCATCGCCGCGACGTTGGGCGCCTGTCCGGGCGCGCCTTGCGTGCCGCTCTCGAGCGCCCGCAGCCGCTCTTCGAGCTGGCGGTTGCGGTATTGCAGCTCTTCGTTCTGGCCGGTGAGCTGGCGCAGCTGGTTCTCCAGCCGCTCGATCCGCATCTCGGGATCGTCATCGGTCTGGGCGAAGACGGGCGACCACAAGGGGAGCAGCGCGGCGATGGCCACGGTGCCGGTAAGAACCTTAAATCTGGATGACATCTTGCCCTGACGACGAAAGCGAAATGGCCTGCGACGGAACATGCGACGCGCCACACATTGAGGGGGAGTACGCCAAAAATGTGTCTGGCACCACGGGGATTCTGTCACGGATTGCTGAAACGAAACCGGCGCCCGAGAGGGCGCCGGCATAATCGGTTCTGCAAGATGAACGGTGCCTGACCGAGTGTCAGTATCCCGGCGTCAGGAGCTCGCGTTCAGCACGGTGACGGCGCGACGGTTCTGCGACCAGCAGGAGATGTCGTTACAGACGGCGACCGGCCGCTCCTTGCCGTAGGAGATCGTGCGCATGCGGTTCGGATCGATGCCGCGCGAGGCGAGGAACGAACGCACCGACTGGGCGCGGCGGGCGCCGAGCGCGATGTTGTATTCGCGGGTGCCGCGCTCGTCGGCATGACCTTCGATGGTGAAGCTGTAGCGCGGATAGCTCTGGAGCCACTGCGCCTGCTTCTCCAGGGTCACGATCGCCTGCGGGGTCAGATCGGTCTGGTCGCTTTCGAAGAACACGCGGTCGCCCACGTTGACGACGAAGTCCTGCTGGCTGCCCGGCGTCGCCGCATTGGCCATCGCATCCGTCGCGGCATTCTTGTTGGCGCAGGCGCCCATCGACAGCGCGACGGCGAGTACCGCAACCAGCTTCAATCCCTGGAGGATACGCATAGGATGTTTCATTCCGGAGCCTCCACGCTCACGTTAGTCAACTGCCGTCCGGTCTACAGGGGGTTGGTTAAGCGAACGTTCCGTCAACCTTGACGGAACCTTGCCTCAGCCGATCAAATGCCCCCAACCAGCGAAAAGCAACCGTCATGGTTAATGGGTTGTAAATGTGGCGCGAGGGTGAAGGCAAGTCGCCGGCCGGCAAAAACGCCGGCATTTGCCGGAATTTTGGGCGCAGGGCGTGATGTGGGACGACACGTAACCGGCAAAAAAGCCCAGGCTCAAGCCAGAGCCGCATCCGCGCCAACGCCGACTCGGGCGCGTGCGGCGTCCGCCACGAGCACCGGCCGCTGCGGCACCTGGCGCTGGCCGCCGCGCCCGAACAGCATACGCCGCTCGAAGGCGGTCGACCGCATGATCGGATATCGCTCGAACACCTTCTTGCGGAAGGTCGGGAAGTCCGCTGCCATCAATCCGAACGGCTTGGTGAGGCCGGGAACCAGCCGGGGCTCGGCGATGGTCTCGTGCAGGAACACCCGGCGGTAGAAGGCTTGATGCTCTGAACGCACGATGGCGAGGCCGAGATCGGCATTGAAATGCTCGCAGGCCATGTAAGCGAGACGGGTCGTCAGATAGGGCAATTCCGGAACCCGCTTGACCTGGTCGGGATCGGCGACGAAGCGGGTCGGGTCGATCATGACCTCGCCGCGATCGAGCCGCGGCATCAGGATGTCCGGGAAGACATCGGCCGAGGTGGACTCGCGCCATTCCGACGTCAGCACGCTGATGCGCACCGAGCTGCAGAGCTCGC
The DNA here is from genome assembly GCF_023100965.1 of Bradyrhizobium sp. 192. Lineage (NCBI taxonomy): Bacteria > Pseudomonadati > Pseudomonadota > Alphaproteobacteria > Hyphomicrobiales > Nitrobacteraceae > Bradyrhizobium > Bradyrhizobium sp. 192. The sequence goes on from NZ_CP064690.1 coordinate 7,379,372, forward strand.
CATGGAGATAGACGCCGAAGGTCCACGCGTTCGGCAGTTCGTCGTAGCGGTCTGTGACGCGTGCGTCCGCCGAAGGCTTGACGGCGCCTTCCCGCAGATAGGCGCGGTAGCGGAGATTGTAGATCTCCTCTTTCTCCGCGGCGGTTTCCGCAAGATGATAGTCGACGTCGGTCAGGAGCTCCGCTCCCCGTCCAACAGCCGAAATGACAGATCTGGCTGAGGACTGCATTCCAACTCCCTACCTACACACACGCCACGGCATCCAAAGCCAATCGCCGCAAGACAACTTGCACGGGCGCGGCAATTATTAACACTCTCTTAACAGGTATGCAAAGCAATCGAAGCGTTAAGGTTAACCCCGTAGCACTACGGTGAGCTGCAACAGCCTGAAATGATGGGACCTTTCGAGAAACGGGCTTAAGCGAAGGAGCGCGAGCTGGCGACGTGGAGCTGGCCTTCGCCGCGCCGTCCATGCGAGGCGTTGAGCAGCTGGCGCATCCGCACGGCGGGCACCGGACGGCTGAACAGATAGCCCTGCGCCTCGGAGACGGTGCCGTCGGCGCTGATCAGATCGAGCTGCTCGTTGGTCTCGATGCCCTCGACCACCACGGCCATGCCGAGATCGGCCGACAGTCGCGCCACGCCGCGCAGCAGCGTCAGCGGCCGGTCGGTGTCGATGCCTTCGAGGAAGGAGCGGTCGATCTTCACCTTCTGCATCGGGAAATTGTGCAGATAGCTGAGGCTGGAATAGCCGGTGCCGAAATCGTCGAGCGAGATGCGCACGCCGAGCGCGTGCAATTGCGACAGGATGTCGTGGGTGAGCTGGGTGTTGCGCAGCAGCGAGGACTCGGTGATCTCGATCTCCAGCCGATGCGCCGGCAGGCCCGACACTTCGAGCGCGTAGCGGATTTCGCTCAGCACGTCGCGCTGGTGGAATTGCTGCGGCGAGAAGTTCACGGCGACGCTGACGCCCTCCGGCCACTTCATGCATTCCATGCAGGCGCGGCGCAGGATCCAGCGGCCGAGATCGACGATCAGGCCCATGTCCTCGGCGACCGGAATGATGTCGACCGGCGAGACCGTGCCGCGCACCGGATGATTCCAGCGCAGCAGCGCCTCGCAGGTGGTGATCTTGCCGGACTTCAGATTGACCAGCGGCTGATAGAACAGCTCGAACTCCTCGTTGGCGAGCGCCTTGCGCAGATCGAGCTCGAGGATGCGGCGCGCCTCGACGGTCGCCGCCATCTCGTCGCGGAAGAAGCAGAAGGTGCCGCGGCCGTCGGCCTTGGCGCGGTACAGCGCCATGTCGGCGTTCTTGAGCAGGGTGTCGGCGCTGACGGCTTCGTCCGGCGAGGTCAGCGCGATGCCGACGCTGGCGCCGATCTCGACCAGATGATTGTCGATGCGGTAGCGCTCGCTCAACCGCTCGACGATGCGGCGGGCAAGCGCGGCGGCGTCCTCCGCCGAAGAAATGTTCTGCTGGAACACGACGAACTCGTCGCCGCCGAAGCGGGCGACGAAATCTTCGGGGCGCAGCATCTCGCGCAGACGGTTGGCGACCGCACACAGCAGCTGGTCGCCGCAGGGATGACCGAGCGTGTCGTTGACCTGCTTGAACTGGTCGAGGTCGACGAAGAGCAGCGCGGAGAGTCGCTCGGCATGATGCGAGTTCGCCAGCAGCCGCTGGATCTCGTCGTGGAAGCTGACCCGGTTGGGCAGTGCCGTGAGCTCGTCATAACGAGCCAGATGGCTGATGCGGGCTTCCGCAACGGTGCGTTCGGTGATGTCTTCCAGCAGCAGCACCGTGCCGCCGCCGGTCATCGGCTGGAACGTCCAGGCCAGCGTGCGGGCGCGCGAGGAGTCGGGATCGGCGGTGACGATCTCGCAGACCCGCGCATGCTCGATTTCGGCCAGGATCTGGTCGCCGCTCTCCGCCGAGATCGACCCGGCGGAAACGCAGGCCGAGACGATATCGGCGGCAGTGGCGCCGCGCTTGACGAGATCCTCGGGCAAGGCCATCAGCTCGCCGAAGCGGTGGTTCATCACCGCAAGGCGGCCGTCGGCGCGGAACATGCACAGGCCGTGCGGCATGTTGTTGAGCGCGGTGTCGAACTGGCTTGCCAGCGCGGATTCGCGGAAGCTCGAAGTCAGCGCCTTGACGAAGATCGCGTGCAGGCTGAGGTTGATGTTCTTGAGCCCGATGAAGAAGAACACCAGCAGGATGGCGAGACCGATGTGGTAAAATCCGCCGTGCAGCAGCAAGGCGAGCGACATCGGACCGCAGGCCAGCGCGACGTGCCACTGGATCACCCGGGGCTGCCCGTAATTGCGGGCGGCGCCGCCCGCGGTGTAGCCGATGCCGATGGCGACACAGAGCATGTCGGCGATCGGATCGTTGTTGTTGTAGATGACGACGAAGGCCCACACACCGAGCACCGCCGCATAGGTCAGCGCGCCGATCCAGTAACGCGGCGCGAGGTGCTTGGCCTCTTCGAATGACAGCGTCTGGGTGCGGTTCTCGTATCCGCGCATCTGGAACGCACGTGCGGTGCCGATGGCAATCAGCAGGAACGCAAGCGGCCACAGCCAGACGTCGCCCGTCTTCATCGCAGTCATCACCGCGGCCACGGCAGCAGAGGCCGAGCCCAGGAAGATCGCCCAGAAATTCTGCACCATGGAGTTGATGAGAGCGGCGTAGAGAATCGGCTCCAGCTCGTCTCGATCACTCTGCTTCTGGTCGGCCAGTTGCATTGGCTTGTTACGCATCCTGTTCGGAGCGTACTTTTACCCAGCCCAGATGAAGTCTTTCTGAGGGAACATCGTTAAAGTCGAGTTGTTTTTCGGTATCAGCGAACCGATTTCCGCTTAAATATCAAGCAACTAGGCAAGCCTTGCCGAGCCCAAGGTAAAGGAAAGCTTGCTTTGCACGGAGAAGTCGAAAAAATCGGCGCGTTTTTCGACAACATCGCGCATCCGAACGCGCGATGTTTTAGCGCTCTCTCGTCAGCCCGCCGTGGAGGATAGCAGCGGCGACCATGCCGGGTCGGAAGCGAAGCCCGGCGTCGGGACCTTGAGCTCGTTGCGGCCGGAGATGTCGACGCTGTACAGCGACGGCCCGCCATTGCCGCCGGGATCGCGGAAGAACATCAGCACGCGGCCGTTCGGCGAGAAGGTCGGGCCTTCGTTGTGGAAGCCGGAGGTGAGCAGCCGCTCGCCGGAGCCGTCCGGCTTCATCACGCCGATCGAGAACTGCCCGCCGCCCTGTCTCGTGAAGGCGATGTAATCGCCCTTCGGCGACCACACCGGGGTCGAGTAGCTGGCGTTGGTATCGTCCTTGGAGAACGAGATCCGCTGCGCCTGTCCGCCGCCCGCCGCCATCACATAGATCTGCGACCGGCCGCCACGATCGGACTCGAAGCAGATGCGGCTGCCGTCCGGCGAATAGGATGGAGACGTGTCGATCGCCGGCGTGTCGGTGAGGCGCGTGGTCGAGCGCGAGCGCAGATCCATCACGAACAAATTGGAATTGCCGCCCTGCTGCAGGCTCATGATGACGCGCTGGCCGTCCGGCGAGAAGCGCGGCGCAAAGGTCATGCCCGGGAAGTTGCCGACGATCTCGCGCTGGCCGGTCTCGATGTTGAAGAGATAGACTTTCGGATCGCCCTGGCCGAACTCCATGTAGGTGATCTCTTGCGAGTTCGGCGAGAAGCGCGGCGTCAGCACGAGGTCGGCGCCGCGGGTCAGATAGCGCACATTGGCGCCGTCCTGGTCCATCATCGCGAGCCGCTTGACGCGGCGCTCCTTTGGACCGCTCTCGTCCACGAACACCACGCGGCTGTCGAAATAGCCCTTCTCGCCGGTCATCCGCTCATAGATCTGGTCGGAGATGATGTGGGCGATGCGACGCCAATATTCCGGCGAGGTGAAATATTGCTGTCCCGCAAGCTGCTGGCCGGAGACCACGTCCCACAAACGGAATTCGGCCTTCAGCCGTCCATCTGACTGCCGCGTCATCCGGCCGGTGACGAGGGCCTGCGCGTTGATGGTCTTCCAGTTCTGGAATTGCGGCGCGACGTCGATGTTGCTGATGCGCTCGATGAAGGCAGCCTGGTCGATCGGCGCGAACAGCCCCGAGCGCTTCAGGTTGTTGGTGATGACCTGGGTCACACCATTGCCGACGTCGCCATCGGCGGGCGAGCCGGGCACGAAATTGGTGATCGCGATCGGGATCGGTTGAAACTCGGTCGGGTCGATACGAATTCGCGGCTGGGCCTGCGCGAAGGCCTTTCCGCCCCCAAGCATCGCGAGCGTCGATCCGGTCAGGGTCATGAAGCGGCGGCGGTTCATCGATCGGACGTCATTCATTGCAAAATTCTTTTGTTCGGATGTCACAACATATCTTTCAAGCCGAAAGTCATCGGAATGAGCTTCCAGCTCTCGTACTGCTGCTTCGGCATGAACGAGTAGGCCTGACACTGCACGATGGCGCGTTTGGCGCTCTCCGCCACCGCCTGGGCGATCGACCGTGAAGGTCCCCTCACCGCGACCACGATGGGTTCGGAGGCGAGCGAGCCATCGATCTTCATGGAGATGTCGATGTCAGCCTCGTATTGATCAGCATCCTGCCCATTATAGGTGGGCGTGAAGCAATGCTTGATTTTCTCAACGAACGCACCGCGCCAGGTCGCAACGTTATTGGAGGCCGTGCCCGTCGCTGCCCCCAGCGAAGCCGACGCATTCAGCGCCGAGCCGGTCTGCTCGTGCCGGGTCGCGGCGCGCTTGTCGAGGTCGCGCTGGATCTGCGCGGGATCGAAGCTGCGCTCCTTGGGCTTCGGCTGCTGCTGCGGCTGCACCGCCGCAACCTTTTGCTCCACATGCTTGGGCGGCGGCTTCTTGGTCTCCAGCTTCTTCTGCAACTCGGCGATCGGATCTTCCTTGGCCGGATCAGGTTTCTTCTCCTGCGGCTTCGGTTCTTCCTTCGGCTTCGCCTCGGCGACGGGCTTCGGCGGCTCGGGCTTCTTCTCCACCGGCTTCTCGGCCGGCTTCGGCGGCGGCTCCGGCTGCGAATTGGTCTTGATCAGCTCTTTCTTCTCGGTGACCTTGCCGACAGCGTCTTCCTCCGGCTTGGGCTCCGCGATCTTCTCCACCTTGGGCTTGGGCTCTTCCTTCTTGCCGGTCTTCTGCCCGGCCATCATCTTCGCGAGCTGATCGGTTGAGATGATGTCGATCGGGAGCGACTCTTCCGGCGCGATGTAGGCCTTGCTGCTGAAGGTGACGAGCCCCCATCCCAGCACGAGCACGTGGAGGGCAATCGACGCAACGAGTGTCTTGTCGACGTTCACCTTCACCGGCTTAGGATCCCTGATCCGCTTCCGTGACGAGGGCCAGCTTCTTGAACCCGGCACCGGACAATTGGCCCATCACCTTGGCCACCGTACCGTAATCCGCCTTCTTGTCGGCGCGCAGATAGATGCGCTCCTCGAGCCCGCCGCGGGCGTCGGTGATCGCCTTCAGCTTCGGGATCAGCTCGTTGATTGCGATCTCGGTGTCGTTGATGAACACCTTGCCATTGATGTCGACCGACATCTGGATCGGCTTCTGGTCGTTGTTTTCGAGGCTCTTGGCCTGGGTCTGCGGCAGGTCGAGCGGCACGCCGACCGTCAGCATCGGCGCCGACACCATGAAGATGATGAGCAGCACCAGCATCACGTCGACCATCGGCGTGACGTTGATCTCGGCCACGACCGGCTTGCGCCGGCCGCGGCGCCCGCCGCCTCCAGACGAACTCGCAACGTTCATCGCCATGATCGCGTGCCCAAATTGCCCTTCACACTATACATGCCGCCCGTCAGCCCCGCTCGTCGATCTGACGCGACAGGATGGCGGAAAATTCATCGGCGAAGCCTTCCAGCCGCTGAGCCTGCCGGTTCACCTCGGAAGTGAACTTATTGTAGAAGATAGTGGCAGGAATGGCGGCGATAAGGCCGACCGCGGTCGCAAACAGCGCTTCCGCGATGCCCGGAGCGACCACCGCCAAAGAGGTATTTTTCGACGCCGCGATCGACTGGAAGCTCGACATGATGCCCCAGACCGTGCCGAACAGGCCGACGAAGGGGCCGGCGGAGCCCACGGTCGCGAGCACGAGCAGGCGGCGTTCCAGCCGCTCGACCTCGCGGGCGATCGAGACGTTCATGACCTTGTCGATGCGCATCTGCAGGCCGGCGACCGAGCGGGCCTGGTTCTCGAACGAGCGCTTCCACTCGCGCATCGCCGCCACGAAACAGGCCGCCATCGAATGCGTCGGCTTGGCCGAGAGGGTGCGATAGAGCTCCTCGATCGATTCGCCGGACCAGAACGCCTGCTCGAAACGGTCCATCGAGCGGCGGGTGCGGGCAAACAGGAAGATCTTGTCGATCGCGATCGCCCAAACCCAGACCGAGCAGGACAGAAGTCCCAGCATCACCGCTTTCACGATCCAGTGAGCCTGCCAGAACAGCGCGATCAACGACACGTCCGCGGAAGCGGCAACCGGAAGGGCTGACTGAGCCACGTCGGCCGGATTCATAAGCAGTATCCTCTCAAGGCGATCGTTATCCGATGTACCGGCCAGCAAATGGCTGCCGGTTCCCCAATGGCCGCGCTAGAACCGGCGCGGCCGGCAAGCCCGCTCAAAGCCTTGTCTTTCTGGGTGCAGGGGCTCGTCCAAAGCCGGCCGTCTGCATTCCCTGCCAAGATGTCAAAACTATGGGCCTCGACCCCGAGACCTTGACCGTGGCCCCGACTTCGGGCTTTGGGCGCGACTGTCCGCCCTTACCTGAGCCCGGCGTTGGTTAATGCGGGGTTACCACAGGCGAATTTGGCTGCCGGAAAGGTAGGCAGCGCAGGAGGTTGGGGCGGGACCCCCCTCCCTTGGGAATATGTGGCCGGACATGTCCCGCCGACGATGCCTCCACCGCAATCGAGCCGGGTGCGCCGCATCCCCATGCCGCGATGGCGCGTCACGCCGCCGAGGCGGGCTCGGGGCAATTGGTCAGCCGCGCAGGATCACCGACTGCCGTGCAGCCACTTGGCACGTCATGGGTCACGACCGTGCCGGCTCCGACCTTGGCGAAATCGCCGATTCTGATGTCGCCCAAGATGGTCGCGCCGGCGCCGATATAGACGCCCCGGCCGATACGCGGCGAGCGCGTCGGCAACTCGCTGCCGCGGCCGATGCTGACATTCTGGAGGATGGTGACCTCGTCGCCGATCAGCACATCGGCGCCGATCACGATCCCGGTGGCGTGGTCGAGATACACGGACGCGCCGATGCTGGCCGCCGGGTGAATGCTGACCTGCAACAGGTTCGACGCCTCGTTCTGAACCAGCAGCGCCGCATCACGATGGTCATGACACCAGAGCCAGTTCGAGACGCGCCAGGCTTGCAGCGCGACATAGCCCTTGAAATGCAGCAGCGGCGCCAACAGACCGGCGATGGCGGGATCGCTGCGCACGATCGCCTGCAAGTCGCGGGCAGCAGCTTCGATCAATTCCGGCGCGCCACGAAAGGCGTCGAGAGAGAAGGACGTGAAACGCACCCGGCCTGCGGCGTCGCCGCCAAGCCTGCGCCCGATCAGATCGGCCAGGGCCGCGGCGAAACTATCATGCGCCAGCACCGCGTCGACAAGCGACTTGCCGAAGACGGGATCGAATGCGCACGCGCGCTGCGCCTCCTCGCGTATGTTCCGCCAGAGGCGATCGTCCGTTGCGGTCGCAGCTGCCATCAGGCCGCCTCCGGTGCTTGGGTGCTTCCTTCACGTATCGAATATAGGCCGTTGGCAACCCGCGCGCCACGCGGCGCTGCGGCATCGCGATACCCCGAACACCATGCCGCAGGTCCCCGTGAGGCTACGAGCTTGCGCGCCCAGTGTCTGCGACCATATATTTAGCAGAGTGTTCGGCCGACGCTGCTTTGGCCGGGATGTCGATACAAAGCAGCTCGCTCAAGCCCGCGCGGTGGTCCGCCATCCGCGGGTTTTTCGCACCCGGCGATGTTCCGCGCTGCCGACGCGAATCCCGGATCCCGTCACCTGAGGTCACGCCAAGACATGTCACCTAACGCTGCCGCCGACGACCACCACGACGACGTCATGTATCCCTCCGCCATCCCGTTCGTGCTGGTCCATCTCGGCTGCTTTGCGGCGATCTGGTCGGGCATCACGTGGCAGGCCGTCGCGATCTGCGGTTCTCTTTATGTCGTGCGCATGTTTGCGATCGGGGCGGGCTACCACCGCTACTTCTCGCATCGGGCTTTCGCCACCGGCCGCGTGTTTCAGTTCATCCTGGCCTGCCTCGCGCAAAGCACCGCGCAGAAGAGCGTGTTGTGGTGGGCGGCCAAGCATCGGCATCATCATCTGCATTCCGACACCGAACTGGACGTGCATTCGCCGCGTCAGCGCGGCTTCCTGTACAGCCATCTCGGCTGGATCTTCTACCGGGAACACGACGCGACCGACCTGGTGAAAGTCGGCGATTTCACAGTGTATCCCGAGCTGATGTGGCTGCATCGGCTGGAGCTGCTGCCGGCCTTCGTGCTTGCAGCGCTCTGCTTCCTGGTTGCGGGGTGGTCGGGTCTGATCGTCGGCTTCCTGTGGAGCACGGTGCTGGTCTATCACGCGACCTTCTGCATCAATTCGCTGGCCCATGTGCACGGACGCAAGCGTTACGTGACGGGCGACGACTCCCGCAACAACTGGCTGCTGGCGCTGGTCACCATGGGCGAGGGCTGGCACAACAATCACCACGCCTATCAGAGCAGCGTGCGACAGGGCTTTTACTGGTGGGAGATCGACGTCACCTATTACGTGCTGAAGGTGTTGTCCTGGTTCGGCATCGTCTGGAACATGAAGGCGCCGCCCGAACAGGTGCTGCGCAACGAGCAGCCGCTCGGCGCCCGTGTCATCAATCGGGCAGCCCGCGAGCTTGCCGGGCGCTTCGACGCGCCGAAGCTTGCACATGCGATCTCTTCGGCGCTGCACCGGGCCGATCCAACCCAGCTGCAGCTGCCGACGCTGCACGACATCCTCAATCGTGCGCATGACGGCGTCGACGCGCTGACCCACCTGCATCTGCCGAGGATCCCGACCCGCGAGGAGTTCCTCGCCGAGGCCAAGGCGATGTTCGCGCGGACGCGATCACTCAACGAGATCGTGGATCACGCCTACGAACACTTCCTGGCTTCCGTTCGTGCACAGCTCGTGACGGTGCGCTGAAGCTCGCGGCCATGCGACGGGATTCGCTTGGCCTTCGTCGGCGATTCGGCCATCCGTTGAGGAACGCGATCGCCAGCGGCACCAGGCCTCCGAACCGGTCGAACAGGTCCGAGACGCGGTCGAGCAGCGCGATGCGTTGCGTGGTCTCGTTGCATCCAGCGTCGGCCATGGTCATACCCGTCGGCGCGCGGAAAGCGCGCTGCTGGGGCTTAATCGGGGCTCGCGCGGATTGGGTTCTACGGCGCTTGGCGAGTTGGCGGTGCCCCCAAAACCAAACCGCCCGCCTGCGGGTTGCGCAGACGGGCGGCTCGGGGCCATCAGGACTTTGGGGGCATGCGCCTGAAGGCTTTGAGAGGCATCAGGCTTGAAGGTCAGCCCTGCTGCTGATCGGTCGGCGGCGGGGTCGGACGCGTCTTGTGCTGCGCCATGAACTGGTCGAACTCTTCCTTGTCCTTGGCGTGGCGCAGACGATCGAGGAAGTTCTTGAACTCGACCTGCTCTTCCTCGAGCCGCTGCAGCGTTTCAGAACGGTATTCGTCGAAGGCGCGGTTGCCGGAAGACGGCGGACCGAAGCCAAAGCCGAAGCCGCGGCGCTCCATGCGACCGCGCATGCGGTCCATCTTGTACTGCATCCGCTCCATCTTGTTCTGCCAGCGGTCCTGATTGCTCCAGCACGACATTCTTCTGCTCCCGAGTGTGAAAAAGAGAAGGGCGAGTCCGATCGGCCACCAGATGATGAAGCCGAGGATGGTCACGGCGATCCAGCCCGGATGCCAGGGCGTATCGAGCATGCGGGGACGCTCGTACTGTTGGTGTTGGTCCGAAGGGCCGCGCCAGCGATTGACATCAGCGGTGTAGGCCATTTCCTTCTCCATGACGGCATCGGCCGTTGTGAATGTAAATAACATTTACATAGCTAGACCATCCCGCGATTTTGTCAAGCCGGCCGCCTGACACGCCCGCGTGATTATTCGCGTAATTTTATTTCGGCTTGCCCCAAGGCCCGCCGGGCGGAACGCCTGAACCGGAGGACGCCTCCGGCGGCACCGGCGGCGGCTCGGCCCCCTTGGCCGGAGGACGGCGGTCGGTCGGGAAGCCGAGACCGCGCAGATAGATCAGCACCTCGGCCTCCAACAGCTCGTCCGGCGACATCGGCAGCTTTCGACGCGCGGCGTCGCCGCGGGAGAACAGCGAGGCGACGCCGTGCGCCATCGACCAGATGTGCAGCGCCATCATCATCGCCGGCGGGCGCGGAATGCCGGGCGGCGCCAGCGCCGCAAGCCGCTCGGCGGCGGCACGAATGATGTTGAATGCGCGCTCGCTCGCGGCCTGCAGCGCCGGATTGGCATCGACCGGCAGGCCGGACTCGAACATCGCTGCGTAGAAGGCGGGCTCCTCGCGGGAGAAGGCGAGATAGGCCCTGCCGACGCGCTCGAACGCGGTGACCGTGTCGGGCCGCCCGTCGTCCCAGGCCGCAGTCAGGCGCGCCTCGAACTGCTCGAAGCCGCGCTGGGCGATCGAAGACAACAACTCGTCGCGGTCGCGGAAATGCCGATACGGTGCCGCCGCGCTGACGCCGGCCATGCGTGCGGCATCGGCGAAGGTAAAGCCGGCCGCGCCCTTCTCGGCGATCAGCCCAAGGGCGGCCTGCAGAAGTGCTTCCTTCAGATTGCCGTGATGATAGCCGCGCTCGGCGCGGCCCTGCTCCTTGCGCCAGCTCATGTGAACGACGTTTACATGAGACGGGTGTGAAGGTCACTAGCGGCGACGAGGCAGGATTAACCCCGGACTTCCACCGTCATGCCCGGGCCGATGCGTCGGCATCGCGCCCGGAACGGGTCCGCCACCGAAGCTACATCTGCGGAATCGGCAGGACCGGCATGACTTCGATGGCCTCGCCCGGGAAGATCGCAAAATGCGGATGGTTCTCGAACAGTTTTCCCGCTTCCTCCAGCGAGGCGGCCCGCACCACCGTGAAGCCGGTCAGCGCATTGCTGATCTCGGTGATGCCGCGTCCGTCGATCCTGCGGGTCTTGCCGAGCGGGCCCCCCATCTCGACGATGACATCCTTGTGCTTCTCGACCCAGCCGTGCCAGGCGGCCATGCCCTCGCGCTCTTTCACCTTCCGTTCCGCCTCGGGCATCGCATGCCAGGCCTTCATTTTTTCGCCGCTCATGCTGCCGAGATAGACGGCGAGGAAGTTGTGTTGGGTGCTCATCGGTCTCTCCGTTGTTGAGTCTTGATGCGCCCGCGCTCTCATCGCGACCATTGCGGCTATTGCTTCAGGTCGCCAAACCCGGCGGCGGCGGCCTGCACGTCGGGTGGAAAATCGCTGATCTCCTGCACCTGCCTGATCTCGATGATTTCGTTGGGCGAGGCCGGGCACCGCTTTGCCCAGGCAATCGCCTCGGCCCGCGAGGCAACCTCGATCATCCAATAGCCGCCCAGCACTTCCTTCGCTTCCGTGAAAGGGCCGTCGGTGACGATCGGCTGGCCGGTCGCGAACGACACCCGCGCGCCCATCGACGGTGGATGCAGTCCGTCGAGCGTGATCAGCACGCCCGCGTCCTTCAGCGCCTCGTTGTAGCGCATCATCGCCGCGACGCGCTCGGGATCGAGTTGCACGTCCGGCGGCGCGGCTTCGTAGCCGAGCGGGATCATCAACATCATGAATCGCATGGGTCGTGTCCTGGGTCGTGTGCTGCCTTCTGCGGTGGTTCCGGGATGCGCCGTGAGGTGCAGGCCCGCTCGCCTTCAAGACGAATGAACTCTCGCGGAACCGACACGCCCCGCAGGAAATAATCAGGAGGCACCCGGCCCTACCGGCCCTAGCGCGGCTGCGGCAGGAAACGACCATCCTGCCGGGCAGCGCCGAAATAGACGTCGATGCGCCGAACCTTGCCGCCTGCGAAGGTAAGGAACTCCGTGTTGCGAAAACTCCTGCCATCCGTCGCAAGGCAGAGATAAGTGACGAAGGCCTCCTCGCCCCGGACGAAGATGCGCTCGATGTCATGCCGTGCGATCCAGCCGGTGTCGCCCCAGCAGCGTTCGAAATAGGTCGCCTTGCCGAGGTCGTCATCGAACGGGCTGGTGAAGCGGAAATCGTCGGACAATGCGTCGGCGACCCGCTGCCGGTCGTTGGCGAGATAGGCGGCGAAGAGGTCTCGGATCAGGCGCTCGCAGTCGTCGGACATGCGGGTCTCCTCAGTGACGTTCCCTGGAAGACGGATTTGCACCCTGCCGAGCCGACATCGCCCGCCACGACGCAATTGCGTGTGAAAAATAATGCCGTTCATTTCCGTACAATTACGGCCCGCCTTATGAACTCCGCCGTGCATATGGAGCGAGAATGCCAAAAGGTAGAAATAGATAGGCCATGCACGTGGAATTACGGAGAGGCGGCAAGGGTTTACATTTGATCAACAAGCCCATGCAACTTTTCGTCTCAGGGGACGATTATGGCGCCCCCGTCGATTCACTTGGATCATTGCGGGGGACTTACGTGTTCAATTTCCAGAGCAAGAAGGTCAGGCACGCCGTCGCGGAGGTCGAGGCGCTCGACCGCTCGCAGGCTGTGATCGAATTCGGTCTGGACGGCACCATCCTCGATGCCAATGAAAACCTGCTCAAGATGAGCGGCTACACGCTCGCCGAGATCAAGGGCAAGCACCACAGCATCTTCGTCAGCCCCGCCGAGCGCGAGAGCGCGCGCTACCGGGACTTCTGGGCCAGCCTGAACCGCGGCGAGTTCCAGACCACGCAATACAAGCGTTTCGGCAAGGGTGGCAAGGAAGTCTGGATCCACGCCTCCTACGCGCCGTTGCGCGACGAGAACGGCAAGGTGGTCAGCTTCATCAAGTTCGCCACCGACATCACGGCGTACAAGATCAAGACCATGGAGGATTCCGGCAAGATCGTCGCGATCAACCGCGCACAGGCCGTGATCGAGTTCAATATGGACGGCACCATCGTCACCGCGAACGAGAACTTTTTGACCGCAATGGGCTACTCGCTCGACGAGATCAAGGGCAAGCATCACAGCATGTTCGTGACGCCCGAAGATCGCGCGAGTGCCGGCTATGCCGCGTTCTGGGCCAAGCTGAACCGTGGCGAGTTCGAGGCGGCCGAATACAAGCGGCTCGGCAAGGGCGGCAAGGAAATCTGGATCATCGCCACCTATAATCCGATCCTCGACGAGAATGGCAAGCCATTCAAGGTGGTCAAGTTCGCAACCGACGTCACTGCGCAGAAGATGAAGGCGGCCGACAATGACGGCCAGCTCGCCGCGATCCAGAAATCGCAGGCGGTGATCGAGTTCAACATGGACGGCACGATCCGCACCGCCAACGAGAATTTCCTGAAGGCGATGGGCTATTCGCTGGCGGAGATCAGGGGTCAGCACCATTCCATGTTCGTCGAGCCGAACGAGCGGAATTCGCCGGCTTATCGCCAGTTCTGGGAGACTCTCAACCGCGGCGAGTACCAGGCGGCGGAATACAAGCGCATCGCCAAGGGCGGGCGGGAGATCTGGATCCAGGCGTCCTACAATCCGATCCTCGACCTCAACGGCAGGCCCTACAAGGTGGTGAAATACGCAACCGACATCACCGCGCAGGCGATCGGCCGCAAGAAGGCCGACAATGCGCGCGGGCTGATCGAGGCGGTCGCGGCCGGCAGCGAGCAGATGAGCGCCTCGATCCGCGAGATCTCCGAGACCATGGCGAAGTCGCGCGAGAACTCCAAGGTCGCGACCAACCGGGTCGAAGCCGCCGACGGCCAGGCCCAGAAGCTGACCGCGGCCGCACATGCCATGAGCGGCATCGTCGAGATGATCTCCGGCATCACCAGCCAGATCAACCTGCTCGCGCTCAACGCCACGATCGAATCCGCGCGCGCCGGCGAAGCCGGCCGCGGCTTCGCCGTGGTCGCCTCCGAGGTGAAGAACCTCGCGAACCAGGCCAAGCAGGCGACCGACACCATCACCTCCGAAATCGACGCGCTGAACGTCATCTCGGGGGACGTCGCCAGCTCCCTGACTGCGATCAAGGCCGCGATCGACGGCGTCAACGAGTTCATCGCCTCCACCGCCGCCGCAGTCGAGGAACAGAGCATCGTCACGTCGGACATGTCGGCCAACATGCAGCGCGCCTCGGCGGAGCTTTCGTAGAAAACGGCCTTTATCGATCTCCGTCCTTCTTGCCGCAACGAAAGCGCAGTAAAAGGCGCTGGCCGCCCGTGCGGTTTCCGTTTCCGACAGAAGGACAAGATCAGCCCATGCCTGCTTCTCCGCAAAAAGTCGCCCTCGTCACCGGAGCCGCGCGCGGCATCGGGCTTGCGACCGCGAAAAAGTTCCTGGGCGAGGGCTGGCGCGTGGCGCTGCTCGACATCGAGGGCGAGTTGCTCGGCCGGGCGGTCGCCGACATCGACCAAAGCGAGACGACGCTGGCGCTGACCTGCGACGTCTCGGATTCGGCCGCGGTGAGCGATGCAATGGAGGCGATCGAGCGCCGGTTCGGCCGGCTGGATGCGCTGGTCAACAATGCCGGCATCGCGGTGTTCGCGCCGCTGATGGAAACGTCCGAGACCGATTGGCGCCGCGTGATCGAGGTCAATCTCACCGGTCCGTTCCTCTGCACCAAGGCCGCGGTGCCCCTGATGCGCGAGGGCCATGGCGGCGCCATCGTCAACATCACCTCGATCTCGGCCGTGCGCGCCTCGACGCTGCGCTCGGCCTACGGCACCAGCAAGGCCGGGCTCGCACACCTCACCAAGCAGCTCGCGGTCGAGCTCGCCTCCCTCAACATCCGCGTCAACGCGGTCGCGCCGGGACCGGTCGACACGGCGATGGCGAAGCAGGTGCACACCAGGGAGATCCGCGCCGACTATCACGACGCCATTCCGCTCAACCGCTACGGCCTGGAGGAGGAACTGGCGGAAGCGATCTACTTCCTGTGCTCAGGCAGCGCGAGCTACATCACCGGACAAGTTTTGGCCGTGGATGGCGGCTTCGATGCGGCAGGCATCGGCCTGCCGACGCTGCGCGGACAGCGCCGCAACGGCTAGGCACGGAAATTGTAGGTTGGGCAAGGGCGCGCAAGCGCCGTGCCCACGACTTCTCCGGATTTGCGGCGCCAATGGTGGCCACGCTACGCTTTGTTTGCCCCCCTACGGATTCAAGCTTGTGGAGTACTCCATGCAACGCGCTGCTTTTCTCAACGCCCTGATGCTTGCGTCCGCGCTGCTCGCCACCGCGCCTGCGTCAGCCGAAATCCGCATCATCCAGTCTCCGGGTGGACAGGTCGGGCCGTTCCTCGATCTGTTCGAGAAGGTGCGTGAGAGCGGCGAACGCGTGGTGATCGACGGTCCCTGCCTGTCTGCCTGCACGCTCGTGCTGAGCATCGTGCCGGGCGAGCGCATCTGCGTCACCAGGCGCGCCGTGCTCGGCTTCCATGCGGCGCGTTCGGTCGACCGGCGCGGGCGCTTCTATGCCGAGCCGGAAGCATCGGTCGCGGTGCTTGCCGCCTATCCCGGCCCCGTGCGCGACTGGATCAGCCGCCGCGGCGGCCTGAGCTCGCGGTTGCTGCTGTTGAAAGGCCGCGATCTCGCCGCGATCTATCCGCGCTGCCGGTGAAGAACCCAGTCACCACACTTTGGCCAGCTTCAATAAAGAGTCTGAATCACCGGCGCCAGCTTCATGCTGGCGCAGATGAGCATCCCCCAAAGAGCAAAATTGATCTGTAGCGCCGCCACCATCGGTCGCTTCCCTTCCAAGTGACGTCCATCCCGGTTTGAAGCTTTTATGAATCACGAATAGCGATTCTGACGTGCAGAGCACAGCCCAATTTTGCGTCAATTGTTGTGCGATGCAGTCCGCGGGGTTTCACGAATTGGCCTCACTACGCCCGCAAAGTGATGCGATTCGTGAGTTCATTCCCTCAGCCATGCTGGCCCATTCGGTTTGCCTTGAGTTCCATTTGATCGACGCAGGTTCTCCACACGGAGCCTTGCGGATCGTGCACTGAATTCTGGATCCGGCATGATACGACGCGGCTTCATCTTGCTCGCTTTCTGCACGGCGCTGCTTGGCTGTGCAGTCGCACCAGCGCAGGAGCGTCGCCTGATCGCATGGGATGGCCTCGGCCAAGACCCCAACAAAGGCTCGAACCGCCCTCACGCCGCGAAGCGGCGCGCGAGGAACTCCGCGCCCGCGGCAACTGATCCCAACCAAGAACGGGAACGCGTGCTGGGCACCTTGCGGCCATACTCGGAGGCGTGGTGGGCGGTCCATGACGAGATCGAAGCGGAGAACGACAGGCAGCTCGGCACCAAGCTCGTGATCTGTCCTCGATGCGTTCAGGCGCCGCAGCGAGGCGAGGACTTGACCGGCTCGATCCGTTGAGCGCGCTCGCGGCAGATCCGGGTATGACGCGATAAATTCAAGCGTCCCCTCTCCCGCAACGCTGGAAAGAGGGGATCGCGACTCGACAGATCACGCAGGCGGTCGCGCCCGTCACATTCCTTCGGCCGGGCAGTTCACCATCCAGGGAATCCCGAACTTGTCGACGCACATGCCAAAGCCCTTGGCCCAGAACGTCTTGCTGAAGGGCATGGTGACGGACCCGCCGTCTGCGAGCGCGTTGAACTTGCGCTCGCCTTCCTCGGTATCCTTGACCGTGAGCGAGATCGAAAAGCCTTGAGCCTTGTTGAAATGCTCTGGCGGCGCATCGGAGGCCATCAATACGCTGCCGTCGGGTAGCGACATCCGCGCATGCATGATCGTCTTCTCGCGACCGGGCGCGGCGGGCACGTCCGGAGGCGCCTCCGATGACCGCATCATCGCATCGATCTTGCCGCCGAGCGCCTTGGCGTAGAAGTTGAACGCCGCTTCGCAATTGTCCTGATAGAACAGATAGGGGTTGAGCATCGTTTCTCTCCTCTTCGTTTGCAGTAGGCTCATTGCTTCTCGGTGAGCTTCTTCAGGCCGGCGAGGCCGGCCTCGAAATCCTTGCCGATCA
Source organism: Bradyrhizobium sp. 192 (assembly GCF_023100965.1). Classification (NCBI taxonomy): domain Bacteria; kingdom Pseudomonadati; phylum Pseudomonadota; class Alphaproteobacteria; order Hyphomicrobiales; family Nitrobacteraceae; genus Bradyrhizobium; species Bradyrhizobium sp. 192. The sequence goes on from NZ_CP064690.1 coordinate 7,396,638, forward strand.
TGCTGTCCATGTTGATGAAGACCTGCATGACCTTGGACAGGAACGGGGCCGGACCGGACATCGCCCATTTCACCAGTGTCGCATCGCCTTGCGGCATAAAGGTGAACTTGGCAGTGTTGTGGCCTTCGAACGGACGTTCGAAGTCGAGCTTGATGCGGAGCTTTGACGCGGGATTCGCCTCGAGGATCTCCATGTGGCCGGCGCCGACATTGTTGTTGCCGTCCCAGGCGTAGGTCGCGCCTTTCCCTGCCGCAGCTCCACCGAAGGTGCGCTTCATGGCGGGATCGCGGCCCTCATAGGGGGACCAAGCGGTCCAGCGGTGGAAATCGGCGACCTGCGGGTAGATCGCGCCCGGCGGCGCCTTCACCGCGAGGCTGCGCTCGACGCGAAAGGTGTCGGGTTTGGTCAGAGCAAAGGCGAGGACGCCCGCAATTCCAACGGCGAGTACGACGGCGATGACGGCAATGGCTTTCAGCATGGTTGGCTCCGTGGATACGGACCTAGGACGATGCGAGGGAGCCGGGACCGACAACTCGACTCAAGATTTTTCCCGCGTCGTCCCGGGTGTCACGTCGCCTTCGCGCCCTGCCTGGCGCCGCCATTGGCCTGCTTCGGCTGGCTGTCCCGGATCAGGCGATCGATGTGCATGCGAATGTGGGCGGCTTCTGCGGAGGTGTTGGCAAGCGCGATGGCGCGGTCGAAGGCGACGCACGCCTCGTCGTTGCGGCCGAGCTGCATCAGGAAGGCGCCGCGCACGCCGTAGAAATGGAAATAGTTGGCGAGCTTCGAGGCCAGCGGCTCGATCAGATCGAGCGCGGCCTGCGGTCCGCGCACCTTGGCGACCGCGACCGCGCGGTTGAGCGTCACCACAGGAGACGGCTGCACGACCTCGAGCGCGCCGTAGAGCAGGTCGATCTGCGCCCAGTCGGTCTCCTCCGGCGTCGCCGCGCGGGCATGCAGCGCGGCGATCGCGGCCTGGATCTGATAGGGCCCGCTGCGGCGATGGCGCATCGCCTTGTCGATCAGCGCCAGCCCTTCCGCGATCATGGTGCCGTTCCACAGCGAACGGTCCTGGTCGTCCAGCAGGATCAGCGAGCCATCGGCCGCAAAGCGCGCGGCACTGCGCGCATGCTGCAGCAAGATGAGCGCCGTGAGGCCCATGATCTCCGGCTCGCTCTGAAACAGTCGTAGCAGCAGGCGGGCCAGCCGGATCGCCTCCTCGCAGAGCGGCTTGCGGATCTCCGCGGTGTCGCCGCTCGCCGAATAGCCCTCGTTGAAGATCAGATAGATGATCGCCGCGACACCGGCGAGCCGCTCGGAGCGCTCGATTGCGCCGGGCGCTTCGAACGGCGTGCCGGCCTCCGCGACCTTCGCCTTGGCGCGGGTGATACGCTGCTCCATCGCCGCGTCCGAGACCAGGAAGGCGCGCGCGATCTGCTTCACCGTGAGGCCCGAGACGATGCGCAGCGCCAGCGCGATCTGCTGCGTCGCCGGCAATTGCGGATGGCAGCAGATGAACATCAACCTCAGGATATCGTCGCGGTAGTGCGAGCCGTCCAGCCGTTCGGCCAGCGCGCCTTCGGCGTCGTCGAGATCGGAAATCGCCTGGTCGTCCTCCGGCAGCGGCTGCTGCTTGCGGGTCCGGCGCACCTCGTCGATGGCGGCATTGCGGCCGACCATGATCAGCCAGGCCGCAGGATCGCGCGGCGGCCCGTTCTGCGGCCAACTCTTGAGTGCGCGCAGGGAGGCGTTCTGGAACGCCTCCTCGGCGGTGTCGAGATCGCGGAAATAACGCAGCAGCGCGCCGACCGCCTGGGGTCGCGCCGAGGTCAGCGCGGTCTCGATCCAGGCGGTGTCGGCCTCGCTCACGTGGAAAGTCCTCCGGGCCGGAACACGCCGACGGGACGCACCTCATAGGCGCCACCGGGATTGGCAGCACCAAGATCGCGCGCGACGTCGAGCGCCTCGTCGAGATTCTTGCAGTCGACGATGTAGAAGCCGAGCAACTGCTCCTTGGTCTCGGCATAGGGGCCGTCCAGCACCAGCGGCGGATCTTCCTTGCGCAAGGTCGCCGCTGCCGTGGTCGGCAGCAGTCGCGCCACCGGCCCCAGCCGGCCCTGCTGGGTGAGCTTCTCCTGCACCACGGCGAGCTTCTTCATCACGGCCTCGTCCTGCTCCTTGCTCCAGGAGCCGACGAAGTCCTCATCGTGATAGCAAAGGATGGCGTAAAGCATGGCGGCGCTTTCCTCGAAGGCTTGATTTGAAGACGCGCCAATATGCCCCGCCCCGACAGCGCTGCGGAAATAATTTGCAGGAAATGTCCGGCAGATCGTGCCAAGGAGGGCCTTTGTAAGCGGAACCCGACGAGGCACTTCGAATGACCAAAGGCACCCTGGCCGTCCTGATCAACAGCACGCAGCAGAACTGGCTGCCGGAGCGCTGGAAGGCCCGGTTCGAAGCGGTCGGCGGCGGCCGTCGCGTGGTGCTGCTGCCGGATTCCACGCTCGATCCGGCCGAGGTGCACTATGCCACGGTGTGGAAGCCGGTGCCGGGCGATCTCGGCACTTTTCCCAATCTGCGGGCGATCTTCAATCTCGGCGCCGGCGTCGACGCGCTGATGGCGGACAAGAGCCTGCCTGACGTGCCGCTGGTCCGCGTCGCGGTGCCCGACCTCACCGGACGCATGACCGAATATGTCGTGCTGCACGTGCTGATGCACCACCGCCAGGAGCTCTATTTGCGGGACTCGCAGCGCGCGAAACGCTGGGAGCCGAAATATCAATTGCCGGCGAGCGCGGTCACGGTCGGCGTCATGGGGCTTGGCACGTTGGGAGCGGATGCGGCCGACGTGCTGCGCCGGCTCGGCTTCCGTGTCGCCGGCTGGAGCCGCAGCCCGCGCGCGATCGACGGTGTCGAATGCTTCCATGGCACCGCAGGCATGGATGCCTTTCTGCACAAGACCGACATCCTGGTGTCGCTGCTGCCGCTGACGCCGGAGACACACGGCATCCTCAACCGCGACGTCTTCACCAGGCTCAACCGCAACAGTCCGCTGGGCGCGCCGGTGCTGATCAATGCCGGCCGGGGCGGCTTGCAGAACGAGGCCGACATCCTGGCCTGCCTCGATGACGGCACGCTGGGCGCCGCCTCGCTCGACGTCTTCGTTCAGGAGCCGCAGCCGGCGGACAGCCGGTTCTGGACCCACCCCAAGGTGGTGTTGACGCCCCATAACGCAGCCGACACCGACGCGGACGCGATCTCGGCCTATGTCGCCGAGCAGATCGCGCGCTTCGAGGCCGGCGGTGCGTTGGAGAACGTGGTGGACCGGACCAGGGGGTATTAGGGCTCGGCACGCTGAGAGAGGCACGCACGCGCCCCACACCCCGGCGTCATCCCCGCGCACGCGGGGATCCATAACCCCAGGGAGACGTGTCGGGCGAGTTGGTAACTCCGAGTCGCCAAACGCCTCCCTGGGGTTATGGGTCCCGGGCTCGCGCTACGCGCGCCCCGGGACGACAGCTATGCTTTGACTCCCAACATCACATCAATCGCGCCCTTCACGATCGCCTCAAGCTCCTTGCGCGGGACACGCGCGCGGGAGCGGATGGCGATGGTGTGGATGGTGGCGGATGCGATCTGCGCCAGCACGGCGGGCTCGGCGCTCTCGGGCAACTCGCCTTTCTCCTTCGCGCGGCGGAAGCAGTTCGTAAAAGCCTTGTCGAGCTCGGTGAGACCGTCGAGCACCATGGCGCGGATCTCGGGATCGCCAACGGCTTCCGACGCCGCGGTCACCACCGTGAAGCAGCCGCGCGGACCGCTGTCGCCGGACAGATAGATGTTCAGCGCCGAGGCGAAGATGCGCTCGAGCCGCTGGCGCACCGGCATCTCCTGGCGAAAGATCTCCACCATCGCGGCGCGTGCTTCCTCGCGGTAGCGCTGGTAGCTCTTGATGTAGAGCTCGCGCTTGTCACCGAAGGCGCCATAGAGGCTCGGCCGGTTCATGCCGGTGGCTTCGCTGAGATCGTCGAGCGAGGTCGAGGCAAATCCTTGCGTGCGAAACAGATCGAGCGCCTTGCCGAGCGCGATGTCGGGTTGATAGGCGCGCGGGCGGCCGCGTCGTTTGGGTTGACTGGCAGCAGCTGGCGGCTTCGCTTTTTGTACCATTTCGCAAACTAATCCTTGACCGGTCTCATATTATGCAAGATGGTACAAAAATCAATCTGGCCAGGTTGAGCGAAACCTCAAGAATTGCCCAAGGAGGCTACAGATGGATCTCTATTTCTCGCCCCTCGCCTGTTCGATGGCAACACGCGTCGCGCTGTACGAAGCCGGCGCCGAGGCGAACTATCTCGAGGTCGACCCGCCGACCAAGACGGTGCTGAGCGACGGCTCCGACTTCCGCGCCATCAATCCGATCGGCCTGGTGCCGACGCTGCGCACCGACGAGGGCGTGATCCTGACCGAGAACGCCGCGATCCTGCAATACGTCGCCGACCGCTTCCCGCAATCGGGGCTCGGTGCCGCAGACGGCATCGATCGCACGCGGCTGCATCAATGGCTGTGCTTCATCGGCACCGAGTTGCACAAGGGGCTGTTCGTGCCTGTGCTCGACCGCAAGGCGCCGCAAGAAGCGAAAGCCTATGTGCTGGAGAGAAACCTGTCGCGGCTCGACTATCTCGACAATTACCTGAAGGGGCGCGACTTCCTGCTCGACCATTTCAGCGTCGCTGACGCCTACCTCGTCACGGTCATCAACTGGACCATGGCGACGCCGCCGATCGAGCTCGCGAAATGGCCGAACGTGAAGGCCTATTACGAGCGCCTGCGCCAGCGGCCGTCGGTCGCGAAGGCGGTTGCGGAAGAGTTCGAGCTGTACAAGGCAGAGCTCGCGCGCAAGAAGGCGGCGGCATAGGCGAACTGAACGCCGCCGCGCGCCGTCGATCAAGTCGTTGTCCCCACGAAAGCGGGACAACGACTTGCAACAGATCGGCGTACGCTCAAGCGGCCCTGACACTGTCGAGAAAGCGACCGACTTCCGTTCGCAGCCGGTTACTGTCGCTTGAAAGCGCTTGCGCGGCGTCGAGCACCTGCGCGGAGGCAGAGCCTGTTTCGGTGGCGCCACGCTGGACGTCGCTGATGTTCGACGAGACCTGATGCGTGCCTTGAGCAGCCTGCTGGACATTGCGCGCAATTTCCTGGGTCGCCGCGCCCTGCTCCTCGACCGCCGCCGCGATGGTCGAGGAGATCTCCGACAAGGACTTGATCGTACTGCTGATCATCTTGATGGCGTTGACCGAATCTTGAGTGGCGCCCTGAATGCCGGCGATCTGCTGGGAGATCTCGCCGGTCGCCTTGGCGGTCTGCTCGGCCAGGGCCTTCACTTCGGAGGCCACCACGGCAAAACCACGGCCGGCTTCGCCAGCCCGCGCGGCCTCGATCGTTGCGTTCAATGCGAGTAGATTGGTCTGGCCCGCGATCGTGTTGATGAGCTCCACGACGTCACCGATCCGGGCTGCCGCCATGGAGAGTTCGCCGACCTTCTGATCGGTGAGGCGGGCCTGCTCCACTGCCTCGTTGGCCATCCGCGCAGACTCCTGAACCTGGCGGCCGATTTCGTTGACGGAGGACGACAGCTCTTCCGTCGCACTCGCGACGGATTGCACGTTGGTGGACGCTTCTTCGGAGGCCGCTGCGACCATCGTCGCAAGCTTCTCGCCGCGCTCCGCGGTCGAGGTCAGCGTGTTTGCCGAGGCCTCAAGCTCGGTCGAAGCCGACGACACGGTTTCGATGATCTCGCCCACCGCGCTTTCGAAGCTGCCGGCCAGTTTGATCATCTCGACCTTGCGCTCGGCAGCCGACCGCCTTTGCGTCGCGCCGAGCTCATCGCGGTCGAACCGGACGATGGCCTGCAACGTCTGCAGGTTTCTGAGAGCGACACCGAGCTCGTCGTCCCGTTCGACGACGATGCGGTTGTCGAGCTTGCCGGCGTTGACGCTCAGCATCGTATCATTGAGCCGCTGGAGCGGGCGCACGATGGCGCGAATGGTCTGACGGCTGAGGAGCCCGGAGATGGTGACGCTCAAGACCAGGAGCGCCAGGGCGATGCCGATCAGCCAGCCATACTCGTATGTCGCCGCGTCGTACTCCGCCTTGGCCTCCCTGACCTGAATTGCCACCAGCTTGTCCAGTTCGGCCTTGGCCGCGTCGTACAATTCGCGGGCTGGTCCCGCGAGGGCGGCAGCAAGCTCCACGTATTTCTGCTGCGAAAGAAGCGAGAGTGCCGGCTTCAATCCCTTCTCGACATAGTTCATCCGCTTCGGCGTGAAGGCGTCGGCGACGCCCTTTTCTTCTGGTGTGAGATAAGTTGCCATGTACTCGGACCAGACCTTGCCGACCTTGTCCAGATTGGCGCCGACCCTGGTCGCAACCTCACCGACGGGCTTTCCGGCCGCGCCGTTGGAGGCGGCTTCGAACAGCAGCGCCGTGTTGTCCCTCATTCGGTCATTGATCTCGAAGAGCTGTGCGAGCGGCAGCGCCCGATCCTCGTAGATCGATTTCATCCTGACATTGCTCTCGCGCGTGCCCAGCAGGCCCGCTCCTCCAATCGCCAGGAGGAAAAACAGCAGGGTTGCGACAAGCGTGACGAGGCGCGCATTCAGCGTACCGTTGAAAATGGCAAGCCGGTCAAGCAGCGAACGTCGCCGAATGACGCCGGCATCCAGCCGGTAGGCGTGTGCCCGGTTCTCGCGGATCATCGCGTACACCTGCTCCGCCTCGACGCGTTGATCGGCAGGCAGCTTGGTGCGGATGGAGCTGTATCCGACGATCTGGCCGTTCTCTCGAATGGGAGAGGCGGTTGCCAACACCCAGTAGAAGTCGCCGTTCTTGCGTCGATTCTTCACGGCACCGGACCACGGCTTGCCCTGCTGGAGCGTCGCCCACAGATTTTCGAAGGCTGCTGACGGCATGTCCGGATGGCGGATGATGTTGTGCGGCTGCCCCATCAACTCCGCCTCGGAAAACCCCGCCGCTTCGACGAACTGATCGTTGAAGTAGGTCAGCTTTCCTTTCGTATCAGTGCGAGAGACGATGAGGGTCTCATCGGTAATCGGATATTCGACAGCCGTGACCGGAAGATTGGTCCGCATAGGAGCCTCCAAAATGGCATTCGCGAAAATCGAACCTGTGAACTTCAGGTAAGCGCCAAAGGATTTAGTTTGCCTAAATACAGAGCAACGAACCGAGCAATGAAAACACATTTGGCGCACGGTTTTCGGCAAAAACGCATCCCACGCGAGAAACCGCAGAGCTGCAGCAACCGCTGGATGGTCAAGGTCCGTCTCGATGTCGGACGCGTTCGCGGTCGCGCGTCGCAAGCTTAGATCGCACGAACGTTGCAGCCGCTTCTCGTTCGCAGCTACCCGTACAGCGCCCGCGGTAAAATCGTGACGATGCCGGCCACATCGTCAGCAACAGCACGAAGCCGACCATGATCATGAGATAAGGCAGCGTCACGCGCGCGATATAGCCGAGGCCATCCTTGACGAGGCCCCCCGGGAGCTCGCACCCGCGACGCGCTGCGCTGCCTCCGGGGCACGAGAGCGTTGTTCAATGATAGCTCGCACACAGCTTCGCGTTCTCGCGGCTTGTTTTGCCCGAGCTTTGCTTTGGTCTCGCACCCTCTGAAAGCAAGGGCGCAGGGAAGGCCGGGCGCCGGCTGGCACCCGAAGTCCCGCGTGCGAAAGAAGCGCGCACGGGGTGGACGACAGGTGTTGCCGGTCGCCCGGCCTTCCCTGCGCGATGGTTTTCACGGTGTCCTTCGTGCTCTCCTCGGGGAGCGCTGCACTATTGCCCCCGTCGCCTTGCGGATTTCAGATGCGCGCGCCGGTTGGCCGCACATCACCACATGACTTGACGCACAGACCCCGGGCGTCAGGACCACACGACTTCTCCGTCCGCGCACATCTTCGCTGGGTTCTCCACGGCTGGCGTGCGCTCACCGTCGAAGGCCATTCGAGACGCTGTCAGCGCCGTGTCGTATCGCGCCTGCCGCTGCTCACAGTTTCCCGCCCTGCAGCTCCATCGCGCGCCGACGCCGTCGCGGCCACCGCATCCCGGCCCGCGTCTCGTGACGATCGCGAAACGCCCCTTGTGGCGGGCGGGATGGCGCAGGTTGTACGGTAAAGCCGAACTTCTGTAAATACGAATATTTTGACGTGGGGCGCTCGACCCAGCGATGGCGTGTTTTGCCCGTCGGCCACCACAACGGATGGTAGGCGGGAGGACCGGCTCTGGGGCGGGGATGACATCTGTGCGCGCGCCTCGCCCTTCGAGACGACCGCTGCGCGGTCTCCTCAGGGTGAGGCTAAGCGGCAGTCCTGCCCGATGAAATGGTGGTTGCGCACTCCGTCCTCATCCTGAGGGCCCCCGAAGGGGGCAACTCGAAGGATGGCCGCAGACGAGCTTCCCGCCACGCTTTTCCTCGAACGCGATGGCCCGCGATTTACCCGTACAGCACCCGCGGAAGAATCGTGACGATGCCTGGCCACAGCGTCAGCAGCAGCACGAACCCGATCATGATCATCAGGTAGGGCATCGTGACGCGCGCGATATAGCCGAGGCCGTCGTCCGTGAGGCCCTGGATCACGAACAGGTTGAAGCCGACCGGCGGGGTGATCTGGGCCATCTCGACGGCAAGCACCAGGAAGACGCCGAACCAGACTTCGTCGAAGCCGGCCCCCTTCACGATCGGCAGCACGATCGGCAGCGTCATCACGATCATCGAGAAGCCGTCGAGGAAGCATCCGAGCACGAGATAGAAGATGATCAGCGCCACAATCAGCATGAAGGGCGACAGGCCGAGCCCCTTCACGAAGGCGGCGACCGCCTGAGGGATGCCGAGGAAGGCCGCGGCATTGCCCAGGATCGAGGCGCCGAGCACGATCAGCGCGATCATCGAGCAGGTCACGACCGAGCCGATCAGCACGTCGCGGATCACCTGCTGCGACATCGAGCCCTGCGCCCATGCAACCAGCGCGGCGCCGAGCACGCCGACGGCGGCGGCCTCCGACGGCGTGGCGAGGCCGCCATACATCGAGCCGAGCACGCAGGCGATCAGGAACAGCGCCGGCGCAAGATCCTTCAGCGCGGCGAAGCGCTCGCTCCACGGCACCTGCGAGAGCTTGGCTTCCGTCTCCGGCACCAGGCTGCGGTTCAGCGTCGTATGCAGCATCACCCAGGCCATGAAAGTGGCGGCAAGCAGGAACCCCGGCAGCACGCCGGCGGTGAACAGCTTCAGGATCGAGACGTCACCGAGCACACCGTAGATGATCATGATGTTGGACGGCGGGATCAGGAAGCCGAGCGTGCCGGCGCCGGCGAGCGAGCCGATTGCGATGTCGCGCGAATAGCCGCGGCGCGTGAGCTCGTTGAGCGACATGCGACCGATCACCTGCGTGGTCGCGGCCGACGAGCCCGAGATCGCCGCGAAGATGGTGCAGCCGATCACGTTGACGTGCAGCAGGCGGCCCGGCAGCAACCCGGCCCACGGCGCGAGGCCCTGGAACAGCGAGCGTGACAGGCGGGTGCGAAACAGCAGTTCGCCCATCAGGATGAACAGCGGCAGCGCCAGCAGCTCCTGCGTGGTCAGGATGTTCCAGGCGTATTGCGGCAAGAGCTTGTCGAGCGGGATCGAGCGGAACATCGCCAGCAGCAACGTCGCGGTGAGCGCGAGCGTCAGGCCGATCCACACGCCGCACGCCAGCAGCGCAAACAGGATCGCGAACAGGGCGGCGACTTCGATGGTCATGCGAGCTTGAATCCGGACAAAGCTGTCATTCGACGGGCGAGGCCTTCATGCGATGATCCTCCAGCGGCAGGCCGAGCAAGGCCTGGATCGCGCGCGCCAGGAACTGCAGCGTCAGCAGCAGCATGCCGAAGGTGACGACGGCTTCCGGAAACCACAGCGGCGTGTCGCTCGAGGTCGAGACCTGGCCGCGCACATAGGCGCCAAAGGCGAACTTCGCCATCGCCGAGGTCAGGAACGCCATGAAGGCGAAGCCGGCCGCAGCCGACAGGATATCGAGCGCACGCTGCACCGGTACCGGCGCGTTCTTGAGCAGCAGCACGACACGGATGTGGCCGCCGACGCGCAAGGTCATGGCGGCGCCGAAAGTGAACGACGCCGCCATCAGATAAGAAGAATATTCCCAGGCGATCGAGATCGTCGGAGGAAAGAACGGCAGGAAGTTCGAGAGGAAGCGCGTCGCGACCTCGCACAGCATCAGCAGCGTCAGCATCAGCAGGCAGCCGCCACCGATCCAGCCGTCGAGCCGGCCGAGCCGATCGATGCCGTCGAGCAGGATGCGCAGCGGCACGGGCGCCGCTGCATTGAGGCTTTGCGGTGCTTCGGACGAAACGCTCACCACGTGCTGACCTCAGCCGCGCTTCATTTCGGCGAGATAGGACCGCACCGGCTTGTCCGCCGCCGGCACGCGCTTGAGGAAGGCGTCGAGCTGCGGCGCGGTCTTGGCCCGGATCTCCGTCATCATCGCGTCCGAGACCGGTACCACCTCCATGCCGCCTTCCTTGAGACGGTTGAGGCTGTCGACGTCGGCCTTGAGCGAGTTCGCCCAGAAGCCGGGCTCCATCTTCGCCGCGATGTCCGCGACGAGCTTCTGCTGGTCTGCGGAAAGCGCCTTCCAGGAATCGAGATTGACGGTGAGCATCTGCGACGACCACACGTGATTGGTCGGGTAGACATATTTCAGGAATTCCCAGAACTTGCCGTCGACGCCCGACACCGACGAGGTGGAGACACCGGCGACCGCACCGGAGGCCAGCGCGGGGATCGTTTCGCCCCAGGGGATCATCACCGCCGCCATGCCGATGGCGTTCAGCATCTCGACCGCATTCTTGTCGGGCACGCGGATCTTGATGTTCTTCAGGCCCTCGACGTCGGCAACCTTCGCCTTGAGGTGCAGGTACTGCGTCGGCCACGGCACGATGTAGAGGATCTTCTGATTGTTGCGCGCGGCGATCTTCTCGTATTCGGGCCGCACATATTTGTGCAATACCTTCAGCTCCTCCACGGAGCCGCAGAGAAACGGAATGCTCTCGACGCCCATGAAGGGCTCGTCGCCAACCTGCTGGATGTTGAGGACGTCGGCGAGCGGCACCAGGCCGTCGCGCACGGCGCGCAGATGCTCCGGCCCCTTGAAGCCGAGCTGGCCCCCGGCCTTCACGGTGATGGCCACCGCGCCGCCCGTCTGCTTCTTCACCTCCTCCGCGAAGGCCATCGCGTTCTGGGTGTGGAAATTGCCGTCGGGCCAGACCGTCGACATATCCCAGCTCACCGTGGCGGCGCGCGCGCGGGTCGAAATATGGCCGGCGGCGAGCAGCGTCGCTGCGCCCGCAGTGAAGTTACGTCGCGTGATCATAGAGCCCCTCCATTTACCAAACGCACTGACGCGTCAGCGCGCGTACCCATAAACTGCAATTGCATTGTCCGCGGAGACGAGCCCGCTTTCGACATCGGCCTCGACCGCCGCGCGATCGCGCGTCCCGGGCGCACCGATGCCGGCGCCGCCGGGCGTCAGCACCACCAGCCGGTCGTCCGGCGGCACCTGCTGGAAACCCTTGCCGCGCAGCTTCTTGCCGGACTTCAGGCCCACGTAGCCCGCCTCGCCGTTCTTGCCGCCGTCGCGCCCGCGCGGCGGATGATCGATGCGGTCGAACGCCGCCAGGATGTCGAACGGCGCATCGACGCCGCTGCCGACCTCGATGATCTGGCCGAGGCCGCCACGGGTGCGCCCTGCGCCGCCGGAATCCGGACGCAGCTCCTTGCGCCAGAAGATCAGCGGCGTCTGTGTCTCGGCGATCTCGACCGGCGTGCCGCGCACGCCGCTCGGATAGGCCGTGGCCGACAATCCGTCCTTCGCAAAGCGGGCGCCGGTGCCGCCGTTGCTCGTCACCGCCATCGAGAATCCATAATTGCCGCCGGCGCCCGAGCGGGTCTGCCCGCGCACATTGAGATTCCAAAGGCACGAGGTGCCTTCGGCCGGCACGCGCTCGGGAATGATCTGGCGCAGGCAGCCGAACACGACGTCGGGCAGCATCTGGCCGATGATGTGACGCGAGGCGACCGGCGCCGGCTTCGGCGCGTTGAGGATCGCACCCGAGGGGGCGGACACTGTCAGCGGCGAGAGCGAGCCGGCATTGTTCGGGATCTGCGAGGCGACGACGCAGCCGAGGCCGAACACGGTATAGGCAATGGTGTAGGACAGGGGCACGTTGATGCCGAACTTCGAAGCGGCCGAGGTGCCGTCGAAATCGACGTGGATGCCCGTGTCAGAAATCGTCAGCGTCGCCGCCAGCGTGACAGGCGAATCATAGCCGTCGACGACCATGCTGTTGCGCCATGTCCCCTTCGGCAATTTTGCGATCTCGGCGAGCACGGCCTCGCGCGAGCGGTCGCAGATGTAGTCGCCCAGCACGTCGAGCGTGTCGATCTCGAACTCGGTCATCATCTCGACCAGACGCTCGCAGCCGACGTCGTTGCAGCCGGCGAGCGAATAGGTGTCGCCCTCGGTATCGATCGGCAGCCGCGTGTTGGTGCGGATCATCGCCATCAGCGTCTCGTTGACGACGCCCTGATCGATCAGCTTCAGCATCGGGATATAGAGCCCCTCCATGAACACGTCGGTGGCGTCAGGCCCGAAGCCGATGCCGCCGATGTCCATCAGATGGCTGGTGCAGGAGAACAGCGCGACCGGCTTGCCGTCCTTGAAGCAGGGGGTGGTGACGACGAAGTCGTTGAGGTGGCCGGTGCCCATCCAGGGATCGTTGGTGATGTAGGCATCGCCCTCCTTCATCGTCTCGATCGGGAAGTGGTTGATGAAGTGCTTGACCGATTCCGCCATCGAGTTGACGTGGCCGGGCGTGCCCGTCACCGCCTGCGCCAGCATCCGGCCCTTGAGGTCGAACACGCCGGCCGAGAGGTCGCCGCATTCGCGGACGATCGGGCTGAAGGCGGTGCGGAGCAGCACCTGCGCCTGCTCCTCGACCACGGCGATCAGCCGGTGCCACATGATCTGAAGGTCGATCAGGCTCGCGCCATTTACCTTGCTCATGATCAGGCTGCCTTCCGTTCCATGACGATGCTGCCGGCACCGTCGATATGGGCGTCGAAACTGTTGGAGACGAACGTGGAGGTTTCGTCCTCGGCGATCACGGCGGGGCCCGCAATCGTGGCGCCCGGCGCCATGTCCTCGCGGCGATAGAGCGGGATCTCGATCACCTCTCCCGCGCGGCCGTCAAAGAATTTGCGGCTCCCGGAGGCCTTGCCGGCGGGCGTGCGCGCGACCGAAGCAACGACGGCGGGATTGCGCGCATCGGTGGTCGCGAGCACCGACCAGCTCAAGACCTCGATCGCGGCGCCCGGAATCGAGCGCTCGAACATCGCCGAGTAGTCCGCCTCGAACTTCTGACGCAGGCCGGCCAGATCGGCCGAATTCAGCCGCCGGTTCGGCAGCTCGACCGAAATCTCGTGGCCCTGGCCGACATAGCGCATGAAGGCGGAGCGACGCTCGCGCACCGGCGCACCGGCAGCGCCCGGCTCGACCAGCGCGCGCGCCTCGGTCACCATCTCCTGCAGGAGATCCGACACCGCTTCGGTGTCGAAATCATCGAGCCGGACATGGCGGCTGCGCACCAGCTCATAGGCGATGGGAGCTGCCAAAAATCCAACGGCCGAGCCGACACCGGCATTCGACGGCACGATCACCCGGGAGACGCCGATCTTCTCGGCGACCCGCGCCGCATGCAACGGCGCGGCACCGCCGAAGGCGATCAGCGTGTGCTGGCCGACGATCTCGCCGCGCTCGACCGCATGGACGCGCGCCGCACTCGCCATGTTCTCGCAGACGACCTCGTGCACGGCATAGGCCGCAGTCTCCGCCGACAGACCGAGGGGCTCGCCGACGCTGCTCAGGAGAGCCTTCTTCGAAAGCTCCGGATCGAGCTTGATCGTGCCACCCGCAAATGCGTCGGGGTCGATCATGCCGAGCGCGACGTCCGCATCCGTCACAGCCGGACGCAGGCCGCCACGGCCGTAACACGCCGGCCCCGGTTCCGACGAGGCGCTCTCGGGGCCGACGGTAACGCGCTTCATCGCATCGACATGGGCGATCGAGCCGCCGCCGGCGCCGATCTCGACCATCTCGATCACGGGAATGCGCACCGGCAGACCGGAGCCCTTGAGGAAGCGCGCCGCGCGATCGACCTCGAACACGCGCGAGGTCTCGGGCTGGTATTTTTCGATCAGGCAAATCTTGGCCGTGGTGCCGCCCATGTCGAAGGACAGCACCTTGCTCTCGCCGAGCCGTGCCGCGATCTGCGCCGCGAAGATCGCGCCGCCGGCAGGCCCGGACTCGACGAGACGCACCGGAAAGCGCCGCGCCGTCTCGATCGACGTGACACCGCCACCTGACGTGACGAGGTAGATCGCGCCGCGGAACTGCTCGACCTGCAAGGCGTCGGCCATGCGGGCGAGATAGCCGTCGATCAAGGGTTGCACATAGGCATTCGCGACCGCAGTCGATGTGCGCTCATACTCGCGAATCTCCGGGCAAACGGCCGAGGACACGGTCACGGAGATATCAGGCATCTCCTCGGCCAGGATCGCGGCTGCGCGTCGCTCGTGCTCGGGATTGGCATACGAGTGCAGGAAGGCGATCGCGACGCTCTCAACGCCCAGCTCACGCAATTTCGGCGCGAGTGCACGCACCGACGTTTCGTCGAGCGGGAGACGGACGGCACCGTGGGCGTCGACGCGCTCGGGCACGGTGAAACGCAGACTGCGCGGCGCCAGCGGCCTCGGCTTGTCGATGGTGAGATCATACTGGTCGTAACGGCTCTCGGTGCCGATATCGAGCACGTCGCGAAAGCCTTCGGTCGCAATCAGCGCCGTCTTGGCGCCACGGCGCTCGATGATGGCGTTGGTCGCGAGCGTCGTGCCGTGAATGAAGACGTCGATGTCGCTGATATGGGCACGCGCGTCGGCGAGAATGAGACGCATTCCATCCAGCACCGCCTGCTCGGGACGCTGCGGCGTCGTCAGCAGCTTGCGCGTCTTGCGATCCAAACCCACGTCCAGCACGATGTCGGTGAACGTGCCACCGATATCGACGGCAAGCCGCACCTCGGCTCCCTCAAGCATTCCAAATTCTCCGGCTGATCGTCGAAACTGTCGTCGAAAGCGCAGCAATTTCCATGCCATGGATGACGGAGAACGCCGCGCCAAGCCATTCTGCTTGGCACCTATGCAATAGGCAAGGCGTGTTCAGTGCCTGCGCGATCAGAGCAGGAATGCAAGCGCCGACTCGCAGCGCTCCTCGACCTTGAGCGTGAGGAGATCATCGGCGCGAGTGCGTCCGAGATTCACCGCCGCAATCGGAATCTTGCGCTGCGCGGCAGCCTGCACGAAGCGGAATCCGGAATAGACCATCAGCGACGAGCCGACGACGAGCATGGCATCGGCCTGCGCCAGATGATCCTGCGCGGTGGCGACGATGTCGCGGGGGACGTTCTCGCCGAAGAACACGACGTCGGGCTTGAGGATGCCGCCGCAGGCTTCGCAAGCAGGCACCCGGAAGGACGAAAAATCCTCGTGCTCCAGATCAGCGTCGCCATCAGGTGCATCGGCCGCATCGAGCGTCAGCCATTCCGCATTCGCGCGACCAAGCGCATGCTGAAATTCATCGCGCGGTGTCTTGCCGCCGCAGCCCATGCAGCGAACCAGATCGAGCCGGCCGTGCAGGTCGATCACCTGACGGTGGCCGGCGGATTGATGCAGCCGGTCGACGTTCTGGGTCAGCAGCATCCCGCACCGGCCGCTCGCCTCGAGCTGAGCCAGCGCATGATGCGCATCGTTCGGGCGGGCCTGGCCGAACCGCCGCCAGCCGATCAGGCTGCGCGCCCAATAGCGCTGGCGCGTATGCTCCTCGGACATGAAGGCCTGGAAGTTGACCGGCTGGGTACGTTTCCAGTTGCCGTTGCTGTCGCGATAGTCGGGGATGCCCGAATTGGTGCTGCAGCCGGCGCCGGTCAGCACGAACAGTTTTTCGTGACGGTCGACGAAATCCCGAAGCGGATGGTTTGGCAGCGGAGCATTGGTCATGGCGCATGATGTAGTTCGCGCCGCGACATTTTGCCAGATCACTGCTGCGCCGGCGGCCCGAAGCCCGCGACGGATTGATCCGCGCCGGAGAAATGCCGGCGGCAACATGCTCGCGCACCAGTTTGACCCGCCCCGAGCAGATCACCCGTCAGATCTTGTTGGGATCGGTGTCATGCCTGTGCTTGTGAAGAAACCGGGCTATCTGCCCACGGAGCGCCACCGTGTCCAACAAAGTTCCGACCGATCCGGCGGTGTCGAAGATCTCCCGCTGAAGCGTCATCGGCAGAGAATTCCATTGCATGATGACGGCCGCGCCGAGACATCGCAAGACTCGCTCTTCCTCCGCCGCGAGGGCTGCGCCGCGCAGTCGCTCCGTCTCGCCGGCGTTGACCGCATCCACGTATTGGTCCGCGAGGACCTGCTCGTTGTCCGCGCGCCATGCAAGGCTGTCCTGCAATTTCTCGAATTTGCGGGTTTCATCCTTGCCTGACGAACTCTTGGCCAGTTCGCCGTACTCGGCCGCTCTTGCGCGATACTGTAGAAATTTGAACATGCCGCCTCCCATCTTGCTTGAGTTCCTTCGCTGGCGAGAAGGACGCGTGGATTTCAGCGGCATTCCCAAGAATCGCTGCCCTGCGCATTGCCGTCATGCGCTTGTCTCCCGACGGTATCTCGCGAGCTCGACGGAGGGCGTCGATCGCCATCGAGTTCAGCTCGCAACAGAGCGACGGTTGAATTGAATCCGATGAGGGACCTGCCTGATCCGACGACGAAGGCGCGCCGAATCCGACTACCATTGGATCAACATCGAAGCGGCGATCAACAGCACCAAGAAGATCGGCACCAGAAGCGGAGGTACGAGCCATTCGCTAAGGATGAATCCGGGGGAACCCGACATATTGACCGCCTCTTGGTCGCGGCGGGAGCGCAATGCTCTCGGTCACCGATAACAGCCGAGGGGCGCGCGATGATGAGCGAGATATAGTCACCTTTCGGCGAATAGCGAGGCTTGCCGAGAACTATTCGTCGCAATCGCCATCAAACCTGGTTGTAACCTCGGCGCCAAACCATCATTTGAAAGAGGCGCAACCGGCTCGCTCTCGTCAGGTCTCAATGAAACGTCCGTGTTCCTGACGTACGCAAGTCGGCCACCCAGCGTGCCCCGACTCTAACGGCGCGAAGACCGGCGCATGGCACCTGCAACCTGATCGGCTCGAACCATGATCGATTTTCCAAATCACAACCGCTCATATGACCGGACGCGACGTGCGGTGCGGTTCTGGGGTCACGACAGCGCCATCGAAGCCTCGTTCTTCATCGACGAAGGCGCGTTGAAGCGGATTCAGCCGGGCGCGCCCGCGACCGAATCGGAATTCCTGAACGCGTTCGATTGCAATCGCGACTTGATATGTGCCACTGCGGCCAGGAAGTATGTCCGTGGCAGCAGGGGCTCCTACGACCTGCTCGCAGGAGATTTCTGAAGCGGTCGATGAGTCCGTGATTTCGACCGCGAGCTCACGTGTCTAGCTCGCCCAGTTCTCGCGAAATTCGGGAAACA
Organism: Bradyrhizobium sp. 192; assembly: GCF_023100965.1. Taxonomy (NCBI): domain Bacteria; kingdom Pseudomonadati; phylum Pseudomonadota; class Alphaproteobacteria; order Hyphomicrobiales; family Nitrobacteraceae; genus Bradyrhizobium; species Bradyrhizobium sp. 192. The sequence continues at coordinate 7,414,373 of NZ_CP064690.1, forward strand.
GCGTCAGGCCTCCGCAGGCATAGAGGGTCTGCCCCGTGATGTAGCTCGCATCATCGGAAGCGAGGAAGGCGAACACGGCGGCGATCTCTTCGGGTGTGCCGACGCGGCCCAGCGGAATATGGCTGGTGACTTCGCCGCGCTTTTTGGGATCGTCCCGCCAGGCCTCGTTGATCGGCGTGTCGATCGCGCCAGGACCAACCGCATTGACGCGGATGCCGCGGCCGGCGAATTCGAGCGCCAGCGTGCGCGTCAGATTGGCCATGCCGCCCTTGCTGATCGAATAAGCGAGATAACCCGGCTTCGGGATGATCTGGTGGACGCTGGAGCAGTTGATGATGGAGCCCCCTCCCCCGCGCGCCACGAAATGCGCGAGCGCCTTCTGCGCGCAGAGCACGGCGCCGGTGAGATTGACGTCGATGATGTTGCGATAGGTTTCGACGTCGAGCGCTTCGCTCGGCGATTCCTTCTGGAAGCCGGCGTTGTTGACCAGGCAATCGAGACGTTTCCAGCGCGAAAGGATCGCCTCGAACATCGCGGCAATCTCATGTTCATTGCCGACATCGGCCTTGACGATGAAGTGATCGGGCTCGCCGTGGCCGCGATCGCTCGAAGCCGTCCGCGCCAGCGCGAGCGTCTCCTCCGCCCGGTCCTCGTTCTGGAAATAATTGATGGCGACCGTCGCACCTTCCTGGGCAAGCCGGGTGGCGACGGCGCGGCCGATGCCTTGCGAGGCGCCGGTCACCAGGGCGTATTGGCCGACGAGGCGCGAGTGAAAGGAGGTCGAGCGATCGGTTTGCGGCATGGGTTCTCTCCGGGATGTCTCATCATCGACCGACGGCGCGTTTTGTTCCATCCCTTTCGTGCATCGCTGGGACTCATTCCGCGCGCCGCGCCAGCGGCGAGGTCAGGATCTGGTAGAGGATGATGGCGCCGAAGGTTGCGGTGCCGATCCCGCCAATCGTGAACGCGCCGAATTTGAGCGTGAGATCGCCTGCACCCGCGGTGAGCGCGACTGCGACGGTGATCAGGTTTGCCGGATTGGCGAAGTCGACCTTGTTCTCGACCCAGATCCGACCGGCCATCGCTGCGATCAGTCCGAACAGCACGATCGAGAGGCCGCCGATGACGGGCCCCGGGATCGACAGGATCAGTGCGCCGAATTTCGGCGAGAAGCCGAGCAGGATCGACACAATGGCGGCAAAGGCAAACAGCAATGTCGAATAGACCTTCGTCGCCGCCATCACGCCGATGTTTTCGGCATAGGTGGTGACGCCGGTGCCGCCACCGCAGGCCGCCACGATGGTCGCGAGACTGTCGGCGAACAAGGCGCGGCCGAGATAGGCATCGAGACTCCGGCCTGTCATGGCACCGACGGCTTTGATGTGACCGAGATTTTCGGCGACGAGAATGATCGCGACCGGCGCGATCAGAAAGATCGCATCGGCCTGGAATGTCGGCGCGGTGAAGCTCGGCATGCCCAGCCACGGCGCGGCCGAAAGCTGAGTGAAGTCGATCGGCTTGCCGAAGCCGAGGCCGTTCGCGAACAGCATGTACAGAAGATATCCGCCGATCGCGCCGAGGATGATCGGCAGGCGGCGCCACAAGCCTGGAGCTGCAACGGCAACCACGCCGATGATCAGAACGGTCGCGAGCCCGATCCAGGTGTCGAACGCGCCGGCACTCACCGCCTTGACCGCCACGGGCGCGAGGTTGAGGCCGATCGCCGCGACCACCGCGCCGGTGACGGCCGGCGGCAGCAGCCGCTCGACCCAGCCGACCCCCGACCACATCACGATGAGCGCGATCGCCCCGTAGAGCACCCCGGCGCCGATGATGCCGCCGAGCGCAACCGACAAATTCGGGTTCGGCCCCTGCCCGGCATAGCCGGTGGCGGCGATCACGACGGCGATGAACGCGAAGCTCGAGCCGAGATAGCTCGGCACGCGCCCGGCGACGATCACGAAGAAGATCAGCGTGCCGATGCCGGAGAACAGGACCGCGACGTTGGGATCGAATCCCATCAGCAGCGGGGCGATGATCGTCGAGCCCGACATTGCGACGCAATGCTGTAGACCGGAGACGATGGTCTGGCCCCATGGCAGCCGTTCTTCGGGCATGATCACGCCCGAGGTCTTGAGTTTCCAGCGGGGAAAATAACCCTGTGCCGGCTCGCCCGAGCGCGTTGCAGTCGACATGGTCCCCCCAATTGCGGTGCAGCGACCGAACTTCGTGCGAACAGACAAAAATGTGATTGTCGCTTGTGCGGCGACCATCACATGATGCAAGGCATGCAAATTCGAAATCACGCAAAATCAATGCGTTCCGGGGCCATTCTATGACACAAGTCGCGATCCAGCCAGCCATCCATCCCCGGCACCAACCCTGGTACAAGGTCCTCTACGTCCAGGTGCTGATCGCGATCGCGCTCGGCGTGCTGATCGGCTATGTCTATCCCGATCTCGGCAAGGCCCTGAAGCCGCTCGGCGACGGCTTCATCGCGCTGATCAAGATGATGATCGCGCCTGTGATCTTCTGCACCGTGGTGCACGGCATCTCCTCGATGGGCGACCTCAAGCGCGTCGGCCGGGTCGGGCTGAAGTCGCTGATCTATTTCGAGACTGTCTCGACCGTCGCGCTCGCCATCGGCCTGCTGGTCGGCGAGGTGCTGCAGCCCGGGCACGGCTTCAACATCGATCCAGCCACGATTGATCCGAAATCGGTGGCGTCATACGTCACCAAGGCCCACGAAGACGGCATCGTCGCCCATCTGCTGGGAATCATTCCCGACAGCTATGTCGGCGCGATCGCGCGCGGCGACCTGTTGCAGGTGCTGCTGGTCTCGATCCTGTCCGGCTTCGCCATCGCCTTTCTCGGCAAGGCCGGCGAGCCCATTGCGGATGCGATCGACAAGGCGGCGAAGATGTTCTTCGGCATCATCCGCATCATCGTACGCGTCGCGCCGATCGGCGCCTTCGGCGCGATGGCGTTCACCGTCGGCGCCTACGGCCTCGGCTCGCTGCTCAATCTCGCCGCCCTGATCGGCACGTTCTATCTGACCAGCATCCTGTTCGTGGTCGTGGTGCTGGGTGCTATCGCGCGGCTCGCCGGCTTCTCGATCCTGCGCTTCATCGCTTACATCAAGGACGAGCTCCTGATCGTGCTCGGCACGTCGTCCTCGGAGACGGTGCTGCCGCAGATGATCCAGAAGATGGAGCATCTCGGCGCCTCGCGCTCGGTGGTCGGCCTCGTCATCCCGACCGGCTACAGCTTCAACCTCGACGGCACCAACATCTACATGACGCTCGCGACGCTGTTCCTGGCGCAGGCGACCAACACCCATCTGACCATCTGGCAGGAGCTCGGCATTTTGGGCATCGCCATGATCACCTCGAAGGGCGCCTCCGGCGTGACCGGCGCCGGCTTCATCACGCTCGCCGCGACGCTGTCGATCGTGCCTGACATCCCGATCCAGTCGATCGCGATCCTGGTCGGCATCGACAAGTTCATGAGCGAATGCCGCGCGCTGACCAACCTGATCGGCAATGGCGTTGCCTGCGTCGTCATCAGCATCTCCGAAGGCGAGCTCGATCGCAATGCGCTGCACGAGACCATGGCCCATCCGTTGGAGAGCGGCGAATCGCTGGAGCCGGGTGGCAGCGCGGCCTCATAGACCTACGCACGGGGAACGCAAGGCCGGGTTCCAACGCGGTAGTCTCCCGGAGTAGTAAATTGATGCGGTACGCGTCACAACACTCGGATTGGGATCACGGATTGATACTCATTTTTTCCACCCGACGCGCTGGGGGCAGGGCGTCGGGTTTTTGAAAATCACTGCCGTATCCGAAACCGCCAAGCGGGATCAGATGATCCCGCCATGGATATGCAGCACCTTGGCGGCGAGATTGATCCGCCGCGTAGTCCCGATCGCCTGCAAGAACGCTTCGTCGTGGCTGACGACGAGCAGCGCGCCGTCATAGGCTCTCAAACCAGCTTCAACGGCTTCGATGGACTCGATGTCGAGGTGATTGGTCGGCTCATCCAGGATCAGCAGCCACGGCGGCCTCGTCCCGCCAAGCACGCAGGCAAGGCCCGCGCGAAACAGTTGCCCGCCACTCAGGCTGCTGACGACCTGCAAGGCGGCATCGGCGCGAAACATGAACCGGGCCAGCGCGGCATGGCACACATTTGCGTCCGCCGCTGGATTGAGACGGCCGAAGTTTTCCAGGATGGAGAGCGCGGGGTCGAGGAGGCTGACGTTCTGGTCGAACAGCGCGAAGTCGGGCCTGACCCGCACCGTACCCGCGGCGGGACGCAACTCGCCCGCAATGAGTCTCAGCAGCGTTGTCTTGCCCGAGCCGTTGGGCCCGACCAGCGCAACGCGCTCCGGACCGACGATCGAGAACGACAGGTCACGGAAAACCGGTTGCTCCGGCCGATAGCCGGCGCTGACGCCGTCGAGCCAAACCAACTCCCTGCCCGCCGGCAGACCAGTCGCGGGCAATTTGACCGACAGCGGTTGAAGAACCTCGATGCGGCGACGTGCCGTGTCGACAGTTTCCAGCGCCTCCGCGCGCCGCCGCTCGGCGATTTGCGCATGCTTGCCGCCGCTATCCTCGCTGCGGTCCTTGCGCGCGCCGGCCAGGATGCGCGGCATATCGCCCTTGGCGCGCTTCTTCCTGCCGCCGCTGTCCTTGCGCGCTTTCTTCTCCGCGGCCTCCTGCGCCTTCCCGTCGAGCTCGGATAGACGCTTCTCCGCATCTGCGAGATCTTGCCTGACGGCCGCGAGCTCGACTGCCTTCTGCTCGCGATAACGGCTCCAATTGCCGCCGTATCGTGTTGCGCCCAGCGACGTCAGTTCGACGATCGCATCCATCGATTCGAGCAAGTTCCGGTCGTGGCTAACGACGATCGCGCCGCCGCGCCAGGCCGCAAGGAGATCAATCACGGCGTTGCGGCCGTCGCGGTCGAGATTGTTGGTGGGCTCATCCAGCAGCAGGAAGTCGGGCCCGGCAAAGGCCAGCGCGGCGAGGCGAACCCGCGTGATCTGGCCTCCGGACAGGCAGGACAGCTCCGTCTCGGAAGCAAGTTCGAACCCGACGCGCGCCAGAGCGGTCTCCAGCCGCGCTTCGAGCGTCCAGTCGATTGCGGCGATGTCGTCGGCCGAGGCGTCGCCCCGCTCCGCGCGGCGCAGCAGCTCCAGCGCCGGCCGCACGCCGAACAGGTCGGCCACGGTCGCGCCCTTGAGGACCTGAACGTCCTGGCGCAGCAGGCCGATGGTGCCGTTGATCAGAACACGCCCGGACTGGGGAACATGCTCCCCGGACATCGACGCAAGCAGCGTCGTCTTGCCGACGCCGTTACGGCCGACGAGACCGGTCCGCTCGGCGCCGAACGTCAGATCGATATTGGAAAAGAGAGCGCGGCCGTCAGGCGTGGACAGCGAGAGGTTCGACAGGATGATTGAAGCAGGCATGGAATTCCCCGTGAGCAAGGCGGATGGGCTTTGCGGTCGGGGTAAGATCCATGGCTGCGAAGTTCCTGATTGAGATGCTCTAACTAACCCTATCGAAGAGCGAGATCAAGCCGGGACCGAGAGGACGACAGCGCATGAAGCGCTGACGTCCCGGTCGGCCCGCACCCTCAGCCCTTGAGCGCGGTCACCACCACCTCGATCAGCGCGCTGCCGCCGAGATCGGCGACGCCCACGGTGGCGCGGGTCGGCAGATCGTCGCCGAAGAATTCGGTCCAGGCCGCGTCCATCTCCTTCTTTTTGGAGAGATCGGTGACGAAGATCGAGGCGCTGACGACGCGGCTCTTGTCGGTTCCCGCTTCCTTCAGATAGCCGGCGATCTTGCCGAGGATGTTGCGGGTCTGCTCGCCCATCGAGACCGAGGTGTCGTCGGCGATGGTGCCGCCGAGGAAGACGAAGCCGTTGGCCTCGACGGCGCGGTGCATGATGGGCGTGCGGATGCTGCGGGTGATGCTCATGAGGTCCTCTTGTTGCTAGAGCGTGGTGGGATGAAAACGGTCGATGCCGAGATCGCTGATGCGGGTCTGGGTGCCGCCGTTGACGATCAGCTCGGCCATCACAGCACCGGCGCCGGGGCCGAGCTGAAAACCGTGCAGCGAGAAGCCGAACTGGTGATAGAGGCCCTTGTGGCGGCTGCTCGGACCGAACACCGGAATATCGTCCTTCATCTTCGCCTCGATCCCGGCCCATGCACGGACGATCGTCGCGCTGCGCATCACCGGAAACAGCTCGAACACGGTGCGCGCGCTGGTCGCAAGGCTCTTCCAGTCCAGCACCGTCTCGTTGCGATCCTGGTACGGCGTTGCCAGATGACCGCCGCCGATCAGCACGGTGCCGTTGGAGAATTGCTTGAAAGAGAGCTTGCGTCCGCGCAGGATCACGACGGGGTCGATGAAGTGCGGCACGCGCGAGGTGATCATCAGCATCGGCGCGACGGTCTCGACCGGCACCGGCTCGCCCAGTGCCGCCGCGATCTTGCCGGCCCAGGCGCCGGCGGCGTTGACCAGCACCGGCGCGGCAAAGGTTTCAGCGCCGACATCGACGTGCCAGAGCCCGTCGCTGTACCGGATGTTGCTAGCGGCGACGCCCTCGCGCATGGTGGCGCCAAGCTGCTCGGCCTTGCGCCGGAACGCCGTCGTCGTCTGCGCCGGATTGGCGGCGCCGTCGCGGCGCGAGACCACGCCGCCGGGACAGGTCTCGGCAACCGCCGGCACCAGCCGTCGCAGTTCGGTCGCGTCGATCAGCTCTTCATGGGTGAAGCCGAGCGCATTGAGTTCGGCCACGCGCGCGCGGCAGACCGCGAGCTCCTCCTCGTTCTCGGCCACTAGCACCTGGCCGTGGCTCTCGAAGCTGCAATCGTCGTCCAGAAGATCCTTGATCTTCTCCCAGATTCCCATCGAGCGGATCGAGAGCGGGATTTCAGGGATATGCCGGGAGAGCTGGCGAACGCCGCCGGCGTTGACGCCGGACGCATGGCGGCCGGCATAGTCCTTTTCGATCAGCACCGGCTTCAGGCCGGCGAGGCACAGATGCAGCGCCGTCGAGCATCCGTGGATACCGCCGCCGACGACGATCGCATCCACGTTTCGGCTCATCCGCGCACCACCGCCTTGACGTCGGCCTCGCTCTTCGGAACGGCAGCGAGCTCGGCGAGCGTGATCGGCTTCACGGGCGCACGCAGGCGGTAATAGCCGATCTCCTGCGGGCTCTTGCCGCGCGCTTGCGCCATCAGCTCCGTGACGGTGAGGCCGCAGAGCCGGCCCTGGCAGGGGCCCATGCCGGTGCGGCGATAGGCCTTGAGCTGGTTCGGCCCGGTTGCGCCGATCGCGACGGAATCGAGCACGTCCTTCGCCGTGACCTCCTCGCAACGGCACACGATGGTGTCACCGGAAGGAATACGGAACTGCGGCGCGGGGCGGAACAACGTGTCGAGGAAGACGCGGCCGCGTTCGGCCTTGCTGAGGCCGGCGCGCAAGGCTGCGATCGACGGCAGTTTTACCGCAGCCGCGGGCGCCAGCGCCTCCACCGCCGCGCGCGCCGCGATGCGGCCACGCACCACGGCTGCATTGGCACCGCCGATGCCTGCACCGTCCCCGGCGATCGCAATGCCGGCGACCGACGAGTTGCCGCTCGCATCGAGCACCGGCGACCAGCACAGTTGCAGATCGTCCCAGCGATGTTCGACGTCAGCGGACATCGCCAGATTGACGTTGGGCACGACGCCCTGATGCAGCAGCAGCAATTCCGCCGAAATGGTCTCACGCTTGCCGCCGGCGACGTAACTCACACTCGCGAGTTGACCATCACCGGCCGCGACAAGCTCGGTGACGCCGGAGACGACCTCCACCTCCGCCTTCACCTCGCGCATCATCGACAGGCCCTTGGCGAAATAGGGCGAGGTCAGGAAGGCGAAGGCGTGAGGCAGGGCGGCGAAATAATTGCCGCGTTCGGTGGTGTCGAGAATACGGTCGATGCGGCCGCCGAGGCGCAGGATCTGCGCGGCAAGCAACCACAGCAGCGGCCCCTGCCCCGCAATCACGGTACGGCCGTCGGGCACCAACGCCGATGATTTCAACATGGTCTGCGCGGCACCGGCGGTCATCACGCCCGGCAGCGTCCAGCCGGGAATCGGGAACGGCCGCTCCAGCGCGCCGGTCGCGAGAATCACGCGCTTCGCCTTGACGAAGGCGGATGCGCCACCGATCGAGACGGCGATATCGAGATTGCGATCGAGGCTCCAGACCGTGGCACGATGGATGACCTCCGCGCTGCTCGCGCGCAGCGCCTGCACGAGATCGGCACCGACCCAATAATCGGCGCCGAGTTGATTGCGATCGGTCACCGGCGTCGAGGAGATCGCGCGAAACACCTGGCCGCCCGGGCCAACATTCTCGTCCAGCAGCAGCGTCGAGAGGCCGGCTTCGGCGGAGGTCGCCGCGGCGGCGAGGCCGGCAGGCCCGGCGCCGATCACCACGACGTCATAGTCTTCGCGCTTGGGAGCCACACTCATCTTCCGATCTCCCGCTTGCCCTTCTGGATTTCGATCTGCATGCCCTCGGCCACAGGCACGAGGCAGCCCTGGCGGTTGCCGACGCCGTCGATGGTGACGAGGCAGTCGAAGCACACGCCCATCATGCAGTAAGGAAGCCGCGGCGCGCCGCTGACCGCGGTCGACCGACGCGCATCGACGCCGGAGGCCAGCAGCGCGGCGGAGACGGTGTCGCCCTGCCGCGCCGCGACGGCGACGCCATCGACGAAGATCTGCACTTGCGGACGTTTGTCCTGTTCGGATCGCTTGAACATGGGATGCCTCTGGGCTCCTTGAATCTCTAATAGCCGCTACTGTTGGCGGCGCCCACGCCGCCAAAACGGCTCGCGGAGAACGCGCCGACCAGCTCCGGCTCGAGCGCGCCCTGCACCACCATGCGCGCGATCTCGAAGGCATGGTTGGAGGCGAGCGTCACGCCGGAATGGCAGCAGGCGACGAAGGCGCCGGGATGGGTCTCCGACTGGTCATAGATCGGAAAGCCGTCCTGCGGCATGACGCGGATGCCAGCCCAGCTCCTGACCACGTTGAGCCGCGCGAGATGCGGGAACATGCGCTGCGCGCGATCGGTCATCACCGCACTGATCGAATGTTTCAGCGCGCGATCGTCGAGCTCGTCTTCCTTGCTGTCGCCGATCATCACCGTGCCCTCGTCGGTCTGGCGGATCGTGGTCAGGGGATGCGGGAGGAACGGCATGGTGCGCTCGGTCACGACGACCTGGCCGCGCGTGGGGCCCATCGGCGCGTAGAGGCCGACCATCGGCGCGAGCGACTGATTGGCATTGCCGGCGGCAAGCACGATCTTCGCGGCGCGCAGCTCGCCCTTCGGGGTCGTCAGGCTGAACTCGCCGCCGTTCTTGCTGATCGCAGAGACCGGCCGCTCCGGAAAATAGTCGATGCCGAAATCCCTGAAGCCGGTATGGAACGCGCGAAATGTCCGCAGCGAATTGACGTGGCCGTCGAGCGGACAATAGCTGCCGCCGGACACTTCCGGCCCGATCAGCGGCAGCGACTTCTTCACCTCGGATGCGGAGAGCATCTCCATCTTGTAGTCGGCAGCACCGGCCTGGTTGTGCATGCGCTTGACCAGCTCGGCGCGCTGGGCGAATTCGTCCTCGCCGAGCGTGAGATGAAAGCCGCCGTTCTGCTGAAGCGCGACATCCAGGCCGGTCTGCTGCTTCAGTTCGGATGCAAGCCTTCCCCACGCTTGCGACGCCTGCACGGTCCAGACTGTATAGGCGGGCATCCCGAGGCCCTTGCTCTGTACCCAGACCAGCGCGAAATTCGCGCGCGAGGCGCGTTTGGTGATGTCGCCTTCGTCGAGCACGGCGACCTTCTTGCCGAGCCGGCCGAGGCCCCAGGCAATGGCGGAGCCGAGCAACCCGCCGCCGACGACGGCGACGTCGTAATCCCCTGACATAAGTTCTCCTATCGTCCGGTGTCGCCACTCTTGCCGGCGAGCACACGGTCGAGCCCGTAGAAGCGGTCGAGCAGAATGAGGGCGGTCATGGTCACAGCGATCACGCAGGCCGAGACCGACGTCACCAGCGGATCGATGTTGTCCTGGATATAAAGGAACATGCGCACCGGCAACGTCTCGGTGCCAGGTGCGGCGAGGAAGACGGTCATGGTCAGATCGTCGAAGGACTGAATGAAGGCGAGCGCCCAGCCGCTGATGACGCCGGGCAGGATCAACGGCAAGGTCACGCGGCGAAACAGCGTCCAGCCCCCGGCGCCGAGCGAGACCGCCGCGATCTCGACGGTGCGGTCCATGCCGGTCGCCGCCGCCAGCGTCAACCGCAACGCGAACGGAAACACGATGATCACATGCGCGATGATCAGAGCGGCGAAACTGCCGCCGAGGCCGGCCGAGGTGAAGAAGCGCAGGAAGGCGATGCCGAGCACGACATGCGGGATCATCAGCGGAGACAGGAACAGCGCGGCGAGCGCATCGCGGCCACGGAAGCGATAGCGCGCGATCGCCAGCGCCGCCGGCACGGCAAACAGCAGCGCCACGAAGGACGAGAGCGCGCCGAGGCCAAGGCTGACCCAGAAAGCATGGATGAATTCCGGGTAGTTCGCGATCGCCCTGAACCAGCGTAACGAGAAGCCGTTGGTCGGCAGCGAGAGGAAGCCCTCGGGCGTGAAGGCGACGAGGCAGACCACCAGGATCGGCGCCACCATCACGATGACGAAGAAGGCATGGAAGACCAGCGCGAGCGGACCGTTCCGTCTCATCGGAACACCTCCGCATAGCGCCGCTCGATCAGCGTGTTGCTGCCGACGACGATCAGGACCAGCGCGACCAGCAGGAGGGTTGCGACCGCGGCACCGAGCGGCCAGTTCAATGTGTTGAGGAACTCGTCATAGGCCAGCGTCGCCGCGACCTTGAGCCGACGGCCGCCGATGATCGCCGGCGTCGCGAACGCGCTGGCCGAGAGCGAGAATACGATGATCGCACCCGACAGCACGCCCGGCATGATCTGCGGCATGATGATGCGGCGGATGATGGTGACGGGGCCGGCGCCGAGCGACATCGCGGCGTTCTCGATCTGCGGATCGAGCCGCTGCAGCGCCGCCCACACCGACAGCACCATGAATGGCATCATGACATGCGCGAGCGCGACGACCATCCCGGTCTCGGTGAACATGAAGGGGATGGGCGAGCGCATCACCCCGAGCGACATCAGGAGCTTGTTGACGAGGCCGTTGTTGCCGCCGAACAGCAGCGCCCAGCCGAGCGTGCGCGCCACCACGGAGATCAGGAGCGGCCCGAGAATGACCAGCAGGAAGAAGCTCTTCCAGCGGCCGTCCATGCGGTTGAGGATGTAGGCCTCGGGCGCGCCGAGCAGGGCCGTGAGCAGCGTGGTCAGGATCGCGATCCGAAACGTCCGCCAGAACATCTCCGCGTAATAGGGATCGGTCGCGATCTCGTGCCAGTTCTTCAGGATGAAGACCGGCTCGATGCCCTTGTACTGGCCCCAATCGTGGAACGACAGCATCACCGTCATCGCCAGCGGAATCAGCAGCACGCCGACGAACAGCATCAGGGCGGGCGCGGTGAGCGCCCATGGCGCACGAGCGCTGCGTTCCTCGGCGACCGCGCTCATGCGACCGCCCTCGCGCGCACGCTCATGTCCTCCGGCCGCCAGACGAGGCGAACCGCATCGCCCTCGGCCGGCTGCGCCTTGCCGTCGTTCTGGCGGATCACGATCGCCGGGCCGCATTCGCTGTCGCACTGGAACAGCCAGTGATTGCCCTGGAAGATACGCGTGATGATTTTTGCGCTGAGCCCTGCATCGCCGAAGCCGATTCTTTCGGGGCGAATGCTGACGATGACGGGGCCAGTGAGACCAGCCGGCGCCGGCGCGCGCCAGGAACCCGCCACTAGCTGCGTGGGCACGACGGTCCGGTCGATCGTGCCGGCAAAATCGTTGGTCTTGCCGAGGAATTGCGAGACGAAGGCCGAGGCTGGCTTCTCGTACGTCTCCTGCGGCGTGCCGATCTGCTCGATCTTGCCCTGGCTCATCACCACGATGCGGTCGGACAGCGACATCGCCTCGTTCTGATCGTGGGTGACGAGGATCGTGGTGGTGCCGATGGTGCGCTGGATCTGGCGCAGCTCGATCTGCATCTCCTCGCGCAGCTTGGCGTCGAGGTTGGACAAGGGCTCGTCGAGCAGCAGCACGCTCGGCTTGATCACCAGCGCACGCGCCAGTGCCACGCGCTGCTGCTGGCCGCCGGACATGCGGCGGGGATGGCGGTCCTCGAAGCCGGCGAGGCCTACCATCGCCAGCGCGGCACGGACGCGCTCGGCTCTTTCAGTGCGCGGCACGTTGCGCATCTCGAGACCGAAGGCGACATTTTCCGCCGCGGTCATGTGGGGAAACAGCGCGTAGCTCTGGAACACGATGCCGAGCCCGCGCTTGGCGGGATGGACCGCGGTCAGATCCTTATCCTCCAGGCGGATCGCGCCGCGGGTGGGATCGAGGAAGCCCGCGATCATCTGCAGGGTCGTCGTCTTGCCGCAGCCGGAGGGGCCGAGGAAGGAGATGAACTCCCCCTTGCCCACGGCGAGACTGAAGTCGTCGACCACAGTCTGCGCCCCGAACTGCTTGGCGACCCGATCGAGCTCGAGATAGGCCATGCGCTGTCTCCGCTGCGACGATCAGATCAACGCTCGACCTCGCGATTCCAGCGCTTGGTCCACTCCTCGCGCTTCTCGTTGATGACGGTCCAGTCCGGATTATAGAGCTTGGCGGCGCGCTCGCCGATCGGCGCCATTTTGCCGAACTCCGGCGGCACCACCAGCGATTTCAGCACCGGGCCGTAGCCGTATTCCTTCAACATCACGAGCTGGATCTTGGGATCGAGCAGCATCTTGACGAAGCTGGACGCGAGCGGCGAGGCGTTCGGCTTGGCGATCGGACATGCCGTCGTCAGCAGCGTCGCGGCGCCTTCCTTGGGATAAACGAAGTCGACGGGAAAGCCGGTATTGGCAAAGCTCTGCACGCGGCCGGTGCCCCACACCGCGATCACGGCCTGGCCGGACTGGAACAGCTCGGTCATCTTGCCCGGCGACGGCTCGTAAGCGAGCACGTTCGGATTGATCTGTTCCTTGAAGATCTTGAAGCCGGAATCGACATTGGTCTCGCCGCCGCCGTTCATCTTCGACAGCATCACCAGCGCTTCGAGACCGTAGGTGTTGTTGATGGGCGGGATCACCAGCTGCTTGGCGTATTTCGTGTCCTTGAGGTCGTTCCACGAGGTCGGCGGCGCCCAGCCCTTCTCCTTGAACACCTTGGTGTTGTACATCAGGCCGGTGGCGACGATGCCGATGGCGACGGCGCGATCATCCTTGAAGCGCGCGGTATCGTAGAGATCCGCCGGCAGGCCCTCGAGCTTGCCGCAGAAGCCCAGCTGAATCGCCTGGTACATCGGGCCGTCATCGACAATGGCGACGTCGATCTGCTGATTGCCCTTCTGCGCCTGGAGCTTTGCCAGCGTGTCGGTGGAGTTGCCGGCGACGTATTCGACCTTGACGCCGTTCTCCTTCTCGAAAGTGGGGATCACCTCGTCGCGGATCGTCTTCTCGAACGAGCCGCCATAGCCGGCGACGTAGAGCGTCTTTTGCTGGGCCGATGCGGCCGATGGGACGGCAATGAGCGCTGCGATGCTGGCCGCGGTCAGAAGGCTGAGAGTCTTCATATGGTCCGATCTCCAATACCGGGATGAGGTGACGTGCCCAAAATCTCCGACTGAGGCGCCTGCCGCATTTCCTTCCGCGCCAATCCGCCCGGACAGGGCTCCGGCCCCTGTTCGGCGGGTTTTGGCGCGATCTGGAGGTTTGAACTCCTCCAATCTGCCGAAAAAGCGGGCTGTCTCCAGTCCTGATGAAAAAGATCGCAACCTATACTTCCATCGTCCAATGAATAATGGCAACCTCTGTATGCCTAAATGTTATGGATGGATTGAGAATGGCGCGGATCAATTCGCGGCAGGTGGAAGCCTTCCGCGCGACCATGCTGACCGGCAGCGTCACCGAGGCGGCGGCGCTGATGACGGTGACGCAGCCGGCGGTGAGCCGGTTGCTGCGCGACCTCCAGGCGCTGTTGAAGATGGAGCTGTTCGAGCGGCGCGGCACCGGCCTCGTGCCGACCGCCGCGGCAATGGCGCTCTACACCGAAGTGGAGCGCTCCTTCGTCGGCCTCGAACGGATCACGGCCGCGGCCGAAGAAATTCGCGGCCGCCGCACCGGCTCGCTGCGGATCGCAGCACTGCCGGCACTGTCGAACGGCTATCTGCCGCGACTCACCGGTCACTTCCTGAAGGAGCGGCCGAATCTCAACCTGGCCTTCTTCGGCGTGATCTCGCCGATCGTGGTCGATTGGGTGCTGAACAATCAGTGCGACGTCGGCTTTGCCGAGGTGCCGATCGCGCATTCCGGCCTGCCGAGCCTGCGGCTGCCCGCCCCTGCACGCGTCGCGGTGCTGCCGACAGGTCATCGCCTCACGGAAAAGGAGGTTCTGGAGCCGCATGATTTCGAGGGCGAGACCTTCATCTCGCTGTCGGCGGGATCGTCGAGCCGGCACCTCGTCGACCAGATCTTCCACCGTCACGACGTCCGTCGCGTACTGCGGGTGGAGACTGCACTGTCCGAGATCATGTGCGGCATGGTGTCGTCGGGGCTGGGCGTCGCGATCTGCGATCCCTTCACCGCGCAGGAATTTTCGACCCGCGGCGTCGTCGTGCGCTGCTTCCTGCCACGCATCGATTTCGAGTTCTCCGCGGTGTTTCCCGCACAACGCAGCCCCTCGCCGGTCGCGCTCGATCTGGTCGAGACCATGCGCAAGTCACTCGTCGAGTTCGACAACCTGCCGGGAAGTCCTTTAGATTAAGACGATCTCGCCGCGGGCTCGCTGCAACCTCTCCCGCTTGCGGGGGAGGTCGGCGCGAAGCGCCGGGTGGGGGCTCTCTCCACCCAAGGACATTCTCAGCAGATCTCAAACAATCCCGACGCGGAAGCACCCCCACCCCAGCCCTCCCCCGCAAGCGGGAGAGGGAGCGCACCTGCTTCGTGGCTTCGAAAACGACGCTCAGCCGTTGAATGCGGCCTGCGCCTCCGGCAAATCCCAGATCTTGCCGATCGCGGCGCTGCCGGCCGCGGTGATCGCCGCTTCGCCGGCGCCGAGATAGCGCCCCTCATCGATCAGCACGCGGCCGTCGACCATGACCTGGTCGATGTTGGCGCGGTTGGCGAGCGCGATCAGCGCGCGGCGGGGATCGAACAGCGGCTGGAGATGCGGATGGGTGAAATCGACGACGGTGAGATCAGCCGTCGCGCCGGGCTCGATCCGGCCGAGATCGGACCGCTTGATGCCATCGGCGGCCACTGCCGTGTTCGCTTCGATCAGCTCGGGCGAATTGGCCACATCGGCGCGCTGCGAGGTGGTCTTGGAGATCAGCGAGGCCGCATTGAGCTCGCCGAGCAGATCCATGTTGTAACCGTCGGTGCCGACCACGGTGCGGACGCCGTGCTCGGCGAATCGGCTGAACGCCGCGGTGACACCGGCACGCGCGAACACGCGCGGGCAATTCAGCACGGTCATGCCGCGCGCCGCCATCAGCTTGAGATCGTCGTCGCTGCTGAACATGCAATGCGCCGCCATCAGGTCGGGCGCGAGCAGGCCGAGCCAGTCCAGATACTCCGCCGGCGTGCGACCGCCATAGCGCTTGCCGATGGTCTCGACCTCGGCGCGGCTCTGCGCCATGTGCGTGGTGATGGGCACGCCAAGCTCGCGCGCCCGCGTGGCGCAGGCTTTCAGCAGATCGGGGCCGCAGGTGTCGGTGGCATGCGGGCTCATGGCGAGCTTGATGCGGCCGTCGCCGCGGTTGTTCCAACGCTGGTGGAGCGCATCCCACGTCGCCATGTCGGCTGCGCCGTCATCGCCGGAATATTGCACGACGCCGTCAGGGCCGGCCTTCGCGTCCGACGTCGAGAACAGATAGGGCGCACCGTAGAAGCGGATGCCCATCTCCTCGGCGGCGTCGAACATTTCAGGGATCGAATTGCGGAACGGCTCCATCACCGTGGTGGCGCCGCCCTTGAGCAGCTGGAGGATGCCGAGCCGCGCCACCGCCATGCGTTCTTCCGCCGACAGGATATCGGCACCGCGCTTGGTCAGCGGCAACAGCACCGTGTAGACGATGCTCTGGTTGTTCTTGCGGCCGTTGCCGTCCTCGGTATGACTGCGCGCCACCGCCTCGCTGAAGCAGTGATTGTGCAGGTTGAGCAGACCCGGCAGCACGAAGCGACCGGGACGATCATAGACTTCGTCCGCGCGCGGCTTGTCGCGCGTGACAGCGGCGATCCTCTTGCCTTCGACGAGGACCCAATGGTCGCGCAGGACATCCTGCGCGCCGTCTTTCCGTGACAGCACGTAGCTGCCGAAGATTGCGATCGTGCTCATGAGGGGCGTACGTTCCAGAAGACGGCGGTGCCGTCGAGAATGCCGGTGATGGCCCTGCGATAGGCGGTCGGCTGTTTGTACAGGCCGATCGGGATGTAGGGAATCTCCTCGAACGCCACCGCCTGGATCTGGCGGCAGATGCGCTGCTGCTCCGCGAGCTCGGAAGCCGCCAGCCACTGGCTGCGCAACTCGCCCATCTTCGTGCTCGCATACCAGCCGGCGACTTTGCCCTCGCCGCGGATGTTGGTGTTGCCGGCGGGATTGAGCCAATCGATACCCTGCCAATTGCCGACCGCGGCGCTCCAGCCGCCCTGCCCGACCGGATCCTTCTTGAGCTGGCGCTGCAGCACGACGGCAAAATCGAGCCCGGCATATTCGACGTTCATGCCGGCCTTGCGCAAGCTATCGACCGCGATCTCGCCGAGCGGCTTCTGCGCCAGCGAATTGGTGGGCACGAGCACCACGATCTTCTCGCCATTGTAGCCGGCAGCCTTCAGGTCGGCCTTGACCTTGGCGTAGTCGCGCGGCCCGCGGAACACATCGAGGCCGACCTCGCTCGCCATCGGCGTGCCGGGCGCGAAGTAGCCGATCGGCGAGACCTGAAACGCGGGATCGACGCCGGCGACCGCCGTCATGAACGCGGACTGGTCGATCGCACCCAAGAGCGCGCGGCGGACCGCCGGATTGTCGAACGGCGGCTGCAGGTGATTGAGGCGCAGCATGCAGGCGTAACCTCTGGGATCGAGGATGCGCGTCTCGATGTCGCCGGCGGCCTTGATGACCGGCAACAGATCGTGCGGCGTGGTCTCCTGCCAGTCCTGCTCGCCTGTCTGCAGCGCGGCAACGCCGGTGCCGGCGTCGGGCGTGGTGGTCCACACCGCGCGATCGTAATGCACGATCTTCGGACCCGCGGTCCAATCCGGCTTGCCGTCGGTGCGCGGCTGGTAGCGCTCGAACTTGGCATAGGCATTGCGCGCGCCCTGCACGCGCTCGTCGGCGAGGTAGCGGTACGGACCGCTGCCGATGACTTCGGTCAGCGGCTTGAACGGATCCTGGCTCGCCAGCCGCTCCGGCATCATGAAGCAGGCATTGATTGCGGCCTTGCCGAGTGCCTGCGGCAGCAAAGGGAACGGGCGCTTGAGACGAAAACGGATGGTGCGGTCGTCGGCGGCGGACAGCTCGTCGGTCGCCTCCATCAGCTCGCCGCCAAAGCCGTCGCGCGCCGCCCAGCGGCGGATGCTGGCGACGCAGTCGCGCGCCAGCACCCGCTCGCCATCGTGCCAGAACAGGCCGTCGCGCAGGCTGAGGTCCCACTGGAGCTGGTCGCCGGAGATCACATGACCCGACAGCATCTGCGGCGAGACCTGGAGCGAGGCGCTCATGCCGTAGAGCGTGTCGTAGACCATGAAACCATGGTTCCGCGACACCTGCGCGGTCGAGTAGATGGGATCGACGAAGGCGAGATCGATCACGGGAATGAAGCGCAGCGTGGATTGAGATTCGGCACGGACGATGCCCGGCAATGACAGCCCCGGAACGGCAGCAGCGGCCTTGAGGAGCGAGCGGCGAGAGATGGGCATTAGTTCAGAGCTCCAGATTTGACCACAGCAGAGGTGCGCTCCCTCTCCCGCTTGCGGGAGAGGGTTGGGGAGAGGGTGTCTCGACGGGCGAGAACCCCCAAGAGGAGAGAGCCCTCACCCGGCGCTGCGCGCCGACCTCTCCCGCAAGCGGGAGAGTTGCAGCGAGCGCGCGGTTGAGATGTTTCCAGACATCGAACGGCATCATCTGACGTGTCACGTGTTGAGCAAGACCGCGCCGATCGCAGCGGCGACCGCCTGCTGCGCCGGCTCGACCACGGGCACGCCGATCGCATCCGCGATTGCCGCACGATGCGAGGCCATGCCGGCGCAGCCCATCACCACGACGTCGGCGCGGCATTGTGTGACCAGCGCAAGGCCGGCTTCGATCAGCCGTCCCCGGATATCGGCACCTGCCGTCTCGGCCGCGCTCGCGCCGACCGACCAGCTTCCGGCATAGCGGCCGTCGACGCCCATCACCCGCACCATGCGCTGCTGCCGCCGGATGCTCGACGGCGACAGCGCGATGATGCCGAAACGTTCGCCCAGCATCAGCGCGCGAAAGATGCCGCATTCGGCGATGCCCAACACGGGGCGGCCGCCGGCCGCCTCGCGCACCGCATGCAGGCCGGGATCGCTGAAGCAGGCCAGCACGAAGGCATCCGCATCGTCGCGCGAGACGCGATTGACCAGCGGCATCACGACGCTATCGGCATCGCGTTGCGAGCTGATACCGGGCGGCCCCTCGGCAAGGCCGACCACTTCGATGTCAGGCCCGCCGGCGATCCGCAGCGGCGTGACCGCCTCGTCGATCGCGGCCGTGACCGACGCCGAGGAA
Source organism: Bradyrhizobium sp. 192 (assembly GCF_023100965.1). Taxonomy (NCBI): domain Bacteria; kingdom Pseudomonadati; phylum Pseudomonadota; class Alphaproteobacteria; order Hyphomicrobiales; family Nitrobacteraceae; genus Bradyrhizobium; species Bradyrhizobium sp. 192. The sequence continues at coordinate 7,433,334 of NZ_CP064690.1, forward strand.
TTCGGGTTGATGACGAGGATGCGGGTCATGGCGCTCTCTAGCGGTTGCCGGCCTCATGGCGCAGGAAGTTCTCCGCGATCTTCTCGCCGGTGGTGATCCAGACGTCCGGGCAGGACTTTGCGTAGGTCAGAAACTCGCGCAGCAGGCGCAACCGCATCGGACGGCCGCTGCATTGCGGATGCAGCACCGTCGTCACCATCGCGCCCCAGTCCCTTGTTTCGTCGAGCTCGTCCTTCCAGATCGAGAGCACGTGCTCCCTAGGGAAGATCGAGCGCGGGCTGAAGCGCGCCGACAGGCCATGCATCCAGTCGTCATAGCTCGCGGTGACCGGCAGCTCGATCGTGCCGGGCTTGCCGTCGGCAAGGCGATGGCGATAGGGCCTGACGTCGTCGCGGAACGAGGAGGTGTAGACGATGCCATGGCGCACAAGTGCTGCGCGCAGCTCCTCGGTGAACTCGCCATAGGGCGCGCGATACCCGGTCGGCCTGACGCCGAGCCGGCGCTTCAGCGCCTCGAAGCCGCGCTCCAGCTCCTCCTCGATCCAGGGATCGCCCGGATCGGGCAGCAGATGGTGATAGCCGTGATGCCCGATCTCGTGACCGGCCTTGAGAATGGATTCGGCCATCGCCGGATGCGCGTCGACCGACCAGCCCGTGACGAAGAAGGTGGCCTTGAGATCGAGCTGGTCGAGCAGCTCCAGCAGCTTCGGCGTGCCGACGCGCGCTTCAAAGCCGCCATAGCTCATGGTGATCAGGCGTTGCGCGTGAGCTGCGTCCTTGCTGGTCCATGCGCTCTCGGCGTCCACGTCGAACGACAGGAACATCGCGGATGTGTAGGGCTTCGGCCAGGGATATTCCGGCGCGGGATCTGCGGAGTTGGCCGGGATGAGCGGAATGCTCTGGAGTGCCTTACTGTCCAGCATTGATGGTCGCCTTCTCTATTGCGTTGTCGCTCAGTTTCCATTTCGCCAGCAGCGTACGATAGGTGCCATCCGCGATCAGCGCGTCGACCGCCTCCAGCATCGCCTGCTGCAACGCCTTTTCCTTGACCGGGAGCGCAATGCCGGTGAATTGCTGTGCGAGAGTCTGGCCGATCGGCACATAAGCGCCGGGCTCCTGATCCATGATGTAGGGCAGCGTCTCGTCGCCTTGAACGGCGGCATCGATGCGTCCCTGCTTGAGCTGGGTGCGGGCATCCGCCGAGCCGTCGGTGCCGACGAACACGATCGCATGGCCGCCGCAGTTCTTCTCGCTCCAGGTCGCAATCTGCGCCGGGAACATGGTGCGGCGGCTGGCGCCGACCTTCTTGCCGCAGAGCGCGGCGGCATCCTTGAACTCCGCCGCGCGAGACTGCTGAACGAAGAAGCGGGGACCGCTGCGAAGATAATCGACAAAGGTCGCGGTCTCATGCCGGCTCGCATAGTCGGTGAAGCCTGACAGAATTGCATCGACCCGGCCCGTCGCGATCGACGGCATGAACTCGGCAAAGCTGGTCTCCTGCCACTCGATCTTGACGCCGAGCTTGCGGCCGATCGCCTCGCCAAGCTCGACATCGAACCCGGACAACGCGTTGGTGGCGGGATCGCGGAACTCCATCGGCGGATAGTTCGGCACGATGCCAACCTTGATGCTGCCGCGCTTGACGATCTCCGCCGGCACCTCGACCGCCAAAGCCTGGACACTCATGGCGCCGAAAAGCGCCGCCGCAACGATAAGTCTCTTCATCAACATGCCCCCACTGCTAGATCACTGCCGAAAGAAATGCCCTGGTGCGCTCCTCGCGCGGCGCACCCAATACGTCCGAGGCGCGCCCCTGCTCGACGATCGCGCCCTGGTCCATGTAGACGACGCGGTCGGCAACCTCGCGGGCAAAGCCGAGCTCGTGCGTCACCACCATCATGGTCATGCCGCTCTTCGCCAGCTCCTTCATGACCGCGAGCACCTCGCCGACGAGCTCGGGATCGAGCGCGCTGGTCGGTTCATCAAACAGCATCAGCATCGGCTTCATTGCCAGCGCCCGCGCGATCGCGACGCGCTGCTGCTGGCCGCCGGAGAGCTGCGCGGGATAGGCGTCCGCCTTCGCGGACAATCCGACGCGGCGCAGCAGTTCGAGCGCCTCCGCGCGAACCTCGTCAGATCTGCGGCCCTGCACCTGGAGCGGACCTTCGGTGATATTCTCCAGCGCGGTCTTGTGCGGAAACAAATTGAAGCGCTGGAACACCATGCCGGTCTTCAAGCGCTGCCGCCCGATCTCGCGTTCGCTGAGCCGATGCAGCCGCCCACCCTGCTCGCGCACGCCCAACAGCTCGCCGTCGAGCCAGATGCCGCCGGCATCGATTGCAGCGAGCTGGTTGATGCAGCGGAGCAGCGTGGTCTTGCCGGAGCCGGAGGCGCCGATCAGGCACATCACCTCGCCGGGCCAGACGTCGAGCGAGACGCTCCTGAGAGCCTGGAACTCGCCAAAGTTCTTGGCGACGGAGCGGATCGCGCCGAGGGGCTTTGTCATCGCGCGAGCCGCAATGTGCCGCGCGCAAAACGGCGTTCAAGCAGCATCTGGAGCGGCGTCAGGATCGAGACCACGAGCAGGTACCAGAGCCCGGCGACGATCAGGAGCTCGATCACGCGGGAATTGGCGTAATAGATGTTTTCGGCATTGTGCAGCAATTCCGGGTACTGGATCACGCTCGCGAGTGACGTCGCCTTCACCATGCTGATGAACTCGTTGCCGAGCGGCGGGATCACCACCCGCATCGCCTGCGGCAGCACGATCCGCCGCAGCGCGCGCAACCGCCCCATGCCGATCGCCTGCGCCGCTTCATACTGCCCGATGTCGACCGCCAGCATGCCGGCGCGCATCACCTCGGAGGTGTAGGCGCCCTGGTTGATGCCGAGCCCGAGCAGCGCGGCGAGGAACGGCGTCATGACGTCGACGGCGCGTGCGGACCACAGGCCGGGAATGCCGATGGTCGGGAATACCAGCGCGAGGTTGAACCACAGCAAGAGTTGCAGGATCAGCGGCGTGCCGCGAAACAGCCAGGTGTAGCCGGCGGCGACCGTCTTCAGCACCGGATTGGGCGACAGCCGCATGACCGCCACGACGATGCCGAGAAAAATGCCGAGCGCCATCGCCAGCACCGCCATCACCATGGTGTTGACGATGCCTTCGAGGATGACCTTTGCGGTCAGGAAGCGGCTGACATAGGACCATTCGATCTGGCCGTTCGCGAACGCGCGCGCGATCGCGGCGAGCACGAGGATGATCAGCGCGGCGCTGAGCCAGCGAAACCAGTGCGGCTCACGCGCGATCTGCATCCCGGACAGGTCGGGGAAACCTTCCGCGAGTGCCGGCGCCGGCTTCATTGCGGCGCCGCGTTCAGCATGGGCTGGCCGACCGCGTTGGCACCCAGGCCCCATTTGTCGAGAACCGCCTTGTAGGCGCCATCGGCGATCATGGCGGCAAGCTTCTCGGTCACGACCTCGCGCAAGGCAACATCGTCCTTGCGGAACATGATGCCCTGATAGCCCTTGGCGAAAGGCTCGCCGACGACACGGTATTTGCCGGGCTCCTGCGTTTGCGCGTAAGGCAGCGTCTCGCTGCCCTGGACGGCGGCGTCGATGCGGCCCTGCTTGAGCTGGTTGCGGACGTCGATCGAGTTTTCGCCGGGGACGCATAAGATCGCAGGCTTGCCGGCCGGCTCGCAGTTCTGCTTGCTCCACTTCTCGATCTCGACCGGGAAGCTGGTGCTGCGAGTGGTGCCGACCTTCTTGCCGCAGAGATCGGTCGCAACCTTGGCCTCGCTCTCCGCCATCACGAAAAACTGCGGGCCGGTGGCGAGGTAATCGACGAAATCGGCGGTCTCGCGCCGCGAGGCGCGGTCGGAGATGCCGGAGATGATGAAATCGGCGCGCCTGGTCTGGAGCGAGGGGATCAGCTCGGCAAACGGCGTCTCGCTCCAGACGATCTTGAGGCCGCCGAGCCGCTTGGTGAGTTCGTTGGCCAGATCAATGTCGAGCCCGACCAGCTCGTTGGTCGCGGGATCGCGGTATTCCATCGGCGCGTAGGTGGAGTTGGCCGTGAGCTTCAGCGTGCCCGCCTGCTTGATCTCCGCCGGAAGCTCGGCCGCCTGCACGGATGTCACGGCAGTCAACGCTGCCAGCCCAAGGAAATGCAAGAGACGTGTCATGTCAGCTCCTTTGCTAAGGCCGTGCCATTTGATCAATCCGCATCGAGAACGGCCGGCTCGATGACGCCGGCACGTTCGGTGATCACCCGGTATTGCTCCGGCCGCCGGTGGGCGGCGAAGTTGAACATCTTGTCCTTGCCCTGGCGGCACAGGTCGAGATCGATGTCGGCCACGATCACCTCATCGGCGAGCGTCTGCGCCTGCGCGACGATGCGGCCATTGGGATCGACGATGCAGGAGCCGCCGATCAGCCCGGAGCCGTCCTCCTCGCCCGCCTTGGCCACCGAAATCGCCCAGGTCGCGTTCATGTAGGCGTTGGCCTGCGTCACCAGTGTCGAGTGGAAGGTGCGAAGTGCGCCGTCTTCGGTGGTGCCGCCATTGGGATCGTAGGCGGCAGAATTGTAGCCGATGCAGACGAGCTCGACGCCCTGCAGGCCGAGCACGCGCCAGGATTCCGGCCAGCGCCGATCGTTGCAGATCATCATGCCCATGATGGCGTGGGCCCAGGCCGAGCCGGCGCGGAAGGCGGGAAAGCCGAGGTCGCCATATTCGAAGTAGCGCTTCTCGAGCTGCTGGTAGCGTGCGCCCGGCCGTGGCTCCACCGAGCCCGGCAGATGCACCTTGCGATAGCGGCCGAGGATCTCGCCGTCGCGGTCGACCAGGACAGCGCAATTGTAGCGGCGGCCGTCCGGCGTCAGCTCGGCATAGCCGACATAGAAGCCGACGCGCAGCGCCCGCGCACGGTCGAACAGTTTTGCAACGGCCGGGTTCGGCATGCCGCGCTCGAAATAATGGTCGAGCTCGGCGCCTTCGAGCAACCAGCGCGGAAAGAAGGTGGTGAACGCAAGTTCGGGGAACACCACGAGGCTGGCGCCGCGGCCGGCGGCCTCCTCCAGCATGTCGAGCATCCGCTTCAGCGTATGCTCGCGCGTATCGGCTTTTTGCGTCGGCCCCATTTGTGCTGCGGCGGCGCGAAGAACACGAACCAAGATTGCCTCCAATCTGTGCGCGGTGCTGCCTCAATGGGCGAATGAACCCTTTGATGCGACGTGCAAATCCGCGGCCATTACGGGCGAGCGGGGCTGCAAAATCAATTCGTTCTGCTATGATGTTTTGGCCTTGAGTATAATCGGCAGTGATATGAACCTGCGTCAGCTCGAAATCCTGCGCGCCGTCATCCGCCATCGCACCACGGTCGCGGCCGCGGATGAGCTGGCGCTGTCGCAACCCGCGGTCAGCAACGCGCTGAAGACGATGGAGGCACAGGCGGGATTCGCCTTGTTCGAGCGGGTCAACAACCGGCTGTTTCCGACCGCGGAAGCGATGGCGCTGTACAAGGAGAGCGAGGCGATCTTCGCGCTGCATGCAAAGCTCGAGAACCGCGTGCGCGATCTGCGCGAGAACCGCTCCGGGCATCTCGCCATCGTGGCGACGCCGCCGCTGGCCTACAGCATCATTCCATCGGCGCTCTCCAGCTTCCTGCGCGGCCGCCCGGAGACGCGCATGTTCTTCGACGTGCGGCGCTACGAGGGCATCATCGAGGGCGTGCTCAGCCGCGTCGCCGAGCTCGGCTTTGCGCTCGGTCTGACCCATCATCCCGGCATCGCGCACGAGGTGGTGCACACCGGCGAGATGGTCTGCGTGCTACCGCCGCAGCACCCGCTCGCCGACAAGCCCGTGATCTCGGCCGCGGATCTGTCGGGCCTGCCTTTCATCGGGCTCGAGCGCGGCACGCGGCTTGGCGAAGCCGTGCGTGACAGTTTTGCCCGTGCCGGCGCGCCGTTCCGGCCGACGGTGGAGGTGCGCTACTGCAACACGGCCTGCGTGCTTGCGGCCGCCGGCGTCGGCGCCGCGGTGGTCGATCCCTTCTCGCCGTTGCAGAACGGCGGCAGCGGTCTCGTGGTCCGGCCGTTCACGCCGACCACGCACGCGGTGGCCTATATGCTATGGTCGGAAGCCGAGCCGCTCTCCCGCCTGGCCAAGGCGTTCCTCAACGAGGTCCGCAAGGAAAGTGCACTGCTGGAGCGTACAGCGTCACACCAGCAATATCGGGCAGAAAGCGACTGAGCTTCGCAACCTTTTCGGAGGCACATGGCACGCATCACCATCATCGAGACCGGGCAGGTCCCGCAAAAATATCGCGAGCAGCACGGCTCGTTCCCGGACATGTTCGAACGCATGGTCCGCGCCGAGGACCCGACCGCTACGGTGGACGTCGTCAGCATCCCGAACGGCGACGCGCTTCCCGATCCGGGCAAGCTCGAGGCCGTGCTGATCACCGGTGCTGCCGCCGGCGTCTATGACGGGCTCGACTGGATCGCGCCGCTGGAGGATTTCGTCCGCACCGCCTACGCCAACAAGACGCCGATGGTCGGCATCTGCTTCGGTCATCAGCTGATCGCGCAGGCGCTCGGCGGCACCGTGCGCAAATCCGAGAAAGGCTGGGGCATCGGCCGGCACGTCTATCGGGTGCTGCCGGAGAACGGCGTCGTCGATGGCGAGGAGGTCGCGATCGCCGCCTCACATCAGGATCAGGTGATCGAGCCGCCCAACGACGCGCTCACGATCCTCTCGTCCGACTTCACCCCGCATGCCGGCCTGCTCTACGCCAACGGCACCACGCTGACGGTGCAGCCGCATCCGGAGTTCGACCTGGAGTTTGCGGAAGTGTGCTGCGAGCTGCGTGACGGCAAGGTGCCGGAGGAAATTGTCGCGACGGCAAGGGCGTCGCTGGCGGAGCCGATGGACAGCGCCAAGCTCGGCGGGGCGATCACGAGGTTCCTGGCGAGGCGCTGATTTCACCTCACCCCGCTTGCGGGCAGAGGGAGAGGAAGCACTTCAGAACGGATCCGTTCCCAATCCCGGCACATCCGCGGGCCGCGGCCCGGGCGCGGCCCAGTGAAACCGGCGGTCCTTCTCCGCGATCGCGATGTCGTTGATCGACGCCTCGCGCCGCTTCATCAAGCCGTGCTCGTCGAACTCCCACTGCTCGTTGCCGTAGGAGCGATACCACTGGCCGCCGGCGTCGTGCCATTCGTACTGGAAGCGCGCGGCGATGCGGTTCTCGTCGAAGGCCCAGAGGTCCTTGATCAGGCGGTAGTCCTGCTCCTTCTCCCATTTGCGGGTGAGGAACGCGACGATGGCTTCGCGACCCTGCAAGACCTCGGAGCGATTGCGCCAGCGGCTGTCCTCGGTATAGGCGAGCGAGACGCGCACCGGATCGCGTGAATTCCAGGCATCCTCGGCCATGCGGGCCTTTTGCGCGGCGGTCTCACGGGTGAAGGGCGGAAGCGGCGGGCGCGACATGATGGCCTCATCGGTTGGTCGGGGCCGCAATCTATCGCCCCGATTGGTGGAGTCGATAGGCCACCACAAATCGGGTGATCACTTATCGGGCGATCACGAAATCAAATCGGCCTTCATCAAGGCGCGGATCGATTTCGGGATCGGCTGGGCGCGGCCGCCGCTGATGAAGGCGACGCGGACCTCGGCCTTCACCAGAACCTCCTCGCCGCGACGGACTTCCTGCGCCAGCATGATCGAGGCGCCCTTTACCGCAACCGGCCAGGTCACGACGTCGAGCACGTCGTCCATCCGCGCGGGTTTCAGGAAATCCAGATGCATCGAGCGCACCACGAACGCAAAACCCGCACCTTCGGTCTCCACCTGATCGAACAGCGCCTGCTGCTCGGCGCCCATCAGCCTGAGATGATTGGTGCGACCACGCTCCATGTAGCGCAGATAGTTCGCGTGATAGACGATGCCGGAGAACACTGGTTTGACGATGTCGCAACAGAAGCCCAGCGGGTTGGTTTCAATGGGTCGCTGGACGCGAAGGCGTGAATGAGCAGCAGATTATTTATCCATGCCCTTCCATCGCAAGCCGCAGCGCCTTCGGGATGCGCTGCGCTTTCTGTTGGACCGCCGGGCCGCCGACCGGCAGACATAATTTCAGAATGTTGATTTCGAGGCGCGGACGAAGATGTCCGTCTCGCTATTCCAGATACGGCGTCAGCACATCTTCGATCCATTTCATGAATGCGCGGACTCGACGCGACAGATCGCTCCGATGTGCTACGACGAGGGACACGGCGAGCGCCCGGCGACGAAAATCGGGTATGATCTCCACAAGCGCTCCACTCTCTAAGTATCGGCCAATCCCCAAGAGTGGCGCCTGAATCAGGCCAAGGCCGGCGAGGGCAGCGGCTTCGTAGGTCTGCGCGCTGTTGACGTGTAGCGCACCTGGCAACTGAAGCGTCGCGTAGCTGTCGCCGTCCGGATATTCCCATCCATAGGGTCTTGCGCCCAGCATCGTCGAAAAATGAATAGTCCGATGTTCCTGATGCCGGAGATCATCCAGCGATCGAGGGACGCCGTAGCGCGCCAGATAGGGGGGACTGGCAGCGTTGACCATGCGCAACAGGCCCAGTGGACGGGCAATCAGCGTCTCGTCCCCTATTGGTCCAAGCCGCAATACACAGTCGAACCCTTCTTGAACAAGATCGACTTGCCGATCCGTACTCGACACCTCCAGCTCCAACTCGGGGTGAGCCGCCATGAAATCCGGCAAGGCCGGCACGATCGTTGTGCGCGCCACCTCGGTCGGAAGATCGACCCGCAAACGCCCGCGAAGTGCCACGCGATCGCCTGCGAACATGGAGTGCAGGTCATCGACTTCAGCAAGCAGATCGCGGGCACGCGCATGAAATGCGCGTCCGTCTTCCGTCAACTGAACGCTGCGCGTCGTCCGGTGCAGGAGCCTCACACCAACATCTTCTTCCAGCTTCCGGACCGCCGTTGAAGCCCTTCCCTTCTGAATGCCCAGGCTATCGGCTGCGCGGGTGAAGCTCCCCATTTCCGCTACCGTTATGAAAATGAGGATCGGTTCGAGATTCTGCATTTTCATGCCTCGGTATTGTTCACCGCAGGGAGAACAGTGAGTTCATTTCCTGGGTGTTTATCATACCTAAGAGACACAGTAAGTGAGCTCCGAATATGGGATCCCCCCATCGGAGAACGACAAGTGTCCCAAACTATGAACCTGCATCACGTGCCTGAAGCTATGATCTTGCATCGCAGCCTATGGGCCGGCCGGATAGTGAGCGCGTTTTATCGCTCTGGTGGCAGACGGCACTATTCAGCTTTTCGCGCCGTCACAGATCGCGAGCATGTTGCACGAAACCGGGTTCGCGATGGACCTGACCTGTGTCGTGGGTCTGATCATACTCGCCTGCGCCATCCTTTACGCCATCCCGGCCACCGCCGTCCTCGGCGCGATCCTAGTGACGGGCTTTTTGGGAGGTGCCACCTGCGCCCATGTCCGCATTGGTGAGTTGGGATCGCCGCCGGAAATCATTTCCCTGCTTCTGGGCGCGATGACATGGGGCGGCCTCTACGCGCGCGATCCCCGAATCCGGGCCATTCTGCCGCTCATCCGTTGAACCAACAGGGGCAGTGCTCTGTCCCTCAAGATCAGGAGAAAACGCATGTTCTTAGTAATGGGAATCACGGGAAAAGTGGGCGGCGCAACGGCAGAACATCTCTTGGCGCACGGCAAGGAGGTACGCGCGCTAGTCCGCAATCGCGAGAAGGGGTCAAGCTGGGCGAACCAGGGCGTGGAACTGGTTGACGGTGATTGGAATTATTCGGCAGCCATCGAGCGGGCGCTCAAAGGCGTCGAAGGCGCGTTTGTCATGTTGCCGGCTATCTGGGCCCCCTCGCCCGATTACAAAGAGGCCAAGGGCGTGATTGCGAACTATGTCGAGGCGCTCACCCGCTTGCCGCGGAGAAATATCTCGACGGTCTTTTGGGTGATGCGGGCCTCACCCGTGAGCCCGTCAACCACCTCCATCGTGTGGCCGGAATAGTCGACGAACAGCTTCTCGCCGGCGACATGGACCTGGCGCAGGGTCGGCTTGAGGCGGCCGGCCCACTCCTTGTAGCGTTCGCAGAACCATGAGTAGCTGAAGCTGTCGGAGCTTGCGTCGCAATACTCCTCCCACAACAGCATCAGCGTGACGTTCGGGCGCCGCAGCTCGCGATGCACGAGCGCCCAATCCGGCTGCGGACGTTCCTCGCTGGGCCGATCAGAGGGTGGCGGATACAGGCGGTTCTCGAGCCGGACATCGTCATCCAGCTCTGGCCGCAACGGCCAGGTCAGGCCGGCGCGGCGGGCGCGGTTGAGGTACTTGCTGACCGTGCCTTGGGCCAAGCCGAGGCTGCGGAAACGGCGCGTTGCGACATGCCGACGCTGTAGTGCAGGCGTAGAGCTTCACGAATGTGGCGCATGGACAGTCTCTCTGTCGGCATCTCGATCCTCTGCGGTTGGGCAAAAGACCAAGGTAGCCGGGTTGCAGACTGTCAGCGGTGCGCGCCTCCCCGTTGCCCCCGATCATGATCGCTGGAAATAGCGATCACGATCGGCTGGAAACGACGATCACGATGCTCTGGAATGGGTGATCACGATGGCCTGGAATCGGTGATCACGATCGGCTGGAACACGCAGTCAGGGGGCCGTTTTGATGATCCCCCCGGAAAAGGCGGTGCGATTCGAGATCATTCGGACGGCCGCCTAAGTCCACTTAAATCCCGTCGCGCGTCATCTTTGGCCGTCCGCCGCTAGCTTGCGCAGGTTTCCTCCATCGGACGCTCAGACCTGTCCCGGCCGGCCCTACCCGGCCGCTCCCCCCGTCAAAGTACGGGCGCAGATCGAGTTAGACGTGGAAAACGGCGCCGGGAGCATGCCCGGTCGGCGGCGGCGCGTGCAACATCGAGCGGAATCAGCAGCTCAGGTCGGTTACAGGCGAAATTCGTGCGAAGAGTGATCTTGCCCGCGACCTCGAAAGCCGGATCTCCTCCGGCACAGGGCCCAGGACCCGATCCGGCTCGTGACTGAGTCCGCCACGGCTTTTATTCAATGGCGGACGAATGGAGAACAGCGTCGGCGAACAGGCGATTTGAGAGGTCGTCCGCGAGGACAACTACGTTTGGATGCTTCAGAAGCGAGCGATGGTCGCCAGGAAGAGGCGGCGCTTCAATGACGCTATCGAAGACAGCGCGCCATGAAGTTGCTGTGTTGGCGGAGTTCTGATTGTAAGAGACGCCGAGCGCCGAAACCTTCTTGGGTACGTAGAGTCTGCCCGCGCGAATATGGCGAACGAACACTTGGAAGATTTCCTCAAGCGCGGGTGCACCAATTTTCCATGCACCCGAGAGGGCGAGAGCAAGCGCTGCGAAGTCAGCTGGCCGAATTTCGGTCGTTGCACCGTGTTGAGGCGACAATCCACCCTCCTCCGCAAGGAATATAAGGAATTCAGACCATTCCTGGTCCATGGAGAGACTGAGAGGCGCTTCTAGGACCGACGGATAGGCACTATCGATCATAGCCACAAAATCGACCCTCACGTGTGCGGAAATAAGTACCCCAGCGATGGCGTGGGCGAGCACACCACCAAAAGACCATCCGGCGAGCGTACAAGCCATGTCCGGTAGCACTGGAAGAATGGCCCGAGCATAGACTTCAGCTATCTCGTCAATCGAACGCACCCTCGCGAGTTCGTGACCGAAGTTTAGGGCATGAATACCATAGATGTTTTGCGTAGGTGGCAACGCCCGCACGAGGTCATCATAGATGCTCAGGCCTCCGCCACGCGCGTGACAGAGGATAAGCGGCCGACTCTTGGCGACTCGAAGAGAAATGAGTTGGCCCGCAGATTTTCGATCGTCCTTTGATCGCGAGCGCACTTTCTCGGCGCACTGGTCGAGGCGGGGACTCGCGATATGCGCGGAAAGTTCGAGGGTAAGACCCCGCCGCCGGAGTTGCTCAAGCACTTGCAGTGCGAGCAGTGAGTGCCCGCCCAGCTCGAAGAAGTTGTCGTGCCGGCCGACACGTTCCAGGCCCAGAAGCTCGGCCCAGATCTGCGCCAGCGCGATCTCGATCTCGCCCCGCGGCGCCTCATAGGCTGCCCGCGCATACGCATCATCCTCTGGCGGGGGCAGCGCCTTGCGGTCCAGCTTGCCGTTCGGCGTCAACGGCAGCGCCGCAAGCCGCACAAACGCGCTCGGCACCATGTACTCGGGCAGCCGCGCACCAAGATGGGTGCGCAACGTGCCGGCAAGTTCAGTCTCCTCGGCTTCGCCGGCATGCTCCGCAGCCGTAACCACATAGGCGACCAGACGCTTCTCGCCGCTGCGATCCTCGCACGCAACCACCGCCGCGTCGCGCACCGACGCGTGCTCAACCAGCCGCGCCGCGATCTCGCCAGGCTCGATCCGGAAGCCGCGGATCTTCATCTGGTCGTCGATGCGGCCCAGAAACTCCAGATTGCCGTCCGGCAGGTACCGCGCGAGATCCCCGGTCCGGTACATCCGTGCGCCGACCTCACCACTGAACGGATCGGCCAAGAACCGCTCCGCCGTCAGTTCGGGCCGGTTCAGATAGCCACGCGCGACCCCCGCCCCGCCAATGTAGAGCTCTCCCACCGCTCCCAACGGAACGGGCGCGCCATGGCCATCGAGCAGATACACACGCGTGTTCGCAATCGGACGGCCGATGGGGAGCCGCTGCAATGTCTCATCAATCGCGGTAATCTCGCAGACTGTCGCAAAAGTCGTCGTCTCGGTCGGACCGTAGCAATGCAGGAGATGTTGCGGTCGGCTCTGGCTCAAAATCGGTGCGACTGCCGCCACATCAACCGCATCACCGCCAACCAATAGCAACCGCAAACTCGCCGGCACCGGGCCCAAATCAGCAGCGCTCTGGTTGAACAACCCGGCCGTCAAATGCAGGACGCTAATGCGGTGCTGCTGAACCAGGCCGCGCAGCACCCCTGGTTGCAGCGCATCAGTGTATGGAATCACGATCAGGCTAGAGCCGTGTAGCAGCGGTGCCCAGACTTCCAGTGTACTGATATCAAACGCGGGGTTGCCCACCCACGCCACACGATCACTCGCATTGAACTGCGCATATCCGTTGTTGATGACCAGTCGGTTTACGGCACGATGAGGAACAACAACCCCCTTCGGAAGGCCGGTCGAGCCGGAGGTGTACATGACGTAGGCGGCAGCCTCGGCGGTCAATGCCAAGCCAGGATCGGTGCTAAGGCCTGCTCCAGTCATGAGCGGCTCAATAGGCAGAACAGGAATCGTCACCTCGACCAGATCATCATCACTGTTGGTGAGCACCAGGCGCGCAGCACAGTCGGCCATCATCCAGCTCTGTCGCGCTGGTGGAAGACTGCGATCGATCGGCACATAAACTCCGCCCGCCTTCAGGATCGCCAGCTGTGCCACCACCAGGACGACGGAGCGATCCAGCATTGTCGCAAGGCGATCCCCGGGCGTGACCCCGAGTGCGATCAGATGATGCGCCAGGCGGTTGGCCCGCGCATTGAGCTCGCCATAGCTCAAGCGTTCGTCCGCACAGACCACCGCCACCGCATCCGGCGTCTTGGCGACCTGCGCCTCGAACAGCTCATGGATGCACCGCTCTGACGGATACGCCGCCGCCGTGCGGTTCAGTTCCTCCAGCAGGTACGCCCGCTCGTCAGCCGGGAGGATGTCCAGCTCTCGCACCGGCTTGTTGGGGGCATGCTCCAGCGCCTCAGCCAGTTGCTCAAGCGCCCGCTGCATGTAGCCGCAGACCCGGTCCGCAGATATGGGCGCCGCCACCTGCGCCGTCAGGCCGAGCGCCTCGCCAAAATCCTCCACCGACAAGGTCAGCGGATAGTTGGTGCGTTCTTCCGCACCCAACCATTCCACGCCGGATAGCACATCGTCCGGTCCGGAGCTTGGCGCTGGCGTGTTATGACGGTAGTTCAACAGCGCGCTGAACAGTGGCGCCGGGGCCGCAACGCTGCTGCAGCGTTGCGCCAAGGCCAGCGAGGCATGCTCGTGCGCCAGCAGCTCGGCCAGCCGGCGATGCGTGATCCGGACACTCGCCTCGACCCCGGTGCCATCCAGATCAAGCCGCAGCGGCAGGGTGTTGATGAACAGGCCCATGGCGCGGTCGGCGCCGGCGCCTCCATGCATGCGGCCGAACAGCACCGTGCCGAACACCACCTGCTCACGCCCGCTGCTGCGCGCCACCACCTGCCCCCAGGCCAGATGGCACAGGCTCGCCAGGCTCACCCCGAGCCGCCGCGCCTGCACTCGCAGCCGCTCGTTGAGCTCGCGCGGCAGCATCCGCCGCGCCTCGCCGGCTCCACTGCCGTCGCCGCGCACCTCGCTCAGCCCAAACGGCAGCGTCGGCTCATCGATGTCTGCCAGCAGTCTCCGGAAGAACTGCTCATGCTCTTGCGCTCCAACTCCCAGTCGTGCCTGCGCCACCAGATTGCGGAACGGCTGTGGTGCTGCCAGCGCGTGATCGCGACCGCCGAGCACGGCCCGAACCTCGGCATGCATCACTTCCAGCGTGGAATGATCCCCGATCAGATGGTGCAGCAGCTCCAGGAGCAGCCAGCGCGCACTGCCGGGCTCGCGCGCAATCACAAACCGCAACAAGGGCGCCCGGCCAAGATCGATCCGGTGCTGACGCGGATCAAACTGTTGCCTGAGCTGCTCAGCACCATCAGATCCATCCAGCGCGACCTCGGTGACCTCGAGTGGTGTTCGCCGCCAAACCACCTGGGCCGGGCTCGACAGGCCCTCCCAGACAAACGACGTTCTTAAGATATCGTGCCGGTCCACCACCCGCTGGACCGCGGCAAGGTAGCGCTCCAACAGAGCCCGGTCGGCAAATGCCATCTGCGAGACCAGCAGGTATGGATCGCCTCGCCTCGCCAACAGATGATGGAACAGGATGCCGTCCTGCAGCGGCGACAGGGCATAAATGTCCTGGATGTTGCCGAGACCGCCAGGCACCGTGGCGACAATCCGGTCGATCTCCGGCTGCGCCAGCTCGATGAGCGGCAGCAGCTCTGGTGTAATCGCTGCACTCTGCTCCGTGATCAGGTTGGCGGGGATCGCCACCTCATGATGGCTGCCCAGGCTTGCGGCAAGATCGGCCAGCACCGGCTTGGCGAACAGGGTGCGCACCTCGACCCCAAGCGACAGCCGCCGCAAACGTTCCATCAGTTGAACCGCCAGCAGTGAGTGCCCGCCCAGCTCGAAGAAGTTGTCGTGCCGGCCGACACGTTCCAGGCCCAGAAGCTCGGCCCAGATCTGCGCCAGCGCGATCTCGATCTCGCCCCGCGGCGCCTCATAGGCTGCCCGCGCATACGCATCATCCTCTGGCGGGGGCAGCGCCTTGCGGTCCAGCTTGCCGTTCGGCGTCAACGGCAGCGCCGCAAGCCGCACAAACGCGCTCGGCACCATGTACTCGGGCAGCCGCGCACCAAGATGGGTGCGCAACGTGCCGGCAAGTTCAGTCTCCTCGGCTTCGCCGGCATGCTCCGCAGCCGTAACCACATAGGCGACCAGACGCTTCTCGCCGCTGCGATCCTCGCACGCAACCACCGCCGCGTCGCGCACCGACGCGTGCTCAACCAGCCGCGCCGCGATCTCGCCAGGCTCGATCCGGAAGCCGCGGATCTTCATCTGGTCGTCGATGCGGCCCAGAAACTCCAGATTGCCGTCCGGCAGGTACCGCGCGAGATCCCCGGTCCGGTACATCCGTGCGCCGACCTCACCACTGAACGGATCGGCCAAGAACCGCTCCGCCGTCAGTTCGGGCCGGTTCAGATAGCCACGCGCGACCCCCGCCCCGCCAATGTAGAGCTCTCCCACCGCTCCCAACGGAACGGGCGCGCCATGGCCATCGAGCAGATACACACGCGTGTTCGCAATCGGACGGCCGATGGGGAGCCGCTGCAATGTCTCATCAATCGCGGTAATCTCGCAGACTGTCGCAAAAGTCGTCGTCTCGGTCGGACCGTAGCAATGCAGGAGATGTTGCGGTCGGCTCTGGCTCAAAATCGGTGCGACTGCCGCCACATCAACCGCATCACCGCCAACCAATAGCAACCGCAAACTCGCCGGCACCGGGCCCAAATCAGCAGCGCTCTGGTTGAACAACCCGGCCGTCAAATGCAGGACGCTAATGCGGTGCTGCTGAACCAGGCCGCGCAGCACCCCTGGTTGCAGCGCATCAGTGTATGGAATCACGATCAGGCTAGAGCCGTGTAGCAGCGGTGCCCAGACTTCCAGTGTACTGATATCAAACGCGGGGTTGCCCACCCACGCCACACGATCACTCGCATTGAACTGCGCATATCCGTTGTTGATGACCAGTCGGTTTACGGCACGATGAGGAACAACAACCCCCTTCGGAAGGCCGGTCGAGCCGGAGGTGTACATGACGTAGGCGGCAGCCTCGGCGGTCAATGCCAAGCCAGGATCGGTGCTAAGGCCTGCTCCAGTCATGAGCGGCTCAATAGGCAGAACAGGAATCGTCACCTCGACCAGATCATCATCACTGTTGGTGAGCACCAGGCGCGCAGCACAGTCGGCCATCATCCAGCTCTGTCGCGCTGGTGGAAGACTGCGATCGATCGGCACATAAACTCCGCCCGCCTTCAGGATCGCCAGCTGTGCCACCACCAGGACGACGGAGCGATCCAGCATTGTCGCAAGGCGATCCCCGGGCGTGACCCCGAGTGCGATCAGATGATGCGCCAGGCGGTTGGCCCGCGCATTGAGCTCGCCATAGCTCAAGCGTTCGTCCGCACAGACCACCGCCACCGCATCCGGCGTCTTGGCGACCTGCGCCTCGAACAGCTCATGGATGCACCGCTCTGACGGATACGCCGCCGCCGTGCGGTTCAGTTCCTCCAGCAGGTACGCCCGCTCGTCAGCCGGGAGGATGTCCAGCTCTCGCACCGGCTTGTTGGGGGCATGCTCCAGCGCCTCAGCCAGTTGCTCAAGCGCCCGCTGCATGTAGCCGCAGACCCGGTCCGCAGATATGGGCGCCGCCACCTGCGCCGTCAGGCCGAGCGCCTCGCCAAAATCCTCCACCGACAAGGTCAGCGGATAGTTGGTGCGTTCTTCCGCACCCAACCATTCCACGCCGGATAGCACATCGTCCGGTCCGGAGCTTGGCGCTGGCGTGTTATGACGGTAGTTCAACAGCGCGCTGAACAGTGGCGCCGGGGCCGCAACGCTGCTGCAGCGTTGCGCCAAGGCCAGCGAGGCATGCTCGTGCGCCAGCAGCTCGGCCAGCCGGCGATGCGTGATCCGGACACTCGCCTCGACCCCGGTGCCATCCAGATCAAGCCGCAGCGGCAGGGTGTTGATGAACAGGCCCATGGCGCGGTCGGCGCCGGCGCCTCCATGCATGCGGCCGAACAGCACCGTGCCGAACACCACCTGCTCACGCCCGCTGCTGCGCGCCACCACCTGCCCCCAGGCCAGATGGCACAGGCTCGCCAGGCTCACCCCGAGCCGCCGCGCCTGCACTCGCAGCCGCTCGTTGAGCTCGCGCGGCAGCATCCGCCGCGCCTCGCCGGCTCCACTGCCGTCGCCGCGCACCTCGCTCAGCCCAAACGGCAGCGTCGGCTCATCGATGTCTGCCAGCAGTCTCCGGAAGAACTGCTCATGCTCTTGCGCTCCAACTCCCAGTCGTGCCTGCGCCACCAGATTGCGGAACGGCTGTGGTGCTGCCAGCGCGTGATCGCGACCGCCGAGCACGGCCCGAACCTCGGCATGCATCACTTCCAGCGTGGAATGATCCCCGATCAGATGGTGCAGCAGCTCCAGGAGCAGCCAGCGCGCACTGCCGGGCTCGCGCGCAATCACAAACCGCAACAAGGGCGCCCGGCCAAGATCGATCCGGTGCTGACGCGGATCAAACTGTTGCCTGAGCTGCTCAGCACCATCAGATCCATCCAGCGCGACCTCGGTGACCTCGAGTGGTGTTCGCCGCCAAACCACCTGGGCCGGGCTCGACAGGCCCTCCCAGACAAACGACGTTCTTAAGATATCGTGCCGGTCCACCACCCGCTGGACCGCGGCAAGGTAGCGCTCCAACAGAGCCCGGTCGGCAAATGCCATCTGCGAGACCAGCAGGTATGGATCGCCTCGCCTCGCCAACAGATGATGGAACAGGATGCCGTCCTGCAGCGGCGACAGGGCATAAATGTCCTGGATGTTGCCGAGACCGCCAGGCACCGTGGCGACAATCCGGTCGATCTCCGGCTGCGCCAGCTCGATGAGCGGCAGCAGCTCTGGTGTAATCGCTGCACTCTGCTCCGTGATCAGGTTGGCGGGGATCGCCACCTCATGATGGCTGCCCAGGCTTGCGGCAAGATCGGCCAGCACCGGCTTGGCGAACAGGGTGCGCACCTCGACCCCAAGCGACAGCCGCCGCAAACGTTCCATCAGTTGAACCGCCAGCAGTGAGTGCCCGCCCAGCTCGAAGAAGTTGTCGTGCCGGCCGACACGTTCCAGGCCCAGAAGCTCGGCCCAGATCTGCGCCAGCGCGATCTCGATCTCGCCCCGCGGCGCCTCATAGGCTGCCCGCGCATACGCATCATCCTCTGGCGGGGGCAGCGCCTTGCGGTCCAGCTTGCCGTTCGGCGTCAACGGCAGCGCCGCAAGCCGCACAAACGCGCTCGGCACCATGTACTCGGGCAGCCGCGCACCAAGATGGGTGCGCAACGTGCCGGCAAGTTCAGTCTCCTCGGCTTCGCCGGCATGCTCCGCAGCCGTAACCACATAGGCGACCAGACGCTTCTCGCCGCTGCGATCCTCGCACGCAACCACCGCCGCGTCGCGCACCGACGCGTGCTCAACCAGCCGCGCCGCGATCTCGCCAGGCTCGATCCGGAAGCCGCGGATCTTCATCTGGTCGTCGATGCGGCCCAGAAACTCCAGATTGCCGTCCGGCAGGTACCGCGCGAGATCCCCGGTCCGGTACATCCGTGCGCCGACCTCACCACTGAACGGATCGGCCAAGAACCGCTCCGCCGTCAGTTCGGGCCGGTTCAGATAGCCACGCGCGACCCCCGCCCCGCCAATGTAGAGCTCTCCCACCGCTCCCAACGGAACGGGCGCGCCATGGCCATCGAGCAGATACACACGCGTGTTCGCAATCGGACGGCCGATATGCGGCACTGCGTTTTCGATGGAGAGCCGTCCCGAGGTCGCCACGACCGTAGCTTCAGTAGGGCCATAGTTGTTTATCAGCTTTAAAGGCGGTGTTAGAGACGCGGGCATACGGTGGAGACGATCACCGCCAACAAGCAAGTACTCCAATGTGGGATTTACCAGCTTGTCTTCCAACGCGATTGTGGCCAGCGGCGTGATCAGAAAGGCGACTTCGAGCGATTGATCACGCCACCATTCTAGCAGGCGGAGCGAATCTCCCGCTGCCGCTCTGGGAGGTAGAAGCAATGTGCTGCCGTTGTATAACGCAGTCCATAGCTCCCAAGTGCTGGCATCGAATGCTAGTCCGGCAGTGAGTGCGCAACAGGTTTCTGGTTGAAGACAAAACGTTTGCACATGCCAAGCTATCAGATTGACTAATCCGCGATGCTCGACCATGACGCCTTTTGGGGTGCCGGTAGATCCCGAGGTGTAGATCACATAGGCGAGATGGCGCGAGGTCAGGCCAAGCGCACGCGGGTCGGGATCCGAGGCCGGCAGCTTCGCCCAGGCCGATGTCGCCGTCTCGAGATCGACCACCGTCAGATCGGCCAGCGCATCGGCGCCCAGCGCGGATCGTCCCGCAGCATCGGCCAGCAACAGTTGCGGCTGCGCATCCTCAAGAACCTGCTTGAGCCGTGCGCACGGATAGGCCGGATCCAACGGCAGATAGGCGCCACCCGCCTTGAGGATTGCAAGCAGCCCCACCACCATCGCCACGCCGCGCTCAAGGCAGATCGCCACAGGCTGGTCCGGCTTCACCCCGAGCCCGATCAGATGATGCGCCAGCCGGTTCGCCCGTGCATTGAGCTCGCCATAGCTCAAGCGCTCGTCCTCATGGACCACCGCCACCGCGTCCGGCGCCTTGGCGACCTGTGCCTCGAACAGCTCATGGATGCACTGCTGCTCGGGATACGGCACCGCCGTCCGGTTCAGCTCCTCCAATAGATATGCGCGCTCGTCGGCCGCCAGCAGCTCAATCCGCCCGACCGCTTGCAGCGCATCGGCCACCATCGCCCGCAGCAGCGCCAGCAGATAGCCTCGCTGCCGCTCGATGCTCGCCTGATCGAACAGCGCCGTGGCATAGCCCAGCGTTCCGGCGATCGCCTCGCCATGCTCGGCAAGGTTCAGCTCCAGATCGAACTTGACCTGATCGAAGCCGTCTGCCGCCGCCTCCACACGCAGCCCAGGAAGATCGAACGCCGGGGCGGCGTTGTTCTGCCAGGCCAGCATCACCTGGAACAACGGCGTGTGATCAAGACGCCGGGGCGGCTGCACGATCTCCACCACCTGCTCAAACGGCAGGTCCTGATGCTCCTGCGCCGCCAAGGCCGTGCGCCGCGTCCGTTTGAGCAGCTCCGCCACGCTCGGCGCGCCCGACAGGTCGAGCCGCAGCGCCAGGGTGTTGACGAAGCAGCCGATCAGCTCCTCGACCTCGCGCCGACCGCGATTGGCGCTCGGCACCCCGATCACAAGGTCGTCCTGCCCCGACAGACGCGACAGCACCGCAGCCCACGCCGCCAGCACCGTCATGAACAAGGTCGTGCCATGCTGCTGGCTCAGCCGCCGCAAGCCCCGCGTCAGATCCGCATCGATCACGACCGCCACACCGGCCCCGGCAAACGACTGCTGTGCCGGCCGCGTCCGGTCGGTCCGCAAGGCCAGACGGGCCGGCGCGCCAGACAGGGCGTTGCGCCAATACTGCGCCTGGTTCGAGAGCCGCTCGCCCGACAGCCACTGCCGTTGCCAGGCGGCATAGTCCGGATACTGGATCACAAGCGGCGGCAGCGGATCGTCGTCTCCGGCCACGAACGCCCGGTACAGCTGACTGAGTTCACGCGCCAACACGCCCAGCGACCAGCCATCCGAGACAATATGATGCTGCGTCAGCAGGAACACGTGCTCCTCATCCGAGATCCGGATCAAGCGGCCGCGGATCAGCGGGCCGCGCGCCAGATCGAACGGCGTGCGCGCCTCTTCCCTGCACAGGTCCAATAGCGCCTCGTCCGCATCCGGCCTGTCCCGCAGATCGTGCTCCACAACCGGCAGCCCCGCATCCTGCGGCAGCAGCTCCACCCAGGGCTTGCCCTCCGGCGCGACAAAGACGCTGCGCAGCGCCTCCTGGCGCGCCAACACACGGTCCAGGCTGCGCTGCCAGGCGCTGCGGTCGAGCCCACCCTTGAGCCGCCACGCCAGTGGAATGTGATAGTTCGTGCCGCTCTGATCCAGCTGCGCCAAAAACCACAGCCGCTGCTGCGCAAACGACAGCACAAGCGCCGCATCACGCGGCACGGCCACAATGGCCGGCAGGTCTTGCGCGCCGGAGCGGCTCAACTCATCCACGAGGCTCGCGGCCAGATCGGCCAGCACCGGTTTCGCAAACAGCGTGCTCAGCGGCAGTGCGACGCCAACAACCTGCGAGACCCGGCTCAACAGCCGCACCGCGAGCAGCGAGTGGCCGCCGAGCGCAAAGAAGTGGTCGTGGCGTCCGACCCGCTCAACACCCAGAAGCTCGGCCCAGATCGTTGCTAGCGCGGTCTCGATCTCGCCTTGCGGTGCCTCATAGACGGCGCGTGCATACGCCTCATCTTGCGGCGCCGGCAGCGCCTTGCGGTCGAGCTTGCCGTTCGGCGTCAGCGGCAGCGCCGCCAGCTGCACAAACGCCGATGGCACCATGTACTCGGGCAACCGCTCACTTAGGTGCGCGCGCAAGGTGCCGGCAAGATCGCCCCCCTCAGCGTCGGCCGCATGCTCGGCCGCCGCGACGAGATACGCAACGAGTCGCGGCTCGCCCGTCCCATCCTGGTGCGCCACCACCACCGCCTCGCGCACCCAGGCGTGCTCGGCAAGCCGCGCCGCGATCTCACCGGGCTCGATCCGGAACCCGCGGATCTTCACCTGGTCGTCATTGCGCCCCAAAAACTCCAGATTGCCGTCCGGCAGATAGCGCGCCAGATCGCCAGTGCGGTACAGCCGGTCGGCTTCGACAAAGGGACTGGCGATGAACCGCTCCGCCGTCAGCTCGGGACGGTTCAGATAGCCGCGCGCCACTCCCGCCCCGCCGATGTAAAGCTCGCCCACCGCCCCAGACGGAACAGGCGCACCATCACCGTCAAGCAGATACACCCGCGTGTTCGCAATCGGACGGCCAATCGTCTCAACGACAGCCTCTCCCCTTCGCAAGCAGATCCAGGTTGAGTACGTGGTGGTTTCAGACGGCGCGTAAAGGTTATAAATCTTCTCTACGCGACTGCTCTCGAAGGCCTTCTCTATGAGGCCTACCTTCAGCCGCTCGCCGCACGAATTGATCACGCTTGCGGAAACCGGCACGGCTTTCTTGTCGACCAGAGCGGCGATCGCCGAGGGCACTGTGTTGATCAAGGAGATATCCAAAGACCTCTCGGCCAACGCCAGCGCATTCTCAACAACGTAAAGCGTGCTTCCTTGCGAAAGCGGAACGAAGCACTCGTAGACGGACAGATCAAAACTGATCGAGGTGGAAAACAGGGTGCGGCTGATCTCTGATTCCGCAAACACCTCGCTGCTCCAATGCAGCAGGTTCACCGTGCTCGCATGCTCGATCATGACGCCCTTGGGCGTGCCTGTGGATCCGGAGGTGTAGATCACGTAGGCGAGATGGCGCGAGGTCAGGCCGAGCGCGCGCGGGTCGAGATTACAAGCGGGCAGCTCGGCCCAGGCGGGTGTGGCTGCGATAAGATCGACAACGCTCACATCGGCCAGCGCCTCAGGGCCAAGCGCGGCACGGCCGGCTTCGTCGGCCAGCAGCAGACGCGGCGCCGCATCCTTGAGCACCTGGTGCAGCCGCGCACTCGGATAGGCCGCATCCAGCGGCAGATAGGCGCCACCCGCCTTCAGGATCGCCAAAAGCCCCACCACCATCGCAACGCTGCGCGCAAGGCAGATCGCCACCGGCTGGTCCGGCTTCACCCCGAGTGCGATCAGATGATGCGCCAGGCGGTTGGCCCGCGCATTGAGCTCGCCATAGCTCAAGCGTTCGTCCGCACAGACCACCGCCACCGCATCCGGCGTCTTGGCGACCTGCGCCTCGAACAGCTCATGGATGCACCGCTCTGACGGATACGCCGCCGCCGTGCGGTTCAGTTCCTCCAGCAGGTACGCCCGCTCGTCAGCCGGGAGGATGTCCAGCTCTCGCACCGGCTTGTTGGGGGCATGCTCCAGCGCCTCAGCCAGTTGCTCAAGCGCCCGCTGCATGTAGCCGCAGACCCGGTCCGCAGATATGGGCGCCGCCACCTGCGCCGTCAGGCCGAGCGCCTCGCCAAAATCCTCCACCGACAAGGTCAGCGGATAGTTGGTGCGTTCTTCCGCACCCAACCATTCCACGCCGGATAGCACATCGTCCGGTCCGGAGCTTGGCGCTGGCGTGTTATGACGGTAGTTCAACAGCGCGCTGAACAGTGGCGCCGGGGCCGCAACGCTGCTGCAGCGTTGCGCCAAGGCCAGCGAGGCATGCTCGTGCGCCAGCAGCTCGGCCAGCCGGCGATGCGTGATCCGGACACTCGCCTCGACCCCGGTGCCATCCAGATCAAGCCGCAGCGGCAGGGTGTTGATGAACAGGCCCATGGCGCGGTCGGCGCCGGCGCCTCCATGCATGCGGCCGAACAGCACCGTGCCGAACACCACCTGCTCACGCCCGCTGCTGCGCGCCACCACCTGCCCCCAGGCCAGATGGCACAGGCTCGCCAGGCTCACCCCGAGCCGCCGCGCCTGCACTCGCAGCCGCTCGTTGAGCTCGCGCGGCAGCATCCGCCGCGCCTCGCCGGCTCCACTGCCGTCGCCGCGCACCTCGCTCAGCCCAAACGGCAGCGTCGGCTCATCGATGTCTGCCAGCAGTCTCCGGAAGAACTGCTCATGCTCTTGCGCTCCAACTCCCAGTCGTGCCTGCGCCACCAGATTGCGGAACGGCTGTGGTGCTGCCAGCGCGTGATCGCGACCGCCGAGCACGGCCCGAACCTCGGCATGCATCACTTCCAGCGTGGAATGATCCCCGATCAGATGGTGCAGCAGCTCCAGGAGCAGCCAGCGCGCACTGCCGGGCTCGCGCGCAATCACAAACCGCAACAAGGGCGCCCGGCCAAGATCGATCCGGTGCTGACGCGGATCAAACTGTTGCCTGAGCTGCTCAGCACCATCAGATCCATCCAGCGCGACCTCGGTGACCTCGAGTGGTGTTCGCCGCCAAACCACCTGGGCCGGGCTCGACAGGCCCTCCCAGACAAACGACGTTCTTAAGATATCGTGCCGGTCCACCACCCGCTGGACCGCGGCAAGGTAGCGCTCCAACAGAGCCCGGTCGGCAAATGCCATCTGCGAGACCAGCAGGTATGGATCGCCTCGCCTCGCCAACAGATGATGGAACAGGATGCCGTCCTGCAGCGGCGACAGGGCATAAATGTCCTGGATGTTGCCGAGACCGCCAGGCACCGTGGCGACAATCCGGTCGATCTCCGGCTGCGCCAGCTCGATGAGCGGCAGCAGCTCTGGTGTAATCGCTGCACTCTGCTCCGTGATCAGGTTGGCGGGGATCGCCACCTCATGATGGCTGCCCAGGCTTGCGGCAAGATCGGCCAGCACCGGCTTGGCGAACAGGGTGCGCACCTCGACCCCAAGCGACAGCCGCCGCAAACGTTCCATCAGTTGAACCGCCAGCAGTGAGTGCCCGCCCAGCTCGAAGAAGTTGTCGTGCCGGCCGACACGTTCCAGGCCCAGAAGCTCGGCCCAGATCTGCGCCAGCGCGATCTCGATCTCGCCCCGCGGCGCCTCATAGGCTGCCCGCGCATACGCATCATCCTCTGGCGGGGGCAGCGCCTTGCGGTCCAGCTTGCCGTTCGGCGTCAACGGCAGCGCCGCAAGCCGCACAAACGCGCTCGGCACCATGTACTCGGGCAGCCGCGCACCAAGATGGGTGCGCAACGTGCCGGCAAGTTCAGTCTCCTCGGCTTCGCCGGCATGCTCCGCAGCCGTAACCACATAGGCGACCAGACGCTTCTCGCCGCTGCGATCCTCGCACGCAACCACCGCCGCGTCGCGCACCGACGCGTGCTCAACCAGCCGCGCCGCGATCTCGCCAGGCTCGATCCGGAAGCCGCGGATCTTCATCTGGTCGTCGATGCGGCCCAGAAACTCCAGATTGCCGTCCGGCAGGTACCGCGCGAGATCCCCGGTCCGGTACATCCGTGCGCCGACCTCACCACTGAACGGATCGGCCAAGAACCTCTCCGCCGTCAGTTCGGGCCGGTTCAGATAGCCACGCGCGACCCCCGCCCCGCCAATGTAGAGCTCTCCCACCGCTCCCAACGGAACGGGCGCGCCATGGCCATCGAGCAGATACACACGCGTGTTCGCAATCGGACGGCCAATCGGGACAACTGACCCATCAAAATCAGAGGGGTAACTCCAGGTCGTCGCACAGACCGTTGTTTCGGTAGGTCCATAGGCGTTGACAATAGATGTTGCAGGCAACCTTCGAATGAGTTCAGACTTTGGCAGCTCTCCAGCAAGAATGAGAGATTGCGACGCCAAATATTCCAGATTGCGGTCTCCTTGGAAAAAGGCTGGAGGCAACGTCGCGTGTGTTATGGCTTCGCTTCGCAGATAATCTGATAGCTTGTTACTCGCTTGACGGAGCTCATCCGCAGGCAAATGCAATGCGGCTCCAGCACCAAACGCCATAAGAATTTCCCAAGCGCTCGCATCAAAACCAAAGGAGGCGAACTGCACTACTCGGCTGTTTGAACAAACGCCAAAAAGCCCGATCTGAGCCAGCCCCAGGTTGACGAGGCCCCGATGCTCGATCATGACTCCCTTTGGGGTGCCGGTAGATCCCGAGGTGTAGATCACATAGGCGAGATGGCGCGAGGTCAGGCCAAGCGCGCGCGGGTCGGGATCCGAGGCCGGCAGCTTCGCCCAGGCCGATGTCGCCGTCTCGAGATCGACCACCGTCAGATCGGCCAGCGCATCGGCGCCCAGCGCGGATCGTCCCGCAGCATCGGCCAGCAACAGTTGCGGCTGCGCATCCTCAAGAACCTGCTTGAGCCGTGCGCACGGATAGGCCGGATCCAACGGCAGATAGGCGCCACCCGCCTTGAGGATTGCAAGCAGCCCCACCACCATCGCCACGCCGCGCTCAAGGCAGATCGCCACAGGCTGGTCCGGCTTCACCCCGAGCCCGATCAGATGATGCGCCAGCCGGTTCGCCCGTGCATTGAGCTCGCCATAGCTCAAGCGCTCGTCCTCATGGACCACCGCCACCGCGTCCGGCGCCTTGGCGACCTGTGCCTCGAACAGCTCATGGATGCACTGCTGCTCGGGATACGGCACCGCCGTCCGGTTCAGCTCCTCCAATAGATATGCGCGCTCGTCGGCCGCCAGCAGCTCAATCCGCCCGACCGCTTGCAGCGCATCGGCCACCATCGCCCGCAGCAGCGCCAGCAGATAGCCTCGCTGCCGCTCGATGCTCGCCTGATCGAACAGCGCCGTGGCATAGCCCAGCGTTCCGGCGATCGCCTCGCCATGCTCGGCAAGGTTCAGCTCCAGATCGAACTTGACCTGATCGAAGCCGTCTGCCGCCGCCTCCACACGCAGCCCAGGAAGATCGAACGCCGGGGCGGCGTTGTTCTGCCAGGCCAGCATCACCTGGAACAACGGCGTGTGATCAAGACGCCGGGGCGGCTGCACGATCTCCACCACCTGCTCAAACGGCAGGTCCTGATGCTCCTGCGCCGCCAAGGCCGTGCGCCGCGTCCGTTTGAGCAGCTCCGCCACGCTCGGCGCGCCCGACAGGTCGAGCCGCAGCGCCAGGGTGTTGACGAAGCAGCCGATCAGCTCCTCGACCTCGCGCCGACCGCGATTGGCGCTCGGCACCCCGATCACAAGGTCGTCCTGCCCCGACAGACGCGACAGCACCGCAGCCCACGCCGCCAGCACCGTCATGAACAAGGTCGTGCCATGCTGCTGGCTCAGCCGCCGCAAGCCCCGCGTCAGATCCGCATCGATCACGACCGCCACACCGGCCCCGGCAAACGACTGCTGTGCCGGCCGCGGCCGGTCGGTCCGCAAGGCCAGACGGGCCGGCGCGCCAGACAGGGCGTTGCGCCAATACTGCGCCTGGTTCGAGAGCCGCTCGCCCGACAGCCACTGCCGTTGCCAGGCGGCATAGTCCGGATACTGGATCACAAGCGGCGGCAGCGGATCGTCGTCTCCGGCCACGAACGCCCGGTACAGCTGACTGAGTTCACGCGCCAACACGCCCAGCGACCAGCCATCCGAGACAATATGATGCTGCGTCAGCAGGAACACGTGCTCATCATCCGACATCCGGATCAGACACGCCCGGATCAGCGGGCCGCGCGCAAGATCGAAGGGCGTGCGTGCCTCTTCATAGCACAGATCCAACCGCGCCGCCTCGGCTTCCGGCCTGTCGCGAAGATCGCGCTCCACCACTGGCAGCCCCGCACCCGGCGGCAGAACTTCAACCCAGGGCTTGCCCTCCGGCGCGACAAAGACACTCCGCAGCGCCTCATGACGCGCCAACAACCGGTCGAGGCTGCGCTGCCATGCGGTGCGGTCGAGCTCACCCCGCAACCGCCATGCCAGCAGCATGTGATAGCTCCTGCCGCCCTCATCCAGCTGCGCCAAAAACCACAGCCGCTCCTGCGCAAAGGACAGCGCAAGCGGCTCTTCGCGCGACACAGCCACAATGGCCGGCAGCTCTTGTGGACCGGAGCGGCTCAACTCATCCACGAGGCTCGCGGCCAGATCGGCCAGCACCGGTTTCGCAAACAGCGTGCTCAGCGGCAGGGCGAGGCCAACAGCTTGCGAGACCCGGCTCAACAACCGCACCGCCAGCAGTGAGTGCCCGCCCAGCTCGAAGAAGTTGTCGTGCCGGCCGACACGTTCCAGGCCCAGAAGCTCGGCCCAGATCTGCGCCAGCGCGATCTCGATCTCGCCCCGCGGCGCCTCATAGGCTGCCCGCGCATACGCATCATCCTCTGGCGGGGGCAGCGCCTTGCGGTCCAGCTTGCCGTTCGGCGTCAACGGCAGCGCCGCAAGCCGCACAAACGCGCTCGGCACCATGTACTCGGGCAGCCGCGCACCAAGATGGGTGCGCAACGTGCCGGCAAGTTCAGTCTCCTCGGCTTCGCCGGCATGCTCCGCAGCCGTAACCACATAGGCGACCAGACGCTTCTCGCCGCTGCGATCCTCGCACGCAACCACCGCCGCGTCGCGCACCGACGCGTGCTCAACCAGCCGCGCCGCGATCTCGCCAGGCTCGATCCGGAAGCCGCGGATCTTCATCTGGTCGTCGATGCGGCCCAGAAACTCCAGATTGCCGTCCGGCAGGTACCGCGCGAGATCCCCGGTCCGGTACATCCGTGCGCCGACCTCACCACTGAACGGATCGGCCAAGAACCGCTCCGCCGTCAGTTCGGGCCGGTTCAGATAGCCACGCGCGACCCCCGCCCCGCCAATGTAGAGCTCTCCCACCGCTCCCAACGGAACGGGCGCGCCATGGCCATCGAGCAGATACACACGCGTGTTCGCAATCGGACGGCCGATATGCGGCACTGCGTTTTCGATGGAGAGCCGTCCCGAGGTCGCCACGACCGTAGCTTCAGTAGGGCCATAGTTGTTTATCAGCTTTAAAGGCGGTGTTAGAGACGCGGGCATACGGTGGAGACGATCACCGCCAACAAGCAAGTACTCCAATGTGGGATTTACCAGCTTGTCTTCCAACGCGATTGTGGCCAGCGGCGTGATCAGAAAGGCGACTTCGAGCGATTGATCACGCCACCATTCTAGCAGGCGGAGCGAATCTCCCGCTGCCGCTCTGGGAGGTAGAAGCAATGTGCTGCCGTTGTATAACGCAGTCCATAGCTCCCAAGTGCTGGCATCGAATGCTAGTCCGGCAGTGAGTGCGCAACAGGTTTCTGGTTGAAGACAAAACGTTTGCACATGCCAAGCTATCAGATTGACTAATCCGCGATGCTCGACCATGACGCCTTTTGGGGTGCCGGTAGATCCCGAGGTGTAGATCACATAGGCGAGATGGCGCGAGGTCAGGCCAAGCGCACGCGGGTCGGGATCCGAGGCCGGCAGCTTCGCCCAGGCCGATGTCGCCGTCTCGAGATCGACCACCGTCAGATCGGCCAGCGCATCGGCGCCCAGCGCGGATCGTCCCGCAGCATCGGCCAGCAACAGTTGCGGCTGCGCATCCTCAAGAACCTGCTTGAGCCGTGCGCACGGATAGGCCGGATCCAACGGCAGATAGGCGCCACCCGCCTTGAGGATTGCAAGCAGCCCCACCACCATCGCCACGCCGCGCTCAAGGCAGATCGCCACAGGCTGGTCCGGCTTCACCCCGAGTGCGATCAGATGATGCGCCAGCCGGTTGGCCCGCGCATTGAGCTCGCCATAGCTCAAGCGCTCGTCCGCATGGACCACCGCCACCGCATCCGGCGTCTTGGCGACCTGCGCCTCGAACAGCTCATGGATGCACCGCTCTGACGGATACGCCGCCGCCGTGCGGTTCAGTTCCTCCAGCAGGTACGCCCGCTCGTCAGCCGGGAGGATGTCCAGCTCTCGCACCGGCTTGTTGGGGGCATGCTCCAGCGCCTCAGCCAGTTGCTCAAGCGCCCGCTGCATGTAGCCGCAGACCCGGTCCGCAGATATGGGCGTCGCCACCTGCGCCGTCAGGCCGAGCGCCTCGCCAAAATTCTCCACCGACAATGCAAGGGGATAATTGGTGCGCTCCTCCGCGCCCAGCCATTCCACTCCGGACCAAATATTATCCATTCCAGAAGTAACCACCGACATGGTGTGATGATAGTTCAACAGCGCGCTGAACAGTGGCGCCGGGGCCGCAACGCTGCTGCAGCGTTGCGCCAAGGCCAGCGAGGCATGCTCGTGCGCCAGCAGCTCGGCCAGCCGGCGATGCGTGATCCGGACACTCGCCTCGACCCCGGTGCCATCCAGATCAAGCCGCAGCGGCAGGGTGTTGATGAACAGGCCCATGGCGCGGTCGGCGCCGGCGCCTCCATGCATGCGGCCGAACAGCACCGTGCCGAACACCACCTGCTCACGCCCGCTGCTGCGCGCCACCACCTGCCCCCAGGCCAGATGGCACAGGCTCGCCAGGCTCACCCCGAGCCGCCGCGCCTGCACTCGCAGCCGCTCGTTGAGCTCGCGCGGCAGCATCCGCCGCGCCTCGCCGGCTCCACTGCCGTCGCCGCGCACCTCGCTCAGCCCAAACGGCAGCGTCGGCTCATCGATGTCTGCCAGCAGTCTCCGGAAGAACTGCTCATGCTCTTGCGCTCCAACTCCCAGTCGTGCCTGCGCCACCAGATTGCGGAACGGCTGTGGTGCTGCCAGCGCGTGATCGCGACCGCCGAGCACGGCCCGAACCTCGGCATGCATCACTTCCAGCGTGGAATGATCCCCGATCAGATGGTGCAGCAGCTCCAGGAGCAGCCAGCGCGCACTGCCGGGCTCGCGCGCAATCACAAACCGCAACAAGGGCGCCCGGCCAAGATCGATCCGGTGCTGACGCGGATCAAACTGTTGCCTGAGCTGCTCAGCACCATCAGATCCATCCAGCGCGACCTCGGTGACCTCGAGTGGTGTTCGCCGCCAAACCACCTGGGCCGGGCTCGACAGGCCCTCCCAGACAAACGACGTTCTTAAGATATCGTGCCGGTCCACCACCCGCTGGACCGCGGCAAGGTAGCGCTCCAACAGAGCCCGGTCGGCAAATGCCATCTGCGAGACCAGCAGGTATGGATCGCCTCGCCTCGCCAACAGATGATGGAACAGGATGCCGTCCTGCAGCGGCGACAGGGCATAAATGTCCTGGATGTTGCCGAGACCGCCAGGCACCGTGGCGACAATCCGGTCGATCTCCGGCTGCGCCAGCTCGATGAGCGGCAGCAGCTCTGGTGTAATCGCTGCACTCTGCTCCGTGATCAGGTTGGCGGGGATCGCCACCTCATGATGGCTGCCCAGGCTTGCGGCAAGATCGGCCAGCACCGGCTTGGCGAACAGGGTGCGCACCTCGACCCCAAGCGACAGCCGCCGCAAACGTTCCATCAGTTGAACCGCCAGCAGTGAGTGCCCGCCCAGCTCGAAGAAGTTGTCGTGCCGGCCGACACGTTCCAGGCCCAGAAGCTCGGCCCAGATCTGCGCCAGCGCGATCTCGATCTCGCCCCGCGGCGCCTCATAGGCTGCCCGCGCATACGCATCATCCTCTGGCGGGGGCAGCGCCTTGCGGTCCAGCTTGCCGTTCGGCGTCAACGGCAGCGCCGCAAGCCGCACAAACGCGCTCGGCACCATGTACTCGGGCAGCCGCGCACCAAGATGGGTGCGCAACGTGCCGGCAAGTTCAGTCTCCTCGGCTTCGCCGGCATGCTCCGCAGCCGTAACCACATAGGCGACCAGACGCTTCTCGCCGCTGCGATCCTCGCACGCAACCACCGCCGCGTCGCGCACCGACGCGTGCTCAACCAGCCGCGCCGCGATCTCGCCAGGCTCGATCCGGAAGCCGCGGATCTTCATCTGGTCGTCGATGCGGCCCAGAAACTCCAGATTGCCGTCCGGCAGGTACCGCGCGAGATCCCCGGTCCGGTACATCCGTGCGCCGACCTCACCACTGAACGGATCGGCCAAGAACCTCTCCGCCGTCAGTTCGGGCCGGTTCAGATAGCCACGCGCGACCCCCGCCCCGCCAATGTAAAGCTCTCCGATCGCCCCAAACGGAACAAGTTCGCCATGACCGTCCAGCAGATAAATCCGCGTGTTCGCAATCGGTCGGCCGATCGGGACAACTGACCTATTAAATCCAGCGGAATAATGCCAAGCAGCCGCGTCAATCGTCGCCTCAGTTGGTCCATAGAGATTGACAAGCGGCTGAGATGTCAATTGCAACCATCTGCTCGCTAATTCTTTTCTAAGAAGCTCTCCACCACAGAATGTGAAACGCAAAGAACCGATATACTTTTGCTCAACGTCGGTAAGCGCAAGCAATGCTGCAAGAAGCGACGGGACCAATTGCAGAACAGTGACACCATACTTATCCAGTAGCTCTAAAAGTTTTCGAACATCTAATTGCAGGTCGCGAGGAAGAAGAATTGAACGCGCCCCAATCGACAAGGCTGTCCATAGCTCCCATACGGCGGCATCAAACGCGGGGGAGGTTCGCTGCAAGAAAACGTCGTGGGTAGTGAAATGGAATTTATCCGCCTGCCAAATCGTGTGGTTGACCAAGCTTCGATGCTCGACCATGACGCCCTTTGGAGTGCCGGTAGATCCCGAGGTGTAGATCACATAGGCGAGATGGCGCGAAGTCAGGCCAAGCGCACGCGGGTCGGGATCCGAGGCCGGCAGCTTCGCCCAGGCCGATGTCGCCGTCTCGAGATCGACCACCGTCAGATCGGCCAGCGCATCGGCGCCCAGCGCGGATCGTCCCGCAGCATCGGCCAGCAACAGTTGCGGCTGCGCATCCTCAAGAACCTGCTTGAGCCGTGCGCACGGATAGGCCGGATCCAACGGCAGATAGGCGCCACCCGCCTTGAGGATTGCAAGCAGCCCCACCACCATCGCCACGCCGCGCTCAAGGCAGATCGCCACAGGCTGGTCCGGCTTCACCCCGAGCCCGATCAGATGATGCGCCAGCCGGTTCGCCCGTGCATTGAGCTCGCCATAGCTCAAGCGCTCGTCCTCATGGACCACCGCCACCGCGTCCGGCGCCTTGGCGACCTGTGCCTCGAACAGCTCGTGGATGCACCGATCCGACGGATAGGCCGTCGCCGTCCGGTTCAGCTCCTCTAGCAAGTACACCCGTTCGTCGAACGGCAACAGTCCAATCCGTTGCACCGGCCGATGCGCATCGGCAGCCACCTCAAACAAAAGGCTTTGCAGATGCTGCGTGATGCGGTCGATCTGGTCGGCCACCAAGCGACTTGCATCAAAGTGCAATCGAAAGCGCCCGTCTAGAGCACAAACCTCAAACGTCAATAATTCACCGGATAGGATTGCCTCTGAACTCAGGCTAACACCGGTAGCAGAACAGCTATTTGCCACAACCGTGATGCCAATCGGCCATGGTCTGCGCGATCGTAGCAGCTCAATACCCCCCAACGACGGACAACGTGCGATAAGATCCCGCGCAAAGCTATCGTACTCCCTCAGCTGAGCGCACTCGGCCGCCACCACTTTGCGCACCGCAGCAAAACCATGACCGAGGTCAATGGTAATTTCCATTGGCACGACAGAAGCGACAAGCGCGTCTATGATCTTCAACCCGGCTCGCGAACTTTTCGGTGCGGGAGTCCATCCCAACTGAAGCTCTGATTGGCCGGTGACGCGGGCGAGATAGATGAGCCACGCGCTTATCAGGTATTCCGCACGATCGGTCGGCGACAGCTCGGCCAAACCACTTGGAACGAACCACGAGCTCGACTGCCATTTGTAGCGAGCTCCAGCTTCTCGAGACGACAAAAAAGGAAACTGCAATGTCTTGAACCGCTCAAACCGCTGTCGCCAAAAACGCTCTTGAGGCGCCAACATTTCGTGGGCGACAGTTATGCTCCGCGCCTGATCATCGCCTAAAACTGGCAGACAATCCCCCACATCCAGATCGAAATCCCTCACCCCCGGGCCCCTCCGTCGCGCAGCCTCAGCAATTTCTGCTCCAGGCGCCGCGCTACATAGTGACCCAAACCTGTCACACTGGTTCGGATTTGCTCGGGAGTAACCGCGCTAAAAGCTAATCGTATCCTGCAGTCTTGAGAGTTATCCAACGCGAAGAAGCTCAACGGCGTAACGATGACATGGTCACGCCTTGCACACTCGTCTGCGCAGTCCGCGCCAAATCTGAAAGGAAGATCAAGAGTTAGAAAGAAGCCACCGGAGGGACGGCTCCATCGAATTTGATCAGAGAAAGGCGAAAATACAGTGTCCAGCTCACACAACATAATGTCGCGATTTTCACGGTACCAATCCAGAGCCGGTCGTATCCAATCGCCTAAACGTCCTCCGTTTTGAATCAAGAGCCCCGCGACGATCGCTTGGGCAATTTGGCTCGTATTGACGGTAACGAAGCTCTTGCGCTGGACCAGATCTTCCCAAAGCGACCGACGAGCAGCAACGTCTCCAAACATCGTGTCGGGCAGGCTTGCAGCTCCGACGCGAAGAGCTGGGCTTATTGTCTTCGAGAATGTGGAAAGGTAAATAACACTTCCGACCTCATCCAAAGCGGCCATCGGGGGTACCGGATCGCCGTCATACCGAAACAGCCCATATGCGTTGTCCTCTAAAACGACGAGCCGGTGTCTGGCGCACACTTGGAGGATGTTGCGTCGCTCGTCTGCATCGAGAACACGTCCGGTCGGATTGTCAAAATCGGGGATAAGATATATTGCCCGGGCCTGTTGACTTTTCTGGCGCAATTGCAGCAC
Organism: Bradyrhizobium sp. 192; assembly: GCF_023100965.1. Lineage (NCBI taxonomy): Bacteria > Pseudomonadati > Pseudomonadota > Alphaproteobacteria > Hyphomicrobiales > Nitrobacteraceae > Bradyrhizobium > Bradyrhizobium sp. 192. The sequence continues at coordinate 7,468,083 of NZ_CP064690.1, forward strand.
GGCGAGCTCGATCGCGTCAGCAAGGCAAGGTTCTGAATTGGACAACGCCGCGACAGCGACTCCTGTAGCCTTGGCTGCACCGATCGCACCGATATAGGTGGGATTGCAGACCAGCAGCACATCCGACGGCTCCGGACAGAGCGCCGGCAGGCAGAGGGCGACTGCTTCTTGGCATCCTGAGGTGATCAGTACGCGGTCCGCGCTCGCCGGAACCCCCTCATCGCATTGCACCTGTTGCGCAACGAGCTCGTTGATGATGCCGGCCGTTCGTCCATACTGCAGCAAGTGAGCCCATCCGTGGGCGCCCCCGTGACCACCAACTGAATCGTTTTGATACACGTTCACCGCGTTCAACAAAACCTGGGGATTGAGCCTATCGAAGAACCGGTCACTCGGTCTGCCTGACGCTAGCGAGACAGCTGACGGAAACAGACTGGAGACTTCGTTCAGGAAGTTCATTACTGATTTTTGCGACCTGACATTCATCCTGGAGTCTTGGAAAAGCGTGGAAGGATAAAATCACACCGGTGTCCGACATGACTCATCGAGGTGTACACGTCCTATTGCTCAATATTTTCCAGACTGCTCAAGTTGGTCGAAAAGCTGCTGGACATTCGATTCGAGAAAGCCAGTCTCTCCGCCTCGATGAATGATTTCGAAGCTAAGCCCCGTTTCAATGGACCGACTTGAGAAGGCCTGCGTCAATCCAGGACCTCGAATCACACTCGTATCGAATCCCAAGCCACGAGATTTTAGAGCCTCTACAGCAGCATCGACGTCATCGACCTCAAGAGCGATATGAGCAACTCCAACGCCGTGATGGCGCACGAGCTCTGAGACCTGAGACGTCGGTTCAGTGCCCTGGCACAGAACAAACCTGATTCCTCGGGTCTCAAGCTCGGCAGATAGCATGCCGGTCGCTCGACCCTTGATGTGAAACCGGCATTTCAATTCAAAGCCCAGCACGTCCCGAAAGAACTCAATAGAGGCTTCAAGGTCGAGCACAGCAATCGCAATATGATCGATCCCGCGAAATTGTGACAGCGAACTCGCGCTTGTTCGGTTGCCATCTATAACGGCACCCTGTTTGGCCTTACCACCGGTGGTCTTGGGCATAACATCCTCGCTCTCACTCGCAGAATTTGAACAGCGAAGCGACCCATCGCGAACGACGCTGCTACCAACAGATCAGTTCCGTTCTAAGATCAAGATCCCTCACCATCCTTTGCTCGAGTTCCGACAACTCAGCCTTATACCTGGCCACATCCAATTGAGCGCGAAGGAGCTTCGCTTTGAGCTCTTCTCGTAGCCTTAGGGCTTCTCGGAATTCCGGCGACTCCAGCATAAGTAAAGAGCACATGTACTAACCAGTGAAATGAAGGCAGCCGACCAGCGCGGTCTTTCGAGACCGCGCGGGGCAGAAGGTCGACTGTCGGACCGCCTCATCCGGCTCATCGCAAAACCTACATTATATTCGGACTTGGCGGGCGTCGCTGCCGCCCTCCAAAATCCGCAGCAACCAACGGCTCTGCCCCGCGTCCCTAGCAATCAGTGTGCCGCAAAAGGGGTGGTGCGAGTGTTGCTTAAAGAATGGCAAAAACCTCGTGCTTCGCACTGAGGCGGCGGGCTACGCGCCAGCCTTACTGTCGGACGTCCTACATGCACGTCTTCAACCGGACACGGCTCATCACAACGACACGGACCGTCAGTGAAGAGATCACCTCTGGTGCCGTTGGAACGTGTTCCCGCAACCATGATTGAAATGGACCCCGATTTTAGGACCAGAGGCTTAGTTGGAAAAGGGCCGCTCCGTTTGATAGACGGAGGGCATGATGACGAAAAGACACGACGGAAGATCGACGCGGCGTTGAAGGCAAAGATCGCGCTGGAAGCCGTGCGGGAGCAGGCGACGGTGGCCGATCTGGCCAGCGCCATGAGGTTCACGCGAACCAGATCTATGCCTGGAAGAAGCAACTGCTGGACCAGGCGGCCCGAGTTTTTGACGCGGGTGTCCGGCGGGAGAGCGAGGACGTGCGCGAACGCGAGGCCACAAGATCTATCCCTATCTGCTGCGCAACATGACGATGGTGTTGAAAATCTCCGGCGTGCCGTACGTCGCCAGCGCCTCTTCCAGAGCCGCCACGCAGAACGAGACGTCCATCGTGTTCGACAACCGCCACGCCAGAACCGCACGGCTCGCCCAGTCGATGACGGCGACGAGATAGAGAAAGCCACGGCCGATGGGCAAATACGTGATGTCGGCCGCCCACACCTGGTTTGGCCGGTCCCGGCGCCGGCTTCGTCGTGTTCGGCTTCGGTCCCAGCGCCGCGATGCCCATCTTGCGCATCAGGCGCTGCACGCGTTTGCGATTGACCTGAAGCCCCTCAGCCTTCAGCATAGTGGTCATTCGCCGCGAGCCCAGGAACGGCCAGGCGGTGAACAGCTCGTCGATCCGCTGCATCAGGGCAAGGCCGTTGTCGTTGGCCGGCCGTGGCGGCCGGTAGACCCCAGAGCGCGCGATGCCAAGCAACATGCATTGCCGGCGGATCGACAGCGCCTGGGTCGGCGCGATCGAGCATTCCTCGACGGTCCGGCGTGCTCATCTTCCGGACCTCCGTGCTAAAAAATCGCGCTCGACTGTCAGTTGTCCGATCTTGGCGTGCAGCTTCTCGATCTCCGACCAGGGCAGTCAGTTCACCAGTGCGCCTTCACCCGGCGCGTTGGCGGGCGCAGGGATCAAGATCTCCATGGATGGCCGCGGTCGTTGGATGGACTACGTCTTCATCGAGCGGCTGTGGCGGTCGCTCAAGCAATGAGGACATCGTGTGCTGTGGAAGTCAGGCTTCGGCATGAAGCCTGACGAAGCTTTGTCAGAGATGGAGGAGGGCCCTCCGAGGTCGGCCTGCAGGGGAAGACTTCAAACCAGTCCGAGCTGCGAGGGTAAAGAGCCCTGGTGGTGAGCGTTGGAAGAAAAGGCGGAGGAAACTCCGTCAGGTGAGGTCCGAGGAGACGAACGTAAGTAAACCGCTGATGACGTGTCGTAACATGTTCTATCGACGTCGAAACCGGGATCAGGATGTCTATCCCGCGAGCAAGGGTTGGGAGGAGCCTGCTGACTGCCCAACCGGCGTCCGGCATGAAGGCGGCGTGACCTCGGATCAGGCTTTGACAAGGAACACAGGAACCTGTCGCTCCGATGTGAAGGGAGGACTCCAAGCGGCCCGTCGCCGCAAGAAGCAGAGTACCGATGCGGAGCACAGGCGCGGCCCCTCAATAAACCTCCATCTATTTGATTTTGCGCAATATTCTTACAACTTAATCAACACCATACCAACAGCGCTACCAACACCTTCCGGAGGCTGGCGGAGTTTCGCCGGGGATAACGATCCCGCGAGCATGCCCGGCCGATGAATGCGTGTGTAATGTCGGTACCTGCAACCAGAGGCACATCATGGCGCGGACGCGGGTCACCGAGGATCACTTTCAGGTCGACGAAAACGAGGTCACCCACACCCGGCCCAACGATCGGTGGCCGGCCTCTCCCGGCCGCCCGGAGCCAGCTGTCTATTCTCCCGGCATGCTGGGAAGCGTCCTCCCGAACGGTGATGACTACTGGCGCGAAGCCGTCGAACCGATCGCCCTGAAGCTTCTCGCCGCCCGTCCCGACGCACAGAAATGAACCGGCTTGAGAAATTCGTCGAGCGAGGCGCCTTCGGAGAAGGTCCCGGCCGCGCCGCGTACGTGCTCGATCCTACGAAGCTGCCCAAACCCAACAGCGGCTTTGAGTGGCGCGTTGTGAGCGACTTTAGACCCGGCGAAGCCATCCTCGCGGAGCCCGGGCTGAAACCAGTATTCCAGGCGGCACTGAAACAGGGCTGCGCAGTGGTCGAGCGATGACACTCGTTTTGGTCATCCCAACCGTCGCTGGCCTGATTGTAGCGGCGGATAGCCGTCTGGGTATCAGCACTCCGGATTGGACCATCGTTTGCGACAACGTATTCAAGATCACCGAAGTCGAAGGGGTCGACCGGACAGTGGTCTTTACGAGCGGATACGGCACAATCTGGGCCCTTGCGGGCGTGCAGACCGACAAGGTCTGCGAACATGTCGCGTCAAACAAGCCAAAATTTGATGCGCAAGCGATCCTCGCGAATACGGCCCGGGGGCCGGGGGCAAGTTTGGAGGACATCGCTCGGGAGGTGGTTCTGGCGACCGCCGCCTATATCGCTTCCCATCCGGCAGACTACGCGACGCGGATCGGTCAATTTCTGTTTCAGTCGGCTTTAGCGCGTTTCGATCCGGACACCAGAAGGGCCAGCGTCGAAAGCTTCTCGGTCACGCTCGGCGTCGATCTATCGGTAAGCGCTACCGATCTGAAAACTCAACAGTACTTCCCTATCGATGGCTGCGGGCTCAAAGTTTTCGGCGAGGCCAACTACCTCACGAACGCGGTTTTCAATGGACCCGGAAGGCAGTTTCTTGGCGAGCGGTACGGACGTTTCCGCAACGCCATGACGACGATCGAACATGCGGAAGCAGAGCCAGCAGCTGACTTTGCAGTCGAAATCATCGAAGCGGCCTCACGGACGACTTCGATAGTTCCCTCAGAGACAGGTATTGGCGGGCCCGTTGATATTGTTCTTGTCGGGGACGACACTCGCCCGCAGCGCTTGCGCTGGAAAAGCGGCGGCGCTTGATGCCGCCGGCCGTGGCCCGGCGCGCGATCTTCCAACGGCGAAGTTTCCTCAACACATTGCGACGTTTGAGGTCATCCTGAAGGCGATCGGAAATAAGCAACTCCCATGAAACAAGCAAAGGACGTAGCGCCGGTGGAAGCAGATCAAGAGCGAGTTGCACGTCAGAATGCGGAGCGTGAAGACGAACTAAAGCGCGTTCCGCTTCAAACAATCGAAAAGACCCGGTGGCCACGGAACGTGCGACCGATCTCGATGAAGGAAAGCGACGGGCTTGGCATCGACAACGAGGGGCGCTTGCACTGGAACGGCAAGCCGGTGGAAATCATTGGCCGAAGGCTTGATCTAACCGGCTATCAAATATTTCTGGCGAGCGTAGTCGCGATCTTTACCGTTGTTGGAGGCGTCGGAGCGGCCGCCCAAGGCTGGGCGGCTTACCATGACTGGGCTTGCAGAAATAAGCAGCCGGCTCTGCTCAGTTGCCCATCCAATTGAATTCCATGCTCGAACGCGCTCCATTTTTAACGTGCCCGTTATGCGGCGAAGCAACGCTGGGCATCCTATCCGCCGGCGGATCGACGCTTCGACGACGCTGCCGGGCTTGTCGACATGCAGTATCAGTACCCCTTCCCGGCTTGTCGAAGAAAGTCGTCTATCTAGATCAGTTCGCAATCAGCGAAATTTACAAGGTCAAATCGGGTCGACGACGCGCCCAATCGGGTGGCCAAGCCTTCTGGGAGGAAGTTACGGCGCAGATCGATCGCGCCTGCCTGCTCCAACAGGTCATTTTCCCCGGCTCCAACATACATCGAGATGAGACCATCGTCTCACCGTTTGCAAGTGACCTAGCGCTAGCTCATGAAATGCTGAGCGGCGACGTATCGTTCGCGAACTTCGAACATATAGAACAGCGGCAAGTTCTTGACTACGCGAAGACATACCTCAACGGCCGCGCCGCGCCGTCTCTCTCCTTCCATGTCGACGAAGTTCTAGAGGGAGCCCGAAACGATTGGCTCCCCGATATGCACATTACAACCGACATGGACTATGCGGTCTTTGCCAATGGAATTCGTCGTCACCGCGACGAAACGGACGCCAGCTGCAAGGTGTTGTGGCAACGCTGGATTAGGCAAAAACCGACGTTTAACGAAGTCTTCAGTCATGAGTTCAACGATTTCGGCAACGCCAAAAAAGGCGCACTGAAATATGCAGCTCAACAAGCGCAAACGGCCCTGCAATCACACGATACTCGCGAATTCCTGAACCGACTGTCGTATCCAGCGCTGGAGGAATTTAACCAGCTGAAGCAGTTATTTCGAGACCATGGAATTGCTGAACGCGAGCTAGCTTCGTCAGTATTTGCGTTCTGGGACTGGCCCGAAAACAGGAACATGCCCACACACAGGATATCGGCATATCTCTTCGCTGGGCTGTCGCGGCGGCTCGTCTCTGCCGGGCAGAAGAAGCTGCCGTCCAAAGGAATGATGAATGATATCCGGGCGATCTCCACGTACGGCCCTTATGTCGATGCCATGTTTATCGATAAGGGCTGCGCCTCGTTGCTTTCGGAAGAGCCGCTGCGAAGTGAATTGAGGCTGAAGGCGGAAATATTCTCATCCACTTCTGGGCAAGCTTTCTTGCAGTATCTCCAGCGCCTTGACGACGAAACGCCCGCTAACGTACGGCGCCACGCTCGGGAGATTTATGGGATTTGAGCTTTCCCGTTCCTTCGCGGTCCCGGCACGGCTACTGCAGGTCGTGTCGAACGGAACCCCGAGCGACACTGATGGCGCGCACTCAACCTGATAGGACGTCTCGATGACCTCGGAAGACTTTGTACAGAGATGGAGCTTGGACCGGATAGAGTATGCCACCCGTTTCGATAAGCTCTCCATGGCATCATGCATTGTCGAAGCCCGTGGAAATGGGACCGTAAACCAAGCTTCTGGCTTTTTTTGGCGTCATGCGGGTCAACCGGTGTTCATCACCAACTGGCATGTTGTCACGGGAAATCATGCGTTCACTGGGCATAGCAAGACGGGGTGGTCGCCTGACACGCTAGTGGTACGATATTGGGAGCCAACGTCGTTAAACGAACCAGCAACGGGCAACACTCTGTTTTTTCGATGGCCCAGCATCGAACTGTCGTTATATGACGGAGACGGCGTACCAACGTGGTTGCAACATCGGGATTTCGCAGAGAAGCGCGTTGACGTTGTTGTGCTATCACTCCCCTCGGGCGACACCTCGCGCATTATTTGCGTAAACGACTATAGATTTGAGAAACTGTTCCACATATCGGGCGGGAATGTCTTCGTCGTTGGCTTCCCCCTGAAGGCGAACGATAAAGAAATCAATTTTCCGATTTGGAAACGCGGCAGCATCGCAAGCGAAATCCTCTTGCCATGGCGTTTCAGATATCCAGCTTTTGCGATTGATGCCAGGACGTCTAGCGGCATGTCCGGCTCGCCTACGTTCGCGCGGGTGATCGGTCCCGCCGTTCTAAGTAACCTGACTACCAATCTCGATGCGGCTTCAACGACCGAGTTTCTCGGTGTTTACTCTAGCCGCTTACCGGACGATGAAGGTGATCCGAGCATCGGGCTGGTGTGGCACCGGTCGGTGATCGATGACATTTTGATATCACCGGCTCCGGGCCAACGGGTGATCTGATGTACGAAAGGACGTGCCGCCTGATCCTATCAGCCGCGTCGGGCCACGGTGTGATGCCGAGGGGCGAATTATGAAGGGATACTTCGAGAAGAGGCGCATCGCATACGGAGCGCTAGCTGCGCTCTTTCTGGTCTCGCCTGAAGTGGCGACCGCCGGCGAGCGATCGACCGAGACGCCGGAATGCAAGGAAATTACGGCACGGATCATGGAGCGGACCAACACGCATTTCGACCACTTCTCGCCGTCCGGCGGAAGCGTCTTCTTCAAGGGGCCGGACATGGTCCTTATCTGCGACCCGAAGTTCGTCACCTATGTTTCCCTGAACTGGGATGCGAGCGGCTTTCCTCCGAATGATTGGTTTGCGTTGGCGGCGACCGCAGGAAGCGCCGTAACGGCGCTGATACGAAGAAATTGGAAGCGGCGGCGCATCGGTGCCACCGTGCTGCGCTCAAGGAAGCGGAGGAACAAGCTAGCGTCGCTCTTCCCAGTGCAACGGTTGGATGTCAGGCGTTCACCAGAGATGGAGGGGGCGTGGTCGTTGATGTCGCGATACCCGTGCGGAAGAATTGAAATACGCAATCTCTATGCGATCACGACCTTCGCAAGCCGGCGCCCGACGTGTTCAGCACTAGCGGCGCGCGTGGTCCGAAACGCCGCTTTGCAGGTCAAGGCAGGCGCGGCAGCACAGACTGCCGCGTTGTTGCCCGCGAAATAGCCAGAGCCTGCCCGAATTGGTTAACGGGTTGTTAATCGGCGCTCGGCAGGCTTGCGGTCAGCGCTGCCGATTAGCCCCCCAGCCACGGTGGCGCGAGCGATGGCCGGCGGCAGTGATGCACGCCGGCCATTTCATGCTGTCTGCGTTGTCTAGGGCTTAGTGGGACAACGAACGCCGCCACCCAGCCCGCAATCATCCACTAATCGTTTCGTCAGACCTTTTGGTTAGCAATCTGCCGCCGAGGCGGGAGGATTGCCGTCCCGCTCATGCAATCCAGACGTTCCGCCTGTTTCACGTCCGGGTGGTCCTCAGTTACTTTGCCGGCGTGCTTTGGGGGATCGCGCATATGCCGCAGGGGTTCGTCTACATTCTCGTTTCGCCGAACAGCGACTACATAAAGATCGGCCGCACCGAGCGGCCCATTAGCGAACGGCTTCGCGGAATAAATGGGGGCGAGGCATACGCTGCTTACGGTCCATGGGAATTGTCCGACTTTGTCCACGTGACGGACTGCTCGGTAGTGGAGAGCGCGGTCCATCGCCATTTTCGTACGAGAAACGAGGAAGTCGAGGGGACACAAGAGCTATTCAGCGTGCCCCCGCACGAGGCGAGAGAGCGGCTGCGTTCCATCAGCGATCCACTTCGCGTTGATCCCGCGAGAACGGATCAACTTTTTCACAATACGGACGTCCGCTTGTTTCTCTTTCGTTTGTTCCAGCTTTCTGGATTGTTTGGGAGCCTCGACATTCAAGGTGCATGGACCCTAAGCGTTCTCCCGCAGACCAACGGAGGGCGTTGGTTTACGGTCAACATCGGGTCGCACGAAGTCGCGTTCAGCACGCGAACGCCAATGGGCGGAAAGTTCTCGCACTACCTCGTGCTCGATCGTTTGATTCTGGAGTATCCCAAAACGATCATGTGGCTCGGCCAACGTGGAGGGGATGTTCTACAGGCCGATTACAAAGCCGCGGAACGCGCTGTATGTGTGAATTTCGACGAGGATTTTGCAAAGGCCGAACGCATCTTCGCCCTGGACGGAGTTCGGCGCGCCATGGTCGCTTATTGGGCTGATGCTCTGGCCGATCTTCGCGAGAGGAATGCAAAGAGCGTCTACGCAAGGTATCATTCCTACGATGCGGTGTCCCAATTGCTCGAATACAAACGGGCTAGAGACAAGGTGGTGATCGGCTCGTAGAAGCTAACGGATGCCGAGCCTTTTCCTGACGGACGCCGCGCGGATAAAGGTGCAATGCCCACGGAAGACGCGCGCGTGCGTGATGCCGTCGGGGCAACAACGGCCACAATCCGTTCTGTCAAGCCAGAACGTCTGGAAAAGTATTTCCGAAGAAGGGCAAGTTCTTTCCAAAAGACAGGAACGGACTGCGCACGAAAGACGAACCTGAGTGGTCGAGCTGATCCATCCCAAGGCGATGCAGGTGATCCTTTTGCATAGGCGACGAATGCGGCGTCTGGATGCGCGGAGTGGGACGATGCGAAGGTGCTAGCGTCCGCTCGCGGAGGCGACAAGGAAGACGGTCAAATCGACCTCGGGGTACTCCAGTGAGCAACTGCAAAAACGATTGTCACTTGTCGCCGAGCGTACGAGCGGTAATCTAAACTCATTTCGCGCAGCTTGATTTCAGCACCTTAGGAGATCGCCATGCCGAAGAGCGACACGGCCGTGTACGACGCAATGCGTCCTGATCCGAACGGACATCGGGAATGGGCCGGCCGACTGGGAACGCGCGAGGCGATAAGACGCGATGGTCTAGAGCTCGACGCTACCTCGCTCGCTTACTGTCCCCACGAGTGGATCAATGCCGCGGGCTATGTTGACCTCGAATTGGTGCGCAAATTCCCGCTGAAGTTTGCGCTCTGACCTCATGGCAAATCAGGACCAAGAGGCAAGCGCTCCGCCTGCCAGCGAGAGAACTATCCGGCGGCTCCTAGGTCGAGCTGCGAAGCGCCGGCGTCCATACCAGCCGGTGCCATCGGTGCCGTTCGGCACTGAGGCAGACCCAAACCGTGAATTCTCCCGGCGAAAGGAAAGATCTGAGGTTTGGTTCTTCGTCTTCTTGCCGATCTTCATGCTGCTCTTCGCGATCGTCGAGAAGATGCACGTGCGGCAAAGGGCTAGAGAGCGTTATGGACCAAAGCGCGTCGGGCGACTGCGGTGAGGTCTGTTAAGGTACTTTGTCCTTCCTCAGCCGGTTGGCTCAATTGCTCAGCGATGTACTTCCGGCTCTCATGACCGCCACCGTGCGGAAGCTCGGACAACGTCCATGTTTGCCTTGCCTGCGGTGAGACCATGAGCTTCCGAAAATCGATCTACGAACCATTGCATCAACGGTTGTTGAGCGAGCGTGGACAAATCGTTCGGCTAACCTTCTCCGAGATGGAAGAGATACTTAGGAGAAAGCTTCCGGCATCGGCTCAAAAATTTTCGGCGTGGTGGCGTAACGAAAGCTCCATGAACGTTGGACATACCCAAGCAAGGGCTTGGATGAACGCGGGATTTCGGGCGCATGCTTCGATCAAGGATCGTATCGTCGAATTCCGCCGGGTTTGATCAAACTGTCGGCCTTACCGCTTGTCGAAGGCCTTCGCACGCTGGAGCAGCACGGTTTGAAGTCCGGTAATGATCAACTTGTTCAACGTCTCACAATCGTTCCGCGACAGGTGGGGAAGCTGTCGCGAAGTCTTCCACTGCTCAATGGCGGCGGTGACGGCGGCGCGCAATTCGTCATCAGTCGGGCTCGGGCTGGTCATCGGTCGACCCCAATGCGATCGCCTACAGCTTGGCGCCTTTTGCGATGCAATTCAACCTTCGATGTACCGATTGAGGAGTTGCTTCGGCGCGGGCGAACTGACGATGCGATCGGATCGGATCGCTACCCCCATGTGCGTCGCTCGATCACTCTGGTAACTGAGCAAAGAACTTCCCACTCATTCTACTCGCCCGGCCGCGCTGTTTTTGAAAGCGCTGCAAGCGAGCGTAAACCGCTTGGCGGGTGCGGCGTAGCCGGTCGCCGACCTCTTCAGCTGTGGCACCTCCGCCAAAGAGCGAGAGCAATTCCGCCTCTTCGTCCGGCAACCACGGACGCGTCGATGTGCGACTATTCGTCATTCGCGATGCCCGCAACGCTTAAATGCGCGGCGGCGCTGGCCGCCGCGGTGGGTCGGGAAAGCGAGCTGGCCGCACTGAGCGCGGCGGCGCCGGCAAGCGGCTGGGCTCAGGGGCGCGATTACCGCGCGTCATCCACGCTGCTAGACGAGCGTAGCTTCGCCTGAGAGCTGGAACGAACCAAGCAGATGCGTCCTCGTGATCCATGCCTCGGAACAATATCCATGAACCATTTAGAAAAGATTGCCGGCTATTCCCGATCGGTAACTGATCGTAAACGATGCGATGGCAACAAACGGCCATGGAAACCGAACGCCCGCTTGAAACGATACGTCAAGACATCGGTCGGCAGGAAAAGCGCAAGCCGCTTTTTAATCAGTATCACCGGCAAATGCTCGATCCTCTTCGTGACCGCGATTGGGTGTCCTCTTCGAAGCTTCCCGATCACCCCGGAACAACGCTCGCTCTTTTACGCAACGGATGCATGGAGCGACGGTCAACCGGCGAAGGTGTCGAATATCGTATGACGGAAGCCGGTCTGTTGGAGCTTAGCCGGCCGCGATAATTCAAGCGCGGAGAGGAGGCAACGCGGTGTCAACAGCCATGGAACTGATCGTCGCTAGCTACGTCAAGGTGCGTGACCGACGCGCTCTGGTCGACTTGCTGACACATCGTCGCAAGGTGCTAGCCCAGCTGCAAGCCGTGTCGGGCATCAACCCAGAAAACGCGGTCAAAGCAATCCAAAAGGAATTGGCGGTGATCGAAGCCGGCCTCGAAGAACTTAAACCTCCGCCCGGTTCGCTGCCTGAGAACGAGTGGAACTAGCGATGCGCGCTAACAAGATCAATTGGGACAAGATCGGCCGCATGACCGAGCCCGGCCGATACAAATGCTTCTTCGGCTATCTAACCGTCACGTCAGACGACATCGAAGCGTGGACGCGCTATACCGACGCGACGTTCACTTTGATTGCGGGGCCGACGACTGAGCAATCGGTGGGCGAAGATTACCGTTTAGGCGCGTTCGACATCGGCGATCCACAACAGTAGGGCGGTTCGCCGTCGGCGAAGCCTATCAGGCTGCCCCTTGCGCCGACCTCGCCAAGGCGCTTGGCCCCGATCTTGGACCGTATTTCAGCACGTCGCGCACCAATCGTCAGGAAATGGAACGAGCAGCCAGGGCCCGTCCTCATTGTTATCGTTTGCAGCTACCGGTCTCCCGGTCGCTAGAGGCTGGGCGGCGAACTCTTCCACCTCAGCGGCACTCGCCGCGTTACGCTCGGCGCACGTTAAATCGCTTTGCATGAACAAAACTCCCCACCGGGGCACGATCGAATTTGCAGCGTCTTCGAAAAATATGGATCAAAAAATTAGGCGCGCGAGAAGATATCAGGCCCCTTTGGCAAGCGATAGGAGCGCGGCCCTGTCCTTTTTGACAAACTACTGCATGTACTCGTTGAGCGGCTGGCCGCCTGATGTCCGGTTTACCGCGAACAGCGGCCGAAGAGCTAATGGTCTCCTAGGTCGCAGATCGGCCAATAAGGGACATTGGCCTCTTCGCGCGTGAGCGAACCTGAGGTAGCTTAGTAGCAGAGCTGCCTCCGGGGACGGGCCGAGCACTTGGATCAGACTGAGAAGTCGTGTGAATCAAGGTGACGAGGAGCCTGCTATGGATTGGTACGACTTAGACGCACTAATTGACGAACTCGAAACGCATGTAACATCGAGTTTCAGCCCTCTTGAATCCAGAAATACGAAGTCCCCGATGGGTGAGTTATTCGGAAAACTCGTCTACGACTGGCGACCAGCATGGGACAAAGCGCGGGAAATCCAAGAGGCCTTCGAATCTGGCGTTCGCTATCCAACGCAAGGTCAACGACAAGAGACATGGACCCGCTTCAACAATATCCGGAACGATCTGTCGAAGCGTAGCAACGCGGATCGCGAAAGAGTATTTTCCGTTTCCAAAGATTGGCGAGATGAGATCATTGCTGACTTAGAGTTGGCCCGTTACTCAAAGTTTGCAGACGCATTGTTTTTCTTTGATCCAACCACCGTCGACGAAATGAAACAACTAGGTGAACAGCTTAATAAGACCAGCCGCAGATTGTCGGAGCACAAGGATCAAATGCTTCGAGAGCACAAGGAGGAATGCTTCCAGCGGATTCAGGAAGTTCGCGCAACTCACGATCTGTTTTGGGGGGAATACAGAAAACAGAGAGAAATTCGCCAACAAGAACATGGCGAGCGAATCAGCGACGTGCTGACCCGCATCCAAAACAACATTTCAAAAAATTATGAAAAGAAGGAGAGAGCGGAAGACGCCTTGGAGCGTGTGGAAGCTAACATTTCGAAACTGTGCGGAATGCTAGAGAACGCTAGCAGTGACGAGTACCGGGAGAGGGTGGAGGGTTGGCTCGCCGAGGCGGAGGCGAAAAAAGAGAGCATTGAGGAATCGGTTAGACGCATAGAGGAATGGATTGAGCAAGATGAACGCCGGCGCGCTGATATCTTTAGTAAACAGCGGTAGCGGCCATAAGTGCGAAGGCGACAGAAGGATCGTATTGGAGCCACGTCGCCTTTAGGTCACAAGCTCCGATCACGCCCAAGCTGGGAGACTTCCGCATTGCGTCGGTAACCTGCCTGCCGCGCAGCGCGCGGCGGAAGCGATCGCTGCGAACCCGGAGAAATCTAATCGATCCATCGCAGAGGCGATCGGCGTCAACGAAAAGACGGTTCGCAAGGCTAGCTCAACTGCGGACCAGTCCGCAGTTGAATGCGTGTCGGCAAAGATGGCAACCCGCGGCGTTGCCTCCAGACGCTGCTGTAGCCGCTCTAGCCTTTTCCGAGCGGCTTCTTTCACAGCACGCTTGGCCTTCATGTCCGCGTCAGTCATTCCAGCAATGCGGAAGGTCCTGATCCTCGCTCTGGCGTGTTCGGTCTCAGTGACGCCCAAGTCGTTGCCCAACGCTTCGGGGGTCCAAAACCTCCGCCTTCTGAACGCGGCTTCGATCGCGTCTTCGCGGCCGGCCGGTGACATCCACCCACATCTAAAGGCAAGGAAGTTGGTAGCCCTTAGACGGCCGTCTTTTCCAGACATCGCCAGCGTGTCCAGCAACCTATCTCGAAACCGCGCGCCATCATCGTTCGCGGGCAGCTTTCGTCCGTGCCGCACAGCCATGAGCCTGTAGAGTTCGCCGGGTCGGAAGCGAGCGACAGGATTTTCAACCTTCGTGAAGCGAGTAGTCTCATTCGCCGGGCCAGGACGGCGGGCGACGGCCGCTGTGCTCATTCGTCACCGCCCGGCAGCAGGACCTGTTTCCAGATTTCAGCTCGGACAGCCGCTTCAACGCGCCGGACTTCGACGTCAATCGCGATCTGATCCACGCCCATGTCTTCTAGGTTTTTGCGAAGGGCACTTAGATTGCGCCGCACGTGCTGCTCGCCTTGTTCGGCAGGTCGCGTCAGCACGAATTCCACGTGCCGGCGGACGTACGCTGCATCCCGGAAGCGGCCGGGCAGAAGGATCACCTTCGCTTGTCGGATCGCGATCTGAACATGAAGCCGGGGATCGCTTGTCATGTCGACCGGCGCGGCCTCGCGCCGGGCATCGCGCACTACTCGGATGGCAGACGTGTCGGCCATGTCATGCCACCCCTTGGGCTTGTCGACCGTCGAAGAAGGATCGCCACGCCTTGAGCGCAAAGGCGTGACAGTGCTGTTCGATCTCGGCTTCGGTGATGCCGAGACCTGCGAGCCGGTTCCACTCGATATCCAAGTGATCGATCAGGTATTGCTCGGCATCGTCCACGGACGGCCGCTTCTGCATTTCGGCCGAAATGAACTCGACGATCCGGCGATGTCTGGACGAAGGGAAGATGTAGACCTGCGCCATAGGTCAGACCTCAGATGATTTGCGACTGGGGAAGTGGGCGGCACGCCGTTAGACGGAGAGACCCGGCGTGCCGCCGGTGCCGATCGTGTACGTCCGACGACCGGCGCGCGCGGCGAGGCGTTATTCCCGCCAGCGCAAACGGGAGATATCAGGCTGCTGCCTGATCGCCCCGAAGAAGCTTGTAGAGGTCTTCGACGGGGACAGTCGTGCGACGTCCATTCTTGCGAAGGCGGATCGCGCCTTCCTTCGCGAGTTCGTAAAACCGTGTATTACCGATGCCTGCGATTTCACGAAAGCGATCAGCCGCGACGTTCGGCGGCAGGCTGTAAATCTTAATGAACTCGATAAGGGTCAGATCGCCGGACATCGAAAGCGCTCTCCTAAAATTTCATTCGTCGATGCCCGCGACCATCCGCTGCGTCGCGAACGTTCGTCAACGGCCGTCGGCGGGCGCAATAGTCAAATAGTCAAGAACCATGGGTATGCTTTTGATGCGCGAGGCCTTTTCGCATTCGAAGGCGTTCGAAGCAGTGTGCACAAATTGGTTGTTTCCGGGCGTTTTACCGGCCGTTTTGAAAAAATCGCGCAACGAGCTCGTTCGGGCGGCTCAGGTGGTCGCGCGACTGATCTGCGTTAGTATGTTCGATCGGATGGAAGTTTAGCTTGCAGCCGATCGCGATCGCCGCGCCTTCGCAATCGGCACGACGGCGCCGGACTTGCGCAGGTCGTCCAGATAGTCGGCCCACCATTGCATCATCCGAACGCGTTCGTCCCAGTATTCGGCGGCGTTGTAGGCGGCGCGGACTTCGTCGGCTTCCATGTGCGCCAGTTGACGTTCTATCGCGTCGTGATGCCACAGGCGGCTTTCATTCAGCCGCGTCGACGCGGTCGACCGGAAGCCGTGCGCTGTCATCTGGGTCTTGTCGTAACCGAGCCGACGGAGCGCCGCGTTCAAAGTGCCGTCCGATATAGGCCGATGCCACGACCTGATTTGCGGAAACAGAAAGGGCGAGGATCCGGTCACTTCGCGAAGATCGGCGATCAGCGCAATCGCCTGCCGCGACAACGGGATCAGGTGCGGCCTCGGCATCTTCATTTTTTCCTTCGGGATGCTCCAGACAGCGCCTCGCAGATCGAACTCCTTCCATTCCGCGTGCCGGAGCTCACCGGGCCGAACGAAGGTAAGCGCGATCAGCTGCAACGCCGCGCGCGTTGTGATCTGACCGTCGATATCGTCAACGGCGCGCAGAAGCGCGCCGACGCGCTTCGGTTCGGTGATTGATGCGCGGTGCTGAACCTTCGGTGAAATCAGGGCGCCTGCAAGATCGCCGGACGGGTCACGTTCGGCGCGTCCCGTCGCGATCGCGTACCGGAAGACACGGCCGGCGAGGCTGCGCGCCCGCCGCGCGCTTTCGTAGCGGCCGCGGCGTTCGACCTTCCGGAGCGCGTCCAGCAATTCCGGCGCGGCTATTTCGGCGATCGGACGATCGCCTATGTCGCCGCTCAGGAGACCGATCAGCCATTTCTTTTTTTCGATGGTGGCCGGGTCGTCGCCTTCGGCTTCGAACTTGGCGATCAGTTCGTCGGCGACGATCCGGAAGGTGTTGGTCCGGGCGATGCGGGCGGCGCCGCGGTCCAGCTTCCGCTGTGCTGACGGATCTACGCCTTTCGCCAGAAGGGCCTTGTTCGCGTCCCGCGCAATCCGGGCGTCAGCGAGGCTGACAGCTGGATATGCGCCTAGCGCGATCAGCCGCTGTTTCCCATCGAACCGGTATGCCTGGCGCCAGAGCCGCGACCCGCTCGTCTCCACAAGCAGGTACAGGCCCCCGGCGTCGCCCAACTTGTAGGGCTTCTCCGCGGATTTGGCGGAACGGCAGGCGGCATCTGAAAGCGGCATCGAAACGGTTCCCCAGCGACGATCTACCAACACGCTTTCGGCGCGATACCAACGACCCTACCAACAAAGTCACCGGATGGAGACGGAGGATGCCGAATGTCAACGGACCAGAAAGCACTTATTTTCAAGTACTTCTATCAAGTTAGCGGATGCTGGCGGAAGTCAGAGAATGGGGAAATGGTGCCCAGGGGCGGCATCGAACCCTCGCCTATCCAGCTGAAACTACATCAATTTTTGATCGAAGGTGTTCCAGTGTACCTGCCAGTGGACCCAGCGCTCTTGGCGTCGCTGCCGCGGTGCGACACTGTGCCGCCGTACCCAAGTCGCGTGCGTATCACGCTCTGCGAAAGAGATCATCAGCACCGTGCTGTGCGCTATCCCACGCGAAGAGGGTCGCCCGCTTCTGGCCTTCGCCGGCCTCTGGACAAATTGGACGGGCCTCCGAAAGGCAAGGGCAGGCAAAGTTACCATCGATGTGTTCGGCTTCTTGACGTGCGATCCGAACGCCGAGGTCAAGCGCGTTCATCCCGAGGCAATGCCCGTCATTCTGATGACGGAAGAGGAACGCGACATCTGGATGCGGGAACCGTGGGACGAGGCGTAGCGTCCCATAAGATCGTCGCGACCGGCGAGAAGGAAGATCCCGGTCCGGAGACTTGAAGCGGAACGATCTACGACGTCGCTTCCTGGATCTGGACCGACGGCTGGCGAGAAGCGGAGTTTCCAAAGATTAGCCGCAAATAGGTCACGGCATAGATCAAAGCTCCAATGCCGAAAAGCAACCACAATATGGGCTGCCAAACCGGCACGTAGGTGAGATTTCCGTCGTAACGATAGGCCGTCTTGGAAACGTCGGGGAGGCCATTCGCCGGCCAGAAATGTGCCAATACACCGACCTCCTCCTTGCAGTTTTGAGGACAGCTAAAGTTGCCGTCGATCGCAAAGTACAAACTTCTGCGCAAAAATGTTCCCTCGAGGATAGCCAAACCGAGAAGGGGCAGCCCGACGAACAGGATCAACGACCAGATCGCGACAGTGCGGGCCTTATCCGATATCAGTCGAAGATCGGATTTGGTGGCCACCTATCGAACCAGGCCCCGTCCGTATGTCGCCTCGCAAAAGCCTTCGCCCACCACAGCGGCCAGACACAAAGCGTGGCGACAACGGGAACACCGAGAAGGGCAACAGCATGAGCGTTGAGCGAAGACCAGTCTAGTCCGAGGATTTCGAGAATCTTGCCCGCTCCGGACTTCGCGCCGCGCGTCAGAAGAAATAGCGCAACGGTGCCTGAAAGCGTAAGCCGCGACGCCTTGCCCCACTGTTCGCGGAGCATGTCGTCTGGGCTTTTTTTATCGGCCATGTATTCGCGCCCTTCTTGCTACAAACCCAGACGTCTGCCGAGCTTCCTTATTTCATTGTTCGGGCCTGGCCCGTGCTCGAGATCGTGTTTTGCGTTATCAAGGTTTCTTATAATGTCATTGTTCGGCCCGAGCCCATGCTCGAGATCGTGGAGCGCATTCGTAAAGGCCTTCACGATCTCGTTGTTCTTCCCGAACTCCGCGCCTCCGAACAGAACTTTCAATATCCGAGTCGACCGATGGGCACGCCGCAGCGGCGCGTGATGCCGCCTTGACGCTGTCGGTCAGCGCGTGACGCTGAGCGATGATTTCTGGCGGCAGCTCTGCGGCGTCGGCTGAATTCATCTCGAGCTTGGCACTCACGATGTAACCGTTTTGCGTCGCCTTTAGGAGCGCGCCTTCGACAATCGTTGTCGTCTGACGGTGAAAACAACGTGTTCGCGACCTATTTCAAGAAGTACAGGCCCAGCCTCGGAGATCGTCTGTCGGCGTTGCTGCTGCAGGTCTATCTTCACTACGACCCCGCCATCGTCAAATTGCTACGCCACCGCCTACCTCTACCACGACAACGCATGGACTTTCTGTTGCTGCTCCCGGACCGCCAGCGGATCGTCATCGAGGTCGACAGCAAGCAACATTTCTCAGAGGACGGCAAACCCTCGCTGAAGGTCTACGCCGACATGGTGTCGGCCGACCGGGAATTGCGGCTTGCCGGATATGAGGTATACCGCCTCGGTGCGAACGAAGTTGTCGGCGACGGCTCCGAGGCGAGAATTGCGGATTTCTTCGACAAGCTCTTCCGACTCCATCGAGTCGGCAGTGAGAACTGATAGTGCGAGGTTGAATTGAAGCGCCACACGCTCGCACGGGCGCTTCGTTCGTAATTCTGCGGGATCTGCGATCATGAGCGAAGGGCGGGAATTTCAGGAGATCGCTCATTGCGGTGGGCAGGTGATCTTCACCGTCGACAGAGGCGACGAGGCGGCGCGTCAGTGACGAGAAACCCCTCCCTTAGATGCACCAGAAACGCATCCTGGCAGGTCTCATCATCCGGGCCCGCTGCGTTGCAGTTAATGATGCTCAGCGAGCTCGCCTACCTGGCCCAGCAATCAAACCGCACAATGCATGCGACAGCCACGCAGCCAACCCGATCAGCGTCCAAGAGCCCCAACCCTGCACTCGTTCTATAGCGACATGCCAAGCTTTGCGCGCCGGTCAACTACCAACGCTGGTGATTGATCGAGATGAACGATACATGGCAATTCTTGGTTAATGAACGTTAGGCTGAGCGTCGCGTGCCAAAAGTTGGCGCTAACGGACCTGATCGATTCCACTCGCTCATCGCCGGTAGGAATTCTGCGCACTAAGGCCGCTCCAGCCATGATGACTGTGCAAGGGATTAGGCCACTCGCGGCGGGAAAGAAATATGGCAGCAAACGGGGCAGGCTCCGAGAGATCGGTGATCCTAATCGACAACTTCGACTCATTTACATTCAACATTGCCCAGATGATCGGTGAGGTGAATGGTAGAGACCCCATCGTCCTCGATAACACCGTGCCATGGAGAGAAATCCGCAAGATCCCCCATGATCGCATTATCCTCTCGCCGGGGCCGGGAAATCCTCATACTCCAAAAGATGTCGGCGCTACGATGGATGTTTTGGCCGGCAGCGCCGTTCCGGTCTTGGGAGTATGCCTGGGGCATCAATCCATCGCCCATTTTCATGGCGCATCCGTCTCCCGCGCGCCGGAGCCCCTCCACGGCCGGATCCGCACCATCACAACCTCCGGGACGGACCTGTTCCTGGGGCTGCCCCGCTCCTTCGATGTGACAAGATACCATTCGCTGGCAGTGACCGGTGAGCTTCCGGAATGTCTTAAATGCACTGCCATGAGCGAGGATGGCGTCATTATGGGACTCCGGCATCGGCACCTGCCGCACTACGGCATACAGTTTCACCCGGAATCCATCTGCTCACAATACGGACGAGAGATGTTTGCTAACTTCCTCTCCGATGTATGCGCCCCATCGGTAGCGCGGTCCCCACTTGTGCGCCTGGAGGTGGCCTGATCATGCTGGGCATGCCCCGCCTTAGCGACTTTCCCTTCGAAACGACCAAGTATGACGCGAGAAGTTCGACGATCTCATGCAGAGCCAGCGCTGAGGATGTATTCGTGCACCTCTTCCGGGGTACACAGCCTGCTTTCTGGCTGGACAGCAGTATGCTGGTGCCCGGGCTGTCGCGTTGGTCGTTCATAGGAGGGCTTGGCGGACCGGGCAGCTATCTTGCATCCTACGATGCGTCTCGACAGGAAATCGAGATTACTCGCGACGGCCAGGCGCCCCAGCTGACCATCTCCGGATCGATTTTCAAGTTCCTCGCCGATAACCATGCCACCTGCAAGCTGCAGGATGAGGGCGACGTGCCAGATATTCCCTTTAAAGGGGGCCACGTGGGCTATTTCGGTTACGAACTGAAATCTCTCACCTGCGGCGTCAGCTCCCCACCCTCTAAATGTCCAGATGCAACCTTCATCTTCTGCACAAGATTCCTCGCCTTCGATCATGAGAATGGCAGCATCCATATCGTCGCACTCTACCCCAAAGCCGAGGCCGCATTGGCTGACGAGGTCGCCCTTTGGATCAGCAAGAACGAACGTGACATTCGGCGCATCGAAGCAGCCCCCAGCACTACCCCATCGTCACCAAACGCAAAAAGCGCTCCGCTTCAGTTCAAGCTTCGTCAGGGGCGAGCCCGGTACCTAGAACAAATCGAAAGATGCCTTTCCGAGATCCGCGCCGGCGAGACTTACGAGGTCTGCCTGACAAACGAGATTACTGTTGCGGCAGAGATCGACCCGCTTGATCTGTATCGGGTCCTAAGGCGGAGAAACCCGGCCCCTTACTCGGCTTTCCTCAGACTTGGAGATCTCTGTGTTGCCTGCTCGTCCCCGGAGCGATTCCTCAAGATCGATCGCAACCTCATTGTCGAGACCAAGCCCATTAAGGGCACTGCGGCTCGACATGAGGTCCCAGCCGAAGATGAGCGGATCGCAGAAGAATTGCGTCTGGACGAAAAGAGCCGGGCCGAAAATCTCATGATCGTGGACCTGATGCGGAATGATCTCGGCCGCATCTGCCGCACCGGAAGCGTTCATGTGCCAAGCCTCATGCACATCGAAAGCTACAAGACCGTACACCAGCTGGTCAGCACCATTCGTGGCGAACTGGTGTCGCCTGACGATATCATCCCCTGCATTTCTGCGTGTTTTCCAGGCGGGTCGATGACGGGCGCACCTAAGATTCGAACCCTAAAACTCCTCGATGAACTGGAACAAGCGCCGAGAGGTATCTATTCGGGGGCGATCGGTTATCTGTCTCTGTGCGGCCAGCTTGATCTGAATATCGTCATCCGAACGATCGTCTGCCGGGGACGCCAACTGAGTATCGGTTGCGGCGGGGCCATCGTCGCGTTGTCTGACCCCAAGGCGGAGTTCGAAGAGATTCTCCTCAAGGCGCGCCAGCCGATCCGTGCGATTGCCGAGGCCATGACAGGCAACCCAGATCATGACGTGGCGATCGATGGCCCAGACGATGATGCAGGCGCGGAAACAGTACCCGATTCTGCACATCGTGTCCGTCTGGCGACATTCCAGGACAGGGACACGATTGCACAATGCGTGGGAAGGCTTCTCACGGAGCTCGGAGGACCGGGGCCGCAATTCGACCGGCAGACGGCGGTCAGCGCTGCTGGGCAAATCGCGATGGATTCGCGGCTCGGCTTCGCCCTGATAATGGAGGATGTGCCGGCAGCCGAAGTGATCGGCATTGCTGTCGTCTCCCAGGTCACCGCAGTAAGGGCTTCAGGCCACTATGGCATCCTGCAGGAGCTCTGGGTCGATCCCCGCTATCGCTCGGCTCAAAGTGGGAGACGGCTTCTGGCCGCCCTGGATGGCGAGGCGCGGGTGCGGGGCTGGCCCATGGTCGAAGTGTCTCTTCCCTCGACCGACCGTTCCGGCGCCGAGAGGCTCGTCGCATTCTATGAAAGCATGGGCTTCGTATCGGCGGGAGAACGGCGACGAAGGAGGCTTCTGTGAACTGGCTAACCGTACACACGACGCCGGTCTCACCTAGCCCTGGGGGCCTTATCGCCGATGCGACGGGGACGAGTAAGCCTTCAAGGGAAGTGGGGGATCGAATCAACGAGATCCGAAGCGGATTGGAAAGCTCGCCTGGTGTCCAATTTATCTCGACCCCTGAGACCGTCACGGACGAGGTCGTATCGATCCTGGGCAGCCTTCATGATCCGGGCTACCTTGAGGCACTCCGCTTCGGGCCACATCCACAAGAGCCAGAGATCACCGAGCTTGCTAGAAGATATACCGCGCCCGGTGTGCCGCAAAACACATCCGTCGACGCGGGGATATATCAGCGCGCCCTTTTGTCCGCCGCTACCGGCTTCGCAGCCGCGACCACAATCGCCTCGAAGCGAACTCTAGTAAGTTACGCACTATGTCGGCCGCCAGGGCACCATGCTGGGCGCAGCTTCATGGGTGGGTATTGTTTGCTGAACAACGTCGGAGTCGCGGCGCTGAGCCTGCGCGCATCGGGCTTCCGCAAGCTGGCGATCCTCGACCTCGATTTCCACCCTGGCAATGGAACAAGCGATGTGCTGAGCACACACCCGGATATCGGATTCGCCAGCCTGCACGCCCGGACTGACGTCAATTTCCCCTGGATCCCGCAACTTCAACCAGCACTCGACAGCCACAGGTATCTTGAATTTCCGACCGATCCGAGCCCGGCAGCATACACATCGGCGCTTCGCGGGCTCTTGGAATCCGACTGGGCCGCCACGCTGGACGTTCTGGTTGTCAGCTTGGGGTTCGATATCGTCGTCGGAGATCCGCATGGTGGTTGGACACTTCCGCCAGAAATCTACCGAGAGATCGGCCTGGCATTGGCCTCGATCGGCAAGCCGATCTGCTTCGTACAGGAGGGCGGCTACCGGCTGGACACGTTGTCGGCCTGCGCCAAGCATCTAGCCGCCGGCCTGCGACTTGGAATGCAGGAAATGGGCAGGAGCCATGCATGACTGATACCTTCACCCCCGACGCGGGCCTTCTTCCATTTCGGGAGATCATCAACAAGCTGGACAAACAACTGGTGGACATCCTCAGCCGGAGGCTTTCCGTCTGCGCTGAGGTTGCACGCTACAAGAAGGAACGCGGGATCGCGATGATGCAACCCGATCGCGTTACAGAGGTAAAGGCGCGTTGCGCCGAGATTGGGGCGGAACGCGGCCTGCGCAGGGAATTCACTGAAGATCTTTATTCGCTGATCATAGGAGAAGCCTGCGAGCTCGAAGCCATGATCATAGACGAGCAGATGGACGTCTCCTGATGGTCCGCATCTACACGCTCGGCCCAGCGAGAAGCTGTCACCATCATGCGACCTTGAAATATCTCGAGTTCCAAGGGATCGAGCCGCAAGACATCATACTCGTCGACGATCTCGTGGCTGCCGCGGCCGAGGCCGCAGATCGCGGCGACAGCTATGTCCTCCAATGCAGCGCGCACCTGAATGTCCATCTCGTGACCGAGAAATTCCGCGACCGTCTGCAGGTCGTCGACACCTTCATATTGCCCACCCAGAGCATCGCGGTCGTCAAACGCAAGGACGTAAAGGAGCCTCGGTCGCTGGGTCTCCCCGAGCCAACGATGGGGTATATCGACAAGAATGCTTGGAATGAGCTGATTTTCGAAACGACAAAGCCGGTTGTAGAGAAAAAACTTCTCGAAGGCGTGTATGATGCGGGCGTTGCTTACAGCAGATCGGCGCTCGAACATCCCGAAAAGCTCGAGATCATGCAGGAGATTGGCGAGGTGGTGACGACCTGGCTATTGTACGGTCCCCGCCCTCGCTACTCCGACACGATCATCGCCAGCCCCTATCCTGAGTTGCATGACGTGCTGCCTTGAACACACGAACCTGAACGAGCACCGTCATGACCTCCTCCCCTCCTGACGCGCGAACGAAGCTCGTCATTGCCGCTCTGACCATCGCCGCCTTCGCTATCGGCCTGGACACATTTGTCATCATTGGGGCGCTCGATGTGATCTCTCGTGACCTCGGGATTTCAACCGGCGCGGCGGGCTGGATCATTTCGATCTACGCACTCTGCTACGCTGTCTTCGCGCCGCTGAATGCCTGGATGTTCAAGGCCATGAGCCGTCGCAATGTCCAAATCCTGTCCGTTTCGATCTTCATCATCGGTAACCTGATCTGCGCGGTCGCGCCGAACTTCCTAATTCTTGCTGCTGGTCGCGTCATTTCGGCCTACGGCGCGGCGATGTTCACCCCGGCGGCTACCGCACTAACCGCCGAGCTCCTGCCGCCTACCCGCAAAGGTTTCGCGTTGTCCCTCATCTTCGGCGGCATGACCGTTTCACAGGTTGCTGGCGTCCCGGCCACCAGCTGGATCGCAGGTGCTATCGGCTGGCGCTTCGCATTCGGTTTCGTCGTCATTGCCGGGCTTCTCGCATTGATGATCTTCGCCCCGATGATGTCTGGAATCCCTGCCAAGATGCCGGAGCGCGGAAACGGACCGACCTCCAAAGAATTCTCCAAAATCATCTACGGTATCCTTTCCGTGACACTATTCGTCGTTGTTTCCGAGTTCATCGTTTATTCCTATGTGAGCGTCTTCATCACCGGTTTTCTGCTTGCCGGGGTTCCGCTGCTCTCGGCCGCGCTCTTTGCCTACGGTTTCGGAGCCGTGACGGGAAACGCAGCGTGTGGCGTTCTGACTGACCGTTTCGGCCCCTATAAAGTCCTCATCGCAGCCATAGGCGCACAGCTAATCCTGCTCGTAGGTTTGGTTGCATTTGGACACCATGGTGCCCTCACCGTGCTCTTCGCCTTCCTTTGGGGCAACGTCAGCTACATGTATCTGGTGCCGATCCAGCACCGGCTCCTCGGCCTAGCCGGGGATAGGTCGAAGCTGGTCCTGGCAATGAACAGCTCGACTACCTTCGCAGGGATCGCCATCGGCGCTTTTCTCGGCGGCATCCTCGTCGAGATCAGCGGAGTCACATCGCTGGCCGTGGCGTCCATCCTGATTGGTCTCATCGGCGTCGGGCTGGCTGTTGCCTTCATGCGTGATGCAGCGCCTGCGGAAGCTGCGAATGCGGCATGAACGGGATGAAATCGAGCACGATCGACCACCAGGATGCTTGTCGGGTCTGCTTGGTCAAGCGCGGAGCAAGCCGCATACGCCCTTCGTCAGTCTAGACTATGGACATCACCATGCAGCACGTGGTCGATAGCGCTTGTCAGCCATCCATCTGGCTCATGCCACATGACTCTCGTGCGCCCGCTTCGCTCGCCCTGATTCGCTCTTGCTCACGCGGCATTGCGCTCAGCTTTACCTCACCTGCTAAGTGCAGTTGACCTGCTCCCGCCAAATGAGGCCAGTCTGAACTGGAATTTCCAATTATGATCCCGTGTCGGGACGAGGAGAGCTCCATGAAGCATCGAAGTTCAGCGAGGCCCAAATCGCATTTGTTTTGAAGCAGGCGGAAGACGGTGCGCCGGTGGCCGAAGTCTGCCGCAAGGCCGGGATCAGCGACGCCACCTTCTATGATTGGCGCAAGAAATATGCAGGACTCATGCCGTCCGAGATGAGGCGGCTGCGTCAGCTCGAGGAAGAGAACGCCAAGCTGAAGCGGATCGTCGCCGACCTGTCTTTGGACAAGGCCATGCTGCAGGACGTGCTCTCAAAAAAGCTCTGAGGCCTGGCCGCAAGCGCGAACTTGTCGACAAGTTGCGCAGCGACTGGAAGGTATCGATCGTGCACTGTACGTCTACAAGTCGAAACGCGGCGACCAGGCCGACCTCAAGCATAGGTGTCAATCGGCGTTCGACTGGGGCTCTGACGCATATTCGATGATCGTGATTGTTTTTATGGCGCGCCAATCAGCCTTGCCTGAAGGAGATCGAGCTTAGCGCGCCCGTACATCTGCCGTTTGACCAGCTTGAGCTTGGTGATCTGAGCTTCCACTTGGCCATTGGACCATGGTTGCGTGATTGCCGCGTGCACCGCGCCCTTATCGTTGGCAATGCCATTCGCGAACGAGGCAATGAGGCTCCGCTTGGATTCCTCAATCCAAGGTTCGAGCTCCATCTCGGCCTTCTTTCGGATCATCGCGTGGAAGCGGCCAACGAGAGCTTGGGCATCGGCCAGCATAGGAACGTTTTGTTCGATGACGGCAAGCGTGACGGTCTCGGCCCTGGTCAGGTGGTCGCGCTTCGTCGTCATCAGCTGCGCTATCGTCCTGGCGGCGGGGACCTTCTGCAATTGTTGATGGCTGATAGTCTCGGCACGTCGCCGTCGCGTCGCCCATTCCGCCACCACGCGCAGCGATCCCATAAAGCCTTGTCCCTTCAAACGGCGCCAGAGTTCGGCACCGTTGCGACAGCCGCCTGACCATTGCGCGTCCAGGAACGGCAGGTGCCCGTCCAGGGTGCTTTGACGGGTGCGGAACATATCCGTACCGCCACCGCGGCTAATTTGGCGAACCAGATTGCGACTATGTCCTGTGCGGCGGACGATCTCCTTGAACGGCACACCGTCGCTGACGAGAGCCGCAATTGCGGCATGGCTGTCCTGGCGCCGCAGATAGCCCTGATAGCGCAGCTTTTCCGCATAGGTCAGCAATTCCGGGTTGATCGTTGTCGCTCCGATTGCGGTTCGGATTCTGTTCATGGAGCGGCGCACTGAACCGCTCCGGGTTTGCCGGAGGCCATTTGGTTTAAGTTATGCCGCCATGGCGGGTTGTTCCCGCATGGCGTAGTAGCGTTGCTCGGCTTCGGCAGGCGGGATGTTGCCGATGGGCTCGAGGAGCCTTCGGTTGTTGAACCAGTCGAGCCATTCGAGGGTAGCGAACTCGACGGCCTCGAAGTTCCGCCACGGTCCACGCCGATGGATCACCTCCGCCTTGTAAAGTCCATTGATCGTTTCGGCGAGAGCATTGTCGTAAGAATCTCCGACGCTGCCGACAGAGGGCTCCACGCCGGCTTCGGCCAGGCGCTCGGTGTATTTAATGGATACGTATTGGCTACCCCTGTCGCTGTGACCACGAGCCCGCCACGATGGACCGGCCGTCGATCATGCAATGCCTGCTCCAGCGCATCGAGCACGAAGCCTGCATGCGCCGTGCGCGAGGCCCGCCAGCCCACGATCCCGCGGGCATAAGCATCGATCACGAAGGCAACATAGAAGAAGCCGGTCCAGGTCGCGACATAGGTGAAATCGGAAAGCCAGAGGACGTTCGGCCTCGGCGCCTTGAGCTGGCGGTTGACGTGATCCAGCGCGCATGGCGCGGCCTTGTCGCTGATCGTCGTTTTGACGGGCTTGCCGCGGATGACCCCTTGTAGACCCATGTCCCGCAAGCCTCATTGCCTCGTTCGCGAATGGGATCGCCAACGATAAGGGCGCGGTGCACGCTGCTATTACGCAACCATGGTCCAATGGCCAAGTGAAAGCTCACATCGCCAAGCTCAAGCTGGTCGAACGGCAGATGTACGGGCGCGCTAAGCTCGATCTTCTTCAGGCTAGGCTGATTGGCGCGCCATAAAAACAATCACGATCATCGAATATGCGTCAGAGCCCCGATTGGATGCCGATTACCCCGAACACTGGTTTGACTAGGTCGCAACAGAAGCTTAATGACTTGATTTCAGTGCGGCGCTGGAAGGCAAAAGCTTGAACTAAGCGGCAGATCTATCGAAGCCCTTCCATAGCGAGCCGCAGCGACTTCGGGATGCGCTGCGCCTTTCCGGCTGAAATAAACGCCACGCGTACACGCGCCGTGACTAGGAGATCGTCTCCGCGCCTGCATTCCTGCAGCAACGCAATCGACGCTCCCCTCACCTCTTGCGGGACTGTGACGACGTCAAGCAGGTCATCCAAGACCGCCGGTTTTAGAAAATCGATCGTCATGGAGCGGACAACGAAGGCAAAGCCGGGCGCATCTTTCTTGGCTTCTCTGAGTAGCGCTTGCTGAGTGGTTCCGAGCAGGCGCAAGTAGTTCGTTCTACCGCGTTCCATGAAGCGCAAAAAATTTGCGTGATAAACAATCTGACCGGAGTCAGTATCTTCGAAATAGACGCGGACCTGCATATGATGGCCGCCGTCGCGAATTTCGCCATCAAGAGAAGCTGTCACAGTGCGGTTTCCTTACTGCCGTTCTGGGACGAATTGTCTTGCACAGAGGCGCGTTCCGCAGCAAGTGCCAATGGGTTTGGTGCGTGCAGGTTGAGGCTGCCCGGCGCAAGGCCGGTCGGAGACCGGTTGCTTTGCGAGAAGCCGGCACCCCCCTATCCAGATTTCGGGCAAGTCCCGCACGCACGGATGGTTTGCAGAGCTCTTATCGCTGCTCAGCAATCCCCGAGGACCGAGGTCGCCCCACTGGCAAGCGCCTTGATCTCCGCGTACATCTCCGCTTCGCAGGCCAAAGTCGGGATTGCCCGGCAGTGCGGATTGTTCAGCAAGCAGTCCTATTCCGCGAATCCTAACATTCTTAGCAATTGTTAAACTCCGGCCGGTCAGCCATCGCGGCTGGATATTCCAGGTGAGATGGTCATGGAGATCGATGAAACCGGGCAGAATGATCCACGGTACCTTGACCGAAGAGTCGGCCGCGCCGATGCTCTGCGCCCGAGCTCGTCGCTCGGTACGACACGCACCGCGCCTGGCAAGTCCGCGCCGAGCGCTGCCAATAGATCGAAGTCGCTCCGTGGCCACCGCGCCGCAAGAAAGCGACGAGTTCATTTGCATATCCGTCACGTGCCGGGACGCTGCCTTCATGAGCCGGGCGATTCGGTCGTAAGGTGGCCGTTGGAGCAGATGCTCGAGTTCGGCATGAGAGGCCGCCAACGTCATTCAACATTCCGCGTTGTCGTGTTCAGCCGTGTCCGGCTGAAGACGTTAATGTCCGGGACCAGACACTGAGGCGCGAGTATTCCGTCGGTGGACACGAAGCACATGGTTTTGCCCTCTTCAAGCCAGGCTCGCAAATGTCTTTAGTGGCACGTGTATTGCTGGGACACCGTAAATGGATCCGCACGACCATGACGATCTCGCATTCGCCGGCCCAGGAGTTCAAATGAAACTTGCTCGACTCAATGCCTTGGACCTGCGCTATTGAGTGCGGTCCCGCCTAAAGCTTTGCCGCGTCCCTCGCGGGTGCCGCTGTCGTTCTTCGCGTCGGGTAACTCTCAAGACCACCAGACACGACTAGCATTGAGCGCGCTTACTCACGAGCAAATCCGAACCAGTGTGACACGTTTGGGCGGCTCTGTGTCGAATGCATGCAGCGGCATGCGAATGTTGGCGTCGGACCGGGAGGAAACCAAATCAAGCTTGGTCTCGAGCAATGGCCGCTTCCTGTCGAAGAGGGGAGCGGACAGAAGTTGTTCAATGGCACCCTGGAGCAGATCGAGCTCGGCGCCCGACCCGGCGCGGGTCACACTCGAAGGTGGAGCACCATTTTCTCCAGCAGTATTCGCACTCCTCAGCCCCTGAAGTCTTTCTCGGTGCCGTTTCGCAACGCCCGAAGGACATTCGGCCACGGCATCTGTCTTCCTCGCCGAACCATAATCATCCCGCGTGTCCCCGAGCGGATGGCGACACTCGGTCTGCTCTACGGTGGTTGCGTCGAGTAGGAGCCGACAAATCCGCGTCTGATCGAATTGCACGACTTCAGTATCGAGCCCGAGCTTAAGAGCGCGATGTGACACGAGCAACGAAGCTGCCATCGGGCCTTGCCTTCACAAGAAAGCTAGAGGAGTTTAAAAAAATGCGTGCGCCGTCCTATTCCGAGGCCTTGGAATTCGCGATCGACCGCTCGTACGACATTAACCTTGACATGTTGAGGTCACGGAATTTGCACCTTGACATGCACAACGATTATCTTGTCGGCACATATCCGCCTCTCAAGGCAATGGGCGACCTGAATGCCGAAAAGTTGTTGCTTCAGGTTTCGTCGTCAATTGATCTCTATTTTCACATCCCCTTCTGTGATCAGTATTGTACCTTTTGCCACTTCGCCAAGGAAATCAATCCATCTTCCGGGCGAGTAGAGCGCTATCTGGCGGCTTTAGATAAAGAGATGAGTTGGTC
Organism: Bradyrhizobium sp. 192; assembly: GCF_023100965.1. Classification (NCBI taxonomy): domain Bacteria; kingdom Pseudomonadati; phylum Pseudomonadota; class Alphaproteobacteria; order Hyphomicrobiales; family Nitrobacteraceae; genus Bradyrhizobium; species Bradyrhizobium sp. 192. The sequence continues at coordinate 7,498,624 of NZ_CP064690.1, forward strand.
GGACTCAGCGCTGGGTGGCAGAGCTGTTGAGACTGCTTTTTTTGGAGGCGGCACTCCCTCGTTCTTAACCAACCGTCAACTCGAAACGCTATTTGGCATGATTAGCCGGCGCTTTGACTTGTCTAAGTCGGAAGTGAGTTTCGAATTGCATCCCTCTCTTGCAAAGCAAGTGGACGCTGCAGATCGCATATCCACACTGCTTAGAGCCGGCGTAAACCGCTTCGTATTGGGCGTTCAGAGTCTAGATCCGAGCATTTTACGCATATTGAACCGCGGGCACCACGTGGACGAGGTAGTACAACTCGTAAAGTTACTGAATGAGATGGGCGTTCAGAATCTGTCGCTTGATCTCATGTATGGGTTGCCGCAGCAAACGCTCCGGAGCTGGTACGACTCACTTATCGGCTTACTGGATATGGGAATAGAGAAGTTCAATGTATTCCCATTGATGTTTAAATCTACAGACCCCGTAGCCCGCCATTTGGCTAGCGGACGATATCAATTTGCCGGGGCTAAGGAGCGCATTATCATGCATTTTATGGCCGAGCACATCCTCACGAAACTCGGCTATCGCCATGGGCCGATTTTCTATTGGAGTAAGCAGTCGCAGCCGCACTCAATTCAACAGAGCCGCAAATACGATTCCTGGAACGACAATAATCTGGTCCCGTTTGGGGTTGCCGGGTTTGGTTACATGAGCCAGTGCCAGTTCTATAACGAGGCAGATTTAGATCGCTACCTATATAGGGTTGAGGCGGGCGAGAAGCCTGTGTGGAAGGGTGTTGTCCTGTCGCAAGATGATCTCATGCGCAGAACGGTAATGTTTGCCCTGCGAAGCAGTGGGGTGTTGCTCTCCCGCTTCGAGCGGGAGTTTGGGGTGTCGATCGAGAAATGCTTTGGCCGCGAGCTTGAACTCTTGAACGCGGCAGGACTCATCTGCATTTCAAACGGCCTGCTTTCGCTAACTGCCGCCGGCATTATCAATTCGGGCGCCGTATCGCTCCTATTTTTCTCGAACAATATACTCGAGCGGGTCGCGTACAACGACAGTAGGATAAGAGACAAACGAACTGATCTGCTCGAAAAGCACGATTACTCACCGGCCGCACGATACGGGTCAAGTGCCGAAATGCAAGTTGCGTTTCGATGAAGTCGCGTGCGCGCTCATTTATGGTCGCTCCTTTTTCCGTTTCCACCCCGCAAGGCTCGCCCTGCCAGGCGGAGGAGATATTTTCGCATCTGTCCGATAGCATTGATCGCCGGCAGCGAGAACGCCCGCTTGGGCTTGTCAGCAATTTTGTCGCCGATCAACTGCCGCACTGCATTGCGGAGATCAAATGCAGTGAACGACCAGATGAAGCGGTTAAGGCTCTTGGGCGTAATATCAACGCGATGATTGCGGAGGCGGACTATGAAGCGCAGCTGCTAAGTCTGCCGCAGTCGGACTTCGAGATCGCTAAGACAGACATCCAATATCTCGTAAATTGTGCTTATCAGATGTCTGCGTTTGCCGGCCTTCATCCCGTGGACGCCGAGCTGACGGTGGGAGAGGTACTGATCCGCCTTGCGCGCTCGACTTGTCAACGGCGGCCTGGCATTGAGGTCCTCTCCTATGAAGATATGATCCTTACGAATCCGCTGCAGAACGATCCACGCGTATACTGCCTCGGCGCGGCCGGCGTCGAGGAGCGAGATTTTTGCTTGGGCCACCAGATCATCGAGAGCGAATTGCAGTCAGCAATGGACGCTCTGCTCAAGTTGCGTGATGTGGCCGACGTGGATGCGGGGCAATGTCTTGCGACATGCCTGGAGCGCCTTGAGTCAGCAAACAATGTTCTGACGCGCTTTTATGAACATATGTCGCCGGACTTATTTGGCCAATTTCGTGTGTTTTACGGAAAGAATCCGTATAAGAATACGCTTGGTCCAAGCGGCCGCTTCTCGGCCCGTATCGTGGCGGTCTCGGTGCTACTGGTCGGTGAAGAACTCTTCCACCAGAAACCGCAATTTTATAGGGATCTGTACCGGCTGTCCGAATATTATCCGCAGAGATGCATTCACGAGGTATTCCGCTGGCTGTCGTCAGGTAAAGGGAGTGCACCGCTCAAGCCAGGTTGGCTAAAGGGGAAAGCGGACTTTCCCAGGGTTGCGACCATTTCGCCAGTCGTGGAGCATCACGGCGGCGAAATCGGAACGCTGCGCACGTCCTGTGTTTGTGCACTGGATCGGTTTACCCGGATGCATCGTAGTACGGCCTTAAAATATACGGTTGAGCCGGGTCGTCCAGTTGTCGGAGTTGAGGTATCGGAAAGTGTTGAGGCTGTCCTTTCTCAGCGGCTGTTGACAGAGGCGCGCCCGTAAGCCGACGGTGGTCTCTGCGTGGCTAAAAACAAAGGCGCAGGCGTCCGCCACCGGTCGAGAGGTAATAGTCGATGTCTCAAGACGAACTGATCCTTCGTCGGTTCGAGTCCGGGGATAGCGATGATGCATGGCATCTGCACAGAAGCGCATCGCAGGATGTTGGTGTGTGTGGCCCGGAAGGGGCTTGGGAGGATGATTTACGCAATATCGGGGAAGTATACATCGCCTCGGGCGGTGACTTCGTGGTTGCGCATATTGGTCCCCGGTTCGCTGCCATGGGTGGGCTGAAACCTTTTCATGATGATGTCGCAGAACTAAAACGTATGCGGGTCGACCCCGTCTTTCAGCGACGAGGGTTTGGAAGGAGGGTTCTTCGTGAATTGGAGTCGCGAGCTGTTGCTCTCGGTTTCAAGTGGATAATGCTCGATACAACAACGATCCAAGTAGGGGCCCAAAGACTTTATGAGAGCGCTGGCTATGTTCGCCGCAGGGAAGGGATGTTGCACGGATATGCAGTGATCTTCTACGAGAAGCGGCTCATTTGGCCAGGAATGACCCCCGCTGAGCAAATGAGGTTGTGAGACCGGACAATCCAGTGAAGCTCTACGGACGCGCAACGAGCACAAATTCAATCACTTGCCCCCTGACTAGCCGAAATGCCCAATCTCGCTCCTTGGGAATGACGTGGAATGCGCTCAGATACAACCGTATCATCCGCGAGGACTTTCTCATTGAGCTTCGCGAGATCTGCGATCGGAATGAATCGTGTCACTGTAGCTGACAAGGACGTGAAGGTTTCGCGACCGATAGGCCTCGAACGCACGCACAAACTCACGTCTGGCCGAGCCAGCGTTGCATTCAAAACGAGAGCTGATACGGTGCGCCAGCGGCGGATAGGCGAAGACGCTCTGGAGTGTCGTGGGCTCGCGACGTGAGCCTTGCCAGCCGGCATACAAATCCACCTCGATTCAACCGCAACATTCTGTTGCGTATGGAATCCAAAAGTCCGCTCTTGGCGATGCGGGTGGTGGATGCACGGGCGCGTCCAATCGCCCCCTACCAGCTTGTGGTGGTGGCCCTTCCAGATCGTGATGCTACTCGGGCGTATCGACCGGTTGCGTGCCGTAGCGCTCGCAGGCTCTCGACCAAGGACCCAGCTCGCACCCTTCTGGATCACGATCGAGTACCAAAACTGCATCAAGCAGCTGCGGATCGTGTCTCACCAGCTTCGTGGTGCTCACGCCCGTATTCGGGTCAACTACCATTCGGTAGTCTCGTTCAAGCAGCTCTCGCAGGCGCTCGATGCGAGCGAACCGGAATGGATGGACCGGTTTAATCATCGGGCCAGGCTCGATCGGGCCAGGCTCCTCGGGTCGAATGCGAACAATTGGATGATGAAAATGACGGCGGGCGACGGGTTACGTTCATGAGTCGAGCTGTCGGTTCTCCGCCGAATGCCAGTCCGCGCCGTAGAGGCGGATCATCTCCCGACGGGACCGCTCGATGAAGATGCGCTCAACGCAAAAGCCTGCTGTCACTGAAGCCGCCAGCGCAAGGCCGCAGACCATATAGTCATTCATGAAATTCCAAAACATGTTGCAGCCGGCAACTCCCATAAAAGTAAGTGCCATGACCGTATTGCGAAATGCCTTAACCATGTTGCCCCCAGTCAATGGGAACTTTACCATTGCAACCATGGCGATTAGCAGCGTTTGTCCTTGTTAGGCGCCGTCTTTCTGCTCGATCGGCCTCGGTGCGCCCGCGCTGTCGACGGCCGTGGGTTCCCCATTGCCCGGCGCAGCTCATTCGATCGCGTCGGAGTCCTGGCGCGGATTGCCCGATCCGATACAGCTCGTGGACAATGACCTCTACTCTCCGCATCTCCTCCGACGACCACAGGCGTGGCACATCAAAATAACCGAGCACCGGTTCGGCGCTCGGCCGCCCAGGCGAACCGATTCGAGGATGAGAAGCGCCGAGGGCTCGACAGGGTCGGCTACGCCGCGATCCAGCGCGATTTCGAGTATATGCGCCGCATTCCTATGCCGAACGCGAGATAATGGCAGTGAATATGACCTCAAGTTGTATCACGCTAGATGATCCACGTTGCGACCTTTAAGTGACCTCTTTTGGGGCTTTCAATATGAAGAGACTTCTGGGACTCTTGCTGCTCGCCCATTCCTTCTTCCTTTCCGCCGAGGCCATCGCACAGGGGCTTCCTGCCCCCTCGTACTGGAAGAATGAACGAGGTTCAGAACTTTTTGTTTGGTCCGCCGATAGCGGGGCAATACAAGGGACTTTCACAAACCATGCTCAAGGGTTTGCGTGCCAGGGCATTCCATATCCTGCATCGGGAGCCGTTAGCCCTGCTGGCTTGTATTTTGTTGTTACCTTTGCCCAGTGCAATTCCTTCACCCGGTGGGTTGGAAAGCTCAACGGGTCTCAAATGCCGACCTCATGGACGCTGTTCTACGTTGACAAGAACGGCAAGCCCGGCAAGTTGAAGGGTGCCGATACATTCACGCGCGTATGGTAGTTTTCAATCTTCTTGCTCTGTCGTGACCTTAGATTGGAAACTCACTCTCGCGAGTTTTTGGCTGCGTCTCTTCGGGAAATGTGGGCTCGCCTTCGTGGAGCACTGGCCTGTCCAGGATCAGCTTCGATGCTGGACAGCCGGCAAGTCGTGCCGAACGGCCCGGAAAGAAAAAACATCAAAGGGCCTCTCCCGAAATCCGAAAGGACATTCTGAATTTGCGTCCGAATCGCGGGCAGATCCGTGCACTACCGTTACTTTTCAGGTCCTTGTTTTGAAGCCGAGCGCGGGCTCCGGCAGATGCCGCTAATATCTGCGGCGGTCGCGTTGCCTGAGTTTGGTTGGCGACGTGAATTTTCAGCTCTCGATACCCAGAATTCTCACACAGCGCGATTCGCAGGCTTCGCCGCCGGAAGTAGCCAAGGGCGCGCTCAGTCTAACCGTTCCGCGAAGCTGCTTGCTATTGCCGGTTCATGTTGCGCGGCGACAAGATCGCACGTTGGCAACGAGTACGGACTTGATCCCTCTCTAGCCATTAGGTAGGTCCCGTCATTTGGAATTGGAGATACTTAGTGACGACTGGCATCGTAAAGTGGTTAAACGCGACCCAGGCTATGGATTTATCAAATCAAGCTGGATGATGGCGGAGCCGACGTTTTCGTGCACATAGGGCGGTCGAGAAGGCCGGCTATACCGTCTTGCAGAGGGGGCCTTGATCAGGTTCGAGATCAAGACTGGCAGCTCAGGCGAGGTATCGGCAGAAAATCTGCGTACAGGATGATTCGCGCTATCAGCTACATGATGCGTCAACAGTGATTCGCCTAGGGCGTCAGCATTCTTCGCGCTTACATGCCTCGATCTGACTTCGGCGAAACACTTCAGAGTCGGCAACCTCGCATGAAGGCGCACATCAGTGTTAATACGCGATCTCGTGTTTTTTCAAAACCATTATTTCTCATGTAAGAAGATTCGCAGCCGCAAGATCTTCGATTGCGGCCCGAACAGACTTGAAGAGAGTGATCTCTTGCTGCGAAAGGCGGCCAGACTTCAAACCATTGGTTAACTCATGAAGATCCCCCACAAATCATTGAGGCGTCCCACCTGCCACCCGCAATCGGCTGGAGCAGATCACCGGCTTCTTTGGGGGCACCCGCATAGTATCTACGAACACGCGGCTGCGGCAAACAGCATCGTCGTCGGTCCACGCATTTCTGGCGTGAATGCGCCGACGAGATCGAGATGTGTTCCTGGCCTGAGGTGCTGGCCTACGATCAGCGGCTCACGTGACGTGGTGGCGCAGCTAACGATGTCCGCCACCGAGAGAGCGTCCGTCAGATCAGCAGCCGGTTTCGCCTTGAGACCCTGATGCTCAAGCGTGTCCGCGAGAGCTTGGACACGTTGCGCATGGCATCCCCAGACCAGCACGGCTTCAATCGGCCTAACTGCGCGATGGGCAACGGCCAAATAGGAGGCGAGCAGGCCGGTTACAATCAGCAGCAGCGTGCGGCTGTCGGGGCGTGAGAGATGTCGTGATGCGAGCGCGGAGGCGGCGGCTGTACGCCGATTAGTGAGTGTTTCGCCATCGATCATTGCGCGCGGCCGGCCGGTTGCCGTCGAACAGCATGTAAAGCGAGGAAAGGCAGGGAGACCGCATGCCCCGCTCTTCGGAAACACGGTCACCAGCTTCACGCCGAGTGCCTTGCCCCGCTCTCAAGCCGGCATTGTCAGGAGACGACCTGGGCTTGCAGCGGTACCAACATTATAGCTCTGCCGCACTGGCATCGCTTCTCCGCCGCGCCGGACGGCTTCGCTTAAGGCATCGATCAACCTGGGATAGTCGAGGCCGGCATCTACCTCTGGGCGGAGAAATAACGCGACATGATTTCCTCGTTTTCATTCGAAGTTCGGACGAGTTTAGCACCCGTCGCTCGATGACAGCACGGTCTATACCGCCGCCAAAGAGAGGCCGTCGCCAGCGTTTAAATTCCGTGTGAAGCTCGACTGAACGTACAGAACACAAAATCTCTCGCCTCGTAGCAACAGATCGAGGTCAATGGCCGTCGGAGCGCGAAGTTGAGTCATGAGCATGCCGATGACAGTCCCATACTTGGCGAACTCGTTTGAGTAATCAGAACCGGGTATCCATTAGGTGAACAAGTTGGGACCCCGCGATGTAGAAGGCTTCCCGCGCGGCACGAAAGCGTCGCCGTTCAACGGCAGTGACCGGCAGCGGAAGATCGTTCTCCGCGATCTGACCCAGAACGTACGAAGCCAACACACTGCCAAAGACTGTGCCAGGTGCGATGCCGCGACCGTTGTAACCGCTGAAAGCAACGACGTTGCGGTCGAGCTCGTGAAAGCGCGGCAGGTTGTTCGAGGTCATTCCAATCATTCCGAACCAGCCGGTTTCAAACTCGACATGCTGAAGTCCCGGAAACAGCTTGCGCAACGATCTCTGAGCCCATGCCCGGTGAACGGATGCGCCAATACCCTCAAGGGCACCAACACTGCCAAACACGAGGCGCCCGGAGCGATCCAAGCGAAATGAAGAGAGGACCTCTCGAGTGTCCCACGCTCCCTGCCGTTCAGGCAGGATCGACTTCCTCAGACCATCCGGCAGAGAACCTGTAGCAAAGTTGAAGTAGGGCAGATGGATCTGCTCCTGCCGTACCTGCGACCAAAGTCCTTTAGCATAGGCATCCGTCGCAACGATCACCCATTCCGCATCTACCGATCCGCTTTCTGTGCTAATCCTCCAGCGCAGGCCGTTGTGTTGCGCAGTAACAGCCTCGCTCTGTGTGAATATCCTAGCCCCCGCTGCAAGCGCGGCTCTCGCTAGACCGTGCACATAGGCCAGCGGCTGTATCGTCCCGGCGCGCTTATCGAGCAGCGCCCCGCTGTATTCGCCACCGCCGACTTTCCTGCGTGTCTCATCTGCATTTAGCACTACGACAGGGGCGCCACGCTTCTGCCACTGTTCGGCGCGGGCCTCGATCTCTTGCAAGCCCTTACGTCCGACGGCACAATGCAGGGTACCGGCACGTTCCACTTCACATTCGATGCCATGCTTTTGGATGAGGTCGAACACCTTTTGCGGTCCACGGCCGAGTTGTTCAATCAACCGTTCGCCGAACGGGACGCCGAGCGTATCCGGAAGGGTGTCAGGCATCACCCACATGCCCGCGTTAACCAGACCGACGTTCCGGCCCGAACCGCCGAACCCAATTTCGGACGCCTCCAACAGCGCGACGCGCGCCCCTCCTTCGGCGAGATGAAGTGCAGACGACAGCCCGGTATATCCAGCGCCAATCACGATCACATCCGCTGCGGTGTCACTGGCGAGGGAAACAGTGTCTGGCGCCGGTGGCGCGGTGAGAGCCCACAATCCATGTGATGCTGAATTGTTTCGCATCCAGCAATCCTCATACTATTCTTGGTTCTTGATCAGCCCAGGTCGTGCTGCAATCAGTGCCGCGCCTAAGGGTCAAGGATGGGTACCATTTCGTCGATATGTGAATCGATCCGTTCGAGAACCTGCCCAGGCACGACGTCGCGTTCTGGAAGAACTGACCACTTGTCGCGCACGGCCGCCGCGGTCTCAGCTACAGCCGTCACCACTGCCCCCTCTGGAAGACGGCTGCGGTTCGCGAAATTGCGCCAGCGCTCTGGAGTCAGGGCCTTGAATGACTTTTCGCCCGCAAGGCTCAATGCTAGACCATCTTTCGGGATATAGGAAACTGTTGAGAGCACGTCGTAGATTGGCGCCAACGTAGGCCTCCGTCCGTCTCGAGGATACAGTAACGACCAATTCTTGAGATGCATGTCGCCATTGCCCGTGATCGCGGAGAGCGCAAGACGACGGACAAATTCGATCGCGGAATCGAACGAGACACCGCTGTTCAGCGCGGCCGCGATATTGTGATACGCCGCACCGGTATATTTCTCGGAGGGATAGCGGCCGAAGACCTGTGCAAAGTCCTCCATATGCACGCGCGCTGCATCGGCACCGCGATCGAAGCGACGGACAAGAAGCACTTTGCCCGTGGACATGGTGTTAAGCTCTTCCGGAATGCCGGCGAAATCCGTCTTTTCGACGAGCTCACGTGCAGGCACTTCCATCCCTAGCGCTTCCGCTAAGGCTAGGATTGCGAATTCGTTTTCCGAAAGCCCAATGTGGGTGAGGGAGGGAAATTTCGCGATGTACTGCCCTTGCTCATCGTCGACGGCGAGCGTGATCCCCCCTTTTCCGGTATTTTTGATGACGGAGAGCTTCATCTGGACACCGGCGAGCGAAAAGCGCGCCTTCTTCTTGCCTTCTGATTCTGGCCCGGCCGGAACGGGAACGCCGTCGCTCGGCAACGCTCGTACCGCTCCCGGTAGATTTGTCCCCAGTGCTGCCAAGAGATCGAAGTCGTTTCCAGGTCTTACTGACGCTGCGTGGTGCTTTTCCATTGCTTCGCGCAGTTTCTCTTCGGGCAGCAAGTTCGCGAAGAACGGCGGCAGCGCGCCGCGTATGGGTTTGGGATCCCGGCGGAGGCTGCCATCCGCCGAGCGAAGCGACAGGCTGAAGATCGGAGGGTCGTTCAAGCTCCGATACGCGGGCAAGAGATTGAATGCGCTGTAGTCGCCCGGCGTTCGCACGAGCGTGCCGACGGCAAGATCGTTTAATGAGATGTCGAGCGATTGGATACGTTCAGCCGCGAGGACAGGCTTATTCATGCTCCTCCTCAACATCTGACGTGAACGCAGGATGGTCATCATCGCCCGTAGCTGGCTGCAGCATTGATTGAATAGCCGGTACCATCGCTTGCGGAATCAGCATCATTTCCATGCCAAGGGCGCGAGCAACGTTGACGAGTGTCGTTGCGCGCGCTGCAGCGGCACCCGTTTCAATGTCGCGATAGCGGGGCCTGCTAATGTTCGCCCGGAGGGCGACTTGCTCCTGGGAGAGGCCAGCAGCCCTTCGCGCTCTGCGAAAGTGCAGGCCAAGTTCCTCGAGCAGCGGGTTTGGAGCCGAAGCCATGATATGTTATCGGATCATTAACATCGAAATGATATGTAAACAGATCAAAAATCGCAGTCAAGCGAAACGTGAACAGATCTTCTTATCGATAATGATCCTTAAACATATCTTGTTCCAGCGGCAATGTCGTCTGAACTGTTGACTCTGCTGCCAGAATGGCCCTTGGGGCTAAGGCGCCCGACGCGATGAAGGAGCCAGATCTTATCGCCAGGTTGACACAGATTCCCATGGCTCGCGTGCATTGGGCGCATAGGAATGGCCGCCAGCGAACGAACCCGATCCTGGAACGCGGTGCGTCGCTTTTATGGAACGCCAGTTGAAAGCGGTCGGTAGATGGATCATCGAAGTTCTTCCATGACGCGCCGTTCTAGTGGCGTCGTGCCGAGTCGTTTCCGTGAGGCGCCTTTGGCGCCAAGCAAGATTGCCAAATCAATTCCGATGTCCGCCGGCCCGCCTCGATGTAGCTACGAAGCGTCGAACTACCTATCAATTCGTTTTTCATTCTTCGACATGCTTCCCATGACGGCCAATAGCCTGCGGGCGTGACCGGGCCGCTGAGGTGGCCACTCGCAGGGCCGCAATGCGAGCGGAGTGGTCTCGGCTAGTATCAGCAACTTTTCTTCTATTCGCGTTGATATCCAATCCTACGACGCGCAATTAACGTGTTCCTATGCAACATCAACCGGAGCATGATGGTCAAATCGGCGGCACTCGACAGGGAAAGTTCGACGACTGCGTTGATTCTCTTGACGTCCCCGCCCAAGAAGCGACCAGGCGAATACACAAGAGCCTCGCTCGCTTCAATCGTGAGAGTTGACGATGGGCCACTTGAAGGAGACGCTCCGCACCATGAAGCGACCTCGGAAGAATCGCGGCATGCCGCCGCCCGCGACGTTCGATATCGATTCGCTGCCGGGCAGCTCAAACTTAACGGCATTAGAAACGGCCGCCGTGATCCGGCGCACGCCTGGAGCCCTGGAGCTATGGCGGCGCAATCCGAACCACCCGCTGAAATGGCGCTACGTCGATGGCCGCCCGCTTTACCGAGTTGATGCGGTGCGCGACTATCTGGCCGGACGCGATGAGACAACTAAGTCGTCGCAGCCGCATAATGCTCGCGAAGACGGCCAAGCAATTCGGCCTTGATGGGATCGAGCGGATTCGTCCGCTGCAGGCGCACGACCTTGCCTCCCCGTTTAGCGCCGACCAACTCCGCGATGTAGTCATGAGCAGCTTCGAACGCCATCTTGCGGATGATCCACTGTTCGTCGTGATTGTAGACCTGATCGATCCCGCGCGGCTTTTGCCCGACACACAACCGCTGGATTTCGTTGTCATAGCCGCAGCGTGACATGATGGTTCGCAAGCTGCGCCTTAAGTCATGCATTGTGAACTTGGCGACACCCGCTTCCTTGACCAGGCGGTCGACCAAGTTTGTGAAGCCCGACATCTGGCCGCCGGTCTTCGGTGACGGGAAGACATAGTCCGACGTCGCACGCTGGAAATGTTTTGCGGCCGTAAGCACCTCGTCAACGAGGTGGGTACGCGGCACGTCGTGGTAAACGCCCATCTTGGTCCATGCTGCCTCGAAAGTGATGCGGTCATCCATGACGTGATTTTGCCACTCGATCATGGCTGGCTCGCTGCGGCGCGGGCCGCCAAGTAGGCACATTCGTGTCAATAGCCCAAACGTCCCAAGCTTGCCGGATGCGTGCCAGACTTTGATGATCTCCTCGTCGGGCAGCGCCCGGCCCTTCGTTCGGCGCCCGACCCGCTGCGCGCGCGTCTCCTTGGGCACGCGATAGCCGGCGAGCACGTTGTGCTCGACGTAGCCTTCGCCGACGCACCATTCGAGGAACGTGTGCGTGTGCTTGCGCAAGTCCTTTGCTGCGCCGCGCTTGCCGGTCTTGCCGATCCTGTCCACCGCCGCCATGATTTGCCGTCGCGTGAGCTCGGCGATGGCGAGGTCGAAATGATCTTTCAGACCGCGTCGGAGTGCCGACATAGCCGGTTTCCAGTTGACGACCTGGCGCCCGGTCAGGGACATTTCGTAGGGGCCATCTTCAACGATCAAGGTCGCCAGTGTCGTGCACTGCCGCTCGGCCAGCGCTTGCCGCTTCGCCTCGCGCTTGCCCTCATTGGGATCGATCCCAATGACCACCTCCCCAGCGACGACGGTGGCGGCCCTGCGCGCGGCCTTCTCATTGAATTTGGGCCATGCACCCAGCGTCTTGCGTTGGGTGCCTTTCGTCCCAGGCTTTGTGAACATGAAGACCCAGGTCCTGCCACCCGTCGCGCGCATCCTGATCGCGAGCCCCGGCTGCTCTGTGTCGTGCAGATAGTGCTGCGATTTGCCCGGCGGCAGCGTCGCCGCACGGATGGCCGCGTCAGTGAGTCTCAGGTAGTTCGTCGTTCCTTCAGCTCTGAGAGATTCTTTACTCTTTTCCATCGTTTGTGCTCTCGCTCCTTGCGCCCTGAGACGGGTCGCGGCGATCCTAGAAGAAATGGACCACAAGCCATTGCCCTCGCGTTCCCAGTTAATGTGCCCTGCGGGAAATCCTCCGAAGGGCACAGCAGGGACATACAACATGTGGTAAGGCCAACCGAGGCCACGGATGGTCCAATATGGCCACAAGTCCTTACCTTACAAGGACTTTTGCAATAAAACTATGGCTGGATTAGGTTGGCTACAGTCCACCAGTTGTGGTTCACACGGGAGAGGTCCAAGGTTCGATCCCTTGTGCGCCCACCACGCTTCGCCAAGAGGCTTCGCGTGGCGCAGCCACGTCCAATAATAGCGAAGCGTGTCCGGCGTAGCTCGAAGAGCGTAGACGGACTGGGGCGTCTTGCTCCCGCTCCGGCAAAATTCTCGAAAACAACCCCATGCACAGTAGCCGAGGCCAGTCGGATCAAGGGGTTACGAATTTTCCGAACTCCGCTTGCGCCGTCGGGCAAAACGGGGGCATGATGGCATCGTCGGGGAGAGGCGCACGCGGCCATGAGCGGAAGCCGCCGGCCTCTGCATGTCGGAGTTGCCCGAACGACCTTTGCGGACTTCACACGAAAAAGGCGGAGGTCCTCTCAATCAGCCAAAACGCCGCCACAGTACCGATCGCGTACGCCGCGAACACGTCGAGCCGGTCGACCGTTCGCTGGATCGGGGCAAGTTCGAGGCGACGCGCCATTGCGGTACGAAACAAGCCGCCAGCCGTTAGCACTGAAGCCACGAAAGCCAACTGCCCAATCTCAACGCCGAGGTTGAAAAACAGCAGCGCAATGGGGATCGCGTGTTGAGGTAGTCCGACCTCAGCCAGCGCTCCGGCAAACCCAAAGCCGTGTAAAAGCCCATAGCCGAAGGCAACCAGCCACGGCAGACGCGCGGTCAGACTTGGCTTTCCTCTCCGTGCATTCAGTATCTCGACGGACACCAGCATGATGCTGAGCGCTATGGTCGCTTCCACGGGCGGACCCGGCACGTTCACGAAACCCAGCGTCGCCGCGGCGAGCGTAATGCTGTGTGCAATGGTGAAGGCCGTCACTGTGACGGCCACCCGCCTCCAGTCTCGAACGAGGATCACCAATGCCAGCACGAACAGCAGGTGATCGAAGCCGAAAAGAATGTGTTCAACGCCGAGGCGGAGATAGGTGGCCGCCACCTCTCCGGGCCCAGGCACGGCTTGAACAAGGAACGCTGTCTTGGTCGGAGAGAGCCGTTCGGTCTGTGTTGCGCCGGCAAGGCTTTCGACCCGAACCAGCACATCGGTCGACGTGGCCGACAGGCCCTCGATGGAGACCGCCTGCCCGGTAAGTCCCCCTTCGCGCCGAATGCTGCGGCGTTCGACATAGGCTCCATCGCTAAACGACGCGCGAGGCAGCCCGACGTCCTGAGTACCCACTGGCAGCTTGACATAGACCGCGAGCCGCAAGTCTTCGCCCCGTGCGGGAACCTTGAAAAGCAAATTGTAGGCGCCGGGGCCGGTCTCGCGAATCTGAAGATAGCCCGGCCGCAATTCGTCCGATGATGCAGGCTGCGCCAACAGCACCGCCATGATAGCAAGGAATAATCGGAAACGATTCATGGACTGGCAGCCTCCGCCGCCTTTGCTCGAGGCACCTCCACTACGATTTCGTAGCGCTCCCGAAGGGAGGCATAGAGCTTCTGTTCCGCCTCGAGCCGGCGCGCATTCGCCCACTCGCGGCGGACGGTTGGCCGAACATCGTCGAGCGACGGCAGGATTCCCGAAACCCGTTCGCTGACGAAGACGAAATGCTGTCCGAAGCCGGAAGAAATCGGTCCTTGCCAACGGCCCTTTTCGGTGGCGAAAACCTGTTTCGCGAATTTTTCACCAAATATGCTTGTTGCCTTGGTCGGCGATATGTCGCGAAACTCCTCGCCAAGCAGGAACGGATCGCCAAGTCCCGTCGCGTCTACAAGTCCGTCGGCCCGAGCCAGAATACTCGCAGCCTGTTTGCTATCGCTCTCGATGGTACTCGCGCGCCGCGAGGCACTCAGGAATATTTGACGGAATGTGAGTTGATCCTCGGTTCTGAAGCGGTCCGGATTGGACGCCAGAAAGGCTGCAAGCTGCTCGTCACTCGGCTCGGGTATGTCATCCGCTAGAAATTCCATCTTCTGCCGCACGCGGCGGCGAATGATGACGTCGTCGCGGTCCAGACCGGCAGCTCTGCCCTCGCGGTAAAGCACCTCATCCCGGACGTAGTCCTCAATCAGGCCCTGCAGTTCCAGCTCGCTCGGTTGCCGCCGCCACGTCCGCGCAAATCCGTCGCTGAGGTTGGCAATCCGCGAAGCGGAAACCACGATTCTCTCGGCCACCTCCCCGTTTCGCTTTCCGGCGAGCCCGTACAGCGCGAACAGCACGGCGCCGAGCGCGAGGAACTGGAGTAGCGGTTCTCGCAGTAGCCGAGCGATCAAGGCGTGTACCAGATCGGCGACGTATAGGCCCGTTCGGTGGTCGTCATCGTGACTTCCGCCGGCAGCTTGATGCCGAAATATTTGGCGTCATAGGCCGTCCAACGCGGCGTCGGTATCTCGATCACGCGCACATAGTAAAATGCTCGTAAGGACGGATCGAAGTCGGGATCTTTCCAGACTGTGATCATCTCGCCCGCGCCAATGGTGTTGGTCCAGGTCGCATTTGCGACATCAACAGTGCTGCCGACGGATGTCCTGCTGCGGCCGTCGGCGTCGATCGTGCGGCTCCCGGACACCGCAACGTCGTAAATTCGTTCTTGCGTCTGACCGTCCTTTCCAACCCAACCCTTGATGACCTGGATGCGGTCCAGATTTGCGCCGATCGGATCCTTCAATGCCGCGACGAGGAAGGAAGGCGACCTCCCGCTTGGCGCGCTGTTCAGGTCTCCGCCCATCGGCACACCTTTCGTATAACCAACGCGCGCGGGCATACGGTTGTTGGCGTCGGCAGCCTCGAATTCCCAGCCGCCAAAGAAGCGAACGACCATGCGTGGACCAGTGGTGGCATAGGTCTCGCGGCGCTTCATGGCATCGAAGATGGCTTCGCGGGTATTTTCCGTGGCCCATACTGCAGCGTAGCCGGATGCAGTCGTCTCCCAGCCCATGATGACGGCTTTGTCAGTCTTGACGAAGGGATGCATCGCGCGGTCGGCGCTGGGTTCCGAAGAAGAGGTCTTGCCGAAGAAATTGTCCTCCTCGACAGCCGCGAGCCCGGTATGCGCGTCGGTACTGCCGACCAGGCCGAACTTGTAGGGATTTACGCCAAGCTCAACCTCCATCTTGAGCCCGTTCTTGAATGCCGAACGGACGTACTCAAACTCCAGCATCTCGGGCTTCTTCATCTCGGTCAGGTCGAGGTTACCCTTGTCCCAACGTTCGAAATTGGCGAACTCGTCGTTTGGCGAGAGAAATGGATGGGTCTCGCCATCGCCTTTGATCTGGGTCGCCTCGTAAAGCGGCTCCCACCTCATACGGTTCTCGGCATATTCGCGGTCGATTCGTTTGCCGTTGAACGACTCGATGATTGGAAACATCCGGCCGTTGCTCAGATTGCCGTTGTGCGCCAGCGCCAGAATTTCTGCGCCGGTTTTTTCCTCGACCATTGCCATCCATTTCCAGAGATCGCGAGGATTTGGACTGCCAAGCGGCGGCAGCGTAGTGAAAGGCTCGACGAGACCCGCCTTTGCCCCGTTGTCGCGCCAGATGATATTGCGATGAAGATTGTTGCCGCCGGCATTCGAGGTCCACTCATAGCCGATGAAGGCGGTGAAACGGCCAGGTTCATTGGCTTCTTCCGCCGCCTTGATGGTTTCGCGCCATGCGCTGCGATAGGCCGGCGTTCCCGGTGTGGGGAAGCCCTTGGGCATTTGCCCCTTGCCGAAGCTTGTCACGATATCGATGGCGGCCTGCGCGCCCTTTCCTGAATTGATCTGGTCGTACCACTTCCGCCCCTGCGGCGTCGCCAGCAGGCCGGGATCGCCCCCAATCAACTGTGGGAAAAAGCCCATGCCATCCGAATGATCCGCGACCACAATGAAATCCAGGGGTCGCGAAAGTTTGGCGCGCTGTCCACTGGAAGCCATCACTTCCTCGCCCTTGGCAAAGCGATACGCGTCCTTTGGCCCTAGCCGAGCGCCGAACGCACCCGCATCTAACGAGAAGGCGGTGTGTGTATGCGTATCCCCGAAGAACGGCCGGGTCGGAAAATTGCGGCCCGCATAGGGGGAATACGGCGGCTGAGTAGGAAACGCCTTATCCGCCGTGTCCTTGTCGAGCGTACCGATATCAGTGGTTTGATCTTCGGCAGCAACCGCCGTAGCCAACACACATGCCGCACAAAAACCGGCGAGCGCAGCTGCGGAAATGTAAGGGAGGCGGATCATCATCAGGCCCCTGTGAAAAGGTCAATGCTCGATACTTCAAGTTGTGGCGATGCTAGGCCTTCTCGAAAGCTCTCGGAAGGCCACAATCAACGTGTAGTTCGACGGCCACCGGCGATGCCAAAATATGGGTAGGATTGAGCAGAACGAGATCGGCCTGTGCATTCAAGTTGAGGGTCGGGCTGCCGCTGGTTGACGCCGGGATTCTGCCAATCTGGATCTCTCACGCCCACGCAGCAGTGCCTGAGGCCGTTACGCTCGCGTGATAATACACCTCGACCGTCGACTATGGCACTGCCGGTGTGCGATAGCTCACTAACGTGCGCGCCTTAAGCGCTTTGATCGGAGCCGCGGATCGAAGATGGCTTGCCATCACGACAATTCATGCGCCCCGAGCTTTCTCCAAGTGTTACTGCTCGACTGGTGTGCCAGGCGGTACGTGAGCGCCTGACGCCATCCATTGGTCATAAGTCTGAAATTTCACACCGAGCATGTCGTAAGAGACTCGCAGGTAGCCGTCGCTGCCGCGGAGTACCGCGTTTGGCATAATCGTCTGCACTTCCTGCGCCATCACGCCGACATAAGGCTTGCTGCTGCCGTTGTAGGCGAAGCGATAGAAGCCGAGGCCATTTTGGAGGTGGCCTATAAGGAAGATGTCGTGCTTGAGCATCATGTCGGATCGCCGGACGACACGCCGGGTCGTCCGCCGTGCAACACCTCGCACGCCGACTACTGGCGCGACAACGGCCGCGCCAACAGGTCGGACGACGCAGCCGGCGCGGTACACACCGGCGGCACAATAGACAACAGCATTTGCCTCAGGCGTCTCAATAGCCATGGTTGTTGAGAAGGCGGTAATGCCGAGCACAGCGAGGAGGATCGGGCGCATCATTGTCTCCTTCGTTCTATTGTTGACTGTGAAGCTTCGCGCACAATAGGATCAGACTTTCGTCCGCCGAGCAATTGCTCTTCGAAGACGTGACTGCCGCACTGCACACCTCGGCCCTCAACGTGCCGACGAGGCCCTGGCCGGCAACGGCCAGGACCATCGCCGTTTTATTTTTCCGAATGAGGACACACGAGACGAAATCGCAGATAAATCGTTTCCGGCGAACTAGCGAAGGTAAGCATGTTTGTTGCGGTGGTCGCGTTCGTGTTTATCTTCTGCGGAGCCTCGCTGGGAATCTTTCTACGCAAAGCCTTTCCCGAGCACCATCTGAATTCCGACACAAGGGATGTGGTTAGGGTAGGACAGGTTTGATTGCGACGCTGTCGGCGCTCGTTCTTGGTCTTCTCATCGCCTCCGCGCAGAGCGCGCTGCAAACGCAGAGCAATTAAATCAGGCAAATGACCGCCAACGTCATTTTGCTCGACAACATGCTCGCGCGTTCAGGTGCCGATGCGCAGCCAGTGCGCGCTTTGTTACGAAGTGGCGTGCAGGGTCTCGTGGATCGAATTTGGCGCGAACAAGATGACGCTTCGACAAAAGCCGCGCCGTTCGAAGCCACAGTCCAGGCCGACCTCTTCTTCGACCGCCTGCTCAAGCTCACCCCGCACAATGACACTGAGCGCATCACGCAGACCAAGGCCATTCAGCTGGAAATCGATTTGGCGCAAACACGGGTCCTTTTTGCGCAATCATCTTATTCCATCCCAAGACCGTTCGTATGCGCACTTGTTTTTTGGTTGACGGCCATCTTCGTCAGCTTCGGGTTGTTTGCGCGCCCGAACTTGATCATCGCGGCGACGCTGTTCCTCTGTGCGCTGTCAGCATCAACCGCAATCTTTCTCATAGTCGAGTTGAGCCGTCCCTTTACTGGTCTCATGGCAATCTCGAGCGAACCGTTGCTGAACACGTTGGCGCCATTGGATCGGTAGGTCAGCGGGCACCACGACTTTAGCAAGGGACAAGACCATCAAGCCACACGCTCCGGCCGCAAGGCCGTGTAGAGACCAACGAGCGTCCCTATCGCCACCAGCGCTGCTGCGAGCAACAGCTGCAATTCCCCATCATCGGTGGGGCCGACGGACGACACCAGCCTGGTCACGATGACGAACAGGATGCCGACGGCGGCCGCAGCGCCCACGCAGAGATAAGCGAGCTCTCGCGTCAAATTGCGGCCGAGCAGTCCGAGCGCGGTGAAATACATCGCGCTGGCGTTGGGATGAACGAACAGGGCAATGCGCGCGTAAGCACCATAGGCGTCGAACAGGGATTCGCACCGGCGCAAGGCCGCTTTCGAGGCGACCCGCTGCAGGAACGGCCGGAAGAAACGCGCCTGCCCGTAGCTGAGAACGGCGCCCACGATGATGGCGAGCCACGCCGCGACGAAGACGGAGCCATCGACGGCCTTCGGACTGAGCGCCACCGACATCAGGATCAGGGCCGTGCCGGGAAAATAGCCGAAATAGGGGAACACGGCTTCAAGCAGCACGCAGACGAACATGAAGGCCGGAAACCATGCCGACCCGGTCGCGCCATGGACGATGGCGTTCAGATCGAACAGGCTCGTCCTGTAAAGGACGAGGTACATGCACATGGCCAATAGAGCCAGCGCGTAGAACGGCAACGCTCCAGTGAGAAACCGTCTCATCCAACCATCAGGCTTTGTTTGGCGGAGACGACGGCCTCGCGCTTGTCCGGATCATGCATTAGGCGAATGACACTGCTCCTGTCGATAGCGCCCTTTGCGACGCAATCCTTGGCCGCGCCCGGCCCCTACCCGATCGACAGGATCTCGATCTCCTGCGCGCCCGCGCCGACGACGTCACCCACCGCCTTCCCCATCAGCGACCGCGCCACCGGTGCGACGAACGAGATCGTCCCCGCCTTGGGGTCGGCTTCGTCCTCGCCGACGATGCGATAGGTCTGCACGCGGCCGTCGGCGCGGCTGAAGGTCACGGTGCTGCCGAAGGCGACGCTGTCGTTCGAGGTCGGGTTGGGAACGAGCTGCGCGGTGCGCAAACGCTCCGTCAGGTAGCGGGCGTCGCGCAACGGCACCGCCGATTGCCGGCGCTTCTCGTTGACGTCCTCGATTGTCTGCGCGGCTTCATAGGCCTCGCGGGCCTGCTGAAGCTGTGCCTGCAAGGCTTGCAGGCCGGCTTCCGTCACGAGGTTCGGATGCGGCGAGATCGGGCGATCCGGCAACAGCGTCTCGGACGCGGTCTCGGCGCTTTCTTCCTTGGTAAAGGCGACGCTCAATTCAAAGATCCTGTCGAACGGTCCGGAAGGCAACGCAAAGCGCTGCCGATTTGGTCCGGATTATATCTCAAGTTCGACGAAACGACGGAGCTTGAAGACAATATCCGGCATGGCCTGGCGGAACCGCGTCGCGTTCTGGAAATTGGTCGAGAACGGCGCGAAGGTGATCATGGCATTCCAATGCCGGTAACCGTAGACCGTGACCGAGGCCCCGGTCGCCGGAAAATCCTCCAGCTTGCGCAGCTCGCCAAGCACGAGATCGGCGATCGCTTCCGCCGGCAGCAGCTGTTTGCCATCCCGCGTCGTGACGATTTTTGCGGGCTGCTCGACCGGCTCCACGGCGGCCGGCGCAGCGTCGGAGGTTTCCTCCAGCTTGATCGATTTCGACTGGGCGGCAGGCGCCGCCTCCGCTTCCGCTCCGTTCGACGGCACTGTCGGCGGACCCTCGGTGAGCGGCGGCGGTGCAACATTGTCTGCGCGCTTGTTGCCTCCAAGGATGCCGCTGATCATGGCCACGAGGCCAGCATCCTTCACGTCGTCACTCATCATTCCCCCCGGGTTCGGCCTACTCTAGCATTGCGTTCGCAGACCGCCACCGGGGATGTGACATCGGCAACCGACCGGCCAGGGCCCAGTTCGGCATGCACCGGCGGCGCAACGGCTGATCGCGTCGCGCCGCCGTGCGATCGGCTACTGCTTATCGAACGGAATATATTGCTGGTACTGCTTGGGCACCGAACTGCGATAGCGCGCGGGGACGGTGCCGCTGTCGACCGAGTGGTCGATCTCCTGCTGCCGCGTCATCTTCTTCTTCGCCGGCTTCTTCGACGCGCTCTTCTTGGAGTCGGTCGGCTGGCTGGACGTGTCGGTAGTCGCAGCCGGCGGCGGCGGCGTCGCGGCCGGCGCAGTACTTGTCGCCGCAGGCGCGGCGGTTCCGCCGGCAGCCGGCGCGGTCTGGGCCGGCGCGAGCGATGTTTGCATGATGAGCGCCAGCGCCGCTGTCGCGGCCAGCAAATACGATTTTTGCATCAGAACCTCCAAAAATGACCTGACCCGAATGAGGAAAGCGTGAGCCTCAGGGAAAGCAACGCGGGCGAGTTCGATCACGATAGGCCAAAAGGCCCTCCGCGAACTGTGGCCGAGATCACATTGCCCGCCGCGGCTTGGCGCATCATAGACGCATGTCGAACGCAATGCCCACTGCGGACACCAAGACATATACGACAAAGTGTCGGGCCCATCCGGAACCCGCGCATCGCGCTGCGTGTTCCCTCGTCGACTGCTCCTCCAACCGTCCTTCCATGGAGACTGAAATGCGTCGCACCATCCTCACCCTTGCCTCGTTCGCGGCCTTGATGGCCGCGTTGGCCCCGACGGCCCAGGCTCACCCCACAAACGACAGGTACTGCCTGCAGGGCCGCATGTGGGGCTATCCCGGCAACTGCCAGTTCGCGAGCTATCAGCAGTGTCAGGCCACCGCCTCCGGCACGTCGGCCTATTGCGGCATCAACCCGCGCTACGCCTATTCGCAGCAGCGCGCCTACTGACGAGACGACGGCTGAAGACATGCGGCGTGCGTGAAGACGCACGCCGCTCAGGCTTGGCCCGTACACCTTCATTTGCACCACCGACCGCCTCGGCGAGTTGTTCCCCAGCGAAGAAGCCGTCGTCGTGGGTCCTCGCGTGTGGTGCCAACTTGCCACAACTGATCGCGAACAGGCTGCACGTTCGAGGCTTCCGATTGCCCCGTTTCGGCAAGTCATGACAATTGGCGCCAGGATGCCCATTCCGATTCGCAGGGCATCGTCACAGGCAGGCCGGGGACGTCGTGCACAAGGCAGCATTCATCGCATCCGGCCTCTTCATGCTCGCCGCTCCGGCAATCGCCGCCGATCTGCCGATCAAGGCCGTGAGGCCTGCCGAGCCGTTCAGTCTCTGGCAGATCGAGATCGGCGCACGGTACTGGTACAGCATCGGCCGCACTGCTTACGACTTGCACACCAGCGGCGCGCGATCTTCCCCGGTCATCTCGCGGCTCGACTATCACAACATGAGCACGCATTCGGGAGAGGTTTTCTTCCGGATCGACAGCCCCATGAAGTTTTTCGTCAAGGGCTATGGAGGCTTTGGAGGCATCACCGGCGGCACCATGAACGACGAGGATTTTCCGCCGTTCTTCAACGGGCCGTACACGAAGACGGAGAGCCAGACGCGCGGCTTCCTGGGTTACGCCAATCTCGATGTCGGCTATTCATTTTACGAGTCCCATCCCGTCAATGCGGAGCCGCGCCTTCGTCTGGGTGCCTTCGTCGGCTACCATTATCGCGGCGAACTGGCCGACGCATGGGGCTGCCGGCAGACCGTGACCGGCGGCCAGATCTGCGAAGGTGCCGGCGCCCTCGCCGGCAACGTCAAGGTCATCACTGAGCGCGACATCCTGCACACGGTCCGCGCGGGCGCCGTGGCCGATCTCTGGTTTACGCCGGCACTCAAGCTGACCGTCGATGCCGCCTACACCTATTCCGACGTGAGAGCTTTCGACACGCACTACTTCACCTTCGGCACCGAGCCGTCTCGCGGGTACGGCCATGGCTTTCAGCTCGAGACGGTGATGTCCTACGCCGTTACGCCCAACGCAAATGTCGGAATCGGCGCCCGGTATTGGCACACCGGAATCAACGACTTCACGGAGCCTGCGAGCGGCGCAGCGGGGCAGGCGCAGACCTATCAGGTCGACCGATACGGCACCTTCATCCAGAGCAGCTTCAGGTTCTGACCGGAAAGCGCGGGCTCTCTCCAACCCCCGCAAGGACGTGCTGTTCGCCGCGCCCTCACGCGCTCGCAGCAAGGCCGGCTTCTTGCAGCCGCTTGGCGAACCACGCCGCCAATGCGCGGTCAGGGCCCCCGCCGAAATAGACGTCTGCCAATACGACGCCGGCTTTATCCAGCACCAGCAGCACGCCGATCGTGTAGGCGAACCAGACGTGCGGATCGGTGAGCGCCCGCAGCTTGTGCTCGTCGTGCTCGAGCGGTGTATGATTGCTGGCCTTGCGGATCTCCACGGTGAGCAGGTTGTTCGGGATCTCGCGCTGATGCACGGCGACGTCAGGGTAGATCGACTTGCCGAGATGGTCATCTGTCGAGATGATGGTGCCGTGCGGCAGGTGCAGCGTGCGTTCGCCGAGCCGGTCGTAGTTGCAGTCGACCGACCAGCCGGCGAACTGCTTCTCCAGATGCACCGCGAAGCGGTGCGCGACCGCGCGCTCGCCGACGTCCTTCTCGAACAGGAAGCCTTCGCGGGCGTAGAAATCCCCGAGCGCCGCGATCACCTTGTTCAGCTCGGTCTGCATAATGCCTCCGGGCTCATCACGCGCACGCCAAAGTCAGTAGCCCGGATGGAGCGTAGCGCAATCCGGGTTCTCGCAAAACGGCGTCCCGGGTTACGCTGCCCTCTATCCGGGCTACTTAAGGCCGGAATTCGCGGCGCGATCAGCCAGACCTTACATCTGCACTTCGATCAGCCGCGGACCAGGCTCGGCGACGGCCTCGGCCAAGGCCTTGTTGAACTCGTCGGCATTGGTGACGGCGCGGCCGGGCACGCCCATGCCCTTGGCCAGGGCCACGAAATCGAGCGTCGGCCGGTCGAGCCGGAGCATGTCGTTGGCGCGCTGGCCGGGTTCGCCGGCTCCGACATTGTCGAACTCGCCGCGCAGGATCTGGTAGATGCGGTTGGCAAACACGATGGTGACGATGTTGAGGTTCTCTCTCGCCTGGGTCCACAACGACTGGATCGTGTACATCGCGCTGCCGTCGCCGACCATGCAGATCACCTTGCGGTCCGGACAGGCGATCGCGGCACCGATCGACAGCGGCGTCGAGAAGCCGATCGAGCCGCCCATGTTCTGCAGCCAGTCGTGCGGGGCGGCAGCGGCGGTCGGCGGGAAGAAGGCGCGGCCGGTGGTCAGGGATTCGTCGACCAGGATCGCATTCTCCGGGATCGCGTAGGCGATCGACTGCGCGATCGAGGCGTGGGTCAGCGCGCCGGTCGGCTTGACCAGTTCAGCCAACGCCTGCGGCTTGACGTCCTTGGCGCTGGCCTTGACCGCGCCGGCGAGCGCTTCGAGCGCGGCGACCGAGTTCTCGCCCCAGGCCGTCATGCGATGAACATCGCAGCCTTCGGGCCTGAGCACGCTCGGCTTGTTCGGATAGGCGAAGAACGCCACGGGATCGTCGGACTCGACCAGCACGATGTGACGGAACTTGGCCAGCATCGGCAGCGCCTGATCGATGACATAGTGGATGCGGTCGATCGAGAAACGGCCGCGGCCGCGCGCCATCTTCGGGCGGAAGGTCGGGCCCATCACGGTGCAGCCGGTCTTGGCGGCGATGCGCTCGGCCAGCGCCAGGCCCTGCTCGGAGAGCGCGCTGCCGGTCATCAGCAGCAGCGTGCCCTCGCCGTCGCCATGCAGGATCTTTGCGGCCTGCTCGACCGCCTGCGGCGAATAGCTCGCGCGCTGCTGCTCGGCGGGCACCTCGGCGACGCCGTCGGCCTCGTTCCAGGCGGTGTCGGCGGGCAGGATCAGGGTCGCGATCTGCGGCGGCGCGCTCTTGGCGGCGGCAATCGCGGCGGCGCCGTCGGCGGCAACCGATTTGGCATCCGGCGAGGTGCGGACCCATGACGACATCGGCCGGGCCAGGCCCTCGATGTCGGAGGTCAACGGCGCGTTGAAGCCGATATGGTAGACGGCGTGCTGGCCGACGATGTTGACGATGCCGGAATTCGCCTTCTTGGCGTTATGCAGATTGGCAAGGCCGTTGGCGAGGCCGGGGCCGAGATGCAGCAGCGTCGAGGCGGGAGTGCCCTTCATGCGGAAA
Organism: Bradyrhizobium sp. 192; assembly: GCF_023100965.1. Lineage (NCBI taxonomy): Bacteria > Pseudomonadati > Pseudomonadota > Alphaproteobacteria > Hyphomicrobiales > Nitrobacteraceae > Bradyrhizobium > Bradyrhizobium sp. 192. The sequence goes on from NZ_CP064690.1 coordinate 7,523,491, forward strand.
TAGCCGTCGGCGGCGCCGGTCACCACGCCCTCGAACAGGCCGAGCACGCAGCGCATGCCGGGTACGCGGTCGAGCGCTGCGACAAAATGCATCTCGGAGGTGCCTGGATTGGTGAAGCAGACATCCACCCCACCCTTGACCATCGTCCGCACCAGGCTTTCCGCACCGTTCATCCGCAAGCTCCCGCAACCGCCATATCCAGAGTTCCGTTTGATCAATCATTGTTCGCCCGCCCCGTCAAAGCAATAGGCGGCATCGCGGCCCTGCCCCGCGCGGGTTTGGCTAACGCTTTTCGGCAGATGCATGGTTGCCGATTTGATAACGCCTGAGCTCGATGATGTCCCTCACGGGGCCGTGGCTTGCGAAAAGCCCGCAAATATGGCCTGTGGCCCTTGTTGAATCGATTTTTTGCTGGGGGATACAATGATCCGGTTTTTTGCCGCTCCGATTGCCGCCATCGCACTGCTGTCGGCCATGGCGGGCGGCGCACGCGCCGAAGAGTTCGACTCGCGCGACGTCATGGGCGGCGGCCCGAACTTCTTCCGCGGCGGCTCCAGCCCGATCCCTCGCACCACCGTCATGTACAACGGCAATTACGCCCCCGGCACGATCGTGGTGAACACCACGGAGCGCCGGCTGTATCTGGTGCTCCAGAATGGCCAGGCCTTGCGCTACGGCATCGGCGTCGGCCGCGACGGCTTCCGCTGGGGCGGGGTCCACAAGATCACCGCCAAGAAGGAATGGCCGGCCTGGACGCCGCCGTCGCAGATGCTGGCCCGCCGGCCTGATTTGCCGCGGCACATGAAGGGCGGCATCGACAATCCGCTCGGCGCGCGCGCGATGTATCTGGGCTCGACGCTGTACCGCATCCACGGCTCCAACGAGCCGGAGACGATCGGCCAGGCGGTCTCCTCCGGCTGCTTCCGCATGACCAATGACGACGTCAGCGATCTCTACGGCCGTGTCGGGGTCGGCACCACGGTGGTGGTGCTGAACAAGTAAGCGCACCGGCGGTGCGCTCCCTCTCCCGCTCGCGGGAGAGGTTTGAGCAAGCCCGCGGCTCCAGCTGGATCACGACAAATCACGCTGCATGCGGGAACCCGCAGGCCGCGTAAATCTGCGGTCTTGTGCGCGCGACGTGAATACGGCAGCGTCGCACGACGATGAGCGCATTGAATCCGTCCTCGGCTGCCCTTCGCATCGCGCTGCTGGCGTTCGCCGCGCTCACTTGCGCGCCCGACCCCGCGACCACCGCCGCCGCGGGCGAATTGCCCGGGATCGCCTCGCGTCAGCGCGTCGAGAAGAAGAGTTTTACCGACGGCGAGATCGTCGAGGGCTTCCTGAAGACGGCGTTCGGCGCCGAATATCATCTCGCCGGCCGCGTCGACCGCATCCGCAAATTCGGCGGACCGGTGCGCGTGTTCGCCGAGAGCGACCGCACCGACCGCAAGACGCAGCTCGCTAAAGTCGTGGCCGACATCGGCAAGCGCGTGCAACATCTCGACATCGCCACGATCGACAGCAACGAAGCAGCCAACGTGCGGGTGAAGCTGGTGCGCGACCGGGACCTGTTCCGCACCCTCACCAGCTTCTACGGCGCCGAGAAGGCGCGCGAGATCCGCACCTCGCTCGACCCGCAATGCCTGTCCGGCTTCCGCAAGAACGACAATTTCGAGATCGAGCATTCCGACGTCATCCTCACCGTCGACAACGGCGATTTCACCTTCCTCGACTGCGCCTACGAGGAGCTGCTGCAATCGCTCGGGCCGATCAACGACACCGCGAGCGTGCCCTGGACCATGTTCAACGACAACGTCTCGATGGGCTATTTCGACGTCTACGACCAGTACATCCTCAATCTCCTGTACGATCCCCGCATCAAGGCGGGCATGACCGTCGCCGAGGTGAAGGCGGTGCTGCCCGCGGTGCTCGCGGATGTGCGCAGCTGGGTGAAGCAGGTGAATGATCTGAAGGAGTGACGCGTTCGTAGGGCGGGTTAGCGTCAGCGTAACCCACCTTTTTTGTCTCCGCGTTAAGAGAAGTGGTGGGTTACGCCGCGCGGACTGCGCTTCGCACATCCGCGCGGCTAACCCACCCTACGATTCCTGCACGAGATCGGCGACGGTGGTCGCGGCCTTCAGACCGGTGCCGGTGAGGACTGCCACCGTGGTTTCGCTCGGCTTGATCGCACCAGCCGCTGCGAGCTTGTCGAGCGCGGCCGCCGCGCTGGCGCTGGTGGGCTCGGCGAACAGGCCTTGGCGCGCGAGACGGCGCAAGGCGGCGACGATCTCACCTTCCGTGAGCGCGACGGTGCCGCCGCCGTTTTCGCGAAGAGCGGCGATGATCTCGCGCAGGCGCAGCGGGTGCTTGATGGCGGTGCCCTCGGCGATGGTCTTGCTCACCTCGCGCCTGACCGGCGTATCGACGCCGGCCTGAAAACTCGCATCGATCGGCGAGCAGTTGAGCGGCTGCGCCGCGAACAGCCGCGGCAGCTTCGATATCTGCCCGGCCTTCAGCAGCTCGCGGAAGCCGAAGGCGCAGCCGAGCAGGGAACTGCCGGCGCCGACTGGAACGATGACGTTGTCGGGCGCGCGGAAGCCGAGGTCTTCCCAGATCTCGTAGGCCAGCGACTTGGTGCCTTCCAGGAAGAACGGCTGCCAATTGTGGCTGGCATAAAAGGTCTGGCTCGACTGGCGGATGGCTTCCGCCTCGGACTCCTCGCGCGGGCCTTCGACGAGCTGCACCGCCGCGCCATAGGCACGCACCTGCGCGATCTTGGCGGGCGACGTCGAGGCCGGCGCGAGAATCTTCACGCGCATGCCGCCGGTGGCCCCGAGCCCCGCCATCGACGAGCCGCCATTGCCGGAGGAGTCTTCGAGAATGGCATCGACCCCGATCTGGCGCAGGAAGGACAGCATCACGGCGGAGCCGCGGTCCTTGAAGCTGCCGGTCGGGTTGAACCATTCGAGCTTGAACAACGGGCGCAGGTCACCCCAGTCTTGCTGAACCAGTGGCGTGCAGCCTTCGCCGAGCGTGATTGGATTTGAAATCTCCACCGGCAGCGCCGCGCGATAGCGCCAGAGCGAGCGCGTCCGGCCGTCAATGTCCTCGCGCGAGATCCCCGCTCCCGGCGTCACCAGCAACGGCGTGTGCTCGTCCGAGCACCAGCGCGGCTGCTCGAGCGAATAGAGCTGTCCGTTGCGGGGATCGATGTAGCTGGCGGGCATGGGGGCCTCCGAGGCGGGCTGATGCGGTCGATATGTCCGAATATGAAGGTTTTATCCAGTCGCCTGTTGGAACGCCGGAGGCAGCGCCGGCCCCTTCAAAAATTCAAGCGATTACATAGATATACGGCGTAGCGCCGCGTTCTTCGTTGGTCGGGGCGAGCGCGGGAGCGCGCCTCCGGCCGCCCCTACGATTAACTTGTCTGTCGCCTCTCGCCGCTACAATATGTTGGATTGATCTTGCGCCGCCGGTGGCGGCGCGACCGAGCCAGGCCCGTCCGAGCGGCGGGCCGTTGGCTTTTTGGGAGTTTGGTCATGAGCCGCGCGAACCGTACCGACCATATCCGCCTCACCTCGCATCCGGAGCCGGGCCGGGCAGCCGCCTTCCCGATCCACTGGGGCGCCGCGGATGCGCGCGCCCGCGGGCCGATCATCGGCACGGTGTCGCGCGCCGGGGATCGCAACGTGATCGGCAGCCATGGCGGGTCCTATGCGATGTACCGCGCGCTCGCCGTCTCCGCCGGCGCACTCGATCCCATCAGGCGCCCTGACCTCACCAACACGTTTCCGGCCGCGACCATCGGCCCGTTCGAGCAATGGCGCGATCCCGCAAAGATCGTCGCGCTCGATCCCTGGGGGCATCTGGTCGCGGAGAATTTCGGCAAGGAGATCGCCGAGGGCTCCGACATCCGGCCGAGCATCGCGGTGACGCGGGCGCGGCTCGACCTGCCCGAGATCCGCGAGGCGCTGGCCGCAAAGCGCTTACGCGCCGACGGCGAGGTCGTGCACGCCAATGGCAGCGTGTCCGTGGTGAAGATCGCGATCGATCCGGTCTGGTACCTGCCCGGCCTCGCGGAGCGCTTCGGCAACGGCGAGACCGAGCTGCGCCGCACACTGTTCGAGCAGACCGCCGGGATGTTTCCCGAGCTCGTGACACGGCCGGACATGAAGGTGTTCCTGCCGCCGATCGGCGGCACCACGGTCTACATGTTCGGCGATGTGACGAAATTGCCGGACCATCGCACCAAGATCACCTGCCGCGTGCACGACGAGTGCAACGGCTCCGACGTGTTCGGCTCCGACATCTGCACCTGCCGGCCCTATCTCATCCACGGCATCGAGGAATCCGCGCGCGGCGCGCAGGAGGGCGGGCTCGGGCTCGTGATCTACAACCGCAAGGAAGGCCGCGCGCTCGGCGAAGTCACGAAATTCCTGGTCTACAACGCGCGCAAGCGCCAGGAGGACGGCGATGCGGCCGCCGCCTATTTCGAGCGCACCGAATGCGTCGCGGGCGTCCAGGATGCGCGCTTCCAGCAATTGATGCCGGACACGATCCACTGGCTCGGCCTGAAACGCATCGACCGCTTCCTGTCGATGAGCGACATGAAGCACGATGCGCTGACCTCGCAGGGCATCGACATCGTCGAGCGCGTACCGATCCCGCTGGAACTGATTCCCGCCGACGCCCATGTCGAGATCGCCGCGAAGAAGGCCGCCGGCTATTACTCGACCGACATCGCGCCCGAGAAGGACGTGGACGGCGTGGTCGGGCGTTCGCTGGAAAAATACTGATCGCGCGATGGCGAACGCTTTGGAATTGCAAGCACGCTCGCTGCTCACCGCAGATGCGGTGCGCGCGCGGGCCGGCCAGATGCTGGAGATCGGCCTTGCCGGCGGCTTGAGCCACTTCACGATCGATCTCGACCGGATGGACGGCGTCGCGGAAGCCGTGCTCGCGGTGACGCGCAAAGCCTATCCGACGCTGGAGATTCCTTTCCACGCGCGCTGGCGGCACTTCGTGCTCGGCGGCATCGATCGCTGGGCGCAACTAGCCGACGCGACCTCGTGGCCGGATCGCGCCGCACGGGCGCGCGCGGAGTTCGACCTCGCCATCGTCAGCGTGCTGCTCGATGCCGGCGCGGGCGCGGCTTGGCGATATCGCGATGCCATGAGCGGCGAAAGCATCGGCCGGTCCGAGGGGCTCGCGATCGCGAGCCTCGGCATGTTTGCGAGTGGTCTCTTCTCGGATGACGCGCGCGCGCCGTTCAGGGCGGATGCGGACGTGCTGGCAAAACTGCCGCTCGCCGCACTCACCTCAGCCTTTCAGGCGAGCGATGCCAATCCGCTGCTCGGGCTGGAGGGACGCACCGATCTGCTGCGGCGCCTGGGCCGGCTGGTGGCCGAACGCGCGGAAGTGTTCGGCTTGCGCGATACGCCGCGACCGGGCGGCCTGTTCGACCACATCGCCGCGCAGGCGAAGGGCGGCGTCATTGCCGCGCCCGCGATCCTGTCGGCGGTGCTGAACCAGCTCGGACCGATCTGGCCGTCGCGGCTGGAGCTATCAGGCATTCCGCTCGGCGATTGCTGGCGGCACCCGGCGATCAAGGCGGACGACGGAACGGCCGGCCTCGTCCCCCTGCACAAGCTGTCGCAATGGCTGAGCTATTCGCTGATCGAGCCGCTGCAGCGCGCCGGCCTCGACGTCACCGACATCGACGGCCTGACCGGGCTTGCCGAATATCGCAACGGCGGGCTGTTCGTCGATCACGAGGTGCTGCGCCTGCGCGATCCCAATGACGCCGGGCGCGCGCATGCGGTGGATTCGCTGCTCGTCGTGGAATGGCGTGCGCTGACAGTGGCGCTGCTGGACCGGCTCACCGAACTGGTTCGCGCAAAACTCGGCCGTTCGCCGGAATCGCTGCCGCTCGCCAGCATATTGGAAGGCGGCACCTGGGCCGCCGGCCGCGCGATCGCGTTTGCGCGCCGGCCCGACGGTTCACCGCCAATCAAGGTGATCAGCGACGGCACGGTTTTCTAGAGAATGGATAGAGATTTGCGACCACGCGCGTCATTTCGAGCGCAATGACGGCCTGGTGAATTTCAGGAGCATCCCATGGAAGGCGTCACGATCGTCGATCATCCGCTGGTGCAGCACAAGCTGACGCTGGTGCGGGACAAATCGATCTCGACAAAGTCGTTCAGAGAGCTGATCAAGGAGATCGGCATGCTGCTGTGCTACGAGGTGACGCGCGACCTGCCGCTCGCCGATACCGTGATCGAGACGCCGCTGGCAACGATGCACTCGGCCAAGATCGCCGGCAAGAAGCTGGTGTTCGTGCCGATGCTGCGCGCCGGCACCACCTTCGTCGACGGCATGATGGATCTGGTGCCGACCGCGCGCGTCGCCCATATCGGGCTCTACCGCGAGCCGCACAGCTTTGCCGCAGTCGAATATTTCTTCAAATCGCCGTCCGACCTCAGTGAGCGCCTCGCCATCGTGGTGACGCCTGTCGTCGCCACCGCCAACACGACTGTGGCCGCCATCGACCGGCTCAAGGAGCGCGGCGCCAGGGACATTCGCCTCGCCTGCCTGATCGCAGCGCCGGAAGGGCTCGAACGGCTGCGCGGCCTGCATCCGGACGTGCCGATCTGGACCGCGGCGGTGGACGAGGGCCTGGACCACAACGGCTTCATCCTGCCGGGCCTCGGGGACGCCGGCGACCGCGCGTACGGAACGAGGTAAGTCGGTTCGGTCCTGCCCCCTTAGGAACAGCTTGCATCGTGCGAGGTTCTCCTGCTTTGCGATGGAGAACACGATGACCTATCAGAATGACGACTGCAGGACGGACCGAGCCCGCCGCAACAGCCCGGTCGGCTGGGCGATTGGCGCGATCTTCGTGATCGCCGTAGTCGCTGCTGTCTTCTTCTACAATGGGCGCGAGGTCGGGCCCCAGGCGACCTCGACCAGTCCGAACAGCGCACCGAGCGTCACGACCGGCTCGAACCCGCCGGCTGCGCCGGCGAAGTAACCGTCAGGTCGGTGGTCTCGCCGGCAGGTCCTTTGCATCGGCCGGCGGCGGATTCTGTTTCAGGTCGGAAATCAGACGTTCCATCTCGCCGATCTCCCGCACCTGCGCCTCGATGATGCCGTCAGCCAGCTTGCGGACGCGGGGATCGCGGATGTGCGCGCGCTCGCTCGTCAGCACCGCGATCGAATGATGTGGGATCATCGCCTCCATATAGGCGACGTCTGACACGGTCTGCTGGCTGCGAACGAGCCAGAGCGAAACCGCAAATACCACGGCGCTGGCCGCCAGAATGGCGATATTCGCTGCACGGTTCCGGTACATGCCCCACATGAAGCTCAGCATCACGGCGGCCATGACCGCGCCCATCAGCAGCGCCATCCAGGTTCGCGTCTGGCTGTACCAGACGTGATCCAGGGCGAACGTGTTGAGATACATCAGCCCGAACATGATCAGCGTGGACGCTGCTATCATCGCGGCGAAACGAGCATAAGACATGCGACACCTATCGTTGTGAGAGAGGATATGCCTGTCCGGAACAATTGTTCCTTTCTCCGGCGGTCGGATCACACCTTCCCGCTGCCGCAAATCAGCTTCAGCGACTGCCACTCTCTGTCCGTCAGCAGCGGCGGGCCGCTGGCGGGGCGGTCTTCTTTCGTCATGCGGGCGAGGCGGTCCTCGGTCAGCGGATGGCTCGCCAGGATCGAGGTGAGGCCGCCGCCTTCCTTGCCGGTGATGCGGAACATCAGTTCGGCCGCGGGCTTCGGCGAGCGGCCGAGCTTGTGCATGACCTCGATCGCGAACGTATCGGCAGCGGTTTCGGCCTCACGCGAATAGGAGGCTTCGACGACGCTGCGCGAGGCGAAGATCACAGCGGATGAGCCGGTCACGTCGCCGAACAACAGGCCGATCAGGAACGAGGTGCCACCGTTGTAGATCAGGCCGCGCATGTTGTCGTAATGCTTGAGATGGCCGAGTTCGTGGGCGAGGATGCCGGCGAGCTCGTCGGGGTTCTCCGCCTTGTCGAGCAGGCCCCTCAGCACGTAGACCTTGCCGCCGGGCAGCGCGAACGCGTTCGGCACCGGGGTCGGCAGCACACCCGCCGTCATGGAATCGTCGTCGAGGCCGGCGGCATCGCGCAGGCGGTTGACCAGTTTCGTGAAGGCGGCCTTGCCCGCTGGGTCTTCGCACACGCTGCGGCCGAAGATGGTCTTCATCTGGACTTCGGAGGCATCGCCGATGCGCCGCTCCATCGGTTTCGGCACCAGCGGCGCGAGACGGTCGGCGGCGAGCGGCACACCGAACAGCACGACGCAGACGATGGAGACGGCAGCGGCCATCGACCAGCCGACGATCCTTGCGACGCCGCGGCGCGAGGTCCCTTGCTCGTCGAGGTGAGTGCAGCGGACGGTCACGTCGGCGGCGAGCGCTGCGTCGCGGATCTCGAGCCGCGCCAGCGGCGGAGCCGCGGTGCACGCCAGTCGCAAAATCCCGGCCGGACTGTCGGCGCGGCGGATGTCGGCATAGGCCCAGCGAACCGGTGCCCCGCCCTCCTCGAGGATCTCGAGCGCATCGGCGAACGTCAGTATCACCTGCCGTCTTCGGCTCGACATGCCGTCGAAGAAGATGGTCGGCTTGGCGGACTGCGCCGGCGCCTCGGCAAACACGTCACTCACAACTCAGAATCCCGCGACATCGAGCCCGTCGGCAAAACCTTCGCCAAGCGCGCTGGCAAGCTGGCCGCTGCCGCGCACGTCCGCCGCGGCCGCGATGTCGCGCACCTCGACGGTTTCCAGCACCTTGGCCCAGAGATCACGCTGAAGATAGACCCGCATGACGATGTTGATCGCAAGCGCCAAAGCGAGATAGCCGATGACCATCATCACGACCATCGGGATGCTCCTGGCGGCATTGTCGGAGCCGAACACCTGTTCGGCCGGAACGCCGCTCAGCTGGACCACCAGCAAGGCGCTGCAGCCGAGATAGGCGGCGAAAGCCATCGAGAGCAGCGTCCACCAGCCGATCACCTTCCAGTACAGGCCGTAGAAGGCGTCGTGAGGCAGGTTGGACGACAGGCTGACGCCGCCGATGCGGATGCCGTCGAGCCACCAGCGCCATTCACGTGCTTTGAACTCGGCATAGAAGAACGGTGCGAGCGGGAAAATCAGCAGCGCGATCGGGCTGAGCAGCCACAGCCACCAGGCGCGCTTGAAGAAGGTCCAGCCGTCGCCCTCAAAATCGCCGCGGAGATCGCCGTAATGGCTGTGCTGCATCTTGTAGCGTTCGAGCGCGGCCGCGCGCCAGGGCAGCGCCAGGCCGAGCGTCAGCAGCACGAGCAGGCCCCACGCCATGGCGCGGAACGAATAGGCCCAGCCCGAGCCGTCCATCCAGAAGCGAACGCCGCGCCAGACCGTGCGCGTCAGCCGGTAGCGTCGCGCGCGAAAAATCGCGAACTGGCCGAAGGCGTAGAAGCCGATGAACAGCGGCGTCGAGGCGAAGCCCTGCCAGCGCTCGAATTCAATGCCGATCAGGAAGTAGGCGAGGTAGATCGGCACCAGGATCGCGAGTGCGAACAGGAAGCCGACCAGGAGCTCCTTGGCGCGGCCGGTATATTCGGCGGCATCGCCGTCGATCGCGGTGTTCGCCCACAGATGACGGCGAATGTCGGTGACGAGCCAGAACCGGTAGAAGCCGAAGGTGACGAGCTCCAGCATGGCACCCTTGGTGACCATTTTCCGGAATTCGGTGCGGTCACCGCTGAAATCGAACCGCGCGGGCGGCAGCGGCGGCGGCAGCGGCTCGGAGCCGATCGGGGTCCATTGCATGTCATTCACGGCGGCAACCTCGGGATGCGGTCTTGGTCGGGTCAAACTATAGATCAGAGGTTAGTCGCCCCTGAGATGGCGGGGTTCGATTTACCTCGATTTCAGTCGGTTTCTGGCACGATTTCACGACAAACGGCGTGCGGAGGGTCACGCTGGCTAGGTCCTGTAGCCCGGGTGAGCGAAGCGATACCCGGAAACGCGCGAGCAAAGTCCCGGATGTCGCTTCGCTCATCCGGGCTACGCACCCAATCTTGTGACAAAACTCTCCCTTGCTCCGGCGCGGACAACCGGCTGTAATTGCAAATCAAATACCGCAGCGCAGAATTCAACGAGAACGCGCGGTACGTGCCAGGGAGAACGGTCATGCATGGGACCATCGAGAGCGCGGCCAAGCTCGATGCACTTCGCGAGCGCGCCACGACACTGCCACTGGAGCAATTCGATCCGGGCGATCCGGAATTGTTCAGGACCGATACGTTCTGGCCGTATTTCGATCGGCTGCGCCGGGAAGATCCCGTGCACTATTGCAAGGACTCGATGTTCGGGCCGTATTGGTCGGTGACGCGCTACAACGACATCATGGAGATCGAGACCAACCATTCGGTGTTCTCCTCGGCGTCCTCGCTCGGCGGCATCACCATCCGCGACATCGACCCCGACCTGCGCCGCGAGAGCTTCATCTCGATGGACCCGCCGCGCCATGCCGCGCAGCGCAAGACCGTGGCGCCGATGTTCACGCCGACGCATCTGGACAATCTCGCCCTCAACATCCGCAAGCGCTCGGCCGAATGCCTGGACAATCTGCCCGTGGGCCAGGTGTTCGACTGGGTCGACCGGGTCTCGATCGAACTGACGACGCAGATGCTTGCGGTGCTGTTCGACTTTCCCTGGGAGGACCGCCGCAAGCTGACGCGCTGGTCCGATATCGCCACCACGATTCCCGGCCCCGACGGGCTCGTCGCAACCGAAGACGAGCGGCAGGTCGAGCTGGCCGAATGCGCCGGCTATTTCGCAAGGCTGTGGAAGGAGCGCATCGCGCAGCCGCCGAAGAGCGACCTGCTCTCGATGATGGCGCATGGCGAAGCGACACGCGACATGGACGCCAAGAACTTCCTTGGCAATCTCGTGCTTTTGATCGTCGGCGGCAACGACACCACCCGCAATACCATGTCGGGCTCGCTGCTCGCGCTGAGCCAGCATCCGGAGCAATATCGCAAGCTGCGCGAAAACCCCGCATTGCTCGACAGCTTCGTTCCCGAAGTGATCCGCTGGCAGACGCCGCTGGCGCATATGCGGCGCACCGCGCTCACCGACTTCGAGTTCCGCGGCAAGCAGATCAGGAAAGGTGACAAGGTCGTGATGTGGTACGTCTCGGGCAACCGCGACGAGGAGGCGATCGAGAGGCCCTACGACTTCATCATCGACCGCGCCCGCCCGCGCACGCATCTGTCCTTCGGCTTCGGCATCCACCGCTGCGTGGGTCTCAGGCTTGCTGAACTCCAGCTCAAGATAATTTGGGAAGAAATCCTCAGGCGTTTCGACCATATTGATGTGGTCGGCGAGCCGAAGCGGGTCTATTCCAGCTTCGTGAAGGGTCTGGAAGAGCTGCCGGTGAAGATTGCGGCGTGAGTTCGAGCTATAACGACGGGGATGCTGCGCCCCCTCTCCCGCTTGCGGGGGAGGGTTGGGGTGGGGGTCTCTCCTCAAGCGAGAACCCTCAAGAGGATAGAACCCTCACCCGGCGCGCGGGACGATGCTTTGCATCGCCCGGGACGCGCCGACCTCTCCCGCAAGCGGGAGAGGTAGACACCAACTGGAGCCACGACGATGAACATTCAAACGCCGGTTAAAGTGGACAAGGCCGAACGCATGCGCAGGGCTCGCGAGGAGGCCTATGCGACGCCGCTGGCGCAATTCCACCCCGGCGCGCCCCGGCTGTTCCAGGACGACACGCTGTGGCCGTGGTTCGAGCGGCTGCGCAAGGAAGAGCCGGTGCACTACTGCACCAACGCGCCGATCGAGCCCTATTGGTCGGTGGTGAAATACGACGACATCATGCATGTCGACACCAACCACGGCATCTTCTCCTCGGACTCGACGCTCGGCGGAATCGCGATCCGCGACGTGCCGCCCGGCTACGACTATCCGAGCTTCATCGCGATGGACCAGCCAAAACACTCGTCGCAGCGCAAGACAGTGTCGCCGATGTTCACCCCGACACATCTGGACGAGCTGGCCAAGCTGATCCGGCAGCGCTCGCAGACCGTGCTCGACAATCTGCCGCGCAACGAGACCTTCAACTTCGTCGAGCGCGTCTCGATCGAGCTGACGACGCAGATGCTGGCGACCCTGTTCGACTTCCCTTGGGAGGAGCGGCGCAAGCTGACGCGCTGGTCGGACGTCTCGACCGCGCTGCCCAAGAGCGGCATCGTCGCCTCGGCCGAGGAGCGCCGCCGCGAGATGGACGAGTGCTACGCCTACATGTCGAAGCTGTGGAACGAACGCGTCAACTCGGCGCCGCGCAACGACTTGCTGTCGCTGATGGCGCATAACGATGCCACGCGCCACATGGACCCCGACAACCTCATGGGCAATATCATCCTGCTCATCGTCGGCGGCAACGACACCACGCGCAACACCATGACCGGCTCGGTGCTGGCGCTGAACGAGAACCCCGAGCAATACGACAAGCTCCGCGCCAATCCGGAGCTGATCGACTCCATGGTGCCGGAGGTGATCCGCTGGCAGACGCCGCTGGCGCATATGCGGCGCACCGCGTTGCAGGACACCGAGATCGGCGGCAAGCACATCAGGAAGGGCGACCGCGTGGTGATGTGGTACGTCTCCGGCAACCGCGACGAGGAGATGTTCGAGAAGCCGAACGATTTCATCATCGACCGCCCGCGCCCGCGCACCCACCTCTCCTTCGGCTTCGGTATCCACCGCTGCGTCGGCATGCGCCTCGCCGAGCTGCAGCTCAAGATCGTCTGGGAGGAGATGCTGAAGCGCTTCGACCGCATCGAGGTCGTCGGCGAGCCGAAGCGGATCTATTCGAGCTTCATCAAGGGATACGAGACGCTGCCGGTGAGGATTCCGGGGTAGGCGCGCTTCCAAGAAGGCGTTTGGGGCAAGCTGCCTCTCAACCTCCACTGTCATGCTCCGCGAAAGCGGGGCATCCAGTACGCCGCGGCGTCTCGGTTCCAGCCGCGCGGCCTCTGGAATACTGGATTGCCCGCCTTCGCGGGCAATGACAGCGAGGGTGAGGCGGAGAGCGCCTCGTCCCTGACACGCGTCAGGCTCCACACCTTCAGCTATAAAATTCCGGCATGACAGCTCGCGCCAGATGCGAAGGCAGGACAGCGCCCGACTGGTCTACGACGTCAGCACATCTAGCTCAACTTGATGTCCCACACGCCGTCCTTGCGGCAGGCGGCGACCTCGTCGCGCAGGAGCGCCGTGACGGCGAGCGAAGCGATCGAGACCGGGCGGTCGATCGGAGAAGCGAAAATGAGCTCGCGTGTCATCGGCTTCGAGACCACGGCGGTTTCCAGCCGCCCGTCCGCGACCTCGCCGTGGACCGACGAGGGCGGCAGCAGCGCGAAGCCGAGGCCCTCCTCGACCAGGCTCGTCAGCACGCGAAACGAATCCGCCTCGAGCTGGACATCGAGCTTGATCTTGCGCTGGGCGGCCGCGTGCTCGATCAGCGCGCGGAGGCCGTGCGAATGAGAGGGCAGCACCAGCCGCTGCCGCAACAGCCAGCCGATGTCGACGCTCTTCTTGCGCGCAAGGCCGCAGCCGCGCGGGCCGACCGCGACGATGTTGTCGCGCCCGAGGCTCTCCACGTTGAGATGCAGATCGGCGGAGCGGCCGTAGAGGATGCCGAGATCCATCTCGCCGCGATGCAGCCATTCGACCAGATGACCGCTGTAGCTCTCGACGATGCGCAGCGAAATGCCGGGAAACTTCTCGACGCAGCGCCGCGCAAAGCGCGCCGACAGCACGCAGCTCACGGTTGGAACGAGGCCGAGCACGACCTGGCCGGACGGCGGCCCCTTGGACGACTGGATGTCGTCGCGGATCTGGTCGATCTGCCGCACGATGCCGGAGGTCCGCGCCAGCAGCAGCCGGCCGGCTTCGGTCAGCACCATGCCGCGGCCGTTGCGGGTGAACAGCTCGGTGCGCAGCTCGTGTTCCAGGAGCTTGATCTGCCTGGAGAGCGCTGGCTGCGCCACGCGCAGCGTGTCGGAGGCCTTGGACAGGCTGCCGAGCTCGGCCACGCAACTGAAGGTCCTGAGCTGACGAAAATCCATGCTTGCCAATCCTGGAAGGCTATTCCATACGCTATAACAAATAAGCATAGGGGGCTGGCGTTGTTTCCACAACGCCTCGGGATCGGCCGGCGTTATCTTGACTGCCGCTAGAGAATTGGAAACGCCATGAGTGAAGAACACCACATCGAAGATTACGCCGACATCCGCGACGCCGTCGCAAAGCTCTGCGCGCAGTTTCCCGGCGAATATTGGCGCAAGCTCGATCGCGAGATGGCCTACCCGAAGGCATTCGTCGATGCGCTGACTGAGGCCGGTTACCTCTCGGTGCTGATCCCCGAGGAATATGGCGGCGCGGGCCTGAAGCTTTCGGCGGCAGCCGCGATCCTGGAAGAGATCCAGCGCGCGGGCTGCAACGGCGGCGGCTGCCATGCCCAGATGTACACGATGGGCACGGTGCTGCGGCACGGCAACGCCGAGCAGAAGGCAAAGTATCTGCCGAAGATCGCGAGCGGCGAATTGCGCCTGCAGGCCTTCGGCGTCACCGAGCCGACCAGCGGCACCGACACCTCCTCGCTGAAGACCTTTGCGCGCAAGGAGGGCAACGACAGCTACATCGTCAATGGACAGAAGATCTGGATCAGCCGCGCCGAGCATTCCGACCTGATGGTGCTGCTGGCGCGCACCACGCCGAAGGAGCAGGCGAAGAAGCGCACCGACGGCCTCTCCGTGTTCATCGTCGACATGCGCGAGGCCAAGAACAACGGCCTCGAGATCCGCCCGATCCGCACCATGATGAACCATGCCACCACCGAAGTGTTCTTTACCGACATGAAGGTGCCGGCGGAGAACCTGATCGGCGAGGAGGGCAAGGGCTTTCGCTACATCCTCTCCGGCATGAATGCCGAGCGCATTTTGATCGCCGCTGAATGCGTCGGCGACGCCAAATGGTTCATCGCCAAGGCGACCAATTACGCCAAGGAGCGCAGCGTCTTCGGCCGACCGATCGGCCAGAACCAGGGCATCCAGTTCCCGATCGCCAAGGCTTACGCCTCGATGCGCGCGGCCGAGCTGATGGTGAAGGAAGCCACGCGCAAATACGAAGCCGGGTTAGACTGCGGCGCCGAGGCCAACATGGCCAAGATGCTGGCGGCTGACGCGTCCTGGGAAGCGGCGAATGCCTGCATCCAGACTCATGGCGGCTTCGGCTTCGCCGAGGAATACGACGTCGAGCGCAAATTCCGCGAGACGCGGCTGTATCAAGTCGCGCCGATCTCGACCAACCTCGTGCTGTCCTTCGTCGCCGAGCACGTGCTCGGCATGCCGCGCTCGTACTGAGGCCACCATCATGGGAGCATTGGACGGGATCCGGGTGATTGCGGTCGAGCAGGCGGTGGCGGCGCCGTTCTGCTCCTCGCGGCTGGCGGATGCCGGCGCGGAGGTGATCAAGATCGAGCGGCCCGAGGGCGATTTCGCCCGCGGCTATGATGCGGCGGCCAAGGGCCAGAGCAGCTATTTCGTCTGGCTCAACCGCGGCAAGCAATCGGCCGTGGTCGATCTCGCCACCAAGGAAGGCTGCGCCAAGCTGGAGCAGCTGATTGCGAGCGCCGACGTGCTGATCCAGAACCTCAAGCCCGGCTCGATGGACAAGCTCGGCTTCTCGCGCGAGCGGCTGCTGAAGGACTATCCGAAGCTGATCTCGTGCACAATCACCGGCTATGGCGACGAAGGCCCCTACGCGCACCGCAAGGCCTATGATTTGCTGATTCAGGCCGAGAGCGGCCTCGCCTCGATCACCGGCAGTCCGGACGGCGCCTCGCGTGTCGGCATGTCGATCGTGGACGTCGCCACCGGCGCCACCGCGCATGCGGCGATCCTGGAGGCACTGATCGGACGCGGGCGCACCGGCAAGGGCTGTGACATCCGCATCTCCATGTTCGACGTGATGGCGGACTGGTGCACCGTGCCGCTGCTCAATTCCGAAGCCGGCAATCCGCCCAAGCGCATGGGCCTGCGCCACCCCTCGATCGCGCCCTATGGCGTGTTCACGTCCAGCGACGGCAAGGACATTCTGATCTCGATCCAGAGCGAGCGCGAGTGGAAGACGCTGTGCGCCAAGGTGCTCGATCAGCCCGACCTTCCCGCCGATCCCCGCGTCGCCAACATGGTCGAGCGCGTGCGCAACCGCGACTTCACCGACACGACGGTGGCGGAGGCCTTCGGCAAGATGACGCGCGACGAGCTGCTCAAGCGGCTGTCGGACGCCGACATCGCCTTTGCCGAGGTCAACACCATGGCCGACCTCACCAGGCATCCGCATCTGCGCCGCATCGAAGTCGACACGCCGAATGGGCGCGTCAGCTATCCCGCGCCGGCACCGATCATCGTCGGCGAGACGCGCGCTTACGGCGCTGTTCCCGCGATCGGCGAAAAGCCAAAGTCGAACAAGTAACAGAGCGAGGCGTCATGACCGAGAAGCTCGACATCGAACACTTGCGGCAATGGATCGGCCGCAGCACGGAAGCCACCGACATCGTCACTGCGCAGCTCGTCATGGGCCTGCGTGCGACGCTGTTCCAGGAGGTCGGCGAGCCCAGGAAGGGTGACGCCGCACCGTTCACGGTGCATTGGTGCCTGGCGCAGCCGGTGTTTCCGATGTCGATGCTCGGGCCCGACGGCCATCCGACCCGCGGCGGCTTCCTGCCGCCGGTGCCGCTGCCGCGCCGGATGTGGGCCGGCGGCGAGATCGAGTTCCTGCAGCCGCTGCAGGTCGGCGATGAATCGACGCGGACCTCGCGCATTGCCGACGTGCAGGTGAAGACGGGCTCGACCGGGACGCTGTGCTTCGTTTCAGTTGAGCACAGCATCTCCTCGCCACGCGGCACCGCCATCCGCGAGCGCCACGACATCGTCTATCGCGAGATGACGAGCAACGCGCCAGCGAGCGCGAAGGCCCCGCCTCCGCCGCCGAAGGCGCAGCACCGCGAGACGCATGTCTCGGATCCCGTGCTGCTGTTCCGCTATTCCGCGCTGACCTTCAACGGCCATCGCATCCATTACGATCGCGACTACGTCACCAAGGTCGAGGGATATCCGGGCCTGATCTTCCACGGGCCGTTGCAGGCCGCGCTGATCATCGAGATGGCGGCGAAGCTGCACGGCGGCAAAGCGCCGAAGAAGTTCACCTATCGGGGCCTGCAGCCGCTGTTCGAGGGCAGCGAGTTCTCCATCAACGCCAACGAGACCGAAGCGGGCATGGAGCTGTGGACCGCAAACGCGGAAGGGCAGCCGACGATGAAGGGCACGGCGGTGTGGTAGGTTTGTCATTCCGGGGCATCGCGCAGCGATGAACCCGGAATCTCGAGATTCCAGGTTCGATGCTTCATCGCCCCGGAATGACGCCATGACAATAAGCATTCGGGGACGGAAACCATGGCCAAGAACGGCAAGAGCGGCAGCAAATCCGTCACCGTCAAGCAGGCGACGCTCGATCTGCTGCGGGCGTTCGGCATCAAAAAAATATTCGGCAATCCCGGCTCGACCGAGCTGCCGTTCCTCAGCGACTGGCCCGATGACATCGACTACGTGCTTGCTCTGCAGGAAGCCAGCGCCGTCGGCATGGCCGATGGCTACGCACAGGCGACGCGCAATGCCAGCTTCGTCAATCTGCATTCGGCCGCCGGCGTCGGCAACGCGCTCGGCAACATCTACACCGCGCATCGCAACCAGACCCCGCTGGTGATCACCGCCGGCCAGCAGGCGCGCTCGATCCTCCCCTTGCAGGCGTTTCTTTATGCGGAGCGCGCGTCGGAGTTTCCGCGGCCTTACGTCAAATACAGCGTCGAGCCGGCGCGGCCCGAGGACGTGCCGGCCGCGATCGCACGCGCCTATTACACCGCGATGCAGCCGCCATGCGGGCCGACCTTCGTGTCGATCCCGGTCGACGACTGGACGCATGCCTGCGCGCCGGTCGAGGCGCGCACGGTCAGCCGCGAGAGCGGGCCCGAGCTCGATGCGATGAAGGCGCTGGTCACAGCGTTCGGTTCGGCAAAGGACCCTGCCCTCGTGGTCGGCCCCGGAATCGATCGCGCCGGTGCGGTCGATCTGATGGTGCGCGTCGCCGAGAAGGCCAGGGCGAGCGTCTGGGTCAGCCCGTTCTCGGCGCGCTGCTCGTTTCCCGAGCGGCATCCGCAATTCGCGGGCTTCCTGCATGCTTCGCCCGCTCAACTCTCCGACGCGCTGCGCGAGCACGACCTCGTCGTCGTCATCGGCGCGCCGGTGTTCACCTTCCACGTCGAGGGCCATGCCGCGATCTTCGATGGCGGCGCGACGATCTTCCAGATCACGGACGATCCGGATGCGGCGGCGGTGACGCCCATCGGCACCAGCATCATCGCTACCATGAAGCCGGCGCTGAGCCTGCTGCTCGACCTGCTGCCGGAGAGCAAGCGCGCCACGCCAAACGGCCGCACGCTGCCGCCGGCACCGCAAGCCTCCGATCCCCTGCCGGTCGAATTCCTGCTGCACGCGCTGTCGCAGGCGATGCCGGAAGGCAGCTCGCTGGTCGAAGAAGTGCCCTCGCACCGGCCGGCGATGCAAAAGTTCATGCCGATGCACGGCCAGGACAGCTTTTACACCATGGCGAGCGGCGGCCTCGGCTACTCCCTGCCCGCCGCCGTCGGCATGGCGCTCGGCAAGCCGAACAGCCGCACCGTGTGCCTGATCGGCGACGGCTCGGCGATGTATTCGATCCAGGCACTGTGGACCGCCGCGCAGCGCAAGCTGCCGCTCACCGTGGTCGTCATCAACAATTCCGGCTACGGCGCGATGCGCTCGTTCAGCCAGGTGATGCAGGTGCGCAACGTGCCCGGTCTGGAGCTGCCGGGACTCGATTTCGTCCGGCTCGCCGAAGGCATGGGCTGCGATGCGGTGCGGGTGAGCAAGGCGGCTGAGCTCGGCGAGGCGCTCAAGCGCGGGATGGCGTTCGCCGGCACGAGCCTGGTGGAAGTCGTCGTGGATTCGGCGGTGCCGGTGCTGTACGGGCAGAAGCATTGAGGCGCGCGTAGCCCGCATGAGCGGAGCGACATGCGGGAACGCTCTCCCGGATATCGCTGCGCTCATCCGGGCTACGACGCCAAAAATCCGCCATCTGCCGCCAGCACGTGTCCGACCACATAGGACGACGCATCCGACGACAGCCACACCACGGCTTCCGCCACCTCTTCCGGGCTCCCCATCCGCCGCAGCGGCAGGCCGGCGCTGACGGTTGCGATATCGCCGACGCCGGCGCGCAGCATCATGTCGGTGACGACGCGGCCCGGCGCGATGGCGTTGATGCGGATGCCGCGCGGGGCGTTCTCCATCGCCGCCGAGCGCGTCAGCGAGATCGCGGCGGCCTTCGAGGCCGAGTAGAGCGAGAAGCCGGGATTGGGATTGCGCACGCCGCTGACGGAGGCGTTGACCACGATGCTGCCGCGCCCTTGCGCCAGCATGACGGGCAATTGATGGCGCAGGCACAGGAACAGCGCGCGGACATTGGTGTCGAACACGCTGTCGTAGATATCCGTGCCCTGCTCTTCCAGCGGCGCGCGGCGCTCCTGGAAGCCGGCATTGTTGAAGGCGACGTCGAGCCGGCCGCAGCGCTCGATCGCCGTGCCGACAAGACGCGCGACCTCGTCCTCGTGCGTGATGTCGGTCTTGAGCGCGATCGCCTCGGCGCCGAGCTTGCGGCACGAAGCGGCGGTCGCCTCGATCTCGGCTTCACGCCGTCCCGCCACGATGACCGCCTCGGCGCCTTCGGTCGCCATCCGCAGCGCTGTGGCGCGGCCGATGCCGCTGCCGCCGCCGGTCACCAGGCAGACCTTGCCCGTCATCCGCGTTCCCGCCGGCAATGCTCCGCTCATGGTCCACTCCAAAACGCTTGCGCGCGCCGTTGCGCGTATATAGTTGTATGATACAACTATGCGCAGAGAGTCAAGATGGCCGAGCTTGCCTTGATCGACGACATTCGCGCCGCCTCGCGGCTGATGGTGCGCGAGCTCGGCTTCATGGATGCGACGGTGGCGGCCTCGGACTATCCGCCGTCGGCCGTGCACACGATCCTGGAGATCGGCATTCGCGGCCCGATGAATTCGGGCGAGCTCGGCGATTTCCTGCGGCTGGAGAAGTCCAGCGTCAGCCGCCTGGTGCGCAAGCTGATCGATTGCGGCGAGCTCAGGGAGACGCCGGATGACAGTGACGCACGCAGCAAGCTGCTGTCGCTGACGGCGAAGGGCCGGCGCACGCTGGACGCGCTGCACGCGTTCGGCCGGCAGCAGGTGCGCGGCGCGCTGGCGGCGTTGACAGAAGTGGAGCAGCGCAAGGTGCGCGAGGGCATGATGCTCTATGCGCGGGCGTTGCGGGCGAGCCGGGTGGAGGAGAAGGCGGTGGTGTAAGCTGTACTCACGGTGTCATCGCCCGCGAAGGCGGGCGATCCAGTACTCCGTGACGTCAGTGATTCAATCGATGAGCTGCGGCGTACTGGATGCCCCGCTTTCGCGGAGCATGACAGCGTCAATCGCAGCAACAGCGCCGGTTACTTCCCGAAATCCTCCCGCATCCTGGCCTGGATCTTGGCCATGCCGCCGAGCCAGCGGTCGTAATTCTCAGTCTTCTTGCGCATGTAGCCGAGCACCTGGGGGTGCGGCAGGATCAGGAAGGTCTCCTGCTCGAGGCCAGCGAGCACGTCTTTCGCAACCTGCTCCGGCGTGAGGTCGCCGTCGCCGGATTGCGGGCCCTTGGGGATCGAGCGCAGCATGTTGGTGTCGACGCCCTGCGGGCAGAGGATCGAGACCTTGATGTTGTCGGCCTTGTGCGAGATCGCGAGATTCTCGGCAAAGCCCACCGCGGCGTGCTTGGTGGTGGAATAAGCAGGGCTGCCGACCTGGGACAGCAGGCCCGCGGCCGAGATCGTGTTGAGGAAATAGCCGCCGCCGCGCGCCTTCATGCGGGGGATGAGATGCCGTGCGGCATAGACATGGGCCATGACGTGGATCGCCCAGCTGCGCTGCCAGGGCTCGTCGGAGGCGCCGCCGGCATTGACCGACATCGGATCGAATCCGCCGCCGATACCGGCATTGGAGCAGAACAGATCGATGGGCCCGAACTGCCGCTCGGTCTCCTCGATGACGTGCGCGATATCCTTTTCCTGCGCGACATCGCATTTGAAGGCGGCGCCATCCACCATCGCCGCGACGGCCCTTGCGTTGTCGGCGTCCATGTCCGCGACCACGACCTTGGCCGCCCGCGCGTTGTGAAAAGCCTCACACAGCGCCTTGCCGATGCCATTGGCGCCGCCCGTGACGACCACGACCTTGCCGGTCACCTGCATGCGACGTCTCCTCTTCTTACCGCTCGTCTTATCCCGCTGGGCGGGAATTGTTCAGCTCAACACGAGGTCGAGCACCGCGGTATAATGGCATGCCGCGCCGGCCAAGACAAAGCCGTGCCAGATCGCATTCTGGAAGCGCAGCCGCCGCCAGGCGTGGAAGATGACGCCGAAGCTGTAGAGCAGGCCGCCCGCGAGGATGAAGCCCAGCACCAGCGCAGGCAGCGCCTTGACTACGGCGTCGTAGAGCATCACGCCGCTCCAGCCCATCGCGAGATAGATGCCGACGGCGACGCGGTCGAACCGGCCGGGGAAGCGAAGCTTGAGGACGATGCCGAGGATAGCAACGCACCAGACGCAGACGAGCAGCGCCAGTGCAAACACGCTGTCCTTCAGCTCCAGGATGAACGGCGTATAGGTCGCCGCGATCAGCAGGTAGATCGCCGAATGGTCGAACCGTCGCAGCAGCCATTTCGCCGGCGACACCGGCCAGAGGTTATAGGTCGCCGACAGCACCAGCATCGAGAGCAGGCCCGAGACGTAGATCGAGACGCCGACGATGTCGGTGGCGTCGGCATAGACAGCCGTCAGCACCACCAGCACGGTCGCGGCAACGAGGCCGGAGAGGACGCCGATCGCGTGGATGATTCCGTCGGCGATGAGCTCGGCGCGGTCGTAGTTCCAGCCCATCGCGTCGGCTGCGGCGTGAACGGAGGTGGATGCGAAGTGTTTCAGTTGGAAGACGGTCATGGCAATCCGCAAGGTGAGGTAAAGCCCTCTTCTATGGGTCTTTCGGGATCGGCGCGTCGTTCAAACGGCTGACTCGCCGACAAAGGCGGTGGAAGTATGGAGCTTGATTTTCCTCACGCAATTGCCACTTTTGTGAACGGCTACACAGTCCCGCCCGCCCCGGATCCAATAACGTTCATATGGCATTCAGTTTCCAGGATATGGTCGAAGAGGCGCGCCTGTCGGCCCGGGCGCTGATCGACTATGGCGAGCACTTCTTCAACCCGACGGTGCGGTTAGGCGTTACCGGCCTGTCGCGCGCCGGCAAGACCGTGTTCATCACCGCTCTGATCCACGGCCTCACCCGCGGCGGCCGGTTTCCGGTGTTCGACGCCTATGCCTCGGGCCGGATCGCACGGGCGCAGCTGGCGCCGCAGCCCGACGATGCCGTGCCGCGGTTTGCCTATGAGAGCCATCTGCGCGCGCTGGTCGAGGAACGGCATTGGCCGAGCTCGACCGTCGACATCAGCGAGCTCAGGCTCGTCATCGACTATCAGCGGCCGAACGGCGCCGACCGCACGCTGACGCTCGACATCGTTGACTATCCCGGAGAGTGGCTGCTCGACCTGCCGTTGCTGCAGAAGAGTTTCGAGCAATGGTCGACGGAGAGCCTGGCCTTGTCGCGCGAGGCGCCGCGCGCGCATCTGGCGAGCGAATGGCACGCGCATCTGGCAACGCTCAAGCCGGAGGCGCGCGAGGACGAGCAGGCGACGCTGACCGCTGCAAAGCTCTTCACCGACTATCTGCGCGCCTGCCGCGACGAGCGCTTCGCGATGAGCCTGTTACCGCCGGGCCGCTTCCTGATGCCCGGCAATCTCGCTGATACGCCGGCGCTGACCTTCGCGCCGCTCGACGTGCCCGCTGGCGGGCAGGCACCGGAAGGATCGCTGTGGGCGATGATGGTGCGCCGCTTCGAGGCCTACAAGGACGTGGTGGTGCGGCCGTTCTTCAGGGATCATTTCGCCCGGCTCGATCGCCAGATCGTGCTGGCCGACGCGCTGTCGGCGTTCAACTCCGGCCCCGAGGCGCTGCACGATCTCGAAGCAGCCCTCGCCGGCATTCTCGATTGCTTCAACATCGGCCGCAGCACGATCCTCTCCAGCCTGTTCCGCCCGCGCATCGACCGCATCCTGTTCGCGGCGACCAAGGCGGACCATCTGCATCATTCCAGCCACGACCGGCTCGAGGCCGTGCTGCGACGCGCCGTCTCCGGCGCCGTTGCGCGCGCGGAAAACACGGGCGCGGCGATCGACGTGGTGGCGCTTGCCGCGGTGCGTGCCACAAGGGAAGCGCAGGTCGCGCACGGCCGCGACAAACTGCCGTCGATCCTGGGAACACCGGCCGCAGGCGAGAGCGCCGGCGGCGAGTTCTTTGATGGTAATACGGAAGTAGCGACCTTTCCGGGCGATTTGCCGCTGGATCCCGAGCCGCTGTTCAACGGCAATGATGCGTTCCGCGGCCTCTCGACCCTGGCCGCGGAGAAGAGCGATTTCCGCTTCCTGCGCTTCCGCCCGCCCAGGCTCGAACGTGAGGGAACGAACGAGCCGACGCTGCCTCATATCCGCCTCGACCGTGCCTTGCAGTTCCTGATCGGAGACAAGCTCGCATGAACGACCGATCGAAGCCACGGCGGCCGGCGACGTTCCGGCTCGACGATCCCGGCGTCGTCGTCACCGAAGCCGACGAGACGGCGCGGCTCAGCCGCGCCACCATCCAGATCACACCGGAGCCGGATCCGGCGATGCTGCCGGTGCCGATCGCGGCCGCGCTGCCGGCGCGGCGCGGTTTTCCCTGGGGCACGCTATTCTGGTCCGGCCTCGGCGGATTGACCCTGCTCGGCGTCGGGCTTGGCGTCGTCCATCTGATCGAGGACCTGTTCGCGCGCAGCGAGACACTCGGCTATATCGGCCTCGCTTTTGCCTTCGTCACCGCGCTCGCGCTTGCCGTCGTGATCGGACGCGAGGCATACGGCCTCGCGCGCCTTGCGACGATCGAGAAACTGCATGAGCGCGCGGCATCAGTGCTTGCCAGCGACGACCGCAAGGAAAGCCGCGTCATCGTGCAGGATCTGCTCAAGATCGCGCACCAGAACCCGCAACTCGCGCGCGCCCGCGCCGCTCTGGAGAGCCACACCGGCGAGATCATCGACGGCGCCGACATGATCCGGCTCGCCGAGCGCGAGCTGATGTCGCCGCTGGATGCGGAAGCACGGCGGCTGGTGTCGTCGGCCGCGCAAAAGGTTTCGATCGTGACCGCGGTCTCCCCTCGCGCCGCGATCGACGTGCTGTTCGTGCTGGTCGCCGCGCTGCGCCTGATCCGCCAACTCGCTTTTCTCTATGGCGGCCGCCCCGGCGCGCTCGGCATGATCCGCCTGCTGCGTCACGTCATTGCCCATCTCGCCATCACCGGCGGCATGGCCGCGAGCGACAGCCTGGTGCAGCAGATGCTCGGCCACGGCATCGCGGCAAAGCTGTCGCAGCGGCTCGGCGAAGGCGTGCTGAACGGGTTGCTGACGGCGCGGCTGGGCCTTGCCGCGATCGACGTCACGAGGCCGCTGCCGTTCGCAGCGCTCCCGCCGCCGAAGCTGTCGGATCTCGCGACAGATCTGCTGCGGAAGAAGGACGGGGAGGATTAGCTTCTTCGCCTCTCCCCGCTTGCGGGGAGAGGGAGAGGAAAGCCAGCACCTTCCACCAGAACAGCGGCGAATCCTTTGGCGGCGACAGCTCGGGCGTCCAACCCGTGAGCTTTTCGATCACATAAGTATCCGAGCGAATGCCGCGCCAACGGCGTTCGACTTCGCCGAGCTGCTCGCGCTTCGCCGGGATATTCTCCCACAGCAACGAACGATCGTCCGGCTCGCGGCCGACATAGATGCCGGCGTGGCCCCTGATCCGGTCCATGCCGGGATCGCGGAAATCCTGGAAGCGGCCGCGCTCGTTGATCTCGATGACGGGCACGCGCCCCCTGAACAGCCAGCGCATCATGGCGTAGGTGCGGTAGTCCGTGGTCGCGATCCAGGTCGCGCCTGTGTCGTCGAGCGCGGCCTGCGTGCGCGCGGCGACCTGCTCGTAGCCGGACTCTGCGCCAATCGGATCGATCTTGCCGAGCAGATTCCAGGGCGCGGCGACGTAGTAGAGGAACACGATCACCACGAAGGCGATACCGGAGCCGACCGCTGTCCTCGCCCAGAACAGCGACGAGCTCAGCATCCGTGCCGACCAATCCTCCTTCATCATCGTCGCGAGGTTCACGGCCGTGGCGGCGAAGCCGACCGGCCACATGAACATCGGCCAGGTGTCGCCGACCCGAAGCGTGGTCGACTTCGCGAGGAAATACAGAAACGGCACCAGCACCGCGGCCGACAGCAGGATCGCCACCGGCTCGCGGGTGCGAGCGCCGCGCCATGCCGTCAGCACCAGCCCGGTCAGCACCACCGGCAACATGACGAAGCCGACCAGGCCGAACTGCAGGCCGATGAAGTCGCCGAGGGTGCGGAACGAGATGCCGTAATTGGCGGTGGCGCGCACGCCCTGGAAACGGAACGAGGCCCAATCGTGCTGTGCGTTCCAGACCAACACCGGCGAGAACACTGCCATTGCGACCAGCACCGCGAGATAAGGATAAGGGCTCCGCAGCCAGCGCCAGCGCCAATCCGGCACCAGCAGAAAGGCGGCAACTGCGGGGGCGAACATGATCGCGGTGAACTTCGAAAGCATCGACAGACCGGCGAACAGACCGGCCGCAAGCCACCAGCGTCCGTCGCCGCTCTGCGCCAGCCGCACCAGCGACCACATCATCGCCATTGCGAACGGGATCATGGCGACGTCGGGCGCGACCTTGGCCATCAGCAGGCCGTAATAGAGCGCAGCTTCCGGCATGAGCACGGCGAACACGACAGCGCGCGCATCATGGGTGAGGCGGCGGACGATGTCGGCCAGCAGACATTGCGTCACCAGCATCGCGACGATGCCGCCGAAGCGGACCCCGAGCGTGGTGTCGCCGAAGATCGCGGTGCCGAACCGGATCAGCCAGGCGATACCAGGGGGATGATCGAGGAAGCTGAGCGCGCCCTCCTTCGACCAGGTCCAGTAATAGGCCTCGTCGGTGCGCAGCTCGATCGCGGACGCGTAGACGATGCGCAGCAGCGTCATCGCGGCGATCACGAGCACGGCAACAAGGATGAGACGGCGTTCGGCGCCGTCTGGCTTCACGGAGATGTCGGGAGCGATCGTCACGGCCGCGCTTTTCCCCAACTTGGGACGGGGAGTCAATGTGGGGATGGTGCTCCAGTCTTCTCCCGTCGCCCCGGACGAGAGATCGTAGGGCGGGCAAAACGGCTTGTCCGCCGTAGCTCGAAGAGCGAAGGCGGAAGCGTGCCCACCATCAAGGGCTGCGATGCGAAATGGTGGGCACGACGCCAAAGGCGCCTTTGCCCACCCTACGACAGCTACGATTTCGTAACCTTGCCGCTTCGTAACCTTGCCGCCCATGTGATCCCGCCAGCTGTCCAGGCCGGGAATTAAACGCTACGCTGGCTGTTCTCATTGGTGAACTGATACAAGCGAATCATGGCCAACGCTCCTGCACAGATGTCCGAACTCGTCCGCGCGACCAGCGTGCGGCAGGTGCGGCTCATCTGCGGAATCATCCTGTTCGCCTATGTCGTCAGCCATTTCCTCAACCACGCGCTCGGCAATATCTCGGTCGAGGCCATGGAGGCCGGAGTCTACTACCATACCCTGTTCTGGCAGTTCCTCCCCGTCGCGATCGTGTTCTACACGGCCGCACTCACCCATATGGGCCTCGGCATCTACGCGCTGTATCAACGCCGGCAGTTCCGATGGCGGACGATCGAGCCGCTCCAATTGGTGCTGGGCCTGAGTATTCCCGCTTTGGTTATGGGACACGTGATCGGGGTGCGGCTCGGCTACACGCTGTACGATCATCAGAAGCTCTATCCGCAGGAGCTCTATCTGTTCTTCGTCGCCGCGCCGGGCCGGCTCTGGCAGATGACGATCCTGCTTCTCATCGCCTGGGTGCACGGCTGCATCGGCATCTTCTTCTGGCTCCGCCTCAAGCCGTTCTTCACGCGCGCCGCCCCCTATCTGCTCGCCGCCGCCGTGCTGGTCCCGACATTGTCGCTGCTCGGCATCTATCAGGGCGGCCGCAGCGTCGCGATCGAAGCCGATGACGGGGAATGGCGCACGCACAATCTCACGCGACGCCAGGTCGGCACGGTCGCGGAAGGCAACGCGCTCGACCGCATCACCGGCGGCCTCACCATCGGGTATTTCGGTCTGTTGGGATTGGCGCTGGCGGCACGCGGCGTGCGAGCATGGCGCGAGCGGCGCGGCGGCATGGTCGCGCTGTCCTACGGCAACGGCAAGACGGTGCGGGTTCCCAAGGGCCTGTCCGTGCTGGAAGCGAGCCTGCGCCACAATGTACCGCATGCCAGCGTCTGCGGTGGCCGCGCCCGCTGCTCGACCTGCCGCATCCGCATCATCGGCGACCATGACGCCCTGCCCACACCGTCGCAGCGCGAGGCCTTCGTGCTCACCCGTGTCGGCACCAACGACCCCTCGATCAGGCTGGCCTGCCAGCTGCGGCCGATGTCCGATCTCTCCTTCTTCCAGCTCTTCACGCCTCACACGCATTCGACGGACGGGCAGGCCTCGACGCCGGCCAGAATCGGCCAGGAGCGCTATCTCGTCAGCCTGTTCGTGGACATGCGCGGCTCGACCCAGCTCGCCGAGAAGCGGCTGCCGTTCGACACCGTCTTCATCGTCAACCGTTTCCTCGGCGCGGTCTCGCAGGCCGTGATCGAGAATGGCGGCCAGCCGAACCAGTTCGTCGGCGACGGCATGCTGGCGCTGTTCGGGCTCACGGCCGATCCGCAAACCGCCTGCCGGCAGGCGCTGAAGGCGGCCTCCGGCATCGCCACGCATATCGACGAACTGAACCAGCTCCTGAGCCACGATCTGCGCGAGCCGATCCGCTTCGGCATCGGCATTCACGGCGGCGAGGTCATCATCGGCGACATCGGCTATCGCGATCACGTCGTCTTCACGGCGCTGGGCGATGCCGTCAACGTCGCCGCCCGCCTCCAGGACATGACCAAGACGCTGGCCTGCGAGGCGATCGTCTCGGAGGAAATCCGCAGCACGGCGGGCCTCGCAGACGATACGCTGCCGCAACGGGAGGTCGCGATCCGCGGCCGCGACGAGCCGATGGCGGTGCGGGTGGTTGCGGATGCGAGAGAGCTGGCGGCGCTGGTCGATCGCGGAGAACGGGTCGCGGCGTAGCAGGTAGCCAAGCGCGAGGTGCGCTCCCTCTCCCGCTTGCGGGAGAGGGTTGGGGAGGGTCTCTCCACAAAGGGACAATCCCCTAGAGGAGAAAGCCCTCACCCGCGCCTTCGGCGCGACCTCTCCCGCAAGCGGGAGAGGTGCACTACCGCCGCGGCTACAGTTCGGCTCAATTCACTGCTGGCGTAACACCGGCCTGCTGCAACGCAGCGGCATGGGCCTGCTGCGAAAGCACGAATTGACTTCGCCTCGCGGGTTGCGACAGATGAGCGCGGGTCCGCGGTGATGACCGTAGGTCCGACGAAAAGCTCCCGGGAGGGGACCAGATGTTTGATCGACGCGACCTGCTCAAAGGAGCGGGCTTCACCGCACTCGCGGCCACGCTGAATTCCAGCAAGGCGCTGGCACTCGACACCGTTACGCTGCCCTTCGCCAATGGCGAGCGTCCGCTGGTGAAATATCCGCAGAAGCGGCCGATGATCGGCCTCACCAGCCGGCCACCGCAGCTCGAGACCCCGTTCGCGATCTTCAACGACGGCCCGATCACGCCGAACAATGCATTCTTCGTGCGCTATCACCTCTCTGACCTCCCCTACAATCTCGATCCCGACAAGTTCACGCTCGAGGTCAAGGGCAAGGTCGACAAGCCGCTCAAGCTGTCGCTGAAGGACATCAGGAAGATGAAGGCGACCGAGATCGTCGCGGTCAACCAGTGCTCCGGCAACAGCCGCGGCTTCTTCGAGCCGCGCGTCGCCGGCGGCCAGCTCGCCAACGGGGCAATGGGCAATGCGCGCTGGCGCGGCGTGCCGCTAAAGGCCGTGCTTGACATGGCCGGCGTACAGGCCGGCGCCAAGCAGGTCACGTTTGGCGGCATGGACGGGCCGGTCAGCGACAAGACGCCCGATTTCGTCAAGGCGCTCGATCTCGGTCACGCCACCGACGGCGAGGTCATGCTGGCCTATGGCATGAACGGCGAGGATTTGCCGTTCCTCAACGGCTTCCCGCTGCGCCTGATCGTGCCCGGCTATTACGGTACCTACTGGGTCAAGCACCTCAACGAGATCACCGTCGTCGATAACGTCTATGACGGCTTCTGGATGAAGTCGGCCTATCGCATTCCGGATACGCCGAACAATTCGGTCGAGCCCGGCACCGCACCGAAAGCGACGATCCCTATCAACCGCTTCACCATCCGCTCCTTCATCACCAGCGTGCCTGATGGTGCCAAGCTGAAAGCCGGCCGCACCACCCTGCGCGGCATCGCCTTCGACGGCGGCAAGGGCATCAAGCAGGTCGAAATCTCCACCGACGGCGGCAAGACCTGGACCAGCGCCAAGCTCGGCAAGGATCTCGGCAAATACTCGTTCCGCGAATGGATGCTGCCGGTGAAGCTCGCGGCAGGCAGCGTTGAGCTCAAGGTGCGCGCCACCGGCAATGGCGGCGAGACGCAGCCCGATGTGCCGCGCTGGAACCCGGCGGGTTATCTGCGCAACGTCGTCGAAACCGTCCGCGTCACCGTGGCTTGAGGAGAATGACCATGCAGCGCACCGTCTTCCTCGCCATCACGCTCGCCCTCGCCACCGGCCTGACGGCCGTGACCGCGGCGCCCGTCAATTACAAGCTTCCGGACGAGGTCGCGGCCTTCAAGGCCGGGCCCAATCTCGAAGTCGTCCAGGGCAATTGCAGCGCCTGCCACTCGGCCGACTACATCAAGACGCAGCCGCCGATGAAGGACAAGAAAAGCTTCTGGCAGGCCGAGGTGACCAAGATGATCAAGGTCTATGGTGCACCGATCGACGATGCCGACGTCGGCAAGATCGTCGATTACCTGGCCGCGACGTATTGACTGACGGCGCGCGGCGTGTCGGTCAATTGACCGCGAAACGGGCAAAACCGGTAGAAGCGCCGCGAAGTTGAGCGGATTTCGGCGAAAGGCGGATGTGGTTTGAGCTACCAAGCCAGCCACATTCCGCGTATCCTGTTAGGACCGAACCGGCCGGTTGGCGGGGATTGGCGGTTCGAGATCTCGGAGGAAGACCCGCGGAGAAGTCGTGATGGCTAAAGGTACGGTCAAGTGGTTCAACCCGACGAAGGGTTATGGATTTATCCAGCCTGCGTCGGGCGGCAAGGATGTGTTCGTGCATATCTCGGCAGTGCAGAAAGCCGGTCTGTCGTCCCTGAACGAAGGACAGACGGTGGAATACGAAGAGATCGCAAACCGGGGCAAGACCTCCGCAGAGAACCTCAAAGTATAAGCCCGCCAGCTTTTGCTGCCTCCCGGATTGATCCGGGAGCCGGGCCAAGGAAATTTCAGAAGACGGCCAGTGCATTCGACGACAGGCGTTGCGACTGCACACGGAGAGCTATTTCCCGCGAGGACCGCTCGTTCAACGCCTCAGCAATGACAATCGCGACGGCACTTCGTCAGCCCACCGGTAACGGTGCGTCGCGCTTGATCTCCTCCATCACCGCATAGGTCCGCGTCTCGCGCACACCCGGCATCGACAGCAGGGTCTCGCCGAGAAAGCGTCGATACGCCGCCATGTCAGCAAGCCGCGCCTTCACAAGATAGTCGAAGCCGCCGGCAACCATGTGACACTCCAGGACTTCAGGTGCGAGTTTCACCGCGCGCGCAAACCGCTCGAAATTATCCGGCGTGGTCTTGTCGAGCAGCACTTCGACGAACACCAGAAGACCGAGACCAAGCCGGTGCGGGTTGAGCCGCGCGCCATAGCCTTCGACGAAGCCCTCGCGCTGCAAGCGCTTCAGCCGCTCGCCGATCGAGGTCGGCGACAAGCCGATGCGGTCGGCGAGTTCGACATTGGCGATGCGTCCATCCTCCTGCAAAATCGAGAGGATTCTCCGGTCGATTCGATCGAGTTCCATGATTTATAAGGCCCACCGGCGTCATATCTGCATTTTCTAAGGCAAATCGACTAGATTGTCTATCGAACTACGGTCACGCGGGCCTTATCCTCGATTTTCACCACAGGACACGCCATGCCGAACATCCCGTCGCCCTTCACCGCCCCCTACGCACCCGATGATGCCGAGATCGCCGCGCGCCTGCTGCCTGCGTCACATCTCAGCCCGCCGCAGGAGGCCCGGATCGACCGCACCGCGACCCGGCTGATCGAGGCGATCCGCAAGCGCGACGACCGGCTTGCAGGCAGTCTTGGCGGGGTCGAGGACATGCTGCGGGAGTTCGCGCTCTCGACCAAGGAAGGGCTGGCGCTGATGGTGCTGGCCGAGGCACTGCTGCGCGTGCCCGATGCGCGCACCGCCGACCGGTTCATCGAGGACAAGCTCGGCGAGGGCGACTTCATCCACCACGAGACCAGGTCCACGGCCTTTCTGGTCAACGCTTCGGCCTGGGCGCTCGGCCTGTCGGCGCGGGTGATCCAGCCCGGCGAGACGCCCGACGGCACGATCGGCCGCCTGGTGAAGCGGCTCGGCGCGCCGGCGGTGCGTACCGCCACGCGTCAGGCGATGCGGCTGATGGGCAATCATTTCGTGCTGGGCGAGACCATCGCGCAAGCGCTGGAGCGGGGCAAGCCGCGCTCCGGTGAGAGGCCGCGCTATTCCTTCGACATGCTCGGCGAAGGCGCGCGCACGGCGGCGGACGCCAGGCGCTATTTCGATGCTTATGCCAGCGCGATCGAGACGATCGGCAAGACGGCGGGGAGCAATCCCCTGCCCGACCGGCCCGGTATTTCCGTCAAACTCTCGGCACTGCATCCGCGCTTCGAGACGATCAGCCGCGAGCGCGTGATGGCCGAACTGGTGCCGCTGCTGCTCGACCTCGCGCAGCGCGCCAAGGCCTATGACCTGAACTTCACCGTCGATGCCGAGGAAGCCGACCGGCTGGAGCTGTCGCTCGACGTGATCGCGGCAACGCTCGCCGATGCCTCGCTGAGAGGTTGGGACGGATTTGGCCTCGCCATTCAGGCCTATCAGAAGCGCGCCGGCGCGGTGATCGACCATGTCGATGCGCTCGCGCGCGCGCATGACCGCAAGCTGATGGTGCGGCTGGTCAAGGGCGCCTATTGGGACACCGAGATCAAGCGCGCGCAGGAGCGCGGGCTTGACGGCCATCCCGTGTTCACGCGCAAGGCGATGACGGATCTGAACTACGTCGCCTGCGCGACGAAGCTGCTGGCCCTGCGGCCGCGCATCTTCCCGCAATTCGCCACCCACAACGCGCTGACGGTCGCGACCGTACTGGAGCTTGCCGGCGATATCGGCTGCTTCGAATTCCAGCGCCTGCACGGCATGGGCGAAGCGCTCTACGAGCAGCTTGCCAAGGATCACCCTGACATCGCCACCCGCACCTATGCGCCGGTCGGCAGCCATCGCGACCTGCTCGCCTATCTGGTGCGGCGGCTGCTGGAGAACGGCGCCAATTCCTCGTTCGTGGCGCAGGCCGCGGATTATCGCGTGCCTGTCACGACGCTATTGCAGCGTCCGGCGGATGCAATCGGCCGGCCGCAGGCGGCGGCCCATCCGAAGATTCCTCTGCCGGGCGATCTCTACGCGCCGGAGCGGCGCAATTCGCGCGGCGTCGAATTCGGCGCACGCACCGCGCTTGACCGCTTGCTCACCGACGTCAAGGCCGCAGCGACCCATCTCGAGCCGATCGCGGATGCCACGCCGGATCAAGCCCATACGGCGGTGACCACCGCGCGCGCGGGCTTTGCGGCCTGGAGCCGGACACCGGCGACGACGCGTGCGGCGGCGCTGGAGCAGGCCGCGCATCTCCTGGAGAGCCGCAGCGCCCGCTTCATCGCACTGCTGCAGGCCGAAGGCGGCAAGACGCTCGATGATGCGCTGTCGGAGCTGCGCGAAGCCACCGACTTCTGCCGTTATTATGCCGCTGAGGGCCGCAAATTATTCGGCAGCGAGACGACGATGCCGGGCCCGACCGGCGAGAGCAATGCGCTGGCGATGCGCGGCCGCGGTGTCTTCGTCGCGATCTCACCGTGGAATTTTCCGCTGGCGATCTTCCTCGGCCAGGTCACGGCAGCCCTGATGGCCGGCAACAGCGTGGTGGCCAAGCCTGCCGAACAGACGCCGCGCATCGCGCGCGAGGCCGTCGCCCTGCTGCACGAGGCCGGCGTCCCGAAAGATGCGCTGCATCTCGTTGTCGGCGAAGGCCACATCGGCGCCGCCCTGACCGCGCACGCCGATATTGCCGGCGTCGTTTTCACCGGTTCGACCGAGGTCGCCCGCAGCATCAACCGGACACTCGCCGCCAAGGATGGACCGATCGTGCCGCTGATCGCGGAGACCGGCGGCATCAACGCCATGATCGCGGACGCCACCGCGCTGCCCGAGCAGGTCGCCGACGATGTCGTGACCTCCGCGTTCCGTTCCGCCGGCCAGCGCTGCTCGGCGCTGCGGCTCTTGTTCGTGCAGGAGGACGTCGCCGACCGCATGATCGAGATGATTGCGGGCGCTGCGCGCGAGTTGAAGATCGGCGATCCCTGCGACGTCGCAACCCATGTCGGCCCGGTGATTGACGCGGAGGCCAAGCAGCGGCTGGATGCGCATATCGCGCGGATGACGAGCGAGGCGCGGCTGCACTTTGCAGGCCACGCGCCGCAAGGATGCTTTGTCGCGCCGCATATCTTCGAGCTCAGGGACGCCGGCCAGCTCACCGAGGA
Source organism: Bradyrhizobium sp. 192 (assembly GCF_023100965.1). Classification (NCBI taxonomy): domain Bacteria; kingdom Pseudomonadati; phylum Pseudomonadota; class Alphaproteobacteria; order Hyphomicrobiales; family Nitrobacteraceae; genus Bradyrhizobium; species Bradyrhizobium sp. 192. The sequence goes on from NZ_CP064690.1 coordinate 7,557,734, forward strand.
GGTGTTCGGCCCGATCCTTCACGTCGTGCGCTACCGCGCCGAAAACCTCGAACGCGTGCTTGCTGCGATCGAGCGCACCGGCTACGGCCTCACGCTCGGCATCCATTCCCGCATCGACGACACCGTCGAAGCCATCATCGACCGCCTCCAGATCGGCAACATCTATGTCAATCGCAACATGATCGGCGCCGTGGTCGGCGTGCAGCCGTTCGGCGGCCACGGCCTGTCGGGAACCGGCCCCAAGGCGGGGGGCCCGCACTACCTCGCTCGCTTTGCGACCGAGCAGACCGTGACGATCAACACGGCCGCCGCCGGGGGTAATGCTGCGTTGCTTGCGGGGGAGGAGTGAGGCCCTGCGCCGGGCGCCGTTGCATCCCGCGGAAACATCGGTCTAATGCTGCCATCACCTGCCCCGCGCCAATTCCAGCGCGCGGGAAACGACAAGAGCGAGGGAGCTACGCCGCGATGGAAAAGGGCATCTTTTCGGGCCTGAAGGTTCTGGACTGCGCGAGCTTCATCGCAGCGCCCGCGGCCGCGACCGTGCTGTCGGATTTCGGCGCCGATGTCATCAAGATCGAGCCGCCCGGCGCCGGCGATCCCTATCGCAACCTGCCGAACCTGCCGGGCTATCCCACCGGCGAGCATAATTTCGCCTGGCTGCTGGAAGCGCGCAACAAGAAGAGCATCGCACTCGACCTCGCCAAGCCCGAAGCGCAGGCCGTACTCTACAGACTGGTCGAAGAAGCGGACGTCTTCATCACCAACATGCCGCCGCCGGTGCGCGCCAAGCTCGGCATCACCCATGATCACCTCGCCCATCTCAACGACCGGCTGATCTACGCCTCCTTCACCGGCTATGGCGAGAAGGGCGAGGAAGCCAACAAGCCCGGCTTCGACAGCAATGCCTATTGGGCGCGCTCCGGCCTGATGGACCTCGTCCGCGCCGACACCGACACCACGCCGGCCCGCTCCGTCGCCGGCATGGGCGACCATCCCTGCGCCATGGCGTTCTACGGCGCCATCGTCACCGCGCTGTATCAGCGCGAGAAGACCGGCAAGGGCTCGCATGTCGCCTCCAATCTGATGGCCAACGGCGTCTGGGCCGCGAGCGTGCTGGCGCAGGCAAAGCTCTGCGGCGCCAAATTCGGCGAGCGGCGACCGCGCGAACGCGCGCTCAACGCGGTCGCCAACCACTATCAATGCAAGGATGGCCGCTGGCTGATCCTGTCGCTGCTGAGCGAGGAGAAGCAGTTTCCGGCGCTTGCGAAGTGCCTGGGGCGCGAGGACCTCATCAGCGATCCGCGCTTCGCCACCAAGGCCGACCGTCAAGCCCGTTCGGTCGAACTGGTCCAGATTTTTGACGAGACCTTCGCCACCAGGGATCTCGCCGAATGGCGCAAGATCCTCGACGGCAATGGCCTCGTGTTTGGCGTCGTCGCCATTCTCGACGACATCCCGAACGACAAGCAGATGCTGGACAACGAGGTGCTGGTGCCGTTCGAGGACGACACCATGCTCACCATCTCCAGCCCGATCTGGATCGACGGCACCAAGAAAGTCCAGCCGCGCAAGCCGCCCGGCGTCGGCGAGCACAGTGACGAGATTTTGCGCGAGGCGGGATACGACGAGGCGGCGATCAAGCAGCTGCGGGGGTCGGGGGCGGTAGGGTAAGCCACGCGGGCGGAGCTACCTCGGTGCGATCAAGCCACCCACCAGATCCAGCAGCTCCGCCTTGGCTTCACGGCGAAAGCCGGTCTTCGGCGCAGCGAGTTGACGAAAGACCAGTCCGGTCAGCGCCGAGACGAACAACTCGGCGTGGCGGCGCGGGTGTGGTGACTTCGCGGCTTTCAGCACAAGCTCGGCACTCTGCCGCCATGTGTCGAACCACTCGGCTACCACCGGCCGATAACGCTTTTGCCGCGCGGCGGCCAGGAAGGCCTCGTAACAGGCGATGTGCGTCTCGGCCTCGGTGCTGAGCTCGCGAGCGTAGAAGTCGACCAGCGCGTCGATCCAGGCCTCGACCTCGAATGCCTTGTCCTGAAGGATGAGAGCCAGTGCACGCAACCGGCCGACTTCCCGCGCCAGCGCGAACTGCAGCGCTGCGTCCACCAGCGCATCACGGGTTCCGAAATGATGCGTGACCGCACCGAGCGAAACTCCCGCCTCGGCGGCGACTGCCCGGTGGGTCACGCCGTCGAGGCCGTTGCGCCCGATGAGCCGCAGCGTGGCCTGCATCAAGGACCGCTCGCGCTCGCCCGACTCTGGTTTTGGACCCTTGCTCATCCGCCCCTTGCGTTCCGTCTTGACGAACGACAGAACAAATGTTCTGTTATCCGGATCATATGTAATATCGACGTCCGGGCGCCCGAAGGCAAGGAGCTTTCAATGCCGAGCTATCGCCTCCATTACTTTCCCGAATCCGGCAACAGCTACAAGCTCGCCCTGATGCTGACGCTTTGCGGCGAAGCGTTCGAGCCGGTGTGGACCGATTTCGGCGGCGGCGTCACGCGCACGGCGGAGTGGCGCAAGGCCGTCAACGAGATGGGCGAAATTCCCGTGCTCGAGATCGACGGCGTGAAGATGACGCAGACCGCGCCGCTTCTGCTGCAGCTTGCCGAGCAATACGGCCGCTTCGGCGCCGAGACGGCCGAAGAAAAATTCGAGCTGCTGCGCTGGCTGTTCTGGGACAACCACAAGCTCACCGGCTACATGGCGACCTACCGCTTCATGCGCGCCTTCACCGAGAAGAACGACCCGCAGGTGCTGAAGCATTTTCGTCGCCGGCTGGAGGACTTCCTCGGCATTCTCGACGGCCATCTCCAGCACAACGCCTTCGCGATCGGTGCGAGGCCGACGGTCGCGGACATCTCGATGATGGCCTATCTGCACTATCCCAGCGACGAGCACGGCTTTGATTTCGCGACGAGCCATCCCGCCATCCACGCCTGGCTCGGCCGCATGGCCGACCTGCCCGGGCGGAAGCCGGCCTACGAGCTGCTGCCGGGCAAGCGGATGACGAATTACGCGAAGTGAGGCGCGCCGGCTACCGCAGCCCCAGCCAGCCGAGCGTGAACAGGATTCCGCCGACGATGACAACCGCCACGATGGCCGAGATGCTGACGCGGGCGCTGCCGGCGACCTGCTTGGCTTCCTCATTGCGCGCGATCTTAAGATTGCGCGCCTTGTTGGCGTTGCTGCTATCCGTCATGGGTCATCCAAATTGCTTGCAAATCGCTCGTTGGCCTAACGCGTCTTGATGAAGCACATGCCGATCTGGCGCGAGGCCGCTGCGGCCTGACAGGTCAAGCCTGTAGCACAGCTCCATGACGTAAAACTCCCATCTCGCGTTCCAGGTCCCGCGTCCTGCAAAGAACAATGCGCGCCCCAGCCGTCCTGATATTCGGTGCCGGCGAGTTCCCGGCTGCCGCGGGTCTGTGGCCGGTTGGCAAATCCGCGTGAGAAATCAGGGCGTTTGCCCGCGGCGAACGCTGTCAGGATGTCGCGGCGGCGCACCTGGTCGCCGACGAAATGCGGCGAGGCCGGCACGATGGTGGAATTCGACGGCTTGTCCGCCAGCCAATCGACGCCCGGAAAGTGAAAGCCGCCGATGCCGCGGGTCTGGTGACAGCCTGAGCAGGTGACGTCGTTGAGACGGCGCTGGAAGCCGGCGGCCGATCGAATGTTCTGCATGTTGCCGCGCGCGGTCGCCTGCTTCAACGCACCGACCACGTCGCTGTCGGTGAAGACCGGCTCGCCTTTGCCCTCCCCCTGCATCATGCCGAATTCAGGCTGCAGTGCCGAAGCATCGAGGCCGGCCGGCGTCGGCACCACCGCACTTCTGGCCAGGAATTTCTCGGGGATCAGCACGGTGCCGCGATCGAACTCGCGAAGATGCTCGGGTGCGAGCAGCCAATCCTTGAAGTCGCGCCGAAGCGCGTCGTCCGCCATGATCCGGTCGCGGTCGATCTGGTTCTCCAGCGTCGATTCTGCGAACGTCTTGGTGGCGGCGTCGTATTTGAACACCTTGAGCAGATAGTCGGAGCGGAAATCATGCAGCGCCGACTTCGCCGCGACCGAGAGCTGGATGTTGGTCTCGATGCGATCGAGCATGGCGTCGTCTCGACTGCCGATCAGCCCCTGCCAATTGTCGTTGTCGAGCCAGCGTCGCGCGAGCTCGGCGCAACTGATCGGCTTGCCATTCGCATCCGTCCGGCGTGCATCGCGCGCCTTCATCACCAGATTGAGCGTCATCGGCAGCCGAGCCGCGGTCGTGCCGTCGAACCGCGCGAGACGGTAGATCAGGCGGATCTCGCCGCAGGCCTCCTCCGACGCATAGGCGCGGTCCATGCGGTTGACGATGCCGGCCAGCACGAAGCGCGTGTCGCGCGATCTCAGATTGGCCCGGTCGAACAGCTGCACGTCAAAGCCTTCGCCGACGCCGATGGTCTCGCTCGGATACGCCGCCTTCTGCGTGACGATGTAGCGGTCGAACTCCGCCTCGATCGCCGGCGGAATGTCCTTGAGCTGGGGCAGTGACGCGAACAGCCGGTCGGTCGTCAGCGGACCGTCGGCCTTGCGCTCCGGCGACAACAGGCGCGGGAGCGTGAGAGCGTCGCTCTCGTCGAGCCTGCGCAGGAGATTGGGATCGATGACGGCCGTGCCTCGCGTCAGCGGCGCGGTCTCCGCGGCCGATAGCGCGGCGGTGCCGCAACACAGGACGGTGGCAGCAAGGAGAATTCGCAACGCGCGGCTCATGCCTGAGGTAACACCGCGGCGGTCGGCCTATTCAAGCAAAAAGGCGCTTCACATGGTGGTGAAGCGCCTTTCGAAAGTCGTATCCCAGCCGCTCAGCGCGAGACGATTAGCCCCTTGCTGGTGACGACCACCCAGCGGCCATCCTGGCGGCGGATCGCATCGACGCGGCCGAGGCCGGGGATGGGATCGCCGGGATAGACCTCGTAGAGCCCGTCACGGCCTTCGATCAGCGCACCGCCATTGCCGGCGTTGCGCAGCCGCCAGCCTTCGACCGTCGGCAGGCGGCCGACATCGGTCCTGGGCGCCGCCGGCACTGCAGCCGGTGCAGCGGCAGCGGTCGCAACCTGGGCCGGCGCGATCGAGCCGGTGGTCTCCCTCGCGGGCGACGCGGCGGCCTGCGCGGGGGCGGCGGGCGGCGCGGCGCGGAGCTTGTCGACGGTCTCGGACAGTTTTGCGATCTTGGCCATCGGCTCGGCCTGCGCCTTCTCGAGCTTGTCGAGACGGTCGTTGGCCCGGTTGAACTGGTTGATGCCGGTTTTCGAGCTGTGCTCGACATTGGCCTTGAGCGCGACGAGGTCGGCATCGATTCGGGCAACCGAAGCATCGAGCGCGCTGGTGTCGGCGACCTGCATCGGCGCCTGGGCAGGGGCCGCGAAGTGCATCATGCCGGCAGTTGCGAGCGCGCCGCTGATCGCGCCGACGCTCGCCGCGATCGCCACAACCGCGACCATGGCCGACAGGCGGCGCTTGTTGCCGGTCTCGCGCGCCTCGTCCGCCTTCACATGCGGAGCAAAATCCTCGCGGTCTCGAGAGCCGTTCCACGACCGCTCCGAGGGCGCCATGACGATGAGCTTGCCGGGCTTCGGCTCGGGCTTGGACTCGGCTTTGGCATCGAGCTTTGGAGCCTCAATCCGGGATGCTTCGATTTTTGGCGGCTCGACCTTGATCGGATCAGCCTTGGGCGGCGCTTCGTGGTCGGGCGCAATCGAGGGAGCCTCGATCCCGGCAGCCTCGATGGCCTGCGGCGTGGTCGTAGCAGCTTCGACGACGCCGGTGTCCTGGGCAGCCTGCTCGGGCATTGGTTCGCTCACGGCTCAAATACTCCAGTCTGGGTTGACCTTTTGGTAACTTTCATTGCTTGCGAAATCCTTACCTGCGGACCCGCTTACCGAAATTTTAGGAAGTCATCAGGGGCTGAATTGAGCCGGGAAGATGGAACCGGTGTGGCGGGCATGAAACAATTTGTAACCGTTCAAGATGAACGGCCGCGGAATAGCGAGGCGAGAAAGCTGCGTCAGTTGCACATCACACTCGCTCACATCACGACTGGCGCATCCGGCAGCTCGTTGCTCTGCGGACCCTGCGGCGGGAAGTGCCGTGACAATTCGCGCGACACCGCTTCGATGCCGCCGATCACGCCGCGCTCGAACTGGCCAGCGGCGAACTCGGCCTCCATCGCGCGGCAGATGCGTTCCCAGCCCTCGGCACCGACCTTGGCGTGAATGCCGCGGTCGGCGACGATCTCGACGTCGCGGTCGGCGAGCAGGAGATAGATCAGGACGCCGTTGTTGTGCGCGGTGTCCCAGACGCGTAGATGCGAGAACACGTCGAGCGCGCGCGCGCGGGCCGGCTGGTTGCGGAACAGCGGCGCGCCGTCGAGTGCGCCTTCGACGACGAAGCGAACCTGGCCGGAATGGGTGGTCTCGCCCTGCCTGATCGCCTGCTCGATGCGGGCGAGCACGGCCGGCGGAAAGATCTGCTGTGCCCGCCAATGATGCTGCACGAGATGTCTGGCAATCCGCTTGATGCTCATGACCGCTACCAGCTCCCCGAGGCGCCGCCGCCGCCAAAACTGCCGCCACCGCCGCTGAAGCCGCCGCTGCTCGACGATCCGCTGCTCCAGCCGCCCGACGACGAGCCGCTCGACCACGAGCCGCCGCGCGAGCGGCCGGTGCCGGGCGTGATCGCCGAAAACAGATCAGCGATGAATCCGATGACGAAGCCGAGACCACCCAGCGCAAGGGCAAGTCCGGCGGACCCGAGAATGAACCCGGTCAGCGCCGCAATAACGCCTCCGGTCACGAGTGATCCGAGCAACCTTCCGAGCGCCGCGCGGAAGGCGCCGCCCACGCCCACCGAGACGAACAGCGTGACGATGAACAGCGGTGCGAGATCGTCGAGACTGCCGAAGTTCACGGTTGGAGAGGGCACCGGCAAGGGTTCGCCGTCGATGACCCGCATCATGCGCTCGACGCCGTCAGCGATGCCGCCGCTGAAATCGCCGCTCCTGAATTTCGGCGTGATGATTTCGTCGATGATCCGCCGTGAGGTGACGTCGGTGAGCGCGCCTTCGAGGCCGTAGCCGACCTCGATGCGCAAATGCCGGTCGTTCTTGGCGACGACGAGGATGGCGCCATCGTCGATCTTCTTGCGGCCGATCTTCCAGGCCTCCGCGACCCGGATCGAAAACTGCTCGATCGTCTCCGGCTGCGTGGTCGGCACGATCAGGACAGCGATCTGGCTGCCCTTGCGCGTCTCGAAGTCACGCAGCTTTTGCGACAGCGCCGCAATGTCGCTGCTGGAGAGCGTGCCGGTCTGATCGACCACGCGGCCGGTGAGTTCGGGGATGGCGACGTCGGCGAAGGCGGGGAATGCGAGGGCGAGGACGAGTGCTGCAACGAAAACCACGCGCCACACATTCAGCGTCATCGCCCGGCTTGACCGGGCGATCCAGTATTCCAAAGACGCCAGCGAGATACGGAGAGGCCGCGGCGTACTGGATTCCCCGCCTTCGCGGGGAATGACAGCGGAGTGTGTGTTAGGCATCGGGACTGAACGCGCTTACTTCGACGGCAATGGCGCCGGGTTGAAATCGACCTTCGGCGCGGTCGAGATCTCCTTCTCGTTCGCCACCGAGAAGTTCGGCTTCTCCTTGTAGCCGAACACCATCGCGGTGAGATTGCTCGGGAACGAGCGGATGGTGATGTTGTAATCCTGTACCGCCTTGATGTAGCGGTTGCGCGCCACCGTGATGCGATTTTCGGTACCCTCGAGCTGCGACATCAAATCCTTGAACAGGGCGTCCGACTTGAGCTGCGGGTAGTTCTCGGTGACGACGAGCAGCCGCGACAGCGCGCTGGAGAGCTCGCCCTGAGCGGCCTGGAACTTCTGGAAGGCGGCCGGATCGTTCAGCACCTCGGGCGTCGCCTGGATGCTGCCGACCTTGGCGCGGGCATTGGTGACGCCGAGCAGCACGTCCTTCTCCTGCTGGGCAAAGCCCTTCACGGAGTTGACGAGGTTGGGCACGAGATCGGCGCGGCGCTGATACTGGTTCACGACCTCGGACCAATTGGCCTTGATCTGCTCGTCCTCGCTCTGGATCGCGTTGTAGCCGCAATTGGTGAGGCTCAGCGAGGCCAGCGCCGCCAGCACGGTCAGGATCTTGCGCATTAAATTTCTCCCGATGGAATCTGGCGCAAACTACCAGATTGAGCGCGCATGGTGCCAGACATCTTGTGCCGGCGGCGCGAAAAGCAGCCGACTGACGCAAGCCCCTTGCGTATCCCTGGCCGACATAGTCAACTTGGCGGAACAATAAGATCAAACTGGAAACGCTGAGGGGGAAGCGCGATGACCTCGTTCGAAACCATCCTCGTGCAGAGGCCCGAGCCTGACATCACCCGGATCGTGATGAACCGGCCGGAGGCGCGCAACGCGCAAAACCTGCAGATGACCTACGACCTCAACGCCGCCTTCGACACGGCGGTTCAGGACGACGAGGTCAAGGTGATCATCCTCGCCGGCAACGGCCCGCACTTCTCCTCCGGCCACGATTTGCGTCCCGGCAGCAAGAACGCAGCCGGCGTCGATTTTCCACCGATCGGGAATTGGGGCGGCTTTGCCGAACCGAATGCCCATGGTCGCTTCGCGCGCGAGCAGGAAATTTATCTCCAGATCACCCGGCGCTGGCGCAACCTGGCAAAACCGACCATTGCCGAGGTGCACGGCAAGTGCATCGCCGGAGGGCTGATGCTGGCCTGGGCCTGCGACCTCATCATTGCCAGCGACGACGCGCAGTTTTGCGACCCAGTCGTGACCATGGGCGTCTGCGGCGTCGAATGGTTCGTGCATCCTTGGGAGCTCGGTGCGCGCAAGGCCAAGGAGTTCCTGTTCACCGCCGACAACTGGAGCGCCGAGGAGGCGCATCGGCTCGGCATGGTCAACCAGGTCGTGCCGCGCGCGGAGCTGACTGCGAGCACCCTGGCGCTGGCGCGCAGGATCGCTGCAAAGCCATCCTTCGCGCTGAAGATGACCAAGGAAGCGGTGAACCGCTCGGTCGACGTGATGGGCCAGCCCGCCGCGATCGACCAGGCCTTTGCGCTGCATCAACTCTGCCACGCGCATAATCTTCAGGAGTTCGGCATGATCGTCGATCCCTCCGGCCTGCATCCCTCCGTGCGCAAGCCGTCGGCAGCCGCGGAGTAGCGATATGGATCTCAATCTCAGTGACGAGCAAAGGCTGCTGCGTGGGAGCGCGGAGCGGTTCGTGGCCGGAAGCTACGACGCCGATCACCGCCGCAAGATGGCGAACGATCCGCTCGGCTTCAGCCCGGCGGTGTGGAAACAATTCGCCGAGCTCGGCTGGCTGGCGCTGCCAATTCCCGAAGAGTTCGACGGGCTCGGCGGCGGCGCGGTCGAGATCGGCATCCTGATGGAGGCGTTCGGCCGAGGGCTGGTGTCGGAGCCCTATGTCGCGACCGTGGTGCTGGGTGCCGCACTGATCGCCAGATGCGGCACCAATGAGCAGAAGCAGGCGAGCCTGCCGAAGATCGCCGATGGATCACTGAAGCTCGCGTTTGCGCATTCGGAGCGCGCGGCAAGGTTCGATCTTGCCAAGGTCGCGACATCGGCGATCAGGACGGCGCAAGGCTGGCGCCTCGCCGGCAGCAAGGTCGCCGTGCTCGATGGCCACGCCGCCGACGAGATCATCGTCTCCGCGCTCATGCACGACCATCATGGCCCTTCGGGACGGATCGGCCTGTTCGTGGTCCCGGCGACCGCGCCGGGCCTCGCGATCTCGGACTACGCGCGCCTGGGCGGCGGACGCGCCTGCAACATTGAACTCTCGGACGTGCATCTGCCCGAGGACGCGCTGCTCGGCGACGGTCACGACGCGCTGCCTGCGATCGAATGGGCCATCGACCGCGCCATGGCCGCACTTGGCGCGGAGGCCGTCGGCATCATGCAGACGCTGCTCGACACGACGCTAGACTACACCAAGATCAGAAAACAGTTCGGCCGGCCGCTCTCGGCCAACCAGGTCATCCGCCACCGCCTCGCCGACATGGCAATGCAGGTCGACGAGGCGCGCTCGATGGCGCTGCGCGCGGCGTTGAAGGCAGACAGCGCGCCGACCGAGCGGGCCCGGGCGGCTTCGGGCGCGAAAGCGAAGATCGGCAGATGCGCGCGCTTTGTCGGCGAGCAGTCGATCCAGCTTCACGGCGGCATGGGCGTCACCGAGGAACTCGAGGTCGGTGCCTATTTCAAGCGGCTCGTCGCCTTCGACACACTGTTCGGCGGCAGCGCGCATCATTATGCCCGTCACGCCGAACTCGGCCGCAGGGCCTGACACCGGGAGAGCCTCATGGACCTCAGTTTCAACGCCGAAGAGCGCGCCTTCCAGGACGAGGTGCGCAGCTTCATCGCAAAGAATCTCACGGAGGACATGAAGCGCGCGACCGCGCTGACACCGTCAGTGTTCTCCGACCCTGATATCGGCATGGCCTGGCAGCGCGTGCTGCATGCCAATGGCTGGGGCGCACCGGGCTGGCCGGTGGAGCATGGTGGGCCGGCCTGGACGCCGGCGCAGCGCTGGATTTTCGAGACGGAGTCCGCACGCGCCGGCGTGCCCAATGTCAACGTGATGGGCGTGAAGATGGTCGGGCCCGTCATCATCGGCTTCGGCAGCCCCGAGCAGAAGAATTTTTACCTGCCGCGAATCCTCTCCGGCGAGGATTACTGGTGCCAGGGTTATTCCGAGCCGGGCTCGGGCTCCGATCTCTCTTCGCTGAAGACGCGCGCGGTGCGCGACGGCGACGACTACGTCATCAACGGCACCAAGATCTGGACCACGCACGCCCACCACGCCAACCGCATGTTCGCGCTGGTGCGAACCAGCGATGGCCCGCGCCAGCAGGACGGCATCAGCTTCATCCTGATCGACATGAAGACGCCGGGAATCACCACGCGTCCCATCCTCACCATCGGCGGCGACCACGAGGTCAACCAGGTGTTCTTCGACGACGTCCGCGTGCCCGTCGCCAACCGCGTCGGCGAGGAAGGCAAGGGTTGGACTTACGGCAAATATCTACTGGAGTTCGAGCGCGGCTCCGGCATCGCCTCGGCCAAGCTGCGCGAGGGCTTGAAGGCGATCTCCGATCTCGCTGAATCGGATCTGACCGGTCGTGCCATCGACAGCCCCGATATCGCCTCCCGCATTGCGGAGGTCGAAGTCGACATCGACGCGCTGGAGATGACCGAGCTGCGCGTGCTCTCGGCGCTGCAGACCGGGCAGAATCCCGGCGCGGTGTCATCGATCCTGAAGCTGCGCAACAGCGAAATCCGCCAGGCCGTGACGCGGCTCGGGGTCGACGTCATCGGCCACGACGCCCTCGCCGTCGAGCCGATGCGCCCGCTTTACAAGCTCAACCACGAGCCGGCCATCCCTGAGGAGATGCTGACAATGGTGCCGGAATATCTCAACGGCCGGGCGTATACGATCTTCGGCGGCACCTCGGAGATCCAGCGCGATATCATCGCGAAGATGATGCTGGGGATTTGAGGCTGCTGCCTAGCCCGCATTGGCGCGGCACCCTCTGCTGTCGTCCCGGACAAGCGAAGCGCAGATCCGGGACCCATAACCACAGGCGGACGTGGCTCCGGGGACTCGGAGTTGCCAGCTTTGCACCACAACCACTCTCTGTGGCTATGGGTCCCGGGCTCGCGCTTCGCGCGCCCCGGGACGACAGTTAAGTGTGGCGCAGCAGATCGCGCAGCAACGAGGCGCTAGCCCGCCGCCTTCGCGTCCTTGATCGCCTTCCAGATCTTCTGCGGCGTCAGCGGCGTGTTCAACTGAGTGATGCCGAGCTCGGCGAGCGCGTCCATCACGCCGTTGGTGACGCAGGGCGGGCCGCCGATGGCGCCGGATTCACCGCAGCCTTTGGCGCCGAGCGGATTGGTGCGGCAGGGCGCGGAATCGTCGAGCGTGACCACAATCGGCGGCACGTCGTCGGCGCGCGGGATGCAATAATCCTGGTAGCTCGCGGTGAGGAGCTGGCCGTCGGCGTCATACGAAACGCCCTCATACAGCGCCTGGCCGATGCCTTGCGCGACGCCGCCATGGATCTGCCCGGTGACCAGCATCGGGTTCACGGCGACACCGACGTCGTCGACGGTGGTGTAACGCACCACCTTGGAGACGCCGGTCTCCGGGTCGATCTCGACCTCGCAGATATGCGTACCGTTCGGCCAGCTCGGACCATCGACCTCGCCCTCGGAATCGACGCTGAGCTTGGCGCCGCCTTCCTTCTCGGCGATGTCGAACAGGCTGATGCGGCGGTCAGTGCCGACCACGGTGAGCATGCCGCCCTGATATTCGATGTCCTCGATCGAGGTTTCCAGCGCGTTCGCCGCCTTCTCCCGCGCCTTCTGGATCAGATCGTTGGAGGAGACCGCCACGGCCGTGCCGCCGACGAACAGCGAGCGCGAGCCGACGCTGCCAAATCCCTGCGCGAGATCGGTGTCGCCCTGCACCACGTCGATCTTGTCCATGGCGATGCCGAGCGTGTCGGAGATCATCTGGGTGTAGGTGGTCTGCAGCCCCTGCCCCATCGCCATTGTGCCGGAATGCAGCACGACGCGCCCCTGCGAGGTCGCATGCAGGCTGACCTTCTCGGTGTGGGCGCGACCGCCGGTCCATTCGATGTAGGAGGTGAGGCCGCGGCCATAGAGCAGGCCCTTCTTCTTCGCGGCCTTCTTGCGCGCGGCAAAGCCGTCCCAGTCGGCGAGCTTCACGGCACGATCGAGCATGTGCGCGAACGCGCCGGAATCGTAGACCTGCCCCGCCGCGTTGGTGTAGGGCAGCTGCGCCGGCTTGATGTAATTGGCTTTGCGGATCGCGCGCGGATCCATGCCGATCTTTCGCGCGGCGGCGTCGAACAGGCGCTCGACGATGAACACCGCCTCGGGGCGACCGGCGCCGCGATAGGCGCCGACCGGCGCGGTGTGGGTCATTACCGACTTCACCTCGAAATGGACCAGCGGCAGATCGTAGACACCGGTCTGCACGAACGGCCCGAGCACGAGCGGGATGATGTTCGCGGCTCCCGAGGAATAGGCGCCGGTGCAGCCGATCGACTTGACGCGATAGGCCAGCACCTTGCCCTTCTCATCCAGCGCGAACGAGGCGGTCGAAGTGAGATCGCGGCCATGGGTGCCGCCGACGAATTCGTCGGTGCGGTCGCCGCGCCAGCGGATCTTCTTGTTCAGCTTGGTCGCGGCGTAGGCGACGATGCCGTCCTCGGGATAGAGATTGGTCTTCTGGCCGAAGCCGCCGCCGATATCGCCGACCAGCACGCGGACGCTGTCCTTGGGACGCTTGAGCACGGCTTCCGCGAGCACGTCGCGGGTGGAGGCCGGCGTCTGCGACTGCACGTGCAGCAGCAGGCGTCCGGTCTTCTTGTCGATCTCGGCAATGGTCGAGCGCGGCTCCATCGCGGAGGGCACGAGGCGCTGGCTGACGATGTCGAGTTCGACGGTGTGCGCGGCGTTGGCAAATGCCTCGTCGACCTTGGCAGCATCGCCGTAGGCCATCGCGCCGACGATGTTGTCGGGCGCCTCCGGCCACACCACGGGAGCACCCGGCTTGACGGCCTCGACCGGATCGACCACCGCCGGCTGAACGTCGTACTCGACCGCGATCGCTTCGGCCGCGCTCTGCGCCTCAGCGCGCGAGGCCGCCACCACCGCGGCCACGGCTTCGCCGGCGTAGCGCACGACCTCATGGGCGAGCAGCCGGCGCGGCGGCACCGTCATCGGCTTGCCGTCGGGGCGCTTGAAGATGCTCAAGGTCGGAATGGTGCCGACGTCGTCCTTGACGAGGTCGGCGCCGGTGTAGATCGCGGCAACGCCCGGCATCGATGCCGCGGCGCTGCTGTCGATCGAGACGATCTTGGCGTGGGCATGCGGCGAGCGCAGCACGTGCAACCACAGCGCGCCATCGGCCGGCTTGTCGTCGATGAATTGCCCCTTCCCGGTCAGCAGTCGCTGGTCTTCCAAACGCTTGACGGGCTGGCCCGCCCCGAAACGCAAATTGCCGGGAAGAATGTTCATTCCGTTATGTCCTCGAAATCCGCAAAACGACCGCGGCGGTTTTAACCGATTTTGCGGGCCAGACAACCGAGCCCCGGCACATCTGCAATGCGCGTCCGAGCCCCTTGCTGACGCGGATCGGGGGGCTAATCAGGATAAATCGCCATCGAGCTCTAGCGTGTTGTTTAGGCATGATCTTTTCGGAAAACCGCTGCACTTTCCCCGATCATGCTTTAGGACCTGTCGATATCGATGATGCCCACATTCACGTCACGGCTGTCCGAGCCGCGCTTGACCGTGAGCCGAACGGTCTTCCCGGCCCCAGCCTGCTCCAGCGCGTCGGTTAAATCGGAGAGGCGCCGCACCGGCTTGCCTTCGGCCGCGGTGATGATGTCCCCGACCGCGCCAGTCGTCGCGTTGACACCGCGAATCCCCGCCCGCTCGGCAGGGCTGCCAGGGGCCGTCCGCACCACGATCACTCCTTCGACCCCCAGCCGCGTGGAAACATCCTCGCCGGCCGCTACGATGCCGATTCCGGGCGTCGGCACGCGGCCGTTGCGGATGAGCTCGGGAACGATCCGGTTCACGACATCGACCGGCACCGCGAAGCCGATGCCGGCGTTCGAGCCGGACGGCGATATGATCGCGGTCGTGACGCCGATCAGACGGCCGGCGGAATCCAGCAAGGGCCCGCCTGAATTGCCCGGGTTGATCGCGGCATCGGTCTGGATGACGTTGGCAATCTCCCGGCCGCCATGGGTCGGAAGCCTGCGCTTGAGCGCGCTGATGATACCGCTGGTCATCGATTGATCCAGCCCGAAGGGGTTGCCGATCGCGAAGGCGGATTGCCCGACCTTGAGATCGCTCGAACTGCCGAGGGCGATCGGCGCTGGAAGCTCGCGCACGCTGCGGATCCGCAGCACCGCGAGATCGTAATTAGGAGCCGTGCCGACGAGGTCCACCTGTGCGACTTCTCCCGACGCAAAGCGCACCGCGATCTCGCTGCCATTGGCGACGACGTGATTGTTCGTCACGAGATGGCCCTCACGGTCCCAGACGAAGCCCGTGCCGGAGGCGCCGCCGCCCTGGCCTTCCTCGCCCATGAGAGGACTGGCTGCCGACCTGACCGCAACCTGGACGACCGAAGGCGATACGCGCTCGAAGATGTCGATGGTGGCCTTTTCACCATCCGACAGGGGCCCGCGCTGCTCGACGGCGCGTGCGGAGGGCGCCGCCCATGGGTTATACGAGATCGGGACATGCAGGATCTTCGCGGCAGTGACGGCGAGCAGCAGGCCGGCGAAGGCTGTCGCGGCAATCGCGTAGGGACGATTCATGGGTGATCACCGTGTCTTGTGCTGAATGCGAGCTATGAGATGCACATGCATGAGGTGACAGGACCTCGCTCACGCAGCAACGCGCAAACGAGCGGAAGTTTCCTGATCAGGCAGATAGGGAGCGGTCTGGCTTTTCGCAGGGGGTGTCCGACGACACATTGCCGCGTGGGGTCAGGCTATCCCAGCTCCCTAAGCGCCGCTTCCACGACCTTGCGCGCATCGGCCGTCAGTGCGGCCTGCGGCGGGACGGGGTCGCCGACGTCGTAGCCCTGGATCGCAAGCCCGGCCTTGATGCAAGCGGCGAGGTTAAAGCGGGCGAAGGCCTCGTTGATGCGCCACAGCCGGCGCTGGAGCGTCATCGCCTCGTCCCAGCGGCCGGCCTTGCAGAGGTCGTAGAGCGCGACGCTCTGGCGCGGGATGATGCAGGCCGGCCCGGCCATCCAGCCGAGCCCGCCGATCAGCATCACCGCGGCCGGGATGTGGGCGGAGGCCGAGAACACCCGCAAGGAGTCCCCGCAGCGGTTCATGATCGAGAGCAGCCGGCCGGTGTTGGTCGAGGCGTCCTTGATGTAGCCGATGCGTGGATGCTCGGCGAGCCGCGCGATGACGTCGAGGGTGAGATCGGAACGCTGGAATTGCGGGTTGGTGTAGATGACGACGGGGATGTCGACGGCATCCGCGATGGCGCGGAAATAGGATTCGATCTGGGCGTCGGCGAGCGGAAAATACGCCTCCAGGATCGCCAGGATGCCGTCGGCGCCGAGCTTCTGATAGGCTTTCGCCTGCGCCACCGCGTCCGCCGTCGAGGTCGAGGCGACGCCGGCCACCACGGGCACGCGGCCACTCGCGGCCTCGATCGTGGTCCGCACGATCGCGGTACGCTGTGCCGGATTGAGATAGGCGAACTCGCCGGTCGAGCCGAGCGGCGTCAGCCCGTGCACGCCGGCGTCGATCAGATCGTCGCAAAGCTTTGCGAGCACGCCGGTGCGCACCGTGCCGTCGGCATCGACGGGCGACACCAGATAGGGGAAGACACCGCGAAATTCCGACATGGCGGGCAAGATTCCCAGGGCATCGGGGCGCCGCAAGGCCCCGTTAATCGCTGCTAACATGCGAGGAAATCGTCGGCAAGCTCGCGCATTGACCACTCCTTAAGGACGTTGCGCGCCGGCCATCATGTCGCGCCCATCGCCTACCCTATGTTAGGGAGTGACGGCGATGGTGCCGGCATGCCTCTCACAATGCTGTCCAGGTATTTGCATCCCGATCCGCGCATCCGGCGCGAGCTCGTCGATCTCCTGTACACGTCGCTGCCGCAGGTGTCCGCCATCGGCGTCACCTCGGTGACGGGGGCCGTGGCGCTCGCCGTCATGAGCGGCGATATCGGCTATGCCGTGATCTCGGTCTTCATCTTCATCACGGCCGCGGCGCGCATCTATTCCCTGTTCCGCTACAGGTCGCGCGCGGCGCAATTCTCCGATGCCGACGTGATCCGTTGGGAACGGCTTTACGGGGCCGGCGCATCCGCCTTCGGCCTTGCGCTCGGCATACTCTCCTATCGCGCGCTCGAGATCGACGACGACCCCGGCGCCTGGATCGCTTTCGGGCTCTCGATGTCGTTCTGCGTCGGCATGGTTTCGCGCGCGGCGATCCGTCCCTGGATCATCCTCATCACGGCGGCCATCCTCCTGATGCCGACGATCGTCGGCGGCCTGCTGCGGCCCGAATTCGCCTACAAGATCGGCGCGATCATGCTGGTGTTCTTCTGGCTGACCCTGCGCGAGGCCTCCAAGCATCTCAGCGCCGCCTTCGTGGAGCGCCTCGAAGCCAAGCACCGGCTGGCGCGGCAGGCCACCCACGACTTCCTCACGGGACTGCCGAACCGCGCCGCGTTCTTCCAGGCGCTGGCGGAGACACGGGACGACTTCGCCATCGTCGCCATCGATCTCGACGGCTTCAAGCCGGTCAACGACCGTCACGGCCATCAAGCCGGCGACGACCTGCTGCGTCAGGTTGCGGAGCGGCTGTCGCTCTGCGTCGGCAGCGCCGGCATCGCCGCCCGCTTCGGCGGCGACGAGTTCCTGATGCTCAAGCCGGTTGCGGCAGGCGACGACGGCCGCGAGGAAGCGCTCGCGCTCGCGCGCCAGGCCATTCGCGATCTCTCGATGCCGTTCCTGCTGACGGACGTTCCGGTCCGCATCGCGGCGAGTGCCGGCATTCTCGTCAGCACCGGCCCTGTGACCGCAGCAAAGGCCTCGCAGTTGCTGGATCGTGTCGACCGCGCCCTCTACGTCGCCAAGCGCAGTGGAGGCGGACGCTGGACCTGGTCGGACCAGGACGTCGTCGTCGAACGTGCTGCAGGCCCTCGCTGAAGGCCATAGGGGCGCAATTTTGGGATTGCTACACGTTCCCGTGAGGCGCTCCCAATCACATGCTCGTCGGCCCTGGTCTTGACGAGGTCTCTCTTGTCCTGACCACCCGGCCAGTTTCGCGATTCGCCGCGACATCCCAGATTGGGAGCAGCTACCAGGAGCCTCAACGGTTTACAGGAGCCTTGCATGACCGCCCCAACTCCCCTGTCCTCACTGTCGTCAGCCCTCGCGGATGTGGTGGCGCGCACCGCGCCTGCCGTCGTCTCGGTGCACTCGCATCGTTCCCGCGCCACCGGCTTCGTCTGGAAAGGCGGCCTGATCGTCACTGCGGACGAGGCGCTGGCCGACGAGGGCGAGGTCGAGATCGGCCTGCCCGACGGCAGCCGCGCGGCCGCCACGATCGCCGGCCGCGACCACACCACCGATATCGCGCTGCTGCGCGCCGAAATCGCGACGGCACCGCTCAAGCTCACTGCCACGGTCCCACCACTCGGTGCGTTGGCGATCGTGGTCGCAACCAGCCGCGAGACGCCGAGTGCGGCACTCGGGATGGTGTCGGCGTCCGGCAACGGCTGGCGCTCCTTGCGCGGCGGCGAGATCGATGCGCGGATCGAGCTCGACGTCCGCCTGCGCGAAAGCCAACAAGGCGGCGTTGCGCTCGATGCGTCGGGCGAAGCCTTCGGCATGGCCGTGCTCGGACCTCGGCGCGTGCTGGTTATCCCGACCGCGACGATCGAGCGCGTCGCGGCGCAGCTGGAGGTGCGCGGGCGCATCGCGCGCGGCTATCTCGGCCTCGGGCTGCAGCCGGTCCGGCTCGACGACGGCGTCGGCGCGATGGTGATGAATGTCGACAAGGCCGGACCTTCGGCCGCCGCGGGCATCCGCCAGGGCGACGTGATCGTCGCGGTCAACGACCAGAAGCTGTCAGGCGTGCGGGCGCTGTCGCGGACGCTGGGTCCTTCCAGCGTCGGCGCGGTGGTCGATGTCGCCGCGCGTCGCGGCGGTGAGCCGGTCAGCTTCAAGGTCACGGTCGGCGAGAGGCCGGAGGCGTGAGCGAGGACAACGCGCCGGAGATCGTGCTCGCTCTGGAGATCGACGACCCCGCGCTCGCCGGTCGCCTCGAGGCCTTGCTCGCCGGCGTCGCCGGGATTCGCCTCGCCGCGCCGGGCGAGAGCGCCGCGGCGACCATCGTCGCCCGCGATCCACGCGTCATGCCCGACGACATCGCGTTGACGCAGCGCGAGCTCGACGTTCTGGCGCTGATGGCCGAAGGCGCCTCCAACAAGATGATTGCGCGCCAGCTCGGCATCTCCGTGCACACCGTGAAATTCCATGTCGGCTCGCTGCTCGACAAGCTGGATGCCACCGGCCGCACCGATGCGGTCGCGCATGCGGCGCGCCGCGGCGTGATCGAGCTCTGAGCGGCGACGCGCCGCTCTCTCCGCGTCATTGCGGACGTGATCCGGCCTCTCCCCGCTCTTCTTGCGGGGAGAGGTAAGCACTCACACCCGCTTGCCGTTGTTCTTCTCCGCCGCCCGGCGCAGCGCTTCGGCGAGCGCGCCGCCACCGCCGGAGGATTCCTGCTTGCGCGGGGCCGAGGAGGTCATGCGGGCGGGATTGCGCGAGCTGTTATCGCGCTGCATGCCGGGGGCGTCCTTCTTGGCGCCGACCTCGTCGTCGAGGCGCAAGGTCAGCGAGATGCGCTTGCGGGCGACCTCGAAGTCCAGCACCTTGACCTTGACGATGTCGCCGGGCTTCACCACTTCGCGCGGATCCTTGATGTAGGTCTTCGACATCGCGGAGATGTGCACGAGGCCGTCCTGGTGCACGCCGATGTCGACGAAGGCGCCGAAGGCGGCGACGTTGGTCACGGTGCCCTCGAGGATCATGCCCTTCTTGAGATGCTTGATCTCCTCGACGCCCTCCATGAACACGGCGGCCTTGAAGGCCGGACGCGGGTCGCGGCCGGGCTTCTCCAATTCCTTCAAAATGTCGGTGACGGTCGGCAGACCGAAGGTCTCGTCGACGAAATCCTTCGGCTTCAAGGTGCGCACGATCTCGCTGGAGCCGATCAGCGCCTTGATGTCGCTCTTGGTGGCGCTGAGGATCCGGCGCACCACCGGATAAGCTTCCGGATGCACGCCGGACGCGTCGAGCGGATCCTCGCCGCCGAGGATGCGCAGGAAGCCGGCGCACTGCTCGAACGCCTTCGGCCCGAGCCGCGGCACGTCTTTCAGCGCCTTGCGCGACTTGAACGGGCCGTTGGCGTCACGGTGCGCCACGATGCTCTGGGCGAGGCCCGAGCCGACACCCGACACGCGGGCCAGCAGCGGCGCGGACGCGGTATTGACGTCGACGCCCACCGCGTTCACGCAATCCTCGACGACGGCATCCAGCGACTTTGCGAGCTTGGCCTGGCCGAGATCGTGCTGATACTGGCCGACGCCGATCGCCTTGGGCTCGATCTTGACGAGCTCGGCGAGCGGATCCTGCAGACGCCGCGCGATCGAGACCGCGCCGCGCAGGGTGACGTCGAGACCGGGCAATTCCTCCGAGGCGAAAGCCGAGGCCGAATAGACCGATGCGCCAGCTTCCGACACCACGATCTTGCTCATCTTCAGCTCGGCCAGACCCTTGACGAGATCGCCTGCGAGCTTGTCGGTCTCGCGCGAGGCGGTGCCGTTGCCGATCGCGATCAGCTCGACTTTGTGCTTCATCGCGAGCCGGCCGAGCGTTGCGAGCGACTCGTTCCACTGCCGCTGCGGCTCGTGCGGATAGATCACGGCGGTATCGACCACCTTGCCGGTCGCATCGGTGACGGCGACCTTGACGCCGGTGCGGTAGCCGGGATCGAGACCCATGGTGACGCGGGTGCCGGCCGGCGCGGCCAGCAGCAGGTCGCGCAAATTGGAGGCGAACACGCGCACGGCCTCGGTCTCGGCGGCGTTCCACAGCCGCATGCGCAAATCGATGTTGAGATGCACCTGGATCTTGGTGCGCCAGGCCCAGCGCACGGTGTCGACCAGCCAGCGGTCGCCGGCGCGCTTGAGGTCGGTGATGCCGAACCGTTTCATGATCTTCAGTTCGTAGGCGCTCGGCACGCCCGGCGGCGGCGCCTCGGCTTCGGCCTGGATTTGCAGGTCCAGGATCTCCTCCTTCTCGCCGCGGAACATCGCGAGGATGCGGTGCGAGGGCAGCTTGGTCAGCGGCTCGGAGAAGTCGAAATAGTCGGCGAACTTCTCGCCCTCGGTCTTCTTGCCGTCGCGCACCTTGGAGGCCATGCGCGCATTGGTCCACATCTCCTCGCGAAGCGCGCCGATCAGATCGGCGTCCTCGTCGAAACGCTCGACCAGGATGGCGCGGGCGCCGTCGAGTGCGGCTGCGGCGTCCGCAACGCCCTTCTCGCCGTTGACGAAGGCTTCGGCCACGATCTTCGGATCATTCGTGGGCTCCGCCATCAGCTGGTTGGCGAGCGGCTCGAGGCCTGCTTCCTTGGCGATCTCCGCCTTGGTGCGGCGCTTCGGCTTGAACGGCAGATAGATGTCTTCGAGGCGAGCCTTGCTGTCGGCGGCGAGAATGGAGGCTTCGAGCGCGGCATCGAGCTTGCCCTGCTCGCGGACCGATTCGAGGATGGCCTTGCGGCGGTCCTCGAGCTCGCGCAGGTAACCCAGGCGCTCCTCCAGGGTGCGCAATTGCGCGTCGTCGAGCGCACCGGTCGCTTCCTTGCGGTAGCGGGCGATGAAGGGAACCGTGGCGCCGCCGTCGAGCAGCGTCACCGTCGCCTCGACCTGCTCGGGGCGAACCCCAAGCTCCTGCGCAATTTTCTGGTTGATATTTGCCACGCGAATTCCTCTATCCAAGCACGCAACGCGGCGGCGAACCACCGGCCACGGGACGCCGCTTATGGACCAACCGGGGTTGATTCATCAAGGTACCGCGGAAGACCGTCGACAGGGGATTTTTTGTCGAACCGATGCGATCTCGCCACATTCGTGGGGGACGTGCTGACGTGTGCGGCAGACACGGGTGCCGTAGGGTGGACAAAGGCGCGAAGCGCAGTGCCCACCGAATTCAATTTGCGGCACGAGATGCGCGGGCACGCTTGCGCTTTGCCCACCCTACGATGTCGGAGGTTGTGACTCGCAGACATGCCTTCTCCTCCTCGCGGCGCTTCCGCCCGAGTTTTGCTGATCACTTCGCACCCTCTCAATGAAAGGGCGCAGGGAAGGCCGGGTGCCGGCTGGCACCCGCAAGACCCCCGTGCGAACACATTGCACACGCAATGCACGAGGGAGACACAGGGCAGCCGATCATCCGGCCTTCCCTGCGCGATGTTTGACGGCGTATGGCGCGCTCTCCCCGGAGACGAGTGTCCTGTTTGCCTCCGTCACCTCGCGAATTGACGGCGCGCGTCGCCCGGTCGGGCTCCGTGCACCTCCGCAAGGCTTGGCTGTGGCAACGACAGCCAGGACCACGCGATTTGACCGTACGCTTCAGCGCCGTTCGTCCGCACACGGCCGGATCTCACGGGGTCTCCCGCCCTGCTCCGCCTCTCGTGCACGACGCTGCCGCGTCCACCGCTCCCCGATCCGCGGCTCGTGACGACGTACGACCGCCCCTTTCGCCGGATCAGGATGGCCGACACATACGCCGAAACCGAATTTCGGTAAAGTGGAATATTTTTAGAGGCGCGGCTTGACACGACGGCGAAACAGGGCGTCGACGATGCGCTGTCATTCCGGGGCTCGCCCCTTGGCGAGAGCCCGGAATCCAATTAACCGCATACACGCTGCACGATGGGTTCCGGGCTCGCGCTTCGCGCGCCCCGGAACGACGCGGAGTGTTGCCCTTGACAGACGCCTCAATTCTACGCCTGTTTGATCCCGCCGGGACCACGAACTCCGAGGACCAGTCATGCCCACTGCATCGGTTGGCGTCTTCAAGATCGCCACCAAGGGCCCCGGCGACGTTTCCGGCCTCATGGCCATGATCGTTTCAGGCGCGATCGACCCGACCTCGATCTTGGCGGTTCTCGGCAAGACCGAGGGCAATGGCGGCGTCAACGACTTCACGCGGGAGTACGCGGTGGCCGCGCTGTGCACGGCGCTGGCGCCGCAGCTCGGCCTTGCCCCGCAGGAGGTCGAGCAGCGCATCGCCTTCGTGATGTCAGGCGGCACTGAGGGCGTGCTCAGCCCGCATATCACGGTGTTCACGCGCAGCGAAGTCGCGCAACGGCCCGCCGGCATCTCCGGCAAGCGCCTGAGCATCGGCATGGCTCAGACCCGCGATTTCCTGCCCGAGGAGCTTGGCCGTTCGGCGCAGATCGCCGAAACCGCCAAGGCCGTGAAGGCCGCGATGGCGGATGCCGGCATCGCCGATCCCACTGACGTCCATTTCGTGCAGATCAAGTGCCCGCTGCTCACCAGCGAGCGCGTCGAGGCGGCGGCCGCGCGCGGCAACAAGACCACGACGATCAGCTCGTACAGTTCGATGGCCTATTCGCGCGGCGCCTCCGCGCTCGGGGTTGCGGTCGCGCTCGGCGAGGTCACATCCGACATTCGCGATGACGACGTGCTGCGGCGCTACGATCTGTTCTCGAAGGTCGCCTCGACCTCGTCCGGAATCGAGCTGATGCATAACGTTGTCATCGTGCTCGGCAATTCGGGCACTTCAGCCAGCGAGTTCGAGATCGGGCATGCCGTGATGAACGATGCGATCGATGCGCCCGCGGTGGTATCTGCGTTGCAGAGCGTCGGGCTCGAGGTTGGCCTTGAGGTCGGCCTTGGGGTCGCGCCGCGGGCCAAAGCAGGCCGCGAGCTCGTCAACATCTTCGCCAAGGCCGAGGCTTCGCCCGATGGCAGCGTGCGCGGCTTCCGTCACACCATGCTGGAAGATACCGACATCAGCTCGACACGCCATGCCCGCGCGGCCGTCGGCGGCTTGATCGCAGGCCTTGCCGGCACCGGGGTGGTCTATGTCTCCGGCGGCGCCGAGCATCAGGGGCCGGCCGGCGGCGGGCCGGTTGCGGCGATCGCGCGCATGTTCTAATGACCCCGACCTGTCCGCCCGGCGCAACCCTGCCCCTCGTGCCGGCTCAGTTGATTCACGCGGTCCCTTGCTAAAAGGGTGACGCCGCACCTTGAGGAGATCAGGACTTCATGACCTTGCCGATGAGCTGGACTGAATGGGCGCAGCACGATGGCGTCGCGCTGGCGGGGCGTGTCCGCAAGGGCGAGCTGACGGCGAAGGAGCTCGCGCGCCAGGCTGCCGCGGGTGTCGCCAAGGTCAATCCGGCACTGTCCGGCGTGGTCGAGCTGTTCGAGGACGTGATCGCCGATCCCGCCAAGGACGGCGCCAATCTGGCAGGTCCGTTCGCCGGCCTGCCATTCCTGATGAAGGACCTCGGGCCGACCATGAAGGGCCGGCTGCAGGAAATGGGCTCGCTCTTGATGCGTGGCAATCGCGCCGCGGCCGATACGTTCCTCACCGGCAAATTCCGCCAGGCCGGCCTGAATCTGATCGGACGCACCACCACACCCGAATTCGGCGTGTGCTCGTCGGCCGACAATCCCGCCGTCTACGTCACCCGCAATCCCTGGAATACCGATTATACCACTTGCGGCTCGTCGGCTGGCAGCGCCGCCATGGTTGCCGCCGGCGTGGTGCCGATCGCACATTCCACCGACGGCGGCGGCTCGATCCGCATTCCCGCCGGTGTCAACGGCAATATCGGTCTGAAGGTCTCGCGCGGCGTGTTCTCGCTGGCGCCGCACATGTCCGACCTCACCGGCCTCGTCTCGATCCAGGGCTGCCAGTCGCGCTCGGTGCGCGACACCGCGGCCTTCGTCGATCACGCCCGCGGACCAGCGCCCGGCGAGTTCATGCCGTTCTGGACCACGGCGCAGCCTTATTCGGAGATGATCAAGCGCGATCCGGGCAAGCTGCGCATCGGGCTGTCGCACAGCTGGGGCGACTACACCGCGACGCCCGAGCTCGCAGCCGAACTGGAGAAGACCGGCCGCTTCCTCGAAGGCCTCGGCCACCACGTCGACTACGCGCTGCCCGAGCTGGACTTCCGCGCCGCGTTCGAGGCGCAGACGATGTGCTACATCTCGAATTTCGCGGTGGTGATTTCCAACATGCTGGCCGCGCGCGGGCTGGAAAAGCCGCCGGAAGATCTGATCGAGCCGATGAACATCCGGATCTGGGAAGCCGGCCGGCACACCAGCTTCGCCGAGCGGGCGAAGATGCAAGGCGTGTTCAACACGACCTCGCGCGGCTTCGGCGCCTTCTTCGAGCAATGGGACGTGATCCTGACGCCGATCACCGCGCTGCCGACCCCGAAGGTCGGCACCAGGGAATACCTGACCATCTCCGACAATCCTGATGTGCTCGACTGGTTCGGCAATCTATGGCGCTTCTTCGCTTTCACGCCGCTGGCCAATCTCTGCGGCATGCCCGCGATCTCGATGCCGATGGCCACCCAAGACCACGGCCTGCCGCTCGGCATCCAGGCGATCGCCAAGCAGGCCGGTGACGGCCTGTTGCTGCAGCTCGCCGCCCAGATCGAGCGAGCGCTCGACGGCAAGTGGAACGGCGGCAGGAAGCCGAAGGTGCATGTGAGCTGAGGTGCAGCTCTTCGTTTCGAAGACCACACCTGCGGCCTTCCTTCGAGACGCCCGCCGATGGCGGGCCCTCAGGATCAATTCTTAACCGCCGGGATCTCCTCCGCCACCGGCTGCTGCTGGCCCTGCCGGAACATCGCCAGGGCCTTGTCGAGCGCTTCGCGCAGCGCAAGCGCTGCGGCCACGCTGCAACGCAGGTGCGCGGTCTGGATCACGTCGACCCTGACGGCCGCGCCGACCGGCATCAGCAAATTCGCGGCGAGCTCGATCTGGATCGCGCCGTTGTGATGGCCGAAGCAGGACGCGCCGTCGAAATAGATGATCGGCGCCCGCTCCGAGCTGGAGCTCGAAATGGTGACGGGCCCCTGATTGTTGGCGGGCGTTTCGGGGTCGGCCATGGGCACTCCTTGGGGCTGGTCGGCGAACGAAGCGCTCACCATCGGTGCTTCGGCCTGCCCTGTCGAGGCCAAACCGGCCCGCGCGGGTCGATCCGGGTTTTGCGCGGCGCCCGACACTGGTCTAGAACGTCCCCATGAGCGCCATACCGACCACGCTTCCGTTCGAGGAACTCGCCGAAGCCATCAAGGGCCGCCGTTCCGACTACGGCCATATCAGCGGGCTGCAGCTCGACCGTTTCGCACCTCGCGAGGCCTGGTCCAGCCTGCCCTATCGTCCCGTCTTCGTCGGCGACACCGAAACGGGCGTGCTGCATGGCGGCGTCGTCACGGCGATGCTGGACGAGAGCTGCGGCATGGCGGTGCAGCTTGCGCTCGACGGCACGAGCGCGATCGCAACTCTCGATTTGCGCATCGACTATCAGAAACCGGCCACGCCCGGTCTCGACATCAAGGCGCATTCGGTCTGCTACCGCACCACGCGCTCGATCGCCTTCGTGCGCTCGACGGCCTACCAGGAGTCCGAGGACGATCCGGTCGCGACCGCGACCGCCTGCTTCATGATCGGCGCCAACCGCACCAACATGCTTGCCGACCGCAGGATGGACTTGCGCAGCATCCCGACGCTGGAGGCGCCGGCCGATCCGGACGGTCCGTTCGCGAACAGCCCGTTCGCGCGCGCCCTCGGCATTCGCGTCAACGACGACGGCACGCTGACGATGCCGTTCTCGCCGCAGATCATCGGCAATCCGATCCTGCCCGCGATCCATGGCGGCATGACCGGCGCCTTCCTCGAGACCACTGCGATCTTCGGCGTGAGGCGCGAGCTCGGCATCGCCGCGCTGCCCAAGCCGATCGGCCTCACCATCAACTATCTTCGCTCCGGCCGCGCGCTCGACACCTTCGCCAACGTCTCGATCGTGAAGCAGGGCCGGCGCATCGTCGCCTTCGAGGCGCGCGCCTGGCAGGACGATGCGGACAAGCCGATCGCCACCGCCTTCGGTCATTTCATGCTGCGCCCGACGCCCGGACGCGACGAGGAATAGGCGCATTTTGACTTGACGGCCGCAGTTCCGGCCACAACGATGGTACGTCCCCGCGCGAGGTATTGGATTGCGGCATCCGCTCGACATCATCGCCATGTTCGCCGCACTCTGGCTGCTGGCCTCGATGATGCTCGACGCGTTGACGCCGAAGGAACTGACCGCGATCATGATCGGCGTGGCGATCGGGCCTGCGATGGTCATCACGGCCGTATTCTACTACCTGCGCTGCCCGCGAACGGACTTCGCGGTGATGTTCGCAGCACTCTGGCTGATCTCGGACATCGCGATCGCCTTCGTCTCGCCGACGCAGTTGCCGCATTTCCTGATCGTGCTCGGCTTCGTGCCGGCACTGATGATCGGCAGCGTGCTGCACTGGCAACGCTTCCAGCGCCGCCACGAGCAACTGCCCGCGCCTTTGGTGAAGCGGGGCTAGCGCGGCAAGAGATTCGTCTTGGCGAGGTCGAGCACCTCGTCGCCGCGGCCGTTCATCACCGCGCGCAGCACCCAGAGGCTGAAGCCCTTGATCTGCTCGGGCGTGATGGTCGGCGGCATCGACAGCTCCTGCTTGGCGGTGACGACATCGAGCAGCGCCGGCCCGTCATGGGCGAGCATCTCCTTGACGGCACCGGGCAGCTCGCCGGGGTCCTCGACGCGCTTGGCAAAGATGCCCATCGCGCGTGCCATCGCTGCGAAATCGGGGTTCTCCAGGTCGACATTGGTGTCGACGAAGCCTGCCGCCTTCATCTCCAGCGCAACGAAGCCGAGCACGCCGTTGTTGAAGATCACGACCTTCACCGGCAGCTTCATCTGCGTCAGCGTGATCAGATCGCCCATCATCATGGTGAAGCCGCCATCGCCGGAGAGCGAGATCACCTGGCGGCCGGGCTGGGCGGCCTGCGCGCCGATCGCCTGCGGCATCGCGTTCGCCATCGAGCCGTGCACGAAGGAGCCGATCAGCCGGCGGCGGCCGTTCATGTCGAGATAGCGCGCGGCCCACACCGTGGGCGTGCCGACATCGGCGGTGAAGACCGCGTCGTCGGACGCATGGTCGCTGATGACCTTGGCGAGATATTGCGGATGGATCGGCTTGCTGCCGGGCGTGCCCCTGGCGAGCGAATCCAGGCCCTCGCGCGCCTTCTTGTAGTGCGCGACGGAATCGTCGAGATGCTTGCGTTGCGTCTTTGCTTTCAGCAGCGGCAGCAGCGCCTCGATGGTCAGCTTGACGTCGCCGACGAGGCCGAGATCGATCTTGCAGCGCCGTCCCAGATTCTCGGGACGAATGTCGATCTGCGCGACCTTCGCATCGGTGGGGAAGAACTGCTTGTAGGGGAAATCAGTCCCGAGCATCACCAGCGCGTCGCAGGCATGCATGGCCGCGTAGCCCGAGGAGAAGCCGATGAAGCCGGTCATGCCGACGTCGTAGGGGTTGTCGTATTCGACATGCTCCTTGCCGCCGAGCGCATGCACGATCGGGCTCTTCAGCGCTTCCGCCAGCTGCATCAGGGGCGCATGCGCGCCGGCGCAGCCGCGACCGCAGAACAGGGTGACGCGCTCGGCGCCGTTGAGGAGATCCGCCAGCGCCTGCAGCTCATCCGTCTGCGGCACCACCTTCGGCGCCGCCACGCTGAGGCCGCGCGTGGTCGACAGCGCCCGCTTGGGCGGACTGCGGAAGGCGACGTCGCCGGGCATGGCGACGACGGCGACGCCGCGCAGGCCGACCGCCGCGCGGATCGCGTTCTCCAGCACGAAGGGAAGCTGGCTCTGGTCGGAGACCAACTCGCAATAATGGCTGCATTCGCGGAACAGGTTCTGCGGATGGGTCTCCTGGAAATAGCCGCCGCCGATCTCGGACGAAGGTATCTGCGCGGCGATCGCCAATACGGGAACGCGGCTGCGATGCGCATCGAACAGGCCGTTGATCAGATGCAGATTGCCGGGACCGCAGGAGCCCGCGCACACCGCGAGGCTTCCGGTCATCTCGGCTTCGCCGGCGGCGGCGAAGGCGGCGACCTCCTCGTGGCGGACATGGATCCATTCGATGGTGCCGCGGCGGCGCAGTGATTCGGTCAGGGCGTTCAGGCTGTCGCCGACGATGCCGTAGATGCGCTTGACGCCGGCCTGTTCGAGCGTTGCCACGAACAGATCGGCCACGTTGTTGATCGCCATGTCGGTCTCCTGATGTCGCCAGTCACACTACGCGATACATCACAACAGCATCGCGGCAATATGAGGCACAATAGGCTATGACAGGATCACGGCTAGTTTATTGTCCGTCAGTCTTTCTGAATTGCCCGATCGTAAGCCGCGATGGTCGCCTTGGCGCGCGCGGCGACATCGGCTGCGCTCATGCCGGGCTTGTAGAGGCTGGAGCCGAGCCCGAAGGCTGTGACGCCGCCCTTGATGTATTCGGCAAAATTCTGATCGGAGACGCCGCCGACGGCCGCGATCATCACACCCGGCGGCAGCACGGCGCGAATCGCGGCGATGCCGGACGCACCCAACACGCTGGCCGGAAAGAACTTCAGGCCCGATGCGCCCGAGCGCGCGGCGAGCAGCGCCTCGGTCGGCGAGAACACGCCGGGCAGCGTGACCATGGCGTATTGATGCGCGCGCACCAGCACCTGCGTGTCCACGTTCGGCGAGACCATCAGCCTGCCGCCGACGTCGTTGAGACGATCGACATCCGCGGTGGCCAGCACCGTACCGGCGCCGATCAGCACGTCCGGAGGTGCCTGCTTCACCGCCGTTGCGATGGAGCGGAACGGATCGGGCGAATTCAGGGGAATCTCGATCGCGGTCATGCCGGCTTCGATCAGCACGCCGACGATCGCCTCGGTCTCCTCGGGCTTGACGCCGCGCAGGATCGCAACCAGCGGCCGCTTCATCGGCGGAAAGGGAATGCTCATCTCAAAGATCCTTTGATTTCGTCCAGATCGCGGCAGCCGCCATCGAGAGGCCGCGGCGAACGGCTTCATCCGCATCGACCGGATGAGCGTTGACCGACAGCGCCTCGAAGGCCAGCCGGTACAGCACCGCAAGCCGCCCCGCGGCAATCAACCTGACACCGGCTTGCGGCACGGAGCCGGAGAGCCCTGCCGCCAGCTCGACGCCGATCAACGTGCCCGACAGCGTCTCGCGCGCCGCAGCCGGGGTGCCGCCGAACAGCAGCTGGCGCGACCGCGCGCCGAACAAATGATTGGCAACGAAGGCCGGCGCGTCATGGGCGACTTTCACCGCCGCCTTGAAGCTCGCGATATCCTCGGCCTCGTCCGCACCCGCGACCGCGAGCGACAGGATGGTTTCGCGCGAGATGACGCTGAACAGCTCGCCGGTCATGAAGGTGGAGAAGCGTTCGACGATTCCGTCCTTCACCCGCACCCATTTCGAATGCGTGCCGGGCATGCAGACCAGCGCCTCGCCGGCGGCCTCGAGGCCGAGCGCGCCGAGCAGCTGCGTTTCCTCGCCGCGCATGACGTCGGGCGCGCTTACGTCGCGCTGCGCGATGCCCGGCAGGATGCGGATGTCGCGCGCTTCGCCGGGGACCCGCACGGCCCGGTTCAGGATTGCCGCGAGCCGTGCCGGCGTGTCGACATAGCCGGCCTCGACCCAGCCGGTTTTGGCGCCGGCCATGCCGCAGACCAGAACCGGCAGATGATCCGGCGCTTCGACCGCCGCGAGATGCGATTGCAGCACGGCCGGAAAGCCGGCCTTGGCGGCCGCCAGCATGCCCTCGCCGCTGCGGCGTTCGGCCAGCACCTGGCCGGCACGATCGACCAGCCACAGCCGGAAACTGCTGGTGCCCCAGTCCACCGCGACATAAGCGGGTTCGGTCATTCTGTCCTCGTCTCACGGCCGGGACGCCGTCTCGCGACAATGAGACGGCCTCTCGCAGGTCTGTGCCGAGATACCGGCTATTGCACGGGCAAACCAGCCCTTTCTCTGCAATTCGACGCTCCGCTGCACTGGCACAGCGCTTGCTGAACCGTCCCCGCTCAACTCCGTCAACGCGCGACAAGACGCGTCAACATCAGATGAGGAAACCCATGGAGATCGGCTATTTCACGATGCCTTCGCATCCGCCGGAGTGCGGCCTGAAGGAAGGACACGATTGGGACCTGCAGGTCCTGCGCTGGCTCGACGAACTCGGCTATCAGGAGGCGTGGATCGGCGAGCACCATACCGCACCCTGGGAACCCAATCCCACGCCGGACCTGCTGATCGCGCAGGCACTGATGCAGACCAAGAAGCTCCGCATCGGGCCGGGCGGATTCCTGCTGCCCTATCATCACCCGGCCGAGCTCGCCAACCGGGTCGCGATGCTCGACCATCTCTCCGAGGGCCGGCTCAATTTCGGCGTCGCCGCATCCGGCCTGCCGAGCGACTGGGCGATGTTCAACGTCGACGGCATGAGCGGGCAGAACCGCGACATGACCCGCGAGGCGCTCGAGATCATCCTGAAGATGTGGAGCGATCCCGCGCCCTGGACCTACAAGGGCAAGTTCTGGACGGTGACCAAGCCGGACACGATGTTCGACTTCCTCAAGCCGCACATCAAGCCGTTGCAGACGCCGCATCCGCCGATCGGCGTCGCCGGGCTTTCCAAGAACTCGGACACGCTGAAGCTTGCCGGCGAGCGCGGCTTCATTCCGATGAGCCTCAACCTCAACCCGGCCTATGTCGGCAGCCACTGGGACTCGGTCGAGATCGGGGCGGCCAAGACCGGGCGCAAGCCGAACCGTGCCGATTGGCGCCTCGTGCGCGAGGTGTTCGTCGCCGACACCGACGAGGAGGCCTGGAAACTCTCGACCGGCGATATGATGGGCCGGATGATGGGAGAGTACTTCCTGCCGCTGCTCGGCCATTTCGGCTTCAAGGACTATCTGAAGCACGCGCCCGACGTGCCCGATAGCGACGTCACCGTCGAATATTGCGCCAAGCGGAACTGGATCGTCGGCTCGCCGGCGACGGTCGCCGAGAAGATCGAAAAGATCTACGGCGAGGTCGGCGGCTTCGGCGTGCTCTGCGTGTTCGGCTTCGACTACAAGCACAAACCGGAAGCGTGGCACCACTCGCTCTCGCTGCTCAAGAACGAGGTGATGCCGCGCCTGAAGCATCTCGGCTCCGCGAAGAAGGCGGCTTGACGATCAGCGGGTGCGGCGCGATCGTGCCACACCCGCTTCTATTTTCGGAGATTTCCGCGTGACGGTCGACGCCAGTCCTCTCGACGCAAAGGATTTCAAGCAGGCGATGCGCCAATGTGCCGGAGCCGTGGCGCTGGTCACGGTCGGTGCCGAGCACGGCAAGCGCACGGGATTGACGGTGACATCGGCCTGCTCGCTGTCGGATAGCCCGCCCTCGCTGATCGTCTGCGTCAACCGCAACGCCAGCGCGCACGCGCGCATCCGCGAGGAAGGCGCCTTCGCGATCAACTTCTTGCACGAGGACCACGCGGCGCTGGCGCTGACCTTCAGCGGCCAGAAAGGCGTCAACGGCGACGACCGCTTTGCGTTCGGACAGTGGACGCGTGGGGCCACGGGTGCGCCGGTGCTGACGGACGCGATCGCCGCATTCGACTGCGTGCTGGCGCAGGAATTCGAGACGACGACGCATTCGATCTTCGTCGGGGAGGTGCGCGGCGTGTCGCACGGCGCGGAAGCGACCCCGCTGATCTATCTCCGCAGCAGCTTCCACACGCCGCGCGAGATGCGCGGCACCGTCACGGTTGGCGATCTCGACTCGCGGCATCTGAGCTGGAGCGATTTTTCGTAAAGGCGGCGACTTTGTAAGGTGGGCAAAGGCGCACTTGCGCCGTGCCCACGATCTCTCTCGATGGCAAACAATGCGTGGGCACGCTTCCGCCTTCGCTCTTTGAGCTACGGCGGACAAGTCCCTTTGCCTACCCTACGATATCAGCGGTCGCGGCAGAGACCTCTAACCTCACTTGCCGCATGCCATCGACACTACTGCGCCGTCTCGATCTTCAGCTGCTTGATCTTCCGATACAGCGTCGCGCGGCCAAGCTTCAGCGCGCGGGCTGCCTCGGTGACGCGGCCGCCGTGCTTGCGCAAAGCTTCCACGATCGTGGCACGCTCGGCCGCTTCGAGATCAGGCTCTGCTCTCCCGCCGAACGGCGGCAGATCGAGATCGGCATCGGTGATCACCCCATGCTCCGCGGTGCAGCCGGCGAGCCGCAGCACGTGGCGGAGCTGGCGCATATTGCCGGGATAGGAATAGGCGGAGAGCTGCGACCACGCTTCGTCCGAGACGCGGCAATTCGGCGCCTCCTCGCGCGCGATCTGGCGGATGACGTCGTCGCGGTCGGCGCGTTCGCGCAGGGCGGGCAGCCGCACCTCCAGGCCGCGCAGGCGGAAATAGAGATCGGCGCGGAATGCGCCTTCTTCGGCCATGCGACCGAGATCGCGGTGGGTGGCGCTGATCAGGCGGATATCGACGGCGACAGGCTTGAGCGCGCCGAGCGGCCAGACCTCGCGGTTTTCCAGCACCCGCAACAGCCGCGTCTGCAGCGCGATCGGCATGTCGCCGATCTCGTCGAGGAACAGCGTGCCGCCGTCGGCCTGCACGATCAGCCCCTTCGAGCCGTCGCGCCGCGCGCCGGTGAAAGCGCCGGCCTCGTAGCCGAACAGTTCGGCGTCGATCAGGCTCTCCGGCATCGCCGCGCAGTTCAGCGCGACATAATTGCTGCGCGCCCGGCCGCTCGCAGCGTGAATGGCGCGCGCGAACAAATCCTTGCCGACGCCGGTTTCGCCGCACAGCAGCACCGGCAGATTGTGGTCGCCGATGCTGCGGAGCCGTTTGACGCTTCTGATCAGCCCGGGATCGCGGCCGGCGAGCCGATGCAGCGCGTCAAAACGGTCGACAGGCGCGTCGCGGCGCGGTGCAAGTGGGCGCGTAGAGGATCTCGCCCGCAGCGGCGGCGCGACATGACCCTGGCCCAGCGCGGTGCCGTCGGCGCGGCGCAGCTCGACAAGCTCGTCCGCGCCGCGGCCTGCATGATGATCGAACTTGACGTAGCGCGACAGATCGATGCCGGATGCGATCAAGCCGTCGGTGAGACCCAGCAGTGCGCGCGCCGAACGGCAGGCGCCGACGATGCGGCGATCGTCGTCATAGGCGAGCAGACCGCTGCCGCCGTCATCAGGCACGGTCGCGATCCAGGCGTTGCGGAAATGACCGCGGAAGATCGCGCCCTCCATCCGGCGGGTCGCCTCCATCGTCACCGCGAGCGCGAGCTGATGCGCGGCGCGCTCGAGATCCTCTCGGCAAGAGGTGATGTTCACGGCACCGGCGAGGCGACCGGCCTGGTCGAACAGCGGCACCACGGCACAGGAGAACATGTGCCACTGCGCGCGAAAATGCTCGTCACGATGCACCAGGATCGGCTTCTGCTCGGCGAGCGCCGTGCCGAGCCCGTTGGTGCCCTCGAAAGCCTCGGCGAAGTTCGAGCCGGTGTAGATCTTCCAGTCCATGAACTGTCTTGCGTCGGCCTCGCCCGGCAGACGGCTGAACAGCATGGTCGCGTTCACATCAGCCAGATTGACGCAGTAACCAGCGTCGCGCAGCACGCGGGCGAGATCGTCGAGATCGGGTGTGACGAGCCGGATCGTCTCCTCCATAGGCTCGGCGACGTGACGGATCTCGGCTTCGGTCAGCGTCTGCGGCGGGCCCTGGCGGGCCGGGTCGAGCTTGTGGCTGATGACGCAGCGCCGCCAGGAATTGGCGATGCGCGACGAGGCGTCAACGTCGGCCACATGATGGGCGACGGACAAGACCCGGGCGACATGGTTCGAGGCCGAAAGGCTGGCCATCGCGGACGTCTCCACCCTGTATTATTGTGCAAAGTCTGGCACTACGGATGGGGATGTCAATCGGGAACCGGGAACGGCGGCTATTGCTGCACCGCCCTCACCACGTATCGATGCAAGGCCGCTTCTTCCCTGCCCTCGCCGGCGGCTTCGGCACCGACCTAAGCCCCGCCATGATCCAGCGCCGCGTCTCGGCGGGGTCGATGACGTTGTCGATCTCGAACACCGAGGCGATCGAGACGGCCTTGCCGTTGGCATAGAGCTCGGCGACCTTGTTGCGGTAATATGTCTCGCGCTCCTCGAGATCGGCGATCGCCTCCATCTCCTTGCGGAAGCCGAGCCGGACGTAGCCCTCCAGCCCCATGCCGCCGAACTCGCCGGTCGGCCAGGCCGCCGTGAAGAACGAGGCGTGGAAGCCGCCGCCGATCATCGACTGTGCGCCCAAGCCATAACCCTTGCGCAGCACGATGCCGAACAGCGGCACGGTGAGGCTCGCACCGGTGACGAACATGCGCGAAACATGGCGCACGATCGCGGTCTTCTCGGCTTCGGGACCGACCATGAAGCCGGGCGTGTCGCACAGCGAGACGATCGGCAGGTCGAAGGCGTCGCAGAGCTGCAGGAAGCGCGCCGCCTTGTCGCCGGCGTCGGCATCGATGGCGCCGCCGAGATGGCGCGGATTGTTGGCGATCAGGCCGAACGGTCTGCCCTCGATGCGGATCAGGGCGGTGATCATGCCGACGCCGTAGTCGCGGCGCAGCTCCAGCACGCTGCCCTTGTCGGCGACGAGATCGATCACGCTGCGGATATCGTAGACGCGCAGGCGGTTCTCGGGGATGGCCCGGCGCAGCAGGCGCTGATCGGCGGCCTGCCACTCCGACACCACGCCCTGGAAATAGGACAGGTATTTTTGCGCGACCCTCGTTGCCTCCTCCTCGTCCTCGACCAGGATGTCGATGACGCCGTTCGGCGACTGGAACGAGACAGGGCCGACCTCGGCCGGATGATAGACGCCGAGCCCGCCGCCCTCGATCATGGCGGGGCCGCCCATGCCGATCGAGGCGTTCTTGGTCGCGATGATGACGTCGCAGCAGCCGAGCATCGCGGCGTTGCCGGCAAAGCAATAGCCGGAGACGACGCCGATCACCGGCACGAGGCCGGAGAGCCTTGCGAACTGCACGAAGGAGGGGCCGTCGAGACCGGTCATGCCGAGCCGGTCGGTGTCGCCGGGCCGGCCGCCGCCGCCCTCGGCGTAGAACACCAGCGGCACGCGCCAGTCTTCCGCCAAGGTCAGCATGCGGTCGATCTTCTTGTGGTTCATGTGGCCCTGCGTGCCCGCGAGCACGGTGTAGTCGTAGGCCACGACGATGCAACGCGCGCCCTCGGGTCCGAACTTGTCGCCATTGACGGTGGCGACGCCCATCACGAGGCCGTCGGCCGGCGTGTTCTTGATGAGATCGTCGAGCTTGCGGCGGCGGCGCTGCGCTGCGATCGCAAGGCTGCCATACTCCATGAACGAGCCGTCGTCGACGAGCTGGGCGACGTTCTCACGCGCGGTGCGCTGGTTGGTGTTGCGGCGGCGCTCGACCGAGGCCGGACGGTTCGCATCCTGCGTATTGGCCTGACGGGCGATCAGTTCGGCCAGATCGGGACGGATGTGATCGAGGTCGATATCGGCCTCGGCCGTCGCGCTGTCAGCCGCAACGTCGAGTGGCTCCAGATAGAGGATCGCCTCGCCATGCATCAGCGTGGCGCCGTCGCTGGCGGCGAGCTTCATGACGCGGCCGCCCTGCTCAGCCATGACCAGATGCTCCATCTTCATGGACTCGATCACGGCGAGCTGCTGGCCGGGGCGCACGATCTCGCCCTCCTTCACCTGAATGGTGACGATGGTGCCTTGCAACGGTGCTGCGACCATCACCGTGCCTTCAGGCACCACTTGCGCGACATGCGTCTCGACACCGTGCGCGCCGCCTCGCTCGGACGGGGCGAAGTAGAGCGGCTTTGCCGCACCCTCGGCCGCCTCGACCAGCTTGGCGATGTTGCGATCGATGAAATCGGTCGCGATACGGTTGGTCCTGAAATCGGGATGCGCCAGCACCGCCTGGAGGAAGGCGATATTGGTGACCACGCCGTCGATCCGGAATTCGCGCAGGGCGCGCGAAGCTTTTGCAACGACGTCATGCCAGGCTTCACCCGGCGTATGCACGATGACTTTTGCAAGCAGCGAGTCGAAGGCCGCACTGGTCTTGTAGCCGGCGTAGCCAAAACTATCGACGCGCACGCCGGGTCCCGACGGCGGCTCGAACAATGCGAGCACGCCGCCGGTCGGATGCGTCGCGCCCGTTGCGTCCAGCGTCTCCATGTTGACGCGAAGCTGCATGGCGTAGCCGCGTGGCTTCGGGATCGATCCCTGCGCCAGGCCGAGTGAAGCTAGCGTCGCGCCCGATGCGACCGCGAGCTGGGCGCGGACGAGATCGAGCCCGAGCACCTCTTCGGTGACGGTGTGCTCGACCTGGAGCCGCGGATTGGCTTCGATGAAGGCAAAACTGTCCTCGGCGGTGCCGTCGACCAGGAACTCGAAGGTGCCGAGATTGTCGTAGGCAGCGGCCGTCGCAAGCTGCTTCGCCGCCTCGATGATGCGGCCGCGCAAGGGATCACTCAGCGACGGGCTGGGCGCCACCTCGATCAGCTTCTGGTGCCGGCGCTGGATGGTGCATTCGCGCTCCCAGAGGTGGGAGATCGCGCCATGACGGTCGCCGATGATCTGCACCTCGATATGACGCGCCTGCCGGATCAGCCGCTCAGCATAGACGCCGTCGAAGCCGAACGCCGCCTTGGCCTCCGACTGGCAGCGTGCATAGGCTTCGGCAAGATCGCCTGCGTTCTCCACCACGCGCATGCCGCGCCCGCCGCCGCCGGCCATGGCCTTGATCACGATCGCCGCATTATTGCCGAGCGAAGCGAAGAACGCCGCGATCTCCTCCAGCGAGGACGGCCCGCTGGTGCCGGCGATGATCGGCACGCCGCAACGTTTTGCCAATTGCCGGGCCGCGACCTTGTCGCCGAATAGTTCGAGCGCCGCCGGCTTCGGCCCAACGAAGGTGAGGCCCGCATCGGCGCAGGCTTTTGCGAACGCCGCGTTCTCGCTGAGGAAGCCGTAGCCGGGATGCACGGCATCGCAGCCGACGCTCGTCGCCGCCGTCACCACCGCCTCGATATCGAGATAGGCCCGGGCGCCGCGGCCGGGGATTTCGACGGCCTCGTCGGCCACCCGCACGTGCAGCGACAGCGCATCATCGGCGGGATGGATCGCAACGGTCGCGATGCCGGCATCGGCCGCCGCGCGCGCGATGCGGATGGCGATCTCGCCGCGATTGGCGATCAGCAGCTTCTTGAACGACATGCAGCGGTCTCCGTGCCCGCAAGCATGCGGGTTGGCCAATTCGATGATCCTGCTTCATCACTTTAACCGCTGTCGTCAAGGCTGGGGAGGCCGGTTGCGACCACCGCTCCCGCAGGCCGGAATATCAGCCGGCCGCACGCGCTGTGATGAGACCAATAATCCGCGCCACGGCAGACGGGATCGGTGCGATGATCGGCACGGTGAACATCGGCTGAAGTTTTCGCGCAGCCTCGCCGAGCGGCCCACCTCCGATGATCACAGCCTCGGCTCCGTCCTGCACGATGCAGGCTTCGACCGCGCCGGCAAGGGCAGCGCGCAGCCGTTCCGGATCGCGCATCAGGTCGTGCGGATCGCCATCGGCGAAGCGCGTGCCCGTATAGCTGGATCGCAAGCCCAGCGCTTCAGGCAAGGCGTCGATCCTCGCCTCGAGCAGCGGCGTCGTGGTCGCCACGCCGAAGCGACGACCACCTTCGGCCGCCGCGCGCATCGATGCCTCGCCGATGCCGACCGCAGGCAGCTTCAGCGCGCTCCTGATCCCGGTGAGACCCGGGTCGCCGAACGCAGCGACGATCATGCCGTCGTAGAGGTTCCGGTGCGCGCCCGCGATCTCCTCGACCTCGGGCGCGGCCGCGTCCAGCGCATCGGCCGAAACGATCATTGGGGGAGCGCGTGTTGCCATGGCGCCGACGATGTCGAAGCTGTCGGGAACTTCGGACCTCGCAATGGCGACCATCATCGCCGTGGTCGCCTCAAGGCTGTTCGGATTGATCAGGAGGATGCGACGACCCGACATGTCAGGCGCCGGCTCGTGAACGCGCACCAATCTCCTTGAAGATCGCGGTGAGTTCGTCGACCTCGTCTGCGCCCTCCTTCGGCTGGATCCGCTGTTCCATCTCCTCGATGTGATGACGCATCGAATGGATCGCGCCCGCCTTGTCCCGGGCGAGGATCAACGCCCCGATGTCCGGGTGCGCGTCCGGCGAGCAATCCGGCTCGCCCGGCTGCTCGAACGTCGCGATCGCCAGCGATGTCCGCAGCATCAGCTCGCGCGACATGTCCAACAGAACGCGGTTGCCTGCAAGCTTGGCGACCAGGATATGGAATTCCGCCGTGAGCGACAGCGAGGCCCAGCGATCGTTGCGATCGTGGCGCGCCTCCAGCTCCATGTGCGCCTTCAGCGCGGCTCTCCCGGATTTGTCCAACCGGTCGACCGCCGCGGCGACCGCGGCGACCTCGATGACGCGGCGCGCGGCGAAGATGTCCTGCGCCTCCTCCCAGCTCGGCCGATACACGAAGGCGCCGCGGTTGGGGATCTGCATCACCACCTTGCGCGAGGCGAGATGGGCGAGCGCCTGCCGGATGTGTATCCGCGTCGTGCCGAAGGCGGAAGCGAGCTTGTCCTCGCCGAGCTTGGCGCCGGGCTTCAGCCGCTTCTGGCTGATCGCGGTCAGAATGCCCTGGACCACCGGATCG
The DNA here is from genome assembly GCF_023100965.1 of Bradyrhizobium sp. 192. Classification (NCBI taxonomy): domain Bacteria; kingdom Pseudomonadati; phylum Pseudomonadota; class Alphaproteobacteria; order Hyphomicrobiales; family Nitrobacteraceae; genus Bradyrhizobium; species Bradyrhizobium sp. 192. The sequence continues at coordinate 7,597,335 of NZ_CP064690.1, forward strand.
TCGTCGACGCTGCGCGGATCGGCGGCATCCGGCTCGACGCGCTTCGGCTCGGCACGCTTGGTCTTGCGCTTGAGAGGACGGCTTCGCTTCATGTCCCGCTTTTACAGGATTCCCGGTTGTCACCGCAGCCCATTTTTTGCACAAAGTATCTGCCATACTGTTTACAATATAGACAATAAATTGGCGCCAATCTCTGGCGCCTTAAAATTAGCACAGCATCGACAATACCTTAGCGAGCAGCCCGCACTGGCACGGCGATTGCTAAACCTCCTTCCACAGGACAATGCGAGGGATGGAGCTGACGTTGAGTGACGTGCGCGGACATTCGCTCGATCTGAAGGGCATCGGCCACGCTTTCGGCGCGACCGTCGCGCTCGACGAGATCGAGCTTGCCGTCGCGGCAGGAGAGCTGATCGCGCTGCTCGGGCCGTCAGGCTGCGGCAAGACCACGATGCTCCAGATCATCGCCGGCTTCCTGCGCCCGTCCAAGGGCGAGGTTCGCTTCGACGGCGCGCGGGTCGAGCACATTCCCGCCAATCGCCGCCGCATCGGCATGGTATTCCAGAACTACGCGCTGTTTCCGCATCTCACCGTGTTCGAGAACGTCGCCTATGGATTGCGGGCGCGCAAACGGCCGAATGCTGAAGTCGCAGCGAAAGTCGAGCAGATGCTCGGGCTTGCCCAGATGGCGCAGTTTGCGCGCCGGCTGCCCGGCGAGCTCTCGGGCGGACAGCAGCAGCGCGTGGCGCTGGCACGCGCGCTTGCGATCGATCCGGGCCTCGTCCTGCTCGACGAGCCATTCTCTGCACTCGACAAGAATCTGCGCCTCGACATGCAGATCGAAATCAAGAGCCTGCTGAAGACCTTCGGCGTCACCTCCATCATCGTCACGCACGACCAGGAGGAGGCGCTGTCGATGGCCGACCGCATCGTCGTGCTCAACAAGGGACGCATCGAGCAGATCGACAGTCCGGATGCGCTCTACGACCGGCCGGCCAGCCTCTTCATATCGAGCTTCATCGGTCACACCAATTTGCTGCGCGGCACCGTAACCGAGACCGATCGCGTGCTGCTGGAGGCCGGTCCCGAAATCGACCTTGGGCGCTCCGCGCAACGCCGGCGCGGCACGCCGGTGACGATCTCGGTGCGGCCCGAGAACATCGCGTTCGGCGCCGCCGACCGACCCGGCGCCATTCCCGTCACGATCCGCGCCACCGTACCCCTCGGCGCGGTCAGCGTCACCGAGGGCCTGACGACGAGCGGCGAAGCCGTGAAGATCAGTCAGGCGCGCGCCGCGACAACCACGAAGGCGCGGACCGGAGAGACGGCCTGGCTCGCGATCACCGACACCTCGCGCGTCAGCATTTTCAGCACGCCGGCCGACGGCGTCCAGGACCATCAGCAAAGGAGTGTTTGACATGAGCCTATCCCGGAGATCGCTGCTCACCTCAGGTTCGGCCGCGCTCGCGGCGGCAAGCTGGGGATGGCCGACATCGTCGCGCGCCGCGGCCTCGATCGTGGCGACAACCTATCCCGGCAGCTTCGACGAAGCCTTCCGCGCCGTGGTCGGGCCGGCCTTCAAGAGAACCAGCGACAGCAGCGTCACCTTTACGCCGCTGCTCGGTGTCGACCAGATCGGCAAGATCCAGGCCTCGCGCAACGCGCCGCCCTTCGACGTGGTGCTGTTCGACGAGGGCCCGCTGATCCCGGCGATCGCGAGCGGCGTGCTGGAGAAATTCCCGGCGGAACAGTCGAAATCCTTTGCCGACATTCCGAGCGCGTTCCGCCATCCCGACGGTTACGCCCCTGTCGTCACCTGTCAGTTGATCGGCATCGCCTACAATCCGAAGAAGATCACGACGCCGCCGACCTCGTGGGAAGACCTTTGGAAGCCCGAGTACAAGGGCCGCGTCGGCATCACCGGGCTCGGCTCGAGCCTCGGCACCGCCTTCATGGTCGAGATCGCCAAGCTCAACGGCGGCTCGGAGACCAATATCGAGCCGGCTTTCGACGCCATCAAGAAGCTGCTGCCGAACGTCGGCGCGATCGCGGCCTCGCCCGGCGCGCTGGCCGCGCTGTTCCAGCAGGGCGAGATCGATATCGCCTTCAATTTCTGGAACAACGTGGCGCTGCTGGCCGCAAAGGGCGTCGACATCGCCTTCGCCAAGCCGAAGTCGGGCGCCGTCGTGATCCGCACCAGTGCACAGATCGTCAAGAACAACCAGGACCCGAAGCTGGTGCTCGACTATCTCGACACCGTGATGTCGGTCGCCGCGCAAAAGGGGCTCGAGGCCGCGCCCTGGGTGATGATGCCGACCAACAGCAAGGTGGCGCTGACCGGCGCGAACCTCACGGTGGCCAGGAGCGTCGACGATCTCGTCGCCAACAACGTGCTGCTCGACTGGACCAAGTTCCAGGCGATGCGCGGCGAATGGATCACCCGCTTCAGCAAGGAAGTGAAGATCTAGATGTCGCCGGCCGACACGACCGCGTCCAGACAGTTGCTGCCGGTGGTCCCGCTGGCAGCGCTGTTCTTCGCAGCCTTCGTGCTGCCGCTGGCCGCACTCGTGCTGGTCAGCCTGTTTCGGGACCCGCAATTCTCCGGCCTCTCGCTGGTCCAATATGTGCGATTCCTGTCGGATCCGTTCAGCCTCAAGGTGCTGTCGGACACGCTTTGGTTGGGAGCGGAGGTCGCGTTGGCGACGCTGTTCCTCGCCTATCCGCTCGCGCTCGTCTATGTCGGGAGCAGTCAGTTCATGCGCACGCTGATCACCTTCCTGATCATGCTGCCGCTGCTGACAAGCACGGTGGTGCGCACCTTCGCCTGGATCGTCATCCTCGGCCGCGACGGCATCGTCAACTCGGCGATGCTGTCGCTGGGGTTCTGGCAAGCGCCGGCGCGACTGCTGTACACCTGGGAGGGCATGGTGCTGGCGCTGACGCAGATCCAGCTTCCCCTGATGGCGCTGCCTGTCATCAACAGCCTGCTGCGGCTCGACGGTAATCTGACACGGGCTGCCGAGGGATTGGGTGCAAGCCGCGCCCGCATCTTCATCACCATCGTGCTGCCGCTGACGCTCCCGGGCGCCATCGCCGGCTGGCTGCTCGTCTTTGCAGCGGCTGCAACCGCCTTCATCACCCAGACGCTGGTCGGCGGCGGGCGCATCATCCTGATGCCGTCCTATATCTACCAGCAGGCCGTCGGCGTGCAGGACTGGCCGTTCGCGGCTGCGCTATCGCTGATCTTCACGCTGGCCGTGACCGGGATCGTCTTTGCGATCGGTGCGCTGTCCCGCCGCTACGTGCGAGGCGTCGATGCAGCGTAGCCTGGTCGACCGGGTCTATTCCGCCGTCGTCGGTACGATCACCGGCTTCGGCATGCTCCTGCTGCTGGCGCCGACGCTGGTCGTCCTCGTCATATCCTTCACCGGCGGCATCACGCTGAAATTCCCGCCGCCGAGCTGGTCGCTCCGCTGGTATGTCGAGCTGCTGCAATCGCAGGAGATCATGGAGCCAGCATTGACGAGCCTGAAAATTGCTGCGGCGGCGACAATCCTCTCCGCGGTGCTCGGCGGCGCGGCAGCGCTCGGGCTCGCACGGAGCAAATTGAAGATCGCACGCGCGCTGGATGCGCTTTTCATGTCGCCTATGGTATTGCCCGCGATGGCCTTCGGCCTGTCGCTGCTGCTGGTCTTCAACCTGCTCGGCATCCGCCTGTCCGCGGCGACGCTGGTGCTCGGCCACACCGTCATCTGCGTGCCCTTCGTGATCCGGATGGTCGGGGCCTCCGTGCAGCAGCTCAATCCGGTGCTGATCACCTGCTCGCTCAGCCTCGGCGCCAGCCGTTGGTACACGTTCCGTCGAATCACGCTGCCATTGATCCGCCGCGGCATCGCCGCGAGCTGCTTCGTCGCGTTCCTGACCTCGTTCGACAACGTGCCGGTGTCGCTGTTCCTGGCCGATGCCCGCACCGAGGTCCTGCCGATCAAGCTCTGGGCGATTCTCGAAGGCAGCCTCGACGTCCGGGTCGCCGCCGTCTCGGGCGTGATCGTGCTGGTGACGCTCGCCGGCCTCGTCTGTGCCGAAATCTTCGGCGGTGTCAGCCGCCAGATCGGGAATCGCTGATCATGCCGATCGAACGCGATCTACGAGGATACGGGAGGGCACGCCCGGATATCATCTGGCCCAACGCTGCCCGCGTCGCGGTGTCGCTCGTGGTGAACTTCGAGGAAGGCGCAGAACTCGCCGTCGAGCAGGGCGACGCCGAGACCGAGCGTTACGGCGAGGTCGCTTCGACGTCGCCGCCGGGGGTCCGAGATCTCGTGCAGGAGCAGGTGTTCGACTACGGCATGCGCGCAGGCCTGTGGCGCTTCCTCGACGCCTTTGCCGACGCGAATGTCCGCTCGACCTTCATGATGTGCGGCCGCGCGGTCGAGCGTGTGCCTGAGCTTGCTCGCGCCGTGATCGAAGCGGGACACGAGCCGGCGGTGCACGGCTGGCGCTGGTTGCCGCACGCGCGCTACGGCGATCCCGAGACCGAGCGTCGTGACATCGAGCGGACGCGCGACGTCATTGCCCGCGCCACCGGCGTCACGCCGGCCGGCTTCATGTCGCGCGGCAGCCAGAGCGCCTGGACGCGCGACCTCCTGATCGATCTCGGTTTCGCCTATGACTCCAACGCACTCGACGACGACCTGCCCTATTGGAGCCGTTCGCCGCGAGGGTCGATGCTGATCCTGCCTTACGGCTTCGACACCAACGACATGAAGTTTTTCCATCCGAACGGTTTCGTGCAGCCGGAGGATTTCTCGGACTATGTCGGTGCCGCGCTTGCGACGCTGGTCGAGGAAGCCGAACGCGGCCGCTCGGCGATGCTGTCGATCGGCTTCCACCTGCGCATTTGCGGCCGGCCCGCGCGTTTCCGCGCGGTGAAGGCCATTCTCGCGGAACTGGCGCGGCTCGAAGGCCGCGTTTGGGTGGCGACACGTGCCGACATCGCGAAGCATTTTCGCGGTGTCGCCAGCGAGCGGCGGACCTAGCTCAGGCATTCGAATCTAAACCTCTTCAAATCTAGAAGCCCTCGATATCGCCCCTACGAGCGTTGACTTGGAGAGAGCTCCGGCAGAACGATCGATGCAGACGATCCGCGCCAGCTGCGGCGCGGGCGCAGCCAGGATCCAGAGGCTCCATGCATCAATCGACATCATCAGGATCTCTCGAGCTTCCGGCGCTCAGCGCCGCGGAGCGACTCTTCATCTGGGGATTTCGCGCCAAGGCACGCAGTGGAGGCGCCGTTCCGACCGCAGCCGACATCCAGGAGGTGTACGACCATTTCCGCGTCGGCGATGCCGTGCTTTCGCTGGAATCCATCATCGAGATCTTCGCCTGCACGGCCCACACCGCGATCGAAGTGCACTGCCCGACCTGTCCGCGCATATCGGACAGCGAGCAAGGGATTCTGCACGCCATCGCCGCGGCACAGCAGGATCGCATCGACATCGTGCGCGAACGGTTCGAGAGCTGGCTGCCGCCGGTCGGTGCCGATTGGGCGTTGGCGCCGGTGCGGGGGCTCGCCACGATCTTCCGCATGGCAGGTCTCATCCTGCCCGACCGGCAGGTGCGGTCATTCGACAGGGACCGGACCATGGCGATGAAGAGCTGGCTGGTCGGAAGTCCGACATTGCACTGACGAGACCGTTCATGACCCCCGATATTTGCGGTTCTGTGCCGGACGCCGGCCAATCGCGGCTCTGTCCGCTCCAGGCCGCGCTTGGAGCGCGCCCCTGCGTCGACAATTACGATGATTTCTGCCGCGTCGCGCTGTCGCTGTTCCGCTTCATCGGGGCGGCCTATTCGACCGGCGCCTCCGATTGCTGGGAAGCCGCCTATCGCTTTGCCGACGAGGCGCCTGATATTGCCGACAGTCCGCTGCTGGTGGCGCGGGTGGCCGCGCTGGTGAGAATCCTGCGCAGCGGCCGGCCGTGCGAACTGTGCTTCATGCCGCCGTCCTGTCGTCGGCTGTCGAAGGACGAGACTGAACTGATGCGATTGCTGGCGGTCGCGCGCCGCAGGCAGCCGGGCGAGCTCGAATCCATCGTCTGCGCCTTCGTCGGCTCCGGCCAGGAAGATGCGGCGACGCGGGCGGTCAACGCGCTTGCGTTGTGCTGAGGCTTTAGCGGGTTCTGGGCGGCTCCACATCTGATCACTCGCCCGCAAGGCAAGCCGCCATGATGCCGTCGAGCTCGGCTTTCGACAGCACGCCGAGTTCGGCGATGAACACGATCCGCGTCCGCGGCACGCCCGGCGCGGGCGCATCGCCCGGGGCCAGCGTGGCGCGGCCGGCGGCGAATTGGAACACCATCTGGCGTCCGGGCTGCTCGATGGTTTCGAACAGGCCTTTGGCGCGGGCGAGTTTTGGCGCCAGCCTGCCGATGGCCTGCTGCAGGCGGGGCAGCGAGATCGGGCGGTCCGAGGTCCAGCTCAGCGTCTCGAAGCGCTCTTCTGTCGGGCGTTTCGGGCCCGGATCGCGCGGCGCGGGTGCACGCTCGACGTTCGCTGGAAACAGCAGCGCCGACGGAATCTCGCCATGCCGCGCATCGACCACCACGGCAGGAAGGCGCAAGGCGCGGATGGCCTGACGCATCCGCGCACCCGCGCCCTCGTCCGCCAGATCCAGCTTGGTCAAGGCCACGATATCGGCAACGCGCAATTGCGAACGCTGGAGGGCGTCGTCCAGCGCGGCCGGCGGTGTGCCCGCGTCGATCACGCACAGCACCGTCTCCAGCGGCGCCTCGCGCAGGATCACGGGGTCCATCAGATTGCGGACGATGTCGGCGGGATCGGCGACGCCGCTGGTCTCGATGACGATATGTTCGGGCTTCGGATCCCGCCGCAGCAGCGTCGAGAGCGTGCGCAGCAGATCGCCTTCGAGCGAGCAGCAGATGCAGCCGTTGGCGAGACTGACCACGCCGTCGCTGGCGCCCGCGATCAGTTCCGCATCGATGTTGATGGCGCCGAAATCGTTGACGATCGCGGCGATCCGCCGTCCCTCCGCATGCGCCAGCAGATGGTTCACCACCGTGGTCTTGCCCGCCCCCAAGAAGCCCGTCACCAGGAGAATGGGGACCGGCATGGGTCAGCCCCCGACGACGGGGCGGCGCACCGGCTTGCCCGGCCGCGCCGCGAGGTCCAGCGCGCCGTCACTGATCAGCACCTGGCCGCTGACCACGAGATGCCGCACGCCTTCGGAGGGACGGTTCATCGCCGTGAAGGTGGCGCGGTCGGAGAGTTTTTCGTAGTCGAACACGACGATGTCGGCGTCCGCGTCCTTCGCGAGCCGGCCCTTGGCACGCATGGCCGGCGTGCTCTGCGCCAGGATTTCCGCCGGGATCAGCGCGCATTTGCGCACGCCTTCGAGCAGCGACACGGTCTTGCGCTCGCGCACCCATTCGCGGATGAAGCGGGTGAAGCAGCCGGCCGAGCGCGGATGCGAGGTGGCATCGTCAGGCAGCGGCCAGGCATCGCCGGTGTAGGTCTTGCCGTCCGACGTCGTCCACGGCATCGCATCGGACGCGATCGCGCCGCCGGGATACAGCACCGACATGTCGAGCAGGTCGCGGTGATGCGCATTGTTCTCGATGTCGAGGATGTGCCAGAGCACCAGCGAGGACGGCTCTTCGGCCTGCGCCTTCAGGAGCTCCTCGCGGTCGTGGAAGCGATAGCCGTCGGTCACGCGCTGCACCGAATCGTAGCCGGTGCCGTTGCGCTCGACGAATTCGGGGTCGCTGAAGAAGGCCGCGGCCAGCACGGTGGAGCCGGTGCCGTAAGGATAGGCCTCGACCGTGATGGGCAGGCCCTGCGCCTGCGCTTTCGCGATCAGCACGCGGCAACGCTCGACGTCGGTCTTGCTCGACGAGTTGAAATGGCAGATGTGCATGTGCGCGCCGGTGGCGCCGGCATAACCGATCAGGCGGATATAGGCTTCCACCGCGCTTTCGGGGTCGATGCGCGACATGAAGGCGACATGGGTGAAGGTCGGCACGTTCTGCGCCGCGGCGAGCTGGCAGACCGCGGTCAACTCCTGCACGCCGGCGCCCGGCGCGTAGGCATTGAGGATGCCGATGCCGATGCCGCCCTCGTCGAGGCCACGGCCGAGACGCTCGAGAACGCCCGCGACTTCCGCATCGCTCGCCACATTGTCCATCCAGCGGCGATCGCGCATGGCATTGCCGAACGCCTCCAGCGAGCTCTCGGCGTTCGAGCCCGTCATCGCGCCGATGCGCGCAAACGCCCAGTTTGTGGCGGCGCCGTAGTTCAGCACCCGGCCTTTTCTCGCCTGGCGCTCGTACCAGGACCCGACCGGCAGCACGCCGGCCTCGAGATCGAGCGTCGTCGTGACGCCGTCGAACGCCTGCATGCGGTCGGCCGGAATGGACTGGCCATGCGCGTGCAGGTCGATGAAGCCGGGCGCGACCACGAGGCCGGTGGCGTCGATCACCCGCTCGGCGCTGCCGAGGTCCGTGCCGACGGCAGCGATCCTGCCGTCCACCACCGCCACATCGCCAACGGCGTCCATCCCGCTCGCGGGGTCCACCACCCGGCCGCCGCTGATTACCAACCCGCTCATATCGTCACTCCGAAAGCTATTGCCAAAACCGCCAAAGGCCCGGCAGCAGCTTTGGAGGCGGAGACCGGCCGCATCGCGCACCGTCCCGGCGCGCATAGAGGCAGATTTTCGGGGGAACGACTACCGCCGCCGATGCCGACGCATCATGCGGAATCGCGCGCGCCATCAGAGCCCGTCAAACCAGGATTTCCACTTCGGCACCGCCGTCGCGAAGGTGCCGCGATGGCTGGTGCTGCCGGTCGAGACGGCCTCGACCGCCATGTTGCCGCTGCCGATCGCGCGCTGATAGGTCATGGCGAGCTGGCCCAGCCCGACGCTGATGGCTTCGTCGGTCTCGCCGTAATAGTTGCGGACCGGGCTCTTGACGATCCAGCGATACGCCTGGGTCTGCGCGACCAGCCGTCCGTAGGCCGATGCCGCAAAGAACTGCGGATCGAAATAGTCGGCGCGGATCAGCTTGTGCAGGTCAGTGGGGACGTCGGCCGGATTGAAGGGTTCGCGCGTGTAAGCCTTGCGCGACACGTCGTAATAGGCATCCGCGATCAGCGAGCGCGCGAGCCCCGGCACGCCGTAATAATTCTCGAACGAGAATGCCGTCAGGATGAATAGCGAATTCACCCAGCTCGCATCGTTCTTGCGCGGGAAGCTGAGAAAGCCGTTCAGCGCCACGAACGCGTCGACCGGCGCGCTCGCGGTGGCGGCGGCGTCGACCTTGGTGCCCGATTGCTCGAGCTTCTCGAGCATGGCCATGGTCACGAACCCGCCTTGCGACCAGCCGGCGAGAAACAGTTTCGTTGTGGTGAGCTTGAGGTGATCGAGCACGGCGCGGCTTGCGATCAGCATGTCGTAGGTCGCCTGCTGGTGGCTCGCCTTGACCATGTAACCTTCCGGCTCGGACGACGTGCCCAGCCCGAAATAGTCGGCGCCGACTACCACGTAGCCCTGCCCTGCGAACTGGGCGATCATCAATTGCGTTTCCGGCGACTGCTGCGGAAACGAAGGAACCTCCTGCTTCCCGTAGACGGTGCCGTGCTGATACGACACCATCGGGAACGAGGTGCCGCTGTCCTCGGGGATCGCGAGCAAGCCGGAGGCGACCGTCGGCTTGTTGCCGCGCTCGGGCACGACGGACGGATAGGTCACGCGATAGAGCCGGACGGCATTGCGCGCCGGGCTGTGGGCTGTCGTGATCCCGGCGAAGGCAGGCGTATCGACCTGCAGAATCTTGTTGAGCTGATCGGCATCCCAGCGCGCAATGCGCTGATATTCGATGCCGGCCGGTAATTTGACGACCTGGCCTTCCTGCGCGTTGGCGGAGGCCCCCATGAGGAGTTGGACGAGCAGCAGGAGAGAGAAACGCCAAGCCGATATCATGCAGGAGACCCGTGGCAAGAAAGCGTGGAACGAGAAGGTGACAGGCCTAAGCGTGTTCGGTTGAGATTGTGTTGCACCTGGCCTCGCGCCAAGCTGGAACCGGCCTGTCGAGCCGTGCGCGATTGTCGCAGGTCGGGCGGGGCACGCGTTCGCGGTCTCGCGGCAATGATTTGCCCGAGCTGTGCTCTTCTTCACACCCTCTCGGAAAGAAAGGGTGCAGGGAAGGCCGGGCGCCGGCTGGCACCCGTAAAGCCCCCGTGCTGAACAGATGCACACGCAATGCACAGGGGAGACACAGGGCAGCCGATACCAGGCCTTCCCTGCGCGATGGTCTGACGGCCAATATGCCGCGCTCTCCCGGGAGCCGAACTTTCCTTGTGGCCTCCCTCGCCATTCGAATTGACGATGCCGCTCGCCCGGTTGAGCTCGCGCGCATCTTCGAACAGCTTGACCGTGGCAACGACGGCCAGGACGACGCGGTTTTGCCGTACGCAGGAGCGCTGTTCGTCTTCGCGGTTCACGCGCGCTCACGAGGTTCTCTCGCCCTGCACGCGCAAGCTCCGCCTTGACGCCGCCTGCGTCCACCGCAATCCCCGCCCGCGCTCGAAACGACGTACGACCGCCCCTCATGTGGGCGAGGATGGCCGACACATACGACAAATCCGAATTTCGGTAAAGTGGAATATTTTCGTGGAGAGGGGTTGACACGATGTGAGCTGTTTCGACAGGCGCATAGACGGCTTCAAAACGAAGCGGCTGTATTGCAAAATGCGCTACGGACTTCTATGTTTGATCGCAGTTGGAGGTTTGTCATGTCCCGCCCCGTTGAACGCAAGGCGCATCCGCTTTCGATGCGGCTGCCGGAAACTGACATTGCCATCATCGACCGGGCCGCCGCGTTGCGCGGGCGCTCGCGCACGGACTTCGTGCGGGACGCGACCGTGCGCGCCGCCGAGGATGCGCTGATGGAGACGACGCCCATTCGCATGAGCCCGGCTGGGTTCAAGATGTTCATGGCGGCGCTGTCCGGACCGGCGGCCCCGGTGCCGGAAATGGTCGAACTGTTCAAACGTACCGCGCCATGGGAGAGCAAAGCATCTCCAAGCTACACGGACGCAGCTCCGCGTGGAGAAGATGCCGCCAAGCGAAAGAGCCGCGCAGGCAAGAGGCGCTGAGGCTTGGCGATTTCAGCCCCCGAACCGCTGGCGTCGGCTCACCATCTCGACGAGTTCTCCTGCGGCAAGCCTTCCCTCGACCGCTGGCTCAAAACGCGCGCGTTGTCCAACCAGCAGAAGGGCTTTCACGGCCGTCATGGTCGTTCACGAGATGAATCGTGTCGTCGGCTATTATGGTCTCGCGCCGACTGCAATCATCCCCTCCTCCCTGCCGCGGTCCGTACGGACCGGCCAACCGCTCGATCCTGTGCCCTGTCTGCTGCTCGGGCAGCTCGCAACCGACGAGAATTGGATCGGTCAAGACGTGGGAACCGGCCTGCTCAAGCATGCGCTCCAGCGCTGCGTCTCGGCCGCAGGCCTGATAGGAGGCCGCGCGCTGATCGTCAACGCGGTCGATCCTGAGGCTGCTGCGTTCTGGACGCGACGCGGGTTCATTGCCTCGAAGGACGATCCGCTCGTCCTCGTCAGGTCCATCGCCGACATCGCGGCGTCGCTTCGCTAGAGGGGTATCCAATGCCCGTGAAATTCGCAGACATTCTACAGGCTTTCGAGTTCGCCGACGTCAACGGCGGCATGGGGCAGTGCCACACCTTCGTCTGCAGGCAGACGGGAAAGATTTACTACCAGTTCGATCAGGACGACCTGCAGGAACTCGAGGACGAGCAACTGCCTGACGATATCGAAGACGAGACCAAGTATCTGCGGATCCCGAACTCCCGAGATCTCGACCTCGGCAAGCCTCTGGTGATCGCCTTTGTCCGCGAGTCGCTGCCGGACGATTTGGACGACGTTCGTTATTTCTTCAGCAAGCGCGGCGCCTATCAGCAGTTCAAGAGCCTGCTCTCCCGACGGGGAGCGATCGATGCCTGGCATGACTATCGGAACAAGGCGACGGAGCGGGCCTTGCGCGACTGGTGCGAGATGCATTCCATTGAGATCGTCGACTGACAAGGCATTCCCTTGATTGCCATGGCAGGCATGAGGCGGCTCCGCCGTCATCTCGCCCCCTTTGTCATTCAGGGAGCGGGTTGGGCAGCGCTGTCGGGGGGCGAAGTTCCAGGGTTCCTCTTGATAGGCCGGCATCCCATTCAAACAAATCCTTACCTGTCACGCCGCGCTCTGCTCGGCGGACTCATGTCGGCGGGCAGCGCGCTCGCGCTCGGCGGCTGCGCTGGTCTCGGCGCGACCGGCGCGCGCTTCGACGCGTCGTCGCTGTCAGCTGATCCCACAGTGCTCGTCGCCACCACGCGCAAACCTGTGAATGGCGGTCGCACCAAGCCCTGGTTCGGGCCCGAGCGCGCGTCCAGCATGACGATCGCGCGGGCCAGGCTGGTGGCGCCGGACGAGAGCCGTCTTTCTCTCGCCTCGGTTGGAATCGGCGATTGGCGCCTCGATCGGCTAGAACCGGTGTCGGCCGACGTCGGCGATCTCGCCGCGCAGGTCGGGACAGGCGACGTGCTGATCTATGTGCACGGCTTCAAGCAGACATTCGAGACGGCCGTACTGGATGCCGCCCACCTCTCCGACGGGATCAAGTTCCACGGCCGGACGATGGTGTTCTCCTGGCCCTCCAAGGACGGACTGTTCGACTATGCCTATGACCGCGACAGCGCGATGTGGTCCCGCGACGCTTTCGAACGCGTGCTCTCAGCGCTCGTGTCGACACCAGGCGCCGGCCGCGTGCACATTGTCGCCCACAGCATGGGAACCATGCTGACGCTCGAAAGCCTGCGTCAACTCTATGCGAAATACGGCGACACCGTCACGGGCAAGATCGGCGCGGTGGTGTTTGCCGCACCCGACATCGACATGGACGTGTTCTCGTCGGCGATCCAGCGCATCGGTCCGCTGGCCGGCAAGATCACCGTGATCGCGTCGACGAACGACCGCGCATTGGCGCTGTCAGGGCAGCTCGCCGGCGGCATGACGAGGGTCGGCGCCGCCGAAAAGGCCGCCATCGCACGGCTCGGCGTGCGCGTGGTCGATGCGTCAGCGGAAGGCTGGGGCATCATCAACCACGATCTGTTCCTGTCGAACGCGGATGTGCAGAAGGTGATCCGGCGGTCGATTGACGGCACGACGGCGTAGGGCGAGCGGCGGTGCCGCATGAGTTTGACGCATCGTGATCAATGACGCCGAAGCGACCAACTACAGCGGCAATTTCCGCTCGGCGATGATCCGCACGGGCGGAAAGGCAACGCAGTCCGCCACGTCGAACAACACTTCAATGCTGCGATCAAATGCCCGTGCAAAGGCCATCGCTTCGTCGCGCCGTTCATCGGCAACGGCAGTACCGAGCGTGCAATGCGGCGTCCAGGCGCCGGGCCGGTAATGAGGACGACAATGCGCTGGATCGATCGCCACGCTGATGGCGCCGTGGATGCGAGCCAGGGTTTCGTCGACCTCCGGCTCCGCCCAGAGGACAAGCGGAGATCCTTCGAACCAGCGAATTCGTCTGAACGCGATCCGCAGTTGCCTCTCGCCGGCAATGGCTGCCTTCATCACGTCCCATGCGGTCTTCTCGTCAGCCACAGGCGAGTCGTAGATCGCAAATGTAAAATGCGGCCGGTAGTGGAGGGCACGCATCGAAGGCTCGACCTCGAATGCGGCGACCTGATCCCACAGGCTCTCGATCTCGCCTGCTGAACTGTCGTCTGCCCGGATGTTGATCGCCAATGCCACAGGCTCACTCCGCGATGTTGGACGTTCTTATTGGCCGAAATTGACGCTTACCTCATCTTTACAACGGCCTTCCCCCTGGCTCGCCCCTTTTCGAGATACGCCAGCGCCTCCTTCGCCTGTTCGAACGGAAATACCTTGTCGATCACCGGCCGGATGCGCCCGGCCTCGATAAGCTCGCCGATTTCGGCGAGTTGGCTACCGTCGGGACGCACGAACAGGAATGAATATTCCGCGCCAATCTTGCCGGCGTGGCGAATGATCTTGCGGCTCAGCAATCCGAACAGGAACACCATGAAAAAGTTCATCCCTCGGGCGCGGGCGAACGTGGCGTCCGGTGGCCCAACAAGGGAAGCTATCCTGCTCCCCGGCTTCAGGATCCGAAGCGATTTCTCGAGCGTATCGCCCCTGACCGTGGCCAGCACGGCGTCGTAGTCCCGCAGCACCTCCTCGAATTGCTGTGTCTTGTAGTCGACCACCTCGTCAGCTCCGAGGCTGCGCACCAGATCGACATTTCCTGTGCTGGTCGTCGTCCCCACCCGTGCTCCGAGATATGTCGCGAGCTGGATCGCAAAAGTGCCGATCCCGCCGGCGCCCGCGGGGATAAACACCTTCTGATGGGGCTCGAGACGCAGGCGTTCCTTGAGCGCCTGCCACGAGGTCAGGCCGACCATCGGGATCGAGGCCGCTTGCACGAAGTCCAGGTTTGGCGGCTTGAGCGCGGCGGCATCCTCCGGCACGCGCGCGAATTCGGCGAGAGCGCCGGTTCCGAAATCGAAGATGCTGGCGAAGACGGCATCGCCCGGCTTGAAGCGGGTCACGCTGCCTCCGACCTCGACGACGACGCCTGCAAGATCACTGCCCAGCGTTGCCGGCAGCTGAAACCCGAGGATGGGCTTGAACGTTCCTTTTGGAATCATGTTGTCGATCGGGTTCAAGCCCGCGGCGTGAACCTGGACCAGAATTTCATTCGGCTTGGGCGTCGGCCGGGAAATTTCAGCCAACGCGACCTGATCGGGCTTGCCGTAACGTTTGAAGACAAGAGCTTTCATTTTCCCTCTCGGTCCGAAGGTCTTCGCGGCCGCGGCGGCAAGAGGCCGCGCATACGCCGTTTGTTGCCATCAGAAGGCCCGGGCGGTGCGGACGGGCTGCGATTCCGCCCGCATATCGAGACGCAGGTCTTTTCGTATGCCGGCATCCACCAGGCCGGCTGGCGCAAATCGCCGCAACAATCGCAGGCGCTTCGCGAGGCTGCCAGCCGCGTACCGGAGCTGCGGCCGCGTCGCGCTCGCCGCCTTCAGCACGGTCTCGGCCACGACGGCCGGCTGTTCGGCCGTTGCCATCACCTCGTTCACCCTCTTGGTGACGCCCGCGCGGGCCTCGCGATATTCATCGAGCTTGGCATCAGGCTCCAGGAAGTTGGCGTCGAACGGCGTCTTGGTATACGCGGGCTCGATCACCGAGACCCGAATGCCTCTCGTGCGCAGTTCATGGTCGAGCGACTCCGAGTAGCCGGCCACCGCGTGCTTGGTTGCGGCATAGAGGGCGCCATACGGCATCGGCAGAAAGCCAAGCACAGAGCCGATGTTGATGATGCGGCCACTCCCCTGGCGTCGCATGTGTGGCACCACGGTCCGCGTCATCCGGATCAGCCCGAAGAAGTTCGTGTCGAAGATCGCGCGTGCCTGGTCCATCGAGCTCTCTTCCGCTCCCGCAGGGGCGACGCCAAAGCCGGCATTGTTCACGAGCAGGTCGATGCGGCCCTCGCGTCGGATCACTTCGCCGACGGCTGCTTCGACCGATGCGTCGCTGGTCACGTCGAGGGACAGCATCTCGAACGGATGCTTGCCAGCCTGTGTGCCCCGCCTGCTGGTGCCAAACACGTTATAGCCGGCGTTCGCCAGCCGCTCCGCCGTGGCCTGTCCGATGCCTGACGAGGCGCCGGTCACCAGCGCGATCTTCGGTTCAATCCTGTTCATAAGCCTCTCCGGCGCCCGCCTCCGGGCTGGAATGTTTTTGATTACGATCGTAACTATTGATATACATGACGATCGTAATTATAATTGTCAAGCCCTCGCGATTCAGGATCGTCGAACATGCGCGTTTCAAAGGAACAGGCTGCGAAGAACCGCGAGCGCATCCTCGATACCGCCTCGCGCCTGATGCGAGAGCGCGGCATCTCCGGCATGGGTGTCGATGCTCTTGCCGAGGCGGCCGGGATGACGCACGGCAGCCTGTACAGTCAGTTCGGTTCCAAGGAACGGCTGGTCGAAGAAGCGGTGGCCCACGCGATCGCGGCCAAGGCGCAGGAATTTCCCGAGGCCTTTGCTCTCGACGACTACGTTTCGGACTACCTCTCGCCGGCCCACCGCGACGATCCGGCAAGCGGCTGCCCCTTCGCCGCCCTGGCTTGCGAGATCTCACGCCAAAGCAGCGGCGTGAGAGAGCGCTTCACTGCCGGAGTACGGAACGCGGTAGCGCTCATGAGCGGCCGAATGGGCTCCTCACTGAAGCCTCGGCAGCGTGAGGACAAGGCACTCGCGGCCACCGCCTCCCTGGTCGGCGCCTTGGTACTCGCCCGGGCGGTGAACGACTCGAAGCTGTCGGATGATGTTCTTCGCGCGACGAGGGATTCGCTATCGAGGTGACGGGGCACTCAATCTCACCGGTTGTCGAATGCGGAAGTGCAGAAGGTGATCCGGCGGTCGATCGACGGGACGACGGCGTAGGGGGAGCGGCATAAGCCTACGCGATCAGACGTTGCACCAAGGCGGACTCGCTCGAATACGTCAGCAGCGCCTCGTGAGTCGCCCGGGTCACCCCGACATATGTCAGGCGGACGCACTCCTCGACGGTCTCGCCGTGGCGGCCGAGCAAGCCCAGGCCGGCGATGGCGACGCAGGGAAACTCCAGTCCCTTCGCGGAGTGCATGCTCAGGAACCGCACGGCCACCCGCTTGACCGAAACCCTGTTGCGATTGTCCTTGGCCATATCGATCGGCACGCCATGCCTGGCCAGGATCTGCGCGACTTTCCCTCCGATCCAGTGCTCCGGATAGAGACAGGCCATCTGCGACCACTCGTAACCGGCCTTCTTCCGGTCGAGAAACCATTCGGCGACGCAGTGAGCTTCTGCGTCGATGCTCACGCACCGTCGAACGTCCGGCTCTAGCCCTTGCCGGCCCGCATCTTCAGGCAACAGGATGGCGTGCTCGTCGTCGAGCCGTCGTTCCTGGAGCGCCAATGACGTCCGCAGCGAAGCGCCTCGCGAAGGCAACGATCTGGGCCGTGTTGCGGTAGTTGACCTTCAACACGGTGGTCCTGCCCTTGGCTTCGATTCCGAGCTGACTCCACACCGGGCGTTCGCGTCCTTTGTAGATGGCCTGGATGTCGTCGTAGACGACCATCAGCGCTTTGGTGCGCGGGTTCACCATCTTGGCCGCGAGCGCGAGCCATTGCGGCTCGAAGTCGTGGGCCTCGTCGATCAGGACGGCGTCGTATTGCTCCGCCGGGATATGGCCTTGATCGACGGCCTTCACGACCGCTGAGACGCTGGCCGCAAGCCGCTCGGCGTAATCAGGATAATCGCGTTCGGACGGCGCGGGAATGCCATACGTCCGCAGCATCCGGTAGCACCATGAATGAAAGGTGAGGACATGCACGCGGTTCTCCACGCCCCGGCTCTGCATGGCATCCTCGAGTCGCCCGGCGATGCCATTGGCGTAACACAGGATCAGCACCGGCTTCGCCGCCGCTCGCGCGAGATACTCGGCCCGGAAGGCCAGGATCAGGGTCTTGCCCGATCCGGCGACGCCGCGAATGATCCGATGCCCCTCGCCCAGGCTGCGTGCGAACTGCTCCTGATGCATGTCCATGACTGCAAGCGTGCGGTCCGAGGGATCGGCGTTGGGCGCGTCGTCCAGAGGCAGCGCAATCTGCCGGATGCGGATCTCCGGAAAGAGCAGCGCGCGCAGCCGGTCGAATTGCGGCATGGACAGCGGCTCTCCGAGACGCGGATAGACCATGCGCCACATCCGGGAGCGGAATTCCTCGGGATCGGCGCCCTCCGTCATTTCGTCCTTGAATACACAGAGCTGCTCGGAGAACACATCCTTGAGATCGGCCTGTTCGAACTGCTTGCGCGTGATGTTCGTGAACACGGCGCCATAGCCGAACGGCACGATGGCTTTGCCCATGAAGCGATGCCCGACCGGAAACAGCAATTGTCCGTCTCGCTCCAGGGTGCGCACGACGTCGAATGTGTATTTGCGCGCCTGCTCGAGCGGATTGCTCTCCCGCACAGTGCCACGACTGGTCAGCAGTTCGACCTTTGTCTTGTCCGCCGAGACGATCGTCTCCAGCCGCCAGTCCTTCACCTCGAGCACGAGCAGGCCGTTCGCGGGATGAACGATGATGAAATCCGGATGCCGGTTGAGCGGGCCGACGGGGAGGTTGTGCCAGACGACGGCGTTCTCTTCGAGGAAGTCCTTGAGCCGTTCCGCGAGTCGGAGCTCCCCACGGCTGTCGAAGCGCGCGAAGCCCAGGCTGGGGATCAGGATTGCCATGTGACGACCGCGAGCACCATTGCGGACCGCCTTGTGAGCTACGTGTGTAGCAAAGCGGTCTCCAGGCTCACATGGTTGCCCAGAGGATGCAGGTTTTCAATGGCTTAGGATTTGCTTGGCGCGCCACTCAGAATAGAACCGCGAACTTCTATATTATTGAAATCGCTGTGTAATCACCAGTTAGAACTGCCCCCTGCAGCCCCCTTCGTACTTCTTTCGGCGTCCCCGTTAGATATGGGCGGCGCCAGTTGACGCTTGCAGTTCAGGACGTGGGCCAGCAGGGACGTCGTTCTCGAGCCGGCCGTCACGAAGCCGAAAGATGTGGTCGAACCGATCCAGGATCATTTCGTCATGCGTGACGCAGATGATTGCGGCATTCTGGTCGATGGCGATCCGGCGTAGCAGATCCATCACGATTCTGGCGCGCTGCGAATCGAGCGGCGCGGTCGGTTCGTCGGCGAGAATGATCCGTGGTCGGTTGGCGAGTGCGCGCGCGATAGCCACCCGTTGGGCTTCGCCGCCCGACAGCTGCTTGGGTAAAGCATGCTTGCGGTGGCCAACTTCGAGATAGTCCAGTAACTCGACGGCGTGCACGAGAGACGCCGCAGACCCCAGTCCGGCGAGTTGGAGCACCACGGCGACATTGTCGGTGGCGTCGAGGAACGGCAGCAGATTGGGGTACTGAAAGATGAAGCCGATCTTGTCGAGGCGCAGCCGGCGCAGGTCGGCCTTGAGCCAGCGATCGTCATAGACCACCTCGCCGTCGAGCGTGAGCCGGCCGCCGCTCGGCTCCAGAATGCAGGCGATGCAGTTGAGGAGGGTCGTCTTGCCCGAACCGCTCGGACCCATGAGTCCAATAACCTGGCCCGGATAGACGTCCATGTTGATGTCGATCAGGGCATCGACCCGCGCGGTCCCGGTGCCGAAATGCTTGGAGAGGCGTTCGACGCTTACAACCGCTTGTCTGCTTTCTCCTGCCATCGTCCTACCCCGAAGTCGCCAGCGCTTCGGCCGGGTCTACCTTGAGGGCGAGCCGAATGCCGAGGATGCTCGCAATAAGGCACATGACGATGGTGATAATGAATACGATCGCAACACTTTCGGGATCAAATATCAGCCGTCGTGGAAAAAACGGCCTGAAGATGAAAACGAGCGCCAGCCCGGCGAGGTAGCCGGCAATCCCGAGCGACAGCGATTGCTGAATGATGAGACCGACGATGGTGCGATCGGGCGCGCCGACGAATTTCAGGGTGGCGATCGAGCGCACCTTGTCCATGGTCATCGTATAGATGATCAGGGCGATAATGACGGCAGATACGATCACCAGCAGTACCATGATCAGAAGCTGCTGTTTACGTGCCCTTTCGATGACGACCTTGCTCAACAGGGTTTCCTGTTGCTCCTGGGTGAGCGCCGTAAGGTGTTTCCAGCGGGAGAGCGCCGTGGCGACCTCGTTGGCTGGCACATAGGGCGAGACCTTGGCGATGACGGCATTGATCTGATCGTTGGCTTGCAGCGCGCCGCCGCGCGCCTGTTCACGCCGTGTCGACGGCGGCGCAAGTTCGAACTGCAGCGCTTGCGCGTCATGCAAGGTGATGTAGGCGACGGGATCCCCGGCCGAGGTGACCTCGTTCTGCATCAGACCGACGACGGTGAATTTGTGACCGCGAGTGCCGAGTGGGACTTCCTGGCCGAGCGCAAGGCCGGCGCCACGATCCACGATTATTTCGTAATGGCTACGCAAAATCTCGCGCCCGGCGACGAGCTTGCTGGGGCCGCCGGGGCGTCCCAGCTCGAAACCGATGAGGAAGAGGCGGTGTGGTGCGCCGTTCAGCTCGGTCTGGACCGATTGGTAGGTGACCGCGCCGGCGCGCTGCACGCCATAGACGCGGCTGACCAGCTCCCGCGTATCGCCGGGGATGCGCGACGATTCCGCGAACGGCCCTTTGGTGTCGGCCTGGACCACCCAGAGGTCGGCATTCGCGGCGCGTGCCTGCCGCAGCGCGTCGTCGATCATGCCTCCGTACACGCCGGTGATCATGATGACGATGCCGAGCAACAGGCTCAGTCCGAAATTGGTCAGTGAGAAGCGCAGCAGGTTGTGCTTGATATCGCGATAAGCCAGATTCATGGCACTTTCCCGCCGGCCACCTTCGCCGCACGGCCCACGCGCAGTCCGCTGCTTAACTGTGACACCACAAGGGCATCGTTCGGCACGCCGCCTGTAATTTCGTGGCGTCCGTCGAGCAGCCTGTGGCCGAGGGTCACCACGTGTTGCTGGAGGTGCCCATCCTCGACGGTCCATACCGTTCCTTGGCCCTTGCCGAGGCCGGCGATTGCCGCCTCCGGGACCAGCCGCGGCTGCGTCAGGCGCACGGTCGTGATGTAGACCTCGGCCTGTTCGCCCAGAGTGAATTCCGCCGGTATCTGAGCGAAGGCGACTGCGACGCGACGCTCCTCGTTCACACGATCGCTCTCGGGCTCGATGCGCGCCACGCGTCCAGCGATGCGGTGGCCCGGCTGCGAGCGCAGCACGATTTGAGCAGGTTCGCCGACGTTGATCTCCCCGGCCTTGCTTTCGTCGATGTAGGCAAGCACCCATACGGTCGCCGGATCGATCAGCGTGAAGACCGGCTCACCGGCGCCGAGGGCGGAGCCAAGCTCCTTCGTGCGCGCGATCACCATGGCGTTGTAGGGCGCCGTCAGCGTGTGGAAGTCCAGCGTCGCCGATTCCAGAAGCCCTTGGGCCTTCGCATCGTTGATGGAGGCGCGCGCCACCTCCACTTCGCTGGAGGCGAGATTGAAGTCACCGAGTGCGGCATCCTGGACTGCCTGTGCAGTTTCGGCCGCTTCGACCGAAGTGCTGTTGCTCTGAACCAGCGCTTGTCGGCGCTCGCTGATGCGCTTGGCATTGTTATAATTGGCACGTGCCTTTTCAACGCTCGCAGTGGCCTTCTGCACATTGGCTTCGGCTTGCGCAATGGATGCTTTGGTCCTGGCGACACGCGCGCTTTGTTCGCGGTCATCAAGGCGGCCCAGATTGGAGCCCTTGGCCACGCGATCACCGACATCCGCCCGAAGATCGACGAGCACGCCTGAAACCTTGAAGCCGACCTTTGATGCGACGCGGGCCTCGACGGTGCCGAGGCCGAACACCTCTACCGGCACATCGCGCTCGGCTTGCGAGACCTGTACGTTGACCGGACGGAGATAGAATGCCCAAGTACCTGCGCCGACAGCGGCGAGGACGGCGAGCAGGACGGCAAGAAGAGCAAGCCGCCCGCTCGGGTGAGTCTTCGCCCCTCCAGCGTCGGGAAAGTCTCGGCCTTTTACGGCTCCGACAACTGGAGTGACGCTTGCCGGTTTTCGCTGGGTGTCAAGCACAGGCATCCCCTCCGATCGGGACCCGCCGAGGGGCGGCTCTGCAAATATGATTTGTGGAGGGACGCTCGTATTGACCTGAATCAACGGGCGAGACGGCCAACGGAGAAGACTTGGACTTTACTGGCGGCGCTTGGCGATTTCCCGATAGAGCGCCTCTGGGCTGACGCCGATCTGGTCGGCAACAAGCTTCCATTCGCCCTTCTGCGGAAAGCTGCCGGCGTTCCAGGCCATCCAGGCGTCGAGTCTCTCGGCCACCGTTCTCAACGAAAGAATTTCCGCGCGAAGCCTTGTACTCTGAAGCTCCTGGGCGAGATGATGAGCCCAGATATCGCTGAACTCGGAACTCCTCGTGAGCAGCTTCTTGAGGCTGACCTTGGCGTACACCCGAGTATCCGCAGCGCCGAACGCGACGGCGTCGCAATGATAGATGCCGGAGTAAAGGGACGCTTCCGCCAGGATCGACCCCGGGCCTGCGCGTTGCAGGATCAAGCCCGATCCATCGCTTTGATACCGCACGAGATGGATCGACCCGGCCAGCACGATATGCATATGGGTGACGGGATCGCCCCGATGGAACAAGTGCTGGCCTGTGGCGAAGTGCTGCTGTCGAGCACGCAAGTCCCGCAGATACGGTTCAATGGATTGCAACATGATAACTATCATGTCGGAAAGCTGTTCTGGGTGGCAAGTATTATCGGCGTGCCTGCGCTCGGTCGGCTATCGCTGTCCGCGCAGGTTGGCCAAGCACGCCGCTACGCGGCCGGCCTTGAGGAGGACATATGCGCGTTTTGGTGGCCACGATCGTTGCTGCTCTGGCTGGTGGTAGCGCAACGCTCGCCGGCGCCCAGCATCAGCACAGCCATGATCCGTCTACCCCCGTTGCTCCGGACACCCGGCAGTTCGTCAAGTTTCCCGCGCCCTTGGTCGAGCACACTCTGGCGAACATGCGAGATCATCTCCAAACGCTTCAGGAGATACAATCCCAACTCGCGATGGGGCAGACGGACGTTGCTGCCAAGGTTGCGGAAACACGCCTGGGAATGTCATCGCTGGGGCTGCATGGCGCTGCGGAAGTCTCCAAGTATATGCCGCAAGGCATGCAGGATGCCGGGACAGCGATGCATCGCGCCGCAAGCCGGTTTGCAATCACTGCTCAGGAAGCGGGGGTAACGGGCGATCTAAAGCCAGTGTTTGCAGGGTTGGCGGAAATAACGGCTCAATGCGTGGGTTGTCACGCGGGATACCAGCTGAAATAGTGCGAGCCTTGGAAGGCTGCAGGATTTCCGTCCAGGAGCAGGCCCGCTGCTTTTCACCCGTCGGAGCGGCAGATGCTTGGATGCATCTTGCCATGGGGCGTCCTTCGGACCGTGTACGTCGCGGATTGGCGCTCCCTAGGGGAATCGAACCCCTGTTTCAGCCTTGAGAGGGCCGCGTCCTAACCGCTAGACGAAGGGAGCGTGAGAGCTAGCCAATAACCTCGAAATTTGTCCGCCGCAAGGACCCCGGCGGGCCTTTTAGGGCTCATTGGCGAATTTCAGCTTTCCGGCCGGCTTCAGGGTGTGGGCGTCGAAGGTGCGGATCTCGATGACGCCGCCGACGTCCAGGGTAACCACGAGGCGGTTGCCGGCGAGGCCGGTCGAGACGATTTTGGCGCCCTTCGGCAGGATGGCGGTGACGTCGCCGGCCGGCTCGGCCGCCCTTCCCTCGGACTTGAAAAGGCGGTAGCCCACCGCGATCAGCACGGCGCAGATCGCCAGCGCCGTGGTCAACCCCGCGATCAGCATCATCCGTCGCACCCGCGCGAACAGCGCGGCCTGCTCGGGGCTCGGTTCGGGAACAGCGGTGTCAGAAATCGTCATGGAAAGTCTTGGTCCTAAGGGTCTTGGCTCTGCGCAAAGGTTGGAGGTCGTCGTCCAAGGCAGCGAGGGCTCGGCCCGGCTCGACCGCGTGCTGGCGGCACACCTCACCGACCTGTCGCGATCGCGGCTGAAAGCCCTGATCCTGGCGGGCGCGGTGAGCCTGAAGGCCGCCGCGATCCGCGACCCCGCTTATCACGTCACATCCGGCGATACGATCACAATCGACGTGCCGGAAGCGGTCCCGCCGGAGCCAAAGGGGGAGGATATCGCCCTCGATATCGTGTTCGAGGACGACGAAATCGTCGTTCTCAACAAGCCGAAGGGGCTGGTGGTGCACCCTGCCGCCGGCCACGAGACCGGCACGCTGGTGAACGCGCTGATCGCCCATTGCGGCGCTTCGCTGTCGGGCATTGGCGGAGTGCGCCGGCCCGGCATCGTGCACCGGCTCGACAAGGACACGACGGGGCTGATGGTGATCGCCAAGAACGACCTCGCCCATGCCTCGCTGACCGCGCAATTCGCCGATCACGGCCGCACCGGCGCGATGCGCCGCGGCTACATGGCCTTTGCCTGGGGCGTGCCCGGCCGTCATCGCGGCACCGTCGACGCGCCGATCGACCGCCATCCGCATGCGCGCGAGAAGATGGCGGTGCGCCAGGGCGGCCGCGAGGCCGTCACGCACTGGGAGATCCTGGAGAGTTTCAACGGGCGCGACGGCAAGCCGATCGCGACGCTGCTCGCCTGCGAGCTCGAGACCGGGCGCACCCACCAGATCCGCGTCCATCTCGCCCATACCGGCCATCCCCTGATGGGGGATGCCGTCTATGGACCGCATTTCAAGACGAAGGCGAACCAGCTTGGCACCGAGTCGCAAGCCGCCCTCGCCGCGCTTGGACGGCAGGCCTTGCACGCGTATCTGCTGGTATTGGAGCACCCGAGGACCGGAGAATTACTCCACTGGGAGGCACCTCTGCCGGAGGATTTGCTTCTCCTTCAGGGCGCCCTGAAAGCGGCGCTATGACGCAGAGGCTTTAAGAAAGTCGTTACATTACAAAAAGTTATAGCTGCCACACGGGGACGTGACGTCAGCAATCCTTCCCTTTTTGCCCCCCGATGGGGTATATTGCGCCTGCGTTGGAAATGACCAACGTGGAACATCGCAGCTACGGCCGGCTTTAACACAGCGGTCGTCTGCCTGGCCCGCCGCTATCGGGGGCCTGAACCTTTGGAGGGCTTCAGTATGGCCCGTACCGCTGCTTTGCCGGTCCTCAACGGAGAATCCGGCCTTTCCCGTTACCTCGCCGAGATCCGCAAGTTCCCGATGCTGGAACCCCAGCAGGAATACATGCTCGCCAAGCGTTGGCGCGAGCATGACGATCGCGACGCGGCGCATCAACTCGTCACCAGCCATCTCCGTCTCGTGGCCAAGATCGCCATGGGCTATCGCGGCTACGGCCTGCCGATCTCCGAGGTCGTCTCGGAAGGCAATGTCGGCCTGATGCAGGCGGTGAAGCGTTTCGAACCCGAGAAGGGGTTCCGTCTCGCTACCTACGCCATGTGGTGGATCAAGGCGTCGATTCAAGAGTACATCCTGCGTTCCTGGTCGCTCGTGAAGATGGGCACCACTGCGAACCAGAAGAAGCTGTTCTTCAACCTGCGCAAGGCGAAGAGCAAGATCAACGCGTTGGATGAGGGCGATCTGCGCCCCGACCAGGTCAAGATCATTGCCAAGCGTCTCGGCGTCACGGCCCAGGACGTGATCGACATGAACCGCCGCCTCGGTGGCGACGCGTCGCTCAACGCACCGATCCGCGACGACGGCGAAGCCGGCGAATGGCAGGACTGGCTGGTCGACAATACGCCCAACCAGGAAGCCATGCTGGCCGAGCACGAGGAATATGACGAACGCCGGGACGCGCTGAACGGCGCCATGGGCGTGCTCAATCCGCGCGAACGCCGCATCTTCGAGGCTCGCCGCCTCGCCGATGAGCCGATGACGCTGGAAGACCTCGCTGCCGAGTTCGGCGTGTCGCGCGAGCGCGTCCGCCAGATCGAGGTCCGTGCCTTCGAGAAGGTGCAGTCAGCGGTCAAGGGCACGATCGCAAGGGCCGAACAGGCCGCGCTGGAAGCCGCGCACTAAGCGGGGCGTTTCCGCGGAGAGAAATTGGCGGATCGAAAAGAGAGAAAAAGCCGGCGGCAACGCCGGCTTTTTTGCGCGTGATGTCGAGCATGTTCGGACAGAGGCGGGCGAGGCATCTTGAACCCGCCTCGCCGGTCAACCGACCCAAGATTGAGAGCGATCAGCATCGATTGGACGCACACCGTGTCGATCATCCTGCAATCCACCGTGGGCGGTTTTTCCGCCCAGTTCATGCGCAAGCTGCCGCAGGTCGAACAGGCGATGCGCGAGCATGGGCTGGAGCCGTCGGAATTCGTGATCTCCAAGGACTATGCATCGACCGCGACGATCCCGATCATGGGGCCGTTCTTCTTCAGCTACAGCGTGTTCTTCGGCGAGGAGACGTTCAGCGTCACCGAGCCGAACGACATGGTGTTCCTGGATTACTTCTTCAAACGCGTGCTCGCCGTCGATGATCCACCCGAATTGCCGCAGCGGGCGGGATTGATGCGACGGTTGTTCGGCTGGATGGCGCAGTCGGTGTGACGCCTCCCGTCACTCCCCCCACATCCTCGCCAGCGTCGCGAGCCAGCAGCCTTCGCAATAGCGCGAATCCTTGTAGTCGATCCAGTTGTGGGCATAGACGTGATCGAGGGGAATGTCGTAGCGCGCGCGCAGCAGCTTCACGAGCACGCGCCACGCCGCGACCTGCGCGTCGGTCGGACCGGTCGTCACATCAGGGTAATTGCCGGCGAACTCGACGCCGATCGAATTGTCGCGCACGACCCGGCGATAGGTCGCGCTGTTGTCAATGTACTTGTTGTCGTTGCGGTTGGCGCCGTCGCCATGGGTCGGCACCAGGTTTTCCGCCACCGCCCAATAGACCGTGCCGTCGGTCTCGACCCACACGGTGACGCCGCGCCGCGTCGGGTTCTTCGACTGCTCCGCCGCGCCGCCGCGCGCCGAGCCCGCCGGCCCCTCGGTCTGGTGCACGATGATGTTGCGCCAACCTCTTACGCTGCGGACGTCCCCCCAGGGCGCCAGCCAGACCATCTTCAGGCCGGGAATGTCGGGCGTACCGGAGGAACGTGCGAGCTTTGCGAACTCGGCATCTCCGGCAGCGGCAGGCGCGATCAGAAAGAGGGCGGCGAGAACGGCCGCGAGCAGGCGAGCAATCATCATGCGGGTCCAACGAAAGACCCAACCTAGCATGGCCTCAGGCGAAATTGCGCGCGGCCTCGCCCCGGCAGATCGGCTCAGGCGAAAGCGGCGGCGACGGATCGTAGACCGCAAAATCGTTCTTGCCGTTCTTCTTGGCGGCATAGAGGGCGTGGTCGGCATTGGCCATCAGGCGATCCGGGAATTCGCCGATACCGCGATCCCATTGCGCGACGCCGATCGAGATCGCGATCGGGATCTCGCTGCCGGTGCAGGCCTCGGCATCCTGACGGCAGACCTCGAGCACGCGGCGGGCGATCGTCGCGGCCTCGCGCAAGGACGATGACGGCAGCACGACGCAGAACTCGTCGCCGCCGGTGCGGGCCAGCATGTCGCCGGGCCGCAACCTCGTCTGCGCCATCAGGGTGAAGTGCTGCAGGCAGGCATCGCCGGCGGCATGGCCGTGGGTGTCGTTGATGGCCTTGAAGCCGTCGAGGTCGATCACCAGCAGCGAGAACGGCGCGCCGCTGCGCTCCGAGCGGGCGCATTCCTCGGTCAGGCGCTGCAACAGATGCCGCCGGTTGGCGACGCCGGTGAGATCGTCGAGCAGCGCGAGGTCGGCGACCTCGGCCCGCAGCCGGTCGATCGCCATCAGCAGGAAGCCGAAATTGAGCGTCATCGACAGGAACAGCAGCCCCAGCACCATGAGGGCAGGGGTCTGGCCACCGGCCTTCGCCGACAAATCGTGACCGAGCAGATTGCCGATCGTGCGGACAACGAGGATCGCGATGATGGCGAGAATGACGATGCCGGACAGTCGCGCGCCCGGGCTGACGCGGCCCTCCGTCGGCGAGAGGAGAAGACGCAGCGCCAGCACCAGTGGCAGGGCCTGACCGAGCGTGTAGCTGAGCATGCGCAGCTGCATGTGGTCGAAGCCGACCATGAAGACCACGATGCCGGCAAGGCTCAGGGCTCCCGTAGTCGTCATGAGGCGCCATGAGACCGGCCGGTCATAAAAACGTTGAATGCCCATGGTGGCGAGACAGCACGCCGCGATCACACCGGCTGCGCCGAGCAGAAGCGGCAAGGGAGAGGCGACGAACAGGCGGACCAGCGCCGTCGTCGCCCCGAGCGCGCCGACGAAAGACGATGCCATCCAGAACCGCGCGGCGGCGAATTTCGGATAGGACCGCGTCACGTAGGCCCAGATCACGCCGAGCGCCACGAAGTTGACGACGAACACGGTCCAGAGCGTCGGTGTGTTCAGCATGAGGCGTGCGGCATGCGCAACGTCGCGCCCCCCGTCCCTGCCAGCCGTCCGTCCATGACCCATCCCCGTTTTCTTGCGGGCGACCATGCGCGCGACGCGCTTAATGGAGTCTCACCGCGATCCGGCAAATCGCGCCTTTGGTTTTGGATTCATGAACGGCGCTCTCCCCGTTGGCGGATCGTTAGGGATGCCGGCGGCGACGCCGCTTCGACGCCGATGCGGATTCCCGCACCAAAATCACCCGAAAATGCATCTGAGCTGTGGATAACGCGATGACACGGATGTGACAGCGCGGGGCAGCGAGCTGCGAATCTGCTGAGCTTGTCGTCGAGGATGTTGCGAGGCTGGCCCTCCGCCGAGCATCCCTCGTGTCGCGTTTCACCATTAACCCTGAAGAGGATCCTATGGCTAAGAAAGCGAAGAAGGCTGTGAAGAAGAAGGCAAAGAAGGCCAAGAAGGCGGCGAAGAAGAAGTAACGAGGCTTCTATTTTCTTTGCCCGGGTGGAGCCTCGCTCCGCCCGGGCTTCGGGTCAGCGTTGAGAGTGTGTGAAGGTGGCGGGCGCGAGGCCCGCTTTTTTATTGGCTTGCTCTCTCAATCGTACCACCGAGCAAGGGCCAATAGCGGCCGCACCTGAACGCACGCCTCGTCCTTCGAGACGACCGCCTCCGGCGGTCTCCTCAGGATGAGGCTCAGCGGCACTGTGCCCGTTGAAGCAGCCGCTACGCACTCCGCCCTCATCCTGAGGAGCCCGCCTAAAGCGGGCGTCTCGAAGGATGGCTGCAAGTGCAAATGCCTAGCCGCGAGCGACCTGAAGAAGCTACCTCTCCGCGAAGGCCAGCTTGGCGCCGAGCGCGGCGAAACCGGCGGCGAAGCTGCGGCGCAGCCAGGCCATGACGCGCGGGCGGGAAATGACGTGCTCGCGCACCGAGGCGGCGCAGAGGCCGTAGACGACGAACACCGCAAGGGTCATCGCCATGAAGGCGCCGCTCAATTCCAGCATGCGCGCCAGCACATGGGATTCGTCCGCGGCGATGAACTGCGGCAGGAAGGCGAGGAAGAAGATCGACAGTTTCGGATTGAGGATGTTGATGAGAAAGCCGGTGGCGATGACGCGGCCGACCGAACGCTCGCTGATGTCGCCCTCGACCGCCAGCGCACCTTGTTCGCGCAGCGCCTGCCAGGACATGTAGAGCAGATAAAGCACCCCGCCCCATTTCAGCGCGGCAAAGGCGAGCGCGCTGGTGTGGAGCACGGCGGCGAGCCCGAGCATGGCCGCCATCATGTGCGGCACGATCCCGAGCGTGCAGCCGAAGGCGGCCGCGAGACTGGCGCGTGAGCCGCGCGTCAGCGCCGCAGCGAGCGTGTAGAGCACGCCGGTGCCGGGAGAAGCGACGACGATGAGCGAGGTGAGCAGGAAGGACCAGGACATGGGCGGACCATATCAGCCCACCTCGCGGTGAGGAAGCCAGCTTGGGCGCAACGGGATGACGGCTCGAGAACGCTCACGCCAGCTGCGCGAGCTCCGCTTCGCGCAGCACGTCGAGCGGCGCCCAGGGTTTGGCCCAGAACTTCGCGCCGTCGGGCAAGGGCTGCATCAGCGGACGGCCGGAGGTGACGACGACGTCGAGCCTGGGATTGCGGTGCTTGGCGACATGGGCGAGTTCGACGCCGGTCATGCGCCCGGCGAGCTGGACGTCGGTCATCATCAGGCAGAGCGCGCCGGCGCTCTTGTCGAGCACGCGCTCGGCGGCCTCGGCGCTTTCGCACTGGATGACCTGATAGCCACTCTCTTCCAGCAGCAGGCTCAGCATCTCCCTCTGCATGACATCGTCTTCAACGATCAGCGCAGTTGCGCGAAATGGCTGTGCCTGCCCCATCAGCGTCTCCAATTCTTGTTTGTGTAACGTATGTTAAGGGGCGAATTCGCCTGGGGTTCGGTTCCATTCTGAAAAAATCCAAAGCATAGTTCCCTTATCGGGGATTGACCGGGGATCGACATGACTGCAATTCGCGGCGCTGCCGCCATTACGGGTGCTGCGAGCGGCATCGGCCGGGCACTGGCGCTGGAGCTTGCGCAACGCGGCTGCGATCTCGCGCTGGCCGATCGCGACGAAGCGGGGTTGAAGGCGCTGGCAGCCGAGATCGGGGCAACGCGCAAGGTCAGCGTCCACCGCGTCGACGTCGGCGAGCCCGACGACATTGCCCAGTTCGCGAATGAGGCGACCTCCGCGCATCCCGCGCTCGGCATGGTCGTCAACAATGCCGGCGTGGCGCTGATGGGCTCGTTCGAGGAGATCGACCAGGCGCAGATGGACTGGCTGTTCGACATCAATTTCTGGGGCGTGGTGCACGGCACGCGCGCCTTCCTGCCGCATCTGAAGACGAGGAGCGAGGCGCATATCGTCAACCTCTCCTCGATCTTCGGCATCATCGCGCCGCCGGGCCAATCGGCCTATGCGGCGGCGAAATTCGCGGTGCGCGGCTTCTCCGAGAGCGTGCGGCACGAGCTCGCGGTGGCGGGCAGTCCGGTCAGGCTGTCGGTCGTGCATCCCGGCGGCGTCGCCACCGCGATTGCGCGCAACTCGCGCACCGGGGTCGGCGTCACCGACAATTCCCGCCGCGCGCAATCGATCGAGCGGTTCGAGAATGCGGCAAGGACCACGCCGAAGGATGCCGCGCTGCGCATCATCAGGGGTATCGAGAAGAACGAGCCCCGCATCCTGATCGGCAACGACGCCCGCTTCATGGACCTGTTGCAGCGCTTCCGCCCGGCAACGTATTGGGCGCCGCTGCAGCGGAAGCTGGAGAAGATGGCGAAGGGGAAGTGAGGTGACCCGATGGCGTTGCCTCGCGCCCCGCTGTCGTAGGGTGGGCAAAGCGTAGCGTGCCCACGACTTTCCAAGAGCGTGGGCACGGCGCAAGTGCGCCTTTGCCTACCCTACGAGATCAGCGCTCTCACTGCCCCGCCAGCCGATCGGCGAAATAGCCGATGGTCTTACGATACACCACCGCCCTGTTCCACTCGCGCATCGCTTCGAAATTGGCGGTGCCTTCGCCGTAGGGCTGGCCCATCTTGAAGCCGTTGGTGTGGAGCAGATTCGCGGTCGAGGCGAGCACGTCGGGGACGCTGTGGCGGAGGTCGACATGGCCGTCGCCGTCGAAATCGACGCCGTATTTGATGTAGGACGACGGCAGGAACTGGGTCTGGCCGATCTCGCCGGCGAAGGCGCCGATCAGGTCGCGCAGCGGCAGGTCGCCGCGCTGCACGATCTTCAGCGCAGCGAGCAGCTCGCCCTGGAACAGATCGGTGCGGCGGCAATCATGGGCGAGCGTCGCCAGCGTGCGGACCACCGGCATCTTGCCGATGTCGCCCTTGCCGAAATCGCTCTCCAGCCCCCAGATCGCGACCAGGATGTAACGGGGCACGCCGTACTGCTGCTCGATGCGCGAGAGCAGCGCGGCGTGGCGCTGCAGCAGGGCGCGGCCGCCATTGATGCGGCCGGGGCCGACGCGGGTCGAGACATACTGCTCGAAGCTCTTGTTGAAGGTGTGGCGCTGGCGCCGGTCGAAGGCGAGCACCGCGCCGTCTGGGGTGACACCGCTGAGCGCGGTGTTGGTCACGCTTGCAGAGACGCCGGCGGCCTGTGCCTCCTGCGCCATGCTGGCGACGAAAGCGTTGAAATCGCCGCCGCAGCGCGCGGCCTGCGCCGACCCGCCGGCCAGACAAAGAACGGACGCGGCGGCGAGAAGCAGTCTCAGCATGTGGAGCAATCCCTTAAAAATCTTCTGCGAAGCAGCGCGCGGATCATGCCCGGGAAAGCAGCGAGCGTCAAAGTGCAAGGCCTGAAAGGGCAAGGCTTGAAAGAACAAGACTTGAAAGAACAAGACTTGGAAGGACAAGGCTTGGAAGGACAAGGCTTGATCCGCATCAATCCATCTCACCGCCCGCTTCCTAGACTGCGACGAACAGGAGCCGCCTCAGGAGAAGCGTCCATGACCGGAATTACCTTGACCGCCGAGCAGATCCGCAATGCCCCCGCAGCCGTGCGACAATGGATCGAGCAGGAGGTGTTCAGTTCGCTCGGCCTTGCGGCGCCCCGCGCGGCCGTGACCATCCCGCCCCAGGCGTCCCATCTCGTCGCCTGCAGCGTGGAGGACGTCGCCGGGGTGCTGGAGCACATCAGGGGCGTGCTTCCGGCCGTCAACGTGCTGTTCGAGCTTGGCCGTCCCGGCATCAGCTTCGGCCAGCCCGCGGTGATGACCTTCCGCCTGATGGACATCCTGCATCACACCCGCCTGCACGATGTCGGCGAGGCCATCACCTGCCTGGAGATGATCAACCAGGCGCTGACGGAGGTGAAGAAGGACCCATCGGGGCGGTTCTGCGGTTTCGACAATGAAGGCCACTGCCTGATCGCGCCGCAGACGCAAGCGAGCATCGCAACGCTCTGGCAGACCATGATGGAGCGGCAGCAGGCGGCGCAGGCGCGCGAAGCCGCGGGCCGGGTGGCGCCGGCGGCGTGAGGTGGGGCGGTATCGCCATCACCACTGTCCGTCATTCCGGGGCGCGACGAAGTCGCGAGCTATGGTGCGCAATTGCGCACCTGAGAATCCATCCGGCGGCAGAGACGGTCGATGAATGGATTCCGGGCTCGCGCTGCGCGCGCCCCGGAATGACGGACGAGAGAGTTTGCGCTATGATTGTTGCTTGCGCCGCGCCGCCGAACGATCCGTCACCGCATCAAGCCCGCATGAAGCGACCAGCCATGCCCAACCATCAGCCCAATCGAACTTCTCGCCCCTCCCTCCTCCGCATCCCGCTGTTTCGTCTGCTCGCCATCAACCTCGCGATCGGTGCCTGCGCCGCGACGCTGCTCGTCGGCGGCCTGCTCTGGCTCAACCCCGGACATCTGCGCGAGCTGATCTTCGCCGACAGCTCGCCCGGCATTGCGCTCGCACTGCTGCTCGCCTCCTTTCTCATCACCTTCGGCTCGGCCGCGATGGGCAGCGCGATCATGGCGCAGGGACGCAACGAGGACGGCGGCAAGAGCGGCGGACACGGATCGCGGCTCGCCATGCAGGAGGTGGCGCAGCGCACGCGGCCAAAATGATGCGCGCGCCGAGAAGCGTGAGGCCCGTTTACATATGTCAGCCTGCATCATCTGCACGCAGGCGGGAAGATGTGCAGGCTGGTGCAACGTTCGACACAGCGCGTCATTCGCGCTGCATTGCGAGGGCCGGCGAGATGAACAAATTGGTTTGGCGGTCTAAACAATTGCTTCGATGTGAATCGAAACCGCAGGTCGCGGCCAACGCATATCTGATCCGCTCGCTGCGACATCGACGCCGCCATGATTTGCTTGCCATCGCAGGGCGCCTTCTATAGCCTTCTACTTTAGGTTGTCGCCCCGCCAGCCCCGGGCGACGCTGAAGACCAAGAATAGACGGCGGGCTTCGGCCCGCCGTTTATTGAAGCGAGGGTCTCTCATGCAGCGGATCCGCGGCCACGGCTCCGTGCCGACCCCGGAGACGCGCAAAGTCATTTGACTGCGGCCCGCCAATCGACGACAAGCCGCCCATGGCCAAGAAACCCGGAACCAACCCCAAAGGCGAATTCGCCTTCTTCAACGTCTTCTATGAAGACGATTCCCAGCGCTCCAACCGCCGCGTTCCCTCGGAACTGCTCGGCGGCCTCGACGGCGACGAACCCGCCCGCGCCTTCATCATGGAGCAGGACCGCGAGATCGCCGAAAAGAGCGGCAAGCCGGCGCTCGAGATCAAGCGGCTCGAGCGCGTCGGGGTGAAGAAGAAGTAGGCCTTCAGCTTCTCCCACGGCAAACAAAAACGGCGGGCCTGAGCCCGCCGTTTTCGTTTTGAAGGATGCTTGGATCAGTTATCCAAGAAGCTCCGCAGCTTCCGCGACCTCGACGGATGCTTCAGCTTCCTCAGCGCCTTCGCTTCGATCTGACGAATACGCTCTCTCGTCACCGAGAACTGCTGGCCCACTTCTTCCAGCGTATGGTCGGTGTTCATGCCGATGCCGAAGCGCATGCGGAGCACGCGTTCTTCGCGCGGGGTGAGCGAGGCCAGGACGCGCGTGGTGGTCTCGCGCAGGTTGGACTGGATCGCGGCGTCGATCGGCAAGATCGCGTTCTTGTCCTCGATGAAATCGCCGAGGTGTGAATCCTCTTCGTCACCGACCGGCGTCTCAAGCGACAGCGGCTCCTTGGCGATCTTGAGGACCTTGCGGACCTTCTCGAGCGGCATGCCGAGCTTCTCGGCGAGCTCTTCCGGGGTCGGCTCGCGGCCGATCTCGTTGAGCATCTGGCGGGACGTGCGCACGATCTTGTTGATCGTCTCGATCATGTGCACGGGGATGCGGATGGTGCGGGCCTGGTCGGCGATCGAGCGCGTGATCGCCTGCCGAATCCACCATGTCGCGTAGGTCGAGAACTTGTAGCCGCGGCGGTACTCGAACTTGTCGACCGCCTTCATCAGGCCGATGTTGCCTTCCTGGATCAGGTCGAGGAATTGCAGGCCGCGGTTGGTGTATTTCTTGGCGATCGAGATCACGAGACGGAGGTTGGCTTCCACCATCTCCTTCTTGGCCTGGCGTGCTTCGCGCTCGCCCTTCTGCACGGAGTGCACGATCTTGCGGAACTCGATGATCTCGAGACCGGTCAGCGCCGCGAGCTGATGCACCTCGTGGCGGAGGTCCTTGATCCGGTCCTTCTCGTGATGGACGAAATTCTTCCAGCCCTTGGCCGAAAGCTTCGAGACACGGTTGAGCCAGCGCGGATCGAGCTCCGAGCCGGTGTAGTTGCGCAGAAAATCCTCGCGCGCGACGCCGTGGCTGTCGGCGAGACGCATCAGCCGGCCCTCGTACGAAACGAGGCGCTTGTTGATGTCGTAGAGCTGCTCGACCAGTGAATCGATACGCGCCTGGTTGAGGCGCAGCGACTTCACCTCGACGATGATCTCGTCCTTGAGCTTGCGGTACTTCCGCTCCTGATGCGGCGACAGCGAGGGCCCGTGCGAGGTGCTCTCGAGCTGGTTCTGGATGTCCTGCTCCTGCAGCTTGCGCAGCTTCTTGTAGCTGTCGGCGATCTTGTCGAAGATCTCGACCACCTTCGGCTTGAGCTCGGCCTCGATCGCCGCAAGCGACATCTGGTTCTCGAACTCGTCGTCCTCGTCCATGTCGGCTTCGGCGGCGGACTCGGCCGGATCCTTGACCTCGCCAGCCGGGCTGCCGCCGGGGGCGGGTTGCCCGGCGCGGAACGGGGTCGGCGCCGGCGGCGCTGCGGGCGGGGCGACATGCGCGGGCGCACCGGTCGCGGCGGCCTGGCCGCCCTCGGCCGGGGCTTCACCGTTCTCGCCGGTGGGACCCGCGATCATCGCATTGTTCATGCCGGCCTTGGCGTCGGGGCCGGCATAGGTGGCTTCGAGATCGATGATGTCGCGAAGGAAGATCTTGCCTTCGTTGAGCTCGTCGCGCCAGATGATGATGGCCTGGAAGCTCAGCGGGCTTTCGCAGAGACCTGCGATCATCGCCTCGCGGCCGGCTTCGATGCGCTTCGCAATGGCGATTTCGCCTTCGCGGGAGAGCAGCTCGACCGTGCCCATCTCGCGCAGATACATGCGCACGGGGTCGTCGGTGCGCTCGCCGGGCTCGCTCTTCTTGACCTCGGTGACGGCCTTCTGCGTGACCTCGACGAGTTCGTTGTCGGTCTCGTCCTCGCCGCCCTCGTCCTTGTCCTCTTCGCCTTCGCTATCGTCGGCTTCGGTGACGTTGATGCCCATGTCCGAGAGCATCGACATGATGTCCTCGATCTGCTCGGGCGAGGTCTGGTCGGACGGCAAAACTTCGTTGAGCTGATCGAAGGTCACGAAGCCGCGCTTCTTGGCCTGCTTGATCATCTTCTTCACTGCCGCGTCGGACAGATCGAGCAAAGGAGACGGCGCGTCCTGGGAGTCCTTCTCCGGCGCGTCCGCTGCCTTGTCGTCTTTTTCCTTGTCCTTCGCCTGCAGCGTCTTTGCCTTGGTGGCCATCCATTGCTCCTAAACGCGCTTCATGCGAGACGCTTGCCGCGCCCGCGTGAAATCACTTGAACCTGTTGCTCGACGCTCTCGCTTCGCCAGATCTCGACACGGAAAGGGCGGCGCGCACATCTCTCGCCACCCCGACCCTTCTCTCGCCGGATTTGCCTAACGCTTCGTGAGCCTCTTTGTCGCAGCGGATGCAGGTGAAGTGCCAACAGTGATTGCGCGGATTCATTCCTGACGCGTCTGTTCTGCCTGCGGCCGCCTGGGGGCCAAAGTGCTACAAGACCGTTAAGCCTCGATTAACCCTGTTTTTGCCGCCAAACCTTGGATTTGGCGAGTCTTTTAGCGGTTCCGGCCTCGGCCGTCCGCATGATTCTTTTATCACACGCTCTTCTGGAACCGGCCCGACAGCTCGCCAAAACCCTCGATCAGGGCCTCGGTGCCGTCGACTTCGGCCAACCGAGCCTTCACGTCACGCAGCCACGACATATTGGCCTCGCTGGGATCCTCCCCCAAGGCCAGCTCGGCGTCCTTCAGTTCTCTAAGTAGTGAATGGTACTGCCGATGCAAGGCAACCAGCTGGTGCCAGGTGGCGAGAACATCGTCGGGGGCGGCGCCCTCGCGGGCACCCCACACGGCTTGCGTCGTAATCCCGTTCTCAACCCTTTGAAGAACTTGTGAAAATCCGCCCTTGGCGAGATCGCTGCGCATCTTTTCGGCCTGCTCGCCGGGGTCCGGGGAATGGTGGTGGTCGTTGGCGAAGGCGGCGATGATGCCGGCCCTGAGCTTGTGGGCCTCGGGATGGGCCAGCTCCAGGGCGGCGACCTCCTCGAGGTGGTCGTGCAGCAGCCAGGGGTGGTTGATCAGGATTTGCAGGATCAGCGCCTCGCGACGGGAGATGGCGCTGCGCTGGCCGCGCATGATCGGGCTTGCCGCCAGCTGGGGGCTTGCCGCCTGATAGGGGCCTGACGGTAATGGGGTGAGGCCCGGCGGGCCGCGGCGCCCGCCGCCGAACCCTCCACCGTATCCTTGGCCACCGAATCGATTCGCGCCGCCGGCAGCCCGGGGCTGGAATTGGCGGGCGCCGCCACCCTGGCGGAAATTGCCCCGGCCGCCGAAGCCGCCACGCCCGCCCTCGGGGGCAAAGGCGCGCTGCAGCCGCTCGACGAAATCATCGCGGTAATAGCGCCGCACCACCTCGTCGCGGATCCCGTTCGCGAGCTCCTTGATGCGCGCCTCCAGCGCGGCGCGGCGCTCGGGCGTGGCGAAATTGCCGCCTTCGAGCTCGCGCGACCAGATCATCTCGGCGAGCGGCTTCGCCGCCGCGATCACTTCCTCGATGGCGCCGCGGCCGCCCGAGCGCACGAGATCGTCGGGGTCCTGCCCCTCCGGCAGCAGCGCGAAACGAAGGCTCTTGCCGGGTGCGAGGAAGGGCAAGGCAAGGTCCGCAGCACGATAAGCCGCCTTCTGGCCGGCGCGGTCGCCGTCGAAGCAGAGGATCGGCTCGTCCGCCATCTTCCAGAGCAGCGCCAGCTGGCTTTCGGTCAGCGCGGTGCCGAGCGGCGCGACGGCGCCCGCAAAGCCCGCGGTGACCATGGCGATGACGTCGACATAGCCCTCGACCACGATCAGCGCGCTGCCGTCATGGGTGGCTTTGCGCGCGGTCTGGTGGTTGTAGAGATTGTCGCCCTTGTGGAAGAGCGGCGTCTCCGGGGAATTGAGGTATTTGGCCGGAACGTCCTTCTCCAGCGCGCGCCCGCCGAAAGCGATGACGCGGCCGCGCATGTCGGTGATCGGGAACATCACGCGATCGCGGAAGCGGTCGTAGGGCACGGGAATGTCGTCGCCGGCCACCAGCAGGCCGGTCTCGACCATGTCCTCGACGGAAACGCCGAGCTTGCCGAGATGCTCCTTCAGCGCGAAGCGGTCGGGCGTGGCATAGCCGAGGCGGAACTGCAATTGCGTCGCCGGCGAAACGGCACGGTCGGCGAGATAGCCGCGCGCCTTGGCGCCGACGCGCGAGGCCAGCGTTTCCGCGAAATAGGTCGCGGCGAGATCCATGACGTCATGCAGCGTACGGCGGCGCTGCTCCTGCCGCGCCGCATCCGGCGTCACCGCCGGCAGCGCCAGGCCCGCCATGCTGGCGAGCCGCTCCACCGCCTCGCCGAACGGCAGGCCGTCGGTCTCCATCACGAAGGAGATGATGTCGCCGTGCTTGCCGGAGGAGAAGTCGTGGTAAAAACCCTTCTGGTCGTTGACGTAGAAGGACGGCGTCTTCTCCTGCTGGAACGGCGACAGCCCCTTCCACTCCCGTCCCGCCTTCTTCAGCTTGACGCGCTTGCCCACGACTTCGGACACCGAAAGCCGGGCCCGAAGCTCGTCGAGGAATTGGGGCGTGAAGCGCATGATACTGATTTCTGGGCTGAGTCGGCATTATGGCCAACCGGATAGGCATATAGGGACGGCCTTGGGAAATACGAAGCATGTGTGGCTTCTCCCAGCTATTCACAGCCGAAAGTTTCGACGGAAAGCTTGAATCGCCCCCGGTTCCACGCTTCCATACCGCCATGTTCAGGACCTTCCGAGGCGGCCACAGCGGGGGCTGGCGTGTGATCTCGATCGCACCCGTGACCGGCGAGCCCCTGCCCTTCATGCCGGCGCTGTCGGTCACCGACAGCGAGGCCATCGCGTTGCCGCTCGTACCCTCGCGCAATGCGTGGCGGCTGGTCGGCGCTCCCAGCAGCTTGCGCTACACCGAGCGGCCTGAGAAGCAGCAGCTCACCGCCGTGCAGGCCGGGCTCGGCCGAGTGGAAGCAACCAGCGCGGCACTGATCCCGATCCGCAAATCGCAGGCCTGGTGGGACCTGACCCAGGAAGAGCGCCGCAAGATCTTCGAGGACAAGTCGCACCACATCGCCAGCAGTCTTCGTTTCCTGCCCGCGATCGCGCGCCAGCTCTATCACTGCCGCGACCTCGGCGAGCCCTTCGACTTCCTGACCTGGTTCGAATTCGCCCCCGCACACGCATCGCTGTTCGAGGAGCTGGTGGGGATGCTGAGGCGGACCGAGGAATGGAGCTACGTCGAGCACGAGGTTGACGTGCGCGTGGTGAAGGAAGTGCTGTCGGCTTAGTGATCGAGAAACCGGCCGGACTCGATGATCGGCAAACCGGTGACGGGCCAGTTGTAGACATAGGTCCAGGCCTTCCCGGCGGCTCCATCAGGCAGCGTCACGTCGACCTCTCGGCGCAGATATTCGGTCGGCTCCGGAAAACCCTCGCCGCAGGCCTCGTACATGTCGAGTTCGCCCAGCAACTCGTCAGGCACGCGCATCCGGAACAGCTCGCCGTGGACGATGTCGGAGGCTGCCTCCGACAGCAGCAAACCCGGATAATGCTTCACCAGGACCAGCCGGCCGCGGCAGGTCGCTTCACCCAGGAAATCCGCATGCCCCGCAAGCAGCCGCGCCATCGGATGGTCGAAGCCGCGCATCAAGGTGCCGTAGACGAAGAGGTGATCGGAGGTCATGCTGTTCTAACGTTGCGACGTCGGTGCAATATCGTTACTCCGTTTAGACACGTAATCGTTTCATAGGCAATCAGAATGGACCTGCACACGGCAGAGGCGGCCGATCAACTGCTTGGCGAGGGCGACACTCCGCCCGTGCATGAGGAGAATGCGGAGGGGACTTCGCCCTTCCTGCTCACCGCGGATCATTACGGACGGATGCTGCCGCACGCGCTGGGCGATCTCGGCATCGCGGAAAGCGAGCTTGTCAGGCACATCGGCTGGGACATCGGCATTGCTGGCGTCGCCGAGCGACTCGCAAAGCTGCTCGATGCGCATCTGATCGCACAGCGCTATTCGCGGCTGGTGATCGACTGCAACCGCCCGCCGGCCGCGGCAAGCTCGATTCCCGTGATCTCCGAGGCCACCGCGATCCCGCGCAACGAAGGGATTTCGGACGGCGAGCGCGCGGCACGGCGGCGCGAGATTTTCGAGCCTTATCACCATCGCATCGATGCCGCGATCGACCGCCGCGTGCATGACGAGCGGCCGATGGTGCTGGTCTCGCTGCACAGTTTCACGCCAGTCTATGCCGGCGTCGCGCGGCCCTGGCACATCGGCGCGCTCTACAATCGCGATACCGTGCTGCCGCAGCTGCTGCTCAAGCATCTGCGCGCAGAGGGCGACCTCGTCGTCGGCGACAACGAGCCCTATGCGGTGGACGACCTCACCGACTACACCATCCCCGTGCACGGCGAAGGGCGCGGCCTCGTCAGCACCGGCATCGAGATCCGGCAGGATCTGATCGCGGACCAGTTCAGCCAGCAGCAATGGGCCGAACGGCTGGCGAGGATCTTTGCCGAGATCGAGGTGGAGCTGCGGGCGGAACGGCTGGTCATCTAGAGCAGATTCTGATCAGGCGCGATCATAACCTGCCGCGGCGAAGAAGTTCAGGCACTCTTGGGCGGTGAAGGCGGCTGTGGTGAGGGCGATAGCATTGTCCAAAGCCTGGATTGATCTGGCGGCGGCCTTTCGCAGGGCGGCTTTGAGCTTTGCGAAGGCCATTTCGATCGGATTGAGGTCGGGCGAATAAGGCGGGAGATAGAGGAGCTGAGCGCCCGCCGCGTCGATTGCGATGGCGATCTCGGTCCGCTTGTGTGCTGCGAGATTGTCCATCACCACGATGTCGCCGGGCTTGAGTGTCGGTACCAGGACTTGCGTCACGTAAGCCTCGAACGCCGGACCATCCATGGGGCCGTCGAGGACCATCGGCGCGGTCATACCGGTCGCTCTAAGCGCGCCGACGAAGGTCGTCGTCTTCCAATGACCATGCGGGATCGCGGCGACACAGCGCTGGCCGTACGGCGAACGGCCGTAGCGCCGCGCCATTTTGGTCGAAGCCCCCGTCTCGTCGATGAACACCAACCGATGGATGCCGATCTCAGGCTGAGACGCCTTCCACGCTGCGCGTTCAGCGGCCACGTCCGGCCGATCCTGCTCGCTGGCGTGCGATGTTTTTTTTGAACGTGATGTTGCGACGATCGAAGAATCGCCAGATCACGCTCGGCACGAAACGCTCGCCGTGGACTTTGAAGAGATGGTCAGCGATCTCGGCCAGCGTCATGTCAGGCGTAACCTTGACCAGGGAGAGGATCTCCGCAGCGTGACCCTCGATCCGAGCTGAACGCCGGTCTCCGCCCTGCGTTCCCGCCTCACAGGCGCCGGTCCTTCGCCACTCGCCAACCAGTTCGATCGCTGTCGAGGGCGCCACGCCGAACCGAACAGCGGCGCCCCGACGGCTCATGCCTTCATCTTCCACAGCCCGAATAATACGAATGCGAAGGTCCGGCGACAGCGGTTTAGCCATGGGGGCTGGCCTCCATCACCAGCCCTCAGGGTGAATCACGATTTGCCTCGCAAGGGAATCCCCTACCGATTCCGACAGGTTGGAAAATGCTCTAGCCGCCGCGTGTAGCGACGAACAGCGCCAGCGCTACGAGAATCGCGGCGATGCCCCACAGCACGAAAGCCATGCGGCCGGCGCCGCGCGCGTCGAGCGTGGCTTCCGCCGGATTTTCCGGATTGACGCGAACCTCGACGGTCGCGCCGTCCTGGTAGCGTGCCATGAGCTTTCGCAGCATCTCGTCGGAGGCATCAGGCGTTTCGGCCGCGACGCGCGCGCATTCATTGGTGTAGCTGACGTTCTGATACTGATAGGTGTAGGTCACCCGCTTGCCGAACATCTCGGTACCGCGACGCTCGCCCGGTTCGCTCGCCCGGTGATAGTCTTCGATCCCCGACAGCTTGATGGTGCCCGGCACCACCGGCCAGCGCGTCGCCATCGACGCCTGCCGGTGCACGGCATACCCCATCAGCGCGATGACGAG
Source organism: Bradyrhizobium sp. 192 (assembly GCF_023100965.1). NCBI lineage: Bacteria > Pseudomonadati > Pseudomonadota > Alphaproteobacteria > Hyphomicrobiales > Nitrobacteraceae > Bradyrhizobium > Bradyrhizobium sp. 192. The sequence goes on from NZ_CP064690.1 coordinate 7,639,479, forward strand.
GCCGAACGCGCCGAAGCCGACCACGAGGCCGGCGAGATCGGGACGGGCGACGTGGTGCGAGAGATAGACATAAGTCTGGTTGAGGCCGAAGGCCGATCCCAACACGATGCCAAGCACGATCACCGTGCCGATGCCGAGACAGCCCCACAGGCCCTTGGGCAGGTCGCGCTCCAGCACGGCCTGATCGGGATGGCGCGGATTGTAATAGACGGTCACGATGCTGCCGGCGGGATATTTCGCGAGCTTCTCGGCGACCTGGAAATTGCCGAGGTCCTCGCCGATCGAAATGCGGTTGCAGCGCAGCTTCCGCCCGCCGACCGAATATTCGTAAGTCACGTTCGCGAAATTGCGGCTTTCGAGGCGAGAGCCCCCCTCGCGATCGTCGTCGAAAACCTTGACGTCGCGCAACTCGGCGACCGAGGTCATGACCTTGCCCGGCGCTTGCGGCCAGTTTCGCGCCTCGCGCACCTGCCAGGTCTTGACGATGGCAGCGACCAGGATGAGCCCGAGCGGCGCGAGCAGCATCGCATAGACGAACCAGGGGAGATCGGGCACGGCAAATTCCTTCGTCAGCGGCAATGCCCGATTGGACGCATTGCGGCCGCGAAGGGTTCAAGCCGGACCGGCCCTGGAGGGGCTATTTTGCTCGCGTCAGCGCCAGCCAGATGCCGCCGCCGATCATGAAGCCGCCGGAGATGCGCGACATCATGCGAGTGCGGCGGGCCGAGAAGAATTTTCGCGCGCGACCTGCCGCGATGGCGTAGAGCGCATCGGTCATTACCGCTGTAACCATGAAGGTCGCGCCCAGAAGGGCGACTTGCGGAAAGTGCGGCTGGTTCATGTCCATGAACTGCGGGATGAAGGCGCCGAAGAACACCAGCACCTTCGGGTTCGACAGCAGCACCAGGAAACCCTGCAGGAAGAAGCCGCCGCGCGGCGGCGCCGGCGGCTCGTCGACATTGACGCCCTCGACCGGCGCCCAGATCAGCTTGATGCCGAGCCAGACCAGATAAGCAGCGCCCGCAAAGCGCACCCAGTCGAACCAATAGCCCATGGTCGCCATCAGCGAGGTCAGGCCGACCGCGACGATGCCGATGACGATGGCAAGCCCGGCTTGCGCACCGGCCACGTTGGTGAGCGCGGCACGCGTGCCGTGGCGCAGGCCGTTGGCGATGACGAGGGTCACGATCGGCCCCGGCAGCAGCGCCAGCGCAATGCAGGCAGCGAGGAAGGCGAAATAAGCTTGCATGGACATCATGAGGAGGACTCGGGCTCGGGGCGGCGTGCGCGTATTAATGCATGGGATCGGCCGGAACGGAAGCTTGCTCATCCATTCTTCGGCAGGCCGGCGACCGCGCGCGCCGGGCCGGTCAGCTCGAGGATATGCAGGCCTGTATTGGCGCGATCGACGATGTAGATGTAGCCGCGGTCGTCGGTCTCGACATTGTTGGTCTGGATCGCGACCTTGCAGCGCTCGCCGCCTTCGATCGGGATGCAGCGCTTGTCGGTCGCTGCCGTGATCGAGGGAATGAAATAGCCGACTTCCTTCGGATGATAGGGATCGCGGATGTCGAGCGCGCGCACGCCGGCATTGAAGAAGGCGATGAAGGCCATCTTCTTGTAATAGACGGGCGCCATGCTCTCGTTGGAGGAATGCGCGCCGAACCGGCCGCCGCGCTGGCAGAACCGCCCGCTCGCCTCCGGCACGGTGTAGCTCGAGATGATCATCGGCCGCGTCTCGGTGGTAACGTCGGCGAACCACACCATCTGCCGCGCCTCGCCGCATTCGTTCAGGATGGTCTCGTCCACGATCATGACGATGTCGCGGGTCTTGCCGTCCTTGTCCTCGGCGAATTCGGCGATGGGCATGTCGAGCATCGGAAACGTCGTATGCGCGCCGTTGAAGGCTGACATCGGCAGGCGCGAAATCTCGGGATAGCGCAAATTGTCCGGCGTCGGCTGCTTCGGCCCGTTCAGCAGCTTGTCCCGATCGACGATCTGCATAATGCCGTCCTTGTCGGTGCCGTAACCGAAATAGACGCGGTTGCCATTGGGCCCGGTCGAGATCGGCCCGTGCAGCTCGGTCGGCACCGCACCGGTCGAACCTGGCTCCTGACCGGGCAGTCCGAAGTCGCGGATCTTCTGCGGCCGCGCGGGATCGGAGAGATCGTAGATCTGCGTCATGCGCCGTGTGCGCCAGTCCGGCGCGCCCGAGACGAGATAGGCAATGCCGGTGTCGCATTCCCACCAGCTCTTGTGCGTGTCCTTCAGGCCGCCGATGCGCGTGATGAGCACAGGGCTGGCGGGATCGGTGACGTTCCAGATCTCATGCGCCTCGCTGCCGAAGGTGCGCAGCATGTAGACCGCGTTGGGATCGCCCTTCGGCAGCGCCTTGCCATCGCAGACCCGCACCATCTGCGCGCCGCCGGATTCGTATTTGCCCTCCTGGCCCGGCAGATGCCTTAGATATTTCGGACGCGCGGGATCGGTGACATCGACGATGGAGGTTCCGTTCGGCTCGGCCTTGCCCGTCATCGGATTGACGGGCGCGGGTACATCATCGGTGCCGCCGTGATGGCCGATATAGGCGATCCAGCGATTGCCCTGGTGATGGATGGTCGGCTGATAGGCGCTGCGGGCCTGGAGATCGTTGCTGCCGACGAGCTTCATGTTGGAGGCTTCTGGCGGCGCGCCGATTGTTTGCTGCTGCGCCTCGGCGGCGGTGCTGCACGCGAAAAGGACGAGGGCGGCAGCAGTCAAGACGCAGCGGAACATCAATGTCCTCCCGGAACCGATCTGTGCTGGCTGAGCTTCGACGGTAACACAGCCGAATGCGGACGCCAAAGACACCATCTTGACATGCAACCATTTGGTTGCCTATTATCCCGGTCATGGATGAGGTCTTCAAAGCGCTCGCCGATGCGTCACGACGATCGCTGCTCGACAGGCTTCACGCGAGGAACGGCCAGACGCTGAACGAGCTCTGCGACGGCCTTGCAATGACGCGGCAGGCCGTGGCCAAGCACCTTGCGATTTTGGAGGAGGCCAATCTCGTCACCACCATCAGGCATGGCCGCGAGAAGCTGCATTACCTCAACCCGGTGCCGATCCATCAGATCGGCGAACGCTGGATCAGGAAATTCGAGCGCGGCAAGCTGGCCGCGCTCAGCGAGTTGAAACGCCAGTTGGAGAAGCGCGATGAGTAAGCCGGAATTCGTCTACGTGACCTATATCGAGACCACACCGGAAAAACTGTGGGAGGCGCTGACGTCGAGCGAATTCACCAGGCAATACTGGTTCGGCGCCGAGGTCCGCTCCGACTGGAAGGTCGGCTCACCCTTTGCGCTCACGCTCGACGGCGAGGTCACCGATTCCGGCGAGATCCTCGAGGCCGATCCGCCGCGGCTTCTGTCCTACAGCTTCAAGCACCGGAAGTTCGAAGAGCTGCGCGGCGAGCCGATCTCGCGCGTCGTCTTCACCATCGAACCGTTCGGTGCGCTCGTGCGCTTGACCGTGTTGCACGACGGCTTCGTCGAGGGCGGCAAATATCTCGGCGCCGTCTCCAATGGCTGGCCGGCGATCCTGTCCGGGCTCAAGAGCCTGCTGGAGAGAGGCAAAGTGCTCGCCATTCCCCGCACGGCCCTCAACAAGGGATTCGACGCAAAATGAAGCTCGATCAGTTCAAGCCGCTGACAGTCTACACCATCTACATCGCGTCCACGCCGGAAAAGGTGTGGGAGGCGCTGACCTCGGCAGAGTTCAGCCGTAAATACTTCTCCGGCTTTGCGGTGGAGATGGAGCCGAAGCTCGGCGGCACCTTCATCGTGCGCGCGCCTGACGGTTCCGAGCACATCTCCGGCGAAGTCTTCGAATACGATCCGCCGAAGAAGCTCACCGTGAGCTGGAACGTCAACTGGCCCGACCTTGTCGCAAAGCTCGGCGCCACACTCGTCACCTACGAGATCGAGCCCGCAGGCGAAGCCGTCCGCCTCACCATGAGCGAACGCCACGACCGCGAACTCGGCGACGACATCCTCGAAGGCGGTCGCACCGGCTGGCCCGCGATCCTGTCGGGGCTGAAGAGCCTGCTGGAGACGGGCAAGGCGCCGCAGATCAAGATGGCACCGCCAGCGCAGATGCTGGCGGCGCTGAAGGCGATGGGGATCAAGACGCCGTAGCGTCCGGAATCTGCGCCCTCACCGCTTCTTCTTCACCGGCGGCTGAATCTCGTCGATCTTGCGACGGCAATCCCCTTCCGAATCGTGCGGGCCCGAGACAAAGGTCCCGCTGACCTTGATCGCATACCAGCCCGACTCCACGCCAAGCCGAAGTGCTTCGTCTGTCTTGACCTGCCGTGGCGAGAGAGCTTGTATCGGTTGAGTTTGCATCGGGTGCTTTCGGTTGACGTTCGATCTCATATCGAACGAATGGGGAATCTGTCACGCAGCCGTGGATGAGCCACGCCGCATCCAACTTACTCGTGGGAACGGGCAATACAGGCGACGATCGCGTTACGACGGCGTGACCAATCGGCTCCGCCGGTGCGAGGAATGAGCCGTTGCGCCTCGCGCGTGCAGCGTCGTGGCGCCACGTGTGCGCGGAGACGACCGCTCTTTCCGACATTGACGCACCGTGCGCGCAATCGCGACAATTAGCTATCGTTTTCTCGTTCGCGCCGCGCTTTTGAAGCGCCAAATGCCGCTCTCGATCGAATAAGGCCGTCGAAGCCTTGTGTTCGACCGCTTCGTAGCCATCTTGAGAACTCAGCCAGGGGAAAGTCGTACGCATGAAGCTCCGCGTCGGGTTCGAGATGCTGTACGAGTTCCCGCAGCCGACGCCCATGATCATGGTGCTGGGCACGCACTTCACGCGCGCCTCCGACGTGATCGTGCCCGATCTGCTGACCACCAGCCCCTCCGTGACGATCAGTCCCTATCGCGACCTCTTCGGCAATTGGTGCAGTCGCCTCGTGGCGCCGGCCGGCACTTTCCGCCTTGCCGGCGATGGCATCGTTCGCGACAGCGGCCTGCCCGACCCGGTGTTTCCGAACGCGTTTCAGCACGCCGTCGAAGCGCTGCCGACCGACACGCTGGTCTATCTGCTCGGCAGTCGCTACTGCGAGACCGATCGCCTGACGGATATCGCATGGAAATTGTTCGAGCGGACGCCGCCCGGCTGGAAGCGGGTTCAGGCCATCTGCGATTTCGTTCATCGCCACATCACGTTCGGTTATGAGCACGCGCGCGCCACAAAGACGGCCCGTGAGGCTTACGACGAAGGCAAGGGCGTGTGCCGCGACTACGCCCATCTCGCCATCACATTCTGCCGCTGCATGAACATCCCGGCGCGTTATTGCACCGGCTACCTCAGCGACATCGGCACGCCGAAGCCCTGGGCTGCGGGAGATTTCGCCGGCTGGTTCGAGGCCTATCTCGGCGGAAGCTGGCACATGTTCGATCCGCGCAACAACACGCCGCGGATCGGCCGGGTGCTGATCGCGCAGGGACGCGATGCCTCCGACGTCCCCATCACCCAAACCTTCGGTCCGAATAAACTGCTCAATTTCAAGGTATGGACCGACGAGGTCGCTTGATGACGGACAGCACCGCCGCGCTCAGCGCCGACGAATTTGCGTCGCTAACCGAAATCGGCAAGGGCGAGGCGCAAGGCGACATTCCGCAGGCGCACGGCGAGCGCCTGGTCAACCTGGGTTATGTGATCAGGCGGCTTGGCGAACTCGAACTGACCTCCTCCGGCACTCGTCGCCTGGCAGCGGGCCAATAGCGCGCCGCCGCTACGTCCGGCTCTCCGCTCACGCCATCGGCGTCACCAGCCGCCGATAGAGATGCCATGTCGCATGCCCGAGCACCGGCAGCGTCACAATCAGCCCGAGAAAGTAGGGCAGCGCCGAGACGATCAGCAGCATCACGATCACGGCGGCCCACGTGATCATCGGCAACGGACTCGTTACCACCGCGCGCACGCTCGTCACCATCGCCGTGACGAAATCGACCTCGCGGTCGAGCAGCAGCGGAAACGACACCACGGTCAGCGAGAACAGGATCAGCGACAGCACCGCACCGACAGCATTGCCGATGCCGAGGAACAGCAGGCCTTCATTCGTAGTCAGCACCACGGTCATGAATTCCTGAATGCTGGAGAACGAGGCGTGCAAGCCGAGCAGCAGCGCGATCAGGAGCCGCACCTGGTACATCCAGACCACGAAAACGAACAACGTGACGAACGCCATCCAGCCGATCTCGCTGCGCGAGCGCACGGCGGACCAGATCGCGCCGAAGGAGACCGGCTCGCCGCGCTCGCGGCGGCGGCTGATCTCGTAGAGACCGATCGCCACGAACGGTCCGATCAAAGCGAAACCTGCCGCCAGGGGATAGACGAGATAGACCATGCCGAAGGCCGTGAAGCACAACATGATGGCGATGCCGCCGGCGGCGTAGAGCCCGCCGAAGCAGAGACCGTAGAACGGCAGCGCCTGGAAATCGCGCAGGCCCTCGACCAGCGCCTCGGCGATGTCGGTCGCCGCGACTGGACGCACCACCGGATCGACCTTGCCCGAGATGGACATCAGCTTCCTCCACACGTCGGCGCGATCTTTCGCCGCGCGCATGCGCGATATTAGCGCCGCCGCGCGCCGGCGCAACTTGATGCCGGCAGGAGCGAAGAGTCAGAGGCGAGGCGACAATGCTCGCGGTGCGAAATCCTTGACCCTTGGTGCATTTTCCCGCCAATGGCTATGGACTGGGCAGACGATCGTGCCGCAAATTGTACCTCCGAGCAGATACGCCTGAGAGCGGACCGCCCCACCGATGAGCCTGCGTACCCGGTTACTGATCCTCGTCATCGCAGCCATGCTCGTGCCGGCGATCCTGGTCGGGCTGCGCTTCGTGCAGAATCGAGCCAGCGAGATCGACGCGGCGCTGGCCAATCTGGCCGCATCCGCCGACGACATCGCCGCCGATCTCGACGAGAAGATCCAGGGCACCGCCCAGCTTCATTATGGGCTCGCCCGTGCCCGCGACCTCGACACGCGCGACAAGGCGGCGTGCTCGGCGTTTCTGTCCGATGTCCGCGAAGAATATCCGCAGTTCACGGGTATCCTGACCATCGATCCCGACGGCAGCCTGTTCTGTGACTCGCTGCGAACCAACCGCACGCTCGACCTGAACGACCGCGGCTATTTCAAACAGGTCAAGGAGCTTACGGGCGTCGTCGCGGTGGAGCCGGTGTTCGGCCGTCTCACCGGACTGTCGGTGCTCCAGATCGCCTACCCCGTGCGATCGGAGGCGGGCGCGCTGAAGCTGGTGCTGCTCGCGTCCTTCAACCTGAACAAATTCGTGGAGTTTCACGACAAGCGGCTGCTCGCCGAGAAGGACATCCTGCTCGTCGACGCCAAGGGTACGGTCCTGGCCGCCCCCAAAGGCGGCGGCTGGAGCGAACCCGTCGGCGGGTCGATTGCCGGCTCCGACCTGTTCCGCTTTGCGGCAGCGCCCGATGGCGAGCCATTTCGGGAGGTCACCGACCGCGAGGGCCGCACGCAGATCTGGGGCGTTGCCCGCTCGCCCTCGATCCGCAAGGCCGGCCTCTACATCCTGGTCGGACGCTCCAAGGACGGGCTGGTCGCGGCGGCGAACCGCCGGCTGTACGAGGACGTGGCGATTCTCGCGGTGGCCTCGCTGCTGCTGCTCGCCGGCCTGTGGATTCTCACGACCGTGAGCATCGGCCGCCAGGTCGGGCGGCTCGCCACCATGGCGAAGAGGCTCGGGCGCGGCGATCTCAGCGCGCGCATTCCGGAGCCCCATCCGGGCGGCGAGCTCGGTGGGTTGATGACCCTGCTCAACAGCACCGTCGAATCGCTCGAACAGCAGCGCGCCGCCATCGCGGATCTCAGCCACAAGCTCAGCCAGTCCCAGAAGATGGAAGCCATGGGCCAGCTCACCGGCGGCGTGGCGCATGATTTCAATAATCTCCTGACCGTCATTCTCGGCAACTCGGAGCATCTTGCCGACAGGCTTGCGGGCAACAAGGAATTGCACCGGATCGCCAGCGATATCGCGACCGCGGCCGAGCGCGGTTCCGATCTGACCCGGAGCCTGCTCGCCTTCGCGCGCAAGCAGCCCCTGCGGCCGCGAGAGATCGACATCGCCGAGCAGGTCACCGGCATGAAGCAGCTGCTGCGCCGGACCCTGGGCGAGCACATCGAGTCCAGCTTCACCTTCGCGCCCGATCTATGGCTCGCCAGCGTCGATCCCGGCCAGTTGGCGACCGCCGTGCTCAACCTCGTGCTCAACGCGCGCGATGCGATGCCCGACGGCGGCAAGCTGGCGGTCGAGGTGTGCAACGCATCGCTCGGCGAGTCCGATCTCGACGTCAACGGCGAGCCGCGGCCCGGCGACTACGTCATGCTGGCTGTGAAGGATACCGGAGCCGGGATGAGCAGCGAAGTGTTGGGGCGCGCGTTCGAGCCGTTCTTCACCACCAAAGAGGTCGGCAAGGGCACCGGCCTCGGCCTCAGCATGGTCTACGGATTCGTGCAACAATCCGGCGGACTCGTGCAGATGCAGTCCGAACCGGGACGAGGCAGCACCATCAGGCTGTTCTTTCCCCGTCTCGCAACACCGCCGGGCGAGGACCTGCACCCCGCGCAGGCGACCGTCACACACGCGGGACACGAGACCGTCCTGCTCGTCGAAGACGACGACATGGTGCGAGCTTATGTCGAGAACGAGCTCAGAACGCTGGGCTACCGGGTTATCGCGACGTCGAACGGACCCGCAGCGCTGGAAGTGTTGCGCCATCCCGACGACATCCAATTGCTTTTCACCGACGTCGTGATGCCCGGCGGCATGTTCGGGCCGGAGCTGGCGAGGCAGGCAGCCGAGCTTCGGCCTGATCTCAAGGTGCTCTTCACCTCCGGCTACAGCCAGGATCCCGTCAAGACGCCGGACGGAATCAACGCCCGCATTCTGACCAAGCCGTTCAAGCGTCAGGAGCTTGCCGCGATGCTGAGGGCCGCGCTCTCGGAGCCGTCGCGATAATTCGCCTTTCCCAGCGGGGAGAGGTGATCCGGGTTCGCGGCCAGCGCCGAATTCAATTCAGCAGCATTCGCTTCTTTTCAGGACGCCATCGCGAGACGGAGCGCCACCGCGAGATTGGCCGCGAACAGTCCCGCGTCGATGACGAAGATCCTGAGCATCGGGCCCCTTCAGCACCGGCCAGTAAGCGACGCCAACGCGTCCGCCACGCATCAGCACCGGAAGATTATAGGCGAACTGGCTGAAATGGCAGGCGGAGAAGAACAGGAACAGCGCGAGCTGCGCCTCGACCGGCTGGAAGAAGAGCGGACGCGCGGCCAGAAGGTAGAACGACAACAGCCCGATCGGCAGGTTCATCCCGCCCAGGAACGCCACGCTCGCCGCCAGGGTCGGCGCGATCGGATTGCTGCGCTCTTCCCGCGGCAGCAGGATCTTCAGCGTGTTGGCTTGCGCAATGCTGAACTGGACGAAGGCGCCGCCAAACCACAGCGCGTTGAGGAGCAGGACGATATCCGACAGGCGCATGGCTATTTTCCGTAGAAGGCTTCACTGCGCGCGACGTGCCCCGTTTCGTCGAAATCCATGAACTCGCTGGCGCGGGTGTCGCCCAGCTGCCACCACACCGTCAGCCGGGCAATGGCGTCATCCCAGCTCCAGCTCAGGATCTTGAGATCGGCGCTTTCGATGTGGCCGTAGGCTTTCTGCCAGTAGGCGCGGATGTTCTCGGCACCGCTCACGACCGGCGAGCCGGTGAGCGTCAGCGCCAGGGGACTACGCATCTGCGCATCGTCGGCAAGGTGGGCGACGACGGCGTCGATGTCGACCTTGCACCAGCTCGCGCACCAGGCCGCGACGAAGGGTCCGGCCGCCGCCCGATTCATTGCCTCTCCACTCATGACGCGGCCTCCCCACGCTTGTCGCCGGGGAAAGTGGCAAAGCCAGTCCTTCATGTCAACTATATTGACTTGAGACTCGTCAATTTTGGTCGGCGATTGCTGCCATGACGGCCATCCATGCCGCCGCCCCGGATGCGCCGACGCGATCGAACGCCTGACGCATGACGTTGCGCTCATGGTCGGATGCGCGCTGCTCGATGCGCTGCCCGGCCGCCGTCAGACGCAGCAGCTTGGAGCGATGCTGCGCGGGCGAGCGCTTCGACGTCACGAGCTTGCGCTCCACCAGCAGATTGAGCGGCCGGCTCAGGGCCTGCTTGGAAATCCCGAGGACCTCGAGCAGCGAGCCGATCGCGATATCGGGCCGGCGCGCCACCACGTAGAGGATGCGATGATGCGGACGCGACAGGCCCTGCTTCGCGAGGTATTCGTCGGCCTCCAGCGTCATGCCGCGCCAACCGTAATACATCAGCTCGAGCGCCGCATCGAGATCGTGCAGCTTGTCGAGCGAGGCGCGGTGGAGTCCCGCGGCTGGAGACGTTTTTGCCATTGTCGGAAGCTAGCCCTTCGCCCGCAGCTCGCGCCGCAGCACCTTGCCGGTCGCCGTCATCGGCAGAGTCTCGGCGAATTCGACGAAGCGCGGATACTCATGCGCGGCGAGCTGCACCTTGACGAACTCCTGGATCTCGCGCGCCAGCGCATCGGTGCCGCTAAAACCAGGACGCAGCACGATCCAGGCCTTGATCGATTCGGTGCGGATCGGATCGGGGATGCCGACCACCGCGGCCATCGCCACCGAGGAATGTTTCATCAGCGCATGCTCGATCTCGGAGGGACCGACGCGATAGCCGGCCGTGGTGATGACGTCGTCCTCGCGGCTGACATACCAGAAATAGCCGTCCTCGTCCTGCACGCCGAGATCGCCGGTCAGCAGGAATTCGCCGGCATATTTCTTCGCCGTCGCCTCCGAATTGCGCCAATATTCCAGCATGGTGACGGGGCATGGCTGGCGCACGCCGACGATGCCGCGCTGGCCGCGCGGCAATTCCTCGCCCTTGTCGTTGACGATGCGGACGTCGAAGCCCGGCGTCGCCTTACCCATCGATCCCGGGCGGATCGGAAACAAATTGGAGTTGCTGCCGATCACGAGGTTGCACTCGGTCTGGCCGAACACCTCATGCGCGTCGATGCCGAAGGTCTCGCGCACCCAGCCGAGCAGCTCGCCGCCCAGCGATTCACCGCCGGTGAAGATGCTGCGCAGCTTGACGCCCGGATGCGTCACGCCGGCCTGCCGCATCAGCTTCAGCGCGGTCGGCGGCAGGAAGACGTTGCGCACGCCGAGGTCGGCCATCATCTGCATCGCCGCCTGCGGCTCGAATTTTCGCGCGCGATGGCCGACCAGAGGAATGCCGTGATACCAGAATGCGAGCAGGCCGTTGACGAGGCCGCCGATCCAGGCCCAGTCCGCCGGCGTCCACATGAGATCGCCGGGCCTGGGTAAGAAGTTGTGGCACATCTCGACATTGGGCAGATGGCCAAGCACGACGCGGTGCGCATGCAGCGCGCCTTTCGGATTCCCTGTCGTGCCCGAGGTGTAGATGATCAGCGCGGGATCATCGCATGAGGTGTCCACGCGCGCGAAATCGGGCGAAGCGGCCTTCACCGCATCCCAGAACGATGTCGTGCCCGAACGCGCGCGCCCGCCGACGACGTAGATCGTCTTCAGCTCCGGCAAGCGATCGCGGATCCTGGACAGCTTCTCCCAACCACCCTCGTCGGTGACGATGGCTTTGGCTTGCGAGTTCGACAGGCGAAATTCCAGCGCGTCCTCGCCGAACAGTGCGAACAGCGGGATCGAGATCAGGCCGGAGCGGAACGCCGCCATATGCGCAACCGGCAATTCCAGCGATTGCGACAGGAACACCGCGACGCGGTCGCCGCGGACAAGGCCGTCCGCCTTCAGCACATTGGCAAAGCGCCGCGAAGCTTCGGCGACCTCGTCGAAGGAGGTGCGGCTGGTTGCACCGTTCTCGTCGACATAGACCAGCGCGAGCCGGCCGGTGCCGTCGGCATGCCGGTCGCAGCACGCCTCCGCCATGTTGAACCGCGCCGGGATGTCCCAGCGGAAATTGCGATAGAGCTCGTCGTAGGTTGCGGCTTCGGTCAGCATGGCAGGCGTTTCCACGGTCTCGACGTCATGGCCGGACTTGTTGCGGCCATCCACGTTCTTGTTTGGCCTGAGTTTAAGGGCGTGGATGCCCGGGACAAGCCCGGGCATGACGGAGAATGCGTCTCACCGCACCGTCGCGAAGAACTTCCTGACATCGCGCACGAACAGCTCCGGCTGCTCGAACGCGGCGAAATGGCCGCCCTTCTCCATCTCGCTCCAATGGGTGATGTCAGGGAAGTTCGGCTCCATCCAGCGCCGCACCGGCGTGATGATCTCCTTGGGAAATACGGCAACACCGGTCGGCACGTTGACCTTCGGCGTGGTGCGGCGCTTGCCAAAACTTTCCCAGTAGAGCCGCGCCGAGGAGGTTGCCGTCTCCGTCGCCCAATAGAGCATGACGTTGTCGAGCAGCTCGTCCCGGGTGAAGATGTTCTCGGGGTGGCCGTCGCAATCGGTCCAGGCCCAGAATTTTTCCAGGATCCAGGCCGCCTGCCCGCTCGGAGAATCCGTCAAGCCATAGCCGAGCGTCTGCGGGCGCGTCGACTGCTGCTTGGAGTAGCCGGAGTCGAGGTCGACATAGTGCTTGAGCCCGGCGAGCGCGCGCTTCTCCTCCGCCGTCGGCTCGCCCTCGACCTTGGGCGCCGCGTTGAAGGCGAGAGTGATGTGGATGCCGGCGCAATGGATCGGGTCCTGCGCGCCAAGCGATGTCGTCACCGCCGAGCCCCAGTCGCCGCCTTGCGCGCCGTAGCGCTTGTAACCCAGCCGCTCCATCAGCTCCGCCCAGGCCGCAGCGATCCGGTCGATGCCCCAGCCGGTGGTCCTGGGCTTGGCCGAGAAGCCGAAGCCCGGCAGAGAGGGACAGATCACGTGAAACGCATCGGCGGGGTTGCCGCCATGCGCGGCTGGATCGACCAGCGGCGAGATCACCTTCTGGAATTCGACGATCGAGCCAGGCCAGCCATGGGTGATGATCAGCGGCAGCGCCGACGGCTCCTTCGAGCGCGCATGGATGAAGTGGATGTCGAGCCCGTCGATCTCGGTCGTGAATTGCTCAAAGCGATTGAGTTTTGCTTCGCGGGCACGCCAGTCGTAGCCATCAGCCCAGTAGGTGCAGACCTCCTGAACCCATTTCAGCGGCGCGCCCTGGCTCCAGTCGTCGACGAGTTCTGCTTCGGGCCAGCGGGTGCGGGCGAGACGCGACTTGAGGTCGGCGAGGATGTCGTCGCTGATGGCGATGCGGAACGGTTTGATGGCGGTCATCGTGCCTCCCCTGTTTCTTCTTGTCATTCCGGGGCTCGCGAAGCGCGAGCCCGGAATCATTTCTCAACAGAACGGTGGCACGATGGATTCCGGACTCGACGCTTCGCGTCGGCCCGGAATGACAGCTCAGCCCGACAGCGCCGCCTTCACCAAGCCGCTGGCCTTGCCGAAATCCATCTGCCCCGCATACTTCGCGCGCAGCACCGCGATCACCTTGCCCATGTCCTTCATGCCGGCGGCACCGGTCTCAGCGATCGCATCCGCGATCGCCTTCTTCACCTCGTCCTCGGCCATCTGCTTCGGCAGGTATGCCGAGATCACCGCGATCTCCTCGCGCTCCTGGGCTGCGAGCTCGGCGCGGCCGCCTTTCTCGTAGAGCTCGACCGATTCCTGCCGCTGCTTGATCATCTTCTGAAAAACGCCGAGCAGATCGGCATCCGAGAGCGGCGGCTTGCCCTGCCCGCGCGCGTCGATGTCGGCGTTCTTGATGGTCGAATTGACCATGCGCAGCGTGGACAGCTTGCGCTCGTCCTTGGCTTTCATGGCCTCCTTGACCGCATTGTTGATGTCGTCGCGCAGCATGGTCGTGATCCCTTCGAGTATCTGACGCCTGATCTAGGCCGTCCGGGGCCTTCAGACAACTAGCTTCCAAGCCATTCGGAGAGCGCGCGCACCGTCGCTTCCGGCTGTTCCGGCTGCGGCAGGTGTCCGCAGCGATCGAGGATCACGAGCTTTGCGCCGGGGATGCCCTCGGCCATCTCCTTCGAGAGCGCATTCGGGATGGTGTTGTCGGCATCGCCCGTCAGCACCAGCGTCGGGCATGTGATGGCTGAAAGCGTCGAGCGCGAATCCACCCGTGCGATGATCGCGGTCTGCTGCCGCAGATAGCCCTCGACGCCGACATCCTCATCCTGCGCATGCACCAGCTTCAGAATATCGGCATCGTCGCGCCGTGACGGATGGACCAGCTCCGGAAAGCTCTCCTCGCGGATCGCGCGAAGCTCGCCGCGCCTGGCACGTTCCATCAGGCCGCGGCGGCGCGCGGTCGCCTCCGCCGTATCGGGCCGCGCCTGGGTGTTGATCAGCGCAAGCTTGGCGACCCGCTCGGGCGCCTGGCGCATGATCTCGAACGCGATGTAGCCGCCCATGGAATGGCCGGCGAGTGCGAAGCGCGGTGGCGCCTCGCTCAGGATGCGGCGGGCGATCGCCGCCATGCTGTCGTCGCGGATATGGTTGGCGACCATGACCGGGCCGAAACGCCAGAGCGCGGGGATCATTTGTGCATAGATCCGGGCCGAGGAGGCCAGCCCCGGAACCAGCACAATCGGGGGCGTCCGGTCCATTATTGCCTCGCATGCCCAGGAATTTGCCGGAAATTGTGCGCCGGAGCTTAAGTGCCGGGGACGGCCTGTCAAATATGCAAAAACGCATGTGAATCCGCCCTCTCCCGCTTTGACGGCGGCCCGCGCGAGGACTATGAAACGCGCTCATGACACAACATGACAACGATACCGCCTGGCCGGACCATAAACCGACCGCGCTCCTCGTGCTTGCCGACGGCACGGTGCTCGAAGGCTTCGGTCTCGGCGCCGAAGGCCACGCCGTCGGTGAGGTCTGCTTCAACACCGCGATGACCGGCTACGAGGAGATCCTCACCGATCCCTCCTATGCCGGCCAGCTCATCACCTTCACCTTCCCGCATATCGGCAATGTCGGTACCAACGAGGAAGACATCGAGACGGTGAACATGGCGGCGACGCCGGGCGCACGCGGCGTGATCCTGCGCACCGCGATCACCGATCCCTCGAACTATCGCGCCACCAAGCATCTCGACGCCTGGCTCAAGGCCCGCGGCATCATCGGCCTCTCCGGCATCGACACCCGCGCACTGACCGCGCTGATCCGCTCAAAGGGCATGCCCAACGCCGTGATCGCGCACGCCAGGAACGGCGAGTTCGACCTTCATGGATTGAAGGAAGAAGCGCGCGAATGGCCGGGCCTCGAGGGCATGGACCTGGTGCCGATGGTCACGAGCGGCCAGCGCTTCAGCTGGGACGAGACGCCCTGGGTTTGGGACAAGGGCTTTGGCCGTCAGGACAAGGCCGAGTTCAACGTCGTCGCCATCGACTACGGCATCAAGCGCAACATCCTGCGCCTGCTGGCCGGCGTCGGCTGCAAGGTGACGGTGGTGCCGGCGACGACTTCGTCCGAAGACATTCTGGCAATGAAGCCGGATGGCGTGTTCCTGTCCAACGGTCCGGGCGATCCGGCCGCGACCGGCAAATATGCCGTGCCCGTGATCCAGGACGTCATCAAGTCGGGCACGCCGACCTTCGGCATCTGCCTCGGTCACCAGATGCTAGGCCTCGCCGTCGGCGCGAAGACAAAGAAGATGCATCAGGGCCATCACGGCGCCAACCATCCCGTCAAGGACGAGACCACCGGCAAGGTCGAGATCACCTCGATGAACCACGGTTTTGCCGTGGACGAGACCACGCTGCCGAAGGGCGCGACGCAGACCCACATCTCGCTGTTCGACGGCTCCAATTGCGGCATCCAGCTCGACGGCAAGCCGGTGTTCTCGGTGCAGTATCACCCCGAGGCCTCACCCGGCCCGCGCGACTCGCACTATCTGTTCCAGCGCTTCGCCGATCTGATGCGGCAGAAGAAGACCGCGTAAGACGCAAGGTCGCCCGGCGGATGAATCCGCCGGGGCCCGCCGTCACGGACGCATGAACATGAAGTCCGTGTCGGGATCGCAGTTCTCGGCGATGAAGCGCAGCTCGGCCTGAATGTCGGCGATCGACCGCGTCTCCAGATATTTCGAAATCACGAGACTGAGCAAAGCGCGGCAAACGGCTTCGTGCCCAAGGCCGGAAGTCTCCGCCTCGGCAACGGCCGCCGAAAAATGGCGCTGCGCAACGTCGGATGCGTACATGGCGTTCCCTTTTCTTTCGCTTCGATGTGCGTGCCCGCCATCGGCCGCGCGTGCCTTGATCTCCGTCAAGCCGGCGCGCGGACCGGCGCAGGAACAAACGGGGCGAGCATCGTCTTTATTTCGCGACCGTTGTAACCCGGAGCCCTGCCATGTCTGCCGTCCGAGACAACGCCGAGCCGCTCGCCATCGTCTTCGAGGACGACGGGCTCGTGCCGAACAATATCCTTCCCTTCCTGGTCTATCAGGACGCGGTGAAGCTCGATCCCGCGCGACCTGAAGAGACCATCGAAGATCTGTTCGCGGCGAACGGCTGGGGCGGCACGTGGCGCAACGGCGTCTACGACTATCTGCATTACCACGCGACGGTTCACGAGGTGCTCGGCGTTGCGCGCGGCAGTGCTCGCGTCCGCTTCGGCGGCGACCATGGCCAGGAGCTCGAGATCAAGGCGGGTGATGTCGCGATCCTGCCCGCCGGCACCGGACATCAATGCATCAGGGCAAGCGGCGATTTCTGCGTGATCGGCGCCTATCCGCCGGGCAGCAAGATGGAGATCACGCGTGCAACCCCGGAGAACCACGCCAAGGCGCTGAAGACGATTCCAGAGGTCGCGATGCCGCCGGCCGATCCGGTGACGGGCAAGGATGGGGCGTTGATGCGGCTGTGGCGGTAGCCAAGACAATGATGCCGTAGAGTGGGCAAAGCGGAGCGTGCCCACGCATTTTTTTGCGACCGAGAGAGATGGTGGGCACGGCGCGCGAAGAGCGCCTTTGCCCACCCTAAACAAGAGTTCGGCCTACGCCTCGTTGGCGCCTTCCTGACGCGTCGCCTCGAACAGGAACCACGTCCGGCGCTCGGTCTCGTCGATGAAATTCTCGAGCAGGCTGGCGCTCGCCACGTCTTCGGCCTTGTCGCAGACGTCGTGCGCCTTGCGCATCGCGGCGGCGACATGCTTGTTGTCCTGCATCAGCTCGCGGAGCATCTCGCGCGGCGGGACGTAGTCCTCGTTATTGTCCTTGATGGTCTGGAGTTTTGCGACCTGGCCGATCGACTTCAGCGTGGTGCCGCCGATCTTGCGGACGCGCTCGGCGAGCTGGTCGGTGGTGGCGAAGATCTGGTCGGACTGCTCGTCGAGCAGCAGATGGTAGTCGCGGAAGTGCCGGCCGCTGACGTGCCAGTGGAAATTCTTGGTCTTCAGATACAGCGCAAACGCGTCGGCCAGAAGCACGTTGAGCGCCTCCGAGACCTTCTTGACCCCGTCGGGCGACAAATCGGTGGGGGTATCGAGATCGGGCGAGATCTTGTTGCTGGTTTTGCTCACGGGGGACCTTCCTGTTAGGACGCGGACATTGACGGCGCGCCGTCGCACCCCTAACGCAAGGCGGGCAGCGCGGTTCCAAGATAGGAACCGCCGGGCGGGATACCATGGAAGATTGGATCGATTATTACGACTCGACGCACACGATCTATGTCAGCAAGCTGCATCGCGACTTGCACTTCCAGATCATCGCGCGGGACATCATCGGCTACATCTCCTCGCCGGAGGCGACGGTGCTGGACTATGCCTGCGGCGAAGCGCTGTCGGCGAGCCAGGTGGCATCGGCTTGCGGCAAGCTGATCCTCGCCGAGCCCGCACCCGGCGTGCGCGGCCGGCTGATCGCGCGGTTTGCCCCGAACACGAAAATCCGCGTCCGCTCGCTCGACGACGTCCGCAAGATGCAGGACCAGTCGATCGACCTCGTCGTGATGAACTCGGTCGCGCAATACATGGCGCCGGACGAGCTCGATGCCGCGCTCCGCAACATCAGGCGATTGCTGACGCCTTCCGGCAAGCTGGTGCTCGGCGACATCCTCCAGCCCAATGTCGGCATGTTCAGGGACGTCATGGCGCTGCTCGGCTTCGGCCTACGCCACGGTTTCCTGAAGGACGCGCTGGTCGGGCTGATCAGCACCGCGCTGTCCGATTATCGTCATCTGCGCACGCGCATCGGGCTGCAGCGCTACAGCGAGGAGGAGATCACCGCCAGGCTGAAAGCAGCCGGGTTCGCGGTCCAGCGCGCCCACACCAATATCGGCCATAATCGCTGGCGCATGACCTTCATCGCGCGACCGCCTCTGGTTCGTTAAGCATAACAATTAGCCGTTGTGGCTTGTCGCGCTGCAATCGGACATGATCGCCGTGGCCCGGTGGCGGAAGCGTCTACGCGAGGGCGGTGCAACGCCCTTCATCCTGGTTCAAATCCAGGCCGGGTCTCCACGCTTCGCCCCTTCGGGGCTACGCGTGACGCAGCCACACTTGACCCGAAGTGGCGAAGCGTGTCCGGCGTAGCTGGAGCGCAGCGGAAGCGTAGACGGACCGGCCGCGCAAACCTCAACCCGCCTCAATCACCTCGCCCTCCGTCGACCGCAGCAGCCGCTCGGCATCCTTGCTCGCGGATTTGATCACCGCATCGAGCAGGCCGGGAAAGCGCGCGTCCAGATCCTCGCGGCGCAGCCGCATGAAGCGGTTGGTGCCGGCCACGCGCGTCAGCATCAGGCCGCATTCGCGCAGCTTGGCGAAATGGTAGGCAAGGTTGGACTTGCCGGCGAGGCTGTAGAAATCGCCGCAGCAGAGCTCACTGCTGACACGTTCCTGCTGGGCGAGCTGGCAGACAATCGCCAAACGGATCGGATCGCTGAGGCAATCCAGAACCATCGGCAGCTCGATCTGCTCGCGGGTGGGATGAAGAGGCGTGCGGCTCATGACCCGGGAATCATAGCGAAGCGGCCGTAATGTTCAATAGTTCTTGAACCAATTGACTTGCGGATCATCGCATTCAATAGTTCAATAAACGTTGAACAAAGGGACATCGTCCAATGAGCGTATTCTGGCTGGCCTTGGCCGCCTTTGCGATCGGCACCGAAGGCTTTGTGATTGCAGGACTTTTGCCCAGCATCGCAGCCGATCTGCAGATTTCGGTCTCGGCCGCCGGGCAATTGGTCACCGCCTACGCCCTCACCTACGCCGTGGGCTCGCCGATCCTGGCGGTGTCGTTGAACAACATCGACCGCCGCACCGTGTTGGCGCTGGCGTTGACCACCTTCATCGCCGGCAACCTCGCGGCCATGGTTGCATCCAACTACGCCCTGCTGCTGGCTTCGCGGATGCTGATGGCACTGGGTTCCGGCCTATGCATGCCGACGGCACTCGCCGTGTCGGTCGCGATCGCCTCGCCTGAACGGCGCGGTCGCGCCGTGGCGCTGGTGACCTCAGGTCTGACGGTCGCGACCGTCATCGGCGTCCCCATCGGCAATCTCGTCGGCAGCCTGTTCGGCTGGCGCGCAACCTTTGCCATGGTCGCCCTGATCGGCACGGTCGCGCTCGTCGCCCTCCTGTTCGGCCTGCCCCGCGGCTTGCCGCGCAACACGGCCTCGCTCGGCGAGCGTCTGGCGGTGGCGCGTCACGGCCATGTCTTGACCGCGCTCGTGATCACGATCCTATGGGCGCTCGGCGGCTTCACCGTGTTCACCTATTTCGCGGTCCCGCTGCGTGGGCTCGGCTTCGATGCCTCGCAGATCAGCCTTGCCCTGCTGGTGTTCGGCGGCGCGGCCGCGATCGGGAACATGCTCGGCGGTACCCTGGCCGACCGGCTCGGAACGTTTACGACCGCCGCCCTCGGGCTCGCCGGCATGGCGAGCGCCCTCGTCCTGCATTCGCTGGTCCTGAAGCTGATGCCCGGACAGGCGCATTATGCGGTGCTGGGCGCGATCTTCCTCTGGGGCATCTCTGGCTGGGCATTCTATCCGGCCCAGATCGCCAGCATCATCCGGATCGAGCCGCAGGCTTCGATGATCGCGCTGTCGCTCAACGCCTCCGCCATGTATCTCGGCTTCGCCATCGGCGGGGCGCTGGGTGGCGCGGTGCTGGCCACCCTGTCGCCGACCGACTTGGGCTGGATCGGCGGATCGAGCGTTGCGGCCTCACTTGTGGTGCATCTCGCCCGTGGCTGGCAGGCCCGGCCAAAACCCGTCAAAATTGCCGGTTGATGGATATTTTTCGGGGTTTCGCCGCTCCGGAATCTGGTCTAAGACCCACCCGCGCGCGAGGGAGACCCCCGCGCTCTCGGCTTCAGGGGACGCGCGGCAAGCGCGCCCTTTTTTTGTGCCCAAATTCCAGTCCGGCGAGAGTTGATGCCCAAACGTACAGACATCACCACCATCCTGATCATCGGCGCCGGTCCCATCGTGATCGGCCAGGCCTGCGAGTTCGACTATTCGGGCACCCAGGCGGTGAAGACGCTGAAGGAAGAGGGCTATCGCATCGTCCTCGTCAATTCCAATCCGGCCACGATCATGACCGACCCGGAATTGGCCGATGCGACCTATATCGAGCCGATCACCCCCGAGATCGTCGCAAAAATCATCGAGAAGGAACGTCACGTCATTCCGGGCGGTTTCGCGCTGCTGCCGACCATGGGTGGCCAGACCGCGCTGAACTGCGCGCTGTCGCTGCGCCAGCAGGGCACGCTGGAAAAGTTCGACGTCGAGATGATCGGCGCCACCGCCGACGCGATCGACAAGGCGGAGGACCGCCAGCTGTTCCGCGAGGCCATGACCAAGATCGGGCTCGAGACACCGAAGTCGCGGCTCGCCAACGCCTCCGCCCTGAAGAAATCCTTCCGCGACAAGCGTCAGGCTGAACGCGAAAAGCTCTCGGGCGCGGCCCTCGAAGAGCACGATCGGCAGTGGACCCTCGGCGAAAGCGACCGCCGCAAGCGCTACCAGGAATATGCGCTCGGCCAGGCGCTGATGGCGTTGTCCGAGATCGGCCTGCCCGCGATCATCCGCCCCTCCTTCACCATGGGCGGCACCGGCGGCGGCATTGCCTACAACAAGGAAGAGTTCCTCGACATCATCGAGCGCGGTCTCGATGCTTCTCCGACCAACGAAGTGCTGATCGAAGAATCCGTGCTCGGCTGGAAAGAGTACGAGATGGAGGTGGTGCGCGACAAGAAGGACAATTGCATCATCGTCTGCTCGATCGAGAACCTCGATCCGATGGGCGTGCACACCGGTGACTCCATCACGGTCGCGCCGGCGCTGACGCTGACCGACAAGGAATACCAGATCATGCGCGACGCCTCGCTGGCGGTGCTGCGCGAGATCGGCGTCGAGACCGGCGGCTCCAACGTGCAGTTCGGCGTCAATCCCGAAGACGGCCGCATGGTCGTGATCGAGATGAATCCGCGCGTGTCGCGCTCCTCCGCGCTGGCCTCGAAGGCCACCGGCTTTCCGATCGCCAAGGTCGCGGCCAAGCTCGCGGTCGGCTACACGCTGGACGAAATCGCCAACGACATCACCGGCGGCGCCACCCCGGCTTCGTTCGAGCCGACCATCGACTATGTCGTCACCAAGGTGCCGCGTTTCGCCTTCGAGAAATTTCCGGGCGCCTCCACCACGCTGACCACATCCATGAAGTCGGTCGGCGAAGTCATGGCGATCGGCCGCACCTTCCAGGAGAGCCTCCAGAAGGCACTACGCGGGCTCGAGACCGGCCTCACCGGGCTCGACGAGATCGAGATCGAGGGTCTCGGCCGCGACGACGACAAGAACGCGATCCGCGCCGCGCTCGGCACGCCGACGCCGAACCGGATTCTCCAAGTCGCCCAAGCCATGCGGCTCGGCTGGTCGAACGAGGAGATCTTCAACTCCTGCAAGATCGACCCCTGGTTCCTCAGCGAGATGCGCGGCATCGTCGATATGGAGGAGAAGGTCCGCAAAAATGGCCTGCCGGGCAATGCCTTCGGCATGCGCACGCTCAAGGCCATGGGCTTCTCCGACGCGCGGCTTGCCGTGATCGCGCAGACGACCGAGGCCGAGGTGACGGCGAAGCGCCACGCGCTCGGCGTTCGCCCGGTCTACAAGCGCATCGACACCTGCGCGGCTGAATTCGCCTCGCCGACCGCCTATATGTATTCGACCTATGAGGCGCTGTTTGCAGGCGCCCCGGCGGACGAGAGCACCCCGTCCGACAAGAAGAAGGTCATCATTCTCGGCGGCGGCCCGAACCGCATCGGCCAGGGCATCGAATTCGACTATTGCTGCTGTCACGCCTGCTTCGCGCTGCATGACGCCGGCTACGAATCCATCATGGTCAACTGCAACCCGGAGACGGTGTCGACCGACTACGATACCGCCGACCGGCTCTATTTCGAGCCGCTCACCGCCGAGGACGTGCTGGAGATCATCGCCAAGGAGCGCACCAACGGCACGCTGCACGGCGTGATCGTGCAGTTCGGCGGCCAGACCCCGCTGAAGCTCGCGCGTGCGCTGGAAGCCGCCGATGTGCCGATCCTCGGGACCTCGCCCGACGCCATCGACCTCGCCGAAGACCGCGACCGCTTCAAGCGCGTGCTCGACAAGCTTCGGCTGAAGCAGCCGAAGAACGGCATCGCCTATTCGGTCGAGCAGGCGCGCCTGGTCGCGACCGACCTCGGCCTGCCGCTGGTGGTGCGCCCGTCCTATGTGCTCGGCGGCCGCGCCATGCAGATCATCCGCGAGGAGAACCAGCTCAGCGACTATCTGCTCGGAACGCTGCCGGAGCTGGTGCCGGCCGACGTCAAGGCGCGCTACCCGAACGACAAGACCGGGCAGATCAACACCGTGCTCGGCAAGAACCCGCTGCTGTTCGACCGCTACCTCTCCGATGCCACCGAGATCGACGTCGACTGCCTCTGCGACGGCAAGGATACCTTCATCGTCGGTATCATGGAGCACATCGAGGAAGCCGGCATCCATTCCGGCGATAGCGCCTGCTCGCTGCCGCCTCACTCGCTCGACGCCAAGATGATCGAGGAGTTGGAGCGACAGACCCGCGAGCTCGCCCTCGGCCTCGACGTCGTCGGCCTGATGAACGTGCAATACGCCATCAAGGACGGCGACATCTACGTGCTCGAGGTCAACCCGCGCGCCTCGCGCACGGTGCCCTTCGTCGCCAAGGTGATCGGCACGCCGGTCGCCAAGATCGCCGCGCGCATCATGGCCGGCGAGAAGCTCGCCGACTTCAAGCTGAAGAAGGCGGACTTCAAGCATGTCGGCGTGAAGGAATCGGTGTTCCCCTTCGCCCGCTTCCCGGGCGTCGATACCGTGCTTGGTCCCGAGATGCGCTCGACCGGCGAGGTCATGGGCATCGACCGCTCCTTTGCGGTGGCGTTCGCCAAGAGCCAGCTCGGCGGCGGCACGCGGGTGCCGCGCAAGGGCACGGTGTTCGTCTCGGTGCGCGAGAGCGACAAGACCCGCATCGCCGAGGCCGTCCGCGAATTGCATTCGCTCGGCTTCAAGGTGCTGGCGACATCGGGCACGGCGCGCTTCCTGACCGACCAGGGCATCCCGACCGAGAAGGTGAACAAGGTGCTGGAGGGGCGGCCGCATATCGTCGACGCCATCACCAATGGCGACGTCCAGCTCGTCTTCAACACCACGGAAGGCCCGCAGGCGCTCGCCGACAGCCGGTCGCTGCGGCGCGCGGCCCTCTTGCATAAAGTGCCGTATTACACCACTCTTTCGGGGGCCGTGGCGGCCGCGCAGGGCATCCGCGCCTATCTCGGCGGAGACCTTGAGGTACGTACCCTGCAGAGCTACTTTTCGGAAACCTGATCGCGAGCGGCAGGCCGAGCCTCGAGGGGTTAAGCCATCCGCTAAGTGACTGGCAATGAAGCCACAATGGCCGGAGGAACTGTCCGGCCATGGTGGTTGTTCTGTTCCGGCGCCAAGCCCACATAACGTTCCGGTGGCCGCGTGTTCAGCGCCGGGAATACCAACGAATCAAGGTTGCCGCGCCCGCTGTTTGTGGGGGCGCGTGACCGAAGGACGAGAGAAGAGATGGAAAAGGTTCCGATGACAGCGGGCGGCTTTGCCGCGCTCGGGGAAGAATTGAAGAAGCGCCAGTCCGAGGACCGTCCGCGCATCATCGAGCATATCGCGGAGGCGCGCTCGCACGGAGACCTGTCGGAGAACGCGGAATATCATGCCGCGAAGGAAGAGCAGTCCCACAATGAAGGCCGCATCGCCGAGCTCGAGGACAAGCTCGCGCGCGCCGATATCATCGACATCTCGAAACTGTCCGGCGACACCATCAAGTTCGGCGCCACCGTGACGCTGGTCGACGAGGACACCGAGAAGAAGACGGTGTGGCAGATCGTCGGCGAGGTCGAGGCCGACGCCAAGAAGGGCCGCATCTCCATCACTTCGCCGCTCGCCCGCGCGCTGATCGGCAAGAAGAAGGGTTCGACCGTCGAGGTCAACGCCCCCGGCGGCGCCAAGGCGTATGAGATCACCAAGGTGGAGTGGCGGTAAGCATTTGCCGCTGCGCTGACGTTTGAAAAAGGCCGCGCCCAGCGCGGCCTTTTTGTTTCGGCGTATTGCTTGCGAGGGCCGAGCACGCTCTCTTACCCCTCGTCACTGCGAGCAACTTGTCCGCCGAAGCTCGACGAGCGAAGGCACGAGAGCGGAAGCTTACCTCCGCCCCTTCACATCCAGCGGCACGGCTGCCTCGTACTTCGAATTATGCAGCACCAATGACGTCCGCACATTCCGCACGTGCGGCGCTGCGGTGAGATGGGTGACGAAATCCTGGAAGGTCGCCATGTCAGGCGCGACGCATTTGAGGATGAAATCGACCTCGCCCGACAGCATCCAGCATTCCCGCACCAGTGGCTCGGCGCGAACGAACTCCTCGAAGGCGCGCAAATCCGCCTCGGCCTGGCTGGACAGGTGCACGGCGGCGAACACGGTGACGTCGAAGCCGAGCTTGCGGGCGTCGAGCAGGCCGCGATAGCCGAGGATGTAGCCCTCCTCCTCCAGCGCCCGGACCCGGCGCAGGCAGGGCGGGGGCGAGATGCCGACCCGCTTGGCCAGCTCGACATTCGTGATTCGACCGTCGGCCTGAATTTCGGTGAGAATTTTCAGGTCGATCTCGTCTAGGTTCCGCGACACGTGATTGGAACTCCTGGCTTTTACGGCGGTATTGGGTGGATTTCTCGCAATGCTCATAGCCCAGTCTGCACGCCTAGCGCAATTTTATTGCGCGTGCACCGCAATCGACTTTTGTTCCCTGTTGGAAAAATCCGCCGACAGGCAATGCAATTCTTGCATAGCTCACCAGAAGGCTTAGATTAGCTCTGATATTTCAGCGCCTCCGCGAGGCCTCCCGGCACGTTCCGCGCCCGCGCTGCAAGTCCCCCGTGCAAAGGCGTCCGTCGAAATGTCCGCTCCTGTCCATGCAAAGGTCGTCATTATCGGCTCCGGCCCCGCCGGCTACACCGCGGCGATCTACGCCGCGCGGGCGATGCTCGAGCCGATCCTGATCCAGGGCATCCAGCCGGGCGGCCAGCTCACCATCACCACCGACGTCGAGAACTATCCGGGCTTCGCCGACGTGATCCAGGGCCCCTGGCTGATGGAGCAGATGGAGAAGCAGGCGGTGCATGTCGGCACCAGGATCATCTCCGACCTGGTGATCAAGCTCGACACCTCGCAGCGGCCGTTCCGCCTCACCTGCGACTCCGGCGACGTCTATCTCGCCGACGTGGTGATCCTCGCCACAGGCGCCCAGGCACGCTGGCTCGGGTTGCCGTCCGAAGTCAAATTCCAGGGCGGCGGCGTGTCGGCCTGCGCCACCTGCGACGGCTTCTTCTACCGCAACAAGGAGGTCGTGGTGGTCGGCGGCGGCAATACCGCGGTCGAGGAAGCCCTGTACCTCACCAACCATGCTTCAAAGGTCACCATCGTGCATCGCCGCGATCACTTCCGGGCCGAGCGCATCCTGCAGGAGCGCCTGTTCAAGCACCCGAAGATCCAGGTGATCTGGGACAGCGCCGTCGACGAGATTTGCGGCACCGAGAACCCCAACAAGGTCACCCATGTCCGCCTCAAGAACGTCAAGACCGGCGCGCTGACGGACGTGAAGACCGACGGCGTCTTCATCGCCATCGGCCACGCACCGGCGACCGAGCTCGTGAAAGACCAGATCAAGCTCAAACCGTCGGGCTATGTCGAGGTCGCCCCGAACTCGACCGCCACCTCGGTGCCCGGTCTGTTCGCCGCGGGCGACGTGGCCGATGAAACCTATCGCCAGGCCGTCACGGCCGCCGGCCTCGGCTGCATGGCAGCTCTCGAAGCCGAACGTTTCTTGGCCCTGCGCGCCAGCGAGCGCGCGGCAGCGGAATAAAGATCATGCCTCGAACACGCGACGGATTTACGGATATGGACTGGGACAAGCTGAAGGTGTTTCACGCAGCGGCGGAAGCTGGCAGCTTCACGCATGCGGGCGAGCAACTCGGCCTGTCGCAATCGGCGGTGTCGCGCCAGGTCTCGGCGCTGGAGCAGGAGCTTTCGGTCTCGCTGTTCCACCGCCATGCCCGCGGCCTGATCCTCACCGAGCAGGGCGACCTCTTGTTCCGCACCGCGCATGACGTGTTCATGCAGCTCCAGGCGGCGCGCGCCAAGCTGACCGACAGCCGCGAGCGGCCGAGCGGCGACCTCAAGATCACCACCACACCCGGCGTCGGCATCAATTGGCTGATCCCGCGGCTCGGCGAATTCACCGCACTCTATCCCGAGATCCGGATCTCGCTGATCGTCACCGACGAAGAGCTCGACCTGTCGATGCGCGAAGCGGACGTCGCGATCCGCACCCGCAAGCCGACGCAGCCGGATCTCATCCAGCGCAAGCTGTTCGCGATGGGCTTCCACGCCTATTGCTCGCCGGAATACATCAAGCGCTTCGGCACGCCGCGCACGCTGGAAGAACTCGACTCCCACCGCATCATCACGCTCTCGGACGGCAACTTCGCGCCGCATCTGCAGAACCGCAACTGGCTGGTCGAAGCGGGCCGCAACGGCTCGGGTCCGCGCGAAGCCTATTTCAGGGTCAACAACATCCTCGGTCTGGTCCGCGCCTGTCAGCAGGGCCTCGGCATCGCAGCGCTGCCCGACTACCTCGTCGAGGAACAGAGCAAACTCGTGCAGTTGTTCGGCGAGTCGGATTCGATCCAGCTCGATACGTATTTTGTCTATCCCGAGGAGTTGAAGACGGTCGCGCGCGTGCAGGTGTTCCGCGACTTCGTGGTCAGCAAAGCGCAGCGTTGGCCGTCCTGATTTCCGCATGACTGACATGCGGCCTCGGCTGTTGCTGCGGGCCGCTCGTCAAGCTCATACTGTTTGCACGCTGAGCCTTCGCGTTGCGCATTTGTCCCCCTCCTCCAGTGGCGCGGGAGTTCAGTAATCCCTCTTGGAAGGTGATTGTGTCGGCCTCACGTGGCCAATACCTTAAGCCGGGCTCTCTGGGCCCGGCTTTTTTTTGTTCAAGTCGGCCGTCGCCTTCTGCGTGTATTGACAGTTCCAGGTATACCCCGCATCATTTGCAAATGATCACGAAGTCGTGCGCAATTTCGTCGAAGGCGATCGCCTCGAAAAAAGGCCCCCATTCGGGGACCTCGGAGTTTTGTGCGCGCTAGACCGACTTCGTCATCGCTGCAATCCCGAAAACCCCGCCGCCTGGACGGGGTTTTTTCATGTGCCCTCCGTCTCAGGTTTCCCGAGAAGGAGATGGAAACATGACCGGACTTGAAGATCATTTGCACGGGCTGTGGCTGCCGCTGGTGACGCCGTTTCAGGGCGGCGCGCTCGACGAGCGATCGCTGCGGCGGCTGACGCGACACTACAGCGCGCAAGGCATCGACGGCTTCATCCTGGGGGCGACCTCCGGCGAAGGCATGACGTTGCGCGAGGCCGAGCTCGAACGTCTCGTCACCATCGTGCGCGACGAAATGGCGGCGGGCCGGTGCACCTTGCCGATCTGCCTCGGGTTATCAGGCGTGGACACCTCGCGGCTGCAGGATCGTCTCGACGAGACCGCGGATTGGCCGATCGACGGCTACCTGATCGCAAGCCCCTATTATGTGCGGCCCTCGCAGCGCGGATTGCTGGCGCATTTCGAGACGCTTGCCGATCACGCGGCATGGCCGCTCGCGCTCTACAACATCCCCTATCGCACCTCGGTCAACATCACCAACCAGACCATGCTGCGTCTGGCCGAGCACCCGAACATCGTCGGCTTGAAGGATTGCGGCGCGAGTCGCGAGCAATCGATCGCGCTGTTGCGCGACCGCCCGAAGGAATTTCGCGTGCTCACCGGCGAGGACGCCAATTATTTCGAGGCGCTCGTCGACGGCGCCGACGGCGGCATCGTGCTGTCCGCCCATATCGAGACGACGACCTTTGCGGCGGTGTATGCGGAAACGAAGCGCGGCAACCACGACGCGGCGCTGGCGCGCTGGCACGAGGTCGCCGATCTGACGCGGCTGCTGTTCACCGAACCGAGCCCGGCGCCGGCGAAGTACTGGCTGTGGCGATGCGGCCTGATCGACAGCCCCGAGGTGCGCCTGCCGATGGTGGAAGTGAGCAGCGAGCTCGCCGCCGCGATCGATCGCGAGATCGAGCGGCGGACGAAGGTCGCGGCGTAGCTTTTCCTCTCCACGCGCGCTGCTTTCCTTCTCCCCTTGCGGGAGAAGGAAGAGCGTGCCGGTGGTTAACCGCACCCCAACGGCCTTCGCTGCTGCCGCATTCCCCATCCACGCCTCGTTTACGCAATCGCGCCTATCGTTTCCTCCAGAACTTTTCACGAGGGGGAATCACCATGGGGCATCGCAACCGGCCTACGGCCGCGCAGCAATTCGCGCCGGCCGATCTTTTGCAGGGAATTCTCGTCCTATCGTCGTTCGGGTTCTGGGCCGTAATGCTCGGCCTGATGCCGGTGCTGCTGTTTCGGATCTGGCTCGCCTGAGACATCTGCCAATGCGGATGGTTAAGCCGCCGTCACAAATGCGCTCAAAATGCGAGCGGCGCCGCAAGCCGGAATCTTAAAACATCCCGGGTACCGTCCACGCCATAAGCGAAGAAATCGCGGGGGCGTTTTGTGAATAGTCGGAATGAAATGGCGTCTTATTTCGGCGCCGGGCAGGAAAAGCTGTCCACCGAGGAGAACTTTACCACCGAGGACATTCTCTGGGCCGTCGGCATCTGGTCGGTGATCCTGACGCTGTCGCCGGTCATCGTGTTCTACATGCTGATGGTGGCGTAGCCGTCCTTCAGCAGATCCCGAAAACGCAAAACGCGCGGGTATCCGCGCGTTTTTCGTCCGGGGAATGATTTATAAAAAATTACGCAGCCTGCTTGTGCATTGCGCCGGACGCCGACGCCGTGCCGCGAATGGCCTTGACCGAACGCTCGATCGCCGCCCACAGCCTTGCGATTTCCTGAGCCGCACGACTCTCGGCCTGATATTCCCGCGCGCCTTCGCCGTGGCTCAGCGCCATCAGCAGATCCGAACGGTTGGTGATCTGGCCGCCCCACACCGGAGCCCGGAATTTCGCCAGCGCTTCGCGGGCGATGGTGACGATCGGGCTTTCGGACTCGTCGCGGCGCGCCGGGGCACCGTTGAGCACGACCGCGTAGGGCTTGCGCGCTGCGCGGCACATCTGGATGGTTTCCTGCACCGCGTTGACGTCGAACACGCCCGGACGCGCCGGAATGACGACCATCGTCGCGTTCTTGATCGCGTCGTCGACGACGGCCGAGAGGTTCGGCGGCGTGTCGATCAACACCCATTCATAACCGTCGCGCTTGGCAGCGGAGACGATGCCGCTGACGGAGTTCACGGCCGACTTGATCGGCGGTTCGTTGGTGCCGCGCAGCTTGTGCCACAGCGTCAGCGAGCCCTGCGGGTCCGCGTCCACCAGCATGACCTGCTTGCTCGCCTTGATCTGTGCGGCAAGATGTGCGGCGAGGGTACTCTTGCCCGAGCCGCCTTTACGCGATGCGAAAACAATAACGTTCATACCTTCGGCCTCCAGATTGACCCCAGACCGCGAAAATGAATCACCACGCTGATTCGTGAAAGAAAAATTTATCGAGGGTTGCGTTACGGCCACGAAATAACAAGGCGTGTTGGCTTTTGAGTCACACTGCGTCGCAGCACCCGAGCTGCCGGGCACAGGAAAACGCGGCTCGCGCGAGCGTCTGTGCGTTTTTTGAGCAGTCTTGCGGGATCAAGCGGGACGCAACCTTGCCGCGTAAACCGCTTATCACCCGGCAGTTGCCCCAGGCATCAGCGAGACCCATGCGAACAAAACGAGTCCGCTGGCGGGCGCGGAGCTGATGCCGGACAGGACGAAGGTTTCAAATGAGGAACGCGGTTGCCCGCGCTCAGCCGTCGGTGGTCTTTTTCTTCTTGGGCGCCGGCTTGGTGCTCTTCTTCGCGGTCTTGGGCGCGATGTTGGTCGGCTTGCCGGCGCGCTGCTCGCCCGGCTCGGGTCCGCGGCGGAAGAACACCGCACATTGCGGCGAGAGCTGCGCCTTCTTCTTGATCATGCAGGCGGTGATGGCATCGACGTTCGGAACGAACTCGCTGCACAGCCGCATCGCATCCGGCGAGCAGGCCTGCTGCTCCTCCGGGGTATAGGCGAAGCCGGTACCGGGCTGGATCAGCGCGGCCAGGGCCATCCCCAGGGTTGCAGCAGCCAAGGATGTCTTGAAGCGAAGCGCCGGCATCGATCCCCCCACATGTCGAGTCGGAGGGAATAGTGGGTGAACGGCGGTTCGTTGGCAACGAGGGGGGATGCGAAAGCCGCGACCTGTGCGGTCTCGGCAACAGGGTGGGCTGGCCTTTACCCGCAGTCGCTCGGAAAGCATTTGAGACGCGGAACTGTCCGCGACGTCATGGCCGGGCTTGTCCCGGCCACCCACGCCTTGCCACGCAGCACCGAGAACGTGGATGCCCGGGACAAGCCCGGGCATGACTACCACATGGAAGAGCGGGGGACGACAGCGCGAGCACAGACCCACCCAACCCAAAAATTGCGAAAACAACCCCATGCACAGTAGCCAAGTCCCGGTAATGCCTGGGCATTTCCACTCCATTTTTAGGATTTTGCGAAGTCGAATTTGACTCGTCGGGCAAAACGGGGGCATGATGCCGTCATCAATAAGATGCGCGTGGGGTGGTCGGCCTGTCTCCTGCGCTGGTCGAAAAGCGCACGAGGGGAAGCGATCTCATGGAAGGCAATGAAGCGGAGCTGCCGCTTTCGGGCGTCACGGTGGTCTCGCTGGAACAGGCGATCGCGGCGCCGCTGGCGAGCCGGCACCTGGCGGACTGGGGCGCGCGGGTGATCAAGATCGAGCGGCCGGGCGCGGGCGATTTCTGCCGGGACTACGACCACGTGATGAACGGCATGTCGAGCCAGTTCGTCTGGACCAACCGTTCCAAGGAAAGCCTCGCCATCGACATCAAGAGCGAGGACGGCCGCAAGGTGCTCGATGCCCTGCTGCCGCAGGCCGATGTGTTCATCCAGAACCTTGCGCCGGGTGCCGCCGAGCGGCTCGGCCTCGATGCCGCATCGCTGCTTCGGAAGCACCCGCGCATCATCGCCTGCGACGTCTCGGGCTATGGCACCGGCGGGCCCTACAGCGACAAGAAGGCCTATGATCTGCTGGTGCAGTGCGAGGCCGGCGTGCTCGCCATCAACGGCACCGAGGCGGAGCCGGCCAAGGTGGGGCTGTCGGTGGTCGACATCGCCACCGGCATGTACATCCTCAACGGGGTGCTGATGGCGCTGTACCGCCGCGAGCGGACCGGCAAGGGCACGGCGTTCCAGGCTTCGCTGTTCGACTCCATCACCGACTGGATGAGCTATCCCGCCTTCTACACGCACAGCACGGGACGGCCGCTGCCGCGCACCGGCGCCAGGCACGCGACCATCGCACCCTATGGGCCGTTCCGGGTCGGCGACGGCAACACCATCTTCTTCGGCATCCAGAACGACCGGGAAT
Source organism: Bradyrhizobium sp. 192 (assembly GCF_023100965.1). Classification (NCBI taxonomy): domain Bacteria; kingdom Pseudomonadati; phylum Pseudomonadota; class Alphaproteobacteria; order Hyphomicrobiales; family Nitrobacteraceae; genus Bradyrhizobium; species Bradyrhizobium sp. 192. Next base: position 7,671,658 of record NZ_CP064690.1, read on the forward strand.
GGCGGTCGCTGTGCAGCATCGTCCTCGGCGATGCCGGCTTCGCGGATGATCCGCGTTTCCGCACCAATCCGCTGCGCATGCAGAACCGCGACGATCTGCAAGGACATATCGAGCAGCGCTTTGCGTCCATGAGCAGCGAGGAGGTGCTGCGGCTGCTGGACGAGGCTTCGATCGCCAACGCGCATCTGAACTCGGTCGAGGCTTTTCTGGAGCACGAGCAGCTCCGCGCGCGATCCCGGGTGCAAAATGTAGGCTCGCCGTGCGGGCCGGTGATGAGCTTCCTGCCGGCGCTGACCATTCCAGGCGTCAAGCCGCGGATGGATCCGGTGCCGGATGTGGGCGAGCACAATCAGGCCATCCTCGGCGAACTCGGTCTTTCGAAGGAGATTTGACGATGGCCTCGCTGCGGCCCATGCGGGCCACCCTCGCCGTCCCCGCGCATCGCGCCCGTCTCGTCGCCAAGGCAGCGGCCTCAGCGGCGGATGCGGTGTTCATGGATCTCGAGGACGCGGTGCCGCCGTCTGAGAAGAGCCTCGCGCTGAACGAGGCCGTCCAAGCACTCGCCTCGCTCGACTGGGGCAGCAAGCGTGTCACGGTGCGGATCAACGCAGTCGACAGCCCCTTCATCGCCGGGGAGATCCGCGCGCTGGCGGCGCTGCCGCGGCTAGATGCGGTGATCGTGCCGAAGGCGGAACGCATGAGCGACATCGTCGGCATTGCCGGGCAGATGCGCGCGGCCGCGCCCGATCGCCCCGCGCCGGTCGCGCTGGATCTGCTGATCGAGACCGCGCTCGGCCTCGTCAATGTCGAGGCGCTGGCCGCATGTCACGACAGCATCGCCGCGCTGCATCTCGGCGTCGGAGATTTTGCGGCATCGATCGGTGCCCGCTCCTCCGACATCGGCGTGTCGCCGGACGGTTATCGTCATGTGGGATCGGCGCAAACCGGCTACGCCTCCGCCCCGCTCGATCTGTTCGCCTATCCGATGATGCGCCTTCTGGTCGCCGCCCGCGCGTTCGGCCTTCAGGCCATCGACGGCCCCTGCGGCGCGTTCCGCGATGCCAGGCTCACCGAGAGCAGCGCGCAGAAGGCCGCGGCGATGGGGTTTGACGGCAAGCAGGTCATCCATCCCGACCAGATCGAACCGACGCTGCGTGCATTCGTGCCGTCGGACCAAGAGCTCGCGCAGGCGCGGCGGATCGTCGATGCGATGGAGCAAGCCGAGGCGCAAGGCCAGGGCGCGGTGACGCTGGACGGCAAGATGATCGACTATGCCAATGTGCGGATGGCGCGCCGGATCATCGAGCTGGGGTCGTAGCCCAGGGAAATCGCATTTGAGAGTTATTCCTGCGGCCATCCTTCGAGACGCCCGCTTTCAGCGGGCTCCTCAGGATGAGGACGGAGTGCGTGGATGCAGTTTCAAAAGGCAATGAGGCTGATTAGCCTCATCCTGAGGAGGCGCGTCAGCGCCGTCTCGAAGGACGAGGCGTGCGCACCGGCCGCCGCGTCAAGTCATCTGCGATAGTCCTGGGAGCATAGCGGCGCATGGCCACCTTGCTGATCGTCGCGCCGGTGTTCGCGCTGATCGCGGCCGGCTATGCCGCGGTGCTGTTTCGCTTCGTCTCGGAGGGCGCGCACAAGGGCATCAGCGAATTCGCCTTCAGCATCGCGATCCCTGCCCTCCTCTTCCGCACCATCGTCGTCTCGGAATTTCCCGATGTCAGCCCCTGGCGGATGTGGGGCGCCTATTACGGCGCGCTGGCGCTGACCTGGATTGCGGCGCTCGCGATCTCCGCGCTGCTGCGCGCACGGCGCGAAGACCGCGAGGACGGCGTCGTGTTCGCGATCGGCTCGGTCTACGGCAACATCGTGATGCTCGGCATTCCTCTCGTGCTCTCGGCGCTCGGCAACGAGGCGGCGGGGCCGATGGCGCTGATCCTGTCGGTGAACACGCCGCTGCTCTGGCTCTGCGGCATCCTGCAGATGGAGCTGGTCAGCCAGAAGCGCACCGGCTCGCCGCTTTCGGTGATCCGCCCCGTGCTGGCGGATCTCGCGCGCAATCCGCTGATGCTGGGAATCGGTTTTGGCGTGGTCTGGCGCTTCAGCGGCCTCGGCCTCAATCCGGTCGTCGACAGGACGATCGAGCTGCTGGCGCAGGCGGGTTCGCCGGCAGCGCTGATCGCGCTCGGCATCAATTTGTTCCGGTTCGAGGTGAAGGGCGAGATGCTGAGCGTGGTCGTGCTGTGCGCGCTCAAGCTGCTGGCGATGCCGGCGGCCGCGTTCGTGCTGGCAAAACTGCTCGGCCTGCCGCCGATAGCTGCCGGCGTGATCGTGCTGTTCGCGGCGATGCCGACCGGCGCCAACGCGTATATTTTTGCGGTTCAGTACAAGCGGCTGGTGAACCCGGTGTCCGGCGCGGTGGCGCTGGGCACGCTGCTGGCGGCGGTGACGTTGCCGGTGGTGGTCATGGTGGTGGCCCGTCTCAACTAGGCCGCCATGCGCGCCCGCTCCGGCAAGTCGCCATCCGCCGGATCAACGCAATCCCAGGAACGACAGAATGATGCCAACCACGACGACGAGACCGACGATATAGATAATTCCGTTCATTGTTCAGCTCCTCAGCGTTCTTCCTGCCGAACTACAAACACCCTCCCGGCCGAAAAGGTCCGCCGCAGCGATTGCCGATTTTTCCCGAACGCAGGAACGAATGTCCCCTCAGCGGCTTCTGAATCCGGGATTGTCTGGAGGAAGAGGGATCGATGAGTACCTGGCACCAGATCGCGAGTGCGACGACGACGATTGCATTCTCGATTTGCCTGTTCATCGCGTCGCAGATGTACGTGGCGTCCCGCTTGTCCGCTGCAGAATTCTCCACCTCGCACGTCATGAAGCTGCGAAACGCAGCCTATCGCGTGCCGCGCGGTCATTGAGCCGGACCGGCATGCCGCTTGCCATATCGCTGACCGTGGACGGCTACAAAAAGGCTATTGAACCGGCTTGCCCGCGCGCCAGGCCATTTCCCAGAAGTCTGCCTCAAGGCGGGTGGCTTCCTTGAAGATCGCAATCAGCTCGGCCTCGCGGGCCGGCGTGGCGTAGCGATCGGCGAGCTGCTCCATGTGCGCCCGCGCCTTGGCAGCGACCTCCTGGTACGGCGCGCCGGCGTATTCGGCGATCCAGACGCGATAGGCGTTGCTCGCCGCGTCCGCGAGGGGGAGCGAGGCGAGCCGCGTCGCGATCTCCGCATACCCAATCACGCAAGGCGCAAGCGCCACCTTGAGCGCAAGCAGATCGCCGCGCATTCCCGCATCCAGCACGTAGCGCGTATAGGCCAGCATCTCGGCCGCCGGAGGGGCTTGTTCAAGGTCGCTCGGGGATAGGCCCCATTCGGCACAGAGCTTCACATGCAGGTTCATCTCGACATCGAGGATGGCCGACAGGCCGGCCGCTGCTTCTCGCATGTCGGCAAGTGTGGGCGACTTGTAGACCGCGAGCGCGTAGGCACGTGCGAATTCGATGAGGAACAAATAGTCCTGAACGAGGTAGCGACGAAACGCCGCTTCGGGGAGCGAGCCGTCTGCCAATCCGTTCGTGAAGGGATGCTCGGTATAGGCCCGCCACTCAACGGATGCTGCTGTCTTGAGACGCTCGAAGAAATTCACGATGGTTTTTGCCGGGATTGCTTGTCTGTGAATGTATTTGGCAAGCTACCGATAGCGCATTGCGACCCGAGGAGCTACGGCGACTGCGGACAGAATTGGCTTTGAGCGGAGTTGCGGACACTCTTGGCGTCGAGAGTTTTGGGCACTGTCAGCGTCCGCGCATATCTTCGCGGTGCAGTAACAGCGGCTGGTGAACCCGATATCGGGCGCGGTGGCGCTGACGACGCTTCTGGCGGCCGTTACGCTGCCGGGGGGGGGGGGGGCGGATCGTACGGTTGATGGTTGGCTGAATTTCAACTATCCGTTATGGTAGCGCAAATGTCGGGGGGCAAATGCAGAAATCAGCATCTACGAAGCACAAAGCAACGACTAAGAGCGTGCTCGATCTCTGGAATTTGTACGAGCGCAATCATTTGAACCTTGAGCCAGGTTTCCAGCGCCAATCGGTTTGGAATGAGCGCGATAGGGCCAAACTCGTAGACAGCATCCTACGGAACTATCCTCTTCCTGCTATCTTCTTGTACAAGCGTGAGGAGGACGGCCACTTAGTGTTCGACGTGATCGACGGAAAGCAGCGGATTGAGTCCCTGCTGATGTTTATCGGCGCGTTGCGCGGTCGATTTTATACACGCACTCAGCTTCCAGGTTCTGATGAATTGGAGTGGATCGACTGGCCTCTTATGAAGAGAAGAGGCCTACAACATCTCATCACAGGTTATGAGATACCCGTTATCGAGGTCGATGGCGAGCTCGGAGAAATCATAGAAGTTTTCGTTCGAATTAACTCGACCGGCAAAGCACTGACACGACAAGAGAAGAGGCATGCCCGTTACTATCGTAGCCCATTCCTCAAGGAAGCATCGAGACTGGCAAACCGATTCACGAAGTACTTCTTGAAGAACGGAATTCTTACTGCCGGTCAAATCGATCGGATGAAGCACGTTGAGTTCGTGTCAGAATTGATGTTGTCGCTCGTTCAAGGCGACGTTCTAAACAAGAAAACTGCTCTAGATAGGGTTATGCAAACGAACTCCTTCGATGGTCGGCAGTTAAGAAGAGCTGTGTCGCTGGCAACCGCAACGCTGAACCGGGTACAACGAATGTTCCCGGACTTAAAGAGCACCCGTCTGAAGCAAATCACAGACTTCTACACTTTGGCAGTCCTGATCGGAAAGTACGAGCAAGAAGGACTCGTCCTCACTGATCGTCGTCGAAATCAGCTTGCGTGGGACTTGCTCAAGGCTTTCGCAAACCGCGTCGACGAAGTTCGTGAGCTCCAGCGTAAAGCGAAGGGAGCTCGTCCAGACCAGGAACTCTACCGAGAATACTTAGTCACGGTGTCGCAGATGACCGATGACGTAAGTCAGAGGCGAAAGCGCGAACAGATCCTTGGTAGCATCTTGAAGAGTCTCTTTTCGAGCAAAGACTCGCAACGGGGGTTTACCGCCGAGCAGCGCCGCATCATTTGGAATACCTCCGCGAATCGCGTTTGCTCTCATAAGGGGTGCACAACCAAACTGAGTTGGAACGACTTTACAATCGATCATATAGATCCACACAGTAGAGGTGGTCGGAGTAAGTTGGAGAACGCCGCTCTGATGTGCAGAAGGCACAATTCGTCAAAGGGAAATGGAAACCGTAGATTGGCGGCGTAACAGCTATGGCTATTGCAGACGACAATGAGCTGAAGGCTGCAGCTGCAAATGCAGGCTCTTTAGTCCAAGACATCCAAGACTATTGTGGGCGCGCGTTCAAGCCAGAGGCTAAATTCAGCTTCCCGCGTGGAATGATCGGAACCGCTGCCCAATACAGGGTCCGGTGCCCTGCATACTTGACGCGAGATCAAATCAGCAGTTGCGCTTACGGATTCATGTTCCTTGACGTTCTTTGGTGGGTGGTTTCGCGTACGGATATCGCTAGCGTCGGCAAGCAAATGGCCTTGAAGTCTGCCATCGTAACTTTAGGAACGATATTGGAGGTATCGCTCTGCGTTCCCAGCCTTTCACGAGATAAAGTGCTATCCGCAAAAAACGGCGCCGGTGTGAATCCTCGGTTAACGAAGGCTCAAGAAGAAGGATGGATCTCCCAAGAGCAATGCGCAACTCTCAAGCAGCTTTGGAAGCATCGAAATAACGTGCACCTCAAGATTTTGGCCGAAAGCGAACTAGATTTGTATCAGCCGGAGCATGTCAACGAGCCATATGCCGCCCTCCTAGTTCTGCTCGGCCGATTGAAGGACTGGAACGGTGGCTGGTAGAGCGGCTAGATAGGTGTTTTTCGTGCACTATCACCGTAATCTGCACTGAGAGCACGAAATGGCACCAGAGTGGCCGATGGGGCTATTCTTAATTTAGGGACGCATCTCGCTAGTGACTTTGGCAATACACTGAATTGACGATCAGAGTCGTGGATACCGCCCCGGCGCGATCAGGAAGTTTGGTGCACTGTCACCGGCATTCCCCAAAGACAATCCGCAAACGCTCGATGGCTCTGGACCCCCATTCGTAAACAACGCACGTAGTCCTAAGGTATGGGCCTATTGCGACGCGGATTTAAACCTGAAAATTGACTCCTCTTTGGGTTGTGCAATTGTTCCCGCGGGGTAATCCGAGGGGGAGTTGATGGCGGGTAATCCGAAAATCCAGGTTGGCGCGTTGAACATAGCTGCGTCTCCGCACCCAGTCGGTGTTTATCGCAGACTACTGGAGCTCGCGGCAAACGTGGAAATTCATCTTCACGGCAGTGATTGGGGCAAAATCACCGCCGTGACTCCGCTAGAAGATCGACCAGAACTTTTGACGGGCAGGGTCGTGCTTTGGGCACATATAGATAAAGACGGAAAGTGGCTAAATAAGAAAAAGAACATCGAGGCCACGCCCATCGAAAAGCAGAGCATTGTGCTCCCGCCGGATTTCGAGCCGAACTTTCGCAGCTTTTATTTCGTATTCAATGAACCGACACATCGACTAGTTGTCGAGCTTAGGAACGAGCTGGGCCAAACGTTCGGCCCTTCGCGTGCAGAAAAATTCTTCGCAAAACTATTTAATCATTCTGCCTTGGCTGAGGTCGAGGTTGAAGTAGCCGTCACAGTTATCCCTACCGAAGATGCGCTCGATAGAATTTTTGATATCCCTCGTTTGCGATGGCTTCGAATACACAATACGCGCCCAAATGCCGAGGACCTCAGCGACGAGGCTGAGATACTGCATGCTAGGCTCAAAGCCATGGGCGCTAAAAGTCAGGACCTGGAATTGGCCAAGGCCGCAAAAGTCACAACGATTAAACCTGACGGCGAAATTAGAGCGCTAGCGGACGCAGCGGCAGTTGACGGCCATGTTGAAGGGCGCGGAAAGACCGAGGCTGGAGCCAATGTCTACGAATCCACGAAGCTTCATCCGAAGGTGGTTGAGATTGAGGTCCAAGGTGGCTCGTCTTTCACGGCGTTTCTATCGAGTCTGCTCAGTCTCTTATGATCAATTTCTCAGATGGTTTAAGGATCAATACGGACCATTCCGCTCGCGGATGCTTGCTCTCTTTCGAAAATTTGAGAGCAAGTTACTCATGGCGACACACGTTTTACGAATCTGGCGTAAGGCCTGCAAACGCTCTTATGATTGGTGCTTTCACTATTGGAAGAATCAGTATCGAGCATTTCTTCGATACTTCGATATTTACGGCGGACCGCGTGCCCTTCTACGCTCACCCTACGTCCACGTAGCGGTTTTCCTGACCGTTGGCTGTCGCCTTCGTTGGAGCCCATCGGTCAGTGCTTCCGACATAGCGGTAAGCGTCATTCCAAATTTGCTGGGCTTCACCGTGGGCGCCTTGGCGATCGTCTTGGCGTTCTCCTCCGCACCCATTTTCAAGATGCTTGCGCAGGATGGTGATCCGCGATCGTATTTCATGAGACTGACAGTCAACCTCGTACACTTCATCGTCGTACAGGCCTGCGCGTTGATCGTCGGCATCGTAGGGAAAGCGACAGCAAGCGCCTCGATAGACGTACTAGCGCTTTTTTTTCTGTTCTACGGCGTGCTGATCACGGTTTCAGCGGGCATCCAACTTCTCCAAACGGCAAGCCTTTACAATCAGTATGCTAGCCTTGAGGAACAGGGGAACCGAGTGGATCAACCGAAAGAATCGCGATTCTCTGAAGCACACCCAATCAGTGAGAAATCCAGCACGGGCGTCGACCGAGAAACAGATTAAAAGCAGGATCACACTGGTACAGTTGGGTGGGCTCGAACCACCGACCTCCTGTTCCACAGACAGGCGCTCTAACCAACTGAGCTACAACTGCATCCTTGCGAGCCGCGCCGCAGGCGAGCCCTTGACGGGCCGGTCACCGAGGGGGGCTGGACGGGGCGGAAACTAGGTGCAACGGCCGTTTTTGGCAAGGCCGCAAACGGACGAAAAACCGGGGTAAATCACCTTCAGCGCGATGAAATCAGGCTTGATGGCGACCGAAGCGAGGTTGCGGTCGCCCTCGCCCGCCTGGCGGCGACACTCCCCGCGGGGAGAGAGCCCTCTCCCAGCCTCTCCCGCAAGCGGGAGAGGTGAAGAAAAAACCCGGGCACTGGGCCCGGGTTTCTTAATCAATTCAGACCCGATCCGCTCAGGCGGCGGGGTAGAGCTTGGCGGCGCTGGCCTTGATCGGCTCGGCGGCGGCGGTGGCCGCGCGCTGGGCGATCTCGGCGAGCTCCTTGGCCTGGGACTGGAAGGTCTCGAGCTGGGTCTTGGAATGGCCGGTCCACAGCGCGAATGCGTCCTGCGGCGACTTCACGCTGAACAGCTGCTGGGTGAACTCGAGCTGGGCGGTGGTGTTCGCCTTCATGAACTCCATCACCTTGGCGGCGTATTCGCTCGCGCCCTTGTGGGCGGAGGAGAACACGGCCTCGACGGTGCCGTTATGGCTTTCGGCGGCGTCCTTGAACTTGGCGTAGTTTTCGCGGGCCTGCGAAACGCCCTTCTCGGCGAACGCACGCATCTGCTCCGGAACCTCGAACGGAATGACGGAGGCAGAGAATGGATCAGTCGCACCTGTCATGGTTGTCCCTCACGCTAATTGGAAAATGAAGTGAGCCTTCTGGCGCGCCCGCCGGCCAACCGGGGCCTTGTCTCAGCTTTGGAAACTGGCGGGAACGAAGACTGGAAACGCGAAACAAACGAGATGGCTCGTCCAGTGCCCAGTATTATGGCTGCCTATCATGTCAACATTGTGCAACGCAACGCGCCAACAGGGTGCGGTGCGAAATTTAATCTCGGTAAGGGTGAGGTTCCGGTATGGGGGAACCGGGGGTTGAGGGTCGGGATGGTCGGCCATGCAGGCGGTTTGCTCCCTCTCCCGCCTGCGGGAGAGAGTCGGGGAGAGGGTGCTTCCGCAATGGGACAGCCCCAATGAGGCGAGAGCCCTCACCCGCGCGCGGGACGATGCTTCGCATCGCCCGGGGCGCGACCTCTCCCGCAAGCGGGAGAGGTGACCACCCAGGTCCCCCCGAATCCCCAGGATGAACCGGGCTGCGGCTTGCGGGTTTGGGCCGATTAAGGTTATCGCGGCTTAGGGCCGCCGCCGGGGCGTGGGGCCGTGGACCTGCCCGCGGGCGCGGGCGATACTAACCCTTTCTTAAGGCTGTCATTCCCGGCAGCCGCCACCCTCCTACGTGAGACCAAAGCCGGTCGGATGACGAGTTCGGATTTCCAGTTGCGAGGTGTGGGCGATCCCCGGCTGGCCGTGCACGCGACCTCGCCGCTCGCGACCTGGCTGTGGTCGATCGACGGGACGCGGGTGCTGTGGGCCAATCCGGTCGGCGCAAGACTGTTCGGCGCGGCGAACGGCGCAGCGCTCGCGGAGCGGACTCTTGGCCCGGCAGACGGCCATCGCCGCCAGATCGCCCGGCTCGCCCGGCAGCTGCCGGCCAACGGCACCGTGCGGCTGGAACGGCTGCGCGGCTTCGGCGCCCGGCTCGGCACGCTGATGACCTGCGCCTGCGCCCGGATCGACTTTGCCGATGGCGGACACGCGGTGCTCGTCACCGCGATGGACCCGGCCTTGCGCACCATGCCGCTGGTCGAGCGGCTGCATCGCCTGGTCGAGGGCGCGAAGACGCCGATGGCGGCGTTCGCGCCCGACGGACTGTTCGTCGGCGCCAGTGTAGCCGCCCGCGCCCTGCTCGGCTTTCGCGATCTCGGCGAAGCGGGCCTCGAACAGGCGCGCAGCGATGCGCTTCGCGACGGCCGCGCCGAGACGCCGATCGGCATCGGCCAGATGGTGCTGCAGCGGGTCGGCCGAGGTGCCGATGTCGGGCTGGTTGCGCTGATCGAGCCTGCCGCGCAGGCTGCGCCGGAAGCGGCCGTGCCCGAGAGCACGCCCGAGGTCGCAGCAAGCAACGTGCCGGTCGAACCCGCGCCGCAAGCTGTGGAGATGCCAAGCGAGCCGCCGCCATCGCACGATGCGCAGGCGGGCATCGCCCTGTTCGACGCCTTCGCCGAGCCGGTCGAAACAATTGCGGCTGCGGCACTGCCACAGGGCGAGGCGACCGCGGAGATCGCAACGGACGAGCAAGCTGTCGCGGATCCGGTCGAGGAGACTGTGCTCGAACCGGAGCCGGACGCGCACGAGCAGAGCGCTGACGTCGCGCCAAAGACTCCGGTTGAAAACCCGCATCAAGCCATGGTGTCGCCGCAGGCTGCGCCGATCACATCGGGCATGGTCGAGCCGTCGTCGGGCCGGGAATCGTCGGGCCATGAGCCGCCCGCACCGCGTCAGCATCCGCTGCGCTTCCTCTGGCAGTTGGATGCAGAGGGCCGCTTTGTGCTTCTCTCCGATGAATTCATCCACCTGATCGGCGCGCGCACCGCCTCGGCCTTCGGCCGCCCCTGGCGCGACATCGCCGGGCAATTGTCGCTCGATCCTGATGGCCGCGTCGCAGAGGCGCTTGCAAGCCACGACACCTGGGCCGGGATCACCGTCAACTGGCCGGCTGACGGCGGCGAACATCTGCCGGTCGAGCTCGCGGGCTTGCCGGTCTACGATTCCTCGCGCAACTTCGCGGGCTTCAAGGGCTTTGGCGTCTGCCGCGATCTCGACGGCCTCAACCGACTGGAAGCGCTGAGGCGTTTTGAGCTGGTGGCCGAGCCGCCGGCGCAGCACGCCCTGCCAGCCGAACCGGTCGCGCCCGAGCCCGAGGCCGAGCCGGTCGCGGAGGCGCCGCCTCCGCCGATCGAGCCGCCCGCACCCGAGCCCGAGCCGATACCCGAACCTGAACTGCCAGAGCCCACCAGCGACGCGAATTCACACCCAACCGATCCGGACAGACAAGTGGAAACGCCAGTCGAAACCCCTCCGAATGTCGTGCCGTTCCGCCAGCACGGCGATGTCAGATCACTCAATGATCAGAGATCGCCGACGCTGACGCCGGTCGAGAACAGTGCGTTCAACGAGCTCGCCCGGCAATTGTCCGAACGGCTCGAACGCGAGCGCGAGACGATCGCCACTGAGGCTTCCGAGCCCGTGGTGGAGATCACCACCGAGCCGCCGGCGCCGGAGCCCGAGCCGCAGCACACTGCGGCCGAATGGCTGACCGAGCCCGCGCCGCCGCCACGCGGCGCCAGCGCGCGCGACCGCACCCTGCTCGACCTGTTGCCGACGGGCATCCTGATCTACCGGCTCGACCGCCTGCTTTACGCCAACCCGGCGTTTCTCGCGCGCATGGGCTATGCCGGCCTGAGCGCGCTGGAGGACGCCGGCGGGCTCGATGCGCTCTATGTCGAACCCGGCGTGTCCTTGGCCAGCAGCACCTCGCAAGCCGGCACGCCTGTCACGATCAGCGCGACGCTCGCGACCGGCGAAGCGCCGCTTGCAACCACGGAAGCGCATCTGCACACGATCGACTGGGACGGCGAGAGCGCGCATGCGCTGATCTGCGCGCTGCCGCAGGCATCGCCTGTCATCGCTGAGACGATCGTTGCCGAATCCGTCGTCGCCGAATCCTTCCCCTACGCGCCCGAGCTGGACTCCACGGCCGGCGAAGCCGAGGCCGAAGATCTTGCCGCGATCCTCGACACCACGGCCGAGGGCATCGTCATGTTCGACGCCGAAGGCAACGTCTACGCCTGCAACCGCAGCGCCGAGGCGCTGTTCGGCTATGACGGCGAAGCGTTGCTCCAGCAGAATTTGGTGACGCTGTTCGCGCCCGAGAGCCAGCAGATCGTCGTCGACTATCTCGAGAGCATGAAGAGCCAGGATATCGCGAGCCTGCTCGACCACGGCCGCGAGGTGCTGGGACGCGAGAAGAAGGGCGGCGTCATTCCGCTCGCGATGATCATGGGCCGCACGCGGCCCGACGGCCCGAACTTCTTCGCCGTGTTCCGCGATCTCTCTCAGAGCAAAAAGGGCGAGAACGAGCTGACGCAGGCCCGCCACCTCGTCCACAGCGCGGCCAACGCCAAGGCCGACATGCTGGCGCGGATCAGCCACGAGATCCGCACGCCGCTCAATGCCATCATCGGCTTTGCCGAGGTGATGATCTCGGAGCGCTTCGGCACGCTCGGCAACGAGCGCTACGGCGAATACATGAAGGACATCCGCGCCTCCGGCGAGCGCGTCATCGCGATCATCGACGATCTGCTGGAGCTGTCGCGGATCGAGACCGGCAAGCTCGACCTGAACTTTGCCAACCTCAACCTCAACGACCTCGTCGAAGCCTGCGTGACCGTCATGCAGCCGCAGGCCAATCGCGAGCGCATCATCATCCGCACCTCGCTCGCGCATGCGCTGCCGCAGGTCACGGCGGACGCGCGCGCGATGCGGCAGATCACCATGAACCTGATCTCGAATTCGATCCGGCTCGCCAGCGCCGGCGGCCAGGTCATCGTCTCGACCGCGCTGTCAGACCGCGGCGAGATCGCGCTTCGCGTCCGCGACACCGGCCATGGCCTCAGCGAGCGCGAGGTCGCCGCAGCGATGGAGCCGTTCCGCACCCCGCCGCCCGGCGATGCCGCCGACAGTGCAGCGCTGAGCCTGTCGCTGACCAAGGCCCTGGTCGAAGCCAACCGCGCCCGCTTCAACATCAAGAGCGCGGGCAACGGCACGCTGATCGAAGTGGTGTTCGCGCCGGTGGTGGCGGGGGCGTAGCATTCACCACAAGCTCGTCATGCCCGGACTTGTCCCGGGCATCCACGTTCTTTGTACCGTGAGTAAGACGTGGATGGCCGGGTCAAGCCCGGCCATGACGACACGACGCCATCACGCCGCGCGCACCGTCTCCAGGAACCTGCTGACCTCGATCTTCAGCCGGCTGCTGTCGTTCGACAGCGACTGGGCCGCGGAGAGCACCTGGGAGGAGGCAGAGCCGGTCTCGGTCGCGCCCTGCCTGACACTGCTGATGTTGGCGCTCACCTGCGTGGTGCCGGCAGCCGCATTCTGGACGTTGCGCGAGATCTCGCCGGTCGCGGCGCCCTGCTCTTCCACGGCGGCGGCGATGGTGGAGGAGATCTCGGACAGCCGCTCGATGGTGCCGCCGATGGTCTTGATGGCGCCGACCGAATCTTCCGTCGCAACCTGGATGCTGGAAATCTGCTGACCGATGTCGCCGGTGGCCTTCGCGGTCTGCTCGGCCAGCGCCTTCACTTCCGAAGCCACCACGGCAAAGCCGCGCCCGGCTTCGCCGGCACGCGCGGCCTCGATGGTAGCATTGAGCGCCAGCAGATTGGTCTGGCCCGCGATGGCGCTGATGAGCTCGACCACGTCGCCGATGCGCGCCGCCGCCCTCGACAATTCGCCGACCCGGTCGTTGGTCTGCCCGGCCTGATTGACGGCTTCGCCGGCGATCCGTGCCGAGGCCTGCACCTGGCGGCTGATCTCGTGGACGGAGGCGGTCAGTTCCTCCGCGGCGGAGGCCACCGACTGCACGTTGGTCGCGGCCTCTTCGGAAGCCGCCTCGACCAGCATGGCGAGCTCGGTCGAGCGGCTGGCTGTGGTGGTCAGCGAGGTCGCCGATGCCTCGAGCTCGTTGGCGGCAGACGACACGGTCTCGACGATCTCGCCGATCGCGCCTTCGAAATCATCGGCCATCCTGATCATGTCGGCGCGGCGGCGCTCGGCGGCGAGCTTGTCCTGCCTGATCTTCTCTGCCGCCTCCTCCTGCGCCTTCCGCTCGGCATTGACCTTGAACGTCTCGACGGCCTGCGCAATCTCGCCGATCTCGTCGGGACGGCCGAGCCCGGGGAGCACCACGGCGAAATTGCCGTTGGCGAGCTCGATCATCGCCGCCCGCATCGCCGACAGCGGCCTGGAGACCGAGCGGCCGATGAAGATGCCGAGGCCGAGCACGAGGGATGCGATCAGCGCGATCGCGACGCCGATCCACCATTGGATAGTGTCGCGCTGGGCATCGTTCAGCCGGTCGGCTTCGGCGCGGATCTGGTCGACCGATTTCGACACCTGCTCGATGACGGGCTCGACGGCGGAGAAGGCCTCCGACATCGCCTTCAGTTCGCTCGCCAGAGTCAGTGCGGTTTCCATCCAGGCGGAGAAGTCACGCTGGTAGTCGGCGAGCTTCTGGCGCAACTCGGCCTTCGCATCGCCGGGAATGGAGGGGTCGTCGAGGCCGGTCACAAACTCGGCCGCGCGCTTCCTGATGTCGTCGCCGTATTTGGCGTCGCGACGCAGCATGAAGTCCTTCTCGTGCCGGCGCATCATCAGCATGGTCACCTTGAGCGACGGATTCCGGAGCTCATCGACCTTGGTCTCGATGCCGTGGACCGAGGCCCGCAAGCGGCCTTCGAGACCGGACTTTTCGTCGAGCCCGAGCCGCTGTCTCTGCTCGACCACCGCGGCGAAACGGGCCTGATAGGTCTTCAGCGATGCGGTCATCGCGTCGATTCTTGCGACCAGCTCGGGCTTGCCGAGCGCCGAAATCCCGGCGCGAAGCTTTTCGATATCGAGGGAAACCTGCTGGCCGATCTCGGCCTGGCGTTGCGCCCTGGCCGGCTCGCTGCGCAAGAGGAAGTCCTTCTCGGCGCGGCGTCCCTCGAGCAACTCGACGGCGATCCTGTTGTTCAGCTCGGAGATGGTGCGCGCGTTCTCGGCGGCGCTGCGATAGAACGCCATCGCGTTCTCGCCATAGAGGTGGATGCCGCCGATCAGGACGACACCGATGACGCCAATGACGCCGATCGCCGTGATCTTGTGCGTGAGACGAAGGGAGAACAACCGCATCTGACGAATACCCGGTGGTGGCAGATACGGTTGATGAAACGATAACGGGTAAAAACTTCCGTTAATTTGCGGGCACGTATGAATACGTGTATTTGCAGCTGCACTCGCCCACTATGCACGACGAGGTGCACAAGGCGGCTTTCAGAAAGAAACACGGCGCTGATGGCGCCGTGCTTGGTTACCTTTAACGCTCAGCGAGCGATCAGCTGTAGATCTCGAACAGGCCGGCGCCGCCCTGGCCGCCGCCGATGCACATCGTCACGACGCCCCACTTGGCCTTGCGGCGTGCGCCTTCCTGCAGCAGATGGCCTGTGCAGCGTGCACCCGTCATGCCGAAGGGATGTCCGATCGCGATCGAGCCGCCATTGACGTTGTACTTGGCGGGATCGATGCCGAGTTTGTCGCGCGAGTAGAGGCACTGGCTGGCGAAAGCTTCGTTGAGTTCCCAGAGATCGATGTCGTCGATCTTCAGGCCATGGCGCTTCAACAGCTTCGGCACCGCGAAGATCGGGCCGATGCCCATCTCGTCGGGCTCGCAGCCCGCGGTCGCCCAGGCGACGAAGCGGCCGAGCGGCTTGAGGCCACGCTTCTCGGCGTCCTTGGCTTCCATCAGCACCACGGCGGCGGCGCCGTCGGAGAGCTGGCTGGCATTGCCGGCGGTGACGTACTTGCCGGCGCCGCGCACGGGCTCGAGCTTGGCAAGGCCTTCCAGCGTGGTCTCGGGACGGTTGCACTCGTCACGGTCGACGACGTAGTCGACGATGCTCTCGGCCTTGGTCGCCTTGTCGACGACCTTCATCCTGGTCTTCATCGGGACGATCTCGTCCTTGAACTTGCCCGCCTGCTGCGCGGCCGCCATACGACGCTGCGACTCCAGCGAATACTCGTCCTGATATTCACGGCTGAGCTTGTAGCGCTCGGCGACGATATCGGCGGTGTCGATCATCGCCATGAAGATGTCGGGCGCGACCTTGAGCAATTCAGGATCGATCGATTCCTTCGGCGTGCCGCCGCCCGGCATCGAGATGCTCTCGACCCCGCCGGCGACGATGCAGTCGGCGCCGTCCGAGCGGATCGAGTTGGCGGCCATCGCGATGGTCTGAAGCCCCGAGGAGCAGAAGCGGTTCACCGAGACGCCGGCGGTGGTCTTCGGCATACCGGCGAGCAGCGCGGCCTGGCGGCCGATGTTCGGCGCGCCATGGGCGCAATTGCCGAGATAGCAGTCCTCGACATAGTCCTTCTCGACGCCGGCGCGCTTCACCGCGTGCTGGATGGCGTGGGCCGCGAGCGACATCGGCGGCGTGATATTGAACCCGCCGCGGCCGGATTTTGCGAGGCCCGTGCGCGCATAGGAAACGATGACGGCTTCACGCATGTGTTTCTCCCTTGTCGAACGATTTTGAACGGAGCGTGGATACGAGGCGTTCTGGGCGCCATTGGTACACAAAGATTGGAGGCTACGGAAAACAAAAACGCCGCCTCCGGTGAGGGAGGCGGCGTTGTTCCGCGGGTCGGAATATCAATGTGAGCGTCACTCTACCCACACGTCATGCCCGGGCCTGTCCCGGGCATCCACGTTCTTGGTCATGCGTGAATAGGCGTGGATGGCCGGGACAAGCCCGGCCATGACGACGGTGAGAGTTTAGAACGTCAGCGCCTTGGCCTGCTTGACCTGCGGCAGCGCCTGCACCTTGGCGAGCAGATCGGCCGGCACCGCGCCGTCGACCTCGACGAGGGCGATGGCATCGGCGCCGGGGGCGACGCGGCCGAGATGGAAGGTGGCGATGTTGAGCTTGGCATCGCCCAGGAGGCTCGCGAACTTGCCGATGAAGCCCGGCTTGTCCTCGTTGGTGATGTAGATCATCGACTTGCCGAATTCGGCATCGACGCGGATGCCCTTGATGTCGACGAGCCGCGGCTTGCCGTCGGCATAGACGGTGCCCGAGACTGAACGCTCCTGCCGCTCGGTGGTAACCGTGACGGTGATCAGGCTCTCGTAGTCGCTCTGCGCGGCGCGGACGATCTCGTCCACCACCATGCCGCGCTCCTTGGCGACAACGGGCGCGGACACCACGTTGATCTCACCCAGCATCGGCCGCAGCAGGCCCGACAGCACGGCGGAGGTGATCGCCTTGATCTTCATCTCGGCGACGTGGCCCTCATAGGTGATCTCGACCTTGAGGATGCCGCTCTCGGTGAGCTGTCCCGCGAACGAGCCGAGCTTCTCGGCGAGCGAGATGAACGGCTTCAGCTTCGGCGCTTCCTCGGCCGTGATCGAGGGGAAGTTGACCGCGTTCGAAATCGCGCCGGTGAGCAGGTAATCCGACATCTGCTCGGCGACCTGGAGCGCCACGTTCTCCTGCGCCTCGGTGGTGGAGGCACCGAGATGCGGCGTGCAGATCACGTTGGGATGACCGAACAGCACGTTCTTGGTCGCGGGCTCCTCGACGAAGACGTCGAAGGCGGCGCCGGCGATGTGCTTGGAATTGAGCGCATCGACCACCGCCTGCTCGTCGACGAGGCCGCCGCGGGCGCAGTTGATCAGGCGCACGCCCTTCTTCATCCTGGCGATTGCGGCAGCGTCGATGATGTTCCTGGTCTTCTCGGTCAGCGGCGTGTGCAGCGTAATGAAGTCGGCACGCTTGAGCAGATCGTCGAGCTCGACCTTCTCGACGCCGATGTCCTTGGCGCGCTCCGGCGACAGGAACGGATCGAACGCGATCACCTTCATGCGCAGACCGAGCGCGCGGTCGGCGACGATCGAGCCGATGTTGCCGCAACCAACGACGCCCAGCACCTTGCCGGTGATCTCGACGCCCATGAAGCGGTTCTTCTCCCACTTGCCGGCCTGGGTCGAGGCGTCGGCCTGCGGGATCTCGCGCGCAAGCGCCAGCATCAGGGTGATGGCGTGCTCGGCGGTCGTGATCGAATTGCCGAACGGCGTGTTCATCACGATGATGCCCTTGGCCGTGGCGGCGGGGATCTCGACATTGTCGACGCCGATGCCGGCGCGGCCGATCACCTTCAGCTTCGCCGCCTTCTCCAGGATCTTGGCGGTTGCCTTGGTCGCGGAGCGGATCGCAAGGCCGTCGTAATTGCCGATGATCTCGGCAAGCTTGTCCTTGTCCTTGCCGAGGTTGGGCTGGAAGTCGACCTCGACGCCGCGGTCCTTGAATATCTGCACGGCAGCGGGCGAGAGCGCGTCGGAAATCAGAACTTTGGGTTTGGTCATGGGAATGATCCGTGGTGCGAGCTGCAGTTACGGAATGTCACCCGCGGGCCTGACCCGCGGGTCCATCTCTCTTGGTCGATGGATGGCCGGGTCAAGCCCGGCCATGACGAGAATGAGTTGGAACGCGTTACGCCGCCTTGGCGAGCGTGGCCTTGGTCTCGGCAAAAGCCCAGTCGATCCACTGCGTCAGCAGTTCGACATCCTTGGCCTCGACCGTGGCGCCGCACCAGATGCGCAGGCCGGCCGGCGCATCGCGGTAATACGCGAAGTCGTAACCGGCGCCTTCCTTCTCGATCAGCGCGACCAGCTTCTTCGAGAACTCCGCTTGCGCGTCGTCGGAGAGCGAGGTGATCGCGGGATCGGTGAACTTCAGGCACACCGAGGTGTTGGAGCGGATCGCGGCGTCCTTGGCCAGGAAGTCGATCCACGGCGTCTTCGCCTTCCAGTCCGCCAGCACCTTGGTGTTGGCATCGGCACGCGCGATCAGAGCCTTGAGGCCGCCGATCGACTTGGCCCAGTTCAGCGCATCGAGATAATCCTCGACGCACAGCATCGACGGCGTGTTGATGGTCTCGCCGACGAAGATGCCTTCGTTGATCTTGCCGCCCTTGGTCATGCGGAAGATCTTCGGCAGCGGCCAGGCCGGCTTGTAGGTTTCCAGCCGTTCCACCGCACGGGGCGACAGGATCAGCATGCCGTGCGCGGCTTCGCCGCCGAGCGCCTTCTGCCAGGAGAAGGTGACGACGTCGAGCTTGGCCCAGTCCAGCGGCTGCGCGAATGCGGCCGAGGTGGCGTCGCAAATGGTCAGGCCTTCGCGGGTCGCGCTGATCCAGTCAGCGTTCGGCACGCGCACGCCGGAGGTGGTGCCGTTCCAGGTGAAGACGACGTCGCTCTTGGGATCGACCTTCGACAGATCGGGAATTTCACCGTAAGCCGCGTTCAGCTTGGTGACGTCCTTGAGCTTCAATTCCTTGACGATGTCGCTGACCCAGCCTTCGCCGAAGGATTCCCAGGCGAGGGTGGTGACGGGCCGCGCACCGAGCAGCGACCACAGCGCCATCTCGACCGCGCCGGTATCCGACGCCGGCACGATGCCGATGCGATAATCGGCGGGCACTTCAAGCACTTCGCGCGTCAGATCGATCGCGAGCTTGAGCTTGGTCTTGCCGACCTTCGCGCGATGCGAACGGCCGAGGGCTGCGTCCTTGAGATTTTGGGCGTTCCATCCGGGGCGCTTGGCGCAGGGGCCGGAGGAAAAATGCGGCACGTTCGGCCGCGAAGCGGGCTTCGCTACAGTCATATTCTACCCTTCCAGATAGTAAGCCTCCCGTTGGGGGGAGGTGTCCCGCCGCGGCTGATACGGGAAACGGGAAGAGTCGTCAAGGAAGTTCCGGGGCCTCACGCGCGAGTGATGGCTCATCCGGTGCAATATCGGGGGATTCGACCGCGGCAAGCGCGTTCAGCAAGCCGGTGGCTTCGCTGATCAACTGCGCGGCACGGCGGCGGCTGCCGACTTTCAAAATGCATTTGTCATTGGCCTGCACAACGTAGTCGTTGCCGACCTTGATCATCGAATAGCTTGTCATTGCAATCCCCGAACCGACCGAGCCCGGTGTCAGACGCTGCCTAGCACCCTTCGTTCCCGGCTCAACGTGAACGACGGCCGGGTAGTTTATCAGCTCTTAATATGAACGCATGCGCGATCCGAATTTGCTGTTGAAGCAACGCACGCGAGGAGCTGCTTCAAAAGCGGACAGTCATGCCGACGTGGCTCGCCGCGAATCCGAGCCGCTTGTAGAAGCGCTGCGCGTCGACGCGGCTCGCATGTGTCAACAATTCGACCAGATTGCAGCCGCGTGCCTTCGCTTCCGCGATCGCCCATTGCACCAACCGCTCGCCGATGCCGCGACTGCGACAATCGGCAGCGACGCGAACGTCTTCGAGCAGGCCGCGCACGCCGCCTTGCGAGCTGATGCCCGGCAGGATCGCGAGTTGCAGGCAACCGACCACCCTGCCCTCGCTCTCGGCAACCACGAGCGTGAGATTCGGATCGCGCTCGACCCGGGCGAAGGCATCGTCATAGGCGGCAGGCAACGGATCCTCGACGCGCTCGCGCGCGCGGCCGAGATGATCGTCGGCGAGCATCGCCACGATTGCTGGAACATCGTCGCGGCGCGCGCGGCGAATGGAGACGGATTCGGCGTTCATGTCAGACAACTCCAACCTCAGCGCGCCGGCGGGAGGCCGAGAAACGCTTCGACCTCGCCGATCCAGCGGCGGAGAGCGGCATAACGGCCGAGATCGAAGCCGCCTTCATGCGCCAGACGGGTATAGGCGAGCAGCGAGACGTCGGCGAGCGAAACCTCTTCGCCGGCGAAGAAGCGGCCGGCCGCAAGATGCTGCTCCATGCGGTCGAGCGCCGCATAGCCGCGCTTGACCTTTTCGGGGTCGAGCTCGGATGCGTCCTTGCCGAGATAGACCATCTGGAAGCGGCACACCGCGATATAGGGCTCGTGGCTGTACTGTTCCCAGAACAGCCATTCGTCCATCTTGGCCGCCGTAAAGGCGTCGCGCGGAACGAGCGCGCTGTCGCGGGCGAGATAACGGATGATGGCATTGGACTGCGCCAGCGTGCGGCCGTCGTCGAATGCGACGGTGGGCACCTGGCCGGTGCCGTTCATCTTCAGGAATTGCGGCGTGCGCGTCTCGCCCTTGCGGGTGTCGATCTCGATCCACTGGTAGGGCGATGCGAGATGATCGCAGACCCATTTCACCTTCAGGCAATTGCCGGAATTGCTGTCGCCGTAGATCTTCATCGCTGCCGCCCCGCTTCTGGAGCAACAGAGCATCAGGGCTCGCGGGCGCTGTCAATCGGCGCCATGCGCGCCGGTCAGAACTTGTAGCCGAGCCCGGCGCGGACGGAATTGACGTTCGACTCGATGTCCGACGTCACCCGCTGGTATTCGTATTCGGCACGGAGGAACAGGCCGCCGACCACCATGACGTCGACGCCGAGGCCGCCGGAGTATCCATAGACCAGCTTGCTCTTGCTCGTGAACGTGGTCGCGGGCAGCACCGGCGACGGGGACGCCGAAGCGTAGCGATCGACGGTCTGGCTGCCGACCCCGCCGCCGATGAAGGCGTAGGGCAGGAAGCATCCCCAGGCGTAGCCGGCCCGCGCGCGCAGCGATCCGAAGTCGGAAACGCCGACCACCGCGGATGTCGCGGCGGTGGCAACGAGTACATTGAAGCCGTTGAACGTCTGTCCTACCGAGCTCGACGTCGACTTGAAGCCACCGTGAATGTAGTTCGCCTCGATACCGAGCACGACATCGTCCCATTGCCCGTTATAGCCGGCAAACGCGCCATAGCCGGCGCTGTTGCTGTGCGCAAACGCGAGCGGTTGCCAGTTGTAGGCGGGCCCCGGCGAAACGAAGGTCGACTGGATGTCGCTGTTGATGCCGGGAGACACCTTCGACGTGATCGCGCCGTACTCGCCCTGGCCACCGACATAGTAGCCCTGCCAGTTGACGCTGGAGTTGCTAAGCCCGTCAGTGAAGCTGCCGCGAAGGATCGGCATGTCCGGCATGTCGGCCGCATGCGCGGCAGACGCCGTCCCCAACATCGCCGCCACCAACAAAAGCCCACGCATCGCAACGCTCCATCGAACTCGAACTTTCACCCGTGATCATGGCTCGTTAACCTTAACCAATGGTTGCGTTGGGCACTTTCATCACAACGCGCCATGAAAAATTCGCACAGCAAAACGGCGCGGGATGATCCCGCGCCGTTAAGAAGTCCTAACCGATAAGTCTGCCGATCAGCCCTTGGTGACGAGCGGCGGCATGTAGGCCGGCGGGCTGTTGAGATCCCAGCGCACGCCGATCTTGACGTCGTGCGAAGTGATGTCCCTGACCTTGATCGAGGTGGGGCCCGAAGCGCTGTTGTCGAACAGGCGGTAGTTGCCGGGCGCACCGTCGCCGAGATTCATGTAGCTGTAGGCCAGTTCGACGGTGAATCCGGGATTGACCCTGTAGGCGAGACCGGCGTGGGCGGCCCAGGCCAGGTTCCACTTCCCATTGTCGGCGAAGTAGGCGACGCTGTTGTTCAGACCGGGGCTGTACGACACGCCGTCGTCGCGGAAGCCGCTGATCTTGTTGTAGGAGCCGCCGACACCGGCGCCGATGAACGGGGTGATGCACCACCAAGTGCCGAGATCGACGTAGGCGTTGGCCATCACGACCCACTCGGACTTGCTGCCGGTGTAGTTGTTGACGCCGACGAAGCCGGGGCCGACGACGTTGTCGCTGCCGTGCAGATTCGATTTGCCGCGATACTGGCCGATCAAGTCAGCGCGGAACCAGTTGTTGAAGCGATAGCCGACGCCGAGATCAAACAGTCCCGCCGAGTCGAAGCCGAGGCCCTCGGTTGTCTTCGAATACCCGGCCGGCAGGGCGCTCTCGATGCTCTTGGCGCGCTGGTTGGTCATGCCGACATCGCCGCGCAGATACCAGCCGCCGAAGTCGGCGGGCGGGGCGACCGGCGCGTACATGGGAGGCGGCGCCGCGATCGGCATGTCGGCAGCGAACGCCATCGACGAAATCAGGGTTGCCGCACCCGCGGCAAGGAGAGACTTAACGCTACGCATTGGCTTCGTCCTTTTGGCCGGTGAGGCAAATACACAGGCCTCACGTTCTGGAAACTCACGACGCGGACGATGCCAGCAAATGTTTAAGCGCCACTTAACCCTAATTTTTAAGGTTGATTTTTCGTGATGGCTCGCGCGCAGGGACGGGAAGCGTTGCAAAAATGCAGCGCCTCGCGCGGCAATTGCTAACGATGCGTAAAGCCGCAATGCAGCCGGAGAGATTCCGTTAACGCGCGTGCCGCGGCAGCTTGGGCAGAAACACCGCAAGCAGGCCGATCGCGGGCAAATAGGCGCAGATCTGGTAGACGAACTCGATCGAGGTGTGGTCGGCGACCTTGCCGAGCACGGCGGCGCCCAAGCCACCGATGCCGAACGCAACGCCGAAGAACACGCCGGAGATCATGCCGAATCTGTGCGGCACCAGTTCCTGCGCGAACACGATGATCGACGACGTCGTCGAGGAGATGATCAGGCCGATGACGACCGAGAGCACCGCGCTGCCGACGAGCCCGGCATAGGGCAGCGCCAGCGTGAACGGCAGCGCGCCCAGGATCGAGATCCAGATCACGATCTTGCGGCCGAAGCGATCGCCCAAGGGACCGCCCAGAAACGCGCCGACGGCGTTCGCCGCGAGGAAGATGAAGAGGTACATCTGCGCCGCCTGCGTCGACACGCCGAACCGGTCGATCAGGTAGAAGATGTAATAGCTCGACAGGCTCGAGACATAGAGCTGTTTTGAGAACAGCAGCGCCACCAGCACGAGCAGCGCAACGATAACGCGGCGCGAGTTCGGCGCGTCGGGATGGGCCTGCACCGCCGCCGTCTTCTTCGCCTTGATCTGCGGCGCATACCAGCGGCCGATGCGCCAGAGGATGAGGATCGCGAGGAACGCGATCGAGGAGAACCAGGCGATGCTGCCCTGCCCGAACGGCACCACGATCAACGCTGCCAGCACCGGCCCCATCGAGGTGCCGAAACTGCCGCCGAGCTGAAACACAGATTGCGCGAAACCGTAGCGCCCGCCGGAGGCAAGCCGCGCGATGCGCGCGGACTCCGGGTGAAACACCGCCGAGCCGAGGCCGACCAGCGCGGCGGCGACGAGAATGACGAGATATTGGTGCGCAGCGCTGAGCAGCAAGAGGCCGAAGAAGGTCGAGGCCATGCCGATCGCCAGCGAATAAGGCTGCGCCTTCTTGTCGGTGTAGTGGCCGACCACCGGCTGCAGCAGCGAGGCCGTGAACTGGAAGGCCAGCGTGATCATGCCGATCTGCGCGAAGTCGAGCGCGTAGGTGTCCTTCAGGATCGGATACACCGAGGCGATCAGCGATTGCATGGTGTCGTTGAGGAAGTGCGAGAAGCTGATGCCGGCGAGCACGACATAGGCGGGCCCTGCCGCTTTGGCGGCGGGTGCCAACTCAGCGACGACGACGGGCTCGGTCAGCGTTTCCTCTGAGACGACGACAGGCTTGTTCAATTGAGCGTCCCGGCAGGCGCGGCGAATCGCCGCACTGTCTAACTACGATGCAAGCTGCGGCCGAACCACCGCCAATCGTCGATGGCTGGAATGCGCTTCCTGCTCCGGGTTCACCTCTGCGGAACAGCGCGGCCTGCATGGTTCGAGACGCCCGCCTTTGGCGGGCTCCTCACCATGAGGGTCTGGGATTTCGCCGAGAAGCACGACCTCATCCTGAGGAGCCCGCGAAGCGGGCGTCTCGAAGAATGGCTGCGAGCTCAGGCGGCCGCCTGCCCCAGGGCGGAGACGATGGTGTCGACGACGTCCTCGACCAGGATGCGGTCTTCGCCCTCGCCCATGACGCGGATCACGGGCTCGGTGCCGGAGGAGCGGATCAAGAGGCGGCCGTGACCGTTGAGGCGCTTCTCGCCGTCGGAGATCGCCGATTTGACGTCGGAATCGTCGAGCGGCTTGCCGCCCTTGTGGCGGACGTTCTTGAGGATCTGCGGCAGCGGATCGAAGCGGTGGCAGACTTCCGACACCGGCCGGCGCAGCTTCTGCACCACCGCGAGCACTTGCAGCGCAGCGACAAAACCGTCGCCGGTGGTGGCGTAATCGGACAGGATGATGTGGCCCGACTGCTCGCCGCCGAGATTGTAGCCGCCGTTCAGCATCTGCTCGAGCACGTAGCGGTCGCCGACGGGCGTGCGCACCAGATCGAGCCCCTGCCCTTTCAGGAAGCGCTCGAGCCCGAGATTGGACATCACGGTGGCGACGATGCCGGGACGCGACAGGCGGCCGTCTTCCTTCCAGCTCTGCGCGATCACCGCCAGCAGCTGGTCGCCGTCGACGACATGGCCGCGCTCGTCGACCAGGATGACGCGGTCGGCGTCGCCGTCCAGGGCAATGCCGATGTCGGCGCGCATCTCGCGCACCTTCCGCGACAGGGCTTCCGGCGAGGTCGAGCCGCAATCCTTGTTGATGTTGAAGCCGTCGGGCTCGACGCCGATCGGCACCACGTCGGCGCCCAATTCCCACAGCGCCTCCGGCACCACCTTGTAGGCCGCGCCGTTGGCGCAATCGATCACGACGCGCAGGCCGTCGAGCGAGAGGTCGCGCGGCAGCGTGCGCTTGGCGAATTCGATGTAGCGGTCATGCACGCCGTCGATGCGGCGGGCACGGCCCAGGCTCGCGCTCTGTGCGAGCCGCTTCTCGATGGGCTCGTCGAGCAGCAGCTCGATCTGCTTCTCGACGTCGTCGGAGAGCTTGAAGCCCTGCGGGCCGAACAGCTTGATGCCGTTGTCCTCGAACAGATTGTGCGAGGCCGAGATCATGACGCCGAGATCGGCGCGCATCGACTTGGTCAGCATCGCGACCGCCGGCGTCGGCATCGGCCCGACGAGCAGCACGTCCATGCCGACCGAGGTGAAGCCAGCGACCATGGCGTATTCGATCATGTAGCCGGACAGACGGGTGTCCTTGCCGATCACGACCCGGTGACGGTGGTCACCGCGCTGAAACGCAAGGCCTGCGGCCTGGCCGACCTTGAGCGCGAGCTCCGGCGTGATCAGTCCGTTGGCGCGGCCCCGAATCCCGTCCGTCCCGAAATATTTGCGGCTCATATCGTCCCCCAAGCAACAACCAGGGGATCCCCTCTACAACCACGGGCTGCCCGAACGGGACCCGCATCCCTGATTTGCTGGGGGTCTTATAAGCCTTGCGCGGCTAACTTGGCTTCAAAAAATATGATGAATCATTACGGAACCGGGGCGTCGCCGCTCCGGTAAGATCTTGTTAACATTATATTTCCTGCCCATGGCGCCGGAAAAGGGCGGAACCCGCTTCAATCGCTGCGCTTCACGTGGCCGTCGCCGCGGCTCGGAGCCGGCTGAGTGACGTTGACGGGATCGGAGCCGGGAAAGGTCTCTTCCAGACCCTCTTCGAGGGCTTCCTCGAGATCATGCTTCTCCTTGATCTCTTCCGGCGAAAGTCCAGCGTGCGGCTTCGTCATGACGCCCTCCTGCAAAACGTTCTGCAAACGGATTTGGCTGTGCGGCCAACCATGCTAGATGACCCCGAAATCTTCCAATGCAAGACTGCGTAGAAGACGGGCCGGGGAACGATCATGAAGCATATCACCTGTATCGACGATCTTCGCGCGCTGCATAAGCGCCGCGTGCCGAAGGCGTTCTTCGACTATTGCGACCGCGGCTCCTATGCCGAGGAGACGTTGCGGGCCAACCGCGAGGACATGCAGGCGATCAAGTTCCGCCAGCGCATCCTGGTCGACGTCTCCAAGCGCGACACCTCGACCACGATCCTCGGCGAGCCCTCGACCATGCCGCTGATGCTGGCGCCCGTCGGCCTGCTCGGCATGCAGCATGGCGACGGCGAGATCCACGCCTGCCGCGCCGCGCAGGCGGCGGGCATCCCGTTCACGCAATCGACCATGTCGATCTGCTCGATCGAGGACATCGCCGCCAACGTCGAGAAGCCATTCTGGTTCCAGCTCTA
The DNA here is from genome assembly GCF_023100965.1 of Bradyrhizobium sp. 192. Lineage (NCBI taxonomy): Bacteria > Pseudomonadati > Pseudomonadota > Alphaproteobacteria > Hyphomicrobiales > Nitrobacteraceae > Bradyrhizobium > Bradyrhizobium sp. 192. The sequence goes on from NZ_CP064690.1 coordinate 7,698,382, forward strand.
CGTCATGAAGGACCGCGGCTTCATCAAGGAATTGATCCAGCGCGCGATGGCGGCCAAGTGCAGCGCGCTGGTGCTCACCGTGGACCTCCAGGTGATCGGCCAGCGCCACGCCGACATCAAGAACGGCATGACGGTGCCCCCCGAGTGGTCGCTGTCGAAACTGCTGGATTTCGCCAGCAAGCCCGCCTGGGTCTCCGGGGTGCTGCAAGGCAAGCGCCGCACCTTCGGCAACATCGCCGGCCACGTGAAGAACACCGAGGATCTCAATCGCCTCGCCGAGTGGACGGCCTCGCAGTTCGACACCTCGCTGAACTGGAAGGACGTCGAGTGGGTCCGCAGCATCTGGCCGGGCAAGCTCGTCATCAAGGGTATCCTCGACGCCGAGGATGCCGAGGAAGCCGCCAAGACCGGCGCGCAGGCCCTCGTCGTCTCCAACCATGGCGGCCGTCAGCTCGACGGCGCGCCCTCCTCGATCGAGGTGCTGCCCGAGATCGCGGATGCGGTCGGTGACAGGATGGAGATCATGTTCGACGGCGGCATCCGCTCGGGCCAGGACGTGATGCGCGCGCTCGCGCTCGGCGCAAAGTCCTGCATGCTCGGCCGCGCCTACGCCTACGGCCTGGGCGCCGGCGGCCAGGCCGGCGTCGCCAAGGCGATCGACATCATCCAGAAGGAGCTGCTCACCACCATGGGCCTGTGCGGCGTCAACCGGATCGACGAGATCGACGATCATGTGATCGCGATGTGAGGTGCCGCAGGGTGGGCAAAGCGGAAGCGTGCCCACCACCTTTCGCGGAGCGAGAAAAGACGTGGGCACGGCGCAAGTGCGCCTTTTCCCACCCACCGATTGCTGTCGCCTCACATCGGCGGCGTCAGGCCGTCGCGGCCGACGCTGACGCGGTTGGTCTCGAACGAGCCGTCCGGCAATTGCTTCATGAAGGCGATGACCTTGGCGCCCGGCTTCAACTCGGATTTGTCGCTCGGCACGAAGGTCACCACCGGCGTGTTGTCGGCGACGAAGACTTTCTTCTCGCCGTCCTTGTACTTGACGAGCAGCGTATGCCCATCGTTGCCGACGACGCTTTCCGCCACCGTCGCATTGGTCATGCTCGAATTCGGCCTAAGGTCCCAGGGCCGCGAGCCCTCGCCGGTGCCACGCATGCTCTCCGGAAAGACGTGCACCTCGACGGCGTTCTGGCCACCGTCCGGTCCCGGCACCGTGGTCGCACCGATGAACGAACCCGGCTTGATGTCGGCGAGTGAAATCTTGGTAATGCCTGATACGTTCACATCAGGCGCGATGTGAAGCTTGACGTCCTCGCCGCTGCGCGACTTGACCTGCATGGTGTCGCCGTTGACGGCTTCGATGGTGCCGCGCACCCGCGTCGGCACCGGCGCCCTTTGGGCGAAGGCGCAGTAGGTCGAGACGGCCACCATCGCGACGGCGATCAGTGGACGTGTGAAACTTGCACGTTGAACAGGCATGACGGTCTCCGATTGTCCCACGACGGTAGAACTCCGGAGATGGTGTGCTATTCGCCGTGTCCCTCTCAAGTCTTTGTGAGATCGGCCTCGACCAATGCGCGCAGCTCGGCGGTGACCTCCGGCCGCCGGCCGAACCAAAGCTCGAAGCCGCGCACCGCCTGATGCAGCAGCATGCCGAGCCCGTCGGCGGTCTTCAAGCCACGTGCATTTGCGGCGGCGAGCAGCGGCGTCACCAGCGGCACATAGACGAGGTCGGCGACCACCGCCGCCTGCGGCAGGCGCGCGACATCGACATCGAGTGAGGGCTGGCCGTGCATGCCGAGCGAGGTCGTATTCACGAGAATTTTTGCACGCGGCAGCACGTCGTCGATCCCGTCCCACCTCACGGGATGCACGTTCGGCCCGAACTGTCCTGCCAGCGTCTCAGCCCGCGCGATGGTGCGATTGGCCAGATGGATGCGCTTGATCCCGCGCTCGAGCAGGCCGAACACGACCGCCCGCGAGGAGCCGCCGGCGCCGAGCACCAGCGCCTCCTCGGCGGCATCCCAGCCGGGCGCGCTGGCGTCGAGATTGCCGATAAAGCCTTCGACGTCTGTGTTGGTCGAGCGCAGCTCTCCGTCGGCAAACCACAGCGTGTTCGCCGCGCCGACGGCCCTGGCGCGGGCGTCGGGCGCCGACAGCGCCAGCACGCCTTCCTTGTGCGGGATGGTGACGTTGGCCCCGACGAAGCCGCGCAGCGACAGCCGCAGCACGAAATCCCTGAGGTCCTCGGGCGGCACCGCCTCGATGACATAGCCGCCCTCGATGCCCAATGTGCGCAGCCAGTAATGATGGATCAGCGGCGAGCGCGAATGCGCGGCCGGCCATCCGATCAGACAGGCTGCAGGAGCTTTGGGCATCGTTTCCTCGGTGTCGTATCCGAGGCGATCCATTTCGCCTCGCGCCCGCTCTGTCAAGCACGTGGGCGCCGCAGCGTCGGTCAAGCCGGCCGGCGCGAGAGCGGCGCGCCGTCAGCTCGCGGCAGCCTCCTCGCCCGCGCCGCCCTTGATGTCGGCAATGGCGCGCTCGAGGCTCTGGCGATAGCGCGCCCGCGGCGGCGTCACGCCATGGGTGAGCAGCGCGCGGCGGACTGCGGGCGAGGCCCCCGTGATGAACAGCCGGATGCCCTGGCGGTGGGCCTTGGCGGCGACGCGGCCAAGCACGTTGGCGGCCGTCGAATCCAGGAACGGCACCGCGGCGAAATCGACCACGAAGGCCTTGCGCTTGTCGGCGACCTCGTCGAGCACGCCTCCGATCGCGGAGGCCGCACCGAAGAAGAACGCGCCGGTGATTCGATAGACCAGCACGTCGCGATCGACCGCAAGCGCAGGATCGTAGCGAACGCGATCGCCGTTGCCGTCGTCGGGACGGTCGCCGGCGACCAGAGGCGAGCGTTCCTCGATGCCCGTCATCTCCGCCATGCGATGGATGAACAGCACCGCGCCGAGCGCGAAGCCGACCAGGATGCCTTCGGTGAGATCGCGGAAGATCGTCAGCAGGAAGGTCGCCAGCAACACGACGGCATCGCCCCAGGACGAGCGCACGAGCGTCGCAAATTCGTGCTTCTCCGCCATGGTCCAGGCCACCACGACCAGCACCGAGGCGAGCGCGGCCAGCGGGATGTAACTTGCGAGCGGCGCCGCGATCAGCATGAACAGCAGCAGGAACACGGAGTGCAGCATGCCTGCCAGCGGCCCGCGCGCGCCGGCGCGGATGTTGGTGGCGGTACGCGCGATCAGGCCGGTGACGCAGATGCCGCCGAACAACGCCGAGCCGATATTGGCGGCGCCTTGCGCCACCAGCTCGCAATTGGAGCGGTGACGGCGCCCGGTCATGCCGTCGGCCACCACCGCCGACAACAGCGATTCGATGGCGGCCAGCAGCGCGAACGAGATCGCATCCGGCAGCACGGCGGTCGCCTTCGCAACCGAGAACGTCGGCAGCGCCGGCGAGGGCAATTCGCGCGGAATGCCGCCGAAGCGCGAGCCGATGGTTTCCACCGGCAGCGACAGCACGGCACATGCGACGGCCGCTAGCACGACCGCGATCAGGATGCCGGGCCAGGACGGCCGCCAGATCCGCAAACCCGCGATGATGGCAATGCTGACGATGGCGACCGCGACCGCGGATGGATTGATGGTGTTGAGGCTGCCGGCGAGCGCGACCAGCTTTGGAACGAACTCGCTGGGCTCTTTCCCCGCAAGCGTGATCCCGCCGAGATCGCGGAGCTGGCTGGCGAAGATGATCACGGCGATGCCGGCGGTGAAGCCGACCGTCACCGGATAGGGAATGAACTTGATGTAAGTGCCGATCCGCAGGAATCCGGCGGCAACCAGGAAAAGCCCTGCCATCAGAGTGGCGAGAATGACGCCGTCGGCGCCGTGGCGCTCCGCGGTCGCTGCGACCAGGACGATGAACGCGCCGGCGGGTCCGCCGATCTGGAACCGGCTACCGCCGAGCAGCGACGCGATGAAGCCGCCGACGACAGCGGTGTAGAGGCCGCGGTCCGGCGTCACGCCCGAGGCGATCGCGATCGCCATCGAGAGCGGCAGCGCCACGATCGCAACCGTCAGGCCCGCGAACACGTCGGCGCGGAGATCCGCAAGACCATAGCCCTCGCGCCATACGGTCACGAGCTTTGGCAAATAGAGTTCGGTAAAGGTCGGCTGACGACGCCCGTGCAGCTTGCCTGCGTGTTCGCCCGTGATGCTCATGCCCACAATGCTCCGATGCATCGTGCGGCCGCGTATCGGGGCGCGACGGTGCGTTGGTTCAACCTGCTCCGAGCATGATCATCGCGGGATCACGCTCCCACCCGGCGTGGCGGCCCCGGCTCTTTCAGCCGAACACCACGTCCGCCGCCTTCGCTGCGCGCCTGTTCGCCGATCAGCTCGACGCCGGCCCGCTCGAACGCATCGACCACCCGCATCAGGGTCTCGACCACGCCACGAACGTTGCCGGTGCTCGCCTCCATCCGCTGGATGGTCGGCAACGACACGCCTGCGAGTTCCGCCAAGGTTCTCTGGTCAATGCCGAGCAGCGCGCGGGCTGCCCGCATCTGGAATGACGTGATCACCTTGGCCTCACGTATGAAAGCTTATATGTGATATCTAGAACATGTACAATGATGTAAAATACATCATCTGGCGATAAGCGCAAGGGCCGCCGCGTCCAGAAACACCGCTCTCGTGTCCCGGACGCAGCGCAGCACGCCCGGCGATGCGAAGCATCGTCCGGTGTGATGCGCTGCAGAGCCGGGACCCAAGCAACCGCGAAGTCCGTGGCTTTCTGGGTCCCGGCTCAGCGGAGCAATGCTGCGCATCGCAGCGCGTCCGGGACACGCTGTAGGGATCAGCGCACCCTCCCCCCGCGAGCGCGGAGAGAGTTGCGTCGACAGCTCACGCCGCGTGCTGATGCGCGGCGATGATCTGGTCGGCGGCGCGGCCGGTGACTTCGGCCATGTGGTCGAACGTGCGGGTGAAGCTGCCGGCGCCGGCGGTGGCCGAGCGCAGCTCCACGATCAGTTCGCCGATCTCGGCTTCCGGCATCATGGCGCGGACGCAGTCCCAGCCGCCCCAGCCGTCACGCGTGTCGAAGCCGAGGATCTGGCCGCGCCGCGCCGACAGGATCGCGTTGATCTTGGCGGTGGCCTCGGTCGGGCAGACGATCTCGACCACGTGGATCGGCTCCAGCAGCACCGACTGGCACAGCGGCAGGCCTTCGTTCAGTCCGATCCGCGCCGCCGTGCGGAAGGCGAGGTCGGAGGAATCGACGCTGTGATAGGAGCCGTCGGTCAGCGTCACCTGCAAATCGGTGACGGGGAAACCGAGCGGACCTCGCGTCAATCCGTCGACGACACCTTCTTCCACCGCGCCGATGTAGTTGCGCGGCACGGCGCCACCAACGACCTTCTCGGCGAACTTGAAGCCCTCGCCGCGCGGCAACGGCCTGATGTCGAGCACGACGTCGCCGAACTGGCCGTGGCCGCCGGACTGCTTCTTGTGTCGGCCGCGCTGAACGATCTGCTTGCGGATGGTCTCCTGATAGCCGATGGCGGGTGGATGCGAGGTGATCTTGACGCCGAAGCGGTCGCGCAGCCGCTCGCCGGCGACGCGCAGATGCATTTCGCCCTGCCCCCACAGCACGGTGTCGTGGGTCTGGGCGTTCATCACGATGACGAGCGAGGGATCCTCCTCGTGCAGCCGCGTCAGCGCCTGCCCGAGCTTGACGTCGTCCTTGCGATCGGTGGCCGCAACCGAGATCGCGAGCACCGGCGGCGTCGGCTCCGCGACCGCGAGCGCCGCAGGCGGGGTCTTGCCGCTCGAGACCGTGTCGCCGGTCTTGATCGAATCGAGCTTGGCGAGCGCCACCGTGTCGCCGGCTTCGGCCGCGGTACGCTTGGTGTCGTAGGCGCCGTTGACGGCGAGGATGCCGGAGATGCGCCCCGGTCCTCCGGAAGCGGATTGCAGCGTGGCGCCGTCGTCGAGATGGCCGGCGAGCAGCCGCGTCAATGACAGTTTGCCGCCATGCTGCGAATGCAGCGTCTTGAACACGAAGCCGAGCGCATCCCTGGTCTCGGCAACGCCGAGACGTTTTGCGGTCTCCGCTATTCCCGGCGCCTCGTGGCGCAGGGCCTTCATCAGGCGCAGCACACCGTTCTCGCGCGCGGCAGCGCCCAGCAGCACGGGGCAGATCAGCCCTTCGCGCAATTCACGGGCGAGATCGTCGAACACGGCATCACGCGGGGGCTGGATGTCTTCGAGCAGCTGCTCCATCAGCGCGTCGTCGTGATCGGCGAGCTTCTCCAGCATCGAGAAACGGGCTTCCTTCTCGCGATCGAGATCGCCGCCTTCGAGCGCGACCACCTCGGAGGCCTTGTGCTCGCGATAGACGAAGGCGCGTTCCAGCGCGAGATCCACGAAGCCCTCGATCAGCTCGTCCTTCCAGATCGGGATCTGGCGCAGCACCAGCGGCACGCGCGAGGCGGGCTGGAGCGTTGCGAGCGTCTCGCGGATGCGCTTGTTGGCGCGGTCGATCTTGTTGAGGAACAGGAAGCGCGGGATATTCATCTCCTCCAGCTCGCGCAGGATGATCTGAAGCTGCGGCAGCTTCTTCTCGTCGGCCTCGCAGACCACGATCGCGGCATCGACCGCGGGCAGCGCGGCGCGCATGTCGTGGGCGAACTCGACGGAACCGGGACAATCGAGGAAGGTATAGCTGTCGCCCATGAAACTCGTGGTGGCGGCAGTCAGGCCGACGCTCATCTTGTGATGACGGGCCTCGGGCGTGGCGTCGCCGACGGAGGTTCCGGCATCGACGCTGCCGGCGCGCGGGATTGCGCCCGTTCGCGCCAGGATTGCTTCCAGAAGTGTAGTTTTACCGCTTTGGAAAGGGCCCACCAGCGCAATGCACCGTGGACCTCGGGGACTTCTGACGTCTTGTCCCATTCGCCGCCTCCTTGGTGTGGAGCTCGGCCCATGATTGGGTCGGCAAGCGCAGATGCTCTGCCCGTCCCCGAGCTTTGGCAAGCGTCAAACGTCGCTGCGGTGCGTAGTCAGTTGTTTGTTACCGCTATCGCGCGGTGTTCACCTCTCCACGATGGGGAGAGGTGAACCAACACCTCCAGTGAGGCGCTTAACGGCCCGGACGGAGTTCCAGGCTTTCGAGGCCGGCGGCAATGTTGAGGCCGACCTGGCCCTGCAGGCTGAGCGGCTGCAGCGCGATCGAATTGTTCGAGCCGCCGATCAGCACATTGCCGCCAAGGCCGACGCCGACCGAGGCGCTGCCCTGCGCGCCCGCATAATTGCCCGCGAGGTCGCCGGGGCCAAGCCGGTCGACCGGCGCGAACACGCCCCAGGCCAGCGCCGTCTCCTGGGTGATGCCGATGTCGAGACCCACTTTGCGGATCGTCGCGACGTAGCGATCCTCGGGCAAGCCGTCGGCGCGCAGCACGCAGCCGAGATGGGTCACGGAGCCCACGATGAAGCCGACGCTGGCGCCGCCGCGGCATTCGAGCACACCGACCCGCACCATCCGCTGCTGCTGTGCGCCGCTGCTGGCGACGGAGGCAACGAGGCTGACTGCGGCGAGCCCGGCGAAGATGAACGAACGGCGCATGAAATATCTCCGGCGATGAATGTGATGCGAGCATTGGAAGGTGCAGTACAAGTCACGCAGGAGTCCTATGCCACAAGAGTGATGCCGGTGCCAGATTTCGCGAAGCAATAAAAAAGGCCCGCCGAAGCGGGCCTTTTCAAAATCCTGTCGCGACAGGCTCAGCGCAAATTACCGCAAAAACGCTGGATGCGCTTGCAGGCGTCTTCGAGGTCCGAGGTCTTGGTTGCGTAGGAGATGCGGAAAGCCGGACCGAGGCCGAAGGCCGAACCCTGCACGACGGCAACGCCTTCGGTCTCGAGCAACTCGGTCACGAAGGTCTCGTCATTGTCGATCACCTTGCCCGACGGTGCGGTCTTGCCGATCGTGCCCGCGCAGGACGGATAGACGTAGAAGGCGCCTTCGGGACGCGGGCATTCGATGCCCTTGGCCTGGTTGAGCATGGAGACCACGAGGTCGCGGCGCTCCTTGAACACCTTGTTGTTGGCGGGGATGAAGTCCTGCGGACCGTTCAGCGCTTCCACCGCGGCCCACTGGGCAATCGACGACGGGTTCGAGGTCGACTGCGACTGGATCGTCGCCATCGCCTTGATCAGCTGAACTGGGCCGCCGGCATAGCCGATGCGCCAGCCGGTCATGCAATAGGCCTTCGACACGCCGTTCACGGTGAGCGTGCGGTCGTAGAGTTTCGGCTCGACCTGCGCCACGGTGGTGAAGACGAAATCGTCATAGACGAGATGCTCGTACATGTCGTCAGTCATCACCCAGACATGCGGATGCTTGACCAGCACGTCGGTGAGCGCCTTCAGCTCGGCCCTGGTGTAGGCCGCGCCGGTCGGGTTCGAGGGTGAGCACAGGATGACCCATTTGGTCTTCGGCGTGATCGCGCGTTCGAGCGCCTCGGCCTGGAGCTTGAAGCCGGTCGCTGCGGTGCAAACCACCGGCACCGGCTCGCCGCCGGCGAGCGCCACCATCTCGGGGTAGCTGACCCAGTAGGGCGCGGGAATGATCACCTCGTCGCCCGGATTGATGGTCGCCATCAGCGCGTTGTAGAGCACCTGCTTGCCGCCGGTGCCGACGATGATCTGGTTCGGCTTGTAGGTGAGACCGTTCTCGCGCTGAAACTTGCCGATGATGGCTTCCTTCAACTCGGGAATGCCGTCGACTGCGGTGTACTTGGTCTTGCCGGCTTCGATGGCGTGGATTGCCGCCAGCTTGATGTTGGCGGGCGTGTCGAAGTCGGGCTCGCCGGCGCCTAGGCCGATGACGTTGCGGCCCGCCGCTTTCAGCGCACGTGCTTTATCCGTGACCGCGATGGTCGCGGACGGCTTCACACGGTCGAGCGCAGCGGCAAGGAAGGACATCGTCATCTCCTGACAAGCGTCGTGAACCCTTTGGCCTCACGACTCCGATTGTGGGAATGAGACACCCTAAAACGTGTGCCGCTGCACCGCAAGAAACTTCGGCCAGATCTCGGAAAAACTTACGGATCTGGAGCGGTTCAAGCAGCGATTTCCAGCAATTTTCCGCAACTTTACCGCGCGAATCGCTCATATTTCAGAAGGCTTGTCCTCGGAGCAATATTTGCGCGTTGCGGTCATCATGAAATCGATACGCCGTCATGCCCGGGCTTGTCCTGGCCATGACGAGCAGAGACACATATCGTCCAACCCGCACACGATCACGCGACGCGATGCGTCGCATGTTGACGCAAGCGTGAACTGCGTTGCATGGCCGCACGGAAACGATCTTCCGCCGCATTGCAGTGCGGTAGGGTTTTCGAGTTTTTCTATTGGCCGGCCCTTGCGGCGGATTCGCATCGGCATCATTGTTTAGCCGCGTCGCGGGGCAACAAGCGCCGCGCCTCCCCGTCTTTCGGATTCATTCCCAGAATGTACAAGCTCTATTCGATGCAACGCTCGGGCAACAGCTACAAGGTCCGCCTTGCGCTGGCGCTGCTGAACGTGCCTTACGAAGCGGTCGAGGTAGACATTCTGCGCGGCGAGAGCCGCACGCCTGACTTTCTGACCAAGAACCCGTCGGGACAGGTACCGCTGCTCGAGGTCGGCGACGACCGCTTTCTCGCCGAGTCCAATGCCATCCTCTGGTACGTCGCCGTCGGCACGCCGCTCGCACCGGAGAACCGCATCGACCGCGCCGAGGCGCTGCAATGGATGTTCTTCGAGCAGCACGCACTCGAGCCGAACATCGGCGCAGCCTATTTCTGGCTGTCGCTGGTCAAGGGCGGCCGCGACCTCCAGACCCATTCGCTGGAGGACTGGATGGAGCGCGGCTATGGCGCGCTTCAGGTGATGGAGAATCACCTCAAGACCAACGCCTATTTCGCCGCGCGCCAACTGACCGTCGCCGACATCGCGCTGTACGGCTACACCCACCTCGCCGACCGCTGCGACTTCGATCTTTCGACCTTCCCGGCGATCCGCGACTGGCTGAGGCGGGTGGAGGCTGCGCCGGGCTTCGTGCCGATGGACTGGCGGCCGGCCGACGTCGACGATCCCGCCAGCATTGCCGCCGGCGCCTGAGCGCGTCATGCGCTCCGGCGAATAGCGGGCACAAGCGCCATCTTTGCCGCATTGTCGCCATTTTCAGTAGGATAGCCGCCGCAATATTGCCGGTTGAAACTGGGAAATTCCGGAAGGTCGCGGGTGATTCGCTCGCGTGTTGAAGGATTTAGACCATGATACGGGCGTCCGGCACGGCAGGCTTTCAGGGCCAACCCGCTACCGTTTCGTCTTCCCGGCTGACCAACGCGGTCGCGGCCTCGCTCGCCATCGCCGCGCTCTCGCTGTGCCTGATCGTCACCCTGACGGTGCTGTCGACCAAGGCGACCATGGCGATGGGCCTGCCGGTCTGATTCCCGTTTCATCCTGGACCCGCTTTCAAGGCGCCGCGTGGCCCGCGCCGACCGGCATCGCGACAGGACGTTGATGAAATCACCCGTGGTAGTCGTTGCAATCACCCTGACTGCGGCCATCCTCGTCGCGGCGTCGCTGTTGATATTCGTCGGCACGCGCAAAGGCCCGGGGATATCCACGCTGAACGCGCCCGCGCTGCAACAGCGCGAGCGGTCCGTGCATTTAGTCTAAAAACAACCGAAAGCTTTGCACTTGCAGGCAAGCGCACCTTAAGCGCCCCGCACGAAATCGCATTGCGCTCCTGCAACCATGGGTCAGTCTGGCGGCCTTATCTCGTTCAGGGAGGAACGGGCCAGGCTCATGCGGTTCGGATGGCGTGCCATTTCCGGTCCGGCGCTGACGGCAGCGATCACGCTGCTGGCGATCCTGCTCGATCGTTTTGTCCCCGTCCCCTCGCCTGCGCCGCTGTTCGTCTGCGTCATAGCCTTGGCCGGCGCATTGTCGGGCTTCGCCTCCGCCATGAGCAGCGCGGCGCTCGCGGTGATCGGCGCAGCGCTGCTGTTCCTCGCCCACGGCGCCGGCCCGTTCCATGCGCCGGCAGATCTGCTCCAACTCGGCCTGCTCGCGATCGCGGCTGCCGCCACCGCGGGGATCACCGGCGTGATGCGCGCGCGGCTGCTCGGCAGGTTCGCGACCGAGCGCCGGAGCCACGCCGCGGCGGCACGGTTGTCGGCAGCGCTCGACCAAGTCGATATCGGCATCGTGCTGCTCGATGCCGAGACGCGGGTCGAGTTCATCAACCGCGCGTTCCGCGATTATTTCGCGGTGCCGGACGAGATCGCCGACGGCAAGCCGCCCTTCATCGCGCTGATGTATCACGGCCGCGACACCGGCGCGTTCGAGCTGCCTGAGGACGAGCTCGGTACCTTCATCGCGCAGCGCATGGAGATGGTGCGGATCGGCGATGCCACGCCGATCAACATCGCCTTGCGCAACGGCGAGGTGCTGCGCTTCGTCTGCACCGCCCTGCCCGACGGCGGACGCATGCTCAGTTACACGCCGGTGACCGACCTCGTGCGCCACACCGACGCGCCCTCACGGGCCGACTACTACCGCTCGCTGCGCGATCCTGCCGGCCGCAGGCTGATCCGGTACCTGCGCGTCGCGGAGTGATGCGACTTGCGATTGATCGGCACGCCCGTCTTCACGTATGAAGGACCTCCCATCGATCGCAGGAAATTCACATGTCGCTCACCATTCGCGCCGTCACCAGGCAGGACTATGATCAATGGCTGCCGCTGTGGAACGGCTACAACGCTTTCTACGGCCGCTCCGGCCCGACCGCGCTGGCACCCGAGATCACGCGCGTGACGTGGCAGCGTTTCTTCGATGCCTACGAGCCGGTGCATGGGTTGGTCGCCGAGAGCGACGGCAAGCTGCTCGGCATGACGAACTACCTGTTTCATCGCAGCACCACGGCGATCGAGCCGTCATGCTATCTGCAGGACCTGTTCACCTCCGAAGGAGCGCGCGGCAAGGGCGTCGGCGCGGCGTTGATTCACGGCGTGTACGAGCGGGCGAAACTGGCGGGATCGCCGCGCGTCTATTGGCAGACGCACGAGACCAATCTCACGGCGCAGCGCCTGTACGACAAGGTCGCGGAGCGTTCCGGCTTCATCGTCTATCGCAAGCTGTTCTGATCCCAGCGCGCACCTGTGGATAACTCCGCCTGTCACCCGCGCGTAACATAGCCGGACTACGCTGCACCTGCGTCTGATCAGGCCCCCCGTCACCGATCAAGCGCCCCAAGCGGTCCCCGTCAGTCGCCGCGTCTGACAGGGGCCGCATTTTTTTGTCCGCTTTGTTGGCATGGCAGCAGCGCGGCGCGCGCCTTGCTGCTGCGGCGCACGATGGTCACAATGGGTGGCTGCTCTCTCTGACAGGATCCACCATGGAAATTCGCAATCTCGGCGCCTCCGGCCTTCGTGTGTCCGCGGTCGGGCTCGGCTGCAACAATTTCGGCCAGCGCACGGATCTGGAGACCTCGCGCAAGGTGATCCATCGCGCGCTCGATCTCGGCATCACGCTGTTCGACACCGCCGACATCTATTCGAACATGGGCGGCTCGGAGACCGTGCTCGGCGCAGTGCTGGGCGATCGTCGCAAGGACATCGTGCTGGCGACGAAATATTCCAAGCCGATGGCCGAGGACGGCACCAAACAGGGCGCCTCGCGCCGCTATATCATGGACGCCGTGGAAGCGAGCCTGAAGCGGCTGAAGACCGATTACATCGATCTCTACCAGCAGCACGACTATGACCCGCTGACACCGATCGAGGAGAGCCTGCGCGCGCTCGACGATCTCGTCCGCCAGGGCAAGGTGCGCTACATCGGCAATTCGAACTTTCCGGCCTGGCGCGTCGCTGAAGCCGAGTACGTCGCGCGCGCGATGAATGTCAGCCGCTTCGTCTCCTGCCAGGACGAATACTCGCTCGTCGTGCGCGACATCGAGAAGGACCTGCTGCCGGCAGCAACGGAATACAAGCTCGGCCTGTTGCCATTCTTCCCGCTCGCGAGCGGACTTCTGACCGGCAAGTACCGCAAGGGCGAGGCCGCGCCCGGCGATACCCGCTTCGGCAGGATGGAACGGCTGCGCGACCGCTACGTCACGCCCCGCAACGAGGACATCGTCGAAAAGCTCCAGGCCTTCGCCAAGGCGCGCGGCCACAGCATGCTCGAGCTCGCCTTCTCCTGGCTCGCCGCCCGCCCGCAGGTGTCGAGCGTGATCGCCGGCGCCACCCGCGTCGAGCAGATCGAGCAGAACGTCAAGGCGATCGCCTGGAAGCTCAGTGCCGAGGAGATGGCGGAGATCGACAAGATCACCCTGGGCTGACGTTTGCGGCGCGGCGCTACTTCGCCACGGTCTGTATCACCTCGAAGCCTTCGAACTGGGGATGGCCGAGATAGGTGGGCTTGTGATCCCCGGCCCGCGCATGCGCCGCGCGAAACGCCTCCGACTTGGTCCATGCCTCGAATACGGCGTGGTTCGCCCACACCGTGTGCGAGGCATAGAGCGTGTGGTCCTCGGCTTCCGGTCCGCGCAGCAGATGGAATTCGACGAAGCCCGGCACCTTGTCCAGATGCGTGTCGCGGCCGAGCCAAACCTGCTCGAAAGCGGCCTCGGAGCCCTTGGCGACACGGAAGCGGTTCATGGCGATGTACATGGGTGATTTCTCCTGATGCTCGGCTCATCATGTCGTCATTCCAGGACGCGCCGCAAGGCACGGGTTCGGAATGACGGTCTTGATTAAGCCACCAGCCCCTGCATCGGCCGTGCTCCCGCACTATCCGGAAACACCGTCTCGGCCAGTACGCGATCCGAGAGGCCAAATTGCCCTTGCAGCACACCCTTGATCACGGAACGCAGATCGGCGGTGGGCTTGAGGTCGCGCCCTTCGTAGAGATTGGCGAGCTTGAGGCCCGGCCAGTCGGAGATGACGCGGCCGCCTTTCACGGCGCCGCCGGCGAGCAGCGCGATCGTGCCGGTGCCGTGATCGGTGCCGTCGGTGCCATTGATGCGCGCGGTACGGCCGAATTCGGTGGCGACGACGACGACGGTGTCGCGCCAGCGCTCCCCCAACCCGGTTTCGAGTTCGGCGAGTGCGCCGTCGAGCCCGCCGAGCAGGAAGGCGAGACGACCGACCGGGCCGCCCTCCTTGGCATGCGTGTCCCAGCCGTCGAAGGCGAGCGCGGCGATGCGCGGGCCGTCATCCGCCGCCATCAGCTTGGCCGCGCCGCGCGCGACCTGGCGCATCTGCGCCACCGCATTGCCGGGTTTCGGCTTCATGTCGGCGCCGCTCGCGGCCTTGTCGAGCTGAAGGCCTTGCGACAGGGCCATCGCCAGCGCGGGATCGCGATGACGGTAGAGATCGACGAGGCGCATCGCGGTATCGTCGTCGGCGTGCGGCAGCGCCACCGGGGCCCAGCCGACGGTCGGCGCGTTGCCGCGCAGCACCAGCGGCGTGGTGGGCCCGACGGCAAGAGCGCTCGATACCCGCTCGCCGCGCGGCAGCGCTTCCAGCGCGCGATTGAGCCAGCCGGACTGCACGCGGCCCGGCCCGGCATAACCGCTTTCGAGCACATCCTGGCCGTCGAAATGCGAGCGGTCGCGATAGGGCGTCGCCACCGCATGGATCACCGCCGCATGCCTGTCGCGATACATGCGCGCAAATTCCGGCATCGCCGGATGCAGCGCAAAGAAGGAATCCAGCATGATCGCGGGATGCGCTCCATCCGCGGCGAGCGCGATCGAGCCGTGCAGGCCGGCATAATCAGGATCGCCGATCGGCGCGACGGTCGAGAGACCGTCGAGCGCGCCGCGCAGGATCACCACGATCAGACGGGGATCGCGGCCGTCGGCTGCGCGGGCGAATTTCGGCAAGTAAGCCCAGGCTGCAAACGAGGCGCCGCCGAGCAGAAGGCTACGACGCGAGGTGAGGAGGCGGTTCTCGACGCAGTCGATCATCATCATCTCCGCTGCATTTCCGGCGACATCAGCAGCAGCGCCAGCGCCTGCTGGCGCGACTCCGCGCGCTCGACGGCTCGCCGCGTTTCGATGGAGGCCGCATCGGCCGCCGCGAATTCCAAGAGGTCAAGCGGATCGATATTGTTGCCGAGCCGCGCCCCGATCTGCGCGGCGATATCGAGCCTGAGTTTCATGCCCTCGGGTGCGGCCCAGGCGGCATTGGTATCGGCGAAGCCGTTGGGGCCCGACGGCGACCATAACGGTTGGCCGAGCAGGTTGAGACCATTGAGATAGCGGCCGGGATCCTCCGGCACGCGCGCGAGCAGCCGCCCGCTCGCGACCAGGAAATCGTAAGGACTGCGCATCTTGGTCAGCGGCGCCTTCCAGGCCTCGTCGGAATCGACCAGTGCCGTCGCAAGCGCCTTGAGGTCGCCGTCGGTCTTGACGAAGATTTCGCGTAACCGCGCGACCAGCGCCGGCGGCGGCTCGTCGGCGACGAAATGGCGGACGAATTTGGCGGCGATGAAGTTCGCGGTCGACGGATGGCGCGCGATGTCGGCGAGCGCGGCCTCGCCTTGCGCAAGGCCCGTCGCCTCGTAGCTCTTGCCGAGCAGCATCTGCGCGCCGGGCTGGTGCGCATTGGTGTTGAACACGAAGGAGCCGGGCGTGCCGAGCTGCCCCTGCCGTCCGGCAAAGGTCCAGCCGGTGATGATGCGTGCGAGCGAGGTGACGTCGCTTTGCGTGTAGCCGCCGCCGACGCCAAGCGTGTGCAGCTCCATGATCTCGCGCGCGAGATTCTCGTTGAGCCCGCGCTTGCGATTCTGGCCCGCGCGCGAATCCGGCCCGAGCGATTGCTGGTTGTCGAGGAAGAACAGCATCGCGGGATGCTGCTCGACCGCCTTCAGCATGTCGGCAAAGCGTCCGAGCACATGCGGGCGGATCGCCTCGCGCTCGAACGCGCCGGCCCAGATCCGCGCCAACTCGCCCTTGCCGGCCGAGATGCAGAAATGGTTGGACCAGAACACGACGAGGCGCTCGGTGAAGCCGCATTCGACCAGCGTCGCGCGCTGCAACCGCGCCAGCGCTTCGGCGCGGAAGGTCTTCTGAATCACGTTGAGCGGTTGCGGAGCCGGCTTTGCCGCCGGCGGTGCAGCGGCGTTGGGCTGCATGGTGTCCGGCTTCGCCAAATTGTCGGCCGGTTTCGCCTCTGCCATCTGGCCGGCGATCTCGGTCGCGGCCGCGTTGAGCGAGAGATTGCGACGCAAGACGGGCTTCTGTTCGGCGG
The DNA here is from genome assembly GCF_023100965.1 of Bradyrhizobium sp. 192. Classification (NCBI taxonomy): domain Bacteria; kingdom Pseudomonadati; phylum Pseudomonadota; class Alphaproteobacteria; order Hyphomicrobiales; family Nitrobacteraceae; genus Bradyrhizobium; species Bradyrhizobium sp. 192. Next base: position 7,714,706 of record NZ_CP064690.1, read on the forward strand.
TCGGCTGCGCCTCGGTCGGCACGGCAGCCTTCGCCGCGGCGTCGCGCGCCTGCTTGACCTGATCCTGATAGGCGAACACGGCCTGGCCGAGTTGCGGCGTCGACTGTAGCCCCGGCGCTTCCAGCAGCACGCCGTTCGGGCGACCGAGCTCCGCCTTGACGAAACCTCTGGGATCGGAGGCTGCGTTGATGAGATCGCCGGAGGCGCCGCCGCGGGCGCCGAAGCCAAAACGGTTGAGCGCGACGAGCGCGGCTTGCGAATCGCGGGCCATCAATTTGTCCTTCGCGTGTCGGGAGCCGCTTTCGGAGTCCGCGCGCGACGCCTAATATACCGCAGCGACAGATGAACCCGACATGAAAATCACGGCGAAGCTTCGACGTAAATCATGACAGATCCGAAAGAATCCTCAGCCCCGGAACCGCGCCGCCTCGCCTGCGCGCGCTGCGGCACCGAGTTCGGCTGCGACCTCTCAGGCAGTTGCTGGTGCACGGAGGAAACCGCAAAACTGCCGATGCCGGTCGAGGGCGAAGACTGCCTGTGCCGGGAATGTTTGAGGAAAGCGGCGGAGGAAGCCCGTAGCCCGGATGGAGCGCGAGCGTAATCCGGGAATCGTTCCGTCGGCGGCGGCCCCGGATTTCGCTGCGCTCCATCCGGGCTACGAAGCTTACACTGCATGCCCCGGCGATTTCCGCGCCATGCCGTCGAACGCGTCGAGCAGTTTTTCGCGCCAGGCATAAACCGGATCATCCGCCTCGAGCAGCTTGAACGGGCTGACCACGCGCGCCCACTGAAAGCCGCCGAACACGATGTAGTCGGCATAGTTCGGCGCAGCGCCGCCGATGAAGGGCTGCTTCTTGACGGTCTGCCGCATCACCTCCAGCGATTCGCGGAACGCGACCACGCCGGTGTCGCGGCTCGCCATGACCTGTTCCAGGCTCTTGCCGCCGAAGCGCGCCTCGCGCGACTGGCGGAAATAGGCGGCGTCGACCTCGGCGAGATTGTTCGGGATGTCGGCAACGATCAGCGGGAAGATGCCGCCGACGATCGCGATGTCGCCGAAGGCGTTAAGCATGCGCGCCATGGCGCGGCCGCCCTCGCCGCCGAACAGCGACGGACGGTCGGGGAAATGATCTTCGAGATAGGTCGCAATCGTCCAGGAATCGACCACCGGCTTGTCGTCGTGCAGCAGCACCGGGACCTTTTCCGAGCCGTGCGGCGCGATCGCGCTCTTCTCGGTGAAGCGCCAGGGCAGCGATTCCGCGGACAGGCCTTTATGCGCCAGCGCCATCCGCGTGCGCCAGCAATACGGGCTGAACGGGCGCGCGGCGTCGGTGCCGACGAGTTCGTAGAGCTTGAGTGACATGGCATTCCCTGTCAGACCCTCATCCTGAGGAGCGCGGAACGCGCGTCTCGAAGGATGAAGGCCCGTCTCGGCCTCGCCCTTCGAGACGCGCGCGAGATGCACGCTCCTCAGGGTGAGGGTCTCCTATTCTGGATTGCTTCGCTCGCGCTCGCAATGATGTTGTAGTGAGGCATCACCGTCCGTTCGTGCGCAGCAGCCTCTCGCCGCCTTCCGTCACCGCGATCACCAGCCCCACACCTGCAATGGTCTCGCGCGCGACGTAGCCGCGGTCGGCGGCGTCCTCCCAGATGGTGAGGCGCGGACACGAGGTCTTCCAGGTCGCGATCACCTCGGCATAGGCGCGCGGCTCGCGCGCGACCCATTCGACGAAGTCGAGCACCAGCGGATCGGCAATCTCGCTCATTGCAAACCTCCCTTGTCGAAGGCGGCGAGCACCGGAGCGCGAAGCATGAGCCAGCCGCCATAGGCGATGTAGTAGCAGGCGATGGTGGTGATCAGCTTGTTCGACCAGGCCACGAATTGCTGGTCGGTCATGGCTTCGAGGATGCGCCGCGCCAGCGTGGTGCCGAGCATCGAGGCAAGGATGGCGACGCCGGCGAGCACGGGATCTAGGCTCGCGGCCTGGTCGATGATGCCGCCGAAATAGATCAGCTTGGTGAAGTGGCTGACGAGCTGGCACATCGCCTTGGTCGCGACCTTCTCGCGCCGGCCGAAATCGCCGCCGAGGAAGAAGGTGTCGAGCAGCGGGCCCGACACGCCGGTCATCAGCATCAGTCCCATGCAGATCGTTCCGTAGACAGTGCCCTGCCAGAGACGGTCGGATCCGGCTTGATAGTCGACGGCAACAGCCGCGCCATGAACGGGGTGATGCCGAGCAGCAGCAGCGCCATCGGCTTGTCAGGCACATAGCGGGTGAGCGACCAGGCCGCGAGCGCGATTGCGGCGCCGACCATAAAGTTCGCGACCGGCCGCCAGCGGATATGCGCACGCCACAAAAAGGCCCGCCAGCCGTTGGAGGCCATCTGCGTGATCGCATGCAGCACCATCGCGGTCGGCAGCGGCATCAGCGCCAAGAGCACGCCGATCAGGATCAGCCCGCCCGCCATGCCGAACAGCCCCGACAGGAACGCGGTGCCGACCATCAGCAATCCGAGGGCAGCGATCATGATGGGCGTCACGTGGGGTTTCCTCTCGGCAGGCAAGGGACGCAGGCTGCCTCAATTCCTCGCCCCGCTTGCGGAGAGCGAAGAGGTCGTGGCGCTTCCCGGCAAATCAGCCTGAAACTACGCTGTAAAATCTGCCCCGCTTGCTCCACCTTCGCAAACTGAGTTATCTTGGCCTGGCCTCAGCTTTCCTGAGGGTCTTGTATGAGGTCCTGCATTTGCGGCGTCTGCTGTTTCTCAACGGCATCAAGGCATTCGAGGCGGCGGCGCGGACCGGCAGCTTTGCTGCGGCCGGGCTCGAGCTGAGCGTGTCGGCGGCCGCGGTCAGCCGCATGGTGCATCTGCTGGAAGAGCGGCTCGGCGTCGCGCTGTTCGAGCGCAAGGCCAACAAGCTGGTGCTGACCCAGGCCGGCCGTGCCTATCAAAGCGGGCTGACGCCGATCTTCGATGCGCTGGCCAGCCTGACCGCGCAGGTGACCGCGCCGGCAAGCGTTCGCGTGCTCACCATCGGCGTCGGCCACACCTTTGCGATGCGCTGGCTGATCCCGCGCCTGTCGGAGTTTCGCAGCGAGGAGCCCGACATCGAGGTTCGCTTCACCACCGGCGGCGCGTCGGTGCCGTTCGGCGAGGACTGGAGCTGCGGCATCAAGCTCGGCACCGGCGACTGGCCCGGGCTGGTCGCCGAGCCGCTGTTCGCCGGCGATCTCACCCCGGTCTGCGTGCCCCGCCTCGCGAGCGTCCTCAAGCGCCCGGCCGACCTCAAGGGCCCGAGCCTGATCCGGGTCGAACATTCACCCGAGGACTGGCCGATCTGGCTGAAGGCCGCGAACCTCCCTCGCATCAACCCGCGCGGGCCCGAGTTCCAGTTCTACGGCCAGGCGCTGCAGGCCGCCGCCGACGGGCTCGGCATCGCCATGGGCATCCGCCCCTATATCGACGACGACCTCGCCGCCGGCCGGCTGGTCGCCCCGTTCGACCTCTCGGTGCCCAAGGGCATGCGCTGGTATCTGGTCTATCGCAGCTTCCAGACCGAGCAGCGCGACTTTGCCGCGTTCCGCCGCTGGATCATGCGCGCGGCCTCGGAACCCGCCACCCGTCCGACGCCGGGAAGCAAAAAAGCCCGCCGTTTGTGAACGGCTTCACATTCCGCAATCCGCAATCGTGGTCCCCTGACCCTCCGAAAAGAAACGTGGGACCGACTGGAATGACGACCCTTTACGACGGCTTTGACATTGAATCCTTCGAGGCCGGCAAAGGCCTCTGGCACGCCCGCATCCGCCGCGCCGACCTCAGCCCCGTCGCCATCGACGGCGTGCTGTTTCCGGCGATGGAAGTCGGTTTCGCCTGGCCCGATCAGAGCGCCGCGATCGCCGACGCCAAGCACCATATCGACCGCTTCCGCCGCCGGGCCGACAACGACGACGAATAGCGGGCGGGACGGCAAGCAGACCAGGGACAACGCAGCGCCAAGGGGGGAACTGTCATGTCAGTCATCGAAATCGAAGACACGTCGCGACCGAGGATCTACAGCCGCGATGTGTTGTCGACATGCCCGGAATGCAGCGGCGACCTGACGGTGCTCCGCGTGATCGGCGGTCGCACCGGATGCGAGTACTGGGCCATGCGCTGCGACGAGTGCGGCGGCATCCACCTCGACATCCTCGAGCCGCGCCTGATGGTCGTGGACGGCGACGGGCCGCTGCCGGCGGTGTGAGCCCTGCCCAGCTGCCAACCTGCTGTCAGCAGGCTGCATGGCGACGGTCATTCGCCCTTTTCTGAGGGGCGGACTCGTCCCATATTCGCCCTATGGCGAAGAAACCTGCTCCCCCGAAATCCACCAAATCCAAGGCTCCCAACTCCAAGGCTCCCAACTCGAAGGCACATCGGCCCGATGTGCAGCCGATCGGGCCGGCGCTGGCTGAACTTCTGAATCCCGCGATCAATCGCGGCGACGCCGGGCTTGGATCGGGCACCGGGCTGCAGCCGCCGCCGGACAATTCGCGCGACCGCCGCTCGGGCGGCGAGGCTGCGGCGCACCGGGCACGGGCCTCGACGCCCAAAGACCTTCAAAAGCAGTTTCCGCAGGACAATACGCGGCCGATGCCGCTGCGGCCCAACCCGCAGCCGCCGGGGGCCCGCGCCTCCGAGAGCGGTGGCTTCGACGAGGCGCCGCAGGCCAATTACGGCACCGCGGCCACGATCCCGACACTCGATCCGGAACTGGCGCGGCAACTCGGTTTTCCCACCGAGGAGGACGATGCGGAAGCGCTCGCGCGTCCGCCGCGGAACAAGATGGAGGCGCTCGGCGTCAAGGCGACCGCCGACGCGCTGGAATCGCTGATCCGCGAGGGGCGGCCGGAGTTCCGCAAGAACGACGGCTCCACCAAGGTGTGGACCCCGCACCGGCCGCCGCGGCCGGAAAAGTCCGAAGGCGGCGTGCGCTTCGAGATCAAGTCGCCCTATGAGCCGCGCGGCGACCAGCCGACCGCGATCGCCGAACTGGTCGAAGGCATCAACCGGAACGACCGTTCGCAGGTGCTGCTAGGCGTCACCGGCTCGGGCAAGACCTACACCATGGCCAAGGTGATCGAGGCGACGCAGCGCCCCGCCATCATCCTGGCGCCGAACAAGACGCTCGCCGCCCAGCTCTATGGCGAGTTCAAGAGCTTCTTCCCGGACAACGCGGTCGAGTATTTCGTCTCGTATTACGACTATTACCAGCCGGAAGCCTACGTTCCGCGCACGGACACCTACATCGAAAAGGACTCGTCGATCAACGAGCAGATCGACCGCATGCGCCACTCGGCGACGCGCGCGCTGCTCGAACGCGACGACGTCATCATCGTCGCTTCGGTGTCCTGCATCTACGGTATCGGCTCGGTCGAGACCTACACCGCGATGACCTTCGCGCTGAAGAAGGGCGAGCGGATCGACCAGCGCCAGCTGATCGCCGACCTCGTCGCACTGCAGTACAAGCGCACCCAGCACGATTTTACCCGCGGCACGTTTCGCGTGCGCGGCGACGTCATCGACATCTTCCCGGCGCACTACGAAGACCGGGCCTGGCGCGTGAACCTGTTCGGCGACACCATCGAGACCATCGAGGAGTTCGACCCGCTCACCGGCCACAAGCAGGACGAGCTCGAATTCATCAAGATGTACGCCAACTCGCACTATGTGACGCCCCGCCCGACGCTGGTGCAGGCGATCAAGTCGATCAAAGCGGAGCTGAAGCAACGGCTCGACCAGCTCCACGACCAGGGTCGCCTGCTGGAAGCGCAGCGGCTGGAGCAGCGCACCACATTCGACCTCGAGATGATGGAGGCGACGGGGAGCTGCGCCGGCATCGAGAACTATTCGCGCTATCTTACCGGGCGCCTGCCCGGCGAGCCGCCGCCGACGCTGTTCGAATACGTCCCCGACAACGCGCTGGTGTTCGCCGACGAGAGCCACGTCACGGTGCCGCAGATCGGCGGCATGTTCCGCGGCGACTTCCGCCGCAAGGCGACGCTGGCCGAATACGGCTTCCGCCTGCCGTCGTGCATGGACAATCGCCCGCTCCGCTTCGAGGAATGGGACATGATGCGGCCGCAGACGGTCGCGGTGTCGGCGACGCCGAGCGCCTGGGAGCTGAACGAGAGCGGCGGCGTGTTCGTTGAGCAGGTCATTCGCCCGACCGGACTGATCGATCCGCCTGTCGACATCCGCCCGGCCCGCACCCAGGTCGACGATCTCGTCGGCGAGGTCCGCGCCACCGCGCAGGCCGGCTATCGCTCGCTGATCACGGTCCTCACAAAACGCATGGCGGAGGATCTCACCGAATATCTGCACGAGCAGGGCATCCGCGTCCGCTACATGCACAGCGACATCGACACCATCGAGCGCATCGAGATCATCCGGGACTTGCGCCTGGGCGCGTTCGACGCGCTGGTCGGCATCAACCTGTTGCGCGAAGGTCTCGACATCCCCGAATGCGCGCTGGTCGCGATCCTCGACGCCGACAAGGAAGGTTTTCTGCGCAGTGAAACGTCCTTGATCCAGACCATCGGCCGCGCCGCGCGCAACGTCGACGGCAAGGTGATCCTCTATGCCGACCAGATGACGGGTTCGATGGAGCGCGCCATCGCCGAGACCAACCGCCGCCGCGAAAAGCAGGTCGAGTACAACACCGCCAACGGCATCACGCCGGAGAGCGTGAAGAAGCAGATCGGCGACATCCTCAACTCCGTCTACGAGCGCGACCACGTGCTGGTCGAGGTCGGCGGCCATGACATGACCGACGACGTCATCTCGATCGGCCACAATTTCGAGGCCGTGCTCGCCGATCTCGAAACCCGGATGCGCGAGGCCGCCGCCGATCTGAACTTCGAGGAAGCCGCCCGCCTGCGCGACGAGGTCAAGCGCCTGCGTGCCACCGAGCTCGCGGTGGTCGACGATCCCACCGCCAAGCAGCGCGTTGTGCAGGGCAAGGCCGGCGCCTATGCCGGCAGCAAGAAATATGGCGACGCCGCGAACTTGCCGGTCAGCGCGATGAAGAAGAAGACCGTGAGCTCCGCGCTGAAGGCGAGCGGCGGCGGCAGCGGCTCGAAGGTGCACAAGCCGCATCTCGACGAGATGCACGGGCCGGAGTCGCTGCCGTACCGCGAGAAGCAGACGCTGCCGTCAAAGCCGTTCGGTAGCACTAGCCGGATTATCCAGCCGACGGATTCACGGCAGTCGGGGCCGGAGTTCGGGCCGGCGCCGAAGTCGACGGGTGGGATGCCGGGGCGGCGGGGTGGGTGGAAGAAGAGGTAGGGCCTAAGTCGGCAGCGCCGTTTGTGGGTATGGATTCCGGGCTCGCCGCTTTGCGGCCCCCCGGAATGAGGGCGGAAAGACTTCCGCCCTCACCCCACGCTCGCCGTCACCACGGCCATCACCGACAGCAGCAGCACGATCGTCATGAGCTGGAGCGAGGCGACCGGCTGGGTGCGCCAGGCCGTGATCTTGTCGGACAGCGACAAATGGGCCTCGAAGAATTTCGGCTCGTAGACGGTCTTGAAGAAGCCTGGGAAGCTCGGGCCCAAAGTGACCGCCAGCATCGCATGGGCGAGCGAGGCGATGGCCACGAAGATGGCGACGCCGGGGTCGCCGACGAGGTCGTGGTTGCCGACGAGCTTGAGCAGGAACGCGGCGGCGGCGAAGGTCGGGAAGCTCTGCAGGGTCGCGGTCAGCGCGAGGCCCTCGAGCGCGTTATGCAGGCGGGACTTTCTGGCGGTGGCGATGGCGGCCATGGCACGTCTCCCTGATGACATGGAGATGACGATAGCCGCCCTTGGCGCTCGGCGATGTGAGATGCGTCACGCCCTGCTCTTCCACCGGGGCAAGCGGCGAGATGGATTCTCAGATGCGCAATTGCGCATCTCAGTTCGCGCCAAATGGCGCGCCCGGGAATGACAGAGAATTACAGCTTCCCCTGCCCGTTCACCTGGCTTTGCTGCTGCTGCCGCTGCTTTTCCTGCTCCTTGGCGTGGTGCCGGCCATAGAGGCAGCCGGCGGCGGCGCCCAGCACGCCGTGATGGCCGGCATAGTGGCCGGCGACGCCGCCGACGATGGCGCCCTTGATGCAGCCCTTGGCGTTGGCGGCGGAGGTCGCGCCGAGCATGAGCAGCGCGGCGGTGACGGCGAGAAGCGGCGATTTCATGGGTCGATGTCTCCGGATGCGACGTTGGACCCTCAACGAACGCGGGAGGGTCCGGGTTCCCATCCGGGCAAGGCCCCGCCGATGGGCCTGCGGCGTCATCGCATGGTACAGAGGCCCGCACGCAGACAAGTGCGCAACCCGCAGCCCCCCATGAACGCGGCATGGCGCTGGCGTGTTTTTGCGGATTTATGAACCCGCGACACCCACGGTAGCGTTGCAATCCCACGACCAACGAGGACGGGAGCGGCATGACGGTCGAAAAGCTGAACAGGCAACGCGTGCTGCATCTGCTCGACGCCTTCGCGCGGGGCGATCTCGAGGCCGCGCTGGCGTGCTGCACCGAGGACGTCGACTTTCTCACCCATGCGCCGATCGACGTGCTGCCGCACATGGTGCCGCGCCACGGCAAGCAACAGCTGCGCGAACTCTGGCAGACGATCTGGTCGCGCTATTCGGAGGTCCGCTACAAGGCGCGGCACATCGTTGCCGAGGCCGACCAGGTCGCAACCTACATGCACACCTATTTCAGGAAGCGAAGCAACGACCGCATCGTGCAGTTCGACATGGCGGTGTTCTACAGCTTCCGCGGCGGGCTGGTGGCGGAGATCCGCGAGATCATCGATTCCTACGATCTGGTGCAGCAGGTGCTCGAGCGCGAGATCGGGCCGCTGATCGTGGGTCAGCGGACGGACTGAGCCTCCCCTGCCCTGGAACCCGCCGACACCCGGGAGATTACGGGGTTCTGTTGCAAATTTCACATATCGCCATCAATTGTGCATTGCAAAAACGTGAATTGCGTTTTGGCCGAAACCACCTATTTTGTTTGCATACAAATGAGTTGAGCCTCACCGCCTGACGGCGCCCGGGGTCGTTTTCCGTTTTTTATCGCAAAGCCAGCGTCAGGACTGCCCAAAATGACAGAGCACAGCCTCTGGCGTTTCTCGCGCTCGTTGCACCGCGCGATCAACGACCGGCATTTCGAGGACATCGAGGCCCTGATCGACGAGGACGTCGAATGGGCGCTCTACGGCCCGATCGACATGTTTCCGTTCCTCGGCGCGCGCCAGGGCAAGGACGCCGTGCTCGACGTCATCCGCCAGCTCGCCGACAATTTCCAGGTCCGCCGCTTCGACCGCGAGAGCATCATGCTGGGCGTCGATTCCGCCGCCTCGATGCTGCGCTACTCGCTGACGGCACTGGACTCCAACAAGCCGATCAGCTTGCGAGTCGCGCAGTTCGCCCAGTTCAGGGCGGGCAAGCTTGCCAGCATGCGCGTCCTGATCGACACCTTCGACCTGGTCGAGCAGGCACTCGGCCGCGCCATTCATCTGCCGAAGATGACCGGCGTCGGCTGAAGGGGGACACCAACGGGCCCCGCTGTTCGGGACCGATGACGATGCCTGACGCGACGTCCTGGCCTCCAGCCCCGCCGGATGCCGTCGCATCGAGAGCTGTCGTCGGGCGCGCGCCTTTCGCGCGGCCCGTTGGTTCGCGTCCCCCACGCGAGGTGCCACAATTTCGCAACGATAAATCCGCATTGATGCAAGCAGACCGAATGGCGCATGGTCATCACCGAGGACCGCCTTATACTGGCGGACAACATGCGCCGGGGTTCGCGGGCAGGACGATGGAATTCTCGACAGGTTTTGGCTGGACCAGGCTGCCGGTGCTGGCGGCCGCGTTCATCTTGGGCTCGGTGCTGACGGCTTCGGCGCAGATCATTCCGCCCTTCTCCCCACCCGCGGCCGTAGCCGACGACGAGGCCGAGACCGAGACGGCAGAGGTCCCCGACGTCAACGACCCCGACGTGATGAAGGGCATCGACGTCGACAAGCTCGACTGGAGCCAGCTTGCGGTCGACGCCGGCACCGGCATCGACCCCATGGCCGCCAGGAAGCGCGCGCAGGCCGCCGCCAAGGACGGCCTCGACTGGTCATCGAACGCCAATGCCAACGGCTCCTCGGCGGTGACGGTGAAGCAATCCGTGTTCTCGTTCTGGGATACGCGGATCGGCGCCGACATGACGGTGGCGCGCGAGCCGCGGACGATGTCCGAGTTGCTGGCGCAAAAGGCCACCAATGGCGGCAACCTGCCGCAATCCTCCGGCAGCGCCTGGGCGACGGCAACCGCGCCCGGCGCGGGCGTGATCTGGGACAAGACCGCGGTCGAAGCCCGCGTCGACCCCGGCTCGGAACAGAGCAGCCTCGGGGCATCGCTGATCAAATCGGTGCCGCTGTCCGGCGACACTTCGCTGACGCTGCAGAACGGCTACAGCGTCAACCAGCAGGGCACGAGTGCGGTCCCCGGCATCGGCGGCCACGTCACCCGCAATTACGAGACCGACCAGTCCGCCAAGGTCACCCTCACCGACACCGGCACCAGCGTCACCGCCGGCCAGACGTTGTCGACCACCGACGACAAATGGCTGCGCAAGGTCGGCGCCGAGCAGAAGCTGTTCGACAACGTCACCGTCTCCGGCTCGGTCGGCGAGACCTCGCAAGGCGCGATCAACAAGAGCGTGACGGCGGGTTTCAAGAAGAGCTGGTGAGTTCCTTCGCCTCTCCCCGCCTGCGGGGCGAGGGAGTCGGGCGCCGCCCGAGCCGCGCATTGGCCATGCATCGGCGGCGTTCAGACTCTCGTAACCATACGCCACGGCAAAACCCCCGAATGGTCCGCCCTTGCCGCATCTCGGCCCATTTGCGGCCAAAATCGGACGTCCAGATGAGCAAGCCTCACAGACGTCGTCGTGCGGGGGACACTCGCGCTGCGCTCAACGCGAACAGGGGAATAACGATGAACGCCATGCGTCCGGAAAAGACCGAAGCCGCCGAGACCGAGACGGTCGACACCAACCTCGCTGCAGTCACGGAAGTCGAAGCCGGCATCCGCGATTTCGTCCGCAACGATATCGCCTATCTGCGCCGTCCGGCGGCGACGACCACCGACGCGCCGCCGCTCGACCCGAGCGCGGAAGCCACCGTCACCAACGTGAACTCGCTGATCCAGCGCGTCGCCGGCACTTCGCTCGCCGAGATCGAGAATTTGATCTCGGAGCTCGAGAGCCTGCGCGACCTGCTGCATGCCGAAGGCCAGCGCGTCCAGCGCGAGATCTCCGGCTACGCCCAGCTCAGCCAGGCCGCGATGAAGTCGACCCGGATGATCGCCGACAACGTCGCACAGTGGAAGCGCGCCGCCGACGGCCTGCGCAACAGCTGATCGCCGATACCACGCATCACCAGCCGCCGCGTTCCGAAAGGGCGCGGCGGTTTTGATTCTGGGGCTGTACGGACGCGAAGTGCTTGCCCTCACGCAGTCTCCCCAACACAGGTGTCAGCCATGTCTCCGGACTAAACATCGAGCCGGGGCATGACAGCGGTGGCTGTAGTTTGAACCCTCTGCCGCTCCCCAACGACCAATGCCGAGCGCCCGTGCCGCTACGGCCGGGCTTGGGGACATTCAGATGGAAAGCATTCGGCCCGATACCACGGACCCGATACCCTTGCGGCGCGCGCCGAATCAATTCGGCACGATCATGCTGCGCTTTGTCGGGTTGTTGGCGGTTTCGATCGCGGTCCTGGCGTTGGTCTATAGCCGCTGAGGGCGGAGGCCGCTTCGCGGTCCCGCGGATTTAGCGAACGCTTACCGGCTCGCGTCGACAGCCGAGGCTTCCAGGGTGTAGGCGCCATCGGCATAGCCCTTCACCACCATGCCGGCGACCAGCATCACTGCCAGCGTCGCGGTCGCGAAGAGAAATCCAACAAACTTGAGTGCGCCGCGATCAGCCATGGTCCTCGTCCCCTGTCGTCTGCCCAGTTCGTTTCAAATAGACAGCGACAGGTTCATAATTAGTTAGCAACTGACTGGTTCCGCAAAACTGCTTCGCGGTAACCATCTTGCGCAGGCTTATGGCAGCCGCCCGGAATCGCGTCCATAGCGCGCGGGCAACACTCGCGCATCATTTGCCGCGTTCATCTTGGAACAGGTCTAAGCGCTCTTCGCACGCATCGGCACGAAGGCGCTGGCGGTGATGGAATAGACCTCCTCGCCGCGCTGGTTGGTGCCGGTGGTGCGGGCAGTCAAGATGCCCCAGCCGGGGCGCGAGGCGGAAATACGCTTGTCGATGACGACGTTGACGTAAGCGACGGTGTCGCCGGCGAGCACCGGCCGGATCCAGCGCAGGTCGCGAAAGCCCGGCGATGGCCCCCACACCGCGACCTCCTCGCCGCGCGATGCGGCTTCGCGCGCCAAGCGCTGGCCGTCGGCGACAAGCAGGCTCATGCAGGCCGAGCCGACATGCCAGCCCGAAGCCGCGAGCCCGCCGAACAGCGAGTTCTTGCCCTCCTCCTCGTCGAGGTGAAAACGCTGCGGATCGAACTTCGCGGCGAAATTCTTGATGGCCTCGGCCGTGAACGTATAGGTGCCGATCTCGCGGCGCTGGCCGATCTCGATGTCGTCGAAGAACCGCATCAGACCGCCCCCTCGCGCCGCTCGATCAGGATCGGCGAGGTCATCTCACCCAGCGCCTCCCCCCTGGCGTTGCGCACGGTGCATTTGAACTTGACGATGCCGAGCTCGGGCCGGCTCTTCGAGGGGCGCGCCTCCAACACGTCGACGTCGAGCATGAGATCGTCGCCGGGCCGGAGCGGCGACAGCCAGCGCACCTCGTCGACGCCGGGCGAGCCGAGCGAGGCGGCACGGGTAATGAAACCATCGGCCATCATGCGCATCATCAGCGAACAGAGGTGCCAGCCCGAGCCGGAGAGGCCGCGCAGCATGCTCTTGGCTGCGGCCTCCTCGTCGAGATGCATCGGCTGCGGATCGAACTCGGCGGCAAAGGCCAAGATCTCATCGCGGGTGACATGGCGCGGGCCGAATGTTCCGAACCGGCCGGGCGGGAAATCTTCGAAGGTCAGGGTCATCTTGGGATTGCTTGCGGAAATGACAGATTGTGGCCGCACTTTGCGGCAATCTCAACCCGCCGGCCCGCATGGCTCGTGCTACATACGGGGTGGCAGCGTTGGTCTTGAGTCGGATCGACCGAGGGCCAAGATCCATTTACCAAGGCCCGATGCCCTGGGGAGAGCAATGTTTTCATTCAGCGATCTGTTTCAGTGGGACCGCTTTATCACGCCGACGATCATCAAGACCTTCTATTGGCTGGTGATCGCGCTGATCTGCCTGTTCGGCCTCTCCGGAATCTTCTCAGGGCTCGCTGCGATGGCGATCAGCCCGTTCGGCGGTTTCCTGGTGCTGCTGTCGTCGATCGCGAGCGTCGTCGTCGGGATCGTGTTCTCGCGCATCCTCGCCGAGCTGATCCTGATCGTCTTCCGCATCAACGAGCATCTCGGCGCGATCCGCGACCAGGGCGGCGGACTGCGGTGAGGGTGGTCTCGTAGGGTGGGTTAGGCGAAGCCGTAACCCACCTCTTCTGTTTCCGCGGATCGAGCCATTGGTGGGTTACGCTACGGGACCGCTGTTCGCAGCTTACGTATTGAACCGGAAATGCATCACGTCGCCGTCGGCGACGACGTATTCCTTGCCTTCGAGACGAAGCTTGCCGGCATCGCGGGCGCCGGCTTCGCCGCCGAGTGCCACGTAATCCTCATAAGCAATCGTCTCGGCGCGGATGAAGCCCTTTTCGAAGTCGGTGTGGATCACACCGGCCGCGCCCGGCGCCTTGGTGCCGCGGTAGATGGTCCAGGCGCGCGCTTCCTTCGGGCCCACCGTGAAGTAGGTGATGAGGTCGAGCAGCGTGTAGCCGGCGCGGATCAGACGATCGAGGCCGGCCTCTTCGAGACCCAGCGTCTCCAGGAAGTCGGCACGCTCATCGCGTGAAATGGTGGCGATCTCGGATTCGATCTTGGCCGAGATGACGACGGCGACGGCGCCTTCCTTGGCGGCCTGCTCCTGCACCGCCTTGGAGAACGCATTGCCCGTCGCGGCCGAGCCTTCCTCGACGTTGCAGACATAGAGCACGGGCTTGGACGACAGCAGGCCGAGCATCCCGAAGGCGCGCTCCTCTTCCGCCTTGCGCTCGACGAGGCGCGCGGGCTTGCCCTCGCGGAGAAGCACCAGGGTGCGGTTGACGAGGTCGAGCTGCTCCTTGGCGTCCTTGTCGTTGCCCTTGGCCTTCTTGGTGAGGTTGTCGACGCGCTTCTCGAGGCTGTCGAGGTCGGCGAGCATCAGCTCGGTCTCGATGGTCTCGATGTCCGCGAGCGGGGCGATCTTGCCCTCGACATGGGTGATGTCGGAATCCTCAAAGCAGCGCACGACATGCGCGATGGCGTCGACCTCGCGGATGTTGGCGAGGAACTGGTTGCCGAGGCCTTCGCCCTTGGAGGCGCCGCGGACGAGGCCGGCGATGTCGACGAAGGTCAGCCGGGTCGGGATGATCTGGCCGGATTTGGCGATCGCTGCGAGCTTGTCGAGCCGCGGATCCGGCACGGCGACCTCGCCGACATTCGGCTCGATGGTGCAGAACGGATAGTTCGCCGCCTGCGCCGCGGCCGTCTCGGTCAGCGCATTGAACAAAGTCGACTTGCCGACATTGGGCAATCCGACGATCCCGCATTTGAATCCCACGAGCGTTATTCCTTGCCGTTGTCGTCCTTGGTCAAAAATCCCTTCGCCTGCATCGCGAGATGCACCCTGTTGGCAAAGGTCGCATCCGTGCCCTTGGCGACCAGGCCTGCGTGCTCGGCCACCGCCTCGCACAGCGTCGTCACCCAGTCGTTGTCGGCCTTTGCGAAGTCCGACAGCACGTGGCCGTGCACCAGTTCCTTGACGCCGGGATGACCGATGCCGAGCCGCACACGGCGATAGTCGTTGCCGATATGTGCGGAGATCGAGCGCAACCCGTTATGGCCGGCGATACCGCCGCCGATCTTCACCCGCACCTTGCCCGGCGGCAGCTCGAGCTCGTCATGAAACACAGTGACGTCGCCCATGGCGATCTTGAAGAAGCTTGCGGCTTCCTGAACGCTGCGACCGGAATCGTTCATGTACGTCGTGGGCTTGAGCAGGATCACGCGCTCGGTGCCGAGCGTGCCTTCCGAGGTCTCGCCCTGAAAACGACGGCGCCATGGTCCGAAACCATGACGCCGCGCGATCTCGTCGACGGCCATGAAGCCGATATTGTGCCGGTTACGTGCGTATTTCGCGCCGGGATTGCCGAGCCCAACAAACAGTCGCATGACGCGGCGCGCCCCTCGCTCGGCGCGCGATCAGAGACCGCGCGCCAGCTTTGAGAGATTACTTCTTCTTTTCGCCGCCGGCGGGAGCCTTGGCAGCGGCCGCCGGAGCAGCACCCGCAGCCGGGGCAGCACCAGCCGCCGGAGCAGCCGCAGCAGCGCCAGGAGCCGCAGCCGCCGCAGCAGCCTTCTGCTCTTCGGCGTAGCCGGACGGCGGCACGATGGTGACGAGGGTCGCGTCCTCGCGGGTCAGCGCCTTCACGCCGGCCGGCAGCTTGACGTCCGACAGATGCAAGGAGTGACCGATTTCGAGCGAGCCGACATCGGCCTCGATGTACTGCGGGATGCTCTCGGCGCCGCATTCGATCTCGATCGCATGAGCCACGATGTTGACGGCGCCGCCGCGCTTCACGCCGGGCGAGCCTTCCGCCTTCACGACATGCAGGGGAACGCTGATGCGAATGGTGGCGCCTTCGCCGAGCCGCATGAAGTCGACATGGATCGGGAAGTCCTTGACCGGATCGAGGTGATAGTCGCGCGGAATCACGCGGTGCTTCTTGCCGTCGAGGTCGATGTCGACCAGCGTGGTCAGGAACCGGCCGGCGAGGATGCGCTGGCGCAATTCACGATCGTCAACCGAGATCGGGAGCGGGGGTTGCTTGTTGCCGTAGATCACTCCGGGCACTTTCCCGGCGCGACGCTCAGCCCGGGCGGCCCCCTTGCCGCTCTTCGGACGTGCGGTCGCCTTCAATTCCTTGACGGTCGTCGCCATGTCGTTAAGTCCTTGTTTTTGCAAAAGTTAATGGGCCGCAAGGCGGCCCATGGTGCCGTCCACAGCAAGCCTCCAGGGGTGCGGGGGCCGCGGACGTGGCGGGCTTTTACCCGGAAGATGCGGAAATGACAAGGAAATGCGAGGATTTTTTGCAGCCGGCGTGGCCCGGAACACCGTCATGGCCGGGCTTGTCCCGGCCATCCACGTCTTGCGGGACTGGAGTTGAGAACGTGGATGCCCGGGACAAGCCCGGGCATGACGACCTCAGCCAGCCGCTCCGCCGAGCTTGGCCTCCAGCGCCGCGATGCGCGCCTTCAGCGCCTCGTTCTCCTCGCGCGCCAAGCGGGCCATGTCCTTGACCGCCTCGAACTCCTCACGCTTGACCAGATCCATGTCACGCAGGAATTTTTCAGCTTGGGTGCGCATCACCGTGTCGAACTCGCGCTTGACGCCCTGGGCGGCGCCGGCGGCATCGTTCATCAGGCGGCCGATCTCGTCGAAAAACCGGTTGTTGGTCTGGGTCATTTCGGTCTCCTGGCGGCCTCAACTTTGCGCGAACTCTCGAAAAGACAATGGCAATCCGAGCGGAACGGTTCAAGGCCCGATCGGCGGTATCCTTGTCATGAACCGGTTTCCTTGCAATCGTATTCAACGTCCCTGCATAAGAAGAATCACAAGGCGACAAGAGATGATCGACCAGCAGATCGCGATCCCCACCAGGGACGGCCACACCGCAACCTTCATCAGCCATCCCGAACGCGGCGGGCCGTTTCCGGTCATCCTGTTCTACATGGATGCGCCCGCGATCCGCGAAGAGCTGCGCGACATGGCGCGCCGGCTCGCGACCTCAGGCTATTACGTGATGCTGCCGAACCTCTATTACCGCTCCGGCGTGATGGAGCTCGGTGCGCTGCCGGCCGATCCGAACGCGCCGGAACGCAAGCGCATGTTCCAGCTGATGGGCTCGCTCACCATTCCCATGATCATGGACGACACCAGAGCGCTGCTCACCTATGCCGAGGGCCAGGCAGCCGCGAACACCAAGCTGGTCGGCACCGTCGGCTATTGCATGAGCGGCCGCTACGCCGTCAACGCCGCCACACATTTCCCTGATCGCGTCAAGGCGGCCGCCTCGGTCTACGGCGTGCAACTGGCAACGGATCAGGACGACAGCCCGCATTTGGCCGCGGCCAAGACCAGGGCCGAACTCTATTTCGCCTGCGCCGAGACCGACGTCTACGCGCCGCCGGAGATCATCGAGAAGGTCAAAGAGGGCATGAAAGGCGCAAAAGCCGAGGTCGAGATCTATCCCGGCACCCATCACGGCTTCGCCTTTCCCAGGCGCCCGGTCTACGACCGCGACGCGGCCGAGCGGCATTGGGAGCGTCTGCTGGCGCTCTATCGCCGTAACCTCGTCCAGATATAGAAGGCGCGATGCTCTTTCTGCTCATCGACTTCCCCGCCTTCAAGCCGATCGCGATCGAGATCGGCCCGTTCGCGATCCGCTGGTATGCGCTGGCCTATATCTGCGGCATCGTGTTCGGCTGGCTCTATGCGCGCTCGCTGCTGAAGAAAGAGCGCCTGTGGGGCGGCCCAGCGCCGATGTCGCTGCTGCAGATCGACGACTTCATCCTCTGGGTCACGCTCGGCATCATTCTCGGCGGCCGCACCGGCTACGTGCTGTTCTACAATCTGCCATTCTTCATCGATCATCCTGCCGCGATCTTCCGATTGTGGGAGGGCGGCATGTCCTTCCATGGCGGCTTTCTGGGCTGCGTCGTGGCGGTGATGTGGTTTGCTTATCGCAATCGCATCTCGATCCTGTCGCTCGGTGACATCACCACCGCGGTCGCCCCGATCGGGCTGCTGCTCGGGCGCATCGCCAACTTCATCAACGGCGAATTGTGGGGCCGCGCCACCGATGCAAGCCTGCCCTGGGCAATGATCTTCCCCCACGATCCCACGCAGCTGCCGCGCCATCCGAGCCAGCTCTACGAGGCCGGCATGGAAGGCATCCTGCTGTTCACGGTGCTCGCGATCATGATCCGGCTCGGCGCGCTGAAGCGGCCTGGCATGATCCTGGGCGCCTTCATCCTGATCTATGGCCTGTCCCGGATCGCCGGCGAGCACTTCCGCGAACCGGACGCGCAGCTTGGTTTCCTCTGGGGCGGATTAACCATGGGCATGCTGCTGTCGATCCCGATGCTTATCGTGGGCGGCATACTTATTGTATTGGCAGTCAGGCGCGGTGCGCCGAAGCCCGCAGGGACCATTCGTTAATTCATTTCGAGAAGACCACCGTGACCGAGCAGCCGCTACTCAACGAGATCAAGGCGCTGATCAAATCCTCAGGCCCCATGCCGGTCTGGCGGTACATGGAACTGTGCCTGATGCATCCGCGCCATGGCTATTACGTTTCGCGCGATCCCTTGGGACGTGAAGGTGACTTCACCACCGCGCCCGAAGTCAGCCAGATGTTCGGCGAGCTGCTCGGACTATGGACGGCCTCGGTGTGGAAGCAGATGGGCTCGCCGCAATTCCTGCGGCTGATCGAGCTCGGCCCCGGCCGCGGCACCATGATGGCCGACGCGTTGCGCGCGCTTCGCGTGCTGCCGCCGCTCTACCAGGCGCTTCATATCCACATGGTCGAGGTCAATCCCGTGCTGCGCGAGCGGCAGGGTGCGACGCTGTCGGGCCTGCGCAACATCGCCTGGCACGACAACATCGACGATGTGCCTGAGGGACCGAGCATCATCCTCGCCAACGAATATTTCGACGTGCTGCCGATCCACCAGATGATCCGCCACGAGAACGGCTGGCATGAGCGCGTGATCGAGATCGACGGCAACGGAAAACTTCAATTCGGTGCGGCATCCGAGCCGACGCCACGCTTCGACGTGCTGCTGCCGCCTTTGGTGCGCGCCGCGCCCGTCGGCGCCGTGTTCGAATGGCGGCCCGACGGCGAGATCATGAAGCTCGCCACGCGCGTGCGCGACCAGGACGGCGCCGCGCTGATCATCGACTATGGCCATTTGCGCAGCGATGCCGGCGACACCTTCCAGGCAATTGCGCGCCACACCTTCACCGATCCCTTGAAGGCGCCCGGCCAGGCCGACGTCACCGCCCATGTCGACTTCCAGGCGCTGGGGCGCGCGGCCGAGGATGTCGGCGCGCGCGTGCACGGGCCGGTGACGCAAGGCGACTTCCTCAAGCGCATCGGCATCGACACCCGCGCCGCCGCCTTGATGCAGAAGGCAACGCCGGAGGTCGCCACCGACATTTCGATCGCGCTGAAGCGCCTGACGGACACCGGCCGCAGCGGCATGGGCTCGATGTTCAAGGTGCTCGGCATCTCCGAGCCGCGGCTGACGGCCATTGCCGGCCTCAGCGATCTCGAACAGGCCGGAGGCAATTGATGACCCTCACCTCGTCGCTGCTGGCAGCTGTGCCCGGCCTGCGCCATGCCTTCTTCACCCGCGAAGGCGGCGTCTCCGGCGGCATCTATTCCGCGCTGAACGGCGGGCTCGGCTCCAGCGACGATCAGACCCTCGTCGCAGAGAACCGCCGCCGCATGGCCGAGCATGTCGGCGTCGCGGCCGACCGCTTCCTCAGCCTGCACCAGATCCATTCGCCCGACGTGCTGGTCGCCGAGACGCCCTGGCCGAACGGGCCGCGGCCGAAGGGCGATGCGCTGGTGACCAACAAACCCGGCATCGCGCTCGGCGTCTCCACCGCCGATTGCGGGCCGGTGCTGTTCGTCGACCCCAATGCGCGCGTGATCGGCGGAGCGCATGCCGGCTGGAAGGGCGCGCTGACGGGCGTGCTGGAATCCACGATATCAGCGATGGAAAAACTCGGCGCCACCCGCAGCGGCATCATTGCGGCGATCGGGCCGCTGATCCGCCAGGACAGCTACGAGGTGGGCAACGAGTTCGTCGCGCGCTTCATCGAGGCCGATGCCGACAACGCAGTCTTCTTCATCCCGTCGGTGCGCGAGGGCCACGCAATGTTCGACCTCGCCGGCTTCATTCGCAACCGGCTCGAGGCCGCCGGCATTTTGATGATCGACGACCTCGGCCTCGACACCTACGCCGACGAGCGCTTCTTCAGCTATCGCCGCTCGGTGCATCGCAAGGAGCCGGATTACGGCCGTCACGTTCACGCGATCGCGCTCGAACCGTGAACACAGCGGCAACCCCGTGTCATTCCGGGGCGATGCCCTGATGCGATGGCGGTGGCCTGTGTCGCCCCTGCCCTAGACCTTAACCGATTTTAACGATATCGCTGCCGTCCATAATGAGGGACGCGTCATTCATCCTGGGCCGTGCGGGTTCGCGCGTGCTGGTGGTCGTGCTGCTGACGGCAGCGACCGCGCTTGGCGGCTGCGCCGGCGGCGGCGGGGCCGCCAATTCCTATGCGATGGCGCCGAGCACGGGCTCCGGAGCGACGGTTGCCTTCGAATCGATCGACGGGCCGCCGCCGCAGGTGTTCGACCGCATGGTCGGCGTGCTCGACAGTGAATCCAAGCTGCGCAGCCTGTCCGTCGTCTCCCGCGAGGGGACCGCTGCCTATCGCGTGCGCAGTTATCTCTCCGCCCAGGTGGTGCGCGGCAAGACCGTGATCGCCTGGGTCTGGGACGTCTACGACGCCAACCAGCAGCGGGCCCTGCGCCTCTCCGGCGAGGAGCCGACCGCCGCCAGGGGCGGCCGCGATCCCTGGAACGCCGCCGACGACCTCGTGCTGCGGAAGATCGCCCAGGCCGGATTCAGCGGACTTTCCAACATGATCAACGGAACGCCGGATGCACCGAGCACGGCTCCGGGCCTTCGGGGACCGGCGGTGGCGAGCGTCGCTCCGATCGCACCCGTACCCGAGATGCCGACGACGGCACTCGGCTATGCGGAGCGATAACCCCCGCTAAACCACGGCCTCAAGTTGCGGCCAAGCCGTTGGCCCGACTCGGGATTTTCGAAGGGAAAACGTAGCCTCCCGGGTTGCCATTGCAGCCCCCGGCCTGATATTTCCTCGCCCGTCGTAACCGTGCTTCCAGTGGGATCTGAGATGTTAAACGTCGTATCCAGCAAAGCGCGGGAGGAAGCATCCATGTCGGGCAAGAACGGCTCCATCAAGCTCGTCGCCGGCAACTCCAATCCGGCCCTCGCGCAGGCGATCGCGCAGGGCCTGGACCTGCCGCTGACCAAGGCGGTGGTGCGGCGCTTCGCCGACATGGAGATCTTCGTCGAGATCCAGGAGAACGTCCGCGGCTCGGATGCCTTCATCATCCAGTCGACCTCGTTCCCGGCGAACGACCATCTGATGGAATTGCTGATCATCACCGACGCGCTGCGCCGCTCCTCGGCGCGCCGCATCACGGCAGTGATCCCGTATTTCGGCTACGCCCGGCAGGATCGCAAGTCCGGCTCTCGCACGCCGATCTCGGCCAAGCTCGTCGCCAACCTGATCACCCATGCCGGCGTCGACCGCGTCATGACGCTCGACCTTCACGCTACCCAGATCCAGGGCTTCTTCGATATCCCGACCGACAATCTGTTCGCTGCCCCCGTGATGGTGCGCGATATCCGCGAACGTTTCGACCTCGGCAAGGTGATGGTGGTCTCGCCAGATGTCGGCGGCGTGGCCCGCGCTCGCGGCCTTGCCAAGCGCATCAACACCCCGCTCGCGATCGTCGACAAGCGCCGCGAGAGGGCGGGCGAATCCGAGGTCATGAACGTGATCGGCGACGTCGCCGGCTATAGCTGCATCCTGGTCGACGACATCGTAGACTCCGGCGGCACGCTGGTGAACGCGGCCGACGCGCTGATCGCCAAGGGCGCCAAGGACGTCTACGCCTACATCACCCACGGCGTGCTCTCCGGCGGCGCGGCCGCCCGTATCACCAACTCCAGGCTGAAGGAGCTCGTGATCACCGACTCGATCCTGCCGACGGACGCGGTGAGCAAGGCGCCGAACATCCGCACCCTGCCGATCGCCAGCCTGATCTCGGACGCGATCGCGCGCACGGCGGCGGAAGAGTCGGTGTCGAGCCTGTTCGACTAGTTTTCCGATCGCGACAGGGCCTCGTAGGGTGGGCAAAGGCGCAACGCGCCGTGCCCACCTTTGTTGTGACCATGAAGACGGTGGGCACGCTTCGCTTTGCTCTCCCTACGGCAGCCGTGCTCTGACGCGCCGCAGCACGCCTCGCAGCCCACGGGTTGTTGCCGCCCTCCGCCCATGACATCATCCGAATACCAAGTCATCTCTGCCCTCTGGATCCCTGATGCCAAGCCGGAAATTTGCCTGGGAGAAGCTGTCGGATGACGAGTTGCTCAGGCAGCGCCTCTCCAGCCTGAGGGTGACGGTCAAAGGCACCTGGCTCGAGGACTGCGTCAGCACGCTTCATGAGGAGCTCGAAGAGCGGGGCATCCGGCTGCGGCCTCACACCTGGATCTCCAGTGAATGGTTCAGTCCGGGCGGTGTGCCGGGCATCGCGATCCCCTTCTATCTCGCCCATCCCCGTCTGATGAAGCTTGAGAAGAAGATGATGTTCGACGTCGAGGGCGGGACCTGGCGCGAATGCATGGCGATCCTCCGTCACGAGGCCGGCCATGCCATGCAGCACGGCTATCAGCTGCAGCGCCGCCGGCGCTGGCAGCAGCTGTTCGGCCCGTCGTCGAAACACTACCCGCGCTACTACCGGCCCAATCCTGCCAGCAGGCGCTACGTCCAGCATCTCCGGCTGTGGTACGCGCAGAGCCATCCGGACGAGGATTTCGCAGAGACCTTTGCGGTGTGGCTGCGGCCGCGTTCGAACTGGCGGACGCGATATGCCGGCTGGCCCGCACTGAAGAAGCTCGAATATGTCGACGAGCTGATGAGCGAGATCGCGGGAAAGCGGCCGCTGATCACCACGCGAGAGCGTGTCGAGCCGCTGGGCCGGCTCAGCCAGACGCTCGAAGACCACTACAAGAAGAAGCAGGCGTTCTACGCCTTCACGCCACCGAAGACCTACGACCGCGACCTCTCCCGGCTGTTTTCGGCCGATCCGCGTCATCACCGCTCAAAGCCGGCTTCGGCCCTGATCCGGCGCCACCGCGCCCATATCAGGCAATTGGTCGCGCGATGGACCGGGGAGAACCAGCTCACGCTCGATGCCGTGCTTGACGAGATGATCTCCCGCTGCCGCGAACTCGACCTGCGCGCCGTCGGCCCTGAACAGAAGCTCGTTCTCGACTTCACCGTCCTCGTGACCGCCAAGACGATGCACACGATGTTCGGCCCGTCTCGGCGCAAATGGATCGCGCTATGAGACGCTTGCGCATTCTGGTCCTGATGCATCCGGACTTCATGCCCCCGGACTCCTCCGACGGATACACCGCGCAGGAAATCAACAATTGGAAAACGGAATACGACGTCGTCAGCACCTTGCGTGCGGCCGGCCACGACGTCCGCGCGCTCGGCGCGCAGGAGGAGATCAAGCCGGTGCGCGAGGCGATCGAGGAGTTCAAGCCGCATGTTGTTTTCACGCTGCTGGAGGAATTCCACAACAACGTTGCCTTCGACCAGCACATCGCGAGCTATCTCGAGCTGATGAAGGTCCCTTATACCGGATGCAATCCGCGCGGCCTGATCCTGGCGCGCGGCAAGGACCTGTCAAAGACGCTGGTCCATCACCGGCGCATCGCGGTGCCGGCCTTCGCGGTTTTCCCGATGCGACGCAAGGTCAGGCGGCCGAAGCATCTTCCGCTGCCGCTGATCGTCAAGAGCCTGAACATGGATGGATCTGCCGGCATTTCCCAGGCCTCGATCGTCGACACCGACGAAAAGCTCGCGGAGCGCGTCGCCTTCATCCACGATCGGAGCGAAACCGCCGCCATCGCCGAGCAATTCATCGAGGGGCGCGAGCTTTACGTCGGCGTGATCGGCAACAATCGTCTGCGCGTCCTGCCGGTCTGGGAACTGAAATTCGGCAGCATGGGCGGGCGCAGGTCTCGGCACATCGCCACCGAAAAGGCCAAGCACGACACCGACTATCAGGAGAAGGTCGGCATCGTCGACGGGCCGGCGAAGGACCTCTCGCCCGAAGTTACCGCGCGCATCCAGCGCGCGGCGAAGCGCATCTATCGGGCGCTTGGCCTCGACGGCTACGCGCGTATCGATTTTCGTCTCACCGCCGACGGCACGCCGTATTTCATCGAAGCCAATCCCAACCCCGAGATCGCCAAGAGCCAGGAGTTCGCCACGGCGGCTCAACATGCCGGGCTCAAATATCCGGATCTCCTGCAGCGCATCCTGACGCTCGGCATCAGCCGGGCCAAGGCGGGGGTGTCATTGGGGTGATGGAAGGTGACAGCGATCGTAGAATGGCCCCTCATCCTACGAGACGCGCTACGCGCTCCTCGGGATGAGGGGTAATGGTCGTTGCACTGCGTTACACAATTCCCGCCGCGACCTGGCCACGCAGGCGCTCCAGGCCGAGCAACGTCTCCGCACAGGCGGCCGCGACCTCGACGCCCTTGATCGCAAAATGCTTGCGGAAGAAGTCGTAGTGCACCTCGGTCTCGTGGAATTGCTGCGGCGTCAGCACCGCAGAGAACACGGGAACTTCGGTGCGCAGCTGCACGTCCATCAGCGCCTTGATCACGGTGTCGGCGACGAACTCGTGGCGATAGATGCCGCCGTCAACGACGAGGCCGGCCGCGACGATGGCGGTGTAACGCCGCGTCTTGGCGAGAACCTGCGCATGCAGCGGGATCTCGAACGAGCCCGGCACCTCGAACACGTCGACATGGGTGAGGTGGCGCGCTTCGGCCTCCTTGATGAAGGAGATGCGGGCCTCCTCGACCACGTCGCGGTGCCAACAGGCCTGCACGAAGGCCACCCGCTGCGGCTTTGCGAAGCGCGGGTGGTCGGGCGCCGGGTCATGCGGAACCGGCGGTAGGGTGACTTCGGAAGTTTCGGTTTTGGGGTCTTGCAACATCTGATTCATGGCTTTCCTCGGTTTAAGGACCAGAATCAGGGCACACGGAACGACAAACAGCCGCATCTTGCGATGCGTCTGCCTCCGACCGTTCTCTTTCATCCGGACTTTAACCGTCGGCTTCGGAGTTGCACCGAATCTGCTGACCCTTCCCCCCGGAGAAATCCTTTTCAGGAAGATCCTTGAGGAAGGCGCTCGCGGGCTTAGGCCTTTCGGCCCTTACCGCCGGTGGGGACTTTCACCCCGCCCTGAGAACATCGACCGCCCGGGATGAGCGGCCTGACCGGAAATATGACGCCGGCCGGCGGCCACAGCAAGCGTGTTCCTCATGGGGAGAGCGCATGGTCCCATGCCGCCATTGGGGTCCTCTTGGCGGCACGCCCCTCGCGGGGCGGAATTAACGCTGGGCGCGGGGTCCGGAATCCGATTCCGGTTTGTTCTCATCGTTAAGAATTGTGGCCGAGAGATGAGCTGTGGACGAACGAGTCCTGACTTGTGGACGGACTCGGCAGCCAGTTGCGCAGATTCCGCAAATCACATCACTTGATCCGCGACAGGCCCGCACCGATCCGAGGGGATCGCAAGAGCGACCCCGAGGGGAATCGCGATCGCGACATTGAGGGAGCGTACCGGGCCGACCGCGTGCGTATCAAAGACAACAAAAAGGCAAGAGGTCGAGACGGCATGTCCCTGCTCGAAGGCACTATCGATTCCAGAAGCCATCCGCTCGCGGTGGTCGAGGATATCGCTGCCAGCAACAACTGGCCGTTCGAACGCTCCGGCGAAGACGAACTCACCATTGTCTCGAAGGGACAATGGACCGACTACCAGATCTCCTTCACCTGGATGGGCGAGATCGAGGCGCTGCATCTGGCCTGCGCCTTCGACATGAAGATTCCGGTCGCGCGCCGCGGCGAGGTGCAGCGGCTCGTCGCCGCGGTCAACGAGCAGCTGTGGGTCGGGCACTTCGATCTCTGGACCAACACCGGCATGATCATGCACCGCCAGGCCCTGGTGCTGCCGGGCGGGCTCACCGCCTCGACCGCGCAATGCGAAGCCATGCTCGCCGGCGCCATCCACGCCTGCGAGCGCTATTTCCCGGCGTTCCAGTTCGTGGTGTGGGCCGGCAAGACCACCGCGCAGGCCATGGACGCGGCGATGTTCGACACGGTGGGAGAGGCGTAAGGTCTCGCCCACCTCTCCGCCGTCGTCCCGGACAAGCGAAGCTCCCGACAACGCGCAGCGTCGTCTGAAGCGGAGCGCCGACCCGGGGCCCAAACCGCGTGATGCCGCTTCTGGCGCGCGGCTTGTTGCCAACAGCTGCATCCACTAGAACGGCCTGTGGTTATGGGTCCCAGCGCCCGTGCGCAATTGCGCACCAGGCAGGGACGACAGCGAGTTTGTGGCAGCAGCGATGACGAACAATCCCCTCCAGAACATCACAGGCACCATCCTTCTCGCCGGCGCCGGCAAGATGGGCGGCGCGATGCTGACCGGATGGCTTTCAGGCGGACTCGATCCGCGCCGCGTCGCCGTGATCGATCCGCACATCTCGCCCGAGATCACCGCGCTTGCCGTCAAGGGTGTCGCGCTCAATCCCGACGCGACGACGGCCGGCCCCGTCGAGACGCTGGTCGTGGCGGTGAAACCGCAGATGTTCCGCGAGGCCGGCATCAGGCTGAAGCAATTCGTCTCGGACAAAACCTCGGTGGTGTCGATCATGGCGGGAACCACGATCGCATCGCTGCAACAGGTCTGCGGCGGCGCCGTGGTGCGCGCAATGCCGAACACGCCGGCCGCGATCGGCCGCGGCATCACCGTCGCGGTCGCAGCCAACAACGTCAGCGCCGCGCAGCGCGCGGTGGCCGATGCGCTGCTGCGCGCCACCGGCTCGGTCGAATGGGTCGACGACGAGAGCCTGATGGATGCGGTCACTGCCGTCTCCGGCTCCGGCCCGGCCTATGTGTTCCTGCTGGCCGAAGAGCTCGCCCGCGCTGGCGTCGAGGCCGGATTGCCCGAAGCACTGGCGACCAAGCTTGCACGCGAGACGGTTGCCGGCTCGGGCGAACTGTTGCACCAGTCGGAGCTGCCGTCGAGCACGCTGCGCCAGAACGTCACCTCGCCCGGCGGCACCACGGCTGCGGCGCTCGGCGTGCTGATGGGCGAGCCCGGCCTGCGCGAGTTGATGATCCGCGCGATTGCCGCGGCGACGAAGCGGTCGAAGGAATTGGCGAAGTAGGCAGAACAAGAGCGTTTCGGCCCCGATCCGGACGGCCGAACGCAAGGCGATCCTGGCTGTTGCCGACAGGGAGAGCGTCGTGAACCTCTACGCGAAACTTCTCGAACGACAGGCCGCGAGGCGCCCCATCGGGATCGGGCTGATCGGGGCGGGCAAGTTCGGTGCGATGTACCTGCATCAGGTTCTGCGCACGCCCGGCGTCCATCTCGTCGCAATTGCAGACCTGTCCCCGTCGCGTGCCCGCGAAAACCTGAACCGCGTCGGCTGGCGCCCTGAGCAGTTCGCCGCGACCTCGCTCGAGGACGCCCTCAAGAATGGTACGACCTTCCTGACCGACGACTGGGAAGCGCTGATGAAGTGCGGCGGCATCGAGGTGATCGCCGAGTGTACCGGAAATCCCGTCGCGGCGGTCGAACACTGCCTTGGCGCCTTTGCCAACGGCAAGCCCGTCATCAACGTGACCGTCGAGGCCGACGCCTTCTGCGGACCGATCCTCGCGCAAAGAGCAAGACAGGCCGGCGTAATCTACAGCCTCGCCTATGGCGATCAGCCGGCCCTGGCCTGCGACCTCGTCGATTGGGCAAGGGCCTGCGGTTTCCCGGTCGTGGCGGCCGGCCGCGGCCACAAATGGCTTCCGCATTATCGGGAGTCGACGCCTGAAACGGTCTGGGACCATTGGGGTCTCTCCGTCGAGCAAGCCGCGCGCGGCGGCATGAACCCAAAGATGTTCAACGCATTTCTCGACGGCTCCAAGCCGGCGATCGAATCCGCCGCGATCGCAAACGCAACCGGGCTGGAGGCGCCCTCGCAAGGCCTCGCATTCCCGCCGGGATCGGTCGACGACATCCCGACGCTGATGCGCCCCCGCTCCGAAGGCGGCATCCTGGAATCCAAGGGACAGGTCGAGGTCGTGTCATGCCTGACGGCGGACGGCAAACCGATCCCCAACGACATCCGCAAGGGCGTCTGGGTCTGCTTCGAAGGCGACAGCGAGTACATCCGCAACTGCTTCCAGGAGTATAGCGTCGTCACCGATCCGAGCGGCCGCTACATGAGCTCCTACAAGAAGTGGCATCTCATTGGTCTCGAGCTCGGAATTTCGGTCGCCTCGATCGCACTGCGCAAGGAGCCGACGGGGGTCGCAACGACGTTCAACGCCGATGTTGCCGCGACAGCCAAGAAGGATTTGCGCGCCGGAGATACGCTGGACGGAGAAGGCGGCTACACCGTCTTCGGCAAGCTGACGCCGGCCAGAACCTCGCTTGCAAAGGGCTATTTGCCGCTTGGGCTTGCACACAATGTGCGATTGACAAAGGCGGTAGCAAAGGACTCCTGCATCACCTGGGCCGATGTGGCGATTGACGAAACGCTGCCTGCTGTGCGTGTCCGCAGGGAGCAGGAAGCGTTCTATTCGTCGCTGGGAGCGCGCAGGGAGAGTTAGGCGAAGTCACGCCGAGCGGGCAGCACTATGCGCCCAGCCGCTTGTTGAACATCTCGACATTGACGAGCCCGCGCGCGTGGCGGCCCTCGCCGAGCTTGCGCGTGCCCTCGAACGCCTCGACCTCGAACCGAATGACGCGGCGTTCGACCGCAACGACCTTCGCGGTGGTCCGCACCGTCGCGCCGACGAGTGCGGCGGCGAGATGGCGGATGTCGACCTCGGTGCCGACGGTGACCCACCCCGGCTGCAGCGCCGAGCGGATCGCATCGCCCGACGTCATCTCCATTTCCAGGATCATCATCGGCGTCGCATAAACCATCGGCATACCCGGCACGAAGTGCCCGACCGTGCGCTCCGCCGGGACCACCAGCGTGCGCTCGGCGCTCATGCCGATCGTGATGTAATCGCGTGCGTCCATGGTGCCTCAAACTCCGCTGTCGTCCCGGATCTGCGCTGACGCTTGTCCGGGACGACGGTGGTGGTTGCCGCTCCAGCCGAGGCTACTTCTTCGCGGCCGCCGCGCGCTCCACGAAGGTCTTGCCGCCCTTCATCTTGTGGCGGAGCGGGGCTTCGTTGATCTGGATGACGACGGCATCGGCGTCGACGCCGAGATTCTTCACCAGCGCCTGGGTGATGTCGCGCATCATGCCGGCCTTCTGCTCGTCGGTGCGGCCTTCGGCCATGCTGACAGTGATCTCAGGCATCGTTCTCTCCCTGCTGCGTTCGTCATGGCCGGGCTTGTCCCGGCCATCCACGTTCGCTTTCATCAAACAGGACGTGGATGCCCGGGACAAGCCCGGGCATGACGCTTGGCGGAATGGCTATCCCCACTTTACGTCATGGCGCGCCAGGACCTCGCGCACTTTCGCAACCAGATCGGCCTCACTGCACGAGAACTGCGCCGGGCGGCTCTCGCGCCATTCCTGGTTGGAGGCAATCGCGGCCGCCGCCTTGGCGCCCTCGACCAGATCCTTGATCTGCACCTCGCCGCGCGCCTTTTCATCCGAACCCTGGATGATCACGCAAGGCGAGTTGCGGCGGTCGGCATATTTGAGCTGGTTGCCCATGTTCTTGGGATTGCCGAGATAGAGCTCGGCGCGGATGCCGGCGGTCCGCAAGGACGCCACCATCTTCTGATAGTCGGCGACGCGGTCGCGGTCGAACACGGTGACGACGACGGGGCCGAACTCCGGCTTGGTGTTGAGCTTGCCGAGCAGCGTCAGCGCAGCCTGGAGGCGCGACACGCCGATCGAGAAACCGGTCGCCGGCACCGGCTCGCCGCGGAAGCGCGAGACGAGGCCGTCATAGCGGCCGCCGCCGCCCACAGAGCCGAAGCGCACCGGGCGGCCTTTCTCGTCCTTGGTCTCGAGCAGCAGTTCGACCTCGTAGACGGGGCCGGTGTAGTATTCGAGGCCGCGCACGACGGAAGGATCGATCTTGATGCGGTCTGCACCATAGCCCGATGCCACGACGAGTTTGGCAATCTCTTCCAGCTCGCTTACGCCGGCCTGACCAACCTCGCTCTTGGCCAGGTAAGTTTCCGCTGCGGCAATGGCCTCTTTCCAATCGTCGCGCGGTTTGGTGATGGCGAGAACGACATCAGCCTCCGCGGCGCTGAGGTTGGCCCCCTTCGTGAAGTCGCCCTTGCCTTCCTCTCCACCATCCCATCGTCCGGGACCGAGCAATTTGCGCACTTCATCTGCGGAAAACTTGTCGAGCTTGTCGATCGCGCGCAGCACGATCAGCCTGCGCGGCGCGTTCTCCTCACCTGCGAGCCCGATGGCTTCCAAAACGCCGTCGAGCACCTTGCGGTTATTCACCTTCACCACATACTGACCGCGCGCGACGCCAAGCGCCTCCATCGTGTCGGCGGCCATCATGCAGATCTCGGCATCCGCTGCCGGCGTCGCCGAGCCGACCGTGTCAGCGTCGAACTGCATGAACTGGCGGAAGCGGCCGGGGCCGGGCTTCTCGTTGCGGAAGACGTAGCCGACGCGATAGCTCCGATAGGGCAGGACCAGCGCGTCGGTGCCGTAGCGCTCGCCGACATAACGCGCCAGAGGCGCGGTCAGATCGTAGCGCAGGCTGATCCACTGCTCGTCGTCGTCCTGGAACGAGAACACGCCCTCGTTCGGACGGTCCAGGTCGGGCAGGAACTTGCCGAGCGCGTCGGTGTATTCCATCGCCGGCGTCTCCACCGGCTCGAAGCCGTAGAGCTCGTAGACGGCGCGGATCTTTTCCACCATCTCGCGCGTCGCCCGGATCGCCGAGGGGTCGCGATCCTCGAGCCCGCGCGGCAGGCGCGCCTTCAATTTCTGGGGTTTTTTGGGTTTTTCGGCCATGCGCGGCGTTTACCAGCCGGGGCGCGAAGCGGCAACCGGTGCTTGGAGGACCGTCATTCCGGGTTGGCCCTTCGGGCGCCCCAGAATGACATCCCATACTACGGCTGCTCCATTCGCGCCCTGAGGGCATCGGCGTCGGCCTTCGGCAGGGACTTCAGGGTCGGTTTGATGGTTTCACCGCCGACGATCTTGCCGTTGCGCATGAACATCCAGTCCGAGATGTCGGCCTCAGTGAACTTGACCTCGTCGCCGGCCCGTTTGCCGGGCAGGTCCCGCGGTTCGTTGGCGAACACGCCCGAATAGCCTCCGCCCGGCAGCTTCTTCACCTCGGCGATCCAGATGTGCTCGCCACCCTTCCGAGTCGAGAAGCGCACCTTCAGGGCGTGCCCGGCTTCCGTCGGCTTGGGCGATTCATAAGAAGCCCAGAAGGTGGGCAGCGTGCCGCGGGCGCGCGCGATCGCGGTGTTCATTTCGGGATCGGTGGTGCGCACGTCGACGATCGGCGAGCGGTCATCGGCTGCGACCTCGTGCGTTGGGCCGATGGTGAGTATGCCGAAAACGGAGATGCCGGTGATTGCGGCGAGAATGGCCCATTTCACGGGCTGGGGGAGTCTGGGTGCCATGATCGCGATGCCTCGGTATGTCCTTGCTTTGTCGCATGGTCATGGCGGCGCGTTCATGGACTATCGGCGGGCGTTCCCCGGATGCGGCGCACCGCTGAAGGAGCGCTGCGCCGCGTCCGGGACCCGAGAGATCAAAACACCTTGCGGATCCAGTTGTGGGGATCGTTGGTGCGGCCGTACTGGATGTCGACGAGCTGCTTGCGCAGGCCCATGGCGACGGGGCCGGCGGCGCCGCCGCTGATCTCGAAATCGCCGCTCACCGAGCGCACCTTGCCGATCGGCGAGATGACGGCGGCGGTACCGCAGGCAAACGCTTCCTTCAGCCTGCCTGAGGCCGCATCCTTGCGCCACTGCTCGAGCGTGTACGGCTCCTCGCGCACGGTCTTTCCGGCATCGCGGGCGAGCGCGATGATGGAGTCGCGGGTGATGCCGGGCAGGATGGTGCCGAGCGGCGGCGTCGAGAGCGAGCCGTCGTCGAACACGAAAAACACGTTCATGCCGCCGAGCTCTTCGATGTAGCGGCGCTCGACCGCGTCGAGGAAGACGACCTGATCGCAGCCGTGCTGCATTGCCTCGGCCTGGGCGCGCAGGCTCGCGGCGTAATTGCCGCCGCATTTGACGGCGCCGGTGCCGCCGACGGCCGCGCGCGTATAATTCTCCGAGACCCAGATCGAGACCGGCGCGGGACCGCCCTTGAAGTAGGAGCCAACAGGCGAAGCGATCACCGCGAAGATGTATTCGGACGACGGCTTGACGCCGAGGAAGGTCTCGCTCGCGATCATGAAGGGCCGCAGGTAAAGGCTGCCCTCGCCGCCGGGCATCCAGGTGCGATCGATGCGCACGACCTGCTCGACCGCCTCGATGAAGACGTCCTCGGGCAGTTGCGCCATCGCCATGCGGTCGGCGGAATCCTTGAAGCGCCGCGCATTGGCGTCGGGGCGGAACAGGTTCACGCCGCCGTCGTCGCGCTTGTAGGCCTTGAGGCCCTCGAAAATCTCCTGGGCGTAGTGCAGCACGGCGCCGGCCGGATCGAGCTGGAAGTTGGCGCGCGCCTCGATCTTCGCCTCGTACCAGCCGCCCTTGGCCTGGTTGTAGCGCACGATCGCCATGTGATCGGTGAAGACCCGTCCGAAGCCGGGGTCCACCAACCTGGCCACGCGGTCCTTTTCGGACGTCGGATTGGATGCGGGCTGGATATCGAATTTCATGCTCATGTCCTTGCCTCCCGCTGCCGGTGGCGGCGCCGTTCCGGCGCCGGCCTGCCCCTCTTCGGGCCCGGCTGGCTTGATTGGTTTTAGGCCGAACCACCGCCAGCCTTGTTACGGCCGGTTTCCGTGGCCAGCATATCGCCGAGGACATGCTTTTGCGGAAGGCGGAAGTCCAGTATGTTTTGCCGAAACGCCGCTCGACAATCGCACGGTAGACCTGATCCGGCCGTCGTCGCCTGTCCGGCTCTCTCCAGCCGCCCTTGCTTCGATGCCACCCCGCGCGAAACGATCTAAAATTTCGTGCTGGTCAATCGTTTTGTAACATTGAACCCAAGATACGTCAATATGCCTGACATAAATTTCGCGACTTCCTCTCACGACGCCGCCGAGCCCAAGCCGGCCGCAGACGACGGAGGCAATTTGCGCTGGGATATCATCGAGCTACTATTCTTCGCCTATCGCGACTTCGTCGGCGACCCCGACCAGGAGCTGGAGGCATTCGGCTTCGGCCGGGCCCATCACCGGGTCATGCATTTCGTCTACCGCTATCCCGGCCTCAAGGTCGCCGACCTGCTCGACGTGCTCCGCATCACCAAGCAGTCGCTCGGTCGCGTGCTCAAGCAGCTGCTGGACGAAGGCTACATCGTGCAGAAGACCGGCGACAATGACCGCCGCCAGCGGCTGCTCTACGCGACGCCGAAGGGCGAGGCGCTGGTGCAGAAGCTCGCCGGGCTGCAGACCACGCGGATCACCAAGGCGCTCGCCGAGATGGCTCCGCAGGATGCGGAAACCGTCAAGCGCTTCCTGCGCGCGATGATCGATCGCGACGATCCGGACAAGGTGCTCGAGACGATCTTCGCTTCCGTCAACCACGACACCAAGGAGTGACCGTGCCGCTTGCAGCCACGCTCGCCCGCCCGCCGGCGCGCCCGGCCGATGACGCCCCGCATCTGCTGCTCGTCGACGACGACCGCCGCATCCGCGATCTGCTCTCGCGCTTCCTCGCCGCCGAGGGCTACCGCGTCACCACCGCCGCAAGTGCCGGCGATGCACGCTCGAAGCTGCTGGGTCTGCATTTCGACCTCTTGATCCTCGACGTGATGATGCCCGGCGAGACCGGCTTCGATCTGGCCCGCTTCATCCGCACATCCTCCTCGGTGCCGATCGTGATGCTGACGGCACGACACGAGGCGGAAGCGCGCATCGAGGGCCTGCAGATCGGCGCCGACGACTACGTGGCGAAACCGTTCGAGCCGCGCGAACTGGCGCTGCGCATCAACAACATCCTCAAGCGTGCCGCGCCGCCGCCGCAGGCCACGGCGGTGGAGAAGATCGCCTTCGGTCCCTACGTCTATCATCTCGATCGCGGTGAGTTGCGGCAGGGCGAGGAGGTCATCCACCTCACCGACCGTGAGCGCGAGATGCTGCGCATTCTCTCGGAGACCCCGGGCGAGACCGTGCCGCGCAGTGCGCTGACCGGCAACGGCAGCGTCAACGAGCGCGCCGTCGACGTGCAGATCAACCGCCTCAGGCGCAAGATCGAGACCGACCCCGCCAATCCACTGTTCCTCCAGGCGGTGCGCGGCATCGGCTACCGCCTGGTGGCCTCGCCATAAATCAGTGAAGCGCGACCGATGAGCACGATCGACACCGGCCTGACGCTGCTCCGAAGCGCCGCCGGCCGCGTCTCCGCCGCCAACGGCTGGATGGGCAACGCGTTCAAGGGCTGGATGCCGACCGGCCTCTACGCCCGCGCGCTCCTCATCATGATCGTGCCGATGGTGGTGCTGCAATCGGTCGTCGCCTTCGTGTTCATGGAGCGGCACTGGAACACGGTGACGCGACGCCTGTCGGCCGCGGTGGTGCAGGACATCGCGGCACTGATCGACGTCTACAAAGGCTATCCGCAGGACAAAGACCGCGACCAGATCCGCCGCATCGCCCAGCAGCGCCTCGGCCTCGTCGTCGACTTCCTGCCCCCCGGCGACATGCCGCCGCCGGGACCGAAGCCGTTCTTCTCGCTGCTCGACCAGACGCTGTCGGTGCAACTCGGCCGCCAGATCGGACGCTCGTTCTGGATCGACACGGTCGGCCGCTCCAACCTCGTCGAGATCCGCATCCAGCTCGACGATGCCGTGATGCGCGTGTTCGCGCAGCGCAGCGCCGCCTACGCCTCCAACTCGGAGATATTCCTGTTCTGGATGGTCGGAACGTCGTCGATCCTGCTGATCGTCGCCGTGCTGTTCCTGCGCAACCAGATCAAGCCGATCCTGCGCCTTGCGGACGCCGCCGAAAGCTTCGGCAAGGGTCGCGAGGCGCCGAACTTCAGACCGCGCGGCGCGCGCGAGGTGCGGCGGGCGTCGGTTGCCTTCCTCGAGATGAAATCGCGCATCGAGCGCACCATGGAGCAGCGCACCGCGATGCTCGCCGGCGTCAGCCACGATCTGCGCACCATCCTGACCCGCTTCAAGCTCGAGCTGGCGCTGATCGGCGACAGCCCCGAGCTCGACGGCATGCGCAAGGACGTCGACGAGATGTCGATGATGCTGGAGGATTACCTCGCCTTCGCCCGCGGTGATTCCGGCGAGCAGTCGCAGCCGACCGACATGGCGCAGGCGCTCGAGGAGCTGCGCGGCGACGCCGAGCGCCACGGCCATGCCGCAACCGTCGCCTTCCACGGACTGCCCGTGGTGACGGTGAAGCCGGCTTCGTTCAAACGTTGCCTCGCCAACCTCGTCACCAATGCGGCGCGTTACGGCAAGGCCATCGCCATCACCGGCCAGCGCGATCATCGTTATTTGACCGTGACGATCGACGACGACGGCCCCGGCATTCCCACGCATTTGCGCGAAGAAGTGTTCAAGCCGTTCCTGCGGCTGGACAACGCCCGCAACCAGGACGAAGGCGGCACCGGCCTCGGCCTCGCCATCGCCCGCGACATCGCCCGCTCGCATGGCGGCGACATCACGCTCGGCGACAGCCCAATGGGGGGATTGAGGGCGAGCGTGAGGATACCGGTGTAGGTGCCGCAGCCCGGATGGAGCGTAGCGATCCGGGCCAAGATCTCACGATGACCACCTACTTCGGCAGTAGCGCCTTCAGCTTGTCCATGTCGCGCACGTTCATCTTGAAGCCGCCGGGCATCACGATGTCGCCCGGCTTCTGCTCCGGCTTGCAGGCCCCAAGCCACTTCGCTTGGAGCGTCATGGTGCTATCGCGCCCAGCAGCGCCCGCGACGCCGCCTTTCGCGTGCGACGAGGTCTTCACGGTGTAGGCCGAATTGAAATCGCCGGTGATCTCGGCATGCGAGGTCGTGCTGACGCCGGCGACGCTGCACTCGGAATCGCTGACATAGCCGGTCGCGGTCTTCTTGATGTCCTGCTTGGCGCAGATCTGCTTCGCCATCGGCGAGACGTTATTGTTCATCTCCTTGTCGACCGTCTCGTCGGTGCAGTGCTGCATGGTCATCTCGGGCATCGGCGAGCCCGTCGTAACCAGCTTCATTTCCCAAAGACCGGCCTTGCGCACCGGCAGGTCGTCGGCGCAGGCACCGCCCGCCGACAGCACGAGGCAAAGGGTCGAGCCGAGCAAAGCGAGTTTGCGCGTCATGCGAGAAGCTCCCGGCTGAGATTGCGGCGTTACGGCAACGCCTCAGTAGAGCGTGCGGATCGGCTGGTCGGCGGCGCCATAGGGCACCCAGCGGCAGGAAAACGAGATGTAACCGCCCTCATAGGCCTGCACCGCCAGGAATTTCACGACCTTGCCATAGCGCGCGCAGTGATCGACCGCGGCCTGCCGGGCATCGACCTGGGTGGCCATCGAATAGGCGATGATGCCGCCGGTGTCGTTGCCCTTGAAAGCCGGCACATAGTCGGCGCGCGCCGACTGGCTCGCCATCATACCCGAGACAACCAGGCTGGCGAGAAGACCCGCGGCCGCAATGATTCGCATTCCCGTCACTCCAATTGGCTGGCGGCCAGTTTACGGTGCCGGGAGGGAAGTGGAAAGAACGGAAGCCCTGCCAACCACGATGTTGTAGTCAACTCCTGGCGAAGTGTTGCCGCGCTGCACTTGACCTCCACCGGCCTTCGCGGCACCGTCCACCCCCAACTTCAGCTGTCCGGATTGACCATGCGCGCCTCCTCCCCGAAATCGCTCCGCTATGCCGCCGTGCTCGGCCTCGTGTTCGGGGCGATGTCGCTCGGCGAGGCCCGGGCCGCCAATCCGCTGGAGCTGAATTTCTGGCTGAGCGGGCCGCGCTATGACGGCGCCGTCGCCGATTGCGACAGGGCGCTGCCGACCATCGCCACCCAGTTCTGGGAAAAGGAAAGCACGTTCTGGAATTCCTCGTTGAAGATCACAGGCTTCTCGGCCGTTCGCGAGACCGCGTTCCGGCCCTGGCAATCCGACAACATTCCGCGCCGCTATTGCAGCGCTGACGCCATGCTCAATGACGGCAAGGTGCGCAAGGTGCATTACTCGCTCATCGAGGATGGCGGCTTCGCCGGCTACGGCAACGGCGTCGAATGGTGCGTGGTCGGGGTCGACCGCAACTGGGCCTACAATCCGGCCTGCCGCGCCGCCAAGCCCTGATCGGAAGGCCCTGATTCGGGTCGCTCGAGGCGCTGAACAGCGGTCGCCCGAATTTTGTTCTTGAAATGTTCCCATCGCCTGCTAGGCTTCCTTGCACAGTCTAGTTGAGGGGCGCCGCCATGTTTCATTCCAGATTGCATTCGTTTTCCCGTCTCGTGATCTCCGTGACCCTGGCAGCCGGACTGGCCTTGCTCGCCGGCGGCGCAAACGCCCAGGACAAGCGGCAGAACGCGCCCGGCGAATTCGACTTCTATGTGCTGTCGCTGTCGTGGTCGCCCTCGTTCTGCGAGGAGGCGACCGAGCGTGGCCGCCGCTCCCAGATCCAGTGCGGCGGACGGCCTTTTGCCTTCGTGGTGCATGGGCTGTGGCCGCAATATGAGAATGGCTTCCCGGAATATTGCCAGCGGCCCGCACCACGGCTGAACCGCAGCATCGTCTCCTCGATGCTCGATTTGATGCCGGCGCCGGGCCTGATCTTCAACGAGTGGGACAAGCACGGCACCTGCTCCGGCCTCGCCGACCGCAGCTATTTCGAGACGATCCGCAAGGCGCGCGCTGCGATCAAGATTCCGGCCGAATATCTCGATTTGTCGCAGGCCAAGACCGTGGCGCCGGCGGAGGTCGAGGAAGCCTTCATCAAGGCCAATCCGGGGCTGAGCAATGCCGCCGTCTCGGTCACCTGCAACCGGACGCGGCTGTCCGAGGTCCGTATCTGCCTCAGCAAGGACCTGCAATTCCGCGCCTGCGACGAGAACGAACGCCGCACCTGCCGCCGCGACCAGGTGACGATGCCGCCGATCAGGGGCGGTTAAGTCGAGGTCGCCGCATCGTCAATCCGGGGCGCGCGGAGTGCGAACCCGCAATCCATCAAACGGCATCTTCGGTGGCAAATTGGATTCCGGGCTCGGTGCTGCGCACCACCCCGGAATGACAGGCCGTTACTTTCATCGCGCGATGTCGTAACTCTTCGCCATGAACTACCACCACGCCTTTCACGCCGGCAATTTCGCCGATGTCATCAAGCACATCGTGCTGGCGCGCATCATCACCTATCTGCAGGACAAGCCGGGGGCGTTCCGCGTCATCGACACCCATGCCGGCGCCGGCCTCTACGATCTCGACAGCGACGAGGCGCGCCGGGGCGGCGAATGGCTGACCGGCATCGCGCGGCTGATGCAGGCGCGCCTGTCGAACGAGAGCGCGGCGCTGGCCAAGCCCTATCTCGACATCGTCCGCGCCTTCAATCCGAAGGGTGAGCTCAAGGCCTATCCCGGCTCGCCGTTGATCGCGCGCGGCCTGCTCAGGCCGCAAGACCGCCTCGTCGCCTGCGAGATCGAGCCGAAGGCGCGAAAGGCGCTGATCGCCGTGCTGCGTCGCGACGAACAGGCCCGCGTGGTCGATCTCGACGGCTGGGTGGCGCTGCCGGCCTTCGTGCCGCCGAAGGAGCGGCGCGGCCTCGTGCTGATCGATCCGCCCTTCGAAGCCAAGGACGAGTTCGAGCGGCTGGGCGAAGCCTTCTCTACAGCCTTCGCGAAATGGCCGACCGGCATCTATCTCATCTGGTATCCGGCCAAGAACCGGCGCGCCACCGACACCCTGGCCCAAACCGTGGCGCGGCTCGCAGCTGCAGCAAAACCGCCGGGAAATTGTCTGCGCCTCGAGTTCAGCGTTGCGCCTCAGCTCGATGGCGGGGCTCTCGCCTCCACGGGGCTCCTGATCGTCAATCCGCCCTACACGCTGCAGGGCGAGCTCAAGACGATCCTGCCCGAGCTGGAAATGCCGCTCGGCCAGGGCGGCGCTGCCAGATTCCGATTGGAGACACCGAGACCGTAACACTCCGGCATTCTTGGGAAAAATATGCAGGAGCGGTGGTCAATCTGCAGAGAACCGTATTATGCTGTTTCCGTGACTGGCTTTACGTTCCGCTTCCGCGAATGGTTGCGGCGGAGTGAAGGCCTAAGAAAGATCCGGCCGGACCGTTGCGGTCCGCCCAAGGATGGCCAGCTCTCCCGGGCTTCGTAGCGCCCGGTCATGTCGTGACGTGAGTCTGCGTCGCGACGGAGGAGCAATGAGGGGGAGTTTCCCGATGGCCATGACGGGAACGGTCAAGTTTTTCAACGGCGAACGCGGCTACGGTTTCATCAAGCCTGACGACGGCGGCCGCGACGTCTTCGTACATATTACGGCTGTGGAGCGGGCCGGACTGAAGGACCTTGCGGAAGGACAGCGCATTACTTTCGAAGTCGAGCCGGACAAGAAGGGCAAGGGACCGAAGGCGGTCAATCTAGTGATCTTGGCCTAGCGGGACTGACGCGCAGTCTTCGGCGCAATACTCGGCGCAAGAAAGCGAAAAAAATCCCGGCCGCGAGCGGCCGGGAGGTTGTCGTCCGGTATTTTCTTCTTCAGCTATCAGAAGTGATAGTTCACGCCTGCGCGCACAACGCTGGCGCTATAGCCGTTTGACACGCCTGTAATCGCGAACTGGCTCGACGACAGATCGATGTAGAGATATTCGAGCTTCGCGCTCCAGTTCGGCGCGAAGCCGACCTCTGCGCCGGCGCCGATGGTCCAGCCGGCGGTGGTGTGCGACTCCGTCCAGCCGAACGTCTGTGCGCGCAACTCGCCGAAGGCCAGGCCCGCGGTGCCGTAGAACAGGATGTTGCTGAAGGCATAGCCGGCGCGACCGCGCAGGGTGCCGAACCAGGGATTGGAGAACTTCCACGGCGCGAAGGTGTCATCGGCACCGGCGGCCTGGATATCGCCTTCCACGCCGAACACCCATGGGCCGTTCTGGAAATTGTAGCCGGCCTGCACGCCGCCGACGAAGCCGGCGGGCTTTGCGGGATTGTTGCTCACCGAACCCCACTCGTAACCGAGATTGGCGCCGAGATACGGGCCCGCCCAGCTATAGGCGTTGAGCGGCTGGTTGACGGTATAGGGCGCGCGCTGACCGTAACTCATGTCGGCGGCCTCTGCCGAAGCTGTCCAGCCGGCCGCAACCAACGCGGCTGCGCCCACAACGAACCTCTTCATCACACACTCCCAACGCAACTGTCGCAACCGGTGCGAAGCCTGACGCCGCCGCGCAAGGCAAACCGCATGGTTACGGAACCACGACCTTTTCGCGTAAGATTTATCGAGAGTTTTAAGTTAAAGGGCTGTTAAGCCGGGTTACCGCGCTGTTAACAGGCTTAAGCAAGCGTTACCGGGAACTGGGCCGCCATCCTGTGCGTGCCGCGTTGCCGGAACTTCAAATCGGCCCCCCCAGCACTTAAATTCGCGCCATGGTTCACGATTCCACCGACAATCCGGACGACCGCGCGCGCAAACCCGTGCATGGCACCGCGCCGGACGTCCCGGCCGAGACGCCGCCCGACCTCGATCCCGCCGCCACCAGCGGCGGCGACGACGAGGACGATGCGCGGCTGCCCGATATCCTGGAAGAGAGCGGCGCCGTCGGCGAAGGCACGCTGGCGACCGGCCACGAGGCGATCGAGCGCGCGGTCCGGCTCGCCCCCACCTCGCCCGGCGTCTATCGCATGCTCAATGCGAATGCCGACGTGCTCTATGTCGGCAAGGCCAAGAACGTCAAAAAGCGCCTTTCCAACTATGCGCGCCAGAATGCGCCGCAGCCCGCCCGCATCCTGCGCATGATCGCGGCCACGGTGACCGTGGAGATCGTCTCGACCAACACCGAGACCGAGGCGCTGTTGCTGGAAGCCAACCTCATCAAGCAGTTGCGGCCGCGCTTCAACGTGCAGCTGCGTGACGACAAGTCGTTTCCCTACATCCTGATCACTGGCGACCATTGGGCGCCGCAGATCCTGAAACATCGCGGCGCGCAGAGCCGGCCCGGGCGCTATTTCGGTCCGTTCGCCTCCGCCGGCGCCGTCAACCGCACCATCACGGCGCTGCAGCGCGCCTTCCTGATCCGCTCCTGCACCGATTCCTTCTTCGAGAGCCGCACCAGGCCCTGCCTGCTCTACCAGATCCGCCGCTGCGCCGGCCCCTGCACCCGCGAGATCGACTTCGGCGGCTACACGACCCTGGTGCGCGAGGCGAGCGACTTCCTGTCCGGCAAGAGCCATGCGGTAAAGCAGGAGCTCGCCGGCGAGATGGAGAAGGCCTCCGGCGAGCTCGAGTTCGAGCGCGCCGCGCTCTACCGCGACCGCCTCGCCGCTTTGTCGGCGATCCAGTCGCAGCAGGGCATCAATCCGCGCACGGTCGAGGAGGCCGACGTGTTCGCCATCCACCAGGAGGGCGGCTTCTCCTGCGTCGAGGTGTTCTTCTTCCGCACCGGCCAGAACTGGGGCAACCGCGCCTATTTTCCGCGCGCGGAAAAGACGTTCACCCCGGAAGAGGTGCTCGGCTCCTTCCTCGCGCAGTTCTACGACGACAAGCCGCCGCCCAGGAACATCCTGCTCTCGCACGAGATCGAGGAGAGCGAACTGCTCGCCAATGCGCTCTCGCTCAAGGCCGGCCACAAGATCGAGGTCACCACGCCCAAGCGCGGTGAGAAGAAGGAACTCGTCACCCATGCGCTGACCAATGCGCGCGAGGCGCTCGGCCGCAAGCTTGCGGATACCGCCACGCAGAGCCGCCTGCTCGACGCCATCGCGACGACGCTGGGCCTGCCCCAGTCGCCCAAGCGCATCGAGGTCTACGACAACAGTCACATCCAGGGCACCAATGCGGTCGGCGCCATGATCGTCGCCGGCCCCGATGGTTTCGTGAAGAACCAGTACCGCAAGTTCAACATCAAGTCGGAAGGGATCACGCCCGGCGACGACTTCGCCATGATGCGCGAAGTGCTGGAGCGGCGCTTCAAGCGCCTGATCAACCCGCCCGAGGAGGGCGCGGCCAAGGAAAACATCAAGGCGAAGGACGACGATTTCCCGCAATGGCCCGACCTCGTCATCATCGATGGCGGCCGCGGCCAGCTCAATGCCGTCCGCGAGATCTTCGCAAATCTCGGCCTGACCCAGGTGTCGCTGATGTCGGTCGCCAAGGGGCCGGACCGGGATGCCGGCCGCGAGACCCTGTTCATGCCGGAACGCGAGGCCATCAAGCTGGAGCCGCGCGACCCCGTGCTCTATTTCATCCAGCGGCTGCGCGACGAGGCCCACCGTTTCGTCATCGGCTCGCACCGCAAGCTGCGCAAGAAGGACATCCGCGAGGCTGGCTTGCAGGAAATCCCGGGCATCG
The DNA here is from genome assembly GCF_023100965.1 of Bradyrhizobium sp. 192. NCBI lineage: Bacteria > Pseudomonadati > Pseudomonadota > Alphaproteobacteria > Hyphomicrobiales > Nitrobacteraceae > Bradyrhizobium > Bradyrhizobium sp. 192. The sequence continues at coordinate 7,757,502 of NZ_CP064690.1, forward strand.
GCCCGTCCCGCAAACGTGCCTTGCTGCATCATTTCGGGACCTTGAAGGAGATCGAACGGGCCTCGATCGGCGATCTCGGCAAAGTTCCGGGGGTGAGCGCCGAGAGCGCCCGCAGGATTTTCGAGTATTTCCATCCCCAGCCGGGATGAACTAAAGGGGCTGTGGTCATATGGTCGTCGTATCCCGCACCCCATCTTGCGGAGCGGAACGGTTGACCTTCAGGCACGAGCGGTATTGGTAGGACGAATGAACATCGCCACGACACGAGGGACGACCAGCCGCGCGATGTCCCTCCCGAACCTCCTGACCTATGGCCGGATCGCCGCGATCCCGGTCGTCATCGGATGCATCTATGCGCAGTCGATTCTGGATCAGCCGCTCTGGCTGCGCTGGGTGGCTGTGGCCCTGTTCATCGCGGCCGCGGTCACCGATTACCTCGACGGCTATTATGCGCGGATCTGGAATCAGCAATCGGCGTTCGGCCGGATGCTCGACCCGATCGCCGACAAGCTGCTGGTCGCCTCGTGCCTGCTGATGCTGGCCGCCGACGGCATCATCCATGGCTGGTCGTTGTGGGCCGCCATCGTGATCCTGTGCCGCGAGATCCTGGTCTCGGGCCTGCGCGAATACCTCGCCGCGCTTCGGGTCAGCGTGCCCGTCACCAAGCTTGCGAAGTGGAAGACCACGGTCCAGCTCGTCGCCATCGGGTTCCTGCTCGCCGGGCCTGCCGGCGATGAGGTGGTGCCTGTGGTCTCGATGATGGGCCTCGCGCTGCTATGGGCCTCGGCGATCGTGACCATCTACACCGGCTACGACTATTTCCGCGCCGGCATCCATCACCTCATCAAGGAGGACGAGGGATGAAGGTGAAATATTTCGCCTGGGTCCGCGAGCGCGTCGGCAAGGCGGAGGAGACCATCGAGCCGCCGGCGAGCGTGCGCACCGTCGAGGAACTGATCGCGTGGCTGTCCGGCCAAAGCGAGGCCTACGCCTACGCCTTCGAGAAGCCGAAGGTGATCCGCACCGCGATCGACCACGCCCACGTGAAATCGGATGCCGCAATCGCCGGCGCCCGCGAGATCGCGTTCTTCCCGCCGATGACCGGCGGCTAGGCTCATGACCTCCTCTGCTGGCGCCTGCCCCGTCACCATCCGCATCCAGGAAGACGATTTCGACATCGCGCGCGAGATCGCGGTCCTGACCAGGAGCCGTACCGACATCGGCGCGGTCGTCAGCTTCTCCGGCATCTGCCGCGCCGACGATGACAGCGCCAAGGTCGCCGCGCTGACGCTCGAGCATTATCCCGGCATGGCCGAGGAAGAGATCAGGCGTCATGCCGACGAGGCGACTTCGCGCTGGCCGCTCAACGGCGTCACCGTGATCCACCGCGTCGGCCGCTTCATGCCGGGCCAGAACATCGTGCTGGTGCTGACCGCCTCGCAGCATCGCCAGGCCGCATTCCATGCGGCCGAGTTCCTGATGGACTACCTCAAGACCAGCGCGCCGTTCTGGAAGAAGGAAGAGAGCGAAGCCGGCACTGACTGGGTCGAAGCCCACGCCCGCGACGACGAGGCCGCCGCACGCTGGACCCGATCCTGATGGCAAAAGCAGCCAAGAAGACCGTACGCGGCCGCGCCGCGCCAAAGCTCGCCAAAGTCGGCCCGGGAGAACTTCTCACACTGCTCGATTTCGTCCGCTATGCGGTGAGCCGCTTTGTCGAAGCCGAACTCGCCTTTGCGCACGGTACGACCGATCCGGTTGCCGAAGCAGCCTTCCTGGTGAGCGAAGCGCTGCATCTCAATCCCGAGCAGTTCGAGATGTTCGCCAACGCGCGCGTCACCGCGCCGGAAGGCAAGACCATCCTCGACCTCATCCATCAGCGCGTCACCACGCGCAAACCGGCCGCCTATCTCGTCAACAAGATCTACATGCGCGGCCTGCCCTTCTATGTCGACGAGCGCGTCATCGTTCCGCGCTCCTTCATCGGCGAACTGCTGGAGTCGCATTTCGGCGGCGACGGCGAGCCGGGCTCGCTGATCGACGATCCCACGGCGGTCGAACGCGTGCTCGATCTCTGCACGGGATCGGGATGCCTTGCCATCCTCGCCGCGCACCATTTCCCGAACGCTGCCGTCGATGCCGTCGACATCTCCAAGGGCGCGCTCGAAGTCGCCACGCGAAATGTCGGCGAATACGGCCTCGAGGACCGGATCAGCCTCTATCGCGGCGACCTGTTCGCCCCGCTCGGCGATGCCAGATACGATCTGATCATCACCAACCCGCCTTACGTCGACGCTGAGGGCATGGCCGCGCTGCCGCCGGAATGCCGGGCCGAGCCGAAGCTCGCCTTCGACGGCGGCGCCGACGGTCTGGATGTGGTCCGCCGCATCCTGGCCGAGGCACCCGATCATCTGACGCCGGATGGCGGGCTGATCTGCGAGATCGGCCGCGGCCGGGACCTGGTCGACGAGGCCTTTCCGGAACTGCCGCTGCTCTGGCTCGACACCGAGGACTCCGAGGGCGAGGTGTTCTGGATCGCGGCCGCCGATCTGGCCTGATCCGCCACGGCACCTTCTGCTCCGGCGGAACAAGTCAAATTCCGCCACGTTCATCCCCGACGAACTGTCTCGCTTTCGGAGGATGTCCAGATGCTCGCGCCATCGGGCGAATTGCTGCGCGCCGGCATGGCGCTGAAACTCAACCATCTCAAGCGCGCCGCCCAATCCTATCTGCGTGACCGCACCAGCCAGGCCACGGGGCGCGCAACGTCCTATATGGTCGCTGCCGGATTGTTCGCAGCGGCCGGGCTGTTTCTGATCGCGACCTTTTTCGTCGGCCTGATCGCCCTGTACCGCTGGGTTGCAATCACCCACGGACAATTCTGGGGCTTTGGCGCCGTCGCGGCCGTGCTGCTGGTGTTGACCGCGGTCTGCGCCGGCGTGGCGATGGCGATGATGAAGCGGCCGACCAAGGCGATCGTGCCGCTTGCCAGCCGGATGCGCGTTGCAATCGCGACGCCGCGGATTCCGCGCGGAACGATCAAAGAGGCGGTGAAAGAGGTCGCAACCGCGATTCCCCTGGCGCCGCTCGCGCCGGGCGAACGCCGCCACGGCAGACCCGCCTGGCCCACCATCCGGCCCGTGCAGCTTGGCCTGATGCTCGCGGCGGTTGGGCTTGCGGGGTTCACCGCGGCGCGCCGCAGGCGGCACGGCCAAAGGTCGGACGCTTGAAATGCCGGTGCGGCGCTCCGAGCAGTTCGACTCGTGGCTCCTGGTAGCAGCCACAGCCGTCTTCGTGCTCACCGCGGAGCGCTATCTCCAGGATTCCGGCCTGATCCGACCGGGACCTCCACCAGACCATCGCAACAACGAGGGGAATTCACCGGAAACTCACCCCGCAGGTGCGGCGCTGCAGCCCGGTCGTGGCCGTCATGCGAAGAGCCCCTTCGCGATCCCCTGGGCGGGCTGGAAGGATATCTTCTGGCGCACCTATCAGCGCATCGACGATGATCGCCTGCTTGCGACAGCAGGTGGCGTCGTCTTTTTCGGGCTGCTCGCGATCTTCCCGGCGGTAACGGCGCTGGTCTCGTCATATGGCCTGTTCGCCGATCCCGCGACGATCAGCGCCAATCTGCAAACGCTGGCGACGATGCTGCCGCAAGGCTCGTTCCAGATCGTCGAGGACCAGGTCGCGCGCGTGGTGTCGAACGGCAATACCACCCTCGGTGCCACCTTCCTGCTCGGTCTTCTACTTGCGATCTGGAGCGCCAATGCCGGCGTCAAGTCGATCTTCGACGCCCTCAATGTCGCCTATGAAGAGCGCGAGAAGCGCAGCTTCATCAAGCTCAACATGTTGTCGCTGGCCTTTACGGTCGGCGGCATCGTGGCGCTGCTGGTGATGGTGGGGGTTGTCGTCGCCTTCCCGCTGGCGCTCAATCATCTCGGCATGGCGCCCGAAAGCAAGCTGATCGTGGCGCTGGCACGATGGCCGTTGATGTTCCTCATCCTGCTCATGGCGCTCGCGGTGCTTTACCGCTTCGCGCCCAGTCGCGATGCGCCCCGCTGGCAATGGCTCAGCCTCGGCGCAGTCATCGCCGCCATCCTCTGGATTGCCGGGTCAGCGCTGCTATCCTGGTATCTCTCGGCCTTCGCCAATTACAACGCCACCTACGGCTCGCTCGGCGCGGCGATCGGCCTGATGATGTGGATGTGGATGTCGGCCATCGTCATCATGTTCGGCGCCGAGCTGAATTCGGAGATCGAGCGGCAGACGCTCAGCGATACGACCACGGGCCAGCCCAAGCCGCTCGGCACCCGCGAAGCCGTCTCGGCCGACACTGTCGGCGCCGCCGCGCCAATTTGATCGCTGGTGGTCAGGCGAGGACCCGCCTGACCAACCATCTCAGGCGCCTCAGCGCTTGGTAATCACTGCCTCGAGATATTCACTGTGCACCACGACCGTGCCGTCTTCGGCATGATTGAACTCGCCGAGCAACGCCATGAGATCGTGCCGCAGCGCGGCCTGGCCGGTTTCGTCAAGCGCGGCAAATGCTTTCAGCATCGGCCCGTAATAGGACTTGAACACATCAAGCCAGTGATCCGGCGAGCGATAGCGGAAGACGAACATGCGGGGTTCTGCGGTAATCTCCGAGGCTTGGCTCCCGAACATCTCCTGAAGCCGCGCTTCCGTACCCCATAGTGCCGGCGACTTCACGCCGGCGGGCGGCGGTACGCGCTTGCCGATGGTCTTGAACAGCTGACCGATAAAACCCTGAGGCGTCCAGTTGGCAAGGCCGATCTTGCCGCCTGATTTGCAGACCCGCGCGAGCTCGGAGGCCGCCTTGTCCTGGTCTGGCGTGAACATCACACCAAAGGTCGAGACGACGACATCGTAGCTCGCGTCCGCAAACGGCAGCGCTTCGGCATCCGCCTCGCGGAACTCGACCGTCAGATGGTCCGCTGCCGCGCGCTCCTGCCCGCGCTCGAGCAGCGCCGGCACATAGTCGGTGGATGTGACGTCACACCAGCGGCGTGCGGCGGCCAAGGTCACATTGCCGTTGCCGGCGGCGACGTCCAGCACCTTGCTGCCGGCGCGTAAGTCGAGTGCCTCACAGAGCTGCTCGCCGACGATCTGCAATGTTGTGCCGACGACGGCATAGTCGCCGGACGACCAGGCGCCGTGCTGGCGCTGCTTGACGGCGGCAAGATCGGGTTGGGCGGCGGCTGGCTTGAGCGCGGCGGATGTGGACATGGCAATCTCCTGCGGTTGAAAACACCGGGACGATAGGGCGCATGCGGCTCGCTGGCCTTGAGAGCGGCATTATTTTACGCTGAGAGTGCCTTGATTTCCCTGCAGGAGCCGAGGAGGAATCGTGACGTTTCGCTTTGAGGATTTCCTGCTCGACCCTGAACGTCGCGAGTTGCGGCGAGCCGACGCACTGATCGCGCTCGAGCCTCAGGTGTTCGATCTGCTGCTTTTTCTCGTCCGCAACCGCGATCGCGTGGTGACGCGGGACAATCTGCTCGATGCGATCTGGAATGGCCGCGTCGTCTCGGAATCGACGCTGACGAGCCGGATCAACGCCGCACGCCGCGCGGTCGGTGATAGTGGCGACGAGCAGCGGCTGATCCGCACCATTGCGCGCAAGGGCGTACGGTTCGTCGCCGATGTCACAGAACTTTCCTCGGCAGCCACGCCCGCTGCGCCCGACAAGCAAGCCGCTCCGCCGCCGGCGGGATTGCCCCTGCCTGACCGTCCCGCCATCGCGGTGCTGCCCTTCACCAATATGAGTGGCGAGGCCGAGCAGGATTACTTCTCTGATGGCATCAGCGAGGACATCATCACCACGCTGTCGAAGCTGCGCTGGTTCTTCGTGATCGCGCGCAACTCCTCCTTCATCTACAAGGGCCGCACGGTACATCTGCGGCAGGTCGCGGAAGAGCTCGGCGTACGCTACGTCGTGGAGGGCAGCGTCCGCAAGGACGGCCACCGCGTCCGCATTACTGCCCAACTCAACGACGTCGCCACCGGAAGCCATCTCTGGGCCGAGCGCTACGACCGCGAGCTCGCCGACGTCTTCGCCGTGCAGGACGAGATCACCGAAGCCATCGTCGCCGCGATCGAGCCGCAGCTCTACGCCGCGGAAAATTTTCGCGCGCAGCGCAAGCCGCCCGACAGCATGGACGCCTGGGACCTCGTGATGCGCGCGCTCTCGCATTATTGGCGGGTAACGCGGCAGGATCATATTGTCGCGCAAGCGCTGCTCGAAAAGGCCATCTCGCTCGATTCAAACTACGGCAAGGCGCTTGGCCTGCTTGGCACCAGCTATATGTTCACGGCGCATATGGGCTGGATGGACATGGCCGCGGCGCTATCCCTCGGGCGCGGCGCGGGCGGCGATCCGCGCCGACGACGAGGATGCCTGGGCGCACAACGCAATGGGCCATGTCCATCTGTTTGCGCGGCGGTTCGAGCATTCGCTGGCCGAGTTCGAGGCGGCGCTGCGGCTCAATCCGAGCTTCGCGCTGGCCCAGGGCTATCATGGGCTGGCGCTGAGCTATTGCGGCCGTTGGCAGGATGCCGACGAGGCCGCGCGCCGCGCGATCCGCCTCAGTCCGCGCGACCCCTATGCGCCAGTCTATCTCGGCATCGCCGCGTACGCCCGCTTCCTCGGCAGCGATTATGTTGAGGCGATCCGGCTTGCCCAGGAGGCCTTACGCCAGCGCAGCGACTTCGTCGGCGCTCACCGGGTGCTGACCGCGGCCGCCGGCATGGCCGGACAGACGGAGATGGCCGATGCGGCGCTGAAGGAACTCCGCCGCGCCCAGCCGAATATCTCGCTCGCCTGGATCGTCGAGTTCATGCCGATCATGCTCGCCCCTGACCGCGATCGCTACCTCGAAGGCTTTCGCCGGGCGGGCATGACATAGACCGCCAGACAGTCACTATGCCCTCGAATCAACAATGATGTTAAGCTCACGCGGCTTTGGGGAGCACGAGGCGTGGCGGGTTCGCACAGCGACCCGTGTTTTCCCGGGGTGAGGCAGTCAGCTCTTGAGGCGTAACGCGCGGCATGATTCGCATTTCGACGATCTTCATCGCCATCTGCATGGTTCTGGTCGCGGCCTCGCTCGGGCTCGTGCTCTACGCCGTCGCCGGCATCAGCGGGACCGAATCCGCGATCGTTGCGCTGACCGCGCTGACCTTCCTGATCCTCTACAACGCGGTGTCGATGCGGCTGCGCGACCGCAACGACGTCGGCGGCCAGATCGCCGATTTGTCGCGCGGCACCGCCGACCTCGCCCGCCAGGTCGCCGAGTTCGGGCGCCGGCTGGCTGCGATCGAGGGACGCATCGCCTCGTCCAATTCGACCAACTCCGACCGGATCCAGTCGGTGGTCGGTGAGATCAACGAACTCGGCGGATTGGTCAGGCAGCTCGCCAGCACCGTATCGACCCATGAGGATCTGTTGGCCGGCAATGCGCCGGCACCCGCTCCCGCTCCGATCGCCAGGCAGGAACCGGAGGCGCCGATCGACCTGATTACGGCGTTCGATGAGCAGCCAGCTGCCCCTCCCCCGCTTCCTGCGGCCCCCCCGCCTCCGGTGGCGCAGCCGCGGCCCGCGCCGTCGATCCAGGCCCAGACCGCCCCCCCGGTCCAGACCGCCGGACGCAATCAGACGCAATTGCTGGCGACGCTGCGCAACGCGATCGACGAAAACCGCATCGACATCTTCCTGCAGCCGATGGTGACGCTGCCGCAGCGCAAGGTGCGGTTCTACGAAGCGGTGACTCGCCTGCGCGACGAGCGCGACCAGTTGGTCGCCGCCGAGGAGTTCATCAGCATCGCGGAAGCTTCCGGGCTGATCGGGCGCATCGACAACATGGTGATGCTGCGCTGCGTGCAGGTGCTGCGGCGCCTGATGGTGCGCAACAAGGACGTCGGCGTGTTCTGCAACGTCGCGGCATCCACGCTCGGCAATTCCACCACCTTCGCGCAATGCCTCGACTTCCTCGAAGCCAACCGGGCGCTGGCGCCCTCGCTGGTGCTGGAGTTCAAGCAATCGACCTTCCGCAATCTCGGCCCGGCCGAGACCGAGAACCTCGCCGCACTGGCCCAGCGCGGCTTCCGTTTCTCGATCGACCACGTCACGGATCTCAGGATCGAGCCGCGCGAGCTGGCCGACCGCGGCGTGCGCTTCATCAAGGTGCCGGCCACGTTGCTGCTCGACCCCCGGCAGGCCTCGGCCTCGGACATCCACCCTTCCGACCTCTCCGACCTGCTCGGCCGCTTCGGCATCGACCTGATCGCGGAGCGGATCGAAGGCGAGCGCGCGGTCGTGGATCTGCTCGACTATGACGTGCGGTTCGGCCAGGGCTTCCTGTTCGCGCCGCCCCGACCATTGCGGCCGGAGGGGGCATCTGCTACCGGCGGGGCCTCGCCGAACCAGGCGCAGGACATTCAGGGATCCAATGGCTCCGCTCCCCCCAGCCAAGGTACGATATCTGCCGCGACGTCAGCCGCTCCTCCGGCACAACGCATCACCGGCAACGCGGCTCTCGCGCGCCGCATCTGACCGGCCGCGCGCATCATGACCACGCTGCATTTCGCCGAAAGCCTGCGCGAGCTCGTGGGTGGTGTCGATGTCGTGCTCAGCGACATCTGGGGCGTCGTCCACAACGGCCTCGAATCCTTCCCCGAAGCCTGCGAGGCGTTGCACACCTATCGCAGCCACGGCGGTACGGTAATCCTGATTACCAACGCCCCGCGGCCCGCTGACAGCGTGCAGCGGCAATTGCGCAAGCTCGGCGTCGCCGACGAGACCTATGACGCGATCGTGTCGTCCGGCGACCTGACCCGGCTCTATGTCGCCGAGCATCCCGGCCGCAAGATGTTCTGGCTCGGACCCGAGCGCGACAACTCGATCTATCGCGGCCTCGATGCGAAAACCGCGCCGCTGGAGGAAGCCGACTATATCGTCTGCACCGGCCTCTATGACGACGAGACCGAAACGGCGGAAGACTATCGCGGCATGATGCTGAAGGCGCGCGAGCGCAAGCTGACGCTGGTCTGCGCCAATCCCGACATCGTGGTGGAACGCGGCGACCGGCTGATCTATTGCGCCGGCGCCATCGCGGAGCTCTACCGCGAACTCGGCGGCGAAGTGATCTTCTATGGCAAGCCGCACCGCCCGATCTACGAACGCGCAATGACGCTCGCCGGTGAACGCCAGGGCCACCCGATCGACCGGAAAAAAGTGTTGGCGATCGGCGATTCCGTCCGCACCGACTTAACCGGCGCGCGCGAGTTCGGCATCGACTGCCTGTTCGTGACTCGCGGCATCCATGCCGAGGAGTTCGAGGGCCTCGACCAGCTCGACCCGAATTCGGTGATGGAGTTGTTCGGCCATCCGCCGAAGGCGCTGATGCGCGAATTGAAGTGGTGATGGCGCGGCTTGGACCGACGCGAGCTTAGACGAATTGCTGAGCCCCAGGCCGTCATGGCCGGGCTCGTCCCGGCCATCCACGCCTTTCTTCTTCCATCCAGGAACGTGGATGCCCGGGACAAGCCCGGGCATGACGATCTCGATGGAGAATTGTTGATCCGGCGAAGAGCGCGCTTACGCGCTCGCCATGTCCGGGAAGACCGCCTCGATCTTGGTCTTCAGCGTCGCCGCGTTGAACGGCTTGACGATGTAGTTGTTCACGCCGGCCTTCTTGGCCGCGATCACGTTCTCGGTCTTGGATTCCGCCGTGATCATGATGAAAGGCGTGGTGGCGAGGTTCGGATCCGCGCGCACTTCGCGCAGCAGGTCGTAGCCCGTCATCGGCTCCATGTTCCAGTCGGAGATCACGAGCCCGTACTTCTTGCCGCGCATCTTGTTCAACGCTGCCGAACCATCGCTGGCATCATCGATGTTCTCGAAGCCAAGCTGCTTCAGCAGATTCCTGATGATACGGATCATGGTGCTGTAGTCATCCACCACCAAAACCGGCATCGACAAATCAACCGCCATCTCGACTCCCCCAACGCAAACCAGGAATATTACGATCGGATCTGCCCAAGCCCGGAGCCCCGGCAGTTCCACGCCCAAGCACTAGCACCAAGGCGTTAAACAGCGCGTTAATTGGGGGCGTCGCCCAAGGACTGAAATCGCATTCGATCCGGCCGCCCCCTCCCGCTTGACTTCATCCGGCGGGTCGCGCCACGGTCCCGGCCGGTCCCGCCGGTTCGAGAATTCCCCTGATGGCTCCGCATTTTACCGTTATCCGTGACACCACGCCGGACTCCGCCATTCCAAGAGGTGCCGTGGTCGCCATGGGCAATTTCGACGGGGTTCATCTCGGCCACCGCGCCGTGATCGCCGCAGCCCTGGAAATGGGCCGGGCGCAGGGCCGACCCGCCTTGGCATTGACCTTCGAGCCGCATCCGCGGCGGTTTTTCAGCCCCAATACCCCTCAATTCCGCCTGACGGACGAGCGGGCCAAGCTGCGGCTTCTGGCCGGCACCGGGCTTGCCGGCGCCGTGGTCATGACCTTCGACAAGGCCCGTGCCGGAACCAGCGCGCAAGACTTCATTCACCATGACCTGATCGGGCGGCTCGGCGTCAGCGGGATCGCGGTCGGCTACGACTTCCATTTCGGCAAGGGACGGGTCGGCTCGCCGAGCCTTCTCGTCAACGAGGCGCCCCGGCTCGGCATCGAGGTCGACGTGCAGCCCCATGTCGATTTCGACGAGCGGCCGGTGTCCTCCAGCGCGATCCGGATGGCGCTCGCCGAAGGTCTGCTCGACGAGGCCACCACTATGCTGGGGGCGCCCTGGTTCGTCACCGGCGAGGTGATCCATGGCGAGAAGCGCGGCCGCGATCTCGGCTATCCCACCGCCAACATCCGCCTGGACGCCAATTGCGGGCTGAAGCACGGCATCTACGCGGTACGTGTCGGCCGCGGGCCCGAGCGGCTCGAGGGGGTGGCAAGCTTCGGCCGCCGCCCGACTTTTGATAATGGCGCGCCCCTGCTCGAAATCTTCCTGTTCGACTTCAAGGGCGACCTCTACGGGCAGACTCTGGACTGCGCCTTCGTCGGCTTCATCCGCGAGGAGCTGAAATTCGATGGTCTAGAGCTCCTGATCCGGCAGATGGACGACGATTCCGCCCGTGCCCGTGCCATCCTGTCCGCCGCCCCGGACGCGTTTCCACGGCTCGGCATCGTCGATTGAGGGCCGAACCCGGCGTCCCCGAACCTTTGCGCTTCCCTTGGCCCCCTGCTATGGAGTGCCCATGTTTGCGCGGCGCATCATAGGGATTAGCGGCCCGGCTTCCGCCTGAGCTTTCGGCTCGGCGCAAGACCGGGATTTTGACGTTTCACCCCGCGATTCCGCATCGCCATCCGTTCCCGCGCCCTTCCGAGCCAGTCAGCCTCATGTCCGAAAAGCCGCAAAAGTCAGACGCCAAAGACTATTCCAAGACCCTGTTCCTGCCGCAGACCGAATTCCCGATGCGCGCCGGCCTGCCGCAGCGCGAGCCGGAGATCCTCAAGCGCTGGTACGAGATCGGCCTCTACGAGAAGCTGCGTGAGAGTGCAAAGGGCCGCGCCAAGTTCGTGCTGCATGACGGCCCGCCCTATGCCAACGGCAACATCCATATCGGCACGGCGCTGAACAAGATCCTGAAGGATCTCGTCACCAAGAGCCAGCAGATGCTCGGCTTCGATTCCAACTACGTGCCGGGCTGGGACTGCCACGGCCTGCCGATCGAATGGAAGGTCGAGGAAGAGCACTATCGCAAGAAGGGCAAGCAGAAGCCCGACTTCCGCGACTCGACCGCGATGATCGATTTCCGGAAGGAATGCCGCGCCTACGCCACGCATTGGCTCGGCGTGCAACGCGAGGAGTTCAAGCGCCTCGGCGTCGTCGGCGACTGGGATCATCCCTACGCCACCATGAGCTATCCCGCCGAAGCCCAGATCGCTCGCGAACTGATGAAGTTCGCCGCCAACGGCACGCTCTATCGCGGCTCCAAGCCGGTGATGTGGAGCGTGGTCGAGAAGACCGCGCTCGCCGAAGCTGAGGTCGAGTACGAGGATCACACCTCCGATACGGTGTGGGTGAAGTTTCCGGTTACCTCGCCCGCGCATGGCGCGCTTGCCACCGCAAGCGTCGTGATCTGGACCACCACGCCCTGGACGCTGCCGGGCAACCGCGCCATCTCGTTCTCGCCGAAGATCGCCTACGGCCTGTACAAGGTGACGGACGCGCCCGCCGACAATTGGACCAGGACCGGCGATCTGCTGATCCTCGCCGACGCGCTTGCCGAAGAGGTCTTCAAGCAGGCCCGTGTGACGGCCTTCGAGAAGGTCCGCGACGTGCCCGGCGACACCATGGACGCAATCGAATGCGCCCATCCGCTGAAGGGCCTTGCCGGCGGCTACGATTTCGTCGTGCCGCTGCTGCCCGGTGACCACGTCACCGACGACACCGGCACCGGCTTCGTGCACACGGCGCCCGGCCATGGCCGCGAGGACTTCGATGTCTGGATGGCACAGGCGCGCGATCTCGACGCGCGCGGCATCACGACGGCGATTCCCTATACCGTCGACGAGAACGGTGCCTACACCGACCACGCGCCGGGCTTTGTCGGCAAGCGCGTCATCAACGACAAGGGCGAGAAGGGCGACGCCAACGAGGCCGTGATCAAGGCGCTCGTCGAACGCGGCATGCTGCTGGCGCGCGGCCGGCTCAAGCATCAATATCCGCACTCCTGGCGCTCCAAGAAGCCGGTGATCTTCCGCAACACGCCGCAATGGTTCATCGCGATGGACAAGGATGTCGCGGCGAGCGGCAAAGCCAAGTCCGGCGACACGCTGCGCGCCCGCGCGCTGCACGCGATCTCGGTGACGCAATGGGTGCCGCCGTCCGGCGAGAACCGCATCAACGGCATGATCGAGGCGCGCCCCGATTGGGTGATCTCGCGCCAGCGCGCCTGGGGCGTGCCGATCGCCGTGTTCGTGCGCGAGAAGGGCGACGGCTCCGCGGTGATCCTCCAGGACGAGGCCGTCAACAGCCGCATTGGCGAGGCCTTCGAGCAGGAAGGCGCCGACGCCTGGTACGCCAAAGGCGCCCGCGAGCGCTTCCTCGGGTCCCGCGCGAGCGAGGACTGGCAAAAGGTCGACGACATTCTCGACGTCTGGTTCGATTCCGGCTCGACACACGCTTTCGTGCTCGAAGACCCCGTGCACTTTCCCGGCCTCGCCGGCATCAAGCGCAAGGTCGACGGCGGCACCGACACGGTGATGTATCTCGAAGGCTCGGACCAGCATCGCGGCTGGTTCCACTCCTCGCTGCTGGAGAGCTGCGGCACCCGCGGTCGGGCTCCCTACGACATCGTGCTGACCCACGGCTTCACCCAGGCCGAGGACGGCCGCAAGATGTCGAAGTCGCTCGGCAACACCATCGAGCCGCAGTCGGTCATCAAGGAATCCGGTGCCGACATCCTCCGGCTCTGGGTCGCGTCCTGCGACTACACCGACGACCAGCGCATCGGTCCCGAGATCCTGAAGAACACCGTCGAGACCTACCGCAAGCTGCGCAACACCGTGCGCTGGATGCTCGGCACGCTGCATCATTACAAGCCGGCTGACGCGGTCGCGCCCGCCGAGATGCCCGAGCTCGAGCGGCTGATGCTGCATGAGCTCGCGATCCGCGCCGCCGCCATCGGCAAGGCCTATCAGGAGTTCGACTTCAAGTCGGTGGTCGCGATCCTGTCCGCTTTCCTGAACAGCGAGCTCTCGGCGTTCTATTTCGACATCCGCAAGGACAGGCTTTATTGCGATCCGCCTTCGTCGCCGACGCGCAAGGCGGCGCTGACGACGATCGACCTGTTGTGCGCCTCGGTCCTGAAATGGCTGGCGCCGGTCCTCAGCTTCACCGCGGAGGAAGGCTGGCGCATGTACCGGCCCGATGCCGAACCGTCGGTGCATCTGACGCTATTCCCGACCGATCTCGAAGGCTTGCGCGACGACAAGCTTGCTGCGAAATGGGAGACGATCCGCAACGTCCGCCGCGTCGTCACCGGTGCGCTCGAGCTCGAACGCGCCGCCAAGAACATCGGCTCGTCGCTGGAGGCGTCACCGGTGATCTACGTCGCCGACCGGGACATGCTGATGACGCTGTTCGACGTCGACCTCGCCGAAATCTGCATCACCTCGAATTACGAGGTGCGTGAGGGCGAAGCTCCGGCTTCGGCATTCCGTCTCGATGCCGTGCCTGGTGTCGCGGTCGTGGTGGAGAAGGCGGTCGGCACCAAATGCGCCCGCTCCTGGAAGATCTCCCCGACGGTCGGCGAAGACGCTGAATACCCCGACGTCACCCCGCGCGACGCCAAGGCGCTGCGCGAGTGGAAGGCGTTGGGCGTGGCCGTCTGATCGCCTGCCATGTCCCCGCTCGGCGCCGGCATCTTCGCGGCCATTGTCACCCTGGTGGCCGACCAGGCCTCGAAACTGTGGCTGCTGAACGTCTTCGATCTTGCCGGGAAGGGCGTCGTCAAGGTGACGCCCTTCTTCGACCTGGTGCTGGCCATGAATATCGGCATCAGCTTCGGCTGGCTTCAGAACGACAGCCAGGCGGCGCAGCTGGCGCTGATGGCCGTCAAGGCCGTCGCCGTGGTCGCGCTGGCGATCTGGATGGCCCGCTCGCACACCCGGCTTGCCACGGTCGCGCTGGGGCTGATCATCGGCGGCGCCATCGGCAACGGCATCGACCGCCTGGCCTATGGCGCGGTGGTCGATTTCGCCCTGCTCCACATCGAGATCGGCGGAAATACCTATAATTGGTATGTGTTTAACCTGGCGGACGTGGCCATCGTTGCTGGGGTGGCGGGGCTATTGTATGATTCCTTCCTGGGGGTACCCGCCGCAAAAGCGCCCTGATCCCGGCCGATACGGACCGGCAGGTGGAACCCGGCCTTTGCGAGGGTTTGCCGCATACGCGCGGCGATCTGACACAATATGGAACAGGTACAGTGATGCGCAGCTCGAAGACCAGCATTTCGATGGTTCGAGACCCCCAATCGGGGCTTTGGCGGGCATTGAAATTGTCCGCTGTCGCGCTCGGCATCGGTCTCGTCATGTCGGCCGGGGCAGCCCGTGCCGGTGACGACGACGATGATGATGATGGGATGACCTTCGAAGAGAAGATCATCGACAATCTGATGTCCGGCATCGGCGCCAAGAGCATGGAGAAGAGGGGCATCGAATACCGCGAGCGCTCTCCGCTGGTGGTGCCGCCAAAGCTCGATCTGCCGCCGCCTGCGACTGAAGCCAAGGCCGCGCCGAACTGGCCCAAGGACCCCGAGGAGAAGCGCCGCAAGGAAGCCATCGCCGCACGCAAGAAGGCAACCAAGGAAACGGAAATCTGGCAGGTCGCCCGGCCGCTGACGCCCGCCGAGATGAAGGCCGGCGAAGTTGCCGCAGCCCCCCGGACAAGCAACGACCCAATCCAGCCGGGCACCAACGGCAATCCGTCGCTCAGCCCCGCGGAGCTCGGCTTCTCCGGCGGCCTGTGGAATATGATGAGGGGAGTCGGAGGCAAGGCCGAGGCCAAGCAGTTCACCAGCGAGCCGCCGCGCCAGTCGCTGGTCGAGCCGCCGCCAGGCTACCAGACCCCGTCTCCGAGCTATGCTTATGGGGCCGGCGAGGACAAAACGCGGCGGACCTATTTCGACATCATGTCGGGCAAGGACAAGGAACAATAGCGTTCCTGTTTGCAGACCTGAAACCCCGCGCCGGCGATTCATGTCCGCCGGCCGAGGTGCATAAATTGCTGATCAGTAACTTGCCACCGCGTTGAGTTCTCTGCTTCGTGACGCGAAGCCTCAGCCGCACGGTGTAGCATGCCGTGCCTCCGAGCCGGGCATCCGGACCTCGGTCATCCCTAAAGGATCATGATGTCCGCAAACCGATCGGCTGCCTGTCTCCTTGCCGCGCTGCTTTCGACCAGTGTCCTGACATCAGGCGCGGCCCTTGCCCAGACCACGGTCACGTCGGCCCCGCCAGCCAGCTTCACGCTCGCCAACGGCATGCAGGTCGTGGTGATCCCCGATCACCGCACGCCCGTCGTCACCGAGATGATCTGGTACAAGGTCGGTTCGGCCGACGAAACGCCGGGCAAGTCGGGCCTCGCCCACTTCCTCGAGCACCTGATGTTCAAGGGCACCTCGAAGCATCCGGTCGGCGAATTCTCCCAGACCGTGCTTCGCGTCGGCGGCAATGAGAATGCCTCGACCTCGGTCGACTACACCAACTATTACCAGCGCGTGCCGAAAGAGCAGCTGGCGACCATGATGGAGTTCGAGGCCGACCGCATGACCGGCCTCATCCTCAAGGACGAGAACGTGCTGCCCGAGCGCGACGTCGTGCTCGAAGAATACAACATGCGCGTCGCCAACAATCCGGACGCGCGGCTGAACGAGCAGATCATGGCCGCGCTCTATCTCAATCATCCCTACGGCCGTCCCGTGATCGGCTGGCATCAGGAGATCGAGAAGCTCGATCGCGAGGACGCGCTCGCCTTCTACCGCCGCTTCTACGCGCCGAACAACGCGATCCTGGTGATCGCCGGCGACGTCGAGGCCGCCGACGTCCGCCCGCTGGTCGAGCGCAATTTCGGTGCGATCCCGGCCCAGCCCGCGATCCCGGCACGGCGCGTCCGTCCGCAGGAGCCGGAGCCCGCCGCGCCGCGCACCGTCACGCTGGCCGACCCGCGCGTCGAGCAGCCGAGCATGCGGCGCTATTATCTGGTGCCCTCGGCGACCACGGCTGCGGCCGGTGAAAGCGCCGCCCTCGACGTGCTCGCACAGCTGATGGGCAGCGGCAGCAATTCCTATCTCTACCGCGCCCTCGTCGTCGACAAGCCGCTCGCGGTCTCCGCCAACGCCAGCTATTCGAGCATCTCGCTCGATCCGACCCAGTTCGCGGTCTCGGCCTCGCCGAAACCCGGAATCAGCTTCGCAGAGGTCGAGCAGGCGGTCGACGCCGTCATCGCCAATGTCGCGCAGAACCCGATCCGCGCCGAGGATCTGGAGCGGGTCAAGACCCAGCTGATCGCGGAAGCGATCTACGCCCAGGACAACCAGGCGGTGCTGGCACGCTGGTATGGCGGCGCGCTGACCACCGGCCTGTCGGTCGAGGACATCAGGAGCTGGCCCGACCGCATCCGCGCGGTCACCGCCGAGCAGGTCCGCGCCGTCGCCCAGAAATGGCTCCAGAAGAAGCGTTCGGTGACGGGCTATCTGATCAAGGACACCGGTGCCGCCAAGCGCGAGGAGAAGCGTTCGTGACCTATCCCTTCCTTCGACGCGCTGCATTCTCCCTTGCCACCGGCGCTGCGCTTGCGCTCGCTTCGCTCTCGCCGTCACAGGCCGCCGCAAAGATCCAGCGCCTGGTCTCGCCCGGCGGCATCGAGGCTTGGTTCGTGCAGGACGCAACCGTGCCGCTGATCGCGATGGAATATTCCTTCGCCGGCGGCTCGGCCCAGGATCCCAAGGACAAGTCGGGCGTCGCCAACCTGGTCGGCGACCTCCTCGACGAAGGCTCCGGCGATCTCGATTCCAAGACTTTCCACGAGCGGCTCGACCGCCGCGCCATCGAGCTCTCCTTCAGCGCCACCCGCGACACCTTCCGCGGCAGCCTGCGCATGCTGCGCGACAACAAGGACGAGGCTTTCGACCTGCTCAGGAGCGCGCTGACCTCGCCGCATTTCAACACCGCCGATGTCGAGCGCATCCGCTCGCAGGTCATCTCGGGCCTGCGCCGCGAGACCACCAACCCGACCTCGCTGGCGAGCCGCAAATTCCTGGAGGTCGCCTTCGGCGATCACCCCTATGGCCGGCAGACCAACGGCAATCTCGACAGCGTGCCGACCATCACGGTCGCCGACATGAAGGACTATGTCGGCCGCGTGCTTGCGAAGGACGGACTGAAGATCGCAGTCGTCGGCGATGTCGACCCGGCGACGCTCGGTAAGCTGCTCGACCACACGTTCGGTAGCCTGCCCGCCAAGGCCAACCTCACGCCGGTCCCCGACGTCGAGGCTGCAAAGCCGCCGCAGCGCGCCTTCGTCACGCTCGACGTACCGCAGACCGTGATCACGTTCGGCGGCCCCGGGGTGAAGCGCAACGATCCGAACTTCATGGCTGCCTACGTCGTCAATCACATCCTCGGCGGCGGCGGATTGTCTTCGCGCCTTTATCGCGAGGTGCGCGAGAAGCGCGGGCTGGCCTATTCGGTGTTCGAATCGCTGCTCTGGATGGAGCATTCGGCGATCTTCATCGGCAACACCGGCACGCGTGCCGACCGTGCCGGCGACACCATCGACGCCATCGACAAGGAAGTGCGCCGGATCGCAGAAGAAGGTCCGACCCAGAAGGAGCTGGACGAGGCCAAGTCCTACCTCAAGGGCTCGCAGATGCTGGCGCTCGACACCTCCTCCAAGCTGGCGCAGGCGCTGCTGCAGTATCAGCAGGACAAGCTGCCGATCGACTATATCGAGAAGCGCAACGCCATCGTCGATGCCGTGACGCTGGACGACGCCAAAGCCGCCGCCAAGCGCCTCTGGGGCCAGGGCCTGCTGACCGTCGTCGTCGGCCGCGCCCCGCAGGCCGCGGCGCAACCGTCGGCGGCGCCGGCGACGAAGTCGAACTGACCTCCCTTCCGGATGTCCTGAAATGGCCGGGCTCGCCCGGCCATTTGCGTTTCCCCCAGGCACCATTGCCGAACGCAGACGTCCGCGATATGTCCGGGCATCACGAATGGTGCCACCATGCTGCGGATATCCCGCGATCTCGTCATCGACGAGGACGACATCGAGATCGGCTTTGTCCGCGCCTCCGGCCCGGGCGGGCAGAACGTCAACAAGGTCGCGACCTCGGCGCAGCTGCGCTTCGACACACGCAAGCTGACTCTCCCCGATGATGCGGCTCTCCGCCTTGCCCGCCTTGCCGGTCAGCGCATGACCAAGGACGGCGTGATCGTGATCCAGGCGCAGCGCTTCCGCACCCAGGAGCGCAACCGCCAGGATGCCATCGACCGCCTCACGGAAATGCTGCGCGAGGCCATGGTGCGGCCAAAGCCGCGGCGCGCGACGAAGCCGACTTTCGGCTCCAAGCAGCGCCGCCTCGAGGGCAAGAAGCGTCGCAGCGACGTCAAGGCCGGACGCGGCGGGGGCCGCAGTTTCGACGACTAGAGATCGCGGCCTTCGATCAAGCCCCCTGACCGCGCCGAACCACGTCGTGCGTTGTGCGCTTTGTTCCCGGTCGAAATAGCCCGCTACTACCACCGCATGTTTGGCGGCGCCTAGAGTTTGCGCACGCTGAATTTGACATGGATGCGGGTTCTTGGCAATGCGCGCGATCGTGCTGGGATTGTGCACCGCAGCGGTGCTGACGGTGCGGGTTGCCGACGCGCAAATGCCTCTGCCGGCCGCAAAGCCGCCGGATGGCGCGACGCTCTTCAAGCAACAATGCGCGGTGTGCCACACGTTGAGCCTGTCGGAGCCGGCGCGCCAGGGACCGCCGCTGCTCAAGGTCGTTGGCCGTCCCGCCGGCAAGATCGAGGGCTTTCGGTATTCGCAAGGCCTCGCCAACGCGGACTTCGCCTGGGACGAAGCCCGGCTCGACGCGTGGCTGACCAATCCGCAAGCCGTCATTCCTGGTGTGATCATGGCCTATCGGCAAGGCAAGCCGGAGACGCGCGCCGCCATCATCGCCTACCTGAAGGAGCAGAACTGAATGGCAAAGCCCGTTCATTCCATGATCCGCGTGCTGGACGAGGCACGCGCGCTCGACTTCTACAGACGCGCCTTCGGTCTCGAAGTCGCCGACCATCTGAAGTTCGCAGACTTTGCCCTGATCTATCTGCGTCACCCCTCCTCACCTTTCGAGGTCGAGCTGACGGTGAACTTCGATCGCAAGGAGCCTTATGCGCTCGGCGACGGCTATGGCCATCTGGCCGTGGTGGTCGAGGATCTCGATGCCGAGCACGCCCGCTTCGAGCGCGAGAAGCTCGCGCCGGGGCCGTTACGCGATTTCAAGCACGGTGGCAGGACGCTGGCGCGTTTCTTCTTCGTCAGCGATCCCGATGGCTACAAGATCGAAATGATCCAGCGGGGCGGACGCTTCGGCTGATCAAGCTACAAAAATCAAAATCACAAAAATCAACGGAGGAACCCATGAGAGAAGTCGATCGTCGAAGCAAGCACAGCCGCCGTGTCTTTCTCAAGGGCGCGGTGACGGCCGTTCCGGTCGTCGCTGTCGCGACCAGCGTCGCCGTCAGCATTGAGGACGCCTGGGCCGAGGATGCGAGCGCACTCTCGCCCGCGACGATGAAGACATTGCTGAAGGTCGCGCGCGACATCTATCCGCATGATGTGCTCGGAGACAGCTATTACATCACCGCGATCAAGCCTTGGGACAGCAAGGCGGCCAAGGACGCGTCCGTCAAGTCGCTGATCAGCGACGGCATCACGCGGCTCGATCAGAACGCGCGGGACCGCCACAAGGTGGCCTATATCGAGGTGCCCTGGGAAGCCGACCGCGTCGTACTGCTGAAGGAAATCGAGCAGAGCGACTTTTTCCAGAAGGTCCGCGGCGACCTCGTCGTCTCTCTCTACAACCAGAAAGAGGTCTGGCCGCGCTTCGGCTACGAGGGCTCCTCCGCCGAGCACGGCGGCTACATCAACCGCGGCTTTGCCGACATCGACTGGCTGCCGAAGGCTTGAGATCCACCCCAACGGTTCAGGAGAACGCATATGGCAAAATTCGATCTGAACGACTCCAGCGTTGTGGTGATCGTCGGCTCCGGTGCCGGCGGCGGCACGCTGGGCAACGAACTCGCACAGAAGGGCGTCAAGGTCGTCATTCTCGAAGCGGGTCCCCGCATCGAGAACCACGACTTCGTCAACGACGAATGGGAGAGTTTTTCCCAGCTCGCCTGGACCGATGCGCGCACCACGTCGGGGACGTGGCGCGTCGCCAAGGATTTTTCGGGCCTTCCCGCCTGGATCGTCAAGGCGGTCGGCGGCTCGACGACCCATTGGGCCGGCGCGTCGCTGCGTTTCGACGAGCACGAGTTCAAGGTGAAGAGCACCTATGGTGGCCTGCCCGGCGCAAACCTGCTCGACTGGCCGGTGACGCTCGCGGAGATGGAGCCGTGGTACGCCAAGGCCGAGAACAAGATGGGCGTGACCCGCACCAACGGCATTCCCGGCCTTCCCGGCAACAATAACTTCAAGGTGCTGGAGGCCGGCGCCAAGAAGCTCGGCTACAAGACCGTGCACACCGGCAACATGGCGATCAACAGCCAGCCGCGCGATGGGCGCGGCGCCTGCCAGCAGATCGGCTTCTGCTTCCAGGGCTGCAAATCCGGCGCGAAATGGTCGACGCTCTACACCGAGATCCCGAAGGGTGAGGCGACGGGCAATCTCGAAGTCAGGCCGAGCAGCATGGCGATCAAGATCGAGCATGATGCCGGCGGCAAGGTGACCGGCGTGGTCTATGCCGACGAGAGCGGCGCGATGCAGCGCCAGAAGGCGCGCGTCGTGGCGGTCGCCGGCAACTCGATCGAGAGCCCGCGGCTGCTGCTCAACAGCGCCTCGACCATGTTCCCCGACGGCCTCGGCAATTCATCGGGCCAGGTCGGCCGCAACTACATGCGGCACATGACCGGCAGCGTCTACGCCGTGTTCGAGAAGTCCGTACACATGTATCGCGGCACCACCATGGCCGGCATCATCCGCGATGAAGCCGCCAACAATCCGAAGCGCGGCTTCGTCGGCGGCTACGAGATGGAGACGCTGGCGCTCGGGCTGCCGTTCATGGCCGCGTTCCTCAATCCCGGCGCCTGGGGCCGCCCGTTCACCGCAGCGCTCGACGGCTATCCCAGGATGGCCGGCATGTGGCTGGTCGGCGAGGACATGCCGCAGGTGACCAACCGCATCACGCTCGACCCCGTCGTGAAGGACAAGTTCGGGCAGCCGGTGGCGAGCGTGCATTTCGACGATCATCCCAACGATCTCGCGATGCGCGCGCACGCCTACAAGCAGGGCGCTGCAGTCTACGACGCCGTCGGCGCCACCGTGACCTATCCGACGCCGCCCTATCCGAGCACCCACAATCTCGGCACCAACCGAATGAGCGAAAAGCCCAGGGACGGCGTCGTCAACAAGTTCGGCCAGAGCCACGACGTCAAGAACCTGTTCGTCTCCGACGGCAGCCAGTTCACCAGCGGCGCGGCCTGCAACCCGACGCTGACCATCGTCGCGCTGGCGATCCGGCAGGCGGATTACATGGCGGGCGCGATGCAGAAGAAGGAGATTTGACCTCTCCAATCATCGCATGGAAGAACTTGGCAGGAAGTTCGCCTGTGGCCATCCTTCGAGACGCCCGCCTCCTGCGGGCCCTCAGGATGAGGTCTGGTTTTGCGGCGAGATATCAAACCCTCATGACGAGGAGCCCGCCAAGGCGGGCGTCTCGAACCATGCAGGCCGAACACGTTCGACAGGACGACGTTGAAAATGCGGGTGCCGGCTCTCGCTGTCGTGGCTATTCGGCCGCGTCGAGCATAGGCGCGACTGTTCCCTTGAAGTCCTGCACCGGCGCCACGTTCCGGGATCGATAGATCAGGCAGGAGCATCGCAGCAGCGAGGCGAAATTATTGACCTCGCCGTGATGGTCGAGCACCTCGTTGTAGAGCGTCGTCAGGAATTTCCCGACGCTCATGCTCTCCTTGGCCGCGATCTCCTCCAGCGTATCCCAAAACGCCATTTCAAGCCGGATCGAGGTACAGTGCCCGCCGATCCGCAAGGAGCGGGTCTGGGATTCGTAGTCACGTTGGGGCTGGTGCGCGAAGAGATGGCACATGGCGTCCTCCCGTCCTGTTGCTATTTTTTCACGATGCTACACCGCTGCCCGCCACCCCACAATCAAGTCTGAGGGAGGAGGACAGCCGGCGCGATTTGCTCGAACGTCCAATGGCTTCAGGGCAATCGTCCACAACCCTCCCCGGCGGGTCAGGTTGCCTGTTGCTTGGCACATGCTTTTGACGCAACACGGCATAGAATAGCCCGTCCAGCGAATCCAAGAACCAGCCCATGCCCGTCCGCCAGCTTCCAGAGCAGGTCGTCAACCGCATCGCCGCCGGCGAGGTGGTCGAACGTCCTGCGAGCGTGGTCAAGGAACTGGTCGAGAACGCCATCGATGCCGGCGCCAGCCGGATCGACGTGTTCACCGACGGCGGGGGGCGGCGGCGGATCGGCATCACCGATGACGGCGGCGGCATGACCGCGAAGGACCTTGCGCTTGCGGTCGAGCGTCACGCGACCTCCAAGCTCGACGACGAGGATCTGCTGCAGATCCGCACGCTCGGGTTCCGCGGCGAGGCGCTGCCCTCGATCGGTTCGGTGGCACGGCTGTCCATCACCACCAGGCATGCCGGCGAGCCGCATGCCTGGGCACTCAATGTCGAAGGCGGCGAGAAGTCCGAGATCATGCCGGCGGCGCTGGCGCATGGCACCCGCGTCGAGGTCAACGATCTCTTCTACGCGACGCCGGCGCGGCTGAAATTCCTGAAGACCGACCGCACCGAGGCCGAGGCGATTCGCGAGGTGGTCAGGCGGCTGGCGATGGCGCGGCCCGATATCGCCTTCACACTGGCCGGCGAGGAGCGCGCGCCGGTGACCTGGGCCGCGGCATTGCCCGGCGCCGCCGGCCGCCTGACGCGGCTTGGCGACATCCTGGGCGCCGAATTCCGCAGCCACGCTTTCGAGGTCCACGCCGAACGCGAGGGCGTGGTCGTCGCCGGCTATGCCGCGGCGCCTGCGCTGACCAAGGCCAACGCGCTCGGGCAATACCTCTTCGTCAACGGGCGTCCGGTGCGCGACAAGCTGATCTTAGGCGCGGTGCGCGGAGCCTATGCCGACTATCTGCCGCGCGACCGCCATCCGGTGCTGGCGCTGTTCATCACGCTGGATCCACGCGAGGTCGACGCCAACGTCCATCCGGCCAAGACCGAGGTGCGATTCCGCAATGCCGGCCTCGTCCGCGCGCTGATCGTGCACGGGCTGAAGGAAGGGCTCGCGCGCGAAGGCCGCCGCACAGCCGCCAATAGCGGCGAGAGCGCCCTGTCCGCGTTCCGGCCCGCCTTCACGCCGCGTCCCGCAAGCTGGGACTGGCGGGCCTCGCCGTCCGCGCCTGTCGCGCCGATGCCGTCCTTCGAGGGCGCCGCCGCGCCTGCCTTTGCCGAGCGTTCGCAGGCGGCCTTCGACGTCGGCGCGCCCAGCGCAGACGTGCGGTTCGAGTCGCAGCCCATCAGCGATCTCGTCGACCGCCCGCTCGGCGCTGCGCGCACGCAGATCCACGAGACCTATATCGTCTCGCAGACCCGCGACGGTCTCATCATCGTCGACCAGCATGCCGCGCATGAGCGCATCGTCTATGAGCGGCTGAAGGCCTCGCTGGCGGCGAACGGCGTGCAGCGGCAGATCCTCCTCATCCCCGAGATCGTCGAGATGGACGAGGCGACGGTCGAGCGCCTGCTCGAGCGCAGCGAGGAGCTGGCGTCATTCGGCCTCGCCATCGAATCCTTCGGCCTCGGCGCAGTCGCGGTGCGCGAAACGCCCTCGCTGCTCGGCAAGTCCAATGCGGGCGGCCTCCTGCGCGATCTCTCCGAGCACATGGCCGAATGGGACGAGGCGCTGCCGCTGGAGCGCCGCCTGATGCACGTCGCCGCGACCATGGCCTGCCACGGCTCGGTGCGCGCCGGCCGAAGGCTGCGGCCGGAGGAGATGAACGCCCTGCTCCGCGAGATGGAGGACACCCCGAACTCCGGCCAGTGCAATCACGGCCGGCCGACCTATGTCGAGCTGAAGCTGAGCGACGTGGAGAAGCTGTTCGGGCGAAGGTGATTTTGTAGGGTGGGCAAAGGCGCGAAGCGCCGTGCCCATGAGCTCTGCATGATCGAGACAGGTGGTGGGCACGCTCTGCTTTGCCCACCCTACGGCAGCTATGTATGCCGAAACACCAGTGGCGGATTACGCTGCGCTAATCCGCCCTACGCAGAAACACGAATTCCGTGTCGTCATACGCGCGCCGCTCCAATTCCTCGTAGCCTTCCGGCGTCACGAACTGCGCGGCCTTTGCCTCTTCCACCACGAGCAGCGCGCCCGGGGTGAGCCAGCCGCCGTCGCGCAAGCTTGCGAGGGCCTTCTCCGCGAAACCCTTGCCATAGGGAGGATCGAGGAATGCCAGCGAGAACGGCTCGACGGGATGCGCGGGGCCCAGATCTGTGGCATCGCGGCGATAGACTTTGGTCACGCCGCCGAGGCCGAGCGACTCGACGTTGTTGCGCAGCAGCGCCCGCGCCTCCGCGCCGTTGTCGACGAACAACGTGAACTTGGCGCCGCGTGACGACGCCTCGATGCCGAGCGCGCCGGTGCCGGCGAAGAGATCGAGCACGCGCGCGTCCGCAATCGGATCGTCATAGGCGTGCACGAGGATATTGAAGACGGATTCGCGCAGGCGGTCCGCCGTGGGGCGGATCTCGCGCGAGGACGGTGAGGCGAGATTGCGCCCCTTCAAACGACCGCCGACGACGCGCATTACATGGCCCGTCCTGTGGCCACACGAACGGTCGCCTCCCTCCCCCGCTTGCGGGGGAGGGTCGGGGTGAGGGTTGTCTCAGCGATGGGACCATCGAGACGCGCCGAGGAAATCCCCCAGAGGTGAGAACCCTCACCCGCCGCGCTCTGCGAGCGCGTCGGCCTCTGCCGCAAGCGGGAGAGGCGGAGCAAGCCCGCAGGCCGCCGCCGTGAAAGCAAATGCGATTCCCCTGCAGGCAAGAGTGAAGGGAACGAAGCAGTGCGGAGTGACCGACCGCTCAGCATGTCAGTCCTCCTTCGGCGTCAGGTCCCGCTTGCCGTGATAGCCGCGCTTGGGACGGCGCGGCGGACCGTAGCCGCTCGCCTCGGCCTCGTTGCGCTCGCGCGCCTCCTCGCTGCCGGTGCGCTGCACCAGCACGCGGCGGCCCTTGCGGTCAGCGATCACGTCACGTTTGCTGGCGGGCTTCTTCTCGCGCGGCACCCCATCGTCGCCAGCCGAGGCAGACTTCTGCGGCACGTCGAACTGCGCGCCCGACTTCTCGATGATCTTGTCGCCGAGCTGGTCGCGCAGCACGCGCGACTTGATCTCCTCGACCTCGCCTTCGGGGACTTCGCCGAGTTGGAACGGGCCGTAGGAAACACGGATCAGCCGGTTCACCTCGAGCCCGAGATGCGCGCAAACATTGCGCACCTCGCGGTTCTTGCCTTCGCGGATCGCGAACACCAGCCAGACATTGGCGCCCTGGTCGCGCTCCAGCGTCGCGTCGATCGGGCCGTATTTGACGCCCTCGATCTCGACGCCGTCCTTGAGCTCGTCGAGCTGCGCCTGGGTGACGTCGCCATGGGCGCGAACGCGATAGCGGCGCAGCCAGCCGGTGTCCGGCAGTTCGAGCGTGCGCGCGAGCCCGCCGTCGTTGGTGAGCAGCAGCAGGCCCTCGGTGTTGAAATCGAGCCGGCCGACGCTGATCAGCCGCGGCAGGCCTTCGGGCAGATTGTCGAACACGGTCGGACGACCCTCGGGGTCGTCATGCGTGGTCATCAGCCCGCGCGGCTTGTGATAGAGGAACAGCCGCGTGCGCTCGCGCTCCGGCAACGGCTTGCCGTCGACCAGAACGACGTCGTTCTTGGTGATGTCGAGCGCGGGCGAGTTGATGACGCGACCGTTGACGGTGACACGGCCCTGCGTGACCATCTCCTCGGCATCGCGGCGCGAGGCCAGCCCGGCGCGAGCCAGCGCCTTGGCGATGCGCTCGCCGGCCTTCTTCGGCTTCGGCTCTTCCTCCCGGCGCGGGCGGCGATCGGAATCACGATCGCGCTCGCGATAGGCGCCGCGGCCGCCGAAGGCGGGGCGCTTCTCGAAGATCCGGCTCTCGTCCTCATTTTCACGGCGGGGACGATCGCCGAAGCGGCCCTCGCTGCGCGGATGCTCATGCCAGTCAGAACGGCCTTCCGAGCGCTCGCGCGGCCGGTTGAATTTCGGCCGGTCGCCGCCGCGGTCGCCCTCGCCGTCGCGACGGGGCCGGTCGAACTTTGGACGATCGTCGCGGGGGCGATCGAATTTCGGCCGCTCGCGGAACGGACGATCGCCCGTTGCGCGATCGTCGCGCGAACGCGAGAAGCGCGGACGGTCATCGCCGCCTTCGCGCTTCTGCCAGGGCTTGTCCCCGCCGCGGTCGCGGCCGCCGAAATCCTTGCGCGGCCCGCGGTCGCGATCCGGTGCGCCTCGCGAAAACTTTCGCTCGCCGTCGAACTTGCGCTCCGGACGGTCGCCGCGCGGCGCACGATCACCGCGATCGAAATTCGGGCGATCTCCGCGCGGCTTGAACGGGCGCTTCTCGCCATCACGCGAGGAGCGATCCGGTGCTCCGCGCGAAAACTTCCGCTCGCCGTCGAACTTGCGTTCCGGACGATCGCCCCGCGGGGCGTAGGGCTTCTTGTCGCCAAACTTTCTGTCACCGGTCCGGCCGGCGGGGCGGGAATCGTCGCGATCCCGGCGCGGCGGGCGGTCGTCGCGGCCAAAGGAGGGGCGATCACCACGCGGCTTGAAGGGGCGCTTCTCGCCATCACGCGAGGAGCGATCGGAGAAAGGCCGGTCGCCATGCGGCTTGAAGCTGCGCTCGCCGCGATCTTCCCGGGGCCGGTCGTCGCGGTTGAATTTCGGCCGCTCGCTAAAGTCGCGGCGCGGGGCATCGCCGTCCGCGCGGGGGCGGAACGGACGGCTGTCGCGGTCACCACGGGGTGGGCGGGCGTCGCTCCTGCCCTCGGGGCCGCGCTTGGCGAATTTCTTGTCCGGGCCGCGCGGCTTGCCGGACCGGCCCTTCGGCGGTCCCTTGTGCGGACCTCCCCTTGCCGGGCCTCGCCGGCCGCGGGAATCGTTGTCTTTGTCGCTATCGCGAGGCATGAATGATCTCACTCGAGGGGGTGGCCGTTAGGCATTGTGCGCGCTCGTTCGGAGCCGCAGGCCCAGGCAAAACCGGTAAGCACTTCTGCTGAAGGCGCAGCTACTAGCAGGTTTCTTGCGATGATACGAGGCTTGAAAGCCCCCTCTTTCATGGATTTGGCGCTTCTGGCGGCCGAAAATGCCGGAAAAGCGGGCGAAGTTCCTGTTGGCTGCGTGGTGGTCCGCAATGACGAGGTCATTGCCACCGCCGCCAACCGGACGCTGACCGACCGCGACCCCACCGGCCATGCCGAAATCGTCGCGCTGCGCGAGGCGGCGAAAAAGATCGGCAGCGAGCGCCTGGTGGACTGCGACCTCTACGTGACGCTGGAGCCCTGCACCATGTGTGCGGGCGCGATCTCGTTTGCAAGGGTGAGGCGGCTCTATTACGGCGCCGCCGACCCCAAGGGCGGCGCGGTCGAATCAGGCGTGCGCTTCTTCGCCGCGCCGACCTGCCACCACGCGCCGGACGTCTATTCCGGCGTCGGCGAGAGCGAGGCGACTCGGCTGCTCAGGGAGTTCTTTCGGGAGCGGCGGTGACGGCTTCCGTCATTGCAGGCGCAGTGCGTAGCCCGGATGAGTGCAGCGACATCCGGGATCGCCGCGAAAGATGTCCCGGGTGTCGCTGCGCTCACCCGGGCTACGAGGAGAAGAACTCGCGCAGCGCCTTCGCGGTCGCGTCAGGATTCTCCTCGGTGAGGAAGTGGCCGGAATCGACCGGCATGCCGCTCACATTCGTCGCCCATTGCTTCCAGGTGTCGAGCGGCGTCGCAGCGGCCTGCGCGATGCCGACGCCACCCCACAATGCCAGCATCGGGATCGTGATCTTCTTGCCGGCTTCGAAATCGGCCTTGTCGAGATCGTAGTCGAAATAGGCGCCGGCACGGTAATCCTCGCACATCGCGTGGATGCGGGCGGGATCGCGGAACGGGGCGAGGTAGTGCTCGAGCGCGCGCGGGTCGATGGCATCGAGCGTCTTCGATTTGGTCTGGCTCGCCATCTTGAAGCGCAGGAAGAACTCGCCCTGCCCTGCGATCAGCGTCTCCGGCAGCGGCGCGGGCTGGGCCAGGAAGGTCCAGTGATAGATCTTCAGCGCGTAGGCGCGGTTCATCCGCTCCCAGTAATTATAGGTCGGCAGGATATCGAGCACCGCGAGCTTCGACAGCCGGCCGGGATGGTCGAGCGCCAGCCGATACGAGACGCGGCCGCCGCGGTCGTGGCCGGCCAGCGCGAAGTGCACGTGACCGAGCCGCTCCATCGCTTCCACCATCGCCTTGGCCATGGCGCGCTTGCTGTAGGGGATGTGCAGCGCATCGCTCTCGGGCATGTCGGACCAGCCATAGCCCGGCAGATCCGCAATGATCAGCGTGAAGGCGTCAGCCAGCTCAGGCGCCACGCGGTGCCACATCACGTTGGTCTCGGAGAAGCCGTGCAGGAGCAGGAGCGGCGGTCCCTTGCCGCCGACGCGGGCGAAGATGCGGCCGAACGAGGTATCGATCCATTCGGACGCAAAGCCCGGATAGAGGTCGGCGAGATCGGACATCTTGTTGCATCCTTGTCGGGTCAGGCTGGGCCGGCCCCCGACCCCCAAAAGTGCGAAAACAACCCCATGCACAGTACCGGTATCATCATCGGGGCCACTAACCCCAAAAACCCATTGCACATTCTGGCGGGCTGATGTGGCGATCCGGTGACGGCGACCGCGCCAAGCGAGCTCTGGACGAGCCCTCGGCCAGCTCTCGACTAGCCTTTGGCCTTCTCCGCCTCCACCGCCTGCCAGCCGATGTCGCGGCGGCAGAAGCCCTCGGGCCAGCGGATGCGGTCGACGGCCTGATAGGCGCGGGCCTGCGCCTCGGTCACGGTCGCGCCCAGCGCGCAGACATTGAGCACGCGGCCGCCATTGGCGAGGATCGCGCCGTCCTTCGCGACCGTGCCGGCGTGGAAGATCTCGACATTGTCGACCTTCGCGGCGTCGTCGAGCCCGTCGATCCGCGTGCCCTTCTGATAGTCGCCGGGATAGCCCTTCGCCGCCATCACCACGGTGAGCGCGGTTTCCTTGTGCCAGCGCAGGTCGAAATTCTTCAGCTGCCCGTCGCAGGCGGCGAGCAGCGCCGGCACGATGTCGCTCATCATGCGCAGCATCAGCACCTGGCACTCGGGGTCGCCGAAGCGGACGTTGAACTCGAACAGCTTTGGCCCCTGCGTCGTCAGCATGATGCCGGCGTAGAGAATGCCGCGGAACGGCGTGCCGCGGCTCTTCATGCCGGCGACCGTCGGCAGGATGATCTTGGCCATGATCGCGTCGTGGATCTGTGGCGTCACCAGCGGCGTCGGCGAATAGGCGCCCATGCCGCCGGTGTTCGGCCCGACATCGTGGTCGAACACGCGCTTGTGGTCCTGCGCCGAGGCCAGCGGAATGGCGGTCTCGCCGTCGCACAGCGCAAAGAAGCTGATCTCGCGGCCCGGCAGAAACTCCTCGATCACGACTTCAGTGCCGGCCTCGCCGAACGCGCCCTCGAACATCATGGCGATGGCGTCCTCGGCCTCTCGCACGGTCTTGGCAACGACGACGCCCTTGCCGGCGGCGAGACCATCGGCCTTCACCACGATCGGCGCGCCCTGGCTCTGCACATAAGCGCGCGCGTCCTCGGGATTGGTGAATCGCTTGTAGGCGCCGGTGGGAATGCCGAATTCGGTGCAGAGCGCCTTGGTGAAGCCCTTGGAGCTTTCGAGCTGCGCCGGAATTTTGTTGGGCCCGAACGCCTTGATGCCGGCCGCCGTGAGATCATCGACGATGCCGGCCGCCAGCGGCGTCTCCGGCCCGACCACCACGAGCTCGACCTTGTTCGTCTTGCAGAACGCGATCACCGCCGCATGGTCGGCCACATCGAGCGCCACGCATTCGGCCTCCTTCGCGATGCCGGCATTGCCCGGCGCGCACCAGAATTTGGTCACCAGGGGGGAGGCTGCGATTTTCCATGCCAGGGCATGTTCGCGGCCGCCGGAACCGAGGAGGAGAATGTGCATCGAGGGCTCAGAAATGACGGGTTTGCTGGGGGCGGAGGTCGCACGAATCCGCGTGGGGCTCAAGGGGTGTTGCCCCGAACTCCCCGGCATTCCGGGCCGCGCGCCTTGGGCGCGAGCCGACTTCATCGGGCCATGCGCAGGCTAGTCGGTGACGCTCCGGAAGCTACCCGGCGAAACCACTAACGTTGCGGAATACGGACATTTAGATTTTACCAAGCCTATGGCTGCTGCCGTCTGACGTGCATTCCACGCGTAGGCAGGCGCCGCGTGCTATATTCTGCTAGTTACAAACCAGCTGAGAGGAGAGCAGATGCCGTCTTTGCGTGGAGCGAAGGTGTTCCGGTCGGGCGTCACCGCAAGCCGATGGAACTTCGAAAACGACAGCGTTATCGTGAACAACTTCAGCGAAAGGGAGCCATCGCTGCACTTCAAATTCGAACTTGCTTCGAAGGGCGGTGGCACAACCGAGGTCTCGTTGAGAATGAGTCCGTCATGTTTCGACGCCATCTTAAACCAGATGTACAAGGTCGCGCCGGAAAAGACTGCCGCACTAATGGCCCGTCAGATGAAAGAGCATTTTTGGCCGGAAACCACATAATGTCTGTCAACAGGATTTGACGCCATGCACACGAAGGCTAAAGCAACAGCACACCAACTTGAAGAGATCACCTCTCAGCGAATGCGCGGTTGCCGCGTGATCATTCACCGAGACCCCATGTACGGCTGGGGTGCAAACCTTATCGCCTCGCCCGCGCAGGCGATTTCGTTGAATGGCGAACTGCAGCAAATTGTTGCCGAACTTCGTTACCGTTACGATTTGTCCGACTGATCGCCCACAGCCCATGTTGCCTGCCCTGACGAAAACCTGCATCTTCTGTGGTCCGAACTGCGGCCGTCTCACGAAAGAGGATGTTTGGCCCACGTGGCTTGGTCAATACGTTCCTAAGAACGGCACAAGCTACAGTGCGTCAAGCACCGTCGTTCATGACGACCGTCCCGCAGACGTAGATCGTAGGAACATCAACGGCGACTCGAAGTCTAGGCGCGTTAAGCTGGTTTGCGCTGATTGCAACAATGGTTGGATGAGCAGGCTCCAAGAGCGCGCAAAGCCTGTGGTTCTTCCGCTAGCAATAGGACGATCAACATCGATCGGGGTTGATGCACAAGGGACCCTCGCGGCGTGGTGTGCCATGTCGGTCATGACGTCGGACCACTTTTATCCCGACCGTGCGGCGATCCCGCAACAACATCGCGACGCACTTATGAACGTTGGCATGCCCCCAGCGGCACAATGGAAAATCTGGATCGGCCACTATGAGCGAGGCGACTGGGTGGCAGACTGGGTCAAGAATGCCTTGGCAATCTCAAGCGAAGCCCATCCGGCGCGGCATCTGCCAAACGGGCTGCCAATACCGAATACTCAGACGACCACACTGGTATTCGGAAAGCTGTACGTCCACGCAGTAAGCTCCGTTCATTCGGATATAATTGACATGACAGGGAGTCCAAGCAGCAAATTAGTTCGGCTCTTTCCACTTGGTGGGAGTGCCATTGAGTGGCCGCAGAAATGCATGACTGACAGGGACGCGGACGATGCTGCAGGCTTTATAATGAATGCGCTCGGCAACGCGAGCACGCGATAGGAAGGGTTAGGCTTCAATCACTACGAAACCTGCTACAAAAGCAGACTAGTCGCGAACAATAGCCTAGCATTTTTAACGCTTGAGCGGTGGGCGCGCCCCGTTCCGACCCAACTATACCCTGATCTGAATCCAGCAACCTATCTCACCGCGCCGTGGCTTCCGCCGTAAGGTTCATCGCAAAAATACGGTGACAGTGCACTGAATCAGCCAAAGCATCTGTTACGCGGTTTAGTGCACTG
Organism: Bradyrhizobium sp. 192; assembly: GCF_023100965.1. Classification (NCBI taxonomy): domain Bacteria; kingdom Pseudomonadati; phylum Pseudomonadota; class Alphaproteobacteria; order Hyphomicrobiales; family Nitrobacteraceae; genus Bradyrhizobium; species Bradyrhizobium sp. 192. The sequence goes on from NZ_CP064690.1 coordinate 7,790,495, forward strand.
TCACCGCACTACATTCGATCATGGTCGAGCGTAGGGTTAGGTCTCTTCGTTACTCATTATCGCGCATGGTCGTCGGAGCACAGTGAAATGAACATCAAGAAGGACGGCAAGGGTCAGCCCTACATCGAATGGGAGATCGGTCCGGGCGGTTTTAAACGAGCATGGATTCAGCACCGTGAAGCAGACAAAGATTGGGCCGGCACAGGCCGGTACCTCAATGTTGTCCGGGTCGATGAATTCGACAAGGGGCCTTCCGGCAATGCGACCGACTTTCCAATCTTCTCACAATTATCAGATGAACAAATCCTCATCGCATTCGTGTCGTCAGTTTGCGCGATCACTGGCTGCGCTCTGATGGACCGGTAATAATGCGTCCGACATCGCGTCGTCCGATTGATACGGTATTACCGTAGCAGTGCACTAATTTCCAAAACCAGCGCAGTTGATACCATTTTGTGCGCTTTCACCGTAATTTCCTCGCTTCCAGAACGTCGACATTACGTACAACGACCAAACGCACTGATCGCGGCCTCCGCCAGCCTCTTGCACGGCAGGTGGAGGCGAAGCCGCAACAATTCAAAGAAATAGAGCTGGATCAGTCGCTCGCTGCGCGAGTCGAACGACGAAAAGCTTCCCTTGTGAAACAAGGCATGGCGACGTTCGTACACCGAACGGAATTCCAGGTCATCGTAGGCATAAGTCTTGTTCTGGCCGTAAGCGTTTCCGATCTTGGCGGCAACACCATCGCCCTTCGTCTGGGCAATCATCTCAAGCGAGATCCAGTAGAGACTGAACCTGAACCACTCATCGCGCTCCTGAACGGCCCGCCCAAACACGTTCTGAGCGAACAGAATGCTGTCCCTGGCTTCTTCGGGTAGCGCCAGGATGGCATCGAGAGTTTCGCTCAGGATTGCGGGATCGTTGAAAGCGACGAACTCGTAGGGGTGTGGGACCCGGAAAGCGTTGCTGACGGAGGTCTCCTCAAGCGTTGCGGCGACGAGGACCTGATCGCTGATGTGATCGAGACAGATGGTGCGACCGGCAAGCGAAGCGAGCAACCCGAGAACCACATCGCGGGTGCGCATGGCCAGAAAGTAGTCATTGAACCCCTCGCGCGCGACGCATGGCGAGAAGAGAACCATGTAGCAAGCATCGGGCAAAGCGAATTTGCGTTGATCGGCGAACAGATTGAGGCCCGGATGAACAGCGATAACGCGATGATCGAGGTGCAGCACCTCCCGGTTCTTCATGTCTGCAATCACGAAACCAAACGGGTGCCAGCTCTTGCGACCGACGGACAGCCCGGAGAACAGCTTCGCCAAGTCATCCTTGAAGGAAGGATCGACCGAGTAATAGGAAAACAGAGTGGCCTGAAACCGGGGGTCCTTGGCCGCATAGCGTTTTGCAACCTGGATGAAATAATCATCCTTGGCGGATGGTGTCGTGGTCTCGTCCGTCATGCTGCTGGCTGACCGTTTTGGCGAGGTTCGCTGCGGCCGGGATTATTTAGTTCTCCACAGGATGTGCCTGTGAATAGCCGGGATAAGCCCGACGATTAACCCTTGCCGGCGGCAAGGCATGGTCAACTAACAGTTGACGATTCGGGGAGGACCGCCAGCTTGCGACTGGCGGCCCCGAATTGCCCGCGCAATCCAGCCGGACTGCGGGCCAATTGCTGATGTTCACAGCGCCAGCATTACATTCGGTCACCACCGACAGGTCAAGTCCGGCTTTCTTCAGTTGGAAAGAAAGTCGAATGGCTACCTATAAGAACGGAAACTACTTGCAACAGTCGAACAGTGACGCGTTCGATCAGGATCACGGGCCGGGAACTGCAGCTCCCTACGCCGGTATATACCGGTGCATGGGCTGCCATCGCGAGATTGGCATTGCTGCCGGCCACATCCTCCCGCCGCAAGGTCACCACGCGCATACGCCGGCGCAGGGCTCGATCCGCTGGCGCCTGATCGTTTACGCGGACCACGATCCGAAGTGAGCGTCACGAAACGGAGTCCGGTGAGAGCCGGACTTCTCGCTCCATCGGAGCGGCGCCAATTGGTAAGCCCGTAGGATGGGTTGAGCCCTTGCGAAACCCATCGCTCTTGTTTCGTGACAAGATCGCGTCATGACCGCGTACCGCCGCAACTTCATTCCGGGTGGGTGCTTCTTCTTCACCGTCAATCTGGCGGAGCGGAGGCTGGCGTTGCTGACGGATCATATCGCGGTGTTACGCGGGGCGTTTCGCGAAACGCACCGACGCCATCCATTCACCATCGATGCCATCGCGGTGCTGCCTGATCACCTTCATATGGTGTGGACTTTACCAAAAGGTGATGCCGATTTTGCCATGCGCTGGCAGTTTGAGCTGCTGCCGGTTTGATGGACACCGAGATTGGGTGTTTCATGAAGCCGGAGGTGGTCATGCAGAGACGGAAGTTCAGTCGAGAGTTCAAGGTCGAGGCGGTCAAGCTTGTCAGGGAACGAGGGTGTCGGTGGCGCAAGCCGGCCGCGACCTGGGGGTTCATGAGAACGTGCTGCGCAAATGGGTGAAGGAGTTCGGCTCCGATCCCGTTCAGGCCTTCCCCGGCCACGGGCAAATGAAGCCTGAGCAATTGGAGATCGAGCGGCTGCGGCGCGAGGTCACCAAGCTGAAGGCGGAGCGGGACATCCTAAAAAAGGCCGCTGCCTACTTCGCGAAGGAAGCGACATGAAGTTCGGCTTCATCGCGAAGCACCGGACCATCTGGCCGGTGGCATGGCTATGCGAAGCAATGGGCGTATCGCGGTCGGGCTTCCATGCCTGGCTGAACCGATCGCCCAGCGCCAGATCCCGAAGCGACGAGACGGTAGGCCAGAGGGTCAAGGCGAGCTTCGTTGCCAGCGACCGGACCTATGGCGCACGGCGCGTCTGGAGAGACCTTCTGGCAGACGGCGTCGACTGCGGCCTGCATCGAATCGAGCGGCTGATGCGCCTGCAGGCCTTGCGGGCGAGACCAAGGCGCCGGCGCCTGCCGAAGGACGAAGGCGACCGGCAGATAGCGAACGTGCCGGCGAACCTTCTGGATCGTCAGTTTGTGGCTGAGCGGCCGAACCAGAAGTGGATCGCCGACTTCACCTACATCTGGACCGCCGAGGGCTGGCTCTACGTGTCGGCCGTGATCGACCTGTTCTCGCGCCGTGTGGTCGGCTGGTCGATGAGCTCTAGTATGACAGCGCAATTGGTTGCCGATGCCCTGTTGATGGCAGTCTGGCGCCGCGGCAACCCGGATGCTTTGATGCATCATTCCGATCGCGGCAGCCAATACGTCAGCGAACAGTTCCAGCGCCTGATGGCCGACAGCGGGATCGTTTGCAGCATGAGCCGATCCGGCAATGTGTGGGACAACGCGGCGATGGAGAGCTTCTTCTCGTCGTTGAAGACCGAGCGCACCGAGCGCAAGACCTATCGCACCAGGAACGAGGCAAGAGCAGATGTGTTCGACTACATCGAGCGGTTCTATAACGCCGTCCGGCGTCATTCGACCATCGGCTATCTCAGCCCCGTTGAGTTCGAGCGTAAGGTGGGATTAGCTTAACCTGGTGTCCATCAAACCGGCAGCAGCTCAGTTGATCAAATCCAGCTTTTCGCGCGGTCTGCCACGCAACGAGGGGATATCCCAAAGCCGCTCGGCCAAAGGTGAACGGGGCATTTGGCAGCGCAGATATTGGGAGCATACCATTCGGGACGAAGTCGATTTCGCGCGGCATGTCGACTATGTTCATATCAATCCGGTCAAGCACGGGCTTGTCAACCGGGTACGTGACTGGGCGCCCTCCTCGTTTCATCGCCACGTCAAGCTCGGTAATTACCCGGCCGATTGGGCCGGGGATCAGTCGGATGACGGCCGCGATTACGGTGAACGAGGATAGAGAAGCGATGGGTTTCGCAAGGGCTCAACCCATCCTACGAACTGGCACCATAATCCCAATCATGCCAATCCGGAGCTTAGTTTGGTTCACGTCCCTATGATCTCCCCCAAGACATTGGAGCAGAGTGGTCGCCTGCCACTCCGTGACAAGCCTGCCCGTTTTGCAGTCGGTGATCCTGCAGGGGTCAGTTCAAACTCTTGGCGCGTTTGGAAGCAAAAGCAGGACCTATACATCGCATGCCGGGATAACTTTCGACAAACGAAGGTGAGCCTTCACGCGTCTGGCCGATGGAGGATGGGATTCACAACCGAAGCCATAGCTGAAGCACCGCATTTGCTGGGCAACAACGAAGACCGGGCTTGGGAAGTTTGGGATAGGCCCGAAGAAACACTTCCTTCAACCGTTGCTGCGTTTCATCTGATTTTCGCGACATCCGAGCTTGCGGTTCATCCGAAACAACGAGTAACGCCCGATTGGAAGGACGTGATTTTTGTCGAGGCCGCTCCCAGAGGTAAGGCGACCATCGCAACCTTGTTCATCACGAGTGCAACGGCGCGTCTTCAACACGAAACTGAACCATCGTTCGTGCTAGGTACTTGGGCGCTCGCTGATAGCCGATGTGCACAGTTGGTATTTCACGGCGACCCCGAAGGTACACTTCCAGAATTGATCGCGAATTCTGTCCGCTCAGCGCGCGATGCGACCATGGCAAAGGGAGTTAACATCCCGGAGGGGGCCTATGGCTATTTTCTCGGACATCGGGAGAATGGTGCTCGCTTTCTCTTGGGAGCCAAGATAGGGCAAGGAGTTGCGGGTAGCCCGTAGGATGGGTTGAGCCCTTACGAAACCCATCACACTTGTTTCTTGAACATCCGGAAAGCTAAACCGATCGGGCGCCATCCGCGCTTCGTCGTGAGTTGCAGTCGGATGACAACCGCCATGACCGAGAGCCGCGATGGGTTTCGCAAGGGCTCAACCCATCCTACGAAGCGTCATTCCGGGGCGCGCGTAGCGCGAACTATGGTGCGCACTTGCGCACCTGAGAATCCATTGAGCGGCAGCAACAGTGGTGAAATGGATTCCGGGCTCGCGCCCAAGAGGGCGCGCCCCGGAATGACGGCGCAGAAAGCAGGATTCGCGCTTGCCGGCGAAAAGCCTTAACGTCGGGTCTGACCCCAAAATGCCGAATCGTTTGCCGATGCCGCCTGCGGAACCCCTGCTCAACGCCCCCGAATTCACCGTTTCCGAGCTCTCCCAGTCCCTGAAGCGGACGGTCGAGGACGCCTTCGGCCATGTCCGGGTCCGCGGCGAGATCTCCGGCTTCCGCGGCGCGCATTCGTCCGGCCATTGCTATTTCGCGCTCAAGGACGAGAGCGCCAAGATCGAGGCGGTGATCTGGAAGGGCGTGCACGGCCGGATGCGCTTCAAGCCCCAGGAAGGGCTCGAGGTGATCGCCACCGGCAAGCTCACGACCTATCCGGGCTCCTCGAAGTACCAGATCGTGATCGAGGCGCTGGAGCCGGCCGGCATCGGCGCGCTGATGGCGCTGATGGAGGAGCGCAAGAAGAAGCTCGCCGCCGAAGGCCTGTTCGACGAGGCCCGCAAGCAGCTGCTGCCGTGGCTGCCGGAGGTGATCGGCGTCGTGACGTCGCCAACCGGCGCCGTGATCCGCGACATCCTGCACCGGCTGGAGGACCGCTTTCCGCGTCACGTGCTGGTGTGGCCGGTGAAGGTTCAGGGCGAAGGCTCGGCCGAGCAGGTCGCGGCCGCGATCCGCGGCTTCAATGCGCTGCCGGAGGGCGGCAGGATTCCGCGGCCCGACGTGCTGATCGTCGCGCGCGGCGGCGGCTCGCTGGAGGACCTCTGGTCGTTCAACGAGGAGATCGTGGTGCGGGCAGCAAGCGAGAGCATGATCCCGCTGATCTCGGCGGTGGGGCACGAGACCGACATCACGCTGATCGATTTCGTCGCCGACAAGCGCGCGCCGACACCGACGGCCGCGGCCGAGATGGCGGTGCCGGTGCGCAGCGATCTCTTCGTCGAGGTCGCCGATCTCGGCCGCCGCACCCGCGCCTATTGGCAACGCAGCCAGGAGAGCCGCCGCAACGAGTTGCGCGCCGCCGCGCGCGCGCTGCCGGCGGCCGGCGATCTGCTCGCCATTCCGAGGCAACGGCTGGATTCGGCGGGCGCGTCCCTGCCCCGCTGTCTCAAGGCCAACACGCATGCGCATTTCCGCAGGTTCACCGCCGCGAGCTCGAAGCTGACGCTGCGGGTGCTGCACGGCCAGATCTCGCAGGCCGACCACCGGCTCACCGTGTGCGGCGAGCGGCTTGGCCTCTCCGCGCGCTCGCTGCTGCGGCGCCGGCGCGACCGCTTTGCCGGGCTCGAAATTCGCCTGCGCGCCTCGAAGCTGTCCAACGCGCAGGCGCAGCGCAACGCCATTGCCCGCCAGCGCGAGCGCACGCATCGCCTCAGCGAACGCGCCGGCCGCGCGCTTCTCACCTTGCTGCAGCGGTTGGAGGCCCGCGTCGACAACAGCGGCAAGCTGCTCTCCGCGCTGTCCTATCGCAGCGTGCTCGCGCGCGGTTTTGCTTTGGTGCGGGACGAAGCGGGACATCCGCTGCATGCGGCCGACAGCATCGGTCCCGGCGCACGCCTCGAGATCGAGTTCGCGGATGGACGTGTCGGCGCGACGGCGGATGCGGATCGTGCAGCTCCAACGGCCAAGCGCGCGCCGGCGCAGGCCAAGCCGGCGGCGCAGGAGGCCAAGCCCGCGCCGAAGCGCGTGGCCAAGCCGGTGGATCAGGGCAATTTGTTCTGAGGCGCGATGGCGCTTCAATCTCGGTGTCATTCCCCGCGCAGGCGGGGAATCCAGTACGCCGCGGCCTATCGATTCAGTCACAACCGTCTCGGAGTACTGGATCGCCCGGTCAAGCCGGGCGATGACGGCGCGTGTTGAGCATGAGTTGTAGCCCGCATGAGCAAAGCGATATGCGGGAATGGTTGTCCCGGATGTCGCTTCGCTCATCCGGGCTACGGCACCGTCATGCCTACCGGCACGACAATCCCGCGTCGATCGTGGTCCAGAAGCCGCAATGGTCCGGCGCGCGCTGGGGGGCGCCGGCGTGGGCCTCGTAGAGGAAGATCGCGACGGTGAAGACGGCCAGTGCGGAGGCGAGAGTGAGGCGGTTGCGCATGAGGATTGCGTTTAATCGACATCGTGGTCGAACTAAGGCGCCGTCACCGGCTGAAACCCGCATTGCGCGCGATCCGTAGATTCCCGGTCGGCCATCAAGTCCGTGCAGGGCGGTGGTCGATGCGGGCTGCTCGCCTGAATTGTTCCTCGGGCGGCCCCGCTTTTGGAGCCGAAAAATGTAGCCCGCATGAGCGCAGCGATATGCGGGACCACTCGCCCCGGATATCGCTTCGCTGATCCGGGCTACGGAATTACCGCGCCAGCCATTGCGCGACGTCCCTCTGCGACTCCGCGCGCGCCTCGGCATCCGTGCCGAGATGGCCGTGCTCCGGCGCGGCGGCGTCGTTGCTGCCGCCGGCTGCATGCAGCTGCGTGCTGGCGCGGTCGAAATCGTGATCGGCGCCGGGATAGACCACGATGCGTGCGAGCGCGCTACGGCCATGCGCGCCCTCGACCATCTGGCGGCAGGCCGGCGGCGAGGAAACGTCGTCATTGCCGCCGATCAGCACCAGGGTCGGCACCCGCGTGCTCCAGCCGAGACCGGCGGAGATCCGGCAGTCCGGATAGAAGGCGACCGCGGCGCGGAAATCCGGCCCAAGCTCACGCGCCGCGCTCTGCGGTCGCACCGCCCAGAGCAGCGCGCTCGCGCCAGTGGCCCAGCCCATCAGGCTGACGCGGTTGCGCGCCACCCAAGACTGCTTCATCAGCCAGGCGTGCGAGGCCGCGATATCGATGACGCGCTCACGCCGCGCCTTGAAGTGCATCTCCTTGACGCGGCATTGCGGCCCGAGATCGCGCGAGCCATAGCTGTCCGGCAGCAGCACGGCATTGCCCGCCCTCAGCAGGCGCTCGGCCCAATCGCGATAGCGCGGCAGCACGGGATCGGAATGGCCAGCGAGGCCGCCGCAGCCGTGCAGCGCGATCACGGCCGGAAACGGCCCCGCACCTTCAGGCTTGTAGAGCTGTGCATGCAGCACGCCCGACGCCAGCGGAATGTCGACCGGCTGCGGCGCCGGCGCGGCATGCGCGGCCGACATCAGCAGTGTCAGGAACAGGGCGGTCAGTCGAAGGCGCATCGGAGTCTGCCATGGGAGATGCCTGATACAGCGATCCTTCGCCCAAGCACCAGAGCCATTTCCGTTCCGATGGAATCGGAACGGGGCTCTCGATTGTTATTTTGACGCGGTTTCTTCACGCGAACCGGTTTCCACTTCGCTCGAAAACGCTCTATCACGCGGGCACGGCGGCAAAACATCACAAACCGGTGGGTTTAACGGGCGGACAAGCCACCCTATCTATGCTACATCCCATCCAACACATCGTGCCCTCCAGGGTTTCCCTTTAAGGTTTTCCTTTAAAGTTTTCCTGGAAGCGGCCTTCCACGGAGACTTTCGACCGTGCTGAACAAGTTCGGCCCCTCGGGCCATGGCGAAGCGCAAGTGCAATATCTCGACGGCGACTTCCGCGTGATCTCGCCGGGGACCTTCGTGCGCTGTGCCATCACCGACACGCGGATTCCGCTCGACGAGCTGAAATACTGGAGCGTGGATCTGCAGGAAGCCTACGCCACGCCCGCCGCCGTGCTGCAGCGGCACTTCCCGGGCGCGCCGAAACCGGCGTGACGCTTCGGCTGGTGGCGAGGGCTGCGGACGGCCATTTCATCGAATTCTCCTGATCGCCGGAGATCGATAGAAGTCTTGCGATGAATGTCGCCTGAATGATGGTGCCGTAGGGTGGGCAAAGCGCAGCGTGCCCACCACCTGTCTCCGAACACAAAAGATGGTGGGCACGGCGCAAGAGCGCCTTTGCCCACCCTACGGGATCCGCACCAGAGGCGAGATCAGCGCCTGGAGAACCTTCGCTCGCGCGCCTTGTAGAGGTGATCGCTGATCAATTGCCGCAGCTTTGCCGGGTCGTCGAATTCGAGCTGAACCGCGAACGGCACGATTCCATCGGGCACGCCCTCGCTGCCGCGCAGGCGCGCTAGGTCCTTTTCCGTCGTCACCAGCGTCAGCTGCTCGCGCTCGGCATCCGCCGCGAGCGCTGCGATCTCCTCGCGGGAGAACATGTGGTGGTCGGCAAAGGGCCGCGTGCGCGCGACCTCGATGCCGCCAGCGCGAAGGGTGCGGAAGAAGCGCTCGGGATCGCCAATGCCGGCAAAGGCGAGAACATTTTTGCCGAACAGCTGCGCGAGCGAGGCTGCATCCGGCTTCAGGCGCGCGCGCAACTCCGGCTTGTCGCGCTTGGCAAGCTCTGCCGCAACTTCGTTGGCGGCACGACCGTCGCCGATCAGCACCAGCGCATCGGTGCGGTCGAGCTGCGCCTTCAACGGCGCGCGCAGGGGACCGGCGGGAAATACCTGGCCGTTGCCGAGGCCGCGCTCGCTGTCGATCACGATCAGCGAGGCGTCCTTGAGCAGGCGCGGGTTCTGGAAACCATCGTCCATCAGGATGACGGTGGCGCCTTGCGACTTCGCCAGCGCAACGCCGTCGAGGCGGTCACGCGCGACGGCGACCGGGACGTCGCGCGCCATCATCAAGGGCTCGTCGCCGATGTCGGCCGCGGTGTGGCGTGTGCGGTCGACCATGACCGGACCTTGCAAGCGCCCGCCATAGCCGCGGCTGAGCACCACCGGGGTCTCGCCGAGTTCGCGCAGGAGCCTGGTCAGTGCCAGCACGGTCGGCGTCTTGCCGGCGCCGCCGACGTGATAATTGCCGACGCAGATCACGGGGATACCGGCATCCGCGCCCTGGCGCAGCATGCGCCGTTCGGTGATCGCGCCGTAGAGCGCTCCGAGCGGCCATAACGCGTAGGACGGGAGGGAACGTGGCCGGTACCAGAAGGCCGGCTCACGCATTGGCGGCTCCCATCTCGATCCGCAGCTGCAGCAGATAGGGCTCGAGCGCGGCCATGGTGCGGTTGAGCGCGCCGCCGAGATCCTCGACCACGCCCGAGCCTGCGCGCTGCATCTTGTCGCGTACCGTCGGCTCGGCCAGCAGCAGGCCAAGCTGCTTGACCAGCGCCTCCTGCGTGTCGGCCTGGCGTGCACCGCCGCGCGCATCGAGCGCCTCGTAGACATCGGCGAAGTTGAAGACGTGCGGACCATGCACGATCGCGGCACCGAGCTTGATCGCCTCGATCGGGTTCTGGCCGCCATGGCGGATCAGCGATCCCCCCATGAACACGATCGGCGACAGCCGGTAGAACAGGCCGAGCTCGCCCATGGTGTCGGCGACATAGACGTCGGTGGTCGCGGTCGGCAGTTCCTCGCGCGAGCGCAATGCCGGCTTCAGGCCCGAGGCCGTGATCAGGCCCGCGATCGAGGAGCCGCGATCGGGATGGCGCGGCACGATCACGGTGAGGAGCTGCGGGAAGAAGCCGGACAGGCTGCGATGCACCGCGACCAGCATCTCGTCCTCGCCCGGGTGGGTCGAGGCCGCGACGATGATGGGGCGCCCGCGCGTCATCGCCATCAGCCGTTCGAGCTTGGCGGGATCGGCCGGCGGCGCCGGCACATCGAGCTTGAGGTTACCCGTGGTGACGACGTCGCGGCCGCCGAGCGTGGCGAAGCGTTCGGCATCGGTCCTGGATTGTGCGAGGCAGACGTCGAAGCGCGACAGCAGCGCCGAGATGGTGCCCTGCATGCGCCGCCAGCGCGGGAAGGAGCGCGGCGACATCCGCCCGTTGATCAGCACCATCGGCACCCGGCGCGTCGCGCCCGCCAGGATCAGGTTCGGCCACAGGTCGGATTCGATGAACAGCGCCAGCGACGGCTGCCAGTGATCGAGGAAGCGCGCGACATAGCGCGGCGAGTCATACGGCACGTATTGATGAATCACGTCGGGCGGAAAGCGCTTTGCGACCACGGCGGCCGAGGTGACGGTGCCCGAGGTGAGCAGGATGCGCAGATTGAGATCGCGCAGGCGCTCGATCAGCGCCGCCGCGGCCAGCACCTCGCCGACACTGGCGCCGTGGATCCAGACCAGCGGGCCATGCGGCCGCACGTCCCGGGACAGCCCTCGCCGCTCGCCGACGCGCGCGGGATCCTCCTTGCCCTGCTTCAGCCGCCGCCTGATCAGTGCGGGCGCAAGCGGCACGAGGCCGGAAGCAAGGCGACGATACAGCCGCAGCGTCAGCGGCAGCGAGCCAGGCAACGACTTGGGAAGCAGCTTAGCCATCTTGGGGCCCAGGACGGCCGAGTTGCGCATAGGCGCGGCGGGTCGCCTCGTTCAGCGTCTCTTCCAGCTCCAGCCGCAACGCTTCCATCATGGCGGCGTCGGCATCGGCGGGAACGTGGATTTCCTTGATGCCGACCAATGCGCCCCGCCCGAATGGAAGATTGATGGTGGTGCGGTCCCAATTCTTGAGCCGGACGAAGCGGCTGGTCGCCATCGCGAAAGGCATGATCGGCCGCCCCGATTCCCGTGCCAGCATGATAATGCCGAGCCCGGCCACGCGCGAGCGCTTGGGGACGTCGGCGGTCAGCGCGACATTACAGCCGGCCTGGAGCGTGCGCACCATTTCCTTGAAGGCGCCGACCCCGCCCTTGCGGTGGAAGGCGCCGCCATGATCGCCGGAACCGCGGATGGTGCCGATGCCGAGCCGCTCCGCGGCGATCGCATTGAACTCGCCGTCGCGATGGCGGGAGATCAGCACCTTGGCGCGGTAGGAGGCCTTGTCCTGGTTCTTGATGAAGGGCGTGAGGAAGTGCTGGCCGTGCCAGAACGCGAAGATCGCAGGGAGCTGCGGCTCGACCCGCGCATAGACGTCGGGCGGATCCAGCGTGAATTTGTTGGTCCGCCAGACCAGACGCAGATATTCGGCCGCCAGAACCCCGACGGCACGCTGAAACCAGCTGCTTCGCAGCGTATTGCGAAGCAGCTTTTTCAACGCGCCGGTTCTTGATTCGGGTCGAGCAGCCGGTGGAGATGGACGATGAAATAGCGCATCTGCGCATTGTCGACCGTGCTCTGCGCCTTGGCCCGCCAGGCGGCATGCGCGGTCGCATAATTCGGATAGAGGCCGACGACCTCGACGTCGTCGAGATTCTTGAAGGTGTTTTGCGTGAGATCGACGAGCTCGCCGCCGATCACGAGGTGAAGCAATTGTTGCGGGGCACTATCTGGCATGAGTTCTGTTCCTAACGGGCTGCCCGGCAAAGCAGTGTTCGAGAAGCACGACAAAAAGCGCTTTAGGCCAAGGGACGGTTTCGAAAATGCGCGACAATGCCCGCATGACGATCGCGTCCCGCTGCCACCAGCACCCCGTGCGCCACTTCCCGGCGGTTATAGAGGATGGGTTCTCCGGAGAGGTCGCTCATCCTACCATCGGCTTCCTGCACGATCAAATCGGCCGCCGCAAGGTCCCAATCATGGCTGTTGCCCCCCGCAAAAGCCGCATCCAACGCGCCATGGGCGACCCGGCACAGCCGCAGCGCGAGCGAGCCGATTCGCGGATGAAGCTTGATCTCGCCGCCCGAGCTGTTGAGCCGCTCGACCATCGGTTTCGGGCCGGCGACACGGGAGAAGTCGAGCGCGGATCCGGGCGAAGCCTGCACGGCTGCGCCGTTGAGCGTGGTGCCCTGGCCGCGCGCGGCGAAGAAGAACTCGCCGCTGACAGGCGCGAACACCGCAGCCAGCACCGGCGCCGTATCCTGGACCAGCGCGACGCTGACGCACCAATCGTGGTGGCCATTGAGGTAGTTGCGCGTGCCGTCGATGGGATCGACGATCCAGGTCAGCCGCCGCGACAGCCGCGCGGCATCGTCGGCGCTCTCCTCCGAGAGCCAGCCATAATCCGGCGTCGCGCCGCGCAGGCGCGCTTCGAGCAAATCGTTGACGGCGATGTCGGCTTCCGACACCGGCGAGGACGCGCCCTTGGTCCATGTCTTCAATTCGGTGCGGAACATCGACTGCGCCAGCGCGCCTGCTTCGCGCACCGTGTCCTGCAGCAGCGCCCTGTCGCGCGTCAGGATGGTTTCGCCGGGGGCGTTCGCCTCAACGTCCGCCAAGCGTCAATCCCTCGATGCGCACCGTCGGCGCATTGATGCCATAGCGGAACTCGAGATTGTTCGCGGGCTGCATCGACTTGAAGATCTCGAACAGATGGCCGGCGATCGTCACCTCGCTGACGGGATAGGTGATCTCGCCGTTCTCGATCCAGAAGCCGGAGGCGCCGCGGCTGTAATCGCCGGTGACGCCGTTGACGCCGGAGCCGATCAGATCGGTGACGTAGAAACCTTGCTTGATGTCGGCGATCAGCTCAGCCGGGGTCGGCGTGCCGGGCTCGAGATGCAGATTGTAGGGCCCTGGCGAGGGCGACGACGAGACGCCGCGATGGGCATGGCCGGTGGTGGTGAGGCCGAGTTCGCGCGCGGTGGCGCAGTCGAGCAGCCAGGTCGTCAGCACGCCCTCGTCGATCAGCGCGATCTTCTTCACAGCCACGCCCTCGGCGTCGAACGTCTGCGAGCGCAGGCCGCGCTTGCGCAGGGGATCGTCGATGATGCGGATGTTCTTCGCAAACAGCTGCTGGCCGAGCTTGTCCTTGAGGAAGCTGGTCTTGCGGGCGATCGAGGCGCCGTTGATGGCGCCGACGACGTGACCGACCAGGGAGCCGGCGACGCGCGGATCGAACACGACGGGCACCTTGCAGGTCTCGACCTTGCGCGGATTGGAGCGCGCCACGGTGCGCTCGCCGGCGGAACGGCCGACGATGTCAGGCGACAGCAGGTCGGCGCCATGCGGCGCCGAGGTGAAGTCGTAATCGCGCTCCATGCCGGTGCCTTCGCCCGAGATGGCGGTGGCCGAGATGCCCTGGCTGGAGCGCAGGTAAGAACCGTGGAAGCCGGTCGAGGTGACCAGCACCATCCCGCCCATGCCCGCGGACGCCGAGGCGCCGCCGGATTTGGTGACGCCCTTCACCGCAAGCGCCGCAGCCTCGGCTTCGAGCGCGCGGCGCTCGAGCTCGGAGGTCGCGGGCACATCGGGATCGAGCAGATCGAGATCCGGGAAGTCGCGCGCGAGCAGCGATGGGTCCGCGAGGCCGACATATTTGTCGTCGGGCGCGACGCGCGCCATCGCGACCGCGCGTTCGGCAAGCTTGGTCACGGCATCGCCGCTGACGTCGTTGGTCGAAACTACCGCCTGGCGCTGGCCGACCAGCACGCGCAGGCCGACGTCGTCACCCTCGGAGCGCTCGGATTCCTCGACGCGTCCATCGCGCACCTCGACGCCTTGCGAGACGCCGCGCACCGCGACCGCGTCGGCCGCATCCGCGCCGGCGCGCTTCGCCGCCTCCACCAGCCGCTGCGCCAGATCCGACAAAGCGGACTGGTCGAACAGGTCGCGGCTGGCCTTTGACCCCTTGGAGGAATCCTTGGACGAAAGCGTCGAGCTTGCGGATGGTGAAGAGTTCACGAACGAAATCCTGTTGGGGCGGGGGTTCGGGACCGGAACCCACAGATGTGCCCTGATCGCGCGGACTTCAAGCATTTTCAGCCTGCCAGAAGCTCAGATTCGCACCTTTGACGCAACGTCTCGTCAATCATGCGCGCCAAGGTCTTGTCAATCATGAGCCACGGTGACGGTGGGTTAACCAGCCTTTTTAAGCGGGTTCGGAAAGCCGCGCGCTAAGGTCCTCGCATCGACCGGGAACATAATCCCGGCGGGGAGAACTAAAGCCGTGAGGCGTCAAACAGCAACATGCGGGATCGCTCCCGCCGGGTCGAGCCGCTCTCTGCGGCTCGACCCCCTTTCCCTTCCGGTCCGCTTCGATGCGCACGATCCGCGCGCCGACGGACATGTCAGGCAGATCGAGCTTCATCGCGAACGCGTCGTGCTTCGCCGTGCCGTTTGCGGCATGCGGATGGCGATCAACGTCCGCGTCAGCGATTTCACAGGCGTCGCACTGCGCGGCAATGACGAGGCGCAGGCCATCGTCCTCGTGCATCGCGATCCCTCGCTCTCCGTTCCGCTGCTCGTCGGCGCCGACGCCGACGAACTCGTCGAGGCCTTGGCGATCTGGAGCGAGCTGTTCGCGCTTCCGCAGCTCGACGAAGGCGCGCGCAAGCCCGCCGCCCGCCGCCGCCGCGCCAATGCGATCCGCGCCCGGCGTCCGAAATTCCTGATGCGCCGCCGCGTTGCGATGGCGCGTGAATTGTCGGTTCATCGCGAAGAACGCGAGATCATCGCGCGGAATTGAAGGTGCCGTAGGGTAGGCAAAGCGCAAGCGTGCCCACCTTTCCTATCAATCATTGAGAGAACGTGGGCACGGCGCAAGGGCGCCTTGCCCACCCTACAAGACCTACGCCGCCCGCATCACCGCGTCGGCGAGCAATCCCGCAAACAGCAACAGGCCAGCTTCCCTGTTCGACTTGAACAGGCGCAGACACAGCCCGGGATCCTCGATCCGCAAGCGCACGATCTGCGATGCGAGGTGCACGGCGAAGGCGACCAGCCCGAGCCAGGCCGGCCAGCGCGCATCGGCGGAGGCCAGCGCGACACCGATCAACATCACAGCGAGCCCGTAGAACAGGACCAGCGCCTGGTGCGTATGCGTGCCGAACAGG
Organism: Bradyrhizobium sp. 192; assembly: GCF_023100965.1. Classification (NCBI taxonomy): domain Bacteria; kingdom Pseudomonadati; phylum Pseudomonadota; class Alphaproteobacteria; order Hyphomicrobiales; family Nitrobacteraceae; genus Bradyrhizobium; species Bradyrhizobium sp. 192. The sequence goes on from NZ_CP064690.1 coordinate 7,806,165, forward strand.
CGCGCCGTGGACTTGATGCCAATCAGCGCGTCGTCCTCGGCGTCCTGATGCGCGTAGATCGTGTCATAGCCGATCACCCATGAAATCGCGCCGGCATAGAGCACCATCGCGGTGACGTCGATGCGCCCGAAGGTGACGGCAAATCCCATCAGGGCGCCCCAGGAGAAGGCGAGGCCGAGCACGATCTGCGGCCACCAGGTGATCCGCTTCATGAAGGGATAGATCGCGACGATCAGGAGCGAGGCGATGCCGGTCAGGACCGCGAAGCGGTTGAATTGCAGCAATACGACGAGACCGGTCACGGCCAGCGCGATCATGAAGGCCAGCGCCTGCTTCGTGCTCACCTGTCCCGAGGGCAACGGCCGCGAGCGGGTGCGCTCGACCTTGGCGTCGAGGTCGCGGTCGGTGATGTCGTTCCAGGCGCAGCCCACCCCGCGCATCACGAAGGCGCCGATGAAGAACAGCACGATGGTGAGCGGCAGTCCGCGGACGTCATGCGCCATGCCGCTCGCGAGCGCCGCCGACCACCAGCACGGCATCAACAGCAGCCAGGAGCCGATCGGACGATCGAAGCGGGACAATCGCAAATAGGGCCGCGCCCATTGCGGCGCGCGCGTATCGACCCAGTTGCCGGTGGAATCGGCAACGCGGGCGGATGTATCGCTCATCGGGTCAGGACGTTGCCGTTGAGCGTGTCGAAGGTGCTGCCGCCCTTCTTGCCGGCATTGGCCTCAGGCGCCGAGCCCGAACCCAGCACCTCGCTCAGCGACGGGCCCGCCGGGCCGCGTGGCTGGTTCTGCATCTGCTGAGCGACGTTGCAGACCTTCGTCGCCATGGCCTCTGTGTTCTTGTGACCGGACTTCATCTGGTCGCCGATCTGCTGCGGAATTCCGCATTTGGCGGCGTGGGTCTCGATATACTTGATCATCTTGGTCTCGGCCTGGCTGAAATTGCGGATCAGCTTGCAGGCCTCGTCCGGGGGCGCGTGACGGTCGCTCGCGGCCTTGATCAGCTTGCCGCGTTTCTCGGCTTCCTCGCGCAGGGGGATGAAAGCCTTCATGCAGTCCTCGCCGGGGCCGCCCTGGGTCGGCGGGGCCGCGCTGAACGCGCCAGCGCCGCCGATGGGCGCGGCGCCGTTCACGGGAAAGGACGATTGCGGCGCCGTGCCGACCGAAGCAATTGGCGCCGAGCCGTTCACCGGGGGAAACGCGGAACTGGTAGCAGCCTGGTTCGGTAGCGGCGCCGGGAAGGCGCTTTGCGCAGAGGCGCCCGCGGCGCTCAGGGTGACCATGGCGGCAGTGATCGGAACCATCAAATGACGGATCATCAAGATAGTCTCTCCGGCAGGAGCTACGGGGTTCGGCGCCTTCCCAATTGAAGCGCAACCAGCGTGTTCGCGTTTTTACGATTCCCGCCGACGCTTAACAACCCGTTGAATAGGGCAAGAGCGCGGCGCGGGGACGCACCATTTCGGCAATATTTACCCCCGGAATGGCTGCTATCGGTTAAGAACGGCCGCAAATCGGACCCCTGAACGATGCCCTCCCACGATTTTCGCGGCCCCCGCCTGTTCGTCGACGCTCCTCTTGCCCAGGACGCCAGGATCCCGCTCGACCGCGACCAGAGCAATTATCTCGGCAATGTGCTGCGACTTGCCGCCGGAGCCGAGGTTTTGGCCTTTAACGGCCGGGACGGCGAGTGGCAGGCCGCCATCGAAGGTCGCAAGCGGCCGGACGGCCTCGTGATCCTTCAGCAAACCCGGCCCCAGGACAGGCTGCCTGACGTCGCCTACGTTTTCGCCCCGCTCAAGCATGCCCGGCTCGACTACATGGTCCAGAAGGCCATCGAGATGGGCGCCGCCGCCCTGCACCCGGTCCTGACCCGGTTCACCCAGGCCTCCCGGGTCAACACCGAGCGGATGCGCGCCAATGTCGTCGAGGCGGCCGAGCAATGCGGCATTCTGAGCATCGCCACGGTCGCCGAGCCAATGCCGCTGGAGCGGTATCTCGGTCAGCGGCCCGCCGATCGCCTGCTGATCTTCTGCGACGAGGCGGCGGAGGTGCGAAACCCCGTTCAGAGCCTGCAAAACGCCCGAGAGGCCGGACAAGGTATCGACGTGCTGATCGGCCCCGAAGGCGGCTTTGCCGAGGAAGAGCGGGCGCTGCTGCTGCGGCAGCCGAAAATCCTGCGGCTGGCCCTGGGTCCCCGGATCATGCGGGCCGACACCGCCGCGGTGGCGGCGCTGGCGCTGGTGCAGGCCGTATTGGGCGACTGGGGCAGCGGAAACGGCTAGATCGTTTCCCGCATCGCGCGGTGCAAGGTCTCAGACGGCAGTTCACCGAACGCCGCCTTGTAACTCGCCGCGAACTCGCCCAGATGCCAGAAACCGTGCGCAATCGCGCAGGCCTTCACGCTGCGCCGTCCCACGCCGATGCGCAGCTGCTTGCGCACCGACCAGAGCCGCAGAATCCGGTCATAGCGATGTGGGCTGATGCCGCAAATGGCCTGTGTCGCGCTCTGGAGCGTGCGGACGGACACCCCCACCTGCTCTGCGAGTTCAGGCGTCTTGTGCGAGATCGTCAGATCCTGCTGGATGAGGCGTTCCATGTCTGCGACGATCCGGCGATAGCCGTCCATCGCGGACGACGCGGGTCCGCCTTTCGCGCTGGTGGTCAGCGCAGTTTCCATCGTGCTGAGCAACGATTGCTCGACGACGCTCAACGATATCGGCTCCCTCAGGAAGTCCGGATCATGCGCTGCGGTTTCCAGCGTGACGGAGACCAGACGGCGCAATGAGGCAAGGGCGTCCGATGTGGGGTTCACCAAATGGTAGCCATCATCCAGTTGCGCCCAGGGTTCGCGCCGGGGCGGGGTGAAATACACGACGGCTATCAGCCGGCCCTCCGGCTCATGGACCAGGCAATCGGAATTGCCTTTCAGAATGACGATCGAACGACCGATTGATTGCCCGTTGATGCGGGCCGAGGTGACGTGATCCATCGGCACCGCGACAGCGATGGCATTCGTCAGTTGATAGCCTCGGACGATCCGCGGAAGAGTCTTCACCAGAGACAGGGTCAGGGCCGGCAGGCTGAGCCGGGCGCGCATGATGGCTGTGGCTCCGACCGCCAACGGCATGCTGGATGCGCCGGCATATCTCTCGGTCTCGCTGAAATGGTCGATGTCATACGCCCGGAGTTCGAGGGCCGAGGATGGCTTGAGCCCCTGGAAGGACATCAAGCGGTCCGCCGCCGCCGTTTGCGCTCCGTCGCGCGCAGTCTCGAAATGGCCCTGATCCATGTCGTGCCGATTACTTTGCCTTCCTTGCAGACGGGGCTCCCCTGGACGCGCGCAGATCGTCCGGCCCGTTGATGCCGGCGCGCTTGAGATCGCGAAGCAGCTTCGTCAGCAGTAACATGTTGGTCTTCTGCAGTTCATGGTTGTTTCCAAACCTGAATGCGTTCTGCTCGGTCACGATGAGTCCTGCTTCGGTCTCTTCGAGAATCTTCCGCCTCTTCAGCCCGGTCACGCGACGGCGAACCGTCTCGAGCGGCAGGCTGAGGAAGCGAGACAGTGCCGCACGAGAGACCCCTTGCTTGATCACATCCGGCTCGACGTCATGAATGCTGGAGAACCGCTCGTCCAACACCGGATCGTTCATCACATTGATGACATTCGCGTTCAGGACCGCATGAACGATCAGAAGGTCCAGAGGATCGAATTCATCGTAGTGCCGAAACATCTCACTTATCGAAAACAGCATATAGGCTAGCGTGTGTCGCGAGACCGTGCGGATGATATCTGAAGCATTGCGCATGAATCGGAATCCAACATTCATCTTGTAAACGACGAATAGTGCGAACGGATCGTCCGCCATACCCAAAATGAGTATGCGACGACTTGCCAGCAGTCCTCAATTTCTCATTGTGAAGCCCGGCCTCGGCCGTATCGAAATCGCTCGCCGACGCGTTCGCGCAGCACCATGAAGGTTGGACCTCGACATGCAGCGGAAGCGCTGGCCGACAGCACTTTGTCGCACGATCGCGGATTCGACTACTCGATGACGGACGGTATCGAGGTGGCGGGCGATGGAAGGCGTGGCGATGAGCGATGATGTCGGGCCGGACGCGAGGGGATGCGAAGAGCTGCGGCTCATCAGAGCGTTTCTCCGCCTCAGGGACCCCGGTCGAAGGCGGAGAATACTCGAACTGGCGGAGCAACTCGTGGAAGAAGTCGGGTCCGCTGCGACTGGAGCGGCCGTGCCGGCGCATCATCCGTCGAGCCAGTTGGAGACGCCCCCGGGCCCGGCCGAATGAGACCCTCCAGCCCGTCCCAAGCATTGGCGCAATGAGGTATTTTATTACCCTGTTCGGCGCGACGGCGAATCTCCGTTTTCAGCCGCTGACCGGCGGGCGAGGCCCACTTCAAACTCGTTAAGCGATTGATCCTTTGGAGGTCGAAACCGCTTTCGGGCCATGCTAAGGGCAGCGCAATTCGCTTGCCTCCCCTTGCCTCCCCCTTGCCCTGCCCGGTTCCGCCGGGACGATGGACCCAGTTATGACCGCGACTGCCACCTCAAATGCTGCCGGCTCCGCCGCCTGGGCGGATACGCTGCTGCTGTCGTTCGCGCAGGCCGGTTACGTCAGGGCCGAACCTGCCATCCTGCAGCCGGCCGAGCCGTTCCTGGACCTCTCCGGCGAGGACATCCGCAAGAGCCTGTACCTGACGACGGACCTCACGGGCGAGGAGCTCTGCCTTCGCCCGGATCTGACCATTCCGGTGGCGCGCGACTACCTGAGCTCCGGTCGTGCCGGCCAGCCGGCCGGGTTCAGCTATCTCGGCCCGGTGTTCCGCTACCGCAGCGGCCAGGCCAGCGAATTCCTGCAGGCGGGCATCGAATCGTTCGGCCGCCAGGACCGCGCCGCGGCCGACGCCGAGACGTTGGCGCTCGGGCTCGAAGCGACCGCGGCCTTCGGTGTCCACGACGTCGAGATCCGCACCGGCGACGTGGGGCTGTTCAACGCGCTGCTTGATGCGCTGAACCTCTATCCGGTCTGGCGCCGCCGCCTGGTCAAGGATTTCAACCGCAAGATCAGCCTGGAGCAGGATCTGGAGAAGCTGGCGGCTGCGACCACCGCGAGCCCCAGCGAATATGAGGGCGTGCTGGCCGCGCTCGCCGGCTCCGACCGCAAGGCCGCGCTCGCCTTCGTCACCGACCTGATGTCGATCGCCGGCACCACCAATGTCGGAGGACGCACCACCGCCGAGATCGCCGATCGCTTCCTCGAGCAATCGACGCTGAAGGGCGGCGCGCTGCCGCGCGAGGCGATTACCGTGCTCAAGCGCTTCCTGACGATTGCAGGCAATCCCGACGATTCCATCGCCGAGCTGCGCGCGCTCACGGCCGACGCCAGGCTCGACCTCACGGCTGCGATCGACCAGTTCGAGAGCCGGGTCGGCTTCATGGCGGCGCGCGGCATCGACGTGAAGCAGACTCGCTTCTCGACCGCGTTCGGGCGCGGTCTCGACTATTACACCGGCTTCGAATTCGAGCTGCATCACCGCGGCAACGGCGCCGAGCCACTGGTCGCCGGCGGCCGCTATGACGGCCTGATGACCCAGCTCGGATCGGCTGAGCCGATCCCCGCGGTCGGCTTCTCGGTCTGGGTGGATGCGCTGACGAAGATCGGCCGCAAGGTGGGAGCTTAAGTCATGAGCACGCCATTCGTCCTGGCCGTTCCCTCCAAGGGCCGCCTGCAGGAAAACACCGAAGCCTTCTTCGCCCGTGCCGGCCTCAAGCTGTCGAAGGCCGGCGGCGCCCGCGACTATCGCGGCACGCTTGCAGGCCTCGACCATGTCGAGGTCGCCTATCTCTCGGCGAGCGAGATCGCCTCGCAATTGGCGCGCGGTTTTGCCCATCTCGGCGTCACCGGGGAAGATCTGGTGCGCGAGAACATCGCGGACGCCGACAAGCGCGTGTCGCTGATCGATGGGCTCGGCTTCGGCTATGCCGACGTCGTGGTCGCGGTGCCGCAGGCCTGGATCGACGTTCGCACCATGGCCGATCTCGACGACGTCACCACCGGCTTCCGCGAGCAGCATCACATGCGGATGCGGGTCGCAACCAAGTTCGTCAACCTCACCCGCGCCTTCTTCCAGAGCCACGGCATCACCGATTACCGCATCGTTGAAAGTACCGGCGCGACCGAAGGCGCGCCGGCGGCCGGCAGCGCCGAGCTGATCGTCGATATCACCACGACGGGCGCAACCCTCGCCGCCAACGGCTTGCGGGTGCTCGACGACGGCGTGATCCTGCGCAGCCAGGCCAATCTGGTCGCCTCGAAAGAGGCCGACTGGACGCCGCAGGCGCGAGAGACCGCGCGAATCATCCTTGATCACATCGCGGCAAGGGCGCGGGCCAACAAATACCGCGAGGTCCGCACCCGCTTCCGGCAATGCGACGCCGCCACGCTCGGCGAAGCCCACAGCCGGTTCGGCGTCGAGGCCCCGTTCGGCGGGCCGACCTCGTCAGGCATGCTGACGTTGCACTGCCCGCCGGGGCAGCTCTATGCGCTGGCAAGCTTCCTGCGCGAGCATGGCGCCGAGACCGTCTCGGTGGTGTCGCTCGACTACGTGTTCGACCGGGAGAACCCGCTGTTCGCCAGGCTCGAGGCGTTCCTGCGGCAGTGAGCCCCAGGTTCGCTCGGCTTTTCCGTTCAGCTTTGCGACAGCAAACGGCAGCTACCATATGCTGTTGAGATGACTTTGAACGCCTCTGGGACTTGACCGATGACGCTGGGCTCTGACGTTTCCGGCATGACGACCACCGCAGCCACCGCCGTGGCAAAAGGACTGTCGATCGTCGTCCCCGTCTACAACGAGGCGGCCGGCCTCGCCGGTCTGCATCAGCGCATCTGCGATCTCGCAAAGACCTTGCGGGAGCGCTATCGGCTGGCTTGCGAGGTCGTCTATGTCGACGACGGCAGCAAGGATGCGACGCTGGCGATCGCCCGCGCGCTGCCGGCCGACGCGATCGACGTCCAGGTGGTGTCGCTGTCGCGCAATTTCGGCAAGGAGGCGGCGCTGATGGCCGGCCTCGACCATGCCCGGCTCGGCGCCGTCATGTTCATGGACGGCGACGGCCAGCATCCGCCGACCCTGATCGAACAGCTGGTGCGGCACTGGATCGATGACGGCTATGACGTCGTCTACACCGCCAAGGCGCATCGCGACAACGAGCCGTTCTTGCGCCGGATCGCCGTGCACGGCTTCTACGCGCTGATCAATTGGGGCGCACGGCAGAAGATTCCCGAGGACGCCGGCGACTTCCGCCTGCTGTCGCCGCGCGCGGTCACGGCGCTCAGACAGCTGCCCGAGCGCAACCGGTTCTTCAAGGGCCTCGCCAGTTGGATCGGCTTCCGCCAGATCCGCGTCGATTATGAGCCTTCGGAGCGCGCCCATGGCGTCACCACCTTCAACACCGCAAGCCTGCTCGGCCTGTCGATCGAAGGTCTGACCTCGTTTTCGGTCGCCCCGTTGCGCTTTGCCAGCCTGCTCGGCGTCATTCTCGCCGGCGGCGCTTTCCTGTTCGGCCTGTCGATCCTCTGGGAGGTGTTCACGACCGGCAAGCAGGTGCCCGGCTATCCCTCGCTGGTGATCGGGCTGATGACGATCGGCGGCGTGCAGCTCATCATGATCGGCATCGTCGGCGAATACATCGGCAAGATCCTCTCCGAGATGAAGGCGCGCCCGATCTACTTCGTCGCCGAACACAGTGAAAAGCACTTCGAAGCCGACGACGCCGCGAAGAGGACGGCCGCCGAATGAGCGCGGCCGCGGGCCTGCGGCGGATCTGGCTCTGTGCCGACGATTACGGCATCAGCCCGGGCGTCAACCGCGCCATCCGCGACCTGATCGAACGCGGCCGCCTCAACGCCACCTCGGTGATGATGGTGGGACCGGCGGTCGAGCGCAGCGAGATCGAAGCGCTTCAAGCCGCTGCGAAAACGAGCCCGCGCTGCGCGATCGGATTGCACGTGACGCTGTCGGCGCCGTTCCGCCCCCTCACCATGCATTTCCGGCCGCTCGACGGCGACATGTTCATGCCGTTTCCGAAGCTGCTGCGCGCAGGCGTTTTGCGGCGGCTCGACCGCGAATTCTTCCGCAACGAGGTGAAGGCGCAGCTCGCCGCCTTCGCCGAAGCGTTCGGCCGGGTGCCCGACTTCGTCGACGGCCATCAGCATGTGCAGCTCTATCCGCAGGTGCGCGACGGCTTTGTCGAAGCGGTCAGCGAAGGCGCGCCAAACGCCTGGGTGCGCCAGGGCGGCCGCGACCTGCCGCTTCAACAACGACTGGCCTCACCAAAAGCCATGGTGCTCGACATCCTCAGCGCGCAATTCCGCCGCCGCGCCGGCAGCGCCGGCCTCAGCTTCAACCCCGGCTTCGCCGGCGCCTATGACTTCACGCGGGCGGCCGATTTTGGCGAACTGATGCGGCAATTCCTGGAGGGCTTGCCGGACGGCGGCCTCGTGATGTGCCATCCCGGCTTCGTCGACGACGTCCTCGCCGGCCTCGATCCGATGACGGATGTCCGCGAACGCGAACACGCCTATCTCTCAGGTGACGCCTTCGCACGTCTGCTGGCGGACAGCGGCGCCACGCTGGGATGAGACCTGCGGAAAGCAGCCCGCGAGGCAGCTTGTCGCATACGGAAATTTAATCCGGCCGGCACTGTTGGGGCCACAATGGAACCCTACATCTCCTGCGCGCTTGGTTTTGCGCGAAGGAGACAGATCATGACGCCGCAGGAACGCCAGCTCGTCGACGACCTTTTCGACCGGCTTTCGAAGCTGGAAAATGCACCGCGCGATCCCGACGCGATCGCCGCGATCTCCGACGGGCTGCGCAAGGCGCCCGGCGCGGTCTACGCGCTGGTGCAGACCACGCTGCTGCAGGACGAGGCGCTGAAGCGCGCCCATAACCGCATCCAGGAGCTGGAAGCGGCCCACGCGCCCGAGCAGGCGCAGTCCGGCGGCTTCCTCGACACCATGCGCGACACGCTGTTCGGCGGAAGCCCCTCGCGCGGCTCGGTTCCGAACGTGCCGCCGCGGGACGCGCGGCCGGTCTGGAACAGCGGCGGAGCGATGCAGCAGACCCAGCCGGGCTACGGCCAGCCGCCTTACGGACAGGCTTACGGCCAAGGTCCCGGTCCGGGCCCGGGCCCGGGTCAGGGATATGGCGCACCGCCGATGGGCGGTGGCGGCGGCTCGTTCCTCGGCACGGCGGCGGCAGCTGCCGCCGGTGTCGTCGGCGGCTCGCTGCTGCTCTCCAGCATCCGCGGCATGATGGGCGGATCGCATCAGCAGGCCTTCGGCGACACCAATGCCCTCGGCGACCGCAGCGCTGGTGGAAGTCCTTGGGGCGGCAGCGATCAGTCCGACGGCTCGCTCGCGCGCGATGCCGGCCTCAACGACATCGGCTCGAACCGCGAGTCCCGCCAGGGCTTCTCCGACCAGGCGAACAACGATCAGAACTACGGCGACAACAACGACGACGGCAATATGGACGTGGCCGACGACAGCGATTTCGGCGGCGACGACGATGGCGGCAGCGACTACGCGTAAGGTTGCTGTGCCGCGCTGCGAACAACAACGGCCGCCCAAGAGGCGGCCGTTTTCATTTCAGGGTCCCTTGGTCATCGCTCTTCCTCCGCCCGTTGCGGAGAAAGTGAGCGGCGAGCGCCTGGCTACATCACCACGACCTTGGTGCCGACATTGACGCGGCCGTAGAGGTCGATGACGTCTTCGTTGCGCATCCGGATGCAGCCGGAGGAGACGTTGGTGCCGATGGTCCAGGGCTCGTTGGAGCCGTGGATGCGATAGAGCGTCGAGCCCAGATACATCGCGCGAGCGCCGAGCGGGTTCTCCGGCCCGCCTTCCATATGCCGGGGCAGATCGGGACGGCGCGCGATCATTTCCGCCGGCGGCGTCCAGTCCGGCCATTCGCGCTTGGCCGTGATCGCCTTCACGCCGGACCAGGTGAAGCCGGGACGCCCGACGCCGATGCCGTAGCGCATCGCCCTGCCATTGCCCTCGACGAGATAGAGGAACTTGTTCGGGGTATCGACCACGATGGTGCCGGCACTTTCCTTGCCGCTATAGTCAACAGATTGTTTCTCGAACCTCGGATCGAACTGACGCTGCCGCGGGTCGGCCGCCTCCTGCTGAACCGCGCCTTGCTGATATCCATTCTGCTGCGGCTCGCCCATCGGCGGCAGGCGGCGCTGGTCGTAATAGCCGGGCTGCTGTTGATAGACCGGCTGCTCGGGCGCGTAGGCCGGACCGCGGCCGGGACCGTCGCCGAACAGGAACTCGATGAAGCCGCCGCCCATGTTCGCATTGGAGGCGACGCGCACCGGCGCCGGCGGCACCTGCGGCTGGTAGAGCACCGCGGGCGGATCGTTCGGCACCGAATTGTCGAAGGCGCTGGCACTGTTTGCGCCGGCAATGAAGGTGCAAGCGCTGCCGAGCAGCGCAACAGACATTTTCTTGAACATCGACGTACTCTGTACTGTTTCGTCTAGATCACATGCGCCGTGGGGAGCTGATGGCTGATCGGCGTCCGCGACGTGGTCAATAAAAAGCAAAAGGCGTTTTGTTTGGTAAACGGAAGCCGCGTTTTGATTCACCACGTCGCGAGCGAGGGGCCAATTTGGCGATCAGCGTTTATTTTCGATGAACGCTGCACGGCCATGGTTAATCGCTTCTTTGCGCGCCGTCGCCTGCAACCGCACAACAGTTCCGGCCGTGAACTTCGTGTTAAATCGCTTCTGCCTACAAAGACGCGTGAGTGAGGTGGGGGAGTATCCTGATGGCTGTTCACCGCAAACGTTTTCGCGTCGAGGATATCGCTGGTGGCGGCGAGATGCCGAGTTTTGACGTATCTGAAGAGGCAATCCCGATGCATAGCGAGATCATGGCGGAGCTGCGCGCGATCCGCGCACAGATGGCGAAGGGCAGCGTGCCAGCGCCCTTGTCCGGCAGCGCAGCCATGGCGGCGATCGACGCCTCCACCGCCCATGAGCTCTCCGAGGCTCGGACCATGCTCGAAACCTATCGGGCCCAGATCGAGCAGTGCGAAAAGCTGAAGGTCGAGCTCGACCTGATCCATGACGCCATCGACCGCACCAAGCGCGAAATCGCGACGCTGCACGGCAAGAGCTTCGATGGCGGCGAAATGGCCAAGGTCAATGGCGAGCTCGGCGCGGTGGTCGGCGGCACCGAGCAGGCGACCCAACAGATCCTCGAAGCCGCGGAATCGATAGACCAGGCCGCCAGCGCAATGTCGAAGGTGGACTCGGTCGACCAGCAGAAGCGGCTCGCCGACGACATCCAGGAACGCGTCATCTCGATCTTCGAGGCTTGCAACTTCCAGGACCTGACCGGCCAGCGTATCAGCAAGGTCATGGCCACGATGAAGTTCATCGAGCAGCACATCAACTCGATGATGGACATCTGGGGCGGCGTCGACGCGATCAAGGCCCACGTCGTTCCGCAGGCCGACAATCGCAGCGAGGACGACAAGCTTCTCAACGGCCCCAAGCTCGCCGGCGACGTCGGCCACGCCTCGCAGGACGACATCGACGCGCTGTTCGACTGAGCGGACGCGACAGACAGAAAAACAAAACGCCGGCCCTGAGGCCGGCGTTTTTTTGTTTTGGGAAGCTATCTCACGCTGTCATTCCGGGGCACGCGAAGCGTGAACTTTGGTGCGCACTTGCGCACCTGAGAATCTCGAGATTCCGGGTTCGGTCCTGCGGACCGCCCCGGAATGACGGAGTAGAAATCACGCCCGCGGCGCGCAGCGGACGTAGACCATGTTGCCGTATCGGGTGGCGGCGTCCTTGTCGATGAAGCGGGTGATCAGGACGCGACCGTCGAAGGAGACGATCTCGCGATCCTGCTCGCCGGGCGTCGGGCCCGCCGGTCCGATGTAGTTCTTGCCGCTCGGCGACCCCTTCAGCCGCAGCTCCTGCGGGGTTGCCTGGTCGGCCAGATGCATGATCACGCCGCCGGAGGAGCCGGCGGTGATCACGTAGGGATTTTTGCACTGGGCCCGGGCGGCGGCCTCGGTCCGGGCGCGGTCGGCCGGGTTCTGGAACGAAGCGAGACCCCAGCGGCCAACGATCTCGTCGGCGCGAATGGTCGCGGGCATTTCCGGGGCGGTGCCGGGCTCGGCTTCGGGCGGCGGCGAGGACGACGAGAAGGACGGCAGGCTCATGCCGCCGCCGCAGGCGCCCAGCAGCAGCGCCAGACAAGAGGCGGCGGCCAGATTGGCAACCGTGCGCGCGTGAGCTGAATTGATCATGGCATTCCCCCGGACAAGACCATGGCCGCACCCCTCCTGCAGCCAAGCGTAAAAACGCTGCCGGAGCAATGGCGTCCTTTGATACGCCGGCGCCCCGAACAAGTTTCCAATACCACCATCCTATATCCGCCTCACCAATCGCTTAACCACCTTTGCTTGACAGGATCGCGGCCAAGCCATATTTCCGGGCCCACTATTAGCACTCGGAAAGCCCGATTGCTAAGCGCGCCGTTCGATCCCTGGGATAGGGGGTGGGCGGAAGCGCCGCCCCACCCACTTCCACTACCTCCGAAGCGAGCCTCCAAAGGGAAACGTCATGGCTAAATCCAAATTTCGTCCGCTGCATGACCGTGTCGTGGTCAAACGTATCGACGCCGAGGAAAAGACCAAGGGCGGCATCATCATTCCGGACAGCGCCAAGGAAAAGCCGTCCCAGGGCGAAATCGTCGCCGTCGGCCCCGGCGGCCGCGACGAGACCGGCAAGCTGACCCCGATCGACCTCAAGGTCGGCGACCGCGTGCTGTTCGGCAAATGGTCGGGCACCGAGGTCAAGATCGACAACGAAGAGCTCCTGATCATGAAGGAGTCGGACATCATGGGCGTACTGGCCTAAGGCCACCCGCCTGAACAGCCGCTGAATGCTTCATTGTCATGCCCGGGCCTGACCCGGGCATCCATCATTTTTCGCACCAGGATGGATTGCCGGGTCAAGCCCGGCAATGACGAAGAGAGCGCGGCAAGACACAGAATCAAACAAGACACATCACGACACACGAGGGATTGCAGAAATGGCTGCCAAAGACGTCAAGTTTTCCGGAGACGCGCGCGATCGCATGCTGCGCGGCGTCGACATTCTCGCCAACGCCGTCAAGGTGACGCTCGGCCCGAAGGGCCGCAACGTCGTCATCGAGAAGTCGTTCGGCGCGCCCCGCATCACCAAGGACGGCGTCACCGTCGCCAAGGAGATCGAGCTCGAGGACAAGTTCGAGAACATGGGCGCCCAGATGCTGCGCGAGGTCGCCTCCAAGACCAACGACCTCGCCGGTGACGGCACCACCACCGCGACCGTTCTGGCCCAGGCGATCGTGCGCGAAGGCGCCAAGTCGGTTGCCGCCGGCATGAACCCGATGGACCTCAAGCGCGGCATCGACACCGCGGTCGCGGCCGTCATCAAGGACATCGAGAAGCGCGCCAAGCCCGTCGCCGCCTCCTCCGAGGTCGCCCAGGTCGGCACCATCTCGGCCAACGGCGATGCCGCCATCGGCAAGATGATCGCCCAGGCGATGCAGAAGGTCGGCAACGAGGGCGTCATCACCGTCGAGGAGAACAAGTCGCTCGACACCGAAGTCGACATCGTCGAGGGCATGAAGTTCGACCGCGGCTATCTCAGCCCCTACTTCGTCACCAACCCCGAGAAGATGACCGCCGAGCTCGAGGACGCCTACATCCTGCTGCACGAGAAGAAGCTCTCGGGCCTGCAGGCCATGCTGCCGGTGCTGGAAGCCGTGGTGCAGTCGGGCAAGCCGCTCGTCATCATCGCCGAGGACGTCGAGGGCGAGGCGCTGGCCACCCTGGTCGTCAACCGCCTCCGTGGCGGCCTGAAGGTGGCCGCGGTGAAGGCGCCGGGCTTCGGCGATCGCCGCAAGGCCATGCTGGAAGACCTCGCGATCCTCACCGGCGGCCAGCTGATCTCCGAGGACCTCGGCATGAAGCTCGAGAACGTCACGGTGAAGATGCTGGGCCGCGCCGGCAAGGTGGTGATCGACAAGGAGAACACCACGATCGTCAAGGGCGCCGGCAAGAAGCCGGACATCGAGGCCCGTGTCGGCCAGATCAAGGCCCAGATCGAGGAAACCACCTCGGATTACGACCGTGAGAAGCTCCAGGAGCGCCTCGCCAAGCTCGCCGGCGGCGTCGCGGTGATCCGCGTCGGCGGCGCCACCGAGATCGAGGTCAAGGAGAAGAAGGACCGCGTCGAGGACGCGCTCAACGCCACCCGCGCCGCGGTGCAGGAAGGCATCGTCCCCGGCGGCGGCGTCGCGCTGCTCCGTGCCAAGAAGGCGGTGGGCCGTCTCACCAACGCCAATCCCGACGTCCAGGCCGGTATCAACATCGTGCTGAAGGCGCTGGAAGCTCCGATCCGCCAGATCGCCGAGAACGCGGGCGTGGAAGGCTCGATCGTCGTCGGCAAGATCCTGGAGAACAAGTCCGAGACCTTCGGCTTCGACGCCCAGAACGAGGACTATGTCGACATGGTCGAGAAGGGCATCATCGATCCCGCCAAGGTGGTGCGCACCGCGCTCCAGGACGCCTCCTCCGTGGCCGGCCTGCTGGTCACCACCGAGGCCATGGTCGCCGAGCTGCCGAAGGAAGCTGCGCCCGCGATGCCGGCCGGCGGCGGCATGGGCGGCTTCTAAGCCTCCGTTCCATCACAGCATTGCGAAGGCCGCCTCCGGGCGGCCTTCTTTTTTGCCGACCCTGCCCCTCCGCTTTCCGATTCAACCGACGGCCGAAACCAACTACGGTGACGCGCCGATTCGAATTGTTTGGGCATGATCCTCTCGGAAAACCGCTTCGCACTTTGCGCTAACGCGGCCCTCCGGGTCCGGATCATCCCCGTTGCGCGAGGATTTCATCGATGCGTGCGCTTCTGGTGTGTTCGACAGCCCTTTTTGCGGCTCTGCTTGCAGCTTCTCCGCATCCCGCCTCCGCCCAGATGAAGCTGTCGCCGAAGGCCACGACGCCCAGTGGTCCGGAGACACGCTATTTCACCTCGATCGACGGGCTGATGGACGGCAATGCCGACGTGATCCTGAAGGAGACGCGCCAGGGCAAGACGGTGACGGCGGCCGTGCTCGACGTCTGCTATCCCGTCGCCAAGAATTCCGACCGCAAGGACCGCTTCGTCGTCAACCTCCAGGTCGCGGGCCAGACCCTGATCGGCACCACGCAGAGCGTCGGCGAGAAGGCGCCGGTCAGCGTCAAGCTGCTGCGCAAGCAGGCCGGGGACAGTTTCGAATTCCGCGGCCAGATCAGCATCGGCCAGGTGGTGACCGAGGTGACCTCGTCCGACAATTCCGATCTCAGCGAGAAGGAATTTCAGGACAACCAGACCTCCGACGACGGCATCACGCCGCAGCCGAAGGATTTCACCGACGTCTCGCCGGAAGCGATCGCGGTCAAGGTCAAGCTCGACGTCGCGACCGACTTCCTGAAGAGCCTGAAGGGCCAGGCGGTCGAGGTGACGCTGGCGAGCCTCACCGTCGGCTGCGATGCGCTGCGTGCGGGCGAGCAGACCATCAGCATGTCGGTCGATCCCGAGCGCGCCGGAGCGCTGCTGGCGAAGTTCAAGGCGATGCCGGGCGTCACCGCCGCGGGCTGGACCGCGGGCATGACCGAGATGGACCGCACCATCCGCTTCGCCGCAGCCGACTGGCGCGAGGGCGACAAGATCAGCAAGGACAAGCTCGCGGCCGCTGTTGCGAACGTTTTGAGCCGCACGCTCGCGGCAAAGCCGGCGTCGCAGAGCTTCAACCCCGCCACGGGCAAGCTCAAGCTGGTGTTCAAGCGGCCGAACCCGGATTTCCCCGCACTCGATCTCACCGACACGATCGAGGTTGCGGGGCTCGTCTCGCCCGACAAGCCCGGCACGACCGATAAGCTCATGCTCTGGATCGGCAGCCCCGCGACGACGACCACTGATGAGAGCAGCGGCGCCAAGCTCAATCTCTCCGACGACGCCTCGGTCGACGAGGAAGGCGATCAGCCCGACGACAACGGTTCGATTGAAGCGCTCGCCAAGGAGCTGAGGGGGCAGCGCTGGGACGCCGACAACTCGGTGTGGAAGTAGGCTCTCGTGCCGCGGACGTAGCGCGAAGCGCTACGAGCCGGGGCCCGGAGGCCGCAAGCGAATTTGTCGATAGATTCCTGAGGCTCGGCTCTGCGGCGCATCGCTTTCGCGCTGCGCCTTGTCCGAGACACGGGGAAAACCGCGAGCGGAGCTAATTCCCCGTCGTCCTGAAGCGCAGCGGCTTGGGGCCGATCAGCGTCAGCACGTCGCCCTGGCGCTTCCAGGTCTCGACGCTGCTGAGCGCTGCGACGAGTTCGTCGTCGGCCTGCGCTCTTGCCGGCGGGCAGTTGCGGTCCTGGATCTGGCCGGGGACGAAGATCACGGTGTTGCCGGCGACCGAGAACTGGCCCTTGCCGCCCTTGCACCAGAGCTCCAGCACGACCTCGCCATGGTCGCCGATCTCGATGTTCGGAATTCGCTTCGAGCCTGCCTGCGGCAGCGCTTCCAGCGTCATCTCGGTGCCGAACGGAAAACCGTCCTCGGCACGCGCGACACTGGACATCGCGAGCATTGCAACCGCAGCACACACCAATCGCTTGAGCGAAACCATGAGACCTCTCGACCGACCTGATTTGCGGCACCTTCTATAAGACTGCGGGCTCATTGAGAAGGTTCGCTGACACGCAAAAATCCCCGCGGAGACCTCCGCGGGGATTTGCATCGAAACCGGACGTGGCCCGTTACTTCAGCACCATCGCTGTGAACGGATAGACATAGGCCTGCAACGTCACGAGCACACCGACGAGACAGGCCAGCACGATCGAGTGCCAGAACACGAAGCGCAGGATCGTGCCCTCATGGCCGTACCAGTTGGTGGCCGTGGAGGCGACCACGATCGACTGTGCGTCGATCATCTTGCCCATCACGCCGCCGGAGGAGTTCGCGGCGGCCATCAGGATCGGCGATATGCCGAGCTGCTCGGAGGTGATCTTCTGCAAATTGCCGAACAGGATGTTCGACGACGTATCCGACCCCGTCAGCGCCACGCCAAGCCAGCCGAGCAGCGTGCCGAAGAAGGGATAGAGCACGCCGGTTGCAGCGAAAGCGAGCCCGAGCGTCGCATCGACACCGGAGAGCCGCGTCAGCGTACCGATCGCGAGCATCGCCGAGATCGTGATCAGCGAGATCGCGCAGAGGCGGATGGTGCGGCCGTATTCGGTCACGAGCTTGCCGGGACCGACGCCCATCAGGAAGCCCGAGATGATCGCCGCGATCAGCATGCCGGTGCCGGTAAACGACAAATAGGTGAATCCGAATACCGCCCCCTCAGGCGTCGGCTTGGCCGCGACCGGCGGCATCTTGTTGATCATCTGGTGCAGCTCGGGAACGGGATAGTTCCAGACGAAGATCGAATTCGCCCAGGTCTTGAAGCCGCCATTGCCCCAGACCAGCATCACGATACAGACGATGATCCAAGGCAGCAGCGCGCTGAACATCTCGCTCTGCGTGAGCGGCGTCTTGTCGAGCGGTCTTGCCGTGGCCATGGTGGAGGCCGATTCATCATTGCCGCGCAACGCTGGCGACAGCCAGAGCTGCTTCGGCTGCCAGACCTTCAGGAACAGGATCAGCGCACCCATCGAGATCAGCGACGCTCCGATGTCGACGATCCAGGGGTTGATGTAATTCGAGATCACGAATTGCGGGACCGCGAACGACACGCCGGTGACCAGGATCGCCGGCCAGACGTCCTTCATGCCTTTCCATCCGGCGAAAGCCCATATCACCCAGAACGGCACGATCAGCGAGAAGAACGGCAGCTGCCGTCCAACCATCGCGCCGAGGATGTAGGGATCGAACCCGGTGACCGAGGCAAGACCCTGGATCGGCGTGCCCAGCGCGCCATAGGCGACCGGCGCGGTGTTGGCGATCAGCGACAGGCCAGACGCCGCAAGCGGCGAGAAGCCGAGGCCGATCAGCACGGCACCGGTGATGGCGACCGGCGTGCCGAAGCCGGAGGCGCCCTCGAAGAACGCGCCGAAGGAGAACGCGATCAGGAGCAATTGCAGCCGCCGATCCTCGGTGACGCCGCCGATGGCGCGCTTGAGCAATTCGAAGCGTCCCGTGCTCACCGTCACCTGGTAGAGGAAGATGACGTTGAGCACGATCCAGCCGATCGGGAAGAAGCCGGTGACGATGCCCAGCACCGAGGCCCGGATCGACATGTTCGCCGGCATGGTGAAAACGAAAATCGTGATCAGATTGGCCACGATCACGGCGATGACCGCCGCGATATGCGCCTGGACGCGTCCGCTCGCGATCAGGACCAGCAGCGTGACGACCGGCACCGCCGCGGCAATCGTCGACAGCACAGGGCTGTGCAACGGATCATAGACTTGATTCCACATGGTCTTCCTCCCCACGCATGTTTGTGGCAGACGGCCCGCGTGGAGAGCCGACCTGCTTGACGCTGGAAGCGATAACCCCCGAGCTGGACGCGAATTCCTCGCGAATGCGGCGGTTCCCGTCCCGCTCACAAGCTCGCGAAATCCCGAAGCACCCCACCCCGCGCCGCCGAACCCCATGCTAGGGTTGCGGGCTGCGACAAGACAACGCAAATTGCAGCACTTGCGACTTTAGTCTAAGCGCGCCCATTTCCGCCATTGCCCCAAACCCTTGGCACAGGGCATTTGTGCACCCCCCTCAGGAGACAGAGCTCTGTGAAGAACATCAGCGCCACGCTCGCGATCGTCTGGCGAATCGCGATCCCCTATTTCCGGTCGGAGGACAAATGGGTCGGCCGCGGCCTGCTCGCCGTCGTCGTCGCGATGGAGCTGGTGCTGGTCGCGATCAACGTGCTCCTCAATCAGTGGCAGAACCGGTTCTACAGCGCCCTGCAGGCCTATAATCTGCCCGAGTTCGTCAAGGAGGTCTGGATCTTCCTGGGCCTTGCCTTCACCTTCGTCGCACTGGCCGTCTACAAGCTCTATTTGAACCAATGGCTCCAGATCCGCTGGCGACAATGGCTGACGCAACACTATCTCGGTGAATGGCTCGACGGCGCCACGCATTACCGCATGCAGCTCAAGGGCGACGCCGCCGACAATCCGGACCAGCGCATCACCGAGGACGTCAAGAATTTCGTCGAACAGACGCTGGCCATCGGCCTTGGCCTCTTGTCGTCGATCGTGACACTGGCCTCGTTCGTCGTCATCCTCTGGGGCCTGTCCTACAAGGCGCCTTTGTACATTTACGGCACCGATATCCTCGTCCCCGGTTTTCTGGTCTGGTGCGCACTGGCCTATGCGATCGTCGGTACGGCGCTGACGCACTGGATCGGCGCCCCGCTCATCAATCTGAATTTCGAGCAGCAGCGCTTTGAAGCCGACTTCCGCTTCAACCTGATCCGCGTGCGCGAGAATTCCGAGCAGATCGCCCTGTTGAAAGGTGAGCCCGCCGAGCGGGGGCGTCTCCTGCACCGCTTCGGCTTCGTCATCGGCAACTGGTACGCGATCATGGGCCGGACCAAGCGCCTGACCGCGTTCACGGCAAGCTACGGCCAGGCTGCGACGATCTTTCCCTATGTGGTGGTGGCGCCGGCCTACTTCGCCAAGCGCATCCAGCTCGGCGACATGATGCAGACCGGCTCGGCGTTCGGCAGCGTGCAGGACGCGCTGTCCTTCTTCGTCACCGCCTATCGTTCGCTCGCCGAGTGGCGCTCGGTGATCGCTCGCCTCGATGGCTTCGAGATGTCGGTCAGCTCCGCCGCCCACGGCGCGGCGCTCGAGCCGACCATCGATGTCGCACCATCGAACGGCAAGGCCATCGCGCTCGAGCAACTGCTCGTCAGGCTGCCGAACGGCACACCTCTGGTCACGGCCGATGCCTTCACGATCCAGCCGTCGGAACGGGTGCTGGTGACCGGCCCGTCGGGCTCCGGCAAGTCGACGCTATTCCGGGCCATTGCCGGCGTCTGGCCGTTCGGCACCGGCACGATCGCGATCCCGGAAACAGCGAAGCTGATGATGCTGCCGCAGCGGCCGTATTTCCCGATCGGCCCGCTCGGCGACGCCGTCATCTACCCGGCCGAGCAGGGCTCCATCCCGCCCGAGAAGATCCGCGACGCGCTGATTGCCGTCGGCATGCCGCGGCTGGCGGACCGTCTCGACGAGCACGGTCACTGGAACCGGACATTGTCGCTCGGCGAACAGCAACGCCTCGGGCTTGCCCGCGCGCTGCTGCACGTGCCGGACTATCTCTTCCTCGACGAGGCGACGGCGTCGCTGGACGAGCCGTCCGAGGACCGGCTCTACCGGCTGCTGATGGAGAAGCTGCCCCAGGCCACCATCGTCTCGATCGGCCACCGCTCGACGCTCGACTCCTTCCATACCCGCAAGGTGACGATGACGAAGCGCGGCGAGATCCACGTCCTGGGCGACGCGGACAAGCCGGCCGAGGCGCAGCCGAGCGTCGCGCGCTGAGGCGGTGCAACCAAGCTTCCGTCTATCGTAACGCGATAGGACCTTCGTTGCGGCCATCCTTCGAGACGCCCGCCTCCGGCGGGCTTCTCGGGATGAGGTCTGTCCTCGCGACAAGATCCCAACCCTCATGGTGAGGAGCGCCGCCTTGCGGCGCCTCTCGAACCATGCGGGCCGAGCGCTCTCACAGACGCCCCTCTCCCAAAGCAAAAGGGCGGCAGGTTGCCCTGCCGCCCTCGAAATCGTCTCGGGACGAAACTTACTTCAGGTTGCTCATCGCCGTCAGGTCGAAGGACAGCTTGGCAACGCCGGCCGCGCCGCACCAATTGGAGCTAGCACCGCCCGGATTGATCGGGGTGACGTTGGTGGTGCCGGTGGCGTTGAACGCGCTGGTGAAGGCGTTGCAATCACCCTTGCTCATGTCGGTGTCGGAGTAACGCAGATCCAGCGTCATCACTTTATAGGTGAAGCCGATGCCGATGTTCCAGGTATTATAGCTGGGCTCGGGAATACCGCCCGTGTAGTTCGGGAAGCCAGCAAGCTGAGCCACGCCATAGAAAGAATCCGAAGTTCCGAACCACTGGCGGCCGAACTCACCCGAAACGTACATTCCGACGCCGCTCGCACCAAATGTCGTGCTCGGCGCGATCCACTTGCCGGTGATCGACAGGTAGTTGCCCCAAGCGCCGGTATTGAGGAAATTCGGCGAATAGAATTCGTTGAGGCCGAACGAGAAGCTGTCGTTCACGGTGTAGGTCACCTTGCCGTAGACCTCGTAGAAGCTCGCATCCCTCTTCGCGACGTTGAGGTTGGTCAGGGTGTTGGCGATACACTCTGCGTTCAGCGGGTTTCCTGCGGTGTCGGTGACAGCGCCACCGCCATAGTAGCAGGTGCCGCCCGGATACAGATAACCCCAAACACCAACGTCGAAGGCGAAGGCACCGAAGGTCGGGCGAATGCCACCGTAAATGTCGATCTCGGCGGCCGCGCGATTGGGGAAGGAGATGCTCTCTCCGGCCACACCGGCGTACAGCTGCAGGTCCTTGGTGACGTTGTAGCGCGGCTCAAAATAGGCCGCGACTGACGCCTTGTGGTTCGACTGGGTGATACCGCGGA
Organism: Bradyrhizobium sp. 192; assembly: GCF_023100965.1. Classification (NCBI taxonomy): domain Bacteria; kingdom Pseudomonadati; phylum Pseudomonadota; class Alphaproteobacteria; order Hyphomicrobiales; family Nitrobacteraceae; genus Bradyrhizobium; species Bradyrhizobium sp. 192. The sequence continues at coordinate 7,827,912 of NZ_CP064690.1, forward strand.
AGATGTAGTCGTTCATGATCGCGGCGCCGAAGGCGATATCCCAGGGGTCGAAGGCGGGCGGCGGCGGAGCCTTCAGGGCCTTGACCCTCATGTCCGCCGCGAAAGCCGAACCCGTCATCACCATTGCCAGCGCCGTTGCCAACAAAGCCACTTTCTTCATTTCGATCCCCATCACCAGTTCTTACCCAGTCGGATCCCGGAAGCCCCCCGGAGCGAACGACCTGAGTGCAAAATTGCGTTACCGCGACAATGTGGATTGAGGGATGTGGCCCGTGAAGCAAAAATCACGGGCATCTGCCGACTTTTTGGGCGTTTTGACGATTCCACGAAAGGTTGTCGGGTTGTGTGTCTTCTCGATCACATTATTTGCATTCCAAAGTGTACGAAGAGACCGTGCAAGTACGGGCAAGGCGGATAGCGTGGCAATCAAGCTACGAATCAGACTTGCGGAGGGAGAGACGGCTTCCGGAGGTCCTTGCGGCGATGCAAAAAGGCCGCAGCGTCACCGCGGCGGCCTTCACTGTTGGCGATCGCGCTCGCTGGATGGGACCTAGCTTTGCCCCTCGGCGGGTGCGGCTTCCGCAGAAGACGAAGGCATCGCCCAGCTCGTCTCGGCGGCCGGCTCGGGAGCCGGAGTTACCGCCGGCGCTGACGGCTTCGGCGCGGGAGCTGCCTTCGCCTTCTTCGGTGCCGCTTTCTTCGCAGCCTTCTTCGGTGCAGCCGGCTTGGCCGCCTTCTTCACAGCCTTCTTGGCGGCCTTCTTCGGCGCGGCCTTCTTCGAAGCTTTCTTGCCGGCCTTCTTCTTGGATTTCTTGGCAGATTTCTTGGCAGACTTCTTCGCGGTCTTCTTCGCTGCTACAGCCTTCTTCGCCTTTTTGGCCTTCTTGCTTTTTTTCTTCTTCGCTTTCGCCATCGTGGTCCTCCTGTTGTCGACGAACAATGGTCGATCGGGCGTCGTTCCAGCGCCGCCTCCGGACGAAAGCTCGGGCTTGAAAGCTCAAACTTGCGCGTTCAATGCCGGTCGCGACCCGCCCGTAGCCCAATCGAGAAGCTCAATCGTGTGTACGACCGGAACTGACGTGCCACTGGCAATCTGCACCATGCAGCCGATATTGCCCGCGGCAATCATGTCCGGCTTGACGCTCGCGATGTTGGCGACCTTGCGATCGCGCAACCGGCCCGCAAGCTCGGGCTGGAGAATGTTGTAGGTCCCCGCCGAACCGCAACACAAATGGCTCTCCGGTACATCTTTCACCACGAATCCATTCTTGGAAAGCAATTCTTTCGGAAGCGTCGTGATTTTCTGCCCGTGCTGCAACGAACACGCTGAGTGATAGGCGACGACGATGTTGTCCTGTCGCGCAGTCGGCTCGAGTCCGAGGCCGGCGATGTATTCGGTGATGTCCTTGGCGAGCGCAGACACCTTTGCCGCATCGGCGGCGAATGCCTTGTCCTCACGCAGCAGATAGCCGTAGTCCTTGATAACCGTGCCGCAGCCCGAGGTCGTCACCAGGATCGCGTCGAGCCCCTCGCCGGCCGCTTCCCTTTGCCAGGCCGTGATGTTGGCTCGCGCCCGCGCCAATGCATCCTGATCGTTGCCGAGGTGATGGGTCAGCGCGCCGCAGCACTGCTCGTCCCTGACAAGGACAACCTCGATGCCGTGGCGGGTGAGGAGACTGATGGCGGCCTGGTTGATGCGCGGCGCCAGCACCTGCTGGGCGCAACCCTGGAGCAGCGCGACCCGGCCGCGCTTCTTGCCGAGCGCCGCGAACACGCTACCCGGCAGCGCCCCCCGCGGCGGCAGTCGGTTGGGCGCCAGCGCCAGCATCGCCTTGATACGCTGGATCAGGCCGGGTGTCGCCGAGGGCCGCGGCGTCGGCAGGAACACGGCAAGCGGACGGGCGAGCCGCGCCAGCATCATGCTGATGCGAAAACGCTGCGGGTCCGGCAGGACGAAGGCCAGCACCTGGCGCAGCAGCCGCTCGGCCAGGGGCCGCTGATAGCGCTGCTCGATCCTGACCCGGGCCTGGTCGACGAGATGCATGTAATTCACCCCTGAGGGGCAGGTCGTCATGCAGGCCAGGCACGACAGGCAACGGTCGACATGCTTGACCACCTCGGCCGTCGGCGCCTGGTCCTTCTCCAGCATCTCCTTGATCAGGTAGATGCGGCCGCGCGGGCTATCGAGCTCGTCGCCGAGCAGCACATAGGTCGGACAGGTCGCGGTGCAGAAGCCGCAATGGACGCAGGCGCGCAGGATCTTGTCGGCTTCCGCGATGTCGGGATCGGCGAGCTGGGCAAGCGAGAATTCGGTCTTCATGCCACAGCGCCTCGGCTCAAGCGGCCCCGGTTCAGAACGGTCTTTGGATCGAAACTGGCGCGCACCCGCTCGCTCAGGGCGGCGACGCCTGATGCCTGCGGATGGAAGACGTCCACATCGCGCCTGACGTCCTCGGCCGCCCGGATCAGCGTAGCGTGGCCGCCGACGGCATTGGCCCGCATCCGCACCGCCGGTGCATGCGCATCGTCCTTCGGCGGCAGAGCCGCCCAGATCAGCCCGCCGCCCCAATCGTAGATCACGTCGCCCCCCGTCTCCCGCGCCAATAGCGTGCCGATCGCAGCGCCCGAGGCCGGTGGGCAGACGATGCGCCAGACCGGCCAGCCGCCGAGCGCGCCGCCGGCCGCGAACGGCAGCACGTCGCGGACCGTCGCCCACAGCGCGGCAGATGCCGCGTCCTCGATCAGGGTCGCGGTTCCGAACGGCGCCAGCAATTCCCGCAGCGAACCGGCGCGATGGGCCGCGGAAGCCGTGATGCCTTCGAGCCGCAGCGCGGTCAGCGACCCACCCTCGGCGGCGAGATCGCCCAGCGCCTCGGTCCCGGCCCGGAGGGTCGACGCCGGCAGGTGAGCCGCACCGGAGACGTCGAAGGGCGAGCCGAGCGCCGCAGTCATCGCCTTGTTGGCGACGGCATCATCCAACCCGCGCAGCAGCAGCGTCCGCTCGGCCTCGGGCTTCGGCATCACCTTCAGCGTGACCTCGGTCATGACCGACAGCGTGCCCCAGGAGCCCGCGAGCAGCTTGCAGAGGTCGTAGCCGGTAACGTTCTTCACCACCTTGCCGCCGGTCTTGAAACTGTCGCCGAAGCCCGAGACGGCGTGCGCGCCGAGCAGATGGTCGCGCGCCCCGCCCGCCCTGATGCGGCGCGGACCGGCGAGCCCGGCTGCGATCATGCCGCCGATGGTTCCGAGCGCCGGCGTGCCGAGCAGCGGCGCCGTATTCATCGGCTCGAAAGCGAATTGCTGGTTCTTGGCATCGATCAGCGACAGCACATCGGCCAGTGGCGCGCCGGCCTGGAGCGTGACGATCAGCTCGTTGGGCTCGTAGGCGGTGACGGCATTGAGCGCGGAGAGATCGAGCACGGCATTGGTCGCCATCGCGTGGCCAATGCCGCGCTTTGAGCCATGACCGATGATCTCGAGCGGCTGCTCATTGGCAATCGCCGCGCGCACCACCTCTTCGATGTCTTTGGCGTCACGTACCTTGAGCGTATCCACGAGTGAGCCGGTATCCAAGTTGAGAGCGGAAAGCAAATTTGGGGGCGTTGCAGCGAAGGCGCTGCGATCGACGCTAGAACCGCGGAATGTCCGGAAACGCCAGCTTGCCGGCATGGACATGCATGCGACCGAGCTCGGCGCATCGGTGCAGGGTCGGAAACACCTTTCCGGGATTGAGCAGACCTTGCGAATCGAAGGCGCATTTCAGCCGCTGCTGCTGGTTGAGGTCTACTTCCGAAAACATCTCCGGCATCAGGTCGCGCTTCTCGATGCCGACGCCGTGCTCGCCGGTGAGCACGCCGCCGAACTCGACGCAGGCGCGCAGGATGTCGGCGCCGAAGGCTTCGGCGCGCTCGATCTCGCCGGGCTTATTGGCATCGTAGAGGATGAGGGGATGCAGATTGCCGTCGCCGGCGTGGAACACGTTGGCGCATCCGAGCTGGTATTTTTCGCCGAGCTCGCGGATGCGGGCCAGCGCCTTCGGCAGCGCGCCGCGGGGGATGGTGCCGTCCATGCAGAGATAGTCCGGCGATATCCGCCCCACGGCGGGGAACGCGGCTTTGCGGCCGGCCCAGAACAGATTGCGTTCGGCCTCCGAGGTCGAGATCTGGCAGGTGGTCGAGCCGCAGCCGTTCGCAATGGTCTCGACGCGCGGGATCAGTTCGTCGACCTCGATCTTGGGCCCGTCGAGCTCGATGATGAGCAGCGCCTCGACATCGAGCGGATAGCCGGCATGCACGAAAGCTTCAGCGGCGTGGATCGCCGGCTTGTCCATCATCTCCATGCCGCCAGGGATGATGCCGGCGCCGATGATGCGCGCCACGCATTCGCCGGCGGCCTCGACCTCGGCGAAGCCGACCATCAGCGCGCGCGCCGTCTCCGGCTTCTGCAGGATGCGCACCGTGACCTCGGTGATGACGCCGAGCAGGCCTTCGGAGCCGGTGATGACGCCCATCAGATCGTAGCCGGCGTTCTCGCACCCCTTGCCGCCGATGCGCAGGATCTCGCCGCTCATCAGCACGATCTCGCAACCGAGTACGTTGTTGGTGGTCATGCCGTATTTGAGGCAGTGCACGCCGCCGGAATTCTCCGCGACATTGCCGCCGATCGAGCAGGCGATCTGCGAGGAGGGATCGGGCGCATAGTAGAAGCCGGCATGCGCGACCGCCTGGCTGATGGCGAGATTGGTGACCCCAGGCTCGGTGACGACGACGCGGTTGTCGAAGTCGATCTCGCGGATGCGCTTGAACTTGCCGAGCCCGAGCAGCACGCCGTCCTCGAGCGGCAGCGCGCCGCCGGATAACGATGTGCCGGAACCGCGCGGCACCACCTTGATGCCTTGCCCTGCACAATATTTCAGGATCAGCGAGATCTGCTCGGTCGTCTCGGGCAGCACCACGACCATCGGCGGCTGTCGATACGCCGTCAGCCCGTCGGACTCATAGGCCCGCATCTCGGCAGGCGCATCGATCACGCCCTCGCCGGGCACGATCGCGCGCAACGCAGCAACGATCTCGGCGCGGCGCGCGAGCACGGCCTGGTCGCTCGCAGGCATCATGATGGCCATGTTGAATCCTTCATGATTTATCCTTCCACCTCACGCCGCCCGATTCAATTTGTCTCGGCAAATCAATCACGTCCGCGGGTGTTTGGGTAGGCCATCCGAAAGTCGAATCGACCATCTGCTGCCAGTTCGCTCTGGGACAAGTCGGAAATCGTGAAACCTGTCATGGTTTGGTGGCTTGTCCAAGCCGAGCAGGCCTGCCAAAACCGGCAGGTCGGGCGATTGCCGATCCGGCAAGAGACTGACCAGCCCAGACCCACCAGGGAAGAGACGAAGAGCACCCGATGACAAAACTGATTTTTGGCGCACTGACGATCCTCACCGCGATTGCCACCGCACCCGCCGCGATGGCGCAGGATGTTGCGGCCGGCAAGACGTCGTTCAACAAATGCCTGGCCTGCCACGCGATCGGCGAAGGCGCCAAGAACAAGGTGGGCCCCGAGCTCAACGGTCTCAACGGCCGCAAGTCGGGAACCGCTCCGGACTACAATTATTCGGACGCGAACAAGAATTCCGGCATCACCTGGGACGAAGCCATCTTCAAGGAATACATCAAGGACCCCAAGGCCAAGATCCCCGGCACCAAGATGGCGTTCGCCGGCATCAAGAACGAGAACGAGATCAACAATCTCTGGGCCTATGTGTCGCAGTTCGACAAGGACGGGAAGATCAAGCAGTAAGCACGTAGCGGACAGCCGACGCGGCTTCGGTTCTGATCGAGTCAGGACCGAAGCTGTCGCTTTTTGGCTTGCGCACATGGCTTCGCGTTCTCGCGGCGTAATTCGCCCGAGCTTTGCTTCATCTTTCACCCTCTGAATCCAAGAGGGCACAGGGAAGGCCGGGTGCCGGCTGGCACCCGCGGTCCGCTGCGCGAAAGGCACGCGCAAAAAAGACCGCACAGCAGCATACAGGTGTCGCCGATCACTCGGCCTTCCCTGCGCAGTGGCTGGACGGCTTATGCCGTGATCTCCCGGGAGCCGACCATTCCTTCTGGCCTCCCTCGCCGTTCAAATTGACGATGCCGTCCACCCGGTTGGGCTCGCGCACATCTTCGAACAGCTTGACCGTGGCAACGACGGTCAGGACCACACGGTTTTGCCGTACGCACGGCCCGCCATGTCGCCGCAGTATTCCCTGGCTCCGTCGACAGAGCCGGAAACTTACGAGCGAGACGAAGCCTAGCAGCGCCGTCGTCCGCACGCGGTTACGGACTCACAGGGACTACCCGCCCTGCCCGCACCTCTCGTGCCGACGCTGCCGCGTCCACCGCAACCCCGGCTCGCGAACATGACGACGACAAGTCGCCCCTCTTGGGTGAGCCGGGATGGGCGACACATACGCCGAAACCGAATTTCGGTAAAGTGGAATATTTTCGCGCGCGTGGATTGACAGAGGCCGACACAGGCACGGTCCCGTAGCCCGGATGGAGCCAACGGGTCGGCGCGAAGCGCCGCCCGATGACAGGCTCCGCGCAATCCGGGACGGTGCGAAATGCCGGGCGAGCGGTCCCGGATTCCGCTTCCGCCTTCGCTCTTCGAGCTACGGCGGAGCTCCATCCGGGTTACGGGAGCATTCCGCTCTAATCGGCCGCCGCCTGCGCCGGGGCGATTTTCCCGATCATGGTCTCGATTTCCGTCTTCACGAGTTCCGGCACGGCGTTCTGCACCATGTGGCCGAGATCGGGCAGCACGATCAGCTTCGCATGCGGCACCATAGCCGCGAACGGGCGCGCGTGGATGTTGGTCTTCACCGTCTTGTCGGGCTCGCCGGCGATGATCGTGACCGGTGCCGAGATCTCGCCGTAGCGCGCGGCTTGCGCCGTCACCGCCTGCTTCAGCGTCACCAGATCATAGGCATTGGCGATGAACTCGCGCGGGCGCAGCAGCAGCGGCGTCGCGGAATCCTGCACGAATCCATCCGGCATCATCTGCGGCAGGAATACGTTGCGCGCACCGGGCTCGGCCAGAAAGTAGCCGAGCGGCAGGGTGACCGTGTAGGCGAGCAGCGGACCGATCACCGGCGTTGCGATGATCTCGTTGTAACGGCCGACGCCGCCGCGCCAGGGATGGGTGACGGGAGCGAGCATGACCAGGCCCGCGACGCGGCCGGGATGATCGAGCGCAATCCGCGCGCCGAGCGCACCGCTCCAGGAATGAACGACGAAGACCGCGCGATCGATTCCGAGCTTGCCCAACGCCTCGTCGATCATCCGCGCCTGGATCTGCGGCGTGGAATCCTGGCGCCGCGCGCGCGTGCTCCAGCCGTGGCCGGGACGGTCGACCAGGATGACGCGATGGTCCTTGGCGAGGAGGTCGCCGAGCGGGCGCCGCATCGCTTCGAGATTGGAGCTCGCACCGTGCAGCATCACGATCGGCAATCCCGCATCGCGCGGGCCGATATCGACGACGTGAAGCGTCGCGCCGTCGACCTCGACCATCCCGCCCTGCCGCGGAAAGGCGCGCTGCACGGCGACGATTCCAGCCTGCGTGACCAGCGCCAGCAGAACCAGCGCCGTCACGACTGACATCACGATCATGGAGAGAATCCGGGAGATCCTGGGCACAGGGCGATTACGGCTCTCGTGGGCAACAGTTTCGCTCCGCCGGCTTTCCGTGCGTCCACAAAAAAGGGTGGGGCTGTGGATATGTGCATAATTGAAGAACGCAAAAGCTCAATGGAATCAACAATATTCCATGAGCACGCGCAAGCCTCGGAACGCTTCATGCAGCCGTCATCGCGGCTTCCTTATAATCGCCACGGTCGGTTCCGCCATCTAGGCGCGGGTGGGCGCCGATCCTCCTCGCAGGCCCCAGGGCAATCTCAGGGGATACGGGAAAGACCGGCAGGATTTGTCCTGATTTGAACCGGAGGATTTTCGATGAGCTTCAGATCGAACGACACTGCGATCGACGAGATCGTGGCGAGTTGCAACGGCGATCTGCGCGGTGCCGTGCGGGCGCTGCTGCTGATCAACGAGCACCTGGAAACGGAGCTGGCAATGGCTTACGCCGCAGCCATCGATCGCGGCCCGGTCGAACGCGGCGGCAACGCCCTGCATTGATGACCGGCTAGTTCGTGCCGTCCTCTTCCTTTTCCTCGTCCGGCGTGGGCGCGGGACAGGCGCGGATGGTCGAGCGGGCAAGCTTGGCATCGGCCCTGGACTTGTAGGGACCGTCGCCGAACCAGATATCGCCGATGATCACGGGATTGCTGGTCACGATGTTGCATTTTCCGGTGGCGCGGTTGCCGACCACCCAGAACAGTCCGTCGGCGAAGCTCAACGTTCCCGACGCCAGCAGCAACACACCCGCAAAGATCAAACGCTTCATGGCTTTTGCTCCTGCCATGCAGGTAGGCCTGCGGCGGCGCCGGCAATAGTGCTCACGATGCCGCGCTTCCGATCGTGGTTAATCCGAAGCCGCCGCGTTCACTCAAGACATGATCGAGTTTTAAAGCATGATCCGGAAAAGTGCGCAGCGGTTTTCCGGAAAGATCATGCGCAAACAACAACCTGAAGCGCGATGACGATCCATCCTGATCGCATCGCGCTTTGGGCTAAATATCGCGTCCCTCGACCTTCTCGGTCAGCGATTTGACCTGGTCGGGGATCTTTTCGAGGTGCGGATTGACGGCGAGCGCCTTGCGATAGGCATCGAGCGCGCGCTTCTCGTCGCCGACCTCCTGCATGATCATGCCGAGGCCTGCGAGCGCGCCGAAATGGCGCGGCTCCCGGATCAGCACCTGCTGGATATCGGCGAGCGAACGACCATAGTCGTTCTGCATGTAGTAGAGCGTGGCGCGCCGGTTCCAGGCCTCGATGTAGTCGGGCCGGAGCTTGATGACGGAATCCAAAAGCTTGATCGCGACATCGATCTTCTTGGCATCGACCGCGGTCTTCGCCCGCGACATCAGCAACGACGCGGTGTCGCTCGGGGTCTGCAGCCAGATCGCCCAGATCCGCGCCTCGACATGCTTGGCGCTGACCTCGTCGGGCGCCGCCTTCAACGCGCCGAACAGGAAATCGAGATTCTTGGTGCGATCGACCTTGGGCAGCTTGGCCGGCGCTTCCGGGAGCTTCTTCTGCTTGCCCGGCGGCGTCGGAGGATCAGCCTGCGCCTGCGCCGGAGCGAGGCCGACTGTTCCCAGCACGAGGGCCAGACAAAAAGTGCGCGCGAAAAGGAATCTCACTGCCATGGTCAAAGTGTAAACGCGTAAAGCCGCCCTTGCAAAGCAAAGGCGGCGTCAAACTCGTGTGAGCAGTGGTCTTCCGGGGCGCGCGAAAGGCCCTCGGCAGGGATATCAGCCCTGGCGAGCCTTGAAGCGGCGCTGCACCTTGTTGATCACATAGACCCGGCCCTTGCGGCGGACCAGGCGGTTGGCGCGATGGCGACCGCGCAGCGACTTCAGGGAGTTACGGACCTTCATGGCAGAATCCTGAACGTTCGAAAGGCCGTGTTCGGCACTACCGTTTCGGCACGCGCGAATGTGGCAAAATGAGATTTTTCCCGCCGGCGGACGACCGCCCGGGACGGGGCGGTTCTTAAGGCATGGCGGGAGGTCATGTCAATGTTAACTGCCCCGTTCCACCCCAGCAAAATCTCGAAAGCAACCCCTGCACCGGAGAAGCGTCCGGATCGGCCCGATTTATCGCCAAGGAAATCGGGGGTCTTTCGACGACGCCTTGCCAAGTTCGTTATATCATATAATCAATTCGGCAACCCGTCGGGAGGAAACCCATGCCGAAGCTGAAGCTGCCTGATATCGACAAAGTCGTTGCCATCGACATCCACACCCATGCCGAGGAGCCCTGCGGCTGCCATCCCGACGACGGCTATGACGATTTCCAGGCGCAGATGGCGGAGTACTTCAAGTCGCCGAACAAGCATCCGCCGACGGTGCCGGAGACCGCGGCCTATTACCGTTCCAAGAACATTGCCGCGGTGATCTTCCCGGTCGATGCCGAGCGCGAGACCGGCTTCCGCCGCTACAACAATTACGAGATGATCGAGGCCGCCTCCGACCATCTGGACGTCCTCATCCCCTTCGTCTCGATCGACCCGCACAAGGGCAAGCTCGGCGCGCGCGAGGCGCGCAAGCTGATCGAGGAATACGGCGTGCGCGGCTTCAAATTCCACCCGACCATGCAGGGCTTCTACGCCAACGACCGCATGGCCTATCCGCTCTACGAAGAGATCAACAATGGCGGCGCGGTCGCGCTGTTCCACACCGGCCAGACCGGTGTCGGCTCGGGCATGCCCGGCGGCATGGGGATGCGGCTGAAATATTCCAACCCGATGTACATGGACGACGTCGCGGCCGATTTCCCCGACCTCAAGATCATCCTCGCCCACCCTTCCTTCCCCTGGCAGGAAGAGGCGCTGTCGGTCGCGACCCACAAGCCGAACGTCTATATCGACCTCTCCGGCTGGTCGCCGAAATACTTCCCGCCGATCCTGGTGCGCTACATCAACTCGATCCTGCAGGACAAGATGCTGTTCGGCTCGGACTGGCCGGTGATCACGCCCGACCGCTGGCTGTCGGACTTCGCCAAGATCGAGATCCGCGACGAGATCCGGCCGAAGGTGCTGAAGGCCAACGCGCGCAAGCTGCTGGGGATATAATCCAGGCGTGATGAGATCACGTTGATGACTACGACGGAGGCGCACTCCCTCTCCCGCTTGCGGGAGACGGTCGGGGAGAGGGTGTTTCCGCAAAGGGACAATCGCCAAGAGGAGAAAGCCCTCACCCGGCGCCCGGCACGATGCTTCGCATCGCCCGGACGCGCCGACCTCTCCCGCAAGCGGGAGAGGTGAACGGAGCCTCAGATCTGAGCGAGGCCTCCGTCGACGAAGACTTCGCTGCCCGTCATGAAGCTGCTGTCCGACGACGCCAGGAACGCGGCGACCGCGCCCGTCTCTGACGGGGCTGCCACGCGGCCGAGCGGCGTCGTGCTGCCGAGCGCATCGAAGGCCTCCTCGCCGACGATCTCCAGTGCCAGCTCGGTCTTGGTCGGCCCCGGTGACAGCACATTGACGCGGATGCCTGTGCCGCGCAGGTCCTGCGCCCAGCTCCGCGCCAGATTCCGAACCGCGGCTTTGGTCGCGCTGTAGATGCTGAACTGCGGCGTCCCCATCACCCCCGTGCTCGACCCGGTCAGGATGATCGACGCGCCTTTCATCATCAGCGGCAGCGCCTTCTGCACGGTGAAGACCAGCCCCTTCACGTTGACGTCGAAGATATGATCGTAATGCTCGACCGTGATCTCGCCGAGCGGCGCGAACAACCCGGTGCCGGCATTGGCGAACAGAATGTCGAGCCCGCCCCGTTCTTTCTTCACCGTCTCGTAGAGCCGCTCGAGGTCGGCCAGATCCGTCACCGAGCCCCTGATGGCTCGCGCCGAAGATCCGAGCTTCGCCACGGCGGCGTCGAGCTGCTCCTGCCGTCGCCCGAAAATGTAGACGAACGCGCCCTCGTCGATGAAGCGCTTCGCCGCTCCAAATCCGATGCCGGTTCCGCCGCCGGTCACCACTGCCGTCTTGCCTTGTAGTCTGCTCATGATGTGCTCCTTCACTGAGGTTGCACTGAGCTGGCGGCGTACACACCTATCGACAAGTATGCACCTTTTGGTAAGTACCCAAAAATGTCAGACACCACTCTCCCGCCTGCACAGGCTCAAACACCGGTCCAGAGCTGCACGCCGACTTTGCCCGGCTTCACCTGCGGCCTGGATGCAACCTTGCGGGTCGTCGCCGGCAAGTGGAAGCCGCTGATCCTGTACTTCGTCGCCCAGGACGGCCCGACCCGCTACGGCGAGCTTCGGCGCGCCATCCGCGACGTCAGCGACAAGGTGCTGATCCAGCAGTTGAAGGAGCTGGAGGCCGATGGGCTCGTGAAGCGGACCGACTACAAGGAAGTGCCGCCGCGGGTGGACTACAGCCTCACCCCGTTGGGCCACAGCCTGGCCCAGGCTCTGGTGCCGCTCTGCACGTGGGGCACGGAACACATGGCCGAGGTCAGCCAGGTGTTCGCAGAGCGGGCGACCTGGACGCGGCGAGGGCGTGAGCCGATCGGCTAGATTGCGCTGCATTTCGTGAGGACGGTGCCAAACACATGGCGGCTTGTCGGCTGTCATAGTCCGGCAGGTTTTTGCCTTGCGTTGATCGCCGGATCAGCGGACGGCGCGCCAAGTCCGCTCGGGGGTGACAAGCCGCCGATCACACTTTCATTGGCAGACTTCCGCTGTGCTTTGGTAAGCTGACGGTTATACGCACTCCCCAAGCGGGGTTCTTGTGACTACGACGATCCCGGAGGACTGGTCGATGCCCATCAACGCCGTCGTCTTCGACGCCTACGGAACGCTCTATGACATCCAATCGGTCGCCGACGTCACAGAGGATGCGTTTCCGGGCTATGGCGAGATCATCACGCAGGTCTGGCGCATCAAGCAGCTCGAATACAGCTGGTTGCGCTCGCTGATGGGACGATACCAGGACTTCGCAGCGGTCACGCGCGACTCGCTCACCTATACGCTGCGCATGTTGGGACTTGCCTACGAACGCGAGGCATTCGAGCGCGTGATCGAGAAATATATGCACCTCGAACTCTATCCGGATGCGATGAGCGCGCTCGCAGCCCTGAAGCCACGAAAACTCGCGATCCTCTCCAACGGCAGCCCGGACATGCTGAATGCACTGGTGCGCAATTCCGGCCTCGACGGCCTGCTCGATGCAACCATCAGCGTCGATGCCAAGAAGATCTTCAAGCCGAGCCCGGCAGCGTATGAGCTGATCGGCGAGGAGCTCGGCACCGCGCCGCATGAGGTTCTGTTCGTGTCCTCCAATCCCTGGGACGCGGCGGGGGCAAAGTCGTTTGGACTGAACGTCGCCTGGATCGAGCGGGTGACGCCGGAAGCCATGGCGCTGGCTTGCCTCGAGAACGAACTCGTGGCACCGCTGACGATGTTCAAGGCGATCCGCACCCAGATGGACGAGCTTGGCTTTGCACCTGACCACCGCGTCCGTTCACTCTCGGAATTGCCTTCACTTGCCGCCCGCCCGTAAGTTCTCGATGAGCCGACCTGAATGAGCCTGGAATCCGTTCGCGCCTTTTTCGCCGAGAAAGCCCCCGACATCTCCGTCATCGAATCCGAGGTCAGTTCGGCCACAGTGCCGCTGGCCGCAGAAGCCTATGGCGTCGAGCCCGGCATGATCGCCAAGACGCTGAGCTTGCGCGTCGGCGAACGCGTGATCCTGATCGTCGCCGCCGGCACCTCGCGGATGGACAACAAGAAGGTCAAGGCGCAGTTCGGCGGCAAGCCGAAGATGCTGGGGCTGGAGGAGGTCGCCGACATCACCGGACACGAGGTCGGCGGCGTCTGCCCGTTCGGCCTGAAGTCGCCGCTGCCGGTCTATTGCGACGTCTCGCTGAAAGCGTTCGACGTGGTGGTCCCGGCCGCGGGCTCGACCCACAGCGCGGTTCGCATCACGCCGGAGCGGATGGCCGAACTGACCGGCGCCGAGTGGGTCGACGTCTGCGAGGTCAGACCGTAAGGCGGCACCGGATACGATCTCTGGTGCATTTGCCGGTCAGGGAGGCTAGCATGGCGCCGATGACCGACGACAAGGTGAAACGACGACTGACTACCGTGCTGTGCGCCGACGTGTACGGCTATTCGCGTCTGATGGAAGCGGACGAGACAGGAACGCTGGAGACGCTCCGCCGCTACCGCACGGCCATCGCGCGACTGGTCGAGCGCCATGACGGCCGCATCGTGAATACCTGGGGCGATGCCGTCATCGCCGAGTTCGCCAGCGTCGTCGAGGCCGTGCAATGCGCGGTCGAGATCCAGCAGGAAATCGCAAGTCACGCTGCGGACGCGCCGCAGGCGAGCCCGATGCAGTTTCGCATCGGCATCAACCTCGGCGACGTCATGGTGGACGGCACCGACATCTATGGCGACGGGGTCAATATCGCATCGCGGCTGCAAGAGCTCGCCGAACCCGGCGGCGTCGTGATCTCGAGCTCCGTCTACGATCAGGTGCACAACAAACTGTCCGTTGGCTTCGACTGCCTCGGCCAGCGTCCGATGAAGAATATTGCCCCCCTGACCAGTTATCGGCTGACCTTGGGCGGCCAGACCGCTGTGCCGGGAGGCTTCCCGATCGAGGCGAGTGCAGAGCGCCCGCGCGCTTCGCGGATGGACGACAGGCGCGAGCCGTCGTCGGCGCCGAACATCGTCTCGGATTGGCTCGCAAAGCTGCCCCGCCCGCTTGCCGCGGCCCTCACGGTGTCGGCCTTCCTGATTCTGATCAATCTTTTCACCGGCAGTAAGATCTGGTTCCATTGGCCGGTCGCAGCCATTCTGTTCGGTGTCGTCCTGCGGATGGCGCTCGGACATCGAGCTGAATCGAACAGCAGGACGGAGCGCTGAACGAGCGCACGCCAGCATCGTCGCACCCGGCGCCGCGCAAATTTCCGGATCAAGCGCTCATCAGAGCCTAATCGTTGTCATCGTCATAGGGACGCGGTTGCGCCTGCGGAGGTGGCGGCAACGCATCGTCATAGCGCGGCGGCGGTGCGGCTCGATTGCGTGGCACCTGCTGCTGCGGCGGCATCTGGTTGTTGGACTGGAACACGGCGCGGCAGCCGCTCGATAGCTGCGGCGTATTCTGCCGCAGGCAGGCGGTGATCCGGCCGACGTCCGGAATCTGATCGCTGCACAGACGCCAGACGTCCGGCGTGCAGGCCATCTGCTGTTCCATGGTCCCGCGATATTCTTCGGCGAATGCTGCGCCCGGCGCCACCATGCCGCCGATCGCGAGCACGACACCCAGCGCAATTCGCTCTGTTCGCATGTCCCGATCCTTCTCGATTCCCATCTTCGATTTCCTGGGATTCTCATCAGTCAATGAGGCGGGAGCCGGTTCTGGACCAACAACAAAATGTGAAAAAGGGGCCTGGAACCTACTCCAACTTGCCGATCGTCTTCACCGCCGCAATCAGCCGCCTGCTGTCGGTCGCGACGAATTTCGCGAAGGCCGGACCTGGTAACGCAGCGCGCAGCAACGGCAATGCAGCAGCGGCGCGCAGGACATCGCGTCGATCCATGGCAGGTCCCTCCCCCGATTTTTTCTTGGTTCGGCACCAGCCTGGCGTGACGATCGGCAAGAACAAGACGTTAACGAAACGTTATCCATGTTTGGCCCGCAGCCCGGAACGCCGCACCAAAGCCACCGTTGCCTTCCCAGATCCGCTCGTCAGGGAGTGTGCCATGGGAAAGCTTGCGACCATCGACGTAGCCCTCGACGAGATGCTGGTGAATCTCGCAGCGATCGTCCTGCGGCTGTCAAAGCCCGAATTGACGCGAACCCCGGAAGCACGCAACGCATTGGCGCAATCGGTGCATCAATACGCGGTGTGCGCGGCGCGCTCCACCGATCCGCGTGTGCACGAATTGAAATCGCAGTTGGAAGAGACGCTGAAACCGAACTTGCGTATCGCCTCAATCGACGGCGTGAAGGTGTCGTAGTCAGGCTCCTTCGTTGCGACCAGCGCTTGCGACGAAGTAATCCAGTCTCCCCCTGCGGAGACACTCTGGATTGCTTCGCTGCGCTCGCAATGACGCGGACGTTGAGGCCGCTCGCTCTAAGACGCCTTCACCTTCCCGCGCGGCCGCCGCTTGCAGGTGCCCGGTAACTTCGCCGCGAGGAAATCGCCGAGCGCTTCGACGCGGGCGGGACGCGGGCCGCCGGGGGGCGTCACCAGGTGCACCGCGCCTTCAGCCTGCTTCCAGTCCTTCAGGATCACTTCGACCTCTCCCGAGGAGATGGCCTCGCCGACGATGAACTCCGGAAGCTCAGCAATGCCGAGGCCGGCGATCAGCGCCGGCATCACGGCTTCGCCATTGTTGACGCGGAGCTGTCCGCCCGGGCGCACGCTGGCCTGCTCGCCGGCCGAATTGGTGTAGTGCCAGACATTGGGCGTCGAGAGATAGGCGTAGCTGAAGCATTTGTGCTCGGCCAGATGCATCGGATGCGTCGGCCGTCCGTGCTTCTTCAGATAGGACGGCGCA
The DNA here is from genome assembly GCF_023100965.1 of Bradyrhizobium sp. 192. Classification (NCBI taxonomy): domain Bacteria; kingdom Pseudomonadati; phylum Pseudomonadota; class Alphaproteobacteria; order Hyphomicrobiales; family Nitrobacteraceae; genus Bradyrhizobium; species Bradyrhizobium sp. 192. The sequence continues at coordinate 7,844,102 of NZ_CP064690.1, forward strand.
GCCACGGTGAAGCGCGGCATGGTGAAGAGCCGCCGCGCGATCAGCGAGGAGTCCGGCAGCCGCGCGATCCGCACCGCCATGTCGAAGCCCTCGCCGATCAGGTCGATGGTCGCATCGCTCAAATGCAGATCGACCGAGACTTCCGGATAGGCCTCGAAGAACTCCGGCAACAGCGGCGCCACCGCCTTGATCCCGAACGTCATGGGCACCGCGAGCCGCACCAGGCCGCGCGGCGCCACCGATTGCGCCAGCGCCTCGTTCTCCGCCGCTTCGCCGTCGGTCAAAAGGCGCGTCGCGCGCTCGGCGAGCTTGTGCCCGGCGTCGGTCAGCGCAAGCCGGCGGGAGGTGCGGTTGAACAGCCGCGCGCCGAGCCGCTCCTCCAGCCGCGTGACGGCCTTGGACACCGTCGCCTTGGACATCGCCAGCTCGCTCGCGGCCCCCGCAAAGGACCGTAATTCCACGACTTTCGCGAAGATCGCGAGCGCCTCGAAATCGGGGAGTTTTGCCATGGCAGCCCATCCGCAGGGGTATTTATGGAAACAATGCGTTTCAACAGTTTCTATTTCTATACCACAGGCGGAGGCTTATCCAAGGGTCAATCACAAACCCACGGACTGGAGAAATCCAATGACCAAGAAGCTCTCAGGCAAGGTTGCCCTCGTCACCGGCGGCTCGCGCGGCATCGGCGCGGCCTCTGCCCGCGCCCTCGCCGATGAAGGCGCTGATGTCGCCATCAGCTATGTCGCCTCGCCCGACAAGGCGGAGGCCGTCGTCGCCGAGTTGAAGGCCCGGGGCGTCAAGGCCCGCGCCTTCAAGGCCGACCAGGCCTCTGCCAAGGACGTCACCAAGCTCGTCAACGATGTCGCCAAGGAATTCGGCCATCTCGACATCCTCGTCAACAACGCCGGCGTCGCGGCTGGTGGCGCTGCCGACGATGCCAATGCCGACACTGGCGCGCTGGAGCGTCAGGACCAGGTCAATGTCCACGGCGTCATCGCCGCGATCCGCGCCGCTTCGCAGTTGATGGGTGAAGGCGGCCGCATCGTCACCGTCGGCTCGATGCTGGCCGACCGCGCCTCGTTCCCGGGTCTTGCCGACTACGTCGCGACCAAGGCGGCCGTCGTCGGCTACACCAAGGGCGCGGCGCGCGATCTCGGCCCGCGCGGCATCACCGTCAACGTCGTGCAGCCCGGCTCGATCAACACTGACATGAACCCGGATGACGACCGCGACTTCGCGGAAGCCCAGCGCAAGCAGCACGCGCTGCAGCGCTTCGGCCGTCCCGAGGAAGTCGCAGCCGGCATCGTGTTCCTCGCGAGCCCGGACGCCTCCTTCGTCACCGGTACCGTTCTCAACGTCGATGGCGGCTTCGGCGCCTGAGACGTCAAAATCAAACAAGGACCACGCAAATGATTGAACTCAGACCTTTCGACAAGCTCGGCGGCGCCGATCACGGCTGGCTCAAGGCCAAGCACCACTTCTCCTTCGCCAGCCATTATGACCCCGACAACATGGGTCACGGCGCCTTGCGGGTGTGGAACGACGATGAGATCGCACCGAACACCGGCTTTCCCGCCCATCCCCACGCCAACATGGAGATCATCACCTATGTGCGCGAGGGCGCGATCACCCATCAGGACAGCCTCGGCAATCAGGGTCGTACCGAAGCGGGCGACGTGCAGGTGATGAGCGCCGGCAGCGGCATTCGCCACTCCGAGTACAATCTGGAGCCGAGCAAGACCCGGATCTTTCAGATCTGGATCGAGCCAACGCTGCGCGGGGGACAGCCGACCTGGGGCTCGAAGCCGTTTCCGAAGGCCGATCGCTCCGGCAAGCTCGTCACCATCGCGAGCGGGATCGAAGGTGACACGGACGCGCTGCCGATCCGCGCCGATGCGCGGGTACTCGCCACCACGCTGAAGGCCGGCGAGAGCGCGGAGTACGCGCCGCAGAAGTCCCGGCATCTCTACCTGGTGCCTGCGGCAGGCGCAGTCGAGATCAACGGCGTGCGCGTCAACGCCCGTGACGGCGCCGCAATTCGCGACGAGGATCGGCTGAAGATCACCGCGCTGGAAGATACGGAGCTCGTGCTCGTCGACGCTGCGTAAGCGCGCCCCACACACAACCCGTCATGACCGGGCTTGACCCGGGCATCCATCGCCTTCGCAAGGAGCTTTTCCGAGCTTGATGGATTGCCGGGTCAAGCCCGGCAATGACAGCGAACAAGACAACTCAACGCATCAAACCCACACACGGAGCCCATCATGACCAAAGTTCTCGTCCTCTATTATTCCGCTTACGGCCACATCGAAGCGATGGCCAACGCTGTGAGCTGCTGCCGGTTTGATGGACACCGAGATTGGGTGTTTCATGAAGCCGGAGGTGGTCATGCAGAGACGGAAGTTCAGTCGAGAGTTCAAGGTCGAGGCGGTCAAGCTTGTCAGGGAACGAGGGGTGTCGGTGGCGCAAGCCGGCCGCGACCTGGGGGTTCATGAGAACGTGCTGCGCAAATGGGTGAAGGAGTTCGGCTCCGATCCCGTTCAGGCCTTCCCCGGCCACGGGCAAATGAAGCCTGAGCAATTGGAGATCGAGCGGCTGCGGCGCGAGGTCACCAAGCTGAAGGCGGAGCGGGACATCCTAAAAAAGGCCGCTGCCTACTTCGCGAAGGAAGCGACATGAAGTTCGGCTTCATCGCGAAGCACCGGACCATCTGGCCGGTGGCATGGCTATGCGAAGCAATGGGCGTATCGCGGTCGGGCTTCCATGCCTGGCTGAACCGATCGCCCAGCGCCAGATCCCGAAGCGACGAGACGGTAGGCCAGAGGGTCAAGGCGAGCTTCGTTGCCAGCGACCGGACCTATGGCGCACGGCGCGTCTGGAGAGACCTTCTGGCAGACGGCGTCGACTGCGGCCTGCATCGAATCGAGCGGCTGATGCGCCTGCAGGCCTTGCGGGCGAGACCAAGGCGCCGGCGCCTGCCGAAGGACGAAGGCGACCGGCAGATAGCGAACGTGCCGGCGAACCTTCTGGATCGTCAGTTTGTGGCTGAGCGGCCGAACCAGAAGTGGATCGCCGACTTCACCTACATCTGGACCGCCGAGGGCTGGCTCTACGTGTCGGCCGTGATCGACCTGTTCTCGCGCCGTGTGGTCGGCTGGTCGATGAGCTCTAGTATGACAGCGCAATTGGTTGCCGATGCCCTGTTGATGGCAGTCTGGCGCCGCGGCAACCCGGATGCTTTGATGCATCATTCCGATCGCGGCAGCCAATACGTCAGCGAACAGTTCCAGCGCCTGATGGCCGACAGCGGGATCGTTTGCAGCATGAGCCGATCCGGCAATGTGTGGGACAACGCGGCGATGGAGAGCTTCTTCTCGTCGTTGAAGACCGAGCGCACCGAGCGCAAGACCTATCGCACCAGGAACGAGGCAAGAGCAGATGTGTTCGACTACATCGAGCGGTTCTATAACGCCGTCCGGCGTCATTCGACCATCGGCTATCTCAGCCCCGTTGAGTTCGAGCGTAAGGTGGGATTAGCTTAACCTGGTGTCCATCAAACCGGCAGCAGCTCACTGTCGCCGAAGGCGCGCGCGAGGCGGGCGCCACCGTCGACATCAAGCGCGTGCCGGAGCTGGTGCCGGCCGAGGTCGCAAAGGCCTCCTATTACAAGGTCGATCAGGCCGCCCCTGTCGCCAAGATCGACGATCTCGCCAATTACGACGCGATCATCGTCGGCACCGGCACCCGCTTCGGTCGTATGGCCTCGCAGATGGCGAACTTCCTCGACCAGGCCGGCGGGCTCTGGGCCAAGGGCGCGCTGCACGGCAAGGTCGGCGGTGCCTTCACCTCGACCGCGACCCAGCATGGCGGCCAGGAGACGACGCTGTTCTCGATCATCACCAACCTGCTGCATTTCGGCATGGTCGTTGTCGGCATGAACTACGGCTTCGCCGGCCAGATGAAGCTCGACGAAGTCACCGGCGGCGCGCCCTACGGCGCCACCACGATCACGGGCGGCGACGGCAGCCGCCAGCCCAGCGCAAACGAACTCGCCGGCGCGCGCTATCAGGGACGCCAGATCGCGGAGACCGCCAGGAAGCTCCATGGCTGACGTGAACGGCTGAGCTTCATGGCTGATGGAAACGCGGCATTCCCGTTCGGGAATGCCGCTTCAGCGTATTCCCTTGCCCAGGACTCGCGCCGCAAGAGCTGCGACGGCTGGATGGCGGCGCAGGCCCTGCGCGGCATGGTCGCGCCACGCAAAGGGAGCGCCGCGCCAGGACAGCGCGACGCTGACGTCGGTCAGCGGGACCCTCTCGGCGCCGAAGCGACGCTTGTAGTCCTGGTTGCCGATGCTGAGGTCGAAGCGGCGCACGCCCCCGGCATGCAGCGCCGCCATCGTGCGCTCGATGACGAGCAGCCCCGGCGAGCAGCTCGACCATGAGGTGCCGCCGTGGCTGATGCGGAGGAGGTAATAGGTTGCGCCGGATCTGACGCCGAACGCGGTGGCGACGGTCCCCTCGTCGCAGACGAGCGCCGTGACGACGGCATAGCCTTCCGCGACGCCCCGGCGGGCGACCTCGCGGTAAAACCGGGCATGGGCGTCGTCGTTGAGGACGAACCGCGAGCCGAGCTGGCGCATACGCGCCTGCTGCTGCACATCCATGACGTCGAGCAGCTCATGCGCGCGCGCAACGTCCGCCGCGATCTCGAACCGCGCGCCCTCATGCCGGTCGAAGACGCGCCAGCAACGCGGCATCTGCATGCGCTTGATCGAGGCCTGATAGTCGGCATAGTCGTCGCCCATCAGCACGACATTGCCGTTCAGCGATGACGATCCGATCCGCCCCATCGCGACCAGCGGGTTCGGCTTGCCACTGACCTGGGCCGGCATCTTCCTGAAGCGCAGCAGGTCGAAGCGGTCCGGCAACGCGCGCAACGCCTCGACCAGGGCCCCGCCGATCGCATCCATTGCGGCGGCGTCCAACGCGGCATCGAGCGCCAGGATCGGCGCGTTGTTGTCGGAGACGCCGAGATCGGCGAATTCGACGATACGGATGCCGCGCCTGATACGGCTGACCATCGGCACCAGCGCGATGTCCTTGCCGGTGGCGGCATCCGAGATCACCGCGATCAGCGGTGCAAAATCGTGAAACGCCTGATACCACGCATCGAGCCAGTGACAATGCTGGAATGCGGTGCGATGCCCGGCGCTCAGCCGCGGCGCAGCCTGCCGCCAGTCACGCACGAAATCGATCGCGATCTTCGGCGTGCTGGACACGAGATCATCTGGTTGCTCGACGCTGAGGAACGTCATCTGCGGGGCATACGATTACGGAACGTTTCGATATGGATGATGTTTTGTCGCACTCCGCAAGAGACCTAGCCGCTCAATCGTTAAGCCAATGCCACCGTCGCGCCGGCTGCGACAAGCTGTCAGCGCTCCGGCTTCATCTGCTCGACGCATTGGAACCTGGCGAGGAAATGCAGGCCGGCCACCGCGAGCGCGAACATGAACCAGATCGGATTCTGCCGCTCGAGCAGGAAGGTCTCGGTCGCGCCGTAATACAGGCCGAACAGCCAGATGGTCAGGAACAGCTTTCCCAAAGCGCCGCTGCGGCTGTGAGTCTGTGCGGACTGGAAATTGCCGAGTGGTGCGAGCACGAAGACGAGGATCACGAGCAGCAGTCCCGGCAGACCGATGGTGACGGCGAGGTCGAGATAGCTGTTGTGGCTGTGCGCCGCCGAGGTCGCCCATTCGGCGCCCTGCGCGGTCTGCCGCGCCGTGACGTTGTCCCAGAAGGCCGCGTAGCCGTGACCGATGATCGGCTTCTCGGCGACGGCCGCCAGCGCAAACTCCCAGATCGCGGAGCGGCCGGTAAAGGTCGGATCGAGCGGCAGCAGGCGCGTCATCGCGCCCAACGCCGGGCTCAAGACGCTGCCGACCGTAAGCAAATTCATCACGATCAGCGGCACGAAGCAGATGATCCGCTTGAGCCACAGGCTGGGGGTGACATAGACCAGCGACGCCAGCGCGTAGATCGCAAGGCACAGCACCGACGAGGTCTTGCCGCCGGTGAAGATCAGGAAGATGCCGGCCAGCGCGGCGATCGCGGGTCCCATCACGAACGAGCCGATGGCGGTCAGGTAGATCCCGACATAGACCAGGATGGTCATCACGGGCGAGGCGATATTCTTATGGCCGAAACTGCCGCGCCAGTCGCCGGCAAGCTGTGGCTCGCCGATATCGAGCGCGGTGTGGATCGAATAATGCGGCGCGAGGAAGACGCCGAGATAGCACAGCGCGAGCAGCACCAGCGCAGCTCCGCCCAGGCACCAATTGAAGCTGCGCTGCGTCGGCGGCAGCAATGGCAGCAGGACGGCGAGCGACGTTATGCTGGCCGCGAGCACGAAGCGCTGGATCGAGACGCCGCGGCTTTCGGAGAGGGCGATGTTGATCACCAGCCAGCCCACGAGGCAGAGGTGAAGCGGTGTCACCAGCGTCTTCAGCGCGGGCGCATCCGTGGTGGCGACGAGCAGCACCGCGACCGCGGCGAGCAGCCCCCAGGCAACATAGGTCAGCGCCATTCGCCCGCCGACGACGGCGGTGACATCGGGATTGCGCAGGTCCGGGAAGGGATCGAGAGTTACCAGCACCAGCAGCAGCGCTGCGACGGCGACGAGGCAGCGCGCCGCCTGCACGGCATTCAGCTCCGCCAGGCCATCGCGCAGGGCACGGGCCAACGAACGGGTATCGAGATCAGTGATGTCGGCGGCGCTGCGGTTCATGCTGCGATCCACGGCTCAAGACACTTGCTGACGCCGGGGAGGCTCCAGGTCCAAGCTCAGCCCCGTTGAGAGTCCGTCGCCAGGCCTTTCGGACGTCTGCGCCGCCGGCTGCCGCACGATGCTGCGCGCGATCTCGTAATATTGCAGCGCCCGTTGCTCCAACGTGAGACTGTCCAGAACGTAACCGCGCGGATCGAACGCGCCCGCGGCACATCCTCCCCAGAAATTTTGCCAACCCGCCTCGAAGCCCGCGACGTCGACGAACTTGGCGCCGCAGCGCTCATCCCAATATGGCACCGACGACACCGGCGCGAACTGTACGCGGTGCGGATAGTAATCGGGGTCCCGCCATGGGCCGCCCGGATCCCAGGCGAAAACAGGCACGCCGCAAGACAAGGCCTGCTGATAGGCAATGCCCTGGCTCTCGTTCTGGCACAGGAAGATCATCGCGCGCGAACGCGCCAGCGCTTCCTGATAATCTTCTTCCTTGTAGCTGCCATAGCGCAGCTCCGTGAACGAGCGGCCCTCTTGGCGCAGACGGGCGCGGACGGGTTCGATCAACTCCGGCGCATAGCGCTCGCGGTCCCAGTGGACCTTGTCGTAGACCAGCACGTCGATCGTCTTTTGCGCTTGCGCCGACGGCGCCCACAGATCGGTGTCGATGCCGACCGGCCATGCCTCCGTCTCGGGCCAATACGGCCGGTACATGTCGACATACCAGGGGCCCGGCACCACGACCTTCTTCACCGGCAGGCGCTTGAACAGATCGGGGTCGTCGAGCGGATGATTGTGGGCGGCAACGCCGAGCAGGATCGGGTTCTTCCACGCGAACTTGTCGAGCAGGAAGGTGCGGCCGATGATGCAGGCGAGCTCTTCGGGATGCTGCGCGATGTAGCCGTAGTCGTTGACGCGGTAGCGGATGCCGAGCCGGTCGAGTCCGGCACGGAGATTGAGGAACACGCGAAGCTGGCCACTCATGCGCGGCTCGCCCATCAGCATGCGGCGCGCCATGCGCCGCAGATGCCGGTCGCCGGGAAACCAGCGGTCGTCCTTGTCCTCGTAGAAGAGGTTGAGGATCATCGCATCGGGGTCGTGTTCGAAACTCTTAGCGGGCACTGGATCCATCCGCGGCAGCAGGTAGCGCATTCTCGCATGGGACCGGCTGCCGCACTCCCCCAAATTTACCTCAGGCTTAATGCCAGCGGCTTAACGCTAACTGACGAAACCCGCGCCGCGCACCCGTTCCCGTCAACGATCCGACTGTAATGTGAGTATCATTCGCGGGCATGCCCATGTTGCGATCGATCGCATCATCCGTTCAGCCGCATGCGCCCTGGTTAACAGACTCTTAAAGGCGAGCCGTGGCTCAGATCACCGCCGAAGACGTTCTCGATTTGCCGGCCACCACACGCCTGGTTCCGGCGGTTCGCCAGCCACTGCCGTCGAGCTCGACCTGGTCGGTGTCCGTCGTCATTCCCGCCAAGAACGTTGCGGCCTATGTCGGCGAAGCCATCGCCAGCGCACTGGCGCAAGGCGAGGTGGGTGAAGTGATCGTCGTGGACGACGGCTCGACCGACGACACCACCGCCATCGTCCGCGGCATTCGCGATCCGCGGCTGCGCCTGATCACCAATGATTCCGCCGGCGTGTCGGCAGCGCGCAACCTCGGTGCGCGATATGCCCGCGGCGACTGGCTGCTCTTCCTCGATGCCGACGACCGCCTTCGCCCCGGCGCCGTGGCGGCGCTGCTGGCGGCGGCACGCGGGGCTCCGCGGGCGGTGCTCGTCTATGGCGATTACAACACGATCGACAGCGAAGGACACCAGATCGGCCGGCGCGGCCTGCTGAAGGGGCGCCGGAAACCGTCCGGCGACGTGCTGACGCGGCTCGCCGCAGGCAATTTCATCGTCAATGGCGGCATCGCGCTCGCACGCGCCGAGGCTTTCCGGGCCATCGGCGGCTTCGATACGTCCTTGAGATATTGCGAGGATTGGCATTGCTGGTGTCGTCTGGCGGCGATCGGCGAGTTCGAATTCGCGCCAAAACTGCTGCTCGATTATCGTCTGCACACCGCCAACACCATGAACGCCGCGGTTCGGACGCCGAAGGATTTCTTCCCTGCCATCGCGCGGGTGTTCGACGACGGACTGATCCTGGCACGCCTGCCCGAGGGCACGGCGGCCGGACTGCGCCTCGCCGCCGAACTTCATCTCATCACCTATTCGGCGATGCAGGCGGTTCGCTTCGGCCGATATCGCCAGGCGTTTTTCTATCTCGGAATGGTCGGCCGGCGCTCGTTCAAGGCGTTGCCGCGCGCCGCGGCCAGGACCGCCCTCGCCCGCTTCGGCATCTGATCGTCACGACACGATCTTCGAGGCCTCATAGGGCTTCGGCTCGATCCCGAACGCCGCAAGCATGGAGCCGAGCGCGACCATCACGGGATGCATCGCCACGACGGCCTTCGACGACGTCAACAGACCTGCGGAACGAACCAGCGAGAGCGGCAACCGCCCGAGCATCCGCACGAACACTCGCGCGCGCGCCGCCGCACTCTGCGCGGCCTTGTACTGCACACGATAATTGATCGCCCCGATGCGCAGGCCGCGCTTGGCGATCCAGCCGAGGCTGGTGCGGCTCTGCGGCACGGTCTCGGTGATGACCGCCTCCGCCGTCCAGTGAAAGACCATGCCGGCATCGCGGCACCGCACGAAGAAATCGCAATCGCCGCCGCCGAGGAAATTGAAGCGCAGGTCGAAGGCGGGGCGATCGAACCGCTCGAAGGCGGACCGCGTGATCAGACAATTGCCGCAGCCATAGATCAGCGGCACCGCGCCGGAATAGTCGTAGGCGGGACAGAAGGCGGGATGACGCGACAGCCAGGGCTTGCTGTCGTCGTCGAAGTCAGGCAGCACCGGACCGCCGACCACGTCGGCGCCGGTCGCCTCCGCGGTGCGAACCATCAGCTCGAGCCAGTCGCTCGATGCGATCTCGTCGTCGTCGATCATCAGGAAGCGGGTCGCGGCAGGAAACAGCGCCTGCGCCGTCTCGAATGCGGCGTTGATCGCCTGGCAATTGCCCTGCCGCTTCTCGACGAGGCAGACGCCCTGAAGCCTGCCAGCAGCCAGAAACTCCGCGGCAACCGGCGCGCTCTCGCGCTGCGTGGCATCGTTCTCGACCATGACGACGGCGAAGGAACGCGGAGTCCGCTGGTTCGCCAGCGATTCCAGCGTCAGCCGCAGATGCTGAGGACGGCGGAAACAGGGAATGCAGACCACGATACCGACCGACAGGTCGATGACCCCGGAGCTCGCCACGATCTCCCGGTTGGGATCGCGCACGGCATCCGAGATACGCGTGGCGGACAGGTCTGTCGGGATCAATGTCATGACGTTCTCAATGTCCGAGATATGTTGAAAAAGCCCTGCTTCAATTACGCATTCCCGTGACGGCACACCGCCGCGGGACAGATTCGTCCCAGAGTGAACGGCCGGTCGATGGCGCGTGCCCAGAGCTCGCGCCGGTTTCCCGGCCGTCACAAGGCAACCTCATGCGCTTAACCGCTTTCGCCTGTTTCTCCTGCGAAACCATGTGCGCGTGGTACTGCAATTCGCGGTCCATGCGCCGATGAAGACCCAACATGAACAATGCCGTAGTTAATGCCCATGCGCATTAACCCGACCGTAAGCACTGCAACCGGTGGGACGTCGCGGCATCGGATTTGCTCTTCGGGCACGCGAGTTTTTTCCTGTAAATTTGAATAGAACAAGCGCGGTCAGAAAATATGAACAAGCCAGCCACGATCGATTTTGCGACAGCCACGGCGATCCGGATCCCCGCGGCCGCCGCACCCGTCCAGGCGCTTCACGATCTCGTCCCCGGCGAAGCGCGCGACAGCCTGCTCGCCGTTCACGACGTGCTGCGGCGCGAACTGCCGCAAGGCCAGCTCGCCATCTATGAAGCCGGCGGCGGCTCCTGCAGCGTCCTGCCGCCGGAGTTGCCTGGCCGCAGCAAGGTCACCGTGGTCGACATCGACGAAGACCAGGTCCGCAACAACACCTACGCGGATGAGGCGATCCTCGGCGACGTGCAGACCTACCGTTTCGCCCGCGAGACCTTCGACCTCGTGATCTGCTACAACGTGATCGAGCATCTGCCCCATGTCGACGCCGCGCTGCTGAACTTTCGCGATGCGCTCAAGCGCGGCGGGCTGATCCTGATCGGCGCGCCCAATCCCCGCTCGCTGTCCGGCATCGTCACCAAATATTCGCCGCACTGGTTTCACGTCTGGTTCTACCGGCACATCCGCGGCATCAAGGATGCCGGCCTGCCCGGCGAGCCGCCGTTCCCGACCTTCTTCCATCCGCTGGTGACGCTGCCCCGGCTCGAAGCCTTCGCGACCGCCAACGGGCTGGAGATGATCTACCGCCGTGAGGTCGAGAGCCCGCGCTATCCCGAGATGCGCCGGCGCAAGCCGCTGTTCGCGGCGCTCGTGGACGCCGGCGCGGCCGTGCTGAATACCATGCTGTCGCGTGGGACCGACGTCCGTCGCGGCGACTATCACGTCATCCTGCGGAAAAGCTGAGCATCATGACGCGCGCGCAGCCCGTTGCAGAACAGGCGGAGCCTCGCGGCCAAGCCGTGCGCGGTAACGAACCGTTAATCTCGAGGGATCCCCTGCATGTCGGGCGTCGCGAGGACGCACCGCGGAGTGGCGAGCGCTTAAACGCTTTGTTTGCCATTTCGGTGAATAGTCCCGCAATGAGTATGGTTAATTTTCCCTGTTGCGTTGATTGGGCACCTATATCCCGGGTGCATGGCGTAGAGCGAAGAGTAACCCCTCAGCCTGCGGCACTTGGAATGAAAGCTGGGGATCATGCTTGACTATAGTCAGCCGATAGATCGGGCGAGACCCGAGCCCCCTCAACAGAAGTCTCAGGCCGGTTTCAACGTGCTGGAGCTCGCCAATTTGCTCTGGCGGCGCAAGATCGCGATTGCCGCGGCTGCCCTGCTCGGCGCAACGCTTGCCGTCACCGTGGGCAAGAGCCTGACGCCACGCTACACCGCCACCGCCCAGCTCTATGTCGATCCGCGCGAGCTTCAACTCGTCGATCGTGAGCTCACACCGCGCGCGCAGGACGTCTCCGGCATGTCCATGGTGGTGGAGAGCCAGGCGCGGCTGATCACCTCCAACAGCGTGCTGCTCAAGGTGATCCAGCAGGCCGCTCTCGACAAGGACCCGGAATTCGGCGGCGGCGGTGACGGCCAGAGCCTGATGTCGTCGCTGCTCGGCCTGATCGGCCTGCAGCCGCGCGCGCCATCCGCTGCGGACAACAAGGAAGTGCAGCTTGCGGCGCTCGAGGCGCTGAACCGGCACATCACGATCCGCAAGACCGAGAAGAGCTTCATCGTCGACATCGAGGTCTGGTCGACGGATCCGGCGAAAGCGGCGATGCTCGCCAACACGCTGACCAATGCCTACCTCGCCGAATCCCGCAACTCGCAGGCTTCGGCCGCACGGCGCGCCACCAACGATCTCTCCGGCCGCCTCAAGGAGCTGCGCGAGCGGCTGCGCAATGCCGAGACCACGCTCGCCACCTACAAGGCCCAGAACAATTTCGTCGGCACCCAGGACGCGCTGATCAGCGATCAGCAGCTCTCGGCCAGCAACCAGCGGCTTTCCGCGGCCCGCGCGGCGACGATGGATGCGCAGGCGCGGCTCGACCAGATCGAGGCGAGCCGCCGTACCGCTGCCGATGCCGGCGCGATCCCGGAAGCGCTGCAATCGCCGACGATCGCGAACCTCCGCGCGCAATATGCCGATGCGCGCAAGAAATACGCCGAGCAGGCCGGCGAGCTCGGGCCGCGCCATCCGGCGCTGCGCCAGACCGAGAAGCAGGTCGAGGATCTCAAGCGCACCATCAGCGAGGAGATCGACCGCTTCGCCCAGTCCGCCAAGAACGATCTGACGCGCGCCCGCGACTACGAGGCCTCGCTCAACCGGGCCATGGAAGCGCAGAAGCGGCAGAGCTTGCAGCTCAGCCAGGCCGCCGTCCGCCTGCGCGAGCTCGAGCGCGAATCCGATGCCAGCCGCGACGTCTATCAATCCTTCCTCAAGCGCTCGCGCGAGACCGAGGAGCAGGAGACGCTGAACACGTCGGCGGCCCGAATCATCGGCGAGGCGACGGTGCCGCAGCGGCGCTCGTTCCCGCCCGCCATGAGCATGTTCGCCATGATCGGCTTCATCTTCGGCGCGCTCGCGGCGTCGAGCTGGTTTGCCGCGGCCGAACTGCTGCTCGTCGGCGCGCCGGCGCCCGCACCGGCCAACCGTGAGCGCAAGCCGGCGCCGGAGAGAACGCGCACTCCCGAGGTTTTGCCGGCTCCGGAAGCGCCGCAGCCTGCCCAGGTCTCTCGACTTGCGGAGGTGGCGCAGGACCTGCCCGAACTTGTCGCGCCGTCGCTGCAGCCTGCGATGGTCGAAGAGCCCCTGATCGAAAAGCCACTGATCGCGCGCCTCCAGGAGGCCGACGTCATCCACACGTTAGGCGCCATTCTCGCCACCGGCGGCGGCGTCGACCTCACCCGGCTGGGCTGGCCGACGTTGCGGCCCGGTTTTCCCCTGACGAAGCTGCTCAACACCTGGCGCGACATGCGCACTGCCGCGGCCCGGCGCGCCGGCGACAAGGCGATGCCGGTCATCGCGATCGTCGGTGCAGGCGAGACCAGTGGGCGCAGCGTGAGCGCGCTGAACTTCGCGCTTGCGGCGGCGCGCGACGGCGCCCGCGTGCTGATGATCGATACCGACCATCAGGCCCGCGCGCTCTCGAACAAGGTCAGCCGCCCCGGCAAGAGCGAGCCGAGCAGGCTCGGCTGGCTCTCGATCGGCAGCAAGGCCGCCCGCGAGATCAAGACGGTCAACGGCATTTCGGTGCTGCCGGTCGGCGAAAGTGACGCCGGCAAGGCCGCCGACGCGATCCGCAAGGCGATTGCGCAGGCGCGCGCCGCAGGCGGCTATGACCTCGTGATCCTCGACGGCCCCGCGATGCCGCTCTCGGCCGGCGGCCGCAAACTGCTCGACGACACCGACGCGCTGGTGGCGGTGCTGCCGACCAGCCTCGACATCAACGACAGCCTGGAAGAAATCCTGACCGCGCTGGGCCGCGCCGAGCGCAAGCTCGTCGGCGTCGTGCTGGACGAACTCACCCCGGCACTCCAAACGCGCCAGCGAGGCAGACAATATGCTTGAGCGTCGCGTCAACATCGATGGACGGGCAGCAACGGTCGACGTGCCGCGCATCACCGTCGGCGGGCTTCGCATGGCAGCGATCGATCTGGAAGCGACCGCCGATTTCATGATCGAAGCGACCGATCCCGACAATCGCATCGGCCGCCCGTTGTTTCTGACCTCGGCCAATGGCGAGGTGCTGGCGCGCTGCTCGACGGAGCCGCAGACCGAGCGCCTGTTCCGCGCCGCCGACCTGATCAACGCCGACGGCCAGCCGCTGGTGGCGGCCTCGAGGCTGCAATCATGGTTTCCCCTGCCCGAGCGCGTCGCGACCACGGACCTGTTCCACGTCGTCGCGCGCAAGGCGGAGGCGGTCGGCCGTACCTTCTACCTGTTCGGCGCCAGCGAGGCCGAAAACATCGTGGCCGTCGAAAACGTCCAGAAGATGTATCCGAACCTCAAGATCGTCGGACACAGCCACGGCTATCTGAGAGGCGAGGCGCTGCGCGCCAAGGTCGAGGAGATCAACGCCCTGGCGCCGGACTATCTTTGGGTCGCGCTCGGCGTGCCCAACGAGCAGGCATTCGTGGAGGAGTTCACGCCGCACCTGACCAATGTTGGCGTTATCAAGACATCGGGCGGCCTGTTCAACTTTTTGTCGGGCAGCCGTTCCCGCGCGCCGCGATGGATGCAGAAGGTCGGACTCGAATGGGCCTGGCGCACCTTGCTCGAGCCGCGCCGCCTGTTCTGGCGCTATTTGACCACCAACCCCCGCGCGCTCTATCTTCTCTTCAGCCGCAATAAACCCCTCCGCTAAGAGAAGAAGACGACATGACCGACCGACCGACTGTCCTCGTCACTGGGGGCGCGGGCTATATTGGCTCGCATGCCTGCCGCGCATTGACCGCCGCCGGCTACCAGCCCGTCGTTTACGACAATCTTTCGACAGGTCATCGCAGCTTCGTTGCCGGCCCGCTGGTGACGGGCGATCTGCTCGACGGCACGGCGCTGGCACGCGCCTTCGCCGACCATGAGATCACGGCGGTGATGCATTTCGCCGCGGCGAGCCTGGTCGGCGAGTCCATGACCGATCCGCAGAAATACTACATCAACAACGTGCAGGGCACGCTGTCGCTGTTGCAGGCGATGCGCAACGCAAACTGTCAGCGCATCGTGTTCTCCTCGACCGGCGCCGTCTACGGCAACGCCGATTCCAAGGAACTGCCGGAAGACTTTCCCTGCATGCCGATCAATCCCTACGGCGCATCGAAGTTGATGATCGAGCGGATGCTCGCCGATTACCGCTCGGCCTACGGTTTCGGCGCGTTCTGCCTGCGCTATTTCAACGCCAGCGGCGCCGATCCGGCGGGCGGCATCGGCGAGCTGCGCGACAATGAAACCCACCTCATTCCCCGCGCCATGATGGCGCTGCAGGGCCATGTCGAATTCGCAGTGTTCGGCGAAGACTACGACACGCCCGACGGAACCGCGATCCGCGACTATATCCACGTCACCGACCTGGCCGCGGCGCATGTCGCTGCCCTGAAGCTCCTGGAAGGCGGGCATGCCGGCGGCAGCTTCAATCTCGGCACCGGCTCCGGCTTTTCCGTGCGCCAGATCCTGAACGCGATCAGGCAGGAGACCGGCCGCGAGGTGCCGCACACCGTCAAGCCGCGCCGCGCCGGCGATCCGACTTATCTGGTCGCGGATCCTTCCGCGGCGAGAAAGGTGCTGAACTTCGTACCTGGCCATTCCGACCTGGCTACGGTCATCCGCACCGCCTGGGCCTGGCACCAGAAGGCGCATCCGTTCAGGCAGCGTTAGAGCATTTTCCAACCTGTCGGAATCGGTAGGGGATTCCCTTGCGAGGCAAATTGTGATTCACCCTGAGGGCTGGTGATGGAGGCCAGCCCCCATGGCTAAACCGCTGTCGCCGGACCTTCGCATTCGTATTATTCGGGCTGTGGAAGATGAAGGCATGAGCCGTCGGGGCGCCGCTGTTCGGTTCGGCGTGGCGCCCTCGACAGTGATCGAACTGGTTGGCGAGTGGCGAAGGACCGGCGCCTGTGAGGCGGGAACGCAGGGCGGAGACCGGCGTTCAGCTCGGATCGAGGGTCACGCTGCGGAGATCCTCTCCCTGGTCAAGGTTACGCCTGACATGACGCTGGCCGAGATCGCTGACCATCTCTTCAAAGTCCACGGCGAGCGTTTCGTGCCGAGCGTGATCTGGCGATTCTTCGATCGTCGCAACATCACGTTCAAAAAAAACATCGCACGCCAGCGAGCAGGATCGGCCGGACGTGGCCGCTGAACGCGCAGCGTGGAAGGCGTCTCAGCCTGAGATCGGCATCCATCGGTTGGTGTTCATCGACGAGACGGGGGCTTCGACCAAAATGGCGCGGCGCTACGGCCGTTCGCCGTACGGCCAGCGCTGTGTCGCAGCGCTTCCGCATGGTCATTGGAAGACGACGACATTCGTCGGCGCGCTTAGAGCGACCGGTATGACCGCGCCGATGGTCCTCGACGGCCCCATGGATGGTCCGGCGTTCGAGGCTTACGTGACGCAAGTCCTGGTACCGACACTCAAGCCCGGTGACATCGTGGTGATGGACAATCTCGCAGCACACAAGCGGACCGAGATCGCCATCGCAATCGACGCGGCGGGCGCTCAGCTCCTCTATCTCCCGCCTTATTCGCCCGACCTCAATCCGATCGAAATGGCCTTCGCAAAGCTCAAAGCCGCCCTGCGAAAGGCCGCCGCCAGATCAATCCAGGCTTTGGACAATGCTATCGCCCTCACCACAGCCGCCTTCACCGCCCAAGAGTGCCTGAACTTCTTCGCCGCGGCAGGTTATGATCGCGCCTGATCAGAATCTGCTCTAGCCGATCAAGGCGCCCGCGTCTTGCTCCGGCGGCATCGGACTACACCCGCGGCCGTCAGACGACAGCGCGCTTCAGCCGTGACGCCGCAGCTTCCGTGGCGGCAACGTCCGGCTCCGGCTGGAGCGGCGGGGCAATCGGCAGAACCATCGGCCGCAGCAGTTCGGCCATCTGCCTGGCCGGCAGCGGCTTCGAGATCAGGAAGCCCTGCATCTCGTCGCAGCCATGGGTACGCAGGAATGCCTCCTGCTCGGCGTTCTCGACGCCTTCGGCGACGACGGTCATGCCGAGCGCCTTGCCCATGCTGATGATGGCCTGTGCGATCGCCTGGTCCTCGGAGTCCTGCGGCAGGTCTCGCACGAAGGAGCGGTCGATCTTGATGGTGTCGATCGGGAAGTGCTTCATCAGCGACATCGACGAATAGCCGGTGCCGAAATCGTCGATGGCGAGGCGGATGCCGCGGCTCTGGATGGCATCGAGCACCTTGAGCGCCCGGCCGACGTTGCGCATCATCATGCTCTCGGTGACTTCGAGCTGGAGCAGCACCGGCGACATGCCGCTGGCCGCCAGTGCCTCGTCGACGTCCTGCAACAGATGCTCGTCGGCGAACTGCCGCGGCGACAAATTGACCGCCATCGACAACGGCAACAGGCCGCGGCGTTGCCACGCCATGGCCTGCGCGCAGGCTTCCCTCAGCACCCAGCGGCCGATCGGCACGATCAGGCCGGTCTCCTCCGCGAGCGGGATGAACTGAGCCGGCGAGATGTTGCCGAGATCGGGATGCGCCCAGCGCAGCAGGGCTTCCACGCCGGTGATCTGGCCGGTCGCCATGTCGACCTTGGGCTGGTAGTTCAGCGAGAACTGCTCGCGCTCCAGCGCGCGGCGCAGCGCGCTCTCCAGCGACAGCCGCTCGATCGACTGCGTCGTCACTTCCTTGGAGAAGAAGCGGTAGCCGTTCTTGCCGTCCTCCTTGGCCAGGTACATCGCCATGTCGGCGTTCTTGGTCAAGGTCTGCGCGTCGGAGCCGTTGGCCGGATACATCGCGATACCGATCGAGGCCGTGGTGTGGCACTCGTGTCCGGCCAGTTCCATGGGCTCGGCGAGTGCCGCGAGCAGCTCGGTCGCGATGCGCTGGACGTCGCCGATCTCGCCGCACCGGTCGAGGATCACGACGAACTCGTCACCGCCGAGCCGCGCCACCACGTCGCTTGCCCGCAACGCGCCACGCAAGCGGTTGGCGACTTCGAGCAGGAGCAGGTCGCCGGCCTCGTGCCCCAGTGAATCGTTGATGACCTTGAAGCGGTCGAGATCGATGAACAGCACGGCAAAACGATGATCGTGACGCTCCGCCGTATCGATCGCCTCCCGCAGGAGTCCGTTGAAGGTCTCGCGGTTGGGAAGGTCGGTCAGGCTGTCGTGCGAGGCGAGGTACTCGATCCGCTCGTCCGCCTCGTTCTTGGCATCGGCGCGATCGAAATTCTCCATCGCAAAGGACACGTTGTCGGCCAGACGCTGCAACAGCTCGACGAACTCGGTCGTGAAGGTGCCGGGCTCGGTCGACATGTAGATCATGACGCCGACGGGCTGGTCGTGCGCGATGAGCGGAAATGCTGCGCCCGAGCGCGCCCCGTCGCCGCGGACGACCGCATGGAAGGCGCGGACGCGATCGTCGTTGAGATAGTCGTTGCTGATGCAGGGTTGTCGCGTGCGGAACGCCGTACCGCTCATCCCGCGCCCTTCGGGCCGCTCCGGATCGACGGAGAGGCGAACGTTCCGTGTGGTGTCGGCGGACGGGCCCGCGCTCGCCACGATCTCCAACTGGTCGCTGTCGGCCCTGGCCAGCGCGATCGTGGTCGACGTGAACTTGGCGCCGTTCGATGCGGCAAGGCAGACCAGGTCGAACAACTCGGCTCGCGACTTCGCCCGCATGATCGCCTCGTTGGTCGCGCTCAGGGCCGCGAACATGCGCGTCAGGCGCTCTTTCTGCGCCTCGGTACGGGCCTTTTCCTCGGCACGATCGAAATTGTCGAGGGCGAAGGAGACGTTTTCGGCAAGGCGCCCGAGCAGCTCGACCAGATCGGGCGTGAACGTGTTCGCCTCGGGTGCGAGGAAAAGCAGAATGCCGATCGATTCCTGGCCTGCTTTCAGAAGCGGGAAGCAAGCGGCGGCCCGCGTTCCATCCTCGATCGCCTTCGTCCGCCAGTGGGCCGATCGCGGCTCGTTCAGATAGTCGTTCATGACGCTGGGCCGGCGGGCCCGGAGCGAAGTGCCGATGATCCCGTGGCCTTCGGGATGGTCGACGGAAATGCTGCAGGTCCGTCCGACCATTTGCTGCTGCAGCCGCCCCTTCACCGCGACGACGCGAACCAGCTCTTGTTCCTTGTCGATGATACCGATCGTGGCCGACGCGAACACGTCACCGAGGACGGCCGCCTGGCACGCCGCCTCGAACAGGTCTTCGCGCGTCTTGGCGCGCATGATCGCTTCGTTGGTTGCGCTCAGCGCTTCGAACATTCCGCTCAGGCGGTTGCGCAGCTTGTCTGCCCGTGCCTTCTCCTCGGCACGGTCGAAGCCCTCCAGTGCGAAGGCGACATTGGCCTGCAGCTTGCGCAGCAACTCGACGAATTCGGGTGTGAACGTGCCGCGCTCCGGAGAGTTGAACAGGAACACGCCCTCGACCTGATCGCCGTTGAACAGCGGCAAGGCCGCGGAGGATGCGATCCCGTTGCGGCGCGCGCTGGCGTGCCAAGGCGCGATACGTTCATCGGCGAGCACGTCGTTGCTGACGGCCGGCCGGCGCGTGCGGAACGCAGTACCCGTCAGTTCGCGCCCCTCCGGCACATCCTCGGAGATCGAGAACTTGAAGTTGCGAATCTGGTCCGCGTTCGGCCCGTAACAGGCGACGACACGCAGCAGCTTGGCGTCACGGTCGACCATGGCGATGTTGGCCGACGTGAACTTGGCGCCCTTTGCCGTCGCCTCGCAGACGAGATCGAACAGTTCGGCGCGCGACCGCGCCCGCAGGATCGCCTCGTTGGTCGCGCTGAGTGCGGCATACATGCGCGCCAGCCGCTCCTCCTCGGCCGCGATTTGGACCTTCTCGGACTCTCGACCGAAATTGTCGAGGGCAAAGCATACGTTTTCGGTGATCCGGAACATCAGGGCGACGCCTTCTTCGTCCCTGGCCCACGAGCTGCTGACGAAGGACAGCATGACGCCGATGCTTTGCCCATGCTTGATCAGGGGAGCAGCGACACAGGCGACGACGCCAGTGCTGACGTTGGCTTGCTCCCAGGGCGTGCCCTTGGTGCGGCGGGGCAGATCGTCCTCCAGGCATGGCTTTTGCGAGCGAAACACCTCACCTGAGATGCCGCGGCCATGGGGATTATCCGGATCGACGGAGTACCGGGCCTGAGCGACCAGCTCCAGATTCTTGCCCGTGCCGGCGACAGGTTTCAGCCAATCGGAATCCTGCTCCTTCAGCAAGATGAAGGTCGCCAGCGATTTCCCTCCGTGGACGGAGGCATCGCACACGAGCTGATACAGCTCCTGCTCGGTCTTGGCACGCAGGATGGCCTCGTTGGTAGCGCTGATCGCGCCGTACATGCGGTTGAGCCGCCGCGCCGTTCGCTCGCTGGTCTGCCGCGCGGTCTCACGCGCGAAATTGTCCAGCGCATAGGAAATGTTGGCCGACATGCGCTCGAACAGCGACACCATCTGGTCGCTGAGCGAATTCGGGTCGCTGCGGGTCACCAACAGCACGCCGACACATCTGCCGTCGCAGAGCAGTGGCAGCGCAGCGGCCGCGCCTATGCCAGCCGCAGCCGCCCCCTCGCGCCACGCCAGCGAGCGCGGATCGTTCAGATAATCGTTGCTGATGCACAGCTTCTGATCGCGAAACGCCTCGCCCCCGACGCCCGAGCCTTCAGGCGTGCCGGCTTCCGTCGTGATCAGGATGGAGCGCAGTCGCGGAATGTCGTCGCCGCAGCCGGCCGCAAAACGAAGCCGTCCGCCATCCTGTCCCGCCAGGAACACGGTAACGGCCAAGAAATCCCCACTCGAAAACCCGGCGTCGCAGACCTTCTGGTACAGCTCGTCCGGCGATTTCGCGTAGAGGATCGCTTCGTTAATGGCGCTCAACGCCGCAAAGGTGCGCGCGAGTGTCGTCGACACGATCTCAACTCCCGGGCATTTCTGCCTATTTGTCCCGGGTGACTTTATGAGGGCCATCGCCTAAGTGGTCGTTATTGCGCGCTGCAAACAATCGATCAAAGTGAACGAGCTGCGAACGACCCGGGCAAAATCATCGAAAATACCGCCGCACGGGACGGATCCTCAGCGAGAGGCGCGACCTCTTTACGAATTTGCAGCCCTGTATTGGTTTACGAGAGATTGATATCGCAGCAGCGCTTTGAGACGATGGCCTCCAACAATCAGTGCCCGCCAAGGGCAAGGACCCCGGGGAACGCCATGCCGATCGTCACGGCCGATCGCCTCACGCGCGTCGGCGCCGCGCTGCTCCGCGCCGCCGGAGCTTCCGAGGAAGAAGCCGACGCCGTCGCGGTCGGCTGCGTCAACGCCAATCTGGCCGGCCACGATTCCCACGGCGTGATCGCCGTTCCCACCTATATCGACCGCATCAAGGCCGGCCACATCGTTCCCGGCGCCAAATGGACCGTCGTCCAGGAATCGCCGACCACGACCGTGATCGACGGCCATTGGGGCTTTGGTTTCCACGTCAACGCCAAGGCGATGGCGCTGACGATCGAGAAGGCCAGGACGGCGAATGTCGCGGCCTGCACCGTGTTCCGGCAAAGCCACGTCGGCCGCCTCGCCGCCTACCCCTTGATGGCGATGCGCGCAGGCATGATCGGGATTGCCACGGCGGATTCCGGGCGCTCGCCGAAGCACGTGGCGCCGTTCGGCGGCAAGGAGGCACGGCTCGGCACCAACCCGATCTCGATCGCGGTGCCGTCCGATCTCGACGCGCCGTTCTATCTGGATATGGCGACTTCGGCGGTGGCGGCCGGCAAGATCCAGCTCGCGGTCGCGCGCGGCGAGGAGATTCCGGCGGGCTGGATCATCGATGCCAACGGACGGCACACCACTGACCCGACGCAATACCGCAAGGGCGGCGCGCTGCTGCCGCTCGGCGGCACCGAGGGCTACAAGGGCAGCGGTCTTGCCGCCATGGTCGAGGTGCTCTGCGGCCTGCTCACCGGTCTCGGCTTCGGCGTCGAACCGACGGGCCGTCACAACGACGGATGCTTCATGGCCGTGTTCAACGTCGCCGCCTTCCGGCCGCTGCAGGAGTTCAAGCGCGAGGTCGCGGAGTTCGCGCGTTATCTGAAATCGACGCCGCCGTCCGAAGGCAGCAAGGGCGTGTTCTATCCCGGCGAGATCGAAGGCCTGCGCGAGCAGCAGCGCCTGCGCGACGGCATCGAGATCGAGGATGCCACCTGGGAGAAGCTGCGCTCCCTGGCGCGCGAGTACAGGCTCGACACCGTCCTCGATCTGACCTGACGGCATCAGGAGAACAGCAGCATGACGAGACAGATGGTCCTGGTCGGCTTCCTCCAGGCGCAGAACTGCACCAATCTGCCGAGCTCCTGGCGGCATCCGGACTCGCGCGACGATTCGATGTCGGCGGACTATTATCAGGAGATCGCCAGAATTCTCGAAGCCGGCAAGTTCCACATGGCCTTCTTCGACGATCGCCTGGCGATGCCGGATCGCTACGGCAACGACCACGCCCATACCGTCGAATACGGCATCCGCTGCGTGAAGATGGATCCGCTGATCGTGCTGACCACGATGGGCATGGTCACCGACAAGCTCGGGCTTGGCGCAACCTGCTCGACCACTTATTACGAACCGTTCGACGTCGCTCGCCGCTTCGCGACGCTCGATCTGATGTCGGGGGGACGCGCGGGCTGGAACGTCGTCACCTCGCTCAATGACGGTGAAGCGCTCAACATGGGGCGCGACTCCCATCCCGAGCATGATTCCCGCTACGACAAGGCCGACGAGTTCATGGAGGTCGTGCTCGGTCATTGGGACACCTGGGAGGACGGCGCCCTCATCATGGACAAGCAGAGCGGCCGCTTTGCCGATCCCGCCAAGGTGAAGCGGCTCGATCACAAGGGCGCCGCGTTCAAGTCGCGCGGGCCGTTCACCGTGCCGCGTTCGCAGCAAGGCCATCCCGTGATCATCCAGGCCGGGGCATCGGGCCGAGGCCAGCGCTTTGCCGGGCGATGGGGCGAGGTGATCTTCACCGCCGCGCGCAACCTTCAGGCCGCCAAGGACGGCTACGCATCCGTGCGCAGCGAGGCCGCCAAGGCCGGTCGCGATCCCGATGAGATGTTCCTCTGCAATTTGACGACGCCGGTCTGTGCCGCGACCAAGGCCGAAGCCGAGGACAAGATGGCGCTGATCAACAAGCTGCCGCTGCAGATCGACGCGCTGTCGCTGCTTGCCGAAGCTCTCAATTACGACTTCGCCTCCAAGGATCTCGACGAGCCGCTGACGACGGACGAGCTGAAGAGCATGCAGGGCATCCTGGGCATCCGCGACGGCGTGCTGAAGAATTCGGGCAAGAGCAATCCGAGCGCGCGCGACTTCGTCACCTTCTCCGGCCGCGGCCAGGTGCAGGACGCCATGGTCGGCGGCCCCAGGGAGATCGCGGACAAGCTCGAGGAGATGTTCGTCGAGCGCGGCTGCGACGGCTTTGTCATCGCCGCGACCTACGTGCCCGGCTCCTACGCCGATTTCGTCCAGCATATCGTGCCGGAGCTGCAGCGCCGCGGACTGTTCCAGAAGGACTATCGCGGCAAGACATTGCGGGAAAACCTTGGCCTCGAGCGACCGGCGGCCGGCGCCTGGAAAGTGCGGCCGCGCGATGCCGCGGAATGATGGCGGGTACATAACATGCGCTGGTTGAAGTTCACGGAGACAGGCAAGTCCTCGTGGGGGATTATCGAGGGCGACAAGGTCATCGCGGTCGACGGAGATCCTTTCGGCGAATGGCAACGCAGCTCGCGCACGCATCCGCTTGGCGACGTCAGGATCGAGCTGCCGCTGATCCCGCGCACCTTCTACTGTGTCGGCCTGAACTATCTGAAGCACCTGAAGGAGGCCGCTGACAAGCGCGGCGAAGTGCCGGCCGTGCCCGATAGGCCCGAGATCGGCTATCGCGCCCAGAACGCGCTGATCGCGCATGACGAGGACGTGGTGATCCCGTCCTTTGCGACGGAGAAGATCCACTATGAGGGAGAGCTCGTCGTCGTCATCGGCAAGAAGGTGAAGCACCTCACCGAAGAGAACGCGATGGATTGCGTGTTCGGCTACACCATCGGCAACGACGTCAGTGAGCGCAGCTGGCAAAAGGCCGATCGCAGCCTGTGGCGCTCGAAGAACGCCGACACGTTCAAGCCGATGGGGCCGTGGATCGAGACCGAAGCCGATCTCGAAAAAATGGAAACGATCGTCCGGGTCAACGGCCAGGAGACCAACCGCTTCGCGACCGCGGACATGATCTTCGGCGTGGTGCCGTTCCTGGTGGAGCTGACGAAGTATTTTACGCTGTGGCCCGGCGACGTGATCTGGATGGGCACGGACGGTGCCTCGCCCGACATCAAGCATGGTGACGTCGTGGAGATCGACATCACGGGGGTCGGGACGTTGCGGAACAGGTTTGTGCGGGAGGGGCGGTAGCAACGGTGCCGTAGGGTGAGCAAAGCGAAGCGTGCCCACCGCGTTTGCAATTGAAAGATGGTGGGCACGGCGCTGTGCGCCTTTGCCCACCCTACGGCATCTCTCTCATCTCAAAACGGTAGCGCCACGCTCGACTTGATCTCCTTCAATACCACGTTGCTGCGGACGTAGCGGATGCCGGGGATGCGGAACATGAACTCGTCCAAAAATCGATTGTAGGCCGCCATGTCCTGCACGACGACGCGCACATGATAATCGGCATCGCCCGTGGTCGCAAAGCACTCCAGCACCTCGCGCCGCTTGGTCACCTGCGCGACGAATTCGTCGACGAATTTGGCGTCGTGCCGCTCCAGCGAGACGTGAAGGATGGCCGACATCGCAAAGCCCGCCTGCTCGCGCGCGATGAGCGCCGCATAGCCCTGGATGACGCCGGCTTCCTCCAGCGCGCGCACCCTGCGCCAGCAGGCCGAAGTGGACATGCCGACCTCGTCCGCCAGTTGCTGGTTGGTGGCACGGCCATCCTTCTGGAGATGAGCGAGAATCCGCACGTCCTGGTCTTCAATCATGGAATCTCCGGGTTTGATAAGAATCTACCAAAATCGACCACGATATGCAAAATTCTACCGATATCGTGTTCGACATCGGTTGAATAGGTAAGACCTACCAGCGGCCCGGGCATACCCTTGCGTCATTCGGCAGGATGCCGCGGGAGGTCCGCCTTGGACGCCGTTCCGTCACTCGACACGTACGAAC
Source organism: Bradyrhizobium sp. 192 (assembly GCF_023100965.1). Taxonomy (NCBI): domain Bacteria; kingdom Pseudomonadati; phylum Pseudomonadota; class Alphaproteobacteria; order Hyphomicrobiales; family Nitrobacteraceae; genus Bradyrhizobium; species Bradyrhizobium sp. 192. Next base: position 7,869,459 of record NZ_CP064690.1, read on the forward strand.
TCTCCGACCGCTACGATCGCGAGGAGGGCCGCGTCTTCCTCACGGGAACGCAGGCCATCGTCCGCATCGCGCTCGATCAGGTCAGGCGCGACCGGGCCCATGGCCTCAACACCGCCGGTTTCATCTCGGGTTATCGCGGTTCGCCGCTCGGCGGCATCGACCTCGAGCTCTGGCGCATCCAGGAGCGGCTGACGCGGGACCGGGTCGAATTCCTCCCCGCAGTGAATGAGGACCTCGCCGCGACCGCCGTGCTCGGCTCGCAGCAGGTCGAAACGCAAGGAGATCGCGAGGTCGATGGCGTGTTCGGGCTCTGGTACGGCAAAGGTCCCGGCGTCGATCGTTCCGGCGACGCGCTGAAGCACGGCAATGCCTACGGCTCCTCCCCGCATGGCGGCGTGCTGGTGGTCGCAGGCGACGACCACGGCTGCGTCTCCTCCTCGATGCCGCATCAGTCCGACGTGGCCTTCATGAGCTGGTTCATGCCGACGCTGCATCCCGCGAGCGTCAGCGAGTATCTCGCGTTCGGCGAATATGGCTATGCGCTGAGCCGCTTCTCCGGCATGTGGGTCGGCTTCAAGGCGATCTCGGAGATCGTCGAGTCCGGCGCCTCCGTCGCGCTGCGTCCGCCGCGCGTCTTCCGCACACCGGACTTCACGCCGCCGCCGGGAGGTCTGCACTACCGCTGGCCGGATTTGCCGGGCCCACAAATCGAGGAGCGGCTGGAGGCGAAGAAGCACGCGGTCTACGCCTTCGCAAAGGCCAATCCAATCGACCGTCGCATCTACGACGTTCCGGATGCGACCTACGGCATCGTCACCACCGGCAAGGCCCATCTCGATCTGATGGAGGCGTTGCGGCTGATGGGTCTTGACGACGCCGCCTGCCGCAGCATCGGCATCGATATCTACAAGGTCGGCATGGTCTGGCCGCTGGCGCTGCATGACGCCATGGATTTCGTGAGGGGCAAACGCGAGATCCTCGTGGTCGAGGAGAAGCGCGGCATCATCGAGAGCCAGTTCAAGGAGTATTTTTACGATTATCCCGGCAGCAAACCCGAACGCATGGTCGGCAAGCACGACGAAACCGGCGCAAGGCTGATGTCCTGGATCGGCGAGCTGTCGCCCCGCGCGCTGGCCGGCGTGCTGGCGCGCCGGCTTGATCCGATGTTTCCGGGCCTCAATCTCGCCGCACGCGCGGCCGCGCTGATGCCGGAGGCCGCACGCACCATCAACGTATCAGGCGCAACGCGCACGCCCTATTTCTGCTCAGGCTGCCCGCACAACACATCGACGAAGGTGCCTGAAGGCTCCAAGGCGCTGGCCGGCATCGGCTGCCACTTCATGGCAAGCTGGATGGACCGCGAGACATCGTCGCTGATCCAGATGGGCGGCGAGGGCGTGAACTGGGCGGCGTCGTCGAAATTCACCGGGCGCAAGCACGTCTTCCAGAATCTCGGCGAAGGCACCTACTACCATTCCGGCTCGATGGCGATCCGGCAGGCGATCGCGGCCAAGGCCAATATCACCTACAAGATCCTTTTCAACGATGCCGTCGCGATGACAGGCGGTCAGCCGGTCGACGGTCCCATCAGCGTGCAGGCCATCGCCCACAGCGTCCGGGCCGAAGGCGTGACGCGCATCGCGCTGGTGTCGGACGATCCCGCACAGTTCTCACCTGCCGACCTGCCGGCCGGCGTCACCCTTCATCCCCGCGAGGAGATGGATGCCGTGCAGCGCGAGCTGCGCAATATTCCCGGGGTCTCGGTCCTGATCTATCAGCAGACCTGCGCCACTGAGAAGCGACGCCGGCGCAAGTGTGGGCAGATGGCCGACCCAAAGCGCTTTGCTTATATCAACGATCTCGTCTGCGAAGGCTGCGGCGACTGCTCGGTCGAGTCCAACTGCCTCAGCGTCGAACCGAAGCAGACGCCGTTCGGCCGCAAGCGTCAGATCAATCTCTCAGCCTGCAACAAGGATTTTTCCTGCCTCAACGGCTTCTGCCCGAGCTTCGTCACCGTCGAGGGCGCCACGCGCCGGACGAAGGGTGCAAACCAGATCGACGCCGCTGGGCGGGCCGCGACACTTCCCCTGCCCGAGCCGGCAACGCTCGACCGTCCCTACGACCTGCTGGTGACCGGCGTCGGCGGCACCGGCGTGATCACCGTTGGCGCGCTGATCGGCATGGCCGCGCATCTGGAACATCGCGGCGTCTCGGTGCTCGACTTCACCGGCTTTGCGCAGAAGTTTGGGCCTGTGCTGAGCTACATCCGCCTTGCCTCGAGCCCCGAGACGCTGCATCAGGTCCGCATCGACCAAGGCGCGGCCGATGCGCTGATCGGCTGCGATCTCGTCGTCAGCTCCTCGCCAAAGGCGTCCGGTACCTACCGCCGCGGCACGCGCGCTGCCGTCAACACCGCGGAGATGCCGACCGGCGACGTCGTCCGCTTCCGCGACGCCGATCTCGCCTCCCCCGCCCGCCTGCGCGCGATCGGCCAAGTCATCGGCGAGGGCAATCTCGGCACCATCGATGCCAACGCGCTCGCCGAGCGGCTGCTCGGCGATGCCGTCTACGCCAATATCATCATGCTCGGCTTTGCCTGGCAGCGCGGGCTGGTCCCGATCTCGCTTGCCGCGCTGCTGCGCGCGATCGAGCTCAACGGCGTCGCAGTCGAGCGCAACAAGCAGGCCTTTGCCTGGGGCCGGATCGCGGCCGCCGATCCCGACCTCTTGAAGGCGGACGATGCGCCCAAAGCCGAAACGCTCGACCAGCTCATCGACTGTCGCGCCGACTTCCTGACCGCCTATCAAGATGCCGCCTATGCCGCACGCTACCGAAAGACAGTCGCAAAAGTCCGCAATGTCGAAGCTGTCCTGAGCAGCGAGGCTCTGACCGAGGCGGTCGCGCGCGCCCTGTTCAAGCTGATGGCCTACAAGGACGAATACGAGGTGGCACGGCTGCACATGCAGAGCGGATTCCTCAATGAGCTGAAACGAGAGTTCGAGGACGGCTTCAGCGTCCAGTACCACCTCGCACCGCCATTCCTGCCGTCGCAGCGCGACGCTCGCGGGCGGCCGCGCAAGCGCGCCTTCGGCCAATGGATCCAGATGCCGCTTGCCATGCTCGCGCGGCTGAAGGGATTGCGCGGAACGCCGTTCGATCCGTTCGGCTACGCCCGAGAGCGGCGGACCGAGCGCGAACTGATCACATGGTATGAAGCTCTGATCGATCGGATGCTCGGCGAGCTCGGCACGGCGCGTCTTCCGGATCTCGTCGCGATTGCCAAGGCGCCGATGGAAGTCCGCGGCTATGGCCCGGTCAAGGACGCCGCGATCGGGAAGACGAAGACCGAGGTCGAGCGATTGCTTGGCGAACTCCACACGTCGTCGCCGGCAAAGATGCGCGCCGCCGGTTGACGCGGAGCCGGCGAGGCTTCAGCCTCTATGCTCGGGAGGGCGCCCTGATGGCTGCCCGCCAGGAGAGTGACGCATCATGGATTTCGACCAATTGACCCTGGGCCAGGCCGCAGCCGGCGTCCGCGCCGGGACCGTCACGAGTGCAGCCCTCACGGCGGAGGCTCTTGCCCGCGCCAAGGCCAACGCCGATCTCAATGCCTTCATCACCCTGGACGAGGCCGGCGCCCTGAAGGCCGCCGCGGCATTCGACGCGACGGGCAACAAGGACAAGCCGCTCGGCGGCGTGCCCATCGTGATCAAGGACAACATCGAGGTCGCGGGACTGCCTTGTAGCGCCGGCACGCCCGCCCTCAGAGACTACGTTCCAAAGGCCGATGCGCCGGTCGTGGCAAAGCTGCGCGCGGCGGGCGCGATCATCATCGGCAAGTCCAGCATGCACGAGCTGGCCTTCGGCATCTCCGGCTACAACACCGCGTTCAGGACCGGCGCCGAGTTCGGCGTGCGCAATGCCTATGACCGCACCCTGATCGCCGGCGGCTCCTCGTCCGGGACCGGCGCTGCGATCGGCGCGCGGATCGTCGCAGGCGGGCTCGGCACCGACACCGGCGGATCGGTGCGCGTGCCGGCCGCACTGAACGGATGTGCCTCGCTGCGCCCGACCGTCGGCCGCTATCCGCAACAAGGCATCGCCCCGATCTCGCATACCCGCGACACCGCGGGGCCGATGGCCGCGACCATGGCCGACGTCGCGCTGCTCGATCGCGTGATCACGGGTGGCGCGGCGGTCGCATCGGCCGACCTGAAGCAGGTGCGGATCGGCATCGTGAAGACGATGTTGACCAATCTCGATGTCGACACCGAAACCGCTTTCCAGGCCGCCATCGAGCGAATGAAGGCACAGGGCGTCACGGTCGTTGAGGTCGAGATGCCGCAGCTCGCCGAGCTCAACGGCCAGGTCGGCTTTCCCGTCGCGCTGTATGAAGCCTACGACGACATGGTCGGATATCTCGCCCACACCGGCACAGGCCTCACCATCGAAGCGCTGGCGATGGAGATTGCCAGCCCCGACGTGAAGGGTACCTATGATGGCCTGGTGATCCCGCGCAAACTGCCGGGTCCGGACGATACGCTGCTCGATGCCAAGCCGATCTACGACGCAGCGGTCAAGACCGCGCGACCGGCGCTACAGGCGCTCTACAGTAAGATCTTTGCTGACAACCGGCTCGACGCCATCGCCTTCCCGACCACCCCCCGCGTTGCGATCCCCTCCGATCCCGAGTCCAGCACGCTCGAGAATTTCGCTCTGTTCATCCAGAACACCGACCCCGGCAGCAACGCGGGCATCCCCGGAATCCAGATCCCGATCGCGCTCGGCGCCACCAGCAAATTGCCGATCGGACTCGAACTCGACGGCCCCGCCGGCAACGATCGTCGCCTGCTCGCGATCGGCATCGCGCTCGACGACGTATTCGGCCGATTGCCGGCGCCGACGCGCTAGAGCATTTTCCAACCTGTCGGAATCGGTAGGGGATTCCCTTGCGAGGCAAATTGTGATTCACCCTGAGGGCTGGTGATGGAGGCCAGCCCCCATGGCTAAACCGCTGTCGCCGGACCTTCGCATTCGTATTATTCGGGCTGTGGAAGATGAAGGCATGAGCCGTCGGGGCGCCGCTGTTCGGTTCGGCGTGGCGCCCTCGACAGCGATCGAACTGGTTGGCGAGTGGCGAAGGACCGGCGCCTGTGAGGCGGGAACGCAGGGCGGAGACCGGCGTTCAGCTCGGATCGAGGGTCACGCTGCGGAGATCCTCTCCCTGGTCAAGGTTACGCCTGACATGACGCTGGCCGAGATCGCTGACCATCTCTTCAAAGTCCACGGCGAGCGTTTCGTGCCGAGCGTGATCTGGCGATTCTTCGATCGTCGCAACATCACGTTCAAAAAAAACATCGCACGCCAGCGAGCAGGATCGGCCGGACGTGGCCGCTGAACGCGCAGCGTGGAAGGCGTCTCAGCCTGAGATCGGCATCCATCGGTTGGTGTTCATCGACGAGACGGGGGCTTCGACCAAAATGGCGCGGCGCTACGGCCGTTCGCCGTACGGCCAGCGCTGTGTCGCAGCGCTTCCGCATGGTCATTGGAAGACGACGACATTCGTCGGCGCGCTTAGAGCGACCGGTATGACCGCGCCGATGGTCCTCGACGGCCCCATGGATGGTCCGGCGTTCGAGGCTTACGTGACGCAAGTCCTGGTACCGACACTCAAGCCCGGCGACATCGTGGTGATGGACAATCTCGCAGCACACAAGCGGACCGAGATCGCCATCGCAATCGACGCGGCGGGCGCTCAGCTCCTCTATCTCCCGCCTTATTCGCCCGACCTCAATCCGATCGAAATGGCCTTCGCAAAGCTCAAAGCCGCCCTGCGAAAGGCCGCCGCCAGATCAATCCAGGCTTTGGACAATGCTATCGCCCTCACCACAGCCGCCTTCACCGCCCAAGAGTGCCTGAACTTCTTCGCCGCGGCAGGTTATGATCGCGCCTGATCAGAATCTGCTCTAGCCGCTGGAGCAGGGCGGAGGTCGAGGCCCTGATCCCGGTATTTCGATCGGGGTGGGCGCACCTTCCTTGTCGCCGTCGAACACGATCAGGACACGCAGCCCGGTCGACGTCTTGTCCAGCGGCAGGAGTCCCTCCGGCTTTCGCTTCGGATCGAATGGCAGGTCCTTCAGCAACTCGACGGATTCCGATGCGCCGTCCCACGCATAAACGGCGTAAGTCCCGGGTCCGTCTGCACCTGGACCTGCCAGAACGAGAATGCGATCCCCGAAGGATGCGAGATCGCGCACGCCGCGTCCGTCGCCGAGCGGCAGCCGGTACAGACGATGGTCCGGGCTTTTTCCATTGCCAAACAGAGGGGCCATCTCGACGGACAGAACGACGGCGCAGTTGCCGTTCAGCACGGGGCCTCGGAATCCGGCGAGCAGCGTCCGATCGTCCTTGATCGCGACGCCTTCGATCGTCAGCCCGTTGGCCTCCAGCCGCATGTCCACGAAGGGGAGAAGAGCCGGCTCGCTCGCAATGACATCTCTCAGCTTGGGCGTACGCTCGCCTGACGCATTGCCATCCGCCCCCGTCGTGCGGAATCGGACGATCTGGCTGCTTGCGGCGATCTTCGCTCCGATCTTGGCGGCATCTTTCTTGGGATCGAGCTTGTGCTCCTTGTCCCGCGGATGGCCGTGCGAGCCGATGACGTAATAGTATCCGTTGGAGAAGGCGACGCCCTCGCCATCGAGTTCGAGCGCCTTGTCATTGAACGTGTTGTCGATCAGCTTGACCGGGCTGCCGGCAACGAGCTTTCCGTCGGTCAGCTCGATGAATTGAGCGTCCTGGAGGTTGTCGTCGATGACGAGGCACGAACGGGGAAATCCATCCGCGGTCGTGCAGGCGATGCCGCTGACGTCCTTGGACTTGTCGCCATTCTTGCCGATCAGTCTGTTCTTGACCGGCCACGCATCGTCGGTGGCAGCAAAAGAAGGCTGCACACTGCTCGCCGCCATGAGGCCGAGCAGCAAGATCGCAAGCCATCCCGTTCTGGCAAGGGTCATCGAAGCCTCCTTCAGCTGCAGTCGGTCCCGCTATGGCCGAGCCGTCCAGCTTCACCGCGATATGATGTCGCCAGTCCCCTGCGAAGTGGGCACGCCATCGAACGCTGATCGGCTTGCCGCCTGTCGATGCGTCAGACATGGAGAAGCAAGAGATGGAGAAGCAAGAGATGGAGAAGCAAGAGATGGAGAAGCAAGAGATGGAGAAGCAAGAGATGGAGAAGCAAAAGCCGGAAAGCCGGCTTGAACGAAACGTCACATCGAAGAAACAGGATCGGACCGAACCATCTCGGTCCAAAATAAATCAGCATATCTTAGGTTGCATTGTTCCAGATACCCAGCTGATGTCAACTCAACTTTCCGGCGGACATGGCGCCGTCGGCGAGAGTCTCATGAATACGGATTGATCAGCTTTTGCTGCTCGGCGCTGTGCTGCGCGAGCAGGTCGATGAAGGTCCTGACCTTCGCCGACAAATGATGACGATGCGGATAGACCGCGTTCATGGACAGCTCGATCGTCCGAAGTTCCGGCAAGAGGCGCACGAGGCGGCCGGCTTCGAGGTCGTCCTGAATGAGAAATCCCGCCATCAGACAGATTGCGGCACCGTCCAGTGCGACCTTGCGCAGCGCTTCCCCGCTATTGGTGACGAAGCTGCCCGAGATGCGTACGGAGGCCGGTGCGCCTTTGCGATCGAGGAAGCGCCATTCATCGCCGAACGGATAGTTCAAGTGCCGGCCACAATTATGCGCGGCGAGCTCGTCGAGCTTCTGCACCCGGCCGTACTTCTCGAGGTAATCGTGCGAGCAACACAGGACGTGACGCCAGGTGGCGAGGCTGCGGACGATCAGGCTCGAATCCGGCGGCGAGGTCATGCGCAGGGCGACGTCGTAGCCTTCCTCGATAAGATCGACGTCGGCCTCGCCCATGCGCAGATCGACCTTGAGCTCCGAATAGGTCGACAGCAGCTTTGCCACCACAGGCGCGACGAACTGCACCATATGCGTGGCGACGTGGATGCGCAGCGTGCCGCGGGGCACCGACTGCAATTCGCTGGCGATATCGTCGGCCTGTTCGAGATCGGCGAGGACCTGGGTCGAGCGGTCGTAATAGGCCTTGCCGATTTCGGTGAGGCTCACCTTCCGCGTGGTGCGGTTGAGCAGGCGCACACCGAGCCGATCCTCCAGCGCCTGCACGTGATTGCTCACCATGGTCGTCGACATGTTGAGCCGGCGCGCGGCGGCGGAAAAGCCGCCGTTTTCGACGACGTGGACGAAGGCAGTGAGGCTGGTAAAGCGATCCATCGCTCTGATTATCCACTCTTGCTGGATAATGCTTCAACTTATTCCAAGATTATCACAAGGACCGCGACAGCACATCTTACCGATACCCAACAAGGTACCTTCAGTGCGGGCCGTCTGGGATTTCCGAGGATGCCATGTCGAACGCTACTTATGTCACTGAAACAAAAAGAAAAATCAGCCTGCGCCCGTCCCGGCAGGCAATCGGGCGTGCAGCAATCGGGCTGGCGCTGGCCATCGGCGTCGCGATGGCCGCCGACTATGGCTACGACTATTTGAAAACGGGTCGCTACCTCGAGACAACCGACGACGCCTATGTGAAGGCCGACTCCACGATCATCGCGCCAAAAGTCTCCGGCTACATCGCCAAGGTGCTGGTCAGTGACAACGAAAAGGTGAAAGCGGGCCAGGCGCTGGCAAAGATCGACGATCGCGACTTCAGGGCGGCGCTCGACCAGGCCAAAGCCGACGTGGCCGCCGGCGAGGCCTCGGTGCGCAACATCGATGCCCAGATCGAACTGCAACAGCCGATCATCGAGCAGAGCACGGCTGATGTCACCGCAGCCGACGCCAACCTGAAATTCGCCCAGGAAGAACGCGCCCGCTACGACGACCTCATGAAGACCGGCTCCGGCACCATCCAGCGCGCGCAGCAGACCGACGCGGCGCTGCGCGCAAGCAGCGCGCAATTGCAGCACGCGAAATTTGGCCTGCTGGCCGCGCAGCGCAAGATCGACGTACTCACCACCCAGCGTGCCCAGGCCGCGGCCCAGCTCGAACGGGCCCGCGCGGTCGCGCAGCAGGCGGCGCTGAACCTGTCCTATACCGAAATCACCGCGCCGGTCGAGGGCACCGTCGGCGCCCGGAGCTTGCGGGTCGGCCAATACGTCCAGGCCGGCACGCAATTGATGGCGGTGGTGCCGCTCGATGCGGTCTATGTCGTCGCCAACTTCAAGGAGACCCAGCTCACACATATGCGCCCGGGTCAGCCGGTCGAGTTGCACGTCGACAGCTTTCACAATCGAACCCTGCACGGCCACGTCGACAGCCTGTCGCCGGCGAGCGGGCTCGAATTCGCGCTGCTGCCGCCCGACAATGCCACCGGCAATTTCACCAAGATCGTGCAGCGGGTCCCGGTGAAGATCGTGCTCGACGACCACAGCCTCACCGGCCTGCTGCGCCCCGGCATGTCGGCGGTGCCGACGGTCGACACCAAGCAGACGGTGCTGGCCGGGCGCGAGACGGCGAAGCGGCTGGCGGACAACACGTCCCGCCCCAACGGCGGCTGAAGCCATGAGCACGCTCCAACCCACTGTAAACGCCGCCGCGCGTGTCCCAGCTCCCACTGCGCCCGCCGCTCCGGCGGTATCCGCAAAAACCTGGGTCGCGGTGATCGGTGCAACGCTCGGCGCCTTCATGGCTGTGCTGAACATCCAGATCGTCAACGCTTCGCTCGCCGACATCCAGGGCGCGATCGGCGCCGGAATCGATGACGGCGGCTGGATCTCGACCTCCTATCTGATCGCGGAAATCGTGGTGATCCCGCTCTCGGGCTGGCTGGCGCAGGTGTTCTCGATCCGGATTTATCTTCTGACCAACGCGGTCCTGTTCCTGGTTCTCTCGGCGGCCTGCGCGCTTGCACAGGATCTGTCGCAGATGATCGTACTGCGCGCCGTGCAGGGATTTACCGGCGGCGTGCTGATTCCGATGGCGTTCACGCTGATCATCACGCTGCTGCCGCGCGCAAAACAGCCGGTCGGCCTCGCGCTGTTCGCACTGTCGGCGACGTTCGCGCCCGCGATCGGCCCGACCATCGGCGGCTATCTCACCGAGAATTTCGGCTGGGAATACATCTTCTACGTCAACCTCATCCCCGGCGCGGTGATGGTCGGCATGCTCTGGTACGCGCTCGACGCCAAGCCGATGAAGCTGGCGCTGCTGCGCGAGGGCGACTGGGCCGGCATCGTCACCATGGCGATCGGCCTCTCCGCGCTTCAGACCGTGCTGGAGGAAGGCAACAAGGACGACTGGCTCGGTTCGCCCTTCATCGTCAAGCTCAGCGTGATCGCGGCCGTCGCGCTGACCGCGTTCCTGATCATCGAGCTCACGGTGAAGAAGCCGCTGCTCAACCTGCGCCTGCTGGTCCGCCGTAATTTCGGCTTCGGCATGCTCGCCAACTTCCTGCTCGGCATCGCGCTCTACGGCTCGGTCTTCATCCTGCCGCAATATCTGTCGCGCATCCAGGGCTACAATTCCGAGCAGATCGGCATGGTGCTGGCCTGGACCGGATTGCCGCAGCTGCTGCTGATTCCGCTGGTGCCGCGCCTGATGCAAAAATTCGATGCGCGGATCATCATCGGCATCGGTTTCGTGCTGTTCGCGGCTTCCAATTTCATGAACATCCATATGACCAGCGACTACGCCGCCGACCAGCTGCTGTGGCCCAACGTCGTGCGCGCCGTCGGGCAGGCGCTGGTGATGGCGCCGCTGTCGGCGGTCGCGACAGCAGGCATCGAAGCGGAGAACGCGGGCTCGGCCTCCGGCCTGTTCAACATGATGCGCAATCTCGGCGGCGCCGTCGGCATCGCGCTGCTCCAGACCGTGCTGACCAAGCGCGAGCAGTATCACTCCAACGTGCTGATGCAATCGGTCTCGGTGTTCGAGCAGGCGACGCGCAACCGGCTGGAGCAGCTGACGCAATATTTCGTCAATCACGGCATCCTCGACCGTGCGGACGCGGCGCATCGCGCCTATGTCGCGATTGGCCATACCGTGCAGAAGCAGGCCTATATCTTGGCCTTCAGCGACACGTTTTATCTGCTCGGCGTGGCGCTGATCGTCGCGCTCGCCGCGGTCCTGTTCCTGAAGAAGCCCGGCCAGACCTCGGCCGGTGGCGCTCACTGACCTCACCCCAGCAAGCAAGGAGAACGACCATGAAGCCCCGCATGAATTTCTACCAGGCCGCACCCGACACGATGAAAGCGCTGATGGCGCTGGAGACGCAGATCCAGTCCACGGGACTGGAGAAATCGCTGATCGAAATCGTCAAGATCCGCGCGTCGCAAATCAACGGCTGCGCCTTCTGCATCAACATGCACACCGAGGACGCCCGCAAGCGCGGCGAGACCGAGCAGCGCATCTACCTGCTCGACGCCTGGCGCGAATCCCCGCTCTACACCGATCGCGAACGCGCCGCGCTGGCCTGGACGGAATCGGTCACGCTGATCTCGCAGACGCATGCGCCTGATGACGTCTACGAGCAGGTCCGCGCGCAGTTCTCCGAGGAAGAAACGGTGAATCTGACCATGCTGATCGGCGCCATCAACGCCTGGAACAGGATCGCGATCGCGTTTCGCGCGGTCCATCCGGTGAAGGTGAAGGCGTCGGCGGCGTGAGCCAACCACAACCACAGTCTTGTAGGGTGGGCAAAGCGAAAGCGTGCCCACCTTCTGTGGCTACCAGGAGAGAAGACGTGGGCACGGCGCGAGGCGCCTTTTGCCCACCCTACGACAACAGAGTACGCGCCTCAGACCGCCGTCGCCTTGGCGAACTCCACGTAGATCTCGCGGAGCCGCGTCGCCATCGGGCCGGGCTTGCCATCGCCGATCTTCTTGCCGTCGACGGCGACCACCGGCTGGACGAACGAGGATGCGCTCGTGATGAACGCTTCCTTGGCGGCGTGCGCTTCGGCGACCGTGAAGGAACGCTCCTCGACGCGGAGCTGACGTTCCTCGGCGAGCGCGATCACGGCCTTGCGGGTGCAGCCCGGCAGGATCGCGTTGGAGTTCTGGCGGGTGACGATGACATCGTCCTTGGTCAGGATGAACGCCGTGGACGAGCCACCCTCGGTGACATAGCCATCCTGCAGCATCCAGGCCTCGCCGGCGCCGGCTTCGGCCGCGGCCTGCTTCGCCAGCACCTGCGCGAGCAGTGCGACGCTCTTGATGTCGCGCCGCTCCCAGCGGATATCGGGCACGGTGATCACGTTGATGCCGGTCTTTGCGACCGGAGTATTGATGATATCCTTCTCCGAGGTGAACATCACCAGGCTCGATTTAACGTCAGCCTTGGGGAACGGGAAGTCGCGGCCCTTGTCGGCGCCGCGGGTCACCTGAAGATACACCAGGCCGTTCTCGACCTTGTTGCGCGCGATCAATTCCTTCTGAATCTCGGTGATGCGCTCGAGCGTCTCCGGCAGCTTCAGCTTGATCTCGCCGACCGATCGCTCCAGACGCGCAAGATGCGAGGCGTTGTCGACCAGCTTGCCGTCAAGCACGGCCGAGACCTCATAGATGCCGTCGGCGAACAGGAAACCACGATCGAGCACCGAGATTTTGGCGTCCGAGAGCGGGACGAATGAGCCGTTGACGTAGGCGATCGGGTCCAAGGCAGGTCTCCTGGGGGGAATAGGGATTTGGCGCGGTTATACGCCGATTGAGGGGCGTCGGGCACCCTCGTTTCGTCATTCCGGGGCATTCGCGCAGCGAATGAGCCCGAAATCCATTCCACTCCGCGTGCTGCCGCCCGATGGATTCCGGGCCTGCGCCTTCGGCGCATCCCGGAATGACGGCGGGAATTAATGCGACAATATCTTCGACAAGAACTTTTGCGCGCGGTCGCTGCGCGGCTTGCCGAAGAAGTCCTCCTTCGCCGCGTCCTCGACGATCTCGCCGCGGTCCATGAAGATCACGCGATTGGCCACTTTGCGGGCAAAGCCCATCTCGTGGGTGACAACCATCATGGTCATGCCTTCATGAGCGAGGTCCACCATGACGTCGAGCACCTCGCTGACCATTTCCGGGTCGAGCGCCGAGGTCGGCTCGTCGAACAACATGACGATCGGATCCATGGCGAGCGCACGGGCAATCGCAACGCGCTGCTGCTGGCCGCCGGACAGGTTCGCGGGATACTTTTGGGCCTGTTCCTTGAGGCCAACACGCTCCAGCAGTTGCATGCCTTTCGCCATCGCCTTGTCGCGCGACCGGTCGAGCACCTTCTGCTGCGCAAGGCAGAGATTGTCGATGATCTTCAGATGCGGGAACAGCTCGAAGTGCTGGAACACCATGCCGACGCGCGAGCGCAGCTTGGGCAGATTGGTCCTGGGGTCGTTGACCTTGGTGCCGTCGACGCTGATGTCGCCGCTCTGGAACGGCTCCAGCGCATTGACGCATTTGATCAGGGTCGACTTGCCCGAGCCCGAGGGGCCGCAGACCACCACGACCTCACCCTTGGTGACGCTGGTTGTGCAATCGGTCAGCACCTGGAAGCTCGGGCTGTACCATTTGTTGACGTGGCTGATTTCGATCATGACGGACACGCTCTATCGAATGATGGCGATGCGCGCCTGAAGGCGACGGACGCCGAAGGACGCGATACAGGAAATGGTGAAGTAGACGACCGCTGCGAACAGGTACATTTCGACGAGACGCCCGTCGCGCTGCGCAACCTTGCTTGCCGCGCCCAGGAAGTCCGTGATCGACAGGACGTAGACCAGCGAAGTGTCCTGGAACAGCACGATGGTCTGCGTGATCAGCACCGGCAGCATGTTGCGGAAGGCTTGCGGCAACACGACGTAGCGCATGGTCTGGGCGTAGGTCAGCCCGAGCGCGTTGGCCGCGGCCGGCTGGCCGCGCGAGATCGACTGGATGCCGGCGCGCATGATCTCGGAGAAGTATGCTGCCTCGAACATGATGAAGGTGATGAGGCAGGATGCGAAGGCGCCGACGCTGATCGGGCGCGAGGCGCCAGTCAGCCATTGCCCGATATAGGGCACCAGGAAGTAGAACCAGAAGATGACCAGCACCAGCGGCAGCGAGCGCATGAAGTCGACATAGACGCCGGCAATGCGCCCGAGGATCTTGTAGCCGGACAAGCGCATCAGCGCGAGCGCCGTGCCGAAGACCAGGCCGCCGAGGGCTGCAAGCGCCGTCAGCGTAAGCGTGAACGTCATGCCCTCGTAGAACAGATAAGGCAGCGCACGGCGGATGACGTCGAAATCGAGGTTGGAGAACATCGCTATTTCCCCGTGATGTAGCCGGGGATCGCGACCCAGCGTTCGAGGAAGCGCATCGCCGTCACGACCACGGCATTGACGAGGAGGTACAGGATCGTCGCGGCAGTGAAGGCCTCGAACACCTGGAACGAGAATTCCTGCATCGAGCGCGCCTGCCCGGTCAGCTCGAGCAGGCCGATCGTGATCGCGACGGCCGTATTCTTGATGGTGTTGAGGAATTCGGAGGTGAGCGGCGGCAGGATGATGCGGAACGCCATCGGCAGCAGCACGTAGCGATAGGCCTGCACGGTGGTGAGGCCCAGCGCAGTGGCCGCCATCTTCTGCCCTCGCGGCAGCGAGCCGATACCGGCCTGCAGCTGAACGGCCACGCGCGCCGACATGAAGAAGCCGATGCCGATCGCGGCCGTCCAGAACGGCGCGTTCGGGAGTTGCTTCAGCCAGGTACCGGCAGCCTTGGGCAGCAACTCCGGCAGCACGAAGAACCACAGGAACAGCTGCACGAGCAGCGGCATGTTGCGGAAGAATTCGACCCAGCAGAAGCCGAACCAGTCCGCGCCCCGGGAGGGAAGCGTGCGCATGACGCCGACGAGCGAGCCGAAGATCAGCGCGATGATCCAGGCGAGCGCGGCCGTCTTAAGGGTCAGCACCAGTCCCGACAGCAGCATGTCGAGATAGGTGCCCGTCCCCATCGGGTTCGGCTGGAAAAAGATTCCCCAGTTCCAGTTATAGTTCACGTGTCCCCCGCGCGAACGCGCCACTGATAGAGATTGTCCCGGCGCCTATGCAAATGTCCGGCCACCCCTGTGTCAAGAGTGGCCGGACATGATCCCGATCGAAAGATCGAGGTTGTATCTTACTTGTAGTCGTCCGGGTTCGGCGAATCCGTGGGCTTCGCGAACTCGTTCTTCAGCTCGGGCGAAATCGGGCTGTTGAGGTTGAGGCCCTTCGGCGGGATCTTCTGGGTGAACCACTTGTCGTAGATCTTCTGGCCCTCGCCCGAGGTGTAGAGCGCGGCAGTCGCGGCATCGACCACCTTCTTGAACGGCGCGTCGTCCTTGCGCAGCATGATGCCGTAGGGCTCGGGCTTGGAGAACGCGTCCTTGGAGATGACGTAGTCGGCCGGCGACTTCGAGCCGGCCACGAGGCTCGCGAGCAGGATGTCGTCCATCACGAAGGCGACCGCACGGTCGGTCTCGACCATCAGGAAGGCTTCAGCATGGTCCTTGGCCGGGATGATGTTGGCGCCGAGCTTTTTCTCGACGTTGGCCTCGGTGAGCTGCTTGATGTTCGTGGTGCCGGCGGTGGAGACCACCGTCTTGCCCTTGAGGTCGTCGATCGACTTCAGGCCGCTCGACTTCTTGAAGACGTAGCGGCTGGCGGTCAGGAAGTGGGTGTTGGTGAAGGCAACCTGCTTCTGGCGCTCGGCATTGTTGGTGGTCGAGCCGCATTCGAGGTCGATGGTGCCGTTGGCCATCAGCGGGATACGGGTCGCCGACGTCACCGGGTTGAGCTTGACCTCGAGCTTGTCGAGCTTGAGCTCCTTCTTCACGGCGTCGACGATCTTGTAGCAGATGTCCATCGCGAATCCGACGGGCTTCTGGTTGTCGTCGAGATAGGAGAACGGGATCGAGGAGTCGCGGAAGCCCAGCGTGATGGCGCCGGTGTCCTTGATGTTCTTCAGCGTGCCTGTCAGCTCCTGGGCCCCGGCCTGGCTGACGGCGAAGGTCGCGGCGAGCGCAAGCCCGATGCTACGAAAATGTTTCACTTTTTTGGTCCCCTTTCAGGATGATGCGGCCCGGATGCAAGCACAGATTGGGCCAGATTAGAATGTGACTTTCGGCTGGCTTGTGGCTCAGGTTAATGGGCTCAGGTCAGCGGCTTGGGTAATTCCCCGAGATCCCAGAACAGCCCGGCCATCACCGTCAAGGCTTCTTCCGTCAGAGGCAGCAGGATGTGCTCATTGGGCGCATGCTGGGAGCAGCCGGGATAGGAATGCGGGACCCAGATCGTCGGCAGACCCAGGATCTCGGAGAACACGTCGTTGGGCAGCGAGCCGCCGAAGTTCGGCAGCACCGCCGGCAGCTTGCCGGTGGTCTCTTTCACCGAATCCGCCGCCCATTTGATCCAGGGGCTGTCGAAATCGGTGCGCGAGGCGGCAAAGCTCTGCGCCGCCCGCACCTCGACCATCGGAAAGCCCTTCTGGACAAGATGCGCGCGGATCGCCTCGATCAGGCCGCCGACCTCGGTGCCGACCACGAAACGCAGTTGCAGCACGGCATTGGCATGGCCCGGAATGGCGTTGGCCGGCTTCTCGATATTGCCCGACGACATCGCCAGCACTTCCAGCGTATTCCAGGCATAGAGCCGTTCGGCCGCCGACAGACCCTCCTCGCCCCAGTTCTCCGCCAGCGCCGGCTCGTCCTCGGTCGGGACCACCTGCACGTCGGCGAGATAGGAGCGGATCTGGTTGGTGAGGCGCGGCGGCTTCAGCGCATCGAGCTGAAGACGACCGTGGCCGTCGACCAGCGTCGAGATGGCGTTGACCAGGATGGTTGCGGGGTTGGCCAGCACGCCGCCCCAATTGCCGGAATGATGGCCGCCATCGCGCAGGTTCACATCGAGATGAATGCGGATGCCGCCGCGGCATCCCAGGAACAGCGTCGGGCGGTCGGCGGACAAACGGGGCCCGTCGGAGGCCATGAACAGATCGGCCTTGAGCGCGTCGCGATTGAGGTCGCAGACCTTGCCGAGATCGGGCGAGCCGATCTCCTCGCCCATTTCGACGATGAACTTGGCGTTAAAGCCGAGCTTGCCGCCACGGGCGTCGCGCACCGCGCGGAGTGCCGCCATGTTGATGCTGTGCTGGCCCTTGTTGTCGGCGGTGCCGCGGCCATACAGCCGGTTGCCCGCAACCGTCGTGCGCCAGGGATCGCGGCCGTCGCGCCACTCGCCTTCCATACCGTCGACGACATCGCCATGGCCGTAGATCAGCACGGTCGGTGCTGAGCCGCTTTCGAGATGCTCGGCGAACAGGAACGGCGACTTGCCGCTGGGGGACTCGACGATGCGGCTGGTGAAATCGAGCGCGGCAAACGCCGGCTGCATCTCCTGTTCCAGATAGGCGCGCAGCTCGGGGCCACGCGACGGATTCTGGCTTTCGGTCTGATAAGCGACGCGGCGGTCGAGTTCAGCGAGGAACGCGCCGGATTTGAAGTCGTCCCGGGCGCGGGCGATGGCGTCGGCTCTGGTCATTGCTTTTCGTTTTCAAGGTCTCGAGGCGAGCGAACCTAGCGGGCTACACTGGCCGTCGAAAGTGGCGGGGAGTTGGATAGTTCTTGTAATTCTCTTGTACTTCTCTTGGGATTTCGTTCTTGCTCTCTTGAGATTGGCTTGCCAAAGGCGGGAGCCCGCTGATTTTGGCCTTGCCAAGCGCAGCTTATATGCAAGAACTTCGCCAAGTTCGGGCGCACATCTACCATTCGAAGAGCGCTCGGTATAGAGCGCCGGGGAACGATCATGGCCAAGCAGATCAGGCTCAACGCCTTTGCGATGAATTGCGTCGCGCACCAGTCGCCGGGCTTATGGACCCATCCACGCGACCGTACCGCCGAGTATAACCGCCTGCCCTACTGGATCGATCTCGCCAAGACGCTGGAGCGCGGGCGTTTCGACGGTTTGTTCCTGGCCGACGTGCTCGGGGTCTACGACGTCTATGGCAACAGCCCCGACGCGGCCCTGCGCAACGCCGCTCAGACGCCGTCGAACGAGCCGCTGCTGCTGCTCTCGGCAATGGCCGCAGTGACGAAAAACCTCGGCTTCGGCGTGACCAGCAATCTCTCCTTCGAACCGCCCTATCCGTTCGCGCGGCGGATGTCGACGCTGGACCATCTCACCGAAGGCCGGATCGGCTGGAACGTCGTCACCGGCTATCTCGACAGCGCCGCGCGAGGTGCCGGCAAGGACAAGCAGACCGGCCACGACGACCGCTACGACATCGCGGACGAATACATGGAGGTCGTCTACAAGCTCTGGGAAGGGAGCTGGGAGGACGACGCCGTGCTGCGCGACCGCAAGCGCGGCATCTTCACCGATCCCAGCAAGGTTCACCGCATCAATCACGAGAGCGCGAACTACCGCATCAACAACACCATCCATCTCAGCGAGCCGTCGCCGCAACGAACGCCGGTGCTGTACCAGGCCGGCACCTCGCCGCGCGGCCGGCAGTTCGCGGCCAAGCATGCCGAATGCGTGTTCATGTCGGGACCGTCGGCAAAGATCATCGCGCCGCGCGTCTCAGCGATCCGCCAGGAGGCCGCCGCACTCGGCCGCGATCCCGCGGGAATCCTGATGTTCAACATGATGACGATCATCCTCGGCAACACGGAAGCAGAGGCTGCGGCGAAATATGCCGACTACCGCTCGCATATCAATCCGGAAGGCGCGCTCGCGCTGATGTCGGGATGGACCGGCATCGACTTCTCCGGCTACGAGCTCGACCAGGAGGTCCGCCACGTCCAGAACGATGCCGGCCGCAGCGCCCTCGATAACGTCACCCGGGGCGACCCCGACCGCGTCTGGACCGTGCGCGACGTCATCGAGCATGTCGGCATCGGCGGCGCCGGCCCCGTCGTGGTCGGCACGCCGGAGAGCGTCGCCGACAAGATCGAGGACTGGTTCGAGAAGACCGATGTCGACGGCCTCAATGTCGCGTTTGCGGTCTCGCCCGGCGATTTCGAGGATATCGCCGACATGCTGGTGCCGGAGCTGACCAAGCGCGGACGGTACAAGCCGGAATACGCAAAGGGCACGCTGCGGGAGAAGCTGTTCGGCGATGGCCGCGCACGGCTCGACGCGCCACATCCCGCGGCGGGATATCGGGTGGGGAAGACGGGGTAGAGCCTACACTTTCCCGTCCACCATCACCTCGATCAGCTTCGTCCCCGGCCGGCCAAACGCCGACGCCAGCGTCGCCTTCAACTCGCGGGGATCGTTCACCTTGATCGCCTCGCAGCCGAGCGCCCTGGCAACGCCGGCGAAATCCACGGGCGGATCGATAAAATCCATGCCGACATAATTGTCGTCGCCATGGAAGGCGAGCAGGCGCTGCTTGATGATGCGGTAGCCGCCATTGTTGGCGATGACGACGTTGAGCGGCAGCTTGTGATGCGCCGCGGTCCACAGCGACTGGATCGAATACATCGCGCTGCCGTCGCCCGAGAAGCACACCACGGGGCGATCCGGATTGGCGATGCTGGCGCCGACCGAGGCCGGCAGGCCCCAGCCGATGCCGCCTGAGGCAAGGCCGTGATAGCCGTAGCGATCGCGATGCGGTCGCAGCGCCGTCACCTGGCGGCTGGAGGTGAGGCCCTCGTCGACGAGGATCGCGTTGTCGGGCATGGCCTCGACCATCTGCAGCACCAGATAGTCCGGATCGATCGGCGTGCGGCTCGCGCTCTTGCCGATCTGCTCGATGAGCGCGGCGCGGCGTGCGGTCCAGTTCTTCGGCGCGAGCTCCGCGAGGCGCTGCCTCGCCCGGCTCGCGAGCGCGGCACCACCCATCTCCTTCAGCACCGGGATCAGCGCGCGCAGCGTTTCCTTCAGGTCCGCCTTCAGCGCGATCTCGGCGCCGTAGTTCTTGGCGATCTCCCAATCGACGAGACCGATCTGCACGATGCCGAGTCCGTCAGGCAGCGCATCGACCTCGCTGTAAACCGACATGCGCAAGGGATCGCCGCCGAGCGCAATCAGGAGGTCGTAGGGCGCCAGCGTGTCGCGCGCCACCTTCTGCACGCGTGCAAGCGTGCCGACGAAGCTCGGACTCTCCGAGAGGAAGTGCGAGCCATAGGGCGTCGAGGACTGGTAGGCGGCAGCTCCAAGCAGCTCTGCGAGTTCAGCCGCTTCCTTCAGCGCGTCGCTCTTCACCACCTCGTCCATGGTGACGATGACGGGGCGCTCCGCCTTCAGCAGCCGCGCGGCAAACGCCCTCAGCACCTCGTCCGATGGCCTTGTCCGCGCGTCGATGCGGGTGGAGCGGCCGAGATCGATGCCGGCTTCGCTATTCAGTATGTCGCCGGGCAGCGAGATGAACACCGGACCGGTCGGCGGCGTCGTCGCGATCTTGGCGGCACGGCGCACGATGCGCGGCAGGTCTTCCAGACGCGTCACCTCGACCGCCCATTTCACCAGCGGCTCGGCCATGCGCACCAGCGGACCGTAGAGCACCGGCTCCATCAGGCCGTGGCCCTGCTCCTGCTGGCCGGCCGTAAGAATCATCGGCGTGCCCGTGAACTGGGCGTTGTAGAGCGAGCCCATGGCGTTGCCGAGGCCGGGCGCGACATGGACGTTACAGGCGACGAGTTTTCCCGAGGCGCGGCTGTAGCCGTCGGCGATCGCGACCACCAGGCTCTCCTGCATCGCCATCACATAGGTGAGATCGGGATGGTCCTTCAACGCATGCATGATCGGCAGCTCGGTGGTGCCGGGGTTGCCGAACAGATGCGTGATGCCTTCATCCTTGAGCAGCGCGAGAAAGGCGGAGCGGCCGGTGATCTTGTTCTTCATGTTTCCTCCAGGAGCGGACGTTACCGCAAGGACGGAAGGCATGATGGACGAAGTCTTGGGAGGCGCGCAAGGAAGCGTGGTCATGGCTGCGTTGCGTGGGCGCGGCAAACTGCGCTCTCGTGTCCCGGACGCGCCGCAGCGCGCAGCGGTGCGGCGCGTCCGGGACACGAGAGCGGGGCGAACAGGGCTACATCTCCTCTCGCCCCAGTTCGAACGGGTCCTCGCCACTCGCCCGCTTCTTCTTTTTCGACCGCTGCCAGACCACGCCCGGAAACCCTTTCAGCGGCACCAGGGGCTCGCCGGTATAGGCCCATTCCTGCAGCTCCTCGATCGCGATGTGATAGAGCGGCTGACGGCCGGTGCGCTCCCTAAAGAGCGCACGGGGGATGTTGACCATGTGCGGACGGCGCGGACGTTCATAGGCAATCGGCGTGCCGCACTGCGAGCAGAAGCTGCGCGTGGTTTTGGTCGACTTGTCCTCGTAGCGGGTAAGAGCGGTCTTGCCGGACGTGATGCGAAAGCGCTTCTTCCAGCTGCCGACATAGGTGGCGTAGGCGGCACCATGAGCGCGGCGGCTGGCGGCCGAATGATCGTGCCAGGCCCAGCGCGCGGGAACGTCGATCTCGAAGGTGACCTTGCCGCAGAGGCATTGCCCGGTGGCGATCCCTGCGGCGGTGGCGAGTTTGGCCATGGTATCTCCCCGTCGTCATTGCGGGGACAACAATACATGATTGTCATTCCGGGGCGCGACGAAGTCGCGAACCCGGAATCCATCGCGCAGCAAACCAGGACGTGAAATGGATTCCGGGCTCGACGCTTCGCGTCGCCCCGGAATGACGGAGGGACTTACGCCGGCGTCAGTTCGTCATAAACTGGGTAATCCGTATACCCCTTCTCCTCGCCGCCGTAGAACGTCGCGCGATTGTACGGCGTGATCGGATAGTCGTGCTCCAGTCGCCGCGGCAGGTCCGGATTGGAGATGAAGATCCGGCCGAAGGCCATGATGTCGGCGTGGCCGTCGGCGATCGCCGCGTTCGCGGTCTCGCCGGTGAAGCCGCCGGCAGTCATCAGCACGCCGCTGTAGAGCGGACGGAACAGCACCATTGCCGACGGCACGTTCTGCCAGTTGACCTCGGCGCGACCCGAGCCGCTCGATCGCGGCTCGATGAAGTGCAGATAGGCGAGGCCGAGCTTGTCGAGGGCCTTCACCACATGGGTGTAGAGCGGCATCGGATCGGGCTCGCCGGAATCATTGGCGATGCCGTAGGGCGACAGCCGGACGGCGACGCGATTGGCACCCCAGACGTCGATCGCGGCCTGCGTAACTTCGAGCAGCAGCCGGGCGCGGTTCTCGATCGAACCGCCATATTGATCGGTGCGCTGGTTGCTGCGCGATTGAAGGAATTGCTCGAGCAGATAGCCGTTCGCGCCGTGGATTTCGACACCGTCGAAACCGGCGGCAAGTGCGTTCTTCGCGCCCTGCCGGAACGCCTCGACGATACCCTTGACTTCGTCCGTTTCCAGCGCGCGCGGCGTCTCATAGTCCGAGATCTTGCCGTCGGCCGTCATCGCCTTCATGCCCTCGGCCTTGATCGCGATGGCCGAGGCGGAAACAGGCAACTCGCCGCCGTGGAAGGAGGAATGCGAGACGCGGCCGACATGCCAGAGCTGGAGGAAGATGATGCCGCCCTTGGCGTGCACCGCATCCGTCACCTTGCGCCAGCCGGCGATCTGCGCGTCGGAATAGATGCCCGGCGTCGCCGGATTGCCGCGGCCCTGCGAGAGCACCGGCGAGGCTTCGGCGATGAGGAGGCCGCCTTGCGTCGCGCGCTGGCCGTAATATTCGGCGTTGAGCGGCCGCGGCGCAAAGCTCTCGCGCTCGGCCCGCATGCGCGTCAGCGGCGCAAGCGCGACGCGATGCGCAAGCTTGTACGGACCGACCTGCAACGGTCTAAACAACGCTTCGAATTTCATGCGGGCCCCGAATGTCTGTGAAAGGATGCGGATCATATAGCGTGGGGCGGCCACCGGAAAAGGCGCCGCCCCACGAAAAGCAGATATTCCCCCTCGCGGAACGCGGGGAGAAAACAGGCCTCAGGCCGTCTTGATCCAGACGGACTTCACGTTGAGATATTCCTCGACATGCTGCTTGCCGGACTCGCGGCCGTAGCCGCTCATCTTGTAGCCGCCGAAGGGCACGGCCGGGTCCATCGCCTGGTAGCAGTTCACCCACACCGAGCCGGCACGCAGCGACTTCGCGACCGCATGCGCCTTGCTGACGTCGCGCGTCCACAGGCCCGAGCCGAGGCCAAAGGTGGTGTTGTTGGCACGCTTGACCAGCTCGTCCATGTCCTTGAACGCGATCGCGGAGATGACGGGGCCGAAAATCTCCTCCTGCGCGATGCGCATGTTGTCCTGGACGCCCGCGAACACGGTCGGCGAGACGAAGAAGCCCTTCGACAGCGCGCCTTCGGTGACGCGGCCGCCGCCGGCGAGCGCCTTCGCGCCTTCCTTCTGGCCGATGTCGAGATAGCTGGTGACGCGCTCGAGCTGCTGCTCGGACACCAGCGGACCGATCTGCACGTTGGGATCGAGCCCGTTGCCGACCTGCAGCTTCTTGCCGAATTCGGCGACGCGGCCGACGAACTCCTCGTAGATCGACTGCTCGACGAACAGCCGCGTGCCGGCGCTGCAGATCTGGCCCGAATTGGCGAACACCGCCATCGCCGCACCCGGCACCGCGGCGTCGAGATCGGCATCCGCGAACACGATGTCCGGCGACTTGCCGCCGAGCTCGAGCGAGACGCGCTTGAGGTTGCCGGCGGACGCACGGATGATCGACTGCCCCGTGACGTGCGAGCCGGTGAAGGCGACCTTGTCGACGTCGTGGTGCGAGGCGAGCGCGGCGCCCGCGGTCTCGCCATAGCCGGGCACGACGTTGATGACGCCGGGCCGAATGCCCGCCTCCATCGCCAGCTCGGCGATGCGCAGCGAGGTCAGCGGCGCCTCTTCGGCGGGCTTGAGCACCACGGTGCAGCCGGTCGCGATCGCGGGGCCGATCTTCCAGATCGTCGCGGTGAGCGGCCCGTTCCAGGGAATGATGGCGCCGACGACGCCGATCGGTTCCTTCAGCGTGTAGGAGAAGATCTCGCCGGGCAGCGAGTTCTCGATGGTCTCGCCGTGGATCGCCGTGGTCTGGCCGGCATAATAGCGCAGCATGCCGACGGCGCGCAGGCGATAGGCGCGGGTGCGGCTGAGCGGCGCGCCCATGTCGAGCGTGTCGAGCTGCGACAATTCGTCGAAATTCTTCTCGACGAGGTCGGCGAGCTTGAGCAGCAGATTCTGCCGCTCGAACGGCTTGACCTTGCTCCAGGGGCCCTCGAAGGCGCGGCGGGCCGCGGCAACCGCACGATCGATGTCTTCCTTGTCGCCCTCGGCGACGGTTGCGAGCAATTCGCCGGTGGCAGGGTTATGAGTCTCGAAGCGCTTGCCTGAGGCGGCATCGATCCACTTACCGTCGATCAGCATCTGCTTGTAGGACCCGTTGGCGAACGGATGGCGCGTGATCGGAATAGCCTGCGACACAGCCATGGCTGCACTCCCTGTCAGGTGTTTGATTGGTTCGATCTGGGCGGGATCGTTAGACTGAAGGATACAGCCGCGCCGGATAGGCGTAAAGGCAGCGTCGAACGAAGACCTCCCATGCCGACTTGTGCAGGGTCGGACTGCTGCCATGTTATAGCTCGATCGAGAGTTCTTCCCCGGAGACGATCCATGCCACATCCCACCATCGTCAAAGACAATGTCGCCGTGATCACAGGCGGCGCATCCGGAATCGGGCTTGCCGCCGCGGCGGCCTTCGCGCGCGCCGGCATGAAGGTGTGCATCGCGGATGTCGACCGGGAACGGCTGGCGGACGCCGCGACAAGACTGTCATCTGTCACATCTGCCACAAACGTGATGACCTCAGTCGTCGATGTCAGCAGCGCGGAGAGCGTGAGGGAATTGGAACGTGCCGTGAGCGCGCAATTCGGCGGAACGGACCTGCTGATGAACAATGCCGGCATCCAGCCGGGCAGCACGCTGTTCGGCGAACCCGACAATTGGCAGCGCATCATCGCCGTCAACATGTGGGGCATCATCAACGGCTCGCGCATCTTCGCACCCAACATGATCGCGCGCGGCAAGACCGGCCTCATCATCAACACCGGCTCGAAGCAGGGTATCACCACGCCGCCGGGCGACCCCGCCTACAATGTCTCCAAGGCCGGCGTGAAGGCATTTACCGAGGCGCTGCAGCACGAGCTGCGCAACACGAAAGGCTGTCGCCTCACGGCACATTTGCTGATCCCCGGCTTCGTCTTCGCCGGCCTCACCGCGAAGGGACGCACCGAAAAGCCGGCCGGCGCCTGGACGCCGGAACAGACGGTCGATTTCATGCTGGCGCGGCTGGAGGCTGGCGATTTCTACATCCTGTGCCCGGACAACGACGTGCCGCGCGCGCTCGACGAGAAACGCATCCAATGGGCCGCCGGCGACATCGTCGAGAACCGCCCGCCGCTGTCGCGCTGGCACCCGGATTACACGGATGCGTTCACGAGGTTCGTGGAGAGGGAGTAACCGTCAAATCTTCATGGTGAGGAGCGCGCCCTTGCGCGCGTCTCAGGAACGATGCTTCGCATCGCCTGGAGAACGATGCAGGCCCAACTGCAGCGGCCCGGCCTCGATCCTTCGAGACGCCCGCTTTCGGCGGGTTCCTCAGGATGAGGGGTTGGAGTGTTCGCGGCGCGGCAAGTTCGCGCAAGCCGCCCTACAGCGTCTCTTGCTGGTGCCCGCAATTCTTGCAAGCGAACTTGACCCGGGTCTGGCCTTTTTCCGCCTGGACCCGATTCGGCGCGCCGCACTTGCCGCAGACGGCCTCGATGCGGGTCGCGCCCTGCTTGACGACGATGGTCTTCTTTTCCATCGATTCGCGGACCAGGCGCTCGGCCTCCTCACGCAGCGATTGTTTCGACAAAGCTCGTCTCCGCATCTGGAAAGCGCGAGAGCCATATCGCACCTGCGTTCGAAGTACAATGCGGGATGCGGATCGGAAGGCCCGATCAAAACGTCATTCCGGGCGGACGCGAGAGCCGCGGCGCGTCGCTCCGCGGCTCTCGTGCTCGTCGTCCGGATTGGCGCAAGGCAGATTCTTCAAGCCGCCTTGGAAACTTCCATCAGCAGCCGTTCGGCCTTGGCATCCTCGATGCGATTCACCAGTCGGCTGCTCTCGTGATTGTCACGCACGGTCTTGGTCAGGGTGATGCAGGTCTGGATCAGCATGACGATGCCCATGGTGAGATAGCCCTTCATCCAGAAGTCGATCGGCAGGAAGAAAATACCGATGGCGATGAGGAACGCGGAGGCTGCGAAGGACGCGTAAGTGAAGGTCACCCAGGCGCTGCTATGGGGTTGGCCGTTCTGGTTCATGATGGTCTCCTGTTGGTTCGAATGATGATGGGGTTGGGGATCAGGCGGTCGGCGCGCGCTTGGACTTCAACCGGACCAGCACGTCGTCCGCAGTCGTCTTCAACCGTGGGCCAAAACCCTGCTCGGCAAGTCTCTCGGCGGTGGCGAGCGGTCCGGTGGCCGCATCGAGCTCGACCAACGCATCATCGGCGGCCTGGGCTTCCATCTGCCGCTCGCGCAGGCGCCGCAGGGTGCTCTCCGCCTCCGGCAGCGTGGATTCGTAAGGACGTGCCGCCTCGATGCCGCTGCGGCGAAGCGAGCGCACCGCCTCCGAGGCTCGGGCGACGCGGCGGCCGCGATCGAGCTCGGTGATGCGGGCCTGCGCGGTTGCGACGTGCCGCTTCAGCCTGATGATCTCAGTCGCGAACAAGGCGCGGGCCGTCATGGCCGCATCGCGGTCAGCCTCCAGGCCTGCGATGGCGTCGGCAGCGTCCCTGGCGAGATCCTCGCGGCCGCCATCGAGCGCCGCGACCGCGCGCGTCTCGAGATCGGCGATGCGGGCGACGGTCGCCTCGAGCTTGCGGCCCTCCTGCTGGTCCTGCGCGATCGCGAGCGCCAGCGTCCGCTTGCTGCGCTCGACGGCGGCGGCCGCATCGCGCATCTGCTGGTCGAGAATGAGGAGGGCGGTCCGGTCCTCCAGTTCCTCGCCGGCGGCGGCCACGCTGCCCCGGAAGAGTGTTACGACGGTCTTGAACATCTGCTGCTCCCTGTTTATGAGCATTGCTCACAAATCGTTTGTAGCAACAACCATGAACATTGTTCAAGAAGAATTTGAGCAACGCTCAAGAATTTGATAGGCGCATGTCTAAAGCCTTGGAACGTCGAGAGAAACTTCGATCCGATCTCATCCTGGCGGCGGAGCGGATGATCGCCGACCGTGGCTTGTCGGGGCTGAAAACCCGCGATCTCGCCCGCGAGATCGGCTGTGCCAATGGTGCGGTCTATAATCTCGTGGCCGATATGGACGAGCTGATCCTGCGGGTGGGCTCGCGCACGCTGCACCGGCTCGACGAGGCGCTGAGCGCGGCGGAAAGCTCGGGCGCCTCCTTGCCGCAGGAGACGCTGGTCCGCATCGCCATCGCCTATTGCGATTTCGCGGCGGAGAATCTCCAGCTCTGGCGCGCACTGTTCGAGCACCGCATGGAGGCCGACAAGGTCGTTCCCGACTGGTCCGTCGATGACCAGATGCGGTTGTTTCGCCACATCTACCAGCCGCTGGTCTCGCTGTTTCCAAAACGCGGCCCGGAAGAGCTCGGCATCACCGCGCGCAGCCTGTTCTCGGCGGTGCATGGCATGGTGGCGCTGGGGTTGGAGCAGAAACTGGTCGCGGTGCCGCTGCCGGCGCTGCGCAAGGAAATCGCAGGCCTCGTGCGCGCGATGATTGACGGACTGATCGCGCAGGCCGGGCAGAGCCGCGCAGCAGTGGGACCGTAGAGACCTCGCGGGCATCAACGAACGCGCAGACGCGCTCCGCTTCACGTCTTCGCGCAGCGCCGGATCTGAATCTCGACGAGAGCTAGGAACGAACATTCCGAGGGCCGGTTGACGCGCATAGTTTCCCTCAGAGCGCGAGCCCTCCCATGTATCACCACGTCAAGAAACTGATGTTCACCGTGCGTGTCGACGAACCCGATCCACGCTTCGGCAATATGCTGCTCGAGCAGTTCGGCGGCGCCAATGGGGAACTCGCGGCCGCGATGCAATATTCGATTCAAGGTTTGAATTGCGAGGATCCCGACCGCAAGGATCTCCTGATGGATATCGGAACCGAAGAGCTCAGCCATCTCGAAGTCGTCGGTTGTCTTGCGCGCATGCATCTTGCGCCTTCGAAGAACGACCGCCAGGCGGCAGAGGCCGATCCGCTGATTGCGATCGCCGGCGGCGGCGGCGTCAATCTGTTCAATTCACAAGGCAATCCCTGGACCGCCGACTATCTCAAGATCACCGGCGAGCTCGACGTCGATCTCCGCAGCAACATCGCCGCCGAGGCGCGCGCGAAGATCGTCTATGAACGGCTGATCAATTTCTGCGACGACGCCGGCAGCAAGGACGCGCTCCAGTTCCTGATGACGCGGGAAATCACTCATATGAAGGCGTTCGCGCGCGCGCTCGAAAGCCTGTCGAAGCCGGCCTTCAGCATCGGCAGGCTCGCGCCGACGCCCGGCCTCGTGAACCAGTACTTCAACGATTCCACCGGCAGCGGCGACCACGGCGAAATCGACACCCGCGGTCCCTGGAACGAGGGCGAGGACTGGGTGTTCACGGAATCGCCCGCTCTGCAGTCCACCGATGCCGGCGCCGGCACATCCATTGTGACGGAGAGCTCATCGCCCGTGGACGAGGCGGGCCTGACCGATCTCCTGCTCCATGAACTGCGCGACATTCTCCATGCCGAGAAGCAGTTGACCAAGGCGCTTCCCAAGATGGCGCAGGCCGCCCGCTTCGACCAGCTGCGGGAATTGTTCGAACTGCATCTGGCCGAGACCGAGAATCAGGTCGAGCGCATCAACGAATGCTTCGAACTGCTCGGCGAGACCGCACGCGCCAAACCCTGCAAGGGCATGATGGGCCTCATCGAGGAAGGCCAGGAAGTCATGAAGGAAGCCGAAGACAAGGAAGACGCTGCCGCCGACCTCTCACTGATTTCTGCGGCTCAACGCGTCGAGCATTACGAGATGTCCGGCTACACCACCGCGCGTAATCTGGCGCAACAGCTCCGGCATAGCGCAGTGGTCGCCCTGCTCTCCAAATCCCTCGCCGAGGAAGAAAACGCCGATCTCCTGCTCAATCAGGTCGCGCGATCGCTGATGTCGGTTGCGAAGATGCCTGCCGCAGTGGAGCAGGCCGAATAGGAAGCGCCTGACGCAACGCACAGACAACACCGCCTCGCGCCCTCGCGCGGGGCGGTCGGCCACGGATACGGTACGATCGTTCGTGCCGGGTGGCACACACCTTGCCTCTCGATGCCGGATGATTGCCGGACAGGAGGCCTCCATGAGCCGTTCACCCTTCCATATGAGCCGCCGCAACGTGATTGGCGGCGTGGGTGCCGCCGGCATCAGTGCCGTTGCTCCGCCATTCGCTTGGGCGCAGGGACGTAGTGAGACGCTGCTGGTGGTGCAGGAGCTGGGTCCGAACTCGCTGGACATGCAGGGCGTCGGCTCCAACCAGACCGTAAATGGGCTATCGTGGAATTGCTACGACCGCCTGCTTTCCTACGGCTCCATGACGCTGCCGGACGGAACGCTGTCGTATGATCGCGAGAAGCTCGCGCCCGAACTGGCCGAGAGCTGGGAGGTCGCAGCCGACGGCATGTCCTGCACCTTCAAGCTTCGCAAGGACGCGAAATTCCACGACGGCACGCCTGTCACCGCCAAGGACGTCAAATGGTCGTTCGACCGTGCGGTGAAGGTTGGCGGCTTTCCGACCTCTCAGATGTCGGCGGGATCGCTGGAAAAGCCCGAACAGTTCGTGGTCGTGGACGATCACACCTTCCGCATCGACTATGTCCGCAAGGACAAGATGCTGCTGTTCAACGTCGCCGTGGTCGTGCCCTTCATCATCAACTCGGAACTGGCGAAGAAGAATGCTAGTCCGGAAGACCCCTGGGCATTGACGTGGCTCAGGAACAACGAGGCCGGCGGCGGCGCCTACAGGATCGAAAGCTGGAAGCCCGGCAGCGAGACCGTGCTGGCGCGTTTCGACGACTGGAAGAGCGGACCCTTGCCGAAGATCAGGCGCGTGATCGCACGCGACGTTCCCTCCGGCGGAACGCGCCGCGCCATGCTGGAGCGAGGCGATGCCGACTTGTCGAGCGGCTTTGCGCCGCGCGATTTCGACCAGCTCATCAGGGAAGGCAAAGTCAGGGTATCGGGCGTGCCGATCCCCAATGCGCTCTGGTACGTTGCTCTGAACACCGCAAAGCCGCCTTTCGACAATATGAAGCTGCGCCAGGCCATCGCCTGGGCGATGCCATATGAGCAGATCCAGAGCAGCGCGTTCTTCGGCCGTGCCGTTCCGATGTACGAAGGAGCGGCAGAAGTCTCAAAGCCGGTCTGGCCGCAGCCGTTTCCCTATGCCACCGACCTCGACAAGGCCAAGGCCTTGATCAAGGAAGCTGGCTTCGGGTCCGGCCTGGAGACGACCTTGTCGCTCGACACAGGCACCGCGACCGTCGGCGAACCCACGGCGATCTTGATCCAGGAGAGCCTCGCCAAGATCGGCATCGAGGCATCGATCGAAAAGATCCCCGGTGCCAACTGGCGCACGACGCTGAACAAGAAGGAGCTGCCGCTCGCGCTCAACCGTTTCAGCGGCTGGCTCGACTATCCCGAATATTACTTCTATTGGAATTTCCACGGCAACAATTCGATCTTCAACATCTCCTCCTACCAGAACAAGGAGATGGACGCGCTGATCGACAAGGCCCGCTTCACCGCTGATACGGCCGAATACGACAAGGCGGTGAAGGATTTCATCGCGCTCTGCATCCGCGACGTGCCGGTCGTTCCGCTCAACCAGCCGATCCACGACGTCGCCATGCAGAAGGGCATCACCGGCTACGAGTTCTGGTTTCACCGCGAGCCGGACTACCGCCAATTTTCGAAGGGCTGATGCCGCTCGACGACGCGGAGCACAACTGACGCAGCCCGCGCCTGCTCGATCGAAAAACCTCGCGTCAGCCGCGCCTCACTCGCGCGCAGCGCTGCTGTATCCAGCATGCCTTTCCGCGAGCCTTCCAGCGCGCAGGCGAAGACGCGGTAGAATTGCGCGCCGTCATAGGCGACCAGCAGCAGGTCGACGCCGGCATTGATCGCCTCGACCACGGCCTTGCAGACGTCGTTCTGGTAGATTGCACCCATCACGAGGTCGTCGGTCATCACCACGCCCTGATAGCCCCATTTGTCACGGATGATGCCATCGACGACGCGCTTGGAGTGCGAGGCGGCGCGTTCGGGGTCGACCGCGGTGAGGGTGACATGGCCGATCATCAGTGCGCTGCGCGAATGCGACAGCACCTCGCGGAACGGAAGCCAGTCCGTGGCTTCCAATTCCGCAACCGGCGCGTCGAGATTGGCGCTGAAATGATGCGTGTCGGCGCGAACGCGGCCGATGCCCGGAAAATGCTTGAGCGTGGCACCGACGCCGGATTCTTCCAGCCCGCGCACATAGGCGCTCGCGATCGTGCCGACGACGGCCGGATCGGTTGCAATTGCGCGCTGGCCGATCAGCGTGTGGAAATCGAGGCGGTTGCGCCGCGCTGGCGGCTTGAGGTCGAGCACCGGCGCGAGATTGAGGTTGACGCCGAGGCCCGCAAGCTCGCGTCCGTGGATACGACCGAACTCTTCAGCCTTGGCCTGCTGGTCGTCGGGAGCGAGACCGGCGAGCGTCGCCGGCGCCGGCACCTTGGTCAGCGGCGGCGCCAGATGCCCGACGATGCCGCCCTCCTGGTCGGCGGCGACGACCAGCGGCGACAGGCCCGCCGCGCGCCGCTTGTCCTGAAGCGCCGAGATTTCCGCACGTAACGCCGCAACGGTTCGGCCCCGGATGTTGTGCCGGGTCACATAGACGCCGCCGATCAATCCCTGCTCGGCCAGCCTCGCGACCTCGGGAAACGAGGAATAGCCGACCATGAAATGAGGCCCGAGCTGTCGCGCCTCGGCGGCACTTGCGCCGAGGACGTCGTGCTTGCGCAGTTCGAACTTCAGATGCGCCGCGGACATCAGGACCGGCGGCAGGCACCAGAGCGTGACCAGCAGCTTGCCCGCGATGGTCCGCCGGCGCCCTCCGCGCAGCAGCAGGATGACGATCGCGATGCTTGCGACGACAAGCGCGATGTTTCCGGCGCCGCGCAACGGGACCAGATAGGGATCGTTCTTGTTCGCGGCCGCGAATACGACGACGGGCGCGGCAAGCCAGAGTAGAATGAGACCGATACGGCGGAGGAATTGCATGATGCATCACGCGCTGGGAGGGGCGAATGCTTCGCACCTATCAAAGCAATGCACGCCGGACGAGAGGCAAAAGCGCGCCTGCACGAAAACTGCAAAAGACTCCTGAAACCGTGCAGACGATGATCCCGGCTTCTGCACAAGCACCATTCAGACTTCGTGATGCCACCCATCACGAAAGGTCTTCCCGGATATGACAAGCCTGGCTTCGACAATCGTAGAGGAAATCAAGCCGATCGGTCATGCCTCGATCGCGGCCAAGGTCGGCCTCGCGCTGATGCTGGCCGCACTCGCCGACTGGCTGTTCTACGGACAGCGGATCGGGCTCTCGTTGACGCTCTTTGCGATCGCGCTCGCCGGGGTGTCGGCGCTCTTCAATCATGCGGCTCTGGACTTGCGCCGCGCGCTGATCGGCTCGGCCGTCCTCGTCGCCGGTCTGGTGCCTGTCATCGAGGAGCTCAACACCCTGTCGTTCCAGATCCTGATCGCGTCGCTCGCGATTGCGTTGCTGCTCGTAACCAATTCCGAAACGACCGGGCTCGCCGACCGCGCCCGCGCGCTGCGCAACTTGGTGCTGCTCGGGCCCTTCAGGTTCTTCCTCGATGCGCCCCAGGCGTTCAACGCGTCGGCGCTGACCCGCGGCATCGCGCGCTGGCTGCTGCCGGCAGCGCTGAGCACGGTCTTCGTCGCGCTGTTCGCCGCAGCCAATCCGGTGATCGAGCAATGGGTGTTCCTGCTCAATCCGAAGCTCATTCTGCAATATGTCAGCGTCCCGCGCGTGCTGTTCTGGGGCTTGATGCTGGCGCTGGTCTGGCCATTCATCCATGTGCGCTGGCGGCGCAAGACGAACGTCACCACCGCCGTCGCGGACGGTCCTGTACCGCCGCAGCTCCCGCCTCTGGTCTCGGTGGAGTTTCTTGGTCCCTCCACCATCCTGCGCTCGCTGATCCTGTTCAATTTGCTGTTCGCGGCGCAGTCCATTCTCGACGGGATCTATCTCTGGGGCCATGTGGCGCTGCCGGACAATCTGACCTATGCGGGCTACGCACATCGCGGAGCCTATCCGCTGATCGTGACCGCCCTGCTCGCCGCGGCCTTCGTGCTGGCGGCGATGCGCCCAGGCGGGCCGGCCGAGAACTCGAAGGTGATCCGGCCGCTGGTCTATCTCTGGGTCGGGCAGAACGTGCTTCTCGTCGCTTCCTCCATTCTTCGCCTCGACCTCTACGTCGACATCTACATGCTGACCTACTGGCGGATCGCGGCCTTCATCTGGATGGGGCTGGTCGCGCTCGGGCTGATCCTGATCGTGACCCGCATCGCCCTTAACCGGTCCAACCAATGGCTCGTCGGCGTCAATCTGGTTGCGCTGGCGATCGTGCTCTACGGCTGCTCGCTGGTGAACTTCAATGCCTTCATTGCCGACTACAATGTGAGCCACAGCCGGGAGGCATCCGGCAAAGGCCTGCAGATCGATATCAACTATCTCCTGACGCTCGGGCCGCAGGCACTGCCCGCGATCGACAAGGCCATCTTGCTGCGGTCTGGCAACCCCGAGAGCTGTCTTGTGTCGCGCCGCGACCGCCTTGTAGAACAGCAGCGCCGGGATCTGGCCTGGCGGAGCTGGGGCTTTCGGAGCTGGCGGCTGCAGCGCAGGCTGGACGCGCAGGCGAAAGATCAGTCCGGCAACCCGCCGGCGGGGTGAGCGGAGAGTTTCTTGGCGCATCGCATTCTCATCGTCGACGACGAAGGCCATATCCGCGAGGTCATCCGCGTCGCCCTGAAGAAGGCCGGCATGGACGTGATCGAGGCCCGCGACGGCAAGGAGGCGCTCGCCCGCTTTGCCGCCGACAGGCCCGATCTGATCGTGCTCGACATCGGCATGCCCGAGTTCGACGGCCTCGACGTCTGCCGCGAGATCCGCAAGAATTCCGACGTGCCGATCCTGTTCCTGTCGGCGCGCGACGAGGAGATCGACCGCATCCTCGGCCTCGAAATCGGCGGCGACGATTACGTGACGAAGCCGTTCAGCCCGCGCGAGCTGGTGGCGCGGGTCAATGTCATCCTCCGCCGGCTCAGCCCGCGCAATGGCGAGATCAAGGCTGGTCCCACCGCGCTGTCGCAAGGCGGCCTGCTGCTCGACCCCGAGCAGCATGTCGCGACCTTCTCAGGCACGCCGCTGAAGCTGACCGCGATCGAGTTCGGCATCCTGCGCGCGTTCCTGAGCCGGCCGACTTCGGTGTTCAACCGCGAGCAGCTGATGCGGGCAGCCTATCAGCTCAACATCCAGGTCTCCGACCGCACCATCGACAGCCACATCCGCAACATCCGCGCCAAGCTAGCGGCGCTGAATTGCGAGAACGTCATCGAGACCATCCACGGCGTCGGCTTCAAGCTCGGTCGCTGCGAGAAGGCGGCATGAGCCCGGCGCCGGACAAATGGCGGCCATCGCTGGGGCTCGTCATCTTTGCGGTGCTGACGACGGTCGGCGTGCTGCCGCTGGTCGGCCTGTTCTTCTTCCGCCTCTACGACAACCAGCTGATCCGCCAGACCCAGGCCGAGCTGATTGCGCAAAGCCGCGTGCTGGCGACGATCTATGCGCAGGAGGTCACGGCCAGGCTCGACAGCGGCCTGACGCTCGGCGCCGAGGTGCCGCCGAACGTGCTGCCCGACCCCGGCGATCAGGTCACGCCGATCCGCCCCGCGCTCGACCTCACCGCCAACGATCTGCTGCGGCGGCGACCGGATGCGCAGGCCGCGCCTCATCCCGCGCAGGCGGCCTATGTCGAGATCGGCGCAAGGCTGACGCCGATCATCCGCGAGACCCAGAAGGTGACGCTGGCGGGCTTTCGCATCCTCGATCCGCAAGGCGTCGTGATCGCCGGGCGCCAGGAGGTCGGCCAGTCGCTCGCCCATATCGAGGAGGTCGCCGACGCGCTGCACGGGCAATATCGCGCCACCTTGCGCAACCGCGTGCCGGACAAGCCGCCGCCGCCGATCTATTCCTTCAGCCGCGGCCTCGGCGTGCATGTGTTCTCGGCGATGCCCGTCATCGTCAACAACCGCGTGGCCGGCGTGATCTACACCACGCGAACGCCCAGCAACATCTTCGACCATCTCTACCAGGAGCGGGGCAAGTTCGTGCTGGCGGGGCTCGCCGTCATCCTCGGCACCATCGCGATCGGCCTGGTGTTCTCGCGCACCATCACGCTGCCGATGCGCGAGCTGATCGACCGCGCCGCGCGGATCGGCCGCGGTGACCGCGAGGCGTTCCGGCCCCTCCGGCACTACGGCACGCGGGAGTTCGCCCAGCTCTCGCACAGCTTCCTCGGCATGGCCGAGCAACTGGCGCGCCGCTCGGACTACATCGCGACGTTCTCGGCGCACCTCACCCACGAGCTGAAATCGCCGCTGACCTCGATCAAGGGCGCGGCCGAGCTGCTGCAGGATTCGGTTCAAGGCAAATCCGAGGGCCTGACACCGGCCGAACAGAAGACGTTCATCGCCAACATCCTGTCCGACACGCAGCGGCTGGAGGCGATGGCGCAGCGGCTGCGGGAGCTCGCCCGCGCCGAAAGCCTGCCGCAGAATGAGCGCACGGAGCTGGCGCCCGTGATCGCCGACCTCAAGAACCGGTTTCCGGCCAGCTCCATCGAGGCCAGCGGCAGCCTCGACCGCTCCATCGGCATGTCCGGAGAAAAGGCGCTGATCGTGCTGTCGCATCTCGCCGACAACGCGATGCGGCACAAGGCCGGGACAATCAGGCTGGAGGCTGTGGACGAACGCACGACCCTGCGTCTGACGGTGAGCAATGACGGCGAACCGATCTCGGCACCGAACCGCGACAGGATTTTTGATGCGTTCTTCACCACCCGCCGCGACCAGGGCGGCACCGGGATGGGGCTTGCGATCTCGCGCGCGGTGATGGCGAGCCATGGCGGCTCGATCAGGCTCAAGCCGACCGACGAGGGCGCGGCCTTCGAGCTCCAATTCCCTGTCGCCTAGATCGCGAACACCCAGGCGGCGACGATGGTGCCGATGGTGATCAAGCCGGCGATGGTCCAGCCGGCGGCATATTCGAGCTCAGGATGACCGGTCGCCCGCATGATCTCTGTCGGATCGGCGGTATGCTTGTGTGCCATGACAGCCTCGCATGTTTCTCCCCGCGTCATATGTAAGTCGCATCAGCCGCCAATAGGTTCCATCACGGAAATGCGAGGAATGACGCAGCTTGGCTTGTTCGCCGTCCCTGACGAAGGTCCGGCCGGCCTTCGCCACACGGACAATTTTATCGAACCCGCCGTCGAGCAATCCTTGGTCGGCCGCATCACGGCATTGCCGCTCGAGCGCTTCCAGTTCGGGGCGTTCGAGGGCAACCGCCGGGTGGCGTCCTTCGGCTATCGCTATGATTACACGTTGCAGCGGCTCGCCGAGGCGGAGCCGATCCCGGACTGGCTCATGCCCATCGCGCGTCAGGCCGAGGCCTGGGCGAAGCTGCCGGAGGCCAGCGTCCGGCAGGTACTCTGTACCGAGTATGAGGCCGGCGTCGGCATCGGCTGGCACCGCGACAAGCCGCACTTCGACAAAATCCTCGGCCTGTCGCTCGGCTCGGCCTGCAAATTCCGCTTCCGCCGCCGCAGCGGCGACAAATGGCAGCGCCACACGCTCGAGGCCCGCCCGCGCTCGCTCTACATGATGGAGGGCGAGGCGCGCTCGCAATGGGAGCACAGCATTCCGCCGGTCGAGGCGCACCGTTACTCCATCACGTTCCGGACGATGAGGCAGGCGTAGCGCGGCCGGCAATCAAAAAATGCGAAAACAACCCCATGCAAAGTAGAACGCCCGTTCAGCCCGAGGCGCGGCCACGCCGCACAAGGGTTTGACACATCGGTGCAAAACCGCCGCCTTGCGCAATCACCGCAGGCTTGCCGTCTTGCCTTCCGAATCCGGTTGCATGCTAGATTGGCACGCATTCCACGGCAGGAGGGAAGCATGGCCGACAACAAGGCAAAGCGCGGCGGGACCGATCGGGCGCTGATTGCGCTCACCGAAAAATATGAACTCGCCTACTGGTCGAAGAAGTTCAAGGTGACCCCGGCCAAGCTGAAATACGCCGTCAAGAAGGTCGGCCACTCCGCCAAGAAGGTCGAGGCGTATATCAAGCTCCAGAAGCACCGCGCCTCCGACAAGAGCCGGATCGCGCTCAGCGAGGCCTATGAGGTCCGCTACTGGTCGAAGAAATTCAAGATCACCCCGGCCAAGCTGAAGGCTGCCGTCGCCGCGGCCGGCCATTCCGCGAAGAAGGTCGGGGCCTATCTCGCCGCCCAGAAGGCGGCGAAGAAGGCCAAGACGGCCAAGAAGACGACCAAAAAGGTGGCCAAGCGCAAGAAGACGGCCTGAGATTTCCGGTCCATGGAGGCAAGCATGCGATCCGGTCGATTTATCTTCAGCTGCACCCTCGTCCTTGTGAGCCTGTCCGGCATCGCCGGGGCGTCCGGCGCCACGCCGGCAAAAGTCTCCGGCGCGACGGCGCTGGCACTCGCGGGCGTGATCGCGCCGCTGTCGCCGGATCTGTCGGGCGCCGAGAGGAAGGCGGTTGCGATGCTGTTCGCCGGTGGCAGCGACGTTCCCTACAAAAAGGCGATCGTGGTCACCGCTGACAGGATCGTCTGTCGTACCGGCAATGTCGATATCACCGTTCGCAATTGCGAGGTGACCTTCGGCAAGACAGTGAGGACCGTGAACGGCTCCACCGCCAACGAGATCT
Organism: Bradyrhizobium sp. 192; assembly: GCF_023100965.1. Classification (NCBI taxonomy): domain Bacteria; kingdom Pseudomonadati; phylum Pseudomonadota; class Alphaproteobacteria; order Hyphomicrobiales; family Nitrobacteraceae; genus Bradyrhizobium; species Bradyrhizobium sp. 192. The sequence goes on from NZ_CP064690.1 coordinate 7,907,568, forward strand.
TCGCCACCGAGGCCTTGGCCGGCATCCCGCCGGACGGTGCCGCGGGATCGAACTTCGAGAGCCTGACCCGGCTGAGCTGCACGATCGATCCCAACGCGATCAGGCGCAAGGACGGAAGCGGAGCGGACTGCACGTTCCAGCCGGGAAACTGAGCTTGGCTTTGGCTTGGCTTGAAGCGAAGTTCGGCGGGCGAACCAAAGGCGCCGTGAAATCGCCTCAAGGCGAACGAATAAGGCGAATTGAAAAGACAGGCCAAACCTGCGAACCAATATGAGGGGCGCAAGGCCGGCATCGAAATGAAGAATTACCTCGCTTTTTTCCTGTTTCTGACCATCACGACCGCCTCCGCGCATGGCCCGTTGCCGGCGCGGTTGACGGCGCCCTCCGACCTCGTTCGGACAGGCCTGACCGATTCCGACACCACGGCTGGCGGCACCGCGCGGCTGTGCGAGCAGGTCACCTTCTCCCGGGGCCTGCGCTACGGCGAGAGCGAAGCCAACGTGCTCGACGTCGCCGCCAGCACGACCAAGGCGGATACGCCGCGGCCGGTGCTGCTGTTCGTGGCCGGCGACACGTTCACTGGGGACCACGCCGCGCCTGAGCTATCGCGCCAGATCCAGGACCAGGTCATGTGCTTTGCCGCCCGCAACGAGATGATCGGGGTGCGCGTCAACTATCGCCTGGCTCCCGGCGCGACCTGGCCGATGGGAGCAACCGACGTGGCGGCGGCGCTGTCCTGGGTCCACGGAAATATCGACCTGTTCAACGGCGATGCCCGCGAGATCGTCGCGATCGGCTACGGCGCCGGCGCGTTCCATGTCGCAACCCTGCTGGCGCATCCCGAGCTCCAGGCCGACCGCGCCGATGTCGCTGCCGTCGTGCTGGTGTCCGGCATCTACCGCGTCGGCAAGGACGCCAGCGACAGCGAGAAGGCCTATCTCGGCGGCGACGCCAGCCAGTACAACACCCGCTCGGTCTTCCCCGGCATCCTTAATGTCGATGTGCCGATCGTGCTGGCCTGGGCTGCGGACGATTCCGCCGGTGTCGTCGCGCAGGGCGAGACCCTGAAGAAGACCCTCTGCGGCGCCGGCCACTGCCCGCGCGCCTCGCTGCTGCGCAGCCGCGACGGCATCGCGAGCGCCTTCGGCCTCGACGGCTCCGGCGACAGTCTTGCGGAGCCGACAATGCTGCTGGTGAAGCAGCTGGAGGCGCGGGGGCTGCCGTAGGCGAGTCGCTGCTCGCTTATCGACTGCTCACACTATTTGCTGTGGGGACTCTTCCGATCAGAGAACCGCTCGTTCACGCCGGCTTCAGCGAGGCCAGCGCGTTTTCCAGCAGCGAGCGCACGCGGGCGGCATCGCCGGACTTCACCACGGCCGGATCCAGATAAAGCTCCAGCCCCGGCGCGCGCTCGGTGATGACGCCGCTGCGCTCCGCCGCCGCGTCGTTCAGTGCGTCGACGGAATAGGGAATGACCTCGCGGCTGATGCCCTTCATCGTGATCGCCGGCAGGGCGTGGGCGCGGACGATGTCGGTGACGAGCGCGAAGGTCTCGTAGCTCAGCACGATGCCGCCGGGTTCGGCGATCGACTGCAGGCGCGCGGCGAGGTTCGCCTCCGCACCGATGATGGTGTAATCCATGCGGTCGCTGCTGCCGAAATTGCCGACATTGCAATAGCCGGAATTGATGCCCATGCGCGAGCGGAACGGCTGCTCGATGCCGGACGCCCGCCATTTCGCATTCAGCTCGGAAAGGCGCTGTTGCATGCGCCATGCCATCTGCAGGCACGCCTGCGCATCGGCGCGATCACCCCTGCTCTCGGGATCGCCGAAAAAGATCAGCATGGCATCGCCGATGAACTTGTCGATGGTGCCGCCATATTCGTGCGCGATCGCCGACATCTCGGTGAAATATTCATTGAGGAGCTGGGTCAATTGCTCCGGCTGCAGCCGCTCGGCAGTCGCCGTAAAATTCTGGATGTCGGAGAAGAAAATGGTGAGCTTCTTGCGCTCGGTGTGAATGGTGACGTCCTTCTGGCCGGAGAAGATGCTCTTGTAGACCTGGGGCGGGATGTAGCGCGAGATCTTCATCGACAGCGAGGCCAGGAAGTCGTTGGCGGATTCGAGCTCCTTGTTCATGCCCTTGATGCGGCTGGCCTGGCGGCGCTGCAGCGACAGGAACGCCAGGCCGCTGCCCGCGGCGATCAGGAAATAGGCCAGCAGGAACTTAAACGAGAAGATGTTGGCGGCGATCGGCTGCGCGATGATCACCTCCTGGATGCCTCTGACGTCGCCAACCTTCCAATCCCTCTTCGGGCTCTCGGGATGGCTGTTGTGGCAGCTCACGCAGGCCGGGCCCATCGTGACGGGGGCGACGAGGCGGACCTTGTCGTTGAACAGCGAAGTCTCCGTCTCCACGATCTTCTGCTCGGGATCTTTCCGCAGCGCATCGAGCGCATCCTTCTCGAACTTGTCGAGCTGGTGCGGGGCGCGGTTCTGGAACGGGAAATCGGAGACGAAGCGGTAGGTGATGTTCTCCTGCTGCGCCCCGATCACCCGTCCGAGTTCCAGTGACAGCGTCGCCGGGATCGGGATCGCGCCGGGGATGGATTCGTAATTGTGCACGACCTTGGTGGTGCCATCGGGGTTGGCCAGCACGCGCCCGACCACGTTGGAGGCGTAATAGCCGCGCACGCTGGTGATGACCGAATTGAGATCGACCGCCTGCCGGCGCAGCGCCGTCTTGCTCAGCTCGGTCAGGTCCAGCCACACCGCGAGCGGCAAAGCGAGCAGGAGGAATGCGATCACGGTGCCCGTGAGCAGGCCGCTCTTGCGCTGTTCTTCGGAGATCTCTCGTTTCACTCTGTGGCTCCGTTGTAAGCGATTTTGTCGCAAATTGCCCGAAATATGCGACAAGGAATGCCGCGGCACAGAGCCAATAAACGACGGCCGGCGCAACCCAATTCTATGGTGGTCGGGCAAGACGGCTTTTCGTTTGATCACGGATGCTTAAGATCGGGGCCGACCTGCATCCGCCCCGCCGGGAGAGACCCATGACCGAGACCATTCGCATCAAACGCTTCCATGCGCGGCCCGTGATCGTGCCGATGAACCTGCCGCTGCAGACCTCGACCGGCTCAGTCGCCAGGGCGCCACTGGTGCTGATCGACTGCGAGACCGACCGGGGCGCGGTCGGGCACGCCTATCTGTTCTCGATCACGCCATCGGCGTTGAAGCCGCTGACGGCGATGGTCACGGAAATGTCAGAGCTGCTCGCCGGCGACGAGCTGCTGCCGTTCGAGATCGAACGCAAGCTGACCCAGCGCTTCACCCTGCTCGGCCTCGCCGGCCTGCAGCGGCTGGCGCAATCCGGCATCGACATGGCCGCCTGGGACGCGCTCGCACGAGCCAAGGGCCTGCCGCTGGCCCGGCTGCTCGGCGGCGCGCCGAAGCCGGTGAGGGCCTACAATTCGAAGGGTCTCGGCATCATGCCGGCGGGGGCCGCGGTCGAGGAGGCACACAAGCTGCTGGCCGAAGGATTCCAGGCCGCCAAGATCCGCGTCGGCCGGCCCGATGCGCGCGAAGACCTCGCCGTGGTCCGCGCCGTGCGCAAGGCCATCGGCGATCATGTGACGCTGATGTGCGACTACAACCAGGCGCTGACGGTGACGGAGGCGATCCGCCGCGGCGAGATGCTCGACGACGAGGGCCTGACCTGGATCGAGGAGCCGATCCGCCACGACGATTATGCCGGCTGCGCCCGCATTGCGGACGCACTGCGCACGCCCGTCCAGATCGGCGAGAACTTTGACAGCGCCTTTTCGATGCAATCCGCGCTCTCGGCGGAAGCCTGCGACTACGTGATGCCCGACGTGCAGCGCATCGGCGGCGTCACCGGCTGGCTGCGCGCCGCCGCGCTCGCCCATGCCGCCGGCATCGAGATGTCAACGCATCTGTTCTCGGAAGTCAGCGCGCATCTGCTTTGCGTAACGCCGACGGCGCATTGGCTGGAATATGTCGATTGGGCCGACGCGGTACTGTCGACGCGGCTGACGATCAAGGACGGCTTTGCACTGCCGAACGAAGAGCCCGGCAACGGGATCGGGTGGGACGAGGCAGCGGTCGCCAAATACCTCGTGGGATAAGGCTGCCTGCTACGACCGAACAGCGGCGATCATGCTCAACTCGACCGGCGCTCCTCGCGGCAGCTCGGCGACGCCGACGGACGTGCGCGTATGACGACCGCGCTCGCCGAGGCATTCGATCAGCCGGTCGGAGGCACCGTTCATGACCTGCGACTGCTGGGTGAATCCGGGCGCCGAGGCGACGTAGCCCACGAGCTGCAGGACCTGGACGATCCTGTCCTCGCCGCCTGTTGCATGGTTGATGGCGGAAACGCAGAGATCGGCGCAGAGCGCAGCAGCCTCTTGCGCGGACGCGACATCGACGCCTGCTCCGACCTTGCCCACATACAGCAGATCTTCGCCGCGACGCGGCAGCTGGCCACTGACATAGGCGAGTCCGCCATGGATGATTACCGGCAAATAGTTTCCGCCGGGCTTGTTCACGCCGCTCATCTCGATGCCCTGCCTCGTCAAAGTCCGGCGAACGATGCATTGCGCTGAAGGGCAAGGCGCCGGATTGTCGTCGCTGTGGTGGACTGGACATTGGCAGCCGACACGCCGCGGATCAAGGCTGCGAAGCTTGGGCAGATCGGAGATGGGGCGGGCTCGGCCGGCGACACTTGCCTGCCCGAATTGCGCAGTGCTGGCAGGCGCGATAACGATCCTCCATGACCACATGGCGCCCGCATCCTCACATCCGCGTCGTCGCGCTCGGACTGCACTGGCGCGACGGCCGGCTGCTCGCGGCCGAGATTCGCGATGATGCGAACCGGATCAAGGGCGTACGCCCGCTCGGCGGCGAAATCGAGTTCGGCGAGAGCTGGCAGGCGGCTCTCATCCGAGAGTTCGACGAGGAGCTCGGCATCGACGTCAGCATCACGAGCGAGCCGCTGGTGATGGAGAACATCTTCGTGCACGAGGGCGCGACCGGCCACGAGGTGATGTTCATCGTGGAGGTCGCATTCCCGGATGGTGCGTTCGCCGGTCAGGACCGCATCGACTTCCGCGAGGACAACGGTGAGGAGATCATCGCGCGCTGGTTCGACCTCGCCGAGCTCGACGCCGAGGGTGGACCCTGCCTCTATCCGACCGGGTTGAAGGGCCTGCTACTCGAAGGCAAGGACAGGTGAGGGTTTCTACCTTCGAGCTGCGCCGGACACGCTTCGCCGCCATCAGCTGGGCTGTGCCACGCGAAGCCGTAGGCGAAGCGTGGTGGGCGCGACAGGGATCGAACCTGTGACCCCTACCATGTCAAGGTAGTGCTCTCCCGCTGAGCTACGCGCCCTAATAGTCCACTTGCGTCGGGTGGGGTCCCTATAACGGACGAGGAGACCCTGTGCAAGGACGGAACAAGGCCGATTTAGGCGGCCAGCATCTTGTTCACTTCGCTGACCAATTCGCGCAGATGCACGGGCTTGGACAGCACCTTGGCGTTCTTGGGGGCGTCCGAATCCGAGTTCAGGGCGACCGCGGCGAAGCCGGTGATGAACATGATCTTGATGTCGGGATCGAGTTCCGAGGCCCGGCGGGCAAGCTCGATGCCGTCCATCTCCGGCATCACGATGTCGGTGAGCAGCATCTCGAACGGCTCTTCCCGCAGCCGTTGATAGGCGGCCATGCCGTTGTCATGGGACGATACCTGAAAACCGGCGTTTTCCAGCGCCTTGACCAGGAAACGGCGCATGTCGTTGTCGTCTTCGGCGAGCAGGATCTTTGGCATGGCAGGAATCGTCGCATCCCCAGAGGATATCAGCAGAGATCACTAAGCCCGACAGAGGGTAAATTTGGGGTGAAAATCTTTACCCTGAGCCAGCCGCGCTGCCAGACTCTTGTGAACCGGAAAACCGCTCGAAGCAATCGAGCCGCGCCGGCCCATCCCCGCCTCCCTGCCCACACGGTTAAGACGTGTTCCAATGACCATCACATCTTTTCGCTTGGCAGAATGGTTGCGATTCCCGACAATGACGACACATAAGAGCCGCTCGATCGGCCGAATCGATGCGGTCTGGCCACTGCCAGATCCCGGCGCGAAGGGACGAAGCCTGAGAAGATGACCCGGTTTGACGGCGAGATGTCGCCAGCCTTCGAGATCTTTGAGCCCGCGCAATGGCGCGCGCCCGTCATCTTCAACTCGCCCCATTCCGGCTCGACCTATCCGGACGAATTCCTCGCGGCGTCCAGAATCGACCTGCCGACGCTGCGGCGGTCCGAAGATTCCTTCATGGACGAGCTGATCGGCCATCTCAGCGAGCGCGGCTTTCCGACCGTGCGGGTCAACTTTCCCCGCTCCTATGTCGACGTCAACCGCGAGCCCTATGAGCTCGATCCCCGCATGTTCAGCGGACGGCTGCCGAGCTTTGCCAATACCCGCTCGATGCGGGTCGCCGGCGGTCTCGGCACCATTCCGCGCGTGGTCGGCGACGGCCAGGAGATCTACCGCGAGCGCCTCCTGGTCGACGATGCGCTGGGGCGGATCGAGACGCTGTACAAGCCCTACCACCGCGCGCTGCGCCGGCTGATCAACAAGGTGCACCAGATGTTCGGCACCGTGGTGCTGGTCGACTGCCATTCGATGCCTTCGGTCGGCGTGAGCAGGGACGAGCCGCGCCGGCCCGACGTCGTGATCGGCGACCGCTACGGCACGAGCTGCACCCCGCTGCTGCCCGACCGGGTCGAGGAGACCATGACCGGGCTCGGCTATTCGATCGGCCGCAACAAGCCCTATGCGGGCGGCTTCATCACCGAGCATTACGGCAATCCCGCGAGCGGCCTGCACGCGGTGCAGCTCGAGCTCAACCGCGCGATCTATATGGATGAGCGGCGGCGCGAGCGGGGTGCGCGCTTTGCGCAAGTGGCGTCCGACTTCGGCGTTCTCGCCGACGTGCTGGCGACCACGATTCCGTTCGGCGATCTCGGCCCGTTCCAGGCCGCGGCGGAATAGGCGCCGGCATTTCTTTCGTCAGATCGTGTTGTGCTTGACTGGCGCGAACGCGTCTTCGCTTCGCTTTCGCTGCGCACTTCGAAACGAAGACACCTGCGCAAAGAAAGAAAACACCTGCTCAAAGAAAAAAGGGCCGCTTCTGATGAAGAAGCGGCCCAAGTCTAGGGAGGAAACGCCCAAGGAGGGCAGCGGTAACGCAGAGCGCTACCGCACCGCAACAATATGCGACCGCGCCGCACAAAGTGCAAGGGCTTTTGAGCCGTTTCCCATGCAATCTGCACATGGCTCAATTGCTTCTACGGAAACCCAGATTCAGTTTCTTTGATAAGGAAATTCAATGGGTTGATAGTCATTTGCATACGAACAAGGCATGATCGGAACTAAGTTTTCAACTCTATGATCGATATTTGGCCAGCAGGTGACTTGGATGGGGCAGCGAGCTTCTGCATCCAAAATACCAGGGTGCAAATTCAAGACAGCGCTGCACGCGGGCTGAGAATTGAGCTAGGCAAGAAGGAGCTTCATTCCACTTTCGCTTTGAGGATTCGGCCTGTGACGGTGATCGACTTCTCCGCCTTCATCGGACGGCTCGCCACCGCCTCCGGCGAAACCATCCTGCCGTTCTTCCGCACCTCGCTGTCGATCGACGACAAGAGCAAGACCCGGGAATTCGACCCCGTCACGGAGGCCGATCGCGCCGCCGAGGCGGTGATGCGGCGCCTGATCAAGGCCAACTTCCCCCAGCACGGCATCGTCGGCGAGGAATTCGGCAACGAGCGCGAGGACGCCGACTATGTCTGGGTGCTCGACCCCATCGACGGCACCAAATCCTTCATCGGCGGCTTTCCGATCTGGGGGACGCTGATCGCACTGCTGCACAAGGGTGTGCCGGTGTACGGCATGATGCACCAGCCCTTCATCGGCGAGCGTTTCTCCGGCGACAATGGTTCGGCCATCTACAAGGGCCCGTCCGGCGAGCGCCGGCTTCAGGTCCGCCGCTGCGCCTCGCTTTCGGAGGCCACGACCTACACCACCAGCCCGCTGCTGATGAACGAGCGCGACCGCGCCATTTTCAGCCGTATCGAGAAGGGCGCCCGCCTGTCGCGCTATGGCGGCGACTGCTACTCCTATTGCATGCTGGCGGCAGGCCATGTCGATCTCGTGGTCGAGACCGAGCTCAAGCCTTACGATATCGCGGCGCTGATCCCGATCGTGACCGGCGCCGGCGGCGTCGTCACCACCTGGGAAGGCCAGCCGGCCCAGGGCGGCGGCCGCATCGTAGCGGCCGGCGACGCCAGAGTTCACGAAGAAGCACTGAAACTGCTCAACGGGTAAGAGGGCGGGGAGCCTGCATGAAAACTCGCCGCACGCTCCTCCTCGCAATCCTGCTTCTGCTGCCGACGCTGGCGTCCGCGCAGAATTTTCCCACCAAACCGATCAAGCTGATCGTGCCGTTCCCGGCCGGCGGGCCCAACGACATCATCGCGCGTGTGATCGGCCAGCGCATGTCGGAGCTGTCAGGCCAGCCGGTGCTGATCGACAATCGCGGCGGCCAGGGCGGCGTGCTCGGCACCGACGCGGTGTCGAAGGCCGCGCCGGACGGTTACACCATCGCGATTTCCAGCGCCGGCGCGCTCGCGATCAGCCCGAGCATGGACAAGGTCGCCTACGACACCTTGAGCGATCTCACGCCGGTGACGCTGGTCGCGACCGTGCCGGAAATGCTCGTGGTCGCCACCAACGTGCCGGCGAAGGACATCGGCGAGCTGATTGCGCTGGCCAAGGCGCAGCCCGGAAAGCTCAACTTTGCCTCCTCCGGTCCCGGCAGCCTGCCGCACCTTGCCGGTGAATTGTTCAGGCTGACGGCCAGGATCGACATCGTGCACGTGCCCTATCGCGGCGCGGCGCCGGCGGTGAACGATCTGCTCGGCCAGCAGGTGCAGATGACGTTCCTCGATCTCCCCGTGCTGCTGCCGCAGGTCAAGGCGGGCGCCTTGCGGCCGATCGCGATCGGCTCGGCCGCGCGCGCGCCGACGGCACCCGATGTGCCGACCCTCTCGGAAGCCGGTTTTCCCGATCTGCGCGTCGAGAACTGGTACGGCATGGTCGCGCCGAAGGGCACGCCGAACGAGATCGTCTCCGCGCTGCACGGCCTGGCCACGAACGCCATGGCGGATCCGGCGGTGAAGGAGAAGCTCGCGGCGCAAGGCGCGACGCTGGTCGGCGACGAGCCGGAGCATTTCCGGCAGTTCATCGCGGACGAGACGAAGAAGTGGGCGAAGGTGATCAAGGACGCCGGCGTGGAGACGGCGAAGTAGACACCACACCGTCATGGCCGGGCCTGTCCCGGCCATCCATGCCATCCTCCAGGTACGAAGAACGTGGATGCCCGGGACAAGCCCGGGCATGACGAGATTGTGGTGCTTCACACCGCCTCCGCCCTTAAATGCTCCACCAGCAGCTTCGCCGGCCGCGGCAGCGCCTTGAAGCTGCGCGCGCAGATTACGAGGCGGCGGTTGGCGAAGGCATCGCGCAGGCGGACGATGGCGAGCGGCATCAGCTTCGCGCAGCGGCGGGCGGCGGCTTCGGGCACGAGGGCAACGCCGACATCGGCGGCGACCATCTGGCAGATCGCGTCGAAATCGCGCAGGCGCGCGCGGAAATGCGGGCGCATGCCGAGCCTCGCCGCGTGCTTCGAAATATGCATCTGGAGCGCGGTGGCGCTGGTCAGGCCGACGAAGTCGCACGTCCCCGCTTCCTGGAAGTCAATCTGGCGGCGGCCGGCGAACGGGCCACGTTTCGACGTCACCAGCGCCAGGCGATCCTCGCTGAACAGGAAGCGCTCGATGTGGTCGGGCAGCGCGTGCTCGGCGGCGAAGCCGAGATCGGCCGCGCCCGCGGTGATTGCGGCTGCGATGTCGGTGCTTTCGCGCTCCTCGATGTCGACTGCGACATCGCGATGCTCGCGCAGGAAGCCGGCCAGCGCCTTCGGCAGATGCTCCGACAGGCCCGACGTGTTGGCGAGGAAGTGCACGCTGGCGCGCACGCCCGAGGCAAAGCCGGCGAGATCGCCGCGCATGGCGTCGATCTGGTGGATCACGAGCCGCGCATGGTCGAGCAGGCTCTCGCCGGCCGCGGTCAGTTCGACGCCGCGCCGTCCGCGCTTGAGCAGCGCGACGCCAAGCGCGTCCTCCAGCCCCTTGATGCGCGCGCTGGCCGAGGCCAGGGCCAGATGCGACCGCTCCGCGCCGCGGGTGATGCTGCGCTGGTCGGCGACCGCGATGAAGAGCTGGAGGTCGACGAGGTCGAAACGCATGGCAGGTCTCCGCAGACTTCGTCTGAAACGAAGGCTTACTCCGTAACCTCCAGATTGTGCGCCGGCGCGGCTTCGGTCAATGTGCCCGGATGGTCGACCCGCTTCTCATCCTCATCGCCGCCGTCTTCCTCCTCGCCGGATTCGTCAAGGGCGTGGTCGGGCTCGGCCTGCCGACGGTGTCCATGGGCCTGCTCGCGGTGAGCATGGCACCAAGCCGCGCGATCGCCATCGTCATCGTGCCCGCCATCGTCACCAACATCTGGCAGACCTTCGTCGGCCCCTATCTGCGCGACATCCTGAGGCGGCTGTGGCCGTTGATGATCGGCACCGTGATCGGCTGCTGGCTCAATGCCGGCGCGCTGACCGGCCCGCATGCCCGCTATGGCACGATCGTGCTCGGCGTCCTCCTGGTGATCTACGCCATCATCGGGCTGAACAAATTCCAGTTCCACGTCGCGCCGAAGAACGAGAAATGGGTCGGCGGCGTGGTCGGCGTGATCACCGGCGTGATCTCGGCCTCGACAGGCGTGCAGGTCATCCCCTCGATGCCGTTCATGCAGGCGATCGGCATGGAGAAGGACGAGCTGGTGCAGGCGCTCGGCGTGTTCTTCACGACGGCGACGCTGGCGCTCGCCTTCAACCTCACCGCCAGCGGATTGCTGACGCCGGCCAATGCCGTGCCCGGCGCCGTTGGCATGGCCATGGCCTTTGCCGGCATGTTCGTCGGCCAATCGGTACGCGCACGAATGCCGGCCGAAGCGTTCCGCCGCTGGTTCCTGATCGCGATGATCCTGCTCGGCGTTTATCTCGCCGGCAGCGCGCTGGCGAAGGAGTTTGCGTAGAGCGTTTGCAGGCTGGGTTGCACGACCCCGGCTCCCATCATTCGTTCGAATGAGCTTACCGCGTCTCCAGCATGGCGACGCGGATGCCGAGATAGATGAAGAGGCCGCCGAGCGCGCGGTTGACCCAGGCGATCGCGCCTTCGGACTCGCGCAGGCGGTGGGCGGCTTTGGCCGCGAACGCGGCCAGCACCAGGCACCAAAGCGTCCCTGTAAAGATGAAGATCAGGCCGAGCGTCAGGAAGGCGAGCGGCTTGTGTGCGGAATCGGCTGCGACGAATTGCGGCAGGAAGGCCAGGAAGAACAGCGCGACCTTGGGATTGAGCGCATTGGTGAAGACCCCCTGGAGGAAGACCCGCCGCAGCGAGCTCCGCACCGGCTCGTCGAGCGCCGCCGCCAGCACCGGGCGCGACCACAGCATCTGAAGCCCGGTGAACACGAGATAGGCCGCGCCGACCAGCTTCAGGATCGAGAAGGCGGTCGACGAGGCCATCAGCAGGGCCGAAAGGCCGATCGCAGCGGCCGCGACATGAACAAAACAGCCGCAACTGATGCCGAATGCGGCCGCGGCTCCGCCCCGCCAACCCATCTGCATGCTGCGGCCAATGACGTAGACGGAATCAGGCCCTGGCGTGATGTTGAGCAGCACGCCCGACAGGATGAAGAGCCAGATTTCGTGAATGCCCAGCATGCGAGGTGCCTCTGCCGCCGTCCGGGCGGTCGCAGTTCCGCTTAGTCGGTTCGCCCCTCGCCGTCCACCGCCGGAATTGCGTTGGATTTGCCTCGAATTTGCAGGACGGATCATACTTCCGCTCGGCCGCATCTGGATTATAAAGGCTGGTTGTTGAAATGCGGGATTCGAGGCGACTGCCACGCTGCGGCCGGTTTGCCTTCCCTTGGAGTCCGGGACTATGGAAAGACGTCTGGCTGCCATCGTCTGCGCCGATGTCGCCGGCTATTCGCGCATGATGGGCAGCGACGAGGCCGGCACCCATGCTGCCTTCAAGGCCCATCGCAGCGCGATCCATCCCATCATCCTCAATCACGGCGGCCGCGTCGTGAAGAACACCGGCGACGGCTTCCTGCTGGAATTCCCCTCGATCGTCGGCGCCACCGAGGCCGCCATCGCGATGCAGACGCTGATGGCGGAGCGTAACCGCCATCTGCCGGCCGACCGCACCATGCAGTTCCGCCTCGGCATCCACATGGGCGACGTCATTGCCGACGAGGACGAAGTGTTCGGTGACGATGTCAACATTGCCGTCCGCCTGGAATCGGTGGCGAGCCCCGGCGGCTTTGCGATCTCGGCCAAGGCCTACAAGGAGGCGAGCAAGCATCTCACCGTGCCGCTGGTCGATGCCGGCAATCATCGCTTCAAGAACATCAAGGATCCGGTCGGGGTCTGGACCTGGACAGCCGAGGGTGCGCCGGCGCTCGCGCCCGAGCTTCGGGAGGCGTCCGCCCTCTCGCAGCAGTACCGCACCGCGATCGTCGGCGTGCTGCCCTTCGCCAATCTCAGCGATGCCCAGGACGAGTATTTCTCCGACGGCCTCACCGAGGATCTGATCCACGCGCTGTCGCTGCAATCCTTCTATCGCGTGCTGAGCCGCAACTCGACCTTCGCCTTCAAGGGCACGAACACCAGCACCCGCCTGATCGCACGCGAGATCGACGCCACCTACCTGGTCCAGGGTTCGGTGCGGCGCGCCGGAGCCAAGATCCGCGTCACCGCCGAGCTGATCGCGCCGGAAACCGGCGAGCAGCTCTGGACCGGCCGCTACGACCGCGACATCGGCGACTTCTTCGCGATGCAGGACGAGATCACGACCAATCTGTCCGCCGCCATCGCCACCGAGATCGTCCGGGCGGAAGCCTCGGCGCCCGCGCGGCTCTCGACGGACGTCACCGCCTGGGATCGCTTCCTCAAGGGACTGTCGCATTACTACCGGCAGACCAAGGAGGACCTGACTGCCGCCGTCGACCTGTTCCGGGAAGCCATCAGGGTCGATCCCAAACTGTCGATCGCGCACGCCTATCTCGCCACAATCCAGATCCAGAGCATCCAGTTCGGCTGGGTCAAGGGCACGCGCGAGATGTGGGCCGAGGCGATGAACCTCGCTGAGACCAGCGTCCGGCTCGACCCGCGCTCGTCCTTTACGTTCTCCATCCTGTCCTGGGCACATGCCATGGAAGGGCATTACGAGGCAGCGATGGACGCGGCCAAGCGCGCAGTCGCGCTCAATCCCTACGACATGGGCGCGCGCGGTGTGCTCGGCATCTGCCATTTCGTCATCGGCGAGCACCGTGAGGCGATCGAGCTGTTCTCGATGGCCGCGCAGCGCGACAACAGCGACCCGCGCTACCAATGGGCGGCGCTGAACGCCTTCAGTCATTATCTGTTGCGCCAATATGACGCGACCCTGTCATGGGCGCGCGAGCAGCTCTACATCAACCCGAACCACGTGCAGGCGCTGGCGATCCGCGCCGCGGCCCTGGCACAATTGGGGCGGAGCGCCGAGGCGAGCGAGGCGACCGGCGTGCTGATGGGCAACTACCCAACTCTCAATGTCGATCGTCACTTGCGCAACTTCCACTGGAAACGGCCCGAGGATCTCGCCCACTATCGCGAAGGGCTGCTGAAGGCCGGCGTGCCGCTCGCCAAGCTGACCCTGGTGCAAAGCGACCTCAAACGCGCCGCCGAGTCCTGACGGGCAGGCCATAGGCCCCCCGCAGCCATTCCCTCAATTCTTTGGCCAGAACCTGCCTGCCCTTGTTGATGGGACAGTGAATTGGGCCACACTTCGCCACACGCTGAAGTAGTATAATACGTTGTCGGTTTGTTTGAACTTTCCGCGCTTGATCGGCGCCTCATTCACGATTCGCTGTTTTCAGGATTTTGGGCCATGCATGACCCCGTTTCGAAACCGCCGCTCGCCCCCTCGATCCAGGTCTCGCCGAACAATCCCTGCCCCTTCCTGCGCGGCCTCGTCGGCGAGGGCTTTGTCGAGGGCGGTACTGTCCCGCTCGGCAAGCTGTCGGAGACGATCGCGAACGCGACCGGCGAAACCGGGCTGAAGAAGGCGTCCGCCCGGCTCCAGGTCCGCGGCGTGGCGCTGATCGCCAACGGTCTCGGTCACATCCTCAAAAGCATCTTTTCGGGCGCACAGCTCGATGCGCTGCGCGGCGGCCCGCTGGACAAGCGCGGTGCCGGCTCGCGCATCCTCGGCGTCGACGGCAAGGTCAACGAGGGCGAGATCGCGCGGTTCGCGAGCTTCGGCCGGACTTACACCGATCCGAACGGCGGCTCCGAGCTGGGCCTCAACGCCTCGGAAATCGAAATCTTCATGCGCGACAACCTCAAGCGCGCCGGCAGCGCCGCACGCTGGTACTACCCGCTGCTGATGAAGTTCGAATGGCCAATCCTCCTGAAGATCATCGGCAAAGGCACGGGCGAGGATCGCTATCTCGGCGTTGCCGACGTCCGCACGCTGTTCAACGAGCGGCAACTCCCCGCGCGGATCAACCAGCGGCTCGTATCGCAACCGATACTGTCGACCTGCCAGCGCGTGGTGCGGGGTGCCCTCAAGCTTGCAGCCCTGCTGATCGCCATTGGCCTCGTTACCCTCGTCGCGGTGGCCGAATTCCCCAATCAGGTTCGTGCCGTGCTGCCGCAGAAGGGAATTCTCGTAAATCTCTTGCCGCCGCCCTTGCCCGCGGTCCCGGAGGCCAAGGCCGCCTTCTGGCTCGAGCAGAACTGGTCGCTGAAGGACCGGCACTGGTTCCATCATGCCAGTCAGGGCACCGCGACCTTCCCGGTGCCCTATGAATGGTTCATGGCGCTGGAGCAGCCGCGCCTCCATCTGTTCTCGAAGCCGGGCATGATCAAGGAGAGCGCCTATCTCGAACGCTTCGGCTTCATCCCTAGCCCGCAATCGGTTCAGACCGACACCACGACACTGCGCCGCTTCGGTTACGCCAATGTCTATGAAACGACGCAGGCGCCGGACTGGTCGACCAGATGGACGCCGGCGGAGAACGTCGACGGACTGCCGGTCGGCTTCGCACGGATGACCGGCGTCGTCGATCCCGCGACCGGCCGTCGCGAGGAGGACAAGATCGGGCTGACCTGCGCGGCCTGCCACACCGGCCAGATCCATTACCAGGGCGTGGACGTGCGCTTCGACGGCGGCCCGGCCATGACCGACCTGAAGAAGCTCGAACTCTCGACCGGCCTGTCGATCGCCTACACGCTGTATGTCCCGTTCCGCTTCCAGCGCTTTGCCGATCGCGTGCTCGGCCCCGATGCCAGCAAGACAGACCGCGCCGCGCTCAAGCAGAAGCTCAGCGCGATCGGCACATTCCTGATCGACTGGGCGAAAACCCAGCAAAAGACGGTTGAAAGCAAGAAGACCTGGAACGGCAGGCAGCAGCAGGACACGGAAGAAGGGTTCGGCCGGCTCGACGCCCTCAATCGCATCGGCAACCAGGTCTTCTCGCAGGATCTCGCGCTGAGCGGGATCAAGGGATTCGAGAAGAACCTGCACGCCCAGGATGCGCCGGTCAGCTACCCCGCGATCTGGACCGTGCCCTGGTTCAAATTCGCCCAATACGACGCCTCGATCGAGCAGCCGTTGATCCGCAACGCCGGCGAAGCGCTCGGCGTGACGGCGCTGCTCAACCTGTCCGACGCCTATCCGGAGGACCGGCTGTGGCGGTCCTCCGTGAACATCAGGACACTCGGCTGGATCGAGGACATGCTGAGAGGCCCCGATCCTTTCAAGCCCGCGGATCCTTCCGCCGGCCCGAAGTTCGGCGGCCTGCTCGCGCCAAAATGGCCTTCGCAGATCCTCGGCGATGCATGGCGGTTGAAGCCCGATCGCGTCGAGCGCGGCCGCGCCATCTACGCCGAGATGTGCTCCGGGTGCCACCTTCCGGCCATCGACACCCCAGCCTTCTGGTCATCGAAGCATTGGGAGCCGAGCGGCGACAGCAAGGTCCTGAACGCGGTCACGATTCCCCTCAAGGAGATCAACACCGATCCCGAACAATCCCTCGTTCTCAGCAACAGGATCGTCGACGTGCCCGGCTTCCTGAAGGTGAATACGGCCGACCTCCAGACATGGTGGCAATGCGACATTCCGACCGCGAGCAAATCGCCCAATGAGATGGTCTACGCGCTCGGCCTCATGACGGTGGTCGACCTCGTCGCCCGCAAATGGATGGACGACGAGAAGGTCCCGGACGCCGAACGGGCGAAAATATGGAATCTCGCGCGCAAGAACTGTCTCAATCCGGCGCCCGACCCGCGCTATCGCGCGCGGCCGTTGAACGGCATCTGGGCAACGGCGCCTTACCTGCACAACGGTTCGGTGCCTTCGCTCTATTGGTTGCTGAAGCCGGCGAGCGAGCGCCCGACCAAATTCTGCATGGGCCGCCGCGACTATGATCCCGTGACCGTCGGCTTTGCGGTGACCGCGGATGAGACGTGCAAGACGGGCGAAACGCAGTTCTCGGCGGGGTCGGAGAAGGACCCGATCCAGGGCAACAGCGTGCTCGGCCATTCCTTCGAGCGCAGGGAAGGCGAACCGAAGCGCGACGGCGTGATCGGGCGGATGTTCAAGGACGATGCCGAGCGCTACGATCTGATCGAGTATCTGAAGACGTTGTAGCTGATCTTCACCTAGCTAGCCCGCTTGCGGGGAGAGGGAGAAGACCCCCTCACTTGAACAGCGGCGTGCCCGGCACGAAGGCGTCGAAGGCGGCCCAGAATTGGGAGCGGTAGCGGTCCTGCTCCTGGAGGATCTCGTGCTTGGCGCCGGCGATCACGAGATGGGAGCCGGCGCGTAAGTGATAGGCGAACTCCTCGATCGCCGCGGTCGAGACCACGGCGTCGTTGGACGCCGCCAGCATCAGGATCGGCTGGCGGATCTGCGAGGGGTAGTTCGTGCGCTTGAAGGTGTGCATCGCGCGGAAGGCGGTATCGGCCCAGGCAACCGTCGGTGACGCCAGCCCGAGCGTCGGATCCTCCTCCAGGATCGCGGCATTGCGTGCATAGCGCACCGGATCGCTGGTCACGGGATTGTTGATGAAGGGATCGAGCCCGGTGAGGCGGTCGCTGCCGCCGGGGACATAACGGCCGCCCTGCCCGAGCAGGCGCATGGTCTTGAGCAGCGCGCGCACCGGAAGCGAGGTGGTGCGGCCGGGCAGGTCGATCATCGGCGCCGACAACACCATGCGGTCGAACCAGCGCTTGCCCGCATGCGCCACCCGCAGCATCACCGTGCCGCCCATGGAGTGGGCCAGCGCGAAGAACGGCGGTGGGCAATCGGGCAGCACGACCTGCTGCACGAAGGCCTCCACGTCGACCTCGAAATCGGAGAAGTCGCGTACATAGCCCTTGCGCGGGTCGCGCAGGCGGCGCGAGGAATGGCCCTGCCCGCGCCAGTCGATCATGGCCACCGCAAAGCCGCGGTCGCGCAGATCGCGCACGGTCTCGAAATATTTCTCGATCTGCTCGCTGCGTCCTGTGAAGACGCAGACCGTGCCCTTGCGGTTCGCCGGCGGCGCCCAGCGCGCAAAGCGCAGTTCGGCGCCATCCGGCGTCTTGATGGTACCGCTGACGACGTCTTCGGGGACGGGATTGGACGGGATCGAGACCAGCGTCATGATGGGAGGTGGTTGGGCGCGACGTGCTGCAAATCAGGAGCGGGAGCGCCGAAAAGGCGCCAATTCCGCCCTCTTGAACGCCGTTCCCCTGAACCCATATCACCTTGGTGCAGGCCGCTACCAGTGTTTCGAAACCGGAACATCAGGCTGCACACAGACGAAAGCCCGGCCCGATTGGCGGGCGGGTTACCCAACAGTCGCTCAATGGAGGACTTGACCATGCGTACCTACGACCTCACCCCGTTCTATCGTTCCACTGTCGGCTTCGACCGCCTCTTCAGCCTGCTCGACCAGGCCGGTTCGGATGGTAGCCCCGGTTATCCCCCCTACAACATCGAGCGTACCGGCGAGAACGCCTACCGCATCACCGTTGCGGTCTCGGGCTTCGCCAAGGACGAGCTCTCGATCGTCGCGAAGGAAAACACGCTGACGATCAAGGGCGAGAAGGTCGCCAACGAGAACAGCAAGGCCGAAGTGCTCTACCGCGGCATCGCCGCGCGTGCCTTCGAGCGCGCATTCCAGCTTGCCGACTTCGTCCAGGTGAAGGACGCCTCGCTCGAGAACGGCCTGCTTCACGTCGACCTCGTCCGTGAGATTCCAGAGGCGAAGAAACCGCGCCAGATTGCGATCAATACCGGTGCGCAAGGCGCACAGGTGATCGAGAACTCGGCCACGCAAGTCGCCGCTTAAATCGTACACGCCACTTCCAGGTTACGAAAACGCCCCGGTGCCCCGGGGCGTTTTTATTTTGCGCTGCATCACAGACCGGTGAGGACGCGTAACTTCGCCGCCGCACGCTCCGTCCTTTGGACATCGCATCAGAAGAAGACGGAGAACGATCATGACACTTTGGCGCAGCCTTTTCGTCGCCGCGAGCCTGCTGACGGCCCCCATCAGTTTTGCCCATGCGCAGACGCCGCAAACGGTGAAGGCGAAAAACGTCGTGCTGGTGCACGGTGCCTGGGCCGACGGGTCGAGCTGGTCGGAGGTGATCCCGATCCTCCAGGCCGCAGGCCTGCATGTCACCGCCGTGCAGAATCCGCTGTCGTCGCTCGCGGACTCGGTCGAGGCGACCAGGCGCGCGCTGGCCGAGCAGGACGGGCCGACCGTGCTGGTCGCGCATTCCTGGGGCGGCACCGTGATCAGCCAGGTCGGCACCGATCCGAAGGTGACTGGCCTCGTCTATGTCGCCGCCCGCGCACCCGATGCGAACGAGGATTTCGTCGCGCTGTCGAAGCAATTTCCGACCGGCCCGGTGCGCGCCGGCGTCGTCGAGCGCGACGGTTACACCAAGCTCTCGGAAGATGCCTTCCTGAAATACTTCGCCAATGGCGTGAAGCCCGAGCAGGCCAAGGAGCTCTACGCCGTGCAATGGCCGACCGCGGCCTCGATCTTCGCCGGCCGCACCACGGAAGCGGCGTGGCATTCGAAGCCGAGCTGGTACGCGGTGTCGAAGAACGACTACACGATCAATCCCGATTTCGAACGCTTCCTCGCCAAGCGGATGAACGCGACCACCGTTGAGCTCGATGCCGGCCACCTCTCGCTGGTATCGCATCCGAAGGAGGTGGCGGATTTGATCCTGGACGCCGCGGGGTATCCGCGGAGCTGAGGCGCGAGTGCTGAGATGCAAAAAGCGCCTGAGCACTCAAGGCGCCTTTTGTTCTGCTCAACTCTCTCCCCTGGGTCGTCCCCGTGAAGACGGGGATCCAGGACTCCGGGAAGCAGTTTGGCGGCAGCTAGAGCATTTTCCAACCTGTCGGAATCGGTAGGGGATTCCCTTGCGAGGCAAATCGTGATTCACCCTGAGGGCTGGTGATGGAGGCCAGCCCCCATGGCTAAACCGCTGTCGCCGGACCTTCGCATTCGTATTATTCGGGCTGTGGAAGATGAAGGCATGAGCCGTCGGGGCGCCGCTGTTCGGTTCGGCGTGGCGCCCTCGACAGCGATCGAACTGGTTGGCGAGTGGCGAAGGACCGGCGCCTGTGAGGCGGGAACGCAGGGCGGAGACCGGCGTTCAGCTCGGATCGAGGGTCACGCTGCGGAGATCCTCTCCCTGGTCAAGGTTACGCCTGACATGACGCTGGCCGAGATCGCTGACCATCTCTTCAAAGTCCACGGCGAGCGTTTCGTGCCGAGCGTGATCTGGCGATTCTTCGATCGTCGCAACATCACGTTCAAAAAAAACATCGCACGCCAGCGAGCAGGATCGGCCGGACGTGGCCGCTGAACGCGCAGCGTGGAAGGCGTCTCAGCCTGAGATCGGCATCCATCGGTTGGTGTTCATCGACGAGACGGGGGCTTCGACCAAAATGGCGCGGCGCTACGGCCGTTCGCCGTACGGCCAGCGCTGTGTCGCCGCGATCCCGCATGGTCATTGGAAGACGACGACCTTCGTCGGCGCGCTTAGAGCGACCGGTATGACCGCGCCGATGGTCCTCGACGGCCCCATGGATGGTCCGGCGTTCGAGGCTTACGTGACGCAAGTCCTGGTACCGACACTCAAGCCCGGCGACATCGTGGTGATGGACAATCTCGCAGCACACAAGCGGACCGAGATCGCCATCGCAATCGACGCGGCGGGCGCTCAGCTCCTCTATCTCCCGCCTTATTCGCCCGACCTCAATCCGATCGAAATGGCCTTCGCAAAGCTCAAAGCCGCCCTGCGAAAGGCCGCCGCCAGATCAATCCAGGCTTTGGACAATGCTATCGCCCTCACCACAGCCGCCTTCACCGCCCAAGAGTGCCTGAACTTCTTCGCCGCGGCAGGTTATGATCGCGCCTGATCAGAATCTGCTCTAATCTAGCCCCTGTGCCGCAGGCATCTCCTGCGTAGGCAGGATCGCCGGAGCAGGCTTGGCCTGCCCGACGGTCGACGCAGCGGCCTCGGCCGGCTTGGCCGCCGCTGTCGCGGTCTGCTGCGCAGGTTGAGGCTTCGGCGCTTCAGCCTGCTGAGCCACAGGCTCGGCCGGCTTGGCTGCGACCGGCGTCTGCCCGCGTGGCGGGGCGGCCCTGGGCAACGGCACGGTGCGGCTCGCCACGTGCGGGATCAAGGCCGGTGGGCGAGGCGGGCCGGCGCGGATCACGGTCGGCGGCGGTAGCGCGCTTTGCCGGCCATAGGGTCCGATTGCGGGCTCCTCGACGGCGGGGGCCATGCCGTAGGCGTCGGCGGCCGGCATGAAACGGATGATCCGCCCGTCGCGCGCATCGATGACGAGCCGGCCGTCGTCGCCGCGACGGTCGATCACCGCGATGGTGTAGACGCTGCCGCGCAGGCGCGGGATGCCGAGCGGCGAGAAGCCGTTTTCGCGCAAGACCGCATAGACCTCGGTCGATGGCAGCAGCGCCGGACCGCGCTCTTCGTAGCCATAGTTGTAACCATAGCCTTGGCCGTAACGCGACGGTGGTGGCGGGGCGGCTTCGGGCGGCGCATAGGGTCCGTCGAAATCCGACACCGCGATCACCCCTCTCGCGATACCGTTCGCGGGAGCTTGCGCCAAAACCTGCCCGTGCCCGGCGCTGATGGCGAGCACCAGCGTGGCGGCAGCCACACATCCTGTGAAAAACTTCATGGTCGACACGCTCCTGTCAGGCCCCCGAAGGCGTCGCGCTCTTTCGCTTCTCGTGGCGTGGCGCGCCTTTCGAGGGGTTGATCCGAAGCTTCATTCGGGATTTCGGCGCCCACAGGGCCGGATCAGGGCGCGTTTGCTTCAAAACAGCGGCTGCGCAACTTTCGGAAAGCGATTGATTGACATATCGGGAATCGGGACTTCCGCGCGCTTGTGTGATAGACAAAAATTTGGCAAGGTGACGGTTAGGACAGGAAGACTGTCTCAATTTTGCTTGCGATTCCGGCATAGGGATTGCAACGAAAGTCGGTGCTTTCGAGCGCCATAAGGCAACAGGCAAAGCCGTTCTCGGGGACGAAGAACGCCTAGCCTGAATTTAAGAAAATGCGGCTCGCAGCGGACGAGCGGTGACCCAGAGGCGGGTGCCGCGGTACGCCCAAGGTGCGCCGAAGGTGGCGGTGAGGCAGCTTGCCGCATGGAGAGGATTGGAACAATGAACGGGTCGCAATTCGAGAGCGCAAACATCGTGGCAGAACAGCTGTCGGCGACGGTCGCTTCGAAAACGACTGATCCGATCACTTCACCGATTCAGGAACACAATTCGCGCCCGCCAGCCGTTGGCCTCTATGATCCGAGCCTGGAGAAGGATTCCTGCGGCGTCGGCTTCATCGCCAACATCAAGGGCAAGAAGTCCCACGAGATCGTGGCGGATGCGCTGAGCATCCTCTGCAACCTCGAGCACCGTGGCGCCGTCGGCGCGGACCCGCGTGCCGGCGACGGCGCCGGCATCCTGGTGCAGATCCCGCACGCCTTCTTCAGCCGCAAGGCCGGAGAGCTCGGCTTCGCGCTGCCTCAGCCCGGCGAATATGCCATCGGCGCGCTGTTCATGCCGCGCGACACCGCATGGCGCAACGTCATCAAGAGCATCATCGCCGACCAGATCAAGGAAGAGGGCCTGACCCTGCTCGGCTGGCGCGACGTGCCGACCGACAATTCCTCGCTCGGCGTCACCGTGAAGCCGACCGAGCCCGCCTGCATGCAGGTGTTCATCGGCCGCAACGGCACCGCCAGGACCGAGGACGATTTCGAGCGCCGGCTCTACATCCTGCGCAAGTCGATCTCGCAGGCGATCTACCAGCGTCGCGACCGCGGGCTTGCAGGCTATTACCCCTGCTCGATGTCCTGCCGCACCGTGATCTACAAGGGCATGTTCCTCGCCGACCAGCTTGGCAAGTACTATCCGGATCTGCACGAGAAGGATTTCGAGAGCGCGCTGGCGCTGGTTCACCAGCGCTTCTCGACCAACACCTTCCCGGCCTGGTCGCTGGCGCATCCCTATCGCATGATCGCGCATAACGGCGAGATCAACACGCTGCGCGGCAACACCAACTGGATGGCGGCGCGCCAGGCCTCCGTCAGCTCCGAGCTCTACGGCAAGGACATCAACCGGCTCTGGCCGATCTCCTACGAAGGCCAGTCGGACACCGCCTGCTTCGACAACGCGCTCGAATTCCTGGTGCAGGGCGGCTACTCGCTGCCGCACGCCGTCATGATGATGATTCCGGAGGCGTGGGCCGGCAATCCCCTGATGGACGAGAAGCGTCGCGCCTTCTACGAATATCACGCCGCGCTGATGGAGCCGTGGGACGGCCCCGCCGCGATCGCCTTCACCGACGGCCGTCAGATCGGCGCCACGCTCGACCGCAACGGCCTGCGGCCGGCGCGCTATCTCGTCACCAAGGACGACCGCATCGTGATGGCGTCCGAAATGGGCGTGCTGACGATCCCCGAGGACCAGATCATCACCAAGTGGCGGCTGCAGCCCGGCAAGATGCTGCTGGTCGACCTCGAACAGGGCCGTCTGATCCCCGACGACGAGATCAAGGCCGAGCTCGCCCGGAGCCATCCCTACAAGGAGTGGCTGGAGCGGACCCAGATCGTGCTGGAAGAGCTGCCGAAGGTGCCGACGACAGGCGTGCGCTCAAACCTGTCGCTGCTCGATCGCCAGCAGGCGTTCGGCTACAGCCAGGAAGACATCGCGATCCTGATGACGCCGATGGCGGCCACCGGCGAAGAAGCGGCAGGCTCAATGGGCAACGACACGCCGATCTCGGCGCTGTCGGACAAGGCCAAGCCGCTGTTCACCTACTTCAAGCAGAACTTCGCGCAGGTCACCAATCCGCCGATCGATCCGATCCGCGAAGAGCTGGTGATGAGCCTCGTCTCCATCATCGGGCCGCGGCCGAACCTGTTCGACCTGCAGGGCATGGCCACGACGAAGCGTCTCGAAGCGCGCCAGCCGATCCTGACCGATGCGGACCTCGAAAAGATCCGTTCGATCTCGGACGTTGCCGACACCCACTTCAAGTCGCGTACGCTCGACACCACATTCCACGCCGGTCTCGGCGCGGCCGGCATGGACCAGGTGCTGGATGAGCTCTGCGCGCGCGCCGAAAGCGCGGTGCGCGAGGGCGTCAACATCATCATCCTGTCCGACCGCATGGTCGGCACCGACCGCGTGCCGATCCCGTCGCTGCTGGCCTGCGCCGCCGTGCATCATCACCTGATCCGCACCGGCCTGCGCACCTCGGTCGGCCTCGTCGTCGAATCCGGCGAGCCGCGCGAAGTGCATCACTTCGCCTGCCTTGCCGGCTACGGCGCCGAAGCGATCAATCCGTATCTCGCGTTCGAGACCATCGTCGCGATGAAGGACCGCCTGCCCGGCTCGCTCGACGACTACGAGATCGTCAAGCGCTACATCAAGTCGATCGGCAAGGGCCTTTTGAAGGTGATGTCCAAGATGGGCATCTCGACCTACCAATCCTATTGCGGCGCGCAGATTTTCGACGCGGTCGGTCTCAAGGCCGAGTTCGTCGGAAAATTCTTCGCCGGCACGCATACCCGCGTCGAGGGCGTGGGCCTCGGCGAGATCGCCGAGGAGGCGGTGCGCCGTCATGCCGACGCGTTCGGCGAGGCTCTGGTCTACAAGAGCGCGCTCGATGTCGGCGGTGAATATGCCTATCGCAGCCGCGGCGAGGACCATGCATGGACCGCCGAGTCGGTCGGGCTGCTGCAGCACGCCGCCCGCGGCAACTCGCTGGAGCGCTATCGCGCCTTCGCCAAGATCCTCAACGAGCAGTCGGAGCGGCTTCTGACGCTGCGCGGCCTGTTCCGGATCAAGAACGCCGACGAGGAGAAGCGCAAGCCGGTCCCCCTCGACCAGGTCGAGCCGGCCAAGGACATCGTCAAGCGTTTCGCCACCGGCGCGATGAGCTTCGGCTCGATCTCGCGCGAGGCGCACACCACGCTTGCGATCGCCATGAACCGGATCGGCGGCAAGTCGAACACCGGCGAAGGCGGCGAGGAAGCCGACCGCTTCAAGCCGCTGCCGAACGGCGACAGCATGCGCTCGGCGATCAAGCAGGTCGCCTCGGGCCGCTTCGGCGTCACCACGGAGTATCTCGTCAACTCCGACATGATGCAGATCAAGATGGCGCAGGGCGCCAAGCCCGGCGAAGGCGGCCAGCTGCCCGGCCACAAGGTCGACGCGACCATCGCCAAGGTGCGTCACTCGACCCCGGGCGTCGGCCTGATCTCGCCGCCGCCGCATCACGACATCTACTCGATCGAGGATCTGGCGCAGCTGATCTATGACCTCAAGAACGTCAACCCGACGGGCGACGTCTCGGTCAAGCTCGTCTCCGAGATCGGCGTCGGCACGGTCGCCGCGGGTGTCGCCAAGGCGCGCGCGGACCATGTCACCATCGCAGGCTTCGAAGGCGGCACCGGCGCTTCGCCGCTGACCTCGATCAAGCATGCCGGCTCGCCGTGGGAGATCGGCCTCGCCGAAACCCACCAGACGCTGGTGCGCGAGCGGCTGCGCAGCCGCATCGTGGTCCAGGTCGACGGCGGCTTCCGCACCGGCCGTGACGTCGTGATCGGCGCGCTGCTCGGCGCTGACGAGTTCGGCTTCGCCACCGCGCCCTTGATTGCGGCCGGCTGCATCATGATGCGCAAGTGTCATCTCAACACCTGCCCGGTCGGCGTCGCGACGCAAGACCCCGTGCTGCGCAAGCGCTTCACCGGCCAGCCCGAGCACGTCATCAACTACTTCTTCTTCGTCGCCGAGGAAGTCCGCGAGATCATGGCCTCGCTCGGCTTCCGCAGCTTCAACGAGATGATCGGCCAGGTTCAGCTGCTCGACCAGACCAAGCTGGTCGCGCACTGGAAGGCCAAGGGCCTCGACTTCTCCAAGCTGTTCGTCAAGCAGAAGGAAGAGAAGGGCCAGAAGATCTATCACTCCGAGCGCCAGAACCATCATCTGGAAGCCGTGCTCGACCGCACGCTGATCGAGCAGGCCAGGCCTGCGCTCGACCGCGGCGCGCCGGTGAAGATCGAGGCCACGATCAACAGCACCAACCGCTCCGCGGGCGCGATGCTGTCGGGCGCCGTCGCCAAGATCTACGGCCATGCCGGCCTGCCGCACGACACCATCCATGTCAGCCTCAAGGGCACCGCGGGCCAGGCCTTCGGCGCGTGGCTCGCCCACGGCGTCACCTTCGAGCTCGAGGGTGAAGGCAACGACTATGTCGGCAAGGGCCTCTCGGGCGGCAAGATCATCGTCAAGCCGCCTGCCAACAGCAGCATCGTGCCGGAAGAAAGCATCATCGTCGGCAACACCGTGATGTATGGCGCGATCCAGGGCGAGTGCTACTTCCGCGGCATCGCCGGTGAACGTTTCGCCGTGCGCAATTCGGGGGCCGTCGCGGTCGTCGAGGGCGCAGGCGATCATTGCTGCGAGTACATGACCGGCGGCATCGTGGTCGTGCTGGGCAAGACCGGGCGCAACTTCGCGGCCGGCATGTCGGGCGGCATCGCCTACGTGCTCGACGAGACCGGCGATTTCGACCGTCTCTGCAACATGGCGATGGTCGAGCTCGAGCCCGTGCTGTCGGAGGAGATGATCAACGCCGACACTTATCACGCCTCCGGCGACCTCGAGGCGCACGGCCGGGTCGACGTGTTCAAGAACCTGCTCGCCTCCGACGTCGAGCGGCTGCACGTCCTGATCTCGCGCCACGCGAAAGCCACCGGCTCCAAGCGCGCCGCCGACATCCTGGCCAATTGGAAGCAATGGCTGCCCAAATTCCGCAAGGTGATGCCGGTCGAGTACCGGCGCGCGCTGCGCGAAATGGCCGCCAATGCGGACGCCGAGCCGAAAATCGCGATCGGGGCGTAGGAAAAAGCCTCATGGTGAGGAGGCGCGAAGCGCCGTCTCGAACCATGAGACAGCCATCCGGGCCTTCATCCTTCGAGACGCGGCGCGAAGAGCGCCCCGCTCCTCAGGATGAGGGGAGAGAGAACAAAGAATTCAAGCGGCAGGGACTTCGGGTTTAATGGGCAAGATCACGGGTTTTCTCGAAATCGAACGGCATGACCGCAAGTACACCCCGGTCGCCGAGCGCGTGAAGCATTACAACGAGTTCGTCGTTCCCTTGACCGAAAAGGAAACGCGCGACCAGGCCGCGCGCTGCATGAATTGCGGCATTCCCTATTGCCACGGCACCGGCTCGGTCGCGCCCGGCACGCCCGGCTGCCCGGTCAACAACCAGATCCCCGACTGGAACGACCTCGTCTACCAGGGCAATTGGGAAGAAGCCTCGCGCAATCTGCACTCGACCAACAACTTCCCGGAGTTCACGGGACGTATCTGTCCGGCGCCGTGCGAGGCGTCCTGCACGCTCAACATCGACGACAACCCCGTCACCATCAAGACCATCGAATGCGCGATCGTCGACCGCGCCTGGGACAATGGCTGGCTGAAGCCCGAGATCGCCGCCCACAAGACCGGCAAGAAGGTCGCCGTGATCGGCTCGGGCCCGGCCGGCATGGCCTGCGCGCAGCAACTCGCGCGCGCCGGCCACGACGTGCACCTGTTCGAGAAATACGCCAAGGCCGGTGGCCTGCTGCGCTACGGCATCCCCGACTTCAAGATGGAAAAGGGCGTCATCGACCGCCGTGTGGCGCAGATGGAAGGCGAAGGCGTCACCTTCCACTACAACAGCCATGTCGGCACCGAGGGCAATGTCGATCCGCGCGAGATGCTCAACGAGTACGACGCGGTGGCGCTGACCGGCGGCGCGGAAGCTCCGCGCGACCTGCCGATTCCCGGCCGCGAGCTCCAGGGCATCCACTACGCCATGGACTTCCTGCCGCAGCAGAACCGCCGCGTCTCCAGCGAGCCCCTGAACGGCGTCCAGGAGATCCTGGCCGGCGGCAAGCACGTCGTCGTCATCGGCGGCGGCGACACAGGATCCGACTGCATCGGCACCTCGCTGCGCCAGGGCGCGCTTTCGGTGACCCAGCTCGAGATCATGCCCGCTCCGCCCGAGCGCGAGAACAAGGGCCTGACCTGGCCGAACTGGCCGCTGAAGATGCGGACGTCCTCCAGCCAGGCCGAAGGCGCAATCCGCGAATTCGCCGTGCTGACGCAGAAGTTCTCGGGCGAGAACGGCCAAGTCAAGAAGCTGCACTGCGTCCACGTCGACGACAAGTTCAAGCCGATTGCCGGCACCGAATTCGAGCTCGATGCCGATCTCGTCCTGCTCGCGATGGGCTTCGTGCACCCTGTGCACGAGGGCCTGCTGAAGCAGCTCGCGGTCGAGCTCGACCCCCGCGGCAACGTCAAGGCCAACACGCTGGACTACCAGACCTCGCGTCCGAACGTGTTCAGCGCGGGCGACATGCGTCGCGGCCAGTCGCTGGTGGTCTGGGCGATCCGCGAAGGACGGCTGTGCGCACGGTCGATCGATACTTTCCTGATGGGGAAGACGGACCTGCCGCGGTAGGTTCTGTCATTCCGGGGCGCGCCACTTGGCGCGAGCCCGGAATCCATCCGGCCCCAGCGCTCATGGATGAATGGATTCCGGGCTCGCGCTTCGCGCGCCCCGCAATGCCTGCAGAAAGGGCCCCGCCTTGTCGCACGGAATGCGCGCAGCGGCATGCCCGCCCCTTAATTCTGCAACCTCACGCCCACCAACATCACCGTGCCCTGCGAGCTCGATCCCGGCTGGTTCGAATCCAGGATGTCGTGGCGCAGCGTGCCCTTGATCCAGATGTTGCGGTTGAGCTTGTAGATCAGATTGCCTTCGAGCGAGTAGGTCTTGTCGTTGCGATTCTGGCCCTGGTAGTCGTAGGTACCGTAGGTGAACTTGCCGACAGCGGTGAGCCAGCGGCGGAAGTCGTGATCGACTTCGGCGGCGTAGGTGCGCACCAGGACGCCGGAGGAGCCTGGGATCGTGGTCTCGGCGATCTGCGTGTCGGTGAAGAATTTCACCGTGGTGAGGCCGCTCGCATTCCAGATCAGCGAGCCCGTAGTAAGGAAGCCCGCAAGTTGGCTGAGGCGCGGGTCGGTATAGTTGCGCGCGGAATAGCCGACCGAGATTTCGCCGATGAGGATGCGCGAGAATTCAAAGGACGAGCCGACCTTGGCGTAGCCGCCGTTCGAATCGCGGAAAAAGCCGTTGCGATCGGCGGCCTGGTCGTGAACGCGGGTGTCACCCTGGATCTCGACGAACGGCTTCAGGCCCGGCTTGAGGTCGTAGGAGAAGCGCCCGATGCCGCCATACTGGTTGAAGTCGCGATCGCCGTTCCCAAAGGTCGAGCCGTCGGTGAGCTTGGAGTCCGTGTAGGCGGTGCGATCGACGGTGCCGCCGGCGGCGACCTGGAAGCGATTGAAGGTCTGGTCGAAGCCGACAGTGGTGCCGTAGGCAGCGTAGACAGGATATCTCTGCAGGCCGGCCTGCACGTTGGGGCTGCCGGGATTGTCAGTGGCGAGCCGCAAGCGCAGCTGCGAGGTCAGCTTGAGATCGCGGCTGACATCGAGCCGGCCATCGACATGGCCGGTGAAGTCGGGGCGGTCGGCTTCGACCGGCGAAGGCGAGGCAAAGCCGTCGATCGTCGCCGGCATGTTTTGGGTGTAGCCGGAGAACGAGCCGCGCAGGTCAGCCACCAGCGCGTGGCGCTCCCAGTCCGAGACCACGAGGAGATCGGGCGCGACGACATAGACCGGGGAGCCGACCGGCTTGTTCAGACGCGTGGGATTGGTGTCGTAGCCGGTGGAGAGCTCGAGCCCACCTTTGATCAGGAAACTGCCGGCGTAATCGCCGACGGCGCCAAACGCGTCGTCATCAGCCTTGAGGCGGCGGCGCAGCGGCTGGCCGGGCACGGTGCCCGCCATCGCCGCCGGCACCGGCGCCTTGTTGGCGGAGGCGGATGGCGGCGGCGCAATCTTCGGCAGGCCGAGCGTCGACGGCGGCGGCGCCGTGGTCGGCACCGGCGAGCCGGGACCGGCAGCGCGCTTCGGCTTCGGCTGGCCCGGATAGAGCTTGGGTTGCTGCCGCTTGCGGTTGAGCGAATCGTAGCCGGAGCTGCTCGCGCCGGTGGCGGCAGGTAGACCATAAGTCGGGACCTGACCGATGCGCGAGGTCGCCGGCTTCTCGCGGGCCTTGCGCGGATCGGCATTGGGATCGGGCAGCGCCGGCAACGCATCTGACGGCGCCTGCGGCACGCCGGCGGTGCGGCGGGTCGGCAGCGTCTCGGGCGAAGCGAATCCGCCGCGGTTGGGATTGAACAGGTCGGGCGTGAGACTCTGGGCGGCCGCGGGCCCGCTTCCGAGGGCCGTCAGCGCAAGACCCGGCACAAGGCACGGCAAAGCGGCGCGCAGGAATTGCGCGCGTTTGCTCCGGCCAATGCCTGGAGACGACCCCACGATGGAATAACTCCAACGAAATCAAACACTTTCACGACGGTCTCCACCGGGAGGCGGGAACCACCGTTAATGGAGTTAAACAATTATGGTTAATGACCGGTTGAGGGTGTCGGCGCGCTCGTCGCCTCCAGAGCCGCGGCGTGCTAAGGAGGCGCCGACCGGGCGAACGCCCCCTCCTCCCTGGACCAGAACATGCCGAGTTCGAAACCGCTGATGACCGCATCATCCGGCCCCATCCCCGACAGCGTCGAATCCGCGCTCCGCACGCTGGAGACGGAGAGCGGCGGCATCAACGCACTCGCCGCCGCCCTGCGCGGCCCGCTGGGCGCGACATTCGCGAAAGCCGTCGATCTGATCCGCTACGCCAAGGGCCGCGTCATCGTCACCGGGCTCGGCAAGTCAGGCCATATGGGGCGCAAGATCGCCGCAACGCTGGCCTCGACCGGCACGCCGGCGTTCTTCGTGCACGCCGCCGAGGCCGGCCACGGCGACCTCGGCATGATCACCACCGACGACGTCATCATGGCGCTGTCCTGGTCCGGCGAGCAGCCGGAGATGAAGAACCTCGTGAACTACTCGGCGCGCTTTGCGATTCCCATGATCGCGGTGACGTCGAATGCCGCCTCCTCGCTGGGACAGGCCGCCGACCTAGTGATCGAGCTGCCGAAGGCGCGCGAGGCCTGCCCGCACAATCTGGCGCCGACCACCTCGACGCTGATGCAGGCCGCGATCGGCGACGCCCTCGCGATCGCGTTGCTCGAAGGCCGCGGCTTCACCGCGCTGGAGTTCGCGCATTTCCACCCCGGCGGCAAGCTCGGCGCGATGCTGAAATTCGTCCGCGACTACATGCGCACGGGTGCCGAGATCCCGGTCAAGCCCCTGGGCACCAAGATGTCGGACGCCGTGGTCGAGATGTCGGCCAAGGGCCTCGGCTGCGTCTGCATCGTCAACGCAGCGAACGAGGTCGCGGGCATCATCACCGACGGCGACCTGCGCCGCCACATGCGTCCCGACCTGCTGACGGCATCGGTCGACGACATCATGACGAAGCAGCCGAAAACGGTGCCGCCCTCGATGCTCGCCACCGAGATGATCGAGGTGCTGAACACACGCAAGATCACGACGCTGGTCGTGACCGAGGCCGGCAAGGTGGTGGGCATCGTGCATCTGCACGATCTGCTGCGCGCGGGCGTGGCCTGATCTGTCATCCCGGGGCATCACGAAGCGATGAGCCCGGGATCCATCGGGCCACAGAGTTTGTCTCTCGATGGGTTCTCAGATGCGCAATTGCGCATCATAGCTCGCGCCAAGTGGCGCGCCCCGGAATGACGGGGAGTGTGCGTACGCTCTCCGCCCGTTAGAGCGGGGCCGGAAACCGCGCTGCCATTTCCTCCAGCGGCAGCTTCAACCCGTTCGCCAGATACGACACCGTGCGATAGAAGCCGCACAGCAGCATGATCTCCAAAATCTGCGCCTCGTCGTAATGCGCCGACAGCGCGGCAAACTCTTCATCGCTCAACGTTGCGCGGTAATGCAGCGCATCGACCGCTGCGATCAGCGCCTGCTCGCCCGGTGACCAACATGACGACGCGGCATCGCCCTGCACCGTGGCACGCACCTCGTCTTCGGTGAGCTTCGCCGGCCCGGCAAAGATCGCGACATGCACGCCCCATTCATACTCGCATTGATTCAGCGCGCAGGTGCGGTCGATGACGATCTCGCGCTGGCGCAAGGAGAGCGGGCCGGGATCGAGCAGGCCGCCGGCTCGAAACTTGTCCCAGGCGCGGCTGTGGCCTGCCATCACCCGGAACAGCAGCAGCGGCGGCGCGCCGCGCATGATACGGTCGAACTGCGCCTGGATCTCCGGGGGATAAGGCGGGGTGAGCGGGGCGATGCGCGGTTTGAATTGGGACATTGGCCGCCTCCTTTGCTACTTTTGTTGTAGCAGGACGCTACACTATCTGTAGCACGACGCAAGGGGGAGACAATGGCAAGGCAGGCGGCATCAGGAAGCGTCCGCGGCTCGCACAGCGGGCGGCCGGTCATGGCGCTGCTGGACCTGCTCGGCCGGCGCTGGAGCCTGCGAATATTGTGGGAATTGCGCGGCGAGCCCCTCACCTCCCGCGCGTTACGCACTGCGTGCGACGAGGCCTCGCCGACGGTGCTGCAGGCGCGACTGACGGAGTTGCGCGAGGCGGGGTTCGTGGAGCTGGGCGAAGGCGGAGGCTATGGGCTGACCGCACTCGGGCGGGAGTTGTGCGGGATGGTCATGCCGCTGCACCGGTTCGCGGAGAGGTGGAAGCCTTCTCCCTCGCCCCGCTTGCGGGGCCGCGACGAGCGCCGCTCGCGCTGAGAGCGTCGGGGCGAGGCGAAGAAGCTACGCCGCGCCCACGGTCAGGTTCGCACCATCCACCTGCACCACCTTCACCCGCGTTCCCGCCGGCGTATCGGGGCCCGCGACGCGCCACACCGTGTCGCCGATGCGCATGGTGCCGCTGCCGTCGACGATCGGCTTCTCCAGCGTGAACTCGCGCCCGAGCAGCGCATCGGCGCGCTTGTTGAGGAACGGACTGGCGCTCGCATCCGGCTTCGGCCGGGCGAGACGGCGCCACACCGGCACGGCGGCAGCGGCGAACAGTGCGAACATCACGAGCTGGATCTGCCACGACAGGGCGACCGTGAACGAGATCAGGCCGACGAGCAGCGCGGCAAGTCCCAGCCAGAACAGGAAGATACCCGGCGCCAGCACCTCCAGCGCCATCAGGATGAAGCCGAAGATCAGCCAGTTCCAGGTGCCCAGCGATACGAACATGTCGGTCATGACACGACCTTCTATCATGGTGCATGCCCCTGTCGAAGGGGCATGCGCCGGTGACTATCCCTGCCGCGGCGGCACCGCCGGCGGCGTGCCGCCTGACGGCACCGAGCTCGGACGGCGCGCGGCGGCAGCAGCGGAAGCCGCGCTTTCGCCGAACGTTGCCTTGGCGATCTCGCCGATGCCGGCGAGCGAGCCCAGCATGCTCATCGCCTCGACCGGAAGCATGATGACCTTCTGGTTCGGCGAGTCGGCCAGTTGCCCGAACGCCTTGATGTATTTGTCGGCGATGAAGTAATTCAGCGCAGCCACGTCGCCCTTGGAAATCGCTTCGCTGACCATCTGGGTCGCCTTGGCCTCGGCCTCGGCAGACCGCTCGCGGGCTTCGGCATCGCGGAACGCGGCTTCCTTGCGACCTTCGGCCTGGAGGATCTGGCCCTGCTTGGCGCCCTCGGCGCGCAGGATCTCGGACTGGCGCTGGCCTTCGGCGGCGAGAATGTCGGCGCGCTTGACGCGCTCGGCCTTCATCTGCCGGCCCATGGCTTCGACGAGGTCGGCCGGCGGCACAATGTCCTTAATCTCGATGCGGTTGACTTTCAGGCCCCAGGGCGAGACCGCGGCATCGACCACGCGCAGCAGGCGCTCGTTGATCTCGTCGCGGTGCGACAGCACCTGGTCGAGATCCATCGAGCCCATCACGGAACGGATGTTCGTCATGGTCAGGACGGTGACGGCCTAGGTCAGGTTGGAGACCTCGTAGCTCGCTTTGGCAGCATCGAACACCTGGTAGAAAGCAACGCCGTCCACCGTCACGGTGGCGTTGTCCTTGGTGATGACCTCCTGCTCGGGGATGTCGATCACCTGCTCCATCATGTTGATCTTGCGTCCGACGCGATCGAAATAGGGCACGATCAAATTGAGTCCGGGGCTCAGCGTCTGAGTGTATTTGCCGAACCGCTCGATGGTCCAGTCATAGCCCTGCGGCACCGTCTTCACGCCGGCGACCAGCGTGACGATGACGAGCAACACCAGAACAATCGCGAAAATGTCGAAGCCGCTCATATTTCCTCCAAGGCAGGAAAACGACCTTTCCCGCGTCGTATGTTGGTCGGTATCGCAACCCTACCGGTTCAGCGGTCGCAATTCACGTCGGTATCGGCTCAATTCTGCACAAGTCGTCCAGGTAGGGAATGGCCACGATATGTATTTGCGAGGGGCCCTTGAAAGCGTTCAGGCGCAAGCCTAGCGGCGAAAGTTAACGAATCCGAAACGGCTCGTTGGACGACTTCATTCGATGACGTCATCCGCGAGGGCGATGAGGCCCGGGTGAACTGTCACGCCGAATTCCCTGGCGGTCTTGAGGTTGACCGTGAGCTCGAACTTGGTGGGGTTCTGCACTGGCAGGTCGGCTGGCCGCGCCCCCTTCAGGATGCGATCGATATAGTCCGCGGCACGGCGGAGCTGCTCGGCGCTGTCGGTGCTGTAGGACATCAGCCCACCCTCATCGACGAAGGTGCGGCTCCAGAACACCGCCGGCGCGCGCGCCTGCGCGATTGCGGCCAGGAGCTGGCCGCGATTGGCCATGGTGAAGAAGTCCGGCAGGATCAAAAAGCCGCCGTCCCTCCGCGAAGCCAGCGCGGAGATGGAAGCCGCGTCATGTACCGGCGCGGGCTCGACCGTCACATGGAGCGTCCGCGCGGCGTCCTCGACGGTGCGCAGCATCAGGGGCGCGAACGGCGCCGTGGCGGGATTGTAGACGACGACAACGCGGGACGGTTTCGGGGTGACCTGCGTCAGCATCTCCAGCCATTTGCCGGCCAGCGGGCCGTCGTAATCGGTGAAACCGGTGACGTTGCCGCCGGGATGCGCGAGGGTTTCGACAAAGCCCTGGCTGACGGGATCGGTGACGACGGCGAACATGATCGGGATCGTCGTGCTGCGCCGGCGCAGCTCCTCGACCGAGGGCGTGCCGAGCGCGAGCAGGACGTCGGGCTTGAGCGCGATCAACTCGCCAGCGAGCCGTGCGATGCGGGCGCGGTCGCCGCCGCCGCTGCGCCAGTCGATCTCGAGGTTGTCGCGCTTTTTCCAGCCGAGGCCGGCGAGCGCCTCGGCCAGGCGGGCCTGGCCTATCACGTCGTCGGAGGCGATGACGGAGAGCACGCCGAGCCGGCGCACCGCGCCCGGCTGCTGCGCCAGGACCGGGGCCGGCAGCGCCGCGATCATCCCAAGAAGCGCCAGACACTCACGGCGGTTCATGGGACGCCTCAGATCCAGCCCTGGAGCTCGCGCAGCACGAGGGTGCGGATCACGTCCATGCCGGGGGCGCTGTCGTTAAGGCAGGGGATTGCGGAAAACGCCTCACCGCCGTTGTGCTTGAAGATCTCGGCGTTCTCCTGCGCGATCTCCTCCAGCGTCTCCAGGCAGTCGGAGGAAAAGCCTGGCGTCACCACGGCGAGGCGGCGCACGCCTTCCTTCGCGAGCCGCTCCATGGTCTTGTCGGTGTAGGGCTGGAGCCACTCGGCATTGCCGAAGCGCGACTGGAAGGTCAGCAGCAGCTTCGTCTCGTCCATACCGAGCCGGCGACGCAGCGCCGCCGTGGTGGCGATGCAGTGGCTCTGATAGGGATCGCCCTTCTCGACATAGGATTTCGGCATGCCGTGGAACGACGCCACGATCAGCTCCGGCTTGAAGGATAGCGTCGCCAGATGGGTCTCGATCGAGACCGCAAGCGCCTCGATATAGGCCGCGTCCTCGTAATAAGGCGGCGTCACCCGCAGCGTCGGCTGGTTACGCAAACGGGCGAGCACCCGGAACACTTTGTCGCAGACCGTCGCCGAGGTCGAGGCGGAATATTGCGGATAGAGCGGGACCGCCAGGATGCGCTCGCAGCCTTTCGCGATCAGCGCGTCGATGCCGGATTTGATCGAGGGATTGCCGTAGCGCATCGCCCAGTCCACCACGACGTGAGCGCGGTCCGACAGGGCGGCGGCCAGCTTGTCGCTCTGCGACCGCGTAATGGTCTTCAGCGGTGACTCGTTCTTCTCGGTGTTCCAGATCTTCTGGTAGTCGAGCGCCTTGGCGCGGGGACGGCTGCGCAGGATGATCCCGTTCAGCACGGCTTTCCAGATCAGGCCCTGGTCCTCGATGACGCGGGCGTCCGAGAGGAACTCCTTGAGATAGACCCGCACGCCCGGCGCATCGGCCGTGTCGGGCGTTCCGAGATTGATCAGGAGCACGCCAGCGCGCGGCAGGACGGATTGAGCGGCCGGTCTCGCGGCCTCGCTGGGAACGACACTGGTCATGGCTCTGTGGGTCGCGCGTTGGTCTGAACTTGTCAAGATGAGGCCGGTTTCGTTAGGGTCGCACCCCGGGCGGGGGGAGAAAAGATGACACTCGCGGAATGGTGCGTCTTCGGAGCGCTGCTGCTCTATCTGTCTACGATCGCCGCGATCAAATGGATCAGGTTTCGGCGCTTCGACAATTCCCGGCCGCGCGACCCCGCCTTCTACGATGACGCGCTCTCGCAGCGCGCGCTCGGCGCACACCAGAACGGCATCGAGACCTTCCCGTTCTTCGCCTTCGCGGTACTTCTCGCCGAATACCGGGACTCACCGCAGCGGCTGATCGACGAGCTCGCGGCACTTTTCCTCATCGTGCGCCTCGCCTATGTGCTGACCTATCTCGGCAACCGCCCGACGCTGCGCTCGATCCTTTGGACCATCGGCTTTGCGATCAATCTCGGGATCTTCTTCATGCCGGCGCTGAAGCGGTTCTTGCCGGTGTGAGCCCCGCGTCCCGGTCTCGGTGCAGCGCGCCTGCGCTGCTCCGCAGAGTCGGGCCCCAGAAAGCTACAGGCCACCGTCCGGAGAGATGGGCCCCGGCTCTGCAGCGCATCGTCGAAGGGGCGCTGCGCTGCGTCCGGGCCACGAGTGTGCCTAGAAACACGTGGTCCGTTCAGCCGCGATGTAGCCCAACAAGAGACCTGTGCCGAGCAGCAGCACGACGCCCGCGGCCGCGAATTCGATGCCGCGCATGAACAGCGCACCGCCGCCGTCGCGCCCGGCGCTGAGGCGGGTGGCAATGTCCTTGGCGGAGACGGCGACGACCGCGATGGCCGCGACCGTGATCGCGGTGCCGATCCCCATCAGGAAGGTCGCGGCGATGCCGGCCCAGAACAGGCCCTGGGCCAGCGCGAACACCAGCACCAGGATCGCGCCCGAGCAGGGGCGGATGCCGACGGTGAGGATCGCGGCGAACCCGCGCCGCCAGCCGCCGGGGCCGGCAAGCTCGCTCGGCGTGGGGCCATGGGAATGGCCGCAATGTTCGTCATGGACGTGGTCATGCCCGTGATGGGCCTGGGCGTGCGCATGATCATGATCATGATCGTGGCGATGTCCGTGATCGTGATGATCGTGGGCATCATGATGATGGTGATGACCGTGATCATGGTCGTGCGGCACGCCGGCGAGGGCCGGCACCGGCTGGACCGCTTGCAGCGCCCTGATGAACGTGCGGCCCTTGACCCACACCAGCCGCAGGCCGAACAGCGCAATCAGGCCATAGCTCGCGATCTCGATCGCGCCTTCCGCCTTGCACATGGTTTTCGCGGTCGCATTCAGCACCCAGGCCGAAATGCCGACGATCAGGATCGCCACCAGCGACTGCATCAGCGCCGAGGCGAACGACAGTGCGATGCCGCGCCGCGCGGTCTCGCGGTTGGCGACGAGGTAGGAAGCGATCACCGCCTTGCCGTGGCCAGGGCCGGCGGCGTGGAAGATGCCGTACGCAAAGGAGATGAAGAGCAGCGTCCACACCGCCGAGCCGTCGGACTTGGCGGCGCGGATGGTCGACGACATCTGGCGATAGAATTCCGACTGCTTTGCCAAGAGCCAGCCGATGATCCCGCTGGCCTGGGGTTCAGCGGCCTGCGGCGGCTTCGGCGCGCCGAACGGATTCTGCGCGAGGACATCGTGAAGCGCGGCATCGGCCACCGCCAGCACGGCGGCAAGCGCGGCGCAGGCAACAAGCCCGCGGGCAAGCGGGGAGAGCTTTGGCTTCAAGGGCAATCCACCGTGATCTTGTTGGCGAACATCATGCCGAAATTGCTGTTTTCGCCGTTCAGGAACGTCTGCTCATTGAGCTTCTGGGCCGTGGCCGAGCCGTCGCTGGGCCGATCGAGCTTCATCTGGCAGCCGGCGGGCGCACCGACCAGCTTGACCGGATTGTCCTTGGCCATCTGGAAGTCGATGAAGTAGGAGCGGTCGAACACTTCGAGCACCAGTTGCTTGGGCTTGACCGGGTTCTTCAGCGGCAGCGTGAAGTGCAGGGTCAGCACCGTGTCCTTGTAGTCGAGGAAGTAGTCGACCGGCTCGTTAAAACGCTCCTTCTTGCCGTCGGCTCGCGCAAAGGTGAAGTAGGCGTATTCCTTCAGCGACTCGACATTGGTCTGCGCCAGCGGCCCGAGCTCCTCGCGCGTATAGGCGCCCTTGGTCTTGCTCTCGAGCCCCTGCACCGCATAGGCCGAGAACATGTCGTCGAACTTCCAGGCGTGACGGACGCCGGTGATCGAGCCGTCGCCGGCGTAGAGCAGCTCGCTGGTCGCGGTGATCCAGACATGCGGATGCGCGTGCGCCGCGCCCGCCGCGAGTGACAGGCCGGCAGCGAGCAGCAAGCCGAATAGGGCGCGCACGCCCATCAGGCGGCCTTCGCTTCGTCGAGCAGGCCGCGGCGGCGGAGCAGCGCGTCGGGTTCCGGAGGACGACCGCGGAAAGCCTCATAGGCGGCTTCCGGATCGAGCGATCCGCCACTCGAATAGATGTCGTCATGCAGACGCTTGGCGACGGCGGGATCGAAGATGTCGCCGGCCTCCTCGAACGCGCCGAAGGCGTCGGCGTCCATCACCTCCGACCACATGTAGCTGTAATAGCCGGCGGCATAATGATCGCCGGTGAAGATGTGGCCGAACTGGGTCGGACGGTGACGCAGCGCGATCTCCTCGGGCATGCCGATCTTCTCCAGCTCGCGTCTCTCGAAGGCGCGGACATCCTGCGCGGCGGCGGCCGGCTGGGTGTGGAATTCGAGATCGATCAGCGCCGAGGAGACGAACTCGACCGTGGCAAAGCCCTGGTTGAATTTTCGCGCGGCCAGGAAGCGTTGCAGCAGCTCGTCGGGCAGCGGCTCGCCTGTCTGGTAATGACGGGCGAATTTCTGCAGCACCTCGGGCCGCTCCTGCCAGTGCTCGTAGAGCTGCGACGGCAGCTCGACGAAATCGGTGAACACGGAGGTGCCCGACAGCGACGGATAGGTCACGTTGGAGAGCATGCCGTGCAGGCCGTGGCCGAACTCGTGGAACAGGGTGCGGGCATCGTCGGGCGACAGCAGCGAAGGCTCGCCGCCGGCGCCCTTGGCGAAATTGCAGATGTTGAGAACCAGCGGCGCGACCTCGCCGTCGAGCTTTTGCTGGTCGCGCAGCGAGGTCATCCAGGCGCCGGAGCGCTTCGACGGCCGGGCGAAGTAGTCGCCGTAGAACAGCGCCTTGTGCTTGCCGTCCGGCCCCTTCATCTCCCAGACCCGAACGTCGGGATGCCAGAGCGGAACGTCCTTGCGCTCATCGAAGGTGACGCCGAACAGGCGCGTGGCGCAGTCGAAGGCGGCGGCGATCATGTTGTCGAGCGAAAGATACGGCTTGATCGCGGAATCGTCGAAATTGGCGCGCTGAAGGCGCAGCTTTTCGGCGTAGAAGCGCCAGTCCCAGGGGGCAAGCTTGAAATTGCCGCCCTCTTCCGCGATCAGCGCCTGCATGTCGTCGCGGTCGGCAAGCGCCCGCGCCCGCGCCGGCTTCCAGACCCGTTCCAAGAGGCTCCGCACCGCGTCCGGCGTCTTGGCCATGGAGTCCTCCAGCCTGTAAGCGGCGAAGGTCGGATAGCCCAGCAGCTTGGCGCTCTCTTCGCGCAGCTTCAGGACCTCGACGATGGTTCCATTGTTGTCGTTGGCATTGCCGTTGTCGCCCCGCGCGGTGAAAGCCTTATAGGCCTTCTCGCGCAGATCACGCCGGGCGGAGCTCTTCAGGAACTGTTCGACCGAGGAGCGCGACAGCGTGACGATGGCCTTGCCTTCCATGCCGCGCTCTTCTGCCGCAGCCTTGGCGCTGGCGACGAAGCTCTCCGGCAGGCCCTGGCGGTCGGCCTCCCCCAGCTCCATGACCCAGTCCTGCTCGTCGCCGAGCAGATGATGGCTGAAGCTGGTGCCGAGCTGGGCGAGCCTCTCGTTGATCTCGGCCATCCGCGTCTTGGCCTCATCGGAGAGGCCGGCGCCGGCGCGGTGGAAACGGGTATAGGTGCGCTCCAGCAGGCGAAGCTGCTCTGGAGAAAGATCCAGCTTGGCGCGGTTCTCGTGCAGCTGGGCGATGCGGCCGAACAGCACGGCGTTCATCATGATCGGATTCCAGTGCCTTGCCATCCGCAGCGAGACCTCCTTGTCGATCTCCAGGATGGCCGGGTTGGAATGCGCCGACACGAGGTCGTAGAACACGGACGCCACCTTGCTCAGCAGCTTGCCCGAGCGCTCCAGCGCCGTGATGGTGTTGGCGAAGTCGACCGCCGCCGGATCGCTGGTGATCGCCGCGATCTCGGCGGAATGGTCGGCAAAGGCCTGCTCGAAGGCCGGCAGGAAGTGCTCCGGCTCGATCTCGTCGAAGGGCGGGGTCGCAAACGGCGTCACCCAGGCCTTCAGCAGCGGGTTGGTCTCGGAGTCCGTAATTTGGCGGGGTTCTGACATCACAAGTCCCAATTTCATGGCTCAATTGTTGCGGCCAGCTATAGCACGCGATGGGGCTTTTTTGGGCCATTTGCCCTTGCTCCCGGCCGCCTTTTCGAGGAGATTGCGGCCCTCGACAGACCCCGGACCCCTGAGCTCATGAACGCGCCTTCCTCCTCTTCCCGTCAGATCGCCTGGCCAAGCGTCATCACCGTCATCAGCGCCGCCATCCTGATCGGCGCCGAGGTGTTCGGCGCGGCGTTCGCCGGCGGCTGGGCGCTCGCGATCCTGTTCGGGCTCGGCGATCAGGGCACGCACATCCTGCAGGCCGTGCTGTTCGCGCTCGGCGTGCTCGTGATGACCGCGTTCATCCGCACAGCTCAGCGCATCGAGCCCTTCACGAAGCGCGGCTGACGTTGCTCGCGCGAGTGACGCGCGCTACTCGGCTCAAAAACTTAACGCTCGTTCATCTTCCGCGTCGCTCGCGCAACACTGCGCAAGCAGATGTTAGGCAATTCTGTTCTCAGCCTAAAAAAATTCTTGCGAAGCAGAGTCAAAACGCCTATGTGCGCTCTTGCCCAATTTCGCACGTGCCTGTGGTCGTGTGTCAGTCGGTAGGTATCCGGACAAGAGGCCGGACAGCCGCCAAGGGGTGAAGAAGCCGAGGGGCTCTTCGGAAGTGCGGAAGTCAAAGACCGAAAGTCGCAAGACATGAAGGTCGGAAGACGAAGCAAACCCGGAGCGTCCAGCATCTCTCTCAAGAGATGCCTTGTCGAAGGTGACTTCACTTTTTGCAACCGTGACTGGCAGCCGGAGGCGAACCGGCGCACCCCGCTCTCAACGGGGGACGCGACTTAAAG
Source organism: Bradyrhizobium sp. 192 (assembly GCF_023100965.1). Classification (NCBI taxonomy): domain Bacteria; kingdom Pseudomonadati; phylum Pseudomonadota; class Alphaproteobacteria; order Hyphomicrobiales; family Nitrobacteraceae; genus Bradyrhizobium; species Bradyrhizobium sp. 192. The sequence goes on from NZ_CP064690.1 coordinate 7,949,223, forward strand.
CAACGACGGATCGGGCTTTTTTGGTCTCTACCGGCATTCCAACGCCGGCGCGGGCTACTGAAAAGGCTTGTCCTTCATTGCCAGGTGTGCGGGCGGGAAATTCCCAACCAATCCACGGCAGCACAGTCTGATTTGAGTCTTTGGCTCGTCGCGCCTCCATCGCGCGATCTGGCCGGGGCGCTTATCCGACGACATTTTTTGAACGGATCCCCGTCGCTGGGCCGTTTGGGAGAGTGCTATGACCGAACGTATTCAGGAATTCCTGCGCAACCGCCGCAGCGAGGGCCAGGACACCGAGCCTTGCCTCGTGGTCGACCTCGAAGTCGTGCGCGACAATTACCAGACCTTCGCCAAGGCGCTGCCCGACAGCCGTGTGTTCTATGCCGTCAAGGCGAACCCGGCGCCGGAAGTGCTGTCGCTGCTCGCGTCCATGGGCTCCTGCTTCGACACCGCGACGGTCGCCGAGATCGAGATGGCGCTGGCCGCGGGTGCGACGCCCGACCGCATCTCCTTCGGCAACACGATCAAGAAGGAGCGCGACATCGCGCGCGCCTTCGCGCTCGGCATTCGCCTGTTCGCTGTCGATTGCACCGCCGAAATCGAGAAGATCGCCCGTGCCGCTCCCGGCGCGAAGGTGTTCTGCCGTATCCTCTATGACTGCGCCGGTGCCGAGTGGCCGCTGTCGCGCAAGTTCGGCTGCGACCCGGAAATGGCCGTCGAGGTGCTCGACGCTGCCAAGCGCCTGGGTCTGGAGCCGTGCGGCATCTCCTTCCATGTCGGCTCGCAGCAGCGCAAGGTGAAGGCGTGGGACCGTGCGCTGGCGATGGCCTCGCAGGTGTTCCGCGACTGCGCCGAGCGCGGCATCAACCTGACCATGGTCAACATGGGCGGCGGCTTCCCGACCAAGTATCTGAAGGACGTGCCGCCGGTCGTGACCTACGGCCGATCGATCTTCCGCGCGCTGCGCAAGCACTTCGGCAACCAGATTCCGGAGACCATCATCGAGCCGGGCCGCGGCATGGTGGGCAACGCCGGCATCATCGAATCCGAGGTCGTGCTCATCTCGAAGAAGAGCGACGAGGACGAGGTGCGCTGGGTGTATCTCGACATCGGCAAGTTCGGCGGTCTCGCGGAGACGATGGACGAGTCGATCCGCTACGCCATCCGCACCCGTCACGACGGCGCGGACATGACGCCGTGCGTGCTCGCAGGTCCGACCTGCGACAGCGCCGACGTGCTGTACGAGAAGAGCCCGTATCCGCTCCCCGTCACGCTTGAGATCGGCGACAAGGTGCTGATCGAAGGCACCGGGGCCTATACGTCGACCTACTCGGCGGTGGCGTTCAACGGCATCCCGCCGCTGAGGACGTACCACATCTGATCCGCCTCTTTCTCTGAGGCCTGACGAACCCGGGAGCCGGCTTGCCGGCTCCTCCCCTTACATTGCCATTCTGACGACGCTTGAGCCCGCGTGCCATTGGTGCACGGATTCAAGCGGGGACTGACGCGCCATGACTGCTTTTCGGAAGCCACAGATCGCCCTCACCTTGAAAGCCGCTCCGTTCGTGATCCGCGCGGAGCGTGCTGCCGACGTCGCTGTGCGTGAAGCGCTGCTCGATGCCTGCTTTGGCGAGACCCGCCACGGCCGCACCTGCCAGCGCCTGCGCGATGGACGCGCACCTGCCGCGGGGCTTGCCCTGTCGGCGGTGCGCGAGGGCAACCTCGTGGGAACCGTGCGGCTGTGGCACGTCAGCGCCGGAGGCAGGCCCGCTCTGGTCCTCGGACCACTGGCGGTGGATCCTGCCTGCCGCGAGCTCGGGATCGGCGCCGCGCTGATGCATCAAGCGCTGGCCGCCGCCCGGGCGCGCGGGCATGAAGCCGTCATCCTGCTCGGCGACGCCCCCTATTATGCCCGCTTTGGCTTCTCGGGCGAGAAGACGGCTGAGCTCTCGCTGCCCGGCCCGTTCGAACGCGATCGCTTGCTGGCGATCGAATTCACCGGCGGTGCGCTCGATGGCGCCGAGGGGATGATCGTCCCGACCGGCGCGCCGCTGTCCAAACGGAGGTCGGTTCGTCCCCTCCAGGCGCACGCGGCCTGAGGGATTGCCATGATGGCGACGACCGCAGCCGCGTAAAGCGGCAACGGCTAGCTGCGCCCCGACTGACGCCTGTTCTTTCGGGGTTGCGTGAGCCCCGGAAACGCCCTTTAACCCCGCGAAACACCCCTTTCAGTCGAGGTCCAAAACATGTCCCGTCGCCTGATCTCCACCGGCTCTCTGCTCGAGAAGTCCGTCGGCTACAGCCGCGCCGTGGTCGACGGCGAGTTCGCCTTCGTCGCGGGAACCACCGGCTATGACTACACCACGATGACGATGCCGGCAGACGTCACGAGCCAGTCACGCAACTGCTTCAAGACCATCGCAGCCGCCCTGAAGGAGGGCGGATTCGAGATGGCCGATATCGTCCGCGCGACCTACTACGTCACCGACGCCAGCTCCATCGATGCCCACTTTGCCGTCTGTGGCGAGGTCCTCGGTGACATCAGGCCGGCGGCGACATTGCTGGTCGTCAGCGCCCTCGCCAAGCCCGAGATGAAGGTCGAGATCGAAGTCACCGCCAAGCGCCGCAGCGTCTGAAGCGCCGCAGCGCCTGATCCATCCCCTCGCCATTTGTTTGCCAGCACGTTCCGGAGAAACCATCCCATGAGCCCCGCCTCGCAGATCCACGCGAAGATCACCGGTCCCATCGTCATGGTCGGCTTCGGCTCCATCGGCAAAGGCACGCTGCCGCTGATCGAGCGGCACCTCGACTACGACAAGTCGCGCGTGACCGTGATCGATCCCAAGGACGAGGGCCGCAAGGCGCATTGCGAGAAGCAGAATGTGCGCTTCATCCAGAAGGCCGTGACAAAAGACAATTATCGCGAGTTGCTGACGCCGCTGCTCACCGAAGGCGGCGGCCAGGGCTTTTGCGTCAATCTGTCGGTCGATACCGGCTCGACCGACATCATGGAGCTCTGCAACGAGCTCGGCGCGCTTTATATCGACACCGTCAACGAGCCCTGGCTCGGCTTCTATTTTGATGCCTCCAAGGGCCCGGAGGCACGCTCAAATTACGCCCTGCGCGAAGCGACGCTGGCCGCCAAGCGCGCGCGCCCCGCAGGCTCGACGACGGCCGTCTCCTGCTGCGGCGCAAATCCCGGCATGGTCTCCTTCTTCGTCAAGCAGGCGCTGCTCAATGTCGCCGCTGACCTCAAGCTCAACGCCCCCAAGCCCAAGACCAAGGCCGAATGGGCGGATCTGATGCGGCAGGCCGGCATTAAGGGCATCCACATCGCCGAACGTGACACCCAGCGCTCCAAGACGCCGAAGGAGCCCGACGTCTTCGTCAACACCTGGTCCGTGGAAGGTTTCCTGTCGGAAGGCGTGCAGCCGTCCGAACTCGGTTGGGGCACCCACGAAAAATGGATGCCGGAGAATGCGCGGACCCACGAAGCCGGCTGCGGCGCTGCCATCTATCTGATGCAGCCCGGCGCCAACACGCGCGTGCGGACCTGGTGCCCAACCCGCGGCGCGCAATATGGCTTCCTCGTCACCCACAACGAGTCGATCTCGATCGCCGATTACTTCACCGTGCGCGACGCCTCGGGCAACGCGGTCTACCGGCCGACCTGCCATTATGCCTATCATCCGGCCGACGATGCCGTGCTGTCGCTGCATGAAATGTTCGGCCGTGCCGCGAAGATGCAGGAGAAGCACCATATCCTCGACGAGAACGAGATCGTCGACGGCATCGACGAGCTCGGTGTGCTGCTGTTCGGCCACGACAACAATGCCTATTGGTTCGGCTCGCAGCTCTCCATCGAGGAAACCCGCAAGCTCGCGCCCTATCAGAACGCCACAGGCCTGCAGGTGACCTCCGCCGTGCTCGGCGGCATGGTATGGGCGCTGGAGAACCCGAACGAAGGCATCGTCGAAGCCGACGAGATGGATTTCGATCGCCTGCTGGAAATCCAGCTGCCCTATCTCGGCCCGGTCAAGGGTTTCTACACCGACTGGACGCCGCTGACGGACCGGCCGGGCCTGTTCCCGGAAGATATCGACACCAGCGATCCCTGGCAGTTCCGGAATATCTTGGTGCGGTAATCACCGCCGTCATGCCCGGGCTTGTCCCGGGCATCCACGGACTTGCTTTGCAGCATGCCAAAAACGTGGATGGCCGGGACAAGCCCGGCCGTGACGCTGCTAGCGCGAACTCCCTACTTCTTCTCCATCGGCGGCGCGATCTTCTCGGCCGGTGCTGGCGGCAGTGCCGGCTTGGTCGCCGTGCCCTGGGTCTGCTGGTCCGGGCGCGCCGGCTCGGGAGCCGGTGTGGTCGGCCGGTCGCCGCCGGGCTTGGCTTCGGCAGGCTTGTTCTGATCGTCGGACGGCGTGCCCTGGAGCGGCGGCGTCGCCTGCGCCAGCTCCACGCGACCATCAGCGCGGATTTGCGCGATCGATACCCCCGATATCACGACGCCGGCCGCAAGCATCGAGCAGGCGATCATGAAGTCGAGTTTCAGTCTGCGCTTGTCATTGCCGATCATGTCGATCACCGCCTTTTGTCTGCGAGATCAACGAAGTCGCCGGGCCGCGGTTCCGCAGCCGCTCAAGCGGGAACCGCGCGCTCGCGCGCGAAAACGCCGCGCTCAGTCCGAAGTGCTGACCTCCCAAGTGGCGTGGCGTACGCCCGGCAGGTGCTGGAGAGCGGTCGCAGCCGCGTTCAGCTCGTTCGGATCGACAGCCGTCGCGACCAGCTTGGCTACGATCTCCAGATTGTCTTCGCCGATCTCGACCACGTCGATATCGGCCACAGGATATTTCGCGGCCTCCAGCTTTTCGACGAGACGATCACGCATATCGGGGAGCGCGTCGGTGGCGACAGCGAGCTTGAAGTAATAGGTTGCCTCGGAGGCTTTCTCGTTCAGCGGGATGCGGTTGATGGCGTTGACCAGCGGGCGCAGCATGGTGTTGCCGGCGATGACGAACACGGTGAGCGCCGCGGCCTGCGCGATCATGTCGGCACCGGCGCAGGAGCCGACCGCAGCCGAGGCCCATAGCGTGGCGGCAGTGTTGAGTCCGCGCACGTCCATGCCCTGCTTCATGATGACGCCGGCGCCGAGGAAGCCGATGCCCGAGACGACATAGGCGATCACCCGGACCGCGCCGTCGGCGCCGTCCAGCTGCATGGCGAGATCGACGAAGGCGGCAGCGCCGACCGCAACCAGCACATTGGTGCGCAAGCCGGCGGTGCGCTGGCGATATTGCCGCTCGGCGCCGATCAGCGTGCCCAGCACGAAGGCCGTGAACAGGCTGACCAGCGTGTCGGCGAAGTCAGCAATCTCGAACGTCGTCAGAAACCGCATGGTCCCCCTATACGGTCAGAACCATGACAGATTAAAGCTCGAGAAGGCCGCCGTCCCCGTTTTCATCCGCAAATGCGAGCAGCGTGCCCTTGGCGTTCCAGGCGAGCGCGGCCACGGGCGGGGTGCCGTTGCGGCGGACCAGGATTTCCGCACCATCCTCCAGCCGCACCATCAGCACGGTGCCGTCGCTGTAGCCGGCGGCGAAAATGTCGTTCTTCGGATGACAAGCGACCACTGACACGCGCGCTTGCAGCGGCGCCAGCATCGCGGGCTCCTTGCCCATCGGGCCGTCCTTGCTGGCGAACGGCCATATGATGACGGTGTCGGCACCCGAGGTCGCCAATCCCTTGCCGCCCGCGCTCCATGACATCGAACGGACGCGGCCGGGATAGCCGGTCATGCGCATGTGCCTGTTATCGGCGAGGCGCCAGCCGTGCAGCGCCGACTCGTGCATCGTGGTGACCAGGAATTTGTTGTCCGGGCTGAAGGTAACGCCGAGATGCGAGCCGGCCCAGGGCAGGAATTCAGCCGAGTCCGCCATGTTGGGAAACCACAGCGTCGCGCCGTTGTAATGCGCGATCGCGAGGCGCAGCCCCTTGGGCGCGAACGCAAGCCCGCCGACGGTCGAGGGCACCTCGAGCGACCTCTCCTCGGCCTTGCCGCTCTTCACGGTCGCCGTCTTGCCGGCCGACCAGGCGAAGGCGCCGTCGGGATGCAGCGCCACCGCATCGATCCAGCGCCGCTTCGGATCGGTGGCGAGCAGCGTCACCTCGCCCTTGGCGTCGAGCGAGACGACCTTGCCGTCGTCGCCGCCCATCACGAGGCGCTTGCCGTCGCAGGCGGTGGAGAGAATGCCGCCGCTGTGAACGGTGACGGTGCTGATCTCGCCCTTGCCATCGACGAACGCGACGTTCTCCTCGCCACCGACGAAGGCGGCGCGATCCCCGAGGAAATGCACCGAGGTCACGCCCATACCGAGCGTAACGGGCTTGACGCGATCGGTGACGGAGACGATCGAGGCGGAATCGGGGGCCGGCGTAAACTCTTTCATCACGAGACGATGCAGCTCTCGAAACCCTCGCGGATGGCCTTCTCCGGCAATTCGCGGCCGATGAAGACGAGACGGCTCTGGCGCGGCTCGCCCTCCCTCCACTTCCGCTGATGGTCGCCCTCCAGCATCATGTGGACGCCCTGGAAGACGTAGCGGTCGTCGTCGTCGTGGAAGGAGAGAATCCCCTTGGAGCGCAGGATCTTGCCGCCCTCGACCTGCACCAAATTCTGCAGCCAGGGCATGAACACGTTCGGATCGAGCGGCTTGTCGGTCTTGAGCGACAGCGACTGCATGTCCTCGTCGTGATAGTGCTTCAGGCCGTGGCCATGATCATGATGATGGTCGTGGCCGTGGTGGTGGTGATCATGGTCGTGGTCATGATCGTCGGCATTCAGAAAGTCCGGCTCGACTTCGAGGATGCGGTCGAGGTCGAACGCACCACGGTCGAGCACGTCGGCCAGGGCCACCGCGCAGCGCTCGGTGCGATGCAGCTTGGCATAGGGGTTGATGGCGCGAATGCGGGCCTCGACCTCGGCAAGCTCGCCCTTGCTGACGAGATCGGTCTTGTTCAGCACGATGACGTCGGCGAAGGCGATCTGGTTCTTGGCCTCGGGCGCGTCCTTGAGCCGGTCCGACAGCCATTTGGCGTCGGCCACCGTGACCACGGCGTCGAGCCGCGCATTCTTCTGCACGTCCTCGTCGACGAAGAAGGTCTGGGCGACCGGCGCCGGATCGGCGAGGCCGGTGGTCTCGACGATGATGGCGTCGAACTTGCCCTTGCGCTTCATCAGGCCGTCCATGATGCGGACGAGGTCGCCGCGCACGGTGCAGCAGATGCAGCCGTTGTTCATCTCGAACACTTCCTCGTCGGCGCCGATGATGAGATCGTTGTCGATGCCGATCTCGCCGAATTCGTTGACGATCACGGCGTATTTCTTGCCGTGGTTCTCCGACAGGATGCGGTTGAGGAGCGTGGTCTTGCCGGCACCGAGATAGCCGGTCAGGACGGTCACGGGAATTTTCTGGGACGCTTCAGACATAACAACTCCGACATCGGGCTTTTTCGCGCGACGCGAGGCGGGGTGGCCCCTGCCTTAGTGGTCAAGCGCGCTGGTCATGGCCTTTATATTGTGCCTGACCATATCAATGTAAGTGGGTGCAGGCCCCTTTTCGCCGGTCAAACCATCCGAAATCAGGGTCCCGCCTACTTTTGAGCCGGTCTCCGCCGCGATCCGCCGGATCAGCCGGTCATCGCTGATATTTTCCAGGAACACGGCCGGTATTTTCTGGGCCTTGATCTGGCCGATAATGGCCGCGATGTCGCGCGCGCTCGGCTCGGTTTCGGTGGAGACGCCCAGGGGGGCGATGAACTGGATACCGTATTCGGCGGAAAAATAGCCAAAGGCGTCATGGGTCGAGATCACCTTGCGCCGATCCGGCGGGATCTTGGCCACGGCCTCGCGGACCTCGCGGTCGAGCGTTTCGAGCCTTTCCAGGTAGGCTTTTGCCTGGGCCCGGAAGAAATCCGCATCATCCGGCGCGGCCACGGCCAGCGCATTGGCGATATCGGTCGCGTAGACCTTGGCGTTGGGGACGGACTGCCAGGCATGGGGATCGGAGGCCGAGCCGAGCTTCAGCGGCGTGATGCCGGCGCTCGCGGTGACGACTGTTGCCTTGCTGCCGGAGGATTGCACGAGGCGCGGCAGCCAGCCTTCGAGACCGAGCCCGTTGACGACGACAAGCTTCGCATCAGCGATCCTCTTCGCATCGCTCGGTGCCGGCGTATAGACGTGGACGTCGCTGTCGGGGCCGACCAGCGTCGTGACGTTGACCCGGTCGCCGCCGATGGTGCGGACGAAGTCGCCGAGGATCGAGAAGCTCGCGACGACGTTGAGCCGCTCCGCGGCGCGCAGCGGCGAGGCAGCCAGCAACAGCACACAAAGCAGGATGAGCCGCATCACCGTCACGCTTCCAGATGCCGGCCGGGAAACAGCTGCCGGACGATGCCGCCGACGCGGCCGAAAAGCACGGAGACGATGTAGAGCATGGTTGCGACCAGGATGATCGCAGGGCCCGAGGGCACGCGGGTCTGGAACGACAACACGAGGCCGGCATAACCCGAGATCGCAGCCGCGACCACCGCGATGCAGATCATGGCGGTGAGATCGCGCGACCAGAACCGCGCGATACCCGCCGGCAGGATCATCAGGCCGACCGCAAGCAGCGTGCCGAGCGCCTGAAAGCCGTTGACGAGGTTGATCACGACCAGCGCAAGGAAGGCGAGATGCGCGGGACCGCCGGCGCGGCTGATAGTGCGCAAAAACAAGGGATCGACGCTCTCGATCACCAGCGGGCGGTAGATCACGGCGAGCACCAGCAGCGTCACCGTGGCGTTGAAGGCCACCACCAGCAGCGTCTGGTCGTCCATCGCGAGGATGTTGCCGAACAAAACATGGAGCAGGTCGATATTGGTGCCCTTGATCGAGACGATGGTGACGCCGAGCGCCAGCGAGGCCAGATAGAAAGTTGCGAGCGAGGCGTCCTCCTTCAGCCCGGTCGAGCGCGCGACCACGCCGGCGAGGATCGCAACCGCAAAGCCGGCGATCAGGCCGCCCGCGGTCATCGCGAACAGATTGAGGCCGGAAAGCAGGAAGCCGACAGCGGCGCCCGGCAGGATCGCATGCGCCATGGCATCGCCGACCAGGCTCATCCGCCGCAGCATCAGGAAGACGCCGATCGGCGCGCCCGCCAGCGCCAGCGCGATCACGGCGGCAAGCGCGCGCCGCATGAACTCGAATTCGGTGAACGGGCCGATCAGCGCGTCATAGAGCATTGGTGATCACGCCGCCCGCGAGCTGATATCGTCGCCTGCGCACGCTGCGGCGGTGTCGTCGAACGCCTCGCACATCCGCATCGCCACCAGCAGGTTTTCCGGCGTCAGCACCTCCGCCGTCGGTCCCCACGCGACGGGGCCGCGCGCCAGCACCAGCGTTTCGCTGAAATGGTTACGCACCATCTCCATGTCGTGCAGCGCGGCCAGCACGGTACGGCCCTCGCCGTGCCAGCGCTCGACCAGCGCGAGCAGGTCGGTCGTGGTCTTGCTGTCGATGGCGTTGAAGGGCTCGTCGAGCACGATGAGCGAGGCGTCCTGGAGCAGCACGCGCGCGAACAGCACGCGCTGCATCTGGCCACCCGAGAGCGTGCCGATCGGACGGTTCTCGAAACCGTTGAGGCCAACGGCGCCGATCGCGCCCAGGATCTTCCCGCGCGCGGCCTTGCCGATGCCGCCGAACAGGCCGGTCCCGCGCCACAGCCCGGTGCCGACGAAGTCGAACACCGAGATCGGGAAGCTGCGGTCGATCTCCGCGCTCTGCGGCAGATAGGCGATATCGCGGGAGTCGAGCCCGCCGAGATGGATGCTGCCGTCGAGCGGCCGGAGGATGCCGACGATGCCGCGCAGCAGGGTCGACTTGCCGGCGCCATTCGGTCCGATTACGGCGACCAGCGCGCCCCGCACGACCTCGCCGTTGAGATGGTGCACGGCCGGGTGCCGGTCGTAGCCGAGCGTGACATTGTGAAAGTGCAGCGCCGCCATAGTCACCTCATCGCCAGCAAGACCACGCCCCAGAGCACGGCACAGACGGCGAGCGCGGCCAGAAGGCGCGCGGCCATCGTCATGCGCAGGATCGACCAGTGCGCCGTTTGGGCGGGATGCGGAGAGGCAGCGTCGTGGACATGGGCATGGCTGTGGTCGTGCCCGTGAGCATGCCCGTGGCCATGGGAGTGGCCGTCGGCATGGTCGTGATGATGGGCGTGAGACACGGCGGGAACCATGCTAAAGACGTTATATTATAACATTACCCCTGTCCACGCCGGGCTCAGGGCTTGCCGATCACCATCGCGATGGCGGCTGCCACGAACGGAAATGGCACCGACACCGCACAGCGGAACCAGACGAAACGGGCCGGCATGAACGGGATTTCCCACAAGATCACCCGCTGGAAGGCAAACAGGGCCCAGGCGACGACATAGGCCACCACCTGCGGCACCCCGCCGCCCGACTTCAGCGCCACGGTGCCGATGGAGAAGCCGATCACGGGCCCGCCGGGCGTGGCCGCGCCGGCGACCACGGCGGTCGCAACGCCGAGCCAGCCGCTGTCCGGCCCGAGCCAGCCGGTGATCACCTCCTGCGGGATGATGGCGGCGATGTAGCCGGAGCCGATCACCCCTAACGCGATGCGCGGCACGATGTTGATGAAATCCATCGAGCCTTCGCGCAGCGAGGCCTTGAACACCGGAGGGCCGCGGCGAAAGGCGATCAGGCCGACGCCGAACACCGAGCCCCACAGCAGGATGTCGATGAAAAGCGCGGCGCTCAAGTCTCGTCGTCCTTGGTCTGGGGCTGCGGATACAGCCGGACATAGACGAAGCGGCCGAGGGCCCCGGCGAGGACCGGCAGCGGCAGCGAGATCAGAATCCGCCACAGCGTGAAATCTGTGCCCATGATCGGGATTTCCCAGGCCACCGCCCGGCCATAGCCGATCAGGGTCCAGCTCACGACCATGGCGATGGTGGCGCCGAAATCGGCGCCGACCGCGAGCAGCGCGCTCGCCACGGGATAAGCGGTGAAGGGCCCGCCGGGCAGGATCGCACCAAAGGCGGTGCCGATCAAAAGCCCCTTCAGGCCGGATTTCGGCCCGAGCGAGCGCGAGACTTTTTCGTGCGGCAGGATCTCCGAGATGAACGCGCCAAGCAGGCAACCGGCGAGCACGCGCGGCAGGATGCCTGAGAACAGCGAGAGATCGTGAGTGAGAATGTCGAGAACGCCGTCGGTGCCGTCACGCCGCCAGACCATCGCCGCACTCACTGCGACCAGCGCTGCGATGATGATGGTCGACCAGCCGATTGGCTTGCGGATCCGCCCCGGACGCGGCTCGGACTCCGCGTCCTCGGCAGGCGCCGGGTTCTTCGGGAAAGGTTCTGGCAATGGGTGTGAGCGGCTCGAGGGTGATGCCCGTCCTGATTAAGGGCGGCATCCGTTCGATGCAAACGGTACCATCACAGGCTGATGCGCGTACTGTGCAGGACTCGTTCAATCAATTCCGCACAGCAAAAGGGCGGCCGCGCATGCGACCGCCCTTTTGTCATTCCGGGGCGGCGAAGCCGAACCCCGGAATCCATGTATCCGCTCGGGCTGACGCCCGATGGATTCCGGGCTCGCGCGTCGCGCGCCCCGGAATGAGGCTTACGCCTTCTCGTAGAGGGACTCGACGTATTCCCAGTTCACGAGGTTCTCGACGAACGCCTTGAGATAATCGGGGCGGCGGTTGCGGTAGTCGATGTAGTAGGAGTGCTCCCAGACGTCGCAGCCGAGGATCGGGGTTGCGCCGTGCACCAGCGGATTCTCGCCGTTCGGGGTCTTGGAGATCTCGAGCTTGCCGTTCTTGACCTGGAGCCAGCACCAGCCGGAGCCGAACTGGCCGACGCCGGCCGCCTGGAAGTCGGTCTTGAACTTCTCGAAGCCGCCGAGGTCCTCGTTGATTTTCTTCTCGATCTTGCCCGGCAGCTTGGTGCCGCCGCCATTGGGCTTCATCCAGCTCCAGAAGTGGATGTGGTTGTAGTGCTGGCCGGCATTGTTGAACACCGCGGGGTTCTTGCCGAACGAGCCCTTGACGATCTCTTCAAGGGACTTGCCTTCCCATTCGGTGCCCTTGAGCGCGTTGTTGCCGTTGGTGACGTAGGCCTGATGATGCTTGTCGTGGTGGAATTCCAGCGTCTCCTTCGACATGAACTGGCCGAGGGCGTCATAGGCGTAAGGGAGGGGGGGCAGCGTGAAGGTCATGGGATGTTGTCCGCGACTGATGGGGAACTGGCTTAACGGGGAGTCTTATAGAAGGTTCCGGCGCCGTTAAATACCGCCAATTTGCGAAAAGGCGCGATGGGACGGCTTGGCCGGATTGCACAACTTCGCCGCACAGAGCGACGATCAACCCGGGCCGGTCAGCCACCGCAAAATCTCATTGCCTTTGAAGCGGTTATGACAGAACGAATGGACCGCGCAGCCGCGTTGCGAGAGACAGAGCCATGAGCATCGAGATCGACATTTTGAACGGTGACGCCTCGTGGCGAATCGCGGAGCCGCTGCATCAGGCGGTCTGGGGCCCGCAACAGGTTGCGGACAAGCCCTGGGCCCATGTCAAATGGGCCAATGCCGATTTGCGCGTGCTGATCGAGACGCCCGAGGACGGCCTCGTCTGTCATGTCGGCATCTATTTCCGCACCGTCACCTGGAATGGGCAGAAGGTCCATATCGGCGGCATCGGCGGGGTCTGCACCCGCGAAGACCGGCGCGGCCGCGGCTATGCGACCGTGGCGATCGACGCGGCGGTTCACACCATGCGCGCCAACGAGGCCGTCCGCTTCGCGCTGCTGTTCTGCGAACCGCACAATTTCTCGTTCTACGAGACCCGGAGCTGGCTGCCCTTCAAGGGCGAGGTCTATTGCGAACAGCCGGAGGGGCAGATCCGTTTCACCGACATGGCGCCCTACGTCTTCAATATCGTCCGCGCGCCGACGCTGGGCACCATCGACCTATGCGGCCTGCCCTGGTGAGCCCTGCGTGAGCGAGGGCTGCGCCGGCCGCCTCGCGACCTATAATATGTCGATCATCATCCAATATTCCGCCCGGTGAACATGACGATCGACGCCCCCGTAGACGCCGTCCCGCCGCTTGCGCCGGTCGCCTCCCCGATCGCCAGTCTGCTGAGCGCGCCGATCCTGCCGACGCTGCTGCGGCTCGCGATCCCCAACATGATCGCGATGGTCGGCAGCACGCTGGTTGCGATCGCCGAGACCTCCTATATCGGCCGGCTCGGCACCATACCGCTCGCCGCGATCGCGCTGGTGTTTCCGTTCGCGATGCTGACCCAGATGATGAGCGCGGGCGCGATGGGCGGCGGCGTCTCGTCCGCGATCAGCCGCGCGCTCGGCGCCGGGGATCGCGACCGCGCCGCGACGCTGGCGCTGCATGCCGCCATCATCGGCCTCTGCGGCGGGCTGTTCTTCACGGTGATGATGCTCGCCTTTGGCCGCTCGTTCTTCACGCTGCTCGGCGGACGCGATCGCGTGCTCGAGGAGGCCAGCGGCTATTCGCAGGTGCTGTTCTCCGGCGCGGTCGCGATCTGGCTCGTCAACACGCTGGCCTCGGTGATCCGCGGCACCGGCGACATGCGCCTGCCCTCGATGACACTGATCGGGGCCAGCGTGCTGCAGATCGCGCTCGGCGGCACCTTGGGGCTCGGCTTGTTCGGCGTGAAGGCCTTCGGCATGCCGGGCGTCGCCAGCGGCCAGTTGATCGCGTTCACCTGCGCCGCGATCTTCTTCCTCTGGTATCTCGCGTCCGGCCGCAGCCGGCTGCCGCTAAACTTGCGCGCGTTTCATTTCGAGCGCGCGATGTTCCTGGACATCCTCAAGGTTGGTGCGGTGGCCTGCCTGTCGCCGCTCCAGACCGTGCTCACCATTTTGATCTTTACCAAGATCCTGGCCACGTTCGGCACCGAGATGCTGGCCGGCTACGGCATCGGCTCGCGGCTGGAATTCCTGCTGATTCCGATCACCTTCGCCATCGGCATCGCCTCGGTGCCGATGGTCGGCATGGCCATGGGCGCCGGACATGTGAAGCGGGCGCGCCGTGTCGCCTGGACGGCGGCCGCGGCCTCAGGACTCACGGTTGGTCTGATCGGGCTCGTCATTGCGCTCGATCCCTCGCTGTGGGTTGCGCTCTTCACGCAGGATCCCGGCGTCACCGCCGCCGCGCACAGCTATTTCCACTGGGCCGGCCCGGCCTTCGTGTTCTTCGGCATCGGCGTGTCGCTCTACTTCTCCTCGCAAGGCGCCGCGCGTGTCGGCGGCCCCGTGCTCGCTTCCACCGCGCGGCTTCTGATCGTCGCCATCGGCGGCGTAGTCCTGATGACGGCGCAGGCGCCGGCCTGGACGTTGTTCGCATTGGTCGGCGGCGCCATGGTCGTGTTCGGCCTGTCGACCGCAGCCTCGGTCGCCTTCGCGCGCTGGGACAAATGAGCGCAGGCAAGTAGGCAACCGAACAAATGGGCGGGCCAGATCTACAATGCCGACAATGGCAGGACCTATGCCAGCAGCGTCACCGTGACGGGAGCGGAGTCGCTGCGGGTCGAAGGCTGCGTTGGCGCGCTCTGCGGCGGCGAGACCTGGACGCGCGCGGGGCGCTAACTCGCGACCATCATCTCCTTCAGCGCCGTCGCCGCAGAAGCGTAGCCGCCTCGTGCACCGTCGATGAAGTGCACGTGATCGCTGCGCAGCACCGACGGGGTGAAGCAGGTCATCATGGCGGCGTCCTGCTGATGAAGACCGTAGCGCACGATACCCTCACGTGCGGCCGCCGCCAGACGACCGCTGAGGGCGCGCTCGAGCTCCGGCGTACAATCGAGGATCATGCGCAGACCGTCATCGTATTTCCTGAAGTCGGAGTTCTCGACCACCTGCCGCTTGTAGACCTTCGGCACGAAGCCGCCGACCTCGAGGTCGAAGCGCATGACCAGATAGATGAACAAGTTGTAGGCCAGCACGCTGGCGCGGCGCGCGAGCAGCGGACCACCGCGCCTGGTGCGGGCTTCGTATTCCACCCCCTGCGGCGGCCATTTCAGCGGCGGCCCTTGCGCCGGCACCGGACGGGCGCCGTCCGGGCTGCGTTCGACGAGGTGAACGATGTCCTCGATCACCTTGCGGAAGGCATGCGGGTCGGCGCCACGCGCCGGCATCACCAGTACTGACAGGATCAGCCCCCGCGAGGCCGGCATCACCTCGAAGCGGCAGGACAGGCCCGAGAGATCGGGCTGCGTGCCCGCCGGGGCTTCCGGCACGGCAAACTCGCCGCGTTTCATCGCGGCATCGGCGAAGGCGAGCCCGCCGCCCGAGAACATCGCATAGGACAGGTTCGCGGACGGCCCGAAGCGCGCGACCCGCACGTCGAGGCCCTGCGCGCGGATGGCGCTGACCGGCACCAGCGCGACGCGCATCGTCAGATCGAGATCTTCCCGCACCCAGGTCGCGGTTGCCGCCAGCGCGTCGCGCGCAGCATCAAGGTCGGAGGACGCAACCGCAAAGCTGGCGCCGTCGCCGCCAAACACGAAGGGGAATTCGCGGCCCTCCAATGCGTTCGTCACCGCCGCAATCACGGCAGCGCCGGCCATGTTCACCGCCTTGTAGCGCTCCGCCGCGATCGCCTTGGTGGAATCGACGATGTCGGCAACGCCGATGCTCCAGTCGTCCGGCAGCGGCGCATAGAGCGCGGGGTCCATCAGGCTGGTGAAGCCCCGGAAGACCGGAATGCCGCCATAGAAGGAGTCGCCTGAGGTCATCGGGGATGCCGTATGGTTGGAATGCGAAACAAATACGTAGCGGGATCGATCCGGGTTCGCCGGCCGGGGGCTCTTTGCGATCATTGGCCGAAACGGGCCAGGACAACAAGATACGGCAACAACAGGATGCGGCCGCGTTGCAATGCCGCAGCGTGTCATTGATCGGCATCAAGCGACCTGCCGGAAAGAGCGGCTATCGTCCTCAACTCCAATGGTTGCATGGGATGATCGAGGTGTCCGACTTCGGCAACAAGGACTCCGCCTCTCCGGTCCGCCGGCGCACGGGCGTCGACCCGATCAGCGCGGTGAAGATGCCCGAACGGCTGACGGAAGCCGTCGATGCCTGGGCGGAAGCTCATCGCCTGACCCGCGCAGACGCAATCTGCAAGCTGATCGAGCTGGGCCTGCAGATCGCAACCCCGGTCCTCACGTCGGAGCATCCGATCGCATCGGACGCCACCAGGATCGAAGAGATCGCAGTCCACGAGATCGAGGCGCTGCTCGATCCGGCATTGCCGGCCGACGAACGCGAACGCCGCATCCGCCGCCTTACCGAAGGGCCGCCGGAATTTTCACACGAGCGGATCGACCTGCCGAAGGACCCGCCGAAGCACCGGACGTGAGGATAGCTAGTGCAGCTTCTCGTCCTGGCGCTTGCGCAAGCTATCGAGAGACGCATCGTGGCAACCGACCAGACGTACGAATTGCTGCGGATACATCTCGTGGCCGTGGTCACCGGAATTCTGATGCGCCATCGGCGGGCAACGGACGTCGTCCGGCTTGCCGCGGGATTGCTCCGTCCGGCCCTGACCTGAAGCGGTTACGTTGGGCATGGTCATGGACTGCTCCCTGTCGATTAGGGCAGATCGATTGACGTAACCCAATCGATTGCGGGGCATCTTATGACCAAATCCGGCTGAATGTCATTGTGCCGGATCAATTCAATTGTGGCGGCGGAGTTCCGCTTACGCCGTGTTTCCCGCATCAATGGTGAACACGGTCCCGGTGACGTTGCGACCGCCCTCGCCGAGCAGATATTCCACCATGCGCGCGACGTCGTCCGTCTCCGGCAGGCGGCGCAGCGCGCTGCGGCCGGCGATGCGCTTGCGCGCCTCGTCGGACAGGTTGTGCGTGAGCTCGGTGTCGATGAAGCCCGGCGCGATCGCGTTCACGGTGATGCCGAGCTTGCCGACCTCGCGCGCCAGCGAGCGGGTGAAGCCGGTGGCAGCCGCCTTGGTCGCGCCATAGACGGACAAGCCGTTGTAGCCGGTGGTCGCGATGATCGAAGAGATGTTGATGATGCGGCCGGCGCCGTCGGCCATCATCTGCCGCGCGACATATTTGGTGAGGATGATCGGCGACAGCACGTTGAGCTGCACCAGCGCCTCGATCTCGGAATTGTGCATGGTGGCAAGCAGGCCTTCGGTGCCGAGGCCGGCATTGTTGACGAGGCCGTAGGTCGGCCCGAATTCGTCGCGCACGAGTTTTGCAAGCGCCGGAATGGCGTCGATCACGGCAAGATCGCAGGCGCGGAAATGCAGGCGCCCGCCCGACTCGGCAATCGCCGCCTTGAGCTCGTCGCTCTCTCGTCGCGCCGCCGCGATCACGTTGTAGCCGGCGCCGACCAGGCGTCTGCCGATCGCAAGACCGATGCCGCGGCTGCCGCCGGTGACCAGAACATTATCATGCATCGGTGCGCGCCAGTTTTCCGGCCGGGGTGACGTCGAGCGCATCGACGAAGCGGATCACCGCCGGCACCTTGTGAGACGCGAGCTGCGCGCGGCACTGATCGAGGATCTGCTCGCGGATCTCCTTCGCGCGGGCGGGATCGGTGCCCTCAGCGAGGATCACGTCGGCGACGACGATGCCGCCGGTGATCGGGCTCTTGCGCGATTTGGCCCGCGACATCCGCACGTCGGCATGGCGGTTGATGACCGCCTCGATCTCTTCGGGGTGGACCTTCAGCCCGCCGATATTGATGATGCCGCCGCGGCGGCCCACGAAATAGTAGCGCTCGCCGCGCAGCTCGACGATGTCGCCGCTGTCGACAAATCCATCGCCATCTGTGAGCGCGGCGGCATTGCGGCCGACATAGGCGTGCGCGGTACGCGTCGAACGGATACGGAGCGAACCGTCGACCACTTTCATCTCGACGCCATTGCGATTGCCGAGATAGTCGGCCGGAAAACCTTCCAGCCCGTCATTCACGGCGAAACCGACACCGGCCTCGGTCGAGGCATAGGCATGACCGACGGAGGAATTGGGGAATGCCGCCTTCAGCCCGTCGAGCACCGCCTGGTCGGCGATTTCGCCGGAGAGGCGGACATAGCGAGGTGTGAACTGCGCGGCCGAACCGCTCATCAGGAGCTTGCGCCAGTGCGAGGGGGTGCCGGAGATGTGCGAGACCCCGCGCGCCTTCAGCCGCGCGACTTGATCGCCGAGCGCTTCGTGCGGGTCCGACAGCACCATCGAGCCGCCGGATAGGACGGCGCGGAGGAAGATCTGCAGGCCGCCGTAGCGGCGAATGTCGTAGAAGGTCGCCCAGACCGGCGCAGGTCCCCGTGCGGAGCCCTCGGCAACGATCGCACCGGTCAGCGCGTCCAGCGTGTGGCCGACGATCTTCGGCACGCCTGAGGTGCCCGAGGTGAGCATCAGCCATTCCGTCGCGCGTTCGGTCTTGGCCGGCGCGGTCGCTTCGAGCGGCAATTGCGCGGTGACGATGAGCGGAACGCCTGTGCTGGCCCAGCGATCAGGCTCGTCGGTCACGACGGCATCGATCTCGGCATCGGCGATCAATGCCTCCAGATGCGCCGGGTTGAGATCGGGTGGGCACAGCAACATACGAGGGGCGATGCCGTCGAGCTCGATCATCGCGAGGCCCGACCGAAGCTGATCGGACAATTTGAGCAGCACGGAGCGGCCGGACAATTCGCGTAGGCGGCCGCCCAGGACCGTCTGCGACAGGATATCGGTCAGCGACACGCTGGTCCGCGCATCGGACAGCGTACGGCCGGTCAGCTCCGCGCCGAGATGGTCGCGAAGCGCGAAGATCTCACGCGGGGACATTTTCGTAGGCCCGCACGAAATCACCCACCGTGGCGGGAAACGCTGCGTCCTCGGAAATGGTGAAGGGATCGACGCCGGTCTCGTCCTCGAGACGCGCGACCAGAATGGCGAAGGCGAGCGAGTCGAAACCCGTCTCGTGCAGCGACAGATCGTCCGAGAGTACGGGAAGCGTGACGTGCTGCTCTTTGGCGATCTGCTGGATCGCCTCAATGACCTTAGACCTTACCGACATGGCTGGCTCGCTTTGTTATCATTGGTGTTGCGGCGGCTCTTGCTGGCCGCCTCCCCATGGCCGCTTGTTTACCCGAGAGAAGTAAATGGCTTCTTGGACAATTCAGATAAAATTGGACCTATCAGCGGATTTTGGCGGCATCTACAGCCTGATCGAGCCGTCCACGATCCGCGCATGGGCCTCCGTATCCAACGCCACATAGGTCCCGGACTTCGGATCTGCCATGAACAGCGGGTCGGAGATCGCGCCGGGATCGAAGCCCTCCCGTGCGAGGTCGCCCTTCTTCTGCTTGAACGTCTCGGTCGCATCGATCTCGCTGGAGATGCGAATGAAGACCGGGCGCGCATAGGCCGGCAAGCGTTGCGCCAGATGTGCGGGCAATGCCTCGATCTCGAAGCCCCCATTGACGACGATCGCGCTCATGCCGGCGCGGCCGTCCGCGCCGGGAATGTTGACGCCGTAGGTGGTGGCGTCGACCACACCGGTAAAGTCGCGCATCGCGTCGTTCACCTCCGAGGTCGCGACGTTCTCGCCCTTCCAGCGGAAGGTGTCCCCGATCCGATCGACGAAATGGAAGAAGCCCTTGTCGTCGATCCGCATCAGATCGCCGGTGCGAAACCAGGCATCGCCGCTGGCGAAGACATCGCGAAGAACCTTCTTCTCGGTCTCGCCGGCATCGGTGTAGCCCTCGAAGCGGCCACCGCCTTCATCGGCGGTGCCGATGCGGCCGATGGCCTCGCCAGCCTCACCGCGGGCGCAGGCGAGGCAAAACCCCTCTTCGTTGCGCAGCGGCACGCCGCTGTCAGGGTCGAGCTTGACGAGATTGGCGGGAAAGCGATGCGCCAGCAGCGGCGGGATGCGGCCGATCGCGCCCGGCTGTCCCTCGACGTTGAACAGCGAGAAATTGCCTTCGGTGGCCGCATAGAATTCGAGGATGCGCGGAATGGCAAAGCGCGCCTGAAAGTCTTCCCAGATGTCGCCGCGCAGGCCGTTGCCGCAGACGAGGCGGAGACGATGCCGGTTCTCATATTCCGAGGGCGCCGCCTTGAGCAGATAACGGCAGAGCTCGCCGATATATTGAAACAGCGTGCAGTCATGCCGCACGATGTCTGACCAGAAATGCGAGGCCGAGAATTTCTCCGCGATCACCACCGAGCCGCCGGCGGCCAGCATGCTGCACGGCGCGACGATGCCGCCGACCGAGTGGAACAGCGGCAGGCAATCGTAGAGCCGGTCTTGCGGGCTCGCGCCGGTGAGACCGGCGAACCAGAAGCCCCAATTGAGAATGCGGCGGTGGCTGATGCTGGCGGCCTTCGGCAGGCCTGTCGTGCCCGAGGTGTAGATCAGCAGCGCACGGTCGTCGATGGTGACCTCACCGCGCTCCTCCGGCGACATGGGAGCATCGTCCAGCGCCGCGAGGGCGACGTCGATGGCGCGCTCGCTGCGGGCATCGCCATGAGTCCAGACCTTGGCCTGCGTCTTCAGATGCGGCGTTGCACTCTCCAGCATCTCCGTCAGCTCCTGCGCAACGATGATATGCGAGGGCTTTGCGACGTCGAGGCAATGCGCGAGCGACTGTCCCACCAGCTTGGTGTTGAGCAGCGCGGCCACGCCGCCGATCCGGCTGATGCCGAGCCATGCCGCGACATAATCGACGCCGTTCGGCATGATCAAGGCGACCGTATCACCCTTGGCCACGCCGGCCGAGCGCGCCCAGCGCGCGTAGCGGTTGATGCGCTTCGACAGGCCTTCATAGTCGAGACTTGCGTCGTCCGTGATCAGCGCGACGCGGTCGGGCTGCCGCTGCGCCCAATCGTCGATGACGTCCGCGAACAGACGTCCCGGCAGCGTCTCGATCCGCGCGGTGAGCTCGATGGCCTTCAGCCAGATCTTTGAAGCCGAAGGCGCACGCGCGGCTTTCGGGCGCTCGATGATACCGGTCGTCATACCGTTCATGCTTTCGGGGCTATCTGCTGTCTTCCGAAGCTTAGCCCGCGCGCCCTGCCCAGGTGTTAAGAGACAAGGTAAAACCCGGTTAGGACGCGATTAACTCTAGCGATCCTTTACCACGCCAATGGGATCGGCATGCGCGGTTGCAGAGTATCGCGCTGCCTCAATCCGCCGTGAATTCGAGATTGAACCGGATCGGATTGATCGGCTTCGTGACGAATCCGACCGTCTTGCCGTTCAGGCCGGCGAATGGGCCGGATGCGAACTTGACGATTCCCTTGCCCACGGATTCGACGCCAACGGGCTTGCCGTCCTTCATCACGGCCTTGGCGGAGCCTTCGGTCAGCTGCGTCACGAGGCGTCCGCCGGGAATGCGGTGCACGCCGCCACCCATCACCATCGTCGCCTTGGGGCCGTCCCACTCGACGACATTCGACGCGGAATAGACCGCGCCCTTCAGCAATCCCTCGACGCCGACGCAGACATAGTCCTGCGCCACCAGATTGTGATCGGGATGGTCGCCAATCGGCTCCTCGGTGAAGAAGCCGGCAAGGCTGCATTCCTAACGCGCGATCACGTCCGCGCGGGCCGGCTGGACGGCGATCATGACAAGGGTCGAGCCGACGAGCGCCGTAAGGGTGCACCTGTTCATGGAATCCTCCTCGCGTCATGCGCCCGATCTGAAGGGCCGGCATGACGCCGGCCTCCTGACGTCGGGCTGCGCGCCGAGAGTGTCCGGGGACGCAGATGCAGACTTTGACCTAGCTCAACGGTCGTCGCCGAGGGGAGCCCAAAGGCTAACGGCCGCGCGGCTTGCGGGAATGGTACGATGCCGGCGCGTGGACCGGATAATACGGGTTGATATCGCAGATTGCGGAGCGGCCCGATGCGGTGGCGCGGCACTGCGGCAACGAGGTGAAGGAGCAGTCGTACCACTCCCCGCCGCCCCCGTTCGCACCTGAATAAACGTGCATGCAGACGGGGTACCGCGGATCAAAGGTCTGCGCATGCGAGGACGCGGGCGTGAGCAGCGTCCCGGCGATCATGATCAGGCCGAATGAGAAACGCATGAGCTGTGTTCCGATACCCTGCATTGCGGATCCTCAATGCTGTTTCTTGTGACGCCGGCGCGGCTGCTGCGGCGGCTGGTCGAAGCGGTAGTAGGGGTTGACGTCGCAGCTCGCCGAGCGGCCCGACGCGGTCGCACGGCACTGCGGCAGCGAAGTGAAGGAGCAGTCGAAATAGTCGCCGCCGCCACCGCCGAAGCCGCCGGGCGTATAGACGTGCATGCACACGGGGTAGCGCGGATCGTAGGTTTGGGCGCTGGCATCGGCCGCGACCAACAGCGTGGCAATCGCGGCGAGAGTCAGAATCGGCAAGCGCATGAACTTCATCCTCGAATCGGCGGCCCGGCTGATGCCGACGACCTGCTATGGCATAACACGAGGCCGACGGCGACTGTTCCTAGGACAGATGACGGCAAGGTGAGTGCTGGGACTGCGGCGCTAGGCGCCAAGCCCTTGCAACACCAGCCGGTTCAGCCTCGCCGCAAACGCGGCCGGATCCTCCGGCAGTTCACCGTCCAGGATCTGCGCCTGCTCGAGCAGGAGCAGGCTGAGATCGTCGACCGCCTTGGAGCCGGCTTGCGCCTTGGTGATCGCGCCCACCATCGGATGGCGCAGATTGATTTCCAGGATCGGCTTGGTCTTCACGCCGCGGTTCTGCTGCGACAGGATGCGCTCGAGCTCGCGGCTCGGGCCCTGGCTGTCGGCGACGAGGCAGGAGGCCGAGCTGGTGAGGCGCGTCGAGGCCTTGACGTCACTGACGCGCTCGCCGAGCGCGGCCTTGATGACGGCGATGGTGGCCGCTTCATCGGCCTCCGGCTCGTCCTTCTTTGCTTCATCGTTGTCGTCGACGCGCGGAATCAGGTCGAGATTGAGATCGCCCTGGCTCAGCGACTTCAGCGGCTTGCCGTCGAACTCCGACGGCATCGAGGTCCAGAACGCATCGACGGGATCGGACAGCAGCAGCACCTCGATGCCGCGCGCGGTCGCAGCCTCCAGCCGCGGATTGGATTTCAGCCGCTCGATGCTGTCGCCGACGAGATAATAGATCTCGGTCTGGTTCGGCTTGAAATCGGCGATGACCTGCTTCAGCGACCGCTTCTCGCCCGATGTCGTTGTGAAGCGTGACAGTGCCAGCAGCTTTTCGCGGCGCTCGAAATCCTCGTAAATGCCTTCCTTGAGCACCGCGCCGAAGGCGTCCCAGATCTTCGCAAAATTCTCGGCGTCCTTCTCGGCGAGGCTTTCGAGCTCGTTGACGACGCGGGTCGCCACCGCTTTCCGGATCTGCGCCAGCTGCGGATTGTTCTGCAACATCTCGCGGGAGATGTTGAGCGGGAGGTCCTCGCTGTCGACGACGCCACGGATGAAGCGCAAGTATCCCGGGAGCAGATCGGCATCGTCGGTGATGAAGACGCGGCGGACGTAGAGCTTCACCCGGCCCTTGCGGTTCGGCTCGAACAGGTCGAATGGCTTGGTCGAGGGCGCGAACAGCAACACGGCGTAAGAGTAGCGGCCCTCGGCACGGTAATGCAGTGTCATCGCGGGATCGTCGAAGGCGGATGCGATCTGCTGATAGGCCTTCTTGTAGTCGTCCGCCGTCAGCTCGGATTTCGAGCGTTGCCACAACGCGCTCGCCGAATTGATCTGGCGCGGCTCGCCTTCTTCCGGCACCAGCTCGATCGGGAACAGGATGTTGTCGGAATAGGCACCGATGATGCGCTCGATCTCGAAGGCCTCGAGATATTTCTTGGCGTCGTCTTTCAGATGCAGGACGATCTCGGTGCCGCGCGTCACACGCGCCGCTTCCTCGTCGCTGGCACGGGCGATCTCGAAGCCGGAGCCGCCGGAGGACGTCCAGGTCCAGACGTCGCTCTCGCCGGCGCGGCGGCTGACCACGACGATCTTATCGGCGACCATGAAGGCGGAATAGAAGCCGACGCCGAACTGGCCGATCAGGCCGAGGCCGTCCTTGGCCTCCTTCAGCTTGGACACGAACGCCTTGGTGCCGGAGCGGGCGATGGTGCCGAGATGGTCGATCAGCTCCTGCCGCTCCATGCCGATGCCGTTGTCGGCGATCGTGAGCGTCCCGGCCGCCTTGTTCGGGATGATGCGGATCTTGAGCGCGTCGCCCTCGCCCAGCAGCGAAGGACTTGCGATCACCTCATAGCGAAGCTTGTCGCAGGCGTCCGAGGCGTTGGAGACGAGCTCGCGCAGGAAGATATCGGTCTCGGAATAGACGGAGTGCACCATCAGGTGCAGCAGCTCGGAAACCTCGGCCTGGAAAGGCTGTGTATGCACAGCCGTGTCTGACGTCGTCATGCGTTTACCCGGTCAAAACGAAAGGGAAGAAACCCGGGATATAACGCGAGCGTACAGGGGATCAAGTGGATGTGAAGAATCGCCTCCGGCCGGATAACGATCTATCCGGCGCCCCGGCGGGTCAGGTCACGCAGCGGCCCGGTTGGAGCAGCTTTGCGACCTCGGTAAGGGAGCTGACCATCGGCTCGCAGGCGATCGTCGGCTTGTTTCGGCCCTGCTTCTGCAGCGTGAGCGGCGGCTTGGCACTGCCGGTCTCGATGACTGCGGGGACGCGGAGCAGCACTGACGTAGCGGGAAGGTCATTCAACCGCATTGAGACGGTGCGGGTGGGAACTCCCTGCTTGATGTCGGCGAGCCGGTCGGACTTGCCGGAGCGGTTGATGTTGTGGCCGGGCTGATCGGCTTTGCCGGCGACCGTCTGCCAACGGTCGGCCAGATCGTGGCCGGAGGCCAGCTGCGCAGCGCCGAGCGCGAATGTAATCGAGGCGGCACCGAAAAATGCTTTGTAAATCTGTGACATGGCTGTCGATCCCTCGCCCCATGGCGATCGCGGGAACAACGCCGGGGGAGGATCAGGGGTTCTCAGCGGTTACGATCACTTAACCGTGTCCGATACGCGCGACAGCGTACGCAAAAAATTTCGCCAAAATATTTCGCACGGCGTGGAACGTCTCGCGCAGGCGGGAGTCGTCTCAACAGCCGGCTATTCCCCCCTGCCCCATAAGCCGGCGACGTAGGGCGCGACTGTGGTGATGCCAGTCGCGCCTTACTCTTGTCTGGGGTTCACTTCCCCGCCAGCCATTCCCGCCCTTCGCCGTAGAGCTTCTCGACCTCGGGACCAATCAGGCCCGGCATGTCGCGCTTGACCTTGTAGCCGATCAGCTCCTGCATGTAGGCGAGGTGGCGATAGCCTTCAGGGAGCGCGGCGAGCGCTTTCTGGTCGAGGCGGAGCTCTGCTGCGGGATCGACCGGGTCGATCCGGTCCTTCTCATAGATCGGCTGGCGGCGGACGATGCCCCAGCGCCCCTGTCGCTTTTCCAGGAAATCGTAGAAGCGGCCGGTACAGACGACATCGCAGACCACGTCGTGCACCGGGGCGCGCTGCGAGATCGTCATCTTGGTCTGGGCGATGGCGCGCGCGCCTGCGAGATCGATGCTGGTGCCGCCGAGGAAATGCAGGATGCGAACGCCCCTGGTAAACCCCTCCTGGCTGACGCGCATGAAATCCCGCGCCGGCCCCTGAAACCAGGTGGCCGACATCCAGCCCTCGTCGTGCCAGACCGTGGCGAAGCGCTCCCAATCACCGGCATCGCGCCAGACCGCCCAGTTCTCGACGAGGTCGCGGATGGCGAGGCGGTCGAGCAACTGCTGGTCCATGGGCACATCTCATCTCCGGCTGGGATCCCTGCAGGAGGTATGAGCGGCGGAGCCGGCACGCGTCAAGCACGACAGGCGGTCACGAAAAATGCGACGTGCCTTGCGGCACGCCGGATCGGATCGTTTCGCCAAATGGCCGGCGCTGTTAAGCCGCCGGCGCCTTCGGCGCGCGGTTGCGCGAGTTGCGCTGGAAGAATAGTGCCTGGCTCGCCACCGCCGACACCATCGCGGGCTGGAACGGCTTTGAGATCAGGAACGCCGGCTCGGGGCGCTCGCCGGTGAGGAAGCGCTCCGGGTACGCCGTGATGAACACCACAGGCACCTCGAAGGTGCGGAGCAGCTCGTTGACCGCGTCCAGGCCCGACGAGCCGTCGGCGAGCTGGATGTCGGCGAGGATGAGGCCGGGCCGCTTGTTCTTGGCCAGTGCCACCGCATCAGCATGCGTGCGGGCGACGCCGACGACATTGTGGCCGAGATTCTTCACCAGGCTCTCGAGGTCCATGGCGATGAAGGTCTCGTCCTCGATGATCAGCACGTCGGTGGCGATCTCGGCGGCCATCTCGCGTCCCGCGGCATCCGCAAGCCGCCGGGTTTCGGCGACGTCGGTGCCGAGGATGTAGCCGACTTCCTCTTCCGAAAATCCCTCCAGCGAGAGCAGCAGGAACGCCTGCCGCGGCAGCGGCGTGATGTTCGACAGCCGCCGCTCCGGCGGCATCGGCAAGGTCGCCACCTCGGAATCGTCGTTAACGGAGACCGAATTCCAGATCTGAGTGAACAACCGGAACAGGCCGACGCGCGGCCCATGGCTCTCGTCGAGCACCGCCGGATCCCCCAGCATGGCTTCCAACATGGCTGCGACATAAGCGTCACCGGAGGCCTGGCTGCCCGTCAGGGCGCGTGCGTACCGGCGCAACAACGGCAAGTGTTCAGCAACAAGCTGTGAACGGGACATCCCCACTCCATTCATCTTCGGACCTACCTTGACGTCCAGGCAATCGGAGGGGGGCCCGGGTTCCCCTGCTGGGCTGTTTACGCCTCAGGCCAAGAAAAGTTCCGCTTGAGCGGGAACTATTTATCGAACCTGGAATTGTGCCTATCCAGGGAACGGCTCCCGGTTGAGAAAACTTCTCGATTTTACAGTCACTTAACTCGGGGAAACGTGGAACAGGTCATGAAAGATCTCAAGTCTCAAGCCAGCAGAAGCACGACCCCCGGCAAGGGAGGCCTTACTCCGGAGATACAATCCCGGATAGGGCATCAGTTGCGCGCCATGTACGACGATGTCGTGCGACAGGGGGTTCCGGATCGGTTCGCCGAACTGATCAAGAAGCTTGATGCGCCGGGGGCCACACCCCAATTGGGCGAAGAGGGCGGATCCAACGACAACAATGGGAGGGATTAATGCCTCTCACGGACTCCCTGCGTAACGACATTCTGGCGGCCGTGCCGAGCCTGCGCGCGTTCGCCATTTCGCTCAGCGGCAATGCGGACCGCGCCGATGATTTGGTCCAGGAGACGCTGCTCCGCGCCCTCGCCAACATCGACTCGTTCCAGCCCGGCTCCAATCTGCCGGCGTGGCTGTTCACGATCCTGCGCAACCTGTTCCGCTCCGACTATCGCAAGCGGCGGCGCGAGGTCGAGGATGCCGAAGGCAACTACGCCAAGACGCTGAAGACACAGCCGTCGCAGAACGCGCATCTCGAATTCGAGGAATTCCGCACGGCGCTCGAAAAACTTCCGCAGGACCAGCGTGAAGCGCTGATCCTGGTCGGCGCCTCCGGCTTCTCCTACGAAGACGCGGCCTCGATCTGCGGCTGTGCGGTCGGCACGATCAAGAGCCGCGTCAACCGCGCGCGCTCGAAGCTCGCCGCGCTGCTCTATGTCGACGGCGCCGAGGACTTCGGGCCCGACGAGACCATTCGCGCCGTAATCGGTGGCAGCGGCGGATAGCGGCCGGCGTCAATCGATCGGAAACGATGTAAAGGCGGCCGTTTCGCGGCCGCCTTTACGCGTCTCGATCACTCGTCGGCGAAAGTTACCGTTTCAGCCACGCTCGCACGCGAGGTGCGGTAGCTGTTGACCTTGTGCGCGTTGTCAGCGTAGCCGAACGAGATGCCGCAGACGATGCGGCGATCGTCAGGCAGATTGAAGTGGCGGCGGATCAGGCCGGAATGCCGCGCAAGCGCCGCCTGCGGAATCGTGCCGAGCCCGAGCGCCTGCGCAGCCAGCATGAAATTGGAGACATAGGCGCCGCAATCGATCGCACCGTAGATGCCGAGCGGCTCGTTGGTGTGAATGACGGCGACATGCGGCGCGCCGAAGAAATTGTAGTTCTCGAGCGCCTGCCTGGCGTAGGCGCTTCTGTCGCCACGGGCGATGCCGAGCGTGTTGTAGAGCTGAAAACCGCTTTCGCGGCGGCGATCGAGATAGACGCCGACATATTCGCGCGGCGGGGTGAAGTCGTAATCGTCACCGAGACCGCCCGAGGCCTCCTTGTAGATCGCCTGGCGAAAGCGCTCCTTGGCCTCGCCACTGGCGATGATCACCTGCCAGGGCTGGCTGTTGCACCAGGACGCCGTGCGCTGTGCGGTCGTCAGCACATGCTCGATAGTCGCGCGGTCGACCTCTTTGGGCAGGAAGGCGCGGACGGAGTAGCGCTCGTTGAGCAGCTCTTCGAGCACGCCGATGCGGTCGTTTTGTTTCACTTGTGCGTCCATGGATCAGCTCGCGCTCTTCTCGTAGGGTGGGCAAAGGCGCATGGCGCCGTGCCCACCGACAGAATTGCCCCGGAGCATCTGGATATGGAGATACCGCGAGACGTAAGATCACCGTCCCTTGGTCGGGATCTTGTTATAAGGCACGTCTTTGTCGACTCGGATGTCGCCGGGCAGGCCCAGCACCCGCTCGGCGATGATGTTTGCGCAGGATCTCGTCGGTGCCGCCGGCGATGCGCATCGAGGGAGAGGACAACAGCATCTGCTGGAACTGGCCCTGCACCGTCTCCTCGTCGTTGCCGGTGAGAACACCGGCCGCACCTTGCAGGTCCATGGCGTAGGTCGCGATGTCCTGCAGCATCATGCCCGACACCAGCTTGCCTATCGAATTCTCCGGCCCCGGCCGCTCGCCCTTCGACAGCGCCGAGATGGTGCGATAGCTGGTGAATTTCAGCCCGTTCGACTTCGCCGCCCAGCTCGCGAGTTTCGAACGCACCGCAGGATCGTCGATGGCGAGACCGTCCTCCAGCATCAGATTGGAGCAGAACTCGAACATCTCAGGTACGCCGGTGGCAAGGCGCGAGCCGATCGACATGCGTTCGTTCATCAGCGTGGTCAACGACACGCTCCAGCCCTCGCCGACAGCGCCCAGCCGCTGGCTGTCGGGGATCACGACATCGGTGAAATAGACCTCATTGAACTCCTGCATGCCATTGGCCTGCCTGATCGGCCGGACCTCGACGCCGGGGCTCTTCATGTCCAGGAAGAACATGGTGAGGCCCTTGTGCTTGGGGACATTCGGATCGGTGCGCGCGATCAGAAGGCCGTAATCGGAATAATGGGCGCCCGAGGTCCAGATCTTCTGGCCGTTGACGACCCAGTTGTCGCCCTTCTTCTCCGCGCGGGTGCGCAGGCCTGCGACGTCGGAGCCGGCGGACGGCTCGGAGAACAGCTGACACCAGATCTCCTCGCCCGAAGCGAGCTTCGGCAAATAGCGGCGCTTGGCATCCTCGCTGCCGAAGGCCATCACGGTCGGGCCGCACATGCCCTCGCCGATCTGGAACGGCTGCGTCAGCTTGCCGTAGACGCCCTCTTCCTGCTGCCAGATCACCTTCTCGATCGGCGTCGCGCCACGGCCGCCATATTCCTTCGGCCAGTGCAGACAGGCCCAATTGCCCTCGAACTTCTTCTTCTGCCAAGCCTTGCCGACATCGACGATGTCGTGGCTCGCAAGCCGGATACGGCCGAGCGAGGATTTCGACAGCTCGGCCTGCAATTCCTTCGGCGCATTGGCATCGATCCATTTGCGCGCGGTGGCGCGGAATGCGGCTTCCTGCGGGGTGTCGTCGAAATTCATGGCGAGCCTCTACCCTCTTCCCTTGGTCGGGATCTTGTTGAACGGCACGTCCTTGTCGACCCTGATGTCACCCGGCAGGCCCAGTACCCGCTCGGCGATGATGTTGCGCATGATCTCGTCGGTGCCGCCTTCGACGCGCGTGCCGGGCGCACGCAGCAGCATCGCCTGGAAACGGCCGGCAAGCTCGGCGTCCTCGCCGCTGACGACACCGCTCGCGCCCTGCAAATCCAGCGCGTAGGTCGCGACGTCCTGGATCATCGAGCCCGCCACCAGCTTGCCGATGGAATTCTCCGGGCCCGGCCGCTCGCCCTTCGACAGCGCCGAGATCGCGCGCATGCTGGTGTATTTCAGCCCGCTCGCCTTCACCGCCCAGTTCGCCAGCTTCGAGCGCACCGCGCGATCCTCGATCGCCGGGCCGTCGTCGAGCATCAAGCTGGAGCAGTATTCGAACAATTCAGGAAATCCAGTCGAGACGGCCGCACCGATCGCGCTGCGCTCGTTCATCAGCGTGGTCAGCGAGACATTCCAGCCATCGCCGACCTCGCCGAGGCGCTGGTGATCGGGAATCCTGACATTAGTGAAATAGACCTCGTTGAAGTCCGAGGCCCCGCTCGCCTGCTTGATCGGCCTTACCTCGACGCCGGGGCTCTTCATGTCCAGGAAGAACATGGTAAGACCCTTGTGCTTGGGCACGGTCGGATCGGTGCGGGTCAGCAAAATGCCGTAGTCGGAATAATGCGCGCCCGAGGTCCAGATTTTCTGGCCGTTGATGACCCAGTCGTCGCCGTCCTTCTCCGCGCGCGTGCGAAGCCCCGCGACGTCGGAGCCGCCCGCCGGCTCGGAGAACAGCTGGCACCAGACTTTTTCGCCGGAGGCGAGGGGCGGGAGGTAGGTGCGCTTATGCTCCTCGCGCGCGAACGCCATCATGGTTGGTCCGCACATGCCGTGGCCGATGATGAACATGCGGGACAACAGGCCGAACGGTCCCTCCTCCTGCTGCCAGATCACGCGCTCGATCGGCGACGACCCGCGGCCGCCATATTCCTTGGGCCAATGCAGGCAGGCCCAGCCGGCGTCGGCCTTCTTTTTCTGCCAGGCTTTCGCCACGTCGAGAATGTCGGCATTCCTGAGCACGGTGCGGCCGAGCGAGGATTTGCGCAGCTCGTCCTCGTATTGCTTGGGCGCATTGGCACCGATCCAGGCGCGGGCGGTGGCGCGAAATTCGGCTTCCTGCGGCGTGTCTTCGAAGTTCATGGTCTCGTCTCTGTCTTCGTAGGGTGGATTAGCCGAAGGCGTAATCCACCTCTTTGGTTTCCATCGGGAGAAGAGGTGGGTTACGCCAAGCGACTTGCGCTTCGCGCAAGCCGCTCGGCTAACCCACCCTACGCACCTGCATCACGCCGCGTTCTTCTTCCGCATGCGGTCGATCAACTGGTCTTCCCAATAAGAGAGACTGCCGAGCCCGAGCGCCATCGCGTTGGCGCGGCGGTAGTACATGTGGCAGTCGAACTCCCACGTGAAGCCCATGCCGCCGTGAACCTGGATGTTGTTCTTGGCGCAGTGCTGGAACGCCTGCGTCGCGCTGATGCGCGCGGCGGCCGCGGCTTCCGGCAATTCGGCTGCGTTGGTCGAGAGCGCCCAGGCGCCATAATAGCTGTTGGAGCGCGCCAGCGTCGCCGACACATACATGTCGGCCAGCATGTGCTTGACCGCCTGGAACGAGCCAATCTGGCGACCGAAGGCGATTCGGTCGAGCGCGTAGTCACGGCCCATCTCCAGCGCGCGGTCGGAGCCGCCGACCTGCTCGAACGCACAGAGTACGGCGGCGCGATCGAGCACCTGGGTGAGGACGCTCCAGCCATCGCCGGCAGCGCCCAGCGGCTCGGCCTTGCAATCGCTAAAAGTGATCTCGGCTTGTCCACGGGTCGGATCGAGATTGGTGAGGCTCTTCACCTCGACGCCGGCGCCCTTGAGATCGACCAGGAACAGCGAGGTGTCGCCATCGCGCCCGCTCGATCCCGTCCGCGCTGCGACCACCGCGAAATCCGCAATCGCACCATCGGGGACCGGCTTCTTGACCCCGTTCAAGACGCCGTTCGCAGCCGTGAGCTTGACGTTTTTCGGCGCCGGATTGCCCTTGCCCTCGAACAGCGCCAGCGTGCCGATCGCCTCGCCCGAGGCGATTGCCGGCAGCCACTTCTTTTTCTGCGCGTCGTTGCCCGCGAGCAGCAGCGCCTCGGCGGCAAGGTACACGGTCGAGGAGAACGGCACCGGCGCATTGGCCCGGCCCATCTCTTCTGCGATGACGCAGAGTTCGAGATGGCCGGCGCCGGCACCACCAAACTCTTCGGGGATCGCGACGCCGAGAAAGCCCATCTCGGCGAGGCCCTTCCACAGCTCCTTGTCATAGGGCGCCTTGCCGTCGAGCACCACGCGCACCGCCTTCGGGGAGCATTTTTCAGCGAGGAATTTGCGCGCCTGATCGCGGAGCTGTTTCTGGTCGTCAGAGAAGTCGAAGTTCATGGCGGCTTACCTCTTATTCATCGTTATTGAGCCGTCATTCCGGGATGGCCCGAAGGGCCAGGCCCGGAATCCATAACCCAGACTGGTGGTTATGGATTCCGGGTTCGCGACTTCGTCGCGCCCCGGAATGACGAGGTTGAGAGAGCGTTGCTTCATCGCAGCACGATCACATCCTGATCCGGCTTGTCGGCATAGAGCCGCTCCACCAGCACAGCGCGGCGTTCGAGGCCTGCGCGCTGGTTGATGTAGCCCTTGTCTGTCAGCTCGTTGCCGTCGATCGAGGGAGGCTCGGCCATCAGCATCGCGCGCCCGATGATGCGGCTGCTGGCGCCCTCGCAGTCCCGATTGTGCGCTTCCAGCCCTCGCCTGAAGCAGGCGATCACCTCGGGATGCTTCACCGCGTCCTCGAAGCTGAGATCGACGTTGCCGACGAGCTGGCGGCAGGCGTGCAAATTCGGCCAGGCCAGCAGGCCGATGAAGGCACGATCCTGCCCGGCGACCAGCGCATCATGCACGACAGGCGTCGCGGCTGCGATCGCATCGGTGCGGAGCGAGCCGACATGCACGAAGGTGCCGGTGGTGAGCTTGAAATCCTCGACCACGCGCCCGGCGAAGATGATGCCCTTCACCGGATCGGCATCGTCGACGAAGATGCCGGCATCGCCGATGCAATAAAAGCCCTCCTCGTCGAACATCTTCTTCGTCAGCTCCGGCTGGCCGAAATAGCCGGGCGTGACGTTGACGCCGCGAAGACGCAGCTCGTATTTCGAGCCGCACGGCACCATCTTCAACTCGACGCCGGGGAATGGCAGGCCGATCAGGCCGACGCGCTCGGTGTTCCAATAGGTGCCGGTCGAGGTCGGTGCGGTCTCCGTCGAACCCCAGCCGGTATAGAACACGATGCGCTCGCCGGTGGTCTTCACGGCGAGAGCTTGCATGCGGTCGTAGAGATCGTCGGGCAGCCGCGCGCCGCCATAGGCCATGATCGAGAGGTTCTTGAAGAAGGAACGACATAGCGCGTCGTCCTTCTCCATCGCGGCCGCGAGCGCCGCGTAACCCGCCGGCACATTGGCGTAGTAGGTCGGCGAGATCTCGCGGAGGTTTCGCAGCGTCTCCTCGAACTGGCCCGGCATCGGCCGGCCGTCGTCGATATAGAGCGTGCCGCCATCGACCAGGATCGGGTGAAACGCCGCGTTGCCGCCCATGGTGTGATTCCATGGCATCCAATCCAGCATGGTCGCGATCGGACCATCAGGCGAACGCGGCCGCACCTGCATCATCATCGCAGCATTGGCGCACATCATTGCTTGCGTGTTGATGACGGCCTTGGGCATGCCGGTCGAGCCGGACGTGAACAGCAGTTTTCCGACCGTCTGCGGCGCGATCTTCGCGATCGACGCACCGACATCGGCAGTCACTGGCGTCGCCGCCAGATCGGCGAAACTGACGCTTGTGATGCCGTCGCAGGGGCGCATGACGTGAACCACGGTCACGCCGGTGAGGTCGATCGCCTTCAGCGCCTTCTCGAAAGTCGGGCCGTCCTGCACCATCACCACGGCCGGCTTGATCAGGTCGAACAGGTACTTCAGCTTGACGTGATCGTGGCTCATCAGGGAATAGGCCGGCGACACCGGCGCCGCGGGGGAGCGAGCCTGCATCGCGGCCTGCGTCATCAGCGCATGCTCGATGGAATTTCCGGAGAGGATCGCAACGGGACGACCGTCGAGTCCGAGATTGAGCAGGCCTTGCGTCAGCGCATCCACGGTGCGCTTGGCTTCGCCATAGGACACCTTGCGCCATTCGCGGTTGGGGCCGCCGCGCTGCGCCAGCCAGATGCGCTCGGGCGCTTCCTTCGCCCATTTCGCCAGCGAGGCCGGAATGTGCGTCTCGTAAGCTTGCAGCGGAATGCGCGACTTCAGCACAACCGTACCGTCGCTGCGGCGCTCGACGTCGATGTCGCGCTTAAGCCATTCGATCTTGCGAAAGGCGGGCTTCGTCATCACGGCCGCCGCGCTTCCACTCATTTTGCGTCTCCCGGAATTATCGTCCTTTGCGGATCGTTCTCGTTCAGCGCTTGATATAGACAGGCTTTCGCTTCTCAAGGAAGGCCCTGATGCCTTCCGAAAATTCCTCGGAGCGGCTGCACAGGACCTGGTTGCGATCCTCCATGGCGATGACCGCTTCCAGCGATCCCGCGTCGACACTCATGTTGAGGCATTCCTTGGACAGACGCAGGCCCACGGGCGAAGCCATCATCATCGCCTCGACATAGGGCTCGGCCGCGGCGTCGAGCTTGTCCTCCGCGACGACTTCCGAGACCAGCCCAACCGCCAGCGCGCGCTCGGCGCCGATGAAGCGCCCGGTGAGGATCAGTTCCGATGCCACGGACACACCGACCAACCGCGGCAGGAAATAGCTGGTGCCGATGTCACAGCCGCCAAGCCCAAGCTTGATGAAAGCGCAATTCATTCGCGCCGATTTCGTCGCGATACGGATGTCGGACGCCAGCGCCAGCGCAAAGCCTCCGCCGGCCGCCGCGCCCTGCACCAGTGACAGGATCGGCTGCGGACAGCGCCGCATCAGCATCACGATGTCGGCGATGCGCCGCTGCGAGTCGAGTGACTCCGTGACACCGGGCGGCTCCTGTTGCCCGGCCCGGCGAGCCATCGCCGCTTTGAGGTCGAGGCCCGCGCAAAAATTCTGACCGGCGCCCCGGAGTACGACGACGCGCGTCTCCCGGTTGCGCTGGAGGCCCTGGAAATAGTCATTGAGCGCGTCGATCAGCGCCGGATCGAGCGCATTGAGACTGTCAGGACGATTGAGCGTCACCCGGTCGACGCCGTCGTCATGCTCGATCAGCAGCGGTTGGGACATGGGAGCCTCGTCCTTTCGTGCCACACGGAGGCCGTCTACCACCCTCCCCTGGAGGGGGAGGGTCGGCTCACGTTGAGCGCAGCGAAATGTGAGACGGGGTGGGGTGACAGTCTCTCCACCTGAGACGCTGCCCGTGTGGAGAGATCACCCCTCCCCGCTCGCGCTTCGCGCGATCGACCCTCTCCCTCCAGGGGAGGGTAAGAAGCCCGCCTACCGCGGAGCCATGCGGATGGCGCCGTCGAGGCGGATGGTCTCGCCATTCAGCATCGGATTCTCGACGATATGCACGGCGAGCGAGCCGTATTCCTTGGCGTCACCGAGACGCGAGGGATGCGGCACCTGGGCGCCCAGGCTCTTGCGGGCTTCCTCGTTCAGCCCCATCAGCAGCGGCGTGAAGAACAGGCCGGGAGCGATGGTGTTGACGCGGATCTTTTGGCTGGCGAGGTCGCGCGCGGCCGGCAGGGTCAGGCCGACGACGCCGCCCTTCGAGGCCGAATAGGCGATCTGGCCGATCTGGCCTTCGTAAGCGGCAACCGACGCCGTGTTGATGATGACGCCGCGTTCTTCACCGACCGGCTCGATCGTGACGAGGCGCTCGGCGAACAGCCGCAGGCAGTTGAAGGTGCCGATCAGGTTGACATTGATGATGCGCGCGAATTTCTCCAGCGGATAGACGCCGTCGCGGCCGACGATGCGTTGCGAGCCGCCAATGCCGGCGCAGTTCATCAGCACGCGGGCAACGCCATGGGCAGCTTCCGCCTTGGCAATCGCCGCCTTGATCTGCTCCTCGCTGGTGACGTCGGCATGGAGCGCGACGCCCTTCACCTCGGCCGCGACCTTCTCGGCATTGTCCTTGTTCTGGTCGATCACGCCGATCCTGGCGCCCTTGGCCGCCATGGCGCGGGCGGTCGCTTCGCCAAGGCCCGAACCGCCGCCGGTGATGAGAACGGCTACGTCTTTCAATTCCATCGCTTGTACCTTTCCTTGGGCGTTTCTTCTCTAGACTTCAAAGTCTCGGCCGGATTATCCGGCCGCTGCAGCTTCCTCGACTTGCGTGAGGATGCCGCCGCAGATCAGCGTTTCCATGTGCTTGATATATTGCCGGCAGACGTCGTCGGTGACCGGGCCGACGCCGGTCGCGCGAGACATCGCGTGCCGGCCGAAGAACAGGTGATCGCAGGCGCCGATCAGGCTGGTGTAGAACAGCACCGGATCGGTGGCGCGGAACTCGCCGCGGCTGACGCCCTCGGCGAGCAGGCGGCGGTGAAAGTCGAGCAGCGGCGCGACGAAGAACTTTGAGACTTCGTCGGCGGAGCCGGCGACGCTCTCGTGCAGGAGATAATGGATCAGCCGGTTCATATAGGGGAACCGGTGATAGGCCCGGATGATGCCGGCGATATGCAGCTTCAGCTTCGCCGTCGCCGTGATCGGTTGCGCCAGCAGATATTCGAGATTGGACATCTCCGTCGCCGCGTCCCGCGCGAGCAGCGCCAGCAGCAGGCCGTCCTTGTTGCCGAAATGATATTTGACCAGCGCGGCGTTCGCGCCCGACTTCTGCGCGATGTCGCTGAGTGAAATCTCGATCGAGGAGCGTTCGATCATCAACTCGCTCGCGGCCACGAGCAATTTCTCTGCCGTGGAATTTTTTCCGCTCGGGAGCCTGTTCGGTACGCTGGTAACCACGGATATCCCTGAATCTGCGTCGAGAGGGCGCAGATAAGCGCAAGCAGCGCCTCATCACAAGAGTTAATTGATCGATTGACTAAATCACGTCGCGCCCTTTTAATCCGCCGCGACAACCAGCCTATTCAGAGCAATTCAGGGAGAGACTAACATGGCCGAGGCATACATCGTCGCCGCTGCGCGTACCGCGGGCGGGCGCAAGGGGGGCCGTCTCGCCGGCTGGCATCCGGCGGATCTCGCCGCAAAAGTGCTGAACGAGCTGGTCGACCGCACCAAGGTCGATCCCGCCATGGTCGAGGACGTGATCATGGGCTGCGTCATGCAGGTCGGCGAGCAATCCAACAATGTCGCGCGCAACGCGATCATGGCCTCGAAGCTGCCGGAGAGCGTGCCGGGCACCTCGATCGACCGCCAGTGCGGCTCCTCGCAGCAGGCGCTGCATTTCGCCGCGCAGGCCGTGATGTCCGGCGCCATGGACGTCGTCATCGCCGCCGGCGTGGAATCGATGACGCGCGTGCCGATGGGCCTGTCCTCGCAGCTGCCGGCCAAGAACGGCTTCGGCAATTACAAGAGCCCGGGCATCGAGGCGAGATATCCGAATATCGTGTTCAGCCAGTTCACCGGCGCCGAGATGATGGCCGAGAAGTACGGCCTGTCGAAGGATGATCTGGACCAATATTCCTATAACAGCCATCAGCGCGCGATCGCGGCAACGCAAGCCGGGCACTTCAAGAAGGAGATCTTGCCGCTCGACATCACCCGCGCCGACGGCAGCAAGGACACCCACCACATCGATGAGGGCATCCGCTTCGACGTCACGCTCGACGGCATCAAGGGCGTCAAGCTGATCGCCGAGAACGGCAAGCTCAGCGCCGCCAGCGCCAGCCAGATCTGCGACGGCGCCTCCGGCGTGATGGTCGTGAACGAGCGCGGGCTGAAGCAGCTCGGCGTCACACCGCTGGCGCGCATCCACCACATGACCATGACCGGCGGCGACCCCGTCATCATGCTCGACGCTCCCCTGCACGCCACCAAGCGCGCGCTCGAGAAGGCCGGCATGAAGATCGACGACATAGACCTGTTCGAGGTCAATGAGGCCTTCGCCTCGGTGCCGACCGGCTGGCTCAAGACCACCGGCGCCGACCCGGCGCGCCTGAACGTCAACGGCGGCGCCATCGCGCTCGGCCATCCGCTCGGCGGCTCCGGCACCAAGCTGATGACCACGCTGGTCCACGCCCTGCACCAGCGCGGCAAGCGCTACGGCCTCCAGACCATGTGCGAAGGCGGCGGCATGGCCAACGTCACGATCGTCGAGCGGCTGTAAGAAAAAAAAGCGAGTAGTGAGTGGCGAGTTGCGAATGGTGACTAGGCGAAGAGCGGCTTGCCCTTCCCTATTCGCCATTCGCTGCTCGCCATTCGCGTTTTGAGGAAACGCCATGACCCACCCCTCCATCCACGCAAAGACCACGCCCGACAAGATCGCCTACCGAATGGCCGGGACCGGCAAGGCGATCACCTATCGCGAGCTCGACGAGCTTTCGAACCAGGGCGCGCAGCTGTTCCGCTCGCTTGGCCTCAAGGCCGGCGACCACATCGCTCTGCTGATGGAGAATCGCCTCGCCTTCATGGAGCTGTGCTGGGCCGCGCAGCGGAGCGGACTCTATTACACCGCGATCAGCCGCTATCTGAAGCAGGACGAGATCGACTACATCATCGCCGATTGCGGCGCCAAAATCGTGATCACCACGTCGAAATGCGCCGATCAGATCAAGGATCTCGTCAAGGGCGCCGCCGGCGAGCCGCTCTTCTACATGATGGACGACCCGCTGCCTGGCTTCCGCTCCTACGACAAGGAAGCCGCCGCGCAGCCGACCACGCCGATCGCCGACGAGGTCGCCGGCTACGACATGCTGTATTCGTCGGGCACGACCGGCCGTCCCAAAGGCATCAAGAAGGCCTTCGAAGGCAACAGGATCGATACGCCGAACGCCTTCCTGCGCGTGCTCTGCGCCGACATGTGCGGCATGAACGCCGACAGCATCTATCTCTCGCCGGCACCGCTCTATCACGCAGCTCCGTTGCGCTTCAATATGATGGCAATCGTGCTCGGCGGCACCTCCATCATCATGGAGCACTTCGACGCCGAAGAATTCCTGAAGCTTGTCGAGACATACAAAGTCACCCAATCCCAGCTGGTGCCGACCATGTTCGTGCGCATGCTGAAGCTGCCGGACGAAGTCCGCGCGAAGTACAACGTTTCCACGCTCAAGGGCGCGATCCACGCCGCCGCGCCTTGCCCCGTCGACGTGAAAGCGAAGATGATCGAGTGGTGGGGACCGATCCTGATCGAGTATTATGCCGGCTCGGAAGGCAATGGCGTCACCGTCTGCAACTCGCAGCAATGGCTGGAGCATCGCGGCAGCGTCGGCCGCGCCGTGGTCGGCAAGATCAAGATTCTCGACGAGAACGATGAGGAGCAACCGACCGGCGAGATCGGCACGGTCTATTTCGCCGACGCCCCCGCGTTCGCCTATCACAACGACGCCGAGAAGACGAAGAAAGCC
Organism: Bradyrhizobium sp. 192; assembly: GCF_023100965.1. Classification (NCBI taxonomy): domain Bacteria; kingdom Pseudomonadati; phylum Pseudomonadota; class Alphaproteobacteria; order Hyphomicrobiales; family Nitrobacteraceae; genus Bradyrhizobium; species Bradyrhizobium sp. 192. The sequence goes on from NZ_CP064690.1 coordinate 7,988,796, forward strand.
TACAACGCCAAGGGCTGGTCCACGCTCGGCGACGTCGGCTACCTCGACAAGGACGGCTTTCTCTATCTCACCGACCGCAAGTCCTACATGATCATCTCCGGCGGCGTGAACATCTATCCGCAAGAGACCGAGGACGTGCTGATCACCCACCCCGACGTTGCCGATGTCGCCGTGTTCGGCGTGCCGAACGAGGAGATGGGCGAAGAGGTGAAGGCGGTGGTGCAGCCGCACGACATGGCTCGTGCCGGCAAGGCGCTCGAGGTCGATTTGATCGCCTACTGCAAGACGCGGCTGTCGGCGATCAAATGCCCGCGCTCGATCGATTTCGAGCCCGAGCTGCCGCGCACGCCCACGGGCAAGCTGGTGAAGCGGCATCTGCGCGACAAATATTGGCCGAAGACGGCGGCGAAGATTTAGGCTGGTACTTGTAGCAACCATTAAGGTTCTCCCGATTTTCCGCAAGCATGACGCCGGGCTTGCAGCCGTCAAGGTGTGGCCTGGCGGCAGCGAGTTTGACGCGGGGCGTTCGCGACGGCCAACCTTGACGGCCGCGGCGCACGGCGTCGTCCAGGCGGAAGGTCGGGACGAAGAAACGGCCGCCTGATCGAACAAAGAAACGCGATCAGGTGGCGGGCAGCTTGGCAGTTTGAGGCGCTTCGGCGATCCACGGAGTTCCGCGGGCGACCACGGCGTTGATCGTGACGAGCAACTTTCTGGCGCAAGCGACCAGCGCGCATTTATGAGATTTTCCGGCGGCGATCAGCCTTGTATAGAGAGCCTTCATCTGCGGGTTCCATCGGGAGGATGCCGGAAGAGCCGCGTTGTAGAGCGCCCAACGCAGCCGCTCACGGCCACCTTTGATGTGACGGGCACCGGATCGTTCGCCGCTATCGTCGTCGTAAGGCGCCAGTCCACTGAGAGCTGAGGCCCGTTCGCGTGTGATGTTGCCGATCTCGGGCATCCTGATCAGGACGGCAGCCGCGGTCGGCAGACCGCAGCCGGCGACGCTGTAGATCAGATCGAGCCGTGCGGCGAGATCAGGATGCTTGCGGATCGCCGCCAGCAGCGCCTTGAACTCGGCTCGTTTGGACTTTGCCAACAGCGCGATCTGCGCCTTCCAAACCCCTTGAATCCGCTTGTCGCGGCAACTCTCGAGCCGGTTCTTCAGCCTTGCGATGTCTTCCGTGATCTGATCGATCATGGTCAGATGCTCGGCAAAGGGCTGCAACCGCGGATCCGGTGCAGGATGGATCGTCTTGACCGCGGCAGTGCACGTCGCGATCAGCGCCGCGTCGATCCTGTCGTTCTTAGCCAGCAGCAGACGGAACGTGGCATAGGCGCGGACCTGCTTCGGCTGAAACAGCACGACGACGAAACGCTTGCGCCGCAGCTCCGCAACGACCGCCTGCTCGTAGCCTCCACTTGCCTCGATCCCGACCCTCTTTACCTTGCGGCACTTCAACCACTCCACCAGCGCCTGGTGACCTCTTGCCGTGTTGTCGACCCGCAACTGCTCAGAGTTGCCATCGATCGCCACGTCGAGCTTGCGTTTGCCGGTATCGATCCCGGCACAGATCGTGTTACGCTTGGCCATCTTCCTCGACCCTCCCTTGTTATGCGAACCTGAAGTTCGTTCAACCATGCGGGTCCCGATGAAGTGCCGACCGCGATCTTGCTACGAAACGCAGCCCTCAAGGCTTCGGTGGGCATCGATCCGATCGATCGGCGGCCCAGCCAGGGTGGCCACCCGGGCTGGGCCATTCCTCACGGAACGGGGCCAATCCTATACCGATGCGCTAATACAAGGGTGGGCAAAGGCGCAAAGCGCCGCGCCCACCATTTTTCCTCGTTACGATCGATGTGGTGGACACGCTTGGCTTTGCCCACCCTACGACGCCAGCGCAAGCCGCCTCAGTCAAACAAACTCGGCGTGTGGTTCACCAGCGCGCCTTCGATCTCCAGCATCTTCAGCTTCGTCACCACGCCGCCATTGGCCGAGAAGCCGCCGGGCTTGTTGCCGGCGGCGAGCACGCGATGGCAGGGCACGACGATCGGGCACGGGTTGTGGCCGAGCGCCTGGCCGACGTCGCGCGACAGCTGCACGCCGCCGAGCTGCCTGGCGATGTCGCCATAGGTGACGGTCTTGCCGGGCGGAATGGCGCGGGCGATCTCGTAGACGCCGCGGTTGAAGTCAGGCACGCCGTCGAGATCGAGCTCGATATCGGTGAGATCGTCCGGCTCGCCCGCGAGCAGCTTGACGATGCGGTCGATCGCCTGGCGCACCTCGGCGGTCGGCTCGGCCTCGATGGCATCACCGTGGCGCTGGCTGATGCGGGTGCGGATCTTCTGCTCGCCGCCCATCGGCAATTGCGTGCCGTTGATGCCGCGCGGGCCCCAGGCGATGGCGCAGAGGCCGATCCTGGTGTCGAACAGGACAAAATGCTGGTCGGTCATGGCTTGGTTCCTGAGCTTGCGTTGCCGTCGCATGCCCCCAATGTGATCTCGCGCTAAATCTAGGCTTGGAAATAGTTGCGATCCACCCGGTTTCCGGGAATCTTGCACAGGAGTTCCGCCCGCCTAGCGAGTCCCGAATGCAAAGCCTCCACGTCAACGGTTACGACATGCCCTATCTCGACGTGGGCGAGGACAGCGGCCGGCCGCCGCTGGTCTGCGTGCACGGCTCGCTCAACGACTTCCGGGTCTGGGGCTGCGTGCTCGGCCCGCTGACCCAGCGGCATCGGCTGATCGCCGTCAGCCTGCGGCACTTCTTTCCGGAGAAATGGGATGGTGTTGGCGACACCTATTCGATCGCCCAGCATGTCAGCGACGTCATCGCCTTCATCGAGAAGCTCGACCTCGGCCCGGTCGACCTGATGGGCCATTCCCGCGGCGGCCACATCTGCTTCCGCGTAGCGCAGCGCCGGCCGGACCTGCTCCGGCGGCTGGTGCTGGCCGAACCGGGCGGTGAGCTCGATGCGAGCCTCGACCCCGACTATGCCGGCGGTCCCTCGCCGTTGCTGGCGCGCTTCACGGCCTCGGCCGAGAAGATCGCGGCCGGCGATGTCGACAGCGGCCTCGCCGTCTTCGTCGACACGCTGGAAGGCGCCGGCACCTGGCCTCGGCTGCCAGCCCTGGTGAAGCAAAACCTGCGCGACAACGCCACGACCCTGATCGGCCAGGTCCGCGACAATCGTCCGCCATTCTCGAAGGCGGATGCGGAGGCGATCAAGATGCCGACGCTGTTCATCCTGGGGGCGCGGACCAAGGGCCTGCTGCCGAAGGTGCTGCACGCGCTGGCCGCGCATGTGCCTTACTCCAAGACGGCGATCATCCCGAACGCGACGCACCCGATGTTCGAGCAGGCGCCGCAGAAATACTCCGAAGTCGTCCTGGATTTTCTGGCGAGCTGATCATGCAGACCTTTCGCGTCAACGGTTACGACATGGCCTATCTCGAAGTCGGAGAGGGTCATCCGCTGGTCTGCGTGCACGGCACGCTCGGCGACTTCCGCACCTGGTATGCGGTGCTCGGGCCGCTGTCGAAGAGCCATCGCGTGATCTCGGTCAGCCTGCGGCATTTCTTCCCCGAGCATTGGGACGCCGTCGGCGACGACTACAAGATGGCGCAGCACGTCGCCGATGTGATCGCCTTCATCGAGCAGATCAAGCCCGGACCGGTCGACCTGATGGGCCATTCGCGCGGCGGTCACATCGCGTTTCGCGTGGCTCAGGCCCGGCCGGATCTGGTGCGGAAGCTGGTGCTGGCCGAGCCGGGCGGCGATCTCGACGCATCCCTGCCGGTGCCGGAAGGCACGCCCGCGCATCCGCCGCTGGCGGCGCGCACCGCGCGATCGGTCGAGATGATCCGTGCCGGCGATATCGAGGGCGCGCTGCAGAATTTCTACGAGGGCATCGAGGGCGACGGCTCGTGGCGGCGCGTGCCCGCGGCGGCCAAGCAACAGCTGCGCGACAACGCGCTGACGTTCCTCGGCCAGATCAACGAGCAGCGCCGGCCCTACACGCTGAGCGATGCGCAGGCGATCAAGACCCCGACGCTGCTGATCGGCGGCGGCGCTACCACCGGCAGCCTGTCGGTGATGTGGCGCGTGCTGGCCGAGCACATCACGGGCAGCAAGACGGCGGTGATTCCGAACGCCGGCCACTGGATGTTCGAGCATGCCCCGCTGGAGTTCGGGGAGCGAGTGAGCGTGTTTCTGGCGGAGTAAGGTCCTCCCTTCCGAACCCTTTTTCTGCGAAAACAACCCCATGCACAGTAGGCTACCCCAATGAAATCAGTGGCTTAGCAGGTCTAAAATGGGCTACCTTGACGCCCTTCCCCTCCTGCAATACCTTCGAATACGGAATTCCGTATTCGCTCGCAGGAGCCGCTGGCGTGATCCCCCTCGACCCGCTCCCGAACCTGATCGATCAGGTCTATGCCCGAATCCTGGAGGCGATCTCCGACCGCACGCTTCAGCCCGGCCAACGCATCCGGCAGAACGAGCTGGCCGACAAGCTCGGCGTCTCGCGCCAGCCTGTCTCGCATGCGCTGCACCTGCTCCACCGCCAGGGTCTGGTCGCCGAGAGCGGCAAGCGCGGCTTCGAGGTCACTCAGCTCGATCCCGCGCGCATCCGCCAACTCTACGAGGTCCGGGGCGCGATCGACGCGCTGGCCGCCCGGCTCGCGGCTGAACGCGCGGGATATGACGCGGCCGGCCGCGCGCGGCTGGAAGCGGCACTCGCCGCCGGACGCGGCATCGACCGCAACACGACACTCGCAGAGCTGATCGTGCGCGACGTCGATTTTCACCGCGCGATCTATCAGCTCGCCGGCAATCCCGTAATCGAGGAGACCATCGCACCGCAATGGCCGCATATGCGCCGCTCGATGGCGACGGTGCTGTCCGAGCTCGACTATCGCGGCAGCGCCTGGGCGGAGCATGCGACGATTGCCGGACACATTCTCAGCGGTGATGCGAATGCGGCCGAACGCGCGGCGCTGTCGCATGCACAGACGGCGGGACGGATGACTGAGGAGAGATTGAGGGCGACGGACGAGGCGGCGGCGTAACCCACGATCTCCGTCGCCGTCATGCCCGGGCTTGTCCCGGGCATCCACGTTCTTCCTGGACGTGCAACGAAAGACGTGGATGGCCGGGTCAAGCCCGGCCATGACGGCAGAGAAAATACGACAACAAAGACAAAACAGGAGGACGACCCATGAGACTGTCTCAGGAGCAATTGGAGTTCTTCCACCGCGAGGGCTGGCTGTTTTTGCCCGAGCTATTCAGCCAGGAAGAGGTCGATTTCCTCGCGCGCGAGGCGATCGGCATTTACGATGCCAACCGGCCCGAGGTCTGGCGCGAGAAGAGCGGCGCGCCGCGCACGGCGTTTGCCGCGCATCTCTACAACGAGGCGTTCGGCCTCCTCGGCGCCCATCCGCGCATGATCGACCCGGTCGAGCAGCTGTTCGGCGAGCCGGTCTACATGCATCAGTTCAAGATCAACGCGAAATCGGCTTTCACCGGCGACGTCTGGCAGTGGCACCAGGATTACGGCACCTGGAAGCGCGACGACGGCATGCCGGAGCCGCGCGCCATGAACATCGCGATCTTCCTCGACGAGGTGATGCCGATCAACGGCCCCCTGATGCTGGTGCCGCGCAGCCAGAACGCCGGCGATCTCGAAGCCTCGCACGACCTCGCCACCACATCCTATCCGCTGTGGACGCTGGACGAGGCCACCGTGACGCGGCTGGTCGCGCAGGGCGGCATCGTGGCGCCGACCGGAAAGCCCGGCGGCATGCTGATGTTTCACGGCAATCTCGTGCACGGTTCGGCCGGCAACATCACGCCCTTCCCGCGCAAGATCGTGTACCTGACGCTGAACGCGGTTTCGAACCACATCCGCAATCCCACGCGGCCGGACTACATCGCGCATCGCGACTTCGCCCCGATCAAGACGGTGGACGACGACGCGCTGCTGCGCCTCGCACGTGCGCCGCGGCAGGCGGCGGAATAGAACTCCTCGCGCAACATCCTCAGTCGTCATGCCCGGGCTTGACCCGGGCATCCACGTCTTGACACAGTCGCCAGCCGCAAGTCGGGGATGGCCGGGTCAAGCCCGGCCATGACGAGCTGATAGACACGCGCGTCTCACAACAATTCTGCATCATCGGAATCCGCCCATGAATCTCTACCGCCTCCTCCAGGCCCGCGCGTCCGCCGGCAAGCCTGTCCGTGTCGCCCTGATCGGCGCCGGCAAGTTCGGCTCGATGTTCCTGGCGCAGGTGCCGCACACGCCGGGGCTGGAGGTGCCCGTCATCGTCGACATCGACCGCGACCGCGCACGCGAGGCCTGCCGCACCGTCGGCTGGAGCGCCGAGCGTATTGCCGCCACCGTCTTCACCGATGACGGCGCGCGCGCCATTGCCGGCGGCGCGATGGACGTCGTGGTGGAGGCGACCGGCAATCCAGCCGTCGGCATCAAGCATGCGCGCGCCGCGATCGCCGCGGGCAAGCATATCGTGATGGTGAATGTCGAAGCCGACGTGCTGGCGGGCCCGCTGCTCGCCGAGGAAGCGCGAAAAGCAGGCGTGGTCTATTCGCTCGCCTATGGCGACCAGCCGGCGCTGACCGCCGAGATGGTCGACTGGGCCCGCGCCACCGGCTTCCGCGTCGTCGCCGCCGGCAAGGGCACGAAATATCTGCCCGCCTATCACGACGTCACACCGGACGGCGTCTGGCAGCATTACGGCCTCACCGCGGGCGAGGCACAGTCGGCCGGCATGAATCCGCAGATGTTCAACTCCTTCCTCGATGGCACCAAATCGGCGATCGAGATGGCCGCGATCGCCAACGCCTGCGCTCTCGACGTGCCCGCGGACGGCTTGCTGTTTCCGCCCTGCGGCGTCGACGATCTGCCTCACATCATGCGGCCGCGCTCGCGCGGTGGCGTGCTGGAGCGGTCGGGCCTGGTCGAAGTCGTCTCCTCGCTCGAGCGCGACGGACGGCCAGTGTTTCGCGACCTGCGCTGGGGCGTCTATGTCGTGCTGGAGGCGCCGAACGACTACGCCGCCGACTGCTTCAGGCAATACGGCCTCAAGACCGACGGCAGCGGGCGCTTTGCCGCGATGTACAAGCCGTATCACCTGATCGGGCTCGAGCTGAACATCTCGGTGCTGTCGGCCGCGCTGCGCGGCGAGCCGACCGGCCAGGCCAGCGGCTTCCGCGGCGACGTCGCGGCGGTCGCCAAGCGCAATCTGCGCGCAGGCGAGATGCTGGACGGCGAAGGCGGTTACACGGTGTGGGGCAAGCTGGTACCGGCGGCGGCGAGCCTGAAGGCCGGCGCGCTGCCGATTGGCCTCGCCCACCGCGTGAAGCTGAAGCATGGCATCGCGCACGGCGCGGTGGTGCACTGGAGCGACGTCGAGTTCGACGCCAGCAACGAGACGGTGAAGACGCGCAAGGCGATGGAGAGGGCGTTCGCAGCGCAGCATTAATCGGCGACACCGCAAGCACAACCAAAGTGCGCTTGCTTTGCGATGCTCCTTTGGTCATCCTGCCCCCCGATCCGGGAACACAGATTTTCGGACGCCAAAAACGTCGGCCACCGGCGAAGACAAAGCGGCGTCAAGACCGCAATCCCCTCGTCGAGGACTCGACATCACAGGGAGGGAAATGCATGGAACGTCGTAAATTCCTGACGGCAGGCGGGCTGGGCCTGGCCGCGAGTGCCGTTGCCGCACCGGCTATCGCACAGTCGATGCCCGAGGTGAAATGGCGGCTGACGGCGAGCTGGCCGAAATCGCTCGATACGCTCTATGGCGGCTGCGAATATTTCTGCAAGCGCGTTGCCGAGATCACAGACAATCGTTTCCAGATCCAGCCCTTTGCGGCCGGCGAGATTGTGCCGGGCCTGCAAGTGCTCGACGCCGTCTCGAACGGCACAGTCGAGATGGGCAACACTGCGCTCTATTACTATTGGGGCAAGAACCCGGCGTTCACCTTCGGCACATCGCTGCCATTCGGTCTCAACACGCGCCAGCATATCTCCTGGCTGTTGTGGAACGGCGGACAGGACATGCTCAACGATCTCCTCAGGGAGCATAATGCCATCGGCGTGCCGACAGGCTCGACCGGCGCCCAGATGGGCGGCTGGTTCCGCAAGGAGATCAAGACCGTCGACGATCTCAAGGGCTTGAAATTCCGCGTCGGCGGTTTCGCCGGTACCATCATCGGCAAGCTCGGCGGTGTGCCGCAGCAGATCGCGGCCGGCGACATCTACCCTGCACTGGAGAAGGGCACGATCGACGCGGCCGAATGGGTGGGCCCGTATGACGACGAGAAGCTCGGCTTCGTGAAAGTCGCGAAGTACTATTACTATCCGGGCTGGTGGGAAGGCACCGGCCAGGGCCATAACATCATGAATCTCGAGAAGTGGAATACGCTGCCGAAACATTATCAGGCGGCGATTTCGGCGGCCTCACTCGATACCTTCACCTGGGTGACCGGCAAGTACGATTCGGTCAATCCACCCGCGCTCAAGCGGCTACTCGCCGCCGGCGCGATCCTCAAACCCTTCCCGCAGGAAGTGCTCGAGGCCTGCTACGGCGCGGCCAACGGGATCTACGCTGATCTCGCCAAGAGCAATCCGCATTTCGGCAAAATGTATGCGAGCCTCACGGCTTACCGGGCCGATTCGCTC